>NZ_JBHDJG010000002.1:0-939560 GCF_043195395.1 Paenibacillus ilasis
AGCCCCCCTCAAGATGAGATTTCCCAACTAGTAAGACCCCTTGAAGACGACGAGGTAGATAGGTTGGAGGTGGAAGTGCAGCAATGCATGGAGCTGACCAATACTAATCGGTCGAGGGCTTATCCAACATATTTCAATGTGCTGCAAATTTCGTTTCGTATCTAGTTTTCAGGGAATCAATCTCTGTAACTGCATACAAGTTATGATGGAGAGATACCCAAGTGGCTATAAGGGGACCCTCTGCTAAGGGGTTAGACTGCGTAAGCGGTGCGAGGGTTCGAATCCCTCTCTCTCCGCCATTTGAATAACTTGAACGCAAATAGGTTTATATGGCGGTGTAGCTCAGCTGGCTAGAGCGTACGGTTCATACCCGTGAGGTCGGGGGTTCGATCCCCTCCGCCGCTACCATACATACCTGGAGGCTTAGCTCAGCTGGGAGAGCATCTGCCTTACAAGCAGAGGGTCGGGGGTTCGATCCCCTCAGCCTCCACCATGCACTATTTTTATCACCTTACCATGCCGGTGTAGCTCAATTGGTAGAGCAACTGACTTGTAATCAGTAGGTTGGGGGTTCAAGTCCTCTCGCCGGCACCATTTTTAATAATGTGGAACTGTGGTGTAGAGGCCTAACATGCCTGCCTGTCACGCAGGAGATCGCGGGTTCGAATCCCGTCAGTTCCGCCATTATTAATTTTAAGGAATAAAAATGGTCGGTTTTCCACAGATTAAAGTGGGAATCCGTGCTTTATTTTTATGTAAGGCTCGGTAGCTCAGTCGGTAGAGCAGAGGACTGAAAATCCTCGTGTCGGCGGTTCGATTCCGTCCCGAGCCACCTTTATATCCTGGAGGATTAGCGAAGTGGCCAAACGCAGCAGACTGTAAATCTGTTCTCGTCCGAGTTCGGTGGTTCGAATCCATCATCCTCCACCAGTAATAAGAGCCATTAGCTCAGTTGGTAGAGCACCTGACTTTTAATCAGGGTGTCGAAGGTTCGAGTCCTTCATGGCTCATCCGAAGAGTCGTCAACAACGTTGACGGCTCTTTTTGTGTTGTTTTTAAGCTGTTTTTCCCCAATATAGGTGGATATAGAGAGAAGGCATTGTCGTTTGTACAGGGTGTTATGCTAAAATAAGAAAAAACGATAAAGTGGTGGAGTCATCAATGGTGGAGATGGAGCACATCGTTCAGAAACTAGAGCAGACCTTGGGTACCTCACTCGGTTTAAAAACATTGAATGATCAGGAAGCAGCATGGTTAACAAAATCAATGGCGACCTCACCGCAATTCGGTGATCGGATTGTTCATGAGGAAGGAGCCCAGGGATCGAGTAACCGTAATGGAACCTCACAGAAATCACGAAGGGTTCAAGGCATCTATGTACACAAGGATCTCGGTGAGATTTGGATTCCGGTGAATCAACAGGATCCTCGCCGGGTAATCGTAGCGGATCAAGGTACTTTGACGGAGTCGGAGATTGGGCTTATAACTCTGCTATTGTCCAGCCTTCAGGATACGACGCCAGGGTTAACGTCAAAGAATGCCGGTAAGGTAGAAGAAGAACGGCGCGCCCAACAGTTGGGTGGTTGGTTAAAGGAACGCCTGCAGGCCGGTGAACTGCTAGCGGAGTTACCAGAGGAACTGTTGATTCGGACAAGCTTGACGGAGGACATGGTTCCCTTTCTTCTTATTCATGAGAGTGAGCATGCTCCCACTCCAAGTTATAAGGCGCTGCATCGGTTGTTGCGAAGCTATTTTGACGGGGACATCATTTTGGTGCCACTGCTTGATAAAGAATGGATTATTCTAGCCGACCAAGAATTGCTGGACGGTATAACGACCGATGATAAAGAGGATACTCCGGCAGAAGGCGATCAGGATTTACTCTCCTTATTCTGTATGGGGCTCTACGAGCTTATCTCAACGGAATGGGTGGGGGATTTCCATATCTCCGCGATACCGGCAGTTAATGCTCTCCATGCTCTACCACAGACCGTTAGCATGTTAAGAGAGACCATGACCATCGGCCGTACATTCCAGGTGAAGGAACACATCCATCTGTCGACTGGACTTCATCTGGAGCGTCTGGTCTATAGCATTCCCGAGTACCAGCGCAATCAATTCCTGCGAGAGTACGCTGCCGGACATACCGATTTATTCGAGGATAGTGAGACCTTGTCAACGCTGGAGTCTTTTTTCGAGTTGGATTGTAACGTGAGTGAGACGGCCAAGCACCTGTATATCCACCGTAACACGCTGCTGTACCGCTTGGATAAGATCAAACAGGAGACGGGGCTTGATGTTCGCAGCTTCAGTGATGCGGTTTTAGTGAAAATAACGCTTCTATTGTATAAAGTGACGAAAAGGAAATAGGTTTTTTGTGCAGATTGTGTATAGCAAGTCAGGTGCCTATGGGGTAATATAAGATTATAAATTAATTGTATTCGATTTCATAACATTCATATGAGGGGGCAAATGCACATGGCTGGTGTACGCTTAGAGCATATTTACAAAAAGTATGCAGGTGCGGATAAAGCAACTGTAATTGACGTTAATCTGGATATTAAAGATAAAGAATTCTTGGTATTGGTAGGTCCTTCCGGTTGCGGTAAGTCCACAACACTGCGTATGATCGCAGGTCTTGAGGAAATTTCTGAGGGTAAACTTTACATTGGCGACCGCGTTGTTAACGATGTAGCACCTAAAGATCGCGACATCGCGATGGTATTCCAATCCTACGCCTTGTATCCACATATGAATGTATATCAGAACATGGCATTCGGTTTGAAACTCCGTAAAGTGAAGAAAGACGAAATCGATAAACGTGTACGTGAAGCAGCGAGAATCCTGGATATCGAGCATTTGCTTGAGCGCAAACCAAAAGCTCTGTCCGGTGGTCAGCGTCAGCGTGTTGCCTTGGGTCGTGCGATTGTCCGTGATCCACAAGTCTTCTTGATGGATGAGCCGCTTTCCAACTTGGATGCGAAACTCCGCGGTCAGATGCGTGCCGAAATTACAAAGCTGGTTAAGCGTCTTGAAACCACTTGTATCTATGTAACGCATGACCAAACAGAAGCTATGACGATGGGTGACCGTATCGTTGTTATGCAGGACGGCATTATTCAACAAGCGGATTCCCCAGAGCAACTGTACAACAATCCGAACAACCTGTTCGTTGCTGGTTTCATCGGTTCCCCAACCATGAACTTCATCAACGGCAAATTGTCCGAGCAAAACGGTGGCGTATACTTCACTTCCCAGGGCTTGAACGTTCAAGTACCAGGCGGTAAAGCACAATTGCTCAAAAATAAATCCATGATTGGCAAAGAAGTAATCATGGGTGTTCGTCCGGAAGATATTCATGAAGAGCCAGTCTTCTTGGAAGCTTCTCCGAACACAATCTTCACTGCAAAAGTTGACGTAACCGAGAACCTTGGTCACGAAATGCTCTTGTACCTGAGCGGTTTGGGCACCGATACGGTTATCGGCCGTGTAGACGGACGTTCGACTACTCGTGAAGGCGACAATGTGAAATTGGCACTCGACATGAACAAAGTTCATATCTTTGATAAAGAGTCTGAATTGAACGTATTGCTCGAAGACTAATCTTCAGCAATCGGGATCTCTTGGAAACCGCCCCCTCAAGGGGCGGTTTTTTTAGGAGGAAAAGACATAAATCAAGGTAGTATTCGTATTCACCCCTAAAGAAGGTGTAAGGCGCTTTACGCGGAAGGTAGTAGATATATTCAATGGAATAGCAGATTATATAAAACAGTAAACCCGGAGGCGGAAAAAGAATAGAGTTAATAATGCCTTTCGTAATAAAACATTACATTTATATTATTCAAGTTATAGTACGTAATTGTAGCGTCGGTTCACCCCGATATGAGCCGAATGTCCCTAGCGAATAGTCGAAGAGAATTGCATTCATTGGCTTTTTTCGATAAGATAAGCACAAAGCAAGGGATACATAAGTATGGATCACATGGGATGTTGAAGCGTATTTTATGCTAAGTAACAAACGGCTGTACGGCATGTGAAGCATTGTTTTGTAGAAGGACATAACCGAATCATGAAATATATCATCATAAGACGAGCCGTGGTGACGGTTGCGTTGTGATGTCAACATACAATGGAAGAAGAGGGGTAAGACCATGGCCAAGAAAGTGAAAGTATCCGAGCTGGTCCAGCAGTTTCAGCTGGAGGTCATCGCAGGTGAGGAAGGCTTGAAACGTCAGATTACAACGGACGATCTGAATCGCCCGGGATTGGAAATGGCCGGTTATTTTGAATACCATCCGCGGGAACGGGTTCAGCTAATGGGGCGCACGGAGTTGGCTTTCTTCGGAATGCTGAAGCCAGAAGAGCGGAAAGAGCGGATGCGCAGCCTGTGCACGGAAGAAACACCTTGCATCGTGGTTACACGTTCCTTGGAAGTGCCGGAAGAACTGGTGGAACTCGGGAATGAGAGAGGTTTGCCTGTACTGCGCAGCAGCATGGCGACAACCATTCTGACAAGCCGATTCACAAGCTTCCTGGAGCGTAAACTTGCACCAACTACAACCATCCACGGGGTATTGTGTGATGTTTATGGCGTAGGGATGCTGATAACAGGCTCAAGCGGTATCGGGAAAAGCGAGACGGCACTGGAGCTCGTCAAGCGCGGACACCGTCTAATTGCGGACGATGCGGTGGAGATACGTCAGACATCGGATTTTCAGCTTCACGGAACTGCGCCGGAGCTCATTCGCCATCTTTTGGAGATTCGCGGAGTCGGTATTATTAATGTGATGACGTTATTCGGTGCAGGAGCCGTTCGGAACAATAAACGGATTACGCTTGTTGTTCGATTGGAAGCCTGGCAGCAGGATAAACAGTATGATCGTCTGGGGTTAGATGAAGAGACAACACGAATTATCGAGACAGACATCCCTCTGGTCACCATTCCGGTTCGTCCAGGACGTAACCTTGCGGTTATTATTGAAGTGGCAGCTATGAACTACAGATTGAAACAAATGGGACTGAATGCTGCACTGCAGTTTACGAACAAACTGACAGCTACGATCGCTGAAGATATGGACGATTTGGACTAGGACTAGGGAGGTTATAAAAGATGCAAACATTGCTCATCGATCCGGTGGCGTTCTCCATCGGATCGCTGCGTGTTCATTGGTATGGCTTGATTCTGGGTTTGGGTGCTTTGGCGGGCCTGTTACTGGCCATACGCGAGGGGAAGCGTTTTGGCATTCCGCAAGAATTTTTCATGGATTTGCTCCTGCTTGGCGTTCCTTCCGCTATCATTGGTGCGCGTATTTATTATGTAGCTTTTAAATGGGAAGACTATAAAGACAACTTCCTGGATGTGTTCAAAATATGGAACGGCGGGATTGCCATATTCGGTGCCCTTATTGGTGCCATTATCTGTGCGTTGATCTATGTTCGCCGCAAAGGCTATTCGTTCTGGCGGATTGCTGACATCTGTGCTCCGTCCCTGTTGGCCGGCCAGATCATTGGACGCTGGGGGAACTTCGTTAACCAGGAGGCTTATGGCGGTCCTGTAAGCGAGTCCTTTTTACGCGGACAACTGCACCTGCCTGATTTCATCGTCAATCAAATGAATGTACAAGGCGTATTCCATCATCCTACCTTCTTATATGAATCCTTATGGAACTTGGTGGGTATTGTCATACTGCTTATCCTCCGCAGACAGAAATTCCTGCGCGCAGGCGAACTTTTCATCGGATATTTCATCTGGTATTCCATCGGCCGATTCTTCATTGAAGCGGTGCGCACGGACAGTTTGGCGTTCCAAGGAGCCACCGGACTTGCCGACTTCATTAACAATACGTTATGGGCACCGATGACTTGGATGGGCTTTGAACTGGGCCATCTGGATCCGGCTTACGGCAATATTAGGATCTCCCAGCTGCTGTCCGTGTTGATTGTCATTGGAGGCATCGTACTGATCATTGTACGCCGCGTGACAGGTCGCGCCAATGTGCGGTATTTGGACCCGATCGTGTCGACGAAGACCGGAGCAGGCCCTACGCCTGAAGCGGACCTTCAGACCAATAAAGCCGTGAAGTCGTCTGCGCAGGCACCTGTTAAGCAGGACAAACCGGCAGCAGAGACGGCTGACAAAAGCTCTCTAACCCAAGTCCAGGAGACGGAAGTCAAACCTTCCCCAGTAGAAGATACTCCGGCAATAAAACCAGATACGGAGGACAAAAAGGAGTAGTTGCAGCATGATCGAAACCGTACTGTTTGATTTGGACGGAACCATTATTGATACGAATGAATTGATTATTTCGTCGTTTCTGCATGTCTTCGAGGCTCAGGCCCCGGGGCCGTTAACCAGGGAGCAGATCATTCCACATATGGGAACCACGCTGGAACAGCAGCTGCAGGCGTTCTCGGGAGGCGTCGAGGATGTTAGTCCGCTTGTCAAAGCCTACCGCTCCTTCAACACGCTTCATCATGATGAGATGGTGAGACCGTTCCCCCATGTAAATGAAGTCGTGGAGCGTCTTCATCGTCACGGGCTTTCGCTGGGAATTGTAACCACGAAGATCCGTCCTTCCACGATGATGACTTTGGAAAAGTACGATCTGGAGCGTTTCATGTCGGCGATTGTTACGGTGAACGACGTCGAGCATCCAAAGCCGCATCCTGAGCCCGTTCTGACGGCGATTGAGCGGCTGGGCGCCAATCCGGCTACGACATTGATGATCGGAGACAGCCCGGTTGACATTCAATCTGCCAAGGCGGCGGGCGTGAAGGCCGCCGCTGTAGCTTGGTCCCTGAAGGGTGAGCAGAAGCTGATGGAGTATGGTCCGGATTATGTTTTAAGGGATATGAAAGACCTGTATGAAATCGTAGGACTTCAAGAGGAATAGGAGTTTTGGCAGCATGGCCAGAAAGATTACCCGTTATCCTGTAGAAGGGCCCAACGCGTTATGGCAAATCTACCGCACCGTGAGCCCGATCAAGGGCGTCAAGAACTTCATCTTTATCCAGTTGGCCCGCTATTGTCCTATCCTGCCCTTGAAGAACTGGATATACCGCCATATGCTCGGGATGAAGGTGGGGAAGCATACCGCGTTTGGATTGATGGTCATGGTGGATGTGTTTTTTCCGGAGAAAATATCCATCGGCGAGAATTCGGTCATCGGCTACAATACAACGATTCTTGCTCATGAGTATTTAATAAAGGAATATCGTTTGGGTGAAGTGCGGATCGGGGAGAACGTGCTCATCGGTGCGAACACCACGATTTTGCCTGGCGTAACGATCGGAGATGGAGCGGTTGTTGCTGCAGGGTCTGTCGTACATAAAGATGTGGCACCGGGTGTTTTTGTAGGCGGCAATCCATTGCGAGAGCTGAAAAGGACATCGACGGAAAGTGAGTCAATTTGAGGTAATGTGACAAGTTAGGTTCTCAATCTGCCTGAATTATTGTAGAATGAGTAGAGGATAACATGACACAAAGTGATTCCATAGTCCCCTGGGTATGATAGCCTTGAGGGACTTTTTTGCCCGCCTATCCTTAAACACTGGCTCTATGAAAATACTTGAAATCAAGGAGGCGACGCCTGACATGAGTGCAACGCTGAACAAAAAGGAAAGGCTCCCGCAGCTCGATATTTATCGTGCGCTGGCCATCCTGGGCGTGCTTCACGTTCATGCGACTTCATTTGCAACGGTTGATGCGATTGATTCGCGATTCTATTATATTATTAATTTTTTGAATATTTTCTTTAAATACGGTACACCCTCGTTTATATTCCTAAGCAGTTTTGTGCTGTTCTATAACTATGCAGACCGGCCACTGACCAAGGATCTGATCAAAAACTTCTACAAACGGCGGCTCTTGTATATTTTGCTGCCTTATGTGTTGTTCTCGATTATCTATTTCTTTGTGCGAATGTATCAGAACGGGTTGCTCAACAGCTCATTTGATCTATGGGCACAGATGCCGATTTTCTTTGAACGTTTAATTCGGGGACAGAACTACACGCACTTATATTTTGTATTTATCAGTTTGCAGTTCTATATCCTGTTCCCGATTTTCCTTAAGCTGTTCAAATCGTCACGGTTTCTTGTACGGTGGGCGGTTCCCATCGGGTTCCTGCTGCAATGGGGCTTTATCATTTGGAATAAATACGAGCTGCACTACACGTTTAAAGGAAGCTTGGCCATCTCGTATTTAGCCTACTATATGCTGGGTGCTTATCTGGCGATGAATTATGACAAGTTCAAGGGCTGGCTAACATCATCCTGGAAAAAGCAAACTTCAGGTCAAAGAGCAGGTACGATCGTGTTATGGGCCGGCTGGCTCGCGATGGCGCTAACGCATGTGCAGATTTGGTACAATCAGAGATTGCACGGTGCCAAATACGATTCCCTGTTGTACGAGCTGTTGTGGAATCTGCACACGGTTTTCTCCGCGATTGTGCTGATGCAGCTGGCCAGCTGGCTGTACAACAGCGGTTGGAAACTCATCGTAAGGGTTCTGACACGTATTGGCGAGCTGTCCTTCGCGATCTATCTGGTGCATCCTCTTTGGCTGTTCCTGTATCGGGAGTACGATCTCAAGCTGAATCCGGTAACCGATGACTATCTCATCTGGATATATGGCGGCATGGTAACTGCGCTCATTGTCAGCGCACTGGTGGTACAAACGGTGTTCCGGTGGATTCCAGGCTCCTGGATGCTGCTTGGCAGCGTTCCACGATCATTGAAGCCATCATCCAAAGCACCGAAAGCACCATCGCAGAGAAAAGACACCGTTGCAGGCGACAGCAAGAAATCAGTTGATCTATAACCAAAGCAGGCATACCTTTTTCTTTTCTATCATCATGAAGCAAAGCCGCCCGGCTGCCGGGCGGCTTTTTTTATTATGCCGCATGCACATAGCAAAGTTCATCCATAGACAAGCAAGCCACTCCAGCATGTTCTTGTGTTACAATTATACCCAGAAGTGAAGCGGATTTTTTGGCGGCTAGGCTGGATGACAACTGAGAACGATACATAAGCAGAACGCATCCCTGATGCATTGACGATCAGGCTGGGTTCATGGTAATATAGCCAATATCCTTTAATTTATTAGCAAGGTACCACTTTACCATATTAAAGACTTTACTGAATTTGAGGTGGAGCGTCATGTCTAAACCGAAAGGCTTCGAGAAACCGGCAGGTGTTCGTGATTATCTCCCTCATGCGGTCACCAAGCTGCGTCGGATTGAACGCGAAGTGCTTGCATGCATGGACCGCTGGGGTTACCGGCAGATTATGACACCAACGATGGAATATTACGATACGGTAGGCGTGGCAAGTTCTACGTCGGACCAAAAACTGTTTAAATTATTGAATAAACGCGGGACGACGATGGTGCTGCGGTCCGATCTGACCGCTCCCATAGCACGGGTTATGTCGTCGCTGCTGAAGGATGAGCCGCTGCCGGTGCGTTTGTCTTACCATGCAAATGTGTTTCGCGCAATCGAAGAGGAAGCAGGCCGGGAGGCTGAGTTCTTCCAGACCGGCGTCGAGCTTGTAGGCGATGATACGCCGGAGGCGGATGCCGAGGTGATTGCGCTGGCCATCGAATCCCTGAAGGCGGCAGGCGTGGAGAAATTCAAAATCGCGATGGGACATATGGGTTATCTTAATGGCCTTCTCCAGGAGGTGCTGCCTGAGCGTACGGAGGATCAAGAGAGCCTGAAGCAGGATCTGCTGAACCGCGACTATGTCGGATACAGAAATACCATTGCCAGTCTGCGCCTTACGGAGTCACAGCAGAACCAACTGGAGGGAATCCTAAAGCTGCGCGGGGGCAGGGAGATTGCCGGGCAAGCACTTGAGATTAGCAGCAACGATCTCGCAAGAGCTTCTATTGAGCACCTGTGCAGAGTATGGGAGGTGCTGGAGGCATACGGCGTCTCCAGACATGTTCTGTTTGATCTGACGATGCTCGGCGACTTCTCCTATTACACGGGAATGACGTTCGAGGGATATGCTGCCGAACTGGGCTCGCCCGTCGCAAGCGGTGGTCGTTACGACAAGCTTCTGCAGCAGTTTGGCCGTGCGGTTCCGGCAACCGGCTTTGCACTCAAGACCAATCGCATTCTGGATGGGGTGCAAGGGGAAGAGATTGCGGAGGAGCTGCCTATTCTGATCCGGTACACGGCCTCCTATCGCAAAGAGGGATTGGCAAAAGCATCAGAATTGCGGGCACAGGGCCATACCGTCATCACCTCGATCATCCCGGACTCGGCGAATGTCCGCGATGCGGGGGTACCCGTTATACCCGGCAGCCTGCTTAATCGAGGCTATCGGGAGATCATTACCCTTCAATAGAACGCTGATATATCACTCTATTTTATATAGGTTAAGGTCAGGAGGATGTGAACGTGGCGGAAACGTTGAAAGTAGCGATGCCCAAAGGGCGTATTTATAAAAAAGCATCCGCGCTGTTCCGTTCAGCCGGACTTCCGATTCCCCTCGATGTGGATGAGACGCGCAAGCTGGTCATTCCCTTGCCGGAGGCAGGAATGGAATTTATTCTGGCGAAGCCGGTGGATGTGCCGACTTATGTGGAATACGGTGTCGCGGATATCGGAATCGTTGGCAAGGATGTGCTGATGGAAGAGAACAAAGACGTATATGAGCTGCTGGATCTCGGCATTGCGCGGTGCAGGATGTCGGTTATCGGCTTGCCGGACTGGAAGCCGGGCATACGTCAGCGGGTTGCCACTAAATATCCGAACGTGGCATCACAATATTTCCGTGAACAAGGCCAGCAGGTTGAAGTGGTTAAGCTGAACGGTTCGATCGAGCTTGCACCGCTAATCGGTTTGGCGGACCGGATCGTGGATATGGTGGAAACGGGCCAAACGCTCAAGGAGAACGGACTTATAGAGATGACCAGCATCTTTGAAATTACAAGTCGCCTGATTGCCAATCGTGTCAGCTATCGGATGAAGAATGATGAAATTCAGGCATTGTGCGATCGGCTGCAAACGGTCATTATGTCTGAGGGAGCCGATATACAGCGATAAGAAATGAAGGTATAAACAAAGATGTGCATGGATAGATCGGACAAATAGATTGACGATTCGTAAGAAACGCTAAGCGTGTATCGAAACAAGATGTGATGCAAGCAGCGGGATTGGGGGAGATTAAGGTGAAGGTTGTATCAGCACGGGACTTTCAGCTAAAACGGGAAAATGATTACGGCACACCAGAGCAGAATGAAGTCGTGAAGGCGATCGTGCGGGATATTCGGTCTGAAGGAGATGCTGCCTTGCTGCGGCATACCGAGCAATTGGACCGTGTCCGTCTGACCGCAGATCAGCTTCGAGTTACGGAAGAAGAGCTCAAAGCGGCTTATGATCATGTGGAGCCATCGTTCGTGAAGGCGATTCAGGCCGCGGCGGATAATATTCGGGCTTTCCATGTGAAGCAGAAGCGAAATTCCTGGATGGATCTACAGCCGGATGGCAGCATCTTAGGACAAATCATTCGTCCGTTGAAGCGCGTGGGTGTATATGTACCCGGTGGAAAAGCAGCCTATCCTTCGTCCGTATTGATGAACGTGATCCCGGCGCAAGTGGCAGGCGTGCCCGAGATTGTCATGGTCACCCCTCCGGCTACCGGCGGGAAGGATGGGATTAACCCCTATATCCTGGTCGCTGCGGCCGAAGCGGGCGTTACGGAGATCTACCGCGTAGGAGGAGCTCAAGCGATTGCAGCTTTGGCCTACGGCACGGAGACCATTTCCCCCGTCGATAAAATCTGCGGTCCCGGCAATATTTACGTTGCGCTGGCTAAGCGAGAAGTGTACGGGGCGGTCAATATTGACAGCCTGGCTGGTCCGAGCGAGATTGCGGTATTGGCCGATGACAGCGCAGATGCTTCGTATATTGCGGCGGATTTGCTCTCCCAAGCAGAGCATGACGAAATGGCATCCGCCATTCTCGTGACGCCTTCGCGCAAGCTGGGCGAGGCGGTTGCCACTGAAGTGGTGCGGCAGCTTGAGCTGCTGCCGCGGCGCGACATCGCCCGAGCTTCCGTTGACACTTACGGTGCGGTGATCATAACGGAATCCCTTAGAGAAGGGATCGAGGTTATTAACCGTTTGGCGCCGGAACATCTGGAAATCGTGACGGAGGAGCCGATGGCGATTGTGGGCCAGATCGAGAACGCGGGTGCAATCTTCCTGGGGCCATACAGCTCGGAGCCGGTAGGCGATTATTTTGCAGGACCGAATCATATCATCCCGACGAATGGGACGGCACGGTTCGCATCGCCGGTTGATCTGGACGATTTCATTAAGAAATCGAGTTTGATCTACTACAGCAAGGAGGCCTTGCTGCGCGACGGCGAGCAGATTATGGAGCTGGCCCGGCGCGAAGGGCTTGAAGGCCATGCCCGGGCGATCGAGATTCGGCTTGAACAGGAGAGTTAAGCATCAAAGAGGAACTTGAATGATTCGTGCATACTAGATACGTTTAGAGGAGGCAATCAACGTGAGCAGTTTGGATGCAGCAGCAAGATCAGCCGGCGTGAGCCGCAAAACCAATGAGACCGACATTGCCCTGGATTTCAATGTCGATGGAACCGGGATTTCGGAATTGGAGACCGATGTGCCGTTTCTGAATCATATGCTTGACTTGTTTACGAAGCATGGCCAGTTCGATCTTCGCGTCAAGGCGAAAGGCGATATCGAGATCGATGACCACCACACGGTGGAGGATATCGGGATTTGCCTGGGGCAGACGTTCCGGGAAGCGCTGGGCGATAAAAAAGGGATCAAGCGGTATGCCAGCGTGTTTGTACCGATGGATGAGGCGCTTGCTCAAGTCATTGTGGATATCAGCAACCGCCCGCATTTTGAGTATCGGGCCGAGTATCCTTCGCAGCAGGTAGGCTCTTTTCATACCGAGCTTGTCCATGAATTTCTGTGGAAGTTGGCGCTGGAAGCCCGGATCACGCTGCATGTCATCGTTCATTACGGACACAATACCCACCATATGATTGAAGCGGTGTTTAAGGCGCTCGGCCGTGCATTGGATGAGGCGACTACCGTGGATCCGCGGGTGACCGGCGTGCCATCCACGAAGGGAGTGCTCTAATCGATGGCCATTGCAATCGTGGATTACGGCATGGGCAATCTGCACAGCGTCAGTAAAGCAGTGGAGCGGCTTGGATATAAGCCGCTTCTGACGGGGGAGCGTGAGGAGATTCTGGCGGCGGATGGCATCATTCTGCCCGGGGTCGGCGCGTTCGGAGATGCCATGGAGCAGTTGCGCGAAACCTCGCTGGACTCGGTCATGAAGGAAGCTGCGGAATCGGGGAAGCCGCTGCTGGGGATTTGCCTCGGCATGCAGCTCCTGTTCAGCCGAAGCGAGGAGCATGGCAAGTATGAAGGACTGGATATTTTGCCCGGATCGGTTGTACGGTTTGCGGGTGGTGACTACAAGGTGCCGCATATGGGCTGGAATTCGTTGCAGTTCGAGAAGCGGGAGCATCCGCTGTTTGCGGGGCTTGAGGAAGGTCATGTGTATTTTGTCCACTCGTATCATGTTCTTCCTGAGGTTCAGGCTGATTTGCTGGCGGTTACCGATTACGGTCAGCCAGTGACGGCCATCGTGGGCCGTGGTTCGGTATACGGCATGCAGTTCCATCCCGAGAAGAGCGGGGAGCTTGGGATGAGCCTGCTTCGGAATTTTTTAGCTTTAACATAGGCTTTAACGTAATGTAAGGCGATCAAATAGACCAGAAGGAAAGTGGGAATGGGGATGTCCTCTTTTATCATATATCCGGCAATCGATATTCGTGGTGGCAAATGCGTCAGGCTCGTGCAAGGTGATTATAATCAAGAAACGGTATACAATGACAATCCGCTCGAGGTAGCCAAATCGTGGGAAGAGCAGGGCGGCACCTTTATTCATCTTGTAGATTTGGACGGAGCAAAGGCTGGTCATCCAGTGAATGACGATATCATCGGGAAGATCGCATCCAGCGTCCAGGTTCCGGTTCAGGTAGGCGGAGGCTTGCGTACGCTGGCGGATGTGGAGCGGCTGCTCTCGCTTGGCGTCAGCCGGGTTATCATCGGTACGGCGGCAATTGAAGACCGTGTCTTTACGGAAGAGGTGCTGGGAAAATACGGCGATAAGGTGGCCATCGGGATCGACGCGCGCAACGGATACGTCGCAACAAGGGGCTGGCTGGAAACGTCGGAGGTTCAAGCCGAGGTGTTGGCTAAGGAGCTGGCAGCCAAAGGAGCGGAAACCTTCATCTTTACCGATATTTCCCGCGACGGGATGATGCAGGGGCCTAACGTAGAGGCGATTGTCTCGCTTGCCAAAGCCAGCGGCCGCTCGGTCATCGCTTCGGGAGGCGTGACGAAGCTGGACGATCTGCTGGCGCTCAGCGCGCACAGCGGTGACGGTGTAGGCGGAGCAATCGTAGGCAAGGCGCTGTATACAGGCAATATTGACCTGAACGAGGCCATTTCGCGAATCAAGTGAGGCTGGACCTTGGATCCGTTCAAATAAGCGATTGATTGAGTTCAAAGGGGAAGAGGGGAAAGGCATGCTGGCAAAACGGATCATACCTTGCTTGGACGTGAAGGACGGCCGGGTGGTGAAGGGCGTAAATTTTGTGAATCTCCGCGATGCGGGCGATCCCGTGGAATTGGCGGCGCTCTATGACCGGGAAGGCGCAGACGAGCTAGTCTTTCTGGATATATCAGCTTCGGTTGAAGGCCGGGCAACGATGGAAGAAGTCGTTCGGAGAACGGCAGGTGAAATCGCCATTCCTTTTACCGTGGGTGGAGGGATCTCGTCCGTCGAGGACATGAAGCGGATTCTGCGTGCGGGCGCGGATAAAATCGGGATGAATACGGCCGCGGTCAAGCAGCCTGAGCTGATCTCCGCCGGAGCACGCAAATTCGGCTCCCAATGCATCGTCGTGGCGATCGACGCCAAGTACAACGAAACGTGGGGAGAATGGGAAGTGTACACGCACGGCGGACGTACGCCTTCCGGCATCAAAGCGCTGGATTGGGTAAAACAGGCGGAGAGCCTGGGTGCGGGCGAGATTTTGTTGACCAGCATGGATGCGGACGGTACAAAGGATGGGTTCGATCTGTCGCTAACCTCTGCCGTATCTTCGACGGTGCAGATCCCGGTCATCGCGTCCGGCGGCGCCGGCAAAGAGGATCACTTCTATGACGTGTTCACCAAGGGGAAGGCGGATGCGGGTCTTGCCGCAACGATTTTTCACTATAAAGAGATCTCGATTCCTCATCTGAAGTTGCATCTTAGTCAAAAAGGAGTGGATATACGGTGAGCGAAGATATGTTGAAGGATTTATCCCTGGAGCAGGTCAGCGAGCACATCCGTTGGGATGCCTCGGGCCTGGTGCCGGCGATTGTACAGGATGCACAGAGCAAGCAGGTGCTGATGATGGCTTATATGAATCGGGAGTCTCTTCGATTGACGCTGGAAAGCGGCGAAACTTGGTTCTGGAGCCGTTCGCGCGAGGAGCTGTGGCATAAGGGGGCAACATCCGGGAACGTCCAGACGGTAGTATCCATGACGTACGACTGTGATGGAGACACCCTCTTACTGCAGGTGAATCCGAAGGGACCGGCTTGTCATACCGGACAAACGACCTGCTTCCACAATGAGATTACCGTTCAGGGGCAGAAAAGCGGGTCAGGGAGTAACCCTTCAGCTGCTGAGAGCGGGCGGTTTGCGGTTCTTGCCGAGTTGGAAGAGGTCATTGCCCAGCGTGAAGTGGAGCGGCCTGAAGGGGCTTATACGACATACCTCTTTGATAAAGGGGTGGACAAAATCCTTAAGAAGGTGGGCGAAGAAGCCTCCGAAACGATCATCGCCGCCAAAAATAAAGACAACGCCGAGCTGAAGCTTGAGATCAGCGATCTGATCTACCACCTGCTGGTGCTTCTTCAGGAGCGGAAGCTCCCGCTGGATGAGATCATGGATGAGCTGAGCCGCCGCCATGAACGGCCGCGCCGCGATTAGGAGGCCTGCTCGATGCATATTGATTACCATACCCATCATGCCCGGTGCGGGCATGCCGAGGGGCAGCTGGAGGAGTATGTTCGGCGCGCCATTGAACTCGGGTTGGATCAATTGGGCTTGTCGGATCATATGCCCTTGATTCACGTCAACCCGGAGACGTATTATCCGGAGATGGCCATGCCGATGGACGAGCTGCCGCGTTACGTGGAAGAGTGCCTGCAGCTGAAGGAGCGTTACAAAGGACAGATTGACATTCGGATTGGTATCGAAGGCGATTATATCGAGGGATATGAAGAACAGATCGAGCGGATCGTGAAAGACTATCCTTGGGATTATGTCATTGGCTCCGTTCATTTTCTTGGTGAATGGGATATTACGGATTACCGCCAGACCCAAGGCTGGGAGGGCAAGGATCCGCTTGAGGTCTATCAACAATATTATGATGCGGTGCAGAAGGCCGCCGCGACCGGCTTTTATGATATCATGGGCCATCTGGATGTGATTAAGCGGTTCGGATATGGGCCAGGACCCGAGCAGAAGCCGGACGTGATCGCTCTGGAGCGAGCCGCGCTTGCGGCCGTGGCCCAAAGCGGGCGAGCCATGGAGCTGAACGCCTCCGGTTTATCGAAGGCCTGTGAGGAAATGTTTCCGAGCCGCCGCATGCTGGAGGAAGCGATGAAGCTTGGCATTCCGTTGACTTTAGGGTCGGATGCCCATCAGCCGATGAAGCTGGGCGAGCATCTGGACAAGGCCCGGACACTGCTCTGGGAGCTTGGCGTTCGGGAGATCGCGACCTTCCGTAACCGGAAGCGGGAGATGGTGCTTTTGAATGTTGAGGGAAACGATGTATAATAAAGAAAAGCTCTAATTGCAAACAGGTTTATTGCAGACGGCTGTTTTCTACTCCTAGAGACCCTTCTTCGAAGAGGTTGAAGGAGGCGGGAACAGCCTGATTTGACGATAGCGCTTTCAACGAGATCGCTGCATCAGCCGACATTATCAACCACTCTCGTCAGGAGGTCCTCATGTATCGTTCATTACGATTGTTCGCCGGAACTTCCAATCCGACGCTTGCCGCAAATATCAGTCAGCAGTTGGGAGTTGAACTGGGAAAGATCAAGATTTCCCGCTTTCAGAGTGGCGAAGTTTATGTACACTTTGAAGAGAGCATCCGCAATTGCGATGTTTTTCTACTGCAGTCCTTTTCTCACCCGATCAATGAAATGTTCGTAGAACTGCTGGTGATGATTGATGCCGCAAAGCGTGCTTCCGCCAGAACGATCAATATCATTGTGCCCTATTACGGTTATGCCAGACAGGAACGAAAGTCAGCGCCTCGTGAACCGATATCGGCCAAAATGGTAGCCGATGTGCTGACCACAGCCGGGGCCAACCGCGTGATTACGATTGATCTGCATGCGCCCGCCATTCAAGGTTTCTTCAATATACCGGTGGATCATCTGACTGCACTGGATCTGATTACGGAGTATCTGAAGTCCAAGAATATCGAGAACCCGGTCATCGTATCCCCCGATGCCGGGCGGGCGAAGACAGCCGAGAAGCTCGCAAGCCGCTTGGGATCGCCGTTTGCCATGATGGTCAAGCAGCGTCCTGCCCATAACGAAGCCGTTATCACCCATGTGATTGGGGACGTGGCAGGGCGTACGCCGATTATTATCGAGGACTTGATTGATACCGGAACCACCATCGTGCAAGTGGTCGAAGGTCTTAAGGAACGGGGAGCTAACGATGCCATCGTTTGTGCGACCCATGGGCTCTTCTCCGGTGAAGCGCTAAGCCGTCTGGACCATGCTCACATCGAGGAAATCGTGGTCACAGACTCCATCGTGCTCCCGGATCATCACTGCAAGATGCGGCTTAAGGTGCTGTCTGTTGCGCCCATGTTGGCCCAGGCAACCCACATTATTATCGAGGGCGGATCGATCGCCACTTTATTCAAAGACGCCGGTGTGTAAACTGGTGTCTTTTTTCTGCAAATGACGTTGAAACTTGTGTTATACTGTTGTGGATAGAGGAGCAAGTTAAAGGAGGTGCCTTGCTTTTCGTGAATGGTCATCCATATGGGTCCAGTGACCCCCACAATGTTATATCTATCGAGATGAATGCCAATTTCTTCTTCGATCGCGCGGTTCGTTCGCTTGATCGTTTCCAATATGACAAGGCTCTGAAATATTTTCGCAAAGCTGTTGAATATGAACCGGATAATCCGGTGAATCATTGCAATATGGCGGGTATATTATCAGAGACGGGAGATTATAAAGCTTCCAACGATGTGCTGGCTCACGTTCTGGAGCAGGTTGACCCGTTGATGACGGAGTGCTATTTCTATATGGCGAACAACTACGCCAATATGGAACAGTTCGAGAAAGCGGAAGAAGCGCTTGTCACCTATCTGGAAGAGGATCCCAGCGGTCAGTTTCTGGATGAGGCCGAGGAGATGATGGAGCTGCTTCATTACGAGCTGAATCGTCCTGCCAAGCTGAACCGGATCAAGAGTCGTGAAGGCGTGGTCGAGCATGAGCATGCCCGGGCACTGCTTGAGGAAGGGAAATTCGCTCAAGCGGTCAAGCTGTTGGAGGAAATCGTCAAGGATAATCCGGATTTTCTGGCTGCGCGCAACAATCTGGCTCTGGCTTATTATTATATGGGGCGCTTTGATACCGCGAAGCGCACGATTGGCGAGGTGTTGGATCAGGAGCCGGGCAATCTGCACGGTCTATGCAATCTGGCTATCTTCTTTCAGCATGAAGGAAATCAGGAACAGCGCGACCGATTGATGGACATGCTAACGGTGACGGTTCCTTTTCATCAGGAGCATGTATTTAAGCTGGCGACAACGATGGGAATACTGGGGCAGCATGAAATCGCCTACGGTCATTTTCGCCGCTTGTTGAAGGAAGAGGAGTTTAGCGGAGATCCTAGTCTGTATCATTATACTGCTGCTGCGGCTTGCAATAGCGGTTATTATGATAAGGCCGAGAAATATTGGCGGCAAGCATTGAAGCTGGACGGAGACTCGGTGATTCCGAATTTCTATCTGGCACAGCTGCAAAAGCGTAAAGAGACCGGTACGGACCAGATGAAGGTGAGTTATCACTATCATCTTCCATTCGAAGAGCAGTTCAAACGCTGGGAGCATGACGGCGACAAATTGACGGAGGAAGCGAAGCAGAATCCGCTGATTCGATCTTCGTTCTTCTGGGCGCTCCGACATGGCGATCCCCATACCAAGCTGCAGGTGATCCGGACGTTGGAATTGATTGCCGATGAAGAGGTGCAGCATGCGCTGCAGTCGTTCTTGCAGGAGCCGGGAGAGGATGCGGAGCTGAAGGATGCCGCCCGCCTGGTACTCCAGCAGATGGAGGCCGCAAGCAATCGGCTGAAGGAACGCCGCGACGATCGCGATGTATCCAGCAGCAAGACCCGCGAGGTGCTGCCGGATTGGCTGCCTTCCTGGAAAGCGGTGCTGGAGAAGGCAGAGCAGACGATGGACATGCGGGTAGACGCTTTTTGGAAAAAAGAGATGGAGAATCTCTGGTCCGATTTCCTAAGCCGGCTGTATCCTGATATTCCGAACATTCGGAATGTGGAGGGCTGGGCAGCGGCATTGGAATATCTGACGGCCAAGAAGCGCGGACGAACCCTGACCTATGAACAGGTGGCTGTCCGTTATGGTATATCGCCATCAACCGTTAGCCGTTACGCACGTCAAATGGATAGCGTATGTGAAACGAAAGCACAGCCGGATGATAATTTTCGGCCATTTACGGAAAACATTTAAGTAAGAACCCATATTCGGATACTTAGGAGACCTTGGTACATGAAGATTCCATAAGTCCAGAATAGAATGAAGCACGCAACAAAAATCGACACCTTAAAGGAGGCCGTATCTATGTACAAATCAATCGTAATCGGAACAGGACCTGCCGGATTGACGGCAGCCATCTACTTGGCACGCGCGAACTTGAAGCCGCTCGTTATCGAAGGAATGCAGCCGGGCGGTCAACTTACGACAACGACGGAGGTTGAGAACTTCCCTGGATTTCCGCAAGGAATCATGGGTCCTGAGCTGATGGATAATATGCGTCAACAAGCGGAGCGCTTCGGTGCGGAGTTCAAGAGTGCCTGGGTCGAGTCCGTTGATTTCTCCGAGCGTCCGTTCAAGGTGAATGTCGAGGGCATGGGCGAGCTTCTGGCTGAGTCCGTGATTATCTCGACAGGAGCTTCCGCGAAGTATCTTGGAATTCCGGGAGAGCAGGAGAACGTTGGCCGCGGCGTAAGCACATGCGCAACATGCGACGGATTCTTCTTCCGCGGGAAAAAGATCATTGTCATCGGCGGCGGCGACTCCGCGATGGAGGAAGCCAGCTTCTTGACGCGTTTTGCTTCCAGCGTAACGGTAGTGAACCGTCGTACCGAACTGCGTGCATCCAAGATCATGCAGGATCGCGCACGTGAGAACGAGAAGATCCAGTGGGCTCTGGACCGTACGCCGGTTGAGGTGGTTACCAGCGAAACCGGTGTTAAGGGGCTAAAGGTCCGCAACAACGAGACCGGAGAAGATGAACTGATTGAAGCGGAAGGCGTGTTCGTGGCGATCGGCCATACGCCGAACACGGGCTTCCTTGGCAATCAGATTACAACCGATCCGACCGGCTACATCCTGGTTAAACCGGGTACGACGGAGACGAACATCCCGGGCGTATTCGCCTGTGGTGACGTTCAGGATACGCGTTACCGTCAAGCGATTACGGCTGCAGGCACAGGCTGTATGGCCGCTATGGACTGTGAGAAATATCTCGAGGGTCATATGGTGCATGACTGGAGCGAAACGCTGAATAAATAATCCCTATCTTTTTGAGGGATGATATGTAAATTAGAAAAAGCCTCTGAGCTATACAGCTGACGGTATTGGCGAGAATAACATCTCGTAAAAACCTGTCTTGTGTAGCCCGGGGCTTTTTTGCTGAGGTTAGAGACTTAATGCCTTGTTGGCATTTTTCACGTCATTCTCCAGCAGCTGCTTCAAATTGTAAGATGGATACAGACCGCGCGCATACATAAAATAGAAGACCTTCCCGTGCAGCTCAATGGCTTTGTTCAACTGCTTCTGCAGGGTTTCTCTTACGCTAGGCGTTGCGGCTTCGGTAATGGCAATAGCGTAGCTGCGGACAGAGGTTTTGGCAAAGCCCAAGAGATGGCCAGCGTAATACGCCGTCATATCGGCACCGGAAAGACTACGGGTTCCGGTTGGGGCTTCCGAATAGTAAGGTAAAAGCTCTCGTAAGTTTTGTTCTACTCCTTGGATCGCCTCGGTGTATAGTCCATGGAGCTGAGGATCTTTAATATCATGCAATGACATTTTGAACCCCATCAGGTGGTTAGCCTGAAAGGCGGTTAATTCATGAATCTCCAGCGTTTCATGCCAAGCAAGATGCCTCGGGTTTTGACTCATGCTCAATAGATTCTCCTCCATAATCAATATGCGATAGCCTATTCACCGAATGAAGGAGTGGTGCATAGCCCAGCCCCGAAACCTTACAAATCTAACGACAACCGCACCATGTCGCGCAGCAGCATGCCGTTCTCATAGATTTCCTCTTCGTAATGACGGACAAAAAAGTCCCGATCGATGCCTGTCATCCGAAATCCGCATTTCTGATACAGCGCCAGCTGCGCCACGCCGGTACTCCCTGTGCCAACTTCAATCGTTGCATATCCCAGCTCTCGTGCTTGCCCGATGGCATGATTCACGAGCTGTTTGCCATATCCCTGGCCGTGCAGATTCTCGCTTACGGCAACGTTAACCAGCTCGATCGTATCGGGCCTTGTCGGCAGCAGAACGTAGACCCCGATTGGATGCGAGTCCTCTTCAGCCACATAGCAATGACCTCGTTTTACATAGTCCTCTACAAGCCTGATCGACGGGTCTGCAAGGAGCAGCAGGTCCATAGGGGGTTTTTCATGAGTATTCAGCTTTCTAATGTTCACGAGCGTTCTCCCTTATTATCATCTATAGTGATTTTAAAACAGGTTTATTGTAACATGCCTGGGCACTGAATTCCTGAATTTGGATGATTTCAACTGGCGGTTGAATTCTTCCGGGATTCAAAGATCGGGTTATTGTGTGCCCCGTGCAGGCCCCCTACAATGTGGTTATATAGGAGTGTGATACGTATGAGAGACATGTTAGCCAAAAATATTCATCGTTACCGCAAAGAACGGGGGTTTACGCAGGAGGGATTGGCCCACAAGCTGGGCGTTACGTTCCAGGCGGTATCCAAATGGGAAACGGGACAGACCATGCCCGATATTGCGCTGCTTCCCGAGCTCTCACTGCTGCTTGATGTCAGCATCGATAAGTTGTTTGGTTATTCTGGGGCGGGCAAGCCGATCAGCATATATGAAGAGGAGTATAAAACACCAGGGTACTATTGGGGCACGGAGCCGAACGCAGCCTGTTATCAGGTGCTTGAAATGATCCCGCCCACAAGAAGGGTAAAGCTGCTGGATATCGGGTGCGGTGAAGGGAAGGATGCCGTGTTTTTTGCCCGTAACGGCTATGATGTCACAGCATTCGACATTTCGGATGCGGGGATTGAGAAAACGAAGCGATTGGCCGATCACATCGGGGTTCACGTGAACGTATTCAAGGCGGATATTTCCGATTACCGTCTGGACTCGGAGTTTGACGTGCTGTATTCCAGCGGCGTGCTGCATTATATCCGACCCGAGTATCGTGAAGAGATCTTTGCGAATTATAAAAAATTCACGTCGGCAGAGGGACTTCATTGCCTTAATGTGTTCGTACAAAAGCCGTTCATTGCGCCTCCTCCCGAGGATGAGCCGTACGCTTACGACTGGAGGTCCGGGGAGCTTATGATGCATTATCACGATTGGTTGATTCACAGCTGCCCTGAGGTGATTTTTGATTGCAATTCGTCGGGTATACCGCACCGTCATGCGATGAGTAAGTTGATTGCACAGAAGGCGTAAGGAAGGCGACTTGAAAAGCCGAGTATAGACGGTTACCAATCCGGGTACGGCAAGAATGGTAATCCACCAACGAGAAGATGATGCTGGAGAGCTAACGATTAGCATCAAGCATCATCACAACCGCCAATTTGGCGGTTTTCTTAAGATATCAGAAAGTATACACTTCGAAGCTTGTGACTTCCTGATATCGCAAGAAAAACTTCTTCTAACTGCGGTCTGTCATCTGTGAAGGTGCGTCGATAGACGTTTTTCTTGCTTGTTGGTATAAATATGAGGATTGTTAACATAGCGGCTCCTTCCCGGACATACATAAGGGTGTAGGATTAATATTGGCATGGGAGGTCTTTCATGAACAACCATAACAATCTTGGTTATCCAGCGCCGTCTGCGGGTTATGCACCGGGTTACTATGCCTATCCCCCGCCCCAACCTATACCGCCGTATTACGCGCCGCGTACCCCGGAAATTCCGCAGCCAGCCCACTACGCAGCGCTGGTTGAACCGGTATTTATTGAGCATCTGCTGCGGCATAAAGGAGCCAAGGTGGTCATCATGACCACCGCGGGGAAAGTCGATGGGATCTTATCCGGCGTTGCGGTGGACCATCTCCAATTGACGGTCGGGGATCATAAGGCGCTGCACATTCGGTTAGCCGAGGTGGTATACTTCGAAGGCGTTCCGTACTAATAAACAGGTGAGCAAAAATAGTTTAAACGGAAAATTACCGGCTGGAAAGGAAGGATTAGGCCGGCAAATCGCCAATTCATACAATACAGATCCGAAGGCGTTCCGATGGGGACGTCTTTATTCTATTGAACTGAGGCCGACCGATTGGATGGGTCGGTGTGGAGGTACGATGAAAAAAGTACGCATTCCATTCGACATCATGACGCTGCCTGTCAGCTTGCAGCCATATATCCAGACAGCTGTCGTCTATGACAGCAGCTCCTCGGAACAGGCCAGAACCCTGTACATCGAGGGAGCGAACCAATCGATGTTTTTAAAGATAACGAAACGGGATGAACTTATGAGAGAAGGGTTGATGTCGGATTATTTACACGGAAAAGGCCTGGCTCCCAAGGTGCTGGCTTATGAGCAGCATGGCGAGAACGATTACCTGCTCACCGTTGCGCTGCAAGGGGAAGATGGAGTGTCCGGAGGTCATCTGAAGGATCCGAAGAGGCTGGCTTCCGTGTTCGGGGAGAGTTTGCGTTATCTCCATTCTGTATCTGCAACTGATTGTCCCTTTCCGAATCGAACGGCTGAACTTGTCCAGGAGTATCAGGAAGGCATCATGAACAAAATGGAAGATGTCAAAGGGTTTCCGGGTGGAAGAGAACAGGCCCTATTATGCCTTGAGAAGCTGCAGGGAACGGCTGATCATGATGTGCTGCTCCACGGCGATTATTGCCTGCCGAATTTGATTATGAGAGATTTCCAGCTTGAAGGTTTTATCGATCTGGGCAATGGCGGGATCGGGGACCTTCATTACGATCTCTATTGGGGAATATGGACGCTGCGATATAACCTGGGGAGCGATGACTACCAGGATATTTTTCTCGACCATTACGGTCGGAACGATTTTGATCCGGAGAGATTGGCGTTATGGACCGCATTGACGGATCGTATCTAGGGTGGAAAGGAAGATGCACATGAATTCATATCATATTCGAGTCGCTGGCCGGGAGGATGAATCCTTTTTGCGGGAAATGCTGTATGAGTCTCTGTATGTGCCCGAGGGAGAGGAGCCTTTTAGCCGAGACATACTCGAAGAGCCGTTCATGAAAAAATACGTGGAGGACTGGGGGCGAGCGGGCGATCTGGGCTACATTGCCGTGAATGCCGCAGGCAAGCCGGCAGGCTCGATTACCATCCGTTATTTTGATGAAGGGAACAAGGGGTTCGGTTACGTGAGCGATGACATCCCGGAGCTGGGCATGGCGCTGCTGCCGGAATCCCGCGGGCAGGGGCTTGGAACGGCCCTGATGAAGGAATTGTTCAGAGGAATGAAGGAGCAGGGGATTCAAAAGGTATCGTTAAGCGTCGCTCCGGAGAATACAGCAGCTATGAAATTATATGAGCGTTTCGGATTTCAAGAGGTAGGCATGAGCGGAACCTCTATCACGATGGTTGCGGATGTCATCTGAGACACGGGAATTGGATGATCTAATAAGGAAGATGGGGGATTACGATGCTGGTGTACGAGGCAGGGCCGATAACGGTTCGCGAGCTGGAGGAGAAAGATGAATGGTCCTTAGCTTCTTGGCTGTCCAATCCGGATGTGCTGCAGTATTATGGGGGGCGGGACCATCCTCACGACGTGGAGCGGGTGCGGGAGCATTTTTACGTGGATGATGATGAGACTCGCTGCATCATTGAATATGAGGGGAAGCCGATCGGGTATATCCAGTTCTATCTTTTGGATGAAGAGACGTTAGGTGAGTATGGGTATGACGGGAGTGATTCGGGCGGAAGAACATTTGCCACGGATCAATTCATCGGGGAGCCGGATTATTGGAACCGAGGCATCGGTACGAAGCTCGTGACTTCCATGGTGGATTATCTCGTGTTTCAGAGGCAGGCCGATCGGATCGTAATGGACCCGCAGGCTTGGAATGAACGGGCGATTGCCTGCTACGAGAAGTGCGGTTTCCGGAAGGTCAGGCTGCTGGAGAAGCATGAACAGCATGAGGGAGAACTGCGGGACTGCTGGATTATGGAGTATCGGGCGGAGCAAAACTAAATAGATTGGGCATTGAAGGGATGGAACGAAGCGGCTGAGTTTTCAGTGTAGGTAAGAAGCAAAAGAGTACGGTCCTAGGGGATACCGTACTCTTTTGCTCTTTTTCTTTAAAATACTCATATCATTAGTAACCGTTAGCGGTATTCCCTTGGGATTCGGCGCGCTACCCCGGTTCGGATGGCTGCCTGGATGACAAGGTCCCGGATGCCGCTGACGACTTGCTGGTTGAATACGCTCTGAATGATGTAATGCCGGCTCCGTTCCTTGTCCGTGACCGCCGATGCGATCGCTTCGGCCGCGGCGAGCTTCATCTCCTCGTTGATGGTGGAGGCTCTGCAGTCCAGGGCGCCGCGGAAAATTCCCGGAAAGCATAACACGTTGTTGATCTGGTTCGGATAATCCGATCTTCCCGTTGCAATGACGCCTGCGATATCCTCGGCCTCCTCCGGCAGAATCTCCGGGATCGGATTGGCCATCGCGAAGACGATAGGATGCTCTGCCATCGCTTGAACATCCGCCCTCTTCAGGATTCCGCCGGCAGACAAGCCGATAAACACGTCGGCGCCTTGGATGACGTCTTGGAGTGATCCGGAACGCCGTTCGGGGTTGGTATGGCTGGCGTACCACTGCCACATGGCATGGTCATACGTCTGATCAGCGGTCAGCGCGCCGAGGCGATCGACGCCGATGATGTTCTTCACGCCCGCTGACATAAGTATTTTGCTGCAGGCTATGCCGGCGGCGCCAATGCCGCAGACGACAACCTTCAGATTATCCACGGATTTACCGACGACCTTCAGCGCATTGATCAAGGCTGCATACAGGACGACGGCCGTTCCGTGCTGGTCGTCATGGAACACCGGGATGTCCAATTCCTCGCGGAGGCGCTGCTCAATCTCAAAGCATCGCGGCGAGGAGATATCCTCCAGATTGATACCGCCAAACGCGGGAGCGATCGCTTTGATCGCCGTAATGATGCCCTCGGTATCCTGCGTATCCAGGCAGATCGGGAAGGAGTCCACGTCTGCCAGCTGCTTGAAGAGCATCGACTTGCCTTCCATCACCGGCATGGCCGCATAGGGGCCGATATTGCCAAGCCCCAGGACGGCGCTGCCGTCGGAGATTACGGCCACGGTGTTGCGCTTTACGGTTAGCGTAAAGGCCTTGCGGGGCTCTTCGTGAATGGCCATGCACACGCGCGCGACATCCGGGGTGTACACGCGGGAGAGGTCGGCGCGGTTCTGGATCGGCGCTTTCAGCTTGGTCTCGATCTTTCCTCCCAAGTGCAGCAGGAAGGTGCGATCAGATAGATGCAGCAGCTGAACGCCGGACATGCTGCGAATGCGCTCGGCAATAATGTCGATGTCGACGGTGTCGATCACGGTGATGGTAACGTCTCGAATCGTGGCATGCTTGCTCGTCTGAATGACGTCAATGGCGACGATATCGCCGCCTGCCTCGAAGATGGCGGCCGCGACTTGGCCGAAGTTGGCTTCTTCCATATGCATTTCGATTCTTGCGATGACACTTTTGCCGCCTAATTTGCTGGTATTCATGACTGCCTCCTTCGCCTACGATATACGTATGATGGTTAGCCTTCTTCGTTCACGACAACTTCCTTGCCTCTTCGCTTGAGCAGAATCGGAACGATAATCCAGAGCAGGGCGATGATGAGGAATGCCAGCGACATCGGCTTCTGCAGGAAGATCATAAAGTCGCCGTTGGATGTGGTCAGCGCCCGGCGCATATTGTTCTCGATCATGGGACCCAGCACGAGTCCGAGCACCAGCGGCGCGAGCGGAAAGTCATTGCGGGCCAGCAGGAAGCCGGCAATGCCGCAGATGAGCAGGAGGACCAGGTCGAAGATCTGTGCTTGAACGGCGTAAACGCCGAAGATGGAGATGGCAATAATGATCGGAATGAGATATTTGGCCGGGGTCTGGATGACCTTGGCGAAAACCTTGACCAGCGGCATGTTCAGCACGAGCAGAAGCAGGTTGCCGATAAGCATGCTGGCGATCAGTCCCCATGCAACCTGTGGGTGCTCTTCGAACAGCAGCGGGCCTGGCTGGATGTTGTACATGATGAGCGCCCCCATCAGGATGGCAGTTGTCCCGGAGCCTGGAATGCCAAGCGTCAGCAGCGGGATCATAGCGCCTCCTGATGCCGCATTGTTGGCCGATTCGGGTGCAGCGACGCCAGCGATGTTGCCTTTGCCGAAGGATTCCGGATGCTTGCTGACCTTTTTCTCAACGATATAACTGAAAAAGGAAGCAAGCGTTGCGCCAGCGCCCGGCAGAATACCGATAAAGAAGCCGAGGATCGAGCCTCGGGCAATCGGTCCCGCGCTATCCTTCAGGTCTTGGCGTGTCGGCAGGATGCGGCCGATCCTGGAAGTTGGACCTGCTGCGTAGTCTCTCTCCAGAATGGATTTAAACACTTCGCCAAGGGCAAACAAACCGACGGCAATCGTTAGAAATTCCAGTCCGGAGTACAGGATGGGGATATCAAAGGTGAAGCGGGCGACGCCGGATACGGTATCCATGCCGATGGTAGCAAGCAGCAGACCGAATACGGTCATAATAAGTGCCTTCGTGATCGATTTGCCTGCAAGTCCGCTTACTGCACAGAGTCCCAGCAGCATGAGCGAGAAATAATCAGCTGGCCCGAATTTAATGGCTACATTGGATAATGGCTCCGCCAGTGCGATCAATGCCACAAGCGCGAAGAGCCCAGCTGCGAACGAGCCGATCGCAGCGATGGACAAGGCAGGGCCTGCCCTGCCTTGCTTCGCCATCTGGTAGCCGTCCAGCGTCGTAACGACAGACGAGGACTCTCCCGGCGTGTTCAGCAGAATCGAAGTTGTAGATCCGCCATACATAGCTCCGTAATAGACGCCTGCCAGCAGAATAATCGAGCTGGTTGCTGCCGCTTCCGCCGGCAAGCCGCTAGTCATGGAGGCGGTGACGGGGATCAGAAGCGCGACGCCGCTCATCGGACCGATGCCGGGAAGGACCCCGACCGAAGTGCCGATCAGCACGCCTAAAAAGGCGAAGAGCAGATTATGCCACTGCAAGGCGGTCATAAAGCCATCCGCCAAATAATCCAGAACGTTCATTGTAGATTCCTCCCATGCTCATGATAGCCAAGACGGGAAGCCCGGCATGGAGCCTTCCAGCAAGATAACAAAGATGACGTACACGCCGCCGGAGAACAGCGCGGAGATTAGAATGGATTTCAGCCACTTGCCTCGTTCCAGCGTCTGAAACGCAAACAGGAGGAACAGGAAGGTACCGATGATATATCCGATGAATTCCAGGAAATAAGCATAGAGAAAGGCTGCCGCAAAAATCATGAAGAACCTTCTGTAGTCCAGTTTCTCTGTATGGTTCTCCGTCGGCTTGGCTTTCAGGGCTTCATAAAACAAACGAATGCTGAGCAGCACAAGCGCCAGGCCGAGGCCGAACGGGAATATGTTAGGGCCGACGGTGCTTCCGTACGCGGATGAGCTGATCTTGGCGCTCTGCCACATAAAGCCGATGCCAAGGAGCAGGAATACGATGCTGGCGTAACGGTCAAACGTTCTGTTCAAGGTTGACACCTCCTCAAGATGAAACGGGAGAGGGAGTGTGCGCCACCCCCTCATTCCAAGGCGTTACTTCTGCATGCCTAGAGCCGTAAGCAGCTCCTGCACGTCTTGGTCTTGCTCTTCAAGGAAAGCATTGAAGTCAGCGGCGTTACGATACTCACTAGCCCAATCGTTAGCAACGAGCTCTTGCTGCCATACTGCGTTCTCGGAGAGGTCCTTCAGCGTTTTATCCCAGAAGGCCAACTGCTCTTCCGTCAGTCCCTTCGGACCGAATACACCGCGCCAAATGGTGAATTCGGCGTCCAGACCGAGCTCCTTCAGGGTCGGTACATCCGCGAAGTCTCCGCCGAGTCGTTCGCTTGAAGTAACGGCCAGGATCTTGATCTTGCCGGCCTTCAAGTAGCTGCCGAGCGAAGAGATGTCCGTGCCGATCGCATCGGCATTGTTGCCGAGGAGTGCCGCGATGGCCTCGCCGCCGCCATCATAGGATAAGTACTTCACGGTTCTCGGATCCACGCCCGACTTGAATGCAGGCAGAACGCTGATCAAATGGTCCATCGAGCCCGGAGCGGAACCGCCCGCTAGTGTGACGGAGGTCGGATCGGCTTTGATCGCGTCGATCAGCGATTGCAGATCGGTGAATTTGGAGTTTGCCGGTACGGCAATCGCTCCGAAGTCTTTGGTCATTTGGGCGAGCGGCGTCACGTCCTTGTAGCCGAATGGACTGTTCCCTTCTTTTTTCAGATTGTTAATTAGAATAGGCGGGGAGCTGACGAACAGCTTGTATGGGTCTTCGTTGTCTTTAGCTACGTATTCCGCGAGAAACACGGTTCCGCCGCCGCCAGGCTTGTTCTCAACGGTCATCGTCTGCTCGATAAGCTTGGTTTCCGTTAATACCTTGGTGAGAGATCGGGCGGTTTTGTCCCATCCGCCGCCCGCCCCTGAAGGTGCGGTCACGATAAATGGTTTTTTCGGATATTCGCCGGTGCTGCTTCCGGAAGTACTGCAGGCTGTCAGGCTCATCGCCAGGACAAGCGCAGCGGTTATGATTTTTATGCCGTTTCGTTTAAGCATGGATAAATTCCTCCTTATCGTTGACCGAGAGTTCGCAATATCTGTAAGCGCTTACTTAATGAAGTTCCTTCATACTATCATCGAGCGTCTGGCTTGAATAGAATTGCGACATAAGTTGAAAAAACTTCATTTCGCTAATTTTGTTCATAAAATTTACGGCTGATTTTTTTAGAGGACTATGTTAGAGGTATGATCTAGAATACAATAGGAAAATCAGAGACATGTGTGTTTAGGCGACCATGCGTATGGGGGAGATTGAATGCGTTTACAGACGAGGCTTATTCTGCTTATCGGCACCCTGTTGTTTGCCGTCATTGTCGCCTTGACCTTCAGTTTTGAGCGACTGCTCGTAACGACGCTGGAGAAGAGCATCGGCGCATCGGCATTAAAGCTGGCGAAGGCCGTGGCGGAAATGGACGTCATTCAGGATGCGTTCGAGGAGGAGAACCCGTCTGCCATTATTCAGCCCGTCGTGGAGGAAATCCGGCTGGAGACAGACGCCGAGTATATCGTCATCGGTAACCGTGAAGGGATCCGGTATGCGCATCCTCTTGCCGATCGGATCGGCAAAGAGATGGTCGGAGGCGACAACGGCCCGGTATTGGAGGGCATGAGCATCATATCGAAGGCGAATGGCTCCATGGGGCCCTCGCTTCGGGGGAAGACGCCGATTTACAATGACAAGAACGAAATCATCGGCATCGTATCGGTGGGCATTCTAATGAGAGATATCGAGACATCGGCACAATCGTATCGCAATCGAGTCCTGTTCTTTGCGGGAATTGCATTAATCCTGGGGTGCGGCGGAGCTATATGGATATCGTCCAGCGTCAAGCGATCCATTCACGGGCTGGAGCCGAAGGAAATCGGCTTATTGTACCAAGAGAAACGCGCGATTCTGGAAACAATTCATGAAGGTATTATCGCCGTTAATCGGGAGGGCATGGTAACCCTGGCCAACCATACAGCGATGATGCTGATTGATCCGGCGGAGCGAAGGGCGATCGCCGGGCAGTATATTCAGGATGTCATCCCGGGCACCCGATTGCTGGAGGTTATGCAGACCGGGGTAGCGGAGAAGGATCAGGAGATGGTCATTAACGATCATGCGGTTGTGGTGAACCGGCTCCCTATCTATGATCATGAACATCGGATTGTAGGGGCAGTCTCCAGCTTCCGCAATAAATCCGAGCTTCTGCACCTGACCGAAGAGCTTACGCAGGTGAAGAGATATACGGAAGCGCTGCGCGCGCAGACGCATGAATATTCCAACAAGCTCTATACGATTTACGGTCTGATTCAGCTGGAATCATATCAGGAGGCGATGGATCTGATTACGCATGAGACCGATGTGCATCAGAACCTCATTCAATTTCTGCTGCAAGAGATACCGGACCCTATCATCGGTGGTATTCTCATCGGAAAGTTTAATCGCGGAAGCGAGTTGAGAGTGAAGGTGGAGATCGACCGGAGCAGTTCCTTCAAAGACATCCCCGGTCATATTAGCCGGAACCAGCTGGTCACCATTATCGGTAATCTGATCGACAACGCCATGGAGGCGGCATTGGGATCCAAATCGGATAACAGATGGGTAAGAGTAGAGTTACGCGACAAGGATCATGAATTAATGATCGAAGTATCCGACAGCGGGAACGGTATTGCCGAGAATGATACGGATCGTTTGTTTGAGCTGGGTTACTCCACCAAAGGGGAGCACAATCGGGGCTTTGGCCTATCTATCGTTAACGGGACCGTACAGCAATTGCATGGTACGATTGCTTACCGTAACGCACCTGAGGGCGGGGCGGTATTCACGGTCAAGATTCCAAAAACAAGGGGGGATATCCATGATTCGGGTCGCAATCATTGAGGATGATGTGCGTATTGCCAGCATTAACCAACGGTTCGTAGAGAAGGTAGAGGGCTTCGAGGTCGTCGGCATTGCAACGGATCGGGCCCAGGCGCATGAGCAGTTGGACATTCTGGCACCTGATCTGGTGCTGCTGGATTTGTATTTTCCGGATATGTCGGGACTGGATCTGCTGCAGCATATACAGTGGGGATATCCGAATACCGATGTTATTATCATAACAGCAGCCAAGGAATTCGATACGGTGCGGGAGGCGATTCGCGGCGGGGTGTACGATTTCATGATCAAGCCGGTGGTCTTCGACCGTTTTCAGGAGAAGCTGAAAGCCTACCGGAAATATTACGAGCAGATGAAGCAGCTCGGCGGTGCGAACAAGCAGATCGACCAACAGGGCATCGACCAGCTGTTATGGCGTTCCGGCGAACGAATGGACAAAGAGACGTATTTTCCGAAAGGCATCGATAAGCTGACAAGCGAGAAGATCCTGTCCTACATCGAGGAGTCGGAGGATGTGTGGACCGCGGAGGAGCTGGGTAAGCGCGGCGGCTTTAGCCGTACTACTGCTAGAAGGTACCTAGAGTACTTCGTAGAGAAAGGCGTGCTGATAGCGGATATTTCATACGGCACGGTAGGCAGGCCGGAACGGGTGTACCGGAGAGCGTAGGGTTAAATAACCGGATGCGAGACTGGGATATTCCGCCTACACTTGCAGCTGCATATCGCTGGGATCCTTTCCTTGGATTCGAAATTCATAGAAAGGAGGGAGTGACGCGATGATTACCACCGTTGTTTTTGATTTGGACGGGACGCTGCTTGACCGCGACACGTCATTGGTTCATTTCGTTCAAGATCAGTATGATCGTCTAGCGCTCCATGGAGGTTTAGTTGTGGGCAGAGATGAGTACGTAAGACGGTTTGTCGAGCTTGATCGCAGAGGTTATGTATGGAAGGACCAAGTATATCGTCAGCTAACCGAGGAGTTTGCGCTCCCCCTGGGTTGGGAAGCTCTGCTGCGGGATTACATATCGGGGTTTCAACAACATTGCGTCGGTTTTCCCCATTTGCATGAAATGTTAGCTTACTTGAGGAGTAAAGGGATAAAGCTCGGACTGATCTCCAATGGGTACGGCGATTTTCAATACAGCAATATCAGGGGACTTGGCATTGAGCCTTATTTTGATATGATCGCGATTTCCGAGTGGGAAGGTTTACGTAAGCCGGATCCTAGGATTTTCCTCCATACATTACTTCGGCTTGAATCAAAGGCCGAAGAATCGATCTATGTTGGAGACCATCCGGACAATGACGTAACTGCAAGCCGGCGTATCGGCATGAAGGGCATCTGGAAGCGGGATCCCTATTATGATCAGGACTTCGCCAAGGATGGGGAGATTACCGATTTGCTTGAGATTATCGATTATTTGAAAAATTGAACAACCATTTCATTCTTTTACTCGTTATCATTTATATAAGCCGAATCGAGATAACCGGTTGTTCTGCGTGAGGAGGGTGTCCCCGTGAATCGAAATAAAACCATGACCTTTATAGGCAAGGGTGAGAAGTGGAAAGCGACTTATGCCATTACCCATCAGGATAAGGTCAATGCGAAGTTTACCGTGTTTCAGGATTCGCTTGGCGGAAAGTTGAAGCTGCAGTACTTAGGAAAGGAACTCCTCGACCATGGCAAGGTAGACTATCGGCTAGAAGATATGACGGGCCACTCCATGGAGGGCGGAATTGTCGTGGGGATCGATCATGCTGCCATGAAGGAAACCAAGGGGAAGCTGGATTTTGAGCATCTGCTCGATATGATGAACCCAAACAAGGTTCTAACCCTAAAGATTGAGTGGAACGGGCACCGTGAAGAGTTTACGCTGGGGCTTCCCCGGAAGATCGGCTTTGGAAAAGTGGTCCGTAAGCGGAAGGAATAGCGGGACTTCATGGAAGCAGGACAGGGGCCGACTCTTCCATCATCACTTACGCGTAAGGCTGGTATAACGACCACATTATTCCAATGATATTGCATCAAATGCTTTTTTGCATATGGTGATCCTGCCCACACTGTTGGTGTGGGTTATTCGGTTTTGGGTTATAGCCATAAACCCCCAGGATAACAGCAGGGCTGATTATGACGCGGGTGTGCGTTTTTTAAACGCATTTTAAACGAAGGAATCCCCGTCATTTAAACTTGATCCTGTAACTTATAAGTAGAACATCAATGAGGGAGTGAACGAAAGCATGCTGGAAGCCTACCTGTTTCCAATATCTTATGCATTTTTAACCTTTCCCATATCGGCTTTGCTGTGCGCAGTTCCCTTTCTGATTGTGCAGTATCGCAAATATGGTTATTTTAATAAATTCCGGGGATTTCTGTTGTATCTATTTCTGCTCTACATGATGAACGCAGTGTATCTGGTGCTCCTTCCTTTGCCTGCCTCGCGGCATAATGCTCCGATGAATGTCGCCTCGGTTATGCAGTGGATTCCGCTGAATTTTATACAAGATATATTGAAGGAGACCAAGGTGGTATGGGGCGAGCCTTCGACTTACATGCATCTGTTGAAGGAAAGAGCCTTCTTGCAGGTCGTGTTTAACGTATTTCTCGTGGTTCCGTTCGGCATGTTCCTGCGTTATTACGCTCGGGCGTCCTGGGTTGTATGTCTGGCGGCCTCGTTCGGTTTGTCGTTGTTCTTAGAGGTGACCCAGGTAACCGGCATTTACGGCTTCTATGATCACCCTTACCGATTGTTTGACGTGGACGATCTGCTGATGAATACCCTGGGCGGAATGATGGGCCTTGTGCTCGCGGATTGGATGAAAAATCACCTGCCCCGCCTGGATCGTTTGGATGAGAAGGTGGATCTGTCGCAGAAGAGGGTCAGTTATACGCGCCGGGCCATTGCATTTGGCATAGATGCAGCGGTCATGCTGCCGATCATTGGTGTGCTGACCGTGATGAACGTGAGGGGTGCATACTTCTTTGCCGTGATTTTATATCATATCGTGCTGCCTTATATGATGCAGGGGCAGACGCTGGGGAAATGGGTCGTCCGGGTCCAGATCCGCGGAGCGGGCGAACATCTGAAGCTGAAGGAAGTAATTGTCCGCAACGGCCTGCTGTATGTGGTATGGGGCGGGTTCCATGCCCTGTTCATTACGGTTAATGTCACCGGCTCTCATGTCCTGCTTGCGATGTACGCGCTGGGGATATTGCTGCTGGACGGCGTTGTGTTCCTTCACGTGCTGTTATGTCTCATCCATCGCGACCGGAAGCTGCTGCATGAAGCCAAGAGTGGAACAAGGCTCGCTATCGTAGTCAATAAACCATTAAGCAAGACTGATTAATTAAGGCTACCACAGGGTCTCTTATTTGTTATAATGTGGAAAACGGGTTCACAAGGAGGAGATATAACTGAAAGGTAAAATCCTCTCCATTTCCGCAATCATCGTGGGGTTGCTGTTTATTTCCAACCAGCATCTGGGCTATTCGTTCGGGGATGATCTGTTCCGCTGGGCAGGGGTCTCGCCATGGACTAAGAAAGGCAATTATGGCTTTCATCTGCCTGTAATTACCGGTCTAATTTTGTTGATGGTCGGTATCCTGTGGGTGGTCCGCATATATCGCCCCCGTTATCCGAAGATCATGAGCCGGGTGATGATCGGCTGCGTCGCATGGATCGTTGTTTTTCCATTCGTATCGGAGTCCGCCATGTTTGTGGCGAACTTCAATTCGAGCGGAATATCCACCGTCGCCTATTCCAAAAAAGACAGCAAATGCGACTATCGTACAGAGGACGATGCTATTCGGGCACACTGCCAGATTCATATTTACAGCTATGGCACCGAGCAACAGGTTACGGTACGACCGCTAAGCGTTGATATTGGCGGGAGGATGGTTGATTTCAAGCCTAAGGTGGTTACGGTTCGGCCACGAGGGGTGGTGCAGGTCCATGAAACCTTCGAGGGTTCAACAGAGCAAATCGATGCTTCATACGGTGTTTCGGGCGGAATAAACGAGCCGGGCATCGAGCTGATCGTGGATGGCAGAAGCAAGCAGGTGAAATAGCCATCCGGTTCTTCAGATAACATGACTCTGAAATGTGGGGTGAACATGGTTGATATTCGCCGAGCGGGTCGGCTTATGCCGATATCGCTGTTCACGCTGCTGTTGCTGGTGATGTGTTCTTCGCCCGCTGCGGTTGCTTCCTGGGCATATCCATTTGTCGTGAATGACGGGAAGATTTTTGTTGTGTCAGAGGACCGCGTGGAGGAGTCCACTCTTGGAGACGTGGTGGGGAAGGTCACCTACCATACGGATCAGGAAGGGACCTACGGCGGCAACTTCTCTAATATTTACCCAAAGGGAACGAAATACTATGCCATCCAAGGAATTGCTCCTGAATCCACCATTGCGGTTGAGACGCAGGAAGGTTATGTCATGGCTCGTTATGAGGGTGAGTATGGCGGGTCTCATGTTCCTTGGGAAGTCATCAAGAATTGGATTGCGGCGGGGCTGATCCTGCTGATCGTTGTGTGGGTGAGTGCCGTTGTTCGAAAGAAGCGGCAGAGTGGCTCATATAGGCGCTAGATGGCTTCGGGAGCTGGGCAGACACTTATTCACGATGCGCAATAACACAGCCGGTATTCTTTGAGCGTGCTCATAGGACACCGGCTTGTTATATTCATGTATCTGTGCGGATTGCAGGTTGGCCTATGGAGGATTTATATTTGCTACAATAGAAAATAGAACTAGAAACCGATACGATAAGGAGACAGCCCATGAAACCGATACGAAACTCGGCCAAGGCCGTTATTATGCGGAATCATCACATTCTTCTAACAAAAAACGTAGACCATTTGGGGGACTTCTATCTGTTCCCTGGAGGCGGACAAGAGAAGGGGGAAACCTTGGTGCAGGCGGTGATTAGAGAGTGCCAGGAGGAAATCGGACGTAAGGTTGAAGTTCGCGATCTGCTGCATGTCCGTGAATACATAGGGTCCAACCACGAGTTCGCGGAATGGGATTCCGACGTGCACCAAGTGGAGTTTTATTTTGAGTGCAGCTTGGCAGATGCAGGGGATACCTTTCTTGGCCATAACCCGGATGAATATCAGGTGGGTGTGGAATGGATCGATCTGTCCGCATTGGATGAGATTCGAGTATACCCTCGCTCCCTGGTCAAGCCACTTCAGGATAAGGCTGCGCGCCCCGTGGTTTGCTATGTTGGCGATACGAACTAATTTTATTTACAGAGATTCTTGAAGTTTGTGGTCAAAAATCAATGGATGATGGAGGATGCTGAATATGGATCAATGGGAATACAAAACGCTGAAATACAAAACCGGAGGATTCCTTGGAGGCAAGGTAAACGAGGAGGAATTCGAGGATTTATTGAACAGCTACGGGATTGACGGCTGGGAATTGATCTCGTGTTTTGATACGAGCGTGCATCAAGGCCAGTCCAGAGACATCATTGCCGTAATGAAGCGAAGAGCGTATCTGGGGTAAGGAAGGAATAGAGGGGAGACGATCTGATGATCATTCGCGAGACAGAGGATGCTTTTGTCATGACGGCCCAGGATGACCATGGCCGATTCTCGGGGGATGTTGCCCGGGGCTTCCGGCGAGACCTGTTTATGGATGAGTCTGTATTGGAAGAAGTACTGCTGGCTATAACCGAGCATGACCGCGCTTGGCTTCGGATGGATGATACACCGATCTGGAATGACGAGAGCCGGACTCCGTTCACTTTTATCGATTATCCGGTCCTGCCAAAAATGCTAATGTATACGAAGGGTGTTGATGAGATCGAAGCGATGAGTCCTTATGCAGGGTATCTCTGCAGCCTTCATTTTGCGTCATTTATGAAAAATGCGACCGAAGCGCCGCTGGTGGAATTCTACCATGAAGAGTTGGATCGGCAAAAACGGCTGCGTGATCAATTTCCATTTCCCGATGAAGACGTGGTTAACAGGCAGTTTGGCCTGCTGCAGCTGTGCGATGATATCTCGCTCTATGTAAACATGAATGCACCCGGTGTTTCCAAGGATCAGGAGCATCCTTGGTTTAAAGAGGGTTTTGATATGTCGATCGATGGGGAACGGGTTATGGCGGCATGGGCCAGCGAGCACGAGATTCGATTGAGTCCGTTTCTGTTCGAACAGCCATGGTCGGCTTCGGTGAAGTGGAAATATGTGTTGAAGGCGAAGATTGATGAACAGGGAGTGGCCAAGGCATTTGATGATGCGGCGTGGACGGAGCAGACGGTTACTTTTGTACCGTAAGTTCATATAAACGATCATACTTCATAAGCAAAAATATGATATGATCACCACAGTGGTTTGTAGACTGAACAGATTTGATTCTGTAGGAATGTAGAGGATGAATAATGAAGAAAAAGGAATTTTTGATCGTTGCGCTGCTTAATTTTTTGGCCGCGATAGCGTTCTTGGTGGTCGTTTTCATTACAGATCGAAGCTCTTGGCAATGGGGATTTGGAATCGTTTCACTGTTGTTTGCGATTGGTGGAGTAGGGAATTTGGTATTGCATGCCAAGAACAAGTAAAACCTCCTTCGCAGGGCTATCACGATAAGATTCATTTTGTAAGGCAGGAGGAGTATGATTTTGATGGAATGGAAGAACCTTTATCGGGGTGTGCTGATGGGAATCAGTGACCTGATTCCAGGTATAAGCGGCGGCACGATTGCTGTCGTGCTGGGTATCTATGATCGTCTGCTCGCGGCTATCAGCGGATTTTTCAGCAGGGAATGGAAGAAGCAGCTGGGCTTTTTGATTCCGCTTGGCGTTGGAATTGGAGCAGCTCTATTGTTGCTGAGCCGCTTGATTGAATACCTGTTGGCAAGCTATTATGAGCCCACCCAGTTTTTCTTTACGGGATTGATTTTAGGGGTGTTGCCTCTTATTCTGCGTAAAGCGGAGGCGAGAACCCAATTCAAAGCCGTGCATGTGGTCGTGTTGATAGTGGCAGCGGGTTTATTGGCTTCCACGGCCTTTCTCAGAACGGATGCCACATCCGATCCGATATCGACACTGACCTGGTCCAACGGGATCGGACTGTTTTTATCCGGCTGGTTGGCCAGCATGGCGATGCTGCTGCCTGGCATTAGCGGGTCGTTTGTACTTCTCCTTCTGGGCGTGTATTCGACTGCCATCTCAGCACTTTCTTCATTAAATATAGGTATTATAGCTGTCATTGGGGCGGGAGTGGTGATTGGCTTCGTGGTTAGCAGCCGGTTGATTCGGTACCTGCTTGACCGTTTTCCGCGTATGACGTATGCCGTTATTATTGGCTTGATATTAGGATCTATTGTTATCGTGTTTCCGGGAATTCCATCCGGAACGGGTATGAAGGCTACCAGTATTGGAACCTTGCTGCTGGGACTTATCGTAGCAGTATTCATGGGCAGAAAAGAATAAGAATGAAGTATAAGACAGGGAGCCGCAGACTTCCTGTTTTTATATTGGCACGGAGCAACGCTGCACTGGAGGAGCGGAGGGTTGAGATGGAATATAAATCATTTATGCCTTTACTTGTTATCACATTTATGTGATAATATTCACAATTAAATGAATTTTACTAAAGTGCTCATGGATAGGATCCGTGAGGATTCCGTCCATAAGACATGTTAAACGATAAAGAAATGCTTAGATGTCGATGTTGTCTTTCCAAGTAAAGGAGCGTTATTCATGAGGAATAATGGGAATTGTGTCAGCTGCGGCGGCGAGGTACACCCTGCCTCTAACAGATGCGCTCAATGCGGAATGCTGCAGACGTTTGGTCCAACCAAGCACACATTCATGCTGCAGGTTGCTTCGATGATTGGTGCCGGGCTTCTTATTTTTGCGGTCCCGGTGATCCTGCTGATGATGTGGAGACATTAGGATAGAAACGAATACATTTTATAATCCCCACTAGAAGACTGTGATCGAAGCGTTCATCTCATCAAGTGATGAATTCGACATGGTTGGCAGGAGGGGGTTTTTCATGCTTGGGGCAGCGCAGGCCTAAATGAAATCTCCTATGGAGCTTCAACCGGCATTCCGGACATAATGGGGGAATATTTCATTATACTGATCTTGTACCGAGACCCTCATCCCGAATCATGTTAAAATACCCCTAACCAGATAAGGGATGGGGTTCGTGATGATACATAAAATGAAGGAATTTGCCGCCAGCATCCGGTTTTCGGGAGCTGTGCTCGTAACAGATGAAAATGACAACATCGTATGGGACGGTGCCTTCGGTTATTCAAACCGGGCCGATCGCATCCCGAATCAAGCAGACACTAGGTTTGGCATTGCCTCAGGCTGTAAGCTGTTTACCGCTATTGCGGTTTGTCAGCTTATCGAACAGGGCAAGCTGTCGCTGGACAGCAAGCTAGGCGATTGCCTGGATATTTCACTGCCTCATTTTAGCCCGGAGATTACCGTTTTTCATTTGTTGAGCCACAGCTCGGGTATTCCGGATTATTTTGATGAAGAGATCATGGATGATTTTGAAGATCTGTGGAAAGCGGTTCCCATGTATACACTCCGGAACGGAAGGGATTTCCTTCCTCTGTTCCAGGATGAGCGCATGAAATTTCAGCCCGGCGAAAGATTTCATTACAACAATGCAGGATTTGTGGTGCTTGGCTTGATCGTTGAACAGCATGCCCGAATGCCGTTTCGCGACTATGTCCAGCAGTATGTATTTCAGCCGTGCGACATGCAGGACTCAGGTTATTTCCCGTTGGATCGTCTGCCTGCGAATACGGCTTACGGGTATATTGATGAGGAAGACGGCACGTGGAGAACGAACCAGTATGCCATTCCGATTCAAGGTTATGCCGATGGCGGGGCGTATGTGACGGCACCGGACATGGTGAAGTTATGGAAATCGCTTATGAATAATACGCTGCTCACCGCATCCATGACGGAGAAGCTGCTGGCTTCACAAATGCAAGTTCCGGACAGTGACCTGCATTATGGACTTGGCGTGTGGATTAGCTTGAGAAATGAGGATGTGTTTAAATACCACGTCATGGGCTATGATCCGGGTGTGAATTTTCGGTCTGCCTATTATCCGGCTACCGGTTATACCCTTGTAGTGGCTTCCAATGCCGGTGGTGGCGCTTTTGAAATGATGCAGTTCATCGAGGAAGAATGGTTGAAATGAGCTTGACCTACATGAAACAGCCCCAGGCCTTGAATAGGCCAGGGGCTGTTGTTCTGTGGATCCCAAGATCAAGCCGGTGTTGGTGGGTTGGTTACGTTTCAGCTTTGAAGTACCGATTCGCCGCGGGTCGGAACATAAAAACCAAGGCTGCAACAACGGCTATAATATGAAGGGTACGGCTGGAGGCAAATAGTATGGAAATATTGTCTGCATTAGCGAAAGCGTTCCAAAGGGAACCTCCTGTAATGAGCCATTTAATGGGGTCAATGATTAGGGAGAGAATGCCAAACCCGCCTAAAAACAAAGCCAGTGCGATACGCGCCCAATTTTTACCCCGAAGCATTCTGAACATGATGTAGACAAGGACAGCGAACATCATTGTTCGTGCTGCTACTTGAATGAGAATACCGACAATTCCAGTACCCGTTAGGCTGGATATCGAATCGATGACAGCCAGGGTCATCTCGAATACCCCTGCACCAATGGCAATGATCCATAACAGAAAAGACTGGAACACTTCATGGGGGACAGCATCCTTTTTCAAGATCCATCATTCCTTTCGTGTTAGAATGATCCAATAACGCGTTGTTAGGAGAAACAATCTTAAACGATGGTGCGTCTGGCCGTGAACCACCAGCCTCCTGCGAGCAGAACGAGGGAGATGATCAGCGTGAGTCCGAGTCCTTGCAGCAGCGAATCGTTGAAGAGAAGGGCCAGCAAGCCATCAGCCAGCGTATGCCGGAGTGAAGGAATGGATGTAAAGATAGGGATTGCCGCAATAAATACCACCCAGACCACCCAGCCCAGTACATGACGCAGACCGGAAAACAGCAGATTCAGTAACGAAATAAGAAGCAGGTACGCTCCGAATTGATAGAAGAACATGCCAACGATTCCGAATTGATTCCACCCAAAGATTTCAAGGATGTTGAAGGTATTTTCATATTGCCGTATAAAGCCGATCTCCACCTGAAGCCAGATGATATTGAGGACAGCAAAGATGGCGGACCAAATGGAGTAAACCAGGAGCATGCCAATATAATATTCTTTTCGAGTAGCTCCTAAATTCATCACCCGCCGGAACAAGCCTGCCGGGAGTACACTGCCTACAAATAACAGGAACACCGTAAGGAGGTTGGCCGCAGACACCTGCGTATTCTCCGAACTGTCTCCAAGAGACAGGCTTATGATCACATTTGCAATCATACTAATCGCAATGGTGCCGAGCATTACCAAGAGATAAGGTCGAAGCTGAAGAAATGAAGCCCTCATGAGTGCGGTGGTCTTATTCAATGGATTGCCCTCCTTCGATTAAATAGGAGAAAAATTTTTGCAGCGGTAAACCGTCAATAGCAATACCAAGCTTGTTGGCTTGTGTACGATCTGCCTCATGAATGGCTCCATATATCGCGGTTAAGGAACCCTTACCGTAAGATTCTTTATAGATCACGTGACGATCCTTCGTAAATTGTTCGATTTGCTCCTGGTTCCCGGTCAACAGATGAGAATTGGCGCGGATATGGTCAACATCGTCATGCAATAACATAGCGCCGGAATCCATGATATAGACTTTCTCAACGACGGTTGCGATCTCATCAATCAGATGGGTCGAGAGCAGGATGGTCCGGGGATGATTGGCATAATCCTCAACCAGGACGCGATAAAATTTCTCTCGCATGAGTACATCCAATCCCAGTACCGGTTCATCAAATACGGTGATCGGGGCCCGGCTCGCCAGACCGATTATGTTTCCGACCAGAGATTCCATTCCCCGTGATAGCTGACGGATTTTTTTGTCCGGGTTTAGCTTGAATGTCTTCAGCAGGCTCTGGGCATAGTCCCAATCCCAGTTCTCGTGAAAGGCCGAAGCCAGGCGCAACACATCCATCACCTTGGCACCGCCGAAGAACAAATTTTTCTCTCTAACGTAGCAGATTCCTTTGGGAGTTTCCCCACTCTTAAGCGTTACCCCCAAAACCTGAATACTGCCATAGTCGGGAAAAGATCCGCCCGTCATCATATTAAGAAGCGTAGTCTTTCCGGCGCCATTGCGGCCCAGCAGACCATAAATCGTATTCTCTTCCAGTTGGAGCTCCAGATTTCGGACCGCTTCCGTACGCCCGTAACTCTTGCTCAGGTTGGAACAGGTAAGTATTGCGTTCATCCCGCTCATCTCCTATCTCTTTGTTTGATCATTTCAATAACATCCTCGGTGGTCAATTCAAGCTTTTCGGCTTCATCAAGCAGCTTCAATACGAGTTCGTTGTAAAACCGATCCTGTCGTTTGGTCAATATGATCTGTTTGGCATCTGCTGCAACAAACATGCCTAGCCCCCTTTTCTTGTACAAAATCCCTTCATTGACAAGCAGGGCAATGCCTTTTACAGCTGTTGCGGGATTGACCTGAAAAGTACTCGCGAACTGCGACATCGAGATAATCTGATCATCCGCTTGGTATGTCCCGTTCAATATGTCATCTTCAATCATATCTGCGATTTGCTGAAAAATCGGCTGTCCTTCGTCAAACCTGGAATTCATGGATATCACCCTGTCGGTATGTTAGTCTTGTAACATACTATAATGCCGGATGGGAGGATGTGTCAATCAAAAAGAAAAAAACAGACCCGAATGGGCCTGTTTGCGCTGTGAAGTACAAAAAGCCCTCGTCTCTTCAAGACGAGGGGAAGGTGTGTGATCAAGCAACAAGGAGGCTATATCCAGCCCTTCTCTTCCGCCATCGAGATGGCCTCGATCCGGTTCTTGGCATTCAGCTTGCTTAAAATCTCGGACATATAGTTGCGGACCGTCCCGTAGGATAAGTGGAGCTTCGACGCAATTTCATTGGAGCTGTTACCGTCTGCAGCCAACCGCAGCACTTCCCGTTCGCGTTCGGTCAGCGGGTTGGCACCCGCACCCGAAAGCGTACCGAATACGAGCTCAGGGGAGACCTCCCGCCGTCCATCCATTACCCGGCGGATGGCTTCCGCCAGCCGTTCACTGGGCTCGTCCTTAAGCAGGTATCCCTGAACCCCCGCCTGTACGGCCCGCTCGAAATAACCGGGTCTGGCAAACGTGGTCAGGATGATGACCCGGCTGGTATAACCGTGCAGCTTCACTTCCTCTGCCACTTCGAGACCGCTGCGCGCAGGCATTTCGATATCCAGCAGGCATACATCGGGTTGATGCAATGCAATCAGGGATAGAGCTTCATCGCCGTCGCCGGCTTGACCAATCACATCAATATCGTCTTCAAAATCAAGCAAGGAAGCCAGAGCGCCGCGCAGCATTCGCTGATCCTCGGCGATCAGCACTTTGATGCTCATGGGATGTGTCCTCCTTCCGGTTCTTGATGATGATCGGAACACGAATGTCCAATATCGTGCCTTGTTGGTCGGAGCTGGCCTCAACGGTGCCTCCGATGAGGGACAGTCGCTCCACCATGCCTTTCAGGCCATTACTGTTGGAGGAGGATGCATCCTCTTCCTTGCATTGAAGACCCACTCCATTGTCAGCCACCTCAAGACGCCACTCATTATCAAGCGACTCAATGGCAATCCGGCACTGGCTTGCCTGGCTGTGCTTCACCACATTGGTTACGGCCTCCCGCAAGCAGAGACTCAGAATATTGTGGGCCAGGTCGGATATTCCGTCCAGCTTTGGATCGCCGCTGCAGATAAACCGGATATCGGCACTCTCCAGAATGATCTGGGCCTCTACCAATTCCTCGGGCAAGGTGGCGGTCCGCATTTCGGATACCAGCTCACGCACTTGGCGCAGCGCCGCGCGCGAGGTGTTCTGAATCTCTCGGGCCTCTAATTGGGCTTTCTCGGGATCCTTCATTGCCAGCTTCTCGACAAGCTGGCTCTTCAACGTGATGAGGGAGAGGGTATGCCCCAGGGTATCATGAAGATCCCTGGCGATACGCATCCGCTCCTCGCCTTTAATCAGATTCCGAATCTGCTCGTTAGCCTGCGCGAGCTCCTTCTCCAACTCCTGCCGCCGGTTCAGTGAGCGGATACCGAAGGGTGAGAATAGCATGATGAGAAAGAAAGGAATCATGAAGACCAGATCCTTCCAGCCCAGCATGCTCGCATTTTTGATTAAAGGAACGGTCTCGATGATGCCGAACAATACGAGGGAGATCGTGAAATTACGCCGGTCGGTATACCAGCCGATGAAATTGGCCGTAAAGAAGCCCATGTACATGTAGGTTGGGTGGTACCACATACAGAGGATAAAAATGATGGACATTTGAATGCCGAGCCACCAGAAGAAACGAGGCGTGCCGGCGGCGAAGTAAAGCTGGCGGTACGTGACGAGAAACAAGGCAATAAGCGTAAAGCCGATCCCCATCTTCCATCCTTGTTCGCTCATCATGTTGATCACGGGCAGGGATATATAAATGAGCCATAAATAGGGGAAAACCCCCAATTGCGTTGGAAACACCTCAAACCCTGCAGATTTCGCGTCTTTCAATTTTTTCATAAAGCCATCATCCTAACCCCTTAATCGGCTTGTTGTTTTTTCCGAATATAGGTGGATAGTAACATAAATACTACCAAATATCCTGCCAAAACCATGAAATTATCCAAGCCCGGCGCTTCTCCGCGCACGATCGACCAGGCACCTCCGCCGAAATGGTAGGAGGGCATCCACTTGCCGATAGCTTGCATGATAGAAGGCATCGCCTCGATTGGGAACCACATCCCACCCGTCACGGCCAGCCCTAAGTAGATGCCGTTGCTGACACCGCTTGCCGTATCGACGCGTTTCATGGAGCCGATCAGGGTACCGATGGCAAGAAACGGGACGGATGCGATCAGAATCCACAGACCGCTGAGCAGCCATTGTCCGAAGGTGAGGGAGACGCCGTTAATCAGATAGCCGGCTACGAAAATCACAATGATGCAGAGCAGATGCATGACCGTCTGCACAAACATTTTGCCAAAGAAATACACGCTGCCGGGAAGCGGTGTTACCCGCATGTATACGGCCCAGCCCTGGACTCGTTCCTGAACGAGGCGTATGCCGAGCGACATGATGGCGGTGCCCATGACACTGAAGGATGCCATCGACATGAGATAATGGGCCTGCCATTGTCCGGTATCGTCGGCTCCCGTATTCACGACCCGTGTAAAGATGAAATAGAACAGAATCGGCATAGCAAGCGACCAGAAAATATAATATGGATTGCGTACCATCCGGAGCAGTTCCATCCTGCACTGTGTGGCCATCAGTTTCCAGGTTGTCATGATTATACGGCCTCCCCTTGATTCATCGTTAATTGGTCGAATGCCTCATCCAGGCTTCCTTGATCGATGCGGATGTCACGAACGGCCAGCCCGGCCCGGAACAGAGCCGCTAGTGCCGTGTCCGTATTATCCGTTACGGCGTTCAGCCGACCGTTCAGTTCATATACATCCGTTACGCCGGGCACCTCATGAAGCAGCTCCTTGACCTGCTGGTGATCCGCATCGACGATAAAGGAGAGCGACCTTCGGGTCAGCTTAGCCTTGATCGCTTCCGGTGTGCCGTCTGCAGCAACCTGACCTTGGTGGAATAGCACAATGCGGTCGGCCATATCGTCTGCTTCTTGCAGGTAATGGGTGGTGAACAGAATTGTTTTGCCCTGATCGGCAAGCTTGCGTACCGTCTGCCAGAATAACCGGCGTGCCGATGTATCCAGGCCGACCGTGGGTTCATCGAAGAATAACAGCTCGGGGTTCCCCGCAATCGCCAGTGCAAAGCTGAGCTTGCGTTTTTGGCCGCCGGACATTTTGACAGCCCATTTATTAAGCTCTTCCGTTGTGAGCCCGCTAAGCAGGGCGATATCGTCAAGCGACAGAGGATTCGGATAATAGCCGCGAATGAGGTTGATGATCTCGCGTGTGCGGAGCCCGTCCATGACGCTGACTTCCTGGAGCATGGCGCCGATCTTCTCGCGGACCTTCAAGTCCTTCGGGCTTTGACCGAACAGGAGGACCTCGCCTTCGCTGGCGTCCTTCAGACCGAGCATCATGGAGATGGCGGTTGATTTACCTGCTCCGTTTGGCCCGAGAATGGCCGTGATAGATCCTTTTTCTATCGTAAACGACACTTGGTTGACGGCTTTTTTGCTTCCGAACATTTTGGTTACCTGCCGCAGTTCCGCAATAGGTTCATGGATTGGTTTTGACATGGTATCGCTCCTTCTGTCATCGAAATGATCTGAATTCATCATACGAAAGCGAAGGGATACCCGTTAGTAAAGGATGTCATCACTTCGGAGTGACATTTGTCATGTGTGATCTGATGAAGGCTAGAGGGGGGTGATTATAACAAATAAGGGCGGTTTCGAGGCAGGTTGTATGCGCTTACACAAGCGCGATTAAAGGTCTGCTTACGATTTTCCGTAACGTTGTCTTCTCTTGACCGCAGGAGTGCCTTCAATTATAGTGGGTACAGTAGGAGCAATCTATAATATAGAAGGAAAAAGGTGGCTTGAAACATGTCTGAGAACATCTACGTCGGTGTCGATCTGGGCGGAACAGCAATTAAAGTTGGAATTTGCAACGAAGAAGGGCATCTTCTGCATAAGTATGAGGGGCCGACGGAAACAGCCAAAGGCGTTGACACGGTTATTGACAACATTGAGAAATATGTGCGTCACATTGTAGAAGAATCGCCATACAGCTGGGATCAACTTGCTGGTGTGGGAGCTGGATTCGCCGGCTTTACGAATATTCGTGAAGGCATCATTATTCTGGCACCGAATGTAGGATTTAAAGATGTACCGATTCGCGCACTGCTTGAAGAGCGTCTCGGCAAGCCCGTCAAAATAGACAACGACGCCAATGTGGCTGCATTGGGTGAAGCCTGGAGCGGCTCAGGCCGCGGCGTTGAGAACTGCGTATGCTACACGCTGGGTACCGGCGTCGGCGGAGGCATTATTATTAATGGCAAGATTTATCAGGGTTTCGGGGGCATGGCTGGCGAGCTTGGACATATCTCGGTTGTGCCGGACTTGGAAGCGATTCAATGCGGATGCGGTGAAATGGGCTGCCTGGAGACGGTTTCGTCGGCAACCGGCATTATCCGCATGGCGAAGGATGCCGTAGAGCGTGGCGACCGTACTTCCCTTGCCCATGTAGAGAGCATTGCGGCGAAGGAAGTGTTTGATGCTGCAAAAGCCGGCGATGAAGTTGCCATTCGGATCGTGAATCGCGCAGCGTATTACCTGGGCAAATCCATGGCAGCCGTTGCGGCTGTGTTGAATCCGGAAGCCTTTATTATTGGCGGCGGCGTATCCAAAGCCGGCGACATTCTGTTTAACGAAGTCCGTGCTGTATTTGCGAAGCTGACACCAGAGCCGCTTCAACGAGGTGTACGCATCGTTCCGGCTGAGCTTGGCAACGATGCCGGCGTTGTAGGCGCTGCTGGCCTGCATTTGCGTTCATAGTCATTATTCACCATACATCGTCTGATCTAAACTTATAAGGGAGGGAAAGCTGATGCTGGAAGCAGCCAACCGCGGCAGCAACACATCATCCATGGCCACCCTGATCATCATCACCGGGATGTCGGGAGCAGGTAAGACCTTGGCCGTACAAAGTCTGGAGGATCTTGGATTTTTTTGCGTCGATAATCTGCCTCCGGTGCTCATTCCCAAATTCGCGGAGCTGATCGATCAATCCAAGGGTAAGATCGGCAAGGTTGCATTGGTCATCGACCTGCGTGGCCGCGAATTTTTCACGGCTCTATCAGAGTCTCTGAGTTACATCAAGGACCACTTCACCATCCACTGCGAGATTCTGTTCCTGGATGCAACGGATTCCGTGCTTGTTCAACGTTACAAGGAAAGCCGCCGTCGCCATCCGCTCGCTCCGGAAGGCATGCCGCTTGACGGAATAAGGTTGGAGCGCAAAATGTTGGATGAGCTGAAGAATTCGGCCACTCAGGTGATCGACACCAGCAATATGAAGCCTGTACGATTGAAGGAGAAGATTATCTCACGCTTCACACATCTGGAGAGCAGCACGTTATCGGTAAATATCACATCCTTTGGGTTTAAATACGGTATTCCGATTGACGCTGATCTGGTGTTTGATGTGCGCTTTCTGCCCAACCCGCACTATGTTGAGCAGCTGCGCCCCAATACCGGCCAGAACAGTGATGTATATGAATACGTGATGAAATGGCCGGAGACGCAGGCTTTTCTGACCAAACTGCTCGATATGCTGCATTTCTTGATCCCGCAGTATCGGAAGGAAGGCAAAAGCCAGGTTATTATCGGCATTGGCTGTACCGGCGGGAAGCACCGCTCCGTTGCGATAGCGGAATACCTTGGCAAAATGCTGGGCGTTAGCGAAACGGAGACGGTATCGGTGAGTCACCGTGATTCTGATCGGGATCGGCATTAATTAAGGGAAGTGATAAATGTGGCTGTGCAAGCTAGAAAGCGTCCCCGCATCGTGGTGATGGGTGGAGGAACCGGGCTGTCCGTTATGCTGCGGGGACTCAAGGAAAAGCCGCTCGATATTACGGCCATCGTTACCGTCGCTGATGATGGGGGAAGCTCCGGCATACTGCGTAGCGAATTGCAGATGCCGCCCCCGGGAGATATTCGAAATGTACTTACAGCGCTTGCCGATGTGGAGCCGCTGTTATCCGATATATTGAAATACCGTTTTAAGAATGGCTCGGGACTGGCCGGGCACAGCCTCGGCAATTTAATCTTGGCTGCCATGACGGATTTGCACGGTGATTTTGTCACGGCAGTCAAGGAGATGAGCCGGGTTTTTGTTGTTCGTGGACAGGTGCTGCCCGCGGCGGGTGAAGCTGTTATTTTGCATGCGGAGATGGAGGACGGTTCCATTGTGACCGGTGAATCCAAAATCCCGGAGGCTGGACAGCGCATTAAGCGGATCTTCCTGGAGCCGGAGCATGTCGAGCCGCTGCCGGAGGCGCTGGAGGCGATTCAGCAGGCCGATGCGATTTTGATCGGTCCGGGAAGCCTGTATACCAGTATTTTGCCCAATTTGCTTGTTCCCAAGCTTGCTGAAGCCATCGTATCCTCTGAGGCGATCAAAATGTTCGTGTGCAATGTGATGACGCAGCCTGGAGAAACCGATAATTATACGGTAAGCGATCATTTGCAGGCCGTTTACGACCATATTGGTCTTCATCTGTTTGATTATGTTATTGTAAATGATGGAGAAATCCCGCCTCAGGTTCAGGATAAGTATGCCCAGAAGGGGGCAAAGCCCGTGTTCCTGGATCGTGATGAGGTGACCAGCAGAGGGTACAAACTCATTGCAGATAAGCTTGTGCTATTTAGAACATACTTAAGGCATGACGCTGACAAGCTGAGCAACCATATTTTTCAGCTGGTACAGGATTGGATTACACGAAAGGGGTGAGTACCTTGTCCTTTGCGGCACAGACGAAGAAAGAACTGACAATGATCGAAAGCCAGAACTGCTGTGAAAAAGCCGAGCTGTCCGCGCTCATTCGGATGAACGGTTCTGTTCAGCTTTCGAACAAAAAGGTAATCCTGGATATTTCAACGGAAAATGCCGCGATTGCAAGACGTATTTATTCCTTAATTAAGAGGCATTTCCAGGCGCATACTGAACTTTTGGTGCGTAAAAAAATGCGTTTGAAGAAGAATAACGTATATATCGTTCGTATTCCCGCTCAGGTTCAGGAGATACTTAAAGAACTGCGCATCGTTTCCGAAGGCTTTCTGTTTCAATCGCGGATTGATAAACAAATCGTTCGCAAAAATTGCTGTAAACGCGCCTATTTGCGCGGTGCCTTTATGGCTGGCGGTTCAGTGAATAATCCGGAGGGATCTTCGTACCATTTGGAAATTGCCTCAATGTATGAAGAGCACTGCCAGTCCCTGGTGGACCTGGCGAATGAATTTCATCTGAACGCACGTTGCATCGAGCGGAAAAAAGGCTTTATCTTCTACATTAAGGAAGGCGAGAAAATTATCGAATTCCTCAATCTGATCGGTGCCCACCAGGCATTGTTCAAGTTCGAGGATGTCCGGATTATGCGGGATATGCGCAACTCGGTAAACCGGATCGTCAACTGCGAGACCGCCAACCTGAACAAAACGATCGGCGCGGCCGTCCGGCAGATCGAGAACATCAAGCTGCTCCAAAGGGAAATGGGTCTTGAGAATTTGCCCGATAAACTGCGGGAAGTGGCGGAAATTCGGCTGGCTCATCCGGACATGAATCTGAAGGAAGTCGGCGAGCTGCTTAAAGGAACCGTCAGCAAATCCGGCGTCAATCACCGTCTGCGCAAAATCGATGAATTGGCCGAAAAGATTCGGAATGGGTAAGAATTTTTTCTTCTAGTGTCCTGTATGGTAAAATGGTATAATATTATAAAATGTCAATCGCGCTTTCAATGCAGCAGATTTATTAGATAGGGGGTAATTTTCATGACAAAGCACCCGGTAGTCGTTCGGTTAAAGACGGGTCTTCACGCCAGACCGGCCGCGCTGTTCGTTCAGGAAGCGAATAAATACTCATCTGAAATCTTCGTTGAAAAAGATGATAAAAAAGTAAATGCCAAAAGTATCATGGGAATTATGAGCCTTGCGATCAGCTCTGGTACGGAAGTTTACATTAGTGCTGAGGGAGCCGACGCGGAGCAAGCGGTTACTTCACTCGTGAACTTGGTGAGCAAAGAGGAACTCGAGAACCAATAAGGGTATCCGTGATTGAAGTTTAAGAAAAGTCTTGTTACTGCAAGGCTTTTTTTGCTATCAAGTTCTTGTTGCTGTGATTCTCGCTTGTTTTTCGCGTACATAAGAATAGATTTCGAGAAGGGGCGGAGCTATCCGCCCTTTTTTCAACATATTAGAATTCATAAGTTTTTTGGGTCCCCGCTAAGCATTTGGAACAAGCATCGCAGCATAGGCTCCACTTTGTGGGGTTGTTTTAGGTTGTTTTCCCAAAAGTAAGACTTCGTTTAACTTCAGTTTAACTTGTTGAACTATTCTTTCCTTACAGACAATAAACAGGGATGGAAGGGAAGAGGAAACGATGAGAGAAACGGATCATACTTCTATACAGGAAATAGCGCAGGAAAAGCCGGCCGGCAGCAGCAAAGCAGGTTCGCAGGCCTTCTTCCGGCTGTTGAAAGAAACGAAACCTCCGATGCTGCTGCTGATTGGAGCCATTCTGCTGAATGTGGTATCAACCCTGGTCGGACTTGTCATTCCGATGTTTACGAAGAGCCTGGTGGATGGCTTCTCCTTAACGGATATGAATTCTTCCCATATCATCGGGCTTGGAATCGCGTTTGTGGTACAAACGATTGCCGCCGGGGTTTCGATTTTCTTGCTGAGTTATACCGGACAGAAGATGGTGGCTGCCCTTAGGGAGCGACTGTGGAAAAAGCTGCTTGTGCTGCCGATCCGCTACTTTGATCATAACCGTTCAGGGGAATCGGTCAGCCGAATGACGAATGATACAGGCGTGATCAAAAGTCTCATATCGGACCATGTGGCCGGATTTTTCAGCGGGATGATCTCCATTGTCGGTTCCATTGGGGTGCTCCTCTATTTAAACTGGAAGATGACGCTGACGATGTTTATCGTCATTCCGATTGCAGCGCTGATCCTTGTGCCGCTTGGCAAGAAAATGTATAAAATATCGCTTGGCATGCAAGACGAGACGGCGACATTTACGGCGAATATCAGTCAGGTGCTGTCGGAGATTCGCCTGGTTAAAGCTTCTAACGCTGAGGACAGAGAGTATGAGAATGGACATAAAGGTATCACCAATCTGCTGAATTTCGGGATCAAGGAAGGCGTGGTATCCGCCTGGATCGCTCCGCTGATGTCCTTCGTGCTGATGATGCTGCTGGTGGTTGTCATCGGGTATGGCGGTCTTCAGGTATCGACAGGGGCACTGACCGCTGGCGAGCTGGTAGCGTTTATTCTGTATCTGATTCAGATCGTGATGCCGATGACGCAGTTGACGACGTTTTTTACCCAGTTTCAGAAGGCCAAAGGAGCAACGGAGCGAATATTGGAAACCCTGGATGCAGAGGAAGAGTCCATTTCGGCAGGTAGCGATGTGGTGAACGCGAATCAGCGGGTGTCCATCAAGAATCTTTCGTTTGGTTACAAGCCGGATGAGCTGGTACTGCATGATATCAGCTTTCAGATGGAGCCGGGCACGGTCACGGCAGTGGTGGGCCCGAGTGGCGGCGGTAAAACGACGCTGTTCTCCATGCTGGAGCGTTTTTACCTTCCGCAAAAAGGACAGATCCGATTGGGCAAAACGGCGATTGATACGTTCTCTTTACGCTCATGGCGCGGATTGATCGGCTATGTCTCACAGGATAGTCCCATGATCGCAGGAACCATCCGTGACAACTTATGTTATGGGATGGACCGGGAAGTGAGCGCTGGGGAGATCCGAAGAGCGGCAGAAATGGCCTACGCCGATGGATTTATCGACGAGCTGCCTCATGGTTTTGATACGGATGTGGGTGAACGGGGCGTGAAGCTCTCCGGGGGCCAGCGGCAGCGGATTGCCATCGCCAGAGCCCTGCTGCGGGATCCGAAGATTCTGATGCTGGACGAAGCCACCTCCAGCCTGGACAGCCGTTCCGAGATTGAAGTGCAGAAGGCGCTTAAGAACCTGATGGCTGGACGGACAACAATTATTATTGCGCACCGATTATCCACGGTTGTAGGAGCGGATCAAATTATTTTCATTGAAAAAGGAACGGTAACCGGACGGGGAACGCATGATGAATTGATTGAGCAGCATGATATGTATAGAGAGTTTGCCGTGCAGCAGCTGCAGATGAATGAAACGGTCGAGCCTAAGGGCGCCTAGAAGATGCTGGGGAAGAAGGGATGGCCACCATGGCAAAAATATTGGTAGTGGACGACGACCCGAATATCCGCGAACTCATAAAGGTGTTCCTGGAGGAAGCGGGGATGGAAGGGGTGTTCGAAGCCTCGGACGGCGTCGAGGCCTTATCCGTCATGGATCAGACATCCGTCGATCTGGTCGTGATGGATATCATGATGCCGAATATGGACGGATGGGAGTTATGCCGGGAGATCCGGAAGAACACCGGTATTCCGGTGCTGATGCTGACGGCCAAAGGAGAAACGAGACAGATCGTAAAGGGCTTTGAGCTGGGTACCGACGATTATCTGGTGAAGCCCTTCGAGCCTGCGGAGCTCGTCGTTCGCGTCAAAGCGCTGCTGAAGCGGTATCAGGTAGCCGCATCCCAGACGGTGACCATCGGCAAGCTGCAGATGAACCGCAGAACCTATGAGGTCAAGGCGGGCGATGAGGTCTTTACCCTGCCGCTGAAGGAGTTCGAGCTGCTCTTCAAGCTGGCCAGTTACCCGGGGAGCACGTTGCCGCGCGACCGGCTGATCGAGGATATTTGGGGTTATGACTTTGAAGGGAACGAACGCACGCTGGACGTTCACGTGAATCGGCTGCGGGAGCGATTCCCAGAGGAGAAGTACCGGTTCAGGATTCGAACGGTGCGCGGGCTGGGATATCGCCTGGAAGCAGGTGAGGGCTGATGAAAAAAACGCCCAAAATCTTGTGGAAGATCGTTCGAGAAACACTTCAGACGATCTTGGTCTTCGCGGTCTTGGGAGCGTCATGGACAGCGGCGACCTATGTGACTCGGTTTGTTTACACCTGGACGGGAACCCCGCCATGGGATTATGTCATCCAGCTGATCGACTTGTTTGTCGGCGTGATCATCTTCTTCCTGTGCATGCTGGTCGTGGGCATGTTTTTCAAGCACCGGCAAATGGCCATGCTGAATTCCATTACGGATGCCATGCGGCGGATATCGCAGGGGGACTTCAATGTAAAGATGAACGAAAATGAATGGCGCGGGGAGTTCAAGATGATCGCGAGCGGCATTAACGACATGGCCGGTGAATTGGGGCGGATGGAGACTATGCGTCAGGATTTCATCTCTAATGTGTCCCATGAAATCCAATCCCCGCTTACTTCGATTCGGGGGTTTGCAAGGGCGCTCCGAAATCCCCGCCTCACGGAGGAGAAGAGAGCCCGTTACCTGGAGATTATCGAAGGAGAGAGCCGCCGCTTGTCGCAGCTGAGTGACAATCTGTTAAAGCTGTCATCCCTGGAAGGAGAGCAGCCGGCATTCGAAAGGGCGCGTTACCGGCTCGACGGGCAGCTGCGTGCGGTCGTGTTGGCGAATGAACCGCAATGGCTGGCGAAGCGGATTCAGGTGGATCTGGACCTCGCTGAGGTAGAGATTGAGGCCACGGAGGATCTGCTGAGTCAAGTGTGGACCAATTTGCTGCACAACAGCATCAAATTCACGCCCGAAGACGGCATGATCACGATTGTGCTGAAAGCAGGGGAAGACGGGGCCGAAGTTACGATAACGGATACGGGAGTCGGGATGTCGGAGTCGGATCAGCTGCATATATTCGAACGCTTCTACAAAGCCGATAAATCTCGCAATCGCGCCGCTGGCGGCAGTGGGCTGGGATTATCCATCGTGAAGCGGATCGTCGATATTCATCAGGGGAAGATAACGGTCCAATCCGAGCTAGGAAAGGGATCTGTTTTTACCGTGATGGTGCCTTACAAGCGATCTCTGGATACGAAGCATTGATTGAGCAGTGAAGGTTTGACATTAAAATTGTACGTGAAGATGTGACATGGACATGAAGTTGGATATGAAGATTCGAATATGAAGATTAGATGGGGTTGGATATGAAGAATAGATCGGTTTAATGAAGTGCGTGGGGAGCTGACATAAAAAGGACGCTGATCGTGTGACTCTCCTCCAGGAAGGCGGGAAGGTATAGAGGATTAGGACTGTTTCGGGGATGTTCCCAAGCAGATTTAGAACTAAGGTGTGAGGATATGGCTGCTTACCCGCCATATCTGGAACAACTTGAACCGGATATGTCCATAGAACAGGAGTAAGGGCTATGATCGCTCCTACTCCTGTTTGAGCTGTGCGTGATGCGATATGGACAAACTCACCGAGTCGGGTTAAAGCAGGTGAATTAGCTAAGACGGTCGCGAATTTAGCGGACACCAATGACCTTATTTGCCGAATTAAGCGCCGTATTCTAAAATAACGGACTCCAGATCCGTTATTTTAGGGTTTGTTTAGGTAAATGCCGCCTTTTGGAAGGAATAACGGATCCTTGGTCCGGAAGTTTCCGGAAAACCGCCATTTTCCCTCAAATAAGGTACTCTCGGTCCGTTAGCTCCACTAAAGCAGCGTGCAGCCACCGTACGACCACCGCAGTCGACTCTAATTTTAATGCACATGCCATTACTATCCGTATGTTAGTCTCACCCTAACGGGCTAGCCGGAAGGGTCACTGGTTACTGCATGAATCTAGTCGACAGCGCTCCAAGCCTGCTCCGGACCACACACCGTGCGCACAGGGAGCAGTGCGCACAGGGAGCAGTGCGCACAGGGAGCAGTGCGCACAGGGTGCTGTGAGCACAGGGAGCAAGCCCGCACAGAGAGCAGTGAGCACAGGGAGCAGCCCGCACAGGGAGCTGTGAGCACAGGGAGCAGCCCGCACAGGGAGCAGCCCGCACAGGGAGCAGTGAGCACAGGGAGCAGCCCGCACAGGGAGCAGTGAGCACAGGGAGCAGTGAGCACAGGGAGCAGCCCGCACAAGGAGCAGTGCGCACAGGGAGCAGTGAGCACAGGGAGCAGTGCGCACAGGAGCAGTGCGCACAGGGAGCAGCCCGCACAGGGAGCAGTGAGCACAGGGAGCAGCTTGTTAAAGATAGGTTAGCTGCATGATTACAGCACCTTCTCCAAAAAGCTGATCGTACGCTCATGCTTCGGTTGGCCGAATACTTCCTCCGGCGGGCCTTCCTCTACGATATACCCGCCATCCATAAAGATCACCCGGTCCGCAACCTCGCGGGCAAAGCCCATCTCATGCGTGACGATCATCATCGTCATGCCTTCGCGTGCCAGATCCTTCATGACGCCGAGCACTTCGCCGACCATCTCCGGGTCCAGTGCTGAAGTCGGCTCGTCAAACAGCATGATGTCCGGATTCATCGCCAGCGCCCGGGCGATCGCCACACGCTGCTTCTGACCGCCTGAAAGCTGGCTTGGGAAGGCCTCCGCCTTATCGGAGAGGCCTACTTGCTCCAGCAGCTTTAGCCCCGTGGCACGCGCCTCGGACGCGTTCTGCTTGCCCAGCTCCACCGGGGCAAATGTAATGTTCTTCAGCACGTTGAAGTGAGGAAACAGATTAAAGTGCTGGAACACCATCCCGATATTCTCCCGTGCCTTGTTGATGTCTGTTTTAGGGTCATTGATATCCTTGTCATGCACGAACACCCTGCCTGCCGTAATGTCCTCCAGTCGATTGATGCAGCGCAGGAAGGTGCTTTTGCCGGAGCCCGAAGGTCCGATGACACAAACAACCTCGCCTTCCTGGACCTGCATGTTGATGCCCTTCAGCACCTCGTTCGTGCCAAAGTTCTTCTTCAGTCCTTCTACGCGGATTTTATCCATGACGCACCTTCCCTTCCAGACGGCCCGAAATTTTGGTCAGAATTGTGATCACGACCAGATACATGATGGCCACCACGAGCCAGATATCAAACGAAGCGAATGTTCTTGCGATGATGATTTTCCCGGATTGGGTCAGTTCGACCAGACCGATTACCGACAGGATCGACGTATCCTTGAGCGTGATCACGAGCTGGTTAATAAAGGTCGGAATCATAACCTTAATCGCTTGGGGAATGATGATTTTCATCATGGCTTTGCGGTATGGCAGACCGAGTGAACGGGCAGCCTCCAGCTGTCCAGGGTCAATGGATTGGATACCGCCGCGAATAATTTCCGTGACATAAGCGCCGGCATTCAGGCTAAGTGTCAGGACCGCTGCCACGATCGGCGACATCGTGAATCCGAGCGCCTGCGGAATACCGAAGTAGATGAAGAAGGCTAGGACCAGCAGCGGTATGCCGCGGAAAATGTCCACGAATACGGTGGCGATCCCTCGGAGCCATTTATTGCGTCCGACCTTCATAAAACCGAATATTAATCCTAAGAAAAACGCAAAGAACAGCGATACGATGGTCAGCAGCAGCGTATTGCCAAGGCCCTTCAGCAACGAGGGCAGCGACTCCACGACCAGCTCCCAGCGGCTTTGACTCGCCGCACCTACCGCATTTTCGCCAATGTATTTTGCCTTAATACGTTCATACTCTCCGCTTGCCTTCAGGTTGATCAAGCCGGCATTGAATTTCTCCAGAAGCTCCTGGTTCCGTCCCTTGCCGACGGCAAATCCGTAGGAGGCGCCGGGCTCCATTTCCGTGACGATCTTCAGGCCGTTGTTCTGTTCGACTCCATAAGCCAATACGGGGAAGTCGTCAAAACAGGCAACGGAATTGCCGGTCCTGACATCGTCATACATCTGGGCCGAATCGTCAAAAGGCACGATGGTGAATCCGTACTTGGAGGATATGGATTCAGCAAAGCTGTAGCCCTCCGTACCGGTTTTGACGGCGACTTTTTTTCCTTTTAAATCCTCATACCCTTTGATGGACTCCTGATCCTTGCGAATGGCCATGACCACACCTGAGTCAAAATAAGGATCGGAGAAGTCGAATTTTTGCATCCGCTCTTCCGTGATGCTCATGCCGGCAATGACTCCGTCCACCTGGTTGGCTTCCAGCGCTTGAACTGCCGCATTGAAGCCGAGCGGCTTGATCTCATATTTGAAGTTCTGATCTTTCGCGATCGCATCCAGCAGATCCATGTCGATACCGACAAATTTGCCGCTTGCATCCTGGAATTCAAACGGGGCAAACGTAATGTCCGTTCCGATCTGATAGGTTTTACCGGAGGCTGGCTCTGCCGCGGCGCTTGCCGCCCCGTATGGCATGCCCGCTGCCATGAGTAGCAGCAGTGACATGAACGCGTATAACATCCGGAATGATTTCATAGTGACCTCCTCTTTTTAAACACCGATGTAAGTTAGTTACCCATTAAGGCTTCCTTATTAAACAGTTACTGCCTTCTTCATTGGGTATCTTATTTTGCTAATCAACCAATCATGCCTAGATATACCAATTAACAGGGGCGTATTAAAATAAGTTGAAGAAAAATTTTAAAACGCTCCGTTCCGGATGCAACATTTACCAATGCCCCCACGTTAGAAGGGTAAGGCAAGCATGGCAGCGATGCCAATATTGAAGGAGGCTGACAATAATGAAAAGATGGGTCAAACAAGTAGGTTCCATCATGATTGCAGGTGCACTGTTGACTGGAAGTACGGCTTTAGTAGGGTTGAGCGGGGCAACCGAGGTGCATGCGGCGGAGGCGGCACAGCAAAACCTTCTTACCGTACTCGGTAAAGGCGAGATCTCGGTGAAGCCAGATATCGTATATCTTTCCATCGGGGCTGAATCATATGCGGAAACCGCAAAATCCGCACAGAAGAGTAATGCACAGAAAATGGATAAGATTACGAAGCTGTTGAAAGAAACATGGAAGATTGATGACAAGGATATTAAAACCGAACAGTTCTATGTCCAACCTAACTATACGTATTCCGATGATAATGGACGTAAAGTGAAGAATTACAGCGCCTATCATTCCCTGGAAGTCACCCTTCGCGACTTGAGCAAAGTGGGCGATCTGCTTGATGCAGCGTCCGATGCCGGCGCTAATTCCATTGGCAACGCCCGTTTCTCGGTCGAGAACCGTGATGCCTTCGAAGCTCAAGTGATAGATAAAGCCATGGCGAATGCGGACCTGAAAGCCCAAGCTATGGCAAAGGCCTCCAAGCGCCAGCTGGGTATCGTGCTAAACATTGTGGAAGGTTCAGTTGGTGTAGATAACATCTATGGCCTCGAAAAAATGGCGATGGAAGCACAGTCTACTGCAGCGGACGCGGGCGCCAACACATCCGTGAAGCCGGGCGAAATCAAAATCTCGACGCAGCTGTACGTGCAATATGAGCTGAAATAGCAGCTGTTTTCGACTAAGAATACTGAAAACCGTTCATCCTGGTCTTTCCGGGTGAACGGTTTTTTGTGCATCCCTAATTCGGAAAATGAAATACCATAATCCGGTCCCATATCCGTGCCTTCCCCTGTCGAAATACGCAGAAAAGTGTTGTGTATAGGGGGAAAACGAGGTATAGTGAATATGCGAAAAACTGAACTTTATGTTAAACGTTAAAGCCATACCCATGGATATGGCTTTTTTTTCTTAGTAGAGACTTCTAGACGCTTCCACCCTTAAGAAACGGATTCTGCCAACCTGAGCACGATAGGCAGTATGACCGTTTCTTCTTAGTGGGGAACGTTTTTGTGCATACTGGTTAGCAGGAATGTACACATGGATTAGGTCACATTTTGAAGAAGGGGTTGATGCATGTGATTGAACTTGTCCAGATCGAGAAGCATTTTCAGGGACAAGCGGTCGTGCATCCGCTGTCGCTCTCCATTAAAGAAGGGGAATTCCTGACTTTGCTGGGCCCCAGCGGCTGCGGCAAAACGACGATTCTCCGAATGATAGCAGGATTCGAACAGCCGACCAAAGGACAGGTCTGGCTGGCGGGTCAGAATGTGACGGAAATGCCTGCGAACAAGCGGGACTTGAATCTGGTATTCCAACACTATGCTCTGTTTCCGCATATGACCGTAGAAGACAATATCGCTTTTGGGTTGAAAATGAAAAAAATGCCGCGTCAGCTTATCAAGGAGCGGGTGGACGAGGCCGTTGCCATGACGCAGCTGACCCCCCTGCGGGAACGATTCCCGCACCAACTGTCCGGCGGACAGCAGCAGCGCGTGGCCATCGCCCGCGCCATCGCCAACAAACCGAAGGTGCTGCTGCTGGATGAACCGCTTGGCGCGCTGGATTTGCAGCTACGGAAGAACCTGCAGTCCGAGCTCAAGCATTTGCAGCGGACGCTCGGGATTACGTTTGTATATGTAACCCACGACCAAGAGGAAGCCATGATGCTCTCCGACCGGATCGTCATCATGAACCACGGACGGGTAGAGCAAATCGGCACGCCGCGCGAGATCTATGCGAAACCGCAAACGCTGTTTGCCGCCACGTTTGTTGGGGAGAATAACGTCTTCTCCTCGCCAGAGGGTCTTTTTGCCGTAAGGCCGGAGAAACTTATTCCGCAGCGGGAATCGGGTGCCAGGAAGAGCGGCGTGATCGAGGATGTGCAGTACCTCGGCAGTGTTCATAAGCTGCTGGTCCAATTGGATGATGAACCGATGAAGGTCACGATTGCCCTGGATATCTCGGATGACCATCCTTGGGAGGTTGGTGAACGGGTCGGGGTGAACTGGAACACCAAAGATGAGGTGATCATCGGGCCATGAGGAAATCAAGGTTCCTGTTGACTCCGGTGCTGCTGTGGTTATCCCTGTTCCTGATCGTTCCGATGCTGATTGTGGTCGGCATCTCCCTGCTCTCCCGGGATTCGCTGGGGAATATCGTTTTTTCCTTTAGTCTCGAAGGCTATAAAACCTTTTTTGACCCTTTATATTTGGGAATTTACTGGGATACCCTGGTATTGTCGCTGCTGACTACGGTGATTTGCTTGTTAGTCAGCTATCCTTTGGCCTATTATATAGCCAACGCTTCCCCGCGTATCCAAACCTGGGGATTAATTCTGATCACGGTCCCGTTCTGGATTAACTTTCTGATCCGGACCTATGCTTGGGTTCTCCTGCTCCGGACGCAAGGCGTGGTGAACAGTCTGCTGCTGTGGATGGGATGGATCGACGAGCCGATTCAGATGCTGTATACGTATGGCGCCGTACTTCTCGGCATGGTCTATAACTTCATCCCCTTCATGGTGCTGCCGATTTACGTGGCTCTGGAGCAGATGGACAAGCGTCTGCTGGATGCGGCCAGCGATCTGGGCGCTTCCAGATGGAAGGCATTCCGGCACATTACCTTCCCGCAAAGTAAATCCGGCATCATGACGGGAGCGGTTCTGGTGTATGTCTCGACTTCCGGGATGTTTGTAGTTACGGATATTTTGGGAGGCGCGAAGTCCTCCATGATCAGTAATATTATTCAGCAGCAGTTCCTGGGTGCGCGTAACTGGCCCTTTGGTGCGGCGTTGTCGGTGATCTTTGTGATTACGTCCCTCGTGCTGATCCTGCTCTTTAACCGGGCGATGCAAGCCCGCCATCAACGCGTAGGGGAGGGGAGATAAGTGAAGAAGAAGAATCACCCGCTGCTCGGGATTCACTCTTTCCTTATGATGGCTTTCATCTATGTACCGATCATCATGATCATCATCTATTCCTTTAACAACACGCGGCTTAGCGGCAACTGGGAAGGATTTACGTTGGATTGGTATGTGTCGCTGTTCGAGAACCGGCACGTGATGGAAGCGCTGATGAACAGTTTGACGGTGGCGGTCATATCGACGATCGTTTCCACCCTGCTCGGAACCGCAGCGGCGCTCTCGCTTCGGAGTATGGGGCGCAGAGGTCGCAGCGGCATGAATGGGCTGCTGTATCTGCCGGTCATTATCCCGGATATCATTATGGGGCTGTCGCTGCTGGTTTTGTTCAGTCAACTTAATATGCCGCTCGGTAAAACGACCGTGATTATAGCCCATATCACCTTCAGTATGTCTTATGTATATGTTGTAGTTACGGCCAGATTGTCTGGAATGGGCAAACAGCTCGGTGAAGCGGCGCAGGATTTGGGAGCTACGCCTTGGCAGACGTTCCGGTACGTCACGCTGCCGCAGATTGCACCGGGCATTATCTCCGGCGCCTTGATTGCTTTTACGCTGTCATTAGATGACTTTATGGTCAGCTTTTTTGTCGCCGGTCCAAGCTCAACGACGCTGCCGATCTATATTTACGCTCAGGTGAAGCGCGGTATCTCGCCAGAGATTAACGCGCTGTGTACGCTGCTCATTCTGGTCAGCATCACGCTGATTCTGTTAGCGCAATATATTCTTAACCGCGGCAGCGGGGAAAAGAAACATAAAACATTACCGATTTAAGCGATAGAAACGCTTTTTTCGAAATAAAACATGGAACCGGAAAGAGAGGAGATATTGAATTGAAAAAATCAAGATGGACCCGCCTGCTGACGGCAGGCATGGTTGCGGTATTGTCTGTAGGACTGCTGGCCGGCTGCGGCTCGGATAAGGAGACGCTTCACATTTACAGCTGGGCGGATAACTTTGATCCCGAGGTGCTGAAGGACTTTGAAGAGAAGTTCGACGTGAAGGTAACCTACGACAATTACGCAAACAATGAAGACCTGCTGGCTAAAATCAAGGCTGGCGGCAGTGGATATGACCTCATTCAGCCGTCCGATTATATGGTGACAACGATGATTGAATCGGAGCTGCTTGAGCCGCTTGATATGAATAATATCCCGAACTTCGTCAATCTTACGGATACTTTCAAAGATCCTTCTTATGACCCGGGCAATAAATATTCGATTGTCTACACGTCCGGTGTAACGGGAATTGCATATAACAAGAAGTATGTTAAGGACGAGATCAACAGCTGGGAAGACCTCTGGAACCCGGAATACAAGGGGAAAGTCCTGCTTCTGGACGACAACCGCGAAATGATCGGCATGGCGCTGAAGAAGCAGGGGAAATCCAACAGCAGTACGGATGAAGCGGAAATCACCGCAGGTACGGATGACCTGAAGACCTTGCTGCCCAATGTGCTCGCGTTTGATACGGATAATATCAAGCAGAAGATGATCCAAGAAGAAGGCTGGATTGCTACGGTCTGGTCCGGAGATGCGGCCTTTATTGCAGCTGAGAATCCGGATGTGGCGTATGTCGTGCCAGAAGAAGGGGCTACCATCTTCTCTGATAACTACGCGATTCCTAAGGGTGCCAAGAATAAAGAGCTGGCCGAGAAATTCATCAACTTCATGATGGAGCCTGAGGTCAGCGCCAAAAACTATGAATTCATCGGATACAGCAATCCGAACACCAAGGCGATGGAATTCCATAGCGAGGAATACCGCACCAATACGATGATCAACCTGACAGATGAAGAGCTGGGCCGTACCGAGTGGCTCGATAATGTCGGTGACTCGCTCTCAATCTATGATCGTCAGTGGTCCGAGCTGAAGAGCGGTCGTTAATGATAGCTTACATTTTCATATTTTTGTAATAAAAAAGTCTGTCCCATTGGGGGCAGGCTCTTTTTTTGTTTGTGAAGAATAGGTCCTAAGACCCGGAATAGGAAAAATTGGCCGATTTATACGAATTGAACCACAACTTTGGGGCCCGTCTCGTTGTTATATATAAGGGAAGGACGCAAATGACATAAACGAGGTTTCTATGCGTTTAATCAGAAAAGGAGAAAGCGGCTTGAGCGATGTGATGGGCTTGTTGGTTATTGCGGGAATCGTGGCTGGTGTTGGAGCGGTATTGCTTCTGAACTTCTTCAGGAAAAGCGCGCTGCATCTGCTGTTATTGAGTATTCACAGTGCACTCGTTGGCATCGGTTTTATTTTTCTTGCTTACGTTGTCCAAGGCAGTGAATTACTGCTGCTTGCGGGTTCATGTGCTCTCTTGTTCGGTGTGTTTCTTAGTGTAGCGGCGTGCGTACGGAAAGAATAATGAAAACATATAGGCCCTACGGCCTGGAATCAAAATTGTCACTGGCTTTGTTACCAATACATTGAAAGCTTTCCTTATAATGATTAAGGGTAATAGATTAACAACTAACGGAAACTTAATTTAACAAAGGTGGAATTCTGATATGAATCCTAAATTTCGTGTATGTGCATCATTAATTGCAACTAGCGTCCTGCTTGGCAGTCTGGGTTTGAGCGGACAGGTCATCGATGCAAGCGCCGCTAAGGCAACCGTTTCCGCCAGCCAAAAATCCTCAAAGAATGAAGTCGTACTGAAATGGAATGGCAAGACCCTGTCACAGAAAGGTCTCGTGCTGCACGGGGTAACTTATGTGCCGGCAACCGCTTTGCGGGACGGCCTGGGGATGCCTCTTAAATATGATGCAAAAAACCGTACGTATACACTGGGTAACGGTTATAACAAACTGAGCGCTATCGTATATGATTCAACTGAAATCGGTATTCTGGTGAATGGCTCGTATGCCGGCGAGCCTGGCGGACAGATCATGAATGGTCGTCTCTATGTGCCGTTCAAAACGATCAGCGAATACATGGGTGTTCAGGGGCAATGGAATCCTTCCTTGAAAACTCTCAGCATGACACAGAAGAAGCAGAATGACATCACCATTAAGTCGGTAGCGCTGAAGAAGAAGATTCAGGGCGTGGATGCCGTTGTGAACTATCCTGTAATCAGCGGACTCGATAATGCAGAGGTTCAAGCCGAGATCAACAAAGTGCTGAAAGAAAATGCGTCCGGCGTAATCACCGGTGCCGAAGGGAATGCTGAGGAATTCCCGCCGTCGGAATCCAGTTTCCCATACGAATTCAGTGGTGACTTCGTGGTCCATTACAACCAGAACGACATCCTGAGCATTACGGCGTACGATTACTCGTATACCGGCGGCGCCCATGGCATGACCTTCCGTAAAAGCTTCACGTTCTCCTTGAAGGACGGCAAGCAGATGAAGCTGGGCGATTTCATCAACATGCAGGGCAAGAACAAGCAGAAGCTGAACAACCTGGTGCTGAGCAAGATGAAGAAAGAAGGAGGCTACCTCGGCGGATTTGAGGGCGTGCCTGCCGATGCTGATTTTTATGTGAAGGATAATGCTGCGGTGCTGTACTTCCAGCTTTATGAGTACACGGCGTATGCTTATGGATTTCCGGAGTTTGAGCTGAAACTGAAAGAGTGGAAGTAAGAGCATATGATAAGCGGTTTGTGTAAACTGTGATCATTTAATTTCATACCATAGCTTGTTGAGATATATGATGCTGTCCTGAAGTAACACTGTGCTGGAACCAATTGCGATAAATCCCTTGATCATGGAACGTGGAGAGTGTGTATTCTCCCTTCCAGCGATCAAGGGATTTTTTGTGTTTATCGAGGAAAATGGGTTTTCCTGTATTCCCCTCCCCTCAAGTTAAGGGAGGCCTTTTAGGAGGGGAGTGCCCTTACCGTCTTTATGTTTTATTGAAAAAATCGTACCGAAGTGAGAGTATCCTTGGAGGAGCAACGCGTTCGCCTTTGAAATCGGGAAACCTCCTTATCCATTCATTCATGTTTCCCGATTTCAACAGCGACCGGAGGGGATACACTCACTATTTAGTACTCGAAGTTTTCAATGAATCCAGAGGATAACAAAGGGCAGGCACCGGATAACGGCGCCTGCCCTTTGCTTCATTTCTTTTATAGTCCTTGCGGTGGTGTATTTTCCAGTACTTGATCGATCAGGCCATACTCTTTAGCTTCGTCAGCCGTCATGAAGTAGTCACGATCGGTATCCTTCTCAATGCGCTCCAGCGGTTGGCCCGTGCGTTCGGACAGGATGCGGTTCAGTTTGTCGCGCATTTTGAGAATGCGGCGAGCACGGATCTCAATATCCGTGGCTTGACCTTGTGCGCCGCCGAGCGGCTGGTGAATCATAATTTCGCTGTTAGGCAGACCGTAACGTTTGCCTTTAGCGCCTGCGTTGAGCAGGAATGCGCCCATGGAAGCAGCCATGCCGACACAGATCGTCGAAACGTCCGGCTTGATGAACTGCATCGTATCGAATATCGCCATACCTGCGGTAATGGAACCGCCAGGACTGTTGATGTAAAGATGAATATCCTTCTCAGGATCCTCAGCCGACAAGAACAGCATTTGAGCAATGATGGAATTGGCGACCACGTCATTTACGTCGGAGCCGAGGAAGATAATGCGGTCTTTCAGCAATCTGGAATAGATGTCGTATGCCCGCTCACCGCGGTTGCTTTGTTCAACGACCATAGGTATAAAACTCACGTGGAAAACCTCCTCTTAAGTACCTCATATAAATACTGTTACCGTATTACCCACATGATAAACAATTTAAATCAAAAAGTCAAAGATAGTCAAACTATTGGGTAAAAAAAAGAGCCGTCATGGGCACTTTAGGGTAATCAGTATAGAGAATAAAGATAAAATGGCGCGCCCGCGAGGAATCGAACCTCGATCTCAGGCTCCGGAGGCCTACGTCATATCCATTGGACCACGGGCGCATAAGAGAAACGTCTATCGACGTACATTCAAAGAAGACAAACCGCATTTAGCAGTAGTTTTTCTTGCGATATCAGGAAGCTGACTCCACGAAGTTGACACTTTCTGATATCTAAAAAAATTAGCAACGAAGTTGATTATACCGCATCTTTTTCAAAAATACAATAGCAGGCAAAACTTTGTTCCTATTATATAGACAAGCCTGTAGTTGGTCATAATGTATAAGAATGCCTGGGGCAGAGAAATATACTTTCGGACACTTGCAACCGGTCTGATTATTGGTTAGAATAAGGGTGGGACTTAAAAAGTTTGACTGGGACATTTTACGACCAGGCAGAGGAGAGCCGAGACGAAGTTTGCAGGAGTGGAATGCATGCGTAACCTATTAGAAATACAAGAGCAGCTTCTGCCGGATCTGATGGACACTCTTAAACGAAGGTATTCCATCCTTCATCAGATCAAGTTGTCCGGAATTGTTGGCCGAAGAACACTGGCTTCATCACTCTCGATGACCGAGCGTGTCCTCAGAGCAGAGACGGATCTTCTGAAAGCGCAAGGGCTGATCGAGATTGAAACGCTTGGCATGCGGATCAGCAGTTCAGGGATATGCTTGCTGGAGGAACTGGAACCGGTTATGAATGAGTTATTCGGACTGGTTGAACTGGAAGAGAAGATCCGTCAGGCTTACGGGCTTCGTAAAGTGGTCATTATTCCCGGTGACAGTGAGTCATCTCCGGAAGTCAAACGCGAGCTTGGCCGTGCCGGAGCAAGAACGCTGCTAAGCTTTGTACAGGATGGAGATACGATTGCCGTAACAGGCGGCTCCACGCTTGCCGAAGTAGCAGAGCAGATGTCCTCTTTGCCTGGTGGCGAACCGCTGACAAGCACATGGTTTGTGCCTGCCCGGGGCGGTCTCGGGGAGAGTGTCGAGATTCAAGCGAACACCATTGCCTCTAAGATGGCTAAGCGCGTGGGAGCTGAGTACCGATTGCTGCATGTACCGGATCTGCTTAGCGAGGATGCCTACCAGTCTTTGGTGCAGGATCAGCATATCCAGGAGATTGTGGATGTGATCAGGCGCTGCCGAGTCATTATTCACGGCATCGGAGATGCCATGGAAATGGCAAGAAGACGCAAGCTGGATGAAAACTCGATTCAGAACTTGCAGGCCGATGGCGCGATTGCGGAATCCTTCGGCTACTACTTTAGTGAAGATGGCGAAGTTGTCCACAAAATGCTTACCCTCGGGCTGCGGCTTGAGGATATTATGCGGACGGAGACGATCATCGGCATTGCTGGGGGTCAAGGCAAGGGCAAGGCGATTCACGCGGTGCTGAAATTCGGACATGAGGATATTCTCGTTACCGATGAAGCCGCGGCACTGGAAGTCGAGAAGGAGATTGACGCCGGTATTTGAATCCACGGGCGTACAATTGATTTTTCATTATTGTTGTCTTGATTGGCTTAACGGCCAATCTTGAATATATAAATTTTACAAATATGGAGGGAACTACTCATGGTTAAAGTAGGTATTAACGGTTTTGGACGTATTGGACGTAACGTGTTCCGCGCTGCGCTGAACAACAGCGAAGTTGAAATCGTGGCAATCAACGATTTGACGGATGTAAAAACGCTGGCACACCTTTTGAAATATGACACAACTCACGGCAGACTTAATGCAACGGTTGAAGCTAAAGAAGGCGCACTCGTTGTAAACGGCCGTGAAGTGAAAGTATTCGCTGAGCGTAACCCAGAAGCATTGCCTTGGGCTGAGTATGGCGTAGAAATCGTTGTAGAATCCACTGGTATTTTCACAGCGAAAGACAAAGCTTCCGCTCACTTGAAAGGCGGCGCTAAGAAAGTTATCATCTCCGCTCCAGCAACTGACGAAGATATCACGATCGTTATGGGCGTTAACGAAGACAAATACGATGCAGCTAACCATACTGTAATCTCCAACGCTTCTTGTACGACAAACTGCTTGGCTCCTTTTGCTAAAGTTCTTGACGAGAAGTTCGGTATCGTTAAAGGTATGATGACTACAGTTCACTCCTACACGAATGACCAGCAAGTGCTTGATCTTCCGCACAAAGATCTGCGTCGTGCTCGTGCAGCTGCTGAGAACATCATTCCATCCACAACAGGTGCTGCTAAAGCGGTTAGCCTCGTTCTGCCACAATTGAAAGGCAAATTGAACGGTATGGCAATGCGTGTACCTACAAAGAACGTTTCCGTAACGGACCTCGTAGTTGAGCTGTCCAAAAACGTAACGCTTGAAGATGTAAACGGAGCACTGAAAGCTGCTGCTGAAGGCCCGCTCAAAGGCATCTTGAACTACTCCGAAGAGCCGCTTGTATCCAGCGACTACAATGGCGACCCAGCTTCTTCCACGATCGATTCGCTCTCCACTATGGTAGTTGGCGACAACATGGTGAAAGTTGTTTCTTGGTATGACAACGAGTGGGGCTACTCCAACCGTGTCGTTGACCTCGCTGCTTACATCGCAAGCAAAGGTCTGTAATTGATCTAGCCATACAATCGAAGAGGAGTTCCGTTTCACGGGTCTCCTCTTTGGTTCATGGTTTTTCCTTGTTTTCATGCCAGAGCACTGGGAAGAATAGACAAGATCCGGGCGCTGGTTAGCGATAGAGAGAGAAACGAGAGCAACTGCATGCTGTCGGTGAGGAGAATAGTTTTCTTAGGAGGAACGTGGAGATGAACAAGAAAAGTGTACGTGATGTAGAAGTAAGCGGCAAACGGGTGTTTGTCCGCGTCGATTTCAATGTACCGCTCGAAGATGGTAAAATTACAGACGACACTCGTATTCGCGAGACTTTGCCGACCATTAAATATTTGGTAGAGCAAGGAGCGAAAGTCATCCTGGCCAGCCACATGGGCCGTCCAAAAGGTGAGGTCGTTGAATCTTTGCGCCTGACTCCGGCAAGTCAGCGTCTGTCCGAGCTGCTCGGCAAACCGGTAGCCAAAGCGGATGAAGCCGTAGGAGAAGCGGTTAAAGCGCAGGTAGAGAAGCTGCAAAACGGCGATGTGCTCGTGCTTGAAAATGTTCGTTTTTACGCTGGTGAAGAGAAGAATGATCCGGAACTTGCGAAGCAATTCGCTGAACTGGCCGATCTGTTCGTGAATGACGCGTTTGGTGCTGCTCACCGTGCGCACGCTTCGACAGAAGGTATCGCTCATCATCTTCCGGCTGTATCGGGATTGTTGATGGAAAAAGAGCTGTCCGTTCTCGGCAAAGCCCTTTCGAATCCGGACCGTCCTTTTACCGCCATCATCGGTGGATCGAAGGTTAAGGACAAAATCGACGTGATCGACAACCTGCTTACGCTTGCTGACAATGTCATCATCGGCGGTGGACTTGCTTACACGTTCTTCAAAGCTCAAGGCCATGAAATTGGTCAATCTCTGCTTGATAAAGAGAAGCTTGATGTTGCACTCGGTTTTATCGAGAAAGCTAAAGAGCTGGGCAAAAACTTCTACCTGCCGGAAGATATCGTCGTTACGGACGAGTTCAGTGCAGACGCGAATACCAAGATCGTTGATATCGACGGCATCCCAGCCGATTGGGAAGGCGTTGACATCGGTCCTAAGACTCGCGCCAAGTATGCAGAAGTGATCAAGAACTCCAAACTTGTCGTGTGGAACGGTCCTATGGGTGTATTCGAAATCGCTCCGTTCAGCAACGGTACTCGTGAAGTGGCACAAGCTTGTGCGGATACGGAAGCTTACACGATTATCGGCGGCGGCGACTCGGCTGCAGCAGCGGAGAAATTCGGCCTTGCCGACAAGATGAATCACATCTCGACAGGCGGCGGTGCATCTCTTGAGTTCATGGAAGGCAAAGCACTTCCTGGTGTTGTGGCACTGAACGATAAATAGAAATAGGCACTACAATTGGATAGCAAGTGGATGAAGTTTGGACCCCGATTCTTCGGGGGAATAAAGGAGTGAATCGTGTGAGAACACCTATCATAGCTGGTAACTGGAAAATGTTCAAAACCGTTCCGGAAGCAGCTTCATTTATTGAAGATGTGAAAGGCAAAGCGGAAGTAGAAGGCGTGGAAAGCGTGATTTGCGCGCCATTTACCAATCTTCCTGCATTGGTTGAAGCGGTCAAGGGCACGAACATCAAAATCGGTGCACAAAATCTTCATTTTGAAGATAATGGCGCCTTTACGGGTGAAATCAGCGGGTTGATGCTGAAGGATCTGGGCGTGGACTATGTCATTATTGGACATTCCGAGCGCCGTCAGTATTTTGCCGAAACCGATGAGATCGTGAACAAGAAGGTACATGCGGCATTCCGTCATAGTCTTCTTCCGATCGTATGCGTTGGCGAAAAGCTGGAAGAACGCGAAGCCGGCCAAACCAAAGACGTGTGCAAAGTACAAACGGAAGCTGCGTTCGCAGGTGTTCCGGCTGATCAAGCGATTCATGTTGTTATTGCTTATGAGCCAATCTGGGCGATCGGAACGGGCAAGTCCTCTACGGCAGAGGATGCGAACGAAGTCATCGCTTATATTCGTGAACTCGTTAAAGGTCTGTACGGCGAAACCGTTGCCGAGCAAGTTCGCATTCAATACGGCGGTAGCGTGAAGCCTGAAAATGTAGCGGAGTATATGGGACAAAGCGACATCGACGGCGCGCTCGTTGGTGGTGCAAGTCTACAACCGGCTTCCTACATCGCACTCGTTGAGGGGGCGAAGTAAATGTCTGCTCCAAAACCCGTAGCTCTGATCATCATGGACGGTTTCGGGCTTCGCAACACCGAGGTGGGCAATGCGGTCGCTCAAGCGAACAAGCCTAACTACGACCGGTATTTGAAGCAATACCCGAACACCACGTTGACCGCTTGCGGTGAAGCTGTAGGCTTGCCGGAAGGCCAAATGGGGAACTCCGAAGTGGGTCACTTGAACATCGGCGCAGGCCGGATTGTGTATCAGGACTTGACCCGTATCACGAAGTCGATTCGTGAAGGAGAATTCTTCGAGAACGAAACGTTGGTGGAAGCCGTTCGCGCTGCCAAGAACAACAACAAGAAGCTGCATTTGTACGGATTGGTATCCGACGGCGGCGTTCACAGTCATATTGAGCATATGTTCGCCATGCTGGATCTTTGCAAAAAGGAAGATTTCCATGACGTATACATCCATGGCTTCATGGATGGACGCGACGTGGCACCGGACAGCGGCAAGCAGTTCGTTAAGGATCTGATTGCGAAGATTGAAGAAGTGGGCGTTGGCCAAATCGCTACGCTTTCCGGTCGTTATTATGCGATGGACCGCGACAAGCGTTGGGACCGTGTCGAGAAGGCTTACCGTGCCATGGTGTATGGCGAAGGACCTAAATATACGGATCCGCTGAAAGCCATCACTGAATCTTACGAGAAATCGGTTTACGATGAATTCGTTGAACCGACCGTAATGGTGAATGGTGAAGGCGAGCCGGTTAGTTTGGTGGAGAGCGGAGATTCCGTCATCTTCCTGAACTACCGTCCTGACCGTGCGATTCAGCTGTCCCAGGTGTTTACGAATAATGATTTCCGTGGCTTTGAACGTGGACCGAAGTTCCCGCAAAACTTGCATTTTGTCTGCTTGACGCTGTTCAGCGAGACGGTGGAAGGCTTCGTCGCCTACAAACCGAAGAATCTGGACAACACGCTGGGTGAAGTGCTGGTTCAGCACAACAAGAAGCAGCTTCGTATTGCGGAAACTGAAAAGTATCCACACGTCACGTTCTTCTTCAGCGGTGGACGCGATGTTGAGCTTCCAGGCGAAACACGCGTACTGATCAACTCACCGAAAGTGGCGACGTATGATCTGAAGCCGGAGATGAGCGCCTATGAAGTGGCGGATGCTTGTGTGAGAGAAATCGAAGCGGATAAGCATGACGCGATTATCTTGAATTTCGCGAACCCGGACATGGTCGGCCATTCCGGTATGCTGGAGCCGACGATTAAAGCCGTTGAGACGACGGATGAGTGTGTCGGCAAGGTTGTAGAGGCTGTTTTGGCAAAAGGCGGGGTTGTTCTGATTACCGCTGACCACGGAAATGCGGACATGGTATTTGATGAGAATGGACGTCCATTCACCGCACATACCACGAACCCGGTTCCGTTCATCGTAACGGATGAGAATGTAACGCTGCGTGAAGGTGGTATTCTCGCCGACATCGCGCCAACGATTCTCGACCTGATGGGTCTGCCGAAGCCGGACGAAATGACCGGAACTTCGATGATTGCAGCACGTAAATAAGTGGTTCATAATGGAACATAAACATAACATATCAAAGGAGACTATACACATGACTATTATTTCTGATGTATATGCACGCGAAGTCCTTGACTCCCGCGGCAATCCAACCGTAGAGGTTGAAGTATACCTGGAATCCGGTGCAATCGGTCGCGCGATCGTTCCATCCGGTGCTTCCACTGGTGTTCACGAAGCTGTTGAGCTTCGCGACGACGACAAATCCCGTTACCTGGGCAAAGGCGTTCTGAAAGCTGTTGAGAACGTGAACGAAATCATCGCTCCTGAAGTGATCGGCATGGACGCTCTGGACCAGCTCGGCATCGACAAGCTGATGATCGCTTTGGACGGTACCCCGAACAAAGGCAAATTGGGTGCGAACGCAATCCTGGCCGTATCCATGGCTGTAGCTCGCGCTGCTGCTGATGCATTGGATCTTCCACTGTATGTTTACCTTGGCGGATTCAACGCCAAACAACTTCCAGTACCTATGATGAACATCGTGAACGGTGGCGCTCACGCGGACAACAACGTTGACGTTCAAGAGTTCATGGTATTGCCTGTTGGCGCACCTAGCTTCAAAGAAGCACTTCGCATGGGCGCTGAAATCTTCCACAACCTGAAATCCGTTCTGAAGGGCAAAGGCCTGAACACGGCGGTTGGTGACGAAGGCGGCTTCGCTCCTAACTTCACATCCAACGAAGATGCCTTGTCTTCCATCATCGAAGCAATCGAAAAAGCCGGCTACAAGCCAGGCGAAGATGTATTGCTGGGTATGGACGTAGCTTCAACTGAGTTCTTCAAAGATGGCAAGTATGTCCTGGAAGGCGAAGGCAAATCCTTCACACCAGCAGAATTCGTGGACTTGCTCGCTTCTTGGGTAGACAAATACCCAATCGTAACCATCGAAGACGGATGCTCCGAGGACGATTGGGAAGGTTGGAAATTGCTCACCGAGAAATTGGGTAACAAAATTCAACTCGTGGGTGACGACCTGTTCGTTACCAACACCGAGCGTCTGGAAAAAGGCATCAACGAAGGCATCGGCAACTCCATCCTGATCAAAGTAAACCAAATCGGTACATTGACGGAAACGTTCGATGCGATCGAAATGGCAAAACGCGCAGGATACACGGCTGTCATCTCCCACCGTTCCGGTGAGTCCGAGGACAGCACGATCGCTGATATCGCAGTAGCTACGAACGCGGGTCAGATCAAAACGGGTGCTCCTTCCCGTACGGACCGTGTGGCAAAATACAACCAATTGCTTCGCATCGAAGACCAATTGGGCGAGCTTGCTCAATACAACGGCTTGAAGTCGTTCTACAACTTGAAGCGCAAGTAATTGAAATAAGAGAAAGCCCAGCTCCTGCTTTTGAGGGAGCTGGGCTTTTTTGCATTGGTTTTAGGTTTTAGGGATGTTGGGGGGACGGAGAGGCTGCACCTTGGACTGGGAGCTGAGGGGCGGTGCGTATATCGGCTCCGGTCGCTGTTAAAATCGGGAAGCTGGAAGGAAATAGGCTGAGGAGGCTTCCCGATTTTAAAGGCGAACGCGCTGCTCCTCCACCCGATCTACGCACCTGAGCGGGGAAGTGGTGCGCAGCCTCTTGGGGGCATCTCGTAGTCGTGCAAAGAAAGCCCAGCTCATGTCCGATGACATGAGCTGGGGCTTTTGGGTGTGGGAGAAGGAGAGATCGAATGGCAGGACATGCTCAGCTATGCTTCAGTTGAATGAGGAAGAAATTCCATTTTTTATAATATACAAGGGAATTCTTCGGCCGTATAATGGATCCTAGTATGTTGAACTAGGGGGAACATAATGAGAAAAGTTATTTCAGGATGGTTGATCGTGTGTTTGATCAGCCTGATCTTTTTCGAAGCAAATGTTGATGCAGCCGCAACACATGTTAAGACAAGCATACATTATTACCACGGCCAGCAATATATGCAAATTAGCGGAGAAAATAAAAAAGTGGTCAGTAAAATCAATAAGATACTTAAAGCGCATGCCATTATTTCGGCTACCTGGAATATGGAATATAAAAAGAGCAGTGAAAATGCATCCTTTCGATCTAAAGCCAGTACCAAATTCAATAAAAGCGGAAAGTTATCGATTGTTTATAACGACCGCTTAACCCAAGAGGGTAACCAACTCACCTTCTCAACAACCTATAATTTCGATCTAGAAACAGGCGAACGGTTGTGGTTAGATGATGTAATTGAGACTGAGAGTAAAATGCTTAATTTGGTAGAGGCTGTAAAAGCGCAACTTGTAGAGAGAGAGTCTAAAGGAGATCCAATATTCACGGATATGATTCATTTTTACCTTACGCAATCAAACCCCTCATTCTACTATTATGATCATGGCATCGTGATCCGCTTCGATCCAGACGAAGTTGCACCTCTCTCCGAGGGATACGTAGATGTTAAAGTGGCTTATACAACAATTAACAAGAAGAGGAATGACTTAACGTCGCCTACTCCTTCAATTCCGGGTAATGACTATGTCACGAAGTCGCATATCGAAAATGAATTTACTGGATACGATTACGGGAATATTTACGAATTGGCTAACGGGCAAATGTGGAAGCAAGTGGAGTATACTTTTTATTTCAATTATGCCTCAAGTCCGGAAGCGATTATTTATCAAAAAGGATCCAAGTATTACTTGCAAGCAGAATACATTGATTCAGCCGTAGAGGTTGAACTTGTCGGTACACATTAACCGGCCCATGGCCTTCCATCATGGCCGGAATAACGGTTATACGGCTTCCTATCTGAAGCTGCTGGATCAGGGAACCGCGGTCATCGTGTTAAGCAATGTATCCACGATGCTGACCTCGACGTTAGCGGGCGTGATCGTTAACGCGCTTGAGCGCGAAAGGTGTGATGCAATCGATGAGGACCAAGCTCTCTTACGGAGAGTTTGGTCTTTTTTTGTCTGATAAAAATAGAACAAATCTACACATCCACTGCGCATGCCCCCGGCTCGACCGCACATATCCATGCAATTTCAGGCATTGTCATTCTCAAGCGAACCGGTGCTGATATAATTGAAGAACAAGCGAGCGAAAAGGAGAGTGCGGGAGGGTGCTGAACCGAATACGATCCCTGTTTCCACATAAGCTGAAATACCGTCTGTTTGCCGCGTTCGTTCTGGTCATACTGCTGCCTTTCGGCATTTTGAATTTGTACAACTACCAGCGGATCGAGACCCTGGTCCAGGAGAAAATCAGCCAGCAGAGCCACAGTCAGCTGGAGCAGATGTATCGAACGCTGGAGGATCAGTTGAGCGTAGCCTTCAAAACGCTGATATTTCTGGAGCAGGATTCAACGGTGGCCTCCGTGCTGACCCATCCCGGACAGCGGCAGGGACTCGAGAACAAAAACCTGATGGAGGAAAAGTTCAAAAATTTGAACAACAGCTTTTTCCTGTATAATCCGTCGGTCTACTTCACGATTCTCGACTTTCATGGCAACGCTTACACTTCGTATTCTCCCAGAGAGGCGCTCGATTACAGGAAGCTGCGGGACAACCCTGGCTTTGATCGGGAACAGATGGAGGGCGTGTCGTATCATTGGGTTTCGAGCGATGCGAACTACGTGCTGCGGGATATCTCCACGAGTCCTTACCTGCTGTCGCTGTACGCCTACATGGAAACTCCACGCAACAAGCCGTACGGCATGGCCCGGATCAGCATCGATTACTCCTTTTGGTTTCAATCGGTCTTGAAGCAGTCGACGCTGCGCCAGGAATACTTTTTGATTACGAGCGCCGGCGAGAACGTATCCCAATCGATCTTGAACAGCAGTCTGACCGGTGAGGTGAAAGCCAGGATTGCGGCCGAGCCCAGGCAGAAGTATTTTATCGACAAAGCTTCCAATACCCTGGTGAATTACATTTACGTGGAATCGCTGGATTGGTATATCGTGAACCGGATTCCGCTGACGGTGCTTTTTAACGAGATCGAGGAGCTGAAGCGCCAATATTTCATGACCTTTTTCCTGCTGACCGGCGCTTTTCTCATCATGACCTTCATTATTGCCGCCACGATTACCCGGCCGTTATCCCATTTGCAGAATAAGATGAAGGCGGTTGTCCGCAACAATCTAAAAATCCGGCTGCCGGAGCACAAGTTCCGAGGCGAGATTCTGGAGCTGACGCAGACGTTCAATTCCATGCTCAACGACATGGATGTGCTGATTCAGCGATTGAAGGCAGAGGAAAGGCAGAAGGAAGCGGTGCATTTCCATATGCTGCTGGCTCAGATGAACCCGCATTTTCTGCTCAACACGCTAAATACGGTCAAGTGGAGTGCCATTCGTCACGGGAATGAGGATATCACAAATATCACCCTGTCTCTCGGCAAGCTGCTGGAAGCAAGCCTGAATACGGAGAAGGATCTGGTGCACCTGAAGGACGAAATCGAGCTGGTGCAGGCCTACGTCCATATTCAGCAGGTGCGTTATAATCACCGTTTTGACGTGACCTTTGCGTATGATGAGGATATCCTCTATGCGCTTGTACCCAAGCTCTGTCTGCAGCCGCTCGTGGAGAATGCCATCCTACACGGAATCGGGCCGCTGCCGGAGCAGGAGGGACTCATTGAAATTACGGTTACCCGGGAGGGGCCGAGCCGATTGGCGGTGGAGATCAAGGACAACGGCGTCGGCATGGAGCAGTCCCGGCAGGCGGGCGGGATGCGTAAACGTCCGGGCATCGGACTCAGCAATGTGCAAGAGCTGCTTCGGCTGCTATTTAAAGAAGAGGGCAGCATGGAGATTATTTCTTCGGAGCGGGGAACGCGGATTCGATTCTCCATCCCGTTATTAATTTCAACGCCTTATCAGAACGATCACTTGATTTCATCATAACGGGCAGATGATTCGTCGCTGGCTTGTGTAGGCTTGGAACCGGATTTTAAAAAGCTTCGAGGAGGGGAGACCTATGTGGAAGGTGCTGCTGGTTGAGGATGAGGTGTTTGTGCGAGAGTCCGTGCGGGAGATCATCGCGTGGGAGGAGCTCGGATTCAAGGTGGAGGGAGAGGCAGGCAACGGCGCCGAGGCGCTGGAGATGATCCGGAGCAATCCGCCCGATCTCGTGCTGACCGATATCGTGATGCCGGAGATGGACGGCGTGGAGCTCCTCCGCAGAACCCGGGAAGAAGGGTATGCCTCGAAGTTCGTGATGCTGACCTGCATGAGTGAATTCGAGTATGTCCGGCAAGCGATGGAATACGGGGCATCCAACTATATTCTGAAGCTGTCGATGAGCGTGAATACGCTGCGGGAAACACTGCACAAAATGAATGCCGAGCTGACCAAGAATAACCCGAGCCCGAACCTAAGCCAACCTGTTTCGATTCCGGTCGCGTCCATGGAGACGACGATGCCGTCGCAGCCGGCGCATCATGCCTCCCCCAAGGAAATCACGACGCACCCGGAAGTACAGAAAATATTGCAGTACATCCATGAGCACTACGAGCAGGACATTACGGTAAAATCGATGTCGGGCTACGTGATGATGGGCGAAAATTACGTCAGCGCCCTCTTCAAGAAAAAGACCGGACGCACCTTGATTCATTATTTGCACCAGGTCCGGGTGGACAAAGCCATAGGGTATTTGCTTCAAACCGACCTCCCTGTTCACGAGATCGGACTCCGCGTGGGGTTCGTGAACGACAATTATTTTATTAAAATTTTCAAGCGGTTGTCCGGCTTCACGCCGAGTAAATACAGACAACACAGCAAAGATCCTAAATAGAACGATTCTATGCAGGACATAGGATTCGCCGATACAGGAATTCCATCGTTTTGTTCCATCATCTGAATGGATATGTAGCTTAAAAGCTGCTCCCGTTCCCTGCTACGATGAGAGGGCATCACACCAATATGATTCTCGGGGAGGTCACTAATGTGAGAAATAAAAAAGGATGGGCGATGCTTCTCATCGGCGTATTGCTAATGGGTCTTCTTGCAGGCTGCGGCGGCAAAACCGCATCATCCGCGATTGAGGGACAAGGAACGGATAATTCGAAAGCGCCTTCATCCGGCGATCCGGTCAAACTAACCATGTGGGGCGGCGTACCGCCAGAGGCGGGACCGCAAGAGGTCATCGATGCGTGGAACGCCGAGCATCCTGATATTCAAGTTGAGTATGTCCGCTACGTTAATGACGATGACGGGAACCTGAAGCTCGATACCGCGATGATTACGGGCCAGGATGTGGACCTGTTCGTGAATTACACGCTTTCCCAAACGTCCAAACGGGTGGAATCCAACTTGGCACTGGATCTGAGCCAATTCGATGATTACAATATCGACGAGAAGATGGGTCCTGACGCCGAAGGCTGGAAAATCAACGGGAAGTATTACGGAATGCCAACCACGAAGAGCGCCTTCTTCGTCGCGCTGAACAAGGATGCCCTTGATGCAGCGGGCCTGCCCGTTCCGAAGGACTGGTCGTGGGATGAGCTGCGTGAATATGCCAAGAAGCTCAAAGTCGGCAATAACTATGGATTTATTCAAAATATGGAGCCGTTCGTCGATCCGATTGATTCGGTGTTATCGCAAGAGGGATACACGAAGGCGGATGGAACTTCGAATCTGGACCACCCGCTGGTCAAAAAATGGCTGGAAACCCTGAATGTCATGATGAAGGAAGACAAGACCACGCCGCCGCTCGGAGAGCAGCTGACTTCCAAAATGCCGGTGGAGCAAGTGTTCCTAAGTGGGGAAGTGCCTATGCTGAATATCGGGGCTTGGCTGCTGCGAAGCTCGAATAACTTTACGGATTTCCCGCGCGACTTTACCATCGCGTTCGCCCAAGTGCCGAGATTAACGGACAGTGCGGACAGCTACGTGACAAGGGGCGGTCTTGGAGATTACATCTCCATTAATGCCAAGTCCAAAAAACAAGCGGAAGCTTGGGAATTTCTGAAGTGGTATGCGGACGGAGGCATGGCTCCTATGGCTGCGGGCGGAAGATTGCCTGCTTCGAAGGACGCCGATCAGGAAGAGGCGTTAGACAACCTGCTCGGCGATAAGAAAGACACGTATGACCTGGATTCCCTGATGCACGTCATGTTCGAAGACAAAACGCCTACGTACGTAAGAAGCTTGCCGCAAGAGGTGATGGATATGCGCGCCCAGGAGTATGAGAAGTATTTCCTTGACGCCCAATCGCTCGATCAAACGCTGGAGGCCATGGTGAACCGGCATAATACGTTTTTAAAAGAGGGCAAATAAGGAGAACGGTCTTGCGGCCAGAGATTCATCGCTTTCGAGCCATCCACATTTTGGCTACCCTATTGGGTACTACGTCACCGAAGGTGGTATTATCCAACAAACAGGTGCAACAAGTGGTGGGGGTACGTTCATTGTTAATCGGATTTTGGTTAACTATACAACAGCTACTTCGTTCCGAGGCATTATGTTCCTTGATGCCTAGTCCCTACAGAGGCGGCGCAAGTTAATTTCAGAATGAAAAACGTGACAAAAACATAGTAACAATAGAAGCCGCTGATTATGCGGCTTTTTATATTTATGTTGATAACATTCCCGATATGATTTCATCGAGGCAGCAGACGCCTTTTTATTAAGCTTACGGGGAGAGGTCCATTTCATTGATATCACACTCCTTAGTGATGTGATTGGATAAAGCTCGTCCTCATGTTTCATTCCGGCAGTCCTAGCAATGAGCGAACGGCTTGATCTCCCACAGTATGGTTGATCACTTCTTTGGGAAGGCGTGTCATATGACATTTTGACACTGTTACACATGACAACGAGTGCAGTAGGATACAGAAGAGTTCTGGGAACTAGAATATATCTCATCAAACCAAATGACAAAGTATTTAAGGAGAGGATTTTATGAAAAAGAAAATGGTTATAGCCATTGCTGCTTCGATGATCACACTGACTAGTTTTACGGGAAGTACTAATGCAACTCCAATAGTAGGTGCTTCTGTTACAGCTCCCTACAACTCAAATCAAAAAGCCGAACAGATAAAATGGTTAGAAGACAATGCAAAACCATTAAAGACAACGGATTCAACAGCATCGCTTCAGGATTTAAGACCGCTTAAGGATATGATCGGATCAGCGACAATTGTTGGTTTAGGCGAAGCGATGCATGGAGCTCACGAAGTTTTTGCCATGAAACATCGCATGGTTAAGTATTTGACAGCTGAAATGGGCTTTAAGGCCTTAGTGTTAGAAGAGGGATGGGATAAAGCTTTAGGACTCGATCGTTATGTTCTTACGGGAAAAGGGGACCCAAGCCAATATCTAAGTCCTGTATTTAACACAAAAGAAATCATAGATCTGCTTCAATCGATACGCCAATATAATGCGGATCCAAAGCATAAATCCAAAATACGGATTATCGGCATGGATATACAAACCGTAGACAAGAGTGTTTATAACAATATCCTCGCGTATGTAAAGAAATACGATCCGAAACTTGTCATTCGTTTCGAACAAAAGATGAAAGGCCTTATTCCTGTAACCAAGGATTTAGATACCTTTGGCGGTCTTGAGAAAGAAACGAAAGCACGATATGTTTCAGATGCGAAACAAATCAGCGCTTTATTAGAGCAAAATAAAAATAAACTAAATGGAAAATCCCCAGAGTTCGCATGGATCAAACAAAATGCCCGTATTATCGAGCAATTTACGACAATGACAGCCGCATTTCCTGATAACCTGGAAGACTTTTATTTGAAACACGATATTGCCATGTATGAGAATGCGAAATGGACAGAAGAACATATTGGAAAAACAATCGTGTGGGGCCATAATGGGCACGTTTCGAAAACAAATATGATCCCATTCGTGTACCCTAAAGTAGCTGGGCAGCATTTAGCAGAACATTATGGAAAACGGTATGTATCCATTGGAACATCTGTCTATAAAGGACGTTACAATGTTTACAACATTAACCAAGAATTCGGTGCCTATGGAACATTAAAATTAGATGACCCGAATAGTTTCAACTATACCTTTGGACAAGTAAAATACGACCAGTTTTTTGTTGATTTACGTAAGGCAAGCGGAATGACTAAAACTTGGCTAAACGAGCAACATCCCATCTTTGCTGGAGTAACAACGGTAGGTCCAGATTTCCCAACAACTGTTGATGTATCATTAGGTAAAACATTTGACATCATCGTTCAAATTCAGAAAGTGAAGCCATCTCAACTGAATCAATAAAATCTTAATTAAAGTACAAATGGATGAGTTTTGAAGAAGCAAAAGAAAAAGACTAGTCCACGATCAAGTCCTTGGATTTATTGATTTGTATAGAGACAAGAACATGTATGCTTAAAAGTCGCTTAGTTGCGGCTTTTTTTGTTTTAAAGATGAATGCTCTTGTCAAAAACCATTGAAGTTTTCTTTGCGGGATCTGGAAAATTGTCAGTTCTTATTTGTACCTTATCTTTCCAAATTTATGCGTCGCCGATCTTGTAGGAACAAAGCGGAGCGTGACCGGCAAATCGGAAGTTTACAAAATCAGGCTTGTATAAGTTAACAAATTACCAGATCGTTGTCGACGCCGTTTCCCTCGAAAAACTTGAAAAAGCGCGCTCACGCTCCGTTCATTTTGTGTCATATGACATTATGACACTGGCAGATTTGACATCAAAAGCAGTAGGATACGTTTACTACTTGCAAAGGATGTGAACTCTTTGATAGCAAGAACTGTCGCTCGTTTTGTTCAAAACGGCTATTTCCTGTTGCTTACTTTCGTCACAGGATTGTTTTACTTCTGCTTTTATCTGGTTGCCATTATTCTGGGGTTGAGTCTGTCGTTTACTGTCGTGGGCGTTCCTCTCCTGGCTAACGTTTTGCGAACGACAACTGCCTTCCTGCAATTCGAACGAGTACAAACCAAGATCTATGTGGATATCACCACCGATCCTTGTGTTAAAGCCGTCAACCCGAATGTGTCCAACTGGCTCCAAGCGAAAAAGGAGTTGCTGAACCGACGTAACTGGATCGCTATTGGCTGGCTGATGTTGAAGTTTCCGGTAGGGATTTTAAGTCTGATCAGTGCGACCTTGCTCTACGTGGCGCCGCCTGTATTGATTGCGGTCCCGTTCCTCTATCCGTTTATCAACCTTTCCTTTATGGGTGCGACGGTAGACACGTTTGCCAAAGCCGTGATGGTATCGGCCACAGGGGTCGTACTGATGATGGTGAGCTACTGGCTTGCGGACCGCTTGGCGCGCTGGATAGGCGGCTACACGCTTCAAATGATCAAGCATGTGAACCGGTAGGCGAATGCCCCGCTTCGCCTCGTAGGTCGTCGGAGGATAGTTTACTCTATAGCAGTTTACTTTATAATAGTTACGTAATGTCATACTGAAAGTCTTTAGGGGATGATGGTTTTGTTCGATTTGGTCAAGCAATGGTACATGGCAGCTGATTGCTTTTTCCGTTCCATGGTTTTGCTTGCAGCTCGATTATAAATACTACCTGTTTACCGAAATCGTGATCTCGGGCGGGTTGTGTTTGTATCTGGCTTCATTTTTTCCGCAAGCCTACTTAGCATTCCTGCTGTATGCTTTCTTCATTGCTGCCCACAGCGCGCAAAGGGCCTATCTCTGGTCAGGGCCTATATCCATATTGCTCCTGCCCGCCATAATCAAGCAGCTTGCAGAGCAGAGTGAATACTGGGTCATGGCCGTTCACATCGGGATGGCATATATCTTCGGATTCTCCTTCCATTTACTCGTGCTCAGCCATCGTCAAGGCGAAACGATCCGTGAGCAAAATGCGGTGTTGGAGCAGTACCTGTCCCAAATCGAGCGTATTACGCTTGCCGAAGAGCGTAGCCGGCTGTCCAAAGAGCTTCATGATACCGTCGGTCATGCCTACACTTCGCTCATTATGGGATTGGAAACGTTGCGTCCTCAGATGGCAACGGATACAGGAACCGAAAGTCTCGATTCCCTATTGAACCTGGCTCGCCAAAATATGGAGGAGGTCAGAGGTTACGTACATCAAATCGAATCGCCGCATGAGGCGCTCCCGCTGCTTCAGTCTTTGAGGAAGCTGGCGGAGGAGTTTCAGGAGCATGCCAAGGTGCTGGTTAATTTCCATGCATACGGGGAGGAATACCCAGTAATGAAGCAAGCGAAGACAGCACTCTACCGCTGCCTGCAAGAGTCGTTGACGAATGCCGTGCGCCATGGACACTCGACAGAGATTAAGGTTACCGTGCAATTCGAGCCCCAGCAGACAAGACTGGAAATTCAAGATAACGGCCGCGGGATGGAGCATGGGAGGGAGGGCTTTGGCCTCAGCGCCATGAAGGAGCGGGCGATGATTTTGCAAGGCCATGTGGCCGTCCATACGGAGCGGGGAGAAGGCACTCTCGTTACCTGCACGCTACCCAGACAAACGGAGCTTATGAAGTCATCCGCCTGTCGATCGTCGATGACCAGCCCGTTATCCGTGAAAGCCTGCGGACTTTGCTGGAGGAGCAGCAGGGTTTGCAGGTTGTCGGGACGGCAGAGGATGGCGAGCAAGCGATCGAGCTGTGCAGGCAGGTTAGGCCGTAGTTGGTGCTTATGGATATTGAAATGCCGAATGTGGATGGAATCTCCGCATCCCGTACGATAAAAGAATCGTGGCCCCACATCCGGATTCTGATTCTCACCACGTTCGAGGATACCAAACAGGCTCTGGAGGCAATGCGAAGCGGGGTGGATGGGTACCTGTTGAAGTCCATGCAGCCGTTAGAGCTGGCTGAAACGATTCGCACCGTCTACCGCGGGGGCACGCTGATCGATCAGGGCATGTCGCACAAATTATTTGCCCAACTGGAAGCGGACAATAGCGGGGATGATCCTTCGTCAATCAAAGCGTCCTCGGCCTATGAGTTAACACCGCGGGAGCTTGAAATTTTAAAGTTCGTGTCCAAAGGGCTGCGATATAAAAGCATTGCTTCCAAATTGTATTTATCCGATGGTACGGTTCGAAAAATGCGTCATCGGCTTATATGAAGCTGGGGGTCCGCAACCGGGAGGAAGCGGTGCAAAAAGCCAGGGAGGCTGGGCTTCTGGAATAACCCCAAGTTATGTATCCTTGTGGCGGACAGGCAGGGATTACATGGATGCTTGTTGCTTCTTAGGCGGATCTTTCAATGGAGTATAAGAGAGCATAAAAATCTTTCCTGTTGCTTTGAATCGTGTTTGCAATCGAACAATAAGACCCGCATTTTCAAGCTCAGCAATCTATTTGTGCAAGGTCGTTCTGAGCAATTACAAAAATCCGTCATTGTTCATTAGTAATCTGTGCTCGTCCTTCTTCTGTTTCGTCCTCTTTAGTTTTCCGCGGAATGTATCGCTCATGCTCGGCCATCCTTTCTCCAAGTCACAGAAAATCATAGAAGGGGACTATCGCTTCGGGGCGGTCCCCTTTTTGCATATGAACATAGAACAAATCTACGAAGCGACCAAAAGGCCCCGGCACTGCAATTGCATACTTCTGTAGCATAAATTCGAAGGTTTTGTTCCTTATCCCCGCTCGGTCCCGACTGCTATGCTTGAGATGAAAAAGACCAAGAGGAGTGGGGCTATGTGAAAACATCCTGGATGAAACGGCAGCAGTATCTCGGCTATCTGTTTATAGGGCCAAACATGGTCGGCGTGATGCTGTTTTTTATTGTGCCAGCCTTGTATTCGTTCTATCTCATGTTTACGGACTACAAATTTATGAGCTCGGACACGAAGTTCGTGGGTCTGGCCAACATTCAAAAAATGCTGGGCGACGAGGTCTTCTACATTTCGATCAAAAATACGCTGTTCTTTCTATTATCCGTTCCTATATCGATCGGACTGGCTTTCATCGTCGCCGTGGTTTTGAACCGCTCGGTGTATTTAAAAAAGCTGCTCCGCGCTTTATACTTCATGCCTTACATCACCAGCGGCGTCGCCGTGGCCTTCGTATGGATGCTGCTGTTCCACCCGAATAACGGGCCGATCAACGGAATCCTCAAGTCGTTCGGGATGACGAATCCCCCGGGATGGCTGTCCACCATGGATTCCTCCATGTATGCCGTCGACATCATCTGGATCTGGTTCATGCTCGGTTATAACATGATCATCTACCTGGCCGCGCTGCAGGAGGTCTCAACGGAACTGCTGGAGGCCGCCAAAATCGACGGGGCTCGCGCCTGGCAGACGGTTCGCACCATTCTCTGGCCGCTCGTCAGCCCTACAACCTTCCTTCTGCTGATCACCGGGCTCATCATGACCATCAAGCAGTTCGGGATCATTCAAGCCATTACGCAAGGAGGCCCGGGCAACAGCACCACCGTGCTGTCCCTGTTCATTTACCAGAACGCCTTCCGCTACTACGAAATGGGTTATGCATCCGCGATCTCGTGGGCGCTGTTCTTGATCATCATGATCTTTACCGTCATCCAATGGATCGGTCAGAAGCGCTGGGTTCACTATTAAGGAGGAAGGAATATGATCAAAGCCTTTTATACTAAAATAATCATTACGCTCATTATGCTGTTCTTCAGCGTGATTATGATCGTTCCTTTCCTCTGGATGATCAGCACCTCGTTCAAGATGCCGGCGGAAGTGTTCCAATATCCGATTCAGTGGATTCCCGCCCAATTCATGTGGGATCATCATGTGAAAGTGTGGACCGGAGCGAACAGCTTTGGCCACTACTACCTGAACTCACTTAAAGTCGCCTTGATCAGCACCGTCGGAGCGGTACTGCTGTCCGCTTTAGCCGCTTACGGTTTTGCCCGGATCGAGTTCAAGGGACGGAATGCCATGTTCATGATCTATTTGTCGATGATGATGGTCCCTCCTCAGGTGCTGTTTGTGCCGAAGTTCATCATGTTCGACTGGGTCGGCATTTATAACACGCATTGGGCTCTTATATTACCGGGCGTATTCACAATATTCGGGGTGTTCATGATGCGGCAGTTCTTCCTCTCCGTGCCCTATGAAATTTCGGAAGCTGCCTTTATCGACGGAGCAGGACATTTCCGCATTTTTTCGCGGATCATTCTGCCGATGGCAAAGCCTTCGCTGGCTACGCTGGCCATTATCGATTTCTCCTGGCATTGGAACGATTACGAGAACGCCTTGGTGTTTTTGATCGATCAGGATCTGTATACCGTTCCGCTGGGACTGCAAAATTTCATTCTCGAAAATACGGTGGATTATAACGGCATGATGGCGGCGGCGACCGCAGGCATTATTCCGATGATTCTCGTGTTCCTGATCGGTCAGAAATATATCATTCAGGGCGTGGCGAGCTCGGCTGTTAAAGGATAGCCCATAATCCAGGTCCACAGATGGGCTGGACGAAAATGAAAGGAGAAGGAGCATGAGAAACGAAACGGAAGTAAGCGACATAACGGTGATTGGCGGCGGTTTGGCAGGGGTCTGCGCGGCGGTGGCGGCCGCCAGGCTCGGACAAAAGGTAGCGCTCGTACAGAACCGCCCGGTTCTGGGCGGCAACTCCAGCAGCGAGGTGCGCGTATGGGTATGCGGCGCGACGGCTCACGGGATCAACCGCTATGCCCGGGAAACCGGCATTATGGGCGAGATGTTCGTGGAGAACCAGTACCGGAATCCGGACGGCAATCCGTATCTATGGGATTTGATCGTATTGGAGACCGTGCGAGCCGAGCCGAACATCACCCTGTTCTTGAATACGGACGTGCATGAGGTAGAAGCGGACGGAGATTCTAACGCGCGGCAGATCCGATCGGTTACCGGTTGGATGATGGGCTCGGAGCGGCGCATCCGGTTTGAGAGTCCCGTGTTCCTGGATTGCACGGGGGACGGACTGGTCGGCTTCCTGGCGGGAGCGAAATACCGGCTCGGGCGGGAAGCCCGCAGCGAATACGGGGAGGAATGGGCGCCGGAGACGGCGGACGATGTGACACTCGGCAGCACGCTGCTGTTCTACACGAAGGATGCCGGACACCCGGTGAAATTCGTGCCGCCCGTCTTTGCCAAGGATATTACGCAGACGCCGATCCCGATCAAGCGGGTCATCCGCAGCGGCGACTCGGGCTGCCATTACTGGTGGATCGAATGGGGCGGCGAGCTCGACACCGTGCATGACAATGAGCGGATCCGCGATGAGCTGTGGTCAGTCATATATGGCATATGGGACTATATCAAAAATTCCGGTAAGTTTGATGCCGCCAATATGACGCTGGAATGGGTCGGCGCCCAGCCGGGCAAGCGGGAATATCGCCGTTTTGTCGGCAACTATGTGCTCACGCAAAACGATATTATGGCCCAAGAGCCGTTCGGGGACCGGGTCGCCTTCGGCGGCTGGTCGATCGATCTGCATCCGCCGCAGGGCATGTACGCCGAAGAGAGCGGCTCGAAGCATATGCATGCGGACGGGAATTACCATGTACCGTTCCGCAGCCTGTACTCGGCGAACGTGGCCAACCTGCTGTTCGCCGGGCGCAACATCAGCGCCACCCACGTGGCCTTTGGCACCACGCGGGTGATGGCGACCTGCGCCGTCCTGGGCGAAGCGGCCGGCACGGCTGCGGCGCTGTGCGTCCAGCACGGCATCACGCCGCGGGAGCTGTCGCGCAGCCGGAGCGGGGAGCTTCAGCAGACGCTGCTGAAGCAGGATGCCTCCGTACTCGGGGCAGTAAACCGCGATCCGCTGGATCTGGCCCAAAGCGCCAAGGTCAGTGCATCGTCCCACCTGTCCAGGATCGCGATCGAGGAAGCGGAGGCGTCCTATCCGCTGGAGCGGGATATCGCCGTGCTGATGCCGGCCGAGCCGGGCCTAAGCGGAGAACTGGAATGGCTGGTAGATGCGGAGCAGGAGACCGACATGACGGTGGAGGTTTGGAGCACGGGACGTCCAGAGAATTACGTGCCGGCCGCGTTGGAATTCCGCACCTCTGTCCGCGTCATGCCGGGGCTGGGACAGTGGGTCCCCGTCCCGCTGGATTGGCAGCCGGGAGAGCCGCAAAACGCCTTGATCATCGTGCGCAAAAATCCGGTTCTGACGCTGTATTTGTCGTCTAAGCCGATGAGCGGGCTGCTTTCCTTCGAACGGGGGACGCCAGCCCGCGTCTCCAAGGAGCTGGAAGACCATGATGACAGTCAGCCGGTAGTGGAATGGAGCATGAAGGGGCTGGTCCGCAAGCTGTTCTGCCTGAGATCGGCGATCGACTCGAGGGCGTATCTTCCGGAGCATGTCATTGACGGCTATAAACGTCCGTTCGGCGGTCCGCATATGTGGGTATCGGAGCGAATCGCAGACGGGGAGACGCCTTGGTTGAAGCTGGAATGGGGGGAAGTGCAGACGGTCCGCGAGATTCACCTGATCTTCAACGATGATGTTAACGAGGATCTGATCAATCTGCACCATCATCGTACGCCGTTCGACATCATTCCTGAGCTGGTCCGTGCCTACAGACTAGAAGCGTTGGATTCGGAAGGAAATTGGATCACGCTTGCCTCTGAGGCGTTTAACCGCCGCCGGAAAAGAGTCCACCATTTGGAGGAGCCTGTTCCTTGCACGGCGCTTCGATTGGTGGTGGAGCGCACGAACGGCACGGACTATGCCGAGGTTATTGAAGTGAGGGCTTACGGTTAGTTTTCAAAGCTAACAGCTACCTGTGTATTCAACAGGTGCCAGCTTGGACAGGATTTGATGAGCAGCAAGCTTATATCTGCTAAACCGTTAGTCAATACAAACGAAGCAAAGGCAGCCGTTCATCCGGCTGCCTTGTTCAGTTGGGAATGTCGGCGGAAGATCGTCAATTCTGCTGCAGCATCTCCAAAAATGCCCCTGCCGCCAGCGATGGCGACTGCTGCTTCCGAACGGCGACGCCGATATATCGATCCGGTAACGGAGTGTCTGTTCGAAGCTCCAACAAGGAACCGTCCGAGATGCGGGGCGAGACAAAGGCCCGCGGCAAGAAGGCCGTTCCATAACCGCGCTCGGCAAATTCCGCTAACATGTCCAGGCTGTTCAACTCGAAGTCGGCTTCCACTTCCACCCCGTACGATCGGAACCACCCTTCGATGAAGGATCGCGTCGAGCTGCCGGGGGATAGCATCAAGAGGGGGAGCTCCGTCAATTCTTCCGTCCGTAGAGGCCTGCGGGTCCAATCTGTGAAGGCCGCTCCGACCACGGCGCAATAAGGCGAGGTACGGGAGTCGATGATATGGATTTCCTCGTCCGATACGGGAAGGTGAACAAAGCCGAGATCCAACGATCCTTTCTTTAAACGCTCCACGATGCTGCTTGTTCGTTCCTGTGACAGCTGAATGCGGATGTCGGGATAGCGGGCATGGAATCGGTCGAGCAAGGAGAGAAGAAAGTCCTTAACGATGGCCCCGTTCGCGCCGATCCTTAGCCTGCCTTCGCCGAACTGCTTCAGCTTCTTCAATCGGCGCTCGGCTGAATCGAGTTCGTCGAAGGCTTGCCGGACATGCTGATACAGGGCTTGGCCTTCTTGCGTCAAGCGGACGCCCTTGGATAACCGGTCGAACAGCCCCACGCCGAGGGCTTCTTCCAACTGCTTGATGGCATAACTAACAGAGGGCTGTGTCATATGGAGGTTATGCGCAGCTTTCGTGAGATTGGAAGTCTCTGCAGCATGCAGGAACACTCGATACCATTCCGTGTTGGCGATCATTTGTTATCAATCCTCTCTATGGCAACTGTTGATTATTACGATTTCATTTATTTCAAATATACCTCTAAACTGAAGGATATGGAATCGAAATGTTTACGGGAGGTATGAACATGGCAGGAAGTACGTTTGGAGAGCGGTTGAAAATGACTACGTTCGGGGAATCACACGGAGAAGCAGTGGGCGTCATTTTAGAAGGTGTCACACCGGGCGTTGAGCTGGACGAGGCCTACATTCAGATTCAGATGGATCGAAGAAGGCCAGGGCAATCCTCCGTTACAACTCCCCGCAAGGAATACGATAAGATCCGCATTTTATCTGGTCTTTTCGAGGGGCGAACGACCGGGACGCCTCTGTGCATTATGCTTAACAACACCGACATGCGCCCGTCGGCTTACGATACAATCAAATCAACCTACCGGCCCGGGCATGCGGATTTCACGTATGAGAAAAAATACAGCATCCGCGACTATCGCGGCAGCGGAAGAGCTTCGGGAAGGGAGACGGCTGCGCGAGTGGCAGCCGGAGCCGTGGCGCGCAGGCTTTTGGAACGTCGGGGCGTCTCCATCATGGCTTATACGACGGAGATTGGCGGCATCCGATGCGAGCAATTTGACGCCGATGCCATCGAACGGAATGCCGTTCGCGCGTGTGATCCCGAAGCGGCCGTTCGCATGATCGAGAGGATAGAACGACTGGCCGAAGAGGGCGACAGCTGCGGGGGGATCGTCGAATGCCGAATTAGCGGCATTGCCGCGGGACTGGGGGAACCCGTATTCGACAAGCTTGACGCCGAGTTGGCGAAGGCGATGTTGTCTGTCGGCGCGATTAAGGGCATTGAATTCGGGGCTGGCTTCCAAGCGGCCTCTATGCGGGGAAGCGAACACAACGATCAGATGGACGCGGGAGGGTTCAAGACGAACCATGCCGGCGGGATCATCGGTGGTATCAGCACCGGGGCGGACATCGTGTTCCGAGTCGTCGTAAAGCCGACTTCATCCATTTCTATCCCTCAACAGACGGTCGATGTAGACGGCAACGAACGGGAGATTGAGACGATCGGCAGGCACGATCCATGCATCTGTCCCCGCGTCGTACCCGTGATTGAAGCGATGGCTTGCATGGTCCTCGAGGATCATTACAAGCGTCAAGCCGCCTTGCGGGACGAATAGCACTGAACAGTATGGATGAAGCCGGCCCGAGAGCATCAGCAGTGTCGTCATCTTGCCATCGTTATTTTGGACGGTACATTCGCCACGTTGATTCTTCGGAACGGTCCGTTGAATTGAGCTGGCAGGGGCCGTTCCATGAGCGGCCTGTCTTCCAAGTCAGCGGTAAGAGCTAGTTACTATACAGCAAAAAAAACCGGAAGAAGACTGAAGTCTTTCTTCCGGTTTTTGATTTAAGAGATAAGAAAGTATAATCATCCGAGGCTTAGCATCCTTATCTCGCAAGAAAAACTTCCGCTAAATGCGGTCTGTCTATTGTGAAAGTACGTCGATAGACGTTTTTCTTATATTTAAAGATTCAATGCGGCTTTAAGTCCAGGGGGAGGACTGATATCGCATTAAACCAGGGTTTTCAAGGAATCCGGCGTGAATGGTGCCAACTCGTCGAAACGTCCGTCTCGAACTTTAGCCGCCCACTCCGGATCGGCCAGCAGGGCACGGCCTACGGCAACCAGGTCAAATTCATGTTCCTCAAGGCGGCTCAGCAGCTCCTCGAGGTCCCTCTGGCCGGCACCCTTACCTTGGGTGAAGAGGCTGGTAAATACTTCATCGAGGCCGACAGAGCCGACTGTGATGACCGTTTTTCCAGTCAGTTTCTTGGCCCACCCAGCAAAGTTCAGGTCAGAACCTTCGAATTCAGGCTCCCAGAAGCGGCGGGTGGAGCAGTGGAATATATCGACACCAGCGTCAGACAGCGCGGTTAACAACTGTCCCAGCTTTTCAGGCGTATCCGCCAGCTTGGCTTCATATTGGGTCGTCTTCCATTGGGATAGGCGGATGGCAACAGGGAAGTCAGGACCCACTGCTTGACGGACTGCTTTTACCACTTCGATCGCAAAGCGGGCACGCTTCAGCATGTCGCCTCCGTATTCATCGGTACGCTGATTCGTTCTTTCCCAGAGGAATTGGTCGATCAGGTATCCGTGGGCACCATGAATTTCGACGCCATCAAAGCCAAGGTGTTTGGCATTCGCAGCCGCATCGGCATAGGCTTGAATAACCTGCTCGATTTCATCCTTGGTCATCGGTTTCGTGACGATGTTGCCGTCCAGGTCAAGTCCGGATGGTCCGATCGGAAGTGCTTCCGGATTTGGCTCGGCTCCTATTGGTCTTGTCATGCCGATGTGCCAAATTTGCGGCATGATCTTACCGCCGGCTTCATGGACCTGACGGACCACCTCGGCCCAGCCGTTCAATGCGGCCTCTCCATGGAAATTAGGTATATTAGGGTTATCGGTAGCCGCCGGGTGGTTAATCAGCGTTCCTTCGGTAATGATCAATCCGACGCCGTTCTCCGCACGCCGGCGGTAGTAAGCGGCCACATCCGGGCCCGGAACGCCATTCGGGGAGAAGCCTCGGGTCATGGGAGCCATCACCACACGGGAAGGAAGGGTAAGGTTACCGATGGTATAGGGCTCGAATAGGGATGCGGTAGATCGGACGCTTTGATTTTGGTTGCTCATGTATGGAATCCTCCAATATGTTTAATATGCTTTTCTGTATTTTCATAAAAATAGATATATATGATAAAAAGAAAGAGCTTTTAAGCCTAATCTTCAGGTTGATTTGCTTTTTAAGCTTAAAGCTCTTCCTTGAGTTGTTCGATAAAACGCTGAATGCCCTCCTCATTACGTCTGTAATACGTCCACTGGCCCGCTCGATGGGATTCCAGTAGACCAGCCTTTTGCAATTTGACGAGGTAGCCAGAAACGACCGACTGAGCGAGTCCTGTTTTTTCTGAAATGGAGCCCACGCAGATACCGCCATGAAAATCACATTTGGAAGGCATGTGCTCCTGCGGATCAAAATGTTCTTCCGGGTGCTTCAGCCACTCCAGGATTTTGAAACGGGACTCGTTTGATAGTGCTTTGATGGTTTGTAAGGTATCCATACGTTTATTATATCTATTTTTATAGAAATGTAAATATGGTTTTTGAAAATGATGGCTACCGGAGGATCAGGACGAGACCGAGCGTTTGTTGTTTTGCCGAATGAAAGATGCCGGCTACAGCTTACCGTGCTCCTACAAATTCAGCCGATTTAATGCCGGCTTGGCGGCCGAAAATAATGATCTCGGCAACGGAGTTACCGCCGATTCGATTTTGACCGTGCAATCCACCTGCTAGTTCGCCAGCTGCGAACAATCCGGGAATTGGCTTGCCGTCTTTGTTCAACACTTCCGTGTTCGTGTTGATTTTTACGCCGCCCATGGTGTAGTGAATACCGGGGGCGATTTGGATGGCATAGTACGGTGCGCCGGACAATTCGTTATCCATGCCTGTCGTTCTGCCGAATTCGGCATCTTCTTTATCCTTAACCGAGCTGTTCCATGTATCCAGGGTAGCTTGGAGCTGATCGGCCGGAACATCCATTTCTTTGGCCAAAGCCTCGATGGTATCGCCCTGAATAACAAAGCCCATTTTTTCATATTGCTGAATGGCTTTGACGCGGGATTTTACACCGGAATCGAACACAAGATAAGCCGATTTTTCAGGAAGCTTATGGATGGCGGCGGTGACGTTATCCCGAGTATCCAGCTCGTTTGTGAAACGTTTGCCTTGGCTGGACACAAGGATGGCCCCTTCTCCCCGAACGGCTTCCCCGATCAGATAAGATTTTTCCTGCTGCACCGTAGGGTGAACCTGGATTTGATCCATATCGACCGTAGTGCCGCCGAGTTTTTCAATCATGGTAATGCCGTCACCGGTGCTGCCTTCTTGGTTGGTGGTCACGTAACCTTTCAGGTCGGACCGAACTTCGGAGATCATGTCCATATTGGCTCCGAAACCGCCGGTTGTCACAACGACGGCATCCGCTGCAATAGTTTTCTCGTCTTTCCCGTTGAAGATGACTTTGACGCCGTTAACTTTGCCCTCTTTTTCCGTAATATCCGTTACCTTGGCGTTGACGAATAGCGGAATTTCTTGTTCTTGTACATTTTTCACCAGACCGTTGACAAGGTATTGTCCTACCGCCGAGCCGTCCTCAGGACGGTGCGTGCGCTTTTCGTTCATGCCGCCCGTAATGGTGATATTGTTCAACCGAATCCCGATGGAATCCAGCCAATCGATTGCGCTTGCCGAATGGTCAACGAAGAAACGAAGCATGTCTTTGTCGTTGGTTCCATGACCGCCCTTTAAAGTCTCTTCATAAAATAAATCGTTGCTGTCCTTAATGCCCTGTTCTTGTTGGAACTTGGTTTCGGAAGCATTCATGCCCGAAGATGATTTTATGGTATTCCCGCCGGCAATCGGCATTTTTTCAAAAATGACCGGGTTCATGCCTTTTTCTTTTGCCTCAAGGGCAGCAGACATACCGGCTCCGCCTGCACCGACGATGATGATATCATACTTTTCTTTTAGCTGATCGATCGGCGTATACCCGGTTTGGGACGCACCCGAAACGGCCGTATCTGGGGCTTCTTCTTTTTTTGCGTTGTCCTGACTCTGATCCTGGGTCCCGCCGCCGCATCCCGCGATGGCGAGCATGAAAGAGAGAATGAGTATAAGCGTTGCTGCAACCTTCTTTTTCACTGTGTAACCCTCCACTTTCTCTACATCTGTTTAGTTGACCATAAAGAGCCAAACGAAAAAGGAGGTTTAACGTAGAAAAACGAGAAACAAAAGGGTGTGCGAGCGTGGCCTTTATTCTTCGAATCTCAGATCTTCCCCGGTTGCCTCCCTCCGTCAGCCTCGTTAGGTCCACTTCATTTTAATATAGGGCTGTTAATTAAGTGGTGAATTATTTCACAATATAAACTTAATTTTTATTTACAACGATGCCATCGGGTTGCGATTTTCTCGACTTCTGCGCATTCCCAATCTATTTGCCTTCATAGGGTCACCGCTTTTTCGCGTTGAGTTCCTTTATAATGAAGGTGTATCGTCTGACTAATGGCCTTTGTGAATGATTACGCTCTGGATTGGAGGAGTTTTATGGCACAAACAACAAAAAAAGCGCTTGCCCTATCGCTAAAAAAAATGCTTGAGAAAAAAACGCTTGATAAGATTACCGTCATTGATGTTGTCGAGGACTGTGAAGTGAATCGGCAGACGTTTTATTATCATTTCAGGGATATTTATGATCTTGTGGAGTGGATTTGCACAAGCGAGGCTACCATAGCGCTGGATGGCAAGAAAACGTATGACACGTGGCAGCAGGGCCTATTGCAAATATTTGAGTATGTGCTAAAAAACAAGGCGTTTGTGACGAGCGTCTATCATTCGATTAAACGAGAGCAGCTGGAAAGGTACCTATTTAATGTAACGTATCATCTTTTGATAGGGGTTATTGAGGAAAAGGCCGTTACGATGTCGATCAGGGATGAGGATAAGTCGTTTATCGCTGACTTTTATAAATATGCGTTTGTAGGGCTGATGCTGGATTGGATTGCTAAAGGGATGAAGGAAGAGCCCTCTGCGATTGTGGACCGGCTGAGCATTTTGATTCAAGGCGATATCTTTTTCGCGCTGGAAAAGTTTAAATTGCACCACTCTCATTAGACAATATTAGCCTTGTGTCGAAAGTTTCGACATTAGGCGGACATTGTCTATGGGAGACCTCCGAATATTTTTTTATGATGTAGTTGCTAGAATCAATTCGGAGGTGACGGGAATGTATTATAGCAATGGAAATTATGAAGCGTTTGCCAGCCCGGAAAAACCGGTCGATGTCGACAAAAAATCAGCGTATCTGGTTGGAGCCGGTTTAGGCTCTCTGGCAGCTGCGTGCTTCCTCGTGCGCGACGGCCAAATGAAGGGAGAGCGGGTCCACATTCTGGAGGAGCTTAGTCTTCCCGGAGGTGCCTGCGACGGAATTCATGACAGCGATAAAGGTTTTATTATTCGCGGTGGTCGGGAAATGGAAGATCATTTTGAATGCTTGTGGGATTTGTTCCGTTCCATTCCGTCTCTTGAAATTGAAGGCGCATCGGTTTTGGACGAGTTTTACTGGCTGAACAAGAAGGATCCGAACTACTCTCTAATGAGAGCCACGGTTAACCGGGGCGAGGATGCCCATACGGATGGGAAATTCGCTCTGAGCGAAAAAGCTTCGCTGGAAATCGTGAAGTTATTCTTTACTCGAAACGAAGATTTGTATGATAAGAAAATTACCGATGTATTCACGGAGGATTTCTTTGCCTCGAATTTCTGGCTTTACTGGAGAACGATGTTTGCCTTTGAAGATTGGCACAGCGCCTTGGAGATGAAGCTTTACATTCAAAGATTCATTCACCATATTGGCGGACTGCCTGATTTTTCCGCGTTGAAATTTACGAAGTATAACCAATATGAGTCATTGATTCTGCCCATGATGAAATATTTGCAGGCGCATGGCGTTCATTTCCAATATGATACGACGGTTACGAATGTCGCATTTGATATTCAAGGCAATCAGAAGGTTGCCAAGCAAATCGTATGTCTCCGTGGCGGCAAAGAGGAATATATCGATTTGACGGAAGATGATTTGGTGTTTGTAACAAACGGCAGCTGCACGGAAAATTCCGCTTCGGGCGACCATCACCGCGCGGCTGCATACAATCGTTCCACAGGCGGCTGCTGGGAGCTCTGGAGAAATATCGCCAGGCAGGATCCATCCTTTGGGCGTCCCGATAAATTCTGCACGAATACGGAAGAGACAAACTGGGAATCGGCAACCGTTACGACACTTGATGACAGAATCCCGCCTTATATCGAGAAAGTATGTAAACGCGCCCCGTTCAGCGGAAAGGTCGTAACAGGCGGCATCGTGTCCGTAAAGGATTCCAAGTGGATGATGAGTTATACGTTAAATCGCCAACCGCATTTCAAAGAGCAGCCAAAAGATCAGCTTGTGGTATGGGTATACGGTTTATTCACTGATGTTCCGGGCGATTATGTCAAGAAGCCGATGAGAGAATGCACAGGCGAGGAAATTACGATGGAGTGGCTGTACCATCTGGGTGTGCCTGTTCATGAAATTCCTGACATGGCTGCGAACTCTGCACGCTGCATCCCCACCATGATGCCTTATATTACGGCATTCTTCATGCCGAGAACAGCAGGAGACCGGCCGAAAGTAGTTCCGGACGGTTGCGTCAACTTCGCTTTTATCGGGCAGTTTGCCGACACGGTTCGCGACACCGTATTTACAACCGAATATTCGGTCAGAACGGCAATGGAAGCCGTTTACACCTTATTAAATGTGGACCGCGGCGTGCCTGAAGTATTTGGCTCCTGCTACGATGTCCGTGTACTGCTGGACTCCACTTCCAAAATGATGGATGGTAAAAAGCTAACCGATTTGAAGCTTCCGTTGATCATGAACTTAATAGAAAAGCAGGCTTTGAAAAAAGTCTCCGGAACCGTCATCGAAGATTTACTGAAACGGTATAACATCATTTAGTCGAAGTCGCAATGTCAAAGATGATATGGAATATGGAACATCAATGAGCGCACCAATCCCAGGATTGGTGCGCTGCTTTATTCTACATGAAGAACTTGAGCCGTGTTTATTTATTCTTTGAAGGCTAGGCCCTTCTCGGCAAGAGCTTCGCGCAGTATTCTGATCGCTTTGGGTCCTACGCCGTGAAGCGCCAGCAGCTCTTTCTCGGATGCTTGGGTGAGGTCGGCAAGCTGACGATAGCCTGCAACGATAAGGGCTTGCCGTGCAGGTTTGCCGGCCTTAACGGGAAAGTCGCTCTCTGCAGTAGGAGCGGGGATTTTTTCACGCATGGGGATCCCTCTCTTTTCGGTTATTTTGTTAATGCGGATACAAGGCACAAGAATGAATGAATAGTAGAGGCTGAATCTGTAGGAATAATCAGTAAGATTATGGTATACATCAAATGTTCTGTAAAGTTTAAATCCTATGTTCATGATAGATGGACAGATTCATGGATGGTTCAGACAATCTTCATAAATTCTATTGACAATCTTAATGAGAATAATTATCATTGTGCTGAGTGTTGATAATGATAATTGTTCTCAATAATTATTATTAATAAACAATATCTACAATACATAGAGGGTAAGAGGGGGAGAAATTCAATGCGCAGTATGAAGGGGCTCGTGTTTATCGTATTGATATTTGCTTTGGTTTTAGCCGGTTGTGGCGGGGGCGCGGCATCCAATGAGGGAGGCGGCTCCACCGCAGCACAGAATTCGGATCAAGGGGCCGCCCAGAGCGGGGATAACACCGAAGCCACGCCGGAGACCCGAACCATCAAGCACGCCCTGGGCGAGACGAAAATTACGGGCGTTCCGAAGCGTATCGTGTCGCTGGAATGGCTTTACGCGGAGGATGTCCTTGCGCTCGGCGTTCAGCCTGTCGGCATTGCAGATATTGAGGGGATGAATCAGTGGGTAAACATTCCGGTGGAGATCGGTTCGGACGTGACCGATGTCGGCACTCGTCAAGAGCCGAACCTGGAGCTTATCGCTTCCTTGAAGCCGGACCTGATCATCGGTTTGAAATCGAATCTTGAAGCCGGCTATGAAACTTATAACAGCATCGCGCCTACCTTGGTGTTTGACCCTTATCCGGTCGAGGGACAAGGGGATCAATATGAAGAGATGGTTAATACCTTCAATACGATCGCTGACGTGCTTGGCAAAAAAGACGAAGCCGCGAAAGTGCTTAGCGATCTGGATCAAACCTATGCCGATGCCAAAGCCAAGCTTGAATCTGCGGGCATGACAGAAAAGCCGTTTGCACTCGCGATGGCTTACAGCAACCAGAATGCGGTGACGTTCCGGATTTCGACGGACAATTCCCTGGCGGTCAAAATTTTGGAGCACATCGGGCTGACCAACGCCCATAAGCCCAATCAATTTGAGGTGTACGGATTCACCACTGCGGACGTAGAGGCGCTGCCGGCTCTTCAGGATGCCAATTTCCTGCATATTATTCAGGATAGCGATAACGTCATCGAGAACCAATTGAAGGACAATCCGGTATGGAAAGGTCTGAACTTTGTTAAAGAAGACCGCGTGTATGCGCTTGGCGGTGACATGTGGCCATACGGCGGCCCATTGTCTGCCCAAACCATGGCCCAGAAGACAGCTGATCTGCTCACAAAATGAGTCTCGGCAGGAAACTGGCACAGGGCTCCGCGCCGGTGAGCATCCATCCAGCCCCACCCGTTTCCTCAGGTAGGGGCTGGAAGCCGTTATGGATGCTGGCTGGAGGCCTTGTAGCTCTACTATTTCTCACGTTTATCAGCTTGACGCAAGGGCTAGCGAATATATCCGTCAAAACGGTGGTGCAGGCCTTGGTGTCTCCGCAGGATATTGCAGACCATCATCTCATCCGCAGCGTGCGCCTTCCCCGAACGGTGATGGGCCTATTATCGGGCGCCGCCTTGGCGGTGTCGGGTGTGCTTATGCAGACCGTCACGCGCAACCCGCTCGCATCGGAGACGACGCTTGGCGTGAATGCCGGCGCTTATTTGGCCGTTGTGGCGGGGATGATCTTCTGGCCGGGACTGCTGCATCAGTATGCCCTTCCTTTGGCTGTGGCAGGGGGAACACTGGCGGCTGTCGCCGTCTATGCGCTGGCGGGAAAAACGCAAGGTTCACCCTTGCGGATTGCATTATCCGGGATGATTGTCACCTTGGTTTTATCCTCCGTTACGAGTGCGCTGGTGCTGCTGAACCAGCAAACGACCCAGGGGATTTTTCTGTGGGGCTCCGGCTCGCTTATTCAGAATGACTGGGATGGCGTAGCTTTTTCATGGCCGTGGATCATTGGCGGATTGATCGTGCTGTGTTTGGCGGTACGTCAGTGGGACATTCTGACTCTTAATGAAGAGTCTGCACGTTCCCTTGGTCAAAAAGTCGGCACCACCCGCTTGCTTGCGATGGGGGCAGCCATTGTGCTGGCCTGCGTGACCGTGAGCGTGGTGGGTCCGATCGGCTTTATCGGGCTGGTCGCTCCCCATTTGGTCCGCCTATCCGGGGTGGTCCGGCATGCGGGGTTAATTCCCCTGGCTGCCTTATGGGGCTCGGCTCTGCTCGTCGGGGCCGATACGGTGGCCAGAATGTTCATAAACGCCTACGGTGAGCTTCCGGTCGGGGCCATTACGGCCATGATCGGAGCCCCGTGCCTCATCTGGCTGGCCATGCGGGTATCCCGCTCGTTGATTGGAGGGCGCGGGTCTTCCGGCGGATCGATCATGGCGGGCACAAGCCTGCGCCGAATTCCGTACCCGGTCTTGGTAACGCTGTTCAGCGTGCTGCTGGTGCTGGTCTGGGTATTCAGCCTGATGAGCGGCAGTCTGCGCATTCCCTTCACGGAAGTGCTGGCTGTGCTTACCGGAGGCGGCGAGGCGATGTATCGCCAAATTCTGCTGGAGTTCCGCCTGCCGAGGCTGCTCACAGCCGGCTTGTCCGGCATGGCGCTGGCCGTTAGCGGCAGTCTCCTGCAGAATGCGGTCCGCAACCCGCTGGGGGATCCCCAGGTGATCGGGGTAACCAGCGGAGCTGGTGCGGGCGCACTGCTCCTGATGATCGGCTTTCCGCAATTGTCGGCTGGCTGGGTACCGGCCGGTGCGGTTCTCGGAGGGTTGGCTGCAGCCGCGCTGGTATACGCGGTGTCCTGGAAAAGAGGACTTCATCCGACGATTCTTACGCTGGTCGGCATTGCCGTCGCCGCGCTAGGTTCCGCCATCATCAATCTGATGATCATTCATGCCAAGGTCGACGTAGCGCCGGCATTATCCTGGATGGCGGGAAGCACGTATAACCGGGGCTGGACGGAGGTGCAGCGGATTGTTCCGGCGATTCTCATCCTGCTGCCTTTGGCGGCATGGCTCGGACGGAAGGTGGATCTGTTGACGTTCAGCGAAGAAAGCTCCACCGGTCTTGGCCTTCATGTACGGAATACCCGGATGTATGTCGCCATCATTGCGGTGCTGTTGGCTTCGATCGCCGCAGCCAATGTCGGCTCGGTCGGCTTTATCGGACTGCTTGCGCCGCATGCCGCCAGAATGCTGGTTGGGGCCCGCCATCGGCAATCGATGGTCATCGCTGCGCTGCTCGGCGGAATTTTGCTGGCTGGGGCAGACTGGATCGGGAGGGTGGTCATGATTCCGAAGGAACTGCCTTCGGGTATCGTGACCGCGCTTCTGGGTGCGCCGTACCTGTTATATTTGATGGGGAAAACCAATAAACTGAAAAAGAAATAACCGTCGTGTGTTGAAAATCCAAAAAGGCTATTCCATAGTCGCCAAGAGAGGTGACATGGGATAGCCTTTTTTTGTACTCAATCGGTGATTTATCAGATTTGACTTGCTTGGCTTCTCTGGCTGTGGTCGGCTGTTAGGCTTCCGTGTACCGCACAAAAGACAGGATGATATCCTGCGGATGATCTCCGAAACCCGAACCATATAGATTCAGGCCGTTCGGGTGCTCGGCGTCTTTCTTCACTTCAAAGCGGACGCGGATCGGCCGGTTGAAGGCAAGCTCCAGCGAATCGATGGTCGTGGCGCTGGACTCGTGGCCATTGACCTGGCTGCCTTGCTTGGTTACACGCCATTCTGTCAGCATGCCGTACTCACTGCCGCTTCTCCATTTATCCGGGGTGAGTTTCCCTTTTCGATCACCAAAATCACCGGGACTTATCCAAGTGCCTACAGGGAGGTCGTTGATGCTAACGGTGATGTCGGATGGCCAGTCCTGCTGGAAGGAAGGCGCCTCGGAGCTAAGCTCCGCACGGACGCTCAGTTCATCGAGAGCCGCTCCGGGAGGCATCGGGTTCGCAAAATAATATTCGATATATCCTGATCCCGAGAACCAGAGCAGCGCAGCCTCTGTCCGTTCCGGCATATAAAAGGCGCGCGGATCGTCAGGCGATCCGATCAGAGATCCGTCCCGAGCTGCCATGCCGCAGGTTGGCTCGATATAGCAGCGGGAGAACATGCCGATCGGCATGTGGATTTCTTCCGTGCGCTGCAGCCCCTCGCCCGGCTTCGAGGGCAGTTCGAGAAAAATGGAGCGGCAGGTGACGGCGCAGATTTTTTCCCGGTTCGCTCCTTGCGAAGAGACGATCAGATCGGCTTGCTCCAGCATCTGGACATTAATGGATACCGTAGGCTGCGCAATCCCAAGCGACTCCGCCAACTGACCGACACTCATCGGTTTATCGCCGAGCGCTTCAAGGATGCGGACACGGACATCACTGGATAGGGCTTTGGCCACTTCCACGATCCGGGATGCCGGATAACGGTTGGTTTCCAGCTTCGATTCGTTCATAATCCCCTTCCTTTACTGAAGAGTTGTAGTAGCTCCAAGTGTACAATAAATTTAGCATATTGTAAAAGTATAATGTACATTGCAATTATTATATATAGGTGCTAGAATAGGGGCAAATTCAGAAAAAGGAAAGGTTGTGTTCGCTTCATGAAGACTTCTGTAGCACCCTCCATTCATACGGAAATTCCGCGCGCGGAGTACCCCAGGCCGGATTTTGAACGAAAAGACTGGTTGAATTTGAACGGCCAGTGGTCGTTCCGGCTCGCCCCGGAAGGATCGGATGATGTACGACAGCAAACGGGTACGGGCACCGATGGTTACGCTGCTGCCCTGCAGGGCGGAGACGCCAGCCTTTTTACCTCAGAGATTACGGTGCCGTTCTCTTGGGTCAGCCCTTTGTCCGGGATTGAGCGCAACGAGAAGGGGGTAGGCTGGTATCGTCGATCCGTGAAATGGGAGCCGACCCGGAAGCAGTCCCGAATCTTTCTGCGGTTTGGCGCCGTCGATTATCTCTGTGATGTATGGGTCAACGGCAAGTTTGTCGGCTCGCATCAAGGCGGCTACGGGACCTTTGAATTTGATGTGACAACGGTTTGGGATACGGCAAAGGACAATACGATCGTTGTCCGTGCAGAGGACTTCGACCATAATTACCAAGCCCGAGGGAAGCAGGGGTATGGCGAGATCAGGGGCATTTGGCAGCCGGTTTGGCTGGAGGCCCGGCCGCAAACCTACATGGAGCAAGCCATCTTTACGACTTCCATTGACGGTCAGATCGAGTTGAAATCCAAGATCCAGGCTCAAGAAGCAGGCGTAGTGACACTCCAGCTCTCGTTTGCGGAGGGCTCGGTTACGCATCAGGTGGAGTGGGAGCTGCAAGAAGGCGCGAACGAACGGACAACGGTGTTCCAAGTCCACGACCCGCGGCTGTGGAGCCCCGAAACCCCTCATTTATACGAAGGGGAGCTGCGTCTGGCGAGTTCCTCCGGCGAAGATGTCGTTCATACTTATTTTGGCATACGGGAGATCGGAACGGCGAAGTTCGGCGAACGAGATTATCGCTGGATTACGCTCAACGGAAAGCCGGTCTATTTAAACGGAACGCTGGACCAATCCTACCACCAGACGGGATTCTTCACCTACCCGACGGATACGGAGATGCGGGACGAGATCTATCTGATGAAACGGCTTGGACTGAACTTCGTGCGGATTCATATTAAGCCGGAGGAGCCCCGCAAGCTGTATTGGGCGGATAAACTCGGAATTCTGGTGATGGAGGATATGCCATGCTTCTGGGGTAATCCGGATGAAACAGCACGTTCTGCCTATGAACGCGAGGCGCTGGAAGTGATTGAACGGGACCGGAATCATCCGTCGATTTTTTCCTGGGTCATGTTTAACGAAACTTGGGGACTCCGTACGGATAGCGAGTCCGCCGGCCTGACGGGCGGCGAAGGACAGCATCGGTATTATCTTCCGGAGACGCAGGAGTGGGTAAGGGAGAAATACAGATGGGCCAAGGAGCTGGACCCGACTCGGATTGTGGAGGACAATTCTCCATGCGCTTACGATCATGTGGAGACGGATATCAACACGTGGCATTTTTACATCAATGGGTATGAACCGCTGCGCAATCATATCGAGGAGATTGTCCAGAAGACTCATCCGGGATCCGAACATAACTATATCGGCGGCAATCAGCAAGGCGACGCTCCGCTCATGAACAGCGAATGCGGAAACGTGTGGGGAATTGACGGGGGAGCCGGGGACAGCGATCTCGCGTGGCACTACCGTTACATGCTGAACGAATTCCGGCGCCATGATAAGCTGTGCGGTTTCGTATTTACGGAATTCCGCGACGTGACAAACGAATTCAACGGCTACTACCGTCTGGATGGGACGGACAAAAAATTCGGGTATGAGGATTTTGTGCCGGGCATGACGATCGCCGATCTGCACACGCCGGACTTTATCGTGATCGATGCACCGCCTTGCCAGACGCTGGACCAAGGGGCTGAGAAGACCATACCGCTGCTGCGTTCCAGTTATTCGGATCAGTACCATGGACAGAAGCTTATTCTGGCTTGGGAATTATCCTATGATCAGCTCGGAACGAAGGTTGTAACTGATCAAGGGACCCTGGAAGTGGCCTGGGATGGTTACGGTGTTGCGCCACTAACGGAACTCAAACTTCGCATGCCGAAGACCGATGCAGTTGCGATCCTCGGAGTTCGTCTCTTAAATGCAGCGAACGGTGTGGTAACGCGCAACTTTACAACGTTTGATGTGCGTGGCGGAGAGGGACTAGGGAACGATGGAGTGGAAGGCAGAACCGTAAGCATCCCGGTTAACACATTCCGTGAGCAAAGCTTCAGCTACATGTGGGAGGCGCTTCAAGGCTCCAAAGTGAATGGCGGCGGAGAGGGCCGATTCGTCTATGAGGTGCAGCTGCCGGATCATGACGAACAGCGGCTGATCCGCGATATCGAGATTTTCTTTGAGGCCGGCGCGAAACGCTTATTGGCCAGAAATATCGAGGGCGCGCGGCATCGCACGCACGGAATCGACTTTATGCACGGGGCTTCGGCGGATGTGGAGTATAACCCGAGCACTTACTATATGACGGATGAAGAGCTGCATGAATCCCGTATTTCCGTGTGGGTGGACGATGTCCAAATCGGTGAGGCTGTGCTCGCGGATGATCCTGCCGATAGCCGGGGCGTGCTGTCGTGGCACTATCAGCCGGTCCATAATCTTCTGGAAGAGGCCGGTTCGTACGGATACCTGTGCCAGGCGCAGGTTCCGGGTAGACTCGCGGCTGAGCTTGACCGCAAGCGCAGCTTCCGACTGGAGCTGCGGGCCGAGAAGGGCGGCATCAGTCTGTATGGTCGGAATGCAGGGCGTTATCCGATCGATTTGCTGGTGCGGTGTCGGTGATCATATATAAATGAAATGGGCTGCCTGCAAGTAGCAAATAACTACTTGTCGGGTTGCCCCTTTTTTTGGAGGTTTCTTCTTTTATTGGGTTTCCATACGGGATTTTCGTATTTTAACATCTCAATATGTTATAATTTTCCTAGTACAATATACGGCTGTAAGGGCGGTCGGCTAATCTCCCAGAAGGGAGGTGATGCCCATGGAGGTCAAAGATGCGCTTTCCTTAATGTTCATGTTCGGCATGTTCATTTTGGCATTGCTCACCTACATGAAAAAGAAATAGACCGCCCTGGTTAGGATAACGGTCTATTTCCGACCCATCTTACGTGGCCGACTGCTCTTTATGCAGTTATTGTACTTTGGAGTCGTGTTACCGCACGGCTCCTTACTTATTCTTACCTCAGTATACCTCATTTTATAACGCTTTTATAGATGTCGTTTATTTTTTACAATTTTCCTTTAGTTCACTCACTTGACTAAATCCCAACTTCTTTAGAAGTCTCTGCGACTGAATATTCTCCTTCTTGATCAGAGAGGCGGGGATTCCTGTTAATCTGAATAGCAAAAGCAAGGACTCTTTTATAAGAATCAAGCCGTTATAAAAAAGCCAGCGTCATCCAAATGGTTGGATAACACCGGCTTCTATAGCCTGTCTTGCGACGAACCTATTTCACCGCTTCTTCCAGAACAGCTGCAGTGCCATCTTTGCGCACCATAGGGCGAACAGAAGGAACAGCAGCGCCCAGACAAAGGCCGGGAGCATGGTCATGTTGGCCAGGTTGGAGGCGTCGCCCGCTTGCTTGGGCTGGGTCAGCGCCATGGTCAGGAGGGTTAGCGGACCGACCACGGACTCTTCCAGTACGAGAAAGGCGAGCAGCAGGTAGTAGAAATTCCGGACCTTTTCGCCAAGGAAATAGAAGATCAGATTCACGATCATAAAAATAATGAGCCACCATAATCCATAGCCGGCGCGAACGAAGAAGATGATCATAATGAGGGCAAGCACGGTAATGGTGATCAGGCCGGTGGCCTGTTTTTTCTTGGCATAGCCGTAAAACATCAGAATGGCAAACAGGGATGCCGACATATAACCTGCAAGCGAGACCACAATCGGACTCCAGCCGCCGGAAGCCAGCATGGAATAGGTCACGCCGCTGTGATCGGGATTCAGTTCGATGCTGAGCACCCGCCCCGACATGAGAAGGGTCATGACGGCATGCCCCAGCTCATGGATCATCGTATCCAGGATACGGAACCAGGAAGAGAAGGGGATCAGCCTTGTCAGAATAGCCGCGCCCACTAGAAATAACAATGCTTTCAGCCATTTATTCATTCGAAGGTCCTTTCAGCATAAAGTCATTCGCTAGACTATCATTCCGTCCATTATAATACAGATGAGAAACATGTGAAAACCGGTTAGTCCCTATAGGTTAAATGGTATAATTGAAGTTGTGACGGAGGTTCATATTCGATGAAAAACGATAAGCCTAACAACGACAATCACATAGAACATATAAGACATACTACGCTCGTGAATGACCAAGGAATTCGTTTTGCCGAATTTGAGCTGGCCGGCGACGAGCAGGACGTCCCGTTACCGGACAAGCCATCGAATCATCAGGGGCAGGCAGCCGTTGATTCTGCTGCACCAGCGAAGGAATCCCTGATCGTGAAGCCGCAGCAGCCGCTGGATATGAATTGGGGCGAGGACTTCCGCTACGTGACCAAGGAGCAGCAATTCGTGCAGAAAGCAAGGGAGCTCGCATGGCATGTGGAGGGAGAGGCCCCTTTTGTGGCTTTCAAAAGCTATTGGCCGACCTACGACCAGATGGCCAGCGACCAGTTCAAATGGTATTTTTACTGGCGGGAGGAAGTCAGGTCCGGGCGGTACCCGGATACGGACTTATCCTATTTGTTTGTCTATTTTTACGAGCTGATCCATGGCGTGGGCTGGAGCGATCCCCTGCAGGGCTATGAATTGATGGAGCAGGCGTGGACGGCCTACCGAAAGCGATATGCCAAGCTGGATACGTACCTGCGGGAGTGGTTATATGATTTTATGATCGTGCATGGCTTGGATATGCCGATTCGGGAAACGTACCAGCGCTTCCCGCGCGTTTTATCCGCTGAGCTGAAGGAGAAGGAATGGAAGCGCCGGTTCTCCCTCCAGCCCGTGGAGCTGACGTGGGAGCTGCTGCTGGATTTGCTGGATTATGACGTAGAGAAGAGTCGTTTTTACCAGGAGAATGGCCGCAAGGACCTGGAACAGTACGCCCCGAAGGTGATTGCGCTCGTGGACAGCTACTTAGCCAAAATGAAGGGGCAGCGCTTCATCGACCGCTTTCAGCCACGGCCTCGGCAGGTGAAACGGCATTTATTCCGCAGCGCGGTGTACGATCATGGGTTATACGGGCGAAACGTCGTGCTGACGGTGGTGTCCTTAAGTGAGTACGCTCCTCTGCGCTCCTATATAACGGGTCTGGTTCGCTTGACCGAGAATAAGCTGCGGGAATTGAGAGGTTTTAAGGGACGGCTGCGCGGGGCGGATGCAGTTGAGCCCGAAGTGGAAGAGATCATCACCCGTTATCTGAAAAAAGAGATTCAGGAGGAGCTGGAGGCTCAGCGCAAACAGGCGATACCTGAGGTTCAGATCGACACGGGGAAGCTGCGCAGATTACAGCGGGAGTCGGACCAGGTCCGCGAAATGCTGCTTACGGAGGAAGCCGGGCAGCAGGCTGAAGCGATCTACAGCCAGCCGACACTGGAGCCTGCTCCGTCGGTTGGAGCTTCTTCAGGCCACGCCGAAGATGCGGGAACAAGCACTAATATGGCTTCACCTTCCAAAGGTCGTTCCTCCCGAAAATCGGCGGTGAAGAAACCCGAAGTGTTCCAGGCGGTGATGGATTTTGATGCGGATCCTTATGAGCCCGGCGCCATAGGGGTGCGTGATCAGCTTGATGAAGCAAATGTCATCGTTCATTCCGTGAATACGGAAGAAACGGAATCAGAAGCAGATAATGGAAGGTCTATGGAGCCGTCAGAGAGCACCGATGATAATAGTCCGATGCCATCCATGGGCTCTCTAGAGCTCAAGCCACTGCCTTCATCGGAGCATTTATCTGAGGCTGGGGGTATCCATGTTATGGATCCGCACGTTGTAGATAAAGAGACGATTTCAGTGATGCCTACATTAGGAGAGCGGTCGTGGCAATGGGAGGTAGAGGATGAGGAATGGCAGGAACTCGCAGAGCGTCTCAATCCCATCCACCTCGAAGTTCTCCACGCCCTCAAGGTAGGATCGAACCGTCTAGGGCTGCAGCAAATTGCGGAGAAGGCCGGTTCTATGCCGGCGTTATTGCTTGATGAGATCAATGAGGCCGCGATGGATACCATCGGTGATCTTCTGATCGATGGAGAGGCCATTGCGGATGATTATATAGATATGCTGGAAACATTAAAGTCCGTGTAACCGGACGGATTGAAATCGTTTGGACTCGTTATGCTTGGAAGATGCTTGAAAGAGGTGGAACTATGACGGAACTAAAAATACCGAAACGGCTCACAACCGCCCTCGTAAACTCTTTAACGGCAGGGGTGGTGCCGCGGGTGGGGCTTGAGTTCATCGCCGTCGGCCGGAAGCCGGAGGTGGAGTCGATCCTGCGCGATATGGATAATATCGCCGAGGGCGGCGCCGCCTTCCGCCTGATTACGGGCCGCTACGGAAGCGGTAAAAGCTTCCTGCTGCAGATCATCCGCAATTACGCGATGGACCGCGATTTCGTGGTGGCGGATGCGGATCTGTCGCCGGAGCGGCGGCTGGTGGGGACGAAAGGGCAAGGGCTTGCGACTTACCGTGAGCTGATGACCCATCTGTCTACAAGGACGCGACCGGATGGGGGGGCGCTTGAGGCCATTTTGCAGAAATGGATTGCCGCGATCCAGCAGGACATCATGCAGGAGACGGGCCTGCGACCGGATGACCCTGCCTTGAACGATAAGGTGGAAACGCAGATTTATGCCGTGACGAACGGCATGCAGAATTTGGTGCACGGCTTTGATTTTGCGAAGGTTCTCGCTGCTTACTGGAACGGCTATAAGCTTGGTGACGATGACCGTAAGGGAGCGGCGCTGCGCTGGCTCCGCGGGGAAGTCCCGACGAAGACGGAGGCCCGCAAGGACCTTGGCGTCGGGGTCATTATCGATGACGACAATTGGTACGATTACATGAAGCTCTGGTCCGAATTTACGGCGGCCATCGGGTATAAGGGTTTGCTGCTGTTCATTGACGAAGGGGTGAATCTCTACAAAATCACCAACAGCGTGTCCCGCCAGAGCAACTACGAGAAGCTGCTGACCATGTTCAACGACACGATGCAGGGCAAAGCGGAGCATTTGGGCATCTACATGGGCGGAACGCCGCAGTTTGTCGAGGATGAGCGCCGGGGGCTGTTCAGTTATGACGCGCTGCGCTCCCGTCTGATCGACGGACGCTACGGCAGCAGTTCGCTGAGAACCTATACGTCGCCCATCCTGAAGCTGGACATGCTGTCGTATGAGGAGATTCTTATTCTCCTGCAAAAGCTGCGGGATATTCACGCCTTGCACTTCAAATATGAAGCGCAGTTAACGGATGATCAGCTGATCGCGTTCATGCAGACGGCCGTGAATCGGCTGGGGGCTGAGGAGCTGCTGACCACCCGTGAGGTGGTGCGAGATTTCATGGATCTGCTGCACACGCTGCATCAGCATCCGGAGGCCACGTTTGAGGAGCTGTTAGGCGAGCGCGCCGCAGCGCAGCCCCAGGGCAAAGGGCAAAGCGATGCTCCTTCGGACGATTTGGACGATCTGCTGGCGGAGTTTGAATTATGAGTGCGAACCCTTTTTCCAGACTGGCCCCGTTCATTCAGGAGTTTATCTATAAAAAAAGATGGGACACGCTTCGCGAGGCGCAGGTGGAAGCCTGCCGCGTCCTGTTTGATACGCCCAATCATCTGCTGATCGCTTCGGGCACGGCATCGGGCAAGACCGAAGCCGCGTTCTTCCCGGCGCTGACGGAGCTGTACAACCTGCCTTCCAGCTCGGTCGGGATTCTGTATATCGGGCCGCTTAAGGCGCTGATCAACGACCAATTTGAACGCATCACCGATCTGTTGAAGGAAGGCCTGGTGCCGGTATGGCATTGGCACGGCGATGTGTCCCAGGCCGAGAAAACCAAGCTGATGCAAAAGCCGTCCGGCGTGCTGCAGATTACGCCGGAATCGCTGGAGGGGCTGCTCATGAACCGGCCGAACGCCATCCCGGCGCTGTTCCAGGATCTGCGGTATGTCATCATTGACGAGGTCCATGCCTTTATGGGAGCTGATCGGGGCATCCAGGTGCTGAGCCAGCTGACCCGGATCGAGCGGATGGCTGCCTGCTCGCCTCGCCGCATCGGGCTGTCCGCAACGCTGAGCGATTACGAGACCGCAGCCGGCTGGCTGGGAGCGGGCACGAAGAACGCGGTTGAAGTCATTGCCCCCCAAGGAGGCCGGAAGCTGCGGCTGTCGGTCGAGCATTTCTCCTTCCCGGATGCGCGGGATGAAAAGCAGGCGGAGCAGCTGGAGCTTGCGCGCAAAGCCTATTACGACTTCGTGTACGACAACACGCATCTGAAAAAAGCGCTGGTCTTTACGAACAGCCGCTCGGATGCCGAGCTGACCACGCTCGAGCTGCGGCGGATTGCGGCTAAGCGCGAGCAGCGGGATGTCTTCCATGTACACCATGGAAGCATCTCCGCGATGCTGCGCGAGGAAGCCGAGGCCGCGCTGCGCGAAGGTCCGGGGCCAGCCGTTGCGGCGGCCACCCTGACGCTGGAGCTCGGCATCGATCTCGGCGAGCTGGAGCGGGTGATCCAGCTTGGCGCGCCGTACAGCTGCTCCAGCTTCGTTCAGCGGCTGGGCCGCTCCGGCCGGCGCGGGGATCAGGCCTCCGAGATGATGTTTCTCTGTCCGGAGGATGAGGACGAGGAGGCCATGCTGCCTGCGCGCATGCCATGGATGCTGCTCCGGGCCATTGCGGTCATCGAGCTGTATGTCCGCGAGAAGTGGGTCGAACCGCTGGCCCTGCGGAAGAAACCCGTTGGCGTGCTTTACCATCAGACGATGAGTACGCTCAAGAGCATGGGCGAGGCTGAGCCGCCGGATCTGGCGAGAGCGGTGCTGACCCTGCCGGCTTTCCGCGGCATTGAGCCGGAGGAATACAAGGAGTTCCTGCAGTATTTGCTCCAAACCGATCATATCCAGCGGACGGAAGAAGGCAGTTTGATCATCGGCCTTGGCGGGGAGAAGATCGTGAACAACTACCGCTTCTATGCGGTATTTAAGGACGATGAAGAGCATGTCGTATATAACGGGTCGGAAGAAATCGGATCGATTACGACGGTGCCGCCGCCGGGTTACTGCTTTTCGCTGGCAGGCAAGCTGTGGAAAGTGGAGGAAGTCGATACGAAGCATAAGGCCCTGTATGTGAAGTCGGCCAAGGGCAAGGTCGATACCTTGTGGCTTGGCGCAGGCGGCGATGTGCATACCCGCGTGGTGCAGAAGATGCGGGAGGTGCTGGCCGACAGCGCTATCTATCCGTACCTGGCACCAGGGGCAGTGAATCGTCTGGAGCGGGCTCGCCGTCTTGCCCGGGAAAGCGGACTGCTGAAGCAGGTGGTCCTACCGGCGGGCGGCGACTCCCTGTTCATTCTGCCTTGGGCGGGCAGCAAGCAGTTCCGCACGCTGGAGCGATTGCTGAAGCATAATCTGTCCGAGCGGCTGGCGCTTCGCTCCATCGTGCCGATGGAGCCGTATTATATGGTTGTCGCGGGTAAAGTCGATAATAAGACGCTGATGGAGGAAATCAAGAAGGAACTGATGGATTGCGAGGATGCCGGCGCGCTCCTCGATCCGGATGAGGCGCCGTATCTCGGCAAATATGACGAGTTCGTTCCGCCGAAGCTCGTTCGCACCGCTTTTGCCGCCGACGGACTGGATCTGGAAGGACTGGCTGAGGTGCTGGGGATGGCACATGGAGCAGCGGGAAGGGGGGCTACGGATGTGTGACAAGGAAGAAGTACTTCCTGGAGGCAATGTGAACGAAGTCGTACGTATCGGAAATAACGTTCACCGTACTACAAACTGGAGTTCTTTTGTACATGACTTGCTTCGACATTTGGATAAGCAGGGTTTTGAAGGCGCCCCCAAGTTCATAGGCATTGATCATAGCGGTCGCGAGATCTTGTCCTTTATTCCTGGAGAGGTGCCGGGTAACCAATATCCTGATTTTAAACCTTATATATGGTCAGACCATGCCCTTATCCAGAGCGCAGCGTTGTTAGGGCGTTATCATGACGCCGTACAAGGCTTTGCTGCAACTTCGATCCAACCGGAGGATGCACATAACTTTCGGGCTCTGGAGGAGTGGGCTGATGAAGTGATCTGTCATAATGATGCCGCGCCATACAATATCGTTTTTCAAGATGAAGTGCCGGTTGCACTGATTGATTTTGATTTGGCTGCGCCAGGTCCAAGAATCTGGGACATCGTTTATATGCTGTATACCTCAGTCCCGCTGGCAAGCTTTGCAATAGATTACTCTACAGGGACATCGATACCTTATCAATCGGAATTACATGCTGCGGATCGCACGCACAGAATATCGCTGTTCTTTAAGTCCTATGGCATATCGCCGCCTCCCAACTTGAAAGAATGGACGATAAGACGCATCCAGGCATTATGCGATACACTTATAACTGGTGCGGCACAAGGCAACAAGGCTTACCAAAACATGATCGATGAGGGGCATGTGGCCCATTACGAAAAAGAGATTCGATTTCTGCAGGCTCACTTCGAAGAGTGGTACCGATGAAGGGTACCGATTTGAAGAGTGTCTGCTTTTTTTCATGCTATCCCCCCAGTAGTCGTTGAGCATAACCGAAAAAATATTTGTAACCCCTTCCAAAAAAGCATTGTGTTCACCTCACGTATGTGGTAACTTATGTACATAAAAACGTTTTTATCGCAAAGGAAGAATGGAATGGTTATATGGGCAAAGTAACGATCAAGGATGTGGCAAGAGAAGCCGGGGTATCCATTTCTACGGTTTCAAATGCATTGAATGATGTAGATGTATTGAACCCGGAGACCAAATCCCATGTGCTGAAGGTGGCGGAGCGGCTCAATTATGTACCTAACCTGAACGGAAAGCTGTTGAAGTCGGGGAAGACCAAGATGCTGGGCTTCTTTACGACAAGCGTATCAGGGCCTTACTTCTATACACTGGTGGAGTCGATGTCACGGGAATGTGACCGTCAGGGTTATGGCTTGAACGTGTTTGTGACCAAGGATAAACAGGTGATTATGAGCAATATTATGGGCGGCCGGGTGGATGGCGTCATTATCTTCGAAGAGCTGAAGATTGATGATAGAGACATCGCCGCCATGGAGAAGGACAAGATTAAGGCCGTTTTCCTGGATCGAGAGGTTCAGAACGAAACGATGGGCAGCATCATATTCGACTCTTACGTAGCCGGTTATGAAGCAACCAAATACTTGATCAGCCTGGGGCATAGGAAGATCGCCTACATCTCCGGCGTGGATACGATGTTTGACAGCGTGCAGCGGAAGGAAGGGTATCTGGCTGCGCTTCGGGAGTGCGGGTTCCCGATCGACGGAGACTACATACTGCAGGGCTATTTTGAGGAAGAAGGCTCTTATAACGCCGTCAAATCGTTTCTTCACTTACACCCCGGGAAAGTACCGGATGCTTTTCTTGCCGGTAATGACGTGAGTGCCATCGGCTGCATTCGGGCGTTGAAGTCCCATGGTTACGAGGTTCCGCAGGACGTCAGCGTCGTGGGCTTCGATGATATCGATATCGCGCAGTATTTTACGCCGCCTTTATCGACCGTACGCAATCAGATTGCCAGACAGGGGATTCTGGTGGTGGATCATCTGGTGCGTATGATTCAGAAGAAAGAGAAGGGCAAGATTCAGAAGCTTCCAGGGGAGTTGGTCGTTCGCGGCTCCAGTCATGTGAAGATGAATCGGAATGAATCGGGTTAACGGAAGAAAAGAAATCACACCAAGTCGATTTTTTAAAATGATTTTAAAAAATCAGGGGTTTTTTTCGCCAAAAATAAAAACGTTTTTATGCGTTTTTTGATCAAAGGAGGCTAAGCAGGTGAGCAAAACAGCTGCAGTTCAGTCAACCGGCACGGGCCCGGTTCAACCCACCGGGAAGAAGCCGATGGGGCAGGGGATCAAGGAATTCTTCATCGATTACAAGCGACAATGGGAGCTTCAATCGATGATTATTCCCGGCGTTATCTTCATGTTTATCTTCTGTTACATACCGATTTACGGTTTGACGATTGCGTTTAAAAATTACACCGTTATCGATACGCTGGATTCCGCGCCGTGGGTTGGCTTGGACAATTTCAAGATTATTTTGTCTGACAAGTATTTCTGGGACTCCGTCGTCAACACGCTGGGCATCAGCTTCTTGAAATTGGCGATCGGCTTTGTCATTCCGATCATTCTGGCCATTATGATTTACGAGGTTGGCATGGGGCGATTCAAAAAATTCGTCCAAACGGTCTCATATCTGCCTCACTTCTTGTCCTGGATCGTTTTGGGCGGCATGCTCATTACCTGGTTCTCGACATCCGGCTTGTTCAACGAAATATTGCTTGCTCTGGGGCTGATTTCGCAGCCGCAAAACATTTTGCTTGATCCAAGCAAGTATTGGTGGATTGCAACGCTGTCGGATATTTGGAAAGAGGCCGGCTGGGGCACGATTCTGTACCTGGCGATCATGGCCAAGATCGATCCTACCTACTACGAGGCCGCAAGAATCGACGGGGCTAGTCGACTGAGACAAATCTGGAACATTACCCTACCGAACATGAAGATGATTATCAGCTTGAACCTGATCCTTACTGTAAGCGGTTTATTGGGATCAAATCTGGATCAAACCCTGGTGCTCATGAATTCGCAGAACCGGGAAAAGGCCGAAGTCATTAACTCGTACGTGTACCGGATGGGAATGACGCAGGGCGATTTCTCTTATGCGACCGCCGTTGGTTTGGGTGTATCCATTATCTCTGTCATTCTGCTCGTTACGGCCAACAAAGTAACCAGTAAATTGAATGATAATCAATCCGTCCTGTAGGTCATGCAAAAGGGAGGTATTACGGTGAATTTGAAAGCAGCAAAAGGGGATCTTGACAGTCGGATCTTTGATACGATCAACATCATTTTACTGGTTACGTTTACGATCATCATCGTCGTTCCGTTATGGAACGTCGTCGTCTCATCTTTCAGTTCGGGCAGGTCCCTTGCCGAGGGCGGGTTCATCTTCTGGCCTACGGAATTCTCGCTGGAGAATTATCAGGCCGTGTTCAGGGATGCAAACATATGGAATGCCTTCTTCATCTCGGTGGCCAAAACGGTCATCGGCGTTATCACGCACGTGTTCTTCTGTGCCATGGTGGGTTACGGCTTGAGTAAGAAATACGTCCGCGGCCGCAAGTTCTACGTGGCGATGGGCGTTGTCACCATGTTTTTCTCGGGCGGCATGATTCCGACGTACTTGTTGATCAAAGACTTGGGGCTGTTAAACAGCTTCTGGGTTTATATTATCCCAGCTCTATTAAGCTTTTACGACGTCATCATTCTGATGAACTTCTTCCGAAACGTGCCGGATTCGCTGGAAGAGTCGGCGAAGATCGACGGTGGGGGCGATTGGAGAATTTTCCTGAGCATCTTCATTCCGCTTTCCATGCCGGCGATGGCGACGATTGCCCTGTTTAATGGGGTCGGGCAGTGGAACGATTTTATGACCACCAAATTGTATATTACCGATCAGTCGCTGTATCCGTTGCAGATGATGCTGTATGAGATCATTGTGCAGTCCCAGACCCAATCGATGCAAAATATCGGTTCGGTTGCAATTCAGACGACCACCAAAGGGGTCCAACTAGCAACAATTGTCGTGACGACGCTGCCGATTGTTGTGATGTATCCAATATTACAGAGATATTTTATCTCCGGCATGATGCTCGGAGCAGTTAAAGAGTAGCGGAGACGCAGCTCTTTAAGGGAGTGGAAAAGAAGCAAGCCTGTAAAAACAAGGGTCTAATAAGAAAGCGCTTTTATTAAAAGGGAGGTTTACAGGATGTTGATGAACAAGGCTTTGGGTAAGAAGGGGCTTACGCTGATTACAGCACTGATGGCGGTTGTGCTGGTTGTGAGCGGCTGCGGCGGATCGGGCGGGGGTTCCGGATCCAAGAAGGAAAATTGGGTTTCGATCGAGGATCGTTATACACCGGATGCCGAGACGCCGGCTTGGCAGCTGGACAAAAAAGAAGAGACGACCGAGCTGACTTGGTACGTGAATGCGGACTGGTGGAACACGGATTTTGGCAAGGACGTTGTAACCAAGAAGATTAAGGAAGACCTGAACATCAATATCAAATTCATCACGGGTGACGACACCAAACTAAATACGTTTTTTGCCGGCGGGGAAATGCCCGATCTGATCACGACGTTTGACTCCAACTCTCCGGTCGTGCAGAAGGCGGCGACATGGGCGCTGCCGCTGAACGATCTGGCCGAGAAATATGATCCTTATTTCAATAAGGTAGCGGCACAGGATACGCTCAACTGGTTCCAATTGAAGGATGGCAAAACGTACGGATACCCGAACTATTCCAATACGCAAGAAGACTATGACAGCGGCAATATTCCGGCCAAAACAGCATTTATCATCCGTAAGGACGTGTACGAAGCGCTAGGCAAGCCTGCTATGGGAACGCCGGGAGAATTCCGGGCTGCTCTCGCAGATATTAAGCAGCAATTCCCTGCCCTGATTCCACTGGGCTTCAACTCCATCGGTGAAGGTACTGGCTCGCTTGGCGACGTGCTGCAGGATTTCATCGGCGTGCCGCTGGAGGAGAATGGCGGTTTCTATAACCGTAACCTGGATGAAGATTATCTGACCTGGGTGAAGGCGTTCAATACCGTGTATCGGGACGGCGCGATCAGCGATGATAGCTTTGCCGATGACGGAACGGCTTTTGAAGAGAAGGTGAAGGCTGGCAAATACGCAACGATTATGCTGGACGGCACGCCGCAGCAGGGCGGTAACCTGCAAAGCTTCTACAGCAACAATAAAGGCAAAGAGTACATCGCGATTGACGGACCGCAAAGCACGGCAGGACGTCAGCCGACGCTGAATCAATCCGGTATCACCGGCTGGATGATCAGCTTCATTACGAAAAATAATGCAGATCCTGCCAAGTCCATTCAGCTCTTCACGTACCTGTTAAGCGAAGAAGGACAAATGCTGATGAACTATGGTATCGAAGGCGACACTTACCAAGTGAATGCGGACGGCACGGTGGAGTTCCTCCCTGCCGTGAAGGATCTTCAGATGAACAATCCGGATACTTTCAAGAAGGATTACCGCATGGGCGAATTCATGTTCTTCGGGCATGACCGTCACAAAGCGCTGAGCGGGGATGCTTTCCCGGATGCGATCAAGCAAATGCAGGAATGGGGCAAAGGGAAGCTGACGCCGCACTTTATTTTGGAGAATATCAACCCGGATCAGGGAACACCAGAAGCGCGCTCTCTGACAGCCATCAATACGAAATGGAACTCCACGCTCGTCAGCATGATTCGTTCCAAGGATGATGCGGCGTTCGACAACCTCTTAAACGAATACAAAAAGTTCCTGGACGATAACAACTGGGATAAAATCGTCGAAGTCCGCAATGAGAAGATGAAGGCGAACAAAGAGAAGCTGGGGCTGAAATAAGGTAACGCTTTTATGATGGGAGAGCCCCTTCCTTGACAGGAAAGGGGGCTCTTTCTTTCTAAGTCAACTTCCAATATAGGGCGGGATAGGAAAGCCAGAAGGACCATAAGAAACCTGGAGGGAAACAACATGCTGAACATCACCATCTACCAGTCAAACGGGGAAGAGGAATTATTCGTTAGGAAAGACAAGGAGCAGCTAGCTCCCGGAACTTCGGACACGAAGCATACGGTTGTTATCGATGAGGAGCAGACGTTTCAGGAGATGGACGGCTTCGGCGCGTCCTTCACGGACTCCGCTGCTTATCTGATCCATCAAGTGCTGGAGACAAAGCAGCGCTCGGAGCTCATGACAAAGCTGTTCGATCCGAATGAAGGGATCGGGTTATCCGTACTCCGCCAGCCGATGGGGGCATCGGATTACGCGCGTGACTTCTACAGCTACAATGATATGCCTGAGGGCCAGACGGATATAGAGCTGGAGCAGTTCTCCATTGCGCATGATGAGGAAGATATCATTCCCCTCCTGAAGGAAGCACTCCGATTGAACCCGGATGTCAAGCTGATGGGTTCCCCATGGAGTCCGCCCGGCTGGATGAAAACGAGCGGTTCGATGATCGGCGGAGAGCTGAAGCCTGAATACTATTCGGTGTACGCTAATTATTTTGTACGTTACATCCAGGGGTATGAAGCCCATGGGCTTCATATTTATGCGATCACGCCGCAGAATGAGGCGTTGTATTCGCCAGGACATTACCCTGGCATGATCATGCTGCCCGAGGCGCAAAGCGATTTCATCAAGAATCATCTGAAGCCGCAATTCGTTAAGAACGGCATCGATACAAAAATCCTTTGTTATGACCATAACTGGGACAAGCCGGACTACCCGCTGACCGTTTTGGAGCAAGCGGGTGACGCCGTGGATGGCGTCGCTTGGCACTGGTACGGCGGCAAGCCGTCGGCCCAATCGGAAGTGTTCGACGCATTTCCGGGGAAAGAGGTTCATTTCACGGAAGGATCGGGCGGGGAGTGGATCCCGCCGTTTGAGCAGGCCTTCTCCAATGTGATGCGAACCGGAATCGAGATACTCCGCAATCACAGTAAATCCTACGTGTTGTGGAATATGGCGCTGGACGAGAAGAACGGCCCTACCGTTCCGGGCTTTGGAAAAAGCACCTGCCGCGGCATTGTCACGGTAAATCAGCAGAAGAAAGAGCTTACCTACACGCTGGACTACTATGCGCTGGCGCATTTTAGCAAAGTGATCCGTCCAAAAGCGGTTCGCATTGCTTCGACCAGCGATGAGTCCATCCGTTCGGTAGCATTCAAGAACACGGACGGTTCGGTTGCCGTCGTTTTGTTTAACGACAGCGAGCAGGAGGAGAATGCTGCACTTCTTATACAGGGACCGGAGCAGCTTAACCTCCGCCTTGCACCGAAAAGCGCCCTGTCCGTTTTGATAGAGGAGTAATTCTGAAGTAACAGTTCATAGGTTAGACAAGATAAGGCACCCTAGTCGGCGCCGTTAGCCCTTTCGGTTAATGGTACCTCGGCGGAGGTGCCTTTTCATATATAGAGTTGGTTATTTCATATAGAAACGGTAGAATAATAATCAAGAATAAGGTTTACCAAAGAAAACACAGGTGACAATCATGACCATTAAAACGTTATTTATTGCTCCGTACCCCGCTATGAGCCATTTAATAGAAGAATGCCAAAAGGAAGAGCCGGAACTGGAAGTCCGAGTCGAGGTCGGCAATTTGCTAGAAGCGGTTCCTCTGGCAAAAGAAGGCGAGCGCCTGGGATATGACGTGATCATTAGCCGGGGCGGTACGGCCAAGCTGATCGAGCCTGAGGTGGGCATTCCTGTAATCGATGTCCATGTTTCAGGCTATGACATGCTGCGCGTGCTCACCTTGGCCAATCATTTTCCAGGCAAAAAAGCCATTGTGGGCTTCTCCAATATTACGCTCGGAGCCAAAGCCATTACCGATGTGCTGGATATCGAGGTGGATGTGTTCACGGTAGAGAAGGCGCAAGAGGTGGACCGGCTGCTGGAGGATCTGAAGGCGAAGGGCTTCAAATTAATCATGGGCGATGTGGTGACGATGGAGGCAGCCGCCAAGCACCACTTGGAAGGGATTCTGATCCAATCCGGGCGCGAGGCCATTTTCGATGCGTTTCAAAAGGCCAAATCCGCGTTTCGGTTACATGAACGGACGCAGTGGGAAATATCCTTTCTGCAAGCACTGCTGGAGGAAACGGCCGCGAACCTTGCCGTATTGGATGCTGAGGGGCAGGTTGTATATGAACAGTGGCCGGATTACGGCTCCTGTCCGCTCCCGGTGGAAGCCTTGCAAGCTGATCTACGGCTAAACCGGGAGGCGGAAGCCTCTGTCCTGATTCAGGATGACGGAACCCGGAAGCTTAAACAGAAAAGGACGCTGAAAGTAATACAGGGAAAATGGTACTACCTGTACACTTTTTCCGAGCTGAAGCAAAATGGGGAGGCTGCAGGCTATCATGTCGAGGCCGTGACCCAATTGCCGATGTTGATATCGCAAAGCGAAGCGATGCACGGTTGCCTGCAGCGGATCGAGGATCAACTGGACAGCCGCATCCTGATTCTCATCGGTGAAGCCAGAACAGGCAAGCAGCTGCTCTCCCGGTATATTCATTACCGCAAGAACGAAGGCCAGGGCTTGTATGTCCGGCTTACCGCAAAGCAGGCCATGGCCTTGTCGGGAAAAGACGAAGAAGAAGCTTGGGACAACGATATCCGCACGCTGTACATCCATGGATTGGAAACGATCGCTCCAGAAGAAATGGCGAATTTGAAGCCGTGGATGAACGAGATGAAAGACCGGGGGTTCACGATCATCCTCTCGCTGGAAAAGGATGATTCGAATTATCATCCACTCCTGCTGGACGAGGAGGCGGCAAGAATCGCCGTGCCGGCTCTGCGTGAGCGCAGGGAGGACATCAAGCCGCTGGTGACTTATTATATTGCGTCCTATCATGGAACGCTAGGGACTTCACCAATCAAGATCAAGGATGAAGCGATTCTCCTGCTGACCCAGTACGATTGGCCGGGCAACGTGTCGGAACTGAAAATCCTGCTCCAGGACGCAGTGACGGAGGAGAAGGGCTACGTGATCGGCAAGCCACTCATTTCCCGGCTTCTAGCCAAGAAGGAAGAACATCCGTCAGCTGCGATGGGCCCTGAGTTCCTTCGCGGTACGCTGGATGAGATCGAGAAGAGGATCATCGACGCGATTATGGAGGAAGAACAATTTAATCAGACGAAGGTTGCAGAACGGCTCGGGATCAACCGTTCGACCCTGTGGAGAAAGCTGAAACAATAGTTTCAGCTTTTTTTGTTTGGCGATTAATAGATCCCTCCGCTTCGGCAGATATTAGGAGAAGGAGGAATATATTTCAACAAGCTAGAGACAGCGCTGTAATCAATTGTTTAAATTTGCAACAATTAATCTTTAATATGTTGCAAATTTAATTGAATGCACTTACAATTATCCCTGCAAGCGATTTCAATATGAAATCGCTGTTTAATATTGAAACAATTATTAAAGGGGTGTTACAATAATGAAGATTAAAGCGACATTGGATCGTATTCCTGGAGGTATGATGGTGGTGCCGTTGCTTATTGCAGCAGTCATCAATACCTTTGCACCGGATCTGCTTCGGATTGGGAATTTCACGGAGTCTTTATTTGTAAACGGTTCAAGTACATTGATCGCGCTGTTCCTTCTCTGTACGGGGGCACAGATTAACGTCAAGTCCTTTGGCGTATCCGTCGGAAAAGGGGCTACGCTGCTTGTCACGAAGTGGGTGGTCGGCGCAGCGTTCGGACTGATCGCTTACCTGTTTGCCGGAGAGAACGGATTGTGGCTGGGTCTGGCGCCGATTGCCGTCATTGCGGCGATGACCAACAGTAATGGGGGATTGTTCGTAGCCTTGGTTGGCCAATACGGCAGTAAGGAAGACCGTGCCGCTTATTCGCTGCTTGCCCTGAATGACGGGCCTTTCCTCACGATGGTGGCCTTATCGATCTTCGGCGCCATGGGATTCGTGGACGGCATGTTCTCCTTCGTGTCCTTTATTTCGGTCCTTCTTCCGATTATTGTAGGGATGGTGCTGGGTAATCTGGATGAAGAGATGCGCAAGTTTTTGGACAAAGGCAGCTCGATGCTGATTCCGTTCTTTGCCTTTGCGCTCGGGATGGGCATTGATTTCGGAGCGATCGTGGATGGCGGCTTGTCGGGTATCATTCTTGGATTGCTGACGGTTTTTGTTACAGGTACGGCAGGATACTTTGTGTTTAAAGCATTGAAATGGAATCCGATCGTGGGGGCTGCGGAAGGCTCCACAGCCGGTAATGCTGTGGCTACGCCTGCTGCCATCGGGGCAGCGAATGCATCCTTTGCGGCATTTACCGATATTGCGACGGTGCAGGTTGCGGCGTCCGTGGTAACGACCGCCATCCTGCTTCCTTTATATGTCGGATTTTTAGTGAAGCGTCTAGAGAAGAAAGGGCACTCATTTGATACAAAAACAGCAGATGCCGAATCATAGAAGGTGTGATGAAATGTGATAAAACAAATTGGAATCATCGCGGACGATCTGACCGGTGCAAATGACTCGGGCGTACAATTGGCGAAGAAGGGACTGGTTTCCACCGTCGTATTCGATCATCGTCATTACCGTCAGGACACCCGTGCCGAAGTACTAATCGTTGATACGGATAGCAGGGCGAAACGCAGCGCGGATGCCTATGAAGCGGCGTATGAAGCCGCTCAATTCCTTGAAGAGCAGGGCTGCCGCCACATCTACAAGAAGCTGGACTCCACCCTGCGCGGGAATGTGGCAGAGGAATTACGAGCGGTGCAGAAGGTGTTCCGGCCGGATTTGGTGCTGATCGCCCCGGCTTTTCCCAAAATGAACCGCACGACGGTACAGGGGCATCACTATGTTCAAGGTGTACTGATCACTGAGACGGAGTTTGCCAAGGATCCCAAAACGCCTGTCATGGAAAGCTATATCCCGAAGCTGCTGCAGAAGGAAGAAGAGCCTGAGGCGGTGCTGGTCTTATCAAGTCAAGTGCGGCAGCCCGCGGCGCAATTTCTGCCATGGCTCGAATCCAAGCTGGCGGAAGGTCAAACCTGGTTTGTGTGTGATAGTGAGACGGAAGAGGATTTACAGGCGATATCGGCATTATTTTCACAGCTGGACAAGAAGATTCTATGGGCTGGTTCTGCCGGATTAATTGAATACTTGCCGGAGGCGCTGTCCCTGACCTCCGTGGAGGAGGGCAGCCAAGACTGGATAGGGGCGGATAAAGCACTGATCGTATCAGGGAGCTTGTCCCAAACGACCCGGCGGCAGCTTCGTGCGGTCCAAGACATGCTCGACTCGTTGATGCTGGAGATCGATCCGACCGCGTTGATTCGTGAAACTTACGACACAGGAGATGTCCTGCAGCAAATTGCACAGGATATGGACAAGCGTTACTTGGTCCTGTATGTGGACGCTTCGGAAGAAAACCGCAGACTTGCAAAAGAGGCAGGGAATGAGCAGGGATTATCTTCAACCGAGGTAAGCGAAGCGATCTCGCTGGGACTCGGAAGAATGACAAAAGCAATTCTACAGGCATACGCTGAGATCCAAGGGTTGGTATTAACCGGCGGGGATACCGCTAAAGCTATCTGTATCGAACTTGGAATGGGAGAGATGCAGCTTTATTCGGAAGTAGAGCCTGGCCTGCCGTTCGGAAGGCTTCAAGGCATGGAGAAAGGTTACTGGACCGTCACCAAAGCCGGGGGCTTCGGCAATGATCAATCCCTGGTAGATTCTCTGCACTATATAACAAATAAGAAAAAGGTGAGAACATGAGCCAGCATAAACCGGTTATCGGGATTACAATGGGAGACGCCGCAGGCGTCGGTCCTGAAATTATACTCAAGAGCCTCATGAATGAGGAGATGTATCATATCAGTCGCCCGATTGTAATCGGGGATGTGAAGATATTGGAGCGGGCAAAGTCCTTTGTGGGCAGTGACTTGGCGATCGAAGCGATTACTGCTGATGAGTTGGAGCAGGTGGACTACCGTTTTGGCACGGTTCATGTGCTTGATCTGGATCTGCTGCCAGCGGACTTGCCGATTGGACAAGTTGCCCCGGAAGCCGGACACGCCGCGTTCAAATTTTTGGAGACGGCTATCGAATTGGCCAAAGACCATAAAATCCAGGCCATATGCACCGCTCCGCTGAATAAGGAGGCCCTGCATAAAGGGGGCCACAAATATCCGGGCCATACGGAGATTCTGGCGGATTTGACCGGAACCACGGACTACTCCATGATGCTGTCCGCGCCGAATTTGAAGGTCATTCACGTTACGACGCATGTCGGCATCATCGATGCCGTCCGGTCCATTCAGCCTGAGCGCGTGTACCATGTCATTAAGCTTGCTCATGAGACGCTGCAGAAGTCCGGCATCGCTGCTCCGCGGATTGCCGTTTGCGGAATCAATCCTCACGCGGGCGAGAATGGATTGTTCGGATATGGCGAAGAGGAAGAGAAAGTCATACCGGGTGTCGAGAAGGCGCAGGCGGAAGGAATCCAGGTCGTAGGCCCACTCCCGGCCGATACGCTGTTCTTCCGGACGGTTCGCGGCGACTTTGACATCGTAGTGGCTATGTATCACGATCAGGGGCATGGTCCCGTCAAAGTGCTCGGCTTGGACGCAGGCGTCAACATTACCGTTGGCCTTCCGATTATCCGCACCAGCGTCGATCACGGAACGGCGTTCGACATTGCCGGTCAAGGCATCGCCGACGAGAAAAGCTTGATGGAAGCGATCCGTCAGGCAGCGGAACTGGCGCCTAAAGCCTAAAGATGTTATTGCCGGGCGGGACATAGCGGCCGCCATTACCTTATTATCGAAGTAACAGTACAAGATTCCGCAGGAACATAAGCTGCTCATAACAAAAAGATGACTCCACCTATGGGGTCATCATTTTTTATGGCTCCTCAGGTTTCTTCGCTGTAACGGGATTCGTTCCTCATGACTGGGATAATCCAAACACGTAAGACTCCAGGAACGCTTTCAGTTGATTGAAGGATTCAGGTCTGGCACTGTATTTATACCGCTCATTCGGCATTTTGAAATGCATGCGCAGGAGACCCGCGGTTTTAAGCAGGGATAGATGGTAGTGCAGGTTGCTCTTTGAAAGGCCGGTCTTCTGCTGCAATTCGGTAAACGTAACAGGGCCTTTAGCCAGGATGTGCAGCAGTACCAGCCGCTTCTCGTCAGCCAACCCCTTGGTCATCCGCAGCAGCCGACTGGTGGGTGTATCCTCGTCCACCTGCTCATCGTCTACGGCATAGCTGATAATGAGCTGTTGGTTGCTCACGTAGTCCATCCGGTTTAACGGCTTGATGTGATAGGTAGGGATAAGAAGAATGGCGCTGTATTCATCTTCAGGATCGAGCACAATTCCGCTTGTTGCCTCATCAATCAGATCAATGTAGGGGAGCTCCCGGCTAAGCTGCTCCATGCGGGCAGCGGAACGTCCCAGCAAGTCGTGAATTTCCGGCGTTATTGTATAGGCCCGGTGCCACTCTGTCATGATCTCATGACTGAGATCCCGGAATGTTTTAAGCCCCATCGGAAACCCGTCTTCAAGATAAGGCGCCAGGATTTCATACAATTGGCCTTCTCCCAAATCGGCAAACCAGGCAAGAAACCTCTCGACGTTGTCTTTTTCCGGGCTGTCTACGATAGCCAGGTGCAGATAAGCAATAAGCTCGAACAAGTCCAGCTCTTCGAGCTTATCCGTAAAAGATGCAGACAGCTTCTTCTGAATTTCCTTCCTCCACTTATTTCCTAGATCATGCATTTGGTTTTTATTATCTGTATATGCGAACAAGCTGGTGACCAGCTCGTGAACAGGCGAATAGTCAATTCTGATAATGGTCATGATCATTTTCTCCTTCAAGTACTCGTCATTCCATTTTTATGATACCACATCCTGATGAAAATAAATATTGAACTATTTATTTGTTCATATATAATTAAACTTAGTCATTTAGTTCAAAAAATTATGAACTAATGGACGGGAAAGAATGACTGGATATGAACAATTGGTTCATTCAGGAATATCTCATAAGGGAAAAGCAGCTGGAAGTGGTTCGGAGGGCCGGAGAGTCTTGGAAATACACGCATGCTTGGGTAAGTTTGTTGGTACGCTTCTTCCCTGCGGAGAAACGGCAATTTCATGCGGTCAAGAGAAAGGCACGAAGTTTAAAATAAGGGAAACAAGGAAGAACCGATCAACCTACGAGGAAACGGAGCTGGAACCGATGGACTTTCTTTCGGAGAATCGTTTGACCGAGTGCGCTATGCAGGCGCCTGAATCGATGATGAATAGCGAGGAGAACCATGACGAACTGTTATCTGCTGTGCTTACTCTGCCTGAAACCCTAAGACAGCCGATGTATTTGTATTATTACGAGGATTTCAATACCCTGGAAATTGCGGAAGTGCTCCAAATTGAGCCTGAAAATGTACGGAACCGCATGAGCAGAGCCCGCAAGAAACTAAAGATGATGCTGGGGAAAAAGCTGGGAGCGATACGGGATGGCCGGGTAAGGGCAAGAAAGGCTCCGCATCCGTCCCCTTGACTTCATTCGTAAAGTTCGGGTATGATTTCCAGTAACTTGAATAACGTTAAACAAAAGCAATGAAGAGAAAGAGTACCTTGGTAACGTCTTTGAACAGAGAGCCCCGGCTGGTGAAAAGGGGTAAGGAAAGAACCTTGGGAATATGGTCTCTGAGCTGTGCACCGAAACCCTGAAGAGGGTTGTAGGCTGCGCCGGATCCCGCACCCGTTAACGTGCTAGGGTATACACGCGATATATGGCGTCGTACCCGAAGAGGTGAATGCCGCAAGGCATAAATGAAATTGGGTGGTACCACGTGAGCGGCAAGCTCTCGTCCCTTTTGGGATGAGGGCTTTTTTTGTTGCCCAAAAAAAAGGAGGATGATTGATATGACGAATATTTTTATCGGCGGTGCCTGGCCATATGCCAACGGGTCCTTACATTTGGGGAGGCTTGCAAGCCTCTTGCCAGGCGACGTGTTGGCCCGTTATTTCCGCGCGAAAGGCGATCAAGTCCTGTACGTATCCGGCAGTGATTGTCATGGAACGCCCGTGGCGGTTCAAGCCATTCAGGAGGGCGTGGCTCCGGGGGATATTGCGGATCGGTATCATGGGGAGTTCGTGGATTGCTTCGAACGGCTGGGCTTCTCCTACGACTTATACACGCGAACCGACCAGGCGTTTCATCATGCCGTGGTGCAGGAGCTGTTTCTGAAGCTGCTGGAAAACGGCCATTTGTATCGAAAAACCGTGCGGCAAACGTATTGCGAAACCGATCAGCGGTTTTTGCCGGACCGCTACGTGGAAGGAGATTGTCCCGTATGCGGCAGCAGGGCCCGTGGGGATCAGTGCGACGCCTGCTCCACCATACTTGATCCGTCCGACCTGACGAACAGGACCTGCAAAATCTGCGGAAACCCTCCGGTGGAGCGGCCTACCGAGCATTTTTACGTAGCGCTGTCACATTTCCAGGCTGAGCTGGCGGATGATTTGAATAACGCCCGAGGCTGGCGGGATAATGCCGTGCAATTGACCCGAAGATACTTGGAGGAGGGGCTTCAGGACCGGGCGGCTACGCGGGATCTGACCTGGGGCGTGGATGTCCCTGTTCCGGGCTTCGAGGATAAGAAAATCTATGTCTGGATCGAAGCGGTCAGCGGCTACTTATCCGCCAGCAAACAGTGGGCCGCGGAAACGGGCGGCGATTGGGAATCCTTTTGGCGTAAGGGACCGGGCGAGGTTAAGGCTTACTATGTTCATGGTAAGGATAATATCCCGTTTCATACGCTGATCTGGCCGGCGCTGCTGAAGGGGGCCGGGGATCTGCATGTGCCGGACCGAATCATATCATGCGAATACATGACGCTCGAAGGCAAGAAGTTCTCGACCAGTCGCAATTGGGCCATATGGGTGCCGGACTTGTTAAGCCGTTATCAGCCGGACTCGATTCGTTATTTTCTCATTGCGAACGGCCCCGAGAAGCGGGATGCCGATTTCTCCTGGAGGGAGTTCATTCACAGCCACAATGGCGAGCTGCTTGGTGCGTTTGGGAATTTGGTCAACCGTGCCTTGGTGTTTGTAAACAAATCGTTTGACGGTAAGGTGCCCGAGGGCTGCATGTCCGAAGAGTGGCAGAACCGGGTTGAAGCATTGTACCGCGAGGCCGGGGCGCTCATTGAGGAGGGGCGACTGAAGGAAGCGTTGGAGTCAATCTTCGGCGTGGTGCGCCTGGCGAACAAATATTTTGATGAACAGAAGCCGTGGATTCAGGTCAAGGAGGATCGCGAAGCGTGCGGGACAACGCTGTACACCTGCGTTCAGATCATTGCCAATTTGGTGAACCTGCTGCAGCCGTTTATTCCGTTCTCTTGCGATAGGATACGAGGCGTTCTCTCGCTGGAGAAGCCTGTGTGGGAGTGGTGCCGTGTTCCGGCTGGCAGGCCGATTCATGGCGTAGAGCTTTTGTTTGAGCGGATCGATACCAGCCGGATTGAGGAGGAAACGCGGAGGCTGGGGGAGTTGTCCGTAAGGGAGTAATTGATTTAAGTGCCTAAGATTTAACTGACCCAAGGAGTGAGTAGTAAGTGATCAAGGAATGTAGTGGATCCGGGCTCGAGCAGCAAGTAATCAGAGGTCTAGAGGATCCAAGAAGCGAGGGGTTTAAGTGGTCCAAGAAGCAAGGGGTTTAGGTGGTCGAAGGAGTATGGGGTTAAGTGGACGAAGGAGTAAGGGGTTTAAGTGGTCCAAGAAGCAAGGGGGCAAAGTGTCCGAAGAAGCAAGGGGTTTAAGTGGTCGAAGAAGCAAGGGGGTTAAGTGGTCCAAGAAGCAAGGGGTTTAAGTGGTCGAAGGAGCATGGGGGCTAAGTGGTCGAAGAAGCAAGGGGGTTAAGTGGTCGAAGAAGCAAGGGGGTTAAGTGGTCGAAGAAGCAAGGGGGTTAAGTGGTCGAAGGAGCAAGGGGGTTAAGTGGTCGAAGAAGCAAGGGGGTTAAGTGGTCGAAGGAGCAAGGGGTTTAAGTGGTCCAAGAAACTAGGGGGCTAAGTGGTCGAAGGAGCAAGGGGTTTAAGTGGTCGAAGGAGCAAGGGGGCTAAGCGATCATAGGAGCAAGTGATTAAGGGGGCCATTAGCAGGTGTCAAAGAAGAGGGGGCTGACCCGAGGATCCATTGTGACTGAGTACGGACTGCGATTTTGAGGACTGTGGTTCCGCTATTTCGTTGTTTCTTGGCATTTCCTGGGGTCATGCGGACAGGAGATCCGCTATCGCAAGATATTTCGGGAATAATCCGTAAATATATTATATTAACGGATCCTGTGTCCGCATAATCTCAAAAACAGCTCAATATCAGCAAATAACGGATCTAGTGTCCGCACGGACTCGAAAAGGATCGAGTATCGGCAAATAGCGAACCCCGTGTCCGCATGGGCTCAAAAAAACGATCGAATATCAGCAAATAACGGATCCAGTGTCCGCATAGGCTCAAAAAAACGATCGAGTATCGGCAAATAGCGGACCCCGTGTCCGCACGGACTCGAAAAGGATGGGAGTATCAGCAAATGGCGAACCCCGTGTCCGCATGGACTCGAAAAACGATCGAGTATCAGCAAATAGCGGATCCCGTGTCCGCACGGCCTCGAAAAAGGATCGAATTTCAGCGACAAGAGCATCCATCCGGACGATGCCGCTGAATCCATAAGAAGCGAGAGTTTGCCGGCTGCAACGCGCAAATAAACGTAAGAGGAGCCCCAGCGGTAAAGCGGAGGGCTCCTCTCATTATAGTAACGGCTTACGTTGTATCTTCAGCGGGTTAGTTGTCCGTTTCATGAATCCAACCCGTCAATACGGTGTTAAAAAGCTCGGGCTCTTCGAACATCGGATTATGGCCGCTTTGTTCAAAAATGACCTTCTTCACGTGTTCCTGCGAGCCGTCTACAGCATCCCAGAGCGATACGGGACTGACCAAATAGTCGTACCGTCCAAGACCGATGAAGACGGGTTTAACGACCTCTTTCAGCGAATCGATCAGATTGAGCTGCGCGAAGGCTTCTCCCCATAAATGATCGATGACGGGCATGCTGGTGAAGACCTCTTCCCACATCCAAGCCGCATCGTAGGCATAGTCATAGAAGCTGTGCGCTCCCATTCGGATGCACATATGAGCGAATCGCCGTTCCGGCTCTCTCTCGATATCCCCAGCCAGCAGGGATATATCCGCTTCAAACTGCCGTTTCCGTTCCGGGCTTGCCGTTTCATTGAAAAAAGCGATGCTCTGCTGCTGCCGCTCCGGGCTATTGGTCGGGGCCGTGTTCAGCAGGACCACCTTCCGGACATGTTGCGGGTATTTTTTGGCATACTCCAGCGCCATGAAGGCGTGCCCCGAATGCCCCAATATAATAAAATCCTCCAGTCCCAGCGTTTGTCTTGCCGTTTCGATATCATCCAGAACCTTATCCAGTGCATAGTCTTCCGGCTCTAGTGTCCGAGGGGGCTTAACAAAGCCTCGATGGTCCAGGAAAATCAGTTGAAATGAAGTGTAGAGTTGTTCCGAAAACAAGCGGGGGTAGTATATACTGCTTCCCACCACCAAAAAAATGGGCCTGCCGTTTCCACGAATGGAAACATTCAATGCAAATCCTTCGCTCATTACCGTACTCTGTATGCTCATGTATATCGTCCTCGTTTCGTTTTATATTTTAATCGCACCAGCCCCTTTCCTGTTTGGATTCCATTACATTCTCCATAGAACGTTCCAGCATTCTATATCACCTCGATTAGCGTTCGTTCAAGCCCAGTATAGCACCAGACATGGGTTCGGTCGACAGCCATCCAAGCTTGCCCCGGACCACTCACCGTGCGTCTCTACACCCGGACTGGTATTCGTTCCAGGACCGTTGCTTCAGCCACGGTTTGCATAGGGAGCAGTACCTTCGATGTGACATCTGAGCCGTATCGCTGCTGTAAAAAACGCTGCTGTACAAAGCATGGTGCATAGGCTTCGAACTGCCTTTTCTCCAGCTCCTTTATTCAGCGGTATTGCGGATCGTTAGGTTGAGGCCAGGATAGTCCGCGGCAATTGCGCTCTTACGCTCGATGATGCGATTAAATTCAAAGGCAGAGCTGAATAATTCCGGCTCGGGCTTGAATGTCACGCTTGTGCCCGTCTCCTGAGTCATGCCGACGATCAGAAGCCCGGTCTGTGGAATACCGTGCCTGTACTCCTGCCGGTATATGTTCCCGTCACGGCGAATCTCCACCGTCAGATGCTTGGAGAGGGCATTGACCACGGCGATGCTGATGCCTTTCTCCGCACCGGGGACCAGAAAGTGTGCGCTGGCATTCAATCGATGGACATTGGTTAGTATCGACTGCACAACAGGGATGTCGGAATTCGGAAGGGCCTGCACGGGGATGCCTCTCCCGTTATCGGTAACCGATACGCTGCCATCTTCATGCAGGAATATGCTGATCTGATCGCCATACCCGCTCGTGTGCTCCAAAATCGAATTTTCCACCACGGCCCAGAGCAGCTGATGAATATCGAAGCCATGCGAGCTCCCGAAATACATCCCCGCATTGTTACGGGCTTCGCTCATCTCCAGGTAATCGCTTGTATCGAGCAAATCGCCTGCAGCAGACAGCAGCAGCAGGAACGGCAGGCTCCGATGCTTAGGAAGAGCGTAGCGGCCTCCCTGCTCCTGCACGAGGAGATCCGCGCCGAGCAGCGCTTTGAGATGGTGATACAGCTGACCCGTCGTTCCCATATTCAACCGTTCTACCAGCTCGGAACCGGATAGGGGCTCTGCCATGACGGCCTTTAAAATATCCAGGCGCTGCTTGTTGCCCAGTGCTGCGAGGATTTTGGCCGCCTTCTCGGTGTTCATGTCCAGCAATTGATCCATTCGCCGTTCCTGCGGCTCCCAGCGGATGCTTTGTCCGTTCAGGTGCACTCGCCCGGAATAGAAGACGGAGCCAGCTTCGGGGTTTGCTTCATTTATCGTAGGTGCTGTTGCAATCTCTTGGCGGTGTTGATTGGATGCGGATGCAGGTTTTCGTTCCATAAGAGCCTGATAGACAAGCTCCTGCAGCTCCGCCATTTGATTCTTTAAGACATCCATCTCTTGGACCAGATCACGTGTCATGGGGAATCATCAACCTCACTTTATCAACATTTATGTTATTACGTAATTATTATATTGCGTAATTCCAACATTGTACACTCATTTTAAGGAAATCATTGACTGAAAAAGCAACTTGTTTGTCTATAGTTGTTTTTTATCTATTTTTATCATCCCAGGTCGTCTTACAATGAACGCAAAGGTCGGTGACATTCATTTGGGTGAAAGAATCATACGGAATTTTATGCAGGGCGATATGCCTCTGCTGGGGGAGCTGTATCAGGCGGTATCCGCAGCGGATGCGCTGTTCTGGTGGGTGGGTGACCAGGAGAATTGGGAGAACGTGTTCTGTGCATTCGAAGACGGGAAGATGGTGGCCAAGGGACAGGTCGACATTATTAACGTGATCCCGCCGGGATGTGCGCCTAACTGCAAGCATCACATTTATGTGAATCTCAAGGCTGTAACGCAGCGAGAGCGGGATAATGATCTGTTAAGTGAAATGTTTAAAGTGCTCTATGAACGTGCGACCGTGTTAAAGCGGACCTTGCCGGAGGCGTACGGGACGTTTTTGTGCGTGGGGAACTATGCCCATGAGATCGGCAATACCACTTTTTTTACAGAGGAGATCGGGTTTCAGCCGCTGGAGAAGCTGTATTCCATGGAGCGGTCACTTGAGGAGCCCATTCCTGCCTTGGCGTTAGAAGATCGCTATCGGTATCGATTGTGGAAGATGGAATCTGCGGAGGAGGAAGAGAAGTATCTAAAGCTCGAGGCTGAGGTTTGGCCGGAAGCGCCGCTGGGGCTTGCACGATTACGGGAATATAAAGGGCATCCCAACTGGACTGCGATAAATGTCCTGGAAGGGGACACGATAATAGGCAGTACCATGGCATGGCTGGAAGAGGGGAACGTCGGCGTGATTGAAGATGTGTTTGTGAGAGAACCGTGGAGACAACGGGGAATTGCAAAATATCTGCTCTACCGTGCCATGTCCTATCTTCAGGCCCGTGGATCCGCCACAGTAAAACTTCAAGTGAAGGCAGCCAATGAAACGGCGTTGTCACTCTATCAGTCGGTAGGCTTTGCCAAAGACCAAGAGGAGCACCGTTATTATCTGCCGATGGAGCAGGAAAGCCACTAAAAAGGATCGACAGCCATACGTGCGTCAAGCAGGTTGGTCAACAGCCATCGAAGCATGCCCCGGACCACGCACCGTACGCACAGGGAGTAATACGCAAGATGTACAATACAAAGACCACGCCTGGAACGAATCCCGACGTGGTCTTTTTTATATGAAGTTAGGAGTTATGAGGTCGATTCTTGCCCGCCTGTTACATTCGGGTTGGCATCCAGAATGTGTTCCGTGACGTTCCACAGCTTCGGCAGGAACCGAAGAACCTCGTCGGCCCGCTGCAGCAGGTCATCGGTGGACGTTATACCGAGATCCGCAAGGATGGCATCAAAAGCAGGGGCGTACTGCTCTTGAAATTCAGGAGTCCCGTCGACTTCCAGTATGTTGTGGCAGCGAGCGAAGGTGGCCACCATCCAGAAAACGGCTTCCCGAGGGCTTCCATTTAGGATCAGCTCGCGGCTGCCGTCAATGGCAATCGGTCTTGCATCCGGCTTAATGTCACTGCTGAAGAAGAAGGGCGTCTTCGCAATGGCAGCAGCGGCATCGAAGGTTCGGGCCAGTCCGTTGAGATGATTCATGGCTTGCTCGGCAGTCATGTCTTTACAGCCCAGCAAGCCTAACAGCTCCTCGTAGATCTCCTCTTGGTCATATTCCTTCAGCACACCGCGAACCGCCGCATAGCGGAGCCTGACCGTGGGGTTGCGAAGAGCGGCGACCAGGAGCATATGGGTGGTTACGCCGGTAGGGAACAGCCAGGAGGTAACCTGGCGATGCCAAGGGGCAGAAGGGTCTATGGATCGGAGTCCGGTTATGATACGTTCGCGCACGTTCTCACAGCGGCGGGCGACCCATATCCGGTCGGCAAAATGACGCGAAACCTCCGTCTGCAGCTTGCGCAGCTGCCCGGTCGGATCGGACATCAGGGTATCTACACGGAAGCTGCCCGCAAGATGATAAGACGTTAATACCTGCTCGGGCGAGGCGAGATCCCGCCAGGACAGATAGGTGGCTTCGATCAAAGCGTCCTGATAGATAAACTTTCCGAGCTTTAGAGGGGGCTCCGCATCCTGGGTAACGATAACGACGTCAATGTCCGAGGACGGAGCCATCTCTGCCTCATCCGACTTTCCGACCGTGGAGCCGCTAAAATAGGCACCCATAAATCCAGGCTCCCTGCTGGCATGCTGCAAGACCCAATCCGTCGCCGCCGCGCGTGCTGATCCAACATTCATAACCTTGTTTCCTCCTCTACCTGCATGGTGTCTCACATAATTAGAAAAAATATCCTGATTCTCATTTCATTATATGGACTTCCCTTCTAATATACAACCGCTTACAAGTGGGCTTAAGCCTTCATGCCGATGGTAAAAACGGGATTACAGAAGAAGAGAAAATGATACTGCTGCAAGGGATTCGAAAGGGCTTGGCACCTATAAATTAAAAGTTCATACGGGTGCGTACCTGCGTGAAACCGAAACGGACATTCTCTCATCGCTAACCATTCAGCGAGGGGGAACGTCCGTTTTTTGGGTCTATAAGAGGTTGTTCAAAAAGTCCGCTTTTGATTAGAAAACCAATCGAGGCCAATCAAGGATGAGCGACCGCGATTCAAAAGTAGGTTTTCTTGCGATATAGAATTTCATCAGTTCTGCTGATAACGAATAAATTCTATATCTAACACGAAGCGAATCAGGAAGCAGCTCGGCATCGAATCTTGAATTCAGCCGGGCCTAAGCAGAAGCTTCCGAAGCCTGTTTCCTGCGGAAACATGTCAGGTGCTCACGTACCCAAAACACCAGATGCTTTCGAAGGCGTTTTCTGGCGAAAACGTATAGCTCCGCTCCTGACGTCCCTAGCTTCATCCAACTGAAGCGTTTTGAAAAACGCACATCGGAAGCATAAGCTTCGGTGCTGAAAGTCGACCTTTTTGAACACACACTTTTATTCTATTCTTCCGCAATCACTAGCGTGGTATTGGTTTTTTTGAATTTTGGCATGAAGCTTGCATGGACGTTCGCATCGGTCACGATGGTATCGATTTTGTCGAGCGATGCGATGGAAATGGTGACGTCTTTGCCAAACTTGGTGCTGTCCGCCATGACGTACACCTCTTTGGACAGCTCGATCATTTTTTTGCGCGTAATGGCTTCTTCCAGGTTGTAGTCGGAAATGCCTTTTTCGATGGTGATGCCGCTGCAGCAGATGAAGGCTTTCAGTACATTCAGCTCATGAAAATTGAAGATGTATTCATACGCGACGACGGACTGCTCCTCCCGCCGGATTTTGCCGCCGATCATAATCAGCTCCACATCACTGTCCATCAGCTCAATCGCAACCGGCAGCGAGTTGGTAACGACTGTCAGCTTCTTCTTATGTTTCACGTACTTGGCGATCTGATACGTAGTCGAGCCGCTGTCGATATAGATGCAATCACCGTCATGAACGAATTCGCTGCATTTACGGGCGATCCGGTCCTTCTCTTCCAACTGGCTGACCATGCGCTCGTCCATGGAGGATTCGCCGAACCGGGACTCCACGAGCTTGACGCCGCCATAGATCTTCTCGATCCGCCCCTGCTTGGTCAAGGTGTTCAAATCCCGGCGCAGCGTATCCACCGAGACGTTCAGCTCTTCCGTTAGTTCGGTGATCTTCAGTACTTTTCGAATCGTAAGCAGCTCAAGTATTTTCTTTTGCCTCTCCAGTGGAAACATTCGCTCACCCATTCAATCCGCATTAGTAGTTGGTGCCTGCATTCATGTCTAGTTTACCGATTCGCCCGGCCATGTTCAATAGAGTTACCTATATTATTCGTAAGTTAGGCACTTAATGTGGATGGATATGGTCAATAGTTGGTATCAATATATGAATGATATATGCATAATTTACTTACATTTAACAGTTCTCATGATTCTTGTTTACATATGGTTTCTATACTGAGGATGTGTTTAAGGGAGGTGAGCCGTTTGCTGAAGCTAGAGCATATTCGCAAACAATTTGACGATAAAGTGGTTTTGGATGACATCAACGTAGAAATCGGTTCGGGCGAGATTGTGTCGCTGCTCGGTCCGAGCGGCAGCGGGAAGACCACATTACTGAATATTATTTTGGGACTCACCCGGATGGATCAGGGAAAAATCGTGTTCCAAGATCAAGATCTGAGCAACGTACCGATGAAGAAGCGGGGGTTTAATATCGTTTTTCAGGACTATGCCTTATTTCCCAATCTGAATGCCTACGACAATATCGTATACGGCCTGCGCAATAAGAAGGGGAGTGTGAGTCAGCAGGAGGTACAGGAGTATATCGACTTCCTGGAGCTTCAGCCTCACTTGAGCAAGCGGATCGGCGAACTGTCAGGAGGGCAGAAGCAGAGAGTGGCTCTGGCCAGAACGCTGGTCACGAAGCCGAAAATCCTGCTGCTCGATGAGCCGCTCAGCGCGCTGGACGGCGTGATCAAGGAGTCGATCAAGCAGCGGATTCAGTCGATTGCCAGAGAATTCAAACTGACCACGATCATTGTGACGCATGACCCGGAGGAGGCGCTGACGCTCTCGGACAAAATCCTGATTATCCATCAGGGGCAGATTGCCCAATTCGGTACACCCCGGGAGATTGTCCATCATCCGAGCAATGATTTTGTGAAGCAGTTTATTATCAAGCAGCTGCACATCAAAAGGCAGAACATCTACAACCTGTTCGGTGAGCAGTATGCATAACGTGAAACCGGAAATGCGGATCATCTTTACCGTCATCCTGTTATTGTTCGCCGTGTTTCTGTTCTTGCCGCTGCTGATACTGCTGGTCCGTTCCTTCGAATCCGATCAAGGGTTTACCCTCGGACATTATGTATCGATAGGGTCGAATCGGGAATTCATCGCAGCGATTGGCAACAGTGTGAAGATATCGGGCATCACGGCGGTGATCACAACCGTCCTGGGTTTTATACTCGCGTATTCCATTCATTGCACCAAAATATACCAGCCCCTCAAAGGTCTGCTGAAAACCGTCATCATCGTCCCCATGCTGCTCCCGACCATTACATATGGGTTCGCCATTATGTATTCGTTCGGTAATCAGGGATTGATCACCCGGCTTGCCGGGCGCAACTTGTTTGAAATCTACGGATGGAACGGTCTGCTCATAGGCTACGTCATTTACACGCTGCCTCCAGTATTCCTGCTGATCCATAACGCATTTAAGTATATTGATAAAAAGTTCATCATCGTCTCCAAGTTAATGGGTGACGGAACGATGAGAAGTTTCCTGAATACGATTATGCGTCCCTTGGCCGGGGCGCTTGGCGGAGCCTTTGTCCTTTCCTTTATCTTAAGCTTTACGGATTTTGGCATTCCGGCTTCGGTTGGCGGTACCTATCCGGTCGTGGCAACGCAGCTGTATCAGGTGATGCTGGGCTCCATTCCGGATTTCAACCAAGGCGCTGTCATTGCGGTGATGATGCTGATCCCCGCCGTGTTCGGCATCTGGCTGCTGAACTATTTGGAAAAATGGAATTTCCACTATGACAAGCTCTCGGATATCGAGCTGCCGCGCCAGCGCATTCGGGATATCGCCTTTGGCGTGATGTCGTCGGTCATTGTGATGGGCATGCTGTCCATGTTTGCGGTGATGTTCATCGCTCCTTGGTTGAGCAGTTACCCCTATGACATGACCTTTACGTTCCAGCATGTACGGGATGTGATTCAATCGAGTGATTTGACGGGGGTATACCGAAATTCGCTCTGGGTCGCCTTCTTGACGGCGCTGTTCGGCACCTTGATGGCATACGGATCGGCGCTGCTGAATGTGCGTACAACGTTAAAAGCTCGATCCACGGTGGATATGGTATCGATGATCACGAATACGGTGCCCGGCATGGTGCTGGGGATATCCTACCTGCTCTTCTTTAATGGAAGCAGCCTGAAGGGAACCTTCATCATTATCGTTCTGTGCAATATCGTTCATTTCTTCACGACGCCGTATCTGATGGCCAAGAACTCCCTGTCCAAGATGAATCCCTCATGGGAAACCACGGGAGAACTGCTCGGTGACAGCTGGTTCAAGACCGTGTATCGGGTGATCCTGCCGAACTCGGCCTCAACCGTCATGGAGATGTTCAGCTACTATTTCATCAACGCCATGGTGACGATCAGCGGCATCATCTTTCTCGTATCGGCCCAGACGTCGCTCGTAGCCAGCAAGATCAAAGAGCTGCAGCATTTTGCCAAGTTTAACGAGATCTTCGTACTGTCGATGCTGATCTTCTTCACGAATCTGATCATCAAGCTGGTGTGCGACGCATGGCAGAGGAGAACGGCGCAGCGGTAAAGCTGCCCCATTACGTTCATGTCCGCTGCGATGCCGGATCGTACTTCCGATCGCTGTTGTCTTCGGATTTCTCGGATTGAGATGATTAAGCTGTAGAAATCCGAATACAAAGGCGAACGCATTCGCTTCTCCAATACGATTCCGTCCTCTCCGCTGGGTATTGACACTTGAAGTGAGGAGCAACTCCTTGCTCGAAATCGCCACCAGCCATTCATTCTGACGCGGAATGCGCAGGCTAATTCATTTTTAAAATCATTACTAAATAAAAAATTCAAGGAGTGGAGTTAATCATGATGAAGACGCTTAAGGGAATGCTGCTGTCATTGATCGCAATCAGCATGGTGTTTGCACTGGCCGCCTGCAGCAGCGGAAGCGCGGGGGAAGCGAAGAAGGTAGTCATCTACACTAACGGGGATGAAGAGGCCGTCGCTGCAATGGAAACCTCGTTGAAGAATGCCGGATACGAAGGACAGTATCTCGTGCAATCCCTCGGTACATCCGAGCTTGGCGGGAAACTGATGGCTGAGGGGAACAAAATCGAGGCCGATCTCGTCACGATGAGCTCGTACTTTATCGAAAGCTCGCAGAGCAAGCATTCGATGTTTAAGGATCTGGCTTTTGACGCAGGCGCAGTCGGAACTTATCCGAAATACTACACGCCGATTCTGGCGAATACCGGCTCCATCTTCGTGAATACGGCAGTGCTGAAAGACAAAGGCTTGCCGATGCCAACCTCCATCACGGACCTGACCAAACCGGAATTCAGCGGGCTCGTATCGATTCCGAACATTATGGATTCCTCAACCGGTTGGCTGCTGGTTCAGGCGATTATTAACCAATACGGCGAAGATGCGGGACGCCAAATACTCCATGATCTGATTGCCAATGTGGGACCGCATCTGGAGAGCTCGGGCTCCGGTCCGATCAAGAAAGTGCAGGCCGGAGAAGTGGCTGCGGGCTTCGGACTCCGCCATCAGGCGGTAGCGGCCAAAGCTGACGGTGCACCGATTGATTACGTGGATCCGGTCGAAGGAAACTTCTCGCTGACCGAGTCGGTTGCGGTAGTGGATAAGGAGAATGCCACGACCGATTTAGCGATGAAAATGGCCGAGACTATCGTGAAGGATGCCAGAAAAGATCTGATCGTGAACTATCCGGTGGCCTTGTACGAAGGGGAGACCGTGGATGAGGTCAACAAACCTGCGTACTCGATGACTTTTGAGAAGCCGCTGACCGTAGAGCTGCTGGAAGAGCACCAGCAATTCTTCAACGGAGCCAAAGAATAAGCCAGCATAGGAGCGATGTGACATGAATACCTACAAGCTTTTGACACCAGGACCTTTGACGACAACCAAGACGGTGAAAGAGGAGATGCTCTTTGACCGCTGCACGTGGGATGATGAATATAAATCGATTACGCAAAAAATCAGGTCGCAGCTTCTGGCACTCGCCGGGGCGGATCCAGAGCGGTACACCGCTGTGCTGATGCAGGGAAGCGGCACGTTTGCCGTCGAAGCGGTGATGACATCCGCCATATCGAATGCCGATAAAGTGCTGATCGTAACAAACGGCGCCTATGGTGAGCGGATCGTGAAAATGGCGGCGTATATCGGACTGAATTACGTGGAGTACAGAGTGAATTACGATGAACATCCAAGCGAGGATGAACTGCGAGCCATACTGCATAAGGATGAGGGGATTACGCATATCGCGATGGTACATTGCGAGACGACAACCGGGATTCTGAATCCGCTGGAGATGGTCTCGAGGCTGTCCAGAGAATATGGCAAAACCCTCATTATCGATGCGATGAGCAGCTTTGGCGGAATGGAAATCGATGTGCAGGGACTTGGCATCGACTATCTGATCAGCAGTGCGAATAAATGCATCCAGGGCGTTCCGGGATTTGGGTTCGTCATCGCCAAGCTGGACAAGCTTGCAGCCTGCGAAGGGATTGCCCGCAGCTTGGCGCTCGATCTGTATGATCAGTGGAAAGGCATGGATCAGGACGGAAAATGGCGATATACCTCGCCGACCCATGTGGTGGCCGCCTTCTCCAAGGCGTTGGATGAGCTGAACGAAGAAGGCGGTGTATCGGCGAGATACAGCCGCTACCGGAATAACAATCGCCTGCTGCGGGAGAGATTGGCGCAGATCGGTATTCACGCTTATATCACCGATGACAAGCAATCTCCGATCATCACCACGTTTTTATTCCCGAGTGAAGGATTTAGTTTCGAGCACTTTTACGCTTATATTAAGGAAAGAGGCTATGTGATTTATCCCGGCAAGCTGACCGACGTGGATACCTTCCGCATTGGGAATATCGGAGAAATCTATGAGCAGGATATCGAGCAGTTATGTCATATCATCGAAGAGTATAGGGGAGTGATGGCACAATGAACCGAATCGAAGGCGTTATATTGGACTGGGCCGGAACGGCTGTGGATTTTGGATGCTTTGCACCGGTGAACGTGTTTGTCGATATTTTCATGAATGCGGGCATTGAAGTGACGATGGATGAAGCGAGAGCGCCGATGGGGATGCTGAAGATCGATCATATTCGTACCATGCTGTCCATGCCGAGAGTGTCGTCGCTGTGGGAAGCGAAGTACGGAAGAGCTTTCGATGAGCAGGACGTGGAGCGGTTGTACGCGGAATTTGAGCCGGCCTTAATGGCTTCCTTATCCGAGTACACGGACCCGATCCCGGGTGTCATCGATACGGTTGAAGTTTTGAATAGTCAAGGCTTGAAGATTGGTTCTACGACAGGTTATACGAGCAGCATGATGGAGGTCGTGGTGGCAAATGCCCGGCAAAAGGGCTACAGCCCGGATGTCTATTTCACGCCGGATGACACGAATTCCCAAGGAAGGCCTTATCCGTACATGATTTATCGGAATATGGAGTCTCTCCGGTTATCGGCTTCCTGGAAGGTCGTTAAGGTGGGAGATACCGTCTCGGACGTGAAGGAAGGCATGAACGCAGGCGTATGGTCGGTTGGCGTTGTCATTGGCAGCTCGGAAATGGGCCTGAGTTCAGAAGAGTTCCATGCCCTGTCAGCGACGGACCGGGAAGCCGCGATTTCGAGAACTGAACAGACGTTTATCCAGCACGGGGCGGATTTTACGATTCAAACGATGAACGAACTGCCGGAATTAATCGAGAGAATTAACGGTATGCTGGCTGAGGGGAAAAGACCGGGGCTTCAGCGCTAGGATGGTATTTTAGTAAAGAAACCGAGTGAGATGGCCATACCCCCGTCAAGTAGATACGAATTAAAAAAGACATGTTTAAGAGAAGACCGCTTCACAGTACTCTACTGGAAGCGGTCGTTTTGTTTTCTTATCGGAATTTTTGGGTTGTAGAATTTGTGAAGAGATAGGTGGATATGAAGAAAATTGCTAAAATATGGTATGTCCTGGTAACATAAATTCACTTAAAGTGAATTAGGTAGCTTTCAGATATCTTTATTTCTGTTATCCCCAAGTGTTTTTGCCGAATTATCAACTAGTAATTTCTTAATATCTTTTAGTTCGTTCTTGAGACTATCAATTTCCGATTTCAATCCTGAATTTGAAATTGCATTACTAATAATCAGATAAATTATAAGGTAATTTGCTATCATGATAACTATAAATATAATGAGTTCCTGTACTCCAACAACACTATGCATTAATAATTCATCCTTTCTATAATGGAACTACAAAGATTAATTCAGCAATTTAATAGATCCTTTTGTTGGAGATTTTTTGGACTCATCGCAGTGGTTGATGTTAAGTATATATATTTATTCAGAAAATATTGGAAACATTTACATGATATCCAAAATTATAGCATAATTCCGAACCTAAACAAATAGTAGGTGAACTTAATCTTGGTCTCTAATTAAGAATCTTATGTTCATGTTCTACGCCTTCTATTCGTTCAGAGTTATGGAGTATATCCCGCCAGTACGGGACAAATGTGACCGCGTAGCTGATAAATTGTATATTCTTCCCCTTATCAAAAAATGAAAGAGCAGTCCGCATGGGCTGCTCTTTTTCTTCATTTCTCTTATAACACATACGTACCTATAAACTCTGTTACTTCCCTGTCATATCCCTCGGGATCGAACTGGCGCGCCATGCCGTGACCCGCTTCGGGGACGATGAACAGTCTTTTGTGCTCCGGACCATTCTCATACAGCTCATACACCATCTCGGTAGGTACGAACAAATCGCCGCCGCCATGAATGAACAGCGTCGGTGTTTTGGATTTCTTGACCTGCTCCAGTGCGGATGCTTCGCCGAAGGAGTATCCGGCGCGAATCTTGGTCAACAGGCTTGTGGATTGAACCAGCGGGAAGGACGGAAGCTTATACATGCGCTTCAGCTGATAGGTCAGCTCATCCGTAACCGAGGTATACCCGCAGTCCTCCACAATGGCCTTTACCTGGTGAGGAAGCTCTTCGCCGCTGGTCATCATGACCGTTGCACCGCCCATGGACACGCCATGAAGGACGACTTGAGTGTCTTCACCCGTATGCCCGATGACTTGATCAATCCATTTCAGATAATCTTTGCGCTCCGGCCAGCCGAAGCCGATGTAATCGCCCTCGCTTCGTCCATGGCCGCGCGCGTCGGGCAGGAGCACGTTGTAACCCAGGTCCTCATGGTACATTTGGGCGAACCCGCTCATCTGCTCCGAATGACCGGAGTAGCCGTGGGCAATGATAACGGTTCTATCCGTCGATACCTTGGCAGGTAAATAGTAAGCATGCAGCTTCAGACCGTCGTCTGACGTAAGGTTCCATTCCTCGAAGCTCTGCTGGGCCCACCAATCCTTGCTGTCCGCAAAGGGATTGTCGATATTGGAGTTGGCTTCCAGGTCCGGGTTACCGTTCAGAAAGCCTTTGTCGGCGCGGGCAATAGCGACATTATAGAAGTAGAAGCTTGCTGCGATAATAATGACAACCAGAAATGCGATGATAGCTGCTGACATGATTTTAATCCTTTTTTTTCATGTTGATTGTATATCCTCCCGTATCCGTAGAACACGATGAATGAAGGTGATATGGAAGGCGGAAGGCATATGCCGATACGAGATCGTTCCTTCCACCTATCATATCGCACGCGCCCTGATGAATCTATATCGCGGATCACGTTCGTTTCGCGGGTGTTACATCAATCCTATCGGTTGGGGTAGCCTAAATATAAAGAGCTGCAGCAAGGAGGCGAGAGAGAATTATGAACAAACGCTTCATCAGCCTATTTCTTGCCGTCGTTACGGTTATGGGTGTACCGCTGCCGTCCCATGCGGAGGGGAACTATTCCTCGCCGAAGAAAGATAGTGCGCAGCTGCAATATCAGGATATGCTGATGCTATTTCTGCTTCCTCATATCGATGAGGCGGTTCGCGGGCATTATATCCATACGTTGAAGGAGCAGCCGCTGGTTTATCCATACTTTGTAGATGTGACCGGAGTGAAGCGGGTGAACGGATTCCGCGGTTTTCATTTCATCATTACGCTTGAGGCCAGCCCAACGGTCGGTCCCCATATTTCGGTTGGAAAGGATCGGCTTGTGTTTGAAGTGGCTCCGACGATTCCCGGCGGTATGGTCAAGCTGGTGGAATACAAACATCTGGAGACGTATGAGCTACCCCAGCATTGGCAAGATATCGTGAAGTAACAGCGGCGAAACCGATCCAATGTCAAAAAAACAAGCAAACGCGGTTCGCGCGTTTGCTTGTTTGGCATGGGGATCATGATGGAGCGTTTAATCGGGTGTCACACCCTCCAGCATTGAAGCAGCAGGAAGGGTACCTGCAATGATTACCAGCTCTCGTAAACCGGCCGATCCGGCCCGGGTTCGGCCTGGATCCAGCCGATAGCGAGCAGAACGATGATGGCGATGAAGGCAGCCGGCAGTACCCATTTCCAGGCATATGCGAGCATGCGTACAGCCGGGGACATCAGGGCAAGTATCAGCCCGATCAGAACCACGCTGAATAGGTGAATCCCTGGCGGCAGCATGAGGAACACAATATGAAAGACCGAAGTGAACATCAGAACAGGAATCAGGGATGTTCCCAGTACGACAGCCGGATGGTTTAAGGATTCGATCGGGTCCCGGGTAAATGCCGCCCATGCCAGTGCCGCGTAATGGACCAGCAGCGGAATCGCAAATAAATAACTTGCGCCCGGCAGGAACCAGGTTGAGCCGATAAGCAGCAGCAGGAACAGGAACGCGCCCGCCAGCAGCATCTCCATCTCATTGGCTTTCCGCACGATCCAGCGGGTGAAGGCAACATGAACGATGAAGATTACCAGTATGAAGCTGACACTGTACAGGAGTGAATCATAGGTTGCGCCTGTGGGCTGCGTCATTTTGCCTGCCCATAACGTATCAACTAGCGACCATAAGCCAAAGCTCAGCGCTGTCGAGAGTACGACGGCCACAATCGGGGTTAGCAAGCTGATCAAACTTCCCTTTAGGGAGAGTCTGGAGATACGGGCAAACAGTGCTGTGAAACCCAGCCATATCGCCGTGAACACCAGGGTGATCGGGATCGCCCATTTTGCAGGGTAATGAACCAGCAGCCCAAATAGATTGAAATAAATACGGTCGCTTGTTGAAGTTAGGTCAGTCAAGTCGAGATTGCCAAAATGTTTGGCCACGGCGAGTGCGTTCTCGCCTTGGTGCTGCATCGTCTCCAGGGAGACGTTCTCCGTGTTATCCATCGGGGTATGATAGGCCACCCACCCTTCGCCATAGGCAAAGTTCAGTCCCGGGAGACCATGCTCAAGCGCCACCGTCAGATCGGTATCGTTCGGCAGTTGTTTGTAGAGGTCCACCAAGAGCGAGTTGCTGACAGGATTGGATACGGCCCGGGCGTATTCTTCAATGATCCGACTGTTGCTGTCGCTGGTCTGAAACATGAAGGACGAACCCTTTGAACCCCGGGCTTCAAAATTCGCGATCATGCCAATCTCACGATGTGCCGGGTCCTGAAAGAACACCTCAGCACCAAGCAGACCTCTCTCCTCCCCGTCTGTCAGCAGAATCCATATGTCATTCTGCGGCGGAGGTCCGGCTTGGATCGCTCTTGCCGTCTCCAGCAAAGAAGCTACGCTTACCGAAGCATCATTGGCCCCGGGTCCGGTAGGGACCGAGTCATAGTGGGACATAAGCAGTAGCGGTTTGCCCGATCCGGTGCCCTTAATGACGCCCAGAATGTTCGTAAGCTGAATGTCGGCGTCGATGTACTTGGTTGTCAGGCGGCCATTAAATTCTTGAACGTCCGGGTTCAAGCCGAGTTCCTTCATCTGTTCCACCAAGTAAGCTCTGACTTCCGCATTGGCAGGCGAACCCATCGGATGGGGCTCTTGTGCGATGCGCTCGACATGCGCCATCGCGCGTTCGGCAGAGAACTCGGTTGCGGGCGCATCGATATTTCTGGCTTCCGGCGGCTTCTCGAACCACAGCATGAGGGAGATAACGAGTATGACGGTGAGGATGGTTGTAAGCGGCAGCCAATAAGGAGGTCTGTAATCCGGTGGTCTACTCAATTGAATTTGCATGATAAATACTCACTTCCTTTTATGATCATTCAGGCGTTTCGTGAAGCGATCTTTCATCTTATGTAAGAAATCGGCTCTTACACAGCGTAGTTCCAGAATATGACATGTGTCAATATAAGATTGAGAATGATCAGCATTCCATGCTTAACACAAAGCAAGAGCCTCCATCAGAATGGAAGCTCTTTTGATTTATATTCAATATTCATTTTTTCATACCACGCGTTCAGACCGGTCCAGAGCTGTTCGCAAAGCTCATACACATGATCGATCTGGAGAAGCTGACCCCGCATCACCAATTGTGCCAGCTCATCGTATCCCGAAGGCCTGGATTTCAGGGACAGTGATTCCTCCAATGTCTTGGCTCTTGTATTGTAAAACGTACGGTTGGCAAGTCCAATCAGCTTGGCCGTCTGCCAGGTCAGGTCCTTGGCTCCAAGCGGGAGGTAGCCTAGGTTGCCGGATTGGACGTTGTTTCGTATTTTACCCATCGTTTCGTAGGGTTCCCAGATCATGAATTCCCGCATCGTTTCTTTGATGGCTTCGTCCGAAACCTGGAGGGGCAGCTTCCGAATCTCAGCGAGCAGGTTCGCCGGATCATAGATTTCCTGTAGATGGACATAAGCGCCCGCTGTAATCGCCCATGAGTCGTCCACCGACGCTGCATTCTTGAATATGTCCTGTTTTTGTTCCATGCCGATTTCGACTTTGAAAGGGGGATATATGAATTCGTGCCCGGGCAGGGAGACTCCGTCCTGTGTAACAACCCGAAGCTCAATGTCCGAGTAAGGACCATCAATCCCTTGCGCAATCGAACCGTACAGGCCAATGGCCAGAATGTCATCGCCGTGCAATTGAAGCAGCCGGTCTTTGATTTGATGAATGATGTTCATTTTCTCTTCTCTGGTCGTAGCCGCAGGATAAGGTAACATAAGGAAATCCCCTCCGAAGAAAGTTAGTTATCTATATTATAGTATACATAGAACGGGTGAACGCGGAGTGGAGTTTGGGATTCTGTGAATAATATAACCCAGCATTCCACCTTATGGTAATATATTGTTGCGGATGTAGGGAAGCAGCCGTCGCACCGCACCCACAATAAACAGCTGAGGTGAGAAGAGATGAGAAGAGATGAGCAGAGTCAAGGCAAGACCAAACAGGAATTGGACCGGGTTGTATTCATTGGCCGCACGTTTGACGAGTACACGCAAATGTTTGATTTGGAAATGTCGGAGCTTGCCGGCAAAAGGGTATTGGATTGCCCTTCCGGTGCGTGTTCGTTCACCGCTCACGGTTCGAAGCATGGAATCGATATAACGGCCAGTGATATTGCGTATGATCATAAGCTGGACGACCTGGAGGCCAAGGGACTGCAGGATATCGGGCACGCGATGGAAACGATGGAGCAAGCGAAGAGCAATTATGTCTGGGACTATTATGGAGATGTGGAGGGGCTTCGTCGGCATCGCGAGCAAGCGCTCCACGACTGCGTTCAGGATATGAGGGAGTTTCCGGATCGCTATGTCGCTGCGGTACTGCCGGAGCTGCCTTTTGATAACGAACAGTTTCACCTGGTGCTGTCCGCCCATTTTCTGTTTATGTACAGCGACCGGTTGGATTATGACTTTCATGTCCAGACGGTTCGGGAGCTGCTGCGAGTAGCCTCGAAAGAGGTGCGCATCTTTCCGTTAATCGATTTATCGGGGAGCCGCTACGCCCATTTGGACCGAATGATTCATGAACTGAAGGCAGAAGGCTTTCGGGTAGAGGAAGTCAAAGTGCCATATGAGTTTATGAAGAACGGCAATTCGCTGCTAAGCATTCGCAAGATATAGAATGAGCGTAAAATACGGGAGGGGGTCGGCAATGCCGGCCCCCTCTTTTTGCCCGGATGTCCTTTTCAGAGAGGACGCGCTTTACTCCTCTGTCTGTTCTAATTCTTCTGTCTGACAGGTGCACGGAGAATGGTTTTCATGGAGGGGGCTGCGGCTTTTCGTGGATCAGACAAATAAATCTCATGATGCAGCCCGTCCTGGTCGTAATGATGCTGTTTCATGTAGGCATACATTTTCGCCAGCGTATCCGGCTCTGTGCTGTAGGGGCCGCTATGCATGATTTGGACGCATAGTCCCTCATGGATCGTTTCCAATACCACTTGCTGAATGGGTTCCAGATGATTTTTCTTGGAAAAGGCCTTGTCCCGCGCGGAACTTACGATCTCCGGGGTGACGAACGCCGGCATCCGAATGAGCAGCTTCCAATGCCATTCCTCTTTCGGAACCTCTAAACCGTACCGATCCGAGTTCACCCACCATTGCCCTTCAAGTTTAGGAACGGTAAAATCCTGAATTTCCGCCTTGCAATGTCCCTTAACGCCATAGGCAACGGTATAAAGCGCCTCGGTAGCATCCTCGAAAAGAGAGCTTTCAGGCGCGCCTTGACCTTCGAATGACAGATAGGGCAAGGGATCAAACTGCACAAGCTCAGGGGTGTTCCCGGCGGTGTAATAGGTTTTATCGCTTTTGGCCAGATCGAGTTTAGGTAGGGTCATACGTAAATCTCTCCTTTATGGTCATGATTTACGCCTATCATAAACCAACTTCACTGACTGCATAGGAGTCAGTGAAGTTATCTGAAGTTATCGAAGGATCAGTCCTCGTAATATGCGGCCAGGTCTCGGGCCGTCTCGGAAAGAATGGTTCGCAGTTTCTGAGGCTCAAGTACATTAATTCCTCTGCCAAAAGAAAGCAGCACATAAGGCATGTATTGCAGCATCCAATCCGGATGCATACGGAATTCGGCCTCGTCGTCAGTTCTTCTAGTGACAAGATAAGGCTGCAGGAACCACTGGTTGCATATCGCGTCCAGGACCTCGGTGCGACCTTGAAGGCGAACGGTCACCAACGTTGGTTCCATCGTCTTCGTCTTCGGATTCTGATCCTGGTACTCATGAATACGGCTCATGTAGTCATGTACCGAGAAATGTTCCGGCATTTCAAATATGCGGCCTGTTAACGATAGGCTGTTCATCCGGTCTACCCGAAACACACGGAGGGCCTCCCGTTGATGGCAATAGGCAATCAAATACCATTTGCCGAGCCGGTAGATCAGCCCATAGGGATCAATATGGCGCTCCTCCGCGGAGCCGCTGAAGGACTTCGCATATTGAAGGATCAGGGTTTCCCGTCTGGCAACGGCTTGCTCTAACTCGCGCAATATGGGATGAAGCAAGGCACTTTGTGATGGCGATGGGATATGGATACTGTCGACATGGCGCCGCAAGTCTTCCAATTGGGATTCCTGAAGCCGGTGCTCAATTTTGGTGAGTGCTTTTTCAAGCGCATCCGTAAACGGATAGTCCGCTTGCCGGGCAAGAAGCGCGCTGTGTTCCATGGCTTTAAGCTCGGTTGGTTCGAAGAACAGCGGCACGCTTAAAAAAGAATCCGGCAGCCTGAACCCCCCGCCATGCCCCGATTCGGATATGATGGGGACCCCGCTCATACCCAGTGTGTCGATGTATCGGTAGACCGTTCGGACACTTAACTCAAGTCTCTCCGCCAATTGCTCGGCTGTCATTTTTTTATGCGATCGAAGCAGCCATAGGATGGATAACAGATAGTCCAGCTTAGCCATGGACAGCACTCGCTTTCTTCATGTTATTTAGGTTATATCCGGATCAATGAAGCTATTATAACCATCCATGAGGGGGTGTGATCAAGGGGATGAGGCCGGGATTTCAAGAATAACAAATAACAAAAGTTCAATATTGATATTGAATGATGGTTTGTTATAATGTGTTCAACAGAGAGGGGGCGTGAAGATGGGCATTTTGGCTATAATGGAAAGCCCCAGTGCTCATTGAACCTATGTCACATGACCAGCCATTAACGAAAGAAGCCATATTGGATGCTGCCGAGCAGACGCTTCGGCGCTATGGCCCCGACAAGACCTCGGTTGTCGATGTTGCCAAGGCGCTTCAAGTGAGCCATGGATCTTTATACCGGCATTTTCCCAGCAAGGCCGCTCTGAGAGAAGCCGTAACGGAACGGTGGCTGCAGCGGATTGCGGATCCGTTACAGAAGATTGCAGACGGAACGGAAGGGAGCGCCGCTAATCGCTTGCGGTTATGGACGGACACCCTCATCCGGGCCAAACGGGCTTATGTCCTCGAGGATCCCGAGATGTTTGCCATGTATACAACCGTGACGCTGGAAGCCGTCAAGGTGATTGATACGCATGTAAAGCTGTTAATCGGACAGATTGCCCAGATCATCGATCGAGGGATGCTTACAGGTGAATTTAAGCCGGACAGGTCGGAGTCTGTGGCAAAAGCCTTTTTCATGGCAACGTCCCTGTTTCACCATCCGGCGCATGCCTCTCAGTGGACCTCGAAGGAGATTGAAGCCGAGTTTGACTCGGTGTGGACGCTATTGTTATCCGGAATCACGAAACAGTAAACAGGCTAGATTAATAGCAAGAGGGAATAAGGATGTGCTCGAGTCCTCCGTTATACGACACCACATAGCACGTCGGGAGCTAACGCGGTGAGATCACCCCCTACGTTAAAAAGATGCTATTCTTGGCGATACTCGCATGGGATGGCGTCTTTTTTGTTCTCATTTCATACAAATGACAAAAATATAAAATTGTCACTTGTAATTTGTTATACGGAGACCTATAATCAAATTACAAAAAGGACATACAGATCAGAGGATCATCTGATGAGATTCTCGTGCACCTAATTCCTATGCGGGAGGTTGTACCATGACAAAGAGTTTATCGGGCAAGGTAGCTATCGTAACGGGAGCATCCAGAGGCATCGGGCGTGAAATAGCGGAGAGGCTTGCGGAAAACGGGGCTAAGGTGGTTGTAAACTACGCGAGCAGCCCCGCTAAAGCTGAGGAAGTGGTGAGCGCCATTAAGCAAGGCGGCGGCGAAGCTCGGGCCATTCAAGCCGATATAAGTCAGGTAGCAGCAATTGAACGTTTGTTTAGTGAAACGATCGAGGCTTATGGCGGAATCGATATTCTCGTGAACAATGCCGGCATCATGACAACCAAGCCGATTGCGGCCATGACGGAGGAAGATTTCGATCAGCAGTTTGCGATTAACGTGAAGGGAACGTATTTCGCGATCCAGCAGGCCTTTCACCATATGAACTCGGGCGGCCGCATTATCAATTTCTCGACGTCGGTAGCTGGACAGATGTTTCCGGCATACAGCGTATATGCAGGCACGAAGGGCGCTGTGGAGCAGTTTACGCGTCAGTTAGCCAAAGAATTCGGACCCAAAGGAATTACAATTAACGCGGTGGCGCCGGGGCCGATTAATACGGAGCTATTTACCGTAGGTAAGTCGGAGGAACAGATTGCGGGGATCGTGAGCATGAACTCCTTCGGACGCCTAGGCGAACCGGATGATATCGCAGAGGTCGTGCTGTTCCTGGCAAGTGAAGAATCGAAATGGATCACGGGTCAAACGCTCCGCGTGAATGGCGGGTTTGTGTAATATCGCTGCTATGGCAAAAATAAAAATGCACCGGGATTCCCGGTGCATTCTTCATTTACGGTAGATCGCGCAAAGGCGCCATAATTACCTGTAACATATTCTTGAGCCTAAGAATTTTCCTCCTGAGAGCGCTATCTCCCTCAAGGCAATCACAGCACTCAAGACACTTACAGCATTCAAGACACTTAATCCAGGTCCTTCCACTTCAAGTCCAGCGTCGGAGGCGTGTAGCTATCCATGAGCTCAAGCAGCTTGAGCGGGTCATCGGAGATGTTGATCAGGTTTAAGTGGGAGGTATTGGAGAAACCTTCCGTGATACTGTACTGAATCAGCTTCATGAACGGTTCATAATACTCCCGGACATTCAGCAGTCCGATCGGCTTCTGATGAATTCCGATTTGCGACCAGCACAATGCCTCGAACAATTCCTCAAAGGTTCCAAAACCCCCCGGGATGGCGATAAACCCGTCGGACAGTTTCGCCATCGTCGCTTTGCGCTCATGCATATCCGCTACTTCAATGAGCTGGGTCAGCTCGGTATGTACAATCTCCCCTTTAAACAGTCCCCTCGGCATGACACCGATAACTTCACCGCCATGCTGCAGAACCGCATTAGCTACTTCACCCATCAATCCGATTTTGGAGCCGCCGTATACGAGCTTGTATTGGTTGTTGGCAATGTGTTGGCCGAGCTCGGAAGCTTTCGCTTTATAGTCTGGATGTTCCCCCATGTTCGATCCCGCAAATACGCATATCGTTTTCAATTCGCACACTCCTTGACAAGATGTTGATATTTAATCCGTGCAATTATACTATATATAGTGATTTATGTCATGGCATCGATGGACTATATTGTTAATGATCATCAGATGGCACCCTCTTATCTTATGGCATACATGTTAGCATTATCATGAGTTTGTTCTTGAATTGTGTAAAAAGTAAAGGTTAAGTCATCCCAGGGAATCGCGGAGGTAGCACAAGTATGGATATGAATGAAGCACAGCAGTGGATCAAACAGTTTTACGGGGAGCGAGGCTGGACCCAGTACGGTCCCTTTATTCGTGTTGGGTTTTTGATGGAGGAGACAGGGGAAACGGCGCGTGCCGTCCGCGCTTATGAGATCGGCAGGGACCGCCCCGACGAGGAGGTTCAATCCAGAGAACAGCTCAAGCAGGATTTGGTGGAGGAGATCGGCGACGTGCTCGGCAACATTTCACTGTTGGCGGATCTCTATGACATTTCGCTGGAAGAAGTATTTACGGCCCATCAGCAGAAGCTGCTGAAGCGGTTTGGTTCGTAAAGGTAATACGCTAGTTCCTGTTTTGCATCCCATTGACGAGGCTGCCTCCCCAGGAATGATTCGTAGCCGAAGGGGGCATTGTTACGGCAAAACTTACGAGGTAAAAGGCTGCTCCAGGTCCCTTGGACCTTTTGGAGCAGCCTTTTTTGACATGTTACCGTGGGATAAACCAATAAGAAGTCTTACGTTACCAGGACCTTGCGGAATTCCTCCGTCAGCAGCGGGACGATATCGAACAGATCGCCGACGATGCCGTAATCGGCTACCTTGAAGATCGGTGCTTCAGGATCTTTGTTAATGGCGATAATGACCCGCGATTGGCTCATGCCGGCCAGATGCTGGATGGCGCCGCTAATGCCGCAGGCAATATAGATCTCGGGCGTGACCACTTTGCCGGTCTGTCCGATCTGGAGCGCGTAATCGCAGTAGCCGGCATCACAGGCTCCGCGCGATGCGCCGACGGCCCCGCCGAGCAGATCCGCGAGCTCCTCCAGCGGCTGGAAGCCTTCCGCACTCTTCACGCCGCGACCGCCGGAAATGACGATTTTGGCTTCCGAGAGGTCGATTTTTCCGGTGGTTTTGCGAACGACGTCCTTTACCACGGAGCGGAGGGAAGGAGCCGGGTAAGCGATGTCCTCAATGCTGGTGCCGGAACCTTCGATGGCTTCCGCGGCGGGAATATTGTTCGGACGGACCGTGACCACCCACGGTCCGTTCTGGAAGACACGTTTCTCAAAAGCTTTACCCGCATAGAGCGGACGTGTGAACACCGCTTCTCCACCTTCGGCCTCGATCACGGTTACGTCGGAGATCTGTCCGGCATTCAAGGAAGCAGCCACCAGCGGTGCCAGGTCGCGGCCGATCGCCGTATGTCCGAATAGGACGGCATCTGGCTGCGCCTGACTGATGACCGCTTCAATGGCCGTCATATAAGCTTCGGGATTGTAGCTCTCCAAATCATCATGCTCAACCGTATAGATCGTATCGGCACCGTAGGTGTTCAGGGCCGATACGGCCTCGGTAATATTCGAGCCTGCGACCAGAATGCGGATGCTGTCACCGTCACCAGCAATCAAACGAGCCGCGCCAAGCGTCTCGAGGGCAACCTGGCGCAGCTTCCCATCCCGGTTCTCGGCATACACTAATATCGTTTTGCTCATATCATAACCTCCTAGGATCCATTGAGATTGAAGTGAAGAGAGTTTGACGATTGAACCATCCTGAGCAACCTAAGCGAATTCAGGAGATTTCCTCCGACCACTGCTGCTCGGATTCGCGAAACGTATTAAGCGAAAAGCGTGCATGACGGACATCCCGTAAACCATACAATCAGAATACATACGGAATGATGACATGGCTCTCTGTCGGTGCTGTGTAACCGCATTCAATAGCGAGAGTCAAAGGGGCACATCCGTACACCCGCTCATTAGATCACTTTCGACTGGGTGCGGAGCAAGGATACCAGCTCATGTGCCACTTCGGCAGGCTCGCCCTTCAGAATGCGTCCGGCACTACGCTCCGGCGGCAAGGACAGCTCGCTTTGCTTCGTTGCCGGCTGGATATCGGCCTCCGATAACCCGAGATCATCCAGGGTCAACGTCTGAAATGGCTTTTTCTTTGCCTTCATGATGCCAGGCAGCGATGGATAGCGGGGTTCGTTCAATCCCTGCTGTGCCGTGAAGATCGCTGGGAGCTGAACTTCCAGCACTTCAAGATCGCCTTCCGCGTCCCGATGGACTTCAGCCGTGGTACCGTTCAGCGTAAGCTTGGTAATGGAGCCGGCATGCGAAATACCGAGAAGGCTCGCCAGGCGAATGGCCACCTGACCCGAACCGCGGTCCACGGAGAAGTTGCCGCCAAGGATCAGATCCGGGCTTTCCTTGGACAAATACGCATGCAGCACCTTCGATACCGCATATTCATCGTCCGGAATTCGCTCGTCGGAGATCAGCACGGCATCATCGGCGCCCATGGCCAGCGCCGTCCGCAGAGCCTCTGCCGTACGATCCGGTCCGACGGATAGGAGTGTCACGCTGCCGCCGTGGTCATCTCGCAGCTTCACAGCTTCCTCCACCGCATACTCGTCATACGGATTGATGACGAATTTCACCCCATCCTCGGCAATCAATCCGTTCTCAATCGTAATTTTTTCCTCCGTGTCAAAGGTCTGTTTAAGCAATACCACAATCTTCATCGGTTAAACGCTCCCTTCAATTATGAATATCAGCGGGGCTTATTGACCGCCGGAAACACCGTTCAGGAAAAAGCTAAGCGTCTCATCCGCCTGATCGGATAAAGAATACTTGCGGCCGGAGATCAGCCAAGAGGTTACCGCTTCGTCCATCGCGCCAAAAATCAGGTTGCGCACCAGTTTGACGTTCAGATCGGAACGGAATTTCTGTTCTTTGATGCCCTGTTCCAGGATATTCTCGATCAGCACAATATATGGCTTCAATGCGCTGCCGATTTCCTTGCGCAGCTCCAGATCGCTCTGCCGCAGCTCAATCTGCGTGACATAAGCAAGCTCAGGATTGCTCTCCAGCTCCGAGAAATGGATGCTGCACACCGTCCGCAGCGCTTCAACGGCATCCGTGGTTCCTTCCACGCTTTCGTGGAATTTGCCGACCAGCTCGCCAAGCTTCTCCTGGAACAGGCGGATCAGGATATCCTCCTTCCTCTTAAAGTATAAATAGATGGTGCCGTCAGCCACGCCGGCAGCTTTGGCGATCTTGGAAACCTGAGACCGGTGGTAGCCGTTCTCGGCGAATACTTTCAGGGCGCCCTGGAGAATAAGGTGGTATTTTTCATTTTTTTTACTTGTCATATGCTCACCCCGGTGTTAGAATACAGTTAAAATTATGAATGAATATTCATTCATTTCTTGTATCCATCATAAAATACGTTCATGTCGTTGTCAACGATGGGTTACGAAGAAGCGCGAAATGGATGAAGCAGATGGATCAGAGCAGCAGAATAAGGCGTTCATATCAGAGCAATAGACGGCAGTTCAACCGGAAGAAACAAGTCACTGGGTATCCGCAGGCAAGTACAGATGAGCGCGATGTACGGATGAAGAGATGCAGCCAGAAACGATGAAGTTCGGTTTAGCGTGGTCGGCACGGCACGATGTGGAGGTCTATTTTCGTTCCCCTAATGAAAGCGCTTCATATATGTCCCGACATGAACACATGACAAGAGGTTTCGGAAGGAGTGACAGGGGCTTCACAAAATGGGACGCTGCAACAGACTATCAGAAGAAAGAAGGATTTTTAACGCAAGGGGCTGAGAGAGATGATTCTGACATTAATCAACGCGCTGCTCTTTGTCTTGATCACCGGTTGGGCGGTGTATATGTTCGCCACCGTGGTGTATCGCCGGTACCTGTATATCCGTTTGGGCAAGCCAGCGAATCTGAAGAAGGATCTGAAGGAACGCCTGAGCCAATTCGCCATCCAGGTATTCGGACAGAGCAAGCTGTTTAAGGATCGCAAGAGCGGCATCATGCATTTTATCGTGTTTTACGGATTTATCATTTTGCAGTTCGGTGCGCTCGACATCATCTGGAAGGGATTGTCCGGCCACAGCCTGCCGATTCCGGGGCACGCCGGCTTTATCCTCATGCAGGAGATGACGGTTGCGCTGATACTGCTCGCTATCGGTTATGCGGCCTATCGCCGCTATGGCGAGAAGCTGAAACGGCTCAAGCGGGGCTGGAAGCCAAGCATCGTCGTGTTTTTCATCACTACGCTGATGGCTTCGGTGCTGCTGACGATGGCTTTTGAACGGCTCATGGAAGGACTGGCGTGGTCGGCCATGGCACCGATATCCTCCAGCATTGCGGCCGTGTTTGCCTGGATGCCGCCGGTGGCGGTTACGGTTTGCTATTACGCTTTCTGGTGGCTGCATCTGTTGATTCTGTTGTCATTCCTTATCTATGTGCCGCAATCGAAGCATTTTCACCTCATTACGGCGCCGATCAACATTCTGGTCCGCCGCACCGATCCCCCGAGCAAGCTCAGCAAGCTGGATTTGGAGGATGAAGAGGCCGAGGCATTCGGGGTAGGCAAGATTGAGGATTTTACGCAGAAGCAGATGCTCGATTTCTATGCCTGCGTTGAATGTGGAAGATGTACCAACGTATGCCCGGCCTCGAATACAGGCAAGCTGCTGTCGCCGATGCACATGATTGTGAAGCTAAGGGATCATCTCACGGAAAAAGGTGCCGCGCTCACCTCCAAATCAGCATGGATGCCTGCCTCGGTGTTTGGATCACCGGGCGTTCACTCCATGGGCGCAACGGATCTGGCCCTTGTTGGCTGGAAGGGCGAGGGCATTACCGATATCGGACCGACGATGGACGTGCAGAAGCGCTCCTGGCATCAGGTCGAGGGCGTAGACCCGAAGGACATTCAATTGATCGGCGGCGTCATGACGGAAGAAGAGATTTGGGCGTGCACGACCTGCCGGAACTGCGAGGATCAATGTCCGGTCGCGAATGAGCACGTTGACAAAATCGTGGACCTCCGGCGTCATCTCGTTCTGATGGAGGGCAGCGTGCCGCAGGAAGGCCAGCGCGCGATGCAAAACATCGAGCGACAAGGCAACCCTTGGGGAATCAGCCGCGCGGACCGGAGCAAGTGGGTGAAGGAGGTCGATCCGGAAGGGACTTTGGATCTGAAGATTCCGACTGTAAAGGAAAATCCGGATTTCGACGTGCTGTTCTTTGTTGGCTCCATGGGCTCTTACGATAATCGAAGCCGCAAGATCACCAAGGCCTTTGTCCGGCTTATGAATGAAGCGGGTGTCAATTTCGCCATTCTCGGCAACGAGGAGAAGAATTCGGGCGATACGCCGCGCCGGATGGGCAATGAATTTCTGTTCCAGCAGCTGTGCACGGAGAACATCGAGACATTCAAAAAGTACGATGTGAAACGAATCGTGACGGCTTGTCCGCATACCTTCAATATTTTGAAGAACGAGTACCCGGAGTTTGGGCTTGAAGCCGAGGTCATTCATCATACGGAGCTGCTGGATCAGCTGTTGAAGGAAGGGCGTCTTAAGCCTAAATACCAGGTACAGGAGAAAATCACCTATCATGACTCCTGTTACCTGGGACGGTATAACGATGTGTACGATCAGCCGCGCAGCGTGCTTCGCGCCATTCCTGGCGTTGAGCTTCTGGAGATGGAGCGGAATCGTGAGAACGGGATGTGCTGCGGGGCCGGAGGCGGGCAGATGTGGATGGAGGAAGACGCGGGCAAGCGTGTGAATCTGGCACGTACCGAGCAGGCATTGGCCGTATCCCCGACGATGATCAGTTCGGCTTGTCCGTTCTGTCTGACGATGCTGGAGGACGGCACGAAGCTGAAGGAAGTGGAAGAAAGCGTAAAAACGCGAGATATCGCGGAAATCCTGGAGTTATCCGTATTCGGTCTATCCGAAATCCATGAACAGGAGGTCGTTGTGCAATGAGTAATACCATTACCAAGGAATCCGTCAGCGGTTCCGGTGTCGCAAGTCGAAACATCACCAAAGCCGCCGTGATCGGCTCTGGCGTCATGGGGTCGGGGATCGCCGCCCATCTCGCCAATGCCGGCATTCCCTGCCTGCTGCTCGACATCGTTCCGAAATCCTTAACCGCCGAAGAGGAGAAAGCCGGATTGTCGTTGGATCATCCGAAGGTACGAAACCGGCTTGCGACCAAAGCCATTGCGGCTCTGCCTAGATCCAGCACAGCTCCGCTGTATAGCGCCGATTTTGTGGGCCGGATCATCCCGGGCAATACCGAGGATCATCTGAGCCAGCTGAAGGACGTGGACTGGATCATTGAGGTGGTCACGGAGCGCCTGGAGATCAAAAAAAGCATCTTCAAACAGATTGAGGGCGTGCGTAAAGAAGGGTCGATCGTCAGCACGAACACCTCCGGCATTTCCGTTAATGCGATGGTGGAGGACTGCAGCGAGGAATTCCGCAGCCACTTCCTGGGGACCCATTTCTTCAATCCGCCGCGTCATATGAAGCTGCTGGAGATTATCCCGGGTTATGACACCGATCCGGACATTACGAAGTTTATGGTTGAATTCTGCTCGAAGCGCCTTGGTAAAGGGGTTGTGCTGGCGAAGGATACGCCGAATTTCATCTCGAACCGAATCGGCACCTACGGTCTTCTGGTCACCCTGCAGGAGATGGTGAAGAACAGCTATACCGTGGAGGAGGTGGATGCGGCCACCGGTCCTGTTCTCGGGCGTCCGAAGAGCGCCACCTTCCGTACGCTGGATCTGGTCGGCATCGATACGTTTGTCCATGTTGCCAGAAATGTGTACGACTCCGTGCCGGACGGGAACGAGAAGGATGTGTTCACGGTTCCCGATGTCATGAATGAACTCGTCGCCCGCGGCTGGATCGGTGAGAAGGGCGGCCAGGGCTTCTATAAAAAAGTAAAGAGCGATCAAGGCAGCAAAATCCTATCGCTCAGCCTGTCCACGATGGAGTACAATCCGAGCGCCAAGGTGAGCTCCGCTTCTATCGAAGCCGCCAAAGCGGTGAAGGGAGCCAAGCGGAAGATCAAGGCATTCCTGGGTACGCAGGACCGTTACTCGGAATTGGCCTGGAATGTATTGAAGCAAGTGCTTGTCTATGCGGCCGACAAGCTGGGAGAGATCGCCGATTCCATCCAGGACATCGACAACGCGATGAAATGGGGCTTCAACTGGGAGCTCGGTCCATTCGAGACCTGGGATCTGATCGGACTGCCGGAATCCGTGCAGCGAATGGAAGCGGAGGGCATGACGGTCCCGGCTTGGGTGAAGGATTGGATTGCCGCCGGCAACAAGTCCTTCTATCATCAGAAGGACGGCGAGGTGTTCCATTATTTCAAAGGCGAGTATAAGGGCGTTGAGGTTCAGCCTGAGCTGATCTCGCTGCAAGCGCTCAAATCGCAAAACCGAATCATCCGCTCGAATACGGGGGCGAATCTGATCGATATTGGGGATGGCGTTGCGTGTCTTGAATTCACCTCGCCGAACAACGCGATCGGTGCCGATATTCTGGTCATGATTCAGCAGAGCGTGGAAGAGGTTCGAGCGAATTATCGCGGGCTGGTGCTGGCGAACGAAGGCCGCAACTTCTGCGTCGGCGCCAACCTGATGCTCATGCTGATGGAAGCGCAGAGCGGTGACTGGGATGAGGTGGATGACATCATCCGTCTGTTCCAGGGCAGCATGATGAAGCTGAAGGGGTTGGAGAAGCCGGTTGTGGCCGCGCCTCACCGGATGACACTGGGCGGCGGCGTGGAAGCGTGCCTGCCCGCCGACCGGATCATTTTCTCGGCGGAAACCTACTTTGGTCTCGTGGAGACAGGGGTCGGCCTCATCCCGGCAGGCGGCGGCTGCAAGGAGCTGGCGCTCATGACCAGCAACCGTCACCCCGATAAGGACAGCGACCTCCAGCCGGAGATCAACAAAATATTCGAGATGGTGGCGATGGCCAAGGCATCGACCAGCGGACATGAAGCGATCCGCATGGGTTATGGGCGGAGCGGAGATTCGGTGGTCATGAACCAGGACTACCGGATCCATGAAGCGAAGCAAGCGGTATTAGAGATGGACCGGGCAGGCTATGTTCCGCCGCAGCCGGGCAAAGCCCGCGTTGTCGGCCGCGACGGCCGGGCCGTGCTTCAGATGGGCGCCATCGACATGAAGCGAAGCGGCTATATCAGCGATCACGATCTGTTGATCGCGAAGAAGCTGGCGCACATCCTGACCGGCGGCGATGTTCCAGCGGGAACCGTGGTGAGCGAGCAGCATCTGCTCGACCTGGAGCGCGAAGCGTTCCTCAGCCTGCTCGGCGAGGTCAAAACCCAGCAGCGCATGCAGCATATGCTGGCAAAAGGCAAGCCGCTTCGAAATTAGGGCGATGAGAGCTTCACAGCCAAGAGATAATCTATCAGTCGCAACGTACAATTCACCAAATTAACGGTGCATACAGTACTCGGCGGCAGGATATCCATACTGTCGAGGCTTGATAGTGGCGGCACTTTAATCTGTATTAGCTCTATCCATTACGAATTCATTTCATGGCCGATTAGCGACCAGCAATTATAAACGGTATTGGATCCAACCATTTTAAGTTGATGAGGTGAATGGCATGAGAGAAGCAGTCATAGTATCCCTTGCTCGCACCCCGGTGGGGAAGGCGAAGAAGGGCAGTTTTGCCCAGACACGCGTAGAGGATCTCGGCAAAGCCGTACTGGAAGCCGTCATTGAGCGTGCGCCGGGCCTGAAAAAAGAGGATGTCGAGGACATCATCCTCGGCTGCGCAATGCCGGAAGGCGAGCAGGGCCTGAATGTTGCACGGATTATCTCGCTGTATGCGGGGTATCCGGTCACGGTTCCCGCATTGACCGTCAATCGCTTCTGCTCCTCGGGACTTCAGGCGATCGCATTTGCGGCAGAGCGCATTATGCTCGGCCATGCCGAGGTGATCGTCGCCGGCGGCGTTGAGAGCATGAGCCATGTGCCGATGACCGGCTTCAAGCCGGCCCCGCATCCGACCATCGTGGAGGAGATGTCGGGGGTGTACATCGGCATGGGTCACACCGCGGAAGAGGTGGCTCGCCGCTTCGGCATCACCCGCGAAGCGCAGGATGCCTTCGCGGCCAGCAGTCACCGCAAGGCCGCAGCCGCTATCTCCGAAGGGAAGTTCCGGGACGAGATCGTACCGGTGAACGTAACACTGGCTGCGGCCGATGAGCAGGGGAAGGTGCGAAGCAAAACCTTTGCCTGCGATACGGATGAAGGGGTCCGGCCGGACACGACACCGGATGTGCTGGCCAAGTTGAAGCCGGCCTTTGCCCTCGGCGGCTCGGTTACCGCGGGTAACGCGTCGCAGACAAGTGACGGCGCGGCGGCGGTAGCCGTTATGAGCCGCGAGAAAGCGGAGCAGCTGGGGCTTACCCCGCTGGCTACCTTCAAATCGTTTGCCCTGGCCGGCGTGGAGCCGGAGATTATGGGCGTCGGCCCCGTCGAAGCGATCCCGAAGGCGCTGCGTATGGCGGGCATCGAGCTGGATCAGGTGGATGTGTTCGAGATTAACGAAGCGTTCGCTTCGCAATGCCTCCACATCATCCGCGCGCTGGGGATCGACGAGAGCAAGGTCAACGTCAACGGCGGCGCCATTGCGCTCGGTCACCCACTTGGCTGTACCGGTGCCAAACTGACTGTCAGCCTCGTCTCCGAGCTCGCCCGCCGCGGCGGCGGCTACGGCGTTGTGAGCATGTGTATCGGCGGCGGCATGGGTGCCGCGGGGGTGTTTGAGGTGCATGCTGCAGGGGCGTAAGGAGTAGGTGGTGCAGAGTTAGGCTACCTTCCAAGCGTCTGAAGGGATATGGGGCGGGATTCTCGCAGCTGTTTAGTTTGTGGTTTGAATTCGTTAGCTCAACAATGCTTCTGATTGTATTCGATAAACGATATTTAGGTTTTCGATATCAAATCTACCGATCTTCTATTGGTACATGACCAATCTATTCACTCTGTAATGTAGTCTCAGTGCGGTGTCCGCTCCGTACACGGACCGGGCACGGCACCCTCACTCCAACCACAGGGGAGTGCAAAGATAGCCGGAGGCAGGGGTTTGAACTTAGGGGACTAACTAGTTTGCGCCAACCCAGCGGAGAGAGCGGAATTGTACTGGAGAAACGTAGTGTTCGCCTTTGAGTTTGGATTTCTACTATGGATAGACTCATTCCCGGAAATCCAAACTCAACAGCGATCGGAAGTACAATCCGCACCCGGAGCGACCACTATTGCGCAAGTAGTGAGATTTCATATAGCTTCCCTGCAACACCAAGGCCACCATTGCACTCCACCTTATTCCACATTCCGAAAGGGGAAACCAATCATGAGCGATAACCAAACCAAAGAACCGAAAATCAAAGGCGGCAGCTTTGTCATCGATAACCCCGATATGCAGCGCATCCTGACACCGGAGGATTTCACGGAAGAGCATCGCATGATCGGCGAGACGGTGCGCGATTTTATCGACGGAGAAGTCGTGCCGCACGATGAAGAGCTCGAGAAGCTGAATTACGAGATGACGGTAGACCTGCTTCGCAAAGCAGGCGAGCTGGGCCTGCTCGGGGCCGATGTACCGGAGCCGTTCGGCGGGATCGGGCTGGATAAGGTCAGCTCCACGATTATTAACGAAGCGTTGGCGAAGGGTTCGTCCTTTGCGCTTTCCTTCGGGGCCCATGTCGGGATCGGAACGCTGCCGATCGTGTTCTTCGGTACGACCGAGCAGAAGCAGAAGTACCTGCCGGATCTCTCAACCGGCGCCAAAATCGCGGCTTATTGCTTGACGGAGCCGACCTCCGGCTCGGATGCGCTGGGTGCCAAAACAACGGCACGCTTGTCGGATGATGGAGACTATTATATTTTGAACGGATCGAAGCTATATATAACTAACGCCGGATTTGCGGATATCTTTATCGTCTACGCCAAGATTGACGGAGAGCATTTCACCGCGTTCATTGTCGAGAAGGAGATGGAGGGCTTCACACTCGGACCGGAGGAGAAGAAGATGGGCATCAAAGGCTCGTCGACGCGTCCGCTCTTCTTCGAAGACGTGAAGGTGCCGAAGGAGAACCTGCTCGGCGAGATTGGCAAGGGCCACCGGATCGCCTTCAACATCCTGAACATCGGTAGGTATAAATTGGCAGCCGGCACGGTCGGTGCGGCAAAGGAATCGATCGAGCTAAGCGCGAAATATGCTAACACACGTAAACAGTTCGATACGCCCATCTCGCAGTTCCCACTAATGCGCAAGAAGCTGGCCGAGATGAACATCACCACCTTCGTGATGGAGAGCATGGTGTACCGTACGGCAGGACTGCTGGACGAAGCGATGCAGGACATCGATTACAACAGCGAGGATGCAGGCATCCATTCGGCGGCCGCGATCTCCGACTATGCCATTGAGTGTTCGATCAACAAGGTGTTCTGTTCGGAAGGACTCGATAATGTGGCAGACGAAGCGGTGCAGATTCACGGGGGCTATGGGTATATCCAAGAGTACAAAGTAGAACGCATCTATAGGGACTCCCGCATCAACCGCATCTTTGAAGGCACGAACGAGATCAACCGGCTCCTGATTCCGGGCACGCTTGTGAAGAAGGCCATGAAGGGCGAGATCGCGCTCCTGCAAAAAGCGCAAGGTCTCCAGGGTGAGCTGCTGCAGCTGGTACCTGGTCAAACCTTCGAAGGTACACTGGAGCAGGAAGCGCACTTCCTGGACATGAGCAAGAAGATTTTCCTCCTCGCTGGCGGTTTGGCGGTACAGAAGTTCGGCACGAAGCTGGAGAAAGAGCAGGAGACCTTGTCCAATCTGGCGGATATGATGATTGATATTTATGCCCTCGAGAGTGCGCTGCTGCGTACCCGCAAGCAAATCGAACGCACCTCCGAGGAAAAAGCAGCCAGCATGATCGAGATGACGCAGGTGTTTGCATACGAGGCGTTCCAGCGCATTGAAGCACTCGCGAAAGAGACGCTGGCCTCAGTGGAAACCGGGGATATGCTGCGGATGCAGCTGTCGGTGCTCAAGAAACTGACGCGTTGCACGCCGGTTGATACGGTGGCCCTCAAGCGCAGCATCGCAGCCCGCGTGGTCAAGAACGAGCGGTACACGGTGTAACACGCATCAACGCCAATACGATGCGTAAGTAACCTCAAAAGAGAGAGATTTTTCTTGGAGTAGGAAAGAAGGAGCATTCCTTAGGAAAGGGTTGGTTTTGTATGGATACAAAGCCTTGGCTGCCGTTTTATCCGCCCGAAGTAGCCCCCGCTTTTGATTATCCGAAACAGAATTTGGCACTATTTCTTGTGACGTCGGCGCAGAAGTTTCCGAACCGTCCGGCCCTGTATTTCATGGGCAAGACGATCAACTACAGAAGTCTGCTGGAGTCGTCCTATCGTATGGCAAACGCACTCCGCAGCAAAGGGATTAAGAAGGGCGACCGGGTAGCGATTATGCTGCCCAACTGCCCGCAGGTGGTGATGTCGTATTATGGCGTGCTGCTGGCCGGAGCCGTAGCCGTCATGACCAACCCGCTCTATATGGAGCGGGAAATTGCGCATCAGATGAAGGATTCCGGTGCCAAGATCATCATCACGATGGATATGTTTGTGTCCCGCGTTGAGAAAGTCATCGAGGAAACGGACCTGGAGCATATGATTGTTACGTCCGTGGCGGATTACCTTCCGTTCCCCAAGAACCTTCTCTACCCGATCAAAGCCAAGAAGGAGGGTACCCTTCCGGTCGTCAACTATGGAAGCCGGGTCCATGCCTTCAAAAAGCTGCTTGCGAGCGCGCCGAATGACCCGATCTGCGAATCCGTGAAGGCGGAGACGGACTTGGCACTGCTCCAATATACCGGCGGCACGACCGGTGTTCCCAAAGGCGTCATGCTGACGCATATGAATCTGATCGCCAACACCGTGCAATCCGCCAACTGGTGCTTTCAGGTGGAGGATGGGAAGGAACGGTATCTGGCGGTTCTGCCCTGTTTTCACGTATTCGGGTTGACCGTGCTGCTGAACCAGGCGATCTACCGTGCCGGCATGCTGATATTGGTACCGAAATTCGAAGTGACAATGATTCTGAACCTGATCAAAAAAATGAAGCCGACGCTCTTTCCGGGCGCGCCGACCATGTATATCGCACTGATTAATCACCCGCGGATCAAGGAATATGATCTGTCGTCGATCAATGCTTGTGTCAGCGGCTCTGCCGGGCTGCCGGTCGAGGTGCAGGATAAGTTCGAGGAGCTGACCAGAGGGCGGTTGATCGAAGGCTACGGCCTGACCGAAGCTTCCCCGGTTACCCATGTGAATCCAATCTGGGGAAAGCGAAAAATCGGCACCATTGGCGTACCCGTTCCGGATACGGATGCCAAGGTGGTCGATCCCGATACGGGTGAAGAAATGCCGGTCGGCGAGCCTGGCGAGCTGATCGTGAAAGGTCCCCAGGTGATGATGGGATACTGGAATCGGCCGGAGGAGACGTTTGATACGCTCCGCAACGGCTGGCTGTTCACGGGCGATATGGCCACGATGGACGAAGAGGGGTATTTTACGATCATCGACCGCAAGAAAGACATGATCATTGCAAGTGGTTTCAATATTTATCCTCGGGAGATCGAGGAAGTGCTGTATGAGCATCCTTCCGTGAAGGAAGCCGTCGTGGTCGGAACGAAGGATGATTATCGCGGCGAAACCGTGAGAGCTTATATTGTGCTGAAGGATGGCGCGTCTCCGGACCCTTCGGGCCTTGAGAAGTTTTGCCGCAGTCAGCTGGCTGCCTATAAGGTGCCGCGCGAGTACGTGTTCCGCGATTCGCTGCCGAAGACGATGGTAGGCAAGGTGCTGCGCCGCAAGCTGCTGGAGGAAGAAGAGGAAGGCAAAACAGGCTAAGCGCAGAATAGCGGAGTCGGCAGGATAGGCGATTCATGGTATCCCGCTGAAATGGATACAGTACTAACGACGTCATAAGAAAAAAGGAGGCGGCCTGATGAATCATACCAATGCCAATCCGGATACGAAGGCCGGACAGCCGGAATTCGACCGGGAGGCGTACATTGGGGCCATGACCCAAGCGGCGGAGCCCACCTTCTGGGGATATCTCGGCTGCAAGCTTGCGTCTGCCAGCTCGGAGGCGGTTGTTGTGACGCTGGATGCCCAGCCTCATCATATGAATATGATGGGCATCGTGCATGGCGGCGTACTCTCCTCGCTAATGGATAACGCCATGGGCATTGCCGTCATGCTGGAGCGCCCGGGCGAATCGACGGTAACGAGCAATCTGAACGTGCATTTTGTCATGCCGGCCAGAGCTGGTGTCCTCACCGTAACGGCAAGCATCGTGCATCAGACGCACCGTTCGGTCACAACGGAATGCAGGATTACGAACGAGAAGGGCGAGCTTGTGGCAATCAGCACAGGGTCCTTCCGAGTGAAATAAAGCAGCCTTGGCTGCTATGAAACAGATGGTCTGCCAACGATGGAGGGGCAGGCCATTTATTTTTTTGGTGAACTGAAATAGTGTTCCCGCTTACTCCTTGTCAGCTCGATAAAGCTGTGGTACAATAAAAATGCTGTTTTTCATGTAGAATCTAGAATGTCTCTTCAGATCATAAATTTAGATGTTTACATACGTAGGAGGTGGAAGTCATGGTTGTATTTTTTGAAGTGTTGCTTGTTATTTTCTCCATCGGGTTGATTACTGTCGTTCTTCTCCAAAAAGGGAAAAGCGCAGGTCTTGCCGGTGCCATCTCCGGCGGTGCGGAACATCTTTTTGGTAAAACGAAGGCTCGCGGTATGGATCTCGTACTGCAGCGTACAACGGTAGGTCTTGCAGCAGGATTTATGATTTTGGCCATCGTTGTTGCTATGTTGAAATAACAATTAATGTTACCCTCGCTTTTTCACTCTTGGAAGAGCGGGGGTTTTTTATTGCCTGAATTTCGGAATACATAGGTTAAGACGGTGTTCGGAAGGATACCGAGGATTAAATTCGTGTATACTAGGGTATGAGTATATGAAGGTAAAGAATGGATAGCGGAACGATGAAATTGCAGGTTCCCCGAGGTGATAATGATGATAACTGAAGAAATATTACTGAATTTTATGCGGGAAACTGCATACAAACCGATGACGTACCAGGAATTGGAGCAGCATTTTGCCATTAAGGATGCCCATGACTTCAGGGAATTCCTGAAGCTGCTGAATGAGCTTGAGCAATCCGGAAAAATCATTCTGACCAGCACCCAGCGTTATGGCGTGCCGGAACGGATGAATTTGCTGCGCGGACGTCTGCAGGCACATGCTAAGGGTTTTGCCTTTCTGATTCCCGATGATCGCGAGCACCCGGATGTGTACATTCATGCCAATGACTTGAAGAGTGCGATGAATGGAGATATCGTGCTTATCCGGATCAGTTCCAAACAGAACGACGGCGGCAAAATGGAAGGCGAAGTGGTCCGTATCGTGACGCGCGCCGTCACCCAAGTCGTGGGTGTATTCCAGAACCATGAAGCCTATGGCTTCGTGCTGCCGGATGACAAGCGGATCAACCGGGATATTTTTATTCCGAAGCATGCGATGAACGGCGCCGTTGATGGCGTGAAGGTCGTGGTGAAGCTGGTGAGCTATCCGGAAGGAAGAGCTGCGGCAGAGGGCGAAGTGGTGGAGATTCTGGGTCACAAGGATGATCCGGGTGTCGACATTCTGTCCATTATCCGCAAGCATCAGCTGCCGGAAGGTTTTCCGGAGGAAGTGCTGGCTGAGGCGGATGCAGCGCCGGATTCCATTACGGAAGATGAGATTGTGCAGCAGGGACGCCGTGATTTGCGCGGCTTGAACATTGTGACAATTGACGGTGAAGATGCCAAGGATCTCGATGATGCGGTAAATGTGGAACGTCTGCCGAACGGGAATTACCGTCTAGGCGTCCATATTGCCGATGTCAGCTATTACGTCCGCGAGCGTTCCGAGCTGGATAAGGAAGCTTACAATCGCGGCTGCAGCGTGTATTTGGTGGATCGGGTGATTCCGATGCTGCCGCACCGCCTGTCTAACGGCATATGCAGCTTGAATCCGCAGGTGGATCGTCTGACGATGTCCTGTGAGATGGAATTCAACGATCAGATGAAAGTCGTGAAGCACGATATCTTTACGAGTGTTATCCGTACGAAAGAACGGATGACGTATAACAATGTGAGAAAAATCCTGGTGGATGAGGATCCGGAGTTGATCGAGCGCTATAGTGACCTCGTGGAGGATTTCCGCTTGATGCGCGAGCTCGCGCTGAAGCTGCGGAACCGCCGGATGCGCCGTGGCGCAGTGGATTTTGATTTTGTGGAATCCAAGGTCATTGTGGACGAGAACGGCAAAGCCGTGGATATCGTCAAAAGAGAACGCTCGATCGCGGAGCAGATCATTGAGGAATTCATGCTGGCGGCCAACGAAACCGTGGCTGAGCATTTCCACTGGCTCAAAGTACCGTTCATCTACCGGATTCATGAGGACCCGGATCAGGAGAAGCTGCAGAACTTTATGGCGTTCGCGGCCAATTTTGGGCATCAGGTGAAGGGACGGGGCAACTCGATCCATCCGCGCGCACTGCAAAACCTGCTGGAAGCCATTCAAGGCACGAAGGAGCAAACGGTGCTCAGCACGATGATGCTCCGCTCGATGAAGCAGGCGAAATATGACGCGGAAAGTACGGGCCACTTTGGCCTTGCTGCGGAATATTATTCTCACTTTACGTCTCCGATTCGGCGTTATCCCGATCTGGTCATTCACCGGGTCATCCGGGAAGTGCTGGAGAGCGGCGGCGCGCTTAATGAGAAGCGCCATGAGCATCTGGCGGGTCGGATGGCTGACATCGCTCAGCAATCCTCGGAGCGCGAGCGTGTAGCCGTGGATGCGGAGCGCGATACGGAAGCGCTCAAGAAAGCCGAGTTCATGCTGGATAAGGTCGGCGAAGAGTTCGAAGGCATTATCAGCAGCGTGACCAGCTTCGGCATGTTCATTGAGCTGGAGAATACGGTCGAAGGCTTGATACGCCTCAGCGCGATGACCGACGATTATTATCATTTCGATGAGGGCCATATGGCGCTGATCGGGGAGCGGACCTCGAAGGTATACCGCATCGGTGATGATGTGAAGGTTCGCGTGGCGAAGGTGAACATGGACGATCACACCATCGATTTTGAGATGGTGGATATGAAGCCGCGCCGCCAAGGGCGCGGCGAAGGCGACCGCGGCGGCAATGGCGGGCGCGGATTCGGTGCCCGCGATGGCGCAGCCCGCGGGGGTAAGGGCCGCGGCGCTAAGCGGGGCACGGCTGAAGCTGGCGCGCCAGGCGGACGCCGCAGTGACAGCGCCGGCGGCCAGGGCGGCCGCGGCAAGCGCAGCGGCGAGGCGCCAGCTGGAGCGGGTGCTAGTGCTGGCGCTGGCGAGCAGCAGGCGTCGAACTTCGCCTTTGGCTCCGGCAAAGGCGGATACAGCTCCGCTGGGGGCGGCGCTCTCGGCTTTGACCGCAATGCACGCAGCTCTGGCGGTGCCGGTGGGAAGAACCGGCGCAAGAAGACGTCGGGCAGCGGGATTTTCATCGGCGAAGGTCCAACACCAGGCGGCAATGCTGGTGGCAACTCCGGTGGCGGCGGTGGCCGCAAACGGAAGAGTAAGGGCGGAAACGGCACAGCCGCTTTTGTCCGCAAGAAGAAAAAGTAACATTCTCCTCCTGACTAACGCTGGAGGTGCTTGCCCCACCTTGCTTTTAGAGGCTGACGTTTGATACAATGGACTTCTGGTGAGATTGCAATTGGCGGTCTGCCGGAAGTCCTTTTTCCATTATCATTGTTGATGACAAGGGGTGAGACCATGGGTAAGAAAAGTGACGGGAAGGTTCTGGCCCAGAACAAAAAAGCTTCCCATGATTATTTCATCGAGGATACGTATGAAGCCGGGATGGTCCTGACCGGAACGGAGATCAAATCCATACGGAACGGCCGTGCCAATATTGGAGACGCGTTCGCAACCATTCGAAATGGCGAGATCCATATCCATAACATGCATATCAGCCCGTTCGAGCAGGGGAACCGTAACAACCCAACGGACCCTACGCGTACACGGAAGCTGCTGCTGCATAAGGAGCAGATCCGCAAGCTGCTGGGCCTGTCCAAGCAGGATGGCTACGCGATTGTACCGCTGAAAGTCTACATCCGTAACGGCTATGCGAAGTTGTTGCTTGGCCTCGGTAAAGGTAAGCGTCAGTACGACAAGCGTGCCGATGCCGCCAAGAAGGATGCACAGCGCGATATCCAGCGTGCACTGCGCGAGAAGCAGAAGATTGCAAGATAATGGAGCAACTAGCCGGATGGCAGCTTTTAGCTGTGTTACCTGCAATGTATATATCATTTTGATGTAAAATGTGATATACTAAGTGATGTAAGAGAGATCAATAAGATCTTTGACAATCAGCATACAGTTGGCGCATTCTTCTTTCTTGGAGGGAAAGAGTCTGCGGCATAGATCGACTGCTATGGCTGAATATTCTTTAGTTTAATCCGATAGCCCTTTTTGGCAGGAACGCTTAAGGTGCGAAGCACCGGCATTTCTCCAACTTAAGGGGGCGTTTTTGGATTCGACGGGGATAGTTCGGGCATGAGTAGCGGGTAGTGGGGACGCGTCCACTTCATCAACGCTAAAGCCAATTAAACGGCAAACAACAAAACAACTACGCTTTCGCAGCTTAATAACCTGTGAGCGTGCTCTCGCTCTGTATCGCCCATGTACCGGGATGAGGGCTCAACTTTAGTGGGATACGCTGTCTAGTCTCCGCCTGGGGCTAGCTGAAGAAGACAATCAGGCTGACCTGAAGGGAATCCGGTGACAGGGAGTCTCTAGGGTGACATCAAATCTGTCACTACACCCGTAGAAGCTTGTGTTGTCGTTATCTTCGGACAGGGGTTCGACTCCCCTCGCCTCCATACATAAAATCGAAAAGCGACCTTGTGAGGTCGCTTTTTTGCGTGAAAATAAAAGAGAACCTTTATGACATGCATTGCAGCAAAAATAACAACAGTCAAAGTTAACTTTGCTTGTATCTCGTTTTGACTCGTTGAATGGCAGATTGACAATTATGAGAGTTAAAAGTCCCATAAAGGGACTTTTTTTATATCCAGTCTTAAAAAGCTTTTGACTGGCGGGAGTTTAAGGTGGACCCACACAGTTTAAGAGAGGGCATTTTTCGCTGACCAGCCTTTCATTTTTAAAAATAACATTCCAAATAAGAAAAAATGCTCTCAACCAATGGATATATGCACGTACAAGCGATCGCCGATGAAATTGGTTGTAATAAAAAAACACTATACAATCACTTTCCTACACTTTGTAAAGCCCAAACGATAAAATGGAAGCAATACCTGGGGGGGACGTAAACATATACGACTAGAAAATATTAAACAAGAAATTACGAATCTTTTTGAAAAGTATTCATGTCAAGGAAGGCAGATACTGAAAATTATGGAATAGATATTTGTAGTGATGAAATCGATTTGAAGGGCAATAAAGTTTCTGCTAATGATTTTAGAGCTGTGCTAGCGTTTCTTGGGCATAACTATAGTAATGAGGACATAAAAAGGCTACTGGTTTCAAGTGGCGTGCCAATTGACAAAATTGATACGTATTCGAGCCTTGTTGTGCGAGCACGCGGACGGGATCGGAAGTGTTCGTGTCAGCGAATTCTTCTTGGAGTAGGAGCATCGCTATTCTCTGCTCATAAAATTTTTATGAGTTGTTATTGTATTCGTATGGTGGAATATAGAAAAAGGGGTTTTTGGGAGGTCCACCTCAATGCATATTTTTAAATTAACCATATGTAACTTTAGAAACTATAAAAATGTGGATTTTAAATTCACACATGAGGTAAACACTCTGATTGGTGAAAATGGATCAGGTAAAACGAATGCATGATGAGTAAATAGGAAATTAGTGAGAAAGCCAATTGAATTTCTGCAAATTTTATTTTGTAAGGGTGAAATTGGATTCGTCTGAGCTATGCCTTGAAAAGCTCCTCCCTTTATAATCTACTTAATCCTTTGACGCCGTGAACAGCCACAACTAACCGTTTCAAACCATTGCTGGTTGAGTAAATAAGGGCCATCGTAAATGGTGTAAAAGCCAGCCCGGATGTGACGTTAATGATCGCCCCTAATTCTTTTTCCACGAAAAAAGGAGCGAACCGCATGGACAGATGGACCTGAAGACCTCAATAAAGCTGCAGCACGGGGGTACTTGCGGTGTCCGGGATGCGCTTATTCTAAAATGTTGTACCGAAGCCGCCGTTCGCGCTAAAATGGCTTTAAATGAAACGCTTTAAAAAACGGAGGCTTCGCCGTGACTATTAAATGGATCGACTTGTCCAGGAATGCGATAGACTTATACGAGCAGAAGCATACGGGCGGACATCTCGTGTCCGAGCACTATCACCAGACGCACCAGCTGCTGTTTGTGCTTGAGGGCGAAGGCGCTATCCGGCTTGGGGGGGAATTACGGAAGCTGGCGGTCGACGAAACGGCGCTGATCGTGCCGTATTCCGTCCACTCGGTCATGTCCGACTCCAGGCTTACCTTGCTAGTGTTGGCGTTTGACGAGGCGGTGCTCGATCCGGATATGAGGGGGCAGCTGCTGCACGCCCATTTCCAGGCCTCCTGTCTGATGAAGCCGGGATTGTTTGCCGCGAGCGAGCTGCGTCAGTTGCTGAGGAAAATGCTGTTCGAGCAGTCCAGGGAGCTGTCGCCGCTCGTCCGGCTTTCGCTCAAAGTCCAGCTGTCTCAGCTGCTGCTCTTGCTGGTTCGATCGGCCGGAACGGAGGCCGCCGGAACGCGCTCCAGCTCCAACAGGCTTCGCGCCGAGAAAATTCGCAGCTATATCGATTCGAAGTATTTTGATCCGCTGACCGCGGGGGACATCGCCTCCAAGCTGGGCATCAGCACACGGCACGTCAACAACATCTTCAAGGAACGGTACGACATGACGCCGATGCAATATTTGACCGAGGTACGCATCCGTGTCGCCCAGAAGCTGCTGGCGGAAACGGGCAAGGACATTATTTTGATCTGCTTCGAGGTCGGTTACGACTCCGTGTCCACGTTTTACCGGTCGTTCAAAGCTGTCGCCAAGCTGTCGCCGAAAGCGTACCGGGAGCTGAATGCGCCCGCTCAAGCCGAGTAGGCAGGGAGCCTTCCGTCAAACGAACAAACGAGCACACAAACGTGCGATCAAACGAACAAGAATGCGATCAGCGGACGACCGGCCGATTGATAGAAACGTAATTTCCCCTTCATCCCCCATCGGCTAAGCGCCGGCGGGGGATATTGTTTTTCGCTCGAACAATTCGCTTCCGAAATTGAGAATCGTGTTCCCAGAATCGTAAGAAAAGCGGTTTCGCATCGACTACAATACGGTTATACGAAGCGAAGGGAGCAATGAACGATGGCAGTTCGCAACATCGGCATTATTATGAACGGCGTTACCGGACGGATGGGAACCAACCAGCATTTGATCCGTTCGATTCTTGCGATTCGCAAGCAGGGGGGCGTCGCGCTACCGGGCGGAGACGTCATAATGCCCGACCCGATTCTGGTCGGCCGGCAGGAGAACAAGCTGCAGGCGCTGGCCGCTGCCCACGGCGTCGAGCGTTGGAGCACCGATCTTGAAGCATGCCTTACCGATCCGTACAATGAAATTTATTTCGACAGCCAGACGACGGTGCGCCGCGCGGAAAGCATCAAGCAGGCGATCGCGGCGGGCAAGCATATTTATTGCGAGAAGCCGACGGCCGTCGATCTCGAAGGAGCGCTCGAACTGGCCCGCATCGCAACCGAGGCGGGGGTGAGAAACGGCGTCGTGCAAGACAAGCTATTTTTACCCGGATTGCTTAAGCTGAAGCGCTTGATCGACTCCGGCTTCTTCGGGCGCATCTTGTCCGTGCGGATGGAGTTCGGCTATTGGGTATTTGAGGGCGACTGGCAGCCAGGTCAGCGGCCTTCATGGAACTACCGCAAGGAAGACGGTGGTGGCATTATCGTCGACATGTTTGCACACTGGCGCTATGTGCTCGAGAATTTGTTCGGGGAAGTGAAGGCTGTATCCTGTCTTGCCGCTACGCATATTCCGAAACGTTTGGACGAGCAGGGCGTTCCCTACGACTGCACGGCAGATGATGCGGCGTACGCCATGTTTGAGCTGGAAGGCGGCATTATCGTGCAGGCCAACTCGTCCTGGGCGGTGCGCGTAGATCGAGACGATCTGCTTACGGTTACGGTCGACGGCACCGAAGGCAGCGCCGTGGCGGGCTTGCGCGACTGCAAGACGCAGCATCGGGTCAACACGCCGAAGCCAGTATGGAATCCGGACATTCCGAATCCATTCCAGTTCCGCGACCAATGGGTGCAGGTGCCGGACAACGCGTCGTTCGACAACGCGTTCAAGGTGCAATGGGAAATGTTCTTGAAGCATGTCGTCATCGACACGTCGTTCCCGTGGGATCTGCTCGAAGGTGCGAAGGGCACCCAGCTTGCCGATCTCAGCTTACAGTCGTGGCAGAAGCGCCGCTGGATCGACGTGCCGAAGCTAAGCCTGTAAAGGAGGAGAGTACAGATGACTAAATCGCTGCTCCTCCCCCGCGCAGGGGGAGCGTTGTATGAATATGCTCTTGGCAAAGCCGGCTCGTTTGCTGTGTCGACCAAGCCGTTTACGGGCCGTATCGCCTTCTCGGCCGCCCATGTCGTCTGCGATCCGTTTGCGGATGCCGATCCGCTGCATCACACGCAGATCGATTGGAACTCGACCCTCGCCTACCGGCACCATCTGTGGTCGCTCGGTCTGGCTGTGGCGGAAGCGATGGATACCGCGCAGCGCGGGATGGGCCTCGACTGGAACCGCTCGAAGGAGCTTATCCGCGCTTCGATCGCGGAAGCGTGCTCGGTTGGCGGCAAAATCGCCTGCGGCGCGGGAACCGATCATCTGCTCCCGGGACCGTCGGTCACGATATACGACGTGGAAGCTGCCTATGAAGAGCAAGTTGGCTTCATTGAAGGCGAGGGCGGTCAAGTCATTCTGATGGCGAGCCGCGCACTTGCCGCTTGCGCGAAAGGGCCAGAGGACTACGAGCGGGTGTATGGGCGCATTTTAGGACAAGTGAAACAGCCGGTTATCCTGCATTGGCTTGGCGACATGTTCGATCCCGCTCTGGCCGGCTATTGGGGGTGCAAGGACGATCCGGATGAGGCGATGGACGTTTGTTTGCGCGTCATTCGGGCAAACGCGGACAAGGTCGACGGGATTAAAATCTCGCTGCTCGATGCCGGTAAAGAAATCAAGATGCGTCGGCTACTGCCGGAAGGCGTCAAGATGTACACCGGCGACGACTTCAACTACCCGGAGCTGATCAAGGGTGATGAGCAGGGCTACAGCCATGCGCTCCTCGGCATATTCGACGCGATCGCTCCGGCCGCTTCCCAGGCGCTTCATGCGCTCGACGCGGGCGACCTGGTCAGTTATGGGGCGATTATGGAGCCTACCGTCGCCCTGTCGCGCCATATTTTCCAGAAGCCGACGTTCGCCTACAAGACGGGAATTGTGTTCATGGCCTACTTGAACGGCCACCAACCGCATTTCCGCATGATCGGGGGAGCGGAGGGATCGCGCTCGATCGTCCATTTGGCCGAGCTGTTCGTGCTTGCCGACCGGGCCGGGCTATTGGCCGATCCAGAGCTTGCCGCCGAACGGATGAAACCTGTCTTAGCGCTGGCAGGTATTCGACCGTAATCTTTTATAGCAATATTTGAAATCCGGGAGGGATCAGCATGGAACTGCTTCGTTCCATAGACAGACTCAGCTTGAACCAGATTACGACCGATCGGCTGGATATGCGCGAGGCCGTGGAAGCATGCGTTCACGCGGAAGTGCCTTGGATCGCGCTGTGGCGGCATAAAGTGGCCGAGACCGGCCTGGCCGAGAGCAAGCGGCTTGTGCGGGACGCGGGCCTGCGCGTCTCCAGCCTGTGCCGCGGAGGTTATTTTCCGGCGGCCACCGCGGCTGCGCGCAAAGAGCGGATGGACGACAACCGTCGGGCTGTCGAGGAAGCGGCTGAGCTCGGCACCGACGTACTCGTGCTCGTTTGCGGACCAGCTCCGGACCGGGATATCGATTTTGCCCGCAAGACGGTCGAAGAGGCGATCGCGGAGCTCGTGCCGTTCGCTCGCTCGCACGGAGTCAAGCTCGGCATCGAGCCGTTGCACCCGATGTACGCCGCTGAACGCTCCGTCATCAATACGCTGGCGCAAGCCAACACGCTCGCGGAGCAGCACGACCCGCAGGACGTCGGCGTCGTTGTCGACGCGTTCCACGTCTGGTGGGATCCTGGGCTATACGCGCAAATTGAGCGTGCCAGAGGGCGGATACTCGGTTTCCACGTTTCCGATTGGATCGTGCCGGTACCCGACCTGCTAATGGGCAGAGGGATGATGGGGGACGGCGTTATCGAGCTGCGCCGGATGCGACATGCCGTCGAGACGGCCGGATACTCGGGGGCGATCGAGGTGGAAATCTTTAACCAGCAAGTATGGGATATGCCGGGAGACAAAGCGCTCGCGCTAATCAAGGAACGTTACTTGCAGTACGTATGATATGAATTTTTATTTACGGCTTTGGCTAGCCGGGAGAATCGCTTCCCGGCTTGTCAAGGCATAGGTAATGGAGGGAAGGAATGTGAAGATTTGTCGCACCACGCTGATCGGGATCGGGGGATTCGGCGCTCAGCATGTGAATATCATGCAGAAGCTGGCCGGAGAGGGCAGCCTGCAGGTTGTCGCTTTTGCGGAGCCGAATGTCGACGCTCATCAGGAGTCTTACGGTAAGCTGACCGCGCTTGGGGCCATCCATTATACGGACTATGTGCAGATGCTCACGCTTCATCCGGACATCGATTTCGTCGTGATTGTCACGCCGATCCCCACCCACAAGCCGATGTGCATCCAGGTGATGCGGATGGGCTTTCACGTGCTGGTGGAGAAGCCGCCGGCGATAACGATACAAGATCTGGACGAGATGATCGCCGTGCAGCGGGAGACCGGCCGCTTGTGCCAGGTGAACTTCCAGAATACGTCGGGTCAGGCGTTCCGAACGTTGCTGGAAAGGCTTGGCTCCGGCGTGCTCGGGCATGTGGAGCATGTGGTCGGCGTTGGTATGTGGAAACGCTCTCGCTCGTACTACGACCGAACCCGCTGGGCCGGCAAACTGGTCAGCGACGGCCAGTATGTGTTGGACGGGACGTTCAACAATCCGTTCGCTCACTTGCTGCACAATTGCTTGCTGGCGGCCGGAGTCGAAGGCGCCCCAGGTTTACACCCGGAATCGGTGCAGGCCGAGCTTTACCATGTCAACGACATCGAGGGGGACGACATCTCCTGTATTCGAGTCGTTATGGCTAACGAAGCGAGCGTTCATTTTTACGCCATGCTTTGCCACGAAACGAGTGAAGTGCCTTCCATTGCTGTGTACGGGACGCGCGGGGAGGCACATTGGAATTACCAGAACAAGCTGACGATTCGCGCGCAGGATGGCGAAGAAGATTTGGCGTTTGGCCCGGCCGATTTGATGCGCAACATGTATCAGAACCTGCTGGAAGCGATCGAGACCCCGGGCAGGACGCTCTTCTCACCGATCGAGGCGTGCCGAAGCTTCGTACTGGTATCCAATGGAGCCTATGAGTCGGCCCGCGCCGTTCGCCCCATACCCGGCCGGTTCGTGACCGAGCAGGAGGATAGCGACTCCACGGTGCGCTTGCTGTCCGGCTTGTCCGATAAGATGAGGGATGTGGCGGCGAAGAGGCAACTGTACAGTGAATACCCGCTTCCTTGGGCATCGCCGACCCTTCCGTTCAGGATGGAGAGCTACAGCCGATTCGAGTTGCCTGCCGACATGCGTGCAAGTAGCGGTCGACCGACCAATTAGAGGCGTCCCTTCCGGGCTCTTGTTGCCGCTTCGCGGCAGGGGGCCCCTTTTCCTGGTTTCCTTCTTGCCTCTTCCTTAGTAGGGTTCTGATTCACTTATCCCCCTATCAGTTGAGATCAAGGCAGGCTGTACGTCTTTATTTAGAGGAAGTGTTTACTTGGCAGGGCTATGACCAGATTTCGCGTCCCTTTATCTGTATGCGAAAAACAAAAAAATCTAAAGAAAAACCTGGAGAATTTTAAGGTTTGAACTGGAAGGACTGCGGTACAGTATACACGATATCGATAAGCATTCAACCAAGAAAGAAGGTTAGAACATGCCAACAACCTGCAGCCGCCGGAATGGACAGCGTTCCGAAGGCCAAACACGCCTTTTACCGGTATTTTTCTATGGGTGGGATTGAAATCGCTTTCAAGGGGTTCATCCGGATGGATTGGTTGAAAAAACTGAACCTGGGGGTGCGAAGAAGATACGTTCGGACGAATCGCCGGCAATAAAGCAAATAAGGAGTGTAAAGTGTTTTCGGTGAATGCTGAGAGCTATATGATTCCAAGGAGGACTGTTAATGCTCAGGAAAAGATTCAGGTACCTGCTGCTTTGTCTCGCGGTGCTGCTGATGCTGCCGCTGCCGCAATGGAGCGGAGCGGCTGCGGCGGCAGACAGGGCGCCCGATGCGAAAGATTCGATGTCGGCGTCGACAACGGCGGTGTCGGAGGTGTCAAATTTCTATAACACGATTATGCAGGTAGGAGCCGACCCTTGGGTTTACAAGCATACGGACGGCTATTATTACAACGTCTTTGTCAACGCCAGCGGCATCATGATCCGCAGATCGATGACCATTACCGGCATTGAAGCGGGCGAGAGGAGCCTAGCCTGGACACCGGTTAAGGGTACCATGTACAGTTCCAATGTTTGGGCGCCCGAAATGCACTATCTCAAAGATACCGATGGCAAATACAAATGGTATATTTACTTCGCGGCTGACAACGGAACCAACGCAAACCACCGCATGTATGTGCTGGAGAACGCCAGTGAGAGTCCGATGACCGGAACCTGGGAGTTCAAAGGGAAAATAACCGATTCCACGGACCGCTGGGCGATCGACGGCACGGTGCTGACTGTAAATGAGAAACACTATTTCATCTGGTCCGGCTGGGAGGAAACGGATGGGAGTTTCCAAAATCTATATATAGCGGAAATGAGCGATCCACGGACCATCAGCTCGCAGCGGGTATTGATTTCGACGCCTGACCATGATTGGGAAACGTCCCCGGGCAGGATCAACGAAGGTCCCCAAGTCAATATACGCGGTAACACCATCAACTTGGTCTATTCCGCAAACGGAAGCTGGACAGACAGTTACTGCCTCGGACTGATCACGGCCAAGATTGGCGACGATTTGATGAACCCCAGCTCCTGGGTAAAACAGGACAATCCGATTTTCTCCAGCGCCAATGGCGTTTATGGCCCGGGTCACCACAGTCTCACCACCTCTCCCGACGGCAGTGAGGACTGGATTATCTACCATTCCGCCCGCTGGCCAGGATCAGGGTGGACCCGCAATGTCCGAGCGCAGAAATTCATCTGGAACGCAGACGGAACGCCAAACCTGGGAGAGCCCGTCGATCCAAACAAACCGATTGCCAAGCCTTCAGGGGAGCCGGCACGTCAGCGCTATGAGGCGGAAGCAGCCCTGTTGGTGAAAGATCCCAGCGGCGGAACCGGCCCCGGCGTTTGGTGGGAAGGTACCGCTTCCGACGGGAAAAAGATCGCCAATATCAAGAACGCCAATGATTATGCCCAGTTTACAGTCAACGTGCCAGAGGCGGGATTTTATGTGCTGTCTGTGCGCAATGCCAACGGCTCATCGAATGGGGTGGATGCTTCACATATCTTGTCGGTAAACGGCAGTTCCGGCGCCCGTTTGAACATCGTCTATTCCGGCTGGAATCGTTGGGGAGCCTCCACGGTGAAAGTCTATCTTAAACAAGGCAACAATACCATCCGTTTCTCGACGGGTGCCAACCTTGCCGAAATTGACAGCATGGATATATTCAAGCTTGATGTTGCGTCGGAAATTCTATTCGATTCTCCGGGGTACACGCTGGGGTTAGGTGAAAGCCGCAGTTTGCCCGTGTATACGGTAACAGGCACTACCTATTCCCCTGTGGACAGCGGAGTTTCCTTCAGTTCTTCCAACAAAGAGGTTGCTGATATTGATGGGATGGGGGTCAAAGGACTCAAGGCAGGCAGCGCCACGATCACCGCGACATATAACGGAAAGACGGCCACAGCCACGGTTACCGTTGCCGCTGAACCTAAGTCTGTGCAGTCCATTGCCATCAGCGGATTGAACAACATCCTGACCAGCGGGCTGACAGGGCAACTGCAGTTAACAGCTCGCTACAACACCTATGAAGTCCAGGATGTGTCGGCTGACGCCACGTACTTCAGCAGCAAACCAGACGTGGCCAAGGTTACGGTCACCGGTCAGGTATATGACACTGGGCCGGGGGATACGGTGATTACAGCCGTATACGGCGGCAAGGAAGCAAAATTCAACTTAACAGTAACACCCGATCCGTCTCAGGTTCCTCAGATTATTTCTCAAGTAAAAACTCCCTCCGGAGTGACACCGAGGCTGCCCGGCGTTGTTGACGTCAATTACAAGGGTGAGATAAGCATCGCCGAGGTCAGCTGGAAGCTGGAAGGAATACACTTCAACTCACTTGGCACGATTCAGGTGCCTGTCATATTAACACTGAATGGCGAGAAGATTCCTGCTGCCGTTTCCGTAGAAGTGATCCCGGGATGGGGTCTTGATGAGATTGTAGATAACATGCGCAGCAGGATAGTCGGTTTCTCTTATCCGCTGGGCGAAGGCTTGGGAACCTATAGTCAAGATGCGTATAATGCTCTCTTGGCTGAGCTGGATCATGCGGAAGAGATGTCTGTAGACCCTGATCTGCGTGAAGAGCAGTTTGAGGAGGCGCTGGATCGCCTTGCTGAAGCGGAAGCAGCCCTGCTTGGCTCACTTAACCTTACCGAGGATGGCGTGACCTATAACGCCTACCGGGATTTCTCCGGCGATGAGACGGGCAAGTACCCTTACGGCATTACCACCGAAGCTCTAACCAATGGCGCTACTGCCACTGTGCAAGAAGAGGACGGGAATAAGTTCCTTCGACTGACCACAACCGCTGTTGCGGGCAAGGCAAATTTGTTCCTGCCGTTTGCAGGCGAGGTCAAGGCAGAAGCGGATCAGCGCATCGTCATCGAATATCGTGCCAGATTAAACAGCAGCTTTCAGTACGCCAATGGTGCCATGGTGAGAAATGACAGCGGCACCGGCAATTATTCCATGGTCACAGCTTTTGATACGGGTAAAATCATCGTACAGAATGGGGGGTCCAAGAAGCCGGTCAAGAACACTTCATACAATACATGGTACAAAATTAAAATGGTGGCAAACTGGGACGCCAAGACTTATACCGTTTATATTAACGATGATCCTGTTCCGGCGGCCACTGACTTCCTCTTCCGCCATACAGGCGGCAGTAAGTTGACCGGCCAGCTGTTCGGCATCGACGGCTACGCTAACGCTTCAATCGACTTCGACGATTTCAAAGTCATGGTTACGGGAGGATCGAAAACTGCGCCGATCACATCCGCGGCTCTTTCGCCAGAAGTTCCGAATGGCCAAAATGGCTGGTATACGCATCCGGTAACGGTAAGTTTGTCAGCAAAAGCTCCACGGGATAGCGTTGCAAAAACCGACTACAGTCTGGACGGCGGGACAACTTGGCAAACCTATACGGCACCAATCACATTCAGCCAAGACGGCACTTACACAGTTACCTATCGTTCGGTTGATCCAGCAGGGAATGAGGAGATGGCGAAAGCCGTCAGCTTTAAGCTGGATACGAAAGACCCGACTATAGAAGTTGTCATTCCTGGAGATGGCGGCACCTATGAAGATAGCGAGGATTTGACCCCTTTAGTGACTACGTTGGATACGGCATCAGGGGTCGACAACAGCAAGACGACGGTGACGCTGGATACGTATTCCTATCCGATCGGCACGACGATCCCACTCTTTTCATTGCCGCTGGGAACACATACGCTTGAGGTGTCTTCAGTTGATCTAGCCGGCAATTCAGGCAGTAAAACCGTTGTTTTCCATACCGTGGCAAGTATCAATTCATTAAAGGCATTAGTGACGCGTTTTGCCAAGAGCAAGGAAATCGATAATGCCGGAATCGCCCGTAGCCTGCAGAAAAAACTGGAGAATGGCAATTTGAACAGTTTTGTTAACGAGGTGCGGGCGCAAGACGGAGAACACATATCGAACGATGCGGCAAACTATTTACTTAGGGACGGACGCTTCTTGTTGTCCCGGCAATAATTTGAAGGAAGCATTAAGCTCTGGCATTTAAATGAAAAGCTAACGCAAACGGGAAAGGGAAGCGCCAAAAAAGGACGCGAGCGAATTCGCGTCCTTTTTTTTCTGTACGTGAAAAACAAAAAAAACTATAGAAAAACCTAGAGATTCTTAAGGTATGCACCGGTGGGACTGCGATACAGTATAAACATCATCGAAAAGCAATTAACCAAGAAAGAAGGTTAGAACATGCCAACAACACCTGCGACCGCCGAAACGGACAGTGTGCCGATGGCCAAACAAGCCTTTTACGAGACCAGGAGGTTTCGGCAGAATATTCCGCTGTTCCTCATGCTCGTACCGGGGATCCTGTATTACGTGATATTCCGGTATCTTCCTATGGGCGGTCTTGTGATCGCTTTCAAGGATTACAATTTCCGCGATGGCATTTTGTCCAGCCCTTGGGTGGGACTCAAGTATTTCAAGATTTTATTTCAGTCCGACGCTACGCTGCAGATCATCTGGAATACCCTCGAATTAAGTATTCTGAATCTGATCTTCGGTTTTCCCGCGCCGATCATTATCGCCATCGCGCTGAATGAGGTTCGAAAAAGATGGCTGAAGCGATGGATTCAAACGATTATTTATCTTCCCCACTTTCTGTCATGGGTCATCGTAGCAGGGCTGGTTCTCACCTTGTTTTCGATCGACGGCGGCACCGTTAACAAGCTGCTGGAGCAATGGGGAATGGAGCCGGTGCCGTTTTTGTATCGCATCGAATCCTGGGTCGCGATCTTTATCGGCTCCGGGATGTGGAAGGAAATGGGGTTCGGTGCCATTATCTATCTCGCCGCCCTTTCGTCCATTGATCCCAGCTTGTATGAATCCACCGCCTTGGACGGCGCGGGTAAGCTGAGACAGATTTGGCATATTACGCTGCCGGGCCTCCGTCCTACGATTATCCTTCTGCTGATCCTGGGCATGGGCCGCTTGATGGAGGTAGGGTTCGACCAGGTTTACAACTTGCAGAATCCCACAGTCCTGGAAAAAGCCGAGGTCATCAGCACCTATGTGTACAAAGTGGGGCTGCAGAAGGCCCAATTCAGTCTGACCACGGCCATGGGTCTATTCGAGTCCATTGTCGGCTTGGTGCTGCTGTTGTCGGCTAACGCACTGGCCAGGAAATTCGACCAGGGATTATTCTAGCCCATGCTTCCGAAGCAAGTTTTGTACGAAGCTTATCCGGAAAGCAAGGCTCACAAAACTTTAAGGGAGGGGACCTGCATTGAGAGAGTCGGCTAGCGGAAGGGTTTTTTCGGTCTTCGTTCACACGGTTTTAATTATCATCGCACTCACCTGCATTCTGCCTTTCCTGCATTTGATCGCTTTGTCCATAAGCGAAGGGCAGGCAGTGGATCTGGGACAAGTCTTGTTCTGGCCGGTGGGCCTTGATTTTACCGCTTACAAATATTTTTTTCAGAACACGCCAGCCTTGCGGGCGTTTGGCAACAGCGTCATCATCACATTGGGCGGAACGGCGCTTAGCATGCTGACTACGGTTCTGACGGCGTATCCTTTGTCCCGCCGCTATCTGTATGCCCGCAAGCCGCTCACAACGGCCGCGCTGTTTACGATGTTGTTCAGCGGCGGCATGATTCCCACGTATCTAGTGATGAACAATCTGCATTTGACGAACACGTACTGGTCCTTATGGTTCGTTGGGCTGATCAGTACCTATAACATGTTAATCATGAAAAGCTTCTTTGAAAACATTCCGAGTGAAGTGACGGAATCGGCTCAGATTGACGGCTGCGGAGAGACGCAACTGCTTTTGCGCATTATTTTGCCTTTATCCCTGCCCATGCTGGCCACATTGACGTTATTCTACGGCGTTGGTTACTGGAACATGTTCATGAATGTCATTCTTTACATCAATCGAACGGAACTGCAGAATCTCACGGTCATTGTCCAGAGCATGCTGCAGATTCAGAGCATGGACAATATGATGGCGATGGATATCATGCAGCAGCAGGAGCTGATCTCCGAGAAACTGAAGGCGGTAGGCGTTATGGTGATGGTAGTGCCGATGCTAGTGGTATATCCGTTTTTGCAAAAGTATTTCGTTCAAGGGATTATGCTGGGTTCCATTAAAGGTTAGCGGCAACAAATCCATTCATTATAGATCATGGGTCGAGAGGAGCTTGTAAATGTTAAAACAAACATCCAAGTGGAACAAAAGGGTCTGGTCATCCACAGTACTGGCTATCGTGTTGACGGTGGGGGCTGCCGGCTGCAGCCAGCCAAAAGAAGAGGGGCAAAGCGGAGATAAACCTGTCATTACCGTGTCAAACTATGACAGAGGCAATATCCCGGCCGCGGAGGGAACCGTGGAGGAGAACCGCTGGACTAAATGGATTAATGAACATTCTCCGGTGGAGGCCAAGTTTGTGCCCGTGCTCCGGTCGGAATCGACTCAGAAGCTAAATGTGATGTTCGCATCCGGCAGCGCGCCGGATATGATCAATGATTATGATACGGGCTTCAGGGATTCCCTATATCAGCAGAAGCAACTGCTGCCCCTGGACGATTACTTGCAGTATGTCCCTGAATATGAAAAATTGCTGGAGAAGTATCCCCAGTTGCGCGAGGTGGGCACCAAGCCGGATGGCAAGCTTTACGAAATCGGCAAAATTAACGAGCCCCATCTGCAAAGCGTGGCGTTTATCCGGGTGGATTGGTTGAAAAAGCTGAACCTAGAGGTGCCGAAGACGACCGAAGAGCTGATTACAGTCTTGAAGGCTTTTGTAGAGCAAGATCCTGACGGCAACGGCAAGAAGGATACGTACGGAACGAATATAAGCTATACCTCCGGCGGCATGGTCGATTCCATGTTCGGCTCGAGCGGTTGGGCCATCTCGGCTGACGACAAAATCATCCGCAGCTGGGATAACACGCTGGAGGCGACGAAATTCAAGAAGAGACTGTTCGACGAAAGACTGATCGACCCGGATTACCTGGCGGACACGAACGGTTCCAAAGCCAAGAAGGATTATTTGAACGGCAAGGTGGGCGTTTTCCTTCCTCCGCAAATCAACAACTGGTTTGAGAGTACGGTCACCGATATCAAGACCATCAGAAAGGTGGTCCCGGATGCGGAAATTGCGCCGATGATGCAGCCCGAGTCTCCTGTGGGACAGTTTACCCATCACGTGACCAACCCGATTCAGATGACAACGGTGGTTAACGCCGCAGCCAAAGATCCCAAGGCTGTGATGGAATATATCAACTTTATGCTCCAGCCGGATACGGCGCTGACGTTGAGAAAGGGGCTGGAGGGAGAACATTGGAACAAGTCAGCGGACGGTGCGCCCATCGTGATTGATCCCGACAAGAATACGAAGGAAGTGGATTGGGCCGCGGACTACACCATGTTCTATTCTCTCCCGCAGAACGAATCTTTGACCTCCGTATCGGCATTTAATGTAGAGGATCCGGATCAGAAGGCGGGGCTGGAGATGATGAAGCAGGCAGACCAGTTCTTGCTCAATCCGGACGCCAAATATCCCGCTCTGAGTCACTACGAGCATATGCCGGTTCTGCCAAGCGACCTGGTGGTTATCAGTACCAACGTGAACAAAGAAGTGAGCGACATCATTGTCAAAGGAATCATAGGCGGGTCCAAATATACGGCCGAGCAGGCTATTGCGGATGCTAAAGCAGCCTGGGAGAAAGGCGGTGGCAAGCAGATTGAGGAATACATGAATACGTGGTATCAAGAAAATAAAGACACGGCCTTCCTGGGCGATGATGTACTGGAAATGGTCCGCTCCCAACTAAAGTAAAGTTCGGACGGAGCACCGGGAATAGAATAAGGACTTGGTCCGGTAGAAGCCGGGCCAAGTTTTGTTTTAATTCAGGATGAAAGGGATTACAATCGGATTACATCATCGTTTGGGGGAGGGAGCCAGACTGAATCCGATAAGTTGGCCGGGGAGAATTGCCGGAGAAATGAAGGGCAGCTTCAAGTTGAAGCTGATTGTACTGCTCTCGTGTATGGTCACATTAGCCTTTGCATTAGCGGGGTGGCTGGTCTACCGCTTAAATGTCCAATTGATGGAGGACGAGATCAGCAAGCAGTTCTCCATTGCCAATGAACAGGCTTTGGCCCGATTGGAACTCACCTTCCAAGAGGTAAGCCGGGTATCCCAATCCATTATACTGAACCCTTCTATAGAAATGTTCGTCACAGAGAGCCTTGATCCCGGAGGGGATCTCTATACGCAATACAAGAACCGTAAGTACGTGGAGGAGCAGTTGATCACGCTGCAAGTGGATACGCCGTCGATTCGTTCCATCTTTCTGTTCAATGAAAATGGAGATTTGGCTATTCGCTCCCAAAATGGGGCGTCAGGGGAACCCGGACCTGAAGAAATGGCCATGTTGATGGGCAAGCTGGAATCGCATCGGGGGAACTTGGTCTGGGGACGGGCCAGTCTGCCTAGTAGTGTCGATCCTGGCGGACGCCGGACGGTGCTAATTGCCGCCAGACGGATGCTCAATGATAAGCTGATTCCGTACGGAACCATGGTGGTGGTCATGGAGGAAAGACTGGTGTCCAAAGTGCTGCGGGATCTTACGGAGAACGGCAACGGTAAGGTACTGCTGCTGGAACCTCTGGAGGGACTGCTCTACGCCAATATGAATCAGGAGGAGACGGAACAACTCATGCGCTTGATCGAAGCCGGCGATCCCCAATATGTCAAGATGAGTGGGGTCACCTATTTATTTGTCCGCCATCGTCTGGAACCGGCAGGCTTCACGTTATATGGAGGGGTTTCTCTGGAGGAAATTCAACGCAAAAACAAAGACATCATCCATATCTTTGTTATTGCCGGAATTGGCGTCGTGCTTCTTAGCGCACTGCTGATTACGATTTCTACCAGAACCTTGCTGAAGCCACTGGCTGATCTGCTGCGGGGGCTGCGGAAATTGCGTTCGGGGGATTTCTCGGCTCGGATTAGCGTCCGTTCCGGCGATGAGCTCGGGTTCATCGGTGAGAGCTTCAACAGCATGGCGGAGCAAGTAAGCACTCTGATCAACAAAGTGTATCTGGCCCAGATCAGCCAGCGGGAATCGGAATTAAAAGCCATTCAGGCGCAATTGAACCCTCATTATCTGCATAACCTGTTCAATGAACTGTATTGGAAGCTGTATAACGACGACCAGGCAGAGGCGGCTCTACTAATCAACGCCATCTCGGAGATGCTGAAGTATTCGCTTAAATCCGTCAAGACCGATACGACGCTGGGAGAAGAACTGCAGCAGATACGGAATTACATTAAGATTCAGACCGAATTGTTTACCGGCGAGATTGAAACGATCATTCAGGCCGAAGAATCGCTTCTGGGCCTACGGATGATGAGATGCCTGCTGCTGCCGGTGGTGGAAAATGTTTTTGTGCATGCCTTCCGAAATATGGATGAAGACCGGGTGCTCAGGGTGAAGGCGGCTTTACGGGATGGAGCGCTGCATATCGAGGTGGCTGACAACGGCTGCGGCATGGATGACAGCACTTTATATGCTTTGAAGGAAGCTGAGGATGCGCTGTCTGAGAACAACAAAACGGGAATTGGCTTTAAAAGCGTGCTGCGACGCATTGAACTGGTGTATGGGGCTCCTTACGGAGTAGAGATTTCCAGCGTCAAGGGAAAAGGAACGACCGTTCACATCAAGCTTCCCATTCAGACGATCCCGCAAGAGTACTAAGCCTATTCTTTCGAAGCGAGTTTTGCTCGAAGCTTATCATGAGGTAACGCTCACAAAACTTTTAGGAGGGAAATGGATGAAAGCCAAGCTGTTTATCGCCGAGGATCAACCGAATTTTCGCAAAGGATTGCTCAAGCTGGCCGGGAAACGGTCCGCCGAGTGGGTGGTGGCGGGAGAAGCGGCAAATGGCCTGGCCGCTCTGTCTTCGATGGAGCAATGCATCCCGGATTTGCTGTTAACCGATATCCGCATGCCCCATATGGATGGGCTCGAACTGGCCGAGGAAATCAAGGCTCGCGGCTGGGGGACCAAGATTGTGATCATCACGGGATTCAAAGATTTTGCTTACGCCCAGTCCGCCCTCAAGTTTGGAGTGCTGGACTTTATCACGAAACCTTGCGTAGAAGCGGATATATTAAACATGCTCGATCGGACCTATGTACGGCTGATCGAAGAGGATCAGTCCGGGCGGCTGGTGGAGGATTGGAAGCGCCAGCATGAGGACAGCCAGCTTCGCTCAGCTATTATGGGCATGTCCTGCAACAACGGAGAGGTGGAGGCTTTGCTCGGACGGATGAAGGAATGCGAGCTTTACTTTCTTAGCATCCCTACCTATATTTCCTCAGAAAAACATTATTCCGCCCAGGATATGCCGCTATTGCAGTTTGCTCTCGGCAACATTGTCAGGGAGCATTTGCATAAATGGTATGGCGGAGGCTTCCGTTTTTTTTCCTTGAGTTCATCGGAATGGGCTTTATTGGTGGACAGGACGGATTCCCGGCCGGAAATGCCTTCTTCCTGGTTGCAGATCCTCACCGATTCGATTCAGCAGTATCTGAAACTGGCGCTTGCCTACTGCGGACAAGGACGATGCCGCATGGCGGAGGACCTGCGTCAGGCTTACGAGCGGTATTGCAGCGGGCTGGGCCGGGAGGCGGCCTCTGAGCGCAGTACTGGCTATGAATCTTTACTTAACCAGACGGCGCTTTACGAAAAGGAGAAGGAAATCGTATCCTGGCTTATGTCGGGAGACAATGGCCGTTTGAACAAGGAGCTTCTAGATCAAGAGGTGCGGATCAGTAGTATGCCCCTGCAAACCGCTAAAATCGAAGCCCTGCTCCTGGCCACGGCCCTTCTCCGGCTGGTGCAAGTACAGTTTCCTGTATGGCGGATGGCCGCACGTTCCATCGAGTGGGGTTCCGTCTACAAATGCGAGACGCCCGAAGAGATTGTGGCTTGGCTGCAGGGATACATCCATGAATTCCTACTCTCCCATAACAACTGGCTTGCCGGCAAAAAAGATAATCCGGTCAAGCAAGCCATCCGGTTTATCGAAGAGAAATATATGGACGAATGCGGATTGGCTAAGGTGGCGGCGCATGTTCATCTCAACCCCAGCTACTTCAGCAACCTGTTCAAGAAAGAAACTGGCGAAAGCGTCACCGGCTATATCCAAAACCTGCGCGTGCAGAAAGCGAAGATCCTGCTCAAAAGCACCGATATGAAAATTTTCGAAATCGCCCAAGCCATCGGTTTTAACGATTCCAATTACTTCACGCATATGTTCAACAAAGTAGCAGGGCTCTCGCCCAAGGAATACCGCAAGCGGACAGCAGAGCCGCCGCAGGGAGTCGCGGATGGATTTTGATGCGGATGGGCAGTCTGATTCTCTTGAGGTAGCTTGGAATGCCGCGGCATTTATGATGAAAGATGACACTAATAAATACGTATTAAAATTAGATTGAACATTCTTTCTAATAGACTGCGAAGGAAAAGCGCGATGTTCGATAAATACAAAAAATCACAAAAAAAGTGCTGTATACAACGCTCAGACTTTTTCGGGAGAATGGCTTGCAGGCTACCTCGATGTCAATGATTTCGAATGAATCCGGCGTATCCATGGGAGTATTTACAACGCTTTTTCGGGGAAAGAGGATATCGTCAATGTGCTCTAAAAAAGCATCGTCGAATTCCAGACTGAGACAGTGCTGCAGGACTTTTACGACGAGTCGTCGATTCCGAAACGATTCGGGAATGTGTGGAAAAAAGTTGTCACATCTTGCATCGATTATCCTGACGCTTTTCAGTTCATGGATTTACGAGTCTTCCAAGAGAGAAGCCTATGCACAATATCCAGTGGTTGACGGCAGAAGTTATCCGACCCTAGTGATAGAACAGGGAGAATCAAGATTCTCCCTGGATGACGCGTTGACCATATGATCGTCGATGATTCAATGTTTTTCTGTACGCCGTAGATCTAACGGGTTGGAGATGCCTGCTGTTATTTATGTTGTTTTATTGTTTTGTCGCCGCGGCCGCTCACGATGCCCAGCTTGCGAACCGCCTCAATTGCGCCTTTCGCCAACTTCGGGATGTCCTTATCGTCCGCGAAGCCGGTCGTTGCGCCCGCTTTAGCAGACAGTTTTAAGCGCTCTAGCGATCATCGCTGCCATTTCCGCACGGGTAATACGCGCATTCGGCCGGAAGCTACCGTCCAGGTACACGCTCACAATGCCTGCTTCAACAGCATCCGCGATTTCTTGCTTCGCCCATCCGCCGATTTTGGCCTCGTCCGTAAACGCAGTCGCTGAACCTGCTCCTTCCAGCTTAAGCGTCTTGGTCAGCATGAACGTAAATTCGGCGCGGGTAAGGAAAAGTGTAGCTATTTTAGGGGCAGTAGCACTTTGTAATTATTCTACACAAGGGTGGGTAAGAGGTTGGGATTTTAATACTCAAACAGAGCTTCTAAAAGGGGTTTTTTTAACAGTAGCAGATGAGGGCCAAGCGTTGATAAAACTTAACTCTGTAAAAGAAACACTGCTGGCTGACCTTATAGAGATAATATTTTGAAACTATTGAAAACGCGTGGAACTAAGGAATCACAATTTGAATATAAAAGAGTTGTTGATGAATTGCCGCATTTGGGTTGGCTGAAATGGGGATTAGCTGTGGCTAATCAGGCTGCTAGACGCAATACATGGACTCCTCCTCGACCTATTGATATTATTTTACTAGCAAGTAATAAAGAAAAGAGACTCGTACGGAGTGGTGAAGAGCTTCTTGATGTCATTATCGATGCATTAAATAGAATTGAAAAAAGGCTTCACGGCGCCACCCTAGAAGTGCGTTCTTTATGGAATGATTTGGGGAATGGCAAGTTCACTCCTTGGAACGAAAATGAATTTTCAAATTATATTAAACAACGTCTAGATGATGAAATAAGAGGGAGAGGAATCATAACAAATCGCGAAGTTGAACTTCAACCTACATTAGGATCGGAAATAGGAGAACGAACGGACATCCATGTAGATGCTGTACTACCTGATAATAATAAATATGAGAAGATTACAGTTATAATAGAGATTAAAGGGAATTGGCATCCAGAGCTTCTTGAAGCTATGCAAGACCAGCTATCCAACAGATATTTAAAAGAAGGAAAGACACTGTATGGGTTATATTTGGTAGCATGGTTTGATAGTGATAAGTGGGACCCTAATGATCCACGCAAAAGAAAAAGCTCTAAACACGAAATTACAGAGGTAAAGAGAGTTTTACAGGAACAAGCAGAGAGTTTATCGATTAATAAATTGATAAAACAATATGTGATGAACGTGACTTATTATGTGTAAATATATATAAACATCACAAAACCCGCTCAATGAGTGGGTTTTGCCTTCCAAAGTGATTACAATTGTTTTGTAGTCTAACACTTTACAATCATCCTGATATTAAATGTAAGGATACATAAATAGAGTTGAAATTATCATGGTATATAGCACCCTACTGCTCATCCACCAGCTCAATAATTTCCCGAATATCGCTTATATTCAAAGCCTCAGCGATTCTTTCAATATGACTAAAGCTGATACTTTCCCGTTTTCCATTGGCAAGTTCACTTAATGCAGCGTGCCGTACATCGGATATTCGGGATAATTCCCGCAAAGAAATATTATGTGCCTTGGTCAATTCTGAGATTTTAACGACAACTTTTTTCCTCATTATAATCACCTCTCAAAGATCGATTTCAACTTGACTATACGCATAAGCGTACCGTATAATGATCTCAATACTGGTACTTATATACGTAACAAAATGCATTTATCAGTGTTTATCGATCCTTAAATCAGCTTTTAGAGAAGGAGAATCCCATGTCAAGCTTTCTGGAATCCTTATATTACGGGCAGTTGAATCCTGTAGAAAAGGTTGCTTCGAACGATCCTCAGTATGGCCAATTGAGTCGGCAAATATCCGAGTCCATGGATGGCTGGAAGAAGAGGCTTTCAGAAGATGAGTTTCGAGAGCTCGAGGATCTACTAGATTTATATCGACAAGTTCAAGGACTGGAAATGGCTGCTTCTTTTACTGATGGTTTTAGGCTGGGAGCGGCGATGATTATCGAGGTGTATTCTGAGATCGTGTGATTAGTAAGAACAGATAGTAAGGATTATATATAAAGTTCTCTCCAAGACTTATCCTTATCACCTCAATGATAAATAGCTTGCATGTAACTTCATGGATTGATCGATGTAGTGAGATGCGTCGACCTCCATCAACGCTAAGGGCAAATTAAACAGTGTCTAGTCTCCGCCTGGGGCTAGCTGAAGAAGACAATCAGGCTGACCTGAAGGGAATCCGGTGACAGGGAATCTCTAGGGTGACATCAAATCTGTCACTACACCCGTAGAAGCTTGTGTTGTCGTTATCTTCGGACAGGGGTTCGACTCCCCTCGGTTCCATCAATACCATGAAAAACCCGACCTCGTGAGGTCGGGTTTTTGCTGTAGAATAGCTGATAAGTGTGAACAATAAATTTCACTGTCTTGTAGATGTTTTTATTTATGGATAGTGGAATATACGGTTTCAAGATAAGCAATTGAATGGCGTTCGGCTTCTTCTTTGCGTATCCAACCATCAGAAGCCTGGCGTAAACGTTGATATAGCTTGATAGTGGCCTTTAACGCACGGTAACAACTTTCGTAGCTGTGGAGTGGAATCGTGTCCCGAAGCTCAGCCATCTCCATTTCAGCAAATTGCTCTAGCCGTCGGACTCCCGCGGGAAGATGGCCGTTACGCATGAGTATCAACGGTCCTAATACTGCATTGCGAATAAACGTAATATGTTGGATGAGCTCGAACAACTCGCCTCTTCCTAATTTCGCCGCACCATAATGCACCCAAACCCAGAACCGATCTTCCATCCATTGCATAGAGGGCGATGGATAGGCAGGGGATGTCTCGGCAAGGATCGTTCTGATCTCCTCGTCTCTCTCCCAAAGCACAATCGGATTCTCCGTTCGTATCCTAAGCTCCGATTTCGAAATGAACTTTAGATCCACGTGAAGCAACGGTGGGCCGTATAGGCAAATAACCAGACGTGGTTCGCCGACATGCTCACCTGTGAATGCCGACAGTAACTGTTCGAGCTCTTCTGCGAGCTGAATGCGTTGCTCCATAATTTCATTGCGATACGCGTTATCGTACACGATGACTAAATCTAGATCGCTATACTCGTCCATGGCTCCGTGGATCATGGAGCCGCCTGCAAGGAGGCCCGTAAGTCGATTATCTCGACTGATTTTCTTTTTTGCCTGCTTAATGAAGCGTTCGTGAACGGGTAACATCATGCTATGCACTCCTTAAAGATAGGACCCATATATAAATGGGTATTACGCCAATATATCATTGTGGTAAATTCGTTGTCAAACGGGTAATACTCAGGTGACATCAAATCTGTCACTACACCCGTAGAAGCTTGTGTTGTCGTTATCTTCGGACAGGGGTTCGACTCCCCTCGGTTCCATCATAATGAACACCATCCGCATGAGGATGGTGTTTTTGTTTTATATTAATACTATAGGTTAGAGCAATGTCTTACAGATGGAGTGAAATCGATGAATCATAGTCATGATGGAGAGGATCGATTGATAACGGTGCTCAATATGGATGGTCAACAGCTAACCCCGTGTTTGCTCCATCGGGCTTGGCGGGAAGTTGAGCGATCGCGAGCTGTCTGGATTGATGAGCAGACGATCCAATTGCTTTATAATCCGTTCTTATTTCGGGGCTATCGAAAAGCTGCACTGAAACGAGATCATCACACTTGTTTGTGGTGCGGAGGGCACGCCACGACAGTAGACCATATTATCCCCTCAAGCAAAGGGGGCTCGGATCTTCCCCACAACCTGATCGCTTCATGCAGCGAATGCAATACGAAACGTGGAAACCGTCCGGCATGGTCCTATCTCAAAGAAAACGCACGCGCTGTTCCGAATCTTATAAAGCTGTGCTGGCGTATCTTTATCGCTAATTACAGACATCGCCCAATGAAAAAAGGGGACACTTGAGTAAGGCTTAGATTTATGATTTGAGAATCGTGGTGCAGTGAGCTTCAATGATCGCAGCCGTTTGTTGACGATCGAATTGATGGTAAACCATATCCACTGTAGAATTTTCGGCTTTCTTGCATCCATCTTGAAGTGCAGACCATTAAAGAGTAGGAGTACAACCAGTGCTGTAAAAGCAGTCCATTTATTTGCGTTATGGAAAGGATGGTTTTGACCAAGGGATTCGAACAAAGCTGCCGCTATTTCAAAATAGTAGGATAAGCATCTTCGCCAAAGTACCCATGAAGTCCGCACTTATTCCTTCAGGTAAGGAGACCTTTGTTGACTTCTAATAATTCCATCTCAATCATCCTGTTCATCAGATTTCCTTCTTATCACCATATTCAATTGTTATAACAATTATAAAGTCATAAAATTGGAAAACTATAGGGTTTAAACTTGAGGTTGTGGATTTTCTATGTTCGATTAAAAGTATAAAATCCTTAGCTAAAAGTTTGCAAAGCAAGACACCTCAATGACCACACTCCAAAAGTGTCAAATGCGCGTTATGCTGAAGAAGGGCCTAGAGGTCCTTCTTTTTTGCTTTCGGTCCTTTTTTTCTGACATTTGTCATAACCGGCTTGTGACAACCCACACTAATTGAATCTCGCGCTTTTTCAATATAATGAGGACATCAAGTAACGAAAGAAGAAATTAGCGGAGGTTAGGACAAAATGACAAAGGCGATTGAATGTATAAATCTAGTGAAGAAATTCGGCGACTACTGTGCCGTTGATCATATGAATCTATCATTTGAGAAAGGTCAAATATCAGCATTGCTCGGACCGAATGGGGCAGGCAAGACAACAACCATTTCTATGATACTCGGAATGATCAAGCCAACATCAGGAGAAGTCAGGGTCTTGGGAGTCCCGTCTGGAACAAAAGAATTACGACAACGCGTCGGAGCGCTAATGCAGGATGTTAAAGCGGCAGATGGACTTACGGTCAAAGAAGTGCTTCAATTGTTTCGCAGTTATTATCGTAATCCGATGTCGCTAGAGCGATTGTTAGACATTTCGGGTCTCCACGCGGATCAGAAACGGCGCGCATCCTCCCTGTCTGGAGGACAACGTCGTAGATTAGCTTTCGCCCAGAGTTTGGCGGGAAATCCAGAGCTTCTCCTGCTTGATGAACCAACCGTCGGAATGGATATCGAGGCTCGTGGCCGCTTTTGGGACACCATCCAAGCGCTGGCAAGTGACGGACGTACGGTACTCTTAACTACACATCATTTAGAGGAAGCTGATGCTGTCGCAGATCATATCGCAGTAATCGCCAGTGGACAGGTTGTTGCGGAGGGGACTCCAGAACGTTTAAAGGCTCAAACAGCACTTAGAACCGTTTCTTTTCGAGCGGCGAACGCGCCAGCTGAGCAGGAATGGCTCACATTACCTGGTGTAGAAAAGGCAGAGTGCAACGGCGAGCGAATTCGTCTGTATGCCCAAGAGACCGATGTATTGTTACTTACACTGATGCAGTCTGAATGGGGGATTTCCGATATTGATATTCAATCCGCCAGTTTAGAAGATACATTCCGAAGTCTTACAGGCTCAAATAAACAAATGATTATACGATAATAAACATTTTTAGGAGGAAAATAGCCATGTTACATATGTTTGTTGCCCAGACTAAAGCAGAAAGTATACGAATTATCCGCAGTCCATTTTTCTTACTCTTCTCCATTGCGATGCCGCTTGCTTTCTACTTTTTATTTGCGAGTATGAATGGGGTAGATCAATCGATTCAATCCACAACTTGGGGTGTCTTTTCATTGATGTCGATGACTGCATTCAGTTTGATTGGTACAGCCGTATCTCAATTCGGTATCCGTCTATCGTTCGAGCATCAAGATGGGTGGGTACGCCTGTTGAAGCTGACTCCACTATCTCCTGCAGTCTGGATTGGTAGCAAAATTGTATCGCAAATGGCTGTTCACTTGATCGTCATTGTTGTTATATTTTTATCTGCTGGCCTTGTTCATGATATACAATTGACAGCCGGGCAATGGATTTTATGCGGATTATGGTTATGGATTGGAAGCATATCTTTTCTGGCGCTTGGTGCCTTGTTAGGAACGCTTAAAAATGCGAATACCTCGGTAGCAATCGGAAATGTATTACAGATGGGGCTTGCCATTGTGGGGGGGCTATGGATGCCGCTTAGTACTTTGCCAAGTTGGATGGGCTCGGTCGGGGAATGGCTTCCATCTCATCGTTACGCCAATGGGGCATGGAATATGATCGCCGGAAAAACTCCAGCAAGTATTGATTTCATAATTTTGACAGGATGCGGTCTCTTCTTTATGCTACTATCAATCTATATTTATAATCGACGGGATGCGGTCTAATTGAATAGAGAGAAATGGCGTCTCTTTCCAAAATCGGAAGGAGTCGCCCCTTATTTTTTGTTAACAAATTTAATGATACCCGTGTACTTTTTACTTTATGAGCCATCAAGTATACAGTGGCTTGGCTTTGTTCTGTTAGGCATATTCGTTCTATCGTTTCGACAATCCTACTTTTATGCAAAGTGGGCCACGCCAATATTGATGGTTCAGGTGGGTATACTTTTAATTTTAGCAGCTGTATTTCATCCTATGTATACGTTTATGGGTTTTATGATAGCTGCTCCGCTGAGCAAACAAAAGCTGCCGATATTACTCTCTATAACGATCGTTTTCACTGTAGCTATGGGATTTATTGCGGTTCCTTACTTGGATCGGATGGGCAGCCTATTATGGGTAGGGCTGGTGCCTATGTTTGGCATCTGTATTCTGCCGTATATTATTCGAACTTCGACCAGGTTCCAACAGAAGTCTGCGCGGCTGCGGGCAGAAACTGCTGAACGAATGGCACAGCAGGAGGAGCGCCAGCGGATCGCACGTGAATTACATGATACATTGGGACATACGCTGTCATTAATCGCACTAAAAGGGGAGGTCGTTGAGAAACTGGTCAATCGTCATCCCGAGAGAGCGATAGCAGAGGCTCGTGAAATACGAGAAACGGCACGCGCAGCCTTGAAACAAATGCGTGAATTGGTAACGGAGATGAAAGTTACATACCTCGCTGATGAATATAAGCATGCTGTATCGTTATGTTCAGCAGCGGGCATACCGCTTTTATTTCAATATCAATCGATTTCAGATCCCATACCTTCTAATGTAGGGACGGAAGACGCATTAGTGAACAATCCGCTTCCGTTAACACCCTTGCAGGAGACGATTTTGGCGATGTGTTTTCGCGAGACGATTACAAATGTGGTTCGACATAGCCGAGCAACAAGTTGCAACGTTCTTCTCGACATTCAGGAAGGGGAAGTTCGTGTTTCTGTACGTGATGACGGTATTGGGGCAGATATGGATCAATTCTATACTAGCAGTAATGGCCTCGCCGGATTACGGCAACGGTTGGTTATGATCGACGGGCGTATGTCGCTGTCCTCATCCTCAGGCAAGGGGACGGAAGTCACCTTACATATACCTAGGGTAATACGAAATGAAAAGGTAGGTAGTGCTTAAATGATTCGTATTGTTTTGGCAGAAGATCAAAAGTTATTAAGGGGAGCACTGGCAACCTTACTCTCCTTAGAAGATGATATTGAAGTAGTCGGTCAAGCTGAAAATGGGGAAGAAGTGATGTCCATGATTCAGCAATATGAACCAGATGTAGCCGTTCTGGATATTGAGATGCCACTGAAAACGGGGTTAGATATTGCGGAATTGGTTCAAAAAAATAAGTTAGCTTGTCGTGTCATCATCTTGACGACATTCGCGCGTCCTGGTTATTTCCAGCGGGCTATGCAGGCAGGAGTTTATGGATATCTGCTTAAAGATACGGGCAGCGAGGAACTGGCTGATGCGATTCGTCGGGTCTATGATGGGAAACGTGTCATCAATTCAGAATTGTCGCTCGCGGTATGGGATGATCCATGTCCATTATCACCCAGGGAGCGCGAAGTCATGAAGTTGGCTGCCCAAGGCTTAGTTCTTCAAGATATTGGAGCACAGCTGTTTCTATCCTATGGAACGGTACGGAACTATATGTCAGAGGCGATTGGGAAGCTCGGGGCGAATACGCGGATTGAGGCCATAGATATTGCACGTAGTAAGGGATGGTTGGATTAAGGAGAACTCCGAGGTATGGAGGTAAGCGGATCACCCCGCTCAAGGGATGAAGCAGCCAGCCCATAGAGAGCTTTGGAAGCTCTCTTTTTTTATGATCCGCTACTTATAGATACCGTAACCTAATCAATACACTCCAGCGAATTGCGGTTTTACACAGCCACGGTTCGCCTTCATACAAAACCCCTCGCTCATTGAGCGGGTTTTTTACTTTATATATCTGAAACAAAGTATTAAGTTTAGTTCTCCGAATTGGATTGATGCATCAGTTCTTTGATTTCAAGAAACTGCGTATTCGTTAATTGTTGGGCTTGATGAAGGGCGTTCAGCTTATCTTCTATTCTTTCCATTCGAAGCTGCGTTTCTTTTTGGAGTTTCTCGGTCTGTCTTTGTGTTTTGGAGTTATCCATGACGACTAAGATGGTCAGACCTGCACTGAAGATCGTTAACCCTCTAGCGATTTGATTTAAATCGATTGAATTCAAGGCAATCAGGCAATCGGCAAATCCTGCTCCTATAAGTAGACCGCCGATCGTGACAATCCCAGTTCTTTTCCATTGTTCTGGGATGATACTTAATGGCTGTTTCATGTAAAGATCCCCTTCAGTTAGGTAGTAAACGAGAATTATGATAGCTTCATTCTATATTTAATAAAACACAAATTCTGGAGTAATAAAAGGAAATACATAGAAGCCTATAAGCTGAACTTTAAAGAAATTGCAGTCAAAATGCTGCTGGATGAATTGGAATACAACAGTAGAGAAAACTGCATGTCCAGACAAAAAAATGTCGTGCGGCGAGTTTAAAATAGGGTCATCGCTTCAATAAGTTCATCAGAGCCAGGTTACTCCCTAGCCTAAAGTCTAGGTTCAGATACCCCCTAAGACGGTTATGTCAGGCAAATAAGGCAGATATAATGGATTTATATCTCAGAGCGTGCGTGACTTATGAAACCAAAGGAGTGTTTGAATATGAAGGAAGTAGAAACGACCGCTAAAGCGCGGTCTGGAAAGGTGAACTGGGCGCTTTTTAATCCAAAAACCTATGCAACGATCCTATACTTAATGCTATCTCTCCCGTTAGGGATTATTTATTTTACAGTAGCGATAACGGGAATTACACTATCCATCGGTTTAACTCCAATATTTATCGGAATACCGCTGTTTTTTGGAGTAGCTAAGCTGTTGAACGGGATTGTACTTTTTGAACAAAGCATGATTAGACAAATTTTGGGTTTACCTACGCCTTCCGTTTCGTATTCCTACAATCAACAGTCTGAAGCGGGGCAGAACTGGTTGAAACGAATGGTGAGCGGTTTTGACGGTGCGCTATTTATTCGAAATCTGCTCCTCGTATTACTAAGATTTGTTACTGGCATCGTATTCTTTGTGATTATGGTAACGGTAATTTCACTGGGACTCGGATTGATTGCTCTTCCGGTCGTGCATATTATTTTGATGAATGAACTGCAGCTTGATATTTTGGAGAATAGCTTGTTCAGTTATTTTCATATAGATTGGACCTATAATCAGCAATACCTGCTGTACGTAGGTGTTGGCCTTATCCTGTTCTGGGTCGCGCTGCGCGTTGTGAATGGGCTTATGCAAATTCTGCGTAGAATCATGTATGTGGATGAGCCCTATCAGCAGCCGTCAGTGCCGCCGATGGAAGCACAAATCCATGCGCCCGTTCAGTCGCAATATTACGAGTACCCAGAGGATCAACCTACTCAAGGGATGATGCAGCCAGCCCATAGAGAGTTTTAGAAGCACTCTTTTTTAGAATCTACTACTTGGTGCGTATCGTCTACGTGTTAATCTCTCTATGATATCTATGCAATATCCTATTGGGCATTGAATGAGCGTAGGTATCATTTCTGGGAGAAGCCGTGGATTGATAGATCCTAAGGCGGCTTTACACAGCCGTGGTTCGCGTCCATAAAACCCGCTCACTGAGCGGTTTTTTTCTTTTTACTGATGAAAAGGCAAATGAACCCTTCGTTTGGAAGGTTCATTTTTCTTTTTATGTTGTATGGAATAAATGTTTCTTCCCCCATCGTTTGTATCCAGGCGAGTTACGGTTATGGTTTCGGTCTTAGCAAAAAGGGTGTTCCATTCGTCCATAGATCTGTCAGACACCCATTCTACATTTCGGATTCTACACTTTGGCTTGGCGGCCTTCCCGTAATCTTCTTGAATACCTTGGAGAAATATTTGCTGTCCGAGAAGCCCAGCTGATAGGCCAAGTCCGCCAGCTTCACATCGGGATTGCGGCGGAGCATCTCTTCGGCCCGCTCGACGCGCAGCTTGTTCACCAGTTGATTAAACGGCATTCCCGTTTCTTTTTTGATCAGCTGTCCGAGGTAGATGCTGTTGTGATGAAAGATTTTGCCCAGCATGTTCAAGGTCAAGGGCTGATGCAGATGTTTCTCGATATATTGAACGACGTTCATGGCTTTGCTCCCTGATTCGGAGGCCGGTTCTACCGTCGGGGCCAACGCATTCAGTATGTCGGCCCGCGAGGAAAAGGCAAGCGAAGCCAGTAACGCTGCATCCATCTGCTCCTGCATGCCGTAATAGGCTGGTTCATAATCGGAATACCACTTGAACACGGTCTTGATGAAGGTATCGAGCTGACCCGGTGTCGGAGCCGCAGCGAGGCATTGATCGAGCTGTTCGGAAATATAAGCGAGCGAGCCCTTGTAATCATGCAAAGAGAGATGCAAGCCGATCATCTGCTGATCCTTGAGGGTCAGGAAAGGGGCATGCCCTGCAGGGGCTGACGTGAATCGGCTCGAATACAGCTGCCCGTATAAACCGGCGATTGTTTCCATCAGTTCCTGCTGCATGCTGATTAGCGACCGAAAGGGCATGCTGGCCGCATGCGCCGTCTGGATGCCATCTTCCCCAAGCAGCTTCGAAACCAAGTCCGATACCGAAGCGGAATGTTCATAGGGAGAGATGACAGCCAGCAGGGTATCGGATGGAAGCAGTAGATGGCATGCTAGGCGATGTCGATGACGCAGAGAGTTCTCATACTCCAAAATATCTTCGATGGTGACTTCGGATACTCCTCCATCCTCTTGAAGAGGCAGCTGAAACAGGAGCCATTGATAGGAGGAAGGAAAAGAAAGATCAGCGAAGGCTTCTCCTGACTGTACGCAGGTCTCTGCACCCCGAATGATAGCGGATAAAAGCCCGCTGGCGTTCCGCTTGGATTCGCGCAGCTCCAGGATATGAGCCGATCGGCTGATCTGCGAGACGATTTCCTGCTCTTTTAAATGACCGATCGCTTTCCGTAGACTGTTCATCAGTTCCTCATCCTGAATCGGCTTCAACAAATAACCTGCCACATCATAATCGATGGCTTTCTTCAGGTATATAAAATCGTTATAGCCGGAGATGATGATGATTTGCAGCGGAAGCCCGTGGGAGCGCAGCTGCTCGATAAGCGCGATTCCGTCCAGGATGGGCATTTTGATATCCGTAATCATAATATGCGGTGCATGGGTCTCGATCAGATCCAAAACGTCGCTGCCGTCATGGCAAACGCCGGAAAGCTCCAGGCCGAGCTCGTCCCATGGAATACGGCTCTCCAGCGCTTGGCAGATAATGGGGTTATCGTCCGCGAGTATGACCTTATACATCAGCATCTTCCTTTCGTTGGATCGGAACTAATAATACGATTCGCATTCCCTGCGAAGGGGCGGACTGAAAGTCCATAGCGTAGGAATCCCCATAAAATAAAGCCAGCCGGGAATGGACATGCCGAAGCCCGATGGAGGTGCCGGGAGAAGACAGCGTTCTTTTCTCCACCTGCCTCAAGCTTTCTCTCAACCGGAACTGTTCATCGGAGGACATGCCCTTGCCGTTATCGCTCACTTCGATGCGAATATGTCCATCCTGAACGCTGCTTTGGATCCGGATCATGGGGGCATGTCCCGGATCCCTGCCGAACCCATGCTTGAAGCAGTTTTCAAGGAGGGGCTGAAGCGCCATTTTGGGTATGAGCTGGTCCAGCGTATCCGGATGGATGTTCATGTCCACGTAGATGTGCGGATAAAAAGAGCTGATCTCGGCGATATACACATAATCCTTCAAGTGCCTGATTTCCTGCTCCAGCGTTACGATATCCTGAGGCTGAAGGCTGTAAGTAAACAGCGCTCCGAGCTTTTGGCACATGATGCTGGCGGTTTTGGAGCCGTCGATGATCGCCTGGCTGGAGATAGTCTCCAGGGCATTATATAGAAAATGCGGATTGATTTTTTGCTGAAGGGCATCCAGCTCCGCCTGCGTCTTCAGAAGATTCATTTCATAGTTTTCCTTAAGGAGGTCCTTGGTGCCGGTCACGAGAATATTGAAGGAATTTTTGAGGTCATGGAGCTCGATGATGTTCCCCTGATAGTTTGCGGCGACCTCTAAATTGCCTCTGGACACCTGCTTCATCGCTTTCATCAACATGTAGATCGGCCGGGTAAAACGCTTCATGGAGATAAGCGAAATGACGAATATAATGAACAGATACACAGCCATGATGCATAGAATCACCACGATGATCGCACTGATCTGCTTGATGAACAGCTGCTGCGGCACGTAGCTCTCAATCGTGATGCCCGTAAACGGTGAAACCTGGCGGCTGAACAGCTTGCTGTCCGCCTCCGCCGGCTGACTCGAAGGGTCCATGTTGCTGAACAGAATCTGTCCGGAAGGATCATGGATCCGGATCGGAATGGATGGATGAATCCGCTCGACCATATCTCTGAAATCCGGGTAGGTGATATCCATAATGACATAAGCGATCGGCTTTCTCGTCTGGATGTCGGGAATCGGTTTGATGATGGAGATGGCTTTTTCGGCTGAAAGATAGTAACCGCGCTCATTGTTGTAAAAAATCCGGCTTTTCTCCGGATTTCGTTCGAATGTCTCGTACCAAGCCGCGTCCCTGGGGACAAAGTTATCGTTAATATCTTCTTTTGTCGAGTTGACGGGTAAATGCCCTTTTTGGCCCACGACGCAAAACTGCAGTCCGTCCTGAAACATGGTCATGTTCTTCAACGTGGTGGACATGCTGCGGAACGCTTCGGTGGCCGCGCTGGAATCGTAATTGGGAACAGCGTAGTAGAGCGTAAGCGGCAGAACGACGCTGTTGTCGGTCGTAATGATGTTTTGCGTGTTTTCGACTGAACGGAAGAAAGAATCGAGCTGATCGTTAATGAGGCCGATGGCTTCGTTATTGTATTTCATAATCTCGTTCCTGGAGTAGACCGACAGCAGAATGAGCAGGGGAACCGTGATCACGATGACGGAACAGACGATGTAAGCGACCGTCCTGCGGTACAAATAATTGAAAAAATGCGTTTTTCCAGCCAAAGCCTAACCTCCCGTATCCAAAGTACATAAGATTTTTCCACTTTAATGCTAAGATTCGTCGGTGTTCCTGTCCCCGGATTTTGTATATCATGAACTCAACACATTCATGTAAGTGCTTACAATACTGGATTTTCAGCAGAAAGTAGACACGGTACCGTTAATCTACAGTAAAATCAGCTTTAAATCAACGCTTTACTGATGCGCTGTACTGCAGAACAGGGCAAGGAGAAAAGAAGATGTGAGATTTACGAATTGGAGGGTCTTCGAGTGATCAAAAATTGTAAAGGACTGGCTTTATTGCTGGTGGCAGCCATGCTGTTGGGCCTATTATCGGCATGCTCCGGATCTTCGGGCAAAGAGGGAGCTTCCGGCACGGATCAGGCGGCCTCAGGTAAAAGAGTGACGATTACAGCCTGGCATGGTGCATCGGGAGAAAGCGCGAAATTTTTAGAAAATATCGTTAAAAAATATAACGAATCGCAATCCAATGCCACGGTGAAGCTCGTATTCGTGGATACGGACAATATGGTGACCAAATTAACGGCAGCGGCTGCAGGCAAGGCTTTGCCGGAAGTCGGGATGCTGATGTGGCCAATGTGGCTGGGACCGCTGAAGGATGTCGTCAAACCGCTGGATGAATTCATCCAGGCTGAGCCGGACAAGTGGAATGAGGATGATTTCCTGAACGGTCTGATTGACGGTAACGTGCGATTTGACGGGGTGACCTACGGCATCCCGATTGAGACGAATAATCGTGCGCTCTATTACAACAAGAAGCTGTTTGATGAAGCGGGCGTGACCCCGCCGAAAACCTGGGATGAGCTGGTCGAAGCGGCACAGAAGCTGACGGACCCGACTAAAAAGAGATGGGGAATGTCCCTGCCGACGACGCAGGGCGGAGCGCTGGATGCCGCTTGGGCACCCTTTATGTGGCAGGCTGGGGGCGACTATGTCAATGCGGAAGGTACGGAGCTGCAGTTTAACGGAGAAGGCGGCATTGCCGCAACCCAGTTCTTCGCCGACCTGATCAACAAGTATAAAGTGGCCAGCCTGTCGCCGCCGCAAAACGGATTCCAGTCCGGCATGATCGCAATGAGCATATCGGGGCCTTGGTCGATTCCAACGCTGAACGCCAACGAAAAGCTGGATTACGGCATTGCGCCGCTGCCGGAAGGAACGAAGGGCAAGGCCACGATTTTGGGCGGCACGAACAATTTTATTTTCAAAACGACTCCCGAAAAGGAAAAGGCGGCCTGGGATTTTCTGACCTGGTTGTCCACGCCGGAAAAAACGGCTGAATTCGCGGTCGGCTACGGTTCGATTCCGATTCGCAAGAGCAGTTCGGATGCCGCCGTTTGGAAGGATTTCGTCAAGGAGAATCCGGATATTCAGGTTCACATCGACGGGTACCAGTACGGCAGATACCAGCCTTTCAACGTGCTCACTCTTACGGAGATCACCGAAGTTATCACTTCGCATATCGAAGCTGCCATGCATAACAAGGAAACGGCTGAAGAGGCCATGAAAAAAGCGTACGAGGAAAGCAAACCGTTATTAAAAACGTGGTCTTCATCTAAATAGGCTCGAGTAGGAGGGAGATGGGGTGTTAGAAGCGGCATCCGTCTCCTTCCCTCTATTCCTGATGAAGCGCGTGCGAGGTGGTGCAAACATGAAACAGTTTAAGCGTATGTTCGGCAAGGATGCGGCGGTCGCATGGATGCTGATCGCGCCAAATGTCATCTGGATCGCGGTATTTACGCTGTTCGCCATATTTTATTCATTTTATTTGAGCTTTACCGAGGTCGATTTATTCGCGAATCAATTCACGCTCGTGGGCCTGGATAATTACACGCAATCCTTTGCGGATCCCGTGTTCACTAAGTCCATCGTCAATACAACCGTATTTACGATATTTACGGTGGCCTTCTCCATGGGCATTGCGATCGTGGTAGCCGTGCTGCTCAACAGCAAAATCAAAGGCCGAAAGCTGATGCGCGCAGCATTTTTTCTGCCATCTATCCTGCCGATTATCGCCGTGGCACAGGTATGGATATGGATTTATGAACCGAGCTACGGGCTTCTGAATTATTTTCTGGAGAAAATCGGGATCGGAGATCCAAGCCATCCCTTTCAATGGCTTGTCTCGCCGGATACGGCGATGCTGTCCGTCATCATTTTCTCGATCTGGAAGTCGTTCGGCTATAACATGGTCATCTATCTTGCCGCCCTGCAGGGCGTGTCCAGATCCTTATATGAAGCTGCAGAAATCGACGGCGCGAATGCCGTCCAGAAATTTTTCCGCATTACGATTCCGGGGCTCAGACCGGCCACATTTTTCATCTTGATTACATCGATCAGCGGTTCCTTCCAGACCTTTGGCGAGATTTATGCCTTGACCAACGGCGGGCCGATGAACCAGACGAATATGATTGCCTACTATATCTACCAATATGCGTTTGAGTTTTTCAAAATCGGCAGGGCTTCGGCCGTGAGTGTGCTGCTGTTTATTCTGCTGTTCGCCATCACGATCTGGCAGTGGAGCTCGTATCAGAAGAAAGAGGATTGAGTTGTAGGAGGTTTAACGGATGAGAAGACCAACACACATGATCGGGATGCTTGCGGTGTACGTGATCCTGTTTTTGACGGTGGTGACCACCCTGCTGCCATTGGTGTGGATGATCACGACTTCAATCAAAACGCCGGGAGAGGTATTCGTGTATCCGCCCAAGTGGATTCCTACCGAATTTGCCTGGTCCAACTACAAAACGGCTTGGGAGATGGCTCCTTGGAATAAATACTTTTTGAATACCGTTTTCTATACGGCGAGTACCGTGGTAGGCGTGCTGATTACGTCGGTCGCAAGCGGATATGCCTTTTCCAAGCTGGAGTTCAAGGGGAGAAAGACGCTTTTCTTGGCCTACATCGGGACGATGATGGTACCTTCGCAGGTAACGATCATTCCGGTATTTATCATTCTGTCGCAAATGAACTGGGTGGATACGTATGCGGGCCTGATCATCCCCGGTCTTACCAGCGCCTTCGGCTGTTTCCTGATGCGCCAGTTCATTACGGGCATTCCGACGGAGCTGATCGAGTCGGGCCTGATTGAAGGCGGGGGGCATATGCGCATTCTGGCCTCGATCGTGACGCCGCTATTGAAGCCCGCCGTAGCGACGCTGGGGATTTTCACGTTTATGGGGACCTGGAACAATTTCTTCTGGCCGCTGATCGTCACGAACAGCGATGAACTGCGCACCGTGCAGGTAGGACTCAGTTCCTTTCAGAACCAGTACGGTGACGGCGATTGGGGGGCAATGATGGCGGCTGCGACCATGGTCAGTGCTCCGGTGCTCATCCTTTTCTTTTTCGCCCAGAAGTACTTCATTGAAGGCATTGCGATGACGGGAATCAAGGGCTAACCTCGTACATACGATAAAAGCTTGGAAGGAAGTGAAAGGGTTGGATTTTAATATATTTAAGTCACCTTCGTTGGTGCTGGCTGAGACGGAACAGGGCTGGGAAAAGCTGATGCCTGCGGCGGATTCGGTGTGGAGCACGGGGCATGTTGCAGTGACCATGAAGCTGCGGGAATCGGCAGCGGATATGGGACTTTATCTGGAATCTAAAAAGTCGGCGGTGCATACCATCCGCATTCGTTGGAACCACAGCTTCACGAGGCCTGTAACGCTGCTCGGAGATCACTGGGAACGCGGCTACGGGGATATGGGTTGGTCCGGCCTGCAGCCGGAGCGCGTGATGCCCTGGTATTTCATGATTCACGACGGCTTGTCAACGGCCGGGTTCGGCGTGAAAACCGGGGCGGGCTCGATGTGCTGCTGGCAGGTGGACGCAGACGGCGTGACGTTGACGGCGGACGTGAGCAGTGGCAGTCAAGGCGTCACTCTTGGAAACCGGATTCTCAAATTCGCCGAGCTCGTGCAGGTCCATGGAGGCAAGAACATGACGCCGTATGAGACGACCCGGATGCTGTGCAGCTCCATGTGCGAGCAACCGGTACTGCCGAGCGTTCCGGTATATGGGGGCAACAACTGGTATTATGCCTACGGCAAAAGCTCCCATCATCAAATTGTAGAAGATTCGCAGTTTATTTCCGCCATGGCGGAGGGCTTAACGAATCGTCCGTTCATGGTCATTGATGACGGCTGGCAGATCAGCTCCGGCACCTGTAACGGCGGTCCATGGATAGGAAATCGCGATTTTCCCGACATGGCGGAACTGGCGGATGAAATGAAGCAGGCTGGCGTCCGACCCGGCATCTGGTGTCGTCCGCTCTTAACGCAGGAGAAGGTGCCGGAATCCTGGATCCGTTACACGAAAGGCGGGCATTTCTTAGATCCGAGCCGCCCGGATGTGCTTGAATATGTCGCGGAAACGATGAGTCGGTTGCATGAATGGGGTTATGAGCTGATCAAGCATGATTTCTCGACCTTCGATCTATTCGGACAATGGGGTTTTCAGATGAAGGGAAAAGCCCATGCGCTGCCGTACGCCTTGAGCGATACTTCCCGCACCACCGCCGAAATCGTTCTCGACTTGTACCGGACGATTGCAGAGGCTTCGAAGGACAGTCTGATTATCGGCTGCAATACGATTGGGCATCTGGCGGCGGGATTGTTTGAAATTCAGCGCACCGGAGATGATACCAGCGGCAGATCGTGGGAAAGAACACGCAGAATGGGCGTGAATACGCTGGCCTTCCGGATGCCTCAGCATGGAACCTTGTTCAGCCATGACGCGGATTGCGTGGGCATTACCACCGAGGTGCCTTGGGAATTCAACCGTCAGTGGCTCGATCTGCTGGCAAACAGCGGTACGCCGCTCTTCGTGTCGGCCGACCAGAAGGAGTTAAGCGGGCAGCAGAAGCGGGAGGTGCGGCAGGCCTTTGGGGCAGCTTCCCGTCCGCTTCCGACAGCGGAGCCGTTAGACTGGATGTATAACAGTTGTCCTTCTCTATGGAAGATTGCCGGGGAGGTCCGGAATTACAGCTGGAACGGCGAAGCCGTCTTGGGGGCAGGTACAAGAGATCACGAATGGTGGCGTTAACAGCCTTCGAACAAGAAAGTACCGCTTTCCGTTGGCAAGTGGATGAAGATCCCTTATTTACGGGACTCGGCCTATTCTCGTTTTATGCGGACGGAAGAGGCCTTGCTATATGCTGAAATTCGCCCATTAAGAAGATCATGAGGACAGGGGATCCGTTATTTACGGGACTCGGCCTATTCTGGAGTTCACGCGGACAGAGGATCCGCTATTGTATCATAATCACGGAATAATCCGTGATAAATCCCGGAATAGCGGATCTCTTGTCCGCATATTGCTTCGAAATCGGTAAAAACAAGGAAATAGCGGAACCAGTGTCCTCAATTAACGCAAAATCGATGGACTTTAACAATGCTGGATGGCGGTATCCTAATCAGGGAATCTGTACGCGGCTAGTTGCTGCCGAACTGAATAACAGTAATACAAAAAAGCCTATGCCGTTACATAGCGGGTAAGCTTTAGCGGCATACCGTACATCCTGCCAAGCCACGGCTCGCCTCCATAAAACCATGCACAAGTCATCAGCCCGTTCGGGTTGGTGGCTTTTCCATTTGTGGTATAATAATCCTTAATGTCTACATTAACAGAAGATTGGCTGGTGAATCTGAATGAGCGAAAAATTCTGGTTAGTTGTACAGTATCCTCTGAAAAGTGTAAAAGGCAGCCAACGTGATCACTGGTTGAGAGAACAAGTAATGAAATACTTGCAACTATCTTTAGCAGATGCAGATTTAGGCCATGTTGACGGTTTTGATATGGGGAAAAACATATCCGATCCAAAAAAATATTCGCTTAATATATTCTGTGTCATTACGGAAGAAGAACGGGCGATAGCCTTGGTAAAAAGAGTGTTAAGAGAGAGCCGGCTTGATTATACTCGCATAAAAATGGCTACCATGCCCTACGGAACCGAAGAAACATATACCCTGAAATATGCATATAAAAAGGGTGTTACGGATTTTTCACTATAGGGGTTTGAATCCCCTCCGTACATTCCATAAAGAAGCGACCGTGACCGGTCGCTTTTTGTTTACCGGCCCAGATGCAATTCGGAAACAAGGGATGTTACGTATTTATGGCCGAGCGGGCTTCGCGTTCAGTCGTGCGGCCATTTCGTCAAGTGGACAGAGATTTTTCGAAGAAGATGGATTACTTTTTCTTTGTTCAATGAATCTTCATTACCTTTGTGCTTTTAATCACAAGTGAAGGAGCATGAGGATGCTAGTTTAGAGAAGTAAACAGAATAGAACTTCATCTTTATATATCGAAACAAAACAGAGGTGATGAACATGAGTGAATTAATTAATAACCGTGAGGAAGGAATTTCTGCTCATCGAACGGCCCGTATACATTTACTCAAGGAAATCATTAAAGAGCTGCACCATGGAAAAAGCGTGGAGGAAGTGAAGTCAAAATTCAACCAAGCTGTAGGCGAAATATCGGTTGATGAAATTTCGGAGCTGGAGCAAGTGCTAATGCAGGAGGAAGGAATACCGGTAACCGAAGTACAGCGACTGTGCAGTGTGCATGCTGCTGTATTCAAAGGTTCCATCCAAGACATTCACAGAGCTCATAAACCCGAAGAGCAGCCTGGACATCCTGTGTTTACCTTTAAGATGGAGAACCAAGAAATCGATCGACTGGCAAATTTCAAAATCGCGCTGCATCTGGATCAATTTCTGAAGGATCAAGGGGAGGCAAATCGCCTCAAATTGCTGGAGGATTTCAGTCTCCTCTATGACGTAGACAAACACTACAGCCGCAAAGAAAATTTGCTCTTTCCATTTCTCGAGAAATACGGAATTTATGGACCGACCAAAGTGATGTGGGCAGTCGATGACGGTATCCGAATGGGAATAAAAGAAGTAAAATCCAAACTCGCTCATGATGAGGGCAATGCGCAGAGCGTAGTGGACCTTGCCAAACGCGTCTTAAATGAAGTAACAGAAATGATCTATAAAGAGGAACATATCTTATTACCTATGGCTCTGGAAAAGTTGACGGAAGATGAATGGCTTCAAATTGCTGCCCAAAGCGAAGAAGTCGGTTATTGTTTAATTGCGCCGGATCAAGCATGGATTCCTGAAAGAGCAGCTGAACCTGGCACAGATCAGGGATTGGCGTCTTCTCCGCTACAAGAGGGGTATATCCGAATGAGTACTGGCATTTTATCGGTCAAACAGATGGAATCCATCTTAAATCATTTACCAGTCGACCTAACCTTTATCGATGAGCATGATATCGTTCGATATTTTTCACAGGGCAAAGAGAGAATCTTCGTTCGCACCAAAGCGGTGATCGGCCGAAGTGTTCAGAACTGCCACCCTCCGCAAAGCGTTCACGTCGTCAATCAGCTGCTTGCTGATTTCAAAGCAGGTGTCAAAGATGCAGAAGATTTCTGGATCCCGGTTAAAGATAAATTTGTCTACATTCGTTATTTTGCCGTGAGAGATGAAGAAGGAAACTATATAGGCACGCTTGAATTCACTCAAAACATTAAGCCGATTCAGGAGCTCACCGGTCAAAAACGGATACTCTCTCCGTAAGAAGGGAAGCCGTTCACCTTGGGATTCACCTGAATTGGATTCTAAAAGCCTTTGGCTTTCTAACTAGGGGGGACTGCCCCTTCTGTGAGACAGCGATCAAAATACTGATAAGTCTAAACAACCAGTCACCGAAAACAATCGGAGACTGGTTGTTTCGTTTCGCTTGTTGAATTTAATCAAAATATCAATTAGAAAACCTCCTGACCAACGCGATCCGTAGAATCGTGGTTTTGCTCAGCCACGCTTTGCCTTCAGTGGGGAACTCTCCTTTACAGCTCTGTGGGCACTTCCTTAGTCTTAGCTAAGAAGGTACAATTCAAAGTAGATCCCAGAAATCCGTCCCGAACTAAAATTCATAATGCGCCATGGGTTAAAGGCAAGCAGGCGGAGCCGGTGCGATGGTTGGCGGCCCGGTTGGTTCGGCTATCGGTTCCTATGTGGGAGGTGCGGCTGGAGCCTTTGTCGGTGATGGCGCAGCTAAAGTGGTCGAAAGTGGAGTTCGCTGGATTAGCGGACTGTTCAAATAATTTCAGAAAGGCGCTAAATCATGAACGCGATATCTTATCGGAAATCCGTAGCATGGGGCAAATCACTTGGCAGTTTATGTTTGTGCTAGCCTGCCTGTTTCTGCTGTACACGGCTTTTTTTATGGATACTTCTTTTATTCGTAAGTTCTTTTGTATCACATCAGCCATAATAGGGATCCCGTTTTTTGGAGGATATTTGGTTGTCAGCTTGCCAAAGGCGCTGAAATCAGATGCGAAGCTGCTAACCTACGATCAAAATTCCATTTCAGATGGAATGCGGACCGTAGCCTGGGCGGAGATTACAAGTATCAGCTACAGCGGCCCTTCCATTCGGAAGTGGCTGCTTCCGAAGTTTCCCAAGCTGATATTTCATTTGAAAAACAGAGAGACCTGGACGGTGAATACGTATTATATGTTGACTGATACCGAAATTCAGTCTGTTATGAAGCACCTGCGGGGGCTGATCAGCCGTAACGGAAAGGAAACGAAATAGATTTGTATTGGAGGAATGGCTGCAGGACTTAAGAAGATAATCATATAACCCTTCGCGCATATCGAATCAGACACCAAGTCCGAATACTACATACTAAAAGAGCACCATTTCGGTTCTCTTTTTTGTTTTCCTTACAAACTTACCAAGCATCTCCCAAATCAACCCAGCGATGTCTTATCTTGAACTTTGCGTAGTACTAGAATCTCATCTATAATAATAGGCTAATCTTAAACTGCGTCAGGAGGAAACAATGGACTTTATCAAAAATCAACTAGACGGATATGGCATGAGCGAACAAACCATTGGATATCTCTCGAATATGATCATGGTCGTATTTATCGCGGTGATCTCCATACTGGCCAATTTTATTACCAAAAAAATCGTGCTGAAGACGATTATTCATATCGTCAACAACAATCGGTACACGTGGGACAATATCATCGTGGAGAAAAAAGTGTTCCACAAGCTGTCGCATCTCGTGCCGGCAATCATTATTTATTTTTCGGCGTCCATCTTTCCGGCTTATCAAGTTTTGATTGAAAAAGCTGCAGCAACGTACATGATTATCGTCACCATCACAGTGTTGAATGCGCTGCTTAATGCTTTTGATGACATTTATCGTTCGTTTGAAGTCTCCAAGATCAGACCGATTAAGGGATACATTCAGGTGGTAAAAATCGTTCTCTTCATCATCGGCGGCATCGTGGTCATCTCGAACCTCATCGGGCAGAATCCCTTGATCATACTCAGTGGGCTTGGTGCTTTATCAGCCGTTCTGATGTTGGTTTTCAAGGACTCCATATTGGGTCTGGTGGCAGGCGTTCAATTATCATCGAATGATATGGTGCGTGTCGGCGACTGGATTGAAATGCCGAAATACAATGCGGACGGCGACGTCATCGACATTACATTGAATACGGTAAAAGTCATGAATTTTGATAAAACGATCACGATGATTCCAAGCTACGCCCTCATCTCAGACTCGTTCAAGAATTGGAGAGGCATGCAGGTATCCGGCGGCAGAAGGATTAAACGAAGCTTCTATGTCGATACGAGCAGTATCTGCTTTTGCACCAAGGAAATGATTGAGGAATTTCAGAAGATTCACTACCTTACCGATTATGTCACGACAAGAGTAAATGAAATTAACGCATACAATATCGAACACCAGATTAATACGGAAAGCAAAGTGAACGGCAGACAGCTTACGAATGTGGGTGTGTTCCGAGAATATATCCATCAATATCTGCGGAATCATCCGAAAATTCATAAGGATATGACGCTGATTGTCAGACAGTTAGCGCCGGGAGATAACGGACTGCCATTGGAAATCTACGCTTTCAGCAATGATACCAACTGGGGCGTGTATGAATCGATTCAAGCGGATATTTTTGATCATATCTTTGCCGTTGCGCCGACCTTCGGGCTTCGTGCCTTCCAAAATCCAACCGGCCATGATATCGTCCATCTCAAAGAAAGCCCGGAATATTCGCGAGGATATTGAGATCGCATCGTTGAACGAGTTACAAGGAATTCACGCGGGAGGAGAATGGCTATCCGGTGTAGAAGCAATGGTAGAACGTGCAATATCTCAATCGAGCGTCATGGGTCGGCGGGCGATACCATATTACTCGAATTCGATGACTGTTGAGATTAACCGCGCTAGGCAGGGCGAATGAAGGCCGAATCGCTCTGCAGCGCGGCCCACGTCATATATCACTCAGATTGAGTCTTGGTCATGTATGAACCAAGCGCAGCACAGGAGAGGAGTGACTACCATTGAACATTAACAATCCGATCATACCCGGCTGGTATGCAGATCCCGAAGCTAGAACGTATGAAGGGAAGCACTGGATTTATGCGACGCGGTCCTTCACGGAATATACGATGCAGATGAATCTGGACGCATTCAGTTCCGACGATCTGATCCATTGGGAGAAACACGAAGGCATTATCGAAATGGCGGATTTTCCATGGATATGGAGGGCGGTTTGGGCACCGACGCATATCGAACACCAAGGGAAATATTATCTCGTGTTTGCATCGAACGACATCCAATCGAACGAGGAAATCGGCGGCTTGGAAATCGCCGTTTCGGACCGTCCGGAGGGGCCGTATAGAGGCTACTTGGGGAAGCCGCTCGTGGATAAGTTCATTCATCAGGCACAGCCGATCGATGCGCATCTATTCAAGGACGAAGACGGAACGATCTATCTGTATTATGGCGGATGGGGGCACTGCAACGTTGCAAGGATGAACGAAGAGATGACGGGATTCGTTCCATTGGCAGACGACGGCAATGAGATTTTCCGTTCCATTACGCCGGAGGGATACGTGGAAGGTCCTTGCATGATTAAGAAGGACGGACTTTATTACCTGATGTGGTCCATGGGCGGATGGACGAATGGAACCTACCGCGTAGCCTATGGCGTAAGCGACAGCCCGCTCGGTCCATTCAAGAATGAAGGCACGATTCTGGAGCGACAGGAGCCGATTGCCGAAGGACCCGGCCACCATGGCTATTTGCATTTGCAGGAGAGAGATGAATGGCTTATCGTATACCACCGCCGAATCATTGGAGACACCGAGCCGGGCCATCGCCAGCTATGTATGGATCGGATGCGGATCGGCAACGGCAAGATTGAGCCGGTCATCATGACTTAATTAAGGGAATTGATCAACATCCGTGGCCGAAGGTGGATCTGCTGAGCTAATGATTCGCCTCCATATACAAAATTGAAAAAGCGGCCCGTGTAATCGGTCGCTTTTTTTGCGTCTTCGTAAGGGCTGAGTGTTGGGAAATACCAGCAATAATCCGTATGATATAATCTAGTTATATCTTTTGACCATGGCAGGAGGAAAGCACCCGAAATGGCGATATTAAAGAATGACTGGGCGTCATATTTAGAGCAGGAGTTTACGAAGCCATACTATTTACAGCTGCGGGAATTTCTCATTGAGGAATATCGGACGAAGACCATTTATCCTGATAAATACGATATTTTTAATGCGCTGCACTATACATCGCTGGCGGCCACCAAGGTAGTCATTTTAGGCCAGGATCCTTATCATGGACCGGGACAGGCCCACGGCTTAAGCTTCTCTGTCAAAGAGGGCGTCAGCACGCCTCCTTCCTTGCAAAATATGTTCAAGGAGCTTCAGGATGATCTGGGCTGCTTCATTCCCAACAACGGCCATCTGATAACATGGGCGCAGCAAGGGGTACTCCTTCTAAATACGGTGCTCACCGTAAGGGCGCATGAAGCGAATTCTCATAAAAACAGGGGATGGGAAAGCTTTACGGATAGGGTCATTGAGACGATCAACCGGAAAAATGAGCCTGTCGTGTTCCTGTTATGGGGAAGCCACGCCCAGAAGAAGGCGGAGCTCATTACGAACCGGCAGCATACACTGATTCGTTCGCCGCATCCGAGTCCGTTGTCTGCGCACCGAGGCTTTTTTGGCAGTAAGCCGTTTTCTCGCGCTAACGAATTTCTGCGCAATATGGGGCTTCAAGAAATTGATTGGCAAATTCCTGACTTGTAAGAGGAAGGAGCGTGGCCATAGTAAGACCTCTTCATCCAGCAAACGATTGTATCTGGACAATGAAAAGCCACATCCGCATGAGGATGTGGCTTTTGCTTACCATCAGGATGGACTTTTGTGTTTTTACGGCTCGATCGAAAAAGCAAGATGCTTAACGGATCGATTCGTAAGCATAGGCCCACAGGTGTCCTTTCGATTCCAACAGAAGGGCATCCGACCTTTCCTTCGGTTTCATTACAATGCTGCTGTTCGCATTCATGATATAACTATCATTCAATAGTCACGGTTCGCCTCCACGCTTTACTGTTAAGACCGCCTTTAAGGTGGTCTTTTTCCGCTGGATCAGCGTTTTGCCCTGTGAAAGTTATTATTTCCTCATATAATTAGGGACTAAATGAAAAAGATCGACAGCCTCATAAGGTTGTCGTCTTCAAGTTCGTCCTATTAAGGAAATCTTTTTTTATGTTTATATCTACTTGTTAGTCTAATACTATTCTCTCCTTCGATCATAAGATACATAGAATACGATTAAAGGAGGACTTATCATGGTCGAACAAGTTAGAGTGAGCCCACAATTCAAAAGGCTCTGTGCCCAATTTGGAAGAATTCTAGGAGGCGAATCGGAAATCGAGGAAGGTCCGGTTTGTTTTGTCACGCGTATGACGAACCTAAGGGAATCCATCTTGGGAAGAAGAACGCGCTCCCCTTTGGTTCAGATGCAAATGTTTTCCTTTGAATCGCTTGATAAATCGGGCCGTGCGCTTTGTTTGGGTGAAACTGCCGTACACCAAAATCAGGTCAATCGATTGATATCCAATCTCCGTAAACGTGGGATAAAAGTAACGGCGGTGCATAACCACTGGCTAAAAGAACACCCTCGCTTAATGTATATGCATTGGGAATCTATTGACAATCCTGTTGCATTTGCAAGAAAAACAAAAGAATCCATTGCATTCTTGGGTTAATGCCGGGTGAGTGATGTCTCGTCTTTCTATCATTTAATGAGAGGATGATTTCGTATGGCGGAAGTGAAGGCAAGTCCTCGCTTTAGAAGATTATGTAACCAATTCTCGGCCATTCTAGGCGGAACGGAGCATGAAATAACAAAAGGACCGGTTTGTTTTGTCTCCAGAAATCGGAGAATAAGAGCATCTATTTTAGGAAGACGGACGACTTCCCCTTTGATCCGTTATCAATTATTCTCGTTTGAAAACCTGGACAGTTCCGGTCGCGCACTTTGTTTAGGGGAAACCGCTCTCTTACAAAGTCAAGTAAATCAATTGCTGACCAATCTTCGCAAAAATGGGATTAAAGTGACAGCGGTCCACAATCACTGGCTGTTTGAGAACCCGCGTTTAATGTATATCCACTGGGAGTCGATCGATGATCCCATTGCATTTGCAAGGAAAGTAAAACGCTCCATTGCTTTCTTGGGTTAATGTGAGAGCAGAATGAAGGCCCCCCGAAATAGACCATTCAGCCGGTAAATATTTGGAGGACGAAGTGAATATTATCCAATTGGTATCCGTAGAAAAGCGACCGTGATAGGTCGCTTTTCTACGTTTTTACATTTGAAGGGGAGGTTAACAACGCGTGTTCATGGAGTTCATACGTTGCTAACGATCCTAATGATAGTTCTTGGATTCATTTTCTTTGTATTTGTCATCGCTGTCATGCAGCGCTTGTTTCCGGCGATCGTTGCGGGCCTGCTGCTGTTGCTGGGCCTCCTGGCTGTTCACGGGTGTCTCTGCCAGCTGTTCCACCGTGTTGATTAGGTTCTTGTCCGGTTGATTTGCGCTCAATTGAAAGGTCCTCCTTGTTTACTTATATAGGTTAATGAGGTTTATTATGTGCTGGCCGTTGTACGGATATACGTGTCGTAGAACTCCAGAGGACGTTTGATGGCAACGGTTGGTGAATATATGGAACAAGATTATGTTATTAAGCACATAGAGCAGCGATTTCATCGCACGGTATGATGATATCCTTCAAAATATTGTATTTGAGAGGATTGTCATGGTTTATGGGCGAAAGAAAAAGCCCCGAAAATTCCAGGGCTTATATGCTATAATTTGGAATGTACAACACACCTTGAGTGGGCGCAACCTCCGAAAGGAGGTGATGCGATGAACATTTCGTTTGGTGAAGTGCTTACCTTCGGGTTATTCCTGTTGGCATTGCTAACTTACATCGATAAACGAAAGTAACCCACTCTTAGGTTGTCGCCGAAGTGGGTTACTTTCTGATCACACATGATCTTGGAGGGGATTCCACTCAAGATGTTGTACTGAGGACGGTTGGCACACCGTCCTTATTTCTATTCTTATCTTATCATACCCGTTTTTAGTCCTCAACGATTGTGTTTATTCAATAGACAAATTATTTCTGTATGGTCCCATCCCTTTGCTTATGTAATTCTGGTGTACCTATACAACGTTTGACTTTTTCAGGTATATCGCCTTTTGTGAATCCCTCAATCGAAACTGTACTCTTTTCAGCAACTTCAAGACTTTTTACATATTCCTATGCGGAATTTGTTACTATGATAGTACATAGATGCCTTATACCTAATGTTGGAATTCGCCAGGCATTTACTACCTTTCTTCATATGAATTGGATCTTTGGAGAAAACAAACAGGAGGGAAAAGATTGAATACACAGAGAATGGGAGCTCCTTTGGAAGGCTTTGCCGAGTTCAGCCGAAAGGTCGCTGCCGAAGGTGCCGTACTGTTAAAGAATGATGGACAGGTTCTGCCCCTGAAACCAAACGAAACCGTTTCCGTTTTCGGCAGAACGCAAATTAATTATTACCGCAGCGGTACGGGTTCGGGCGGAAGCGTTCATGTTTCCCATACAACGAACCTGCTCGGCGGTCTTCGGGATAAGAAGAACATCACCGTCAACGAAGAATTAGCATCTGCCTATGAACAGTGGATTGAACAAAACCCTTTCGATAATGGCGGAGGCGGCTGGGCTGCTGAACCGTGGCATCAGAAGGAAATGGCTTTGACCGATGAGCTGGTATCCGCAGCAAGACAGGCATCCGACAAAGCGATTGTTGTTATCGGGCGAACAGCGGGTGAAGATCAGGATAATGCTAATGAGCCGGGCAGTTACCAGTTAACGTCCGAAGAAAAAGCGATGCTGCAGCAGGTGACCACGCACTTCGAGCAAACCATTGTGGTGCTGAATGTATCCAACATTATCGATATGAGCTGGATGCTCGATGGAGGTTATGTGCACCCGATTTCTTCTGTCATTTACGCTTGGCAAGGTGGCATGGAAGGCGGTAACGCCATTGCATACGTATTGGTGGGCGAGGTGACGCCTAGCGGCAAACTAACCGATACGATTGCTTATTCGATCGAGGATTATCCATCGACCCGCAATTACGGCAACGAGCTAAAGAATGTTTATCAAGAGGATATTTATGTGGGTTACCGTTTTTTCGAAACGTTTCGACCCGCTTCCGTACAGTATGAATTCGGCTTTGGGTTGTCGTATACGCAGTTCCAAATCGAGCGGCAAGAAGGGAAGCTGGTGGTTAGAGAGGGAGCGCAATACGTTGAAATCGACGTAAACGTAAAAAATATCGGGACCACCTATACAGGTAAAGAGGTGGTGCAGGTTTATTACGAAGCGCCGCAAGGCGTCTTGGGCAAGCCTGCCAAAGTGTTGGCGGCATTCGGAAAGACGCAGGAGCTTGCGCCCGGCGATTCGCAGCCGCTCACGATCAGTTTCCCGGTTCACGCCATGGCTTCCTACGATGATGCCGGGGTGACGGGACAGGCTTCCGCTTATGTCTTGGAGGCCGGAACCTACCGTTTGTACGTGGGAACCAGCGTGAAGAATGTGGAGCCCATCGGTTTGGATGGCCAAGAAGGCTATGTTGTCGAAACGCTGCAAGTTGTGGAGCAGCTGCAGGAAGCTATGGCGCCAACAGAAGGCTTCACCAGAATGAAGCCAGGCATTCGCAAGGAGGACGGCTCATACGAACTGACATATGCAGAGGTGCCGCAGCGCAAGATGAACATGGAGGAACGCATTCATCAAAACCTGCCGCTTACCTTGGAACAAACGGGCAATCGAGGTTATACCTTAAGGGACGTTTATGAGGGGAAAGTCAGCATGGAAGCTTTTATCGCCCAACTCAGCGATCAAGACTTGGCAGTGATCGTGAGAGGAGAAGGCATGAGCAGCCCGCTGGTTACGGCGGGTACGGCATCGGCTTTTGGCGGCGTGAGCGACAGCTTGCTCGACTACGGAATTCCGGTGGCTTGTACAGCGGATGGGCCGTCCGGAATACGGATGGACAGCGGTCAGCAAGCAACGCAGGTGGCTATTGGAACCCTGCTTGCGGCCACCTGGAACGCCGAGCTGGTCGAAGAGCTCTATGTCATGGAAGGCCGGGAGCTACTCAGCTACAACATTGATACGTTACTTGGACCGGGTCTGAACATTCGCCGCAGCCCGCTGAATGGACGCAATTTTGAATATTTCTCGGAAGATCCGCTGATCTCGGGGGTATTTGCCGCGGCATGCACGCGCGGGATCATGAAGGGCGGCTCCAACGCCACCCTGAAGCATTTTGCCTGCAACAACCAGGAGAAGCATCGCAGTAAAGTCGACGCTGTTGTGTCCGAACGCGCCCTTCGGGAGATTTACCTGAAAGGCTTTGAAATCGCGGTGAAGCAGGGCGGAGCGAACGCCATCATGACCTCGTATAATCCGATCAATGGACACTGGGCGGCATCCAATTATGATTTGAATACCACCATCCTACGCGGCGAGTGGGGATTCCAGGGTATCGTGATGACCGATTGGTGGGCCATTATGAACGATGTGGTGAACGGAGGCCCAGCCGATCGCAAAAACACCAACTGGATGGTCCGCGCCCAAAATGATCTGTACATGGTGGTTATGAATTACGGCGCAGAAATCAACGCATGGGAAGACAATACCTTGGCATCCTTGGACAATGGTACGCTGACTCGTGGAGAGCTGCAGCGCAGCGCCATGAACATTTGCCGGTTCCTGATGCATGCGCCGGTATTTTCAAGAAAACAGGTGATCGAGGAAGCCGTAGGTGCTTTTAAATCCGCCACTTCTCTCGCGCCGGAGCAAGCACAAACCTTATCGGAGAGCACACAAGTAAAGCCGGCTGAAGCGGGATCGACGTATGTGAAGGTCGAAGAATCCGGCGAGTACCGGATCATTGTGCGCATTATGTCTCCGGAATCGGAACTGGCCCAGAGCGCATGCAACGTCACACTGAACGATCAACCGGTGACCACGATTCAAACGAATGGTACCGACGGCAGATGGATCAGGCAGAAGCTTGTCAAAGTGGAGCTGGAAGCGGGTTATTATGAAATGAAGCTGGATTTCGTCAAGCCCGGCTTGCAGATCGACTGGATTGAATTTAAACTGGTTTAAATCTAGCGACACAGGGGGTATCCAACAGATCTAAGATCTTTTGGATACCCCCTTTTTCCTCCATAATAATATGAATACACTACTTGCCCGTTGCTGATATTCAGTATGTATGACAAATATCACCGAAAAACATATTTGAAATTTGAATAATAAGGAGGATGCGAGAACATAAAAAGATGAGAGGGTGTGAGACGTTTGGCAGTAATGATCCGTGAATGTGTTGAACAAGACTATATTATTGAGCATGTGAAGCAACAATTTCATTGCAAGGTATTATGGTGTGAAGGGCGTGCCTGCCTGGAATATAACGGCGAGGAAGACCTAGCTCGAATCTCGGATTACGTAAAACAAATGTTTGATAAAGAGCTGCTGGACGTATTTTTTACAGCTATAGAAAGCCTGCCGGTGGATGTTTAAATCGTGCATGATACATACACCTACCGGAATAAGCACAACTTCGTTTTCCACTTCAGTTGAAGCCGATGCCTCATATTTTGATTCTCCCAGAATACTTGCCATCATGAGCACGTAGCGAAAGGTTGTAACGCACACGAGGCTTTGACTTGTCGAAGTTGAGCTGTGGAATAGTGAAATGATCCCCAAACCTGTCGTTTGGGGATTCTTAATAGAGGGGACATATGTAATCGAGGGTGTTTGAGGGACCATCTTTATTGACGGATGGCATCTAAAACCATGGCCGTTAGCTCGTGCACGGTATGTTCGTTTAATGGACGCTGAATCTGGTACATAGCCATACTCCCGGACATGCGCGCTGTGATGTCAAAATGCCACTTCGTTAATCCGCTGCCGGATAGAAGTTGGTTTCGATAGGTATGACGATGCAACAGCGGCAGCTTCTCTAATTTATCAATCTCACGTATATGTAGTTGACAGCAATCCGTCTTGACGATCTCAAAAATGCCAGCCAGTGGCAGGGGATTATTGGAGAATTGGGATGTGACGGGGACGGCGTACTTGGTTTCACGCTCGAACAAAGGCCGAAAATGCCTGGAATCCATACCGAAGACTTCAAGGCTTTCCTGCCAAAGCTTTTGTTGAGGATAAGCTGGCGTTGCGTAAGGAATATTTTGTTGGTCCAGCGTCACGGCGATAATGTCATCCGTTAATAATTGGTATCCTTTCTGCAAAAAGGCAGAAGCCAGCGTCGACTTCCCGTGTCCGGAGTGGCCGATGAAGGCATAGGCTTTATGGTCAATGACTACCGCGCTGCCGTGGAGGGGGAGTATTCTACGCTGCAATAAAAGGGCACCCATACAAGATCCCAGCACGTACAGGCGGATTTTATCCTCCGCGGCCCCCTTCTCTGGAGAGACAGAGATGGTCGTCCCGTCCTCTATTGCAAAAACAGCGAGTTCAGGCACTCTGAACATGACCATATCTTCAGTGCATACCCATGTTTTATTCGATTTATCAGATCTTCCAAGCCATCTTTCGGTTAGATCAGCATAACGGATGGCAATATCGGCGATAGCATCCGGGAGGACGACAGGCTGTAACTCAGGCAGGGGAATGTCACTATGAATGGAAAACCCGAAGGCTTTATATGCGGTTGGCTTAAATGTTTGAAGCATGGTCCTCACTCCAATGATTAATATGCGAATAAAAAAAGATAGCCCTTATACCCGATCAGGCGTATAGGGGCTCTTTTTATCAGAACATGATGGCTTTATATGTTAGCTGGTGTGAACCATTTCATCCGGATCCGGTTGCACTCCATCCGGAATTGCACTACCAGGACCAGCCATGGTCATTTTGATGTCAAGAACCTCCAAAGCAGGTACGCTCCATTCCTTTTTCATATAGATTCACCTCCTTTCAAAAGTTTTTTTGAAGAAATCGATACAGAATGAGGCTGCGCATTAGGAGTTTAATGGACGGGCCATAGGCTTGATTTGGATCCATTCCCTGACGGGCCTCCGACAGAGCTTCTTCGAGAACAGGCATGTTAATGAACTGCTGCATTCTAGAATCACGACTCAGATGATCCAGTTCATCGATAAATGCTGGCCAGTCACTTCGCATACGATGGATAGAATCGGCTGCCTGGATGCCTCTTGTTCTCTGGTTAAGCCGGATGGAATCGGGGAGCCAGCCTGAAGTAGAGCGTCTAATTAAAGCCCGATCCATGCCATTATGAACGAATTGCTCCATTGGCGTTGACAGGCAGAATCGAATGACGCGCAGATCATTGGTCGGATCGTGACTCCATACGGAATAACGAAGGGACAGTTTGCAGCCGCTTGACCCGGTGGCGCTCCACATGTTAACCCGGTTGAAATGCTGAATTCTTGCTTCCAGTGGATCATCAGGAAGATCGTCTGTTGAGCCAATTCCGGTAAACGCGCGATCCTGCAGCTTGTCGTAGATCCCTGTGCGTTCAGCAAAGTCGGAATGTATGAGCTGCGGCAACTCAGCTGATGTTCCGGATAGCCTTATCCTTGTAAGGGAAGGCAATGCTTTACGGCAAAGGATGGAGTATAGCCGTTTACGTCCAACTCCAACGTTCCTGCTATACTGATTGATCTCGCGGGATAGATGGAGCCAGTTGAATTTTTTCATAAGTCGCGTGTAATACTCCATCGCGGGTCCCCAAGAGATGCTGTAATTCCCCCTTGCTCCATTCAACAGAATTCCGATCCCGCGCTGCTGCGCCTGCGCATAAATTCCTCTTAGCCAGAACGAATTATCAAAGAACTTATAAGGAGATTCCAGGATGTCAATCCAGTCGTCGATTTCCGTAAAGGGACTGTGACCTTTGAAATCCAAGTAATGATCATGGATGTTGCCCACAAACTGTACGGTCTGCCTGATAAGCGGCCTCTCGTCAGCAAATCTGTGCTTTGGCGTCCAATCTATGAATTCATCTTCCGGTATGTAGCTGAAGGTATGAAGCATCCGCTTCTCCTGCTGAAGTGCTCTGGCTGCAAAGCTTGCAACAGAGCCCGAATCCAAACCACCACTAAGATGAGCGCCGATTTGCAGGCTTGAACGGCGAAGCCTTGAGGTTACGGCTTTATGAAATACCTCACGAAAGGCTTCTTCATACTCCTCGGACGAACGGAGCTGCAAAGGCTGCACATTAGCCAGGCTGTCATACCGGCTGATCAATAACCGGTTATGTGTAACGATGAAGGAGTGGGAAGGCGGGATCTGATAAATATGATTGTACACAGTGGTTGAAGCATCCGGGGGTTCGAACACACCGCGGATCGCCAGAAACTCGGCTAGCCAACGCTCGTTAAGCTCTTTATGTATATAAGGTAAAGTGACCAAGGGAGTCATCATCGTACAGAAGGAGAACTGCTGCTCATCGCGATGATAATATAGCGTTCTTGCGCCTGAGAAATCCCTTGCTCCAAACAACAGCTGCTTGCGTGCATCCCATATGGCAAAAGCAAAATCTCCGACCAGTCGCTCCGGCATCCGTTCAGACCATTTCTCATAAGCCTGCAGCAGAATTTCACTGTCTGTCATGTGCGGCCTGTGAACATGCGGCACATGCAGCTGCTCCATGAGCTCATCCCGATTGTCTAAGATGGCGTCGGCCGTGATGGCAAGCCCGCGCTGCGGATCGTAATAAGGAAGTATTTCGTGGATGGCATGCTCTGTAATCCATTGGGCATGACATCCCATCATAATGTAATCCTTTTGCCAAACGGCGCTTTGATCAGCAGGATACTTGCTTAATGTCGACATGATGAGTTCGCTGTTATCCGTTGGAATCGGCTCTCCATGAAAACGATAAATACCGGCAATTGCGCCCATTCGATCTTCCTTTCGTTGCAGCCTACACCGGCTGTACCCCATTCAAATCAATGATACATATCGTATCGGTAACATTATATATCATGTATACAATCTGTATCAATACTTTTTTTGTTTATTTTCTGGAATCTTAACGGATGCTTTTATGGTTGGTATTTCTACGGAGCTGGAATGTGCACAAGAAGTAAGCCAGTAGAATGCCGGAGGCATCGTTGATCACGTCATAAATCCTCCCGCCCCGAAAGAAAAACAGTTGGAGGATTTCTGTGAATGCAGCATAAAGTACACACCAATAGAAGGCTGACTTGGTCTTGCCGAAGTTCGACGCCAGCATAGCAAGGATGAAAAATCCGAAGAAATGGCCTAATTTACGCGAAATCCAATCTCCGCTGTACCATTGAAAATCCAGTTTCAGAAGATCGGACCAATCAGGGGACGGATTAAATCGGAAATTTACAATGTGATGCTGGATCAGAAGTTGAAAATTAAGAGAGCAAGTGAAGATGAACAAGGCTAGAGCCCAAATTACAGTAATAAAGATGCGCATAACATAACTCCTTTTTTTGAAGAGGCCTCAGGAATGGAGAGGATGAGTTTCCATTAAATTAAAATTGATACAAATCGTATCTCAGGTGAATATCATATAGCAGTATTTACGCGTATTCAAGCAGGAGATAATCCTCATCCGATCAGTAATGGCTTGTAATTAGAAAAAGTATTACTTGAATAAAAGGGCGAGTCTAACCCGGAGGATTTTCACCAAACATAGTATGTGTTCCAGAGGAAATCTTAAGGTTAAGAACGGAGAGTTGAAATTATTTCTTTTATATAAGTAAGCGTTAACATATCTTACACGTCAATCATCGCGATACAAAACGTGTCTTTTTCATGGAGAAATCAAAGAAAGTTCTCCTTGACATGATACAAACTGTATCGTAAATTATGGGATATAAATTATACGAATTGTATCAAAGAGTTGCGAATTATGAACCATGCATGAATGTATAGCCGGTAATTAATAAAAAACGAGATCAAGGTGTTGTAGGAACTTGAATCCAACGGGGGGTCGAACGCAGATGGAACTCAAACAGTATTTTGGAGTCATACAGAAAAAATGGTGGTTAATCGCAATTATTGTGATCGTTGCAATGGTTGCAACCGGAGTGAAAAGCTACTTCTTTACAACACCGATCTATGCTGCCAATGCCAAGCTGATCGTGAACCAGTCATCTGGAGAAGGGGCAGGAACACTTAATACGAGTACAATCCAAACAAGTATATTCCTTATAAATTCTTACAAAGAGATTATCAAATCCTCCGCTATTATGAACAAGGTTGTTGAGAAATTTCCCGATCTGGGACAGACTGCGGGGCAATTATCCGCCAGGATTTCCGTCACATCGGCAAATAATTCACAAGTTATGAACTTGGTCTATGAGGATACATCCTATGCCAAAGCTGCTGAAGTCGTAAATGCGGTCTCCACCGTGTTTAAGGAACAAATCCCTCATATTATGAAGGTTGATAATATCACTATTCTAAGCGAAGCAGATATGACAGCCACCCCTGGACCTATCAATTTCAACCCAATCATGAATCTGTTAATCAGCTTTGTTGTTTCGTTGATGGTGGCAATTGGACTGATATTTCTTTTAGATTACCTGGACGATACGTTAAAAACAGAAGCTGATATTACCGAAATGCTGGACGTCCCCGTACTTGCGGTTGTAGGAAGAATCCCGAAAAGTGACCTGAAAAAAACCGCCAGAATGAAAGCACTACAAAACTCAAAAGTAGGTGAAGGTCAGCATGCGACGATCAACCAATGACAGCAGTTTAATCGTATCTACAAATCCGAAATCTCCAATATCAGAAGTGTATAGGCTACTTCGTACAAAAATTCCTTTTTCCTCAAAGGATATGGAATTAAAGACGATTATGGTGACTTCATCCCAGACTGGGGAAGGGAAAAGTACAACAATCAGCAATTTGGCTGTCACCTACGCACAGGAGGGGAAAAGAGTCCTTCTTATCGATGCCGATTTGCGCAAGCCTTCTCTGCACCGTATTTTCTCACGATTAAACTATCAAGGCCTAAGCACACTATTAGCAGGGCAAGCGAGTACAAGTGAAGTCATTCAGGAGACATCGATCAACCAGCTTTCATTGCTTCCTTCCGGGCCAGTACCTTCGAATCCGTCGGAGCTTATGGATTCCATTGCGATGCGTGATCTGCTGGATCAAATGAAAGAGCAATATGACGTTATTCTCATGGATACGCCCTCTGTACTATCCGTTTCAGATAGTGTCATAGTTAGCGCCTTGTGCGATGGCATTATTATGGTGGTAGCTGCAGGCAAAGTGAAGAGGGAAAGGCTGAAGAAAGCTCAGGAACAATTAAAACATGTAAACGCCCGAATGCTTGGCATTGTAATTAATCGGGTTGTGTGAGAATTACCAAAAAGTCAATAAAGCTAGCGGAAGTAGTAATAAGGTAATGTCTACTGCACCTTTTTCACTGTAGACACTCGGTCATACTGTGGGTCTTAAAGACCTTAGACATTATTGTCGATGGTGTGATGTGAGGATGGGTTAAATGCCCTTTTTAGAGAGTTTAGCTATGTTCTCTTCCTGATTGAAGAGTGTATAGCTAGGCTGTTCTACTACATAGACATTCAAATTGACAAATGTATAAAGAATAAACAGAGATGGGTAGTGAATGAATGATGAAGAAAGTGAAAAAAGCGATTATCCCTGCAGCAGGTCTAGGTACTCGTTTCTTGCCTGCAACAAAAGCCATGCCAAAAGAAATGCTTCCAATTGTTGATAAACCCACTATTCAATATATTGTGGAGGAAGCAATAGCTTCTGGAATTGAGGACATTATCATTGTGACCGGTAAAGGGAAACGTGCCATCGAAGATCATTTTGACCATGCGTTTGAGTTGGAAAATAATTTGTTTAGCAAAGGGAAATTTGATTTGCTTGATGAAGTGCGCCGTTCATCCAACGTGGATATTCATTATATTCGTCAGAAGGAAGCAAAAGGACTTGGCCATGCTGTATGGTGTGCCCGCAACTTTATAGGAGATGAACCGTTCGCTGTGCTCCTAGGGGATGATATCGTACAGTCGCAGACACCTTGTATTCGGCAGTTGGCAGAACAATTTGAGCAATTACAAAAATCCGTGATCGGAGTCCAAACTGTGCCGTATGACCAAACGCATCGTTATGGCATCGTAGCTCCCCTCGACAAAATGAATCGTTTATATAAGGTGGATTATTTTGTAGAGAAACCTCCTACAGGCCAAGCTCCATCCCAGTTGGCCATTATGGGAAGATACATATTGACTCCAGAAATATTTGAATTTCTTGAAGCTCAGGAGGAAGGTGCTGGTGGGGAAATTCAGTTGACGGATGCAATACAAAAGTTAAACGAGGCCCAGGGTGTATTCGCATATGATTTCGAAGGGATCCGTTACGATGTAGGCGAAAAGCTCGGATTTATAATGACAACAGTTGACTTTGCCCTGCAAAATGAGGACTTGCGTAAACCATTACTGCACAGTTTGGAAACTATTCTCGAACGAGAACATCTGGGTAAAATAAATCGCTAATGAGGTGAACGAAGTGTCTCCCACTCCTCAACGAAATGATATAGAAGTTGTTCTCGAGGGGAACTCGATATATACCGAAGAGAAGAAAAACGGCAAAGTCTTATATCGTATATTAAAGCGGGCTATGGATTTCATTTTTGCCCTCATGGGGCTTGTTCTATTGTCGCCACTCTTTCTAATCATATCCATACTAATTAAGTTAGAGGATCCGAAAGGATCTATTTTTTTTTATCAAACTCGTATCGGTAAGGATGAAAAGTCATTCCGAATGTATAAATTTCGCTCCATGGTTTCAAATGCCGAAGAATTATTGGAGGAATTATTAGACCAGAATGAGATAAGTGGCGCTATGTTCAAGATGAAAGAAGATCCGCGTATTACAAAAATTGGGAAATTTATTCGCAGAACCAGCATAGATGAACTTCCGCAGTTATGGAATGTAATTCGCGGTGAGATGTCACTTGTAGGACCACGACCAGCATTGCCTAGAGAAGTTGATCAATATAGCAGCTATGACAAGCTACGTTTGAGCGTTATTCCTGGGTGTACTGGTTTGTGGCAGGTAAGTGGTAGAAATAAATTGAGTTTTTATGAAATGGTAGAGCTGGATCTAAAGTATATCGAACAAAGAGGAATCATTACAGATATAAAAATTATTTTACACACAGTAAGGGTCTTATTTGGAACTAAAGATGCTTTTTAATGAGAGGTTAGGAGTTGATCATAATATGGATTTAGATTCAAAAATTTATGTTGCTGGACATAAGGGCTTGGTGGGCTCTGCTATTCTAAGAGCTTTACAAAGTAATGGGTACCACAATTTGGTGTGCCGTAGCAGTTCCGAATTGGACCTAAGGGATAGAGGAGAGGTCTATAACCTGTTCCAGCAAGAGAAGATTGATTATGTGTTTTTAGCTGCGGCTAAGGTGGGCGGGATCGCAGCAAATAATGACTATCCTGCTGATTTCATAAGAGATAACTTATTTATTCAAACCAATGTTATTGATGCAGCCTATCAATTTAATGTCAAGAAGTTCTTGTTCCTAGGTTCTACGTGTATATATCCTAAATTTGCTCCACAGCCACTTAAAGAGGAATATTTACTAACTGGTGAGTTGGAACCAACGAATCAGCCCTATGCCATTGCTAAGATAGCGGGCATTAACATGTGTCAGTCTTACAATCGTCAATATGGAACAAAGTATATATCCGTTATGCCTACCAATATGTATGGCCCACATGACAACTTCGACTTGAAGACTTCCCATGTATTACCGGCATTGATACGAAAATTTCATGATGCAAAAGAAAATAACATCCCTGAAGTAGAGGTATGGGGGACAGGAAACCCTAGGCGTGAATTTCTTCATTCAGATGATTTGGCAGAGGCGTGTTTATTTCTGATGGAGCATTATAACGAAAGTGAAATAATTAATGTAGGCGTTGGTCAAGATATCTCTATTCAAGAGCTGGCAGAACTCATCCGGTCCATCGTCGGTTATGACGGAGGAATTGTGTTCAATAGCACTATACCTGACGGGACTCCGAGAAAATTGGTAGATGTGACGAAGATAAACAATCTTGGATGGAAAGCCAAGATTTCATTGGAGAGCGGATTACGGTCCGTGTATCAAGCGTTTCAGAAGGGATATTTAATCAAACAATAACCGTAGTCCGTGGGAGGGAACATACATGAAAAGAGCGTTAATCACCGGTGTTACAGGGCAGGATGGTTCTTATTTAGCTGAGCTTCTATTAGAAAAAGGATACGAAGTATACGGATTGCGAAGACGCACAAGTACCCCCAATTATGAGAATGTTAATCATATCAAAGATGAAATCAGATGGATCTCTGGAGATTTGACTGATATGGCATCTCTAATTGAAGCGGTAAAAATTTCAGATCCGGATGAAGTGTATAATCTGGCTGCTCAATCATTTGTAGCAGCATCTTGGCCACAACCTATAGCTACTGGACAATATACGGCAATCGCAGTTACAAACATGTTAGAGGCTGTTCGAATCATGAAGCCGGAGGCTAGATTTTATCAAGCATCTAGTTCTGAAATGTTCGGAAAAGTAGTAGAAACTCCGCAGAAAGAGACGACCCCCTTCTATCCGCGAAGCCCATATGGTGTGGCGAAAGTCTATGGCCACTGGATTACTGTAAACTACCGTGAGAGCTTTAATATGTTCGCTTGTTCGGGTATTCTGTTCAATCATGAGTCTCCAAGACGTGGACTAGAATTTGTTACAAGAAAAGTCACTGACGGTGTAGCCAGGATAAAGCTCGGACTTCAAAATGAGCTACGTATGGGAAACTTGGATTCTCTTCGTGACTGGGGATTCGCGGGAGATTATGTGAGAGCAATGTGGTTAATGTTACAGCAGGATGAGCCAGATGACTACGTAATTTCTACTGGTGAAATGCATACGGTTAAAGAACTTCTTGAGGTAGCATTTTCTTATGTCGGATTGGATTATAGAGATTATGTTGTAATAGATCCCGAATTTGTACGCCCAGCTGAAGTAGACCTTTTGCTTGGTGATTGTTCAAAGGCGAAAGAAAAATTAGGTTGGGAACTTGAGATTGGATTTGAAGAGTTGATTCAAATGATGGTAGATGTGGACATGAGAAGAGTTCGCACACAGATAACGAATAAGGAGACACTATTATCTATCTAGACTTTTATCAAAATTTATCGGGTTAGTTGCAAGGTGTATAAAATTTAGAGTGGAGCACTCATTTTATGAAACTAATAGATAGAATAGCATCCATAAAAAAAAATAGGGACTTTAATAATGTGCTATTTAGTATCTCATCCTATTTTATAACGCCCGTCGTAATCATCATAACAACACCAATGCTTTTAAAAAACCTAGGAAGTGCTAATTACGGAATATGGGTGCTAATTAACTCGCTTATAAATATACTTGGCATATCTAACTTCGGTTTAGGTAATGCATTCATTAAGATTGGATCGGAATACGAATCGTCAGAAAATGATTCAATGTTTAATCAATTGTTTTCTGTAGCATTCACACTCTCAATAATTTTGTCTCTTGTCATCAATGCACTAACACTGTTATTCGATACTTTCGTATTCCCAGTGTTTTTTGGAACTTCTGGTGTGAATTCAATCCTTCCAGTCATTCATTTAATAGGCGGCGTTGTAGGGCTAAGAATTATTAACAGCGTAATCTCTGGATCTTATATGGCCAAGCAAAGGTATGATATCAACAGCAAGGTGAATATTGTCTACAACGTATTAACATCTATCCTTTTTACAGGACTTGCACTTATTTATAAAGATATTAAATTACTGGTTATATTTTTATTCATTTCAACCGTGTTGCTTTTGTTTATCAATGCCTATATAGCAAAAAAGGTTAACTCAAACCTACTCTTCAGACTTCGATTAAACCGATCCATATTCATGGAAATTTTCAAGTATGGGATTTACTCTTGGCTTCAAATGATAATCAGCGCCTTAAATAATCAAGCTGATAAACTTATCATCGGCTCATTATTAGGTCCTAGCGTATTAGGGTATTATGCGGTTTGTATGCAACTTGTTATAAAGATACATGAAATGCCAGCTGCTGCATCTGCATTTTTATTTGCAAAATTCAGTTCATTATATGAGAGTAAGCAAACCGCACAGATAAGGAAAGTTTACTCAATAGCATTTATGTGCAAATCAATATTCATTATTATTGCATCCCTCGTTGCTTATTTGTTTGCACATTCCATATTAACGTTATGGATTAGTTTGGAATTTGCCAGTCTTCATACTGATCTTTTCCGCTTGCTAGTTCTTTCAGTAGCTATCGGAGCTTTTGCCATAATTCCAAATTATTATTTGAATGGAACAGGGTTCATCAAAATTAACACAGCACTTTCGTTATCAACATCGGTATCCATTTTCACCATAATGTCTATACTCATTCCTTATTTTGGGGACTCTGCTGCAGGCTTATCAAGATTTGTTGCAATACCGCTTGTTGTATTCTCAATTATTTTTGTTAACAGGAAAATATCGAATGGGAGTGTGGATACAGAAGAAGGCGGTGCTATCAAACAATCCTCATTGCTTGGATAATGAAGTGCTTAGAAGATGTAAACCAATGATACACTGCAATAACTTATAGATGGATTGGTGAAAATGATGAGAATTTCCTTACCCGCCAGAACAGGTTCATCTTATTTGTATAAATCACAATTAAAGGTCATTTATCTGCTAGTCATGTTTGCAGTCATTCTGCTCTCCATTATATTTATTGAGTATGAACTGTATTTAAAGACAAATCTGCTTACGTCTTACATTATGTACATAATGATTGGGTTATCAAATATGATCGTTACTTCAAAAGGGATAACCTGGGACAAAATAGTGGGATGGTCATTTTTCGCATATTCTGTAGGTGTGCCATTATACTTGTTAACCGATGGTGGATTGGAAGGATTTATTGGCACAAAAATTCATTTCAATGAAGTTTATACATTTGCCACCGTATCAGAATCACTGTACTATAACTGTTTATTTCTTTCTTTATTTTACTTCTCCTATTTCTTATTTAATAAGAAATCAAGTAAGGATATGGAAGATACTACACATGAGGAAGTTGACCTGGCTGCAAAAAAATACAATTATTTTCATTCGAGGTTTTTCATTCACTATTGGCTGTTAGCAGCGATGGGCTTATTCTTTTTTGGCTTATACAAAATAGATTATCTTAGTGCAATTAGCGCAGGTTATAGTTTAAAGAATGTCGGATATGTGTATTTGTTTACTGCAGTATTTGCAATCGACATAGGGACATTAATTCTAATACGAGTAACAGGTTTCCAAAAAAAATATTTATTGTTTGCTGGATTATTTCATTTATTATTGTTTCCTCTAGGAATTAGGCAATTAACATTCACCTTTATATTCCAGATCGCATTATTGTATAAGTTGGTAAATTACAAAAGGAAACTTAAGACCAAGGAAATTATTTTTGGGATCTCGCTATTGCTATTTCTAGGCTTGATCGGGATGATAAGAAAATCAGGGGGGGAACAGGCCTTTACTTTCCTTTCTCTTCTGAAGGCTCCCATCCGATTTTTCTTTTACGAAACAACCTTTAACTATATTAGTTTTCTGAAGTGTATAGAGCTGTTTAAGGAGCATACAATAAGTTTTTTATACGGAAAAACGTTACTCGATCCTATCGTAGAACAGGTCCCATCCTTTATCTTGAATAACAAAAATAACTATCAGTTTTTTGAACGGTTTATTATGGAGAATGAAGCGTTAGAAAATTTAAAACCAGTTGGAACCGCTCACCTGCTTACAGAGCTTTTTGTGAACGGAGGAATGACTTTTATCATAATTTTTTCATTCGTCATCGGCTATGTCTCCAATACGCTAAATAATAAGATGAAGAAAGTGCTGGCATCGAATCATTATATTGGGCAGATTTTATTTGCTGCTGTTATTCCTTTCGTCATTATTCAACTAAATAGAGGCGGGTTATCTGTATTAACGAAACTATCTTTTCAATTTGCAATACTTCCTGTATTAATATTCCTGATTTTTCGCAGAAGGATTAGGCCATAGTTCTTCCGGTCCTTTAAGGGAAGAGATATTATATTGAGGTGAGCGTATGATCAGAACCCTTATCCTTACGAATACGATTGCTCCGTACAGGATTCCAGTCCTAAACAAGCTAAAAGAGCATAAGGAAATTAAGTTACAAGTTTGGTATTTGGAAGAGCGTGAAAAAAATCGGCAATGGAATATAAATCATCAAGAAATTAAATACGATTATCAATGTTTGCCTGGAGTTCATACCTATATTCAGAAATTGGATATGGGTGTGCACATTAATCCGGGTATTTTTTTTAAGTTGATTCGAGCAAATCCGGATGTGATTATTACTTCTGGATATGACTCGCTTGGATATTGGTCCGCTCTCGTGTATTGTCGACTATTTAGAAAAAAATTTATTGTATGGTGGGGGAGTACTCTAGACAGTAGTAGGGTGCAGAACACTATGGTAAATCAGGTTCGAAAGTTCTTTTTTAAGTCAGCTGATTCCTTTGTAACTTACGGTACTGAATCTGCAAAATGCCTGAGACATTATGGCGTAGAAGAAAGGAAAATAGTTGTCGGCTACAATACAGTGGATGTTAGATATTATCGTAACAAATATTATGAGAGCCTGGTTAATGAAGGAATGGACTTCATTCAGAGTGATAAGATCAAGATGCTATTTATTGGTCAACTTATTGAGCGTAAAGGATTAGTTCAAATTATAGATGCTCTTCGATTGCTGAATCATTCACAATGGGAATTAAGAATTGTGGGTTCTGGTCCCGATGAACAGAAACTGAAACAAAAAGTTAAGGAGTTTGGTTTAGATAAACAAATCTACTTTGATGGATATAAGCAAAAGGAAGAGTTGACGAATTATTTAGTTCAGAGTCATTGTCTGCTTTTTCCTTCATTAATTGAAGTTTGGGGCTTGGTTGTAAATGAAGCACTGGCTTCAAATACATTTGTTCTCGCATCTAAATATGCTGGAGCAACAAAAGATATTATTCTGGATCAACAGAACGGTTTGATCATTGATCCGATGGATCAGAATGACTTGCTGAGGGCTTTTCATTGGTTAATGGATCATCAAGATTATGTACGTTCTGGTTGGAAAATGAGCTTAGGGTTATGGAGAAAACTACACCCTAATTCTTATGCTAAGGCTGTTTCAACAGCGATAAAAAAGGTCATTTCGTGAGGTGTGAGAATATGAATAACATACTTTACATTCAGCCTTATGCCAGTCACGTTGGCGGAGTGGATACTGTTCTGCTTCAACTGGTTCAAGGATTGGATAAAAAACAGTTTAAACCTTATGTTGTATTACCTTCCCCAAGCCCGTATGTTGAAAAGTATGAAGCTGCCGGTGCACAGGTGATTTTTACTACATTAGCTGTTTTTGGTAAACCGACGGATTCCACTTACTACATTCGTAATGTAATAAATTTATTTCGTTCTATGAAAGCCCTTAGAGTCATTATTCAAAAGTATAAAATTCATATTATTCATTCTCATAAGATGGAGTTGATGGGGGGAAATATTGTTGGAAAGCTTCTGGGCATTCCGACCCTCCAAACAGTTCATGAATTGCCTAGAAAGCCTCTGTTTGCTTATAAATGTGTTGCCTACCTGAACCATTTGTTCAATGACAGAGTAATCGTTTTATGCGACAGAAGTAAAGTAATGTTTAAGTGGGGAAAAGGTTATTCGAAGAAGCTTATTAAAATTTATAACGGTATTGAAATCAAGAAGAATTCTGATAATAAACAGGCAGCCAATGGAGTGAAGCAAGAATTAGGATTAAATAGTGGAGATAAGATTGCAGTTACTGTTGCAAGGCTTTCTCCTATGAAGGGGATAGAATACTTACTTAAAGCAGCGTACATTACTAAACAAACAAACCCAGATGTAAAGTACCTAATTGTTGGTGACGTAGCATTTGAATCAGAGAAGGGGTATAAAGAACAGTTACAAACTTTAGCTAAGGAATTAGATTTGAATAATGTTTACTTCTTAGGGCTTCGCAGAGATGTTCCTGAGTTATTGTTGCAAGCAGATTTGTTTGTACTTCCTTCCGTATATGATATTTTTCCAACCGTGATTCTTGAAGCGATGGCGGCATCATTACCCATTGTAGCCACAGATGTTGGAGGCGTTCCCGAAATGGTTACTTCTGACATAGGGTGTTTGGTGCCTCCGAAGAATGAAGAAGCTCTTGCTGAGGCAATTAGATATATCTTTAAAAATGTGGAAGGGAATCAATATGGTATTCATAGTAAAAGACGAGTTCTAGAGCATTTTACTCACGAACAATATTTGAATTCAACATTAAAAGTGTACAATACATTGTTAAGCATTCCTAATGGGAGAAAGATGGCACATGGAAAATAACAGGATTAGATTAGATCAATATAGTCAAGATGGCTACTCAAGAGGAAAGAGTGGGTGGTTTATATTACTTTGGTGGCTTGTTCAAGGGAGTCTATTTCGATTCTCGTTACATCCTATGTATCAATGGCGTAATTTTCTTTTACGTTTATTTGGTGCTCGTATAGGGAAAGGAGTTCAAGTAAGACCCACAGCAAGATTTACATATCCATGGAAGGTAACTATTGGTGATTATTCCTGGGTTGGTGATCATGTTGAATTTTATAGCCTAGATCAAATTGAAGTGGGTGAGCATTGTATAGTATCTCAAAATGCCTATCTGTGTACGGGAACTCATAATATTCATGATGTTAAGTTCGGCTTAATTACAAAACCCATCAAAATTTGTGATGGTGCTTGGATTGCAAGTGATGTTTTTGTTAATCCCGGTATAACAATTGGTGTAATGTCGATAGTAGCTGCAAGAAGCACGGTCACCCGGGATGTACCCTCCAATGAAGTTCATGCTGGATTACCTGCACGTTTCGTCAAGTATAGATTCGAAGTAACGGAAGAGACACAACGATTGAAAGAGGTTCTACTATGAAGCAAAAAATGGTCTTTGTAATCAATTATTTTTATCCTGACTATGCATCTACCGGACAACTTTTAACAGAACTTTGCCTTCATTTACAACATGATTTTGAAATAACCGTTATTGCGGCTCAGCCAGAAGAAGCTAAGGAGGAACATCGCACAAGAAAAAGGTTCGTGAAAGATAAATTGGAGAATATTGATATTATAAGGATTCGGCTTCCAAAGCAAGACAAGCGGAATAAATGGAGTAGGTTGCGATATATTGCGGCTTATTTTTTTTATGCAAATTTATGTGTTTTTAAGCAAAAGGATATTCAGATCCTCTATACGATCTCCACGCCTCCGATACTAGGTGGGCTGATAGGCTCTATAGGTAAATTATTCAAACGGACCAAACATATTTACAATATTCAGGATTTTAACCCTGAACAAGCGGAGGCAGTAAGCTATATAAAAAACAAGTCCCTTTACCGAGTTGCGAGATGGCTGGATACAATGAATTGTAAATATGCGGATCATATAATTACTGTAGGTCACGATATGCAAGAAACATTGTATAAAAGATTGGCTAACCAGGCAATTACCAATAGCACGGTTATTAATAATTGGACGGATGAGCAAGAGATTGTTCCTCTCTCGAAAGATCATCCTAAAGTCCACGAATTCATAAAGAGTAACGGTTGGGAAGATAAATTCATTATTATGTATTCGGGGAATATGGGCTTGTATTACGATTTAGAAAACTTGATAAGGATAGCAAAGGATTTAACCAATTATGATGATATTGTCTTTTCTTTTATAGGAGATGGGGCAGTTAAATCCAAAATGGAGACCTATGTGAGACAACATAAATTAAAAAATGTTTTCTTTTTACCTTTTCAACCGAAATCAGAGATTAAATATACATTGAATGCGGCTGATGTACATTTGGTAGTAAACCAAAAAGGAATCAAAGGGGTTTCAGTGCCCAGTAAGATTTATGGTGTCATGGCTGCAGGTAAGCCGATCTTAGGGGTTCTTGAAAAAGGTAGTGAGGCAAGTTTGTTAATTGAAAAAAGTGGTTGCGGTGTTGTTGTGGAGCCACAAAACTATTCAATGATAGTGAAGGAAATAAGAACTTTCTATGAACTTGAACGTAGTGTGTTAGAGCGCAAGGGCGTACAAGGAAGAGAATATTTAGAAGAGCATTTAAGAAAAGAACAATCGTTGGATAAGTATCGCAGTCTCTTGATATCAATATAAATATGAGGAATATAAGGAGGGGCGAGAATGAAATTAGTCCTGTTATCCGGGGGATCCGGTAAAAGATTGTGGCCCTTATCTAACGATGCGAGATCCAAACAGTTTCTTAAAGTGCTCGAAAATGATAACAACGAGCTTGTTTCCATGGTTCAACGTGTATGGGGACAAATAAAAGGAAACGGTTTGGTAGAATCCTGTTACATCGCCACCAGCAACTCTCAAATTGAAATTATGCGAAGTCAAATCGGAAATGATATCCCTCTTATAGTAGAACCGGAGCGGAGAGACACCTTTGCGGCTATTATGTTGGCATCTACTTTTTTGTATTCTCATGCCACAGTTGGTCTGGATGAAGTGATTGTCATATTGCCGGTTGATCCTTATGTAGAGAATCATTTTTTTGAATCGATTAAGCAACTAGAAGAGGTACTCAATTGCTCTAATGCTGACATAGCACTTATTGGAGTACAACCAACATATCCTTCTACGAAGTATGGATACATCATTCCCACAAGAACCGATGAACATAATGAGAGAAGTTTAAACGACACATATATGTCAGTTAGTCACTTTCAGGAGAAGCCAACGGAAGCAATGGCAGAACGTTTGATAGATCAAAATGCTCTTTGGAACTGTGGAGTATTTGCTTTTAGGCTTGGTTATGTTATTGAGTTGCTGGAACGTAAAGGACTGCCTATTCAGTTCGAAGAGTTATCCAAGCAATACAATAAACTTCCCAAGATTAGTTTTGATTATGAAGTGCTGGAGAATGCGTCTGAATTAGTGGTTCTTCCTTATGAAGGTTATTGGAAAGATCTTGGGACATGGAACACACTAACGGAAGAAATGCAAAACCATCAAATTGGTAAGGGAATCATAAGTGAAGACTGTTCTAATACACATCTTATAAATGAGATTGACATTCCGGTTTCAATACTGGGGTTATCCAATATAGTTGTAGCAATAAGTCCGGACGGTATTTTAGTATCCGACAAAAGTGCGAGCCCTCGTCTAAAAGACTTTATCAATTTCGACCAGGGACCGATGTACGAGGAACGGCAATGGGGATCAATTCGAATTTTAGACGATAATCAGTACGAAGACGGACGTTGTGTTACAACCAAAAGGGTAAGCATTCAAAAGGGCAAAAATTTGAGTTACCGAATGCATACGAGTCGGGAAGAGGTATGGACTATTGTAAAAGGCAAAGGGGAATTTATCCAAAATGGAAATTTTATGGAGGTGAGTGTTGGGAATGTCCTTCATAATCCTATGAAAACGCTGCACAGTATTAGGGCTCTATCTGAATTGGAAATCATCGTGGTTCAGAGTGGTGTCAAACAAGAGGAGAATCAAGTCGTTGAGCTATACCATACTTGGGATGAAATAGCACGACATTGCATTAAGGTTTAATCACGACATTTGATGTATGCTTTTTTTGATCAGGTAGTTGTCTATAAAATTCAATCGTATTTATCTCTTGGTATGAGTATTCAAGCCTTTAATCTTGATTCTGTAAAGATGAGGCAGGGAATTCATGCTTTTTTGTCGTGTCTCGCAATAGAAGCAATAAGTAGCCATAATGCTTATATTTGACTCATGAAAAAGTGCTACGGCTAATTACTTTAGGAGGGGCTGGTAGAATGAAACTGGCTGTGATTGGTACGGGATATGTCGGATTGGTATCGGGAGTATGCTTTTCAGATCTCGGAAATGAAGTTATTTGTGTCGATAAGATGGAAGCTAAAATTGAAATGCTCAATCAGGGGGAAGTACCTATATATGAACCAGGTCTAAAGCAACTCATACATAAAAATATAACTCAGGAGCGTCTGCGTTTCACGACAGATCTAACCGAAGCTGTCCAAAAATCGGATATCATTTTAATTGCGGTAGGTACCCCTTCACTAGCTAGTGGGCAAGCAGATTTAAGTTATATTGAGCAAGCCGCAAAGGAAATTGGCGATTCACTAAATGGTTTTAAAATCATTGTCACCAAGAGTACAGTTCCCGTTGGTACAAATGAGAAGATCCAGAACATTATCTCTACACAATCACTTTTTCCATTTGAGGTTGCCTCTGTTCCTGAATTTTTACGGGAAGGAACAGCGGTTCAAGACACCCTTTTTCCGGACAGAATTATTATTGGTACTTCTGATGACTATACAAAATTGAGGTTAATTGAACTTCATGCCCCATTAACAAGTAATATATTTGTAACAGATATTCGAAGTGCGGAGATGATTAAATATGCTTCGAATGCGTTTCTTGCCACCAAAATTTCATTTATTAATGAAATCGCTAATATATGCGAAAAGGTGGGAGCTGACGTTACACAGGTTGCCACTGGGATGGGGCACGATAAACGAATTGGCACTTCATTTTTGAAAGCTGGTATTGGTTATGGTGGTTCATGTTTTCCGAAAGACACTCAAGCATTAATTCAGATTGCAGGGCAGATGGATTACGATTTTAAGTTACTCAAATCGGTTGTAGAAGTGAATCGTGATCAACGATTTAATATGATTAGAAAACTCGAATCCGTTTTAGGGGAGCTAGCAGGAAAGACGATTGCTTTGTGGGGGCTTGCTTTTAAACCAGAAACAGATGATGTAAGAGACGCACCTGCTTTTGAAATAATAACTTCTCTTTTAGAGAGAGGAGCAAATGTAAGAACTTACGATCCGATTGCAACGGATAACTTTATCAAAAGCTATAATATTGCAGACATTATGTATTGCCAAGACGCACGTGAAGCAGCTAAAGACGCAGATGCATTATGCATACTAACTGAATGGGGGGAATTCCAAAAAATTGCGCCTTCTCTTATTCAGTCATGGTTAAAACAACCTTATTTAATTGATGGTCGAAATATATATAGCGAAGAAGAACTTGCAGTAACCCAACTGAACTACTATTCCGTAGGAAGACCAAATATGAACAAAGGTGTTAAGGAAATGAGTCCTATTTTATTAATGTAATTAGAGAGAGGTTCTTTCTATGCTTAGTGTTATGAGTGTTGGTAAAAGTGATCTATCAACTGAACTGTCCTTTATGCTCTATATATTACGCGAAGATGTAACCTTGGAAGAAGAGGAGATGCAAACGTATCTTTCCAATATCGATTGGAGTAAGTTCCTGAATTTAGTGATGCATCATCGCGTTTATCCTTTAGTATATATCAAATTGAGTAAAAATGGTTCAAGATTAATTCATGAAAACGTTATGTTGAAGCTTCAACAACTTTATAGGAAAAACACAATAAAGATGTTACAGTTAACGCGAGAATTAGGAACAGCTTGTAAAGCACTTCAAGACAATGGAATTCGATCAATGGTGTTAAAGGGGCCTGTACTTACTCTTCAACTGTATGGAGAGTTATCTCACAGAACCTCTAAGGATTTAGATATCCTCATTTGTTCCAGTGATGTTGAGAAAAGCAAAGAAGTATTAACTCAACTCGGGTATCGTCCTGACAATACAGATGCTCACTTATTTTGGAAAAAGAAATCACATCATATTTCCTTCATTCATTCAGAACATTCTACTCAAATAGAAGTTCATTGGCGACTTAATCCCGAAATAATAAAATCACCTTCATTTGAAGAGCTTTGGCAGAACAAAAAAACAATGATGATTTATGACCAGCAATTTAACCAATTAGGGAATGAAGATTTATTGGCTTATCTTGCTGATCATGGTGCTAGACATGGATGGTTTCGCCTTCGCTGGTTGATCGATATGGATCGATTGTTTCAAAATCAAATAGATCCCTCCAGACTGCACAATTACTTCAAACTATATGGAGGGAGAATTTACGTAGAACAAGCTGCTCTATTGAGCAAATTGTTGTTATCGTCTAAAGTTCCTTTAGAAATACAATCTTTAGTAGTGAGCGAGAAAGCAGTCGAACTGGCACAAATGGCTCTGGAGGGAATAAAAAGTACTGATCTATCACAGGCATCTGATCCTAAATACAAACGAAGCATGGTTTCAGCATTGACAGGAAAACAGAAAATGTACCTCTTAATGAAGAGACTTCTCCCAAGTTCCTTGGACGCAGAAATGCTTCCTTTATCCAAGCCATTTCATTTTTTGTACATTCCACTCCGGCCTTTCTTATGGTTTTGGAGGCTATTGAGAAAGACAAGATTTAAATCTAGTTAGTCACTAATTGGAGGGAATTTCGTTATGGGCACCTTGAATGGCGTTTGTTTTTTTGCAATACTAATTTGCTCATCGTGCCCTAATTTCTTTATAAATCCAGACCGAGTAATGGAGTGAATGTAGCTCCTGCTGCTGCTACGTTTCCTGGACATTTAAAGATTATAGTGATTTTTGTGTTGGTTGATGATTGTGCTTGATCTCTACTCCCAGTTTCACCTATACCCCAATGCACCGAGGTAATGTCACATGTTTCAGAGAAATTTTGCCCTCCAGGTATAGAGTCTTTTATAACATAGTTGAGGCGCTTTATTACGCGGGACTGTTCACTTCCGCCAACACATGTAATTAAGGCAGTGGATATGCATTTATATCCCGTATTGCTAGATGATCCAGGGGCAGTTGTAATAACCATCATAGCAAATCCAAGTTGCCTCTGTTGTTCCAGCGTATTACCGGTAAGCTGCTCGATATCAATGGTTATCATTGCTTTTCCATCCGTTGATTTTGAAGGTATTAGTTGTCTCTCACTGATGCCGAAAGTACGCCTGAACCTACGATATCCATTAGAAAAGAAGCGTTCTAATCGGGAATCAAACCTTTTATAACCTAATGTTTGGTAGACAGAATCATCGAAGTCAATCGATATATAGGGGCTATATGGTAACAGATCGGGATTAAACGAAGGTGCGCATGATACAATTCCATTTAGCAAATCAGTGAATCCAAAACAATTTTTAATACTAATTCTATTAGGGAGGTTAAATAAAATGATATTGGAATCCCTTAATCCTGATGCTGAAGAAAGTAGACAATTCTGTATAGAGATCACATTACCTTCGTTCTTTGCTAGATCAAGGACAGGGGGCATGAAATTATATACAATTGGATAACCTCCTCCTCCTTCAGCACCAAAGCGTGCCCCATCAATAAATAAACCACTATGTTGCCCTGAACTTTCATAGCAATCGATCCACCTAGGGTTCATTCCAGCTTGTGGTGGAAGTGGTACGAAAATACCCCCTCTAATATTAAGAAACCCATCGTTATAGATAGCTGCTCCATCTGAGCCATTATGGGTAATCCAGCAATCATTCATAGAAGTCATGTCACAATAGTTTTTTAAGAAAACGGATGTTTTCCACGATCTGCAATCATTTATGGTTAAAATGGTACTCCGACTTGATGTAAAGCTCCCCGTGTCAACTCCAACGTTACACATGTGGAAGTATAGGCCTTCCAGTTGGATATTAGATACATCAACATTCCCTGTAGTAATATGGAGTGCAGTGTTGTAACCAATAAAACTAAGATTTTTTGCTCTGAATTGGGTTGCTTGATTCGTTGCATCGATACAATCAACTGAATTATCACTGGGGCTGGCTACCAAGTATGTTTGCCCTTCTGACACAAGGTAGATGCCCTTGTATACCTTAATAGGTGCGCTTGTTATATACTTTGCAGCTTTAAATACGACCGATATCGCATTACTGTAATAAGCGCTTCCTCCAATGGAATTATCTCCAATAATTTGTTTCTTAGCATGATCAATCGCTCGTTGAATTCTTTGCGTATCGTCGTTTTCATTTACGTTCCTGGGGAAATTTTCAACATAAACATTACCTGGAACACTATTCATCTCTTTACCAACCCCTCACTGATTGTTGTTATCGTAAGCTGGGTAAATACATTGAATTTTATGATGAATGAACAAATAATCATTTATATTGAATTACATTAGTGTATTACTGATGACGGTAATTAGTGTTAACTGTTGAATAGGCAACTAACGATTTGCTGTTGGTTATTAGTCGTAACAACGAGAAGTAAGTTTTACTAGAACCATAAATATATCTAGTTATTATCTTGAAATTGATTGTAGTTAATAAAGTAGGATTTTAATAGCAGGTTGTATACAAATTGGTATGCCGTTGTTATAATTGATACAAATTGTATCTTTGATATTTAAGGAGGACATGTCCATGAGCGTTGATGTCATCACGTCTGAAGATTTGATCATGCAATCCGAAGGTTTCCTCGTCAGTGATATGGATGGCGAGAAGGTGATGCTAAGCATCGAAAACGGCAAGTATTATAATCTGGGACGGATTGGCGGGCGGATATGGGAACTTATTTCGTCTCCCGTCACGATCTCCAATATGGTGGATCAACTGGTATTGGAGTATGAGATCGAGCCGGAGCTCTGTGAGCAGCAGGTGCGATTATTCCTCAAGCAGTTAGCCGCGGAAGGCCTTGTTCAGGTGGATAAATAGCAATGGGCCTTTACCGGAAAGCAAGAAGGTATATGTCTTTTCCGATTGCCATAAAGCTTATGTACATTGAAGCTTACTTTTATCTGGCCTGGGGAAGGGTGTTTAAGATGTTTCCCTTTCAAAAGGTATCTCCTTCTCTGGGAGAACATATGAAGGAGACCCCGTATGTTGGCTATACGGAGCCAGAGCTTTCGCTTGTCCGCCAAATCTCAAGAGCCGTACACGCCATGAGCCGTGTCACATGGTGGGAAAGCCAGTGCCTGGTGAAAGCGGTCGCCGCGATGAAGATGCTGGAGCGAAGAGGGATTCCGAGTACGCTTTATCTGGGAAGCGGCCGGGACGACAAAGGGATGATGGTTGCCCATGCCTGGCTCCGCTGCGGCTCTTACATTGTAACGGGGAGAGAAGGGCACGAAAGGTATGCCGTCGTCGGGATATTCGGTAGGGATATGGGGGCCGGAGGCTTGAATTTGAAGCGGCCATCCGATAAGGAGTTTTTACATTGAAGGATCTCTTTTATTTTATCCGTAAAATGCATGGGATGGCCGGGGTTAAACTCTACCTCAATATGGGTATGATCCTGGTCATCAGTGTTCTGGACGGCATCGGCATCTATTTGATCGTCCCGCTTCTCGGTGTCATTGGTGTATTCCAGACCGATTTGAGCGGGGTGCCGCTCGTCTCAACCTTGATGGACCTTGCGGGTTCATGGTCATTGCAGCTTAATTTGCCGATGGTGCTGGCCCTCTATGTTGTGATTGTGGGCGGGCAAGCCTTGCTGCAGCGCAGCCAGAACCTGTTAAATGCAAAAATATTGCAGCGATTCATTCGTAAACTGCGCATGGAAACGTATCAGGGTTTGCTGCATGCCAAATGGGAGTTCTTCCTGCGCCACCGCAAGTCGGATTTCAACCATGTCATGACCAATGAACTCGGGCGCGTGAATCAAGGCACGTTTCTATTCTTGCAGATGGTCTCGTCTTTCTTGTTCACGATCATTCAGATAGGCCTTGCCCTATGGTTGGCTCCGATGCTGACCTTTATCGTCCTGTTGAGCGGAGGGCTCCTTGCCTTGTTTGGACGCCAATTCATCCGGCGATCGAAGCGAATCGGCGAGCAGACGACAGAGCTGTCGAAATATTATTTTGCGGGCATCAGCGAACATTTCAACGGCATCAAGGATATCAAGAGCAACCGGTTGGAGCCATTTCATATGAACTGGTTTGACAGGCTGTCGCGAAAAATGGAGCACAACTTCATTCAATTTGGCAGAATCAACTCCTTGTCCCAGCTGATTTATCGGCTCGCGTCCGTACTGCTGGTTGCCGGATTTGTGTATTTGGCGCTGGAAGTGCTGCGTACGCCTGCGGAGCAGCTGCTGATGATCGTTCTTATCTTCTCGCGCTTATGGCCAAGATTTATCAGCATTCAATCGAGCACCGAGCAGCTCGTGTCGAATTTCCCGGCCTTCCGGGCGATACGCGAGCTGCAAGCGGAATACGAGGTGGACAGGGAGATTGCCGGATCAATTCCGATGACAGGCAGCGAGCGACATCGGCTGCAGCATGGAATCGATTGTCGTCATGTGGACTATCGGTACGACGCCTCTTCCTCCGTTTATGCTTTGCGAGATATCAACCTACATATTCCTGCCAATCGCATGACGGCCATCGTGGGCAAATCAGGCGCGGGCAAGAGCACCCTTATCGATCTTCTCATGGGGCTGATTCAACCGGAGAGCGGGCAAGTTCTTGTGGACGGCGTGTCCTTGGAGGACGAACGTCAGTTGATGTCGCTCCGAGGGGGGATCGGATATGTGGCGCAGGATCCTTTCCTCTTCAATGAGAGCATCCGGGATAACCTGAAGCTGGTTGCTCCCGATGCCTCGGATAACGAGCTGTGGGAAGCGCTGAGGTTTTCAGCCTCCGATGAATTCGTGCACGGGCTTCCGCTAGGCCTCGATACCGTCATTGGTGACCGCGGTATCCGCCTGTCCGGGGGAGAACGCCAGCGGATTGTGCTGGCCAGAGCTATCTTGAAGAAGCCTTCGATTCTTGTGTTGGATGAAGCGACAAGCGCCCTTGACAGTGAGAACGAGCAGCGGATACAAGAAGCGCTGGAACAGCTGAAAGGGAGCATGACAATCATCGTGATCGCCCACCGACTGTCCACCATACGCCATGCGGATCAGGTCATCGTGATGGAGCAAGGGCGGGTTATCCAGCAGGGGGGCTATCAGCAGCTGGCCCAGGATCACAAAGGCAATTTCCGGCAGCTGCTCAGTTATCAGACAGGCGCTCAGATGTAAACCCTGATGGGATGCATAACATTGCTGTATTCGCGAAACATTTTTAAAGCTGTAACTTTGGGCCATTTCCCGGTATTCTGCCGGGGAATGGCCTTTTTTTGCATAAACCTGTCTTTAGCTAGCATATTAACCCTGCTACCGGCCTCCTGATTAACATCCCTAAGCGGGCATCGTTAAAATTCATCTTACCCATCCCTTTTTATGAATCATCACTCAAGAAATAAGACGTTTGCTATTTTGGATCGGTTAGGTTATAATAAGTTTATTGGGATTTTGACCTGAGATTCACATATTGCAGAGGGTTATTATTTTGATTAGGAACCTTGTGCAATATGTGAATTTTTTGTTTTTTAACCAAAAATGAGAAAATCATATAAATTTAGGAGGTGTTTCTATGCAAACAGGAACAGTAAAATGGTTTAACGCAGAAAAAGGCTTTGGTTTCATCGAGGTTGAAGGTGGCGAAGACGTATTCGTACACTTTAGTGCAATCACTGGTGACGGCTTCAAGTCGCTTGATGAAGGACAACGTGTTGAATTTAACGTAGTTCAAGGCAACCGCGGACAGCAAGCCGAGAACGTTGTAAAACTGTAGATTCGAGAAAAGATCCCCAAACGTACCGTTTGGGGTTTTTTTTATAATAGAACTCAAACAGCATGAAGGCGTTAAAAATGTAGCTAAGGGGGAAGTTCATTGTCATATTCTTGGAATAAACCACTGGAAAATCTGCCGGAAGAGATGACCGCGATCTGGTCTTGTACGAAGGAAGGGTGTAACGGTTGGATTCGAGATAGCTTCTCGTTCAAGGAAGTTCCCGTTTGTTCACAGTGCGCGTCGTCCATGGTCAGCAGCAACAAAATCCTGCCGATCCTTGTTTCGTCGGATCAGCAAATCAAGCTTTACCGTAAGAATCAGCGCAAGGATACCAAATCGTAGGGAGTAGCTCTCGCGGCTCCTTCACCATTTTGTTTTATTCGTAGCGTTAAAGAAAGGTTGAGATCTCATGCAGGTATTCGAAGATTGGAATTTAAAGGTGAAAAAAACGTTTAATGCAACCAGTAATGAAGAAGTATTAACCGTTTCTGAGGCAGGTCAATTGTTAGGTCTGTCCAAAGATCAAATGAAAAGCTATGTCGATCAGAATAAGCTGACCAAAGTTCCAATCATGCGAAGCGTGCATCGATACCTTTTGTTAAAGAGTGAAATCGATCTGATTGTGAAGAAAAGGTAGGTCTTCCTCACTCCAATATATAGTGAAACGGGCACCCATAGGGGTGTCTTTTTTATGGAACGTGCAAACGAAACAGTCTAAAGGTCAAAAAAGGTCAAATCGAAAGATCGAAACAAATTCATTCGGTAAATCGGCTGATAATACGCTATTTTAGTCCAATTTTCTTCATAATCGGTTTTGGCATTTATGCGTTGCAGGCATATAATAAAGGCGTAAGGTCAAATAAGGTCAAAGAGGAAAGGGGATATTCATGATGTTTGATTTGATGCCATTTGGAAAGCGCAGAGAGGATGCCTTCGGACAACTGATGAAGTCATTTCATGATGCCTTTAACGACGCTTTTCCTGATGATGTATTCGCGCCGTTCAAGGGTTCGATGATGTCGTTTAAGACGGACGTCAAGGAGACGGAGCACGCTTATCTGGTTGAGGCGGAGCTGCCCGGTTTTCGCAAGGAAGACATCGAAATCAGCTACGCTGACCCTTACTTAACGATCAAAGCCGTGCGCAAGGAAGATCAGAGCGTGGAGGATACGAACCAGCACATGGTCCGCAAGGAGCGCCGTTACGGCGAGTATGTGCGCAGATTTTACGTTCAGAACATAGCCGAGGACCAAATCGACGCTTCCCTGAAGGATGGAGTCCTTAAGCTTGAAATACCAAAAAAGCCTGACCCTGGTAAGAAACGCATCCAGATCCGGGATGAAATCTAATAAACATGCCCTCCGATCCAAAAGGTCGGGGGTTATTTTTTTGTGTTTTCTTAGTCATAAATTTACATATATGCCAATGAATTTCGGCAAATGAAACCTATCGGGAGTATATAGGGTATTATAAGTTAAATGTAAACTTTTCGAGGGGGCACTCATGGTGGGAATCTTATCGAGGTTTAAGGATGTTATGAAGGTGAATGTGAACGCACTGTTGGATCGGACCGAAGATCCGGAGAAAACAGTTGATACTTATATGCGTAGCTTGAATGCGGACTTGGGAAAGGTAAAAGCAGAGACGGCTTCGGTGCTCTCGGATGAGCGAAGAGCGAAGCGGGCGCTTGATGAGTGCAATGCCGAGATCAAGAAGCTGCAGCGATATGCAGAGAAGGCCGTGGAAGCCGGAAATGAGGACGATGCCCTGAAGTTCCTGGAGAGAAAAGCAGCGCAGGCCGAGAAGCTGAACGACCTGCAGGCAGCCCACGAATCGGCTTCCGCAAACGCCGTCAGGATGAAACAAATGCAGGAAAAGCTGGTGTCGGATATGAGCCAGCTGGAAGCTCGCTATGCCGAGCTGAAAGGGAAGATGGCGGCAGCCAAAACCCAGCAGGAGCTGAATTCCGGCCGTTCCTCCTTGGGCAGTGCCAATGCGGCATTCCATACTATGGAGGAGAAAGCGAGCCGTGCTTTGGATGAAGCGGAGGCCCTGGCTGAACTTCGTGCCGGAGCTAAGGAAGACGATCTTGACGATTTGATCGCCGAGTTGGAGAAGAACATGGGCAAGGACGGAGCTGCCCCGACTTCGCCTCCTAATGCCGAGGATGAACTGGAAGCGATCAAAGAAAAGCTGAACAAGAAGGAGTAACTATTTCATTGTTATCGAGGTGAGCAAATGCCGGTAATTGAATACAAATGTCCGAACTGCGGCAGCGGCATGGTTTTTGACGGCGATACGGGAATGTTGTCTTGCCCCAGCTGCGGAAGAAAAGATAACATCGAGGAAATCCCCGACCCGCTGAAGAAGCAGGTGTTCGCGGAAGATGAGGTAAAGGAGTACCATTGCAACAGCTGCGGAGCCGTGATCGTGACCGAGCCGGAGACCAGCGCCACGACCTGCAGCTTCTGCGGATCGGCCGTCGTGCTCAGCGACCGGTTGAGCGGCGAGCTGGCACCGGTGAAGGTCATCCCTTTTTCGATTACGAAGGAAGAGGCGATGAAGGCGTTCAAGAAATGGTGCCGGAACGGCCTGTTGACGCCAAGCGGATTTATGACAGCGGACCGGATCAAGGGCATCACCGGGATCTACGTCCCCTTCTGGCTGTATGAGCTCCATAATCGGGTTGAGGTTCATGGCCAGGGCACCAAGGTGAGAACTTACACGCAAGGAGATTACCAGTACACGGAGACCGAGCATTTCGACATCTACCGGAAGATTCGCTTGAATTATGTGAAGGTGCCGATCGATGCTTCGGAGAAAATGAACGATGAGCTGATGGATAAGCTGGAGCCTTTTCCCTATCAGCAGCTGAAGGAATTCAAGACGCCGTATCTCGCCGGGTACATAGCGGAAAAATACAGCCATGACGACGAGCAGCTTCTTCCGCGCGCTAAGGAAAAGATCAGCTCCTTCATTGATTCGTATATTTCGTCGGCGGTCTCAGGATACACGACCGTGAGTTATACCAACAAACGGATCGACACCACCAAGAAACAGGCCGATTACGTTCTCCTTCCGGTATGGATGGTGCACTATGATTACAACAAATCGGAGTATACGTTTGCGATGAACGGCCAGACGGGCAAGGTGGTCGGCAAGCCGCCGATCAGCAAAGCGAAGGTGGCCGGGTGGTTTGCGGGCATTTCGGGCGTCTCCTTGTTATCCTTGAAGCTAATCTCATGGGCAATGGGGGGAGGGTTCCTGTGAGAAGACGATATGCGTTATGGACGGTCTTATTTTTACTGACGGTATATTTGGTAGCGCCCTCCGGGATCGTCAAAGCTGCGGATGACAAGCCATTGATCTTTGACGAAGCGAATCTGCTCAGTCCGGAAGAACGCCATGAGCTGAATGCGATGGCCATTGAGTATGGCGCTGAACGCGAGACGGATTTCATGATACTTACGGTTAACCGTGTTGAAAATGATGAAGTTGAGACTTGGACGGAAAACTTTTACGATGAGTATGCCCCCGGGTATGATAAGCCGCACGGCAATACGGCTATTTTGACCATAGTAATGGATACCAACGATGTGCATCTGGAAGGTTATTATAAGGCTGAGAAGTATCTCGATTCCGGGAGGCTGACCAAAATACGCAACAAGATTACGCCCGATTTATCGAGCGGTAATTATAAAGAGGCTTTTGAAAAGTACATCAAAACCGCTCATCGGTATATGGGCTTTGAGCCGGACGTGAACCCGGATAATATTATATTTAATCTCTGGTTTCAGCTGGGAGCTGCCGCTGCCATCGGCGCTATCGCCGTGGGTATCATGGCTTTCCGCTCCGGCGGCCGGGTGACGGTCAACAGCCGTACCTATGAGGATGTCAGCACCTCGGGGATCTTAAATCAGCAGGACCGATATATCAGAACGACCGTGACGAAGCGGAAAATAGAGCGCAACACGAGCAGCGGCTCAGGCGGCGGAGGCGGAGGCGGCGTCACCGGCGGCGGCCATTCGCACAGCAGCAGCAGCGGGAAATTTTAATGGGAAGGGATGGAAGCATCAATGGGATTTTTCAAGAATCAATTCTCCAATGTAGTGGAATGGGAAGAGTTTAGAGATGATATGATTTTCTGGAAATGGCGCAACCGGGAGATCAAAAAAGGAAGCAAGCTGGTCATTCGCTCCGGTCAGGATGCGATATTCATCAATAACGGCAAAATCGAAGGGATCTTCGAGGATGAAAGCGTATATAACATCGATTCGGACATCATCCCGTTCTTATCTACCCTCAAGGGATTTAAATTCGGCTTTAACAGCGGTATGCGCGTGGAAGTGCTGTTCGTGAACACCAAGGAATTCACCGTCCGATGGGGCACGCAGAATCCGGTTCTGATTCCGACGCCGCAGCTGCCGGGCGGCATGCCGATCCGCGCCAACGGCACGTTTAATTTTAAAGTGAACGATTACGTAACGCTGATCGACAGGATTGCCGGGATCAAAGAGAGCTACCTTGTGGAGGACGTGAAAATCCGGATCAGTTCGGTGCTCGATCAATTGTTGATGAAGTGGATCAGCAGTGAAGGCAAGGACATGTTTAATCTACAGGCGAATGCTTCCGACATCGCGAGAGGGATTCGGGAAGACCTCGACATGGAAGTGATGGACAACGGGATGACGATTACCGGCTTCCAGGTGATGAGCTTCAATTATCCGAAGGAAATTCAGGATATGATCACGAAGACGGCCTCCCATGAAATGATCGGCAATCTGCAAAAGTACCAGCAGGTCAGCATGACGGACGGGATCGCGTCCGGCAAGGTGAAAGGCGGCGGTGCGGCTTCGGATATGGCAGGCATGATGATGGGGATGAACATGGCCAATGAAATGATGAAAAATATGAATCAGAACCAGGGCCAAAACAATCAAAATCAAAGCCAGCAGTCTCCGGACGCGAAGGAGCCATCCGCCCCAGCAGCCTCGTCCACTTCCGAAGGAAACAAGAAGCCCAATTTCTGCCCGAACTGCGGCGCGAAGAACGAAGGGGCGAACTTCTGTCCGAATTGTGGTCATAAGCTGGGTTGAATTAAAGCCAACAGCACGAATAAATGCGCAACTTTGGGATGGACCTAAAGGTTTTGATGTCACGGTTAAAACGATGCGAACTGCGTTATTTCTTCTATATAAAAGTAAATTTAACTCACGACCCCCTCACTCATAAAGTGAGGGGGCTTTTTTGCTATGAACGCCGTAGCTGAGTTATGTATCTACCTTTCCGCAGGAAGTGGCTCACAACTGGAATGAAGAACAGCCTCCGAGGGCAGGAAGGTGAGTGCTGCAGCGCGAATCTGGAGAAATAGAACTTGACGGACAAATGAGAACTAGGCAAACGGAAAAGGGGTGCATTATGATAGGACATATTGGTCGTAAGAGAACTCCTAAAAACGAAGGGGGACAGGGGGATACTATGTTCAGATCGACATCCTGGCGCATATTTGTGATAAGCGGCATCTTTTTTGCAATGACCATCATACCGTTCTCGTTGTTCCTAGCCAACCGGTTTTCTCATTTCGCATACTCGCAGATGGGGACGTTTAATCAGGACCGCATCGACGAAATGGCGGAGCGGGTCGAGTACATCCTGGCCAAGCTGAAATGGTACAGCCTGACCATGTACGAGGATCATTCCGTGCAAAACTGGATGTATGCTTCAGCCGACAATCTGCTTCAAAATGCCAGCACGATGGGGGTGTTATCTAAATATTTATCTCACGAGCCTTATATTGAAACCGCTTACTTAATCAGCATCCGCAAACGTGAGGTGATCGATGCCAAAGCTGGATTACTTTCGTTCGAGGAATTTGCCGATCAGGCGATGCTGCAGCGGATCGAGCGCACTCCCGGGAATTTCCTCCGCTATTTTGATCATCAGATAGGAAACGACACGTATTTGGCGCTTCAGCTTCCTTCGGCTCCTGTGCAGAAAAACCGTGACGGGTATCTTGTCGTCCTGTTTGACAAGAAAGAGCTGCAGAAGCATTTGATTTCAGGCGACGGAAGGGCGGATACGCTGCTTTCGATCGTGGATGATCGAGGAAGGTTGATTCTGGGCGAATGGGATGAGCGGCTCGAGGAGACCATCGATAACATCCAGACAGGGCAGAACCAGGGGGCCTTCGAAATGAACAGCGCCGGTGGGAAAGCATTCGTCAATTATGCACGGATGGAATCGCCGGAGTGGACCATTATATCCGTCACTGAAATGAAGCAATTCCGCGAAAAGGCCGGGGCGTTCAAAACAGTCATCATCGTCTGCTCGCTCCTGCTGCTCGTGGCGCTGCTCCTGGTCGCCTATTGGAATTCGCGCCGTTTCGTCGGTCCATTCCGCCGACTGGCGGATCAACTGCAGCGGAAGCTGGGCGTGAAGGGGGAGAATGATTACGGTGTCATTGAGCAGGGCGTTGTTATGCTTCGCGATCATTATCCAGTGATCAAGACCGAATATTTGCGGCAATGGCTGCTGCAGGGCAGGCTGAACGATGGCGCCAGAGCGGCGGTTGCGCGCGAATCGTGCCTGCTTGATTATGAGTGGCTTCGGTTGGCTGTGATCAAGATTGATTCCTATTACGAGATATCCGAGCGGTATGATTTCTTCTCTCGCAAGCTGCTCAAGTATGCAATCGGCAATATCGCAGAGGAGCTGCTTGGCACATCAGAACGGCCGATCGAGGTGGTCGATTTTGGCACGGACCATCTGGTCGTGCTGGTTGGCACGGCCAGTTCCCTCCCTGATCCCGAGTTGACCCAAGAGCTCAAGGAGCTTAGCCGTCAAGTCAGCCGTTACGTAAAGCTGGACGTGACGATCGCAGAAAGCGAGGCGCGGCGCGTACATGACGATTTGCGAAAAGTATACGACGACATGAACGAACTGACATTATTCAAGTTTGTCAGCGGTGATGACAAAATCTACGTCGAACAAGACTTTGAACGATATGCCGATTTACAGGCGCCAATCGACTCCGCTGTGCATGAAAGCTTGATCCAGACGATTCGAAGCGGCAAAGAGGAGAAGGTGCTGGCCATGCTGGATGAGGTGTTCACGCGCCTGCAGACGATGAAATATACCGAGTGCCAATTCCAACTGAAGCTGCTTCTGTTTGCGATCGTCAAGTCGTTCAGCAAAGTGATGTCTATCCAGAGTGTTGAAGGGATTGAGCGCCACTTGAGGCAGTTCGCCACGCTTACCGAGGTTCGCGAATGGCTGAAGGAAGAGACCGGGCGGATGATCCGGCAGCTTAGCGACCAAAAGGGATTCAATCGCAAGGAAAAGCTGATTGGGGAAATCATCGAGTACGTCCGCTACCATACCCATGACCCGATGCTGTCGGTAGACGATATCGCTGACCATATCGCTTTGTCGGCCAAATACGTCCGGCAGCTGTTTCACGAACATTATGGCATGCCTCTATCGAATTTCATCTTGAACGAGCGGCTCGGGAAGGTTAAGGAGCTGCTGGAGCAGACCAGCATGCAGATCACCGAAATTGCAGAGCAGTCCGGTTTTCAGACCAAAAGCCACTTTTTCACCGCATTTAAAAAAGCGACCGGCATGACGCCGAGTCAATACCGCGACAGCAAGGCGGACGAGCGGATGGAGCGGACGCGGCAGATAGCCGGGAACTCTGCGAATTAGAAAGGCCAGCGAGCGATCGAGAACCGGCCAGACCAATAACAACCGGCCGAACGCTCGCGAATCGGCCGCGCGAGAACCGAATCCGGCCAATGAGAACTAGGCAAGCAGCAGCCGTGAATGCTACGATGGCTCCGTTCAAATTCTGCAAGCCGCACAAGAAAGGAGGGACGCTCTTTGGAGCGACGTAGAAGGTTCGGCGGGTCGTTTGTGCGCGAGCTGTCGCGGAACCGGTATTTGTACTTGCTGGCGCTGCCCGGCATTGCGTTTCTGGTCGTATTTGCTTATATGCCCATGGCCGGGCATCTGCTCGCCTTCCAGGATTACCGGCTATCCGATGGAATATGGGGGAGCGAATGGGTCGGATTTAAAAACTTCGAGTTTTTCTTCAATGGGAAAGACTGGCTGCGAGTGACGCTGAATACCGTTTTCCTGAATGCACTGTTTCTCGTAACCGGCCTCGGCAGCGCGGTCGTGCTGGCTATCTTTCTGAACGAAATCCGTAACAGGCTTTTCAAGCGAATCACGCAATCGTTTATTTTTTTACCGTATTTCATTTCTTGGCTTGTCGTCAGCATGATGACGTTGACGCTATTCAGCACATCCGAGGGGCTCATTAACCGCGCGCTTGCCGCCCTTGGCTACGAAGGAGTGGACTGGTATTTGACGCCTGGCGTATGGCCGTATATCTTAACCGTCATTAGCGCCTGGAAGATGGCCGGCTATAATTCCATTATTTTTTTGGCCGTCATTACGGGCATCTCCTCGGAATATTACGAGAGCGCCCGAATAGAAGGCGCGAGCCGGATGCAGCAGATGCTCTACATAACGCTGCCGTTGATGCGGCCGACCGTGATGATATTGGCGCTGCTTGGCATTGGCCGTATTTTCTACGGCGATTTCGGCATGATTTACGCGATCATCGGAGATAACGGCATACTCTTTCCAACGACAGATGTCATCGATACGTATGCGTTTCGTGCGCTGAGGCAGCTGGGGAATTTCAGCATGTCCGCTGCCGTTGTCGTGTACCAGTCCTGCATGGGGCTTGTCACGATTCTGATCTTCAATGCGATCGCGCGCAAGGTGGACGCAGATTCAAGACTATTCTAAAAGGAAGGTTGGGCGAGTTGGCATGAGGCCGGATTCGGGCTTCCGATCGCTGTTGTTCCCGAATCGTTATGATCGTATAGGCTCGTTAAGCGGATACGATTCGGGAACAAAGGCGACCACTTGCGTTTCTCCAGCTCCGAACCGGCCCTTTGCTTCAGTCCCAACCAGTTAAGGTGTGATCGAAGTGAGAGAACGGTTGTTTCTTGTTTTGATGTACGCGGTGCTGGGCGCTTTTGCGCTGTTTTGCTTCATTCCGTTCTGGATTGTGTTCATCAACTCGTTCGCCGATGAATCGCTTTTGCAGACGGCGGGGTACCAGTTGCTGCCGAGCAAATTCAGCCTCCATGCGTACAAATTTCTGCTTTCCGGCAAGCAGGTGTTTCTAAGCTACGGCATTACGATTATCGTGACGATCGCCGGCACGGCGCTGGGCGTACTCTTGACAGCTGCCTATGCGTACACGCTGAGCCACCGGAAAGTGAAGTACCGCAATATTTTATCGTTTCTAACCTTCCTGACGATGCTGTTCGGCGCAGGACTTGTCGGCTTTTACATGCTGATCGCCAACTGGCTGCAGCTGAAAGACTCGGTGTGGGCGCTCATTTTGCCCTATCTGCTTAATCCGTTCTATGCCTTCATTCTTGTCTCTTACTACCGGACGCTGCCGTATGAATTGAATGAAGCTGCGACTGTGGACGGCGCCAATGATCTCTATATTTTCTTTCGCATCATCTGGCCGATTTCGCTGCCTGTTATCGCCACGGTGAGCCTGTTTTACGCGCTGCAATATTGGAACGACTGGTACTTGTCATTGCTGTTTATCGACAATCACAAAATGCTGCCGCTGCAGATGATGATCCGCCAGCTTATGTCCAATTTGAATGTTATGGCTTATGTGAGCGGGAGCCAGACGCAGTACAACGTCGTCGTGCCGACCTATGGCATGCAGCTGGCGATCGTCTGCGTTACCATCGGCCCGATCGTGTTCGTCTATCCGTTCATACAGCGCTTCTTTATTAAAGGTTTGACGCTTGGTTCGGTAAAAGGGTAGAGCGGCAAACGTGAAGGCGTTTGGCCGGTTCGAGCTTTCAACCGCTGTTGTTTATGAACCGGCTCATCCGTCTGTTTTCTCTATTATTGATTCAGGGGGAAGGAACCATGAAAAGATTATTGTCCATCGCGCTTGTGTTATTGATCGCGCTCGTCGCGATTGCCGGTTGTTTGGGCAAGAACGAAGGGGAAGGGAAGGCGCCTGGGCCGTCGGGTCAAACTGGAGACAGCGCCGGCGGTGACGCCAAACTTGAAGAGGTGACCCTGAAAATCATGATTCCCGGTGATCGGCCGTCGGATATGGATTTGGTCATCGCCGAAGCAGAAAAGCGAATGAAGGATACGATCAACGTCAAACTCGACGTCGTCTTCGTACCCTGGTCCGATCTGGCGCAAAAGACACAGGTGACGCTTGCTTCCGGCGAAAACATCGATCTCATTTTCGATGCGCCATGGCTGCATATCAACCAAATGATCGCTAACGGATTCTATGAGCCACTGGACGACCTGTTGGCCCAGTACGGCCAAACGGTGCTCGAAAAACGGCCGAGGCAAATGTGGGATTACAACAAGTACGGCGGCAAAATTATGGCCGTTCCGCTCGGCGTCAGCTACATGTCCGGCAATTCCTACATGGTACGCAAAGATATTCGCGAGAAGCTCGGCGTACCGCCGATTAAAACCTATGAAGATTTGATCGCTTTCGCCTACAAGGTGAAAGAGCAGGAGAAAGGCATCATCCCGATGACCGCAGGCTCCGGCACTTATTCATTTGTCGCTCACCATGCGCTGAACGATTACGAAACCCATGTCAGACCGACCCACGCTCTGGGCAACAGCCTGATGCTCTATTACAAGAACAATGACGGCAAAGTTTACAATTTGCTGGAGGATCGGGAGCCGATCGGAACGTGGCTGGCGAACACGCGCAAATGGTTTACTGACGGTCTGATTTTCAAGGACATTTTGACGACAAAAGATTTTCATCAGCCGATCTCGGCAGGCAAAGTGGCAATCGTCACGAACGGCGCGTTCGGCATCGGCGATTCCCTCAAGAACACGTTAAAGAACAATGTGCCGGACAGCGAGCTGGAGACGGTCACCTTCTTTAATCCGGAGAAGGGCGCGAACATCACCGACTTCAAACAGTGGAACTTTCTGGCCGTTCCGAAGGTAAGCAAGAATAAGGAGCGGGCGATTATGTTCCTGAACTGGGCGAATGAGAAGGAAAACTACGACCTGCTTTCTTACGGAATCGAAGGGAAGCATTGGGAAGCGGTAGGCGACGACAAAATGAAAACCCTGGATACATCCGGCTACTCTGCTTTCGGCTATGTTTGGCTGTGGAATCCCGTCGATGAGCGGAGTGATGTGAAGGGCGAGAATGAGGAGTTGAACGCTGTGCTTAAGGATGCCGACATGTTCACGACCGATATTTTGGCCGGCTTCGAATTTGACAGTACCCCGGTGCAAAACGAGGTCAGCCAGTACAATACAGTCGATGGGCAATACTACACGGCGCTGTTCAACGGGGTTATCGATCCGGACGAGACATTGAAGAAATTTGAAGCGGAAGCCGGCCCTGCCCTCAAAAAAATTCAGCAGGAACTGCAAAAGCAGATTGATGAGTTCCTGGCGGCAAAGGCGAAGTAGACCAGAATCGCCTGAACACTGATAAACCGAAGTTTGCTTATCCATGCTTCCGATCGCCCGAAGTGCGGAGTGTTTGGCTGCGCTGCACTACTGCTGTTGCCCACTGGAAACTTCGTGCCGCGGCACTGGATGCGGCGGTGACGGCTTCCTCTTAAGGAGGAAGCCGATCTTATACGCTTTGCTGCTTGCTTATGGCGGAATTCGCGAAAGGGGGGATTAAAATCTAGCGTTCACCCGGAACAGAAATAAGGGTTTAAAGCTTTTGATATTTCTGTACTCGAGAATAAACAAAAGGAGCTGGCCTTGATGAATTTGAATAAAAAATGGTTATCCGTATTAATGGCAGCCGTATTACTACTGACTCCGCTCTCTGCGGTTCAGGCGAAATCGCTTGTTCCGGATGTGACCGTCCTGCAGGCGGCAGGTGCAGACCAGATGGAAGCAGGAAAGAATACAGGTCATCCACAGGTCGAACTAGATCCACAGACGGATGCTGGTGAACCGGCAGCGGAACAGGCACCACAAGCAATAGACGAAAATCAAGCGGCAGCATCTTCGGCAGTGCAGGAGACGCAATTTCGCAATCTCGCGGCAGGCCTTCCGTATGAATGGTCTGAAGCTCCGGAAGCTTCGCATTCCGATGACGGATACAAGCTTACGGACGGAACATACGGCGCATTGGATATGAACGACCCGGCATGGGTAGGACATCTGCGCGGAAAGGCTCGCGAAGTCGTGTTCGATCTCGGTGAGGAAAAGTCAATTGGAAAGATCACGGCTAATTTCTTTCAAGATTTTCCTGCGAATTCGATTCTCGTGCCGCTGTCGGTATCGATGTATGTCTCCGACGATAAGGAAAATTGGGGGCTGCTTTCCCATAACGCTACGCAGCTTCTGTGGGGAGAAGGACCGCCCAGACAGGAGACCTTTGAATGGGATGGCAGCCGGGATGGAATCAAAGGCGGGAATACGGATGGCAAGCTGGCTTATGCCCGTTATGTGAAGGTGACCTTTTATATGCATCCTACACAGTGGGAATATATTGACGAAATCGAAATTATGGGTATGGACGGCAAGATTGAAGGGGCGGTAATGGTTCCTGCCGAGCAGCCTCGTTTTTTGGAGCCGGGGGAAGCTACGGCCGGGATCCGGAATCTGAATCTGTTTTATAACGGACAATATGCGAATGGTTTGGGCGATTGGAAAAAGGAACGGATTATCCCTAATATCAGTTATGTAAATAAAGACGGCGAGCCGGTCGATTGGCTTTATGACGGCGTTCTATATCTCGGGATTGCTTCGCCTGCCGGTCGCGATTTCGGTCAGGGACAAACGAACCTGGACGATTGGAAATGGTATTTGGATAAAACATTTGCAGCCACGGGCGATATGCAGCAGTTGAATGAGGCTGCCAAGGAAGTTGGGGCCAAGCTGAAACAGCCCGATCATCAAGTCAAGGTTGTGTTAATGATTCCGAATCCAGGGGAATCCTTAACCAATTTTGGCGACATTGACGGTAGCGGTTCCTTAAATTTCAACGACTCCGTCGTAGGCAAAGAAAAAGCGTCTGAAAACAGAGGAAAAGCGGTGCAGTGGTGGCTGGACCAGGCCCAGCAAAGATGGCAGGCTGCCAACTACTCGAATCTTGAGCTTGTCGGCATGTACTGGATGCCGGAACAAATCGACATATCCGAATCGGGACCGGACATAGCTCGCATGGTGTCGGATAAAGTGCACGCCATGAACATGAAGGTTTTCTGGATTCCACACTCCTATGCTTACAAAATGTTTATGTGGAAAGACGTAGGGTTCGATGCCGCGGCGCTTCAGCCTAACTATTTCTTTGGCGGAATGGATTCCGACCGTCTGGACGATGCTACGGATACTGCAAAGCGATACGGAATGGGGAACGAAGTTGAATTTGATGACGGAATGCTGACAGATCCCGTACTTCGTCAGCGTTTTGTTGAATACTTAGACAGCGGCGTCAGATCCGGTCTGATGCAAAATGGCTTCAGAGCTCACTATCAAGGCAATAATGCAGTCTACAACTTAGGGGTAAGCAAGGATCCAAGTTTGCGTTTAATGTATGACTGGCTGTACCAGTATTTGAACGGAACATACGCTATCGATAGCAGCCCGGCGCCGGAGACGATGGCGGAGGTTGTACAGCGTTATGTCGCATCGAACGAAATCAAGCCGGCTTTTGGTAATGATTTGACGTATCGATTGCAGACCATCAAGCTTCTTTTGGACGATAACAAGCCGAAGGAAGCCGTGACGTATATGCAGGATTTTCTCGCGCACATTCACGACCCGGCTGTCCAAGCGCAAGGGTTGATTTCGGTCCCGGCCGCAACGGTGCTTGATTCCTACGCCCAAGTTCTCATTCATACCTGGTCTGACGGAGGGGGACTCAGCAATCTGGTTCTTGGCCAAAGCTATACAATTTCACAGCAGCCTAACAGCAACTATCCCGATTCCGGGAACGAACTTACGGACGGCCGATTCGGCGGGACGGATTACCGCACCGAGCAGTGGCAGGCCCATGCGGGAAGCGACTACCCTGACGATCGAAGCCGCACCATCATATTTGATTTGGGCGGCAACAAATCGATCGGGGCAATTAGAGCCCATTTTCTTCAGGATAAAGGACCCGGCATCTATTTTCCTCCGAACGTTACTTTTTCCGTTTCATCTGACGGCCAATCCTGGAGCACGCTGGCAACCGTTTCTCCGCCACCGGCACAGGATGCTGCCTCGGCCGAGTTCGTGGGTTGGAGCGGGATAACAGACGGTGTGCCGGGGGAATCGGGAGCCGATAAAGTGTCTGCCCGCTACGTTAAAGTGGAATTCCCGGTCAACGTCTGGGTCTTCCTTGATGAAATCGATGTTCTTGGCATTGACGGCCATGCGGGGGGTGGCACTGCAATCGACGGCGCAAGAGCCGTGGTGGATGCCGCTGCGAAGAAATTGACGATCGACGGTCTGGTCGTGAACGGCAGTCAGTCCCAAGTGAATTTGAAAATACTCGATTCGAAAGGGAAAGTTCGGTACGAAGGCCAGACGACCAGTACGGAAACGGGAAGTTTCCAATTCACGATCAAGCTTACCGGTAATTTAAAAGGAACCTGCGACGCCTATCTGTCCATGGAAGGAATGTCGGAACCCGTTAAGATTTCATTCGAGTACAATAAAAAGGACTGATGGGTTATTTCCGGCACGCGCTCAGATTTCTGCGGCATATGGTCTGATTCCATGATGTTGATTTAGGATGAGGACGTTCTAATTCTGCCGCGCCATGATGCATGATCATGTTTTGTAAAAAAGCCATGGAAGCAGCGTTATTTCCACGCTGCTTCCATGGCTTTACTTTCGAATCGTTCTTGATGACCGTTTGATAAATATGTGGTGCATCCCGGTGTTTATGACACGTTTAATATAATGAAGGAGCGTAATTAGCCAGGGGCGAGAAGAAAAGAATCGTGAGCGAATGACAATAACGATTAAAGATATTGCGAAGAAGGTAGGGGTAAGCAATCCTACGGTGGGCGATTGCGCTGCTGCAAGTGGTTGAATTAATCCATGAGATTGCTACGAAGGTTGGGAAGAAAACTACCAAATTGACACCATATGAATTTATTGGATTGAGTCTTAATTCCCATGAGTGAAGTCATAGGGAATTTTTTTGTTTATACGCAAAAACACTAAAAGATTGACAAAATACAGTGGATAGTAAACACTTAAGATAACTTAATATCCAAATTGAGGAATCTATTTTAGCAAATATTGCCGATTATTAGTGAAAATTAATATTTTTTTACCTAAAATATGAATCCTTTAGAAATATTTAACGTATTAATACCGATAACATTAATAGACGCCCTTGAATTGGGCTTTAAGTTGGGGGATGCTCTATAAAACTAGTATAAAAGAACTATTTTGGGAGGAGGTGATAACCGTGACAATTTCTCTAGTAAAAGGCCAGAAGGTTGATTTAACCAAAGGCAACGCTGGGCTATCGAACATCATTGTTGGCTTAGGATGGGATCCAGCTGAGACTAAAGGCAAGGGCTTGTTTGCACGGAAAAATACAACTGCGAACATCGACTGTGATGCTTCTGCATTATTACTCAATGCAAATGGTAAATTGCCGAAAAAGGAAAATATTATTTGTTTTTATAACACCAAGAGCCCATGCGGTTCCGTTCGACATACAGGAGATAACATTACCGGTGAAGGTGACGGAGATGATGAGCAAATTATTGTTGATCTTGCTAAAGTTCCGTCGGACATTGAAAGAATTTTAATGGTTGTAAACATATATGAGTGCGAATCTCGCAGACAAGATTTTGGGATGATTAAATCCGCATTCATTCGTGTTGTTAATCCTTCGAACAATCAAGAAATCGTACGATTCAATTTAACTGATAGTTATGCCGGGATGACAGCTCTTCTCGTTGGTGAAATTTACCGACACAATGGCGAATGGAAGTTCAATGCCTTAGGTGAAGGAGCACACGCTCCCCACATTAATGATTTAGCCCAGCGGTATACTTAATTTATATCAAGAGGAGTTGTATCTATGTCTATTAGTTTGGAAAAAGGCCAAAAGATCGATCTTACGAAAACTAATCCGGGGCTGACTAAAGTAGTTGTCGGTTTGGGATGGGATACAAATAAATATGATGGAGGCCAAGACTTTGATTTGGATGCCTCTGCATTCTGCCTAAACGCTACGGGAAAAGCTGGTAGCGAAAAAGACTTTATTTTTTATAACAATAAGGAAAACATCAATGGGTCTGTACTACATACCGGTGACAACCTGACTGGTGAAGGCGATGGAGATGATGAACAATTAAAGGTAGACCTTTCTGCTGTTCCGGCTGAAGTCGATAAAATCTCCTTTTGCATCACCATTCATGATGCGACTGGACGTAACCAAAACTTTGGACAAGTATCCAATGCCTTCGTTCGCATTGTTAACGAAGATACGAATGTGGAACTCCTTCGTTATGACCTTGGAGAAGACTTTTCCGTAGAAACCGCGATTGTTGTAGGTGAACTGTACCGCAACAATGGTGAGTGGAAATTTAACGCGGTAGGGAGCGGCTACAAGGACGGTTTGTCCGGGCTTGTTCGTGATTTTGGACTTTAACCATTAAAAGCCTTATAAATGGGCCGTCTATCTGACAGGCGGTCCATTTTTATGGGCAAATTACTTTAAGGGGACGATATTTATGGCAGTTAACTTGGCGAAAGGTCAAAAAGTTGACCTGACAAAATCCAATCCGGGCTTGACTAAAGTTATTGTTGGACTGGGGTGGGATACCAATAAATATGATGGAGGGAAAGATTTCGATCTGGATGCAACTGCTTTTTGCCTTAATGAAAATGGCAAGGTAAGCTCAGACGCAGACTTTATGTTCTATAACAACCCATCTAACAGCAATAATTCTATCGTTCTTTCGGGTGATAATAGGACAGGCGAGGGTGCAGGAGACGATGAAACCGTTAAAATCGACCTTGCCAATATACCGGCTGATATAAATAAAATAGCATTTTGTATTACGATTCATGAGGCCCAAGAGAGAAATCAAAACTTTGGACAAGTTGCTAACTCGTATGTGCGTGTTGTAAGTGAAGCTTCTGGAGAAGAACTCATTCGCTATGACCTCGGTGAAGATTACTCTGTGGAAACTGCGGTTGTAGTTGGTGAGCTGTACCGCCATGGTGCCGAATGGAAATTTAGCGCTGTTGGCAGTGGCTTTCAAGATGGATTAGCGGGCCTTTGCCGGGATTTTGGTGTAAGTATCTAATTAACGAGAAAGGAGAAGCGAATAGCATGACGATAAGTTTATCCAAAGGACAACGTATTGATTTAACCAAGACGAACCCAGGTTTGAAAAAAGTACATATTGGCCTTGGTTGGGATATTAATAAGTACAATACTGGTCAAGACTACGATCTGGATGCATCTGCATTTTTGCTTCATGAAGATGGTAGAGCTAAAAGCGCTGATGATTTTGTGTTCTATAACAATCCTAAGACGGCTAATGGTTCTGTTGTTCATACAGGTGATAATCGGACTGGTGAGGGGGAAGGTGATGACGAGCAAATCATTATCGACTTTTCCTTAATTCCGCAACATATTCACCGCATTGGCATCACGGTAACGATACACGATGCAGCATCTCGAAATCAAAATTTTGGTCATGTATCTAATTCCTTTGTCCGTGTACTAGACGCAGAAACGAATAGGGAAATCGCCCGATATGATCTGGGAGAAGACTTTTCTCTGGAAACTGCTGTCGTCATTTGTGAATTATATCGTCATGGTTCCGATTGGAAATTTCAGGCGATCGGGTCGGGGTTCACAGGTGGATTATCTGCGCTTTGCAAAAACTATGGTTTGGATGCCCAGTAACATAACCATTTAGAGCATTTCTGTGTAATCACATTTTCAAATAATGAAAGGTTGATATCCGTGACGGTCTCCCTTGTAAAAGGTCAAAAAGGTGACCTTACTAAAAACAACCCCAACCTGACTAATGTCATCATAGGAATGGGATGGGGTAACAGAAATAGTTCCCTTGATGTTGATTTCTCGGCATTTTTACTAGCACCAAACTCTAAAGTAACTAAAGATGAGGATCTGATATTTTACGGAAATCCGACCAATCCTGGTAATTCCATTTCCGTTATATCAAATAGGCAAACCTATTCAGGAATAACGGATCAAGCTCAAGTATCAGTATCACTAAGAAATATTCCATCCCAATACGATCGCATTTCTTTTGCGTTAACCATCTATGATGGCGAAAAAAGAGGGCAGGATTTTTCCCAGGTTGATGATACTTACATTCGTATTATAGATCCTATGAGCGGGAGCGAAATTATTCGCTTTAACATTGGGAAATCTTTTTCTGTAGAAACAGCAATCGTTGTAGGAGAATTGTATAGATACAATGGCGAGTGGAAGTTTAATGCCATAGGTTCTGGTTACTCAGGTGGGTTGGCCGCTTTATGCAGCAGCTACGGCATTGAGGTCAAAGAGCAGCCATCCAATAATTCTACGGATATATCGTCTGAATCGGGCACTCCAGCACCTACACCGGTACCACCTACACCAGTATCACCCACACCCAAACCACCAGTTAACCTTTCAAAGATAGAACTGAAGAAACGCGGAGATGTAATCAACCTTGAAAAGGGCTCCGGTTCTCTAGGTGAAATTCTTGTTAATTTAAATTGGAACCAAAAGAAACAGAAGGGGTTTTTCGGAAATAAGGGGGTAGACCTTGACTTAGGCTGCTTATTCGAGCTTAAGGATGGTAGCAAGAGTGTAATTCAGGCATTAGGGAATCGCTTTGGTTCTCTGAATCGCTCGCCCTACATTTCCCTTGATGGGGATGATCGAACGGGAACGGTTGTCGGAGGTGAGAACCTTAGAATTAATGGCCATCATATTTCCGAAATTAAAAGGGTCCTTGTGTTTGCCTTTATATACGAGGGTGTAACGAACTGGTCAGAAGCCGATGGAGTCGTAACGATAACGCAAAAAGGCGGACCAGATATCGTTGTTCGTATGGACGAGCATAACAACCGAAAGGGTATGTGCGCAATTGCGATGATTCGTAACGTGAAAGACCAAACTTTCAGCATTGAAAGACTTGTGGAGTATTTCTCTGGGCATCAAGAGTTAGATCGGGCATATGGTTGGGGAATGAGATGGACTACAGGGTCTAAATAATTTTAATTTCTATGGGGGAATCTCAAGCACATGTCCGACTTCATTAGTAGTTTTGTTGATAACTTTATGGCCTTTTTTGATTGGAATAACCTCACCAGTCTCCTATCAGATCCAGTCACATGGGGAATTATTGCTTCGCTCGTTCTTCTTGAAGGGCTATTATCAGCAGATAATGCGCTAGTACTTGCGGTACTGGTCAAGCACTTGCCTAAAGAACAACAGAAGAAAGCATTACTTTACGGTATCATTGGTGCCTATGTATTTCGCTTTATAGCTATCGGTGTGGGTACTTTTCTTGTCAAGATTACTTGGGTTAAAGTTGCCGGAGGTTTATATCTCCTGTGGATCGCCTGCAGCAATTTGTTTGATTTGCAGGTGAAGTGGATCCGTGCAGGCAAAATTCCTGTAATCCCCTACATTGGTAAAAAGGTAGATGACGAGGGTGAAATAGAAGGAAAAGGCTTGAGTTTCTGGCGTACGGTTATTACCGTTGAGTTGATGGACATTGCATTTAGTATCGACTCTGTCATCGCAGCATTTGGTGTAAGCGAACAAGTATGGGTCCTGTTCCTGGGAGGTATCCTCGGGGTTCTCATGATGAGGGGAGTCGCGCAAGTTTTCCTTAAACTTATTGACCGTTTTCCTGAACTTGAGAAGGCAGCATTTATTCTAATTATTATTATCGGAGGAAAAATGCTTGCTGCTGTAGTTGGATTCCATATGAGTCATGTCCTATTCTTTGGACTATTAATTGCAGTTTTTGTTGGGACGATGATCCTCAGTTCTATTCGCAAAAAATCAGAAAAATCGAACGCGGAGTCCATGTAATAACACATGAGAAATGTATTTGGATTTAAGTGCCTTAGCCTAAAAATAAATATCCCTCCTCATATATCAAGGGAGGGGTATTTTTTAACCTTCGAAAATTAGCAGATGAATAATTTGCTCAATCATAGATTTATAGGCTTATGAAGGAGGTAAATGTGGTGCGATATTTCAATTATTTACAGGGTAACGAAGACTTTTTCTTTCAAAGTCCACAGCCATTTACCAACAAGTCTAGTAAAGAAATTATTGCTCATGCTGTAGGCGCAGCCCTATATATGCCTGCAACAAGACCGAACATCGCAAACGAACTGGTGTCGGGTAAGATTCAGGGGTTAGTTACGGCTGTTATTGATCTGGAAGATGCAGTGGGCGACAACCAGCTGGAAGTAGCCGAGAAAAACCTATGCGTTCAATTGTACAGGATCTCTACGTTAAAGAAACAGGGGGTGGTCACAGAGGAAGACATCCCTCTTATTTTCGTCAGGGTCCGTACCCCAGAACAAATGAAGAGGATTATAACTGTTTTGGAAGAGACAATTGAAGTCATAACGGGATTTACTCTACCTAAGTTTTCGTTAGCTAATGGACAGCAATTCTTGAATTTATTACACGAGTATAACCAGTGTAAGAGTAGCTGCGCCCCAACTTTATACGCAATGCCAATCTTGGAGACGAGTGATGTCATTTATCGCGAATCTCGAATACGGACGCTACTGGACATCAAAGACCTGCTGAACTGTTATAAAGAATACGTCTTGAACGTTCGAATTGGGGCTACGGATTTTTCCAGTCTATTTGGACTAAGGCGAAACCCGGACATGACCATATACGATATTGGAGTTATACGTGACTGTATTGCAGACATTATAAACGTTTTCGGAAGATTTGATGATGCGTATGTGATCTCAGGGCCTGTATGGGAGTATTTTAAGAGCGACCGTGTGCTTAAACCCCAGTTAAGACAGACGCCTTTTGAAGAAGCAGCAGGCAAGCAAGGACGCCTTATTCGAATGGATTATATAAATATGTATGTAGATGGACTGATTCGCGAAACTGTTCTGGACAAGGAAAATGGGATCATAGGAAAAACGATTATCCATCCGTCTCATTTATTACCAGTTCAGTCTATGTACGTGGTTACGCATGAAGAATATATAGACGCTACGAATATTATTGCCAATAACAATGGTTCTTTCGGGGTTTTAAAGAGCCAATATGAGAATAAAATGATCGAAATCAAACCACATTTGAACTGGGCAAAACGGATTATATTACGATCTCAAATTTATGGGGTGTTACATGAAAACCAAAACTATACAACACTACTCATCGAAACTAGAGGTATCGAACAGGTACACGTATAAAGTCCTCGGCGACCTGGAGGTTCATATTGAAGTCTTGGATAATCCCTTCGGATTACCGCTCGAGTCATTATTTCGGATGGCTGCCAGAATCAACAAAAAAAGAAGTTTTTTGTTCGTAAGCAAATTGTTGGGAAAGCATATTCCTGTCATTCCGGAGGTCTCTTTGCTTGGCGGAGCTGCATTGGCACTGCTTTATCAGATGCATGCTAATGGAAAGTTAACGCTCGATATTCATGACATTATGCGTGCCCTTGTAGATCTTAACTCTGCAGGTGAAACATATAAGTATATGAAGTCCAACCTGCTTGAACTATCGGAGCCAACCTTATTTATAGGTTTTGCTGAGACGGCAACAGCCTTAGGGCATAGTATGTATGATGTTTTTAATGGACCAGCGAAGTACATTCACACTACAAGGGATGAAATTGTCGGAACCAAGCCGCTTCTTACTTTTGAGGAAGAGCATTCACATGCTACTGCACATCGGTGTTATTCGTCTGATCCTGAGTTTTTTCATGGAGATACACCGGTAGTATTAGTTGATGATGAGATTACAACAGGGAGAACAGCGTTAAACATCATAAGGGACCTACAGCAAAAACATCCAAGAACTCGTTATGTTGTTGCCAGTCTATTGGATTGGCGTTCTAATGAAGATATTAATCGCTTTGCTGCGATGGAAAGGGAGCTGGGTATCTCCATACACTGTTTGTCTCTTCTAAAGGGTCGAATAAAAGTGGAGGGTGCTGCTCCGGAAGTTCACGGGGTAGACAGTTTATCTTTGATTCCGACACACAAGGTACAGGTTCAGCATCACTATATAGGACATGCTTTCAGTGATATTCCAATGTCTTCCATTAACTCATTGAGAGAACAGAATGATAAGCCTTACTTGGAACTAACCGGTAGATTTGGTTTGCGGAGTTCAGACAATAAAGTACTGGATCATATGATTTCTTCAGCGGCTTCATTATTAAAGAACCACAGAGTAGGAAAAAGAACCTTGTGTATGGGTACAGGTGAATTTATGTACATACCGATGAGGATCGCGTCTGAAATGGGACAAGGAATTCTCTATCAGTCGAGCACCAGAAGCCCTATACATCCCAGTAGAGAAGCAACTTATGGAATTCAGAATGCTTATTCTTTCCATTCCCCTGAAGATCGTAATGTAGATTACTACTTCTACAACATAGCTGATGGGCAGTATGATGAAATTTTTGTATTCGTAGAGCGGTCAGACGAATCAAGCCTGGATACTTACTTAAATGCCTTAAGACTGACCGGAATTCCTGTTATCCATGTTGTGCATTTTAATGTTAATAACCAGGATGCCGCCCATAATGTTCTTCTGGAGGTTGAAACATGACTGTTATAAACAGGATAATTCCAGCTCCTGCTCCTCTTGGCAGTTATAAGAATGAAGATGTTGTATTTCTATTAAAGGATTTAAGCGATATCCCCCTTGAAAAAGGGAATGAGGACCGTGAGGTGGCGATTCAATCTGGCACTCATTATTCGGAGATGTTACCTGTAGAATATCAGCCGACTGATGAATATATACAGCTGTTTCACTCTACATTAGCTGCGTCAGCCCAAAAAGTAGCTGCAGCAGCAGCTGTCACAGCCGAGCTGATCGTCCGAAAAAGAGGGTTCAATACAATTATCGCTTCCTTAGCAAGAGCAGGAACACCAATTGGAATCCTTATTAAACGATATATTAAGATGGTATATAACCATGATCTTCCGCACTACAGCATATCTATCATTCGAGGTCGAGGAATTGATGAGAATGCGTTGTTGTTCATGCTTCAGAACCATTCCGGTTTAGATATTCAATTTGTAGACGGATGGACTGGAAAAGGGGCAATCCGAAACGTGCTGATTGAAGCTTGCAACTTATTTGAAGACAAGTATGGAATCACACTTAGTGATGACCTGGCTGTCTTGGCAGATCCGGGCTGCTGTTCGACTACCTTTGGCACGCGTGAAGATTTCCTTATTCCCAGCGCGTGTCTGAATTCTACCGTATCCGGATTAATGAGCAGAACGGTGCTTCACAAAGATCTTATAGGTCCGAATGAATTTCATGGAGCAAAATATTATAAAGAATGGTTGCCAAACGACGTATCTAATTTGTTTGTAGACCATATCTCCAATCAATTTAAGTACGTCATCGCACAGGCTAAAGCAAAAGCAGATAGCCTGATTAGAAACCCTTCTCATAATATAGCCACCTGGCAAGGAATGAAGGATATCCGAAGAATACAGGAGGAGTTTGGTATTGAGAATGTTGATCTGGTGAAGCCGGGGATTGGTGAAACAACCAGAGTTCTTTTGCGTCGAGTTCCCTGGAAGATTCTTGTGAACCGTTTAGACAATCCTAACCTTAAACATATTTTACTTTTAGCCAAAGAACGCAATGTTCCTGTTGAGATGTATCCTGAACTTACTTATTCTTGCTGCGGAATTATTAAGCCGTTAAAAGGCGGTGAACAAGTATGATATTTGCCAGTGATTTAGACCATACCCTCATTTATTCCAAGAGATCTATGGGGGATGAGCATAGAAATTCAGAGCTTATTCCTGTGGAACTTCACAATAATGAATATAGATCGTTTATGACCCAAAATACCTTATCGCTGCTGCAACAGGTAATGCAAGTTTCAACATTCGTACCGGTTACGACTCGAACCGTAGAACAATATAAACGGGTGTTCCATATTTCTGAAAATTTGAAAACTAAATATGCTGTGACAAGTAACGGCGGTAACATTTTGATAGATGGTATGCCAGATCCAATATGGGCCAAGAGGATAAAGGTAGCATCGGACCGTTGTCTTGATCCTGCTGAAATCAATAAATTGTTTGAAGAAATTTCATCGCCGGAGTGGGTACTTCGGGGGTATCTTGCAGATGGCTTGTTCTTCACCTATATGATCGATCAAACGAAAATTCCAATTGATATAGTAGAAAATTTCAGGATTAAACTGGCTTGCCTTGGATGGAGTCTTTCAATTCAAGGTCGAAAGCTGTATCTTATCCCAACAGAAATAAACAAAGGGAACGCTGTTAAATATCTTAAAGAAGTGTTATCGTGCTCATTCGTGGCTGCCTCGGGAGACTCTCTACTGGATGAGAGTCTATTAATGGCTGCTGATTTTGCGGTGGCCCCCTCTCATGGTGAATTGTTCAGTACGTATAAAAATAGCGGAGCGTATAACTTCACAAAGGCAGTGGGTATAGTGGCAGCCGAAGAAATTCTGAAATCGGTTTTGGATGCTTTTAAATTACGACAAGTCACGTCAGCTTAAATCATATTCGTGAAAGAGGGAAGATATGTGATCAAGAATATATGGTTTAATCGGACATTCTCAACAGCGAGTCATTATGTTGAAATGATTCGTAACAATCCAGATCGAAATGACTTCAACATTTTCGCTACTCATCCAAAACGTCACTCATTAATGCTTCAAGTTGCTGACTATGCTGAACTTGAGCCGATATTACAACTCGATGAATACCCTGCTTACTGTTTAGATTTCTGTAAAAGGCATAAAATCGATATTTTCATTCCTCATTACGGATTGAATGAGATTGTAAAACATAGAACACAGTTCGAGGAAATCGGGACAAAAGTAATGCTGGCTGGGGATGAGAATCTATTATCACTTGTTGATGATAAAGGCATGCTGTTTAAAACCTTGAAAAATGTTTCGGGCCTTCATATTCCAGATTATTACGTTGTACAAACATTGAATGAATTTATGGAAGCATACACAAGTTTAACTGACAAAGGTCACCGGGTCTGTATTAAGCCTGTTTCAGGGGAAGGAGGAGCAGGCTTCAGGATTGTGACGGAGGATCGGAAATCAATTTCCAGCTTATACCGATCTGTAGATTCTTCGATACATCTTGAAGAAATCATTAGGTTGCTTGGCAGTGAACCGAGATTTCAAAGATTAATGGTGATGGAGTATATGCACGGGAACGAGTATAGCGTCGATTGTTTAGGAACCCCTAACGGAATTGCGGCCGCAATTCCACGTAAAAAAGTAGAGGGGCGTATACGGGCCTTGGAATGTAATGACGAGTTAATATCCATGGCTCATTCTATTCATAAGGAATTGCCACTGCAGTATAATTTCAATATACAATTTATCTATCAAGGAAGTACACCGAAACTATTAGAAATTAATCCTCGTACATCCGGAGGGTTATATACAACATGCCTATCGGGAATAAATTTTCCGTATCTCGCCGTTAAACTTATACTTGATCAGGAGATCGAAATACCTGTTCCAAAGTATAATATTTATGCAACTCACATAGAAAAAGAAGTGTTGTTAAGCCGGCAATTTTAATAGTTTCATCTTGTATCTTTATATTGGGACGCTCCATTGAGAGCGTTTTTTCTATAGTTCTCCAAGAATTGACAGGCTGTTGCTTAGGACTTAAGATACATATATTGATAGGCGAAGAAAAGTAAGGAAGTGTAAGGAGTGTTGTGAATGTAAGGGCTCCTTGTCCTGAAAACACTGCTTGTCTAGTAACTATGATCTATCCATATGTTAATGCTAACAGATTGGAGGTTTACCCACATGACTCGATATAAAGCTGCTGCAGGGATATCTCTGCTTGGATTCATCGTATCTTTGTTTACATCCAAATTTTTACCGGAGTTAATCAACTTACTAATACCCACATTATTTGCAATGGCAGCAATTGCCCTTTTAAGCCGGTTTTCTACTCCAAAGATAAAGGGCCCTGTTGTTCCTCAGATAGAGTCTATGGAGCAATCTAGGGCTGTTCCTGACCGTTTAGAAGAGAAAGTGCAAGTACAGCCTGATGTTGAGGAGAAAGGTTCCGAGATAAACGATCCTTTTTGGGGACCTGTTATCGAATATATTCAGGTTACCGAAGATATGGTTATATCAGAAGGACAAAAAAATAATCTTGATGATGAAATTGTCGAAAAAACACTAAGTGTACTAGCGAGAGTAAACCGATTAATACCTCAGTTGAAGACATTACAGGATGGTAATATTAATCACAATATTCAAAGACTCATTTTCAAGGATTTAAATGGAGCTATAAACCCATTCTTAAACTTAAGCGGTGAAGCCAAGCGTCAAAACCGCAGATTATTGTTGAACGGCCTGAAGGATATTAACACAAAACTGTCGATGTATGTAGAAACTATTGAACATAAAGATCTTATCGAATTACAGACCAGAGTGGATCTGATTCAACAAAGATATCGTTCTGTTTAATTAAGAAACCGTGAAGAATAACAATATACTATAATGGGAGGACATATTCATGTCTACAATACAAATGGTGCAATTAAAAGAGACGGACATCACCAAAGTAGAGCAAGAAGCACAGCAGCTCATCCAACGTGTTGCGTCTACGGATTCGATGGAACTGGAGACTTTAATGGACAACATCGGACGAATGGGACAAAAGACCATTGAACAGGCGAGCCAATCACTCGGCATGTTACAGCGTCCGGTAAATGAAATGATGTCGGGTAAAAGATCCGAAGTTTCCAATAATATATTAAAACTTAGATCAGAGATCGACTCACTCAGCAAAAGCAAGCAACTCGGTTTTTTTGATAAGCTGTTGAAGAAAACACCACTAAAAAATTACATATATAAGTACCAGTCTGTTAAAACAAATGTCGATGCGATCGTTCAGTCTTTAAGGAATGGTAAAGAAACATTAGAAGAAAATATTGTTTATATGAAAAATCTCAAACGTTCATCTCTGGAATCTGTATATAATTTGCAAATCCGTATTGCAATGGGGCATAAACTAAAAGAGCTATTTGAGCTTGAAATTGCAAAGCCGGATAATGCAAATCGGAAAACCCATTTGGAGCGAGGTTTGCGAAAAGTGGTAACCCGAATACAGTCCTTTGAAGAAATGGTTATGCTCTATCAGCAAGCAATCGCTGGAACAGATATTATTAACGATAACAATGATAAGCTTATTGACTCGGTTGAATCGACAATTGATAAGACCCAGCATTTAATTTCCGTATCGGCAATGATAACTATGGCTCTTCAGGATCAGTTAGACACGATCGATGCGGTAAACTCTGCAAATTCGACACTTCAGAATATGTTTGAAGAGAATTCACGAATGTTGAAGGAGACAACCCAGAAAACCAATGACCTGCTAGGAAAACCTGCTATTCAATTGGAATCAATTGATCGAGCAATGACGGATTTATTCACCGCAATTGATCTGTATGAACAATCCAATCGCTCTATCATTCAATCAGCGTCAGAGCATACAAAGCGTTTAAGCGAGATTAACGGCAAGATGCACGATCGTTTGGGTTTAATGCCTGGAAATAAGCCGAATCAACAACTGGAGCCGAAAACAAGCGAAGCAGTGAGCAGCAGTTTTCTGGATTAATTGTTCATGAGAGGTGCCTTTGGGCACTTCTTTTTTGCAAGACACAGGCTGTAAAAGTATTTATATTAACATAACGGAACAGCCCTCTTCATACACTATTAAAAAAATGAAGAGAGGCTCAAATATGTGGGGACCCATCGTTTGCGGAATATTAATCGTTGTGTTTATCATTGTGGCCAGTTTAAATAAGGCTGAGGGCATAGATGACCACACGAAGTAGTTTAAACAGCAACTGATGACCGGCACTGATCAATTTGGTTAGGAAACAATTATCAGTTAATCCCATAGCCAAGGAGCGCGTTCTAAATGGAGGATTTTAGTTATTCTCAACCAACTGAAACCAGCTATAATATAAAGTTTATGTATGGAGGGGAACCCTTCAATTTCAATCTTTTTCTAAAAAACGAATCTTGGATTCTACATCCGTTTGACGGGATTTTACTTGGTAATCAACAGATGTGCTCTTTAGTAATGAATGAGCTTTTTAAATATAAACACTTTCAGGTGATGCTTGCCAAACAGCGTATTTCTTTTTCCGAGATCAGGAGCTCTATTGAACTGGAAAGTGTGGACGAGCCGATTTCCATTTTTAGAGATCAGGATCAATTTAAGTCGAATAGTCAGAGAGACGAAATCATGGATTTTGTTGAACAGAATACTGTCGAAGAGGTCATTCAAATAGAGTGCGATTTCATTCGGGAACGAAGAGACTTCCACCAGAAAATTCTGGAACGAATGTTTATGGACAACCTGAGCCCTTCTGATCATGAGTTTGTTATTATTCAGAAGATCGCTAAAATATACAATCAAGCTGAAATGCAAATGTCAGACCTCCTTGGTCCTCCATTTAATTTCGAAGACAAGAGACGGTGGTAATATAGCAGCAAACTTTGCTCGTTAGTCTGTTTTTCTAAATGTTCATTTTTGAATTGTATGGTAATCAAAAGTTTTACTTATACTATCACATTAATGTAAACGCATACTTATTCATGGTATAATGCATCTAATAGCTTAAGCGATCTTAGGGTTTGGGTTTGATAGGTTGTGAAACTTGCCTGGGGGTGTTGCGAGAATGAGAAGATATAGCGTTTGGCGTCCGATTATGCTGATTGCGGTAGCGCTGCTTACGAACAGCTTGGTTACGAATTTGGCCGGCGTGTTTGGCATGTCGCCGGAGTCGGCAAGCAGTTTGGGTGTAGTCGCCATGATTATTGCCGGATTAATTACGTATAATCGTATGATGAAGTCCCGCCGCAAATGAATATTCATTCAAAACTTTCATTAAAATGAACAGCATGTTTGTAAGCACCTTGCCGAGGTGCTTTCTTTTCATAAAGCGCTATTATTTTTTTCCAAATGGAATGGTCTGAGCACTTCCACTTTGGCGTGTCATACCAACTGTAACCCGCCGTGTTATCTATAAAACCCGTTAAATCAACACTGCAGGAATCAAATCTTCCTAACTCTTCTAGATATGGGATAAAACATGTCTTAAACGTTTCACCGCGGCACAGATGCAGTTTGACAGATTCACCCAAATTTATGTTGAAAAGGGTCTGTTTTATTAATATATTGTAAATAGCGCGAATCTAGTATTCGGGCATATATACCTAGGAGGGTTATCCTTAATGAAAAAAGGGGTCATATCTTTAATCAGTTTGGCGTTATCTGTCACAATGCTGGCAGGCTGCGGCGACAAACCGGCGTCAGAGCCAAGCGGCGGCGCAGGCGGCGACGCACCTAAGGCAAACTTCAAGGTAGGGATGGTTACAGACGCGGGAACGATCGATGACAAGTCGTTTAACCAAGGCACGTACGAAGGTATCGTGAAGGCGAACGAGGACTTCAAAATGGAGTATAAATACCTCAAGCCAGCTGGAACGACAGAAGCCGACTATTCAAAAGAGATCGGAAACCTGTACGATGCCGGATTTAAATTCATTGTAACTCCGGGCTTCAAATTTGAAACAGCCGTGTTCAAAGCACAGGACAAGTATAAAGATGCTAAATTCGTTATTATCGATGGAACACCTCATTCCGGGGAAGAGGGCGCAGCACCGGTCGTTAAGGAAAATACCGTATCCATCTTCTTCGCGGAACAAGAGTCGGGCTTCCTGGCTGGCGTAGCCACTGCGCTTCATGTGAAGGATGGACAAGCAGGCTTCATCGGCGGCATGGAAATCCCTCCTGTACAGAAGTTCAACTGGGGCTTCCAGCAGGGTGTAGCTTACGCTAACGAGAATCTCGGCACGAAACTGGTGATTAACAAAGAGAACGTTGTCTACCAAGGATCTTTTGACGACGTTGCAGCAGGCAGCCAATTGGCGGCTCAAATGTATGACCGCGGCGTGAACGTGATCTTCGCGGCAGCAGGCGGCGTTGGCGTGGGTGCAATTAACGAAGCGAAGACTCGCGTACAGAACGGATCCGAAGTATGGATCGTTGGCGTAGACGTTGACCAGTACCAAGATGGCGTTTACGAAGGCGATAAATCGGTAGTCCTGACTTCGGCCGTGAAGAAAATCGACCATGCGGCTTACGATATGATCAAAGCTGAAACCGAAGGTAAATTCCCGGGCGGACAGACACTTACACTGGATGCGACCAATGACGGCGTCGGCCTTCCTGAGAATAACCCGAACCTGAGCGAGGACGTTCTGAAGCAAGTAGACGAAGTGTTCGGCAAGATCAAAGCCGGCGAAATTAAAGTAGCCGCAGAGCAAGGCGAATTGATTAAGTAGTACAACACACTAAAGTCATCTACGGAACGTGGATAGACTTACTTGAAAAGCAGCGATACCGCATGAAAAAAGACGGATTCCCTCCGTCTTTTTTTAAGGTATTAGAATTTATAGGTTATTTCAGCGAAGCGTAAGCAATTCTGTAATCGCACTTATATGTTTTTGGGGCCCCCGCAAAGTATTTGGAACAAGCATCGAAGCATAGGCTCCACTTTGTGGGGCTATTTAAGGTATCAGACCGTATCACCGGCGCAAGCGATTGCATGCTGATATTGAATGTAGAAATCGATCTATGTAACTGCGTTCTGGCTGTTTGGAAGTGAGTCGATCCGCGTTTTTTTTAAGCAGTTTATGCACAGGAAAATTCAACAAAAAAGAAGGAGAGGACCCAAAACCATGGACTATGTTGTCGAGATGGTGGGCATCCGCAAGGAATTTCCCGGGATCGTGGCCAATGACGATATCACAATTAGGCTGAAAAAAGGCGAGATTCATGCGCTGCTCGGTGAGAACGGGGCGGGCAAGTCCACCTTGATGAGCATCCTGTTTGGCATGTATCAGCCTGACCGTGGCGTAATCAAAGTCAACGGCAAGGACGTGCGGATCTCGAATCCGAACGTCGCGAACAAACTCGGAATCGGGATGGTGCATCAGCATTTTAAATTGGTCGAGCCGTTTACCGTGACCGAGAATATTATTCTGGGCAGCGAGACGCGCAAGTACTTCTTCGGCTTGGACGTGAGATCGGCTGCCAAACGGGTCGAGGAACTGTCCAAGCGGTACGGCCTCAATGTTGACCCTTATGCCAAAATCGAGGATATCTCGGTCGGGATGCAGCAGCGCGTGGAAATTCTCAAAATGCTGTACCGCGACGCGGAAGTGCTCATATTCGACGAGCCGACCGCTGTGTTGACCCCTCAGGAAATCGAAGATTTGCAGGGCATTATGAAAAACCTGGTCAATGAAGGCAAATCCATTATTCTGATCACTCATAAATTGAAAGAAATTAAAGCGGTTGCGGACCGCTGTACCGTCATCCGCCGCGGCAAGACAATCGGCACCGTTGAAGTGGCCGACACGAGCCGCGAAGCGATGGCCGAAATGATGGTGGGCCGAAGCGTATCCTTTAAGGTGGACAAGCAGGAGAGCCATCCGGGTAAAACCGTTCTGGAGATCAAATCGCTTACGGTAAAGAACAGCAAGAAAGTTGATGCACTCAAAGGCTTTAGTCTCGATCTACATGCCGGGGAGATTGTGGGTATTGCCGGCGTGGATGGTAACGGTCAATCGGAACTGATCGAAGCCATTACAGGACTTCGCCAGGCGGAAAGCGGAACGGTGAGCTTGAATGGAAAAACGCTCAACGGTCTATCTGTCCGTCAACGGAATGAAAGCGGAATCGGCCACATTCCGGAGGACCGTCAAAAGAGGGGACTCGTGCTGGATTATACCATCGAAGAGAATTTGATCCTTGAGGTGTATAACCGCCCACCGTATTCCAAGAACGGGCTGCTCCAGCCAGCAGCGATCCGCAAGCATGCGGAGCATATCATTCAGAGCTTTGATGTGCGTTCCGGAACGGGCGGCCGGTCGATCGTGCGTTCGATGTCCGGCGGTAACCAGCAAAAAGCAATCATCGGTCGCGAGGTAGAGCGCGATCCGGATCTGCTTATTGCCGTTCAGCCGACCCGGGGCCTTGACGTAGGCTCGATTGAATATATTCACCGTCGTCTGATCGAACAGCGGGACAAAGGGAAAGCCGTTCTGCTGGTTTCCCTGGAGCTTGATGAAGTGCTGAACTTGTCGGACCGCATTGCCGTTATCAACAACGGTGAACTGGTAGGTATCGTTAAAACCTCCGAAACGAACGAAAGAGAGCTCGGACTGATGATTGCCGGGTATCAAAAAGAGGAGGCACCACATGAATAACAGCGTAAAATCGTTGCTTGCCGTCCTATTCGGACTCATCGCGGGGGCACTGCTTATGGCGCTGACCGGACATAATCCGGTAGAAGGGTATAAGTATCTCATCCAGGGTGGACTCAAAAACCCGGAGCGGATCGGAAATACGCTGGCGACGGCGACTCCGCTTATTTTAACCGGTCTGTCCGTGGCCTTTGCCTTCCGCACTGGACTGTTTAATATCGGTGCTGCAGGCCAGATGCTGTTCGGTGGATTTTGCGCGACGGCTGTCGGCCTCTCGCTGGACCTGCCGCGGGCTCTGCTTCTGTTAGTCATGGTACTGGTCGGGTTTATCGGCGGTGCGCTATGGGCGGTTGTCCCAGGTTTCCTGAAGGCTAAATATAACGTGCATGAGGTCGTATCCACGATCATGATGAACTGGACGGCCTACTGGACCGTTTATTATGTTATTCCGGGTTACTTCAAAGGGGCGAGCCTGGAGACGGAATCGCGCCAGCTTCCGCCGGAAGCTATGCTGCATCAGCAGTGGCTCAGCGATATGTTTCAAGGTTCTTATGTCAATCTGGGCTTTTTTATTGCGGTCATTGCTGTTCTGGTCGTCGCTTTTCTTATTAACAAAACAACGCTCGGATACGAATTGAAGGCGGTCGGATTCAACCGGCACGCTTCCGAATATGCGGGTATCGCTGTCAAACGCAGCATCGTGCTGTCCATGTTCATCTCCGGCGGCCTCGCGGGCCTCGCGGGTGTGGCACAGTATGCGGGAAATGCCTCCAGCATGCAGATCGGCATTCTGCCGAGCCAGGGATTTGACGGGATTGCCGTAGCCCTGCTCGGAATCAACGCACCTATCGGTGTTTTGGTGTCGGCACTGTTCTTCGGGATTCTCTACTCAGGCAGAGGGTTTATGAATGCCATGACGGAGATTCCACCGGAAATCGCCGATTCGATTATCGCCATCATTATCTATTTTGCGGCAACCAGCATCTTGATCGAACGACTATACCGTAAATTGAAGCTGCGTCGCGCGGCTAATAAAAAGCAGGGGGAGTAAGGACATATGTGGACAACGATTGAACAGATTTTTCCGTATGCCATCGCTTACACGATCCCGCTTTTGATTACCGCCTTGGGCGCGCTGTTCAGTGAACGAAGCGGGGTCGTCAATATCGGCCTTGACGGCTTGATGATTGTCGGTTCTTTCATCGGCGCCTTTGTCATATTCAAAATGCAGGCCCAATGGCCCGGCCAATCGTGGGTATTATGGGTAGGACTATTAGCAGCAGCGGCAGCGAGTGCGTTATTCTCGCTATTGCATGCTTTTGCCAGCATTAACCTCAGTGCCAACCAGATTATAAGCGGTACGGCGATCAATATGATCGCGGGTGCCCTGACGATTTTCCTTGCCCGTAACATTACAGGGAGCGGCAAGATCAGCATCACGAATGGTTTTGCACCGTTTGATGTGCCTGTGCTGTCTAAGATACCGGTTATTGGGGATTTGTTTTTTACGAAAACCTATGCAACAACCTGGCTTGTACTGTTAGTGTTAGTGCTCAGCGCACTAATATTGTACAGAACGCCGTTCGGTCTGCGACTCCGGTCCTGCGGCGAGCATCCGCACGCGGCGGAAGCAGCAGGTATTAAGGTACAGTCCATGCGGTATGTCGGCGTCATGATCTCGGGTGCTTTTTCCGGACTCGGGGGAGCGGTCATTCTGTTGACGTATTCCGGTGAATTTACGGGAAACGTAGCGGGACTAGGGTTCCTGGCGTTGGCGTCCTTGATTTTCGGACAATGGAAACCGCTCGGCATCCTGCTGGCCACCTTATTCTTCGGATTTGCCACGACGGTAGCCAACGTTTCGCAGGTCATTCCGTCATTGGCGGTAATCCCGCCGGTCATTCTCAAGATTTTCCCTTATGTTGTCACGCTGATCGCACTCGTGATTTTCTCCAAATCCTCGAATGCGCCGAAGGCCGTAGGGGAGCCGTTCGATTCAGGTAAACGGTAACGCATTGCGCAAGTCGATGTAAGACAAATAGAACCTCTGATATGCCTATGCCCCTTTAGGGTTAGGTCTATCGGAGGTTTTTTTACATCTAGCATACTTTAGGTTAGTACTCTCAAAACATATCTGGTATATATAGTTAATAAGGCTAGAAATTTAATAGAATAGAGGAGTGAAAACCTGAATGCGCATTCGATTACATAGGTGGCAAAAGCAGCTAAGTATGTTTATGGCTATCGTCATGCTCCTGAGTATCATCGTTCCTTTCAGTCCCGTGAAGGTAGCGGAGGCTGCTCCCCAACATGACCAGGTTGTGATTAGTCAGGTGTATGGGGGCGGCGGGAATAGCGGGGCCAGTTATACGCATGATTTTATCGAATTGTTCAATCCGACAGGTAGTCCCGTCGACCTGACAGGCTGGAAGGTGCGTTATGCAAGCGCAGCAGGCACTTTTAACAACACGACCTCTTTAACTGGTACCATAGAACCTTATGCCTATTATTTAATCCAACAACAGAGTAGCGGCTCGGTAGGTGGCTCGCTGCCGACAGCAGATGCTGCAGGATCATTGAACCTTAGCGGCTCCAACGGCAAAGTTGATCTGGTGAACGCCGCGGGGGATCGCATCGATCTCGTTGGCTATGGATCTGCTTCAGAATCTGAGACGAGTCCGACCGCTGCTTTATCCAGCAGCACGGCAGCGATTCGCAAGGAATTGACCGTTGGTCAAAATGATCGCGGCCTTGACACGGATAACAATAAGGCGGATTTTACCGTTACGACGCCGGAGGCCCGGAACAGTGTGAGTCCCGTTACGCCGGTTACGCCTGGCTCGGGCTTGGGAGCGGTAACGGCCAATCCGGAGCCTAATGCCTGGCCAGCAGGAACGGAGATCACGCTGAATCCGCCTACGGTGGGCGCTTCCGTTTATGCGGATGTGTATCTGTCCAGTGGAAATTCGGGATATCAGCTCGTGAATGGCCCGATCGAGATTAACGAGCCTACGCGGGTGGATGCCTATGCAGTCCAGGATGGTTTACCGGATGGACCGGTCTCCTCTTTCCAATATGATATTTTAACGCAAACGTCCGTCGCTGAAGCCCGCAGCAAGGCTAAAGGCGAGCATGTATGGACGGAAGGCATCATTACGCATATCGAAGGCAGAGAAACCTACATTCAAGATGACACGGCCGGTATCGTGCTCTATGACTACCCGCTTAATGCCAGCGTTGGCGACCGGGTGAGCGTGGCCGGCGTGATGGAGATTTACAACAATCTTCAGGAGATCAAACCTCACGCCCTGCTGCCCCATGACGTAACGGGTGCAAATGCAGGAGTGCCGCAGGCTTTTCAAATTACCGGAGCTGATCTATCTGCAGCTTCGGGAGAAACTTATGAAGCGCGACTTGTCTACCTGGACGATGTCACCATCAAGTCCGAAAACAGACCTGGGGAATATACGGCCGAGCAAGGTGGTCATGAATTCATTATCTATTCCGGATTGTCCAAGCTGAAGACGGTAAAAACCTTCAGCCGCGTCACGGGCGTGGTGAAGCAGTTTGGAAACATCTATGAGCTGATCCCTTTAGGCGAGGATGCCTTAATCGAAGAGATGTTCTCCGTGATTGCAAGTCCCGGTGCCGGACCGATTATTACCGGGGGGACGGTGACGCTGTCCAGCCCAACGCAAGGGGCTAGCATTTATTATACGCTCGATGGATCGGTTCCGACGCCATCAAGCACATTATATAGCTCGCCGATTCAGATTGATCAGGATACAACCATCAAAGCCATTGTCGTCTCGGGTGCGGATGTGAGCAAGGTATACGAATTTGCTTACCAAGCTACTCAGCAGCCGCGCATCGCAGATATCCAAGGCGAGGACCATACTTCGCCGTATACTGGACAGACGGTAACCGATATTGAAGGCGTTGTAACCCAGTACGGTTATACGTTCTCTAACGGCAATATCAAGGGATTCTACATCCAGGATCCGAAGCCGGATTCCAATCCGGATACCTCGGACGCCATTTTCGTGTATTCCACGGATCCAAACCGGCCTCAAATCGGAGATTTGGTGAGCGTAATCGGTAAAGTGGCCGAGTATAACGAGGGAAGCTCCAGCAACCTGACATCGACCCAAATCGAGATGCAATCGTTCAAGAAGCTGGATCAGGCTCAGCAGCTGCCTGAACCGGTTACCTTAGGGAAAGGCGGACGCCCGATTCCGGCTGCCATTATCGATAACGACGGCATGACGACGTTCGATCCGGACGAAGATGCCATCGACTTCTACGAATCTCTGGAGGGCATGTTGGTCAGACTTCCTCAGCCAACGATCATTAGTCCGTATTGGACAAGCGGCGGCACCTACAACATTGCGACCCGTGTTGAGAACGATATCGCGGATGTCATTACGCCAGCCGGCGGACTGGTTCTGAAAGAGCAAGGCAATTTCAACCCGCAGCGTCTCCTGATTGCTTACGGCAATCCGGGACAAGAAGTGGGCACAGGCGATACGTTTGCCGATGATGTGATCGGCGTGGTCGGTTATAACGGCGGGAACTTCAAGGTGATTCCTGCCAAAGACAGCTTGCCTGCAATCACAAGCAGCTCTTTTAAGCAAGAGGTATCCACTATCGACGTGAATGAGGAACAGCTCAGCGTAGCGACGTATAATATTGAAAATTTCTATCCGGGCGTAAGTTCCACCAAAATCAACAAGCTGGCGGAGTCGATCGTAAACAACATCAAGTCCCCGGATATTATCGGCCTGGTGGAAGTACAGGATAACAACGGTGAACAGAACAACGGAACTACCGCGGCTGACCAAAGCTACCAGGCTTTGATAAACGCCATCAAGGCAGCGGGAGGACCCGCGTACAGCTTTACCGACATCGATCCGGTGAATAATAATGACGGGGGAGCGCCTGGAGCGAACATTCGGGTAGGGTTCCTCTACAACGCGGAACGTGTCCAGTTATCGGACAGCGTTCAGGGCAAGAAAGGATCCCCGACGGAATCCGTTGCGTATGATGCGGCGAAGGATCAGTTAACCCTGAATCCGGGACGGATCGATCCGCTGAATGCGGCATTCAACGCGTCGCGTAAGCCTCTGGCCGCGCAGTTCGAATTCCAAGGGGAAAAAGTGATCGTCATTGCGAATCATTTTAACTCGAAATCCGGAGACCAAGGACCTTTCGGCAATACCCAGCCGCCGGTTCTCTCCAGCGAAACGCAGCGCCATCAGATTGCAGCCGTCGTGAACGGATTCGTGAAAAGCGTTGTGTCTGCTAACCCAGATGCGAACGTCGTCGTGCTGGGGGATTTGAATGATTTCCAATTTACCGAAACGGCGAACATTTTGAAAGGCAACGAATTAGATAATCTGATCGAGAAGCTTCCGCCTGCGGAACGATATACGTACACATATGACGGAAACTCGCAGGTGCTGGATCATATTTTGGTCAGTAAGAACCTGACCCGCTCTACGCAAGCCGATGTCGTGCATCTGAACGCCGATTTCCCGGCCTCCAAGGGCCGCGTATCGGATCATGATCCGGTTGTCGCGCAGATCGACCTGAAAGGAGAAGCCGTGAACGGCTTCCCGCTTACGATTTTGCATACCAATGATACGCATGCCAATCTGGACACCGTAAGCTCGCCGGATAACATTGCGCGCCGGGTTACGGCAATCAAGGAAGCCAAAGCGAATGCGGTCAACCCTCTGCTCGTGGATGCAGGGGACGTATTCTCAGGCACGCTGTATTTCAATCAATATTTGGGACTCGCCGATCTGGAGTTCATGAATTTGGTTCAATATGATGCCATGACCTTCGGTAACCATGAGTTCGATAAAGGATCCGAGGTGCTGAACGATTTCATCGAGCATGCGGAATTCCCGTTTGTCTCTTCGAACGTGGATTTCTCTGAGGATGCTTTATTGACCCAGAAATTCAAGAATGAAGTGACCCGGGATGCCAAGGATGCAACCATCTACCCTGCCATCATCATGGAGGTAGACGGGGAGAAGGTAGGCCTCATCGGACTTACAACCGAAGACACGGCGAACATCGCTTCGCCTGGAGACGTCGCCTTCGATGGTGCGGTGCAAAAGGCAAAAGACACCGTAGCGATGCTGCAGAAGGAAGGCATCAACAAAATCGTTGTGCTGTCACACCTTGGATATGATGTGGACGTCAACCTGGCCAAGGAAGTCGAAGGCATCGACATCATCGTGGGCGGCCACAGTCATACCAAGCTGGATGAGGCGGTTGTGGATCGTTCGGACAGCGAACCGAAGCTGATCGTGCAGACGGGGGAAAAGGGACAATTCCTAGGTCAGCTGGAGGTCGTATTTGACGACGAGGGTATTCTGCAGGAATGGAACAGCAGCCTCATTTCCGTTGACGAGAAAGATAGCGCTGGCCAATACGTGATACAGCCGGACCAAGAGGCGCTGCAAATTCTGAATACCAAATATAAGCCGGGTGTGGAGCAGTTAAAACAAACGGAGGTTGGCACGACCGAAGTGAAGCTGAACGGCGTCCGCGCCGATGTCCGCACGAAGGAAACGAATCTCGGCAATCTGATTGCCGATGGCATGCTGGATGCGGCGCAAGCCGCCGGCACGAATGCGGTCATCGCCCTGCAGAACGGCGGCGGCATCCGCGAATCCATTGAGGCAGGCAAAATCACGATGGGTGACGTCATGACGGTGCTACCGTTTAACAATGATCTCGTCACGATCACGTTAACGGGCGCCGAGATTAAGGAAGCCATGGAGAACGGGGTTTCCAAGACGCCTGCTGCGGATGGCCGCTTCCCGCATATCGCGGGTATGAAGTTCTTCTATGATTCGACCAAGCCGGTTGGGTCACGCGTCCTGCGTATCGAGGTGAAAGGCAAGAACGGATACGAACCGATCGACATGAATAAATCGTATGAGGTAGCGACGAACGCATTTACCGCTAAGGGCGGCGACTTCTATGCATCGCTCGAGAAGGCCTACCTGGAAGGGCGAGTGAACTTGCTCTATAAGCCTGACTATGAAGTATTCTCGAACTACGTAAAAAAAGTAGGCACCATCACAGCCAAGACCTCCGCCGTCGAAGGACGGATTACGGACTTGAAGGGAGCGCCGCTTCCGGGAGGACCTGATCCGGGCGGGCCGGGGAACCCTGGGAACCCGGGCACGCCTGGAACGACAGGACCGACGACGCCACCCGTGAATCCATCGAATCCTGGCACGACACCGCCAGCCGAACCAGGCAAGATCAAGGTACCGGTTAAGGTGGAGAACGGTGCGGCAGCAGGCAGCGTGAACGGAGCCGCCATGAAGGAAGCCCTGAAACAGCCTGTTGGCGGAAAAGTTACCGTAGAGGTAACCAGCACGCAGCCAATCTCTTCTTCATCTATTACCATCGAGAATGAAGCGCTGCGGGCATGGATTGACCAGACAAACGCGCAGGTGCTGGTGGTAGCAACGCCTTACGGAAGCTATGAGCTTCCGAAGACGGAGATCGATCTTCAGGCGCTGGCGGCCCAAGCCGGCTCGGACATGAACAGCCTTCAATTGGTCATTCAGCTTGCTATCGATGAGGATGCCCTCAAATCAGCGGCGTCTAAAGGATATAATGCAATACAAGCTGTGAGCTATACCGTGACAGCGAAGTCCGGCAATGGAAAAAATTTCGCGCTGGACGCATTCCAATCGTATGTAAAGCGGTCCCTGAATGTCGACAAATCGCATGCTTTGACGGATATCGCGGTTGTTCGGGTGGACGGAAACGGCATATACACGCCGATTCCATTTAAGGTAAACGGCCAACGAATCGATATCTATAGCCGCACGAACAGCACGTACCTGGTGTTGCAGAACCCGGTAACGTTCCAGGACATCGCGTCGCATTGGTCGAAGGGCAACGTTGAATCGCTTGCGGCCAAAATGATCGTGACCGGGCGTACGGAGCAGACCTTTGTTCCGAACGCTTCGGTCACTCGGGCCGAGTTCGCAGCGCTTGTCGTTCGGGCTTTGGGCCTCTCTGCAGATGCCGGATCAAGCAGCTTTAAGGATGTGGCGCTTTCCGACTGGTACGCGAGAGCAATCCAGGCAGCCGTCGATGCCGATATCATTACCGGCTACACGGACGGCACGTTTAAGCCGAATCGGACGATCACGCGCGAAGAGATGGCCGTGATGGCCTACAACGCGCTGGAGTATGCCGGATACACCCCCGTCGACGCGGCAAAAGCCCATTTTGCCGATGCGTCCTCGATCGGTGCTTGGTCTCAGGTGGCGGTGTATGAATTGGCGGGTCTTGATATTCTGAACGGGGATCCGAAGCAGCGTTTCAATCCTAAATCAAATGCGACCCGCGGCGAAAGCGCCGCTGTGCTCCATCGTTTGATGCAGGATTTGACGTACGTAAAATAAACAGGTTCTATAGCGGTTGGATGCATTTTGGGTTAGTCTCTTGGTTATAAACGAGAAGGGGGCGTCCAACAGCAAATCTGCTGAAGAACACTCCATTGATCAACAATGTGGAAAATAGAAATGGCGGTGCTAAGGATGCGATCCTTGCACCGCCATTTCTTGTTTTTTGTTTCGTTGCACCGCTTCCTTCGTAAATGGGGAGGAACGATTCGTACACGGAGCGTCTCCTAACAGAAAGAGGGAGCACGCCAGATCTGAGAGCTTTTGGGACAACTTCTTCTGTATGCCGAAAAACTTAAAAACAAAATGTGACCGATTCACGTCCATAACTGTGTTAAGGGTAAAAGGAGGTCTAAAGGCGATGCAGATCGATTCGCTCCGGCCGGGCGGAGATATTACGGAAACCTATCAATTATATGGCGATATGCTTTTTAAAATAGCAATGGTGTACCTTGGGAACAAACAGGATGTCGAAGAAGCCATTCAGGAGACGTTCATTAAATTGATATATAAAGCGCCCGACTTCAGGGACCTGGAGCATAAGAAAGCTTGGCTCATCCGGGTGATTACGAACCACTGCAAGAACATGCAAGGGAGCCTGTGGCGCAAGCGGGTAACCAAGATGGAGCATATGAACGATTATTTTGTCGAACCGTCGGAACGGACGCTGATGGATAACGTCATGAGTTTGCCGTTCAAGTATAAGTCGGTCATCCATCTGTTTTATTACGAGGATTATTCCGTTAAGGAAATCGCCGGGATTTTGCAGATTAACGAGTCTGCGGTCAAGATGCGTCTTCAGCGCGGCAGGAAGCTGCTGCGCATGGACTTGGAAGGAGAGGACGATTGATGAATCGGAATGACTACAAATCATTGATAGATCGAATAGAACCTGATAAGGGATTGGAGGAGCGGATTATGAAAGGAATGAAACAAAATCAGCGTCAAACGACAAGAATGAGCCGAATGGGGGTCGCCGGCGTCACCGCGGCCATTATGCTGGGCCTGGTGGTAGTGACTTCGCTGGTATTGAATCTTGAAAACGAGCCAGCGGTCAGCGATATCCCGGTGGTTCAACAAGGGACTGGGGCGAATACCCCGCCAACCGCGAAGGTTGGCCACGATCCGGTAACCATTCCGAAAATCGAGCTTCCGGGCGAGAGCAACGTCAAAGCCGACATGATCGGTTTGGTTGTATACCAGGGCAATATCTACACCCAAACCGGTACGCAAATCACGCCGGAAATCGCCAAGCAGCTGCGGGGCGACAAGCTCGGACGGTCGAAGTCGGGGATTACGGAATGGAGTTCCTCCGATGACTACACGGAGCTTGCTTCGACGGTCGGCGAAATGGATATTTTCACGGTTAAGGGATATGACGCCGATTTTAGAATCATGTCCTACATGGAGCATGACGGGGAAGTTTATGCCGAATTGTATGAGCATTTGAACGGGATTACGGTGTCCAAGGGCGAGGATATCATCGGCAAGCTGAATTTAATGGGGAACATGACGTCGGTTAAATGGCAGGATTTTGACAGCTGGAACATGGGCGAGAACAAACTGCGCGAGCTTTCCGCCGATGCGGAGGTGCAAGCCTTCGTTGAAGCTGTATATGAAGCGAAGCCGATAGCGGCCGAACCTTTGTTTGAGCAAGGGATCTACGAGACCGGCTCGGGCGAGCAGAAGTTTCTGTATATCCAGCTGCAGGACGGGACAGAGGTACAATTAAGATTGTTTAAGGGCGGCCAATATGTGCGGTATGCCAACGCGCCGGTGTTCTTCCAATTGGAAGCCGAAGCGTTCACTACGCTGTGGGAGCTGATGGAGGAGTAGGTCGTTCTACCGTTTAACGCAACGAAAAAAGATAATGTAAAAGACTAGAGGCTATCCCTCATCGGATGGCCTCTTTCCGTTGCTGTAGGATCGATAACGGCGATCCCTTTTTTCGTTATCGTATTGGTGGTTCATTGCTATTCGCCTGTCGTTGATGATGGGCGGTTCGCTTTCACGAATGCGCTCGGCGTCATGCCGAAATACCGGGTAAAAGCCCGAGAGAACGTAAATAAATCCGAATAGCCCAGGGATAAAGCAGTCTGCGTGATGCTGGTTCCCTCGGCGGATAACAGGCGGGTCGCTTTCTCCATGATCAACTGCTGCATGTAGCGGGACGGAGAGATGCCGTATCGGCGGGTAAACGCGCGGGTGAAGTGACTGCGATGCACGCCGGCCCAGGCGGCAAGCTCCTCCACGGACAGGTTCTCCGTGCAATGAAGCCCCATATATCCGGGGACGGACTCGAGCCAGTCGGAAGCAGCCGAAGCAGCGGGGAGGTGCTGGTCCCGGTTGGGATCGATGCTGTGGATCAACTGGAATCCCAGCGACATCAGCTGAAGGCTATGGTCCTGCTGGGGCTGCCGGAGCAATCGCTGAATGTTCTTAATGACAGCCAGGGCATCGTCCCTGAAGGCATTTCGTCGATAGGGCCGTTCCGGACATAAATCGACATGCTTCAATATGGACGGCATCAACTCGCCCATAAAGGCCGTCCAGGTGATCTTGGTAGACGGCTCGTCGCAGTCCTTGACATACGTATAGACCGAGCCGGGGAGGAGGCAGAAGAGGTCGCCTTCCGAGAGGGAGACGCTGCTGCCGTCCCATCCAAACCGCACCTTGCCGCTGGCAACGAAATGTATACTATAAAATTCGACCGAACGGGGACCGACTTTTTCGGTGAAAAAGGGGTGGGACCCGGATTTGAATATCCATAATCCCAGTTGTGTCTCAAAGAGAGCCGGATTGTTAAAGTATTCTTCTCGGGATGGCCGCTGATTCACTGTTAAACTCATGTGTCCACTCCTTCCACCTATACCGATCAATTCACTTGTTACTGCTACTATGCAACATATTGTATAACGATTGCAAGGATGGAGCATTCCGTATACGTCCGCTAAAAGGTACGATGATGAGGAACAAGTCGAGCATAGTAGAGGTGAATGAAGATATGAAACAACCGAATTTTATCGTGATTTATTGCGATGACTTAGGCTATGGAGATCTTGGATGCTACGGTTCGGACACCGTGAAAACCCCGCATCTGGACGGGTTGGCTGATGAAGGCATTCGTTTTACGAATTGGTATTCAAATTCCCCGGTCTGCTCCCCATCACGAGCCTCTTTATTGACAGGCAAGTACCCGGCCCGAGCGGGTGTCGGCGAGATTCTCGGGGCGAAGCGGGGCTCGCATGGACTGCCTGCAGCCGAGGTGACGTTGGCTAAGGCGCTCAAGCCTGCCGGGTATAGGACGGCGCTGTATGGGAAATGGCATCTGGGCCTGTCCGAGGAAACGAGCCCGAATGCGCATGGGTTTGATGAGTTTTTCGGATTCAAGGCAGGCTGCGTCGATTTTTACTCGCACATTTTTTACTGGGGCCAAGCCCATGGCGTCAACCCCCTGCATGACCTATGGGAGAACGAAACGGAGGTTTGGGAGAACGGCCGGTACATGACCGAGCTGATCACGGAACGATCGGTTGATTTCATTCAGCGGTCGCGGGAGCAGGAGGCTCCGTTCTTCTTGTTTGCGTCGTACAATGCGCCGCACTACCCGATGCATGCGCCGCAGGAATACATGGACCGGTTTGCGCATTTGCCTTGGGATCGGCAGGTCATGGCCGCCATGATTGCCGCGGTGGACGACGGCGTCGGGGAGATCGTGAAGGCGCTGAAGGAAGTCGGCTGTTACGAGGATACGGTCATTTTCTTCTCCAGCGATAACGGACCGTCCTCCGAGAGCCGAAACTGGCTGGACGGAACGGAGGACGTGTATTACGGGGGAAGCGCGGGGATCTTCAGGGGGCATAAAGCAAGCCTGTTCGAAGGCGGAATCCGCGAGCCTGCCATATTGAGCTGGCCGAACGGATGGGAAGGCGGGCAAGTGCGCGATGAGGTGGCGGCCATGATGGACATCGCACCGACCTTTTTGGATCTGGCCGGCGTCGATCCGGCGGCAGGACCGCTTCAAGGCGTTACGCTGGACGGAAGCAGCCTGAAGGAGATGCTGCTAATGCGCAAGCCGTCGCCGCATAAGCAATTATTCTGGGAGTATCAAGGCCAGCTGGCTGTCCGGGAAGGGGATTGGAAGCTGGTGCTGAACGGGAAACTCGATTTTGACCGCGTAGTTCCGGACCAGGTTCACCTGTCCGATCTGTCCAAGGATCCCGGGGAGCGTTCCAACCTGGCGGACCGTTACCCCGAGATCGTGGAGCGGCTTGGCTGGGATGTGCGCGCGTGGTATGAGGAAGTGCAAAGTCACGGCTCCTAAGCGTGAATTAGAGATATCATCTAAGCCTTAGTGAATTATGCAAAAAAAGCCCCGGCAACCGGGGCTTTTTATTATGTGATGGTGACAGATATCAGCGGATTCCAGCAGCCGGAACCCTTAAAAAGGATTCAGCACATGGTAGAACACGTTCGGCGAAGCCATGCGGTAATAATGGCTGCACCAGCCGACACCCTTGTGATTGTCGCGGTTGGTCGTGCTGAATACCAGCCGTTCCTGCTCCAGCTCCTCGATCCGTGCCGTCCGACCCTCCACGTATTCCAGAATGCGGAACGATGCGGTGTCCAGGCGGGTGATGACGCCGCCATAGCGGATGTCGATGACCTCCCAGCCAAAGGGCTTGAACATCCGGTGCCACTGCGTGCGGTGGGCAATGCGCAGCTCTTGCACGGCTTTGGAGATGGCAGGGAGCACGTTCTTGGCCATATGCCTTAAGGTATCGGCGTCCTTGGCATCATAGGCTTGCTTCAGCAGAATGCCGATTTCGCTCTTGCGTTTGAGGACGGCGCTGAGCTTCTCCGGCATCTCGAACAGATAGTCCAGCTCGGCGCCGCTATCGCGCTTCGCGCGCAGGTTTTGCTCCAGCTCGGCATAGTGGTTCGAGAGGTCCAGGCCTTCGATCTGTTTGTCGAACATCCCGAGGAGCACGTCCTGATACAGCAAAAATTTCGACGGGTTGCTCTGCTTGGCGTTGTTCGGCTCCTGGCCGGGAATCTCGTCCAGATCCTTCAGCAGGAGGAACGCCTCCATGTCGATGCCCGTACAGAATTTCACACGTTCCGCCAACTGAGCCGGGGAAGGCTCCTGTTCCGAGTAGGCATGCTCGGCATAAAGCTGCAGACCGAGCAGCGCCGCGAACGGATTTCCTTCGTTGCCGTCGTCGCCCCACATCGTGGCGTATACCTCGCGGATTCCTTCCTGCTTGCACACTTGAAGCGCAACATTCGAAGCGTTCAGGGACAACCCGTAGTTGACGCCGAAGGTGTTAAAGATCCAGACGGCCCCGGCAAACACGAGGTTGCAGCCCAGCGGACGGTGATTGGCGATCAGCTTCTCATAGTCCTCCGGCTCCATGTGGGTATAGTCCCAGTACACCATGTCCACATCCTTCGGGATGCGGCGGGCCATATCCTCCGGAATCGAGGTGTCCTTGTCGTAATACGCCGCATCGCCGCCTCCGCCGGCAGCGAGCTTCAGGAACATGTCGCTCCACATCATCGGCTTCAGGCCGCGCTTGCGGACGGCAGCGAGGACTTTGTCCAGATGGGCAATCATAATGTCGAAACGGCTCACATAACCGTTGTGATCCAAATATTTGCCTCGTCCGAGCTCCTCCGCTTCGTCCATTCCAATATGAATCTTGCTGCTGCGGAACGGAGCACTGGCAGCCTCGATCATCCGTTCGATCAGGGAATCGGTCTGCTCGCTGCCGACGAGCAGGGCCCCCTTCGTATCGCGGTAATGCTTGATGGGCTCCCACTTCAGAAACTCCTCCAGGTGCGCTAAGGTTTGGATGCTTGGGAAAGCCTCGATGCCGAATTGATCGGCATAATCGTCCATCTCTTTCAGCTCCGCCTGCGTGTAGCGACCGCGCATATAACCGAAATACGGCTCGCCTTCGATCTGGTAGGTGTCCTCCATGTACAGCATCACGCTGTTCATACCCATCAGGGCCATTTTATTCAGCATGAGCTTGAAGCTGTCCACGGTCAGCACGGCGTTGCGGGACAGGTCGAACATCGGGCCGATCTGGTCAAATTGCTGGCGTTCGAGAAGGTGGAACGAATCGCTTTGGTGGCTATGTTGAACCAGCAAGCCGAGTCCCCGGAAAAATTGATGTTTTCGTCCGTAACGAATATAGGCCTGGTCTCGGTCCCTGCCGACCTCCAGATCGCCATCGGACAAGGCTACCTTAACGGGGATGCCGTTATCCCCAAGCTCGACGCCAAGCTCATCCAGCAGCAGCTCAATGCCTGGCATGACATCCGTAACAGCGCCCTCGAAACGAAATTTCATATGAAATCCCCCTGCATCCATGATTTTACGAGCATTAAACATTATATCATTATAATGTTTAATGTTATGGGAATCGCCGCTGGAAATCAATCCTTAGTTTGGCGAAGGCGGAGGTATTCAATGTCGGCAAGCCTCAAAAGTAACGCAGGTTCGCTGTGCGAGCGATTCTTTTACGTATGCATAAAAAAGAACTTAAATTAGGATTGACACTGCCGATAACCCGGTGTATTTTATATACAAATCGTTTTTGCAAAAACGTTTTGTATCATGAGAACATCGGTCATTGTGTCATTCGGTGATTCTTTATTCAACGAGATAGCGCCGTAATCGGCTAAGATTTGACAGCGTTTACATATGTGATTTGAACTCCGCTTCAATAGTTTACAGCTCTGCATTTTTAGTCTAATCAAATGTTCCCTATAATTTTGGATAAGGATGATCAGGATGGCAGCAACCATAAAAGACGTCGCCCGGGAGGCTGGCGTAGCGGTATGTACCGTTTCGTTCGCGGTGAATGGCTCCGCGCATGTGGCGGAGGCGACCAAGAAGCGGATATTCGATGCAATCGAGAAGCTGAACTACAGACCGAACCAGTCCGCGCGCGGATTGGTTACGAAGAAAACGAACAACATCGGCCTGGTGGTCGAGGATACGGTGGATGGTTTGGAGAATACCATTCTCCTTGACGTCGTCAAGGGGCTTGGGGAGGCAACGGGAGACAACAATTACGATTTACTGCTGTCTTTTCAGAAGCCGAGTACGAATAAATTGGCGGATCACCTGCTGGACGTTTACCGCAAGCAATCGGCGGATGGGTTGATCCTGATGGGCGCGGCCATTAACCAGCCGTATGGGGAGCTGATCAAGAACCGGTTTCCTTTCGTCCTGCTCGGGAGGCCGACGATGCCCGGCGTGTGTCACAGCGTCAATGCGGATAATGAGCAAGGCGCCTATGAAGCCGTTAAATATCTGATCGGCAAAGGTCATCGCCGGATTGCGCTCATCACCCCATGTTCGCTGGAAGTGGATGCCTCGCTGGACCGGTATAACGGCTACCGCCAGGCCATGGAGGAATTAGGCGACGGGTTCGACGAGCGGTTGGTGGAGATCGGTTCCTTCGAAGAAGACAGCGGTTATACGGAAACGGAGAAGCTGCTGAACCGAGTCGATCGTCCTACCGCCATTATCGCCGGACGCGACGTCATAGCGTCCCGCGTCGTCGAGAAGGCTCAGGAGCTGGGTTACAAGGTGCCGGAGGACCTGGCGGTGATCGGATTCGATAACACGGCCGTTTCCCAGTTGGCCCGCCCATCCATTACATCGATTGAGCTGCCGATGCGGCAGATGGGCCTGGAAGCAGCGAAGCTGTTAATGCAGCTGATTGACGGCGAAATTCGTTTTGACGATATTCAGACGATCGTTTTGCCTTGTACCGTCATTGAAAGAGAATCGACCTGAAAACGGATATTTTCGTTGGACGATTCTTTTTTTTAAGGGTGCAAAAACGTTTTTGCACCCTGTTAACCTTGAAGGGAGTGATGCGGGTCCAATTCAGACATCTAAGACTTCACATAAATGTAAGCGAATTCATTAAACGCTTAGGGGAGTGAACGTCATGATCCATATTAGAAGAATCGTAAGCCTCATTTTAATTTCCTCACTAATCATCATCATCGCAGCGGGCTGTACCAGCAGCGGCCCCAATACCGCTAACCCGTCGCCATCCGAACAGCCTACCCCAACGGATACCAAAACACCAGCAGAACCAGCCGGAGAAGATACGGATAAACCTAAAAGCGGCACGATCCAAATATCCTTGCGCGGTGCCTCAGCCGAGGTTTGGGGCAAGGTAGCCGACGCTTACATGGCTAAGCATCCGGACGTGAAGGTCGTCGTGGATATCAAGCCGGCCGAGGGCTACCGCGAATGGCTGCAGGCTCAGTTTGCCGCCGGAGAGCCGGAAGCCGATTTTGTGAACACGAATGAAAACAGTGACCTGAACGAAGACCAGAAATTCGTGGACTTCAAGCCTTGGCTGGAGACGGAGAACCCCTACACCGGGAAGATCTGGAAGGAAAGCTTCAACCTTGACGGCATGGGCGTCAATCTGGATGACCCTAACCTGCAAACTTTGCAAGCGCTTAACTTTGAATCGGTTCAAATCCTCTGGATGTACAACAAAGAGATGTTCGAGAAAGCGGGGATTACCGATACCCCTAAAACGTTCGATGAACTCATCGCGACCTACGACAAACTGAAGGCGGCGGGTTATATCCCGTTCACGATCGGCGGCAACGCGCTCTCCCTGTGGAGCGGTCAGGCGGGCTGGCTCATGCGCATTTATCCGGACCAGTACTTCCGCGATTACGTGGAGCTGATCAAATCAAAGCCGGAAGATTATACGTACATGCCAAACATCGACGATAACTGGAAGTTCGACCTGAGCGACCCGTACAACGATTCCCGTTCCAAAGTATCTACGAACGAGCTGCGAATGTACCAGGCGATCAAAAACAAAGTCGGCCCGTATAAAGTCGAGGGCCATCCGGCGTGGCGCGAAGTCATGACAAATCTGAAAACCTTGTTCGGTTACGCTCCGGACGGTTTTATGGGCATGTCCGAGGAGCAGGCCTACAAGCTCTTCCTGACAGGCAAGGCCGCAACCATGGTCGCGCTTCCGTCCTCCTACTGGCAGCTTCCCAAGGATTTTGCCGATGCGGAAAAAACGGGAGAGAGCGGCGGCGTGAAATCCTTCGACTTCGGATTCTTTAACATGCCTTCCATGGAAGGGGAGCTGGTCCAGGCTCCGGCGAGAACGATTCACATCTATACCGGCTTCTACGGCTTCGTGAAGAAGAATGCGGAGCAAACGGCCCTGAACGTGGATTTCATGATGTATTTGACCAGCCCGGAAGGATATAAGGTGTACCTGGAAGCCGTCCAGAATTCCAAGGACGCCTCCTTGAACGGGGCACCGCTGCTTAACGACATCGAGCTGCCGGAGGAAATGAAGAAGACGTTCGAAACGTTTGACGCGATCGGGAATACGGAAGGGCTGAACAGCCCGGGCAACGTGCTGGCCCGCGGTCTCCATGACTATCAGCCGTCCGTGCAGAGCTACATCGGCTTAATTTCCAAATACTTCAACGATGAAATCGACGTGGATCAGCTGCTGAAGCAGTACCAGGCGGATATTGACGCCAAATTCGAAGCCATGCTCAAGGAACGCAAAAAAGAACTCTCCGATATCGAGAATCCGGAGCGTCAGCCGCCTGTCAGACAGTAGCATTAGAAGGCTGTAAAAGGCTGTAAGGCGCAGGACTTCGCCTTCATCGGTGGAGTCCTGCGGGTTCACTTGGCATGGAAGGGAGTGTGAACACGAAGGTGATGAGAACAATATATTCCTGCCTGCTGGCTTCGCTGCTGCTATTTCTATTTGCCCAGCCGATCCATGCCTCTGAGCCGATCTGGACGATGGAGCAGGGTCTTACGATCAAAGCCTTGTCCATATCGGAAGACGGCGAGCTGGTGGCAGTCGGTACGCAGAATGCGAGTGCCATTCTTCTTCAGCGCGACGGCACCCAGCGATTCGAATTCATGGCAAACAACGTCGTAACCGGTGTCGCCCTCCTGAATGACGGCCGCATGCTCGTCTCTTCCGATGACCGGCATCTCTATATGCTGAGCGCTGACGGCAAGGAGCTGTGGAAGCGGGATTTCAAGAAAATGATCAAGAATCTGTCGGCAACGCCCGACGGCAAGCTGGCTATCGTGACGCTGCATAACGAAAGTTTGGTGCATGTGCTGGATGAACAAGGACAGACGCTGGGTGAAATTCCGATCGGCATCGCAGTGAAGAGCGCCGCGGTATCCCCGAACGGGCAATGGCTGGCAGCCGGGGCCGCGAACCAGTACGCCTATTTGTTCAATCCTGCCGGCGAGCTGCAATTCCAGACGCCGCTGGAGGGCGACATTCTTCATGCTTCCATTGCGGATAACGGAACGATGGTGGTCGGAACGTCCAGCAATAAAGCGGTCCTCTATTCGGCGGAGGGCAGCAGGCTTGGCGAATTGTTGACCAAGGATAAAGTGACCTCCGTTCATGTCACCCATGACGGGGAGTTTATCGCGGTAGCGGATTACTCGGGCAATTATTACGTGGCCAATCAAGGCGGCGAATTGTTATGGAGCACGAAGGAGGCCGGAGCCGGCCAGCAAATCCGGTTCAGCAAAGACGGCACGCGGCTCTTCGCAGGCTCGGACAAAGGAGCCGTCTTCCAATATGAAGTCGGCGCCGTACTGGAGCAAGGCAAGCAGGCGGCGATGGTTAAAACCGTGGTGCAGGTGGCGGCCGTGATCGTATTTGTTTTGTTGACGGCATTGTTATTCTTCTGGCTGTGGCGTAAGAAGCCGTACATTCTTCACCGATTGTGGAAGAGCAAACTGGCGTATGCCATGCTGCTCCCCAGCTTTACGCTCCTTATCATATTCCTGTATATCCCGGCGTTCTCCGGCTTGATTCATTCCTTGTACGACTGGAATCCCGGGGCAAGAAGCGAGTTTATCGGGCTGGACAATTTCAGGCGCATGGCGAATGATCCGTACGTCACCAAAGGCGTGGGCAATCTGCTCATCCTCATCGTCACCGGATTGTTCAAGGCCCTTATTCCGCCGCTGATCGTGGCGGAGCTGATCTATCATCTGAGAAGCAAAAGGTCCCAGTATGTATTCCGCACGTTTTTCGTTATTTCCATGGTCATTCCATCCGTCGGCATGCTGCTGGTCTGGCAGGACATGTACGATCCGAACATCGGCCTTGTGAACCAGCTGCTGCGCATGATCGGACTCGGCTCGCTAAGTCATCCTTGGCTGGGAGACCCGAATACGGCGCTGTGGGCCATCATTATGATGGGCTTCCCGTTCGTCGGCATCCTGCAGCTGCTGGTGATGTACTCGGGGCTGATCGCCATTCCGGAAGAAGTGATCGAAGCGGCGAGAATCGACGGCGCTAAACCTTTTCGCATTATCCGGGCGATTCACCTGCCGCTGCTGGTAGGGCAATTCAAGCTGCTGATCGTGCTGGCGCTGATCGGCATCATTCAGGACTTCGGCTCCATCCTGATCGTGACCGGCGGAGGGCCTGCCGATTCGACCTATGTGCCGGCGCTGCAGATGTATTTTGCCGCGACGAAATTCAATGACCTGGGCTATGCGTCGGCGCTTGGCGTCAGCATGTTCGCCATCATTATGGTGATTACGGTCATCAATATGAAATTCATCAAAACCAATACGGATTAGGAGGGGAACGGCATGAATGCAAAGGCAAGACTCGTTCGGCAGTCGGCGCTCTATGTGCTGCTTATCGTTTTTGTTGCGTTGACCCTCGCCCCCATCGCCTTCACCCTGATTTCGTCCTTCAAAAATAACGCGCAGATTCTGGGAGGCATCTGGACGATGCCGATCCCGGCGCAGACCGTGAATTATGCGGAAGCCTTCGCGGCGATCTGGCGGTACACCTTGAATACGGTGCTGTATGCGGCGGTAGGCGGCACCCTGGTCGTGGCCCTGTCCGCCGTTGCGGGCTATACCTTTGCCAAGAAAGACTTTCTCGGCAAGGAGGTGCTGTTCATGCTGATGCTGGCCATCATGATGATACCGGGCGTCATGACGCTGATCCCTTCTTACGTGCTGTATGCGAATCTGGGGCTGGTGAATACGCCGTGGGTCATCATTATCAGCGCGGCCGCGGGTGGCCAGATTTTCGGCACATTTCTGTGCAGGAGCTTCATGGCGGGCATTTCCAACGAGCTGTTTGATGCCGCCAAAATCGACGGTGCGGGAGAGTTCGTGGTGTTCACGAGAATGGTGCTGCCTCTGTCCGTTCCCGTTCTCATGACCTTGATGATCATGCAGTCGGTCGGGATCTATAACGATTACATCTGGCCGCTTTTGACCATTAAATCGAACAGCATCCAGATGATTGGCGTCGGGCTTACGCAATTCACGAACCAGTTCGGCATCTCCAACATGGGCGTGGAATTCGCGGCGTACATCATATCGGCGATTCCGCTGGTGCTGCTGTTCAGCTTCGGGATGAAGTATTACATCCAGGGCGTTACGCAAGGGGCTTTAAAAATATAAAACGACGGACCAAATGGAGAGAGATGGATGAATATACACAGACAAGCGGAGAAGATACCCAGCTGGATCTGGCATCGGGAACGTGAGGGCCGGCGGCATGTCGTACTGGAAAAATCCTTTGTTCTGCATGCCGCGGTTGAGCAGCTTGAGATGAGAATCGCCTGTACGGGAGAAGCCGAGATCAGGCTGAACGATGCCGTGATAGGCCATTTCCCGGAGCATGCCAGGCACACGTCCGCATTTTATCCGGTCGAGGGGCTCCCCGGCGGTTTGGAGCCTGGAGCCTATACAATCCGAATTGAGCTCCGAAATACGGAGCCGATGCCGATGCATCCCATCAATATGCATCTGTTTGACCGCTCGGTGGGATGCATCGCCTACTTGAGCGGAAGCGAAGGCTTATGGCTGGCAACGGATGATACCTGGGATGCCGGGGACGGCCCGGCGGAGGTGGTATGCGTTTGGGGCGAGGAGCCTTTTGGAGACCTGGATCATGCGCCTCCCTGGTTTATTGCCGGAGGATACGGCGATATCGTGGTCGAGCCTGTCCAAGGCATAAGAGTCATTTCCGCAGCCGGAGTGGAAGCGGTCAGCGGCATAGATGGTGTAATTCAGATGAATGGAACGGCCGGAGGGCGAATCGTCTTGGACGAAGTGGAGTCCCGGAATGAACGGCATATTTTTTATCATCTTCTGAAGCAGGGCGAATGGAAGGAACGCAGGACTCAGCAGAAAGAGCTGGATTTGAGCCGGATGCCGGAGCTGCTGCTGGAATTGCCCCATGAGCTCAATGTGCGGATGCAGGTGACCAACCACGGCGATTCCGAGATCGGTTTGCTGTGGAATGGCGCTGAATCCTTGCAGGAGCTGCGGCATTATGACGGATGCATGACGGAGTGGTTGGCGATTCCGCCGGGAAGCCTTTCGGCAACGAATCCCCAGGGCATGCGGTACGTGCAAATTTACGTAAGCGATGACGATGGAGGGGAATTCCATATCGAGCTCCGGTTGGAGGCAGCCGGTGCTGAGCTTAATCAGGCGGGACAATTGCAGACGGATCACGACCTTCTGCAGCGAATCTATGACGTGTCGGTGCATACCAGCCGGGTCTGCCATCAAATCGGATTGTGGGACGGCATCAAGCGGGACCGCCTCAATTGGGCTTACGATATTTATCTGGCCGCCAAAACCGAATACTCGCTCTGGGATGATTATTCGGTATTGAAGCGGTCGCTCCGGGAGCTGGGGCGGACCCCTTACGGCTATTGGATGAACAATCTCCCTTCCTATACGCTGTGGTGGCTCAGCAGCATATGGGATTACTTCTTCGAGACGGGAGACCGCGATTTCGTATGGGAAATCCGGGAGGATCTGCAGCGGCATATCGCTTGGGTGAAGGCGAATGCGGAACCGTCCAGCGGGATTTTTATGCCGGATGCCAGAGAGGAACACTCCTTCATCGAATGGTCGCCCATGGGGACGTCTGAATCGTGGGCGTGCCTGAACGCGATTTACGGCATGACGAAGAGTCAAATGAAACAGCTGGCGGATTACATGCCGGAGCTCCGGCTCCATTGGGATGAACCGCAGGCAGAGCTTAAGGAGGAGCAGTTCATTGGACCATCGTACGCGCTGCTCACCTCGGTCATCGGCATTAAGAGCGGGTATGTGGAAGAAGATAGCGCACGCAGATTTCTCCTCGACTATCGGCTGAGGGACCCGCTCACGCCATTGTCCGCCTACTGGCTGGCGGAATGCTACTCGGAGTACGGCATGCACGAACGGGCGTGGGATGTTATCGCTACGGTCTGGGGAACGATGCTGGATGCGGGAGCAACCACCTTCTGGGAGGGGATCAGGCTGACGCCGAGCAGCGATATCCATCATGACTTGACCACGTATACCGCGTATGATTCCTACCGGATGAGCCTGTGCCACAGCTGGTCGAGCACGCCGGTGGTCTGGATTGCCAGGTATGTCCTGGGGATTCGCGCGCTTGAGCCCGGTTATGCCCGCATCGCTTTCGAGCCTCATGCCATCGGGGGGCTAACGGCTGCACGGGGCGTGATTCCAAGTCCCAAGGGTTTGATTAAGGTGGAATGGAAGCTGGAGAATGGGCGCATGATCAAATCAGCTCGCATTGGAGAAGCTGAGCTGGCAGGGAGGGCATGATGAAAGAGCACTGGCAAGCGAACTGGATATGGGGGGATTTACCGCCCGATTCGGCCAACGTATATCTGGAAGCGAGAAGGAGCTTTGACTTGCAGGAAGCGCCGATGGCGGGCCGATTGTACGTGTCGGCCAACCAGGAGTACTTGCTCTATGTCAATGGGGCCGTGGTCGGGAGGGGCCCCTCACCTGCCGATCAGCAGTGGAAGTATTACGACGAGATCGATGTGACCCCGCTGTTGTCGGTGGGTAGGAATGTGCTGGCCATCGTCGCCTACAATTTCGGTTCGACCGATATCGTGACAGGCCAGATGCAAGGGCAGGGGGGCTTGATTGCCGAGCTTGATATCGAGCGCGGAAACGGGATGTTCTGCGTGGCCGCCACGGATGCGGAATGGAAGGTCCGGCGATCGCCAAGATGGATGGCCCAGGTGTCGCGCCAGCATCAATGGAACGGATTCCGCGAAATTTATCTCGCGGAGCAGGAGGACGGATGGGAGGAATCCGCTTATGACGATTCCTCCTGGAGCGGGGCGGTGGTTATCGCCAAAGCATTGGATCCGGATTCGCCATGGCCGCGACTGCTTCCGCGGGAGATTCCTCCGCTGCACAGGGAGTGGGTCAGTCCGGCAGCGATCGTGCGAACTGACGCCAATTTCGGCGTCAGCCTGGGGGAGTCCGGCATGCTTCGGAATCGTGGGGGCAGCTCGGAAGCGTTCGGTTCGCTGGAGCATACCTCTCCGCGTCATGAAGCGATTGGCTTGCAAGACGACTCAGCGGAAACAGAAAGAGATCCAGGCGGGTTAGCAGCAGGTACAACAGGCTGGACGCTTGATGCCAGCGTGCCCGGCTCTCTGCCAGGGGTTGTGTATGACTTTGCTAGCGAAATCGTGGGGTATCCCGAGTTTGAGCTGGACGCACCCGAGGGCGGCGTGATCCAGCTGTCGTACGGCGAATCGCTGGAGCTGCAATTGTACGACACCTTCATCCTGCGTAAGGGGCGAAATCGGCTGAAGCCCTTTGGACGCCGGGCTTTCCGTTTCCTTCAGGTTACGGCACAGGCGACGCCGGCCGCGCTGACGATATCGCGCTTCGGCGTCGAATCCGTCCATTATCCGTTTGACGAATCCGGCTTTTTCCGCTGCAGCGATGATCGTCTGAACCGGATCTGGGAGGTCGGGGCATATACGACGCTGGTGAACAGCCAGGACCATCTGGAGGATTGTCCGCTGCGCGAGAAGGCGCTGTGGGTAGCCGATGCCGTGGTGATGGGCAAAGTCATCTACCACGCGTTCGGAGATGATCGGCTGCTGCGCAAATGTCTCCTGCAAGGGGCGCGGATTCAGAATGACGACGGCTCCATACCCGGTACCGGGCCGGAACGAAACTCGTTCCTGCTGCCCGATTTCTGCGCGCATTGGTTGTTCGGCGTGCATGCCCACTGGCTGTATACGAAGGACCGCGATTTCCTGGAAGAAATCTGGCCGGCCATTACACGGTTGATGGCGTGGTTCGCGCTGCAGGAGGATCGGGATGGCCTGTTTGCCGGCGCCGACCGGCCTGGCTGGTGGTGCTTTATCGACTGGGCCGATTACATCGACCGGCGCGACCGGGTGACGGCCGTCTCCTGCTTCTATCACAAGGCGCTCGGGTTGGCGGCGGAGCTGGCGCAAGCGATTGGGCGCGGCGAGATGGCAGGGCAGTGGAAAGACCAGGCGGTCCGGCTTCGCGCTGCCATAAGGGAGCAGATGCAGCCCCCTGGCGAGATCGTATTTGCGGATTGCATCGGACCGGACGGATTATCGAAGCAGATCACGGCTCAGACCAACTTTGCGGCGATATGGTCCGGCCTGATGGACCCGGCGGAAGAGGATCGCTTCCTCGACGAATGGTACGACGGCGGAAAGCTGCCGCCGTTAAAAGGCGCATTTTTCTATCATGTGGTTCTGGAGACGCTGATGAGCAAAGGGCGCGTAGAACGCGCTTTGGAGATCATTAGAAGCTATTGGGGTGGCATGCTGGACCGGGGAGCAACGACCTGGTGGGAGACGTTTGATCCTTCAACGCCGGCCTGTACCGTGCCGAGCGCTTATCAAGGCAATACGCCGACCTATTTGATTGATCATATTCCCGTGAGCTTTAGCCACGGCTGGGGCGCATCGCCGAGTTATATATTGACGCAATCCGTGTTGGGCCTTGATTTAAGCAGACTCGGCGATGGGGAGGTGTATCTTGACCCGCATGCCGGTGATCTCGATTGGGCGGAAGGCGCTGTGCCGACGCGCTTTGGAATGATGGAAGCAAGCTGGAAGAGGGAAGAGGGAGAGAAGGGAGGAGGAAACCTGAAATACGAGCTGACGATTCCGAAGGGGATTACCGTGAAAGCAATCGACGGGACGGAGCTTGTGCTGAAAATCAGAGATTAAGGCATACCGGCTTGGTGCTGAGCGAATATTCGGTTTGGAAAGGGGGTGAATGGCGTCGAACTGCGGCAAACGTATCATCAGAATCCATTTTGAGGAGGAACAAGCTTGATGAAGTTGAAGAGGCTTAAGACGCTGCTGGTGTATTCCGTCCTGCTGGCCCTCACCCTGCAAGCGTATCCCGCCGGGATCGTGTTTGCGGGCACGTATGATCCGGATTTAAAGGCATCTCCCCATGTGCTGAACGTGACGGGTTACACGCCTTCGATTGTCATTGACGATTTTAACGAGCCCGATGCGGTAAACCAGCCGGGAAAATGGACCAGCGGAGCGGGGGCGGAGAAAGTCACCTACGCCGACCGTTATGCCAACGGTCCGAATTCTCCATATGAGGGGAGCCATGTGCTCGAGGTATGGTCGGATGAAGTCAAAGCCTATGAATGGAGAACGGTATCCAGGGCTTTTGATCAGCCACTCGACTTGTCGGGCGTGAACTATCTGACGTTTGCGGCCAATTGCTACGGGTGGCAGACGGAGGACTACCTGATCAAGGTTACCCTGTTCAGCGGCGAAGATTCCTATGAGAGCATTGCCCAAATCAATCCGAACAGCTGGAGCAAAGTTGCGGTGTCCGTCAAGGACTGGGCCCAGCGGGACCACGTCACCAAGATCGAATTCGCGTTCATGCTCAACTTCGATCACGGCGGACTGAAGCCGGGCGATCCGGGATACGAATTCTGGGGCGGCAATTACCAGATCGATTATCTCAGCGGATCGAACGCCATCGGCATGGATTTTAACGTGGACGGGGAAACGGAAGGGTTTACCGCCCAGGGTGCAGATGTGGACGCAGCCGGCGGAGAGCTCCGATTGACACTGACGGGTGCTGATCCCGTACTGCAATCTCCGGTGATCATCCAGGATATCGATCATTACAATACATTAAGCGTCAAATGGAGGAACGAGTCGCCATTCAGCAAAGTGAAAGTCGAATGGATTACGGAGGAAAGCCCCGATTGGGATGACACGAAGTCGGAGGTGTTCGACATCGAAGCGGATAACAGCCAGTCCGTTGAACAGGAATTTAATCTGTCGCTGCATCCGGAGTGGAGCGGCAGCCTGAAGCAGTTCCGGTTGACGTTCCTGAGCGGCGGAGGGGCAAGCACGGGAGAAGTCGGCATCGATCAGATCCGGTTCAAACAGCTGGCGCCGATCGAGGTTTTTCCCGGTGAGCTTACGAAACATGAGATCGCGGCTTCCCGAGATCGGATCGTGATCGAGGGAGCATTAAAGCCAGGGGAAGCGGAGAATTTTGAAGGCGGAGTACTTCAGTTATTTGAGCTGCAGCCTTATGAATCGGAAAGGGATCTGGCGAACAGAGAACCGATTGCCGAGCAAGGGATTCAAGATCAATTTATGTTTGAGCCGGATCTGGGAAGAGAAGAGGGACGCAACCGGCTGCAGTCCAAATTCGCGGTCGCGGCCAGGCTTCCGGACGGATCGCTGGAGCTCGTGGACCACGCCAAATACGTAAGCAATCCCGAGATACTTGCGCCGAATACGTATCCGTTCCCAGTGGCGAAGAGCAAGAAGGGGCTGCAGGTGCAGATGGTCGGCGATGCGGAGGACCTCGGCATCAGCCATGCCGCGTTGAACGTGGATTACAATAATGCCCTGTACATGAACGGGAGCGTCAATCCGGACAATACGTTCGAATATTCTTACGAAGGGGAGACCTTCTATTTCAAGAAGGATTGGATCGAGGAGCGGGATAATTCCATCAAGAGTTTGTCCGATAACGGAGTGACGGTATCCCTGATCCTCCTCATGTATAAGGGGGGAATGGACGATACCACGCCTAACCGGTATTTGCTCCATCCGGATGCCACGGAAGGCATCGTCTATGCATTTAACACAACGGATGAGCTAGGGACGAAGTATTATAAAGCTATCACCGCTTTCCTGGCGGAGCGCTACTCCCGCGAGGACGAGAAATACGGCAGAGCCGTCAATTACATCGTTGGCAACGAGGTGGACGCCGGGGAGACCTGGTACAATATGGGCAACGATAAAACGGTCAGGGAATTCGTTCAGGACTATGCCCGGACCGTAAGAATAACGAATACCGTCGTAAAAAGCTTTTACAGCAACGCCAGAGTGTATATTTCGCTGACGCATAACTGGGATCAGCAGCTGCCGTCCACGCAGATCGGCTCGTTCGACGGCCGATCGATCATCGATACGCTTCAGGCGGAGATCGACGCAGAGGGAGATATTCCATGGCATATCGCTTATCATCCTTATCCGGAAAATCTGTTCGATCCGAGAGCTTGGGTTGCGCCGCAGTCCCTCGAGCAGTTTGATACGCCGAAAATCACGTTTAAAAACCTGCACGTCCTCGTTGATTACATGAAGCAGCCGAAGTTCATGTACGGCGATGAGGCGCGCCGGATTATCCTGTCGGAGCAGGGCTTCCACAGCGGCGACAATTCGCCGGAAGGCCAGCAGCTGCAGGCGGCAGCCTATGCGTATGCTTATTACATTACGGACTTCCTGGACGGCATCGACTCCTTCATTCTGCACCGGCATGTGGACCATGCCGAAGAGTACGGCTTGAATCTCGGATTGTGGACGCATGATCCGGATACGAGCAGGGGCGCCAGCATCCCTGCGGAGCACAAGCTGGTGTATGATGTCTTTAAGTATATCGATACGGAACGTTCGCTGGAGGTGACGGAATTCGCGAAGCCGATCATTGGCATCGCCGACTGGCAGGATATCGCGCCATCCTTCGATGCCGGCATGCTTGCTCGGCGGGAGATACCGGATACGGCGCCAGCGGCTGTCCTTTCGCCGGAGCAGCTGGAGGGCGCGGAAATGCTGTTTGATTTTGAGAACGGCGATGAGGGCTGGACCCATGCAGAGTATGTATCCGGCGTCGAAACCGATGCTTCCATCATCTGGAGCGGCAGTCAAACGCTCAAGGCCACGGTGATGACCAGAGAGCAGCTGGGCGACAGCAAAGGCATCGCCAAGCGGTTCGACGAGCCACTGAATGCCGAGGGCAAACCCTACCTGTTCTTTGGCATCAATCCTTCGAGCGGACCAGCGTCCGAATCCTATACCGTTCGGGTAAAGGTGTACAGCGATCAGCATGTGCTGGAAGCAGAGGGGAATGTTCCGCCGAAGCAGTGGAGCAACCTGGCGGTTAACTTAGGAGATTGGGCGTATAAGGACCGGATCACCAAAATTAAAATCGGGCTTGTGCCGGCAAGCCGGGTACATTGGCAAGGAGGATATTTCCATGTGGACGGCATCGGTTTGGCCGACGGCATGGAGGCGGCAGAGCTTACCGCCGCTTTGACGCCGGAGCAGCCGGATGGCAACGACGGCTGGTACCGAAGCCCGGTAACCGTGAAGCTTGGCGCAGCCAATGGCTTGCCGGACGGCTACGACATTCAGTTTCGCGTGAATGACGGAGAATGGCAGACGTACGGTTCCGAAATGATCATGGATACGGACGGGATTCATGAGCTGGACTATCGGACGATGAGTCCAGCCGGGGAACCGGGCTCCATCAAGTCGTTGACCTTGAAGATCGATCAGACTGCGCCCGTGGCGACCGTAACGGCGGACCCGGTCAAGTTGTGGCCGCCTAACCAGAGGCTGGTCCAGGTCACGGCTTCCGTCGACGCCAGCGATTCGGGCTCGGATATCGGTTCCGTCGTGCTGTCCTCCATTACAAGTAATGAGGAGCTGCAAGCGGAGGATATTCAGGGTGCGGAGCTGGGCACGATGGATACCTCGTTCAGCTTGCGCGCGTCAAGATCGGGTGCAGGCTCCGGCAGGATCTACACGATCACTTATACGGTCACGGATCAAGCCGGCAATGAAACCGCAGCCGTGGCCCAGGTGAACGTGCCGCATGATCAATCGAATCCATGATGGATGGATTCTAACGCCCGATAGACAGTCTGGAAGGGGAGAAGCAACGTGCTTACGATACAAAAACCGCTTGTGCATGGTCTGGAGAATCCATTGGGGCTGGATGTGTCTTCTCCCCGTTTTTCCTGGCTGCTGGAGAGAGATCGGCGCGGAGGGGCGTGCGCGGCTTACAGGGTGAGGGTGTGGGTGTTCCTTTCCGCGGAGGGTCTCTCTAACAGGGACGAAGATTTGGTGTGGGACAGCGGCAGGCGGAGTGGCCAAAGCCTGAGTCTTCTATATGACGGTCCGCCGCTGCAGAGCAATACGCGTTACTGGTGGCGGGTTACGGTCTGGGACCGTCAGGGAAAGGAAAGCGAAAGCGTACCGGCATATTGGGATACGGGCTTGTTTCCCGGCGATTGGAGTGCTGAATGGATATGGCGGTCCGAGGAGATGAAGCCTAATGATTTTGCTTATTTCCGCAAATCCCTTGATCTCCGGGGAGCCGTTGCGCGGGCCAAAATCTTCGTATCCGCCCACCATGTATTCCAATTATTCGTCAATGGACAACGGGTTGGAGGCTATGGTTCTCCCGCCCCGACGGGGGTGCCTCGCCGCAAATATTATTTGGCATATGATGTGGCCCCCCTCTTGTCGAGCGGTGCCAATTGCATCGGCGTTGCGGCTCATTATTTGGGCGGAAGCGGCCAGAACTATGTGAACGGCGTCCCGGGCATGCTGCTCCAGCTGCACGTAGAGCATGAGGACGGGACGGAGCAGCTGGTTGTATCGGATCTGACATGGCAGGCCTTAAGGCAGATTCCGCATCGCACCGGGACTTCATACCAGCAGAACCGCCGTTTATCGGCCATAGAGGACTATGACGCGGCTCTTCTGGAACCGAACTGGCTGCAGCCCGATGTTGGAGATGAACACTGTACTTCGGTCGTTCTTGCTCATCCATCCGTACAGCAATGGTCACTCCATTGGCAGCAGCTCCCCGAGGCGGAAGAGCTGGAGTCTATCATTCCATCCGTGGCAGCGGAGCCGTTGGTCGTTAACGGGAAAGAGGGGCTCATTCAGGTATTCGACGCTGGCAAAATCATATCGGGCTGGCCGCAATTGGCCTTGCCCGGTATAGCAGGCGTCACAATACGGCTCCGGTATGCCGAAACGCTCGATGGCAGCGGGCGGGTTGTTCATCAAGTATGCAACGAGACTTCGCATCATTATTACGACCTTTATACGATGCATGGGCGCGGAGGAATCGAGTATTGGCAGCCCGATTTCAGCTTTAAAGCCTTTCGTTATGTGGAGGTTACCGGCTATCCGCAACCGATTGAGGAAAGCCAACTGCGAATTTGCTCAGCGGGTACAGTTATGGCGCGGACGGGGCATTTTCGGTGTTCGTCCGACTTCTTGAACAAGCTGTACGACGTTTGCCTGCAGACGCAGCGCAACAATGTGCTGGGCCAGGTGGTCGACTGCCCGCATCGGGAACAGGCCCAGTATCTCGCGGATACCGATCTGCAAGCGGAGACGCTCCTCTATAACTTCGATGCCTATCCGGTACTGGATAAGACGCTGCAGGATTTTGCAGACGGTCAATTGGAAGACGGCTCCTTCCCTTTTGTGTTCCCTTCGAACTACGAGCATCCTGATTTTTTTATTCAAATTCCGGAATGGGACCTGCATTATGCGACCTTGCTGTGGAAGCTATATCAGTTTAGCGGGGATACGGAGCTGCTCTCTCGCTATTATGAGCCGCTCCGGGCCATGATCGATGGCTATCTATCGTTGATATCGCCGGCTACAGGCCTGATTCCGGTCGGCCGCGGATGGCATATTAGCGATTGGCCTTATCCGACGGTTGAGCATGAAGGCGAACATCTGACCGTGCAGCAGATCAAGGCATGGCAGGCACTGCGCATCCTGTCGGAAGCCGCTGCCTTGCTGAATCGAGCAGAAGACAGTGCGGCGTACGCAGTCCATGCGCAGAAGCTGCAAGTCAGCATCCTGAATGAGCTGTACGATGGTTCCGGCAAGCTGCTGCATGACAGCTCGGGATCGACTGCAACCCATCAAGGGGTTAATGCGTTGGCATTATATGCGGGGCTGCTGCCGACAAAAGACCGGGAGGCTGCATTGCAGGCCGTGGCAGGCAAGCCGTGGGAGAGCAAGACGGTCTTGTCGCTCCCGCTGCTCCGTCTTTTGTTCGAGGAAGGACTGCAGGATCAGGCCTACCATTTGCTGAGTAAAACGGATTATCCGGGGTGGGGCTACATGATTGCACAAGGAGCCGAGACCATGTGGGAAGGCTGGGATGATATCGAGTCCCATTGCCATGCATGGAACGGTTATCCCGCCCGCTTGCTTCAGGAGTATGTCTGCGGGATTCAGAGCGGAGCTCCCGGATTCGCGACGGCACGAATTCGCCCCTTTTTCGCGCCGGATCTGGACTTCGCCGAGGCTTCCGTTTCCACCGTAAGAGGCAATATCGCCGTACGCTGGGAGCGGGTCGGCGGGACCGGTATTCGGATGCGGCTTGAGCTGCCCTGCACAATGAGCGCTACCGTTGTACTGGATTCACCGCACTCCCGCCCCATTACCGGTCTCCTGATGGATGGTATAGAGATATGGGGAGGAGCAGCTTCAAGCTGCATGCCGGACGGCATCGTCCGCTGTGGACTGGACCATAGCATGCTTGAACTTGAGCTGCTGTCCGGACGTTATGAGTTAACGGTTCGCTATTAGGCAGCGTTGTGCTTGCGGTCGATCAGCTTCAGCAATTCCAGCCCTATTTACAGGCAACGGCCAACCATACATGTAAACCTTAGTAGGGGAATCCGTCATCTGGACGACGGATTCCCTTTATTTGTTAGAGCTAGATGCTTCTGGAGAAAATCCGCTTGAGTCGCAAAATTCATGATGAAAACAGGTCAAAATGTGGTTGACGAGAAGGAGGCTCGATACTACAATAAATGATGCAAACGTTTCCATTGTAATCGCTTTCATCTATTTTTGTTTCATTCTATATTTCGAACATATTCTCTAACTCTTGTCAGTAATTGTCGTACTTTACTTGATGGAAGCTCAAACCTGTTTATGCAAGCGTTTGCGCAGTGATTGGCATCAACATCGTATCAGCTGTACCTAATCCAAGAACAGAAGGAGGTTATTTGTTTCATGAGAATGACGGTTTCAAGCAAACGAATGTGGTCCATCATTATGATTGTTTCGCTCATTTTCTCTATGCTCGGCATTCCGCCATCAACGGCCGATGCCAATAACGCGCCAAACCAGGTTACGCTGGTAGGAAGTCTGCAATCCGAACTAGGCCATAGCGCGGATTGGGATCCGGCTTCCGCCGCGACAACCATGCACGATACGGGGAACGGAGAATACAGGTTCACCGGCAGCTTGCCCGCGGGATCGTACGAATACAAGATCGCGATCGACGGCAAGTGGGACGAGAATTACGGCTCCGCCCATTATTCCAATTCCAGCGGAGCGAACAAGGATGGCAATATCCTGATAACGCTCGAGCAAGATTCCCAGGTTACCTTTTATTACAATCATGGGACGCACCGGATCGCGGATTCTACATACTACGCTCCGATCGAGGCGGATAAGCTTCCCCGAGTGATCGGCAGCTTCCAATCGGGCATCGGCGAAGCAGCTGACTGGTCGCCTGCGGATGCGAGATTAATCATGCAGGATTCCGATTATGACAACGTATACACGGTGACAGCCGATGTGTACGAAGGGGATCATGAGTACCAAATCGCTTTGGGGAGCGATGCGGCAAGTCCGGTTCACCCCGCTAATCGGGAGACGCTTCAGCTGCCGCAGGACGTTAAGGTTACGTTCAGCTACGATGCGGCCAATCACGGCGTTGCCGCTCATTTCGCGGTACCCGCCGATCCGGGAACGCCGGTGCCGGCTAACCATCTGCGCGTCCATTACAACCGGGCTGACGCGAATTACGGCAGCATCGGACTGTGGATATTCGATGACGTCGCATCTCCGTCCGCCAATTGGCCGGCAGGCGCAACGCCCTTCCCTGGCGGGCAGCAGGACGCCTACGGGGCCTTCGTCGATATTCCGCTCAAGGACGGCGCCCAAAAAGTCGGCATCGTCGTTGTCGATCGCATCAGCGGCAATAAAGACGGCGGCGACAAGAAATTCACCCTAGCCTCGCCTGACATGAACGAAGTATGGCTCAAGGAAGGCTCCGATACGGTGTACAGCTTTGAGCCTGTCGCCCTGCCGGCGGATACCGTGCGCATCCACTATCAACGGCAGGATCAGAATTACGATCCGTACGGTTTGTGGATATGGGGTGACGATGTCCTTGCGCCTTCGAAAGACTGGCCGACAGGAGCCACCATGTTCCCTTCAGGCCAAACCGACCGATATGGCGCTTATGTGGACATTCCGATGAAGCCGGGGGCCCAGAAGATGAACTTCCTTGTGCTGGATCCGGCCAAAGGAGACGCCGGCAAAGACGGAGGCGACAAAGGCTTCACCTTGGTAGACCGATACCAGCATCTGTTCATTCAAGAAGGCGACAACACCGTCTACACATCTCCGTATGGGGAAGTGCCTACCGGGTTGGTCTCGGCCGAGGTATTGGCTCCCGGAAAGCTCCAGCTCGGATTTACGATGACCGATGGTTTGGAAGCGGATACGCTGAAGAATGAGCTGCAGATCAAGGATAAGGACGGCCATCCGGTTGCCATTCAAAACGTGAAGATTACCGGAAACACGACCATCGAAGTGTCGGCATCATTTCAGCTGGATCAGATACCGCTAAGCGTAACTTACGCCGGAAAAACCGTATCCGCCTCCACCGGCTGGAGAATGCTGGATGAGATGTACGCTTACGACGGCGATGACCTCGGGGCGACTTATCAGGCTGGAGGAGCCGAGCTTAAGCTGTGGGCACCGACGGCGACCGAAGTCACCGCAAAGGTGTACAGCAAGGACGATGCCACGCAGTTTATCGGCAACGTCACCCTCCAAAAGGGCGATAAAGGGGTATGGTCGGTTCAGTTGAAGCCGGGGGACCTCGGCATTCAAGATTTTAGAGGATATTTTTATCAATACGAAGTGACCAACAACGGCGTGACAAAAACCGTGCTGGATCCATACGCCAAATCCATGGCGCAATTCAGAGTGAACACCAAGGGCGAAGTTGGACCGGACGGCGATACCGTCGGCAAAGCCGCGATCGTCGATTTAAGTCAAACGGATCCCGCCGGCTTGGATTTTGCGGACATTCCGGGCTACGAGCAGCGGGAAGACGCCATCATCTGGGAGATTCACGTCCGGGATTTCACGTCGGATCCGACGATTGAGAATGACCTGCATAACGCGACTTGGGGATCCTACGATGCGTTCAAAGAGAAGCTCGAATACATCAAGTCCTTGGGCGTCACCCATGTTCAGCTGCTGCCCGTGATGGCTTGGTATTACGGCGACGAAGCGGCCATGAAGAACAGGGAGCTGGATTATTCGGCCAAAGACAATGAGTACAACTGGGGGTATGACCCGCACAGCTATTTCTCCCCTGACGGTGCTTACTCCGAGGATCCAACGGATCCCGAGCTTCGCATCAAAGAATTGAAGGCGATGATCAACGCCATTCACGAGGCCGAAATGGGCGTCGTATTGGACGTGGTCTATACCCATATGGCCAAGGCAGATTTCTTGAATGATATCGTACCGAACTATTATGCTTTCCAGGATGCCAACGGCAACTTCATCGGCGGCTTCGGCAACAATCTGGCGACCAACCACAAGATGGCCGAGAAGCTGATGGTGGACTCCGTGAAATATTGGTTCGACGAATACAAAATCGACGGCATGCGCTGGGACATGATGGGCGACGCCACCTATGAATCCGTGCAGAACGCCTATGATGCCGCTGCAGCGATCAACCCGAAAGCGCTGTTTATCGGCGAGGGCTGGGTCACGTTCGGCGGTCATCTGTCGGATCCCTCCCTGGCAGGCAAGGGCGCGGACCAGAATTGGATGGATAAAACGGACGACGTCGGCGTTTTCTCCGACGAGTTCCGCAACGAGCTGAAATCCGGCTTCGGCAATGAAGGCGAGCCTCGATTCATTACGGGCGGCGCGCGCGACATCCAAACCATTTTCAACAATATCAAGGCGCAGCCGGGCAACACGAAGGAAGACGATCCGGGTGACATGGTTCAATACATTGAAGCCCATGACAATTTGCCGCTGTACGACATCATTGCGCAGTCCATCAAGAAGGACCCGTCGATCGCAGCGAATGATCTGGAGATTCACAAGCGCGTTCGCCTGGGCAACCTGCTCACCTTGACCTCGCAAGGAACGGCGTTCCTCCATGCAGGACAGGAGTACGGGCGGACCAAGCAATGGCTGGGCCCAGGGGTTCCCGAGCAGAAATACCATGAATTAGAGGACGAGGCAGGAAACCGTTTCGGTTATTTCATCCATGATTCCTACGATTCCTCCGACGCCATCAACATGTTCGATTGGGAGAAAGCGACGGATGAAGCCAAGTATCCGGAGAATAACAAGACGCGGGAATATACGGCCGGACTGATCGAGTTAAGAAAATCGTCCGACGCTTTCCGTCTCGGCGATCAGTCGATGGTGAATTCGAACGTAACGCTGCTGCAGGTTCCCGAAGTAAAGGCGCAGGATCTGGTCATTGCTTATAAGAATAAAGCGACGGACGGAACCGGCCATTATTATGTGTTCGTTAATGCGGATAACCAGTCGAGAACGTTGACGCTAAACGAAGATCTGAGCTCCGGCACGGTGGTGGTCGACAACGATGAAGCCGGCACGACCGGCGTCAAAGCGAAGTCCGGCTTCACGTTAACCTCCGGCTCGATCACGCTAGAGCCTCTGACGGCCGTTGTGATCAAGACGGACGCCGCGGCAGCCGTACTCCACGCGATATCGGTAGATCAAGATAGTTACTCTCTGCAGACCGGTATGACGCATCAAACCGCGGTATACGCTGAATACGAGGACGGCAGCAAGCGAGCCGTAACGAAACAAGCAACCTATGCATCCAGCAACCCGCAGGTGGCTTCGGTAACGGCCGCAGGCGTGGTGAAGGGAGTCGCGGAAGGAACGGCGGTCATAACCGTTTCCTATCGGGGGTTCCAGAAAGAGATTACCGTAACCGTTACAGCCGATGTAGTGGACAATAAACGGTATGTGCAGCTTAACTACATTCGGCCGGATCAGGATTATGCGGATTGGAATTTGTGGGTTTGGAATACGGGGGTAACGAACGGTGAGATTAAGTTTGAAAAGATAGAGAATGGCGCGGCTACCGTACAGATTGAGGTGGCACCCGAAACAACAGGCGTCGGTTTCGTTCTGCGCAAAGGAACGAATTGGGATACGGCCAAGCAGGATATCCCGGATGACCGGATCATTCCGCTTCAGCCAGGCGAGGCCTTCACGAAAGTGAATGTGACCAGCATGGTGCATGAGCTGGAGATTTTGCCGAGCATTACGGGGCCGACGCTTGAAGACGGTAACATTACGTTCCATTATCGGGACGATCAATTGTTCCGGGACGGCCGGATGGATAGCATCTCTGACGTGAAAGTGAAGATTAACGGGAAGCCGGAAACGATGGTCTACGTTCCTGACAAGGAATGGTTCAGTTATACGCTTAAGGGCGTTGCTCCCGGAACGTACGAATACACGTTCATCGTCAATCATAACGGAACCGCGAAGGAAGTCACCGATCCGAAAAACACGGTGAACGGAAAGTCGCAGGTGGTTTACCGCGATCCGACCGTGACCATCGGGGCGAAGGTAACCCCTGGTTCCTTCTCTTATGATGAAAATGCGGTGCTAAAATTGAATGTAACCTCTTCGGAGCCCGTTGCTTACAAGGAAGCGTTCGTCGACCTGACGGAGCTGGGAGGTCCGGCCCAAGCGAAGGTTGATACAGAGCTGCTGGAGCACAGCATTGCCGTAAAGGATACGGTCACGGCCGGCAGCAAGAAAGTAGGAATCACGCTAGTCGACCAATATGGCAATAGGCATACCGGCGAAGCCGCGGTAACGGTGAAGCCAAGAATCACAGGCGGCAAACTCGATTTCGATTGGGACGAGGCGCGCATTTATTTTGTGCTGACCGACCGTTTCATGGATGGGGATGCTTCCAACAATGCGAATGTTGACAAGGATCACCCGGAAGCCTACCATGGCGGGGATTTCAGAGGATTGATCGATAAACTCAATTACATCGAGGATCTGGGCGTAAATACGCTGTGGATCACGCCGATTGTGGATAACATCGATTTCAATCAAGGCGCAGGCTTCGGCGGCAAGCAATATGCGTATCACGGCTATTGGGCCAAAGATATTACGAAGATCGATGAGCATCTGGGCGATCTGGATACCTTTAAGGAGCTGATCGATAAGGCGCATGACCGGGGCATCAAAATTATGGTGGACGTCGTAGTCAACCATACGGGATATGGCCTGAAGCCGGGAGACAGTGCGCCCGGTATCACGCAGGAAGATAAGGACCGGTTTAAAGATATGCTTCGTACAGACGGTCTGTCTGCCGATACCGATCCGATCAAAGGCGAATTAGCGGGGCTGCCTGATTTCATAACGGAGAATCCGGCTGTTCGCCAGCAGATCATCGATTGGCAAGCAAGCTGGCTGGAGCGTGCCAAAACCGACCGCGGAGACACGATCGACTACTTCCGCGTAGATACGGTGAAGCACGTGGATGAAACGACATGGAAGGCGTTCAAAAATGCGCTGACCCATCTCGATCCGAGCTTCAAAATGATTGGCGAATATTTCGGAGCTACGGTTGACAGCGATGGCGGAACGCTTCAGAGCGGCCAGATGGACAGCTTGCTGGACTTCGGCTTCAAAGGAAAGGCCAAGGAATTCGTGAACGGCAGCGTGGAATCGGTTGAGGCCTACCTGGCTGACCGCGAATCGAAGCTGGATAACACCCGAATGATGGGGCAATTCCTAAGCAGTCATGACGAGGATGGCTTCCTGTCCCACTACGTGGATGGCGACAAGGCAAAGCTGATGGCGGCTGCAGCGCTGCAAATTACATCCAAAGGCCAGCCGGTCATCTATTATGGCGAAGAGCTTGGGCGCTCCGGCAAGAATGCCGGGGATATGGGCAAAGGCGAATTTAGCGAGAACCGCGGCGATATGCCATGGGACCAGCTGGAGGCCGAGAAGAAGCTGCTCACGCATTACCAGAAGCTCTTGAACATTCGAGCGGCAAACTCGAAAGTGTTTTCAAAAGGAACGCGCACATCCATTGCGGCGTCGAATGCGGATGGTTATCTCGCATTCGACAAGCAGTATAACGGAGAACATATCGTTACCGCGATTCACGTGAAGAACGAACCGAAAGAAGTCGTCCTGTCTGTGCCGTTTAAGGCGGGCAGCAAAGCGAAGGACTTGTACGGCGGCAGCGTGTATAACGTAACGGCCGATCAGAAAGTGACGCTAACGCTCCCTGCCATGTCGGATGGCGGTACCGTCATTCTGGCTGCAGTGCCAGCTGAAGGCGGCGGCAACGGCAGCAACCCCGGCAGTGGAAACGGAAGCGGAGGAGCAGGCGGCAATCCGCCTACCGATCCGGGAACGAAGCCAAATCAGGGTCAGCGCTTCGTTAACGAAGAATCGCTGCGCGGCGGGCAGGAGAAAGTGACAATTCAGCTCGGTGCCGAGGATATCGAAGTTCTCCTGCCGCTGACGGCAGGGGATATTCTGGGGGCGAAGCCGCTGGAGCTGAAGCAGGACGGCGTGATGGTACAGCTTCCGTCCGCGCTGCTCAAAGCGCTGCGCCAGCTCGTACCGGCCGAGCAGGCTAAGGATGCGGTCATCTCGTTTAAGCTGAAGGAGGTTGGATCGCAGACAGCTGCCTCTCTCGTAGCCAAAGCAGCTGCTGCCGAGAAGGCTAAGCTGAAGCGGGGCAGCAAGATGTACGAACTAGATCTAAACGTCCGTACGAAAGACGGAAAGGCATATAAGCTGGAGCATTTCGTAGCACCTGTAACGATTGTTTTTCCTGTCGACAGCGCCATTCACGGCGAGCTGGCCGGCATCTACCACCTTTCGGAATCGGGACCATTGAAATATGCCGGCGGCAAGCCGGTAAACGGGCAGCTGACGGCTGAAGTCAGTCAATTGAGCTACTATGCCGTGCTGGAATACGACAAATCGTTTGCCGACCTTGCCGGCCATTGGGCGGAGCAAGCGGTAAAAGAGCTGGCAGCCCAGCATATAGTGAATGGCACCAGCGATACGAAATTCAGTCCGCAACAGCCGCTGACACGCGCGCAGTTCGCCGCGATGCTCGTTCGTGCCCTGGGCCTTGAAAGCACGCGAGGCACGGCCTTCATGGATGTGGACGGCGAAACATGGTATGCTTCGGCCGTTGCGGCGGCTTACCAGCACGGGCTGGTGAACGGCAGAGGCAAGGACACGTTCGCACCGAACGCGGCCATCACCCGCGAGGAGCTGGCTGTGATGCTTTATCGTGCTTACCAGACCAAGGGAGACGCTTCTTCTTTGGAGGAAGCACCGGAACTGAAAGATAAGCGGCAAATTTCTTCATGGGCACTCCAAGAGGTGAATGAAGCCTTGGCCCTTGGCTTGATGAAGGGGCATGCCAATGGCACGTTTACGCCTCAAACCAAGACCACCCGTGCGGAAAGCGCACAAGCCATGCTGAATCTGTTGGAACGACTGCAGTAATTCCGACCCTCCCGCCGATTCGTGCAACGCTGGAATGGGGTTAGAGAGCCGGTTCGGGCGGGAATGACATGGGATGGATCGAGTCGCAATAGAGCAATCTCTCGAAAACGCAAGGAGCCTGGACATGGATACATGACCAGGCTCCTTTTTCGTACATGAATGTAAATGATACATAGCGGGGGGCCTATTGAACTTTGGCGTAGTTCACGTTTCACTAGCTAGATGACGGCTGAGGGGGATTGGAGCCGGATGATCTCCTTCATGAGCTTTTTCAGCATGACGGATGCTTTGACCTTAATCGGCAGGCTGTCCGAGACATGAAGCTGGTAAGCGCCTTGCATAATGGCATCCTTGAGCTCGGCAGCGGATTCGCAAGGCAGATGCAGCTCGTTATAGACGCTTCCGAATTGGAGGCATTGATGCGTATCGCTTCCCGCCGTAACAGGCTTGCCGAGATCGGCAGCGAAACGTTGAACCTGATCTTGATTGGCTTCGCTGCCGTACTGGTACATATCCTTGGCATTGAGATCAAAGGCGTCCAGACGGCTCAACTGGCTGCGCGTGAGATGGTGGAGCGGCGTGCTCTCCCGGAACGGATGGGCTCCGATCTTGAGCAGCGGGAAGCCTTCGGCCAATTCCATCAGATCATCGAAAGGGATGAAGGCGCCCTTCTCCGTGTACCCGTCCAGGCGACGGCGGGTTTCCAGAATGAACTCCTTCCGGCCGATCAGCAGAATGTGGCCGGTTTCCCGGATGTCCACTTCCATCCCCGGAAAGATCTTCAATCTGCCAGCATCGTAGTATTCGCCATTATAGGGAAACATGCTGTCAAGCTGGCGGTACACCTCGTCAAAATGGCGCGTGTTAAAATGCTCGGTCAAAGCGAGCGCATCAAGTCCGTTGTCCAACGCTTCCCGGATCATCTCCTCATAATAATGTTTAGAGAAATCGGACGCTTTGGACAATTTGGCATGGGTATGGAGATCAATTTTCATATTCGAACACTCCTTGTCAAAGTCAGTAGTTTAAGATCAGCCGAACCAGAACAACAATGCGGTATACGCTGCCGTTCCGGTCAGGAACACCACATCCCTCGCCGACAGGGTCAGGTGGGATAGCTTCAGCTTCTTGGCAGCCGGATTCTTCATGCCGTAGGAGAACCCGCGGGTCTCCAGCGCTTCTACCGTCGTGCGGGAACGTTTGGCGGTGGCCAGCATCAAAGGAAAAAAGGATAGCATCAGCAGCTTCATGTAATAGGCCGCGAGCCGCCAGTAGAGAAAACCGGGATGTTCCGGCGCTTTTTCCCGAAGCCGGTAAGAAAGCAGCACATGGCGAAATTCTTCGAACAATACGGGGAGAATCCGATAGCCGTACGACAAGCTGAACGAGAAGGCGGCAGGCATGCCGAGCGCAAGCAGGCCGTCGCTGATTTTCTCGGGATCCATGCCGGAGAACACCGTAATGCTTGCAAGCGATACAACCGAGAGCTTCAAGGTGAGTTTCAGCAGCGGAAGCGCCGAGCTGACGTCCCCGCCGAAAAAGAGGGACACCACAAACAGCCAGCCGACCTGGCCGATCAGGCCCAGGCATAGTACGACGATAATAAACGGCGTAACCCGGGACAGAATGGTGGTGACCACCATCATGAGAAACAATCCGGCCAGCACGGTCATGCTGGAAATAAACCAGGGCGCTATGGCAAAGAACAGGTACCAGATCAGCATGCATCGGGGATCGAGCCGGGAAAGGGCGGCATGGCCGCTCCCGTAGGCGGTATTCATCAACTCGAGCTGAATCCGTTCAATCGAAATCTTGTTAAACCAGTTGCGGACTACCTGCATGACGGTGAATCTCCTTTCCGCTCAGAATGCCGTACATATGCCGGGCAAACTCGTCCGGCGAGCTGGTCGGGGGCATGACGCCCAGCCTTATAGATAAATCCATCATCTGGGTCGGTGCGAGCCCCGCCCGGGAAATAAGCTCCGAATCGGCGAAAATCTCGGAGACGGTGCCGTCGCCGGCCACAACGCCTTGATTTAAGACGATCACTCTGGTCGCCCATTCGTGAACCAGCTGCATATCATGGGTGGCGATGACAACGGTACGGACATGGTCCTCCAGTTCCTGCAGCGTATCCAGAAGCTCTTCGCGAGTGGACATGTCCAGATTGGCCGTCGGCTCATCCAGCAGAATCAGCCGGGGCATCATAGCGGCCCCTATGGCCAGGGATACGCGGCGCTGCTGACCGCCGCTGAGGAGGCGGGCATCCCGTTCCTGGAGAGGCTGAAGCCGGAAATGGGTCAGCATGCGCTGAACCCTATCCTCAGCTTCCGGGTGACGGCGGCTCTTCAAGCCGTACGCGACTTCTTGATATACATTGTCTTCAATGAACATATTCTCGGGATTCTGGAAGACGTAAGCCACGTGAGCGGATATTTGCTCCATCGATATATCCTTTGTTTTCCGGCCCATGATTGAGACAGAGCCGCCGGAAGGCTTGGCGATGCCGGCAATCAGCTTCAGAAGCGACGATTTGCCCGCGCCGTTGTTGCCAACAAGCGCGATGCGTTCGCCTTCATGCAGGCAAAGATCAATGCCTCGAAGAACCTCATGCTCCGTTTTATGAATCGTTCGGTAGCGAAGTACGGCATGGTGGAACTCCACCAGTGCACTATGCTTTCCTTGCCGTTCTGATTCATCGCCCTGCAGGATGCGGCGCTGGTCGGAATCCGGGTTTTTCACGGTGGTGTCAGCGGGGGAAGCATCGTCTGCTCTAGCGTCGGTTGGTGGATGATCAAGCAGCGCTGGGCTATCCGCGAGGCTGTGCAGAAGCTCTGCAAAATAGACTTCTGCTTCTTCGGCCGTAATAGGGTAAGGCTGCTTCAGCTGATATCCGGACAACCCCATAGAATAAGAGTCGGAGCCGACCGTTATCGAGTGTCCATCCTGCGGATGGCCGGGGGCCATGCCGCCATTCAGCAGAATCGCAGACAGCTGTACCGCTGCTTTGGTCACCTGGGGCGGCTGGATGCCAAGCCGCTCCAGATCTTCAAGACTGTTCAGCGCTTCGATGACCGGGCGCTGCCACAGCACCTTCCCCTGCTCCATCAGGCACACTTCCTCGCAGTAGCCGGCAATAAACTCCGCATGATGCTCAATCACGATAACGGTTTTTCCATGGACCTGATTCAATTGGCGCAGCACATCATACACTTGCCTGGCGTGCTGGGGATCGAGCTGGGATACCGGCTCATCCACCACGAGAATGTCCGGTTCCAGCGAGAGGGCGCCCGCCAAAGCGAGCAGATGCTTTTGCCCCCCGCTCAGCTCCCATATATATCGGTCCTTCAGATGGGTTAATCCGCACATATCGAGTGCCCTGGCGCCCATGGCCCGGTAGTCCGGGAGTCCGTAATTGAGCGGAGCGAAATGGGCTTCATCCATGACGGTGGGGCGGACAAGCTGGTTATCAAAATCCTGATAGACATACCCCACCATGCGCGATAGCTCGGAGACCGTCCGATTCTCGGCGGAAACCCCGCAGATTTCGACGGTACCCGTGAAATCGCCTGAATAATAGTGGGGAATCAATCCGTTGAACAGCTTGCAGAGCGTGGATTTGCCGCAGCCGTTTCCTCCGATGATCGCCGTAAAGCTGCCGCGGCGAATGTGCAGGGAAGCTTCCTTCAGCACAGGCTGCTCCGAACCGGGATAGGCAAAGGTGACGTCTGCGATTCGGATGGCCGGGTGGTCATGAACGAACGGTTTAGGCATAAGGCGGATTCTCCGGCATTTTCTCTTCCTGAAGGCCGCGGTTTCTTCTGGCCCGCATGAAAGCCAGTACTGCAACGGCCACGATGGCGGCTGCAGCAATGCTGATCCAGATCGCGCCGATGCCGAACCGTTCTGCAAATCCGCTGTCCCACTCCCCGAAGTTCCAGTCCGTTTCCGAAAGGGATTCCGCCCCGAAGGCAATCAGTGCCAAAACGATTCCAGCCAGGATCAGCTTGGGCGAGACGATGCCGGCGGCTTCGTATTGGGTAAGCTTCTGGCGGGGTTTGATGCCGAGCAGCGGCTCGATTTTTCCATACAACCTTGGAACCAGATATAATGTAGGCAGAAGAGCGAACAGGATGCCGGAGAACAGCACATCGTTCAGGAAACCGATGCCTTCGACAAGGACCACGCTTTGTGCAAGCCCAGGCACGGCTTCGAATTCCTCGACGCCGATCCAAACCTTGCCAATATCCACCAGAGAGCTGCACAGTTGGTGGATGATGACGCCCGACATGGCGGCGATGCCTACCTGAGCGCGGCTGAGGGGATTTTTGACCAAGCGGCCGGCGACGTACATGGCGAAGGAGAAGGTAAGAAACTTCTCCAGCTCTCCGAGACCGCCGAATTGCCCGAGCATCAGTTCACCGAAGATGACTTCGCCGAGCGCAGCCCCCACTGCAGCATAAAACGGATGAAACAGCATGCAGAGGGTTAGGGGAATGAACGCGAAGTATTCGACCGAAAGCTCGATCGGACCCAGGCGAAACGCGGGAATGAGCTCGGTGAACATGTTGGACAGGCCGTACAGCGACATGGACAGCACGAAAATCATCATTTTCTGCGAAGAGGTCAGGGTATAGACCCGTGAATTGCTTGCCATTAGAGAGAAGCCTCCTTGGGAATGGGATTTGCTATCAGTATAGGAGGCGATTATTAAAATGAACGGAGTACTATGTCAACGCATTGTAATATTTTTTACACAAATATAACCATGAAATAAAATTTACATAACAATCATGACATATGATGAACTCATGCCCAATCACGATGATTTCATTGCAGAAGGAGTGCAGCATCATTGAAAAATTGGTTTCCCGATAAATCCGGGCTGTCGCCGAGCCAGCTCAAAATCGCCGATTTTATCGAACGTTATCCCGAGGAGATGCTGTTCATGACCGAGCAGGAAATCGCCGACAGGCTTGGCACCAGCATTGCGACCGTTTCCCGGTTTTGGCGCGCCGTCGGGCACGACAATGCCAAGGCGTTCAAGCTGAAGCTGCGGGAATCCTCGGATACGACGCCTGCCGTAAAGCTGGAAAAAACGATATCCCGCCTGGACGCGTCCAGTCTGCCCGCGAAAATGCTGGAGCAGGCGAAGCATCATCTGCAAGACACGATGGAGAAGAACCGCCCGGACGAGCTGGAGGAGGCAGCCCGTCTAATGGCCTCGGCAAGACGCATGTATATTTATGCCCCAGGTCCATCCCTGTCACTGGGCGAGCTGCTTTCGTACCGTTTAACCCGATTCGGCATGTCGGTGCGGATCATGGCCGGCAGCGGTCATGAACTGCTGGAATCGCTCGCACATGTGGAGCGAGAAGATGTCGTGCTGATCTTCAGCTTCACCCGGATGCTCCCGGAAACGGAGGTCATCCTGGACTGCGTAAGCCGCGTCGGAAATGCGGCGATCATGATCACGGACCGGGAGGACTTCCGGTATGGAACGCCGGCGCAGAGCTCCTTTTTTGTCAGTCGGGGGGATATGGGCGAGTTTCATTCCATGGTGACGCCCTTGCTGATGATCGAGCAGCTCATCCTGAGCATCGGCATGCTGAATAAAGAGAAGGTGCTCGGCAAGCTGGATTACTTGGGCGAGCTGCGGACCCGATATGCGGATAAGCTGCCAAGAGGCAAAGCTTGAAGGCGATTATCGTCCCCGCTGGCAGCCCATCCATAATAGAAGTCGTTCAGGCACGCCCTGAAGGACTTTTTTTGTGCCTTTTGTCGCAGAACCATTGGATTATTTATGTAATTTTGATATAGTTACCTCACCTCTATGAACTTGCTCGCTTCGGCTTGGTCCCTCTGTTTCGCTGCAGTTCTCTGCGTATTCGCCATGGCTTTCTTAGACACGGGACGGTCATGCCCGCATCATGTTATCCATGTGAAAATCCGATAAAGAAATGAATGGATGGCATATCGGCAGGGCTGCCTGGAGAGGAAAATGCATCTAACTTCGAATTGAGACGTAGTATGTGTTATATCCTTCAATTGCCTATGTTTTTACGGATGTTTTATAAGATAGGTCGAATCAGTCATCGCTCTATAGGAGCAGGGGAGGTGTTATTTCTTGAATGGCTCGAAATCCGTGAAGCTGCTCCTGCTTATGGTGGTTATCGCGATCGTGAATATTGCCCTGGTTTCGCCCGGGCTGCTCGGCTTCCAAGTCGGCGGCGATAACGCCTTCCAGTCTGCACTGGTCATCACCGTATGGGTTGTCAGTGTTCTTGCACTCTTTTATGGCAGTTATGTTTTGTTGTTCAAGTCTCCGGCTGCAAAACCGATCCAAACGATTCAGACCCGTGAGGATTACATAGACGCGCTTCATCATTATCGCAATGTGAAAGTGCTGAAGCATGATATCGCCCTTGCCCTGGACCAATTGGAGCGAATCGAGAAAAAGAGGAATGCGCTGCTGGGCGTTCTAAGTCAGCGTTTTGAGCAAACGGAACTCAGTTACAAGAAATTCATGGGGGTCATCGATGAAGTTGAGAAGCTGTTCTATCTCAATATCCGAGGGATTCTGAACAAGCTTGGCGTCTTCGCCGCATCCGATTTCGCCCGTATGGCCGATCAGCCGAAGGCATCCCAGCTGTCCAGCAAGGTGGCGCAGAAAAAAACGGCGTTATACCAAGAGTACTTGGCTTACGTGACCGGTTATTTGGAAGCGAATGAGGAAATCATGCTCAAGCTTGATAAGCTGCTGCTGGAGATTTCTTTGCTCGGCAGCACCGATTACCGGGATGTGGAGGAGATGCCGTGCATGAAGGAAATCGATGCGTTAATCAAGCAAACCAAATTATACAAGCAATAAGAGAGGGAGATGATTATGCGAAGCAAGGGTAGTGCCTTTGTCGTATTCGTGGCCATTGCAGTGGTCGTGTTTGTTCTAGTGTATGCGGGGATCACGTTAACCTCCAATCTGGGCAAAAGCCAAGCCGAGGTCGATTCTGAAGGCGCGGCTAAGAAAATCAACAAAATCTACAAGGATATCGTGGTCACGACCGCCGACCCCATAAAAGGCCAAGTCGATCTGGACCCGGTGGCCGTAGCCGACTCCCTGCCCGATATATCCAAGTTTCCGATCTCGGTCGAGAATACGACGGACTTGTACGTGGAGATCTTCTCCTCGCCAGAGAAGGCGGGACCGGGCATTGACGGATGGCTGAACGAAGTGGCAGAGGAATTCAACAGCTCCAAGCCGATGGTGAACGGCAAGCCGGTATCTGTGAAGATCCGTAATATCGCTTCGGGAACCGCAACCGATTACATAACATCCGGGAAGTACGTGCCGGACGCTTTTACGCCTTCCAATGAGCTGTGGGGGGAGATGGTCAAGGAATACGGCGTCAAAGCCGAGCTCGTATCCAAGCGCCTGACGGGGAACGTCACCGGCGTCGTCACCCGAAAGGCCAAATACGACGAGCTGGTGGAGAAGTACGGCTCCTTGAACGTCAAAACGCTGACGGATGCGATTGCGAATAATGAATTGGCGATGGGTTACACGGATCCTTTTGCCAGCTCGACGGGGCTTAACTTTCTGATCACGGCCCTTGAAACGTTTGACAGCTCCGATCTGCTTAGCGAAAAAGCGGTGCAGGGCTTCGAGAAATTCCAGGCGAACGTCCCTTTCACGGCTTCGACCACGATCCAGATGCGCGATGCGGCGAAGTCTGGCATGCTGGATGCTTTTGTCCTGGAGTATCAGACCTATGTCAACGCGGCGGATATGAAGAGCGGTTACGTCTTTACCCCGTTTGGCGTAAGGCACGACAGTCCCTTATATGCGCTCGGGAAATTGCCGAAGGAGAAGCTCGACGTCATCAAGAAATTTGCAGATTTTGTAGAGCAGGATAAATATCAGCAATTAGCCGATAAAAAGGGCTTCAACGGTCTAAATGATTACCAATCCGAGCTTGAGGTCGTCGACAGCAGCCTGCTGCCGTCCGCCCAGAAGCTGTGGAAAGAGAAAAAAGACGGCAACAAGCCGGTTGCGGCTGTGTTTGTAGCGGACGTGTCGGGAAGCATGGATGGCGAGCCGTTAAACCGTCTCAAGGAATCGCTGTTAACGGGACAGAAATATTTGGGCCGGGACAACAGCATCGGCTTCGTATCGTATTCCACGGACGTTACGATCAACCTTCCGATCGGCAAGTACGATTTGAATCAGCAGTCGATGTTTGTCGGAGCGATCAACAACCTTGAGGCCAGCGGGAATACTGCGACCTTTGACGGCATCGTGGTGGCGATGAAGATGCTCCAGGACGAGATGGCGGCGAATCCGGACGTGAAGCCCCTGATTTTTGTGCTGAGTGACGGAGAGACGAACGTCGGGCATTCCCTCGACGATATTCGAGAACTGATCCAAGCCTACAAAATCCCGGTATACACGATTGGCTATAATGCCGACATCCAGGCGCTCCAGAGCATTTCCAGCATCAATGAAGCTGCGAGCATCAACGCGGATACCGACGATGTCGTCTACAAAATCGGCCAGCTGCTGAATGTGCAGATGTAGCAATTTTTCATACGATGTGAATCTGGTTAACACAGAAATTTGGAGGAGGGGTTATATTGTCATTTACGATGGAAGTCATTCGTCCCGAAGAGATTAAGACGGCGATTGAAGAGCAGGTGAAGCCTGAGCCGGAAGAAGTCACGCAGTTGAAGGAGCTGGCGGCTAACAATGTGCAGGCCATCATGGAGCTGGATATCGAATCGCTCGAGAAGCGAAGACAAGTGCTGCAATCCATTGAAAGCTTTGGGATCAGCTCGATGAGATCCTCCTCGGAGAAGAATGCGCTCCTGCAGGTTCAGGTGGGGAGATTATCGAAAACCGGGGACGAAGGCGGTCAAGTGGCTAAAGGGTTAACGGAGCTGCAGCTGCAGCTGAAGGATCTGGACCCAAGCGTCGTAGATTTTGCAAAGAGTGGGCTGCTGGGCATGGTGTTTAACCCGCTGCGCCGATATTTTGCCAAGTTTCAAAAGGCTGATGCCGTCATTTCGGATATCATTATTTCCCTGGATAAAGGAAAAACCGTATTAAAGAACGACAACACCACGCTGGAGATTGAACAGCAAACCCTCCGCGAGCTCACCAAAAAGCTGCAAAAGGAAATTCAGCTGGGCATGCTCATGGACGCAGAGATCGAGTCTCAGGTCGAGGCGGCTAAAATACGGCAGGAGTCGGAGGATAAAATCCGGTTTATCACCGAGGAGGTGCTGTTTCCGCTGCGCCAGCGCGTGATGGACCTGCAGCAGATGCTGGTCGTGAACCAGCAGGGAATCATGGCCATTGAAGTGGTCATTCGGAACAACAAAGAATTAATTCGCGGCGTGGATCGAGCGAGAAACGTAACGGTAACGGCGCTGAAAATCTCGGTCACGGTGGCTAGTGCCCTGTACAACCAGAAGATTGTCCTGAAGAAAATCGAGCTGCTGAACGAAACCACGAACAACCTGATCAGCGCTACCTCCAAAATGCTGAAGGAACAAGGTGCGGCGATCCACAAGCAGTCGCTGGAAACGAGCATCTCCGTCGATACCTTGAAGCAAGCGTTCACGGATGTGCTGTCGGCGCTCGATTCCATCAGCACATACAAGCAGGAGGCTCTCCCGCGGATGCGTGAGACGATCCATCAGTTCAGTGAGCTGGCGGTCACGGGTGAGCAGCAGATCCAGCGCTTGGAGCGGGGGCAGAAGCTGGGCTTATAGGGGAAGCCAGGGATATCATCAAAAAAAGAGTGTGCAGTCGTGATGCTGCGCACTCTTTTTACTTAGTCCGAGCCTAGGCTCGCAAATAGTTGAGCAGAATGTGCTTGAGAATCGCCAGCTGCTTCTCCGGCGCGAGGTCCGGCTCGACCACTAGGATGTTTTTCTGGAGGGACAGCTTTCTGGCAAAAATGCCGAATGTATTCACGATGGTGGTCAGCGTCTCGGAAATCGGAAGATCGGCTTGAACCGATCCGTCTTCAATGCCTTGTTCCACAATCGTTGAGAATACCTGGGATATGTCCCGGTAGACGGCGTTAAACAGCTCGATGTCCTCCAGAGGCTCCGTGAACTGGGCGGCATAACTCTCGAAGTTCTCAAGCAGCTTGACGTTCGAGCTCGTCTGCTGCTCCAGCAGGGAAATGAAGTGGTCGAACAGCAGCTCCAGCTTCTCCATGCAGGAAATCGGCCGTTCCGCGATGGAACGGAAGGTTTCGAGAACGGCCTCCAGCTTTTTCGTAGCAACGGCAACGACGAGTTTCTCCTTACGCGGAAAAAACCGGAAAATGGTGGCTATGCCCATGTTGGCCTCGGTGGCGACATCCTGCATGGTGGCTGTTTCAATGCCTTTATGTGTAAATACGTACTCTGCTGCTTCGATGATGAGTTGCGTTCGGGCATTTCGGGTTTCGGGATTCATTATCGAGCCTTCTTTCAAACATGACGATTTTATTTTATCCGTATTATATCCTCCCACCCTTTTGACGACAACAAAAGTGTATACATCGGCGGAAACAGCGGCCCGCACAAGGACCGCTTATAAATCGATAACCGTTGTAAACGTAAAAACAGGAGAAGAGCCGTAGTTTTCCTCCCTTATTATAGTGGTTAAATGCAGGAGCCGGCTATCCAATGCAGAAATCAATGATCAGTGAAACGTTTGATCATCCGTATTGAAGGGAGGCGCTGCAATTGGAACAACGGAACGAACTTATGGCCGTCGCTGCAAGCAAGTTCGGACTCTTGGAGAAGGATAAGGTACAGACGCATGTTTCCGAACACAGCCTTATCCGTTCTTATCAACTTGGTGCCAAGATCGTTTATGTGCGCATAACGGATGAGTCCCACAAACCGTATGTAAAAATTGAGGGCGAGGTGCAGTGGGTCGAGTTTCTCGGAAGTAAGGGAGTCTGCGTTTCGAGGCCGCTCCATTCGGCGGCCGGAAACCTTGCGGAGCGAATCCGGATGGAGGACCGTGAATATACGGCAGTTTGTTACGAGGAGGCCAAGGGGCGTCCGGTCGGAGAGAACGATGCCGATGAGCGCTTATACAGGCGAATGGGCCAATTCATGGGCTGCATGCATCGCATCACCAAGGGGTATACCCATCTGGATCCCGTTACAAAACGGCCTGATTGGTCGGATGAGGCGGAGAAAGTTCGGCATATCGATTTGCCGCTAACCGAGAAAGGGATCACCCGTCGTTATGAGGCATTGCTCCATTATATATCGGAGCTTCCGATTGCTGTGGACGCTTATGGACTGATCCATGCGGATTTTCATTACGGCAATTTTTTTGTCTATGAGGATTCGTTATGCTTGATTGATTTTGATGCCAGCCGATATTCATGGTTCATTGATGATATTGCGGTCGCCGCGTTTTTCTCGGGTTTAACCGAAGGGGCGGATGTGGAGCCGGGTCCGTTTCTGACCCCGTTTCTGGAGGGATACCGTCTGGAGCATCATCTGGAGGAACAGTGGTTTCGAGAAATCCCGTATTTCATGAAGCTGCGAGAAATGGGGCGTTATATGAAGCTATTCCATGCCTGTGGAGGGGAGCTCGATAAACTCCATCCGTGGGGGCAATGGTATATGAGGGGACGCAAGGAAAAGATTCTGCGAAGTTTCCCAGCAATTGAATAAACGGAAAGCCTTGGTTCATGTCGAAACCAGGGCTTTTTTTAGTTAACGAAGGGGTCTGCCGCAGCGTATTCAGCCGAAGAAGAAGGTCGCCTAAACCAAGGATGAAATCATGAATTACTCGAAACAGGAAATTAATTCAAGCACGATCAATTATTGCATTGACAGCAAATAGCGAATCTATTAGTATGTGCATAACTTATTAAACCTACCAGATAACTTAGATTTTAGGGGTGCGTTCGTTTCACAAGTTTTTGACAGAGCATGATGCATACATTTCATATGCATATGTCTACTACATGGGGGGATTACAATGAAAGCCAGAAAGTTAGGTTTACTCTTATCGTCAATCGTGCTGATGATGTTGATCGCGGCATGCGGCAATGGTTCCGACCAGGCGGCAGAGAGCGCAGCCGAAGACAAAGGAAGTGAGAAGCAAGCCGAACAACAAGAGTACAAAGACGAGCTGAACATTGCACTTACGGCACAGCCGCCTACGTTGGATACGGCCTTGACGGTATCGGCGGTCGCGCTGGATACGGCAGGCAACATCTTCGAACAGCTCTACACGCTGAATGCAAACTATGAGCCCGTACCGGCTCTGGCAGAGTCGGTCGAACGAAGTGAGGATGGTTTAACGTATACGTTCGCCCTTCGCCAAGGCGTGAAGTTTCACAACGGGAAAGAGATGACGTCCGAGGATGTTGTAGCCTCGATGAACCGCTGGCTGGTGACTTCGTCCCGTGCGAAGGTGCTGCTGACGAATGCTAAATTTGAGGCCGTCGATACGTATACCGTGAAGCTGACTGTAGAGGCGCCTACATCCGACGTGTTGATTCTTATTGCATCGCAAGCGCAGTTCCCTTCCATCATGCCGAAAGAGATTGTAGACGCAGCGCCGGCTGACGGAATCAAGGAGTACATCGGTACAGGACCTTATAAATTCCAGGAATGGAAGCAGGATCAGTACATACACTTGGTGCGTAATGAAGATTATCATCAGGTGGCGGATACGGAGCCAAGCGGATTTGACGGGCGAAAAGAAGCTCCTACCCAGAATCTGTACTTTCATTTTGTCACCGACCACTCCACACGCATTGCTGGCGTGAAGACCGGACAGTACGATGTGGCGGACAGCATTCCGATCGAAAGCTATGATGAGCTTGCCGCCGACAACAATATCAATTTGCTCTCGTTCCCTGGCGGTGCCCTGACGGCATTTTTCAATACCAGCGAAGGATTGTTAAAGGACGTTAAGATTCGACAGGCCATTCTCGCCGCGTTTAATAATGAGGAGATCATGTTGGCGAGCTTCGCCAAGCCGGATTTATACTCCCTGGCACCGGGTTACCTGAATACGAACCAGGTCCAATGGTCAACCGATGCCGGAGCGGAGTATTACAACCAGTCCAACCCGGAGAAGGCCAAGCAGCTGCTGCAAGAGGCCGGTTATAACGGCGAAGAAATCACGCTGCTGACGACCAAGGACTACAATGAGATGTACACCGCGACATTGGTCATTCAGGAGCAGCTTCGTCAGATCGGCATGAACGTAAAAGTGGAGAACTTCGATTTCCCGACATTCCTGGAAACGAAGAACGACCGCTCCAAGTGGGACATATTTGTTGCCAGTACGGGTTACCAGATTACGCCGCCGCAGCTGCTGGCCGTCAATCCGGATTGGGCCGGTCTTGATAATGAAACGGTCAAGCAGGCACTGATTGATATTCGCGGCGCAGCTACGCCGGAAGCCGCCAAGCAGGAATGGGAGAAGCTGCAGGGCTTCCTGTACGAATTTGCTTCCTCCACCGTGATCGGCCATTATAATGGCGTCGTCGCCACAACGAAGAAGCTTGAAGGCTTCGAGTTGTTCGAAGCACCGGTGGTTTGGAATGCCAAAGTAGCGAAGTAAGCGTATATGGAGGGTGTTACAAGTTACCGGAGTAACTTCGATAACACCTTCCTTTTTTGAAATTGGATTCATAGACCATGTACAAATGAGGGGTTTGCCGTGCTGGCTTATATTACGAAAAGACTTTTGTCGTTGATTCCTGTACTGGCCGTTGTCACCATCGCTATTTTTCTGATCATCCACATTACGCCAGGGGATCCGGCGGCGGCCATATTGGGCATGGAGGCGTCACAGGAGGAAATACAGCAGCTGAATCAGGACCTGGGATTGGACCGCCCCATACTCGAACAATATACGAGCTGGGTAATCAACGTGTTCAAGGGGGATCTTGGGGATTCGATCTTCATGAATCAGCCGGTCAGCGAAGCGATTGCGGAGCATGTAACCCCCACGCTATCGCTGGCCATTCTGGCACAGGTTATCGCAATTATACTGGCGATTCCCTTCGGGATTATCGCTGTTTACAAGCGAGGGTCCATCGCAGATTATACGCTGATGGGGATATCCTTGCTGGGCATGGCTTTACCAAGTTTTTTGCTGGGATTGTTCCTTATGCTGTTTGTTGGCGTCAAGCTGCAGTGGCTGCCAGTGGCTGGATATGAACCGCTGAGCAGCGGGCTCTGGGAACATATGAAGTATCTGATTCTTCCCGGCATTTCCCTCGGGACCATACAGGCAGCCCTGATTACGCGGATGACCCGTTCGTCCATGCTGGAAGTGCTGAATTTGAATTTCATCAAGACAGCCAGATCCAAAGGCTTGCATGAAATGAAGGTGCTGTTCAAACATGCGTTTCGGAGCGCGTTTCTGCCCATTCTGACCGTCATTGGACAAACGTTTGGCACGTTGGTGACAGGGGCCGTGGTCGTGGAGGCGATATTCAATATTCCCGGATTGGGTCAATTGATCTTGAATTCCATTGCCAGAAGGGACTTCGCGGTGATCCAAGGCGTGGTGCTTGTCGTTACGCTTATGTACGTCACCATCAACTTAATCATCGACTTGCTTTATGGAGCGGTTGATCCGCGTGTTCGTTTGGAACGCAAATAAAAGAGGTGTGATTGGATTGGCAACTGTTCAGGAAAAAGAATACGTCGCTCAAGTCAGTAAAAAGCTTAAAAAAGAGCAGCGTGCACTAGGATATCGCCGACTGAGGTCGAACTATGGGCTTTTGATCGGAGCGACCATTTTTATTTTATTGGTGATTCTGGCGCTGATCGGACCGCTCTTCACCAACTACGGTCCGTATGACATGAAGGTTGTGGAACGTTTAATGCCGCCAGGGGCCGAGCATTGGCTGGGTACCGACGAATTCGGACGGGATTTGTTAACCAGGCTTCTCTACGGCGCCAGGGTATCGATTAGCGTAGGACTGGCGGTTGCGCTGCTGTCCTCCGCTCTGGGGCTCGTGATCGGCGTCTATGCCACGTACTACAAAACATTGGATCATATTCTCATGCGCATCTGTGACGGATTGATTGCGATTCCGGGCATCTTGTTAGCTATTGCCTTGATGGCTGCACTCGGCGCATCCGCCATCAATGTCATCACGGCGCTAACTATCGTGTTCACGCCGAATATCGCCCGGGTCGTTCGCTCGGCCGCGCTGGTGGTGCGCGAGCAAACCTACATCGAAGCGATGCATGTCCAGGGGGCAAGCTCCACGCGCATCATATGGCAGCACATCGTGCCCAATACGCTATCTCCGCTACTGGTGCAGGCTACCTTCGTGTTTGCCGAAGCCATTATTTCCGAGGCCGCGCTAAGCTTTCTCGGAGCGGGCATTCCTGCGCCTGAAGCCAGCTGGGGGAATATTCTGCAGGCGAGCAAGCTTGTTATTTACAAGGCATGGTGGATGGTTGTATTTCCAGGAGCAACGCTTGTTCTGTCTGTCCTGAGCTTAAATTTGCTGGGCGACGGGCTGCGTGATTTGCTGGATCCCCGCGTGAAGCAAAAGTTGAGAAAGTCATGAATATAAAGCTGGAGGTACTTTCATGAATAACGAGCCTCTATTGGAAGTGAACAATCTAAAAACCCATTTTCATACCGAGCGGGGGAAAGTGACGGCCGTCAACGGAGTCAGTTTTTCCATGAATAAAGGCGACATCATCGGCATTGTCGGGGAATCCGGCAGCGGAAAAAGCGTAATGTCCCAATCGATCATGAGGCTGCTGGACCATACGGATGCGATCGAGTACGAGGGAGAGATTCTGTTTGAGAGGCAGAACCTGCTGTCTCTCCCGCATTCTAAATTGCGGGCGGTCCGGGGCGACAAAATCTCCATGGTTTTTCAGGACCCGCTTACCTCCCTAAGTCCCGTATATACGATTGGCAATCAAATCGGTGAAGCTATACGCCTCCATCAGAAGAAGTCCAAGAAAGAGGCCCGTCAGCAAGCCATTGAGATTTTGCGGATGACGGGTATTCCATCTCCGGAAGTGAGAGTGGATGAATATCCCCATCAGCTGTCGGGAGGAATGCAGCAGCGTGCAATGATTGCCATGGCGCTTTCCTGTGAGCCCGACCTTTTGATAGCGGATGAACCGACAACCGCGCTCGACGTAACGATTCAAGCGCAGATTCTGGAGCTCATTGCAGACTTGAACCGCAAAATGGGCATGGGCGTGCTGTTCATAACGCATGATCTGGGTGTCGTATCGGAAATTTGTACGGGTGTGAAGGTGATGTACTTAGGACAAATCGTGGAGGAAGCCCCTACGGAGCGCTTGTTTCACACGCCGCTGCATCCCTATACGCAGGGACTGATTCAATCGATCCCCAAGCTGGAAGGAGACAGGAGGGATCCGCTTCATGTCATTGAGGGAACGGTGCCCTCACTCACGGATATTCCTCAGGGCTGCGGCTTTTCTACACGATGTCCCTATGCCGATGAGTTATGCCGTACCTCGGAGCCGCCGATGCGAATGGCCCATACAGACCATCGAGTGAAGTGCTGGCATTACGAGGCTATATCCGAGCAGGAAGGGAGGGAGACAACCGTTGGAACAAGCATCTGAACATTCGATTTTAAAAGTAAGCTCCCTTCACAAGCAGTTTCCGGTGTACGGATCTTTCGGTAAGTTATGGGGCGCCAAGGGATATGTGAAAGCCGTAACGGATGTTTCCTTTCAATTAAGAGAGGGAGAAACGTACGGTCTTGTTGGAGAATCCGGTTCCGGTAAAACCACCACGGGGCGTACGATCTTAGGATTAACCCCGTCAAGCCAAGGTCAGGTTCTATACCGGGACCGGGATTTGGCTGCGATGTCGAGGGAGGAAATGCGGAACTTCCGCAGGGACGTACAGCTTGTTTTTCAAGATCCGTTCTCCTCACTTAACCCGAGGAAGAGAATCGGCCGGATTCTGGAGGAACCCCTGATTATTCATAAAATGGGTGACAAGGCAGAGCGTCAGGAAAAAGTCTTTCACATCTTGAAAACCGTGGGCCTGCAGCCGGAGCATTATTTCCGTTTTCCCCATGAATTCTCAGGTGGTCAACGCCAGCGTTTAGGCTTGGCGCGCGCGCTTATTATGAATCCGAAGATTATCGTATGCGACGAGCCGGTCTCGGCACTGGATGTCTCCATTCAGTCGCAAATTTTGAATATGCTCAAGCACCTGCAGCGGGAATTGAAATTAACGCTATTATTTATTACGCATGATATCAGCGTGGTTCGTTATATTTCCGATCGGATCGGGATTATGTATCTCGGAAAAATAATGGAGGAGGCTTTGACGGACGATTTGTTCCATGAGCCATTGCATCCCTATACGAAGGCACTGTTCTCGGCGGTACCTGACTTTACCCGCAGCCGATTAAAGGAACGGATCATGTTGCGGGGGGAAATCCCGTCCCCCTTATCGCCGCCAAGCGGTTGTGTTTTTCATACGCGCTGTCCCTATGCAACGGATCTATGCAAGGCAGAAGTTCCGGCTTTAAGAGAAGTTCGGCAGAGCCAAAAGGTAGCTTGTCATCTGGTTGATGAGAGCCGTTCATCCTGAAACGAAGACTAAAAGAAAAGAGGCTAGAACATGACAACGTTAAAAATCATAGAGGGCCAGGATCAAATATTCAATGAAGCTGGGTTTCAGATCGCAGGAAACCATGGCCCGAATCTGGAGGGCGGCCTGTCTCCGAGAGAGCTGCTGGAAGCGTCCCTGGCGCTGTGCGTATCCATCTCGCTCCAAAAAATAATGGCTTACGACGGCGTGGATTACGATAAGTCTTCCATTCATATCGAAGTGTCATCGGTAAAGGCAGAGGATAAAAGCAATAAGTTCTCGCATTTCAACGTCCATGTCACACTGCCGCCAACCCTGGAGGCAGCGTACAAGGAGAAGCTGAAATCTGTTGTAGAGCGCGCCTGCACGATCGGCAATACGCTGAAGAGCGAGGCCGTTGTTGAACTGATCGAAGTGAATGAACCCATCGAAACGGGCAGCAATGCGTAATGGATAAGCTTCTGTGTTAATCTTTCAAGCCAATCCAACAACAGCCTTAGTCCAGGATTCATCGCGGACTAAGGCTGTTGTGTTCTTCAGGGACCGTGAATGCACTATTATGTGTACATGCTGCATCTATTTTCACCGTATGCCGTATGGCGTTTAGTTACGCCTTTGGCATCGGGGTATACCTTCCGGTCTCCATCATCAGATTCGAGGGTGATGTAGTAATACGTTCGGGATGAATTGCCCAGAATGCATCATGCACCAGAATCCGCATAATGCAATCCTAGCTGATAAGCTCGTTCGAGCAAACTCTCCATATGCTCCGGTCTGCCTTCTAACGTATCATAGAAGAATTCCACACGGGAATTTTTGATTCCGGAGTAGTCGGCCATCCCGATATTGAGGGAAAGGGATAACATCTGATCATAGCCCCGCTTGGCAAAATGGTCTTCCGAAGCTCCCGCGAGCGCCAGCCATAACACCTGTTGGTGATGAAGCTTTGATCCGCCGCCGTAAGCAAAGCCATGATTCCAGACACGATCGATATACCCTTTCAGCATGGCCGGGATTCCGTACCACCACACCGGGAAGATATAGGCCAGCGCGTCGTACTCCTTCATTCGTGCGATTTCGGCCTCAACCTCAGGAGAATACCGTTTGTTAGGATCAGACCAATCGGGTTCGTCTGCCTCCCACAGGACTGGATTGAAACCGATGCGGTGAAGATCCAGAATTTCCGCTTCATGCCCGGAGTCCCGAAGCCCCTGTATAAACTTTTCGGTAACTGCAAAAGTAAAGGAATTTTCGCGTGGATGCGTAACAACCGTTAATACCTTCATGAAGGTTCACCGTCTCTTTCTTCTCTTCGAATTTGAATGCCGAATTGTTCAATACGTTTCATTGCAGTTTCAAGAGGAACCAACGTTTCCGGTAGATAGAAGCCTCCGGAAGCAGGAGGTGAGCCGTCCCAGCCCAGAATGCGCTCAATGGAAAGGAGAATCCCGAGGGCCGTAAAATGCGCCTGTCCTTTCGGATCGGTCAACGCGATTCTCCGTTTCGTGGAACGGCCGTCAAGAAGTACGCCTTCAAGGTCAATGTAGAGGTCTTGGGATGCCCTGCCTCCAGCCCGTGTTCCTATGGAGTCATGGATGGCGAAGTCGAATCGAATATTAGGCGCTCCCGTAACAGCCCCGAGGCTTGGAACATCCAATAAACTCATGGGATGGCCTTCTACCCGGGAACCGTTTGAAAGACTTATGCTTCTCGGATACTTCGCAGCCTCAACCCATTTCCATATCGCGTTTTCCCGGAGGAGAGCACGGCTGATAAACCCTTCGGTTTCCTCGAGCGTCATAGGCCCCATCGGATCGCGTTCATCATAGTGACCAGTCAAACCGATCGATTGGATGCTTCGGAAAGACTTCGCCTCCTGATACGCGACCAAGGTCAGGATCCCCGCTTGCGAATGTCCCAAAGGCACAATCGGCGCTTGAGGGGGATGGTTTTGCATGGCGAATAGAATCGGCGTCAGTTCGTCGGCAAGCTTCGTAATCCCGATATGTGCAGTTCCTTTTGCAAGGGCCTCTTGAATGAGGAGGTCGGCCGGATCCTGAATGGTAGAAACGATAAGGTCGACTTGATCCAGCTCCGCTGGAGACTGACCCTGGCGGATATCTAAAAAAGCGGTACGGGCGTTCCCCAGCTCTTGCACTAATAAGCTCCCCTTCTCGGGATGCCTTCCGGCGAGTATAATCTCGGCATCTTGATTGATCTTTCGGATATGCCGGGCAACAGCACTTCCGATTACGCCATAACCTCCGGCAATGTAAATACGCTGCATGCCATTTCACCTCCAATTTCCATGCTGAAGTACTGGTATAAGGGGATTATGTAACATATAATGACGGAAAGGAAGTACGCACTTAATTGTTCTATAGGTACCTAAAAGTATCATTAGTACCCCAAAGTGCCTGTTATCAGTCCGATGCCACTTCCGTTCGAAAAGGAGAGAAGTTCTTATGAATGGGGAGCGACAATACAATATTCCGTCTGAGGCGACCATGGATGTCATCGGCGGCAAATGGAAGGTCATTGTGCTGTGCCACTTAAGTTATGGCCCCAAGCGAACGAGTGAAATAAAGAAGCAGATGCCGGATATTACGCAGAAAATGTTAACGCAGACGCTGCGGGAGCTGGAGGAGGATGGGATTATCACGCGAACGGTCTTTAATCAAGTGCCGCCTAAGGTCGTCTACGAGCTGAGTGAATTGGGCGTTTCACTACAACCGATCCTTGATCAAATCTGTGAATGGGGCGAGAAGTACTTGAATGGAAAATCGAAGGTAATTACACCTTGAGGACAGACAAAATAAAAGCTGCTGACCTAATAAGGGTCCGTAGCTTTTTATTTTTAAAATTGTCGCTCCATATTTTCCATAGGATAGAGGAATAGCCCCGAACTCCGTAGAATAATTAGTTCTTTAGACTCATTAAAATCCGGGCGCATTCGCACCTTTCTTTGTTTGTCGAGAAATTGAATAGTTACTATAGATATAATATGGAGAAGTGCAGGACTAGGGTGGCCGTGAAAATAAGGATTGCCTTTTCCTGGCATGCACAGGGGCGAGTCACCGTGAATTAATAGAAACGTTATCCGCTAGGAAACGTATGATCTTCATAGGACTTAAGAATTACTCACAAAAGGGGTGTGCACAGCTCAGATGGACGGCAATTATAACTATTATATTGTTGGGCTTTCAATTGCGATTGCGATACTTGCTTCATACTCGGCTTTAAATATTACATCCAAAATTTCAGAGGCGAACGGCAAATCCAAGTTTTTTTGGCTATTCGGCGGCGCTATGGTCATGGGAAGCGGCGTTTGGTCCATGCATTTTGTCGGCATGCTGGCCATGCACATGAATATGAATGTGAGGTACGATGTCTTTCTGACCATCATGTCGATGTTAGCCAGCGTGGTTTCCTCCTTCATCGCGTTTTATATTACGATGCCCAAAAATATTAACTGGTCCAAAATCGCCATTGGCGGTTTCATTATGGGAAGCGGCATTGTCATCATGCATTACATGGGAATGGAAGCCATGGTCATACATGCTGAGATCAGTTATGATCACGGCCTTTGGGTACTGTCCGCCATCATAGCATTGGTAGCTTCCTATGCGGCTTTATTATTGTTTCTCCGCTTTCGGAATCATCCCAAGTCCAGCTTTCTCAAGTGGGGCTCGGCGGTTGTCATGGGATTTGCCGTATGCGGGATGCATTATACCGGCATGAAAGCTGCACGGTTTGAGGCTCATGCCGGTATGATCACGCAGCAGCCGCAGTCTGTCGATTTTCTGCTTCTGTATGGTGTGACGGTCACGATTTTTGTCATCCTGCTGATTTCCTGGGGGGCGATGTTCTTTGACCGGCATGTGCTGGAAAAGCTGGCCTATCAGGATACCATCACGGGATTGCCTAACCGAAATGAAATGAACCGATTCTTTGAGACGAATGCCGAGACGGAGAAAATTACGATCCTGTTTCTGGATTTGGACCAATTTAAGGCGATCAACGATACGCTGGGTCATAATGTTGGGGATATGCTGGTCCAGGAAGTGGGTAAGCGACTGCGTCAATTCATTGGAAGCGGCCAGCAGGTATTCCGGATCGGCGGGGACGAATTTCTGATTATTTTAAAGCGAAGCGACCCCAATTATGCCCAGCGCTTAGCAGACGATATACTCCAAAAAATAAAAAACGTCTACCATATCGACGGTAACGAGCTGTATGTGACGGCAAGCATCGGAATCAGCATCGGTTCTGTCCATAGCTCTGACCGTACGACGCTGCTGAAGAATGCGGACACCGCCATGTATAAAGCGAAGGGGCTGGGCAAGAATCAGCAATGCCTCTATGACGAGGAGATGGGTCTTCAAGAGGTTCGTAAAATGGAATTGGAGAAGGACCTGCAGCGAGCGCTTGAATTGAAGGAATTCTTCATTGCATATCAGCCGAAATGGAATGTGCAGAGCGATCGCTTGGTCGGATTTGAGGCGCTGCTCCGCTGGAAGCATCCCCGATTAGGCGTGGTATCCCCGCTTGAATTCATACCGATTGCGGAAGAGACGGGGCTGATTATACCGATGACCCGATGGACGCTTGAGGAAGCATGCAAACAGTGCAAGGTGTGGCAGGAGAGAGGAATCGTCCAGCCCGTCTCGGTGAATTTATCGATTCGTTTATTTCATGGCGACAATCTGCTGGAGCTTATTCAAAACGTGCTGGACAAGGCGAATCTGGAACCTCGCTTGTTAGAGCTGGAGATAGCAGAGTCCATGGTGCTGCACGATGTGAATGATATTATCCGCCAGCTTGGGAATATCAGGTCCTTGGGGGTCAAGGTCTCCATGGATGATTTCGGAACCGGTTATTCCTCGATTGGACTCCTCGACCGGATTCCGATTGATGCTCTAAAGCTGGACCGCCAGTTCACCAATGATTTGGACACGCCCAGCAAACGCGCCATCGTCAACGCCATCGTTCTTATGGCAGAGAATTTGAATTTGGATGTCATTGCGGAAGGTGTAGAGAACAAGGAGCATATCGACTTTTTGACCGGACTTGGCTGCCATGTCATGCAGGGTTATTATTACGGAAAGCCGATGGATATCAATGAGATTAAGGTCTGGATGTACGACCAAGAACACAAGAACGAAGAGACCGTGACCCTTCGATGAAAAGTAGAAGGAATAGATACAGATCATACGAATAGCGGGCACCGTGAGGTGTCCGTTATGTTGTGATTGGAGACATATAATAACCGCCTGGGCCCCTCAAGTCTCTGCAATTAAACAAAATAGGCAATTTTCGCACGAGGGAAATATTCTTGGATCCCCTTCTCGAACAACTGCTGGAATTCCTCGACGGTTTCGGCCTTATAGACATATTTAAACTTTCCGTACCTTCCCCATTTTAACTGCCGATCTTCCTCGTCCATATTCAGTTTGGTTTTGGGGTAACGCTTTAATATGGTGTTTTTGGCCGTTTTGGTAAAGCGGTGTTGAATGAGCTCGAACGTCAGATCCTCTACCTCCACATGGCTTAATCGCTCATGAAGCTTCTCTAACAAATGCCAGTATCCCTCTTGCCATCCGTCATATTTGACGATCGGGGCAATGATGAAACCTAACGGATATCCGGCTTCGGCAATTTTGCCCGCGGCTTCAATCCGTTCTTCGAAGGAAGAGGTGCCCGGCTCGAAATAACGGATGACATAATCGGAATTGATGGAGAAGCGGACCCTGGTATGGCCGCCGTGATCGATATTCAGAAGGGAATCGATGTTGGCGAACTTCGTCACGAATCGCAGTCGGCCATATTCCTGCTTGGCCATAAATTCAATGTAATAGGCAAGTGCTCCGGTCAAATGCTCAAGCGATACGGGATCCCCCGTGCAAGCAGCTTCGAAACGCGTAATCTCCGGGGCCCGATCCTCGATATAGGCCTTTGCTTTATCCAGGATTTGATCCAGGTTCACGTAAATCCGCACATAGGGTTTCGAGCTCATCGTCGTTTGCAGGTAGCAGTAATGACAATGTCCCGCACATCCGGTAGTTAGCGGGATGGCATATTCCGCTGACGGCTTGGAGGTATCGAAGTCCAATGTTTTCCTGATCCCGACAACCAGCGTTCTCTTGGCGTTGCGGTATTTTTCAGTTTCCGATTCTCCTGGAATGCCGGTCACCCTATTATGAGAGGTCGTCATTTTAATGGGGGTACCTAATTCTTCAAACCATGCATACAGCTTCTTTCCAAGCGGATACTCCAACGCGTCCGGCTCAAAAAAGACCAGTTCCGGGTCAAAACGCTCCAAATAATCTCCCTCCCCGCTAAATAAAGAATATGATGTATAGGATTGGCAACCGTCGTGATGATCATGCATAGTTCAAGTTATCCAAAGGTGAAACGGATAAGCAGGCTTAAGCATGATTATGAAAGCCCTTTCCGAATTCTATGATATACTACGACATAACAGGCATACCATTTATAACAACCTATATTTTCCTGTATGATTTCCCATACTTTTCATATGCAAAGGAGATTTCATGATGTTTAATGTTCTTGTTGTTGACGATGAGTCCGTTCAAAGAGAAGGCATTAAGGATTTGATCTCTCAGTACCGCTTCCCCTTTCAAGTATTGGAGGCCGAGAACGGAATGAGCGCGGAGCGGATTCTGGTGGAAAATGCGATTGATATCCTCATCACCGACGTTAGAATGCCTCTGATGGACGGACTTGCGCTAAGCAAACAAGCCCGAAAGATGCAGCAGGATCTAAAGATTGTCATTTGCAGTGGTTATGACGAATTTGAATATGCCCGCAGCGCCATCCGGCTGGGCGTGGTAAATTACTTGCTGAAGCCGCTGGTCAGGGAGGAGTTTCTGGAGGTGATGGAGGACATTACCCAGATCAGCCCTTATGGAGGGGACTACCAGCAGGAGTCGTTGGAATCCAAGGTTATCCTTCAGGTCAAGGATTATGTGAAGGATCATTACCAGCGGGACATTTCGTTGTCGGATGCAGCCCATGATGTATATCTGTCCCCGGGGTATTTAAGTATTTTGTTCAAGAAAGAGACCGGCGAGAACTTCTCGAAGTATTTGACCGATTACCGCTTGCGGCGGGCAAGCCATCTGCTCCAGAATTCCAATATGAAGGTCAATGATATCGCTGTAGCGGTTGGCATCGATAACCATTCCTACTTTGCCAAGCTGTTCAAAAGCAAGTTCGGCGTGAGTCCGATACAGTATAGAGAGTGCGGGGTGCTCCATGATCGGGTGGATCAAGAACAAGTTCAATGATATCAGGTTCCGCAACAAACTGCTGCTGTCCCACTTGGTGATTGCACTCATTCCCATTCTTCTGCTCGGGCTGCTCTCCTTCATTCAGTCCTATCGCATTCAGATGAAGGAACTGCGGAGCGAGGCCGAAGCCAGCCTGGAGCAGGTGGCGAACATTATGGATTACAAGATTAACCGGTATAATACGCTGAGCGAGTTCATGGTGCTGAATCGGGATTTATCCCAAATTTTCATTAAGGATTACGAAGAGAACTATTTTAACATGTACCTGGATTTCCGGGATATCCTGGAGCCGTTGATCTCGAACATCCGGCTGATGGACGAGGATATTGAGGCCATTACCTTTTATACATCCGGTGAGCTGCTGGGGATTCGCGACAATATTTTGCCGATCGGGGATCTTAAGAGCAAGTCTTGGTATGACGGATTTCGGGGCAGGCGCTGGATTGTGGACGGGGAGAAGCTTTATCTCGTTCAGGAGCTGATCAGCAATCCGAAGGACAGCAATTTCATGGTCATTTCCATTCAGCATGACAGCATCTTTGCAGACCTGGACAAGCTGTCGGAGCATGTGGCGGTTCATATCGAGGATGCTGAGCAGCGGGTGATATTCAAGGAAAGCAAGGCGCCGGATGCATCTGCCGGTTTGGAGGATGGGGAGCCGAGCGGGCTGAGCCTAAGCCGATCACTCGCTAACAATGGCTGGACGGTTCACTATCATTTGCTGAACACGAATGCATACGCCAATGCGCTCGGTATTTTTCAAATTACATTGTTTGTCATGATCCTCAGCTTGATCATTACCTTCCTGCTCATTTATGTGATCTCCAACAATTTCACGCGCAGAATTATCCATATCAAGAACAAAGTAGACAAGGTGGAGCAGAACAATCTGGATGTCATTATCCAAAGCTCGTCCAGGGATGAATTCGGTGAGCTGACCAACGGTATCGGCAAAATGCTGAAACGGATCAACAGCCTTATCTCCCAGGTGTATCAAGCCGAAATCGCCAAGAGGGAAAGCGAATATAACAAGCTGATCAATCAGATTAATCCGCACTTCCTATACAACACCCTCTCCTTTATCCGGTGGAGGGCCGAGAAGAAGGCGGATATCGAAACGAGTTATATGGTATCGGCATTGGCCCGGTTCTATAGAACGACGCTGAATCAGGGGAGGCATATGGCAACGATCAAGGATGAGGTGCAGCACATCAAGGCTTACCTGGATTTGCAGCTTATTATGAATGATGGGCGGTTTGACGTCGATTATCATATTGATGAGAGAGTGTTGCATACCGAGGTCATCCATTTTATTCTGCAGCCGATTGTGGAGAATGCCATCAAACACGGATTTGTGGAGGCCAGAGGGGCAGATTACCAGATCCACATTGGGGTCAGCCAGGTCGAAGGGGGAATTAAACTAATCGTCAGCGATAACGGGGTGGGCATGACTCCCGTGCAGGCGGCGAGGCTGCTGGCCGGAGAGAGCGGGGGCTGCGGTGTTCGGAACGTGAATGACCGGATCAAGCTGTATTACGGACAGGATTACGGACTCGATATTCATAGTGAGTCAGGCAGCGGAACGGAAGTATCGATGGTCATTCCGGCTTCCTGAACAGCGAGCGTTATTCCGTCCATAGCATTGGTCATGAAAGCGGTGTGCTGAGGCAGCCGCTTTTTTTGTAGTTTGAAGTGGAGAACAAGAAGGTCATGAAAAAAGTGATACATATCCAAAAAATGTTGCATATACGCCAATTTTGAAACCGCATACAATTTGATTATCAACCAAAACAAGAAAAAAGGGGATGACAGGATGAACAAACGCAGAAAGATGGCTTCTCTGCTGCTCGGCTGCATGATGCTGGTCGTATTCAGCGGCTGCGGCGGGGGCAAGAGTGATAACGCGCAGCCGGAAATTTCAGAGCAGGATTATGAGCCTTACGGAAAATATGAGACACCGGTGGAATTTACGATCGGCCGGAATACCAATCATGTGAACAACCTGCCACCAGGCGATACGATTGAGGACAATTTGGCTACCCGATACGTAGAGGACCGGGTGAACGTGAAAGCCAAGGTGGCTTGGGAGACGGACGATATGGATCAGAAGCTCTCGTTATCGATGACAACGGGCGATCTGCCGGACGTTATGCTGGTCAGCCGCGATATTTTCAACCAGCTGGTGGATAATGACCTGATTGCCGATATGACGGAGGTGTACGAGAAAACCGCATCCGACGGGGTCAAGAATATCTACGCTTCCTATGGCGACTTGCTGCTGAACCAGGTGAAGGTCGACGGTAAAATCATGGGCCTTCCGATGACGAATATCGGCAACCAGCACCAGCTGCTGTGGGTTCGGAAGGACTGGGTGGATAAAGTCGGCGCGAAGATGCCGGAATCCGTCGAGGACGTATGGAACCTCGCCAGAACATTCGTGGAAAAGGACGCCTCGGGAACAGGCAAGACGGTCGGAATGGTGATGGATTCCAACGCCATGAACTTTACGCCGGTATTCGCTGCGCATGGCGCCTTTCCGATGAACTGGATCGAGAAGGACGGCCAGGTCGTATATGGATCGGTTCAGCCCGAGATGAAGCAGGCGCTGACGGAGCTGAGCGCCATGTACAAGGAAGGTTTGATAGATAAACAGTTCGCCGTCCGGTCGAATGAAGAGAAGGAAGCGCTTGTGATCAACGGTCAGGTAGGCATGCTGTTTAATCCATGGTGGATCGGCTACACCAACTACAAGGACTCGATCAAGCAGGATCCCGATGCTGTCTGGGTTGCCGTATCGGCACCGGTAGACGAGAACGGCAAATTCAAAACGATCCGTCAGGATCCGGTGGGCGGCGGTATCGTCGTGGTGAAGAAGGATTTTGCCCATCCCGAAGCGATCATGAAGTCGGTCAATCTGACTACGGATTTCCTGTACTCCTTAACGGATGATGCAATCAACTACAAGAAAGAGCATCCGGACGAGATGCTGACCGATGCCAGTCGTTGGAACAATGATCCGACGCAAATTCCGATGCAAGTGGATTATGACGACGTGTTGAAGCGTTATTACGACGATCTGATGAAGGCGGATCAATCCGGGGATGCTTCGGCCGTTCAGGAGGACAGGGTGGTATCCTTCAAGGCATATCAGGAGTTTAAGGAGAAAGGCAATGCCGTCGATGTGAACACCTATGGCGAATACCTCTCACGTATCGAGGGTCAACGCGAAGCGAACAATCCGAATCTGGAAGTGATTCCTGCAGGCTTCTACGGAACCACCGAGACGATGAAGCTGAAGTGGGCCAACCTCCAAAAGCTCGAAGAAGAGACGATATTGAAAATCATCATGGGCCAAGCCCCCGTTGATGAATTCGATAAGTTTGTGGACACCTGGAAGCGTACCGGCGGCGATGAGATTACGGAAGAGGTCAACCAGATGAGCAGCAGATAAGGAAAGCAGGAGCCTTGGCGCGGAGGGCTATTGGTGGTCATCCGCGCGGGCTTTTCATTCGATAAGGCCTGTCCTGACAGGGACATGATGGAGGTGGAGCGGACGATGGCGCAAGTGGAAACAACCGTCAATTCAGAGCGGGAAGTACGATACCGGAGGAAAAAGAAACGAAGAACCTTTGACGAAATGACCTACCATGCGATGCTGCTGCCCGGCATGGTCATGCTGTTCATTTTCTCGATTGTACCAATGTTCGGGGTGGTCATGGCTTTTCAAAAGTTCATCCCTGCAAAAGGGATATTCGGCTCCGCATGGGCAGGACTCGACAATTTCACGTATATGTTTCAACTGCCGGATGCCAAACAGATTTTTGTGAATACGCTGGTCATCGCGGTCGGGAAGATTGTTCTCGGATTGATTGTACCGATCGTGTTCGCCCTGCTGCTTAATGAGGTGCGTCTGAAGCTCTTCAAAAGCACGATTCAAACCATCGTGTATTTGCCGCATTTTATGTCATGGGTGGTCTTGGGTACGATGCTGACCATGATCTTTTCCTTTGACGGCATGATTAACAATTTCCTTGAGTTTCTGGGGCTGGAGCGGATCATGTTTCTGGCAAGCAACGACTGGTTCAGGCCGCTGCTCATCGTGACGGATACCTGGAAGGAATTCGGATACGGGACGATTGTGTATTTGGCTGCGTTGACGGCGATTAACCCGGCTTTGTATGAATCGGCCGCAATGGACGGCGCAAGCCGCTGGAAGCAGACGCTGAATATCACGCTGCCGGGCATGTTTCCGACGATCATCCTGCTGGGCACGCTAAGTCTCGGCAATGTGCTGAATGCGGGATTTGACCAGGTGTTCAACCTGTATAATCCGCTGGTATATGAGACGGGTGATATTATCGATACGTTTGTGTACCGCATGGGTCTGATCAATATGCAGTATTCGTTCGCAACGGCGATCGGACTGATGAAATCGGTCATCAGCTTTATTCTGATTGTTATATCCTACAGGCTGGCCTCGAGGTATGCGGGGTACAGGATTTTCTAGGAGGGTTAGCATGATTCAATCCAAAACGCTGGGCTCAAGGCTATCCCGCCTGATGATTATGCTCGCGCTCGTTCTGATTACATTTGTGTCGCTGGCTCCCATAGTCAATACGATTATGGTGTCTGTCAGCAGCAGCACGGCTGTTAATGCTGGCAAGGTCTACTTTTTTCCGGTGGAGCTGAACTTCTCATCCTACGGGCAGATATTGAATGACACGAAGTTTTGGAAGGCGTTTCTCATATCCGTGGAACGGGTGCTGCTTGGGGGCGCGATCAACATGATTTTGACCATCCTCATGGCCTATCCGTTGTCGCGGAGCGTCACGCAGTTCCGATCGAGAAACCAATATATGTGGATTATCGTGTTTACGATGCTCTTCAGCGGCGGGATCGTTCCCTGGTATATGGTGATCAGCAAGCTGGGGTTGATCAACAGCATCTGGGCACTGGTTCTGCCGGGTGCGGTTCCTGTCTTCAACGTGATTCTCCTGATGAACTTCTTCAAGGGCATTCCGAAGGAGCTGGAGGAGGCCGCATTCATTGATGGTGCCGGTCCGCTGAAAATCCTGCTCAAGATCTTTATCCCGATCTCCATGCCCAGTCTGGCGACCATTACCCTGTTTGTCATCGTCGGTCACTGGAACAACTTCTTTGACGGAATCATCCTGATCAATGACAGCGAAAAAATACCGCTTCAAACCTATCTGCAGCAGCTCAGTCTGACGCGTGACCAGATGCAGAATCTCTCGGTCGAACAGCTGCAGCAGTTCAATAAAATTTCCAACACGACCCTGAACTCGGCCAAAATTCTGGTTTCCATGATTCCAATTCTGCTCATTTATCCGTTTCTGCAGCGTTACTTAATCCACGGAATCGTTCTGGGGGCTGTGAAGGAATAGAACAGCTCAGCCGGTCAGCCTTATTGGCGTGCTCTGTTTGAGCGGGTACATCCAGCATCGGCAAAATGAATTAGGTAGTCGACAGAGACAGCGCCCTTAGCATGAGTCTTTCCGGCGAAAGACCATCCTTCGGCGCTGTTTTGTCATGGTTAAGACTGTTCAGATTGCATTTAATTTGTAAGTGGTATCCGTTCAACATGGACAATTTAAATATATCATGTTATATTGTTATATAAATTAGCAGGTTTTGGAGTACCGTTGGAGGGATATCAATTTGAAAGATGCAGCTTCCACGAAGCCGATGTATGAACAAATTTTTAATGAGATGAAGCGAAAGATCTCAACCCATATTTTTCGGATAGGCGATAAAGTCCCTTCGGAGAAGGAACTCGCGGATGAATACGGAGTTAGTCGAATCACAAGCAAAAAAGCATTGGACCTGCTGGCGGCCGAAGGCGTGATTGTACGCAAGCCGGGAAAGGGATCGTTCGTAGCCGATCCGGATGAGCCTGTGGTGCACAGAGAACCATTCTCCTCCGAGAGCGCAGATGCTGCAGGGGCCAGCCGGGAGAAGATGATCGGTCTTGTCATTACGGACTTTTCTTCAAGCTACGGAACACGCCTGGTCTACAGCATGGAGCAGTATTCGAGGGAGAATGACTGCTTTCTGGTGCTGCGCAGAACGTTTGGAGACCAGGATAATGAGGAATTATCCATTCAGAAGCTGCGTAATCTCGGCGTGAACGGACTCATTGTATTTCCCGCTCAGGGGGAATATTTCAATGCTGAAATATTAAAGATGGTCATTGCCCGTTTCCCGCTTGTCCTGATTGATCGCAAGCTGAAGGGAGTCGCAGCGGCTTCCATTAGTACAGATAATCTTGAGGCAGCCGTGCAGGCGGTGGAGCATTTATTCGATTTGGGTCACCGTCATATTTCCCTGCTGTCTCCTCCACCGAGAGATACGACAGCGGTTGAAGAACGGATTGAAGGGTTCGTGCAGGCTCATGCCGCCCGGGGCATCGCGTTTGATAAGGAAATCTGGATTAGCGATGTGACGGCCACTTTGCCCAATGCCTTCCATGAGAGCAATATTGAACGTGAAATCCAGCGGATCGTGCAGCATCTGCAGGATCACCCTTCGATTACTGCCTTTTTTGCGATCGAATATAACATTGCTTTGCTGGCCAAGGTTGCGGCCGAGCGCCTCGGTCTGCGGGTGCCGGAGGATGTATCCATCATATGCTTCGACAGTCCGCAGCTAAATATCGGCGAGGGTTATTTGTTTACCCATATGCGGCAGAACGAGGAAGGGATGGGGAGGCTGGCGATCGAGACGGTACTGGGCATCATGAATCACGATGATGTAGCCGTTGAGAAGCGATTGCCGGCGGAATTGGTGGTTGGTGCATCTACCGGGCCTGTAAAGAAATAACCAGTGACCTTGTCTAAACCTCTGTGCGGTGAAGCGCGTCAACATATGCATGGATAGCAAGATCGAACGTAATCCACCTGATACCGCCATATCGCCTGATTGAAATTTGATTTCGAAGACGATGCATAGCTGAATACTGAATCTGAACCGGATGCAGGAATACGGCAGTTTTATCCTTTTTCCACTATAGATGAACAAGTACAAGCCATGCGCTCACGGATATGTGAGCGCATGTTTTTTGTTCCTTTTTCTAAATGAATGCGGATTAGATATTATGCGGAGACCGCAGAATTCGGACATAACATGTGTTTTATATATTGATATATTAACTGGATGACTGTAGATTATACGATCAACTTAAATACACACGAACTATTTTACTATGCAAAAATATCCATACAAATCTCAATCCTATTTCTACATCACTTGTCATTATTTCTCGGGAAATAGCATCTGCTAGCGAATTATCCGAAACAAATAGTAGTTTCAGCCAAATCATTCCACTAAAATAGTACTGTTGGAACAACATTCTAGGGGGATATCAAATCAGATGAGTGTAGTACAGCTACGACACGTGCAGAAGACATCCGGCAGTACCGTATTAATTCCGCATATCGACCTTGAAGTGACAGCAGGTCAATGCGTTGTTATTCAATGTAATCATGAATTAGGACATCAATTATTACTCGCCATGATCGGGCAGACGTCGATATCTGAGGGTTCCATATGGATTCACGGAGAGGCGCTGACCCCCCATAATACACGCGACATTAGAAGGAAAATAGGGATTCAACTTTTGTCCGATACAGCTTATGAGCGACTGAAGGTTAGCGAATTCCTTCAATTTTACGCTCGTCTCTACGAGGCGGAGCTGGATACGGACCTGTTATTGCAGCGGCTAGGACTTGCAGAGAAGCGGGATAGCCGAGTGTCGCGGCTGACTTCATCAGAAGTGCGCCGATTGTCTATCGCACGCGCACTCGTACATAATCCGCAGGTTCTATTCATGGAAGATCCGGAGCAGAACGTCGATCTTGAGACAAGTTATATCATTCGCAATCTAATACCGGCTCTGATGGAGGAAGGCACAGCGATCATTATTACGACAATGGTTCTGGAACAAGCCATTTCCATGACCAATGATGTGTACTTATATAGCCATTCCGGATTTAAGAAGCTGGAGACGGCGGAAGAAGAACAAAATCTCCTTAACCCAAACGATAGAAATAGAGATAGAGAGCCAGTTATTTCAATGGTAGGGAAGCAGGTAAGTACACCAACTGCAGCTGATTCCGTTACTAAAAACTTCATATCCGCTGAGGTTTTTGCGAAGACCCAATCAGAAGAAGCAGAAAACCAAGTCACGTTGATTAGGCCTAATACAACAGCAGAGATGGAATCCGGTATGGAAACGAAGCCGGAAGACGCCGAGATAAGCGCTTCACCTGATAAATCGTTGTCTACCGAAACCGGCGCCAGTGTCGGGGCGGTAGATCTAGACTTACAACCGGAGCCAGCGGGAAGCCAGGTCCCTGTTTTTGTCCAGCCCATGCGTTTTGAGAAGATTCCGGCCAAGGTGGGAGACAAGCTCATTCTATTTGATCCGACGGAGATTGATTATATCGAGAGTCATGAAGGTGTCGCGAATCTGCATGTTCTTCAAGGGACCTATGCCTGTTCCATGTCGTTAAGCGATCTGGAAGGGAGACTCAAAGGTTTTGGTTTTTATCGTTGTCACCGCTCGTACCTGGTAAATCTTCAGAAGGTCCGCGAAGTCATCACATGGACACGGAACAGCTACAGCTTAATCCTGGACGACCAAACCAAGAGCTCTATTCCGCTATCCAAGAGTAAATATGATGAATTAAAGAAGATCATTGGCATTTAATTGCGGTTTGTTCATCCGAATTGCTGCTCCGTTCAAGGGAGAAATCGCAGGTTTCAATGGCAGATATACTCCTTTCATCCCTTATATAATGCGGCTTTTCTGGCGTTGCCATAACATGAAGTGTGTAAGGCGATAACGAAAACCCGAAGGGATGGATCAAGCATGCAACCAATCATTGAAGTCAATCAGCTGCTGAAGGCATTCGGAAACAAGAGTGCGTTACAGCATATCCAATTTCATATTAATCAGGGCGAAATATTCGGATTCCTGGGTCCTAGCGGATCGGGCAAAACAACGACGGTAAAAATTTTGACTTCCCAACTGCTTCCAACCTCTGGCACCGTTAAAGTATTCGGTCAACCTATCCATAAAATGAATGATGCCAACCATAAGCGCCGGATCGGGATATTGACCGATAACAGCGCTTTATATGAAAGACTCACCATCCAAGACAATCTGGAGCTGTTCTGCAAGTTGTACGATGTGGAATTGAAACGGATTGCCGAAGTACTGGAAGAGGTCAATCTAGCCAATGACCGTCAAACGATGGTGAAGAAGCTCTCAAAAGGGATGAAGCAACGAGTGATGCTGGCACGCGCCATTCTTCACAAGCCGGACCTCTTGTTCCTGGACGAGCCTACGTCGGCGTTAGACCCGGCCAATGCCCTGCATATTCATGAGGGATTGCGGAAATTGAATCGGGAAGGGACCACCATTTTTCTGACAACCCATAACATGATGGAAGCGGAGAGTCTGTGTGATCGTGTAGCCTTTATCCATGATGGCGTGATCAAAGCGATTGATACCCCGCAGCAGCTGCGTCTGGCGCATGCCGATCAATCGATGACGGTTCTGGTAGAAGGTGAGGGCAAGCTGGTGCTGCAGCAGAGTGAAGAGAGTGCGCAGCGCATTGGGCAATGGATGCAAGAAGGCAAGCTATTATCGATCCATTCGAATGAACCTACGTTAGGCGATATTTTTGTACAAATGACAGGGAGGGAATTGCAATGACATTTTCCATGAAGAGACTGCAAGCCATTATAAATAAAGAGTGGAAAGATAGTATCCGTAACCCGCAAATTCTATTGATGATGGGAATGCCGATCCTGTTTGCCTTCCTGTTCAGTAGGATGGGGGCCAATGGTACAACAGGCGATGACATGATGATATTGAGCTTCCCGATTTTGCTCGCCTTATCGATGACAGGCGCGTTTGTGCTGGCGATGATGGTCGCGGAAGAGAAGGAGAAGCACACCCTGCGCGTATTGATGCTCTCGCCTGCAAGTACAACCGAGATTCTGATGGGTAAAAGCTTTCTTACTTTCGTATTAACATTGATCGCTGTGATCGCTTCGGTGGCCGTCTCGGAAGTGCCAGAGGTGAGCTGGGGAATTCCGTCCCTGCTGATTCTCATCTCGCTTATCATGTTCATTGCGCTGGGGTTAATCATCGGTTTGATGTCGCGTAACGTACAAGAGTCCTCCATCATCGGTTTACCGGTTCTCATTATCTTCGTTATGGGCCCGATGTTCGCTCCCATGTTAGACAGCGAATTCATGATGAGCTTCGTAAACTATTTGCCTACGCAGAAGTTTATCGACGTGATGGGAAGTGTCAGCAGAGGAGAAGCTGTGGGCGTAATGACCAAAGATTTGCTGATTTGCGCCGGATGGATGGTCATCTCGATCGCTGCCGCTGCAGCGGTGTACAGCCGGAAACGGTTCGATAAGTAGTCTGCTCAAACCATAAGCCGCGAGGGAGACGATGGTTCTCCCTGCGGCTTTTTACATGCAGTGGATACGAAAAAAGGCAACCCCATTCGCCCCCGTATGGACGATGAGATTGCCTTGGCTGCTAATTAATCGAACTTGATCACGCCGGTGGTATGAAGCAGCACCAAAAATACGAGTACTGGCGCGATATAACGGAGCATGAACAGCCATACCCGGAACCAGCCGGCTTTCAGTCCAGCGGCATCTGCCGCCTTCTTCCAAAAGTATCCTGCAAAGATGGTGGTGATCAGACCTCCGACCGGAAGCAGAATGTTGGATGTGATGAAATCCAGCCAATCGAAGAAGTTTTTACCGCCGATATCGGTAAGCCCAGGTACGATGCCGAATGACAACGCAGAGGGTAGACCGATCAGCATAACCAGCGCGCTAATAACGACTACGGATTTCGTGCGTCCCCAATGCCAGCGGTCCATGACATACGAGGTTGGGACCTCCAGCAGTGAAACGGAGGAGGTTAATGCGGCGATGGCTAGCAGAATGAAGAACAATCCCCCGAAAAAAGCACCCAGCGGCATGGCCGAGAAGGCCGCCGGCAAGGCAATGAAGACAAGAGAAGGTCCGGCATCTGGCTCAATCCCGAAGGAAGCGGTTGTCGGGAATATAATGAGCCCGGCAATAAACGCATAAATCAGGTCGCCAGCACCGATGGCCAGGGTAGCCGGCCCCAGAGATTGCCGTTTATCAACATAAGCCCCGTAGGTCAACAGAATCCCCATCCCCAGTGAGAGGGAGAAGAAGGCATGTCCCAGCGCGACCAGTGCCGCTTCCGGGCTCAGCTTCGAGAAGTCAGGATTCAAGAAGAAGGATACGCCTGCGCCGGCTCCTGGCAAGGTTACCGCACGGATCATTAACACGATCAACAGGATGATCAGGCCGGGAATCAGAACTTTGTTGAATTTCTCGATCCCTCCGGAGATTCCTTTGGCTACAACCAACCCGGTAATAATAATAGCGGCGAATTGCCATACAATCGGCATGTAGCCTTGCGTAAACGTAGTAAATTGACCACCGAAATCGGTGTTGTTGTACAGATTGCCGCTAAACGACATGACGGCATAATGAAGCGTCCAGCCTGCCACAATGACATAGAAGGTCAGAATGAGAAACGGCGCAATAACCTGGAGCAATCCAAGATGCCCGAAGACTTTCGGTCCGCCCGCTTTAACGAAGGAAGTCGCGGCACTCCCGCGGCCAGCTCGTCCGATGGCAAGCTCCGCCAGCAGGACGGGCAAACCGATCACGATGAGACAGATGATGAAGAGCAGGAAGAAAGCTGCACCGCCGTGTTCTCCCGTAATGTAAGGGAACTTCCACATGTTTCCGAGGCCGACAGAGCTCCCGATCGCGGCCAGAATGAATCCAGCAGAGGAAAAACGATCACTTTTCCCCGGTGAAGCTGGGTTGTTGAGCTGAGATTTCATAGATGTTCCCCCAGTTGATTAAAGTTAAGTTCCTCTATTATATTTCATGTTCTGCCAGAAAGGCATAAGTAATTTTTCCTAAGGGATAAGGACCTGCATGTTTATTATGCTGTTAATGCAAAGTTTTCAATACTAACATTAACCACGATTTGTAAATAAATAAACCTTAAACATCAAGTTTAAGGAAATGAAGAGACTTTGGGTAGGGAAAAAATCACAAATGCACCTGATGATAATGAAAGTTGGCAGGGGTTGACAAATATCTTAGATTGTTATATCTTTATATTAAGATAAACAACAAATCAAAATCATATGGAAAGAGGGATATCATGATCAAAAGCTTAACCCGGATTAATGAATTGGCTAAAAAACAGCGGGAGGGCGTGCTCACGACTGCGGAGAAAGCCGAGCAGCAAGTCTTGCGCACGGAATATCTGCGTGAGATCCGCGGCCAAGTGCTAAGTACCTTTTCGGGATTAAGCATCGTGGATCCCGACGGAAACGACGTGACACCTGAGAAACTTCGAAATGAGCAGAAGAAGCTGAGAGAAAATTAAATTGCCGTGACTGTGTAACGCCTTTACACAGTATGGTGAGCATAATGAAACAAGAAGAAGAGATCGCCATGTCATGGTGATCTCTTCTTTATTTTAAGCTAGTTATGTCGGGCTCCTCTATCCAAACCGCTCCGTCTTGTACCATTTGGACTCCCTGCCCGTAATCTTGTCCACGATCATGGAGTAGAAGGCCTTGATGGAGATGATGAGGAACAGCTGAGCGTAGGTGAAGTACGATACGCAGGAGAGAATGAAGTTGCGCGTGTTGCTCTGGCCAATGTCCGTTGCGAGCGCCAGGTTGATCTGTAGGACGTAAATATAATACATTAAGGCCCAAGCGATGATGAGATACATATACACATCGCCCTCAAACCGGAAAGGAGAGACGACGGCCGGATTAAATAGCGCGATGATCTGATATACGATATTGGTCACAAATATAATATCTGAGATGATAATGGCAATCATAAACCAGAAGTAACTGGCTGCGTAATACAGCACATGCAGCTTAATCCGCCAGCTTGTCCGGTCAAACAGATGATGAATATTATCCGTGACAACGCTGTAGTTGCCCTTGGCCCAGCGTTCGCGCTGTTTCATGTATACCTTCAGATCCTCGGGCTCCTGCTGATAAGCTTCGGCTTGCGGAGCCAGCGCAATAAGCTGGCCTCTCGTCAGGATCTCGAACGAAATCGCGGTATCTTCCGTGATCGCTTGTTCATCCCATCCGCCGATGTCCTGAATGAGCGCGGTTTTCACGATAAAGTTCGTGCCAGGAATGGTACCCAGCTTAAACAGCTGCCATAACCCGGTATGATGCACGCGCTGAATGGTCACCAGCTCCAGATTGATGCAGCGGGACAGAAAATTCTGTCCGCGGTTTCGGGCCTTGTTGCGGCCAAAGACAGCCCCGTAGCGTTCAGGCTGCTCCATCGCCTTCTGCGTCAGGAACAACAGTGCGTTTTTCTCAGGTGCGGCATCCGCGTCGTAGACACAGATCCATTCGCCTGTTGCCTGCTTGAGCGCGTCGTTCAGGGCGCCCGATTTACCGCCGGTTCCGGTTCTCTCCAGAATAAGAAAGTCGCGGTCGCGGTAACGTTCATTGCCTTTCAGCGCCCTTAAGCGATCAGCCGTATGATCCTTGCAATTGTCGGCGATGACAATCACCTGCATTTTGTGATGCGGGTAATTCATCTGCAGAATGTGCTCTACCGTTGCCTGGATGACCAATTCCTCGTTATGCGCGGGCACCATGACCGTCACGGTTGGAAAATCCTCCAGATTGCTCGGATTCACCAGCTTCTGCAGGTTTTGTTTATGAATGAACACGATGGCCCCTGCCATGATAATGATCGATTCCAGCACGGCAATCCATATACTGATGATGGAAATGACCAGGAAAAAGTCAGTCACTGAACCTCCCCCGATCATATTTTCGTTTGACTTTCGAACGGAAGCTTAAGGTGGCAATCGTCAGAATCATGATGGCTATGGAGAACACGATGCTGACCCCGATGCACAGAGGGATAAACCAGTGGGTATATGACATCGGCCGCAAGCCTCCTTTTGATGGATGATGGTAACTTAACTTGGTTAAATATATTCTCCAATGAGGTCGGTTTCGGTATTTCGTTCTAATGCAGAGATGACGTCATCGATATTTTCGTATCGGCTAAATTGCTCCTTCTGGAACACGAGGCCGCCGGCGCGGACCACAAGCTTGAGGGACATGCCTTTTTTGTCACGGAAGGGGACGTTCATCATGGCGACTTTGATGCGCTCCATAAGGCTTTTGAGATATTCCGGCTTGGTGAGCGGGCACAGAATGATAAAGCGTCCTTCTCCAATGGAGAATTTATAGTCCTCATAACGAATCTGCTTCTGTATCGTGCTCGACAGCTCCATCATTAGCTTGGCAAAACGATGTGATCCGACAGACTCCCTGGTCAGGGGGAGAAAATCGAGCTTAAACATCATGATGCAGAAGCTGTACTGATCCGAATAGCGATTGGCCAGATTGGCTTGTTTCACCAGCGTATCTGCGAAAGCATCCTTGCTGCCAAGGGAGGTGTCGATGTCGATATCCGGGTTGGTTTTCCTCAATTGCTCGAGACGCCTTATGAACCTTCGGCTTCGCACCAGAGCTAGCTTGATGAAGATGGCAATAGCGGTATTGGCCGGAAGCAGCAGTATCCAGGATAGGGTGAGCACATTGACCGGGGCTAGGGTGGACAACCATACGAAGTAAGTGACCAGATACACAAAAACGGCAACCGTCGAAACGCCTACCGGAAGAAAGAAACCGATCAATAAGGCGGCCAGTGTACCGACGCTGAACAGGAATTCTGTGAAAGTAAAACTTTGATTTACATAGATGTTCCAGAATATGAACAACTGCTGGATAATAGCAAGAGCAATCAGCAGAAAATAACCGAGTTCGACGCGACGTAAAGGGGTGGATTTTTTCATGTTTTACCTACTTTCTAAACGCTTAAACCTTTAATCGCTGTAGTTGGGCCATTCCATATGTTATTTAAAAATTACCCAAATGTCGATAGATTTATCGAACGTTGTCATAATCTACATATGGGATACCGAATTTAATGTCCATTGACCCTGGAATTCTCCTTTCAACTGACCCTTCCGGGGATCAGGGGATATGGGGTAGAGTAGAGAATAACGTCTTCATGAGGTCACAGGCGGTAACGCCCATTTGTCTTATTAGTGGTGTAGCTGTCATGCCGAAAATATACAGAATAAGAAGGTGTGCCTGATGTTATTGGATCAAATCTATACCGAATACAAGCCGATGATGTTCGGCCTGGCCTACCGGATGCTGGGGAGTGCGGCGGATGCGGAGGATATCGTGCAGGATGTTTTTTCCCAATTCGTGCAGATGGATCGGGGAGAAGTACGGAACGATAAGGCGTATTTGGCCAAAATGACAACGAACCGCTGCATCAACCTGTTGAAATCGTCCAGACGCCAGCGCGAAACGTATACCGGTCCCTGGCTGCCTGAGCCGATGCCGGATTATGACATGCTGGCGCGGTCCGATCCTGCGGAACGCCGCGAAACGATTGGTTATGCCTACCTGGTGCTGCTTCAACGGTTAACGCCGCTGGAACGTGCCATTTATATCGCCAAGGATACGCTGGGGCTTGAATATCCGATCATAGCGGAGATGCTTGGAAAGACGGAGATCAGCTGTCGCAAGACCTTCAGCCGTGCCAAGCAGAAAATGGGGCAGGCCACGGAGAGGCCTAAGGGAGAAAACGCCCGGACGGAAACACAGGAACGCTTCGTTGAAGCATTCCTGCGCGCGTCCGATATGGGGAATTTTAAGCCGCTGCTGTCTTTCCTGAAGGAAGAGGTTACGCTGCTATCGGATGGGGGCGGCAAAGCGAAGGCAGCCATCAATCCGATATTGGGCGTGGAACGGGTACGCGCATTCTTCGAGGGATTATCTGCCAAAGGCTCGTTTCGGGAAGGGTTTGAGCCTGTCTCCGTAAACGGAGAGCCTGGCTTGTTGCTGAAGCGGGACGGTAGGGTCTCCATGGTGCTGACGGTAGAATGGGAACCCGACCTATCCCGCATCAGTCAGATTTTTCTTGTGGTGAATCCGGATAAATTACAGCTGTTTAATCAAAACAGCCCGGGAACAGCCCTGTAGCGACACCGATCCGGTTCCAGGCATTGATCGTTGTGATCGCCATGACCAGATCGACGAATTGCTTCTCGTCAAAATGCTTGCGGACGCGTTCGTATACCTCTGCAGGAACGCCGGCCTCGGACAGCTTGGTCACGCACTCCGTCAATTCGATGACGGCCCGTTCTTCGTCGGAATATATCGGGACCTCCCGCCACATCGGCAGAAGGAGGAGGCGGTCCACGCTTTCGCCCATGGAGAGCAGATCCTTGGAATGCATATCCACGCAGAAGGAGCAGCCGTTGATCTGGGATGCCCGGAGCTTAATGATTTCGTACAGCTTGTGATCGAGTCCGCTTTTTTGGGCCGCTTGCTCCAGGGCAAGCAGCGTTTTGAAGGCTTCGGGATTGGCCGATCGGTAATTCATTCGAAGTTCCATGTTCAGTTCCCCTTTACGGTATGATTGGTGATGTTCACCCATATGACATTCTGCCGGTCAGAATTGTGACATGTTCTAATGGAAAAAAGAAAGAAACCCTTAAAAGGTGGAGAACGAAAGCACGAAAAAGGAACGGCGATTCTTGGCAGAAGCGCCGCCCCGGGTAACGTTCATGTACATCCAGAGGGTTTCTTTGTCGTTTATTAGGCTCTAAATGTTACTTTCCGGCCTTAAGCGGAACGCGCAGGACATCGTCTCGCTTATGGGTGGTATAGTTCGAAATGTACACCTCAAGCTCGGTCTTGTCGAAATTCTTATACACGTCTATATGTTTGTTGTTGTCATCGCCGAGCAGGCCGATCATGGCCGGCATTCCATAGCTTCGGTCATCGCCGTCAAGATAATAGGTTTGGTTGACGCCGCCGAATGTCGGATCGGAGCTTAAGGATTCTACGTAGAGATTGTTGTCCTTCATGTAATAGGTCCATGTGATCGGATAACCTGCAATGCTGGACGTTAAGCTTTGAGGTTCAGCCGAAATGCCGGTCAAGCGGATTGGATTCTTGTCTCCGGCATATTCATCGACGCGGTGCTTGGCAATCAGAGACACCGGTTGGTTCGCCAGGGAGGCCGCATGAAGTCCGGTCATTTCAAAACGCAGCTCCGTCTTGCCTGATTGGCCGGGAACATGCCAGCTGCCTCCGCTTAACAGCGTCCCGCCTACATCCAGCTGGTAGTCCATGTAAGGAACACGAGTATATTTCTCTTCATGGGTCAGGATCAGCCGGACTTGGGTTGGCGTAACGATCATCTCATGAATTTTTGTTCCGCCAGGCACCTGATCTACAGGGATGTTCAGCACTTCCTTAAATGTTCCGCTGTCCATTTGTTTTTTGGACAAGGCCATATTTAAACTCCAGGTGCCGTCTGCGGTTCCGAGTGTGCGATCATAAGCCAGCTGGAACCTCGTACCTTCAGCACGCAAGGAGTCCGAATTGAATACTTGCTGACTCAGGTATTCCCCGGAGGCTGCCGGGGTTCCAAAAGTAGGAGCTTCAACCTCCTTAATCATCTCTTTCTTGTCATCGGTCGCTTGAATTCGTACCCAGCTTCTGCTATTCATTTCGGGATCCGTAAAGGTAATGGCCGATTGGAGCAGGACATTTCCTTCGGCTTGCTCAAAAGACTGCAGGGTCACGCTGTCAATGCCATCCTTTTGAATGGGGAATACCTGCGTATTCGGATCTTGAGGGTCGTAGCTGATGGACTGTTTTCCATCGCCGGTAAAACGGATATTCTCCATGGCAAACTCGATATCCGCCATTTGGCCATCCGCAACCCAATCGGTCTCAAAATACCCCTGGAATACGCCAAGCTCCTCATTCCACTGATGGGAATAACGGCCCTCGATGGAATGGCCCTCCTTATCTTTAAGCCCAATATGATCAAAGGCTACTTGCTCGCCAGCTCGTGTTGAGCCTGGATCCAGACTGTAGAGCAGGAACGTCCGGTTCTCATCGATAAACGCCGTGTGCACCGTTAAGGTGATGCCGTCTCTCGTAACGGATTGCTCAATCGTCTGGCCAAGCCCCTGCTCCAATGCAGTCTGGATCCCGGCCCTGTAAGATAGAAGATTGGACCAATCATAGTTCAGGGCCGCATAGACCGGCGTTGCCATCAAAGCGACGGATATCCCCGTGATGATCGCAATCCGTTTTCGTCTGCGCGGACGAAGCGGAACCGACTCACCCCCGGCCACCTTCAATTCGTTCTGCTGGATGCTGCTCCACATGCGGTCAAAATCAGGATAAGACACGTTATTCGCTGTTTTCATCTGGTCCTTCAGATTGTTCTCAAAACGTTCCAAATTGTTTCTCTCCCTTCAGCCAAAAGCCGTTATGGTGTTCGAGCTTTTTGCGCATGATTTTCAATGCTTTGTGAAGCCTTGATTTAACCGTCCCGACGGGAATCTTCAGCGTTTCGGCGATTTCCGCCATCGACAGCTCACCGATATAGCGGAGTGTGACAACGGCCATCAGCTTGTCCGGAAGCTGCCGCAGCAGTTTCTCCCATTCCGCCGCCGCTGCTTTTTCCAATACGATGGTGTCTACGGATTTAACCGATGCCGTGGTCTGCTCGTGGAGCCACTCGACCTGACTTTGCTTGTCACGCTGGGTCTGATTTCTTCTAAGCAGGTTCAGGCAATGATTCATCGCGATGCGCATGATCCAGGCACGTGTATGCTCAACGCTTCTCCAATCCTGACGAAATACGGTGACAAATACGTCGTGGCAGAGATCTTCCGCATCCTGCGCGTTCCGCAGCATGTAGTAGCAGGTACGGTACACATCCTTGTTGTAAGTATCGAATAACTCGCGTTCCGTCAATCCAAGGCACTCCTTTCTTTTGCGTTATGTCTAATAAACAAATGACCCTTGGAAAGGGTTCATCTTTTTTTGCTGCCGCTCATGCAGCGAAGGTCTGAGTCCGTCTCCGTAACGGTTAATTGATTTCATTCTAACAAAAAAGAACATCTGCCCACCGTATAAAACGAAGGGCAGATGTTCTATGGATGTCTGTAAGATGAGAAGCCGCTGACAGGCTCAATTGGAGCCTAACGATTAGGCATTTGCTTATAGGAGGTTATCGCTTTGGCTTAAGCTATGCGGAACCAGCTGATTTGCACTTCGCCTTTCAGGATGAGGAAGACGTCAGCCCGTCCTGTTAACCCCGTCAGTTCGGCTTGAACCGTCGTCCAGGCCTGGCGTCCTCCGGTCGGCAGAACCTTGCAGCTTCCGACTGTCGGACCATCCGGGCTGCCGGTCGTAATGACGATGTCGCCGCCCTTGATATGTCCGCTCACCCTGGCCTCGAACGTTGCCGAAGAATCGCCGAGATCGGCGTCATGGAAGGCGATCCATCCCGAGTCGCCGGTTAAACGGATGCTTTCCCCGCCTTCACGGCATTCATCCAGGAAAACATCCTGGTAGTCGTCATAGTTCACCGCTCGAACAGATTCTCGCAGCGTGCGTGGAGGGATCGTCTCACCTTCGACTTGAAGGACTGCGGTTTCCGGCAATTGACTGGAGGACGATCCAGCCATGAGTGTATAGGTCCCCTTTTCAACGCAGTAGCGATCCCGGGTGACATCCCAGAACGCCAGATCCTCCGCCTTGAGCTCAAAGCTTACCACTTCCGAAACGCCTGGAGACAGATGGATGCGACGGAAGCCTTTCAACGTTTTGAGAGGACGGATGACGCGGGAGGAGTCAGCCCTCACATACAGCTGAACCACCTCATCCCCGGCTAGCTGGCCCTCATTCCTCACGGTAACGGTGACGATGACGCTGCCATCGGCGGTGATTTCCGGTTGGCTTAGCGACAGACCGCTGTATTGGAAGCGGGAATAGCTGAGACCATGACCGAACGGGTACAGTACATCACCGTCGAAATATTGATAGGTCCGTTTCCCCTTGATGATGTCGTAATCCATGAGGTCCGGAAGCTGTTCGGTCGACTTATACCACGTCATGTTTAAGCGGCCGCCCGGATTGTAATCTCCGTACAGAACGTCGGCCACCGCATGGCCCAGCTCCTGCCCGGCGTGAGACGTAAAGAGGATGGAGGGCACATGCTCCTGTTCCCAGTTCACCGCGAACGGATATCCGCCTACGATGACAACCACCGTATTGGGATTAGCTTCGTAAACCGCCTGAATCAAGGCTTGCTGAGCAGGCGGAAGGGTGATGTCGGGACGGTCGATCGTTTCCTTGCCGTTAATGAACGGACTGTTCCCCACGAATACCAGGGCGGTTTCAGCCGATGCTGCCGCCGCGACGGCTTCGGCGATGCCGTCCTGAACCGTTTCGATGGCAATTGGCGTTCCCATATCCTCGCTGCCGCCTACCACAAGGCGTCCGTGCTCATCAAGTAGGATCGGTTTGCCTTCCCAGTTCTTCATCATAAAGCTTCCATCCGGTAACGCCTCGAAGCTGAAAGCCTCTTTCACGAACCAGCCGCGAGCCTCGTCAGCCGTTGCGTGCAGTCCCGTCTCGGTTTCGGTTACGAATTTGCCGCTGCCAACAAGGCGGAGCGTCACGGAGCCCCAGCCCCAATCGTTCCGCTCGAACACCGCTGCTCCGGACGGCTCAGCCGTGCTTGCAAGCAGCCCGCCATCCTCTTCCGAAGATAAGGTGATATATTTGCCGCTAACAGCAGAACGAAGACGCACCTGGTCTAATCCCGTATGAAAATGGACGCGGCCGTCCCGCATTTTCTCCCGCACGCCCTGAAGCGGCGTAATCCGGTATGGAGGCGTACCGCTGTACCAATCCGTAAATGCTTCGTTAGCCAGGGGACCGATGACAGCAGCGGATTTCAACGGATCACGCTTAAGGGGCAGCAATCCGTCGTTTTTCAGGAGCACGATCGATTCCCGGGCGGCACGCAGCGATAATTCGGCATGCTCGGGCGCGCAGAGCTTCGTCTCCGGCACATGGCTGTACGGATTCCGTTCTTCTGGATCGAATTCGCCGAGACGGAACCGGACACGGAAGGAATTGCGGAGGGCGTGATCGAGATCCTGCTCTTCCAATAATCCCTGCTCCAATGCGTCGCGGAGAGCGCGGAAGGAGATGTCCTGGTCGTCGGTGATGCTGTCGATTCCGGCTTTAACGGAGCCGGCCACGGCCTCTGCATAGGAAGAGACATAATGATGGTCTATGACGGTGCCGAGAACGTCACCGGCGTCTCCTACCACGAATCCATCCATGCCCCATTCTTTTTTGACGATGTCGTTCACTTCATGGTTCAGGTTGCACGGCGTGCCGTTGATGCCGTTATACGCGGTCATCATGGAACCGGCTTTCCCTTCCCGGAACGGAGCCTCGAAAGCCTTCAGATAATACTCGCGTTTGTTTCTCGGATCGATGCTTACCGAGGCGCTGCCGCGGTCAACTTCGTTGTTATTGCCGTAGAAGTGCTTCAGGGTAGCTACCGTTTTGTAGTAGAAGGGATGGTCTCCCTGCATGCCCTTCACAAGCCCGGTGGAGAGTTCCCCGGTCAGGTGCGGGTCTTCCCCGTAGGCTTCTTCCGTGCGTCCCCAGCGAGGGTCGCGTTCCAGATCCACCGTGGGCGCCCAGATGGTCAGTCCGTTGATGGCCCGGTCGCGCTGGTAATAGACGCGGGCTTCCTCCGCGATGACCGAACCGATCTCCCGCATCAGCTCGGGATTCCAGGTACACGCAAGCCCGGTATTTTGCGGGAACACGGTCGCTTCGCCAAGCCATGCCACGCCGTGAGCACCTTCGGTGCCATGCTTATATTTTTGCACGCCGAGGCGGGGGATTTCCGCCTGGTATTGGCACATTAACTCGATTTTTTCGTCCAAGGTCAATCGGGATACAAGATCGTTAACCCGTTCTTCCAGCGAAAGATCAGGATTCTGGAATGGATATTTCATGAGCAAAACCTCATTTCTAAACATAGTTGGAATGGAAACGCTCTCAGTTATACTTGCGATAAGTTCATGCTTCTCTTAAAACGGTTAATCCAACTCCATCATAGCGTGCAAAGCGGAGCCGTAATACACCGAGAATTAGCGCAGTTTTCATGTGGAAATTTCGATTCCTTCGGATAACTGATTTGATGACCTCATCGCCTTAGCCGGCAATCTGGTGTTTGATGATTGGGAAGGGCTCCAGGAAGCTGGAGGATGAACGGGCTACTGGGGATCTCCCTGTACCTTGTGTAACCCAGTTATTAGATCAAGCGTTTAAATTAATGAAATGAATGAAAGAGAGGAGTGATTTTATTCCAAGAGCAAAGAAACTCATAATTGCAATAGCAGTGGTGCTCTTAGCAGCTACTATGGCGATTATCTACTATTCGGTTCGATTGCCTTCTACAAGCGTCATTGCCCATTCTACTAAAATAGAAAGGATCTCTTTTCTATACCTGAAAGGAACTAACATGACACCTTACCTTATCGAATTCGAAGACCAAAATGAAGAGCTTAATCAATGGATGAGCATTTTAGACTCCGTGTCGTATACGAGATCGCCCAGATCGTTTTTTGGCAAAAACATAAGAAATGATGGGGGGCCTACGTTTGCATTCATTATTTTTTACCGTGATCGTGATGGAGAAATCAATGATTATTTTTTGGATATAAATCAAAAAGGTTATGTTCTAAGAGGAGGGAAGAAAATATATAAAATGGTTGATCGGGAAGCGGAGGTTTTTGATCAGCTATCCACATGGCTTTTTGAAAAAGCTGTTAGAATGCCTGTAACTTAGAAGCTGTAAGAAATGAACCACTAAAATGAACGCAGGAAATATGAATATGAAACCTCTCCGATGAAAGGAATGCTTAAGCGCCTTTCGTTTCTTCGTGAGAGGTTTCTTCTCTTTTGTCCGTTACATTCGGCAAATCTCTTTGGGGCAGTCCTCGCAGTGGCAAATATTCCGCAAATAGTCGGGATCAATGAGAACGATGCGTCCCCGTTCGGTAGAAATCACGCCAAGATCCTTAAGCTCATTCAATATCCGGTTAACGCTTTCACGGGTGGAACCAATCATCTCCGCCATTTCCAAATTCGTAATCCGCTTGCCAATGATGGCGCGCGCATCCTTGTTTGTCCCGCTCGTGCCGTACATATTGTACAGTCGCAGCAGCAGTGAGCACAGGGCCCCGGATTTACCATGCAGCAGCAGATCGCGTAATTTACTCTGCGTGGTGCGCTGCATGAGTGCCATCCAGCCCATATATTCCATGGCAAAGTCCCCGTTGGTGCGGATGACTTTATCCAGTTCGGTCTGCGGCACAATTCCGACTTCACTATCCTCCAAGGCTTTGGCTTCGAATTGGTGAACGGCTCGTCCGAACGGATCGGGTTCACCGAACAGATCGCCGGGGATGTGAAGCGATAAGGTGGCAGACATCCCGCCTTCCAGCAGCTTGGATACCTTCAAGCTTCCGCGGTTTACAAAGTACAGCCGGTCCGCAGGATCGTTCTCCTGGTATAGATAATCGCCGGCAAACAAACGGACAGGCTCGGCCATTTCCCGGATCAGAGCGAGATGCGGTTGTGAATAGACGGAGGAAGTGCCCGCTGGAAACAGCCCTCCATCCCACGCATCGGACCTTGCAGTTCGATTCTGTTTCATACGATCTTCTCCTTCCATAAGGTTATTCGGCAAGTTGATAATCGCCATTGGTCAGCTTAAATGCATGGGTCAGACCTGAGGTGAGATGGATTTGATGCTCGGTGGTGACGAAAATAGCTTCGGCATCGTCGCGGCTCTCGACGAACTGCCGACCTTCCGTTAGTCCAAGCGAGAAGACGGAAGTCGACATGGCGTCGGCGTCCATGGACGTGTCGGTCACAATGGTTACGCTGAGCAGGTCGTTATCGACCGGATAACCGGTGAAGGGGCTCAGAATATGGTGATACACTTTTCCGTCTGCTTCGAAGAAGCGCTCGTACACGCCGGAGGTTACGATCGTCTTATTGACGACCTCCAGTGTTCCCAGATGCTGCCCGCGCTTTTCCCCCGGGTCCTGGATGCCGATTTTCCACGGTGAACCGTCCGGTTTCGAGCCCATGGCAAGGATGTTGCCCCCAAGGTCGATGATGGCCGAATGGAAATCCTGCTGCTGCAAATAATCCGCGATGACGTCCGCTGCATACCCTTTCGCGATGGCACCCAGATCCAGCGACATTCCTTCTTTCTTCAGCAGAATGGCATGGGATGCAGGATTTAAAAAAACATCCTTGTAGTTCATTCGCTTCATGACTGCATCCAGTTCATCCTCTTCCGGCACAGCGGGGTGTTCACCGCCAATGCCCCAGAGGTCGACAAGCGGGCCTACGGTCGGTTCGAAATGTCCGCCGGAAGCCGCCGCGTAATCGATGGCGGTTTGGACAACCTTGAAGGTTTCCTCGGATACGCTCACTTCGGACTTACCCGCCGCTTGATTGACCCGATCAATCTCGCTGTCCGCCAGCTGCCGGTTCATGCGTTGGTCGATCCGATCCAGCAGTGCGCCTACCTCATCGAAATGCTGGGACGTCATCCGTTCATCGTAAACGCGGAGACTTACAATGGTATCGAATATAAAGTAACGTTCGGTTGCCGGTTCGCTGCTGGCGGCTACCTTCTGATCTGCTGTGGTTGTGCAGCCAATCGATCCCGTCATCAACAGGGTGAGCATGATCAACAGGCTGCTGTAGGAAAGAAGCTTCCTATACATGACAGTGCCTCCTCTTTTCAGTTCTGATGCTGTTCTCAATCGAGTTCCGATGATCTCAGCGTATCAGACCCTTACCTTGCTGAATGTGAGAAAAATCATTTCTGGCACTTGGTGCAGCCCTGATAATGAAGATAAGCAAAGCGAAGTGGAGAGATGCTGATGAAACGCGGAGATATTGGAATAGCGCTCGTGCTGATAGCGGTTGTCGCCTGGTTTGGAATATCCAAGTTTATGGGAGAAGACGGAGCGGCGAAGGGAACCTATGCCATGATCGAGGTGAATGGAAAGCATTATGATACGGTGGCGCTTACGGAAGAGCCCCGAGATATAGAAATCCGGACAGAGCGGGGATATAACCTCTTGAGGGTCTCCCGCGAGGGTATCGAGATGGTGGAGTCGGATTGTCCGGATCAGCTCTGCGTTGGGTTCGGTCACGTTCACGATGATCATGATACCATCGTATGTTTGCCCAATCGGGTGTTTGTAGAAGTGACCGGAGATCAAGTTGAAGGAAGTGAGCCGGATGCCGTTGTCTCCTGATCCCTATGCACTCCGCAAGCTGGTCGTGATCGCCATCTGCGCCTCCTTATCGGTGGTCCTTGGCATTGTGGAGGCCTTGATTCCATTCGTGGTCACGATACCCGGTGCCAAGCTGGGACTTGGCAATATTTTGGTGCTGACCTGTCTAGTCTGCCTAGGGGGCAGGGATGCCCTGTGGCTTATTGTTTTAAAGACATTGCTGACTGCCTTTATACTCGGAAGCTTCTCGACCTTCCTGTTCAGTATGTTCGGCGCGCTGGCAAGTTATTTGGTGATGTATGTCATGCTTAGGCTCGGGGGCCATAATTTCAGCTTAACCGGCGTGAGCATTGCAGGCGGCATCGCTCATAATATTGGCCAATTAACGGCAGCCTCGCTGGTATTGGGAACAACCAAAATTTATTATTACCTGCCATTTCTGCTCGGGGCGGGTGTCGTGACGGGCATCTTTGTAGGATGGGCTGCAAAACATCTGATCGAATCCCTGCGACGTATCGATCCGTTTGGCATGTTTCACACGGAAACCTAAGGAGGAGGCGTTAGGCATGGGCACAATGGATAAGTCAGAGCATGCAGTAAAGCTCAAGCACGTATATTACGGACAGGGCTGCACGAACGTGCTCAAGGACGTTTCGCTGACGATTCCCCATGGGCAGTGGGTATGCATCGCCGGAAGGAACGGGGCAGGCAAGTCTACGCTGATTCGGCTGTTGAACGGTCTGCTCCTCATGAGCCGGGGACGCATTCTTATCGATGGGCTGGAACTGAACGGCCGTACGCTGGGGGAGATTCGCCGTCATATCGGCATGGTGTTTGCCAACCCTGACGATCAGTTTGTCGGCCTCACCGTAGAGGATGATATCGCGTTTGGCCTGGAAAATCTGTGCCTGAGCCGGGAAGAGATGCTGCAGCGGATTCGGACCTATGCGGAGCGGCTGGATATGGTCCATCTGCTCCATCGCCATCCGGCTACTTTATCCGGCGGTCAGAAGCAGCGCGCTGCCATTGCCGCCGTACTGGCGATGGAGCCTTCTATCATTGTCTTGGACGAGGCAGCTTCCATGCTGGATGAGAAGGCTAAGAATGAGCTGCTGGGTTTCATGCGAACTATGCATAACGAAGGCCGATACACGATCATCTCCATCACCCATGACGTAGAGGAGATGGCCGAAGCCGACCGGATGATCGTGCTGGATGGCGGCATGGTGACGGCGGACGGAAGCCCAAGGGAGCTGCTGCTGCAGGAAGAGCTGCTCCAGCGTTGCAGGCTAAAGGTTCCGTTTGCCCTCCAGCTATGCAGGGAACTGAAAGCGCGGGGGATTGATATCGGCGAGCTGGTTAGGGAGAAGGAGGTGCTGGAGGCGTTATGGTCATATCATTCGAAGAGGTCTCTTACCGCTACCGGGACCGGGGGATGAGCCCTATTCTTGGACTCGACGGTCTTCATCTGGAGCTGGAGGAAGGTAGAATGATTGCTGTTCTCGGTGCGCCGGGTTCGGGGAAATCTACGCTTCTCCAGCATCTGAACGGATTGATACGGGCTGATGAGGGCTTGATTCGTATATTGGATTTCCGTCTTGAATCGGGTGACAGCAAGAAAGTCCCTGCCGGTCTGCGGCAACGCGTCGGTCTGGTGTTCCAATACCCGGAGCAGCAGCTGTTCGAAGAGACGGTGGAGAGAGATTTGCTGTTCGGGCCGCTTAATTTCGGGCGGAGTCCAGCCGAAGCTGCCGAGGCGGTCCGCAGAGCGGCTTCCTTCGTCGGATTGGACGAGGAGCTGCTGACACAGAGTCCCTTTAAGTTAAGCTCGGGCCAGATGCGAAAAGCGGCGGTCGCAGCCGTATTGGCGGCGGACCCCGACATTTTGGCCTTGGATGAGCCTACGGCTTCCCTCGATCCTGCGAGTCGCGAGGATTTGATGGAGCGGCTGCATGGATTAACGAGGACCCAAGGCAAGACGGTTCTCATCGTCACCCACCGGTTGGAGGAAATTGTGGCCTATGCGGACGAGTTCGTTGTAATTAAAGATGGCCAAGTCGTATTTCAAGGAACGGCCAAGGAACTGGTACACCGACAGGAGGTGCTGGAACAGGCGGGACTGATGGCCCCGTCGTCCGTGCGGATGGCGGGCAAGCTGGCAGCACAGCTTGGAGTACAGCCTCCGGAGATGCCGCCGGATGCGGCGGCGCTGGCGGATTGGTACGCAGGGCAGCTTGAAATGTAGGGCAGGGCGAAGCAGAGGCGAGAGGAGGAAGCATGGATGAAACGAAAAATCATCCTGGGCCGATATATGGAAGGTGATTCATGGATTCACCGTCTGGATCCGCGTGCCAAGACGGCGGTCATGCCGCTTTTTATGGTGGCCGTGTTCCTGGTAGACGGATATATGGGGGTCCTTGCGCTGCTGCTGTTCACTGCGGCGGTGATCCGGGCTACGGGTATCCCGTACCGTTATTTCATCCGAGCCATGAAGCCGCTGATGTTCCTGCTGTTGTTCATCCTGGTATTTCACCTTCTTTATGATGCGGGAGGCGGGAAACTGCTGGATGTGGGCGCGTTCAAGGTGTATGCCGGCGGATTGGAAAAAGGCATCGTGTCCGCCTCACGGATGGGACTCTTCATCATGTTGGCGGCGGTGCTGACCTTCACGACCCAGCCGGAGCAGCTGGCCCAGGGGCTCGGCAGCCTCCTGCGGCCCCTGACCTACACCGGTGTGCCGACCGATCGGCTGGTGCTGATGCTCGGGATTGCCCTCCGGTTCATTCCGACCATCTTCGAGGAAGCCGAGCGGCTGTGGAAGGCTCAGCAGTCCAGGGGACTGGACCTGTCGTCGCGGTCGCTCAAGGAAAAGGCACGGCTGATCATTGCCCTGCTGGTGCCCGTAACGACAGGCGCATTCCGGCGAGCCATCGGACTTGCCGATTCCATGGAAGCCAGAGGCTACCGGCTGGGTGCGCCGCGAAGCAGGTTCAGGGCCTTTGTGTGGAAGCGGGCGGAAACGCTGTTTGTCGCATTGTTCCTGCTGCCTGTGGCCGCGGCCGCGCTGCTGTAATTGGGGCTTGATGAAAATGAAAACCGCAGTCCTTAAGGACTGCGGTTATTTTACTCGAAATTGAAAAAACACCGTTCCATATAGGAACAGTGTTATCTGTCATACATATTAATTCGACGGCATCGGCGTATTCGTCGGCTCGATCCCCTGGTAGGCCTGGTCCACGGATTGCCGGATTTCCTTCATGTTAAGACCTTGCTGTCTGCCGCTCAGGTACATGTTCGTGACGTCCAGGCAGGTTTGACAGAACTTCGCGTGCGTGGTTGGCGTGAGCCGGCCATCGTCCTCTTGAGCATAGTAGCAATTGAGGTTGCTGCTGTGGCCTGCATCACCGCATCCGCAGAAGCAGGGCATAAAGGCCAAATGGCTGGCGTGGAGGATGGCTGCATTATATTCCTTCACGCTGGACATATGCGGAAGAGGCGCATCGGAATTCAGCAGGTAGTCGCTTTTTCCGTCGGATCGGCCTGCAAGGTTTTCCGCATACAGGATGTCGCTGCGATATGCACCGCTTACCACTTGAACTCCATTCACGCCTTCGAAGGTTTGCAGTGTAAGCGCGATGGCTTGTTCCGCCCGGTTTCCCTCCTCTGAATCGGTAAAAGCACGAAACGAGGGGGACAACTCAACCACGGTCACGCCATGCTCGGTCCGGATTTCAACGAAGGTTACGCCGTCAGGGATGGCGCTTTCAAGTTCAGGCGGTAATAGATCTCCAAGCTGGGTCAGCATGGACATGGCACTAACCTTGGGATAGCGGACGGACGTATCTGTCTGCACGTACTGGGATACTGGCGTGAATAAACCGGAATGCGGGTCATAGGCATGGAGGGTTACGCTGGGCATCGTGCTGGGGATAGCGGAAAGAATCGTCCCCTTGGGCGGACGTGCACCGTTCGCAGCGAGATCTTCCAGTTCGCGCAGGATCCGGTCGCTTGATATATCTTCGGTCAGTCTCCCGAGTTCTTCATCCTGAGCGTTCAGGAACAGGATGGTCGGGTGCTCTGTAATGCCGTACCGGTTAACGGCTTCCGTATCCTCCGAAATGCTGAAATACTGGTAACGGTAGGCTGGCGAGGCAGCTTCCATCTGTTCCATCACACCCAGCGCTTTGGAACAGCCGCCGCAGCCCTTGAGCGCAAAGATGGCGATGGAGCTCACTTGCGTGTCACCGGTACCCTGCTTTCCGAGAGGGGATGTTTTGAACAGCATGAAGCCCCCTGCAGCAAGCAGGATCAGGAAGATCGTCAGCGCCATTCTCCACCGCCAGATTCGTGTGCGGTTCATGTTCTATAACATCCTTTCATATCGAACAGGGATGCATCCATGATGGATGTATCCCTGTTCATTTGGAGTATATGGATTCATGTCTTTAGGGCAGAAAATATTGGAGCAGGGCCTGCAAGTCATGCTGGGCGGGATGATCGGCAAAGTCGCCGATCATCCGCTGAGCCTGTTCCGCATAAGACCGTGCAAGCTCTTCGCTTTGCATAATGGCCCCGCTTGCGGCGATGTGGAGGATGACCTCATCCATGTCAGCCGCCGCAGAATGGGGACCGAGCTGCCTGATTCCAGGTGCAAGAGTTGGATCGTTGAGGGCGTAAAGCACCGGCAGCGTAATGTTGCCGTTTCGCAGGTCTGCGCCGGCCGGCTTGCCGATGGCCTCCTTGGGCTTCGTGAAATCGAGCAGGTCATCCCGGATTTGAAATGCCATGCCGAGCGACTCCCCGAAATGAAAGAGCCGTTCAGCGGTTCGTGCGTCTGCTTTGGCTGCTTCCGCGCCCGCTTTCAGGCAGTGGGCCATCAGCAGGGCGGTTTTGCAGCGCGTTTTCTCCAAATACTGCTCCAGTGTTTGATCATAATTAAAGCGGTGGTGCAGCTGATCGTATTCTCCCATGCAGAGTTCGGTGACCAGAGCCGCAAGCTCGGCTAACCGGTAGGCATCCTCTTCGGAGACATCTTCGCTGCCCCTGCCTGACTCGTCATTGGAATTACCCGCGGCCCATTCGATGGCGCGGGCAATCATGTAGTTGCCAATGTGCACGGCCGTCTGGACATCCGTTGTTTCATGCAGGGTTGGCATGCCTCGCCGCATATCGGATTGATCGATGATGTCATCGTGTACCAGCGAGGCCATGTGTAAATATTCAAGCAGAACGGCCGTTTTCATGACGGCCGGCTCATGCCCGCTTTCCCCGAAACGGCTGCCGAGCACGACCATGAGCGGGCGCAGCCGCTTGCCGCCGGCGTTAATGAGATCCATGACGCTGCTCAGCACAACGGAGGGAGGAGTGAGGTCACGGTCTGAGGTGACCACCTCCCGGAGCAAGCGATCAAAGGAAGCGAGATCCACTCCAATTTGGTTATGAAGGTTCATCTGTATCAGCGCTCCTTTCCCCAGATAACTCCTTACGCGCTCCGTTGCTCCAGATAGCTGCGGATTTCACGTTTCAGCTCTTTAAGCAGGATTTCCGGTGAAACGTTCTTCATTAGTTTCAGTTGCATGCGCTTATGGAGGGGGAGAAGCCGGGACAGCAGCTTCCATTCCTTCCGTTTGACGGCAATCCGGTACATGAGCCCGGTCAAATAATCGCCGTCCAGCAGCATGCGTGTCAATCTCTCGTTGTCCTGTGCCTGCAGCTTGCCGTGCTTGCTTAGCGCGGAATGAATCAGGATGCTGCATGCCAGCACCGTCATTTTACGGGAATAGGCCAGTTCATAAGCGTTGATCATATCGGCAATGTCTCTCACCGGCCTGTTATCCATCTCCATCCAATCGATATCCGTTCCGGAATCGATATGCGACCGAAGCAGGTCGATCGTATCCTGTAATAGCTTCATATCCATCGTTATTGACTCCTTCCGGAAGGCTCGTGTTGATTAAGAGTGTGAATCCCGAAGAACGGCCTATGAACCGAATCGGCAAGCATGATAAGATAAGCCGATTCTCGCGAATGGTGGAAGATTAGTCCGTATACACGTACCATCGCCTTACGATCGGTATTCGTTTCCATACCTTCTTCAGCCAAGGATATACATAGTAGTCCAGTCCGAACGAACTGCCCGATCCACCGATTAGGGCGATCCCAGCTGCCAGATACCACAGCATTTCGTTAGGTGCCATACCCGATACCCAAACCATCGCGCCCATAGCAACGCTGGCTACGGCTGCAGGTGCCGTGAACAATCCGACGATCAGCAGGATGCCGACGATCAGCTCAGCCAGGACCATCGAGGTCTGAAACACATAGGCGAGCGAAGTATAGCCGCCGTCGCCGGTGTAGAACATCAGGTCCATCGACCAATCGACAATTGATTTCATGAAACCCGGAACCGGCAGGGCGGATACCGCTTCTGCGGTATAAGCGGAGGCGGCGGAGACCGCGTCAGCCGCTCCAGCTCCGGCTGCTCCGGTAGCATCGGCTCCGGCAGCAGACGCTGCGCTTACGCCATCGGCTGCTTTGGCAGGAATAAGGAACACCTTATTCGGATCCTCGATAATCTTATGGATCTTATCCCATCCCTGAGAGAGCCACATCCATCCGGCAAAAATCCGCAGCGGAACGAGCCAGAAATTCGGAGACCGTTTGGCAAAATGTCCGCCCACGAAGCTGCGATTGTTCCGAACATGGAAGAATTCATGCAGCAGGTAGTGATATACCTTGTTGAAGCCGCAAACCTGGAACAGATAGAGCATATTGATCATATGTTTGACCAGCATAGCCATAAAGCCGCTGAGCCTGAACATGTGGCCAGGCACACCCACGTTAGCTACCCCGTAGCGGCTGCCGATACAGACCATCGTTCCGTGGAACGTCGGTTTGTAGGATTTCATCGGTTTGTTCAATAGTTCAGCCACGATGTTATGCGCGATGACCGGGGCTGCGAGTTCCGCATTTTCCACCATTTGAGGTACGGGTGCAGCCGCTCCCTCAGGAATGTAGAAAATATTGTCCCCGACGACATAAACGTTCGGATGGGCAGGAACTTGAAGCTTGTCGTTGGTCAAAATACGCTTGCGGCCTTTTTGCTCGACATCCATATTGCCGACCACGTCGGAACCCTCAACCCCTGCGGTCCAGATAACCGTACGGGATTTAATGTCGCTTCCGCCGACGGTAACGCCGTCCGATTTCACTTCCGTAATCTTGGAGCCTGTGATGATATTGACGTCCATTTTGCGCAGCCGTTTCTCGGCTTTGCGGATTAACGGTTCGGGCAGGATCGGCAGGATCTTGTCGACCATGTCGGCGACATGCAGTGTAACCTCGCTTGGATCGACGTAGAACTCTTTGCATAATTGTCGAGTGAATTCGGCCAGCTCGCCGATCATTTCGACCCCGGTGAATCCACCGCCGACCACGACAAAGGTCAGCATTTCTTTGCGGACCTGCGGGTCGCGCTCCAGCACGGCTTTTCGGAACATGTTCAGGGTGTGTTCCTTCAGGCGGACCGCATCATCATACGACCATAAGGTAAAGGCGTGTTGATCTGCTCCCGGTATGCCGAAGAAGGTTGGCTTGCTGCCTGTTCCGATGACCAGATAATCATAGTTGTAGGTTTGTTTCTCTCCACGGAGTGTTTGACCGTCAAAGTCAATGCCGCCGATTTCATCCAGCACCACGTCTACATTGCGGAATCCGGAGAACACTTTTTTTAGGTCGATTTTGATGGAATCTTCCTCGACCCGGTTCGCGGCCACTTCATGCAGCTCGGTCAGCAGTGTATGATACGGCTTGCGGTCGATGAGTGTTATCCGCAAATCCTTCTGTTTGCGCAGTCGTTTAGCCAGCTTCTTGGCGGTAAGTATACCGCCATATCCGCCGCCCAGCACGATAATCTGTTTCATGCGAATCTCCCCTCAAGGAATAGTTGTCTTCTATCTATCGCTCTTGTGGCTTATTTGGCGCCTTCGAGTGCTTTTGTTGCCAGCTCTACCAATCCGTTGACGTGGATGGACACACCGGAGATTGCATCGGTTTTGCCGTCTTCCGCCGTTACGATAGCTTGCGGATCTTGCTTTTCAATCAAATACTGCTCGGCTTGGTAAGCCTGTTCATGCCATTCGGATTGAGCTCCGCCGTTCTTCATGCCGTATTCACCGGATTTGGAACGGGTGACTTTGTCGGTGCCGCCGTCTTTATGAACGCCGTTCCAGCTGACCGCGGCGATCTTGCCGTTAATAACGGTAACGTCGACGGTTTCCTTCCAACCGGACTTGGCATCGAAGTCAGCTGCCTCTGCATGATAACTGCCGTCTTTGTATGGTCCTGCTTCAACAGGTCCCGCCGCCAGCGCTTTTGCTGCCAGTTCCGTAAAACCGTTGACATGGATTGATACCCCGGAAACGGCATCCGTGCGGCCTTCATCGTTCAAGGTCAAGCCTTCAATCGACTGCTGAGCCACCAGGTATTCCTCCATTTTGGCTGCCTGCTCATGCCATTCCGCTTGAGCGCCGCCTTTTTCCTTCATGCCGTAGAAGCCTTTTTCGGAAAACATCTTCTTGTCCAAGCCGCCGTCCTTATGAAGTCCGTTCCAGTTGGCGCTGACGATCTTGCCGCCTTCGACTTTAATCGCTACAAGTTCCTTCCAGCCGGAGTCTTCGGCAAAATCGCCTTCGGCGTAATATAAGCCGTCCTGCAGGGTTCCTTCTTGTGAAGGCTGTTCTGTATTACTTGCGTTATCTGTGTTTTGGCTCTCTGCCGGTTTGTCCGTGGTGACAGGCTCTTTGTCTCCGTTGCCTCCGCAGCCTACGAGCAGCGCAAACATCAACATGACGGAGAGGGATAGAGAGAGTGTCCTTTTCATTCTGGTTTCCTCCTATGATTTTGTGAATTACTTCACAAATATTGTTCTTGAGTTCATTTTATTCTTAAAAAGAATAGTTATCGGTGAAAAAAATCACAAAGAGTCTCGGTGCTTCATGTTCGGCATGATCCTGTTGATTGTGTATGCAGGTTCATAGGTTAGATAATGCCTCGAATGTCATCCAGCGAATGGATGCCTTCGCTTTCCATCAATTCAATCAATTCATCGGCTAGGGTATCGCCGGCCCGCAGGTTGATGAAGTTGTAGGTTCCGATCTGTACGGCAGCGGCGCCAGCCATAATGAATTCGAGGATATCCTCGGCGCTGCTGATGCCGCCGATTCCAACGACCGGGATGGATACCGACCGTGCCACCTGATGGACCATGCGGAGCGCGATCGGCTTAATTGCCGGACCGGACAGCCCCGCGTAGGCTCTGTCAAAAACGCTTCGCCGTTCTCGAATATCAATCGCCATCGCTTGGATCGTATTGATGAGCGAAAGACCATCAGCGCCTTCGGCTTCACACATGCGTGCCATTTCCTTCAAATCCCTTGCACCGGGAGAGAGCTTGACGAGCAGAGGCAGCGTGGTCGCTTTCCGGACTGCGCGAACCACCTCTTGAGCCTGCTCATTCTCAACGCCGAAGGCCAGCCCGCCTTCCTTGATGTTGGGGCAGGAGATGTTGAGCTCAATCATGTCGACGGCTCGTTTGCCGGATGACCGTAACTTGAGACTGGCTTCGGTAAGCAGCTCGGCGCCCTCCGTATATTCCCGTATGGTGCCGCCGCCAAGATTGACGATGACCGCCGTCCCGTGCGAGGTCATCTCGGATAATTCATGTTCCAGAAAAGCGGGGATGCCCGGATTCTCAAGGCCAATGCTGTTCATGATGCCGGATGGCGTTTCATAAAGCCTTGTTCCTGAATTTCCAATTCGTGGAGTCAGGGTCAGTCCCTTGGAGATAATGCCTCCAAGCTTGCGAAGCGGATACAGATCCGCATACGGTTTGCCGAATCCAAACGTGCCCGATGCCGCCAAAATCGGGTTCGCCAGCGGTACGCCCGCCAGTTCACAATCGATGGAGATCATTCCAGTTCACCTCCTTCGCCGGAAATACGGGGCCATCGGTGCATACCTTGCGGCTAGAGCCAGCGGAGGTTAACGTGCAGCTGTTGCATGCCCCGATGCCGCAGCCCATTCGCTTCTCGATGGAGACGTGGAGCTTGGCGCTGGTACCTTCCGCTTTTTGGGCCAGACTGTGCATCATGGCAACCGGTCCGCATGCGAATATCGTATCATAGCGGCTCGGGTCCACTGCATCGACAATGGTGCCGCCGGATTTGACGGTGACATTGCGGCCTAACTCGTGGAATCCGGTGACTCCGAAGGGGACGCTGGTGTATCCCAGATATACGCTGGCCTCGGGTATCTCCTTAGCTGCCAGCAGCAGCGGGGCTACTCCAATGCCGCCTCCTACCAGTGCCGTCCGGCCTTGGGGCTCGGGGAATCCTTGCCCGAAAGGTCCTTCCAGCTGAATCTTGTCACCCGCTTGAAGCGCCGATAGCAGCCATGTGCCTGTTCCATGCACGCGATATAAGAAGGAAACGGAGTCCTCCGTCTGGTTATGAACGCTGATCGGTCGTGACAGCACAGGATAGGTATCCCAGCAGCGAAGCATGAAGAACTGTCCCATTCGTGCCGAATAGCTGCCTTGAACGGTAAGTCGATATATGCGATGGGCCAATCTGACATTTTGAATAACAAGGGCCACGTTCTCATTCTCCTCCCTTGGCGTACTTTTTCCGCCCGCTATGTTCCTTGCTACAGTATCACAGACGGATAACGCTACCTGTGACATTTCTCATATTCGGGCGTTATCCGGGATTGATACCTTTTGTATACATACACGAGACTGAAAAGGGTGGGGGATCATACATGAGAACACTGGTGATCGTTGCACATCCGGGTCTGCATGAGGGATCACGGATCAATCGCGAACTAACCGAAACGGTGAGACATAATCATGAGGTGACGATTCATGACCTCTATCAGCGGTATCCGGATGGAGGCATCGATATCGAGGCCGAACAGCAATTGCTGCTCCAGCATGACCGCATCGTGTTTCAATTCCCTTTCTGGTGGTACAGCTCACCGCCCCTGCTGAAGCATTGGTTCGACGAAGTGCTGACCTTCGGATGGGCGTATGGGCCGGGCGGTGACAAGCTCCAGGGAAAAGAGTGGGGCGTAGCCGTTACAACCGGCGGAGCCGCGGAAGCCTATGGCAGTGCAGGATACAACCGCTACACGGTGGAAGAGCTGACACGGCCCTATGAAGTGACGGCGAGCCTGGTAGGCGCGATCTACTTGCCGGTATTTACCGTTCATAATGCCATGCAGTTGACGGATGAAGAGCTGCAGCGTCATGCGGAGGATTTTGCGTTGCACGTTACAGGAGCGGTGAGATCCAGGTAAGGGTTACTATTGAAAGCGTGCAGCTGCAGTGATGGTTCGATTTATGGTTGACGGGTGGGCAAAAGGACAGGTTGTAAGCTCCTAACTCCAAATGGTGAATATGGAGGCGGTAGCCCGTTGAAAAGTGAAGAACTGAATTGCTGATAAATTAGCCTGGCAGCGGAAGCTGCTGGGCTTTTCGGTGGTACTGGCAAATTTCCGTACATTCCGGCATATTCCGAGCGATCAGGGAGATTCCTGGGACTGCTTTGCTTAGGGTATGCTGCTGTTCTCATAAAAAAGGTAGGTGCGAAGAGCGCCACGATTTATTGATTAGAATGTAGATGCGGGAATTGCCAAATGACTCGAAAACATTCGTTGCATTGTGGAGACGCTTATTTTATACTCATATACATAGATTTACGATACATAGATTATCTAGGTATTGGAGTGATAGGGCGAATGGGCATTAACAAGGAGCTGTTGAAAGGCAGTACCGTCATTTTATTGCTTACCGTATTAAACAAGCGGGAAATGTACGGGTACGAGTTGATCAAGGAGATCGAGCAAAGTTCGGACGGGGTGTTCCTGATGAAGGAAGGGACGTTATACCCGATTCTGCACACGCTGGAGGCGGAGGGTTGGCTGGATTCTTCCTGGAGCCAGCATGATGGACGCAAACGGAAATATTACCGGATTACCGAGCGCGGCAGGGAACAGCTCCATGAGAAGACCAAGGAGTGGGTCAAATTCCGTACGGCGGTGGATACGGTCATCGGGGAGGGAAGCTAGTGCGACCGGTTGAAGAATACAAGGTTGTCCAAGACTTCCTGGCCCGGGTGTGCAAGCAGGTACGCGCAAGAGCCATGCATCCGGAAATCCGCGAAGAGCTGCTCGGCCATATCGAGGAGCGGACGGAGCTTCTAATGTTGGAGGGCAATGCGGAGGAGCCTGCGGTGCAGGAAGCAGTGAAACAAATGGGGGATCCGGGGGATATCGGCAAAAGTCTGCATATGGCTCATCGGCCTCAGTTGGACTGGAAGCTGCTTGTCCTGCTGGCCTTGCTCTCGATGATTGGGTTGTTCGGGGCACTGAGCGTGGATTATTCGGGTACGGAATTCGTATCGGACTTTTTTGTGAGAAAAGTCGCGTTCTTCGGTATAGGACTGATCCTACTCGTCGGTCTGTATTTTCTGGATTACCGAAAGCTTAAGAGGTGCTCGGGGGTGTTGTTTTTTATCACGTTATGCCTTATGGCATTTACGTTGATTCGGGGTGTTGACGTCAATGGACTAACGATATTCCTGGATTTCGGCCCAATTATAATCCCAATGCTCGGTGTAGCATCTGTTTTTCTTCTCCTTATCGCCTTGTCAGGCATGAAGCCTGCGAGTCAGTGGGGGCTATGGGAAAGTGTATTCCAGATCCTATATCGAGGTGTGCTGCCGATCGTACTATACAGCATGAGTGGCTCCATGGTGTATATGTTCATCTATTTGTTAGGGTTCCTGGTACTGACCTGGACGACGAAAAGAAATATTAAACAATTTGCGGTACTAACGCTGCTGCCGTTTTTTGGATTAGCCTATATCTTGTTTACAAAAAGGGTATACCTCATGTGGAGACTTGAGGGGCTCGCGGACCGTGAGGGGGACGGTGGTTATTTCATGCGGGTCATCGCGGATGCCGTTTCTTCTGCCGGTTGGTTCGGTCAAGGTTTTGCTGCGCCGAATCCGGGGATCCCGTACGTTTATAGCGACTCCATATACCCCTATCTGATATATTGCTTCGGCTGGTTGTTTGGCATTGCGGTTGGAATGGTTGTTCTTTTGTTCCTCGCCAGAGTGTGGAGTATATCCAATGTACTTCACGATTCCTACGGGAAAAATATCGTGACGGGTGTCATCGTGGTAATGGGGCTGCGCCTGCTCATGCCGATCCTTATGGGACTGGGAGTGGTACCTGTTATCAGCCTGGACTTTCCTTTTATTTCGTATGGCGGCGTCAACAACATGCTGGATTTTGCCATCGTCGGCCTGCTCCTCTCCATTTACAGACGCAAAAACATGATCCCACGCGGGGTGGGAGAAGCGGCCCCGATGAAGGTGGCTTAGTTAAATGGTCTATCTAGGCAGCCTCTATTTTAATCGGACAGACTTATCGTACAACACCTGCTGTTTTTAACTTACATGATACTAGATAACTCTCTTCGGATTGGTTAAGGAGGAACGGGATTCAATATATCACGGATGTTCATCCGAGGTACGATTGAACGCCAGACCCATTTTGAGGAGAGTTATCTTTTTTATCGTAAAGGACTGTAAAAAGATTCATGTTTTAACTAATAACCCCTATCTATATTCGAGGAATGCCATCAAACTTATGGCAATTCAAACGATAACTTACATTCTGGTCAAGGAGGAACCACATGCGCCAAATGGAGGAGAATATGGTTGTCCGGCAATTTTTGGACCGGGTGTGCAAGCAAGTGCGCACGAAGCAAATGCATCATGAGATCCGAGAGGAGCTGCTAGGTCATATTGAGGATCGGGTCGAACTGTTGATGCTGGAGGGACATCCTGAAGAGTTCGCTGTACAGGAAGCAGTGAAACAAATGGGGGATCCGGGGGATATCGGCAAAAGCCTGCATGTGGCTCATCGGCCTCAGTTGGACTGGAAGCTGCTCGTTATGCTGGCCCTGTTCTTAATCATTGGACTGGTTGGCATGGTGAGTGTTTATTTCGCGGATGAAAGGTATTCCGTTAGCCTAGTCGAGAGGAAGTTGTTTTGCTTCGGAATCGGAGTATTATTCCTGATAGGTTTTTACTTTCTGGATTATCGAAAGCTAAAGAAATACTCGGCCCCTGTGTTTTTCCTTATTGTTATTCTAATGGTCATTTCATTGGTATATGGACAACTGCACGATAGGAGAACTGACTATATCAACATAGGTCCCATTGGAGTCAATATAATCACTTTCTCCTTGATACCGCTTCTGCTCGCTTTGGCAGGGATGAAGCCTGCCAGCCAGTGGGGACGGTGGGAGACGGTATTGAACATCCTCTATCGAGGAGTACTGCCTGTGGTCCTCTATAGCATAAGCAGCTCTATTATCTACACGTACATCTATGTGATTGGGTTCCTGATTTTGACATGGAGAACAAGTAAAAGCTTGAAACAATTCGCTATGATCGCGGCGCTGCCTCTTGTCGGAGTAGCTATTTTTCTCAGCACCCAGACAGATCATTTACTGCTCCGGTGGAGAGAATTTATGAACCCTTCTGCCAAAGAAATGTGGTATATGGGAAATAACGCGGATGCCATCCAAGCAGCAGGCTGGTTTGGGCAAGGTTTTGGTCAAGCTACACCGAGGATCCCATATGTCCTTTATGATAACGTGTTTCCATACCTCATCTATTGCTTCGGCTGGTTGTTTGGGATAGTAGTTGGCGTGCTGATTCTGCTGTTCCTCGTTAGACTATGGAATATTTCTACGGTTCACAAGGATCCTTATGCGAAGCATATCGCTGCAGTACTCATCGTTGTTTTTGGTTTTCGGCTGCTTTGGCCGCTGCTCATGGGGCTGGGTATTCTTCCAAAGGTTACATTGGAACCACCCTTCTTCTCTTACAGCGGGATGAACCAAATCCTGGACATGGCAGCAGTCGGCCTACTCCTCTCCATCTACAGACGCAAAAACATGGTCCCAAGCGAGGTGGGAGAAGCGGCCCCGATGAAAGTGGCTTAGTGGAAGCTGAAGATCATCCTTCGATTTCGACTAGCAGGCTAAAGTTTTGCAAAAGAAAAAGCGAGACCTTGGGCTCTCGCTTTTTTCTCTTTTATAGAGAGGTGCCGTTATCCGTTCGGCGGCGTAAGCTACACCTTCTCCAGTGCACCGGCTGCGATTTCTTCGATGTAGTGGCACGCCGCCTGATGACCTCCGCGCTCATCGACTTCTCGAAGCAACGGAGCCTCGGATCGACAGCGATCCGTGGCATACATGCAGCGGGTATGAAACCGGCAGCCGGAAGGCGGGTTGATCGGGGACGGAACATCCCCCTTGAGAATGATGCGTTTCTTTTTACGCTCGGGATCCAGCGTCGGGATGGCCGACAGCAGAGCGCGGGTGTAAGGATGCTGCGGGCGCCGGAAGAGGGAGTGCTTATCCGCGATTTCCACAATCGTTCCCAGATACATCACGATAATCCGGTCGGAAATATGCCGAACGACCCCGAGATCATGGGAGATAAACAGATAGGTCAGCTTAAATTCCTTCTGGAGCGACTTCATCAGATTGAGCACCTGTGCCTGGATAGACACGTCAAGCGCAGAGACCGCTTCATCACTGATGATCAGCTTGGGATTCACGGACAAGGCGCGGGCAATCCCGATCCGCTGCCGTTGCCCGCCGCTGAATTCATGCGGGTACCGATTAGCTTGATAGGCGGCCAGGCCGACCGTTTCCAGAAGCTCGATGGCCCGTCCTCGCCGATCCTTTTTGGGAACGACATTCTGAATGTCCATCGCTTCTTCCAGGACTTGCAGCGCTGTTTTTCTAGGATTCAGCGAAGCATAGGGGTCCTGAAAAATCATCTGCAGATCTTTGCGCTTTCGGGTCATCTGCGTTTTGTTCAGGGAGAGCAGATCGGTCCCTTCGAATAAAACCTCGCCGGCCGTTGGTTCGTCCAGCCTCAGGATGGCCCGGCCCGTGGTTGATTTGCCGCAGCCGGATTCGCCCACGATACTGACAGTTTCCCCCTTATCTACGGAGAACGAAATATCATCCACGGCTTTTACGACGTTGACGGTACGGCCCAGGATGCCGCCCTTGATTGGAAAATACTGCTTGAGATTCTTTACCGTTAACAGCTCTTTGCTCATGGCAGAACGTTCACCTCGCTTTCCGTCTCCCATTGATCGGTATATTTCCAGCACCGGACTTGCTGGTTATCATACAGAGCCTGAAGCTCCGGCAGTTTGTCATAGCACAGCTTGGCTGCATGGGGACAGCGGGGGGCGAAGCGGCAGCCTTCTTGCGGATCATAGGGGCTTGGAACAGAGCCTTTAATCGGCTCCAGTGTTTCTTTATCGATATCATGCCGCGGTAGCGAGTTCATCAGGCCGATGGTGTAGGGGTGCTTCGGATGCTTGAAGAGGGTCCGTACATCGGTATACTCCACCACTTTTCCACAGTACATAACCGCTACGTCATCGCAGGTTTCCGCGACGATGCCCAGGTCATGGGTGATAAAAATAATCGACATCTGCAGCTTTCGCTGCAGTTCCTTCATGAGCTCCAGAATTTGAGCCTGAATGGTCACGTCAAGCGCCGTGGTCGGCTCATCTGCAATGAGCAGATCCGGATTGCACGCCAGCGCCATAGCAATCATGACACGTTGGCGCATACCCCCGGACAACTGGAAGGGGTATTGCCGGACCCTTTTTTCCGGGGAGGGGATGCCGACCAGCTTCAACATCTCAACGGCTTTGTCCATCGCTTGTTTTTTGCTCAGATTCTCATGGATTTGGTAGGCCTCCGCGATCTGATCGCCGACGGTGAAGACCGGATTGAGGGATGTCATCGGCTCCTGGAAGATCATCGAGATCTGATTGCCCCTTATTTTGCGCATCTGCCGGTCTGATTGTTCGAGCAGATTCACACCGTTATACAGGATCTGGCCACCGACGATTCGTCCCGGATGAAAGATCAGCCGCAGGATGGACAGAGACAATATGCTTTTTCCTGAACCGGATTCGCCCACGATCCCGAGCGTCCTCCCCTTGTGCACGGTTAGGCTGATATCATCCACCGCTTTCACTTCGCCCATTTCGGTGAAAAAAGAGGTTTGCAGGTTCTTGATCGTAAGCAAACTTGATGCGTGCTGTTCCATCTTGTCAAAGCTCCCTTCGCTTATAATTGGTCTTGCGTGCGTCCGCATGGACTCCAAAATGGATCGATTTTCGGTAAATAGTGGATCGTGTGTCCGCATTGGCTCACAATTGGCTCGATTTCAGCAAGTAGCAGATTCTGTGTCCGCATGGACACAAAATTAGCTCAATTGGTTGGATTGGTGATTTTGAGAGGACTATAGTTCCGCTATTTCTTGATTTTCTGCTTCTTAGCGGAGGTATGAGGACATGAGATCCGCTATGGCAAGATATTGAGGGTTAAATTCGTGATTCTGGGTTGATTAACGGATCCTGTGTCCGGCTGGTCTCCCAAATGGATCGATTTGCGGTAAATAGCGCATCGTGTGTCCGCATTGGCTCACAATCAGCTCGATTTCAGCAAAGTAGCAGGTCTGTGCTGATTTGCTAGCGGATCGTATATGTCCGCATTGACTCAAAATTAGCTCAATTGGTCTGGATTAGCGATACTTGTTGATATTTGAGGACAGTAGTTCCGCTATTCCTTTGTTATCTGCCTTTTAGTGAAGTTATGAGGACATGAGATCCGCTATCGCAAGATGTTGCGTGCTAAATTCGCGATTTAGGGTACATTAACGGATCCTGTGTCCGGCTGGTCCCCAAATGGATCGATTTGCGGTAAATAGCGCATCGTGTGTCCGCATTGGCTCACAATCAGCTCGATTTCAGCAAAGTAGCAGGTCTGTGCTGATTTGCTAGCGGATCGTATGTCCGCATGGACTCAAAATTAGCTCAATTGGTCTGGATTAGCGATACTTGTTGATATTTGAGGACAGTAGTTCCGCTATTCCTTTGTTATCTGCCTTTTAGTGAAGTTATGAGGACATGAGATCCGCTATCGCAAGATGTTGCGTGCTAAATTCGCGATTTAGGGTACATTAACGGATCCTGTGTCCGGATGGCCTCCCAAATGGATCGGTTATCGGTAAATAACGGATCCTGTGTCCGGATGTACTCCCAAATGGATCGGTTTTCGGTAAAAAACGGATTGTGTGTCCACATGGGCTCCCAAATGGATCGATTCTCAGCAAATAACGGATCATGTGTCCGCGTGTACTCCCAAACAGCTGGATTGGTCTGGATTAGCGATATTTGATGATATTAGAGGGTTGTAGTTCCGCTATTACCTTGTTTTCTGCCTGTTAGTGAAGTTATGAGGACATGAGATCCACTATCGCAGCAAGTTATATAGTTGAAAATCGCCAATCAATCGAAATCAATGCGCTTGTTGAAGTAACGGTAGGAGATGTCCACGAGCAGGTTCACGAGCACGAACATGATTGAGAGCACAAGCACGGTTGCCTGTACGACCGGGAAGTCCCTTGCCCGGATCGAGTCGATGACGTATCGTCCCATGCCGTTCACGGCGAATACGGACTCGGTCAGCACCGCCCCGCCCAGCAGGCCGCCAAATTCTAGACCGATGACGGTAATGACCGGGATCATGGCATTTTTCAAGGCATGCCGATAGATAATGACGCGTTCCCGGACGCCCTTCGCCTGGGCAGTTCGAATGTAGTCCTGACCGATGACCTCCAGCATGCTGGATCGGGTCATTCGGGCAATAATCGCGGCGCCGCCTGTCCCGAGCGTGATCACGGGAAGGACGGTTTGCGACCACGTGCCCCAGCCGGAGGGACGGAACCAGCCCAAATCCACGGCAAAATATTGGATCAGCATAAGCCCCAGCCAGAAGTTCGGCATCGACAGTCCGAACAGGGCGATGAACATGACGCCGATATCGGCAGGCGAGCTTTTTTTGACGGCGGAGATGATGCCGGCCAGAATGCCGAGAAATACAGCCAGGATCGTAGAGTACACGGCAAGCTCGACGGTGATCCAGAACCGGCTTTTGAATATTTCATCGGCGATGGGACGGCTGCTGCGGATCGAATCTCCCAAATCCCCCTGCAGCAAGCCGCTGACGTAGTTCCAATACTGAAGCGGCAGCGGATCGTTCAATCCCAGGTTCTCGCGGATCTTCTCCACCTGCTCCTTGGGTGCCCCTTCCCCGATAATGACCTGCGCTGCATCTCCCGGAATGAGGTGCATCAGCAGAAAGACGACGATGGTAACGCCAATGACAACAGGTATCGTCTGAATCAGCCTTCGAATGGAATAGATGAGCATGGCCCGGCAGCTCCCTTCATTATTTTTTCATTTTCGGGTCAAGGACATCCCGCAAGCCGTCACCCAGCAGATTAAATGCGATGACAACAAACACGATCGACAAGCCGGGGAACAGGGCAACATGGGGGTGCTCCATAATATAGTTGCGCCCATCATTCAGCATGGCTCCCCACTCCGGCGTCGGCGGCTGCGCGCCAAGACCGAGGAAGGACAGGCCGCTGGCGGTCAGGATGGCAACAGCTATCCGCAGCGTAGCCTGCACGATGATAGGGGATGTGATATTCGGCAGAATATGCCCGAAGATGATTCGACCGTCGCTCGCGCCCAGCGAACGCATGGCATCAATATATTCGAGCTTGCGCACGGCCAGCGTCGAGCCGCGCACGACTCTGGCAAAGGTGGGAATCGAGAAGATGCTGACAGCGATGATCACGTTGAACAGATTTTTTCCAAGAACGCTGACAACCGCCAATGCCAGCAGAATGCCGGGAAACGCCAGCATAACATCGGTAATTCTCATAATGAGCGCATCCCATTTACCCCCGTAATAGCCGGATATGATTCCGAGCACGACACCAAAGGCTGCTCCGATAATGACCGAAATAAAACCGACCGAGAGCGTAAGACGCATGCCATGGATAATCCTTGTGAAAATATCTCGCCCGTTGTGGTCCGTACCAAACCAATGGTCAGCGGACGGCTTCAGCAGTTTCGTAGAATAATCCACTTTGGTCGGATCATACTGGGTGAGCAGGGGGCCAATGATCGCGACAAGAATCATCAGCAGGAGAAAATAACCCCCGAATAAGGCCGCTTTGTTCTTCTTCAGACGGTGATAGAAAGATTTCCATTGTACGAGGCGAGTTCCACTAGGGAGCGATTCTTGTGTTCTGGCATCAGCGGTCATGTTAGGCAAGTGAAATCATCCTTTCTCCAAGTATGGATGTCAGAATTGGTATCGTAGAAACGTGAGGTAAATCTGGCTTCTACTGGTATAAATATCAAATAGTAAAATATATGTTAACTGTGCATGAAATATTTTCCTATTTTGATTGAGAAAGGGGAGTTTGTTTCACATGACAGGTAATAGAAGATTAAAGTGGCTTGTCTGCATTTTGGTCATACTTGCCGTAATGATGTCTGCGTGCAGTAGTCCAAGCAAGAGCAGTAACCCCGAAACGCCGCCAAACGGCAGCAATACGCCAACTCCTGATCCGGGGGCCAAAGATCCTCCCGAAGGAACAACCGACACCGGTGCGAATGAGCTTGTGATTGCCTGGCTTTCTGATCCGCCATCCATGGACCCTCATATGTCGACGGACCAGCAAACGAGCGTAATGACAACGCATATTTATAACACGTTGGTGATTCATGATAAGGATCTGAATATTCAGCCAGGGCTCGCCGAGAGCTGGAAAGCGGTCGATGAATTGACTTGGGAGTTCAAGCTGAGACAGGGCGTGAAGTTTACGGACGGCTCTCCATTCAATGCAGAGGTGGTCAAAGCCAACATTGATCGTATGCAGGATCCGGAGGTTGCTTCTCCTCGCGCATCGCTTGTCGGCATGATCAAAGAGGTTAAAGTCGTTGACGAATACACGGTGCAGCTCGTGACCGAATATGCCTTCTCGCCGCTGCTTGCCCATCTGGCCCATTCTGCGGTGAGCATGGTTAGTGCGGAAGCCATCAAGCTGGATTACGAGAAACTGAAGGCAGGCGAGAAGGCAGGCGCATATCTGGCGCAGAACCCTGTAGGTACGGGCGTATTCAAATTAGAGAGCTGGAACCCCGGACAGGAAGTGAAGCTGGTGGCGAATGCCGATTATTGGGGAGATAAAGCGAAGGTTGAACGGGTCACGTTTAAGGTCGTAAGCGAAGAGGGAACGCGGATCGCGGAGCTGGAAACCGGCTATGCGCATATTATCGATCCGGTGTCGCCGAGCAGCATCAGCCGCATTGAGAGCACGGACGGCATGTCCCTGAACCGTCAGGCATCGCTGAGTCTGTCGTATATCGGGTTTAACAATAACAAAGAGCCGTTCAACGATGTACGGGTTCGGCAAGCCTTATCGATGGCCATCAATAAGGATGAGATCATCTCGGGTATCTACGAAGGCACGGGCATCCCTGCCGTCGGTCCACTGGCACCGGACGTGAACGGCTATGATGCTACCGTCAAGCCGATCGAACATAACATCGACCAAGCGAAAGAGCTGTTGAAGGAGGCCGGCTATGAGGGGGGCTTCTCAACGACCATCTGGACCAATGACAATCCGGAACGGATTAAGATCGCCGAGTACGTACAATCCAAGTTGAAGGAATTGAATGTTGAAGTCAAAATCGAAGTGGTGGAGTGGGGAGCATATCTGGCCCAAACCGCAGAAGGCAAACATGATATGTTTGTTCTCGGATGGTCCACGGTAACGGCCGATGCCGACTATGGCATGTATGAATTATTCCATTCCAAAAATGTAGGGGAGCCGGGCAACCGTACCTTCACGAAGGATCCGGAACTGGATAAACTGCTGGATGCCGGGCGTAAAGAGAACGATCCGGAACAACGCAAGCTCATCTATAAGCAGGCGCAGGAGAAGCTGGTTGAGTTAGCGCCGATGCTGTATATCCATCATCAGGAGTATTTAAACGGAGTCAGCAGCAAGGTGGAGGGCTTCTGGCGGCATCCGAACGGTATCATGCAGCTGCATCAAGTGTCCATTCAGCCATAAGGATGTCCTGAAAGCTTTATAGCTTTGTATCGTCGTATCTTATAGAGTCGTTTAAGCCAAAGAGGCCCTATGTTGGGGTCTCTTTTTTGATGTTGTTAGCGTGCCGGGACAAATGAATAGGACGCCCCATGGATCATAAGCAGCGTTCGTTGAGCATCTGAATAGATTATGCAGCATGTCCGAGTGGATGAAATTGATGTCGCGTTTTTTGCGTCAAATGAATGCTGAAAAGAATATAATATATACGTTGACACGTATATACACTTCGGTGTATATTGAAACCATGAATACTTCAGCTATGCAACTAACCCTGTTCACGATCTCGGAGCCGAACCGTTTCAACATAGTCGAACTCTTAAAGCAAGGGTCGAGATCGGTCAGCGACATCGTAGAGACTCTGGGAATCGGCCAGCCCCAAGTATCCCGCCATCTGCGGATACTGAGCGAGGCCGGGCTGGTGAAAGTCCGTAAGAACGCACAGCAGCGCATTTATAGTCTTGAAGCCCAGCCGTTTCAGGAGTTGGACGTCTGGCTCGATTCGTTCAGTCGACTATGGGAAGAGAGACTCGACAAGTTCGAGGACTATATGAGCGACTTCAACGGAAAGGAGAGTTAAACCAATTTTTTATAACTAGCTCCACAGGAAGATCCGGCTCTGCACGCAGAGCCGATTTCACAGATAGGAGGAATCCACATGGGCAGGAAAACCACCATCACGAAAGACCGGGAGCAGCGGAAGCTGACCGTGGAGCGTGTCGTATCGATACCTCTGAAGCTGTCCTGGCAGGGATGGACGAAGCCGGAACACATCGAACGCTGGTGGGGGCCAAAGAACTGGAATGCCACGGTATATGAGATGGATGTCAGACCGGGCGGCGTATGGCGCTATAGACTGGCTCCCGATGCGGCGGGAGAAGGGGAAGAAGCCTTCTGCAAGGCGACCTACTCCGAAGTGGTGGAGTTATCGAAGCTCGTCTATACGGATACATTTACGGATCAGGACTGGAGCCCCGTGGCAGGCAGTGACATGTTAACCTCGGTTACGTTTGAAGTGGGCGGGGAAGGGACCAGGCTAAGCATCATCACCCATTTTGCTAGCGTAGAGCAGCTGGAGGCTGCTGAAGGCATGGGAATGGTGGAAGGATACGCAGATACGCTGGAACGGTTCGAGGATGAAATCAGCTTGTACATAAATTAAAGGAAGATAAAAGGAGAGATGATCATGAACTACGTTATGTCAAATGACGGCACCCGTATTTTTTATGAAAAGAAAGGGACTGGTCCGGCTGTCATTCTTGTAGCTGCAGCAGCTTCGGATCACAACGATACAACGCGCCTAGGGGGGCTTTTGTCCGAACATTTCACCGTTTACAATTATGATCGCCGGGGACGGGGCAGCAGCACGGATACGGCTCCGTATGCCATTGAACGTGAGGTCGAAGATATCGATGCCCTTATTCAGGAGGCGGGCGGCAGCGCGTATGTATTCGGAAGTTCCTCGGGCGCTGTTCTGGCTCTGGATGCGGCGAGCAAACTCGGAAGCAGTAAAGTTAGAAAACTGTTTTTATATGAGCCGCCGTTTATCATTGACGATAGCCGCGAGCCCGTACCGGCGGAATACGTGCAGCATTTGAATGCGCTGATGGCCGGGAGCAGGCGCAGCGAAGCCGTGGAATATTTCATGACGGCAGCGCTGGGAATCCCCGCGGAATATATAGAATTCATGAAGGCAGATCCTTCTTGGCAGGTCATGGAGGGCATGGCGCATACATTGGCCTATGACGGCATGATCATGGGGAGCACGCAATCCGGCCAACCGCTGCCAGCAGATCGCTGGGATGTTGATGTCCCGGTGATGGTGATGACGGGCGAGAACAGCGGAGCTGTGTTCCATGGGGCCGCGAGCGCTTTGGTCGACTTGCTCCCTCAGTGCGAGCACCGAATGCTGCCTGGTCAGGACCATTCTGCCGTCGTGATGGCGCCGGAAGTGCTGGCTCCCGAGGTATCGGGATTTCTGCAGCCTTCGGCAGACCGAATACCGAGATAAAAGAGCCTGTCGCGCAAAGAACCCGTGACCCTTAGGGCCACGGGTTTTCACGTTCCGGTCGAAGTATTCATTCGGACTTCTGAAACGGCTCAATAAAATGATTAAAGGCGCTGGTGCGAAACAAGTCGCGCCGGAATATAAAATGGACCCTGGAGCTGCGGTAACGTTTGGGGATTTGGAAAGCCTGTAATTTCCCGGCATCCACCCAGTCCTTAACGGAAGAACGCGTTAGCAGCGAGATGCCCAGCCCGGCGGCCACACCGCCCATGATGGCTTCCAACGTGCCAAACTCCATAATGTTCATGGGCCCGACGTTCTCTTCATGAAGCCATTGCTCCAACCGTTTACGGTGGTAGCAGCCCTTGCCGAAGAACAGCAGCGGTTTGGTGAGCAAATCGCGAAGCGCAGCATCCGTGGGTTCCGAGATGAGGACAAGCTCCTCGTCAAAGGCTCGGATTTCGTCAAAGTCCGGGTAATCCAGAGGTCCGCTGATAAATGCCCCGTCCAGTTCATACTCGTTCAGGGCTCGGATCAAGTCAGCCCTGTGGCCTGTAATTAATGACAGTTTCACGTCAGGATATCGTCTATGATAATCCAGCATGATACCGGGAAGATGGACCGCGGCCGTGGTTTCCGATGAGCCGATCCGCAGCGGCCCCGACGGTTCTTCCGAGAATTTAGTCGATTTCATGGCTTCGTCAAGCAAACGCGTAATCTGATCGGCATATTTGAGCAGATTACAGCCGGCCGAAGTTAAGGCAACGCCGCGGCTGAGCCGATAGAACAGAGGCGTGTTCAGCTCGGATTCAAGCTGCCGGATTCTAGCGGTCACGTTTGATTGCACGTAACCAAGGCTGGCTGCAGCCTTGGTTATATTTCCTTCACGGGCAACAGCCTGGAATATCTTCAGATCCCCACTTTCCACCTTAGCAGCCTCCTTATATCCATCATTCACAGTGATGGTTTATATCTTATTTAATTATTTTACATGATATGAAGGTCGGAATAAACTGAGGATACACTTGGTAAGGAGAGGGGAATTCATGGCATGAGCAAACCGCGTATGCTGTTTCTGACGATATTTACGATGCTGGTTGCGGGACTTAACTTCCCGATCGGCAAAATGGCGCTGTCCTTCGGTTCCCCATTCGTGCTGCTGGCGATCCGGTTTGTGGGCGCGGGCCTTCTGCTGCTGCCCTTCATTGTAAGACGGGCCCATCCCAGGAGCAGCGCTGCCTGGCTGAAGCTGGCAACGATCGGTCTGTTTCAATCGGCACTCGTGATGAGCGGCATCTACCTGAGCATGCAGACCATTTCTTCTGGCAGTTCCTCGGTTCTGTCCTCCAGTAACCCGATCTGGTTCATCGTGTTCAGCTTCCTAATCTTCGGTATGAGGTATCGTCTTCTTCAGTGGGCGGGCGTGATCATCGGTTTTATCGGCGTATTCATTACGCAAGGCTTAGAGATGCAGATGCAGAGCGGATTCTGGTTTGCGCTGGGTGCGGGGATGGCCTGGGGCATGGCGACGCTGCTAAGTTCCCGTTGGGGCAAGGAGTTTGACGCTTGGGTCATGGCTGCCTATCAGATGCTGATCGGGGGCATCCTTCTACTCATCGCAAGTCCGCTGCTGGAGCAGCCGCATTTTGTATGGGATTCGTCCCAGATCGTCAAGGAGCTCTTTGTTCTGGGCTGGATGATCCTGATGAGCTCGATTGCTCAGTTCGTTACCTGGTATTATGTGCTGCGCAATAGCGATCCCAATAAAGCGAACGTGTATCTGTTCCTCATTCCCGTGTTTGGCGTATTATCCGGATGGCTTATACTAGGCGAGCAGCTGCATTGGTATACCTTGGCCGGCACAATGTGTATTGGGCTTGGCATTTATCTGGTGAATCGGCCTGGACGAGTGGATACAACAAGAGATCCATTCACGATCAAGGAGCGGTGCGGAACCTTATAAAGGGCAAGAAATCTAATATATTCGGAATTAGCAGGTCACGGCGATGGATTCGCGTGGCCTGCTTTTTGCTGTGACGACCAAAGGTTTTCTGGCCTGAGTGGGTATCATGACAAGCAGCGACAAGAATGATGTTCCAGGGAAAATCTCGCCCCAGCAAAATAAGTAAATTTTATTAAAAATAAATCCATGTTATATTAAATTTACTAACGCCTTTGGAGAGGGGATAGGATTCATGAGTGGTTTGAAGGAAATTGCAAAGCTCGCGGATGTCTCGGTGTCTACAGTGTCCAACGTGCTGAACGGGCGCAAGAACGTGGGGCGGGAGACGAGGGAGCGGGTGCTGAGATTATGCTCGGAGCACGGCTATTTTCCGCATAAGTCAACCAAATCCGATAAAAGCAACACGATTATATTTGTCTTCAGCGACTTTGATCGCGATTATTATTTAAAGATCATCAAGGGGATCAGCCATTGCCTGACGGAGAATGGATATGACCTTATCATCTGTACGAATAAATCCAGCACCAATTTTATGCGCAGCAAATTTGCAAGCGGTACCATAAGTTTGGATCGGAATATGACGGACGAATATTTAGTCTCGGTAGCCACGCCGCAGTTCCCCGTCGTTCTCATGGACCGGATTATTGATAACGAGTACGCCAACACCAAAAGCGTGATCGTGGACAACTACCCCGTGATGTGTGAAATGGTCCAGGCCTTGGTGGATAAACAGTTTACGAATTTTGGATACATTGGCGGCTTGGAGTTTACCCTGGATCACAAGGAGCGATTCGCCGGATTTATGGATACGCTTGCGAAGAATGGCATCGTGTTTGACCGCCGCAATTACTTTCATGGCGACTACAGCGAGGAAAGCGGATATCAGGCGGCCAAAATACTGATCCTGAGCAACGTTTTGCCTGAAGTGCTGGTCTGTGCAAATGACAATATGGCTCTGGGCGCGATCAAAGCTTTGGAAGAGAACGGAATACGGGTGCCGGAGGATATCTCGATCACCGGATTCGATAATTCGGATGCGGCGGCGATGGCCGGTTTGACCACGATTGCGATCCCGCGTTATGAAAGCGGTTATTTGGCGGCGAAGGAGCTGCTTGAGATGATCAAGGGCACAACGGGCAGGGAGCCCTTTAAGCTGAATGCCACCATTCAGTGGAGAAAAACGGTGAGATAAACTTTACGATTGCGACTAGTAAAATATCAATAATTTTACTAGTTTTTTTACTTAGTATTTTTATGAAAACGCGTACAATTTTTATTGACATTCTAGGTAAACCGCCCTATGATGGGTTTGTAAACGTTTTACTTTATAGAGTCCTTAAGGGGGAGGCGTGTCACTTGAAAAAAGTAAAAAAGGTATTAAGCATACTAACAGCAACGGCTTTGGTTGCGACACTTGCAGCCTGTGGTGGTACATCTGACAATGATTCTGGAGCAGCATCCGGGGGAGATAAGCTGAAGAAAATTACACTCTTCCAATCGAAAGTTGAAATTACAGAACCTCTTGAAGCTTTGGTTAAAACCTATAAAGAAGAAACCGGCAATGAGGTTGAGGTATGGGGTGCCGCAGGTGATGCTTATTCGCAGCAGCTGGTAGCGAAGCTCAGCAGCAACCAGGGACCGACCATATTCAGCGTGGCTCCAGGGCCCGAGTCCGAGAAGCTGAAATCCTATTTCTCCGATTTGAGCGGTGAAGAGTATGTTAAGAACATTGCGCCTGACATGGAATTGAAGGTCGATGATAAAACCGTCGGCGTTCCATACGGCGTAGAAGGTTTTGGCCTCGTATACAACAAGGATCTGGTAGATCCGGCTAACATGAAAGACCTCGATTCCTTCACCAAGACACTGGAGCAGCTGAAAGCTGACGGCAAGAACGGCTTGAGTTTGTCCCAGGAGGCTTACTTCTTGATCGGACACATCATCAACACGCCGTTTGCGCTTCAATCCGATCCGTTGGCCTTCATCGACCAGCTGAACAAGGGCGAAGTGAAGATGGCCGACACGAAGGAGTTCCAAGAGTGGGCGAAATTCATGGACGTCATCAAGGCCAACACCAAGAATCCGCTGGAAGTGAAATATGATAGCCAGATGGGCGACTTCGCTACGGAAAAAACAGCTATGGTGCATCAAGGCAACTGGAGTTACTCCATGCTGGCGGACTTCGGTGACTTCGGCTCCAAAGTCGGCATGATGCCGTTCCCGCTCGCCGGCAACGACAAAATCGCCGTAGGCGTGGCAAGCTACTGGGTCGTAAACAATCAGGCCGATGCTGAGGAAGTCAAAGCCGCAAACGCTTTCCTGAACTGGCTCTTTACCAGCGACAGCGGCAAGAAAGCCATCGTAGACGATTTCAAATTCATTCCGGCTTTAACGAATATTGAAGCAGGCGATCTGGATCCGTTGTCTCAAGCCGTGCACGAAGCAACAACGAAGGGTGAGACGATCACTTGGGCGTTGAACTACTTCCCATCAGGAATCATCACCAATGACCTGGCTCCGGCTACGCAGGAGTACTTCATGAATCCGGGCATGACAGGCGAGCAGTTCCTGCAGAAGCTGGATGAAGTGTGGGCGAAAGCATCGAAATAATCGAGGCCGAGCGACCGTCATCTGATATAACAATTCCATGAAAACGAAAGCCTAGCCTCAGACGTTCTGATGATGAGCGTTAGGCTTTTGTTTTTTCTAACACGAATTCAAGGTTTGATGCCGCCTTGCGGGAATCATCCGGAACGGAAAGAAGGTATGGATTATGAGCAAAAGAAAGGATAAAGCCTGGTTTGCCCTGTTTACGGTGCCGCTTCTGTTTATTTTCACGACCGTGGTTCTCATCCCGTTCATTATCGGGATTGTGTACTCCTTCGTCAATTGGGACGGCATTCCGGCAAATCCCAAAGTATTCGTAGGGTTCGACAATTACGTTCAGCTGTTCCAGGACGACCGATTCCTGTCATCGGCTTGGCATACGGTTCAATTCACGCTGCTGGCACTGGTATGCGTCAATATTCTGGGTCTTGGCTTTGCGCTGCTGGTGACGACAAAGCTCCGCTCGAGAAATGCGGCCCGGACGATGTTTTTCATGCCGAACCTGATCGGCGGCCTGATTCTAGGTTACATCTGGCAGTTTATTTTTACGGATGCCTTCAGCTTCCTGGGCGAAAAGACCGGGTTTGACAGCGTGTTCTTTAACTGGCTGCTGCATCCGCAGTTTGCGCTGTACGCCATCGTCGCCGTATTCACCTGGCAGCTGGCGGGTTATACGATGATCATTTACATCGCGGGCATCCAGGGGATTCCGGATGAGCTGATGGAAGCGGCCAAGGTCGATGGTGCCAACCTGTGGCAGCGTCTGAAGAGCATCGTATTCCCGCTGTTAATGCCTTCGTTCACGATCTGCCTGTTCCTGACGCTTTCTGGTGCGTTCAAAATCTACGACGTGAACCTGTCGTTGACCAAGGGCGGTCCGAGCAATGCAACGGAGATGTTTGCGATGAATATTTTCAATGAGATTTTTGCTTACGGCAATTATGGATTAGGTCAGGCGAAAGCGATCATCTTCTTCCTGATTGTGGCCGGACTCACGCTGACGCAAGTCATCATCACGAAGAGAAGAGAGGTGCAGATGTAATGAAGAAATCAGGGAAATGGCTGCTCGATATCCTGCTGTTCCTCGCTGCGCTGGTCTTCTTGTCTCCGGTCTTCATCATGCTGATCAACTCGTTTAAGGATCGTGCCGAGCTGTATGAGAATGCGCTTGCGCTGCCTTCTTCCTTCAGCTTTGAATACTATAAATCCGCGATGGAGAAAATGAATTTCTTCACCGCTCTGGGCAACTCGCTGTATGTCACCGTCATCTCGGTGATTATCGTCATCGTGCTCGCATCCATGACGGCATGGATGCTGGTGCGGACGGATAATAAGCTGAGCAAAGTTATTTTCTTTACCTTCGTGGCGACCATGCTGATTCCGTTCCAAACGCTGATGATGCCGCTGATGCAGGTGATGGACTGGATTCGCACCAATCTGCACATTCCGATGCTCAACACCCATGAGGGTTTGATCTATATGAACGTCGGCTTTACGTCCAGTATGGCGGTCTTCCTGTACCACGGGTTCATCAAATCCGTACCGGTTGCGCTGGAGGAGGCAGCTACGCTGGACGGCTGCTCCAAGCTGGGCGTGTTCTGGCGAATCGTGTTCCCGCTGCTGAAGAACATCAGCGTGACCATCGCGATCCTGAACGTCATCGCGCTGTGGAACGACTACCTGCTTCCATCGCTGACGCTGTCGGATAAAGGGCTGCGAACGATTCCGCTCTCGACCTTCTATTTCTTCGGGGAGTTCACGATTGTGTGGAACCAGGCGATGGCCGGTTTGACGCTGACGATCATTCCGGTTGTCATTTTCTATATTTTCGCGCAGAAATACATCATCAAAGGGATTGCGGCAGGTGCGGTAAAATGAGGCGGATCATTACGAGGGCCGACGATTATGCTTCCAGCCGTTCCGCTAATGCTGCGATTACCCGGGCGGTTGAGGCCGGATTCATTAAAAACGTGTCTATCATGGCGCCCGGTCCTTATCTTGCCGAGGCCGCGCAGCTGTTGGCGCATCGCAAGGACATCTGCTTCGGCTTCCATATGACGCTGAATGCGGAATGGGATAACGTACGCTGGGGACCTGTTGCCGCGAAGGAACAGGTTCCTTCGCTTGTCGATCGGGCGGGATATTTCTATCAGGACCCGATCCTGTTCCAGGATCATCCGCCATCGCTGCAGGAGATCCTTCTAGAGTGCGAAGCGCAGCTTGATAAACTGACCGCAGCAGGCTTCAACATTTCTTATGTCGATTCTCATATGCTGCCGGAGCGCTTCATACCCGGGCTGCAAGAAGAGCTGGACCGCTGGGTTGAAGCGAAGGGACTTATCAACCATCGCTATTATTACAACTTCTTCCCGGGCGGCGTTCCGGACGGGATCGAGTCGTTTGAAAGGGTTCTTGGCGGCTTGACGGAAGACCAGTACTTCTTTCTGTCCCATCCGGCACGGTATTCGGAGGAAATGGTGCAGTGCGGCAATGCTCAAGTGGATGGGGAAGCGCTGGCGCGAGGACGCGATCAGGAGGCTTCCTTTCTTGCGCGGGAAGACCTGAATGACATTAGTGAGCGACTGGGTTTTCGTGCTATACGATATGATGAAGCGTTACCATTGCCTGGTGTATAATGGAAGGGTCATGATGAATTTATCTTGTTATACAGGGAGAGGCGGAAAAGGATGAACATGAATACGGTTCAATTATTGCCAAGAAGTACCCCCGAAAACCAAGGAATCTCATCTCAGTCCATTGAGCGTTTTATCGGATCGATTTAGGAGAAACAGCTTGAACTCCACAGTTTCATGCTGGTACGGCATGGACATGTCGTAGCGGAGGGCTGGTGGAAGCCGTATCAGGCGGACAAACCGCATATGCTGTTCTCGTTAAGCAAGAGCTTTACTTCTACCGCGATCGGACTGCTGACCCAAGAGGGACAGATTGCGCTGGAGGATCGGGTGATCGGCTTCTTTCCGGAATACGCTCCTGAAGATCCCTCGCCGAATCTGTCCGCGATGACGATTCGTGATTTGCTGATCATGGGAACGGGACACGCCCAGGAGCCTGCCATGCCGTCCGATATTTGGGCAGCCGATTTTCTTAAACAAGCGGTTGAGCATGAACCCGGCACCCACTTTGTATATAACAGCGCAGCGACTTACATGCTCTCGGCGATTCTGCAGAAGGTCACCGGCATCACGCTGCTGGATTATTTGCAGCCCCGTCTGTTTGAGCCGCTCGGCATTTATGGAGCCACCTGGGAAAGCTGTCCTCAGGGGATCAACACCGGCGGATGGGGACTTAAGCTGAAGACCGAGGACATTGCCAAGTTCGGTCAGCTTTATCTTCAGAAGGGGGTGTGGGAAGGCCAGCGCCTGATTCCGGAAGCGTGGATTGAAGAGGCAACCTCCAAGCAGATATCCAACGGACCTGCGGATTCCTCTTCGGATTGGACCGAAGGGTACGGCTATCAATTCTGGATGTGCCGCCACGGGGCCTACCGCGGTGATGGCGCATTTGGGCAATATTGCGTCGTGCTGCCAGATCAGGATGCGGTGATTGCGATTACCTCCGGACTAGGAGACATGCAGGCCGTGCTGAATGAAGTGTGGGAGCATCTGCAGCCGGCGATGGGATCTGATGTGCTGCCGGCCGATACTGAAGCGGAGGTTTCTCTTACTGGAACGCTGCAAGCGCTAAAGCTGGATCCGCCAAGCGAAGAGGCGGCATCCCCGGTCGAGAAGGACGTCTCCGGGATCGTATATGACCTCGAAGAGAATGAGGAGAAGCTGCAATCGTTCTCCATTCGTTTTGAAGAGGATGGCGCGGTGATGGAGCTTGCGGGGGAACGTGGCGTCAACTCGATTGCCTTGGGCAGGGGCGAATGGAAGTCGGGAACCACCTCACTGATCATGATGGCGGATAACGAGTATGCTGCCTCCATGACCTGGAAGGACGATCGGACGCTGGAGCTGACCATCCGACTGACAGAGACGCCATTCTACTTAACCACGGAATGCACCTTCGGTGACGAGGAAGGCATTCATCTTGCGTACTGGATGAATCAATCGTTCCAGGGCAAGGTGGTCCGGGAGATTAAGGGCAAGGTTACGGCGTGAAGCCAATAAACCAAGATACATTAAAAACCTCTCCATCGTCATGGAGAGGTTTGTTTGCATGCCGTAATTAGAATCGCTCCGACACCGCCTTTGCCTGCGTAAACAGGAGCAGGTAATCGCGCCCGCCGGCTTTGGAATCGGTCCCGGACATATTGAAGCCGCCGAACGGGTGGGTGCCCACCAAGGCGCCGGTGCATTTCCGGTTCAAATATAGGTTGCCGACGTGGAAATCGCGGCGCGCCTGCTCCAGGTGCTCGCGGTTGTTCGAGATCACCGCGCCAGTCAGCCCGTAGTCAGTATTGTTGGCGAATTGGATCGCTTCGTCGAAGGAGGCGGCCTTCGTGAAGGCCACCACCGGGCCGAAGATCTCCTCTTGGGAAATACGGGCGGTGCTGGCCACGTCCGCGAAGATTGTCGGCTGTATGAAATACCCCTCCGGATCGCCAGGCAAACCGCCGAGTACCAGCGTGCCTTCACCTTTCCCGATTTCGATATAGTCCAGAATTTTACGATAGGCCTTATCGTCGATGACGGGCCCTACCTGAATCTCGGCGTGAGTCGGACAACCGATCACCAGCTTCTTGGAGCGTTCGATGACCTTCTGCAGTACGGCATCATAGACGTCCTTATGCACGATGGCTCTGGAGCAGGCGGAGCATTTCTGGCCGGAGAAGCCGAATGCCGAAGCGGTGATCGCATCCGCCGCGAGATCCAGATCCGCCTCACTGTCTACGATAATGGCGTCTTTTCCGCCCATTTCGGCGATGACGCGCTTGATCCATCGCTGCCCCGGCTGCGTTTTGGCCGCGCGTTCCTGAATCCGCAGTCCGACGTCGCGGGATCCCGTAAAGCTGATGAACCTGGTCAGCGGATGATCCACCAGATAATCGCCCACTTCCTGGCCCGGTCCCGGCAGGAAGTTGACGACGCCCGGAGGCAGGCTGACTTCTTCCAGCAGCTCCACGAATTTGGCGGCGATGACCGGCGTGGTGCTCGCTGGCTTCAGCACAACGGTGTTACCCGAGACGATGGCTGCTGTGGTCATGCCTGCCATAATCGCGAGCGGAAAATTCCACGGCGGAATGACGATGCCGACGCCAAGCGGGATGTAATAGAGATGATTCTCTTCCTCCTCGTGAACCGTCAACGGCTGGGGCGCGCTTAGACGCTGCATTTCGCGTGCATAGAATTCCATGAAATCGATCGCTTCGGCCGTATCCGCGTCCGCCTCGGCACGCGTTTTGCCGGCTTCCAGCGTCATCAGCGCGGAGAACTCGAGCTTGCGCCGCCGCATGATCGCAGCTGCCTTATACAGATATCGTGCCCGTTCGCTCGGCTCGGTGTGCTTCCACGTCTCAAAGGTACGCGCTGCCGTCTGAATAGCTTGTTCGGCAAGCTCGGTATCGGCTTGGGATACAATGCCGATGACCTGACGTTTCCGAGACGGATTGACCGATTGTGCGGTACGCTCCGTATAGATTTTGGTACCGCCGATAACCAAGGGATACGATTGGCCAAGCTCGGCTTCGACTCCGGATAACGCCGCATCGTATAACTTGTTGTTCCACTCGTTGTTGAAATCCATAAATGGTTCGTTCCGAAAAGGTACGCGCATGGGAGGCCCCTCCTTAACATGATATGAATCGAAGCTTAAGGTCTATGGTCCAGCTGCTGAATGCATCATGGTGGGGTGTTTAGGATCTTCTGGTGAGAAGCTCTATGTTAGATATGTATGTCTTCCTGCATGCCGTCATGATTTTTGCATATGAGTTAAGATAGAGTGCATTTTGGTTTACCTTTTGCAAAGGGGGCGCACGCATGGACGGAACCGAGCTTTACCGTAAAGTGATCCTGACGGTGTCCGGTAATAAATTCGTGAAGTGGTTGTCGATCAAGTACGGTCGGAAATTGGCGGGCAGATTCATAGCCGGCGATACCTTGGATGAGGCGCTGGATGAAATTGAGAGGCTGAACGAGAAGGGCATTCTCGTCACGCTCGATCATTTGGGGGAGGGTATCACGACGCTGGATGAAGCGGCCGGGTACCGGGAGGAGTATTTGAAGCTTGTGGAAGGGATTGCCAAGCGGGGAGTGAAATCGAACGTATCGCTGAAACCGACACAGATGGGGATGGCACTGGACCCCGAGATGGCTTACGAGAACATCAAGCTGGTGGCGAAAAAGGCGAAAGAGCACCGGAACTTCGTTCGTCTGGATATGGAGGATTCCCCGTACACCCAGGCCACGATTGACATGACACTGCGGCTCCATCAAGAGGGGCTGACCAATGTGGGGACTGTGATGCAGGCCTACTTGTTCCGTACGGAGGAGGACGTCAAGAATTTAATGCATGCCGGTGTTAATCTGCGGTTGGTGAAGGGGGCGTACAAAGAGCCTGGAACCATTGCCTTTCAGCAGAAGCGGGAGGTTATTGACAACTATAAGAAATTGATCAAAATGCATTTTGATCAGGGCGCCTACGTCGCGATTGCTTCGCACGATGACCACATCATCGACTGGGTGAAGGTGTTTGCCGAGCAGAGCCGCATAGACAAACAGGAATTTGAGTTTCAGATGCTGTACGGGCTGCGGATGAACGATCAGGCTGCGCTTGCGCAGGACGGCTACCGCATCCGGTGTTATATGCCTTACGGAACGATGTGGTACCCGTATTTCACCCGGCGGCTGGCAGAGAAGCCGGCTAACCTGATGATGGTGCTCAAAAATATGTTCAAGTGAGCGGGGGAAAACAACCAATTGCAATGGAAGCGAGGACGGTAGCTCTTTCTAGCTGTCGTCCTAGAAATAATACGCCTCCGAGCAGTTCATTAGGTAGGAACGCTCCAGCGGAAGGCTACCTAACCGCTCACGGGTGATGTGCTGTTGCAGATTGGCCTCCAGATCGGTGAGGGCCGATACGGCGAGTTGCATCCGTACAGATCCCCATTGCTGCTGCTTCTGGGCATAGCGAACGGCCTCCGTCACGGGCATGCCTCTCAGCCTTGTAAAGACGGATGCCCAGCGGACCAGATCCGCGAACTCTCCCGTGCTTGGCAGTGCATATTCGGCATACCCGGCCGCGTTTTCGCAGCTGATTTTAAACAAACCGCAGTTACCGCCTTGATCGCTCGAGGGGATAAAGCGTTCAGCCGAGCTCTGGTCGAAACGGAACATCTCCATGTTGCGGATGGGCTCTTCACATATTACAGGCGATGCGGTTTCGATGACGGGTGCCAGTGCGGCCTCGATGAGTTTCGTCATGATCTACGCTCCTTTATAGGAATGTTATATGCACGGCAAAAAGGCCTGGTGAGCAGAGATACCCCGCTCTCCAGGCCTATTTATCGTTAGAGGCCCTACTCCAGTGGGCGCTTCCGCTTAAGGCTCGGGTGGTGTTCTCTCTCAAAACGCGCCTACGAGGTTAGCTGACGGATTCGGGCTTGAGAGCACCCTACCGCAGCGCCTGACCATCAGGCCTGCGGATTCACCCCGTTCACCAACAGAAGCCCCATTGGCGATTTTGGTTCCCCCGTCTCCCGATCTGTCGGGAGCTCAGCGTAAATGAATGTTTCGAATAGATGGATGAATCATACGCCGGAGGAATCTAAAAGTAAATGGCCATATGGGACGGATACATTCCGAAAATCGATAAAAACCGCAAAAGAAAACGTGTACATTGGGTCGTGTCATCTATTATCATGGCAAAATCTCGGTATCTCGATAGATTACGATAAATATAAGAAAACAAGAGAAATACATAGTATAGAGCAGTATTCTGGAGATAATGGAGCGGAATTGGTCCGTTCCTGTTCGACATAACGCCACATGTGTTTTTGCTCACATTTACATCCTGCAAGGCCGGACGTATGATACGAACTATGAATTGACGGTCATCAAAGACCATGGCATACGGGCAGCCGCTCCATGAAGGTCTAAAGGCAGTGTGAGAGCTGCGCCTGGCTCTTTATGGATTGAATCTTGAGCGAAGGCACCATGGGCCTTCACTGAAACAGCAGGATGATGCGACTCTCACCGCGTAAACCTCCTGATGCTGTGCTGTTCGCCTAGTCTGGACGACAAGTCAATGGCTAATAGAATAACATGCTACTCGTTTTTAATTTTCGCTGAGTCCTTGAATGGAAAAGGAACGGGGGAACCAGTCGGGAGATGAACTTGATCTCTCTGGGGTGAATCCTGTAGACAAGATAACGGTCTATGGGTAGGGCGACTCTCACGCCCGAATCCGTCAGCTAACCTCGTAAGCGTATCGAGAGAGGCAACGATTGTCGTGGACTTGGGCCATGGTGTATTTCACCGTGTCCTATTAAGGAGCCTGCGGGAAGAGTTCTTCTCTTTCCACGGGCTTCTTTGTTGTTGCCTTCTCTTTCTGACCTTAGGAGGAGAAAAGAAGATGGAGAAACCGCAGGAATTCATCCTGGTATCCGCGCCGAACAAGGCCGGGGAGGAATTCGTCCGCCAGTTGATTCAAAAACATGTTTCGTTTGCGGCCATAGCCAACAACCGGGCTGAGCAGGAGAGGTTGCGAGATCTGGGCTGCAAACACATTATTCTGATTGATACAAGAGACGAGCAAACCTGGATCATTCCTGAGTTTTCCGTCAGCAAGGTGTTTCTGTTCGAAAGCAGCTTGAATCTGTGCTGTCGCTATTTACGGATTTGCCGGACTTGGACCGCAGAGTCGATTTATGTGATCACCCATTCCAGCAATCCGCGATTGATATACAAAGGGTTGGGTGCTGATGTGGTGCTTCATACGAACCATCGTCACGTGGCCTTTCTCATAGCGTCTATTGGCAGTTAAGCGTTTGGCTGATTTCACAACGAGTTTCGGGAGGTTGTATTCATGCAGGATTTAGTTATGTTGCTTATTTTGGGAGGAACCTACGGACTGCTCATGCTGTTTATGTCCTGGTGCGGGCGTGTGGTTTCGGAACCGGAGGCTGATCAGCCGTGATGATCATGTTGATATTCACGATTTTTATTTTTCTCTATTTGATTTATGCGCTGATTCACCCTGAAAAATTCTAGGGAAACGGCTGAAGGAGGAAGGCATTCGTCATGGGCATTTTACAAATTGCCATCGTTATACTCGTTCTGGTGCTGCTGGTCAAGCCGCTGGGAACTTATCTATACCAGGTGTTTCGCAATGAAAGCAATGGAACGGACAGATGGTTCTTCTGGGTGGAGAAACCGATTTTCGCTCTGATCGGCTTGAAAGAACGCAAAGGGATGACATGGAAAGGGTATGCCGTCAGCTTTGTGTTAACGAATATCGTGCTGGTTGCGGCGGGGTACTTGATTCTGCGGCTGCAAAAGGTGCTGCCGCTGAATCCGAACGGCATCGGTCATATGGAACCGACCTTGTCGTTCAACACGATCATCAGCTTTATGACCAATACGAATCTTCAGCATTACAGCGGGGAGTCGGGATTGTCTTATATGGCCCAGATGGCCGTCATTACGATGATGATGTTTACATCCGCCGCGACCGGGCTGTGCGTGGCGATTGCTTTTATCCGGGCGGTAACCAGCAAGGGCACGACCGTCGGCAACTTCTTTGAGGACTTCGTTAAGGCCCACACCCGGGTATTCATCCCGGCAGCGTTCATCATTGCGATGGTGCTGGTGGCGCTGCAGGTACCGCAGACGTTAAAGCCTACGCTCAGCGTCACGACGCTGGAAGGAAGCGAGCAGCAAATTGCGGTAGGACCGGTGGCTGCACTCGAATCGATCAAGCATCTGGGCACCAATGGGGGCGGGTTTATGGGAGCCAACTCGGCGCATCCATTCGAGAACCCGTCCCCGCTGACCAATGTGATCGAAATTCTGTGCATGTGGAGTCTTGGGGCGGCGCTCCCGTATACGTTCGGTTTGTTCGCCAAGAGCCGCAAACAGGGCTGGATTATTTTTTCGGTAATGATGACCTTATTTATCGGATTCCTGTCGCTGAACTATGCCGCCGAAACCAACGGCAATCCGGCGTTGAACCGCCTGGGCATCGACGTTTCGCAGGGCAGCATGGAGGGCAAAGAGGTCCGGTTCGGGATCGCCCAATCCTCCCTGTTTACGACGGTGACAACCGCGGCCACGACCGGGTCGGTTAACAACATGCATGATACGCTCACGCCGCTCGGCGGGATTACGCCGCTGTCCCTGATGATGCTGAATTCCGTTTTTGGCGGAAAAGGTGTTGGCCTGATGAACATGCTCATGTACGCGATCCTGGCGGTGTTCCTGGCTGGTCTTATGGTTGGCCGAACCCCCGAGTTTCTCGGCAGAAAAATCGAGGCCCGGGAGATGAAGCTGATTGCGATTGTCATTCTGGTACATCCATTGATCATCCTGGCTCCGACCGCACTTGCACTCATGACGGACGCGGGGCAGGCGGGCATTGCCCATGCGGGCTTTCACGGTATCTCACAGGTGCTTTACGAATACACGTCATCCGCGGCCAATAACGGTTCCGGATTTGAGGGTCTGTCGGATAACAAGCCGTTCTGGAACGTTACAACCGGACTGGTCATGCTATTCGGGCGTTACATTTCGATGATTGCCCTGTTGGCAGTGGGCGGCTCGCTGATGCGGAAGCAATGGGTTCCCGAGACGCTCGGGACGTTCCGGACCGATAATAAGCTGTTTGCCGGCATTCTTATCGCAGTGGTCCTGATTATCGGCGCATTGACCTTCCTGCCTGTGCTGGTGCTCGGCCCGATTGCCGAACATCTGACGATCCGTTAATAGAAAAGGTGGCCTATTTCCATGAATAATACGAGAAAAAAAGCAATGTCCAAAGAGATGGTACGTCAGGCGCTAAGGGACAGCTTCACGAAGCTGAATCCCGTCCTGATGATGAGAAATCCGGTCATGTTTGTCGTGGAAGCCGGGACTCTGGTTGTTCTGTTGATGACGATATTTCCGTCCTATTTCGGTACCGAGGGCAGTATCGGATTTAACCTGACCGTATTCGTCATCCTGTTGTTTACGCTGCTGTTCGCTAACTTCGCAGAGGCGCTTGCCGAAGGACGCGGCAAGGCGCAGGCCGATTCCCTTAAGCAGTCGAAGCAGGAAATGGCGGCCCATAAAGTAATGGAGAACGGAGGGGTTCAATCTGTGCCGTCAACGGATCTTCGCAAAGGGGATCTCGTGATCGTTACGCAGGGCGAGATGATTCCCGGGGACGGGGAAGTCATTGCGGGCCTCGCATCCGTTGACGAATCGGCGATTACCGGGGAGTCCGCCCCCGTCATTAAAGAAGCCGGCGGCGATTTCAGCTCGGTCACCGGGGGGACCCGGGTTGTCAGTGATACGATCCGCATCCGGATTACGAGCGATCCGGGGGAATCGTTTATCGACCGGATGATCTCGCTTGTTGAAGGAGCCTCCCGCCAGAAGACGCCGAATGAAATTGCGCTGAACACGCTGTTGATCGTCTTAACGCTGATCTTCCTGATCGTGGTTGTTACGCTCGCTCCGATCGCGAAGTATCTTGGCATCGAGCTGTCCGTTCCGGTGCTGATCTCGCTGCTGGTATGTCTCATCCCGACCACGATCGGGGGCTTGCTGTCGGCGATCGGGATTGCCGGCATGGACCGGGTGACGCAGTTCAATGTGCTGGCGATGTCGGGCAAGGCGGTGGAGGCCGCCGGTGACATCAATACGATGATCCTGGATAAGACGGGTACCATTACGTTCGGGAACCGGATGGCCAGCCAGTTGATTCCTGTCGGCGGCGCAACGCAAGCATCGCTTTCACAATGGGCAGGCGTGAGCTCGCTGCTGGATGAAACGCCGGAAGGACGTTCCGTGCTGGAGCTGCTGAAGAAGGAAGGCATTGAAATAGATGAAAGCATGACGGACGGGGCGGAATTCATCGAATTTAAGGCGGAAACCCGGATGAGCGGCATGGACCTAAAGGATGGCCGGAAGGTCCGCAAGGGTGCGGTGGATGCCGTCAAGGCGTGGGTGCAGTCGCAAGGAGGCCCCCTCCCTTCGGATTTGACGCCAAACAGTGACGCCATTGCGACAGAGGGCGGAACCCCGCTCGCTGTCGCCGTGGATAACCGCATCTATGGTTTGATCTACCTGAAGGATACCGTCAAACCGGGCATGAAGGAACGGTTTGACCAGCTGCGCCGGATGGGCATCAAGACGATTATGTGCACGGGCGACAATCCGCTCACCGCGGCGACAATTGCCCGTGAAGCGGGCGTTGATGATTTCATCGCGGAGAGCAAGCCCGAGGATAAAATTGCCGTCATCCGCCGAGAACAAGCCGAAGGCAAGCTGGTTGCGATGACCGGTGACGGTACGAACGACGCCCCTGCGCTGGCGCAGGCCGATGTGGGGCTGGCGATGAACAGCGGTACCACCCCGGCCAAGGAAGCGGCCAATATGGTGGATCTGGATTCGGATCCATCGAAGATAATCGAGGTGGTTGCCATCGGCAAGCAGCTGTTGATGACGCGGGGAGCGCTGACCACGTTCAGCATCGCCAACGATGTCGCCAAATATTTTGCCATCATTCCGGCGATGTTCGCGGCCGCCATTCCAAGCATGAATGTTCTGAACGTCATGGGACTGGGTTCTCCCATGTCGGCGATTCTTTCGGCGCTGATCTTTAATGCCATCATCATTCCGCTGCTGATTCCGCTTGCGATGAAGGGCGTGGCTTATAAGCCGATGAGCTCGGCGAAGCTGCTGCAGCGCAATGTGCTGGTCTACGGATTAGGCGGCGTGATTGTGCCGTTCATCGGGATTAAGCTGATCGATATGATCGTCCATCTTTGGATTTAGATAGGATAATCATACCGGGGAGATAGATATAACTCGAAGTTGTTTTACGCGGAAGATATGAAGGAAAGGATCGAGGAACCAATGAATAATCCATTGCAAAAAACATCACCGGCGCCTCATGCCAAGGTGGGTGCTGCCCGTATTCCCTTAGGCATTGCCCTAAGAATGAGTCTTGTATTTATCGTGTTATGCGGAGTTCTCTATCCGCTGGTTACGACGGGGGCGGCGCAGCTGCTCATGCCGAAGCAAGCCGGCGGCAGCTTGATCACGGATGGGGACGGAAACGTGGTTGGCTCGGAATTGATCGGTCAGAATTTTACAGAACCTCAATATTTTCACGGCAGGGTGTCCAGCATTGAATACAACGGAGCCGGCTCCGGCAGCAATAACTATGCACCTTCCAACCCGGACCTGATGGAACGAACGAAGGCCTCAATTGAAGCGTGGAAGGAGAACAACCCGGGCGTTCCGGTGAGCGAGTTGCCGATGGATCTGGTAACCGATTCCGGCTCCGGATTGGATCCTCACATCTCCCCGCAGGCCGCGGATATTCAGGTTCCGCGGATCAGCAAGCTGACCGGAATTGCGGAGGCAGAGCTTGATCAGCTGGTAAAGGATCATACGAAGGGACGGGATTTGGGCGTGTTCGGTGAACCGCGCGTGAATGTGTTGAAGCTGAATCTGGCTCTCCAAGAGCTTCTTAACTGATCATGGATCCCTTTCGGAGGAAATCGCCGGAGGAAATCTTGCAGTCGATTTCAAAGCTACATCAGGGACGGCTCAAGGTATATATCGGGGCTGTGAACGGATCGGGAAAAACCTATCATATGCTTCGCGAAGGACAGACCCTGAGGCTGCAAGGTATCGATATCGTCATATCCGCCGTATCCACGATGCAGCGTCCCGAAACGGTGGAGCAGGTCCGGCATTTGGAGCGGGTGCCCAGCATTCATTGGGTGGAGGACGGCGTAGAGAAGAAGGATCTTGATCTGGACCTGCTGGTGCAGCGCAACCCGGAGGTGGTGCTTGTCGATGGGCTTGCCCATCGGAACCGGAAGGGAGCGCGGCATGCCACGCGGCTGGATGACATCCGATTCCTGTTAAGCCGGGGAATCAGCGTCATCACGACGGTCAATGTGTATGAGCTGGAGGACGTGCAGGGCATTGCCGCCAAGTTGACGGGCATTAAAGCCAGCCATACGGTACCGGCCGATACGCTGGAGAGCGTCGATGAGGTGGTGCTCATTGACGTAACACCTGAAACGATGCTGGACCGGGCACAAGACGGCCTGCTTGGAGCGGGCAGCATATGGAAGCAGGGCAATCTGGCCGTGCTCCGGGAGTTGACGCTCCGCCTCGTTGCCGAAGGCGTGAGCCACTCGCTGGAGCGGTACCGCAAGGAACAGGGACTCGCCGGCCCATCGGGAGTCCATGAGCGTATACTGGTATCTACCCAATATCATTGGAACGGGTCCATCTATATGCGGCGCGGGCAGCAGATCGCAAAGCGACTAAACGGCGAGCTGTTGGCCGTCACATTTGTAAATCCGAGGTTAGAGCTTACCAAAGAACAGGCCGCCTTCAAGCGATCTTTACTAAAGCTGTCGCAGCGGATCGGCGCCAAGCTCGTAGAGCTGCCTCTTCATTCGCGGAGGAAGCTGGCTGACGTGCTGGTTCAATATGCGCTGGAGCATCATGATACCCGCATTGTTCTTGGCCATTCGAAGCAGACGCGCTGGCAGGAGCTGTGGCAGGGTTCGATCATTCAGGATCTGCTGAAGAAAACGCGCGGGATGGATATTTTTATAGTTGCGGATCGGGCGGAACATGACGGGGAGCGGATCATCCCTGCACGGCTCCATCCACAGCGGCTCCCTTCGGGATCATTTCATCGCTTGAATGAACAGGAGCTGGATCAGAAGATTGAGCGGGTTAAGCGGGGACGGTTCAAGGTTTATATCGGCGCCGCCCCGGGCGTAGGGAAGACCTATGCGATGCTGCGGGAAGGCAACGATCTGCTGAAGAAGGGCCTGATGGTTCTCATCGGTCTGCTGGAGACGCATGGCCGGAAGGATACACGGGCACAGGTAGCTGATCTGGAGGTTCTTCCGCGAAAAGTGATGGACTACCAGGGAACGCGACTTGAGGAGATGGATACCGATGAGATCATTCGTCGCAGACCGGACGTGGTCCTGGTGGATGAGCTGGCGCATACGAACGTGCCTGGAAGCAAGTACAAGAAACGGTATGAAGATGTGCTTGACATTCTGTCGGCCGGCATTTCCGTCATTACGACCGTGAACGTGCAGCATCTGGAGAGCTTGAATGATGCTGTCGAGCAGATTACAGGCGTCCGCGTCCGCGAGACGATACCGGATCATATTCTGCAATCGGCCGATGAGGTCCAGCTCGTCGATGTGACGCCGGAGTCTCTGCAGCAGCGGATGAAGGACGGGAACATTTATGCGAAGGAGAAGGTGCATCAGGCACTCAGCCATTTTTTCGAGACGGGAAACCTGATTGCCCTAAGAGAGCTTGCCTTAAGGGAAATTGCCGATGATGTGGACGAGAGACTGGAATCCTGGCAGCGCAGCGGCTCGCTTCGGGGGCCGTGGCGGCGCGAGGAGGTTATCTATGTCATGGTTGGCAAGGGCCCGCAAGCGGAGCGGCTCATTCGACGCGGCTTCCGGATCGCTCATCGGCTGAAGGCGAACTGGTATGTGGCGTTTCCTCTGGAACGTCATCACAGTCTGTCCCATGACGACGAGCAGCGCCTGACGGCGATTCAGACATTAACGGAGCGACTTGGGGGAACCTTCATGATGCTGCCGGTAAAAAGGGGGCCAGCATGCGCCTTTTCTTCTCAATGGGTGGAAGCAGCAGATGAGGCCAAGGCCACCCAGTTGATTATCGGCCAGTCGCAGATGGCCGGATGGAAGCTGTTCGCCCGGCTGAAATGGATCAAGAGCCTGTTAAGAAACGCAAGGCATATGGACGTGCTCGTGGTTGCGGATTACGATCCGCATGTTTGACGGCTGAACTGCCGGGAGCTGAATGCTTTGAAAGGACCGGTGAGTCAGGAAACGATGGAAATGCTGAAAGTCCAGGAAGTGCAGAAAACGCGGAAAACGCCGCATCACCGAAAACAAGAAGACCGCGAACGCAGCTCACGCGGAAGCGCACGAACGCAAGCAATACGCGCAGGTTAGGCAATACCAGCTCAAGCGACACGGATAACACCAAAAAGCCCGCGGACCTGTAATTACAGATCCGCGGGCTTTTTCCATGCTGCCTACACTGGCAAATGGCCGATTCGCAGGCTTGTCCTATTCCCCCGACAGCGTGCGGTCGCCGGTCAAATATTTCTCGGTCAAGATGGAGAGCAGGCGAATGCCAACTTCATTCTCTCCGCCTTCGGGAATGATCAGGTCGGCGTATTTCTTGGAGGGCTCGATGAACGCCTCATGCATCGGCTTGACGGTTGTCAGGTACTGGTTATGGATCGACTGGATGGTCCGGCCGCGGTCCTCAATATCGCGTACGACCCGGCGAAGCAGGCGTACATCAGGATCGGTATCCACAAACACTTTAATGTGAAGCAGCTTGCGCAAATTCTCATCGGACAGCACATGAAGGCCTTCGATGATAACGATGTTGTTCGGCTTCAGCTCGATGGTCTGATCCGTGAAACGGGCATGAGCGGTAAAATCATACACCGGTGCGAATGCGGGTTGTCCGCTTTTCAAAATGCCGAGATGTTCGACGAGCAGCTCGTTGTCAAAAGCGAACGGATGATCATAGTTAATCGCTTCGCGTTCCTCGAAACTGAGCTCCTTATGATCCTTGTAATAGTTATCCTGCGAAATAAACGTGACTTTATCTGAACCAAGTCGGTCAATGACAGAGCGGGCAACCGTCGTTTTGCCCGATCCGGTGCCGCCGGCGATACCAATTATGAGCATGGCGAATCCATAACCCTCCCTAGAGTTTGCAATTTTATTATTGTAGCACAGCATGCGCTTATTTTCACTATGGGGACATAGAGCAAAAGATGGGATTTCCGTATGTTCTTTATTCTTACCACGGAATAGCGAACCGAATCTGTATGTCTTATCATAGAGGAAAGACTACCAATTGAATTTTTCGGAGGGATGATTATGCATTATACGGCAATTTACCCATGCAAGCCCGCCCTATACATCCAGCAGGGAGAGCAGCATCAGGGGAACGTCGATTGGGATCGTTATGAAGCGGTGGCTCTAAGTGATACCGTGACCGGGCTTGCTGCGAAGGAAGCGACCGAGGTTCGCGCCTGCTGGAGCTCCGAATTCTTCTATGTACGGTTTGTTTGCCAGGATTCTCATATCGTATCGGAGTATCAGCATCGGGATGATCCGCTGTATGAACAGGATGTCGTGGAACTGTTTATAGACGAAACAGGAACGGGAACGGAATATATCGAGCTTGAGGTTAGTCCGAACAATGTTATATTCGACGCCCTGATCCGTAATGATGGCGGGAAGTCGATCACAAACAGCGATATTCATTGGGATCTTACCGGTCTTCAAACCTCGGTAGAACATGACGGTAAGGGAAATTTGATATATGAAATTCGCATTCCGGCTGCGAACTTCAAGAACGCTCCGCAAGCGGGACGAAGCTGGGACGTGAATTTTTACCGCATTGATGAGGACACCGAAGGAAACCGGGAGTATCAGGCATGGAGCCCGACCGGTGAGGTGAATTACCACATCCCTTCGCGTTTTGGGAAGCTGGAGTTTGTCGATGTCATTTAACATATCATTGTAAATCAGAATGCCGCATCCGTGGATTTTCATATCTGCTGTGCGGCATTCTTGTGCTATTCCTCCGGCAGGAGAGCGGGCTACCCCTATCCCACAATGCCTATCCCTGGTATCGAATGAGCCGATTCCGGGCATGAAATAGCTGCGCTTCAGCGGCCGTAAATACCCGGGGTGTTTTCATAAAAGAACCAAAACGAACATCTCAAGAGGGATTTTGTCCCTTTTTTTGCATGCCGCAGGACATGTTGTTTTCATTGCAGCGTTCTATATACTTTTTAGTAAAGGGAAGCACTCGGCTTTGAGTGAACATGCAATCAACGGAGGTTATTTTATGAATGCTGTCATCGATGGACTGATGCTCGAGCTGGAGCAGCAGTTGGAGGAGAAGGTCGCCGAAGATCTTCGGGATCTGCTGGATGAATATAAACAATTGGAGGGGGCGGCTCCTGAGCAATTGCAGCTTTTTGAAGCGGAGTTCGGGATCAGGTTACCGCAGGACTTTCGTTCGTTTTACAATAAGAAGAACGGCAGCGGGTACGGGTTTCACGTGCTCTATCCCGGGAACGAGGGGGATGGGGAATACACGCCGTTTTACCTGATGAGTCTGGATGAGATGAGGGAGGTCAAATCCTATTTCTGCGAGCGGGACGAACGGCTGGATGCGTATTATAGTTCGGAGGAAATTCAGCAGCTTGATCCGGAAATTAAACCTTACCTGTTTCACAAGGCGTGGTATCCGTTTGCCACAATGGCAGGCGGGTCGTTGTATCTGATGCTGGATTTCGATCCGGCGGAGCCGGGAACGTCCGGGCAGATCATCATGTACGTGCATGATCCTGATTTTGTGTATTATATCGCGCCTTCCTTCACGGAGCTGCTTCAGGCGTCCAATCGCAATCTGCGCACCGACATTGAAGAGGTAGACTACTGATGGAACACCAGGAAAAAGCGCTCTTGATGCTGACAATGCGCCATGCGTAATGATCTGAGGAAGAACTAGCGGGGGAGGTGACAGCATGAAAGGCAGGAGGGTCCTCTGGGGAGTGATCATACTGGCGGCAGCCACGCTGTTGATACCCGGTTATTTTATTGCGCGCACGTATGGGCTTTTTCAGAATGAGGTGGTCCTGACCAAATACCAGCTTGCCGTTGATGTGGATGGTGAACCAGTGGATGCTTGGCCGCTGCTGGCCGGTTTCGCCGCAACCGATAAGCAAGGGGAACTTCGTCCGTTGTATTACAGGCTGGAAGGGTCGGACCTTAACATGCTGTATCAATTGGCATATGGGCAATTCAAGGTGGAAGCTTCCGAGGACAATCCGTTCCTGGCAGGGAGGGTCCAGTATGACCATCTGGAGAGCGACTATTTTGTGACGCGAAAAGAGTATGTGAACGCAAAGGAATACCGGCAGGACATGATCTTTTATAACGATCGTAAGGAACCTATATTTACATATAATCCGGAAGCCAAAGCGGATGGGGATATGGTGAAGGAGATTATCACCGCAGGCATGACGCGTTCCAACGGCCGAGGAGGGTCGGGAGTCGTAGAGGACAAGTATCTGAATGTCACCCGATTGTTCGAGGAGAAGCTGGGCATCAGCTTGCGGGTTCAGGTGGATGCGGAACGCAGGCTGGCCACGATCCATTTGGAGCGGCTTAAATAGAATATAGGTATCTAAAAAGCGAGGTGCTTTACTTATGCAGCATGCGAAAATGGCCCAAGAGGTGGATCTTACGATCTCGCATCACCAGATTCAAGTCCGCTCACGGGACTTTGATGAGGAGTTGTGCCAATGGGGAGAAACCAATATCAAGCAGGGCGTTGTCATTCATCCGGGATATCTGACCTTTGATCCCATCCCTGGTGATGCTTTCGGCGCTTGGGTGAAGCTGGCCTTGAAAGAAGCATTCATCGAAGATCCGAACGCGCAGCGGCGAATGGTCGTGCCGTTTGACGTTCTGGATCCCGGAAAGCTGGAGCTGTTGTCCGTCATGTCGGACGCCGTTATTGAGCTTCCACTGCAAGCAGGGCGATATGCACTGTATTTTGAGATTTGCGAGGATGAAGAAGTGTATTATCGCTTCACGTTTGTACATGAGGGTGAGAGGGTTCAAGCCCGGTATCTGATGGATGATGAATGGGGCGGCAAGGCAGGAGAAGCGTTGTCGGAGGGGTATTGTTGACGGAATGCTGCACTATAACGAGGGTACTGAAGGCCTCATAAGGTAATCATCCCATCATTGATAGAAGAAGAGGCCGTCTCCGTGTTGGAGAGGGCCTCTTTTTTACTGCCTGCTGCGCTGTCCCTGCTTTGGAAGATGATGTGCAGGAGGCGCAGACTTTGAAGTGAGTGGATCCAGTTATTTTCCAGCTGTCAGCGTAATCTCGCCATGCTTGCCTTGATCTGCTTTTAGGTTCAGAACGTCCGTCAGGAAAGCAAGCGGGACATAGACGTGGCCTTTTTTCATGACAGGAGCCGAGCCCAGCGAACGTGGGGCCATTTTACCCAAAGTATAAGCATCCTTGTTCAGCGTCACCGCACTCCAGACGGCTCCCTTGGAGATTTCTGTGGTTTTGCTCTTGCCGCTCCACTTGACATTGAATTGCAGCTGGCGCAGCACGGATACCTGAACCATGAGCTTGCCGTTGTTATCTTTGTAATAAGCGCCTGGTTTCAATACGGCTGCAGCAGGCTTTTTGTCTGATGAATTACCCGGCAGCTTTACGGCAAATTCCGGTGTGCCTGTGGATCCAGGGGCAATGCTGTATTTTTGGAATACGATATAGGCTTTTCCGTCTGCGACATAGAAGGATTGCTCCGCATCTATGCCTTGAAATCCGTCTTCATTCGCGAAGTAATGGTCTTGATCCGCCGCAATCGCCGTTTTGACCGCCTTATCCACGATGGATTTGTAATCCTTACCGAACAGGTCTTCGAGCGTCACGCGATGTGCTTCGGCTTCGTTCGTGAAGTTGTACGTATCCACGCGGGGATCGCCATTGTTCATCCCGATGCCTTCGGTGATGACCTTGAGGGAAATCAAGCTGTCGTCCTTGCCATCCGATGTAAGCTCATAGGTGATCGTTAGCTGATAAGGGCGCATGGTATAGCCGTTCTTTTGAGCATTTGCCGCAGCCTGGGTGGCTTCCTGCTCCCATTTGGCGATATCCTTGGAGGCATGGGATTCGATGATATCGTTTAGCTGATCTTGATATTTGGTGTCGGTCAGACCTTGGAATACAGGGATTTTAATGTTTGTTTCGAGCCATTTTTCCTTGGATTGCAGTGTTTTGGATGTTACCCGTTGCGGGGCAACGGTTGGAGCGGTCACCTGGCTCGTACTCGCAGCAGCTTTGGTTTCGGCATGGACATGAGCGGATGGCAGACCCGAAGCCGATATCATCAGGATGCCCGCTAATCCGGCAGCCGCCAGGGTTTTGGTTATTGGGGTTGTGTGTTTCATTGTTTTTTTCATGATATATTACCTCCAGGTTTATGATTTGTTATCTACAATTTGTTATCTACAACGGAGAAGGCAGAAGCGTTCTGGAGAAGCGAAGCGGTCCCTATGTCCCCGGTTTCCACTGATCATAAAAGATTCTAAAGAAAATCTGGGGCAACGGGATCGGAAGGACGATCTGCATTCGTTGAGATGTACGGCTGATCTATCGAATGTATTCGCTGCTGACGAGCTGGTCTGCGATCACTTCCGTTGGGATCGTAAATTCCACGACGCCCATATAGCCGGGTGCAACATCGTATTCATTAAAGCTGATGACCAGTTTGCCGTCTTGGTTGATGTAGAAGTTTTGGTCCTTGGCGATCGTTTGGAACAGATCCTCCGGTACATCGGACTCCACGCCGGGCTGCTCCACCCAGTAGATGTTGTCCGGATTATTCTGCATCTGCTGGCGCATCTGCTCCTTGATATTGTCACTGATGACCTGGATATAACGATCATCCTTGAACAGACTTGGCAGTGTGATCACCATCTGGTTCTTCTTGTCGATCGTATCGTATTTTCTGGATTCGGCAGAGCTTCCAGCAGATTCGACAATATAGCGCGAAAGTGTCAGCAGCTGTTCATTGTCGGTGATCACTTCATAACCGCTATCGAGACTCAGATGCGCGCCGCCTTCTTTATTTAGCAGGGCGACTTCGTCTTTGAAGTTCTCATACAGTTTCTTGTTTTCTTCCAGGTATTTGTTGTTCAGGGTTTGCTCAAGCTCCGTATTTCCTAGGTTGGCAATGCCGGGTGTTTCGATATGCACTTCCGTGTTATCGTCTGTCTCGGCATATTCACGGATGGTGATCACTTTGATGATATGGCCCAGAACCGGCACATCGGACATGGCCTGGGCGAAGGCAGGGCTTGTATTCACTCCGGCGAACAGTAGGATGCATGCAGCCGCGCTACTAGCGAGCCAGGGCAGCGCTCTATTTTTTTTTCGTCTGGTTGCTATGGTCTTGTTGACAATGGAGCTTAGTTCGTCAGGAATAGGAATGCTCTCGTACTGCTCTTTCATCCTATTCAGCTTGTCATGCATTATCGTTGTGCCTCCTCTTGATCTTCCTCGCTTAGGTTCACCCGCAGTCTCTGTAGTCCTTGGTATAATCTCGTTTTCACCGTGCTGACATTTTCGTGGAGCACTTCGGCAATTTCGTCAATCTTCATATCTTCAAAAAACCGGAGTATGATGATGACCCGATACTTGTCGGGTAATTCCTCCAAAGATTGAGCCAGATCCAGATTCGGATAGTGATCATGGCTGCCGGGTAATATAACCTCCAGGTTCTCGTCGTCCATGACGTGGACTTTTTTCTGTTTTCTAATGAAATCCAGGGAGGTTGTTACAATAATTCGGAAAAACCAGCTTTTTAATGAACCCGTCTGCTTCAGCTTTTCCATGGATAAAAATGCTTTGTGGATCGCGTCCTGAACGATATCGAGGGCATCCTCTTTATTTCTAACGTAGCTGTATGCCAGCCGGTAGGCGCTGTTCTGATTTTCGGTTATACATTGGATAAGAAGCTTCTCAAGCTTCCGGCCGCCACTCATGTAAATATGACACTCCTTTGGGCCCGCGCGGGTAACCATCAATTGCAATTGACTTACGGAAGCAAGACGTGCGAGTCTTTCAAAAAGTTTGATTCTGCGAAAAAAAATTTAAAATTGTTTTTGTCTCATTATTCAGCCCATCCTTCCAGAATCGCAACAAGAAAAAGACCCCAGTTTTCACTGGGGTCCGGGGCTCAAGGTTACTCATGCTCATATTTCTGGATAACAATCGCCGAATTATGTCCGCCGAAGCCGAAGGAATTCGACATACCAATCCGGAGCTCGGCGTTTCTCGCCTGGTTGGGTACATAATCCAAATCGCATGCCGGATCGGCATTCTCCAGATTGATCGTCGGTGGAATGATGCCTTCCTGCAGGGATTTTACGAGCGCAATGGCCTCCACGCCGCCGGATGCGCCCAGCATATGTCCGGTCATCGACTTGTTAGCTGTTACCGGAATGCGATACGCCTCTTCCCCAAACACCTGCTTAATGGCCGCTGTCTCCGAACGGTCACCGATGACCGTGCTTGTGGCATGGGCGCTGATGACATCCACGTCAGCCGGGGAGAGGTTCGCCTCGGTCAGGGCCAGCTTCATTGCCCGTGCCGCGCCGTTGCCGTCTTCCGGCGTGGCGACCATATGATAGGCATCCGAGCTGGCACCATATCCGATGACTTCGCCTAGAATTTCGGCGCCTCTGCCCAAGGCATGGGAAAGGGACTCCAGAACGAGGATGCCGGCACCTTCCGCCATGACGAATCCATCCCGGTCCGTATCAAACGGCCGGCTGGCCCGGCCCGGTTCATCGTTGCGGGAGGAAAGGGCGGTTGCATTTGCGAAGCTGGCCAGCGAGATATCGGTCAACGCCGCTTCGGAGCCTCCCGCAATAATCACATCGGAGCGGCCCGCCTGGATGTTAAAGAAAGCCTCGCCGATCGCGGTATTGCCGATCGAACATGCGGTAACCGGCGCAAGCGTAGAGCCCAGGGCCTTGTATTTAATGCTGATGAGCGCTGCCGCCATATTGGGAATCATCATGGGAACCAGGGTAGGGCTCACCCGCTCGGGTCCTCGGGAAGACAGCGTGTCGCTCTGATTCATTAAGGTTTGAATACCACCGATGCCAGATCCAACGTATACCCCCATCCGCTCATGATCAATCTGATCAAGATTGAGTCCCGACTGACTTATGGCTTGATCGGCCGCAGCCAAGGCAAACTGGCAGAAGCGGTCCAACCGCCGGGCTTCCTTAACGCCAAACAGCGCGTTTGCGTCAAACTCCTTCACGGCACCTGCTATTTTTACTTTCTGTTTGGATGTATCTAAAGTTTCTATATGTGTAATTCCGGACTCTCCCCGTACCAGCCGGGACCAGAACGTCTCAACATCGTGGCCCAGCGGCGATATGACGCCCATACCGGTGATAACGACTCTTTCCATGGATCAACAGCCTCCTTTAAGACTTTATAACTTGTCAATCTTAAGGTTATAATGTCACGTGTAGTATCCTATTACAAGATACCGTTTATCCTAGTATAAATACTGCTATCCTTAATAACGGAAGGAGGCCCATAAGATGAATTCTCAGGTTAAATTGCAAGCTTTATCGGCTTTCCTGAAAGGACAGCGTGCCAAAATCTCGCCCGAGTCCGTCGGATTGCCGCCCGGGACTAGACGGAGAACGCCGGGTTTGCGCAGGGAGGAGGTCGCCCAGCTGGCGGGTGTCAGCACCACTTGGTACACCTGGCTCGAGCAGGGGCGCGACATCCAGGTGTCGTCGTCCGTGCTGGACTGCGTCGCCAATGCGCTTCAGCTGAACGCGGATGAGCGCAGATATCTGTATTCTCTGGCGCTGGAGAGCGGGGCGGAGCCTTATACGGTCAAACAAGAAGCGGTGCAGATCAGCCCGTCCCTGCAAAAAATCATCACCGAGCTGAAATATTGCCCCGTCATGATATCAGATCGGATGTGCAACATCGTGGGGTGGAACCGTGCGGCTGCGTACGTGTTCCTGGATTTTGACCGCATTCCACCCGAGGAGCGGAACATGATCCGGCTGCTCTTCACCCGCAGAGAGTTTCAACGGCTGGCGGTGAATTGGGAGCAGTTCGCCAGCGGCTTCTTGTCGATGTTCCGGTCCTATTACGGTCAATACGTCGAGGATGAGTGGTATGACCGTTTTCTGGAGGAGATGAAGAACGGGCACCCGGATTTCAACCGGATGTGGGAGCAGAGCCAGGTCAGTTATGCCCCGGAGGTACATCTGGAATTCCGGCATGCCAAGGCCGGGAAAATGGTTTATGAGCTCACGTCGCTGAAAGTGTACGGAAATGATGACCTGCGGTGCAGCATCTATACGCCCGCTCCCGATACGACCACGGAAGCGAAGCTGCGGCAGCTGATGGAGGAGAAGTAAGCGGAGGGAGTGGGGGGCTGGCCGGAAATACCGATCCGGCGCCAGCATTTACTGTTCTTGAAGTAGTCAACTACTCGCTGTTCCTATCGGACTCCAGTTCCGTTATATGATGAGATCACGCCATAATTTAAACCGCAGCGGACACAAGATCCGTTATTGGGCGCATATCCGGCATTTTTATGCTGTATTGGCGTAAATAACGGATCCTATGTCCGTTCAGTCGCTAAAAATGATGAATTTGTCTTAAATAGCGTATTCTGAGTCCGTTAATACAAAGAATCACTCTCCTCCTACCTAATTACCAGCAGGTTGCCAAACGTTCTGGTGCCGGCCATCTTGTGCGGATGAATCGGAGTTCTCCTTGTAAGTGAAGCACTTCAAGACTGCCGGATTACCTGCGTTATCGAGAGTACCTTAAGTTGCCGGATTACCTGGGTAAGCGAGAGTACCTTAAGTTGCCGCGAGACTACCTTAAGTTGACCGAATTACCTGCGTTATCGAGATTACCTCAAGTTGAGTGGATTACCTTCGTAAGCGAGAGGACCTCAAGTTGCGTTGATTACCTGCAATCGAGAGTACCTTAAGTTGCCCGGATTACCTGTGTAATCGAGAGTACCTCAAGTTGCACCGGATTACCCAAGACAAAGTACTTCAACTGGTTTGGATTTAGAAACCTTAGCCATATAAGCTTCATGCGCGTAGACAAAACGAAATTACTCTAAGTATTAAACTCCTCCAAATAACAAAAGCCCCGTGTCCGCACACGGGGCTTTCTGCTATTCAACGATATCGTCGTTGTAGAGCGACACCTTGCGGCCCTCCCAGAAGTTTCACAGGATTCCGCTGTGCTCCATCTCTTCGGGGGCGAATGTCCACGATCGACTATTCGTTTACTCCTGATAATGACAATTAAGCCCAATCGCGCCGCAGCGTGAACAGATCCTTCAGCTCATCGGTAGACAGCTCGGTAATCCAGCCTTCGCTGCTTGCGATAACCTGATCGCTTAGCTGCTGCTTGCTCTCCAGCATCTCATCGATCCGCTCCTCGAGCGTCCCCATGGAGATGAACTTGTACACCTGGACATCCTTGGTTTGTCCCATCCGATAAGCGCGGTCGGTAGCCTGATTCTCCACTGCGGGGTTCCACCAGCGGTCGAAGTGGAACACGTGATTCGCGGCGGTCAAATTCAGGCCGACGCCGCCGGCCTTGATCGAGAGGATCATGACGTTCGGCTGCTCTTCGGGCGGCAGCGTCTGGGATTGGAACTGCTCGATCATGCGGTCGCGCGTCCGCTTGGGCGTGCTGCCGTTCAAGTATAGCACCGGCTCCCCAAGCTCTTGATGCAGTACCTGCCGCATCATCTCGCCCATGCCGATATACTGGGTGAAGATCAGGCAGCGTTCGCCTTCATCCCGCAGTTCCTTCACCATGGACAGCAGCCGTTCCAGCTTGGCCGAACGGCTGACGACGGCTTCGGTGTCAAGCAAGCCGCCGCCTCCCGGCAATTCCGGGAGCGGCTCCTTTGTGAGCAGCGCCGGATGATCGCAGAGCTGCTTGAACTGCGTAAGAGCTGCTAGAATGGCGCCTTTGCGCTCGATGCCCTCAAGCTTTTGCATGCGTTCCAGCAGGCTGTTCACGGTCTGGTCGTAAAGCGCACCCTGCTCGGCTGTGAGATGGATATAGGTCTTCATCTCGTTTTTGTCCGGCAGATCGAGCTGGATCGCGGGATCCTTCTTCTTACGCCGGAGCATGAAGGGTTTGATCAGCCTTTGCAGATCGGCCGTACGCTGCTCGTTTTTATCTTTTTCGATGGCCTGAATGAACCGGAGATTGAACGCGCGCAGGCTGCCGAGATATCCGGGATTGATGAAGTCATAGATGGACCACAGCTCGGACAGCCGGTTCTCAATCGGTGTGCCGGTTAAGGCAACGCGATGCCTTGCCGGAAAACTTCGCACGGCGGCGGATTGCTTGGTGTCGGCATTCTTGATATTCTGGGCCTCGTCGATGCCGATCGTTTCCCACTTCATGTCTCTTAACATTTCTTGATCGAGCGTGGCGGTAGCATAAGATGTCAGGATAATATCGGCTTGGTAAGCCTCTTTATAGAAATCCTCGCTGCTGCTTCGTTTGCCGCCGTAGTGAAGCATGACCTGGAGCGACGGGGCAAACCGTTCAAGCTCCTTTTGCCAATTGCCCAGCACCGAGGTGGGGCAGATCAGCAGGGAAGGGAGGCGTCTCTCTTCCCGCTGCATCGTTGTCTCCTTCACGTGCAGCAGGTAGGCGATAAACTGCACGGTTTTGCCAAGACCCATGTCATCGGCAAGGCATGCACCGAGCCCGTAACGCCGCAAAAAGGCAAGCCAAGCAAAGCCGTCATGCTGATAAGTCCGCAGTTCCGCCTTCAACCCGGCGGGGACAGGGAGGTTCGGCCACTCGCTTTGTCGGCCGAGCTGGCCGATGAGCTTCACGAGGTGCTCGTTCAGCTCCACCTCAAGCTTGATCCGTTCCGGGTCCCGCGCTTCCTCCGCATCCTGCTGAGTCTGTTCGGACTCATCGTTGTTCCCAAGCAGGTGAAGGTGCAGAATATCTTGAAACGATAGACCTTCCTCACGGTCTACGCCCGCCATCATCTGGCGGATTTGGGCGACCAGGGCGGGGTCCAGCGGAATCCATTGGCCCCGGAACCGCACAAGCCGTTCGTTCCGGGCAACAAGCTCCGCGAATTCGGCCTCGGAAAGGGTAGCTTCGCCGATGGCGATACGCCAATCGAAATTCACCAGCGCGTCCAGACCGAATAGGGAACCGCCGCTGCTTCGCTCGGCGTTCTCGCCTTCGCCCGAGCGCACTTTCGCCCGCAGCTTGGGCTTCTTCTTGCTGGCGGCTTCCCACCAAGCGGGCAGCAGGACCAGCCAGCCTGACTGGAGCAGCCGCTGGCTGTCCGCGGTCAGGAACTGCCATGCCGCCTCGTCGGACAGAGGCGTACCGAGCACGTCTTCAGCGGGAGCGTGAAGCATACGTGAGGGCAGTGCTGCTTGCAAACCTTGGAGCCAGCCGGAGGATCGCTCCTTGATATGAGCCGTCCAAGTCTCCGGCCATGATCCGTATGCCTGCCCGTCTTCGGCTAGACGAACGGCTGCAAGCGATGCGGCGTCTTGCTTGTCCTGCAATACGAGCTGAAGACGCCACTCGGTTTCTTCTTCGTCCGGTTCCAGCAATTGCAGGAGGGGCCGGAACGGAGCGGTATCCGGTCGCCATCCGATAGCGATCAGCCAGGACTTGTCGTCCATGCCTTCGGCTGCCGTTCGGTTCGGCGAGAAGAGAAGGGGGTATTCCCTGCGCAGGTCAGCCGCGGCCTCTTCGCTGCCGTAACATTGATCTTCAACGGCGGCAGAGAACGCCGCCCGTAAGCTCTCATTCCATATCTCGTCTGCATCCAGCAGGGAGAGACGGGACAACTCTTCCGCTGTGAACGCCTCCGCATCCCAGATCCATTGCAGCCTTCCCGATTTGAAGGCGCTCAGGCTCGGCGCGTATTGCTTGTCCTGAATGCAAGCTGCCAGCGAAGGTGCAATTTCAATGAAGGGAAGGCAATCCTCGTCCCATATCCACTCAATATGTTCGAGCAGGCGTGCATCCGCAAAGAACGGTATGACCTGCTCGGAAGGCAGGATGACCACTTCCATATCCTGAACGGATTGCACGGTAAGCTCTGTTCCGTAGAAGGAAGCTTCGTGCCAGGCGAATAAGCGGTGCTTCAGGTATTGTCCGGACACGTAACCCCGCATGACGGTAGATCCGTATAGGACGGCATCTCCGTATTCGCTTAGTGCCATGTGAACCGTGATGGTTTCGGTGTGTCTGCTCATGATATCAGCTTTCCTCTCCGCAGCTCTTCCTGGAATGCGCGAAGCCGGCTGTTTCGTACGGACAACGAGATCATGAACAGATCCCAGCGCTCCTGCTGCTTGAGCTTTTTATATAGCTTGGCCAAGCGTTTGAGCAGCTTGACGGCTGCTTTATAGCCGGCTCGGTTCTTATGAAGGATGTACCGCTCGACGGCCTGATGGTAAAAAGGCAGCAGCAGCTCGGGCGCATTCTTCTCAATCGGAGCGAGCTCGCTGACCCGGAGTTCCAGCGGCTCCCTGCCTGTGCTTATTTGGTAGTCGATCCATTCCCGCCATCTGCCGTGTGTGATCAAGGCATTCTGATAGATGTCCTTCGAATAAGGAAGCATGTCGGCAAGACTGCTCCACATCCGTTCAGCCTCCTCGGGTAGGTGCGCTATGACGGCATCCCAGTAGAATTGATAGCTGCTGAGATGCTCGCTGCGGTGACTGCCAAGCAGCGGGCCGATCTCCGGGAGCCAGCGGGCTAAGCGTTCCCATTGTTGCCCCGAATGCAGCATGTCGAAGAAGCCCAGGACGGAAGCCGGGGGCAGACTGCTCACCTTGTCTGCTTCTCTGATCAGGCTCCAAGACGTTTCATCTTGTCCGAGGTAGAAGGACATTAAGCCCTGTGCCATATACCACGAGGCACGCGAGAGGGTGCTGCCGAATTCGGCTTCGGCTGCCTGCAGCTGCTCTAACTCCGCCTCGATTAAGCGGGTGCTTTTTTTCGCAAACGGATAGATCCAGTACATCCAGAGCTGCATATAGACCTGCGCGTAAAATTTACGGTTCCGCGGCTCGCCCAGCATGCTCCGCCGGACAAACGAGATCGTCTCGGTAAGTCGCTGCTTGAATGCCTCTCCATCTTCGCTGTCTTCCAGCCCTTCATGGAAGATGCGCTCGATTCTGGCCAGGATATGATCGGCTGCTACCTGCGTATGATAGCCAATGTAGGAGCCGGAGGAATTCCAGGCACTGGCGGGCTGCTTGACCAGCTTCTCGAGAATAAAGAGATGGGCATGAAGCTCGTATAATGACTCCATATCCGGTGGCATGGGCGGTTTGATGTGATGGAGGGAGGCCAGTGCATTTTTGGCGTAGAACGAATTCTGCGTATTCGCTCCCAGCGAAGCCGTGCAAACTTCGAACAGCTCATGCCATGCGGAGATGGGCAGCTCGGGCAAATGGTCCGCCTTGACTCTCCACTTCGATGCTCCGGCAGATGGCCGTTCCTGCGCTGGACTGAAGTCGGAATCGCTTCGGTCATAGGAAGAGGTGGGAGCATACGTAGTGGAATGCGCATTAACCAGGGCATGAATGGAACGACCCTGAAGCTGGGCATAGTCAAGCAGAACAGCCACCATATGCTTGCAGCCTTCGTTAACGGGGCAGCTGCACTCGCTGTCACTCAGGGAGTGAAGATGAAGCTTGACACGGTAGGTTTCCGTTCCATCTACGGCAGCCTCGATCATCCCGGGAGGATCTATCAGCTCGCTTGCGTGAACACGGCCTTGCTTGTAATACTGAAATCCCCGTTTAATGGTCAAATCGCTGAAAAAACCTGCGGTTTGTTGAATTAGTGTCTGCCATTGTATATCATCTAACGTTTGATTTGGGTTCATCATCGGACGGTCTCCTAAGAGAAATAATTCTAAGTATCCATTTAATCTATCACATTCCCATAGATGAAGAAACAAGCCGGGGCAGCTTCACGCTGGAAAAGCCCGGCAACAAGCTGCACGGGCTTTCTTTTAGGGGCGGAGCAATAGGTTGGCATCCTAAACCTAATATTGAATCGTAAACCGGCCGATCTGATCGCATTCCTCGGCGAACCAGACCTCGCCCCCGGAATCCACGGTAATACCGTGAGGTTCAGCGGAGGGGGTTGGGATCGGGTACTCGGTCATGTCCCCGGTACAGGTAATTCGTCCGATTCGATTGGCTCCCCATTCGGTAAACCAGAGATCTCCGGAAGTACCCGCCGTGATAGCGTGGGGCCTTGCGTTTTCAAACGGGATCTTATATTCGGTGAAGTTCCCGGACGTTGTGATTCGTCCGATTTGATTGCCGTTGATTTGAACAAACCATAGGGCGCCATCGGCACCTGTCGTGATGCCGACCGGGCCGGATTGCTCCGTTGGAATCCGGTACTCGGTAATCTCCCCGTCCACCGTAATCCGTCCGATGGAGTTGTTCTGGTTTTCCGTGAACCACAACGCGCCGTCCGGACCCGCTGTAATATAGGAAGGGTACGAGCCTTCGCGTGGTAAGGCATATTCCGTGATAACGCCTGCCGGCGTTATATTTCCGATTCGGTTGCCATTTAGCTCGGTGAACCATATGGCTCCATCCGGACCCTCCGTCAGGCCGTAAGGAGACGAGTTGGCTTCAGGCAGTTCAAATTCCGTAAATGTTCCTTCCATTGTCATTCTTCCGATTTTATTCGCTTTGTACTCCGTAAACCAGAGGTCACCGGTACGGGCAGATAGGATGGACATAACCCCGGCATCCGGAGTCGGCACTTCGAACGTGCGCATATCCCCATTCTTGGTGAGCCGTCCGATCCGGTTTCCTTTATGCTCCGTGAACCATATGGCCCCATCTTGTCCTGTCGTAATACCATAAGGTCCCGACTCCCGATTCGCTGTCTTGTACTCCTGTGTTATGATCTGCATGCAAATATGCCTCCTTGTATAGAAAGTTGTTAGGAATGCTTTAAGACGGATTCTTCATGGGTCTGAGCATATCCAAGTCTCCGCGTATAGTGGAAGCTGCTCTTGCGAGATAAGGATGACAGGTCTCTGAAGTTGATGCTTTCTTACTCTAAAAAAAAGCCTCCCACTCCGAGATTTCGGAATAGGAGGCTGAATACGGACAAAAGAAGATACCGGCTTCATTTGTAAAGAAGCTTCAAGCATCTACCCGTCACATATAAAAAAAGCCGCACGAATCCTATCCCGAAAAACCTCGTAACGAAGTGTTTTTCCAATGTTTGGGACAGGATTAGTGGATCATTGGCTTTTGGTTCACCCTTTCATTTCTGGTTGCCTAGACTTTACCACAGGAGATTCAGTGGTTTCAACCCTGAATTAACTGAAGTTTACCTTCACAACCGCCGGTTTCTTTTCTCATCGATGTAGAGCTCGACAGCTGTTATGGCGCGAATCAAAAGTTTAATGAGCAGATACAATGCATACAAACCAAGCAGCATAAAAAGTCCGTTTATGATTAAGATCAACATGGGCCATAAATGAAACATGGAACTACCTATATTCATATGGCTCGCCTCCCTTCAACATTTTCCTAGCAGGGTTCTCCTGGAACCGAAATGATAACCTCGAACTATTTATTCCATAATATAACAATCATATCTGATTCTAACATAACAGAAGGAGCGTGGTCATGATTTTTGACATTGAATGGGGTGAATAATTGGAGGCCTGGCAGGAAGGGGACGACAGAGGAAGTATGGATATCATTTATTGATATGAACGAACCAATCCCGGTCACGATGCGTTTTAGTTATATAAGCATTACCGAATATCACAAGCCAAGGAGATTTAGAGGACATGATCACCCGGAAATGGACAAGAATAGCAGTAAGCGGCGCCATAGCGGCCACGATGCTGATGAGTGCTTTCGTTCAGGATCAGGCTGAAGCTGCACCCAAGAAGGAAATGGAATTAAACATCAATCATTGGATTGTTACGACGGATGTCAATCCCGTCATCGTGAATCAGACAACGCTGGTTCCCTTGCGCATAATGAAGTACTACATGAAACCTATGCAGCTTCACTGGAACAACAAGAACAAGACGGTAACCATCAACACAGGTGCCGATCAAGTCACATTAGAGATGGGAAGCCTGAAGGCGAAGGGAAAAGGGAAGGCATATTCACTATCCATTCCCGCAGAGTTAAAGGATGGCCACGTTATGGTGCCGATCCGATTTTTAGCGGAGTTGTATGATGCAGAAGTAGGCTGGGATACGAAGGAGAGAATGGTTTACATCTATACGCCGGATGTGGACGTTTCAACGGCAGAGGAGAACCGGGATGTGAAGCTGTATCCGGTAAGCGCAACGAAATATGGCAGATATGAAGGAATGGTGATCGAGGTCGAAGGAAGGAAGCGGGTCTTTGAAGACTGGAACGGCGGAGACGGTACGCGGAAACCCGTCATTCAATATCAGGATGTTACAGGCGATGGCAAGCCTGACGTTGTGGTGTTCTATGTGGACGGGACCGGAACGGGGCTTTACATGGGGGAAATGCATGTAGTCGACGTCGAGACGCTGAGGGAAATTCCTATCGAATCATTGGAGCAGGCGGTACTGAGCCATGTGCAATCCAACATCGAGAAGTATGCGGATCACTTTGTTATCAAGCTTTTGATCGACGGGAAGGAGTATGTCGAAAGGATCGAGGATGATTCCAAGGATAAAAGCTACTTATATGATAAGGTTGGCTTCGGGGCCGTTGTCAGACACAAACTAGAGGAAGGTCGGCTTGTTACGCAAGCTGCGGGAAGCATCAGTCCGGCCGGCTTCGCCGGGGATCTGCAAATAACATACCGATTTGATGAAGAGTTGAATCAGTTTGTGGTGGATAGCATGGAGTATAGTAGTCTGGAAGAATAGGGGAAGTAACGGTTTAGTGATGTAAAACTTTAGATCTACATATAAACGCATATCTGATAAGATGTTATGATCATGGACTAGAAGCATAAAGCTTGATAGAAAGATGTGCTTCGTTAATCAAAAGGGTGCTGCTGCGCCCTTTTTGTGTTTCTTTTAATCCAACACCTCCGATTTATCCCCTCCATGATCTCCGAAAAGGAACCAGTAGGAATGGTACCTATAGAACATATGCAAGAAGATTCCACCCCTTTTCATAGGACTTTATTACCATTTACTTGAGTCTTAAGATTCCTCTAAGATAGTTAATAAACCTGACACATTTTTGCTAGTAAAAGAGAGTGGATTGGAAGTAAACGCATTCAATGTCAAGTAATATAACAAGCCCATACCATAGGGACTTTGAACGAGGTGTTTTTATGCAGCAATGGCTTGGGAAATCGCTGAAGCATAAATTGTCGTTACTTATTATTATCGCAACGCTGGTGCCGCTGCTGTTTCTCGGTATTTTCTCTTTTAACATAGCCAAGAGCCTGACTGAGGAGAAGGCCAAGATTACAGGAATGAATACGCTTCGGCAGCTGGAAGCTTACCTGGATACGATGGTCAAAGACGTGGAGAATATCTCGCTTTTTCTCATCGGGCATACCGGTGTTCAAGCCTATCTGAAGACCGAGCAGAGCAACTACGTCCAGCAGACGACGGTTATTAATTTTTTGACGAACTTGGCCTTTTCCAAAGATTATATCGCTAATATCATCGTCGAACCGCTCGGCAGTAAAGATGCTATCTCGCACAAATCCTTGGTACGCTCCGAGTTCCGGAATATAACCGAGATGGTCCCCGACTATTACGAGCATCATCCCAAATGGTGGTCCTTTGTTCATCGGCAGTGGACCTTTGAAGGCGTTAGGAAAGTCATTACGCTGGCCAGACCGATCCGAAGCACGGATAAATATAAGCCGATCGGGAATCTGCAGATCAACCTGGACCAGGGCGTCATTGCCAATCAATTTCGGCAGGCCGTCCTGGAGAAGACCGGGTTTGTCCTTCTTCTTGACGAGAATAACCGGATTATTGCTGGTCCGCCGGATATGGAGACCAATCTTACGCTTGCAGACTACTATCCTTCGATTGGAGAGTTTGAGGGGCTCAGCGGAAATATAGACTATGGCGAGGGGAGCAACAAGAAGACCATTCTCTATAAAAAAATGTCCAGCGTGAACTGGAAACTGGTCGGCATTATTCCCTCACAGGAATACCGTTCCCAGAACCAGTACTTCATCAAATTGACGGCGGTTGCCGTCACCGTGGCCATTCTGCTGGCCATTATACTCGTTCTTTTCCTGATCCAGAAAATTACGAATCCGCTGTCCGTGTTAACGAAGTTCCTCAAGAACTCAAGCCCGGAGGAGCCTCTGCCTGCGCTCCCGGTGAAGACGGTCGATGAGGTCGGGCAGCTCATTATCAGTTACAACCGGCTCAGCTCCCGGATTGTGAAGCTTACCGACGAAGTGAAGCTGAACGAGTCGCTGAAGAAGGAGGCGGATATGCATGCGCTGCAGGTGCAGATCAATCCGCATTTCCTCTACAATACGCTGTCATCCATCCATTGGCTGGCGCTGATGAACCAGGATGTGAAAATTGCCGAGATGGTGGGATCGCTCAGCGATTTCTTGAGGTTCAGTCTCAATAACGGGCAGGAATACTGCACGATTCAGCAGGAAATAATGCATGTCCGACATTACGTAAATATTCAAACCATCCGCTATCCGGAAAAGTTCAAGTTTGAGGTTCATGTGGAGGAAGAGCTGTATCCGCACACCATGTTAAAGCTGCTGCTGCAGCCGTTGGTTGAAAACTCCATGCTGCATGGTATTTTGAGCCGTGACGGGATGGGGACGATTACGATTCGCGGACACCGTGAATTTGAAGGAATCCACTTCGTGGTGGAGGATGATGGTATCGGGATGACAACGGAGCGCCTGAAATGGCTTCAGGATCAGCTGGTTGAGAATCCGCTGCAATATGAGAAGGGGCAAACCCCGCGCGGAAGCTACGGGCTGCGAAATGTCCATAAGCGGCTGCTTCTTCATTACGGTAAGGATGCGGGCTTGCGTGTAGAGAGCACGGAAGGAGCCGGAACACGGGTGATGTTTACGATACCTGATTTACCTGAAATTCAACAATCTGAATGATCCAGCAAAGGGGATGGCGACATTGAAGGTACTGATCGTTGATGATGAAGTGATCATTCGAAATGGTCTGAGCACAGTGATCAATTGGGCCGATAACGGCTTTACGGTGCTGACGCCCGCGGCTTCAGCGGAGGAAGCCCTTCAGCGTATTCCCGTTGAAATGCCCGAGATTATTTTTACCGACATTCGCATGACGGGCTTGAGCGGACTGGATATGGCGCATGAAGTCAAGCAGCAGTATCCCGAGATCGAAATCATTGTCATCTCGGGATACGATGAATTCTCATATGCGCAGCAGGCGATGCGGGAAGGCGTGAGCGATTACCTGCTGAAGACGAGCAGGCCCGGGGAAATTATCGAGGCTGCGGTACAAGCAAGAGAGCGATTGATACAGCGAAGACTTAGCCAAGCGAAGGGAAAGGCGCAGGAATTGGTGGTCAGCCGGGGCTTTCTGCGAAGACTGCTGGCGTCCGGTGCTCCGCCGGATGGGCAAGCTGAGGCGGAATTATGGGAGCGATATCCTCAGCTGCGATTGGAAACGAATGGCTCGGTGCTGCAGATCTGGATGCTATCGGTGCATCCGTTACATCAAGAGGAAGAGGAGCGCTTTGCGCTTGGCGAGCTGCATAGCTTAATCGGTACAGCGATGGCCGAAGGGCTGCATGGTGCGTGGCTGGAGTGGAATGGTTCCCTGCTTCTGTTGGTGCGAACCGAACCGAATAGTGGATGGGGACGAGTAGATTCCGCTCTTCGGAAGATGGAATCTGCGCACGACTGCCGTATTACGGCAGCCAGCGGTCGGCCGGTTTCCAGTGTCCGGGAACTCCCTGTTGCGCTGAGCACCGCTGTGGAAGCCAGCTCGTACGAGTGGCTGCTGCATTCGGAACGGCATATCCGTTATGAAGATATCGAAGGACGTAAAGGCATCCGAACGGTATGTTCGGTGGAAGAAGAAACCGAGCTGTCCTCCCTGCTGCGTTCTGGACAATCCGCCGACTTGCGGGCATGGGTGACGGATTTGCTGCGACGCATCCAAAGCCAGGGCCAGGCGACGCCCGGTTCGGTTCAGGCTTACCTGCATTCCCTGATCATCTCGGCACAGCGCTGGCTCATACGGGCTGCTACGTCTATCGGCTATGCCAGTCCGGTGAAAGTGGAAGAGACTTACGATATACGCGAGTTGACAAAGACGCCGGAGAAGGTGCTGGTCGATTCCCTTGAGCTCATCATGAAGCAGTATGGTGATATGGTCTCAACAACCAGTCCTGTCCAGCGAGCGATATCCTTCATTCATGAGCATCTGGGGCAGAGCTTGTCGCTTCAACAAGTGGCGAAGCATGTCCATATGAACCCCAACTATTTCAGCGAGATGTTCAAGAAGGAAACCGGGCAGAATTATATCGAATTCGTGACCCAGGCGAAACTGCGAAAAGCGATGCACCTGCTGCGGGAAACGCCAGCCAAAATCAGTGAAATCGCGAATGAAATCGGTTATGAGGATATTAAGTATTTTAACCGCCTGTTCAAGAAATGGACGGGACAAACCCCGTCGGAGTATCGGGCAAATCCTGAATTTTGTCCCTCTATGGACTGAATTATATCCCCTATGTAAGCGTTATATCCTTTTATATACTTGGACTAATCATCTTAAGACGCTTCATCATTTTCGTATATTAAAAAGGGGGATTGACCATGAGACCAAAACGTAAAATAGGTCTTGTACTACTGATGATGTCACTGGTCCTTGCAGCTTGCGGAGGCGGGCAAAGCAAGGAGCAGGCGGGGGGAAATGAGGGGAATCAAGAGAAGGTCAAGCTGACCATTTGGCATAACTTTGCCGGTGATGATCTGCGTGCCAAATCAGTCCGAAGTTTTATCGATCAGTTTGCTCAGGATCATCCTGAAGTTACGCTCGATGCACAAGCGATTCCGCCGGACGGTTACCGTCAACGTCTGAGCACCGTTGCGGCTGCGAATGAAATGCCGGATGTATTCTTCGTATATGCAGGAAGCCAGTCAGCCGAGCTTCATCAGGCGAAACTGCTTCAGCCGATTACAGAGGTGCTCGATGCTCATTCGGATTGGAAAGATAAATTCCTGCCGGGAGCGTTTGATCCATACGAGTTCGAGGACGGCCAGATCTACTCCGCTCCACTAGGCATGTCCGCAACTTCGATTCTCTACTACAACAAAGCAATGTTTGACAAACATAACGTAAAAGTTCCAACGACTTGGGAAGAAATGATGGCGGCGGTTAAAACGTTCAACGATAACGGCATTACGCCGATCGCGCTTGGAAACAAAGCGCCATGGGTTGCGCAATCCACCATTATCGGATCGATTGCCGACCGTGTGACAGGCACCGAATGGTTCAAGAAAGCGGCAGCACAGGATGGCGCGAAATTCACCGATCCTGAGTTTATCGAAGCGCTTGGTTATTTCAAAGAGCTCGTCGACAACAAAGCATTCCAAGAAGGTGCCAACAGCATCGACAACACGCAAGCCGAGCAGTATTTCATCCAAGGCAATGCAGCGATGATGATCAGCGGTGCATGGACACTCACGAACCTGGCGGCTTCTTCCTCGGAGGAGCAAATGAAGGATATTGAAGTCACTACTCTGCCTTCGATTCCTGGTGGTAAAGGTGAGGCTAACACCATCTCCGGCGGCGCTGGCGGCGGTCTGGCCCTTAGCAGCAGAACCGAAGGGAAAGCAAAAGAATTGGCGCTTGAACTGATTTATGCCGTGAGCGGACCGGAAGCGCAAAAAGCGATTGCCGAGAGCAACTCCATGGTCATGTACGATACCGAAATTGATGAGTCCAAAGTTACCTCCTTGTACTACAAAGCCTTTAACCTGGTGAAATCCACAGGCATTACGCCGGTATACGATGCTTATCTGTCTGCAGAAGCGGCTGAGGTCATCAACAACGGTCTGCAGGAAATTATGATGGGCGGTCCCGTCGAAGGTGTGGCCCAGAAGCTACAGGATGCGCAAGCCCGATCCGCTACTCCATAAGAAAAGGTTCACCACTGCATAAGGATTAGGAGGGAGGAGGCTGCCATGCCTACAGCAATGAGAAGCAAAGGATTTATAGCCATAGCTCTTCTTCCTGCGCTTCTGTTGTTTCTGATATTTGTCATTATTCCGGTCTTCTGGTCAGCATACTACGGATTTTTCAGTTGGAAAGGGTTCGGAGACGCCACCTTTATCGGCCTTGATAATTATAAAGAGATGTTCAAGGATCCGATCTTCTGGCGGGCGCTTCGAAACAACCTGATTCTGGTCGTATCATCCATTATCGGCCAGGTTCCAATCGCGTTGATTCTGGCTATTGTATTGTTCAAGAATTCGTTCTTCTCCAGGTTCATCCGGTCTGCCGTCTTCATGCCGATGGTTCTCTCCACGGTTGTCGTTGGTCTTATCTGGGGTTACATTTACCATCCTCAGTTCGGGATCGCCAACTATGTACTGGAGATGCTCGGTCTGGAGTCTTGGACCCGTGCCTGGCTGTCCGATCCAAAAGTCAATATGCTGGCGATATCGATCCCGATTAACTGGGCGAACATCGGCCCTTATCTGGTCATCTTTATCGCAGCACTGCAAAATATTTCACCGGAAATCCATGATGCGGCCAAAATCGATGGGTCCGCCGGCTGGAACAAGCTGATGCAAATCACGCTGCCGATGATCTGGAGCACGGTTGTCGTAACCATTGTGCTCTGTATCTCGGGAAGCCTGAAAGCTTTTGACCATGTCATCGTCATGACGGGCGGCGGACCTGCGCAATCGACGGAACTGCTTGCTACTTATATGTACAACAGCACGTTCAGCGTGTACCGTTACGGTTACGGCTCCGCCGTCTCCACGATGATTATGATCGTCAGCGCCATTCTTATCGCGCTTAACTATTTCGCAACGCGCAGAAAGTCAAGTTAACATGAAGGAGGGAGCGATGTGAATTTACAGACGACCGGGACCGGAAGTACCTCAGGGAAACGCGTCATCACGAAGGGGTTAACCGGGTTCGTAAAATTGCTGCTGATTGTGTATGCGATTCTTACGCTCTATCCCTTGTACTGGCTTTTTACGAGCGCGTTTAAATCGAATCAGGATTTTTTCACCAACCCTTACGGCTTGCCGAAGGAGTGGATGACCGAGAATTTATTCCGGGCTTGGGAGCTTGGAAATATGGGCAGAGCGATGCTGAATTCAACGGTTGTGACGATTACAGCCGTCGTTCTGACCATCCTGCTCAGTGTACTCGCGGCGTATGTACTGTCCAGATTCGAGTTTCGGTTCAAAAAGCTGGTGGTTGTGTTGTTTACGACCGGGCTGCTGATTCCGATTCACAGTACGCTGGTGCCCCTGTTTATTATGATGAAAAATATCGGCCTGCTCGACACGTACGGTGCGCTCATTCTGCCTTATACGGCATTTGAGCTGCCGATCGCAATATTCTTGGCGATGGCCTACATGTCATCCATTCCAAGAGAGATTGAAGAAGCAGCCATGATTGACGGCAGCGGCTGGTGGGGAATCTTCGGCAGAATGATTCTTCCGCTCTGTACGCCAATCGTGGCAACGATATCGATTCTGGCATTTCTCCGATTCTGGAATGACTTCTCCTTCGCACTCGTATTTATCAATACGCAGGCGCTGAAGACGCTGCCGCTCAGCTTGTCCTTATTCTCGGACGGCTTCGGCACGGATTACAGCTTGACGATGGGAGCGATGGCGATCGCCGTCATTCCGACGATCGTGGCCTATCTGATCCTGCAGGAGCAGATCATGAAGGGTATGGTGGCAGGATCCATCAAAGGTTAAATCGCCAGCACGTCCGATTTTAACGTAAAGCGGAGTTTGTCCTAAGGATAATCCACTTCATATTTGCCATGAAAAGCCTCTTCCGATGCATTCGGAAGAGGCTTTTTTAAGATATCAGAAAGTATAAACTTCGAAGCTTGTGGCTTCCTGATATCGCAAGAAAAACTTATTCTAACTGCGGTCTGTCATCTGTGCAGGTACGTCGATAGACGTTTTTCTTATTCGCTCGTGATCGTGGTAAGTCTGCGTTGCCAACCGAAAAAAATTCATGCACGATTTTCGGCTACGTCATGCAGCCAAAAGAAATATAATAGGAACACAAAGGTAAGGCACCTGATTTGTAATAGGAGAAGCACAGCACACATCATTATCGCCATATAGAGTGAACAAAAGATACAGGGAGGAACCAAACATGATATCAGCCGCGAACCAACAGGAATATTACCAGGCGCTGCTGGATAAGAAAACCGAGTACGAAGGTGTCTTTTACGTGGGTGTGAAGACAACCGGTGTATTCTGCCGCCCGACATGTCCAGCGAGGAAACCCAAAATCGAGAACTGCGAATTTTATGAGACGGCTGAAGAAGCGCTGCTTGCTTCCTTCCGTCCCTGTAAACGATGCCGTCCGCTTTCGCATCCCAATCAGGTATCGGAACTTGTCCGGCTGCTTGTAGACGCGGTAGAGGAGAATCCGGAGAAAAGATGGACCAACCAGGACTTTCAGAAGTTGTCCGTGGATGCCTCAACGGCAAGACGCCAATTCAAAAAGCGGTTTGGGATGACGTTTGTCGAATATGCACGGGCCCGGCGGATGGGACTTGCCCTGAAGCAAATCCGGGAGGGGCATACCGTCATGGATGCGCAGCTGTCAACCGGTTATGAGTCCAGCAGCGGATTCCGGGACGCCTTTTCGCGAATTATGGGCGCAGCGCCTACCCGGCCCGGGCATCACCATGTTTTAAAAGCATCATGGCTCGACACGCGTCTAGGACCGATGATGGCCATCGCAGATGAAGAAGCGCTGTATTTGCTTGAATTCGTAGATCGCCGGGGCTTGGAGCGAGAGGTTGAACGTCTAAGGGTGAGAACCAAGTCGGCAATCATTCCGGGTTACACAGCCCCGATCCGCTCGATTGAGCTTGAACTCGGCGCGTATTTTAACGGGAATTTAACGGAATTCAAAACGCCCTTGTTCCTGTTGGGATCGCCATTTCAAAAAGAAGTATGGGACCAGCTGCTGCAGATTCCGCCTGGGCAAACATCTTCGTACGGCGAGATCGCAGCAACGATGGGAAGACCCACCGCCTATCGTGCCGTTGCTCAAGCGAATGGCGCCAACCAGCTCGCAATCGTCATCCCATGCCACCGCGTGATCAATACGAGCGGCGAATTGGGCGGATACGGCGGAGGACTATCCCGTAAACAATGGCTCTTAAATCACGAGAAATCCATGAGTGCCGCAAGAATACATGAATGTTAGACTTTAGTCGTAAAAGACGGTCTTACCTATAGGTAAGACCATTTTTGTATAGATCAAACCGTCGTTCGTACGAGGTATTCAGATGCGAAATCTTTAAAATAGAGAATATATCAACATCTGATAAGGGAGTGTGAACCTCGTGACGGAGCAAGAGCGATTACCTGAATGGGCCACCGATTATTTGCAATATATTCAAGTTCCGGTAAAGGAACCTTCATTGGAATATTTGACTGAAATTTGCACCGCGCATCATCAGCGGATTCCTTTCGAGAACATGACCACGTTGCTGCAGTATCAAGAGTATCATCAAAAAGGCAGGCTGGAGCAGGATGAGCGGAGGTTTGTAAATCAGCTTTGGCAGCTGAATGCGGGAGGTACTTGTTATATGATCAACAGCAGTCTTCATCAGCTGTTGAACCAGCTTGGTTTCCAAACCCGTTATACGTTGCTGGGCGGAGGGCATGTTGGATTGCTTGTTCGTCTGCCCAACGAAAGCGAAGAAGTGTACGTGGATTGTGGAAACTCCGCACCTTTTTTCGAACCCGTTCGTTTGGAGACCGATCCCGATCATGTTTCCCGATATGCCGGGATTGAAGTCAGATTGCGCCCAGGGGATGAACCCGGAACGTATACGTACTATCGGTATGTGGATGGTCGGCTGCTGACGGAATTGGTTTGGTCGTTCGATACGAGGAAAACGTATCAATTCGATGATTTCCAACCGGCCATTGCTGCCTATTTTAAACCGAATGATCTCTTCACCTCTTCATTACGCTGTCAGCTGTGGCAATTGGACCAGCAGCGCTCGCTGTCCCTGGTCGACAATGTACTGAGTATCCGGCATGCAAACGGGAAGGTGGAAAAGCGTATTTTATCCGATCTCAGCGAGTTGCGAGAGGTCATCGATCAGGAGTTTCATCTTCCCAAGCTGCCTGTTGAAGATGCTGTGAAGGTTCTGCAGGAACTCGGCTATGATATTTTTAAGGGTTATAACGAATTCCTTGGAGTAGATCGTTAGAAACATACACATCATTCTGTCGATAAGTCGCCCCCTGGTTTGATCGTGGAACGATTGGAATGAGTACGACTCTATCTGTTACAGATATGCTACAATCTAACTAGTTATAGCGCTCGTGACTTCATTCAGCAGTGATTCCAATATACAATTAACCCGAAAATACGGCGCTCAGATGGAGGTTAGAGATGAATCTCACCAACAATAAGAGTTACGTATTTTTCTGGTTAGCCTCCACCATTTCATATTTTGGCACGTATATAACCACACTTGCTCTCCAAGTGCTGGTGGTGGTTAACCTGGAAGGAAGTACCGTTGATGTGGGCTGGATCAATTCCTCGAGGTGGCTACCCTATGTGCTGCTGGGATTGGTGGCAGGAGTGATTATTGATCGCGTCAGTCGTCGGAACATCCTGGTACTGACCGATTTGGGACGGGGGATCTTGCTCGTAGCGATTTGCCTACTGGCATTGTTCGATGGAATTCATGTGGGCATTCTGATGATCATCATGATACTCTTCGGGACGATGTCGTTATTCAATGATGCCGCATCTCAATCTATTGTGCCCCAACTCGTGCCGAGAAGGTTGTTATTGCCCGCTTATGCACGGTTGGAGCAAAGCGCAGCCGTTGCGGAAACCAGCGGCCCCGCAGCTGCCGGTTTATTAGTCTCCGTCATTACCGCTCCGTTTGCCATCTTGGTTAACGCAGCTTCGTATCTGTTTTCAGGGCTGGTTATGGCTTTCATTAAACATCAGCCCATGCAGGAAAAGGCCTCGAATGAACGCATAGTTGAATTGATAAAGGAAGGATTGCGCTGGGTTTACCGGCATCCGTTTCTTAGCACGCTGGCACTCAATACCCATGTGTGGTTTCTATTTAACAGTATGCTGGGTACGGTGCTGGTAACTTACGCTCTCACCGAATTAGGGTTTAATGCGTCAACCCTGGGACTGGTCATGACATCAGCCGGGATTGGCGCTGTTATAGGCACGACGTTATCAACCCGGGTCAGCAAGCGATTTGGAATTGGACGCAGCATCACGTATGCCAGACTTTTGTATGCACCTGCGGTCCTGTTCATGGTTCTGGCACCATCCACTGACGACGGTAATCTGTCGATTCAGACCTTCCTCTTGATCGGATTTGGGCAACTGTTTTATGGATTTGCATTAGGCATTGAGGGTCCGATTGAGATGGGTTACCGGCAGACGATCACACCTGCACACTTGCATGGGCGTATGAATGCCACCATGAGGTCTATCAACCGCAGTATGATCGTTATTGGAGCGCCTCTGGGTGGCTTAATCGCTGATGTATATGGATTTCGCACTGCATTAGGCGTTGTTATCACCGGACTGGCTGTAGTCGGAGTTTGGTTCGTGTTCTCACCGATGCGGGCTGCCCGGATGGATGATACGACGGATGTGAGTAATTAGATCGATACGATCTGCACAGTCATTGTGCGTTACCTATGGAAATTTAGTGCTCCTTCGCACGATTTCAATTTCAAGCACACGCAGTACGGTTCAGCAGGTACGAAAGAGAGGGAAAGACGAGATGATGGTTTCGATTCTAGCCTTGGCAGCTGCCGTTTCCGGAGGCATTGTCGCTTCAGGAGCAGGAGTGGCTATTTTGGTCGGATTTGTATTCTTTTTGATCGGCTTTTCCGGAAAAAAAGGGAGACGGCCGAATTTCCTGGCTCCGGACGGGCTCAAGGTTATCGGCACGCTTTTGATTGTGGCCGTGTTCATGGTGTTGGCTTATTCCTGTACCTTGACCAGCGGCTCGCTGATCCGTTTTAACGGGATGGACCCTGTCTTGCAATACGAGCAAGGAAAGAAACTGCTGCTTATCGGAATAGTCTCCGCTGCATGGTTTGTCGCCAGCTTCCTCTGGCTGCTCCCGTACGCGGTCGAGATCAAGCCGCGGGAGTGGAATCGCAATCATCTGGTATGGGTCTGCGTTTATTTCATGCTGGTCTTCGCTGCCGCCGGGGCCGCGATGCTATGAATGGATGTGGCCGGAAAAAGCAGTTGGAGCATATTTCGAGTTACTAAAGTGCAAAGCAGCCTAGTTCCTGCCTTCAAGGATGAGCATGGGCTGCTTCTTTATATTATAGAAGAAAAAAATCATCGGGGGCTTTTCTCCTGGCCCGGCCTTGCCGGCACCGTTGCCGTTTCCCTGAATTTGACCGGGGACATGCCATAGTTGGCTCGGAATACTCGGTGAAAATAGGAGTAGCTTGCGAAGCCGCAGGTTTCCGCGATTTCCTCCAGCGTCATCGTGCTGTATTTGATACGCTCGACGGCTGCGTTCAGCCTGATCTCCAAGGCATACTGAATCATGGTTTTTCCGTAATACTCCTTGAACAGTTTAACCGCCCGGGATAAGCTGAGCCCGACATGGGAAGCAGCCTCCTCCAGTTTGAAGGTTAGGGTGGCGTGCTCCTCCACGAATCGCTTCAGCCGCAGGGCGGTGAAGGCAAGGCGATCGGTCGGCTTGATCTCGGAAATGGCGCGGTCCAGGCAGAGGCAGAGACTGCGCAGCAGGTAGTCGGTCAGCTCCCCGATTTCCCCTTCAAGTCCGCGCCGCTTCTCCAGCAGCATCTGTCTCCACAGACCCAGCAAATAATCGTCGAGCCCGACGTGACTGACGACAGGGCGGGAAATCCGATTCCACCAATCATCAATCCAGGAGCCATCGCAGAATATAAAATAATCCCCGCTGGACACGCGGCCATCCTCGCCGTCTTCCTTCACACGCAGCTCGTATTCATCGCCGGGCTTCAGCAGCAGCAGGTCGCCTGCCTGCACGTGGTGCTCGATGCCGTTGCAGTAGATTTCGCAGGAGCCTTCGGTTTGGAGGCGGAACAGATAAGTTGTCAATCCGCCCCGATGGCTGTTGCTGAATTGCTGAAAGTGATAGGAATAGTCGCAAATGAGCAGCCTTGCTTCCATAATGGTAACAACCCCCAGTAAAAATATAAGCAGATAGTTCATGTTGCAGCAATATTGTTTATGTTCATTTTAGCCTATTTGCATGTATGATAGTAGCAGATAGAGCAGTAACTCATTTTTGGAATCGAGGTGCGCTATAATGAGAAGAATGAACATTGGTTTGCAAATGTATACGCTGCGCGATGAAACGGCACAGGATTTCCGCGGTACGCTCCGCAAAGTGGCTGAATTGGGTTATGAAGGCGTGGAATTCGCAGGGTATGGAGACATTCCAGCCGAGGAAATGAAAACGCTTCTTCAAGAGCTTGGCCTGAAAGCGATCGGCAGTCACGTAGGCCTGCATCTGCTTCGTGCAGATCTGCAGAAGGAAATTGATTACCTGAAAACCATTGGCGCTAAATATATGATGTGTCCATATGTAGCCGAAGAAGATCGTAAAGATGCCGAGGATTGGAAGAACCTCTTCTCCTTCCTGGAGGAAGTAGGGGCTGAAGCTCGCAAGCAGGGATTGATCTTTGGATATCATAACCATGCATTTGAATTCGAAGCCGAGGTCGATGGCCAGTTCGTCTTTGATGCGATGTATTCCGCAACGACGCCGGAAGCCGTGCAAGTGGAGATGGACGTATGCTGGGTACAATTCGCCGGACAAGATCCGCTTGCCTACATTCCGAAATACGCTGGACGTCTTCCGCTGCTTCACCTGAAAGACTTCAGCAAGGATGCGGAAGGCAACATGAAGACGCTGGAGCTGAGCCAAGGCTCGGTTAACCTGCCAGGTGTCATTCAGGCTGCATCCGACGCAGGCACGGAGTGGCTGATCGTCGAGCAGGACGTATGTCAGAATCCGCCGCTGGTAAGCGTGGAGAACAGCATGAACTGGCTGAAGCAGAACTACCTGAACCAATTTTAATCTATTAGCACAAAGGAGACTTTCAATGAGTAAAATTAAAGTGGCTGTGTTTGGCTGTGGCGCAATCGCCCAGCGCAGACATATTCCTGAATATGCGAACAATGCTAACGTGGAGCTGGTTGCTTTTGCCGATCCGGTAAAGGAACGCGCTGAAGAGATGGCAGCCCAGTATGGCGGTAAAGCCTATACAGACTATCAAGAACTGCTGAAGAACGAGAAGCTCGACGCCGTTAGTGTATGTACGCCGAACTATCTGCATGCTCCAATGAGCATCGCGGCTGCGAATGCCGGCCTTCATGTGCTGGTGGAGAAGCCGATGGCAACAACGGCTGAAGAGGGAGAGCAAATGATCGAGGCAGCCCGCAAGAACGGGGTGTACCTGATGGTCGGCCACAATCAGCGTCTCATGCCTCCGCACGTAAAAGCGAAGGAAATTCTGGATTCCGGCAAACTCGGAAAGGTGCTTACCTTCCGTACTTCCTTCGGCCACGGCGGTCCGGAGAGCTGGAGTCTGGACGGACGAGACAGCTGGTTCTTCCGCAAAGAAGAAGCGATTATGGGCGCGATGGGCGATCTCGGCGTGCATAAATCCGACTTTATCCGTTATTTGCTGAACGATGAAATCGTGGAAGTGGCCGGTTTTATCGGTACGGTCCATAAAGAAGGAACTGATGTGGACGACAACGCGACTTGCATCGTTCGCATGAAGAGCGGGGCCGTGGGCACGCTGATGGCAAGCTGGACGCATTACAGATCCGGCGATAACGGAACGGTATTGTGGTGCGAGAAAGGTGCCATGAAGATCGGTACCGTTAACGGTGACGAGGTGGTTGTGGAGCTGACCGACGGTACGGTGGAAACTTACAAGGTCGGCGCCATGGCAACTAATGAGAAGCAGGTTCCGAGCGGCGTCATCGACGCTTTTGTCGAATCCATTCTCACCAACACGCCTCCTAGCATTTCCGGTGAGGAAGGACTGCGTTCCTTGAACGTGATCCTGGGTGCATTCGAGTCCCAAGAGACCGGTAAAATCGTGAAGCTGTAATAAATGAGTGTAGAGGGAGGCCGTACGCGTACGGCTTCCCTTTGGTGTATACAGGATAGTAAAGCATGATTTCGGGAAACAAAAACCTATAAAAAAGGGCCGCTCTGCCATCTTCATGGAGAGCGGCTTTTTCGTATAAAGATTTTACTCGGCCCTTCGTGTTTCCCGATACATCCCATCCAATTTGATGCTGTCTCCATCCTCCACGACGGGGATAAAGATCGGCCGTTCATCCGGCGTCCGGTTCGGGGTATGCACGGTCAGCATCAGCTCCCCCTCCCAAGTACGGAACACCATGCCGTGCCCGCCGTCGCTGGAATATAAGGGTTCGGGCTCTTGAAGCCAAGGCCCGCATAGCTTGCCGGTTGGCGACTTGGCAACGCCGAGCGCGTATCGGCCATCCACAAAGCTGGCCCATACCATGAGCAGACTTCCCGACGTTGTCCGGAACAGAAACGGGCCGTCCGTCACATAGTTGCCCGATCCGGGAAAGCGGGGCGAGTGGAACGGCGTGGCCCAATCGGCCTCGGAGGCGCAAAACAGGGTCACGGGCTCCGAGGCGGCCTCTGTGAGATCGGGACTCAGGCGCATGGCGCAGATCTCACCGTCGCCGACCTGCTGCCACTCGTGGCAGAACACCATCCACGGCTGATCCGCTTCGTCCATATACAGCGTGCCGTCCAGGGAACTCCAGTCGGCGGGGGTCACCGGCCCCTCGCTATGGAGGGAGAAAGGGCCTGTCGGCTCATCTGCCGACAGGACCGCGGTGCCCAGCCGATCGTTATCTTTTCGGCGGAAGGTGGCAAACATGATGTATCGCCCATGGTACGGGTAGACTTCCGGCGCCCAGAAGTTCACGTCAGCGAAGAAATCGTCCGGTTTGCGAAAGACCGTATAAGGGCCTTCCCAATCGCTTAGATCCCGGCTTATATAGACATCGAAGCCGGTTCCTTCTCTCCATATATTTTTGTCGGTGCTGCCGTACATATAGTATATTCGTTGTTCCGGATCAGGCAGTACGTAGGGGTCCCGCAGCTGAATGTCTCCAGTTTTCATGCGTAAGCGTTCACCTCCTTCAATTTAACGATAGGAAGGATAGATGATGCCGATATCCCTCTCCCTCTTCAAATCTCCGTCTGAATACAGCTGCATTTCATTGCCTTTGATCCGGATCGGTATGGACGTGCCTTGATAGCGAAGCTCGCCTTCAATGGTGCGCACGCTCATGCCGATCACGCCCTCCAATTGTCCGCTGCGGTCCGTGACCAGCCGAATCCCGGCGGGGCCTTGAATATGAACGCGGCCTTCCCGGAATACGGTAACGTTGTCCGGGGTATTCACCAGTTCGTAGTGCAGCCCGTTCACGGTTCGGCCATATGCCGTGTTTCCGGCAACTTCTTCGCCATGGTCCATGTCGACCGGGAGCAGTCCCGTAAACCACAGCCGATTCGATCCGATCGGCATGATGCCGCAGAGTCGTTCCACGTAATCCAGCAGACACAGAATGGAAGGGGAATACGTCTCGGTAAAGCCCTCTTCACCGGTCCAGGGGCTCAAGGTTTGCGAGAAGCGTTTCGCCTTGGACAAGGCGGAAAGAATCGGCTGCAGTACCCAGGTCAGCTCGACATAGCGATGGTGATGTTCAAAGGCGTGCGGCGCCCGGATCAAGCTCAAGAAATTGGACGGACCGCCCCAGCTGTTATAAGAGGAGGATGGATCGAACCGCGGATCGTCCATCGCCAGGGACGTAAACGGATATTTGGCGAAGAATTTGCTCGTATTCAGCAAATACCGGCGCAGCATGTCGTCAAACAGCCCGCGGTCGCCCACTTCGCAGGCCATCACGCGCAGCAGCACGTCGGATTGAACCCTGACCAGCTCGTCGTTCCGATCCCGGTCGTAGAAGAATTGATCCTCCTCGTCATAACAGTAGCGGAGGAGGTTATCCAGGCTGGCTTCGGCTTTGGCCCTCCAATCGGCTCCGGATTCGCCGAGCTCTTCAGCCATGCGGGCCAAATACAGGCGCTGGCAGTAGATGTTGGCGGTCAAATCCGGTGCCAGGAAGGGCAGCACCGGGGAGTCCGGGTGGAAGGCAGCGGCATCATTCCTATAGGGCGTATCCGGAACATGCCAGAACCTGGGCGACAGATCATGCCCGGTATCAAAGGTGCTGAAAGCCTCCACGCAGCCGGTCCCCCGGCTGTTGCGGTAACGCGCGATCCAGTCGTCGTAACGCGACATGGCTTGGTACATGGTCTTCAGGAAGGGGAGATCCCTTCCATGAAGCTCGTAGTGGTTCCAGACGCAGCGTGCCAGCGGCGTGACGAGCTGGATCTGGCGGAACGACGGTCCGTTCTCCGTCAGTTTATAAGGGAGCAGCCCATCCTCTCTTTGCTGATCCGCAAACGCCAGGTAGGTTGTTTTCGATACCGAGGGGATCAGTCGCGATAGCAGTTCCGCGTTGATGGTGCCGGTGCTCTCCAGCCAGCAGCCGAGGTAGATTCCTCCTTCTTGCAGAATCGGATCGCTGCCGTTCATCGGCACGATGCAGGCCAGCAGCTTCTCCAGTGCGGTATAATAAGCTGCTTCCAGCTGTCCGCCCGCTGCCGCGAATCGGACGCCTGTGGCCTGCCATTCCTGCAGCAGCTTCCAGTCTTCCGGTTTGCCCGTCTGCACCTGATCCCGTATCGAAATCCGGCGCAGCCGGTCCAGCATAGCTTCTGTCATGTCCGCCTCCTTGAAAGCTTGTTATTGATTCGATTCAAATATGCGCACGGTGCCGTTGTAGAAGTCCGCAACGGCCTGCTCGACGTTTTTCCGGCCGAAACCGATCTCCTGGGTCGTCGTCTGGGCCAGCTTGGAGAACTCGGCGAATCCCGGCGGATTATAACTCACGTCAAAAGGCTCGGTCTTCGTGGCTTCCGATACGAGGCTCGTATAATTGTACACAATCTCCTCCACAGGACCCGCTTCCTCCTGGAGCAGGTTGCGATTGGCTTCCGTTACCGGCACGCCGCGGTCGTTGCCGAGGATTTTGGCCGCTTCGGGATCGTTGATCCAGAAGTCCATAAGCGTAGCGACTTCCTTCGGATGCTTGGTGTTGGCATATCCGGATAGTCCTTGGCTGGACTCGAATACCACGCCCGTACCCTTCGGACCTCTTGGTACCGGATGGAGAATGAGCGGATCTTCCGTCAGGCTCTGGAACGCAGCCAGCTGATTGGAAGGGAGGAGGCTCATGGCGGCTTTGCCCGTAATCAACAATGATTTGCTGGTATCATCGTGCGGATTGGACACCTGAAGTTCAGGCGTAACGACACCGCCGGCCTTCGAGGCCTGCTCCCAATACTCGAACCATTCCTGAATGTCTTCCTTCGCGAAGCCGAGCTTTCCGTTCTCCATATCATACAGCTGTTTTCCGCGCTGCTTCAGGAAGATATCCATTCCGTCGACGGTGAAATTATAGGTGCCGTATACGCCGTCGCCGAGCTTGTCGGACAGTTCTTTGCTGATGGCGGCAAATTCCTCCCAATCCCAATCCTGCTCCGGCAGAGGAATGCCTGCCTTTTCAAACAGCGCCTTGTTGATGACGATTCCCCGGGCGTTTGCGCCGGCCGAAATATGCTGCAGCTTCCCGTCCAGCCGGCCGTATTCCACCATGGTGGCATCCATGCCGTCCAGTTTCAGTTCGCTGCCGACATACGGATCCAGGTTCAGCAGCACATCTTTTTTGGCATAGTCCACCACGTTTCCGCCCAGGAAGAAGATATCCGGGGCGGTGCCGGAAGCGAGCTGGGTGTTCAGCTTATCGAAATATCCGGAGGAAGGCGAGAATTCGCCGACGATTTTGATGTTCGGGTGTTTGTTCTGGAACACCTTCAGGGCTTCGTTCGTAATATCGGCCCGTTTCTGGTCGCCCCACCACATCAAACGCAGCTCGACCTGGCCGGTCGGCTCAGCCCCTGCGTTCGTACTCCCGGCTTCTCCCGTGTGATCCGTTCCGGAACAGGCGGTGACGAATAACAGGAGTGAAGCCAACATTCCAACGAAACATTTTTTCAACATGGATAATCCCCCAGTCTAATCATAATTGGTTCATTTGCAGCATGACTTCGCACGACAGAGCTTCTGAGACTATTTCAGGCCGGTCGTGGCAATGCCTTCGAGAAAATACCGTTGAAACACCAGAAAGATGATTGTCACAGGCAGCAGCGACAGCGTGGACATGGCGAGCAGCGCCCCCCAATCCGATTGCCCCGAAGGATCGAACAGGGATCGGATCCCCAGCTGTACGGTGAATAAATCAATCTTGCTTAAATAGATCATCTGGCTGAAGAAGTCGTCCCAGCTCCAGATGAAGGTGAAGATGGCCGTCGTAATCAGTGCAGGAACGAGAAGCGGCACCACGATGCGGAAGAAGATCTGCGATTGTCCGCAGCCGTCAATGGTCGCGCTCTCGTCCAGCTCCCGTGGAATGCCGCGGATGAACTGAACCATCAGCAGAATGAAGAAGGAGTCATGCGCCAGCCATTTGGGCAGAATGAGCGGAAAATACGTATTGATCCAATGAAGTTCGTTATACAGAATGTATTGGGGCACGAGCGTCACGTGGTAAGGCAGCATAATCGTCACCAGCATGATGCTGAACCACAGGCCTTTGAACTTAAACTTCAATCTGGAGAAGGCATAGGCTGCAAGGGAACAAGAGACGATGTTCCCGATGACACTCATGACCGAGATCAGCACGGAGTTGCCGAAGAATCGGCCGAAGGAAATGCCCTGAAGTCCGCTCCAGCCGTTCACGTAATGATCCAGCGTGAAGGCAGTCGGAATGAGGCTGCTGTTGGTAAAGATGAGATGATTCGGTTTAAATGAGCTGAAGACGAGCCACAGCACCGGATACAGCATGAGCAGGCCGAGGAGGATAATGGCGGCATGCCTCCCGGCTTGAACCAGTTGTCGCTTAAGCGGCATATCCATTACCTCCCTTCCTGGTTATCCCCGTAGAAGACCCAAAATTTTGATGTAAGAAAAACAATTCCGGTGAACACCCCGATGATGACCAGCATGATCCATGCCAGGGCCGAGGCATAACCCATATCGAAGAACGAGAAGCCTTTCAGATACAGATACAAGGTGTAGAACATTGTGGCGTCGAGTGGTCCTCCCCGCCCGTCCCCGATGACGTAGGCGGGCGTGAAGGCTTGGAACGAATTAATCATGCTCATGATCAGGTTGAAAAAGATAACGGGTGACAGCATCGGCAGCGTAATGCCGAAGAACTGGCGGATCTTTCCGGCACCGTCTACGCCGGATGCTTCATATAAATCCGTCGGAATCTGTTTCAGACCGGCAAGGAAGATAACCATGGCCGATCCGAACTGCCAGACGGACAGCGTGATAATCGTATACACCACATAGTCGGGGTGGGCGATCCACGAGGGGCCCGTGATGCCGAACCAGCCGAGGAACTGATTGACCAGTCCGCTGCCGTCAAAGATTTGGCGCCAGACGATGGCAATGGCAACGCTACCTCCCAATAGGGAGGGAATGTAATATACGGTCCGGTAGATGCCGAGTCCGCGTATGCCCTTGTTCAAGGCCATGGCGATCAGCAGCGCGAACGCAAGTCTCACCGGCACGGATAAGAACACGTAGTAGAATGTCAGCCACAAGGATCTTTGAAACGTATCGTCTTCGGTAAAAATCTGAACATAATTGCTGAGTCCGGTCCAAGTCGGCGATGACAGCAGGTTGAATTTGGTCATGGATAAGTACAGCGATGCAATCATCGGCCCCAGCGTCAGACAGAAGAAACCGATGAGCCAAGGCAGAAGAAACAAGTAGGCTGTCTTATTCTGCTGGCCGTATAAGGGCTTGGACAGCTTTCTCATAATGTGCCTCCCTTCAGGATGGATGAGAATGGGCGGTTACCTTGTGGATTGAAGCCGCTTACAATAGTGTGGCAGTGCGCCTAATAAACTCATCATACCGGGGAAGGAGAGAGGCCGGAATCTCATTTCTTCGGATCATCGTGTTCGATTTTTTCGGATTGCGATAGTCGGAACTCGGAAGGGCTTTGATTGAACATTTTTTTGAATTTGGAGCTGAAATAGCCGGGTGAAGAGAAGCCCGTCAGCTCAGCTATGTCCCATACCGTCAATCGGGTCTCCTGCAGCAGGCGTACGGCGTGTTTCATCCGAACTTCCGTAACGTACTGAATAAACGAGACCCCAGCCCCTTCCTTGAACATTTCCGAGAAGTAGGTAGGGTGGTAGTTATACTGCTCGGCCAGCGAGGTCAACGACAATTCCTGCATGTAATTCTCCTCGATATACCGCTTGGCGGATTCAATCAGGGTAGGGCCTCTGTCTCCGGATTCCTGGTGCTGTTCCACAAAATCCTGTGCCCATTGCATCAGCAGACGTTCCGCCTGCTCCGGGGTTTCCAGCCATAAAACCCATTCAGGTGAAATCCATAGAGGCTCCCCACCCTGTGAATGCCGTATGTAGTCCACAGCGGCGGATTCCATAATCAGCGTGATTTGAAAAAGGCTTCGTACCAAGCGGGAAGGCGATAGCCGGAATGCCTCGCGCAGCTCCCTCCGAATCATGCTGCGGAAGGATTCCAGCTCGCCCCGGATTAGGCAGCGATGAAGTGCTCGGCTTGTTTCTTCCGACAGCAACGGACTTTGGTCGGTTACGGGTGCCCGATCGGGTCCGTTCTGGCGTCCTGCCAGATTCCAGGCCAGGAGGGAATGGATATAACCCTCTTTCCAGCGCTCAATTCCCAGGACGGGCAGTCCCAATCCCACCTGCACCTCTATAGTTAAATACGATGACGCCTGCGCGGCGAGTTTGTCCGCGAATTCGTGCTGAATGCCGTCAAGCGCAATGAAATGCATGATGCCGGGATGAGCTGCATCATGAAACACTTGAACGCCGCCCGGATAAGACTCGGCGATTTCATGGCAGACCAATTCGAACGGAAGGCGGAGCTGCTCGGGCGCGCGGCCTTGAGGCGCTTTCTGCATGCCGGATTCCCTCATGCCTGCGGTGATGAAGCATACGCGGCCGTCCTGCCAATCCTCGAGGTGGAACAGTCGAATCCGTTCCGGCAGGGAAGAGGGGGGCAGGCGGCTGCCGTGCACGAGATCCAGCAGGAAGCGTTCCTTCATTTCTTTGTAATACTGGGATAGCCGCCATTGCATCATTTCCGAATCGTCCCGTACCTTGCGGTTCTTATCCAATTCCTGTTTGATTTTGTTTACGGCGGATTTCAGATCGTCCCGGGCGACGGGCTTCAGCAAGTAATCCATGGCCTGGCTGCGGACACCCGCTCTGGCGTATTGGAAATCCTCGTATCCGGTAATGATGATGATCTGGATGGACGGATTGTAGCTCCGGCAAATGTCCAGCAGCTGGACGCCGTCCATGACGGGCATGTTCATGTCGGTAATGAGCAGGTCATACGAATGGGATTTCAAGAGCTCTTCGGCTTCCAGGCCGTTCGCGGCCTCCCCCGAAATGGCAAAGCCCATGCCTTCCCAGTCGACTTTCAGCTTCAGCCCTTCACGAACTTCGATCTCGTCATCTGCGATCAATACGTTGTACATGATATTCCTCCTGTACCGGTAGAATCAGTTCGATGCATGTGCCCGCTTCGTTCCCGTTCCGGATATCAACGGCAAATAAGTCGCCGTAATGCAAGCGGCAGCGTGCAATCACGTTGCCGAGTCCAATGTGCCAGCTCTCGCTTCGGAGGATCGGCTCCAATTGGGAGGCCGCCGCGGGATCCTGGAGCTTGCGGATGATCTCGGGGGGCATGCCGGGACCGTTATCCGCGACGTGGAGATGCAGGCGGGTGCCCTGCCTGCTGATCCTGATGTTCACCTGTGCCGTGGTCTGATGCTGAAAGCTGTATTTGACCGCATTCTCGATCAGCGGCTGGAGAATGAACTTGATTATCACCAGCGAATCCAGCCGGCCTTCCTCGTGGACGGTGATGTCGAGTTTATGCCCGAAGCGGGTTTGCAGAATGGAGATATAGCGGCGGACATAAGCCAGCTCTTCGGCTAGGGGGACCCGGTCGTCGCTGGTATTCATGGAGAAGCGCATCATTTTGCCCAGGTCCTCGATCACTTGCACGGTATCGTCCGTCCGGCGCTGGATGGCAAGACTGCTCACCAGCTCCAGGGTGTTAAACATGAAGTGGGGATTGATCTGCATGAGCAGCGCTTTATATTCCGCTTGCTGGCGGAGCAGCTTCAGCTCGAATTCGTTCTGGATATGCTGCCGCAGGCGGCTGACCATATAGCGGAAGGTGGAGATGACGTAACTGACCTCGCTTTTTACGTTTTTGTCAGGGGGCAGAAGGGACTCCGCCTGGTCGAATGCTCCGCGCTGCACCTGCCTCATCGCCAGAACCAGGCGCGTTAAAGGCTTGGTGACGCCATAGGAAAGCCATGCGGCGGCAAACAGGGAGACCAGGATCAGAACGACCGTGACCACCATAATCGTGCTCTGAAGCTTGTGAAGGGAAGAGTACAGCTCCTTTTCCGGCGCCAGGCCGGCCAGCATCCAGCCGGTGCGCCCCAGCTTTTTGTATACCAGAATGTCTCGCTGTCCCTCATCGTTGGTTAGATAGACGACGCCCGATTTCAGCGGGCCGCTTCGAATGCGATCGATCTCCGATAGGGCTCCGGCGCCAAGTTCATGTGCCTGCTGGGATAAAATCGGGTTTCCTTGCTCGTTCAACAGAAAAATCGTGCTGTTCTTGGCCAGATGGATCCGGTTGAGCGGCTCCAGAAAATAAGACTCGCTGACGTTAACCTTCATCACGTTCTGGGCCGTGGCATGATGGAAGGTTCCGATGGGCATCAGCAGGCTGACGACGGGATTACCGTGATCCCGGACGCGTTCATGTTGATCCATATGCGCTGGCAGCCATCGGTCCCCGGACGCGAAGAAATTTGTGTACCACGATTCCCGCAAAAAGGCAGGGTCACTTACGACTTGGTTTTCGCCGCCGATCCGAAGCCCGCTCCGCCGGTAGATGGATACATCGGAGATACTGGTGTAGCTGTTGGTCGCCTGGGTCAGGAAGCGGCTCATGGCAAGGTTGGCGAGCATTTTCTCGCCTTCGGGCAGCTGCGGATCGCGGATGGCGTTATCCCAGTTCTTGGCCGTGTCACTGTTGAAGACCAGGGAAGCGACATCATAAATTTGCATCTGGACCATATCCACATAGGAACCGTATTCCTCCATCTTTTCAAGAGCCGAGGATTCGATGTAGGAGCGGATCACGGTGCGTGATTCCGTAAATAGCAGGAAGGAGAGCGTGCCGAAAGAGAGGACGAAGAGTGCGACGATAAAGGCGATCAGACGGCTTTTTAATGAGAAGAACATCGATTTCCTCCTTTACGAAAAGCGAATTTCAAGGCGGTCTGCGACATGTGAAAAAAGGCTGCGCGAAAATACGCAGCCTTTGATTGGAAAAGTTGCTTGAAGCCGCCTTGTACGGCTTAGAAACGAACCAGATTGTTGATTCGTACAGGCATACCGGTTGCGATGGCGCGGTTGGCTGCAATTCCTGTTAGTATGGATCTCGCTCCATCGATATGGTTGGCCGCACGGGCGTACGGATCTTCCACGGGTTCCCCGAACAGATCATTCAGGAGAACGGGGTCGCCTCCGCCATGCCCGCCTTTTTGCTCTTCGACGTGAACCTCGTACGGGGCATCGAACATCGGAAGCACCCGCAGCGTTTTGCCGATTAACGCACCTTCTTGGTTCTTGTCGCCCAGCGAATTCACGTAGGATTGTTCAACGATGTTCATCTCAATCCGGCCTTTGGTGCCGTTGATAGCGATGCGATATCCTTCCCACGGCTGGTAGGCGACTAGCGAATAGGTCAAAATGGCTTTGTTCTGATATCGCACGAGGACACCCATCGTATCCTCAATGTTGATGCCGTCCCCGAAGACGCTCTGATCCCGCTGATAGCCGTCCTCCGGCTCGGCATCCAGATACATGGCCTTGAGATGAGCATCGGAATCCAGATGGAGCGCGAAAGGGTCCTCCTTGGCAACTGGGTTGCCGGTAGCACGATTGTAAAACTGCGTAACGCCCCGCGCTTCCGCGTTCTCTCTACCATAATACATGAGATCTCCGAAGGCGAAAACGGTTTCAGGATGGGAACCGATCCAGAAGTTGACTAAATCGAAGTGATGGGTGGACTTATGAACGAGCAACCCGCCGCTGTTCCGTTTGTCCCGGTGCCAGCGCCGGAAGTAATCCGCGCCGTGGCGGGTATTCAGCAGCCATTCGAAGTGAACCGAAGTCACTTGGCCGATGGTATCGTTCATGATCAATTCCCGTACCTTGGTATGGTGGGGAGCGTAACGGTAGTTAAAGGTGACCCTGATATTTTGTCCGGTCCGCTTGGCGGCATCCAGGATGGCTTGGCATTTCTCCTCATCGATGGTCATCGGCTTCTCGGTCACGACATCGCACCCAAGCTCCATCGCGCGGATAATGTACTTGTGATGGGTCCGGTCGATGCTGGTTACGATGACGAAGTCGGGCTTCTCGTTCTCGATCATCTGATCGAATTGGTCCGCGGGATAGGTAGGCACCTCGGTGTACTTATATTTTTCCCGCAGTAGCTGATTCGCGTAATTCATGCGGGTTTGGTTCATATCGCAAAAGGCAGCAAGCTCGGATTTGTCGCGGAAACTCCGGGCCAAGGCGCCATAAAAAAATTCGGCCCGGCCGCCGGTTCCGACCAATACATAGCGTTTCTTGTCACTCATCTCTATCGCCTCCTTGAATATAGCTCTAGCCTATAACAAGGGAGCACTGCTTTCGCCGCATTTTATGCGTAATCGCTTTCAAATGCCGCATATTTTGCTATAATCCAAGAAAAGGGGGCAGCGACATGACGAAGCCGTTTCGAGCGGATTACCATGATCCCACCGGATATTTGGACATTGAATATGACCGCCGCATTGGATATTTCTCGATGACGGTTGACCATCTTCACGGTCATTATGAGCTGTATTACCTGTTATCGGGTGAGCGGATCTACTTCATTAAGGACCGTTCTTACCGGGTCCGGGCCGGTGATCTTGTTTTCGTGGACCGGAATGCCGTTCATAAGACGCTGGACAGCGGCCGGCCCGATCATGATCGGCTTGTCCTTTATATAAGCCCGGAGTTGTTCGCGGAACTGGCCGTGCCGCCTGATCTGGCCGAAGGGCTGAAGGAGCCGTTCGGCTGGGATGTTCCGATTCTAAGGCTTCCTACGCCCGCAGGTGAAGTCGTGGAGCGAATGGTCGGCGAAATGGTGAATGAGATGATCCATCCCCAAACGGGAAGCAGCTGGCTGCTTCGGCACCGAACGGTCGAATTGCTGCTCTTCGCCTACCGCAGCCGGCATCTGGGCACGGTTCGTTCCGCCGATACCGAGCCCATTCTTCATCCGAAGACCCAGGCGGTCGTCCGGTATCTTAACGACAACTACCAGAAGTCCTTAACGCTGCCCGAGGTAGCGGAGGCGTTCCGAATCAGCCCGCACTATCTCAGCCGGCTGTTCAAGCAGACGACGGGTTTTACCTTTAGCGATTATCTCAACCTCCTTCGGGTTAAGGAAGCGCAGCGCCTCCTGCGGGAGAGCGATGATTCCATCACGGATATCGCGTGGCGATCGGGCTTCAGCAACTTCTCCCATTTTGGGAAGATGTTCAAGCGGACGGTTCAGCTGTCGCCGAGAGCCTACAGGCAGCAGTATCGAATGCGAAGTTAGAGGGATATGGCACTGTCTTCTTTCTTTCTGGTTCACTAGAAAAAGCTGTATTGAAATGATAGGCACCACGTTCATCGAGTTGAATCAGCCCGTGAATGTGGTGCTTTTTGGTGTGCATATGGTATCTTGGAATTGAACGAAAAACGCCATGTTTGATAGATTCGTTGAGAGGATCGACAGTCAAAATGAAAACAAAAATACAAGAGTTGCCGCTGTCACCGGGCGTATATCTTATGAGAGATTCGCGGGGAACGGTCATTTACGTTGGCAAATCCAAAAGTCTCAAGAAGAGAGTACAATCGTATTTTTACAACAATAAATCGCACTCCCCAAAAGTGAAGAGGCTGGTTCAGCATGTCAAAGACCTGGAGCATATCGTCACCGACACGGAGTTTGAGGCGTTCATGCTGGAATGCAGGCTTATTCAGGATATAAAGCCGATGTATAACCGCAAGATGAAAAATCCGCTAGGTTATAGTTATATCGTATTGCGGCAAAAGCGAGATTGGCGATGGCTGGAAATTACCGATACGCTGGATGAAGGCAGTCACGAACCGCTTCGTTGTTTCGGCCCCTATACAGCCAGCAGACATAGTCTTGAACATGCAGTGCAAAAGGTTAAGGAGTGCTGTAAAATCGCCTGCAATCATACACCTGCCGCTTCTTCGGCAAATACCCCCTGCTTGAATTACTCGATAGGCTTCTGTCTTGGCAAGTGTCTTGGCGGCGAAAGCGCGCGGCAATTTGATGAAATCATGGATCGATTCATTGCTCTGCTTCAAGGGGACGACCGACGTTTATATGATGAAATGGAGCGAAACATGCTGGGCGCCGCAGAGCGATTCGATTTTGAGCAGGCTGCAAAATACAGGGACGGCATGGAGGCGGTGAACTTGCTCTTAAGTAAGCGGCATGTGATCGAGTTCGCCGAAGAGAATCACAGCATTGTTGTCTACGAGTATTTAAACGAAGATACGATCAAGTTATTTCTGATTAAGGGGAACGTTGTGCTGCACAGCGAGAGATACTCTGTGGCTGCAACAGCGAACATTGAATCGTTGAGGCGGAGGGTCAAAGCCTTGATTCTCAGCTATTTCACGAGGGATATGGAATGCGATGCTGCCGAGGTTACCCGGGAAGATATCGATGCTGCACAAATCATCTACAGCTATTTGCAGAGCAGCGCCTGCCGCTATCTTGTTCTTCAGGATTCATGGATGGAAGACGAGGGGGAGGCTGATATGGAGGCTGCGCTGCGGGATTTTTTGAATCATCATGTTGCGTCATCTTAATTGGATCATGAACCGGGCTGCTGCAGCCCGGTTTTTTATCGCCCATAAATCTCCAATCTTATTTTGAGGAGACGTTATCCCGGAAAAATCGCCCCATCGGCATCTCCCTCGTAAACGTGATCCCCCCATACTTATATTTCACTTCAATTTGGGTGATGGGCTCATCGTTATAAAGACGGATGCCGTAATTAAGCGGAATCCGCGAACCTTGATCGAGCGCGGCTCTCTTCTCGTCTTGCATGAGCTCGGGTTTTAACGGCACCTCCCGAATATCGACGAATTCGATATCGGGATCTTCATCAAGGCCCTCGCCGCCGACCAGATGAAGGGAATAACTGACGCCCAGCTCGGCCTTGGCTGGCTTCATGCCATCATTCACCCGCACGTCCAACAGCTCCACATCGGCGAATCCTTCATTGATCAACTCGAAGATCATGGTATTTTCATCCGTGAAGGATGTAAATCCACCCACCTTGATGGGCGTGGGGCGAAGGAATAGCAGGAATAGAAGGATGGCCGAGAGGAGCAGCCCCAGGCCCATATATAAGAGCCTGCGGAGAGGTTTGGATTTTATTTTCATGGTTGAGCAATCTTCCTTCTCTAAATTAAATAGACAGCTTCACAACCGATTTACCTGCCTCAATATCGGCTTTCATCCCTAAGAGATAATTCCGAGTACGTTCATCCAACTCGTTCCAATTTACGAATTTAGCAAAGTAGACATAGGAGTAGATATTGCGGAAGTCGACGAACAACGGGATCCGCTGGATCCATTCCTCGCTCAGCGTATTCTCTTGAAGATAGCCGGATAAGAACGAGTCGAGAAATCGGGCCACAAATTCGGCTTTCCGGTTTTCCGGAACCGTCTGGACCGCATGATAGATGGCGATGGCGATATCATAGGCGAACCAATGGTACGAGACATCCCCGAAATCGAAAAAGATAATCTCCCCGTTATGTACGTGAAAGTTGTGATGATGGAGGTCATTGTGGACGATGCCGTAGCCTTCCTGATCCTGCTGGAGGGACTCCAATTCGTTAATATACTGCTTCCATTGCGTATGGACTCTTTCACCTGCAGCCTCCGGGAACGCATCGGTAAAGACTACATGATCATTCCACTTGGGAAAGGCCATTCGGTGAACGAGCGAAGCTGCGGTGGCGTCCTTTTTGCCGAGTTTATGCATAAGGCCCATCCCGCTCCCCCACTGCTTGATCATCGCAAAATCCGATGTTACATCCGTTAACGGGCTGCCGGGAGCCTTCGTAAAAGCGATGACATGATATTGTTTGGAATCGTGGGTTACCTCTTCAATAAGAAGATCCTGAGCGGATCGAATGGACTCCGCTATGTTCAGACCCTGCTCGGCGAGATAGGCCATCCACGTAAGCTCGCGAATGATGGAGGCTTTGCGGTATTTGGACGCGTCCAAAAATTTCATAATGAAGCGGCGTCCGTCTTCACCGTTGTATTCAAATACATTCTGATCGAATCCCCCAAGTAACATCAGCGAATAAGTACCTCGTCCGAATCGTTCGGCCCCTTGATCCAAGACAGCCTGTTCCATGGAAAGTCCCCTTTATCGTATTCTCGATATGATGCTCATGCGTACATATCGGATAAGTTTTTATTTACCAACAACTACAGTCTAACGAAGATAATGAGTGGTTGCAAAAAATGGGAGGGCACACGAAAAAGGGCGCTCCCTTAGGAGCACCCTTACATTTTCTTTATCAACCTTCGAATTTCTGCGCCAGCTCGCGGAAGTCCAGCTCCGCCGTGCTGGACAACACGATATCCGCATGCGGGAAATGGGCTGCGTTGCCGACCGCGACGGCGAACATGCCGGCGCCCTTGATGGCGTCAACGCCGGATGCGGCATCCTCCACCCCGATGCAGTCGGCAGGCTCTACGCCAAGCTCTGCGGCAGCGGTGAGGAAGATCTCCGGGTCCGGCTTGTTGTTCTTCAGCTTGGTCACGTCGACGATCACGTCGAACTGGTCCATGACGCCAAGCCGGGTAAGCACGGCAATGGCGTTCTTGCTGGCCGACGCGATGCCGGTCTTCAGGCCGGTCGACCGGATGTCTGCCACAAACTCCGTAATGCCCGGCAGTAGATCGGCTGGCGTAATCGTTTCGATCAGCTCGACGTACAGCTTATTTTTGCGGTCAGCCAGCTGTACCAGCTCTTCATCGGAATAGTTTACAGGCGTCTTTGCCTGGCTTAAGAGGAGTTTCAGGGAATCCATGCGGGATACCCCTTTGAGATTCTCGTTGAACTCTCTCGTGAAGGGAATGCCAAGCTCGGTTGCCGTGGCTTTCCATGCCTGATAATGATACTCTGCGGTATCGGTAATGACGCCGTCCAAGTCAAAGATGACAGCCTTCAGCTTGCGTGTTTCGTTCATATCGTATGGCTCCTTTTTGAGATATTGGAAAGCATAAGCCCGAAACAGGGACCTTCCGGATATCGCAAGAAAAATGACAGCTTATCGCAGTCTGTCTTCATGGAATATATGTTGATAGATCGTTTTCTTCGTAAACCGGGAGTGATGCCCTACGGATAGAGAGGGCAATCACCTCAAGACATAAACATCATGAATTGCTCTGAAGCGCATGTTTCAGGGGCTTCCCGGCTTCAAGCGTTACGGCCTCGTCGTACAGCTGGATCTCAATGGAATCACCTTCCACGATCTCCAAGGTCACGCCGTCCTTCTCGATGGATACGCCGATGAGGCGGCCGCGGAAGTTCAGGCGGAATGCATACTTCTCCCAGTCCTTCGGAATGGCCGGGGAGAGGGAAAGTCCGCTTTCCTTCAGACGCATGCCGGCAAAGCCGTAGACGATCGACATCCAGGTACCGCCCATGTTGGCCATGTGCAGGCCGTCCTTCGTGTTGCCGTGCGTATTGTCCAGGTCAAGGCGTGCCGTCTCGATGAAATACTCATACGCTTTGTCCATATTGCCGATCTTCGAGGCCATGATGCTGAAGATGCAGGAGGACAGGGACGAATCATGCGTCGTGATGCCTTCATAGTAGTCATAGGAACGCTGTATCGTTTCCAAGCTTTGCTCGTCTTCGAGCAGGAAGTGAGCGAGCACCGTATCCGCCTGTTTACACACCTGGTAACGGTAAATGGTCAGCGGATGGTAGTTCAGCAGCAGCGGATATTTGTCCTCCGGCGTGTTGTCGAAATCCCATACCGCTTTGCGGAGGAATGTATCATCCTGCGGGTTAATGCCGAGTGCTTCATCATACGGAAGCAGCATAGCATCTGCCGCTTTGGCCCAAGCTGAAATTTCATCCTCGGTTACGCCAAGTCGGTCACACAGGGACTTGAAGCCTTGCGTATCGTAGGATTCCAGAATGGCGCAGCTCTTGGCAGCCCATTTCAGATTATGCTTTGCCATGACGTTGGTGTAATAGTTGTTATTCACGCAGCAGGTATATTCATCCGGCCCCGTCACCTCATCAATATGGAAAGCGCCGTTATAAAAGTGGCCGATGTCGGCCCACAAGCGGGCGGTTTCGATCAGCACCTCGGCCCCGTAAGACAAGAGGAAATCCCGGTCCTGCTCGGCGAGATAATACTGAATATAGCTGTATGCGATGTCTGCGCTGATATGATATTGCGCTGTTCCCGATGGGAAGAAGGAGGAGCATTCGGTTCCCGATATCGTGCGCCACGGGAACAGAGCGCCTTGCCGGTGGCCCATTTCCCGGGCTCTGTCTCTCGCTTGCTCCAGCGTGGAATAGCGATACAGCAGCAGCTGTCGCGCGATGTCCGGCTGCGTCATCAGGAATACAGGGAACATGTAAATTTCCGTGTCCCAGAAATAATGGCCTTCATAACCTTCGCCGCTTAATCCTTTGGCGGAAATATTGCTGTGCTTGTCCCGACCGGCGGATTGCAGCAGCTGGAATAGATTGAAGCGGATGCCTTCCTGGAGCTGGCCATCGTTCTGAATCACCACATCGGCGGATTTCCAGTAGGCGTTCAGATACTGGGTCTGCCCGGCAAGCAAGTCCTCGAACGAAGTATCCTTCAACTCCTCCTGCAGCTGAATGCCACGCTCGATCATCTCCTGCCCGTGACGAAGACTGTCGGTATACAGATTGTATTTCGTAAAGTGGATCGGTCCGGTCAATGGAAGGGTAGCCGTGAACGTAACCTCTCCGGTTCCAGCTTCGAGCTGAATGTCGGCATCGGCATCCAAGCGGTGACGGGTCACGCAGGCAGCGCGCAGCTTGGACGCCATCGTCTCGTCAACAACATAGGCATCGCTGCCCTTGACGCCGGCATCGATGACGGTCATCCGTTCCGCATGTCCTGCTCCGACCCGGGGATCATTGGCATTAGTGTAGTTCCTCACGTTGCCGTTCACGGTGGAGACGATACGGACCTGCCCGTTGAAATTAACCGGTTCGATCCTTACATGGATCGCAAACAATTCCCGATGTGTGAAGGACACCAGGCGGCGGAAGGTCAGCTTGATCTCTTTGCCTTCAGGTGATTTCCACTGCACGATTCGCTCCGAGTACCCCTTGTCCATATGCAAGCGTCGGTCATGCGAAGTGATCATGCCGTGATCGAGGCGGAAAGGTTCTTTTTCGTCGCCTAAATAGATCAGGACCGTTTGGGCATCAATATTGTTAACGAGTTTTTGCTGTGTATCGGGAAAGGCGAAGAGCTTCTCGCCGTAAGGGATTTCAATCACGTCGTGGAAAGCGTTCAGATACGTACCGCGAATGGTGGACAAACTCTCTCCGTAGCCTTCCTCGAAATTGCCGCGTACACCCAAGTAACCGTTTCCGAGTGCAAAAATACTTTCCATATTCAGCAAGGCTTGCTGTGACAAATCAGGATTTGATATATTCCAGGTCATGGTCTACACTTCCTTCCTAGCATGGTTATGCTTGAATTTTAGAGCCAATCGGGGTTATGTTATACTAAAATATCAAGGTTTTTATCAATATTTTTAGGTGGTGTGGAAATAATGAAAGAGCCTTCACGCTCGGGAAACCGTCCTTTTTACTTGTCTTCTCGCATGCATTATTTGCGTGAGAATTTTATCCATCCCCCGTTTGACTATGAGCACGAACTTCTGGAAGCGATCCGTTTCGGCGATGAGAATAGAGCCATGGACATGCTGCGCAAGATTAACGAGCTGGAAGCGGCTGTGCTGGCGACGTATCCGCTTCGGTCGAAGAAGAATGCCCTGATTGCGTCCTGCACCTTATTTACCCGGGCGATTATCAAAGGCGGCGTGGATCCTGAAATTGCATTTCATTTAAGTGACACGCTGATCCTGGAGATCGAGCGAATGAGCGATGTGGAGCGGCTGGTTCATTTTGAATATGAGATGCTGGTGCAGTTTGTGTCGATGATTCGCTCCGAGAAGGAGGACGTGTCTTTCTCTCACATTGTGAACCTGGCGATCTATTACATTAGGGAGCATATTTTTGAGGAGCTGACCCTGCAGAGGGTTGCGGAATATTTGAAAGTCCACCCGAGCTATCTGTCCGATCGTTTTAAGCGGGAGACGGGCGTATCCATAACCACCTTTATTAATCGGCGGAAGATTGAGGAGTCCAAGCATTTGCTGGCCAATACGAATCAGTCGATATCCGAAATTGCTTTTACGTTCAAGTTCTGCAGCCAGAGTTATTATACGCAATTATTCAAGAATTTTACGGGGATGACGCCGAGAAAATTCCGAATAAGCGGGACGGCGCGTTAAAGACGATCCTATCGAGCAACGAGAAGAGAGAGACACTCATGAAGAAACTAAAGCAGAACATGCTTCACTTAAGTCTGGAGAAAAAACTGATTGCGGCGTTCTCCGCCTTTATCATCGTTCCCCTCCTTCTGATCGGGGGCATCGTATCCTGGGTCTACGTGGAGAACAACCGAAGTACGATGATTGATGCCGCCGTTGAGAACAACAAACAAATTATTAAAAATATCGACACCTCTTTACAGCCGCTGCTGCGACTGTCCATGTTCCCGATTCAGGATTCCACGGTGTACGCCATTATGCGCAAGGATTACGGCAAGGTGACGTATCCATTGCTTGAACGGGGGCAGGATTTCGATAAAGTGAACGGCTTGATCCAGAGCGGGATCATGCTGTATTCCGATTTGATTGACTCGGTGGTTATCTATCACGAGAACAGCCGGTCCATCATCGGCCGAAGCAACCGGGAATATATGAACTTCGGTTATTTCAAGGATCAGTTTACCCGCGAGCCTTTTGTCCAAAAAATCCGGGAAGCCTACGGCGGCTTTGTTCCTGTAGGAATTCATAAGGAGCGGCTGCTGTCGACGAAAGGAATGCCGGTCGTGTCGGTGGGCAGGGCCATCATGGACCCGTACACGAAGGAGGATCTCGGCTTTATCCTCTTTAATATTTCGGTGGATAAACTCAAGACGCTGTGGAGCCAGTCGGCATTTTCCGAGAATACGAAATTTTACTTGATCGACGAAACCGATCATATCGTGCACAGCGTTCACCCTGAGGAAATCGGGCGGGCGGCGTCCGAGGTATTAGGGAGCGACTTTCAATATAACGCGGACGGCCAAGTCAACACGCAGATCAATCGGGATACCTACATGATTTCTTCTTCCTCTTCCATGGCAAATTGGAAGGCGGTTACGGTCATACCAAAGAAGGATTTGTTCTCGATTGTTTATCTTATGGTCGCCATCTTGATCGGCGCGTTGATCCTGCTGCTCGTGCTGTCCATCCTGATCTCGGCCCGGATCGCCACCACGATCATGAAGCCGTTGGCGGTGCTGAACAGCAAAATGAAGCTTGTCTCCCAAGGTCAGCTTGACGTAAGCTTTGATACGAGGCAGCACGGCGAAATCGGCGTGATCAGCCATACCGTGGACCAGATGCTGCACGAAATTCGTGATTTAATCGAGCGGATCTATGTGGAGGAAGAGGAGAAGCGGAATCTGGAGATGAATGCGCTGCAGTCGCAGATCCGTCCGCATTTTATATATAATACGCTGAACGTGATCAAGTGGATGGCCAAGATCCAGGGGGCAACCGGTATTGAAGAAGCGCTGCAGGCCTTCTCTTCGGTCATCAAGTTCACGGTGAAGAAGGAAGGCGACTACGTGACCATTGCCGAGGAAGTCGAATTCATGGAGAACTATACGAAAATTCTCGATTTCCGCTATTTTAATAAATTTGATGTCATATACGAGGTGGATCCGGCCGTAATGAATCATAGGACCTTGAAGTTTCTGCTTCAGCCCCTTGTGGAGAACGCGGTGTTCCACGGCTTTGAAGGCATCGATTACAAGGGCAGCCTGATCATATCGATTTATGAGGAATCGGATGTGCTGATAATGAAAGTAAGTGATAACGGGCGCGGTTTTCCGGAGGGCGGACAAGCGAAGGTGGAGCAGGGCGGTCCGCAGGATACCTTCAACTCGATCGGATTGAACAATATACGGAACCGGATATCCCTTCATTTTGGGCCGGAATACGGCCTGTGGATCAAGAGGGGAGAGCATGGCGGAACGGTCGCATGGCTGCGGGTTCCGATCATCACAGAAGAAACAGGGTGATAAGCAAGTGCGAATACTTATAGTAGATGACGAGCCGCTCGTTCGGATCGGGATCAAATCGGCGATTGACTGGGAAGCCCAGGGCGTGGAGATTGTCGGTGAAGCGGGGGACGGCGAAGAAGCGCTGCGTCTGATAACGGAAACGGCGCCGGACGTGGTACTGCTGGATATCAAAATGCCGAAAATGGACGGGATCGAGGTGCTCCGGTCGATCAAGGACCGGCAGCTCCCGGTTCAAACGGTCGTATTGAGCAGCTTTGATGATATTGCGTACGTGAAGGAAGCGTTGAAGCTGGGTGCTTTTGATTATTTCCACAAACCTGACATGAATGAACGCGAGCTGACCGCGATGCTGAAGAGCGTGCGGGAGCAGTATGGGAGCCGGGGGATTCCTGCTCAAATAGGGCCGAATGCAGCGGGCAACCGGAAGGAGCAGATTTTATATGACGCTCTCCATGGCCATGTTCATGATCTGCAGGAAACGGGGCTCAAAGAGGGCAATATGTATGTCGTCCTTTTCAGAATCAAAAATTATCACTCGGTCATCAAAAGGTATGCCAAGGAAACCGAGTCGATCCTGCCGAATACGGTGCAGAACGTCGTCAGCGAGATTCTGTCCACGGAGAAGGAAGTCGAGTACCTTCAGCTGGATGAACAGTGCAGTGCCGTATTCATCAGCAACAGTGAGTTGAAGAGCCTGCTGGCCTCGTTGACGCGCGTTAATAAAATGGTGCAAATGATCAGCTCGGCGCTCAAACGGTTTGTCAATATCGACATCGTGCTGGGCATCAGCGACTGGTTTGCCGATTTCGACGGCATTCGGACGGGGTACGAGCAAGCGGACAAGGCACTATCCCATCAATTTTATCACCCGGATACGTCGATCTTTTATTATCAGCATCTGAAGCAGAAGGGTGAACATGTCTATAAACAGGCCGATGCCTATTTAGGCCAGATGAAGTCTGCGCTCCGGGAAGAAGCCAACGACCGGTTTATGGAGCTGCTGTCCAAGTGGGAGAAGTTTCTGGCGCAAGAAGAATGCATGGAAGAGAAGGATGTCCGCAAGGTATACGAAGGTCTGCTGTTTATGATCGGGGAGGGCACGGGCGTATCGGACGGGGGAGACGTTCAAGAAGAAACATCGGCCTTTGAAGAGATCCATGAGTTTGGGCAGCTGTCGGCCGCATACCGGGCCTTGTTCGAGGAGCGGTTCAAGCAACGCTATCAGCTGGAGCATAAGGGTTACAGCCAGCTAACGCGCAATATTATGGAGTATACGGAAGAGCACTACCCCGAGAGTCTCTCCTTGAAATTGTTCGGGGAGCTGTTCCATGTCAGCCCGAATTATGTCAGCCGGTTGTTTAAGCAAGAGGTCGGTCAAGGACTATTCGATTATATTAATGAGCTCCGGATCGAGAAGGCGAAGGTGCTGCTCAAGGACTACCGCTACAAAATCTATGACGTTGCCGAGATGGTAGGATTTAATAACCAGGCCCATTTTGCCATTGTATTCCAAAAATACACGGGCTTTTCTCCTAAACAGTATAGGAAAGAAGAAGTGTGATATTCGAAAAGAAAGTGTGATTTTTCATAAAAACGCCTTTGCAGTGCAATCTATTTATAAAAAAATAGTCAATTTTAAAAAATTAATCATCATTTGATTAATTTTTTTTATTGTCTCGGGTCTATATGATGAAGGTGCAAGGTAAAACGAAAAGAAACGTGGGGGGTAGCATCATGGGTAAATGGAACAAGAAGTTTTCAGCCATGCTGGTGTTGTGCCTGGCTCTTGTTGTTGGTTTAACCGCTTGCGGCGGCAATAAAAGCGCTGACAATACAGATAACGGAGCCGGAGACGCTGCTGAAAAAGTAACGGTGAATTTCGGATTCTGGGGTACGGCGCAGGATTTGGAGATTTATCAGAAAGCCGCGGACACCATCTCCGAGCAGTATCCGGAGATCGAACTGAAAATCAAACAATATCCAAGCAGCGAGCAGTTCTGGAACACGCTTCCGGGTGAAATCGCTGCCGGCGTCGCGCCGGACTTCATTAAAATGTCCAACGAAGGTGCTTACGAGTACATCAACAAAGGATTGTTCTCGCCAATCGATGACCTGGTTCAAGCCACGGGCGTCGACATGAACCGTTTCCCGGATACATCGAAGAACATCTGGAACGTGGATGGAAAACAATACGGTGTGCCTAACAGTGATATGCCTGCGATGTTCTTCATCAACGAGCAAATGTGGAAAGATGCTGGCCTCGGCGAGTACCCAGCCACTTGGGATGAAGTGATCGAAGCAGCGAAAGTACTGAACAAGGGGGATGTGAAGGGCATCATCGTCAATCTGGATGCCTTCCATATTACGAACTACGTGAAGAGTTTCGGCGGCGGCTGGGGTAACGGTGAGACCATCAACTCCCCAGAGAACGTAAAAGCGCTGGAAATGATCATCGATATGTATGATCAGGGACTTGCTGTAACTCCTAAATCCCTTGGCTTTGGCTGGGACGGCGAAGTATTCAGCAACGAGCAGGGGGCTATGAGTACAGGTGGTTACTGGTACAAAGGTTACCTGAAGGATGCCAATCCGGACCTCAAAATGGTAGCTATTCCGGTACCAAAAGGAACAACCAACGGCAGCACCATGAGCTCTGACGCTTACATGGTACTGAAAGACGCGAAGAACAAAGAAGCTGCGCTCAAAGCTGCTTATTACATGACCAATGACGATACGCAAACCGCATTCATGGAGCTTGGCTTCAATCCGGCGGTAGCCTCATTGTCCGAGCAGTACTTCGAGAAAAACCCTGAATTCAAGGCGCTGCAGCCTGCGCTGGAGTACAGCACAGACTATGGTTATCCGACAGATACCAAGCGTTTCACGGATGAGCTCGTTAAAGAATTGGAAGGCTTGATTCTTGGCGGCTCCGGTAAAACGGCTCAGCAAATTCTCGACGATATTCAAGGCCAATTCAAATAAAAAAAGGCAACACCCGCTCCCGCTCCTTGTTCTCAGGGGAGCGGGAGCCTTTGTTCACATACTAGAATTTATAAATTTTTTGGGGTCCCCGCAAAGTATTTGGAATAAGCAACGTAGCATAGGCTCCACTTTGTGGGGGTATTTTCGTGATCCATCCAAATTGAGTATGGGAGTGGGGGATAACTTATGTCCGATTACAGCAGCAAGCACGCTGATTTGAAAGGAAACAAGATCAGGCAATCCTGGTTCCGTTCGTTGGCAGACTCCGACAAGACGCTGGGCTGGTTGTTTTCACTGCCCTTTTTGATATTGTGGGCGTGGTGGTTTCTCTATCCATTTATCCAGTCTTTCGTAAGAAGTTTTCAGGATGCGAATTTCGCTGCCTTGGACCAGGCGAAATTCATCGGCCTGGAAAACTATGTAACGATACTTCAAGATAAAGAATTCTTCCGGGCGCTGCTTCATTCCCTGGAAATTGTGATCATCTCGATTCCGATTCAGACTGTCCTCGGTCTGCTCTTGGCCATCCTGGTCAATCAGAAGCTGAAGGGCAAGGGGATATTTCGGACGGTATTCTTCATTCCGTATATCACCTCGCAAATCGCGATCACAACCGTATTCATGATGCTGTTTAAGCAGGGAACCTTTCTAACGGAATTTTTCGGAGCGTTGGGCTTCGGGAATGTGACATGGTTTGCGGATACCCACTATGCGCTCTTATTCGTATGTATTTTGTTTATCTTCCAGCAAGCGGGCTTCACCATGATTGTATATTTGTCGGGTCTGCAGGAAATTCCGAAGGATCTGTATGAAGCGGGCGAGATTGACGGAGCGTCCAAGTGGAACAAATTCCGCTACATTACGGTGCCGTTCCTGAAGCCGATCACGTTCTTCATCGTGTCGGTATCGACGATTGCCGGCTTCCAGATCTACGACCAGATTGCGGCGATTTCCCGGTATGGCGCACTCGGTTCGCCTGCGGGCGCTACCAGTACGGTGGTCACGTATTTCTACCAGCACGGGATCCGTTACATGAACATTGGTTACGGAAGCGCGGCGGTGGTGCTGTTCTTCATGATCATCATGCTGATTACGTACCTGCAAAAAAAAATCTTGGATGAGAAGGAGTGAGAGTAATGTTGACCCGTACGAACAATGGTCGGCTGTTTCTGTATATCGGCACGATCATTCTGGGGCTCTTATTCGCCCTTCCTTTTCTCTATACCATCTATACGTCCATCATCCCGATGCGCCACGTCAATACACTGACGTCGCCGGCAAACTGGACGTTCGAGAACTTTAAAATCTTCTTCACGAACGATGCGTACAACGTGCCGAGATGGTTTCTGAACACCGTGATCATGACCGGCGTCGTTGTCATCGGGAACCTGATCATTAACCCGATGGCCGGCTTTGCGCTAGCCAAGCTGAATTTCAAGGGGAAAGGCCTGATTTACTGGATCGTCGTGGCTACCATGATGGTGCCTTACCATATGATCCTGATCCCGGTGTACGTGAATGTGGCACAGCTTGGATGGCTGAACACGTTCTGGGGGTTAACGGTACCTTTCCTGTATCAGGGCTTGTACATCTTCATGCTTCGTCAGTTCTTTATCTCGGTTCCGAATGAGTTTTTGGAGGCTGCGAGGATGGATGGCCTGACAAAGATGGGTGCTTTCTGGCGGATCGTGTATCCGCTGGCCCGTTCATCGCTGATTACGATGTCGATTCTTGCTTTTGCCGGAACCTGGAACAGTTACCTCGTTCCGAGCACGCTGGCGAATACGCCGGAAATGTATGTGCTGGTTGTGGGTCTGAACAGCGTGAAGGATATGTTCTTTGAGAATACGCCGATGATTATGGCCGGGGTCGTGCTGTCCACGCTGCCAATCATCCTGTTCTTCTTCCTGTTCCAGCGTCAATATATCGAGGGGATTTCGAACGCCGGGGTCAAAGGCTGATAAAGAAGCATCGGGAGGGATTAGACATGGATAACGTGGAACAGCGCGCAAAGGACATTCTCGCGCAGATGACCTTGACCGAGAAGATCGGTCAAACGGTGCAGTACGGCCGATGCGAGGAGCAGGAGCTGAAGCTGGTTGCCGAAGGCAGGATCGGGTCCTTGCTGAATGTGCTTGGTCCGAAAAAGATCAACGAGCTCCAGCGGCTGGCCGTGGAGGAAACGCGGCTGGGGATTCCCCTTCTCATCGGGGACGATGTCATTCACGGTTTTCGTACCATCTTTCCGATTCCGCTCGGGGAAGCCGCCAGCTGGGATCTCGAAGGGATGGAGAAAAACGCACGCATGGCGGCAATAGAGGCCGCGGCGGAAGGCATCCGCTGGACCTTTGCCCCGATGGTGGACATCACGCGTGATCCCCGTTGGGGCCGCATCGCGGAGAGTACGGGGGAGGATGCCTATCTGTCCTCCCTGGCCGCTGCCGCGAAAGTTAGAGGATTTCAAAGTCCGGATAAGGATGGCTACCCGACGGTAGCGGCATGCGTGAAGCATTTTGCCGGTTATGGCTGGGTTGAAGGCGGCCGGGACTACGATACGACGGACATGTCGGAGCGGACGCTACGGGAAACCGTGCTGCCGCCGTTTGAGCACGGGATTCGGGCAGGGGCTCTGTCCGTGATGAGCGCCTTCAGCGAACTGAACGGGGTTCCTGCTTCAGGAAGCCGTTATCTGCTGCGGGATATCTTGAAGCGGGAGTGGGGCTTTGACGGCATGGTGGTCAGCGACTGGGAATCGATCGAAGAGCTGATCTACCACGGCTATGCGGAAGACCGGAAGGATTCCGCGCGGAAGGGATTGAACGCCGGGGTCGACATGGACATGCATTCCGGCGTCTATCTCGATCATCTGGAGGCGCTGGTCCAGGATAACCCTGAGCTGCTCAAGCTGTTGGATGATGCGGTGCTTCGCATATTGCGGGTGAAAATCCGCCTCGGATTGTTCGAGAACCCGTATGTAAGCGAAGACGCAGAAGAAGCCGGAGATCCGCTGAAAGGGCAAGCCATTCCTGCGGCACATCTGGCTCAGGCCAGGGACAGCGCCCGGAGATCGATCGTGCTGCTGCAGAATAACAGCGGGATTTTGCCGCTGGATACCGCTAAGCACAAAAAGCTGGCCTTGATCGGGCCGCTGGCCGATGACCGCCACAACTCGATGGGCTGCTGGGCTTGGAAAGGCCGGGATGAGGACGTTGTCACGGTATGGGACGCTTTTCAATCGGAAATCGCACCGAAGGCCGAGGTGTTCTACGAGGAGGGCAGCGGGATTCTGGAGGAAATGGATGGGGGAGTGGAACGGGCTGTGGAGCTCGCTAGACAGAGTGATGTCGCCGTAGTCGTTGTGGGTGAATCCGAAGCAATGACGGGCGAACACTACAATGTGACCTCGATTACGCTTCCCTCCTGTCAGGAGCGATTGATTCAGGAGCTGAAACGGCAGACCGGCACGCCGATCGTCGTCGTGCTGATGAACGGCCGTCCGCTTGTCACTCCATGGCTGCATGAACATGCAGACGCCGTAGTGGAAGCTTGGCATTTGGGAACCGCCACAGGCCTTGCGCTTGTGGACGTGCTGACCGGCGCTCACAATCCGAGCGGTCGCCTGCCGGTTACCGTTCCGCGCGCAACGGGCCAAATTCCGATGTATTACAACCGGAAGAATACCGGACGTCCTCATTTGTACGAAGATTATATCGATTGCGACGATGCTCCGCTGTATCCGTTCGGGTACGGCCTCAGTTATACAACATTCGAATATACGGATTTGCAGCTGGATCGGCATCAAATTGGCCGGGACGGGACCGTGCATGTATCCGTGAGCATAACGAATACCGGATCCAGAGCCGGCGAGGAGACCGCGCAGCTGTATATCCGCGACTTGGTGGCAAGCTCTACCCGGCCGGTCAAAGAGTTGAAGGGATTCCGCAAGGTACAGCTGCAGCCGGGTGAAAGCCGGGAGGTACATTTTACGCTGGGACGTGAAGAGCTGGGGCTGTTGGATGAAAGGCTTGATTTTACGGTAGAGCCCGGAAAGTTCCATGTCTGGGTCGGACCGCATTCGGAAGAAGGACTGCAGGCTGAGCTTGCGGTTGTTGAATAAACCGGAATCAAAGGGGGATTTATACATGGACTACCGTGTAATTAAAGAAGGAGATTTATTCTTTCTGACTGGACTTAACGGAGATATCGTCCAAGGGGACGATCAGGGCCATGGCTTGTATACGAAGGATACCCGTTTCCTGAGCCGCATGGAGCTGTTCATCGATGGCCAGAAGCCTTCGCTCCTGTCCTCCACGGGGGATAAAAGCTATGTGGCCTCCTTCCGCCTGATGAAGGATGCCAAGGATGAAGGGGCGATTGAAGTACTTCGGGAGCGTTTCATCTATGATGGCGTCCTGTATGAGCGCTGCACGCTGACCAATTACTTTGTGACCGATTCGAATATCGAGTTTGCCGCGTCCTTTGATGCCGATTTTCAGGATATGTTCCTGGTGCGCAAATACCGTACAGGGGAAGTCGGCAAGATGGAGGGTATACAGACAGGCGATCAAGAGATGACACTGGCTTATGTCGGCGCTGACAACCTGAGAAGACAGACGCGCATTGCTTGGGATGCGGACGGCGGCCAAATGGATCAAGCCGGGAATGTTTCGTTCCCTTTGTCCCTGAAAGCCAAAGAGCAGAAGGTGATTACGTTCTTTGTCACGCCGATGACGGAGCAGCATTCCGCAGGGACGCCGCTGACCTACGAAGAGGGGCTGAAGAAACTCGAAGCCTCCTATGAAGCTTGGTACGCGAACAGCTCGCGGGTCCAATCGGATTCCGCGCTGTTCAGCGGCTTGTACCAGAGAGGACTGCAGGATCTGCGCATGCTGACGACCGATGTGGGCTTCGGTGATACAACGGTCGCGGGACTGCCGTGGTTCGCGGTTCCATTCGGCAGAGACAGCTTGATCACGGCGCTGTTCATGCTTCCGGTGAACCCGCAGCTTGCCAAAGGAACCTTGAGAACGCTGGCGGCTTATCAAGGCGAGAAGACGGACCCTTGGCGGGATGAGCAGCCGGGCAAAATCATGCATGAGATTCGCTACGGAGAGCTGGTCACGACGAATCAGTCCCCGTTCTCGCCGTACTACGGCACCATCGATTCCACGCCGCTGTTCCTGGCGCTGATCGGCGAGTATTACCGCTGGACGGGCGATCTCTCCCTGGCGGAGGAGCTCAAGCCGAACATGCTGCGGGCACTGGATTATATCGATGCCGCGCTGGAAGCGGGCTCCGGCTTCATGGCCTACAAGCAGGAAGCCGAGAAAGGCTTCCCGAACCAAGGCTGGAAGGATTCCGCCAACTCGATCATCCATGAGCAGGGCGAGTATGCGGAATCCCCGATCGCACTGTCGGAGGTCCAGGGTTACGTGTATCAAGCGAAGCAGTCGCTGGTACCCGTCTTCGCGGAGCTGGGCGAGCCGGAACTGGCCCGCAAGCTGGAGTCGGAAGCCGAGGAGCTTCGCAACCGCTTCGAAGCGAGCTTCTGGATGGAGGATGAGCAGTGTTACGCCATCGCGCTGGATAAGGACCTGCGCCAGGTACGCAGCGTGTCCTCGAATCCCGGGCATTTGCTCATGAGCGGTTTGCCGAAAGAGAGCCGCTCGAAGGCGCAAGCCGAGCGGATGCTTAGAAGCGACATGTTTAACGGTTACGGCATCCGCACGATGAGCACGGACTCCGCCGGATATTACCCGATGAGTTACCACAACGGCAGCGTATGGCCGCATGACAATGCGATGATTCTGCTGGGACTCGGCAAGCAGGGGTTCAAGGAGGAGGCGGGGAAGGTGATTTCCGGCCTGCTGCAGGCATCGGCTCATTTTGAGTACCAGCGTCTGCCGGAGCTGTTCTGCGGGCATGATGCGAAGCTGGGCCATCCGGTTCCGTATCCGACAACCTGTTCGCCGCAGGCTTGGGCGGCCGGAACCTCGATCGTCTTCCTGCAGGCGATGCTCGGATTGTATCCGAACGGGGCGAAGAAGGAAATCGCGTTGTCCCCGTTCCTTCCGGAAGGGATGAACGAACTGAAGGCCGAGAAGATTGCGATCGGAAACGGGCACCTTTCGGTTAGCGTCGTGCGCGAGGCTGACGGCAGCAGCGCGTTCCACGTGGAAGTGCTTGAGAACACAACAGGATTTCATCTCGTTGGCTGATCGGTCATAAGACGTATGGCGGAACAACCTGTCTCTTAGTGTTTAAGGGGCAGGTTGTTTTTTTGTTGAAATATGAGGAACGTATGTTCTATAATGATGGAGCGAGTTCGAACATATTAGTGTATACATATTGGATTGGAGAGAACATATGAATTCCTATTGTACATATGCCTTACATCAGATTGAGGTGGCTGTCGTCTCGATTGTCGCGATCATCGATAGGCTGGATGAAGCGGATCTGCTCGTCAAGCCGACGGAGGGCAAGCATTCCGTTGGAGAGCTGCTCAAGCATATCGCCGTAATCTGCCGGGCCGATTTTTACATATCCGGAGGAGCCACGCAAGAGGAGATGAGCGCCTATTATGCAGGTGTATCGTTAAATAACCTGAAGGATTTACAGGCTGAATTATTAAGCAACTATTCTTATCTGGAGCAGGCTTATCGAGAGATGACGGAAGAAGGGCTCCATCAGGAGATGACGTCCTACTGGGGTGTCACCTATTCGAGGTACGAATGGCTGCTCGAAATCGTGGCGCATATGTATCACCACAGAGGACAGCTGCATGCGATGCTGGTTCATTGTAACGGGAAGGATCCGCAGGTACCGTTATTCGAATAGCTTTTGCCCGGCAGAGGAGCTAAAGGAGGGACCACGCAACGAATCCTGTGGGATTCGTATGTAATTCAAGGTATGCAAAAGGCACCCCAAATCCGGAAATGACCGGAAATGGGGTGCCTTTTAACCCTTTTTATTAGCCTTTCTAGCTGTTTACATCGGATCTGGCAATATGGGCATTTGCCCAATCCGCATGGTCGTAGCCAGTGCCGTCTCCGCCATCAGTGACGACCAGTTTCAGTACGTTTGCGCCGGAGATATCAGCATGAACTTTTTTGGCGGAATCAGATCCGGTAACAAGCCCGCTGTCATAGACCTTCTCGCCGTCTGCCCAAATTTGAAAGACGACCGATCCTCTATTTCCCACTTCATCATCGATTCCGATATCTGCAGTAAATGTAGAGAAGCTGCCGCCTATATAATAAGCAATCTCAGCATTCGCATGCACACCTAAGCCTTTCGTATATTCTACGCCGCCAATCGTTATGGTTTTTCCGTCGTCTTTTGCTTTTTCACCGTTGCTTTGATCCCGTTCTACAGGCCCCCAATGATTTGCGGAATGAATCCATTCCACATCACTTACATAAGAATCGGCAGCTGGGAGCCGTTCTGGTATCCAGACTATAGAGTCGGCACTCCATTCTGTTTGCTTATTATTTTCTCCATATTCAAATGAGACGGCTGCATCTAATTTTGCGAATCCAGGCTCAGCAGTATCAGGGGGCGTCACACGCCAATCTGTTTCAATCGAACTTCCAGGCGAAAGATGGGTGACCAGAGGATCCGTCACTGCCTCTACACTCCAACCATCAGGGGCCGTTAAGTCCAATTGGATGGCCTCGATTGTGTTTTGTCCATAATTTGTAAATTTCGTGGTTAATAGGGCGGTTTCACCCGGAATAACGTAGAGATTACGATAAGAAAATGTGGTTGCCGATTGGACATCAATCGTGTAATGCGCTTCGGGAATCCATTGCTTACGGTAAAAGTCACGTCCTTGGACTACGACCCTGTCATCGTAAATTTGCACATACAATCCTTGGCTTTCGTCCCAGTTTACTGTCGGTGCGAAGGTTGTATAATAGACAGAAGCTGTATTGATGCTCGTAAATTCATTCTGTGTTAGATTAATATTTGGAAGTCGCATATCCCGATGGGTATGTCCAGAGAATAAAATAACTTGCGGATACTTCGAGAAGAGATCGGTTAGACGCTTTTCTGCTGCTTCATATACGGCGGAAAGGGGCTGATGAAGAAAAACAAACATAGGCTTTTCGCTCTGGCTGCGTTTCTCCAAAGTATCTTCCAGCCAATTCAACTGCTCGTCGCTCAGATAGGCATCGTCTTTGGCGGGAGAATCGACAGGCCCCCAGCTTTCAGAGCCAAGGAATATAAAAGGATAGCCTTTCACCATTTTCTCGAAATACACATGCTCCTCTTCGATAAAGTCTGCGAACCGACGGGTGTTCACTTCATTTCCAGCTCCATTAAAAAACTCATGATTCCCAATGGTCATATACAGATTCATCGGTTTAGGCGATTGATCAAGAAGCTCGCGAGCCTTTGCATATTCTTCGGGAAAACCGTTATTCGTTATATCTCCGTTGATGACCAAAGCATCCGCCAGCGGGTCAATGGAATGCAGGTCGTGAAGCGCTTTCGAAAGCTTGTTATGAGAGAACGATGTATCCCTAATATGCAGGTCACTGATCACTTGAAAGGTTGCTTTTGGTTTTTTTTCATTTGCATGGATGTCCTCTTGGGCTGATTGCGCGTGCACCGGAGCACCCAAGGGGAAAAGCATACAAGCGGCTAAACCGAGACAAGCCATTACTTTTTTCATTATTATACCCTCCTCAAACGTTCATATAGTTTTCACTTCGCTTTTCTCGGCAGCTACTGCGGACCATTAGTTTTGTCGGCAAATAGCTGATCAATGGCAAAGGTATCCCCCCTTCCATGCGCTGAAGCAGCAATTTGACTGCGATTCTCCCCATTTCCTCCTTGTGGACCTGTACCGTTGTTAACGGAGGGTTAATGAATTCTGACATTTCGACATTATCAAAAGAAACAACAGATATATCATTTGGAATCGATAGCCCATATTCACCAATTGCCTTATACGCCCCAAATGCCATTTTGTCGCTAGCTGTAAATACGGCCGAGGGCGGACTCTGCGTGTTTAAAATTTTTTTCATGGCTTCATAACTCCTGGTCAGATCAAAGCAGCCGTCTTGAACCCACTCCGGAACAATGTCAAGTTGGTTCAACTCCATCGCTTCTTTAAAACCATAGAAACGTTCTTCTTGATCAATCGGCATTCCAACTTGAGAGCTTCCGCCAATATAAGCAATATTGCGATGACCAAGATCCACCAAATATTGAACTGCTTGCATTGCCGCATTGCGAAAATCCACCGTAACATAATCAATGTCCAGCTTAGGGATTCCGCCCACCGATATGACAAATGGAACCCGCTTATTAAGCTCATTTATGAAATCATGCTTAAGCGGTCCGATACAAATAACTCCTAAGTCAATCTCGTTCATATCCCCAAATAAATTGAAATTGAAAATATCTTGCACCTCAAATGTAAAGTCCAATATACATTCTTGATCAAGCAATTCACTTTCGATCCCGTAAATGATCTCTGAAAAATACGGATCTTGGTATTTATCTTTTACATCATATAAAGCGACTCCTATTCTCTTTGGAACTTTTTTATTCACTGAAAAATTTTCATTTTTTTGCAGTGAATTGTTAAACTTATGGTAACCCAGGTCCTTGGCAGCTTGAATAATGCGCAGACGCGTTTGGTCGTTTACAAGTGCTGTTGAGTTTGCGTTGTTTAAAGCCCTCGATACAGAAGAAATAGATACATTTGCATGGTCGGCAATGTCTTTTAAAGTTATTTTCATTTCGGCATAACACCTGTCTATTGAAATTTTGGAAAGCGCTTACCCTTCCCTTTGTCGCCATCTTATTCTACATTGGAAAATTATTCAACATTTTTTTTGCGCAATTTTTCATTTTTTTGCTGCAAATGTCCCCGATAACCTTGGCAGATCCCGCCGGTCCGGGAATGTATCGAAGTGAGATGGTGTTAGCGTGGTCTTTAAGGTGATGCGATATCATGAATTCGCCGTTCGCGCCATGATATTTGTTACATTGAGTTGATATTCTTTTAAATTCGACAAAATAATACAAATTTCGCTATAGACTATGGCTAAATCATTCCTCTATGATAGATATTAAATAGATTGGCAAGCTATTCTGAAAGCGCTATCCTAATCTTCGCTGAACCGAATGATCCTAAGACTAGGGGGAATCCACCAAACCAGGGATATAGTAGAATCTGTTGTTAACGGAATGGTAAGCGTATACATGATACATCGAAGTCCTAATGAGCGTCGTTAACACAGGTTTTACAAATCGTTAATACTGTCATGATCTTATCGCCTTATCATAAAGTGTGTTCGGTAAAAGGGGGACACGCACTTATGGCAGATCAAAGGACACGGCGTCTTCCCGTAATCGCTTCGATTACCAAGCTGGAACAGATCGATGCGGCTGTGAACAGCACGGTGGAACGGGTGAACCTGATGACAGGCGATATCTTAAAACTCAGAGATATCGTTAATCGACTACACTCCTCAGGCAAAAAAGTGTTTGTTCATCTGGAGATGGTAAGCGGCATTGGCCGGGATCATTCGGCTGTACAGTATTTGGCGGATTCGTACAAGATCGACGGAATCATTACGACGAAGACCAATACGGTGTTGGCTTCGCGCCAAGCGGGCATTAGCTCGATACAGCGAGTGTTTGCCATTGATACGACTGCTTTAAGAACCGCAGTGAAAATGATCGGACAAGCCCGTCCGGATGAGGTGGAATTAATGCCGGGACTCATGCCCCGTGTAATCCGCGACCTGAAGAAGGAAATTCACTGTCCGCTTATTGTGGGAGGTTTTTTACGAAGCGAGGAAGAAATCGATGAGGCGCTGGCCAACGGTGCAGACCTCGTATCTACAGGCGATACCCGTTTTTGGACGTAAGGTTCCCTGTACGGTTGATGGATTAACTATAATTACATATTTGCTAGGGGTGGAGACGATGAGATAACCCGAGTAGCAGCTACTTTAGCTTTTATAGGAGGTGGTGGCTCTTAGGTTGCGCTCTTTTGACGTCTCTATTTTTGTGCGCTTTTTAAGGGGTAGACGGGTTGATTGGATGGGAGAATTCCCTCATTCCTTTAGGATCCACGTGCCGTTGAACCGGCTATTGGATGAAGTGGATAGACAGCAGTGATGAAGGATGAATGATGAATAGATTCGAGAGGGGACAACAGATCATCTATGAAAAAGAAATCATGGTTGTTAATGTTACTGACCATATTTATGGTGATTACCACGGCTTGCGGAGGTGGGGGTGGTAGTGAAAGTGCCGGAGGCGAGGTTTCGCTCGATGATGTGGAAGCCGCTTCGATGGATATGAAGAATGATACAACGCCTGTTAAAATTCAGTACTGGCATGCCCACGCGGATGCCCAGCTGGAAGGCTTGAACTACATGATCGCAGAGTTTCAGAAGAAGTATCCGCATATTACGGTAGAGCCGGTCTTCCAAGGCGGTTATCCTGATCTTCACAAAAAATTGTCGGCTGCCGTGGCTGCGAATGACGTGCCGGCTGTAACAAATGTTGAGGTTGCGTCCTTGCCAAACTTTGCGGACAGCGGCGTGTTCTCTGATTTGGGCCCATGGATTAAGCGCGATGAAGTGAAGATGGACGATTTCGCCAAAGGGATGCTGAATGCATATGCATTCAATGGCAAGCAATATGGATTCCCTCTGATCGTCAGTACCAGCGTGTTTGTATACAACAAAACGATGCTGGACGAGCTGGGTGTAGAGCCGCCGCAGAAGTGGGATGAGATCGATGACTTTAATGCAAAGGTAACGAAAAAAGAAGGCGACAAAACGACGCGTTATGCCTTCTCCGTTCCAGGCTGGGATACGTGGTACTACGATCCGTGGAACATTAACGGCGGCGGACAAATTCTGACCGAGGACCTGAGTGCTTCGGCCGTTGAGACCGAGGATTCTTTCCGGTACCTCCAGAACTTCTACAAGTGGCAAAATGAAGGCAGTATGCATATGGGCTTCGGAAAAGGAGCTTCCGATAATATGCGCCAGATGTTCCTGAACGGTGAAATCGCCATGGTGCAGCATTCATCGGCTCTGCTCAAGATGTACCGCGAGAATGCGGACTTTGAGGTTGGCGTATCCTTTATCCCTGGAGATAAAGTGCGGACCTCCAACATTGGCGGCGCGGGGATCGTCATGATGGACGGTGCCGAGGATCTGGAGAAAGAAGCGGCTTGGAAATTCATCGAGTTCATGACTTCGGCGGAGCATAACATTAAGTGGGCTGAATCCGTTGGATACCTGCCGACAAGAAAATCCGCGATCGAGTCTGAAGAGGGCGATCAATATTTCGAAAGATGGCCGCAATACAGAGCGGTATACGAGCACTTCGACGAAGTAACGCCGCGCCTGCAGCACCCGGCTTACCCTGAATTCAGCGAAGTTTACAAAGAAGTCATAGGGGAAATGGTGCTGAACAAAAAAGATCCGATACCACTTATGCAGGATGCAGCCAAGAAGATCAACGATATTCTGGCTGACTATGAGTGATGCCTATGGAGACCAATAAACAAGTGACAAAGGCGGCGTCCAATCGGGCGACCGCTTCGGTCTCTAAACGGATGTCCCATACGTTGATCGAGAAGTGGAAGGACTTTTCGTTCGCGGTCCCGGCGTTGTTATTCATGGGCGTATTTCTGTATTATCCCCTGGGCTATTCCGTGTACATCAGCTTTACGAACTGGAACATGACGCGACCCGTGAAGAAGTTCGTGGGTGTCGATAACTATACGCGCTTGCTGTCGAACCCGGATTTCTATCACTCCTTGAAGGTCACGTTCTTGTATACCGTCATGGACGTTGTATTCACGCTTGTCATCGGGCTGCTGCTGGCCCTGCTGCTCAACGTGTCGTCGTCACGGTTGTTCGGTTTCATGCGCGGCGTCATTTTTATGCCCTATTACATCTCAATGGTTGTCGCGGCCATGGTATTTACATGGATTTACAATGGACAATACGGGCTATTGAATTCCATTGTTTCCTGGTTCGGCATGGAGCCGGTCGAGTGGCTGACCAACCCTTCGACGGCATTGCCGGCACTGGTTGCCGTTTCGGTCTGGAAGGGCGTCGGCTTTGCCATGATTCTCTTTATTGCAGGCATGCGCGGGATTCCGGCCGAGTATTATGAGGCAGCTTCGATTGATGGAGCCAGCAAGTTCCGACAGTTCCGCAACATTACGCTGCCGCTCTTGTCGCCTATGACCCTGTTTCTTGTCATCACCAGCTTTATCTCCTCCATGCAGGTGTTCCAGTCGATCGACGTCATGACAGGCGGCGGTCCGCTCAAGGCAACGAATGCGATTGTGTACTGGATCTATACGATGGCCTTTGATGAATTCAAAACAGGAAGAGCATCGGCGCTTGTCATGATTCTGTTTGTAATCATATTGCTGTTAACATTGGTACAATGGGTGGTCAGCAGGAAGAAGGTGCACTATGAAGGATAATTATATGGCCGGATCCGCAAAGAACCGAAAGACCTTGATGACGCTCCGCATGATCGGAGCCGTGATCGTGACGCTCTTTATGTTCTTTCCGGTGTATTGGCTGCTGATCAGCGCGCTTAAGACGCAGTCTGAGATGCGGATGGCCATACCTACATTCTGGCCGGAAACCTTTGCTTGGCAGAACTTTGCCGAAGCCTTCCGGGTTATCCCTTATGCAAGATTTTTCGGCAATACGCTGCTCATGGCGGTTGGAACCATTATTTTGCAGCTGAATGTGGCGCTTATGGCGGCGTTTGCATTTGCAAAGGGGAAGTTCTGGGGACGGGACGCGCTGTTCTTGCTCGTTCTCGCCGCATTGATCGTGCCGGAGCAGGTTATTTTCGTTCCGGTATACGTCATGATGTCCAAGCTGGATTGGCTGAATACGTTCTGGGCGCTCATTGTGCCTCACGGGGCTTCCGCCTACGCGATATTCCTGCTCAGGCAGGCGTTCAAAACGATTAACAACGACGTGCTGGAAGCGGCGCGCGTGGATGGAGCCGGTCGTTTCTCCATTCTGTACAAGCTGTTGTTCCCGATGGCGATGCCAACGATCGTTACCATGGGCGTGTTAATCTTCATCTCGTCCTGGAACTCGTATTTCTGGCCGCTGATCATGACCAACAACAACGACATGCGCGTGCTTACCGTAGGCATTGCGATGCTGAGGGATTCTATCGCCGGAAATGAAGCCATGTTCTTCAATGTCATTATGGCGTCCAGCGTCATGGCGATTATCCCGATCGTGCTGGTCTTTACGGTCATGCAGAAGCATATCGTGGCCGCGATGGCGAATTCGACGTTTAAATAATTCGTATAACCGTGATTAAGCAGGTATCCCAGACGGTGTGGAAATGGTGGGTAAGGATACACCGCCATACCGTCTCTTCGTTTTCTCCCGAAGGTTATGATCTGCTGCAGACAGCAGGGATCGGAAAGTTCATGGCGAACAGTCCTATAGAGCTTCAAACGGCGATTCGATCACGTAAGTCCGCCCTTTTGTGGCGACAGTGTGATCGAGGCCATCAATCGACTTATATATGGAGGGAATGGCACATGGAAGTACGTGGATTGGCCCATAGAGGGTATCCGCTGAAATACCCGGAGAACACGATGCTGGGCTTTCGGAAAGCGTTGGAGCTTGGCTTCTCGCACCTGGAGCTGGATGTCCAACTGACGAAGGACGGCGTGCCCGTAGTGATCCATGATCCGACGGTAAACCGGACGACCAACGGAACAGGAGCAATCAGTGACTTCACGCTGGAGGAAATACGCAAGCTGGATGCAGGCCAGGGAGAAGTCATTCCCACGCTGGAGGAAGCACTGCGTTTTGCCAAGGATCGGATGATCGTTGACATTGAACTGAAGCAGATGGGGGATACCTACCCCGGCCTGGAACAGAAGGTCATTGACGTGATAAAGGAAACGGGCATGGAGAAGCAGGTATTCCTGACCTCCTTCGATCATTATTCCATTGCACGGGCTCGCACGCTTGATCCTGACATCGAGCTGGGTCTAGTGATATATGGGGCCACGCCATCGGTCTTTCCTTACCTGGAGGAGATCGGCGCTCGCTATGTTTCCGTCAAATATGTGTACGTGACCCCTTCGTTTATGGAGGAGGCGCGCAAGCGGGGGATCCAGCTCATTGTCTGGACGCCGGATGATGAGGCCGTGCTGGCTTCCCTTGCCCAGTACCCCGACCTGTTGATTGTAACGAACAATCTGGAGGGCTGGGCCAGAGTTTACAAGGAGAAGAATGCGCTGAACGCGTAACGTAACGGTTCCAGGGGCTGACTTGCTTACCTGAGTGACGTATAGCGTATACAGGACACTTGCATTTGAAACGTCAGGGATCTTTAGAAGTAAACCTTACAGTCGGCATGTGTATAGAATAAGGATCTGTCCTTAGTCGCGATTAGGGGCAGATCTTTTTTTATTAATAGCTTGAATATCCGATATCCTGCGTGTTTCTGCTGCTGAACCCAGCAAATAACGCTGCAGGATTCATCTTTGCTGCCAATTTTGAAAATTAAATGAAAATTTTCAGTTGACCTGCGGACAATTGTCCGTTAAAATGAAAAACGCATTACCGGACAATTGTCCGTATACAGAGATAAGGGAGGATAAGGTCTTGGATATGGGAGTGGGGCCAAGTTCGGCCAAGATTGATTTAAGCAAAATAAAGAGAGGGCCGATTGTTGCCGCACTGATTATTGGCGCGTTCGTTTCCATCTTGAATGAGACACTGCTGAACATCGCTTTCCCAAGCTTGATGGAGCAGTTTGGTATTGGGGAGTCGACGGTGCAGTGGCTTTCAACCTCCTACATGCTGGTTGTCGGTATTCTGGTGCCGGTCACGGCGCTGCTGCAGCTGTGGTTCACGACAAGACAGATGTTTATAGGCGCCATGTCGCTATTTCTTATAGGTACGATTGTCTGCGGCTTTTCACCGGTGTTTGGTGTGCTGCTGGTAGGACGTATCCTGCAAGCGATCGGAACGGGGCTTATGCTGCCGGTTCTGATGAACACGATACTTAGTATTTATCCGCCTCAGAATCGCGGAGCCGCCATGGGGATGATCGGTCTTGTCATCATGACTGCCCCGGCGATCGGACCGACGCTGTCCGGTTTGATCGTGGACGCGCTGAACTGGCGCTGGTTGTTCTATCTGGTCATTCCGCTTGCTGCGTTCTCCATTGCATTCGCAGCGGTTTTCCTTAAGAACGTATCGATACTGACCAAGCCGAAGGTCGATTATATTTCGATTATTCTGTCTACTATCGGTTTTGGGGGTATCGTATACGGATTCAGCAGTGCCGGAGAAGGCACTTGGTCTGATCCGAAGGTAGTATGGTGCATTACGGCAGGGGCTATCAGCTTGCTGCTCTTCGTATGGCGCCAACTGAAGATGAAGGAACCGATGCTGGATCTGCGTACCTTCAAATTTCCGATGTTCTCGCTCGTAACCGTGCTGATGCTGGTGCTGATGATGAGCATGTTCTCCACCATGATCATGCTGCCATTGTTCCTGCAGAACGCACTGGGCTTAACGGCGCTTGCAGCAGGCTTGGTCATGATGCCTGGCGGTATCATCAACGGATTGATGGCGCCGATCACAGGAAAGCTGTTCGATAAATTCGGACCTAGGGTTCTGATTATCCCTGGTCTTGCTCTTTTGAGCGTCGCCATCTTCCTGTTCTCGGGCATCGACTCTTCATGGACTGGTGGTTATGTCATCTTCCTTCATGTTATGATGATGATAGGGATTTCGATGGTTATGATGCCGGCCCAGACTACAGCCTTGAATCAGCTGCCGCGCTTGCTGTATCCGCATGGAACAGCCATCATGAATACACTGCAGCAGGTAGCCGGGGCCGTAGGTATGGCGCTATTTATCAGCATCATGACAGCAGGTGCTAAAAATTACGTTGAAACAACCGGGGATCTCAATCCGGTAGAGAGCATGGTTGCCGGTCTTCATAATGCTTTCGTAATCGGACTCGTTCTTGCAATCATCGCCTTAGTACTGGGCATATTTGTTAAACGTACAACTTCACCCGTTGAAGAAGAACAGTCTGCTGCATAAGGTTCCCGTGTGTTCAAATTAGAAAGGGATGCGTGCATTGCCGAAAGAGAATGACGAGTTGGGTCAAAAGATTTTGGATACGGCTCAGGCTTTATTTAATAAATACGGAGTCGAGGACGTCTCCATGCATCAAGTGGCGAAAACGGCCGGGATCGGGCAAGGCACCTTGTACCGCCGTTACCCCAGCAAGAGCAAGATTTGCTTCACACTGATGGAAGCCAAGATCGATCGGTTTATGGAAGGGCTGGACGTTTACCTTCAGAGCAGCGATGGTGAACCGGTGGCTCATCGGCTGCGTACGGTGATCACAAAGGTCATTCTGCATTTCAATGAAGATTTGGAGTGGCTAAGGGTGATGCTGACCTCTGACCGTCTGGAGGACACCAAGAACATTATGTGCGAGAACCCGCCCTTCACGTTTTTGCGATTACAGATCAAGCGCCTGCTGGAGCTTGCGGCGGAGCAGGGAGTACTGATGCCGCTTGACCCTCAGTTTACCTCTGTGATGCTCGCATCTCTGCCGCGCGCGGATATCATTCTGTACATGCGTGATATGGGATACAGCGCGGAGCAGATTGCGGAGGAATATTGCAGAAGCTTTGTTGACCCGCTGTTTATCCATCGCTAAGCCAGATAAAGAGGCCGTTTTGGGAGACTTGATAAGTCTATCCCGGAGCGGCCTTTTTCGCGTCTATCGGTACGTTTACTTATCATTTCATTGCAACATTTGGCAAATACAGCCCGTCAGTATAGTAGTACACGATCATTTAAGGCACCTAGAAAGGATGATGAACATGAACAAACAATGGAAGAAGCAAGCGGCGACGCTGATGGTTGCGGCCATGGCAGTTTCCGGTGGCGCAGCGGCTTATGCAGCACCCCAGGCTGGAGGCAGCCAGGAACAAAAACCAGTCGTGATCTCGGCTGTCATTGATTATGGAGTTCTGGTTAACGGTAAGGAAGTGGCGGGCGCCGGTTATATGAACGCCGATGCGAAGCAGGTCATGATCCCGCTGCGCAGCGTATCCGAGGCGCTCGGATTCGAACTGGAGTGGAATCAACAGGACCGCTCTGCGGAGCTGACAAAATCGGGATCCCCGATCTGGACCCTTGTGCAAACAGGTAAAGACCAGTATACGGTTAACAAAATGTACAAGTCCCTCGGTGCTGCGCCGGTAAACGTGAAGGGCACGCTCTATGTTCCGGCTAATTTCTTCAGCGAAGTGCTCCAAGCTAACGTATCGGTTGATGGCACGAAGGTGAGCATCTCGTCCGAAGAAGAGATCAAGAAGGAAACCGTAAGTGGTACAATCAGTGAAATTATGAATAATGAAGATCGCAAAGCCGTTCACATTAACGGCACGGGAACCGAGGGAATCGTGCTGAATGTGGATGAGAGCACGATCATCCGCGATGCGGAAGGCAAGAAGATCGAGTTAAAGGATCTTGCGAAAGGGATGGAGATTGAAGCCGTTCACAGCATGGCGATGACCATGAGCCTGCCTCCTCAGACCTATGCTTATGAAATCAGCGTGAAACCGGACAAGGAAGAGACGGAGCAGCTCGCTACAGCTGGTGCCATTACGGATATCAACGCCGATGGCGGTAACCTGCGCTTAACGATTAAGGGCAAGGGATTAACGGAACAATCGCCGAGCGAAGTGATCCTGAATCTGACGCCGGAGACTGTGATCGTAAATAAAGAAGGTAAAACTATGAAGTCCAGTGAACTGACTGGAGAGGCGGAGATTATCGGATACTACAGCCCGGTACTGACCAAGAGTCTGCCGCCAATTGGCAATGCTATCAAAATCGTTCTTCAATAAGGAATGTAAATAAGAAGCCTGGCGGATAACGCCAGGCTTCTTTAGTCGTTTGACGACCTCCTTACCTTCCTGATGAGCAGGTATATTCTTGCCATGCGCAGAATACTGTACAACAAAATCGTCCATGACGGATGGAGGGAAACGGATGAAGCGCAGTTGGGTGAATTCGCCGTATTCATTTTCGCTTGGCATGTTTGCCATGATGGTCCCGAGCCAGGCGTTCAGCTCCTTTTACATCTTTTTCTACGTGGATACCTTGGGGCTTGGCATAGGGTTGGCTTCCTTGGCACGCACGGTATTTCTCATCTGGGATGCGGTTAACAATCCGCTGATGGGGTATTGGTCCGATCGCACCAAGACCCGGCTGGGGCGGCGCAGGCCGTGGGTGTTCGGCGCCATTCCGCTGTTCATGCTGACCTTCGTGCTGGTGTTCTCGCCGCCGGAAGGATTATCGCAGAACGGACTGTTCATGTGGTTCCTGGTTGCCCTTATCCTGTATGAAGCGGTAGCGACCGTATTATGGGTCAACTATGGAGCACTGTTCCCCGAACTGTTCCGCGGAGACCGCATCCGGGCGAAAGCCTCGGCCATCCAGCAGGGCTACCAGGTTGTGGCGCTATTGATCGGTACCGCGCTGACCCCGATTATTTATGACGCCATGGGATTTTCGAATATGGCGATTCTGTACGCGCTGCTGTTCGGGGTGTTCATGTTCCTCTGCATGATGAGCGTGCGGGAGCAAGAGGTGTACAGTGCAAGCGAACCGCTAAAGCTTGTCCAAGCATTCCGCGAAACCTTGCGCAATAAGAAGTTCTGGGTGTTTAATATCGCCAATTCATTTGCCCAGACGGTAAACGGACTGATAAGCTCGACGATCCCTTTTTATGCAAAATACGTGCTCAGGATCCCTGACAATCAAGTATCCATTCTGCTGGCAGCCGTGTTTGTATCGGTCATTCCGCTGGTATTCGTCTGGTATTGGATGATCCGAAGAATGGATGGTGTGAGAGCTTGGAGGTTGTCGCTTGGCGTGTATGGTCTTTCGGTCATTCCGCTCTGGTTTGGTTACGATCTGATCAGCGGGATTCTGGCAGGCATCGGCGTTGGGTTCGGTCTGGCGGGATTTCTGGTAACGCCGGCCATGGTTAGCGGCAACATCATCGATGAGGATGCGGAGCGGACGGGGCTGCGCCGAGAGGGGATCTATACGGCTGTCAGCGGATTTATTACGCGTTCCAGCGGATTGATCTCTGCCCTGGCATTTTTTGTTGTCGGCATGATATTCGGGTATGAAAGCGGTGACAATCCGGGAAACGACCCGGAATCGACCTTCAGGTATTTGATCAGTGTCGTTCCATTGTGCTTGCTGGCCATTTCCTTCCTGCTATCGTTTGCAACCAAAATCGAATTCTCTAAAACCATAGGAGGCGGGCATGAACATGGAACGAAGACTGATCATCAACTGTGACGATTTCGGACAAAGCAAGGCCATGAATGAGGCGATCCGGCATCTGCTGGAGGAGAACAAAGTCTCCTCGGCAACCATCATGACCGTGGCTCCCGGCTTTGAAGAGGCAGCCTCCTGGGCCGCACGCCGGCGCCAACCCAATGTGGGGCTGCATCTGACCTTGACGAGCGAATTTGAGGCTCTGCGATGGCGCAGCTTGACGGGGCATCGCTCCCTTCAAGACGCCAGCGGTCATCAATACCGGACCGTTCAGGAGTTTGAACGAGGGGCGGAGACGGGGGCTGTGCTAAAAGAGCTGGAGGCGCAGTACCGGCTGGCGAGCAAGGCAGGCATCCGCATCAGCCATGTGGATAATCATATGGGCAGCCTGTACGGGATGGAAACGGGACGGAGCCTCATTCCGCAGATGCTGTGGAAGACTTCGCGTTGGCGCCTCCCCGCACGACTATTCCGCTATATCCACCCGGAGGACCCGCTGCTCAGCTCGCTGCCGAATATCGAGCGTCCAGTCGCGCTCGCCTCAGGCCTTGCTGATACGTTTGGCGTGCCGATCCCGGATTATCTGCTCTCTCATCCGTTTCCTGTTGTCGAGGGGGAGAGCTATGAGAGCTTCAAGCAATCGCTGATTGATAAGCTGTACAGACTCCCAGAAGGGGTCAGCGAAACCTATGTCCATCCCGGAGCGGAGGATGAATGGATGCTGGCGAATATTCCGAATTGGGAGAAGCGGGTATGGGAGTACCGGCTGCTGTTCGATGACGATTTTGCTTACGGACTGCGGGATGCCAAAGTGATCCTGACGGATTACCGCTATGTGGAGGAGAACTTGAAGCGGCCCCGCGTGCGCTCGGCCGTTAAGCTGATAAAGGTTATGGCGAAGAAAACCCGATAAGTCCCCTAGTAAGCATAAAGCAACCCCTGCCGCGGCACCGGCAGGGGTTGCTTTATGTTTTAAGTACGATTGGCTTTCGCCGGCACATGCAACTCCGTATAAGTTTACTTCGCTTCAGCTTCCAGCTTGGCGATCTGCTCCTTGTATTGGTTCAGCAGCTTCGCCAGTGCTTCTTTAATGGCATCCGAGTCCTTGGAACCCACGGCTTTAAAGAGGTCGATTCTGGCATGGATGAACGCCAGATCTTCATCGCTGATCTTCACTGCATCAAAACTTGCTGCATCGCTGATCTTCACGGCCTCCAAAATTGCTGCCTCGCCATGGATCACGTCGTGTTTCACTACGCCGGCATCGGTTTTAACGACTTCGGCCACTTCTATTGCCGTACCTTCCAGTGGAGAAAACTTCTTGATCTGGGTTGCTTTGAATTGCTTAATATCCCCGCTGTCCACGGACCCCTGGATATCTGCAGCCGGAGTAGCCCTCACGGCAATTGCAATTCCGAATTCACCATCTGGCGTAACCGGCTTTGCATCACCGTTATCTGCAGCGACAGCCGTAGCCTCCGAGAAAAAGAATGTTCCCTCGGCTCCGGCAAGCTTTCCGTATTTCTCCAGCGTTTCCTTCCAGTCCTGAACCGTTTCCGGCGCGTATTTCTCAGCCAATTCCAGCGGATTCGGCATAACGGAAATGGTGGCGGTGGTTGCAACGGGTGCGCTTTTGCTTGGTGGTTTCGGCACATCACTTGTGTCAGCGCCTGAAGCATGTACGGGGAGAGCGGCTGTGCCGAGCAGGGCGGCGGAAAGGGCGAGCTTGCCAAACAGTTTGTATTTCATCGAATATAACACTCCTTATCGGGTTGGTTTGTCTTACAGTACCCAGTGTACGAGTCAGCATTGGCAGAACATTGGTGTATTTGTGGAAAAATAATGGCAATTCCCATTCGATTCCCGCAGCTTGGTATACTGAGGGAAGATGAAACCCGGAGGTCTATATATATATGAACCAAAATTATCTCATCGCCGTGGTTGACGATGATCAGCATATACGAAATTTGGTGGAAGCTTATTTGCGGAAGGAAGGCTATCGGACGGTGGGCCTTGCAACGGCAGAGGAAGGCTGGGAGATGTGGAGAACGACCCCGCCGGATATGTGGGTGCTGGATATTATGCTGCCTGGCATGGACGGCTTCGAATTGTGCCGGCGGATACGCGCAGAGGCCGAGGTCCCGATCATCATGATCTCTGCGAAGGATAGCGAAGTGGATAAAATACTGGGGCTTGAGCTGGGAAGCGATGACTACATGGTCAAGCCGTTCAGTCCCCGCGAGCTGGTTGCCCGAATCAAACGGCAGCTAAACCGATGGTACAAATTCCATCAGGAGGAGCGTGTTCCGCGGCTTGCTGCGGCTTCCCCGGAGCTTAGCAACGGAAGGCTTCAGTTAATGCTGGAGGAGCGGCGCGTGTTCTGGGATGGGGAAGAAGTGGATATGACTAACAAGGAATTTGAGATGCTGAAAGTGTTCGCTGAGCATCCGAACCGTGCGTTTACAAGGGATGAGCTGCTAACCTCCGTATGGGGCGACGACTACTTTGGTAGCGACCGGGCGGTCGACCATCTCATTAAAAGGCTTCGCAAGAAGGTGGAGCAGCTTCCGATCGAGGCCATCTGGGGGCATGGATATCGAATGAGAATGGATGGGGAGGAATCATCGATATGAAGCTGGTGCATCAGATCAATCTTGCGTTTGCCTTATCGCTAATACTCGTGCTCTCTGTGACGGCGGTCGTGATTCATTATGTGCTGATGGACCATTTTATCGGTACGCAGAGAAAGGACATGCAGACCATAGGGGCTGAGCTGACGGCAAAACTCGAAACCGCGGCCGCCCAGAGCATTCCTATAGAGAGTGCTCCATTGGCTGTTAGCGGGTTGACCGCGGCACAGGTTGCGGAGGTAGGCGTAATCATCCAGGATAGCGAAGGGAATGTGGTCAGCTCGACTCCGGTAACTCCCTCCGCCCAGTTCATGGTAAGTCAGGCGATCCGTCCGGACTATGTGGCTTCGTACTCATCTGCAGCGAGGAGCGGACAATTCCTCACCGAGGTGACGGCGGTTCCCCAAGGGACGATGACGCTGATTACGCCGATCAGCAAGATCAAGGCCATTGAGCAGGCGCTGATGGGGCGTTTGATGCTCGTATTTGCTGTGGGGGGCGTAATCATGGTTATCTTAAGCTTGTTCATCACCAAGAGATTGATTAAGCCGCTCATGCTGCTGCGGGAGGAATTGAAGAAGGTGAAAGAGCGTCAGTTCTCCGAAGTTCAGCGGGTGTCGGCAAGCGGAGAGATCGGCGTAGTTGCAGAGTCTGTGTACGAAATGGCGGGTGAGCTGGAGCGGTACAATCATGTGCAGAAGCAATTCTTCCAGAACGCATCCCACGAGCTGAAGTCGCCGCTCATGTCCATCTCCGGGTATGCGGAGGGAATTCGGGACGGGGTATTCGAAGGGGAGGAGATTCGCAAAGGCCTGGATATCATTATGAGTGAGAGCAGCCGCATGACCAATATCGTGACCGAGATGACGCTACTCGCGAAGCTGGACAGCGAGGAGGACATCTTTAAGGCAACGGCGGTCAATTTGAAGGAGCTCGTGGAGGAAACGATCGAAAGAGTCAATCCGGTCTTGGTGAAAAAAGGATTGTTCGTGCATCCTTCCTATGGCGATAACGAATCGTTAATGGTGTATGCTGACCGGGATAAGCTGCTGCAAGCGCTGCTGAACATCGTCTCGAATGGAGCAAGGCACGCGAGCAAGCATATATACATTCAAGCCGGTATCCAAAATGGCAGGGTATTCCTCACCGTTTCCGATGATGGCGAAGGCATCTCCGAGGAACTGCTTCCGTATTTGTTCCACCGGTTTGTGAAGGGCAAGAATGGGGAGTCCGGTCTGGGTCTGGCCATTGCTCGCGCCATTGTGGAGCGCTGCGGAGGTCTGATCACGGCAGGGAATCGAACAGAGGGAGGGGCCGTCATCTCGGTAGGTTTCCCTCCGCTTAGGAAGACCGCCGTCTTCTAGTTCAGGTGTGTCCCCATCATGGTCTACAGACAGAATCATCACGATGGGGTAAGAGGGGCCTTTTCTGGGTAATTATACTTAGATAAGGTCTCTTTTTTTGCGCATTCGCACATATCATTCAATATTCTCTAACAAAACGCGTAAGCTATAGAGGATTTCAAGTGGGAAGGCAGAATTCTGTATATATCCGGGCAAGCTGGATGATAACAGGTGACAAGCATGATACAAAATAATCAAAAGGCGATGGTGATGTTGTCCATGGATATGCAGTATCGAATTGAAAAAGATTTTCTGGGGGAAAAACAGCTTCCTGCGGAAGCCTATTACGGGATTAATACGGTTAGGGCGGTAGAGAATTTTCCGATCAGCGGAGTACCCATCCATGCAGAATTGATATCTGCACTGGGCGAAGTTAAGAAAGCCGCAGCCCTGGCGAACATGGAGCTTGGCCTGCTGCCGAAAAAGATAGGCAGTGCCATTATAGAGGCAGCAGACGAGATCATCGCGGGCAATCTTCGTTCCGAATTTATTGTCGATTCCATCCAGGGCGGAGCAGGGACTTCGATCAATATGAATATGAATGAGGTGTTGGCAAACCGAGCGCTGGAGATTTTGGGAAAACAGAAGGCCGAGTATTTCTACTGCAATCCTAATAATCATGTTAATATGTCGCAGTCCACGAATGATGCCATCCCGACGGCGATCCGCATCGCGTCTTACCGTCTGACGCAGGATCTGCTTGAGGTGTTCCGGACCCTGGTTGCCGGCATTCAGGAGAAGGCCAAGGAATTTGACGATGTCATCAAGATGGGGCGCACGCATCTGCAGGATGCGGTACCGATTCGACTCGGACAAGAGTTCGGAGCTTATGCCAATGTTCTGACGCGTGACATTAACCGGATCGAGCGTGCCGCGCAAGGCTTGTTAGTCGTTAATATGGGCGCGACCGCGGTAGGCACGGGGCTTAATGCAACACCGGACTATATGCACAGCGTCGTCCAGCATTTGATTGAGCAGACAGGCTTCTCCTTGAAGCAAGCCGAAGATTTGGTCGATGCCACCCAGAACACCGATGCGTATATGGAATTGTCGGCTGCGCTCAAAGTGTGTGCCGTGAACTTCTCGAAAATGTGCAACGATATCCGCTTGATGGCTTCCGGTCCGAGAGCGGGCTTAAACGAATTGAACGTACCGGCAAGACAACCGGGTTCGTCGATTATGCCGGGCAAGGTCAATCCGGTGATGGCCGAGGTCATGAACCAGGTGTCGTTTCAGGTTATCGGCAATGATCATACGATCAGTTTGGCATGCGAAGCCGGGCAATTTGAGCTTAACGTCATGGTTCCGGTCGCAGCGAACAACTTGATGCATTCCCTCAAAATCCTGAAGAACGGCATGGATGTGTTCTACAAGAATCTGATGGTCGATCTTACAGCGAATAAGGAACGCTGCAAGTACTTCGTCGATAACAGCTACGGCATTATTACGGCGTTGAACCCGCATCTGGGTTATGACGTAGCCTCCAGACTGGTGAAGGAAGCGCAGAAGACAGGCCAGAGCATCAAGGAGATTATTCTGGAGCAGGGTCTTTTGACAGAGGAACAGATCCAGGTCATTCTGGACCCTTACCATATGACATCCCCGGGCATTGCCGGAGAAGAGTTCCTGCTAAATCAATAACGTGTACCATTGTTTTATCGATACAAAGAGCCGACCAAGATGTAGATCTTGGATCGGCTCTTTTTTTGGTGCTGACGGTTATCTTTGGCGGATGACATAGATAAGGGCTTATGAAACCGATTGAGTCCGGTTGAAAGATAATACCGGCAGGTTAAGGGGAATGGTATTATGGATGGTTGATTGCAGATATCAGGGAGGCGATGACGTTCTTCTCGGGATCATCCAGCTCCTTATTCGTTTGCCATTGCTCAAGCTCTTGTTTCACCTGTGAAACATCCTGGTAACCAAGATGGTAAGCAATGCTGGAAATGACCCTTTGCCTATTGTCGCCGTCACTCAAATCAGCAAGTGCTCGAACCACGCCCTCCGTGTCTCTGGTGAACAATCCTCCTGCGATGGCGGCATATTGCTCGGCAGAGGCACCGTCGAGATTAGTTGTTGCCAGGAATAGACTCCTGTAATGCTCGGGTTTGATAAGGGACCGGTGGGTATACAGCAGCTCCAGAGTCTCCAATGTTTTGCCATTACTCAGGCGGTTGTACTCTGTCCAGTCCATGCCTTCCAATCGAGGAAGCATGTTCGTGACTTTATCCTCGGTACTTATGTCCTCCTCTTTATACAATGAAAATACGTGCTCCGCCGCACTTTTGTAGTCCGTCACTGCAGTTGTCGCAGGTTCGGTTGATGAAGCCGGTGCTTCCGTTTGGTTGCTCGAGCAGGCTGTTACAAGAAATAGAACAGCCATGAGGAACAAGTAAACAAGATTGGGTTTGAACATGGATTCTCATCTCCTTTACATCCTAAACGGATATTTCCAGCAAAGAGTTACATAAACAGGAGAAGGGGATAGGAATATAATTCCAATCACCTGCTTATCCCGTATATCTTCATAAATGGTAAGATGAAGGCTGCCATATTCACATTCGATTAAGTTTACTGGCAGGCTCCATCTGCCGATAAAAGTGATAGAATAAACGTTAGGTTACATTAAGTGGCAGTATGATAAAAAGGGGTATGTGATTTTGGATAATCGATGTGGTGAAATAACCGATCAGGAGATCATTCAGCGAACTAAGCAGCAGTGTATAGACAAGGGGATGAACCCGGAGCTTCTTCCAACACATACGAATCGATTGAATGATGAGGTATTGGCCGCAAGGCGTGCAAAATATAAAGAATACATCGAAGTGATTCAAGTTTTCGTGAATAAGTTCCTTTCCTCCGGATCAGGAAATCCTGTCGTGATTACGATTACGGATAACGAAGGGTTCATTCTTGATATGGAAGGGGACCCGACCATCATCGAAACAGCCCGGTATTTGGGGATCACCGAGGGCAAAGGCTATTCCAAAGAAGACGGTCCAAGCTCAATTGATCTCTGTCTCCGGTACGAACGGCCGTTTACGTTGATAGGAGAGGACCATTTTCATCACATTCTTCACCGCATGGCATGTTATTCGGCCCCCTTTCACGGTGAGGATGGGAAGGTGATCGTAGGAACGATCTCTCTAATGACGAACAGGGAGTTTGTTCACCCGCATTTGCATGCTTTGTTGTGCACGATGGCCGATTCCCTGGAACGGGAGATGGTTACCCGCAAACAGAACACGCAGCTGCAAACCTTGAATCAGGTGCTCCTCGGAACGAATCATTATGGCGTGATCATTACTGATGCAAAGGGTCAGATTCTGGAGATGAACGAAACGAGCTTAAGCCTGCTGTGCCCGGACGACAGCACCCGGAACCGCACTCAATATGTGGGCCGCACGGTGTTCGGTATTAAGCCGATTGGCGAGTATTATGAGCGGGTGATACACCGGCAGCAAATCTGCATCGGAGAAGAGCTTTCGCTTGAGATATCGGGAACCATGAATCACTATATACTTGATGTTCAGCCTGCATATGGCCGTGAGGGACAGCTCATGCGGGTGGTCGGCTTTCTTCGTGATATTACAGAGATGAAGCGTACGGAGGAAGTGCTGCGGAATACGGAAAAGCTGGTGTTTGCCGGACAGGTTGCCGTAAGCATAGCCCATGAAGTTCGCAATCCCCTCACCACGGTGAAGGGATTACTCCAGCTAGCGAATAAGGACGCCTGTCTTCGGCACTATGACCTGATCATGTCCGAGCTGGAGCGGGCCAATCTGATGGTAGGGGAATTTATGATTCTGGGCAAGCCCCAGGCTGCGGTCTGTAAGCTTGAGGATTGCGGTGAAATTCTGGAAGAGGTGCTTCACTTGTTTGCCATTCAGGCGGAGCTTGGCGGGATCGAGATGACCCAAAACATCGGGCAGAATGCAACGATTCTATGTGACCGGAACCAGATTAAGCAGGTTTTTCTTAATATTCTGAAGAATGCGATGGAAGCCTTGCCGCATGGCGGGAACATCCACATTCATCTGGATGTGCAGGAAGGATATCAACGCGTGATCTTTACGGATAACGGCTCCGGCATGACGGACGATGTGCTTCAGCGGATTGGGGAGCCTTTTCATACGACTAAGCCGGACGGCAATGGCCTTGGCATGATGATTGTCCATCGGATCATGGAGAGCCACAATGGCCGGATCGTCATCCGGAGCGAGGAAGAGCGGGGGACATCGGTTGAGATAAGTCTGCCGATCTCGTAATATGTCGATACTTAGATAGGTATATCTTGTTCACATATTGTGCTAAATTATTTAAAGGGTTTTTATAGACACATTATGAGATGACATCTAAAGGAGGACTTATCTCTTGGATTGGCAGGACATCCTATTTAAGTTTGTAGGCGGCTTGGGCATTTTTCTGTTCGGCATCAAGTATATGTCGGACGGTCTGCAGAAGTCAGCAGGGGACAAAATGCGCGGGTTGCTGGAGAAATACACATCCAACCCGGTACTGGGCGTGTTGGTTGGGGTCGGAGTCACGATACTGATTCAATCCTCATCGGGAACGACCGTGATGGCGATTGGACTGGTAAACGCGGGGCTGATGACACTAAGACAAGCCATAGGCGTCATTATGGGGGCCAATATTGGCACGACAATGACTGCATTTATCGTGGGGATTAAAATCGAAGAATATGCACTGCCCATTATTGCGGTAGGGGCGTTCTTTTTATTTTTCTTTAACAAGAAAAGATTCCAATATATCGGCCAGGTGGTCTTTGGCTTTGGTACCCTTTTTCTGGGGTTATCCACCATGGGCAGCGGCGTGAAGCCGCTAAGTGAGCTTCCAGCCTTTACTGACTTCATGATCCAGTTGAAGGATCAGCCTCTCCTGGCGCTTGTTGTAGGTACCGTATTCACGATGGTTGTACAGAGCTCGAGCGCGACCATCGGCATATTGCAGACGATTGCAGACGAAGGAATGATTAACCTGAGAGGTTCATTACCGATCCTGTTTGGCGATAACATCGGGACAACCATTACCGCGGTACTCGCCTCGATCGGCGCAACGGTGGCCGCCAAGCGCACGGCCCTGGTTCACGTCATCTTTAACGTCATCGGTGCTATTATCTTTATGATTCTGTTGATTCCGGTGCATTCCCTTGTGTTATGGCTGGGAGAAGGCGTCAATATCCGTATGCAGATTGCGTACGCTCACGGCATCTTCAACACAACCAATGCCCTGATCTTCTTGCCATTAATTCCGGCTTTGGCATGGATCGTAACCAAGGTTATTCCTGGCAAGATGCAGGAGTTTGAATTTAAGGCGATTTATCTGGATGAACGTTTGCTGGCCACGCCGGCGGTTGCCTTTGGACAAGCACAGCATGAAATTTTGCGTATGGGGCAGTATGCCCGGGAGACGCTCAACGATGCGTCTACTTTCTTTTTCAGCAGGGAAACCCGGGTGGGGGAACTCGCCCTGCAGAAGGAAGAGCTTATCAACGAATTGAATCGAAAAATCACGGATTATATGGTGAAAATCCAGCAGCAGAACGGATTGCCAGAAGGCGAGTCCGAAAAAGCCTCCGGTTGGTTCCAACTGGTAAACGATATTGAACGGATCGGCGATCACGCGGAAAATATCGTGGAGCTGTCCGAATTCAGCATCAATAAAAAGGTGGAGTTCTCAGAGGAAGCCGGACGCGAGTTGAAGGAGATGCTGTCCCTAGCCGACAAGGCGGTGGAAAGGGCTCTGACTGCGTTAGAGCATAATGACGTGGCCGCGGCTCAAGAGGTGCTGGACTATGAGCGGGAATTGGACGAGATGGAAGTCAAGTTCCGCAAGAGTCATATCCAGCGATTGAACCAGAATCTGTGCACAGGAAACTCCGGAGCGGTCTATCTGGATATTCTAAGCAACTTGGAACGTGTCGGAGATCACAGTAAGAATATCGCTCAATTCGTCATGCACGAGGAGTAAACTCAACAGAGATGGATTTCATAGAAACAGCGCTGACCAAGCCAGTCCCTTGAACCTCAAGGACAGGCGCGGCAGCGCTGTTGTTTTTGTAGGATGAAGTACTTCATCATTATTCCCAGTAACGGGACATGATGTCTGTAGCCCATTCGGGCTGCTTGGTCTTCGTCTTCGGCAAAAATTCCTCCATGACAGGTTTGATATCAACGACGGGAGTCCCGTCTATGGCATCCAGCCCTTTAACGAAAACGGACCTGCCCTCTCTGCTTACCAACTCCACCATGGTGGCTCCTAGCTTGTTGGGGCGATTCTTGCCGCGCTGGGCAAAGATACCGACCTTGGGGAAGCTTGGATTATTTCGCGGATGTCTCGCCGCGTACTGGATGCTGTCATCCTGGACGAGATGGAATACATAGATGATTTCAAGGTGGCTGAACGTTTCAATCCCATCCAGGGAGCTTTCATCCCATTCTTCGCCTAGTTTAATCTCCGAGATGACATCCCCCCAGTAATCATCCTGAATCGCCTTTCTTTCGTTATGGATCGTTCCGATCGCCTGTATCGTATACATGCTGTTACCTCCTCAGATTTATCGTTCCTTCATATAAACTTCGGGCGTTTTACCGATCATTGCTTTAAAATCCCGGATAAAATGCGACTGGTCATAATAACCCATATCCATGGCCAGCTCCAGCACATCCTGATGATTCAGGCCTTCGAGCATTTCGGCGGCATTCTGCAGCCGGTACAGGCGAATCACCCATTTAGGGCTTACTCCAACGTATTGCTTGAACAGGCGCTGAAGTGATCTCGGGCTCATCTGGCACCATTCGCTAACCTGCTCGACCCGAATGATGTCCCGGTTGTGATGAATTTGGTCGATCATGGTATGAATCCGTTCGATCTGTTCATCCTCTTCGGGAAGAATGCGGCGAATAAGCTCCTCCATGTACCTCACCTTTTGCTCCGGCTCCTCTGCGGTCAATAGCTGCTGCTCCAGCGTATGGGGCTCGACTTGGAGAATCTCCATGGTTCCTATGGAGGAATCCGTCAGACGGTCCATGGACGTGTTCACGAACGGATAGAATCCGCCGGGTCTGAACTTGATTCCGAATACTTGCCCTCTGCCCTCCAGATGGTGGGAATGCCTGGTGCTGGATACGCCATAGAAAGCGGTTCGATGAGGCTGAACAACCAAGTTGACGCAAGGATTAGGAACAACATCCTGCAGATGAGGCTCCTGGTCGGTTAAATCCCAATGAATGATCCAGTAATGCTTGATGAAATAGGAAAGGTCCCTGGATGGGGGAACTCGCAGAAGCTGGAACTTCTCTCCGGCTTTTTTCATGTTCAAGATGCCGAGGCTGGGCTGATGAGAATGCTGAATCATGGATATAAACACCTCCGATAACTCCCTAGCAGGCCTGGATCGATGGACCACTGGCCTCACACGGGACTTGAGCTTGAAGTGATTCCACAGGCTGCAGGCTGTCGCATTTTTACAATACTTGGATCGCGGCTGCTTGATAACATCATCATATCACAGGAGGACAAGCCGGTCTTACTGGATATTTCATGATGGGAGGAAACTAAAATGGAGCCGTTACATTATCAGTTTTATATCGGAGCTTCGCCGGAGAAGGTATGGGAGGTCTTAACTTCGCCGGAGGGAACGCGGGCCACCTTTTTCGGGAGTGAGCTGAGGTCTTCTTTTCAAGTGGGGGAGCCTTACGCTTATGTGGGACCGGGGAATGACGGAGAGGAGACGGTTCATGTCTATGGGAATGTTCTGGCTTATGAGCCGCAGAAGACACTGAGCCTGTCCGAGCATCCGGGTCCGTCGTATTACGCGAATCATGAGGAGCTGGAGTCCCGCATTACGTTCACCCTTGATCCAGTAGGAAACTGTACCAAGCTGACGCTCGTCAATGATCAATATACGCCGGATCATCCGTCCCGCGCCAAGGCAGCGGACAACTGGTGGATGGTTATGAGCATTCTGAAGACTTATGCGGAGACGGGGGAGACCTTGGATCTGGGCTGGTAGTCTCGTTGCCGATAACTTCATCATATTCGGTGAAGAAACCCATTAAAGAGCCGTTAACGGCTCTTATTTTGCTGTAAAAAATGTATCGTGGGCAGCAGCAAACAGGCATGGAGTCGATAGTAATGAATCCTGCCTCGCGAATAATCGTTTGGGATAGTTTTCAGGTATGTTACAGGATGGGTTGAAATCTGAGCGGTTAGAACCCTTTTTACAGGCGTGAACCAGCAGATGGATAGGTTACATTAGTTAGGGAACTCTATTCCTAAAAAAGGTAGGGGATCTATTCGTGAGCTGGATCATCATCTTGAAGGCGGTAGGAATCATTGCTGCCGGAACCGTTCTATTCCGAATCGGAGGCAGAAAATCAATCTCGCAAATGACCATTACACAGGTCGTCATCATGATCGGGATCGGTTCTCTGCTTGTACAACCTTTAAGCGGTCAGGGTTATTGGGTTACGATCGGGGTTGCTGCCGTTCTCATTCTTTGTATGATTATCATGGAGTATATCGAGTATAGGGCTGACAAGCTGGAAACGTTAATCTCCGGTAAATCCGTGGTGGTCATAGAACGAGGGAAACTGCAAGAGGCGAATCTCGACAAACTGAGACTCACGGTGGACAAGCTGGAAATGCGATTGAGACAGGCGGGAGTCGCCAATATTTCGGATGTGGAGTGGGCAACGCTGGAGGTAAGCGGAAATCTGGGATACACCTTGAAGAGCCATAAACAACCGGCCACTAAAGAGGATATCAACCAGCTTATGGCTCTCATCGGCCAAGTTGGCCTTACGCCAGCGACGCCTCAAACCCATACTAGCCCCGAAGCGAAGCTTTTCTCTGAAATCGAGAACAGTCATCAGCCGGAAGCGCCGAAGAAATTCCAGTAACAGAGCTGAAATAGAAATAGTGAACCGGATGAGAATCAAAAGCGGAGTTGCTTTTGGTTCTTTCACTTGCCAAATTTTCGATAGCGGGTATGATTTAGGTATCCATGCCGGCTTGCCGATAAGCGGCTTCTCGGAGATGGGAAAGATGGGAGTGAAGGAAACGTGACGGAGCGGAGGCAACTTCCTGTCCAGCAAATTCGTATCGGTATTATCGGAACCCAGACGATCGTTGATAAAATCTTGAAGGTTATTGAATCCTTTCCCTCCTTTGACCCCGTGCCGCTTGTTTTTCAGGATGATGGCGAAGCGCCGGCATTGGCTGAGCGGATCGGAGGCGAGGTTGAGGTGTTGTTCCTCTCGGATCCGCTGTCTCAGCGCAAGGTGAAGGAGCTTGGGCAGGTCTCGATCCCTGTGCATTATGTCCCCGTCACGGACGCGGGTTTATATAAAGCGCTGTTTCATGCCGGGCAGCGGGGAAGACTGGGTGGCGGCATATCGGTGGATACTTTAACGGAGACGATGGTGGTCCGGACGATAAGGGATCTGGGTATCCCAGCTGTACAAGCTGTTATTTACGATGGACCGGCTTATGCCTCGAAGGGGAAGCTGATTGATTTTCACCGTCTTCAATATGAATCCGGCGGGTGCTCCGTTGCGTTCACGGGTGTGGAATCGGTGGCCCATGAGCTGACGAGGCTCGGGGTCCCTAATGAGTGGCTGCTGCCTTCCGATCAGGATATCGTGGTATCGCTGGAGCGGGCTTTGCTGTCCACGGCATCCCGCCGGAGCAGGGAAGGTCAGATCGTGGTCGGGATGATCAATATAGATGATTTTGGAACCCAGGCGTTAAGACGGAATAATGAGCACGAGGTGCAGAAGCTGAAGCTGGATATTCACCGGATGGTGCTCGATTATGTGGAATCGCTGGACGGTTATTTGACCCATCTGGGTGGGGACGAGTATCTGTTCTTCACGACGCGCGGCATCTTTGAACGGGAAACCGGCGGCTACAAAACGATTCCCTTGGCCAAAGACGTGAACAAAACCTATGGTATTTCGCTCAGTATCGGCATGGGTTTCGGCCAATCGGCGAGCATGGCGGGAACCAATGCACGCATTGCGATGCGGAAATCCAAGGAGGTTGGCGGCAATGCCTGCTTTATTGTCCGCGAGGATGGAACGCTGATAGGACCGCTGGAGATGGCAGACCCTGTGCTGGAGGTGCTGTCTTTTACGGATCCAGAGCTGATCAAGCGGGCAGAGGACGCCGGAATGACGAGTGCCTATTTAAGCAAGCTGCTGAACCAGCGTGCCCGTTCCGGTAAATATGAATACAAGGTCCATGAGCTCGCTCACCTGCTGGACATTACCGTCCGCAGTGCACATCGGCTGCTCCAGCTGTGGACCGACAATGATCTGGTCGAGGTTGCCGGAATCGAGAAGGTGCCTAGAGGGAGACCAAGGCAAATCTTCAGATTCATCTTTCTGGAATAGGATATCAGATATGTACTCTAATGGAAGCTGAGGTGAACGTGATGAATAAAATAAAGGTCAAATTTACTCGGTTTGAGAAAATGGTCATCTTCACGATGCTGGGATTGGCAGCCTCCTTTATCATTGCCTTCTTCGTGCTTCGATACATCGTGCTGAACGTTTCGTTTGCTCCCTGACATCAGGGGGCTTTTTTTCTGTGTGGTCATGATGAATCATGAGTCTGTCGCAACGGCCCTGGTAAAATCCCCATTTCTCGCTGGTAAGCCGCCGAAACGGAGTAGTGCATCTCTATCTATTTAAAGACGATTTAAAGATTTGTCTTTATATCAAGCGAGGCCGTATGATGAAGATGAATCATTAATCGGAGGAGGAGATTGTTCATGTTAACCGTTGCAGAATTAGAAGCGAAGCTGGCTGAGCCTTCAGCACAGCTTGTTGCCGATCTGGCGTCTTTGGAGGGGGATATCCTTGTCCTGGGTGTCGGGGGGAAAATGGGTCCAAGCCTTGCAAGGCTGGCTGCCAACGCCGTACGCGAAGGCGGTGGCGGCAAACGGATCATCGGCGTATCCCGGTTCTCGAACCAGGAGGCCAGACGCGAGCTGGAGGAGGCGGGTGTGCAGACGATTTCGTGCGACCTGCTGAACGATGGAGAGCTGCAGCAGCTGCCCGAGGCTCCGAACGTGATCTATATGGCCGGCAACAAATTCGGCACGACCGGCCGTGAATATTTTACTTGGGCGATGAACTCGTATTTGCCGGGCCGGGTGGCCGAGAAATTCAAGCAATCCCGCATGGTGGTGTTCTCATCGGGGAATGTGTATCCGTTTTCGCCGGTGGGCAGCGGCGGAGTCAACGAATCCGTTGCGCCGGAGCCGGTCGGGGAATATGCGCAATCCTGTCTCGGCAGAGAGCGCGTCTTTGAATATTTCTCCCACCAGAACGGTACGCCGATGGCCATTTACCGTCTGAATTACGCCATCGATATGCGGTACGGCGTTTTGCATGAGCTCGCCAGATCGATCCACGAGGACCGGCCGATTCACCTGGCGATGGGGCATGCGAATATTATATGGCAAGGGGATGCCAACGAGATGGCGCTCCGTTCGCTCCTGCATTGCAGCTCGCCTCCCGAAATCATCAACATCACCGGACCGGAGACGATGTCGATTCGCTGGGCGGCACAGGAATTGGCGGCACGGATGGGCAAGGAAGTGACCTTTACGGGTACGGAATCCGAGACCGCACTTCTGAACAATGCTGCGAAATCGCACCAACTGTTCGGTTATCCGAAGGTGTCTCTGCTGCAGATGCTGGACTGGACCGCAGCATGGGTGCAATCCGGCGGTGAGAGCTGGAATAAGCCGACTCACTTCCAAGAGAGAAAGGGGAAATTCTAATGAGCGGACAGGTTCCTATAACTCAACGTTTGGCCCCCGAGAAGCTTAAAGCCCTTCACGAAGGGCTCGTCATTCCGGCGCACCCGCTGGCTTTGGACGAGAACCGGAAGCTGGATGAACGCCGCCAGCGGGCATTAACCCGCTATTATGCGGCATCCGGTGCGGGCGGTGTGGCGGTTGGCGTTCATTCGACCCAATTCGAGATCCGCGACAAAGGCATTGACTTGTATGAACCCGTGCTGCGGCTCGCGGCGGAAGAGGTCCGCAAGGCAGAGCTTGACCGGCCCTTCATGTTGGTGGCCGGCGTATGCGGCGAAACGGATCAGGCCGTGGAGGAAACGGAGATCGCCCGCAAGCTCGGCTATGATGCCGTCCTCCTCAGCATGGGCGGGTTAAGCGGCTGGAGCGAAGAGGATATTCTGAAGCGCACGGAGGAGATTGCGAAGAGGATGCCGGTGATCGGTTTCTATCTTCAGCCATCGGTTGGCGGCAAGATTTTCTCCTTTGACTTCTGGCGGTCCTTCGCCGAAATTCCGAATATCGTTGCGATCAAGATGGCTCCCTTCAACCGCTACCAGACGATTGACGTCGTTCGTGCCGTCTGTTATTCGAGCCGCAGAGATGACATTGCGCTCTATACGGGGAACGATGATAACATCGTCAATGATTTGCTTACGACGTATCAATTCCAGGTGGACGGAACGTTGGTCGCCAAGCCTATCGTCGGCGGTCTGCTCGGTCACTGGGCAGTCTGGACCAAGAAGGCGGTGGAGCTGCTGGAAGAGATCAAAGAGGCCCGCACACAGGATCGATTCACGAAGGAATGGCTGACACGCAATGTGGAGATTACCGACTCCAATGCAGCCTTTTTCGATCCCGCGCATCAGTTTGCAGGCTGTATTCCGGGCATCCATGAGGTGCTCCGCAGGCAGGGGCTGCTGCAAGGCACATGGTGCCTGAATCCGCATGAAACGCTGTCTCCCGGCCAATCGGAAGAGATTGACAGAGTCTACAGAGACTATCCGCATCTGAACGATGACGATTTTATTCGGGAGCACTTGGAAAGTTGGCTGGCGGACTGATACAATGAGGGCAGAATAGTCGAAAGTGGGGAATCGCACATGCGGTTTAAAGATGTGTTTTCTATTATTGGGCCCAGCATGGTGGGGCCGTCCAGCTCTCATACCGCTGGGGCCGTGCGGATCGGAAGAGCTGCGCGGCGCATATTTGGAGCATTCCCCGATCAGGCGGAAATTGTATTCTATGGATCCTTTGCCGAAACCTACCGCGGCCATGGCACCGATCTGGCTGTGGTGGGCGGACTGCTCGATTTTGCCACGGACGATATGCGCATCCGGAATTCGATCGAGCTTGCCGAAGCGGCAGGCATTGAACTTACATTCAAGACGGCACAGAATGTGGCCTTTCACCCGAATACCGTGGAGCTGAGGCTGACGGACGGTGATCATACCGATGTCATTGCAGGCGCTTCCATTGGCGGAGGCAGCGTGGAAATGCTGCGCGTGAACGGCTTTGACGTCAAGTTTACGATGAATTATCCGGTGCTGCTGGTCTTTCATGACGATACGCCGGGCATGGTCGCGCATATCACCCGGCTCCTGGAGGCCGGCGGCGTCAACATTGCCTATATGGACGTGGACCGCAAGGGAAGGGGCGGCGATGCCATGACGGTGGTGGAGTCGGACGAAGCGGTACCGGCCGAGCTGATGAAGCATATCGAAGGACTGCCGAGCGTGCATCGCGTCGTCGTTGCGGATTTGACAGTAGAGGAGGCGCAGTCATGAAGTTTTCTACGCTGGAGCAGATCATCGCATGCTGCCGGGAGGATCAGGTTACGATCGGCCAGCTGATGCTGAATGAACAGATCAAGGAAACGGGAAAAAGCCGGGACGAGACGTTCAAGCAAATGGCCGATTACTACGGCATCATGAAGGAAGCGGTGCACCGGGGGATCCATGAACCCGTCCCTTCCAAAAGCGGCCTGACCGGCGGCGATGCCGTGCGTGTCCATCAATATATGAGCAGCGGGGTACCCGCGCTCGGTACCGACGCTTGCACGGCGCTCGCCTACGCCCTGTCCGTGTCCGAGGTAAATGCCTCCATGGGGCGCATCGTGGCGACGCCGACAGCGGGCTCATGCGGCATTATTCCCGGGGTGTTCGTCAGCACCCAGGAACGCTTCGGCTGGGAAGACGAGCATTTGGTGATGGGGCTGTTCAGCGCAGGCGCGATCGGCTACGTCATAGCCAACAACTCGTTTATTTCCGGCGCGGAGGGCGGCTGTCAGGCAGAGGTTGGATCGGCTATCGGCATGGCGGCAGGCGCATTGACAGAGCTGCGGGGCGGTACGCCGGAGCAGGCCGTTCATGCCGTGGGGCTCGCGCTCAAGAATTCCTTGGGACTCATCTGTGATCCGGTTGGCGGGCTGGTCGAGATTCCTTGCATCGTGCGCAACGGCTTCGGCGCCGTGACGGCGCTGGCGGCATCGGATATGGCGCTGGCCGGCGTGCGCAGCGTCATTCCATCCGACGAAGTGATCGACGTGATGCTGGAAGTCGGCACGGCCATGCCGTCTAAGCACAGGGAAACGGCGAAAGGCGGACTTGCGCAGACGCCGACCGGCAAGAAGATCCTGAAGGATCTGTACGGCAAGGAAGGCAAGAAATTAAGGGAAAAGGGTGCCAAAGCCAAGAAAGATGAAACTGGTGATTGATTTCACACCCATTTTCCTGTAACGCCTAAGACGTTCTGCTTCTATAAGGTACGATGAGGAAGAGAAGAAATTTAACATGCTCCGTGAGGGATTTCGTTATGAAATCCCTCTATTTTTTTATCTATTTCTACTGCTTTAGCAATTTCCACACGCTCAAAAAGCCTGATACTATGCGGGTTTTCGGCATTTTATCCGCTTGGATGAGAAAAAACAGCATCTCGCCGAAATACGCTTCTTTACGAATCGTGGAAGCGTTTTTATGATGTGGATGGGTAGAAAATTCCGTGCCGGACGATCGGTATCGGATACGCGATCATTTTAGAATATTCCCTGCGCTTTAGCTTGGGATCTTCGTCAACAAGGAGGAATGATAGGGAGCATCTTAATTTGTAACGAGGACCGTATAAGTAAGCAAAGACACACAGATGAGAAGAAATGACGGGGGTAGAGTAGCGATCGCACAGATTCAGTCAGCCACAATCAAATGATGGATTTAGAGGAGGAACGCACATGACAAAGAAGTGGTTTCGTATGGCACTCGTGTTCACATTAATCATTTCGATCTTGGCCGCATGCAGCGGAGGAGATAAAGGGGCAGCTCCCGAGAAGGACGGAGACACAGCGCCACCTAAAGCGGCACCGGCAAATCCCGATCAGTATGGAGATACAGGAGGCCTTGCGCTTCCGTTGGTTGATAAACCAACAACAATCAATTGGATGGTCGTCAGCGAGAAAACCAACTTGAACGATTCCTTGCTTGCCAAGGAAATTGAGAAGCGCACCGGAATCAAAGTGAACTTCCAAGCCTATTCTTCGGCTACGTTTCAAGACAAGCTGAAAGTAACGGTTGCATCCGGCAAGCTCCCGGACATTATCCATGGGCTGACGCCGCCGGAGCTGAAGAAGATCGGTAAGCAGAAAGCGGTCGTTGCCATTAACGAATATCTCGACATGCTGCCGAACTTCAAAAGAATGTATGTGGATGAGAATCCGTGGGTCATTCCGTCCTACGGAGATGAATCCGGGAACATCTATACCTGGCCAGTTGCAAACATCAACCGGGACGTCAACCACGGCTTCCTGTACCGCAAAGATATTTTTGACGAGCTGGGCATCAAGGAATGGACGAATACCGATGAGTTTTACCAGGCTCTCAAAAAATTGAAAGAAGCTTATCCCGACTCCTATCCTTATGCTTCCAAGACGAAGGAGCACATTTTCCGCGACTGGGCCTTCGGCTGGGGAATCGGCGGAGCCAACTATCCGACGTACTACGACGAGACGGCCAAGGTATGGAAGTACGCTACCATACAGCCCGAGCATAAAGAAATGCTCGATTTCATGAAGAAGCTGTACAACGAGGGACTCCTTGATCCGGAATTTATGACGGACACCGACGATTCCTGGACGGCGAAAATGACGTCAGGCAACAAATCCTTTGTGACCTATGACTGGATCGGACGTTTGGACCTGTTCTACAACCAGGTCAAGGATCAAAATCCGAATTATGATCTGCGATACGGCAATCCGGTTGGACCGACCGGCAACGGCAAGACGATCGAGAGCATTACGAACGGCTTCAGCATCGCGGTAGCCAACAACGACAACAAGGAAGCTTCCTTGAAGCTGCTCGATTACCTGACGAGCCCGTCCGGCGCCACGCTGGTGACGATGGGCGTGGAAGGCGAGACGTTCAAGATGGAAGGCGATAAAGCCGTCTATCCGGAACTGACCGACGTGCCGCTGGTGGATATCAGCGTGCTGGAGGATCGCTACGGCCTGTGGCTGCAAGGTTTATATGTCAATTCCGATAAGCGCAGCGTGTACTTCAATTATACGGAGAAGGAACAGGAGGCTCAGGATAAGCTCCTGAACGGCAATAAATTCGAGCCGCTGGATCCGGTCGTGAACTTTACGGATGACGAAACCGCAACGATTGCCGAAATCCAAACCTCGCTGAAGAAACTGGCGGATGAATTTAACGCGAAATACATTCTCAACAAAAACTATGGCGATGCGCAGTGGCAGCAATGGCAGGTGCAGGCTGAGAAGCAGGGAGCCAAGCAGATCGTCGATATTTTCAACGCAGCCCAGAAGAGATTGGATGAAGCCACGAATTAATCCGCAGAAGAAATAGGAGTGATGGCGGCATCCGGGTACCACGCTGGGTGCTGCCCATCATCTTAAGGAGGGAACACCATGTCAAGTGCAGGGACAGAGACAAAACTGGCCAACCCCCGCGGCGGGCTTGGGAGAAGAATGGTTTCGGCCTTTCAGCATATGAAGCGGGACAGACAGCTGTTGATTCTGTTTATCCCGTGCCTGTTGTTTTACGTTATTTTCCGATACGGGCCCCTGTACGGCTTGATCATTGCCTTCAAGGACTACAGCGTATTCACCGGCATCATGGAGAGCGACTGGGTGGGGTTCAAGCATTTCGAGAAATTTTTCAGCAGTCCGGATTTCTGGCTGTTGTTCAAGAATACGCTGCTTCTTGGCGTATATAATCTGATTTTCGGTTTTCCTTTCCCCATCATTCTGGCGATTCTCCTCAACGAGGTCAGAGTGAAATGGTTCAAAAAATCGGTTCAAACGCTCAGCTATCTCCCTTCGTTCCTGTCGGTGGTCATTATAAGCAGCATGATTATCGACTTCCTATCACCCAATCAGGGGATCATTAACCAGCTCATCGCGGCGTTAGGTTTTGAGAAGACGTATTTTCTCATTGAACCGAGCTGGTTTAGAACCATCTATGTTTCATCGGATATCTGGGCAACCGTCGGTTATGAGGCCATCATCTATATGGCTGCGATCGCAGGGATCAGCCCGTCGCTTTACGAAGCGGCCAAGGTGGATGGTGCCAAAAGGCGCCACATGATCTTCAGAATCACGATTCCTGCCATTCTTCCAACGATTATTATCATGTTTGTTTTGAAGACGGGGTCGATGCTTCGGATTGGATACGAAAAGGTATTGCTGCTTTACAATCCGATGACCTACGAGGTAGCGGATGTATTCTCGACTTATGTCTACCGGAAAGGCCTTCTGGAGAGCAACTATAGCTATGGTGCAGCCGTGGGCTTATTCGAAGCCGTTGTCGCCATGATTTTGCTGCTGTCCTCCAACTACTTCAGCAAGAGATTGGGAGGTAGCGGACTATGGTAAACAACAAACGATTCAGCCTTCGGAATATCTCGTTATTCGGCATCATTAACACGCTGATTCTGACGTGCCTTGCCATTATTACCGTGTATCCCGTCGTATATATCACCGCCGTTTCCCTCAGTGCGACTTCCGAAGTGGTGCAGGGGAATATCACCTTGTTTCCCAAGGGTTTTAATCTGGACGCCTATGCCCAGGTGCTGAACGATGACCGGGTGCCGCGCGCCTACCTGAACACGATTTTTTATACCGCGCTCGGTACGGTCATTAACCTGCTGCTTACGGCAGTAGCGGCATATCCGCTCGCACGCAAAAATTTTTTCGGGCGCAAGTTTTTCCTGCTGGCGATCATCATGACCATGTTCCTGAATCCGGGGATCATTCCGAACTACCTGATCGTATCCGAGCTTGGCCTGCTGGACAGCGTATGGGCGCTCGTGCTTCCGAATGCGATCTGGACCTTTGAGCTGTTAATCCTCAAAAGCTTCTACGAGAATATGTCGGAATCCCTGCGCGAGGCGGCCGTTGTCGACGGCGCTTCCGAGTACCGCATCCTGTTCCAAATCGTGCTTCCGCTGTCCAAACCGGCGCTGGCCTCGATCGGCTTGTTTTACTTCATGGGCCATTGGAACAGCTTCTTTATCCCGCTGATTTATCTGAATGATGCAAATATGTATCCGCTCCAGGTCGTGCTTCGGGATATGCTGATTTTCAGCGAGAACGGAAGCAATCCGAGTCTGGTGGATGCGTCGGCGCTCGCTCCGCAAGCCATGAAGAATGCGACGATTGTGCTGTCGATGATTCCGGTGCTGCTGATCTATCCGTTTGCCCAGAAGTATTTTGCCAAAGGGGTCATGCTCGGTTCCGAAAAAGGGTAACGGGAAGGTGCCCGGGGCTTTCATGTTGAATATGAAGGGATGACATCCAAGAGAGGTGAATCCGTATGAATCGATTGATCGCCAACAGAGGCTTGCTTCAGATTTTCTTCGCTCTGCAACTGGTCATCGGCATCATGTTCATATTCAATTACATCGTGTACAAGAATTCCATTACCGGAATTTACGACAAGGTGAGCGAGAACAACCGGATGGTGATCAGAAACATTATTCAGTCGTTTGATACCAGTTTCTCCTCCGTGAACAATTTGATTTTTAACATTCATGCGCTTCCTTCGGACCGGATGCAGCTGGATAACGGCAAACTTGACATGGAGAAGGTCATCTCCCTGCAGGACAGCGTCACCAGCATTGTTTCCAATGTGGACATCGTGGAGGATGTGGTCATCTCGTTCGACAATCACGATCTGGCCATTACGACGCGCGGAACCAGCAATTTGGACGCTCTGTTCGACAGGCGGTACAAATCCCAGAAGTTCAACTCGATGTTCTGGAAGACGTTTACCCGATCGGAGCACGAGCTCACGGTTTTTCCAGCGGAGGTTTATGAGGATCAGAGCAGCGGGTATGGCCGAAATCTGATGATTGCCGTGGACGGCAACAAGGTCAGAATGTCGAACAAAAACCTGATGATCCTGATTAACGTGAACCGATTGCTTAAAGGGATCGATCTGAATTCGATGATTCCGGGAGCCTCGCTCATCGTGCTGGATGCGAACCGGAACGTCATCTTGAGCACCGAGAAGGATCTGGATCTGGTAGGGATTCTAAACGACGTATACTTTAACCCGTCGCAGGAAGCCTCCCTCACGCATGACGATTTTGAGTACAATTTTTACAAGTCGGACTATAACGGTTTTATATATATCAACAAGCTGCCGTACAAGTTTCAAAATATCGATTCCGTTACCAATGCCAATACGTGGATCATGTACGGCGCGATTGCGTTGAACGTCATTCTGTCGGTGCTGCTCAGCATTTATCTGTACCGGCCCGTGAAGAACATCGTGCAGCTGCTCGGGGGAAGTTCTCTGAAAGGGAACGATTTTGTAAAAATCCAGAGCGGCATCATCAAGGTCCAACGGGAGAATGAATCCCTGAAGAAGCAGATGGACCTGGTGGATGAAGATATTCGCCGCGGCGTGTTTCTGCAAACGCTGGACGGCCATCACCATTCGCGCGAGCAGGAAATGCAAATGCAGAAGCATTACACGCATTTTTTCCAGTGCCGGCATTTCATGATGGCGGCCGTGTATTTGCAGCCTGCCGGCAAGGGAGCATCCAAGGCGGATTTTGTCCTGGAGGAATTGACGGCCCAGATCCGAAGCAGCCTGCAGGGACGCTATGAACATGTGGTGGTTTATCATGTCGAAGAGCTGAGGTTCCTCGCGCTCATCGGTTTGGATCAGCCCTCGGACCGCAAACAGCTGCTACGGAAATTCGAAGAGTATATCCGCCTGTGCAACCAGGAGTATACGGATATGTTCACGGTGTGGGGCTGCGTAAGCCGAACGTATGAATCCAAGATCAGCAACTGCTGCGAGGCATACCGGAACATTAAGGATGGCCGGTTATACCGGAACGTGAATGCGGACACGGATATGGTCGATACGGAGCAAATCCGTTATGTCCCGGATATTTATTATCCGCTTCAGAAGATTGAGAAGCTGAGCAACTGCATGCTGAGCGGCAAGGTAGATGAAGGCCTGCAGATCGTGAGTGACATTTTTCAGCAGAATGCGGATCTTCACATCCACCATCATCAGATGGTGCATATTGCCAAGAGCATGTTCTTTCTGGTCATGAAGCAGGCGGATTCGCCGTCCGTTGACCGCAACGAGCTGTTTTTGCAAGAGAGTGATTTCATCCGCAAGGTTGACCAAGCCTTTACCTATGAAGAGATTCAGAAGGCGCTGATGGAAGTGATGCGCGTGGTGGCCAACACGCGGAACCATGATCCGCGGAGCAAGCTGAATCCCGCCTTCATCTCGCAATACATCGAACTTCATTATATGGAGAATCTGTATTTGGACCATATGGCCGAGGTGCTGGATACAAGCTCCAAATATTTCTCGAATTATTTCAAGAAAACATTCGGCGTGAATTATGTGGAGTATTTGAACAAGGTCCGACTATCGCACGCACGTGAATATCTCCGGAACACGGATCTCAGCATTGCCGAAATCGGAGAGAAAACGGGGTATTCGAACTCTTCCACATTTACGACAACGTTTAAGAAGTATAGCGGCGTATCGCCGAGCGAATATCGAAAAGCATCAGGAAAATAAGGTGGAGCAGGAGGGTTCATATTGAAGGCTGTTGCCACGATTCATGGAAAAGTGATCGTTGATCAAATCGAGAAGCCGGCCGAATTGCCGGCAGGTCATGTGCTGATTCGTACCGAATACTCGGCGGTCAGCCCGGGCACGGAGATGATCTTTATACGAAGAGCATCGGATCAAAAAGTCATTATGGGTTACAGCGCCGCGGGGATCGTCGAAGACTTGGGAGAAGGCGTGAAGGGACTTGCCGTCGGTCAACGGGTGGCCTGCTATGGAGCACCTTACGTGCGCCATGCCCAGTGGCTTACCGTGCCTTCGAACCTGACGGCGATCGTTCCGGATGGAGTAGACCCGCAGGAAGCCGCGTTTGCGGGACTGGGAGCGATTGCGATCCATGCCCTGCGGATAGCGGATCTGCGCTTCGGCGAATCGGCCGTGGTGGTCGGGCTTGGCATCCTGGGGCAGATGATTGCCCAGATCGCTCACGCGGCGGCTTGTCCCGTTGCGGGATTTGATCTGAATCCGGAGCGGGTTCAGGGATTGAAGCGGCATATTCCTTATGCCTATGACAATCAGGAACGGCTTGAGGAGCAGATTGGCATAATGACGGGCGGGCATGGAGCCGACAGCGTCATTCTGTGCGCAAGCGGTCCCGGGGAAGAGCTCATCAACGCGTCGATGACATGGATTCGGGATAAGGGGAAAATCGTCATCGTTGGCGATTTATCCATGACGTACGCGCGGGACCGGATGTTTGGCAAGGAAGCGCAGGTGCTCATATCGCGGGCCGGCGGTCCGGGCCGGTACGACGCAAGTTATGAACTCCGTAACACGGATTATCCGATCGGCTTTGTGCGCTGGACGGAAGGTCGCAACATCGCGGAATATATCCGTTTATTGGCCGAGGGGAGAATCTCGGTCAAACCGCTGATCTCGCATGTGGTCCACGTGGATGAAGCGGGCAAGGCTTATGAGCGGTATGGCCCCGGATCAACGACGCTGGGGACGATATTTAGATACGATTCGGAGGCGGTCGGTGCGGGGACCGACTAGAGAGGCCAAGCGGAATAGTGATTGCCGTCTTTCCGGGCAGTGAATACTGCTAGCGGAAAGGCGGCTTTTTTGCTTGTGGACGAATCCTGTCTGCGAAACTATTAATTTACAATAATATACAATTCTATTATACTAGTAGTAGATATGGATAATATCTCATTTTATATGGAGACAGTTACATATCTATTCTTCTTGTTCATACATACAAGCGGCAGTTCCCTCGTTTCCATCGATCATTGGAAGGGTGGTGGTTTATTCGAAACCGGTTTACCAGACTGTAGTGGTAATGGCTTTCCAATTCGAAAAACAAAGGAGCGAAGCGTGATGAAAGTATTCCGAAATTCGATCATCCGTAAGTCGGCTGTGTTGTTCTGTGCTGTTCTACTGATCTTACCAGCCGGATTGTCTCTGGCGGCCAACAAGCCGTTTCCCCAACATACGTCGTATACGAGCGGTTCGATTAAACCAAACCATGTGACGCAGTCAGCGATGGACAATGCGGTCAAGAGCAAATGGAACAGCTGGAAAGGGTCTTTCTTGAAGCCTGCAGCGACAGGGCAATATTACGTAAAATACAATTCGGCGGGCGAGACGGTGTCCGAGGCTCATGGCTACGGGATGCTCTTCACTGTTCTGATGGCGGGTTACGACAGTAACGCACAGTCGTATTTCGACGGACTTTATCGCTATTACAAGGCGCATCCGAGTAATAACAATCCGTACCTGATGGCTTGGAAGCAGAACAGCAGCTTTCAGAATATAGGGGGAGCCAATTCGGCAACGGACGGCGATATGGACATTGCTTACGCACTCCTGCTGGCGGACAAGCAGTGGGGAAGCAGTGGATCGATTAATTACCTCCAAGCAGCTAAGGATATAATCAATGCGATCATGAGCAATGACGTGAATCAGTCGCAGTGGACGCTGCGCCTAGGCGATTGGGCAACCAGCGGCATTTTCGACACCGCCACGCGGCCATCGGATTTCATGCTGAACCATATGAAGGCATTCCGTGCGGTTACCGGCGATGCCCGTTGGGATAACGTCATTAACAAAACCTATACCATCATCAACTCCATTTATAACGGCTACAGCTCCAATACCGGCTTGCTTCCGGATTTCGTCGTCATGTCGGGCAGCAATTATCAGCCGGCGGAAGGGGGATTCCTGGAAGGGGCGAATGATGGAAAATACTATTACAATTCGTCCCGGACACCTTGGCGGATTACGACCGACTATCTGATGACCGGCGATACGCGCGCGCTGAATCAATTGAACAAGATGAACACATTCATTAAATCAGCCACAAGCAGTAATCCTGCCAACGTCAAGGCAGGGTATAACCTGAACGGCACCGCGCTGGTGACCTATAACAGTGGGGCGTTCTATGCTCCTTTTGGCGTAAGTGCGATGACTTCGTCCAGCCACCAGAGCTGGCTGAATTCGGTATGGAGTTACACGGCGAACGCATCTGCAGAGGGATATTATGAGGAAAGCATTAAGCTGTTCTCGATGATCGTCATGTCGGGTAACTGGTGGACATATTAAAACATTACGCTGTTTAACTTCATGTAAATATAAAATAAAACCCCGATCCGTATTGGATCGGGGTTTTTTAGGACTTTCCTACCAATAATTGATTTATAGCAATAAATGATAACAATTCGCATTGATATTTTATATTGAGCAGTGTTAATATCTTATCAAATATAAAACATTTTATATTATTCTAAATTAAACAACCAGAGGTTTTATCGAAATGAACATCTTGTTTTTTACTTATGAAAAGGTTTACAAAAAAGAGCGAAACGAAGGGAGAAGCGTATGAACAAGAGCATGCTGCGCAAGACGGCTGCGGCAGGGATAGCCGCAGTTTTGATGGCTGGGGGCTTAGGCACTGCAGGCCAAGGGCCCGCATCAAGCAGTCCGGACGTTTACGCGGAGGCAGCCCCGCTGAAGAAGGGGGAGAAGGCACCGGTATTCCGGGAGGCTTCCGTGCACGATCCGTCCGTGATCAAAACAGGAGATACATACTATGTGTTCGGTTCCCATCTGGCTGCGGCCAAATCGAAGGACCTGATGAGCTGGGATATGGTCGCGTCCGGAGTCGCAACCGGCAATCCACTGATTCCGAACGTAACGGAAGAGCTAAAAGAAACGCTGGAATGGGCGCAAAGCGATACGTTGTGGGCGGCCGACGTGATTCAGCTGGCAGATGGCAAATTCTATATGTACTATAACGCCTGCAAAGGGGATTCCCCGCGATCCGCCATGGGGATCGCCGTTGCCGATCAGATCGAAGGCCCGTATAAGGATACCGGCATCATTCTGAAATCCGGCATGTGGGACGAGATCAGTGAAGATGGAACCATCTATGATGCAACAAAGCACCCGAATGTCGTCGATCCGGATGTGTTCTTCGATAAGAACGGCAAGCTGTGGATGGTATATGGCTCCTATTCCGGCGGCATTTTCATTATGGAGATGGATCCCAAGACCGGAAAACCGCTGCCTGGGCAAGGATACGGCAAGAAGCTGCTGGGGGGGAACCACAGCCGGATCGAAGGGCCTTACATGCTTTATAACCCGGCCACGGACTATTATTACCTGTATCTGTCCTACGGGGGATTGGATGCAGTTGGCGGCTACAATATGCGGGTCGTCCGCTCCAAAAATCCGGATGGTCCTTTCTACGATGCGGAGGGCAACGATATGACAGAGGTGAAGGCCGATCCGTCCCTTCCGCTTTTTGATGACCGGTCGATTGAGCCGTATGGCGTAAAGCTGATGGGAAATTACTTGTTCAAGCGCTTGATTGGCGATCCGGGAACGGGGATCGGCACCGGGGCCGTGTCGCCGGGCCATAACTCCGTCTACTACGATGAGCGGAGCGGAAGGACATTCCTTATCTTTCACAGCCGCTTCCCGCAGCGGGGAGAAGAGCATGAAATCCGGGTGCATGAATTGTATATGAACCAGGACGGCTGGCCGGTATCGGCTCCATACCGCTATGCGGGCGAGGAGGCCAAGGAATCCAAGAAAATTACGCCGAATGATGCGGCTGGAGACTACAAGCTGATTCAACACGGAAAAGATATTTCGTCCGTCATCAAAGAATCAGTGCCGATTGAGCTTCATAAGAACGGTAAAGTGACGGGTGGGGCATCCGGGACATGGAAGATCAGCGGAAAGCGGGATGTAATGCTTAATCTGGATGGGAAGAGTTATAAAGGCGTACTGACTCTGCAGTGGGACCCGGAGGCGAAGCGGCAGGTGATGACCTTTACGGCCCTTTCGGCGGACGGTACAGCGGTGTGGGGTGCGCGTCAGCTTGATCGCAGCGACAGGGAACTCGTGGATGCCGTGAAGAAGGACCTGTCCCTCGGGGATGTGAGCGGAATTTTCTACGATCTGGCTTTGCCGTCCGAAGCTTCCGGCGGTGCCGTCATTCGCTGGACCCCCTCTCATCCCGAGGTCATATCGACGGAGGGTAAGCTTAATCGTCCTGCTGCCGGGGCGGGGGACGCGAAGGTTACGCTGATCGCCCAGATTACGAAAGGCAAAGCGAAAACTTCCAAAGCCTTTGACGTGACCGTGCTGCAGCAGTCGGCAGGGCCATTGCTGCTGAACTATCCATTCAGCGAGAATAAAGAAGGCACGGTGTTCGACACCTCGGATAACGGATTTCATGGGAAGGTTCTTGGTGGGGTCCAGTGGAATGAGAAGAGCTGGCAGGGAGGCGGAATGGACTTTAACGGCTCGGACGGCTATATTGAACTGCCGAATCGGGTTACGGATACAGAGGACTTTACCTTTGCTGCTTGGGTATATTGGAAGGGTGGAGCACCATGGCAGCGAGTGCTGGATGCCGGCAGCGGGCTCGCCAGGCATATGTTCCTGACGCCATCCCAGCACGCCGGCGTCCTCCAGTTTACGATTCACGGTAATGGCGGAGACCAGAGCCTCCTTAGCAGCGCGCCGCTTCCGGTAAATGCATGGACGCATGTAGCCGTGACCCTTCAAGGGGATACGGGCAAATTGTACGTGAACGGTCAAGTCGTGGCAGCCGGAGATCATATGAAGCTGAATCCGAATGAACTGCTGACAACGGAAGCTTATTTAGGTAAAAGCCGGTTTGCGGCCGACCCTTACTTTAACGGAAGCTTGGATGAGGTGCGGATGTATAACAAGGCGCTGACCGACAATGAAATCAGGAAGCTGGCGGAATGACTTTATAAAAAGCAATCATGAATTTTGCGTGTAGACTACGGTCTGCACGCTTTTTGTAATGGCGTTTAAAAATAACGGTTGACAGGAGAACCGATATCATATATCTTGATATTAAGTTAAGCGACTATATAAAAGTTAGTCAATTGAAAGGAGTAAGTATAAAGTGTATAAACGTTAGCAAAGTAAAGCAGGTTAATCATTCTACACCTATATATCTTTATATTAAGATATTAATGAACAGGGTCGATGAATTTCTATAAATAATGAACATGAATATGGAGGCGTACAAAATGGCTATAGATATTGGATTGTTGATACTTCGTTTGGTGGTTGGGTTGTCGTTCATGGCGCACGGCGCGCAGAAGCTGTTTGGATGGTTTGGCGGTTACGGGCCGAAAGGGACAGGCGGCTGGATGGAATCGGTGGGCATTAAGCCTGGGGTCGCGATCGCGGTGTTGTCAGGTTTGATGGAGCTGGTTGGCGGGCTGCTGCTGGCGGCCGGATTTCTCACGGTGCTCGGCGCCGCGCTGATCACGCTGACGATGCTGGGCGCAATTGTGAAGGTGCATGGCCGGAACGGGTATTGGTCCACAGCGAATGGATACGAGTATAATTTGCTGTTGATCGCAGTGGCCGTTGCACTGGCACTCACGGGTGCAGGCGCATATTCACTGGATGCGGTAATCTTTAACTAATCGATGATGGGGGCGTGCAGATATGAATGATCTGACAACATTAATTAAGAGCCGGAGATCGGCTAATCTGTTTATGGAAGGGATTGAAATCCCGGATCAGGATTTGAATGATATCTTTAATGAAGTTAAATATGCTCCTTCGGCATTTAATTTACAGCACACGCACTATGTGGTGGTTAAGGATCCCGATATCAAGCACAAGGTTTACGAAGCCGCCAACAAGCAGCATAAGATACTCACCGCGTCGGCCGTCATCGTGGTGCTGGGGAATAAGCAGGCCTACCAGGATATCGGAAGAATGAACGAGGGCTTTCTGAATTTGGGCGTGATCGACAAGCTTGAATATGACATGACGGTTGAATCGGTCACGAACTTTTATGAAGCGGGCGGAGAAACCTTTATGAGGGATGAAGCCATTCGGAATGCCAGTCTATCCGCCATGTTATTGATGATGGTAGCCAAGGACAAGGGATGGGATACCTGCCCGATGATCGGATTTGATCCCGAGGTTCTGCAGAAGGATCTGAGCATTCCGGACTCTTATGTGCCCGCCATGCTGATCGCGATTGGCAAGGAAGATGTAAGAAAACCTCGTCCCCGGGGCTATCGCAAGCCAGTATTGGAATTTGTAAGCTATAATCAATTTAATTAATGCATGATATGAGAAGGAGCTCCCGCTGCAGGTCTTTAGATCTGGCGGGAGCTTTTTTCATCCGCAATGATAAACATTCCTCACTATTATGACGATGATGAATATAAAGAGATCGGTGCAGCGCCAATCCTAAATACATTTGTACTCGTTATATGGGGGTGAACGAAATGAAGACGAGGAAGCAGCCGTATCAGCGATCCGGACAGATCTTGGCTCTGACTGTCATGACGATTATGCTAATGGTCGCATGCACGAAGGAGGTCCCGGGATCCATACAGCAAAATAGATCGACTGCCGCCGTGCCGAGTGTAGGAGAAGCCGGGAATCAATCGGAAATGCCAGCAGCAGCGGAAAGTTTGCGTACGGCATTCCAGCCGGAAGATCAAAGCAATCACCAGGTTAAGCAAGAATCGGAGCCGTCGGAGGGGGAGTCCAACCACAATCCGATTGAAGCGGTTCTCGACATGTATGAGGCGCTTCAGGCTAACGATTCCGCCACGTATTTCCGCCATGCTGACATTCCGAGCGTCCGTATGTCCCCTGCCAAGCTGGAGGTGTTATTCGAAGAGGCCGGCAAGCGTGAAGTGAGACCGGAACGATTCAAGCTTTTTGATCGAGAGGGGCTGGATCGGGAAAGCCGCCAGTTGTTATCTCTCACGTACGGCAGCCAAGCCGAGATTGTGCTGGAGGAGCTCAGTCAGGACGATCATAACCTGTGGTTTGTGACGGCGTTCACGGACGGACTTCAAGTGGTGGAGCAATCCACGGTTTATCCCGGGGCTTACGAGCTTGGAAGGGAAGCGACGATGGAAGAGCTTATCGCTATAGAGATTCAGCATACGGCTGAAGACCGGGCATTTCTTGCCGCAAAAGCGAAGCAGCCTGTATGGAAGCCGGTGCAGACCGTTTCTCTGCTGTATCAGGCAGCGCAGGCGGAGGATGCGGATACCTTTTACGCGATGTCGGGTGGGAGCGAGGGATACTTTTCGGGTCAGTACGCCCGGGACATGGTGGAATTTACGGAATGGATGAAGTCTTTTGAAAGCGTGCACCATATTCCAATCGAATCGGTTCCGCGGGAGAATATGGCCGCGAGTTATAGAGAAGAATATAATGAACGCTTTGGCGGCGCATGGCAATTCATTGTGGCTTGGGATCCGAAGGATGAAGCGGGCTACCAAGGGACATACTGGATTATGGCGCCTAGCGAAGACGGAACGCGATATGTCGTAAAGCAGACGCTTACCGCCAACCTCGAATCCTTTTTTAAATGAGGAATACATACATAGCAAAGACAAATATAGCAGCCCTGCTCATGAAGAGCAGGGCTGCTATATTGTCGGCAAGAGTTTGCCTGATTACGGCTGAAGATTTTGGAGCATATCCATCGTTTCGTTAATTTTATTGATGGTTTGAACGATGTTGGAATTCTGGAAGTCGGTCACTCCGTTCTGGATTTGATCCATATAGCCGTTGATGTCGGTCAGCAGCGTGTCGTTTAAAGCGACCAGCTGTTCATGGATGGTCTGTGCAAAAGCAGGGGCTTCGATGCCATTAAACTCCGAGATCCGGGTTTTCATCGCTTCGAGTTCTTGGGTCAGCGTTTCCTTGGCATCTGTATTCGTGGCGGCCTGTTGGGCCAGCTCCGGAATGGACTCGGCAAATTGGGATGCATCATTTATAAAAGTGGTGGCTTCTTTCGTATAATCCAAGGAATTGTTCACGCTGTCCACCAAGGAACAGCCGGAGAGAACTCCCAGAACAAGTGAAATCAACAATAATCTTTTGATCATTTCTCATCCTCCTGTCGTGTAAACGCAGTTCTTATACGTTGTATACGTATGGCATGGAGAATGGTTGTATTTTTTCACGCGAAGGAGCAGGTATTTTTAAGCAACCCTGAAACAGCCAACATTTCCTGAGAAGGCTGGGAAGGGATTAATATTTCCCCAGCAGGTAGCGAACAAGCTCAATCAAACCCGCCAGGATACCGCCGGACTTTGGGATTTCGGCTGCTCGAGCCGGCTTCTCAGGCTGGATGCCTTCCCCCAGCGAAGTCACGTCAACGGATGAGGAGGGACCGGTATTTCCGCATAGATGGGGTTTGAGCTTTTCCCCGCTTTTCTCGGCGAACACGATATATTCCTTGCCTGTATCAAAGGATTCCCAGCCATTGGAATAAAGGGTGACGGTTGGTGAATCCGAATCTCCTTTCCACCACGCGGAAACCTGGAATACATATTTGCTTTTGGATATATCGGCTTTAGGATTGGACGAGACCAACGTACCTCTGAATACTGCGTCCGAGGATTTTAACTCCTCGGTAACCTTTCGAGGCTCCGCGCAAGACAAGGCGGATACCGTGGATTGATCTGCGCCAAGCCATAGTCCAACAGTAAGGGAAAAAGCGATCATAGCGATAAAGCCTTTTTTCATATCGGCGTCTCCTTTCGGGATGATTATGTATTTAGACGAGGAGGGTTTCGCCATTGTTGCAGCGTACTTGGAAATAAATCCGATGCTCATATGGCTGCATTGCGGGAAGCTTGGGTTCTAGAATTCGCAGGTGCTGCAGAAACGCAAATACTCCGCAAGCCAAAATGGCTGCGGAGCAGATTGGACGTAAACGCTTATGGCGCCCGGTTGTTTTTTACGATAATGGTTAGTAGTCCAGGACAGGAGCGGGAACAGCAGACCAGGTTAGATCTGCTTTGCTTCCAGCCGTTTGGCGATGATGGACAGAAGATAATTCAGCGTGAAGTACAGCAACGACGCAAAAACAAGGGCGGGAATAACATAGTCATAGCTGGAACCGCTAAGAATTTGTACGTTGCGCATCAGCTCAGGCAGCGAAATGATCACGGCGAGCGAGGTGTCTTTAATGAGCGAGATGAACTGGCTCACCATGGGCGGGGACATCCGGCGCAGCGCTAGCGGGAGAATCACGTGCCGCAGTGTCTGCATATAAGAGAGACCCGACGCCCGGGCCGCTTCGATCTGGCCTTTATCCACCGATACGAGGCCGCTGCGGACAATTTCGGCGATCATGGCTCCTTCAAAAATGCTCAGGCCGACGACAGCCGCCCAGAAAGTGGGGATTCGAATCCCGGTCTGCGGCAGAACCATGCCGATGAAGAAAATGATCAGCAGCAGCGGCAGATTGCGGATTATATCCACCAAAAAGGCCGTTGTCCTCGACAGGAAGGGCGTTTTCGTATATCTCACGGTCCCGAGCACGGTTCCAATGATAAAGCTGAATACAATGGATAAGCCGGCAACCTGCACCGTGATCCAAAAGCCTTGAAGGAGATATCGCAGATTCGGCCAGGAGTACGCACCGATAAAATCCATCTCATGCCACCTCCTGTTTATTGGGCAAACTTGCTTTTAACGTCAATTGCTTCTCGCAAAGCGGCGCTCCATATAATGGACGGCCAGGCTGAGCGGTATGGTCAGGAGCAGGTAGAACAGGGCTACAAACGTATAGACGGGAATGCCTTTGAAGGTGCTCAGGTTAATCAGATCGGCATAATACATCAGGTCGAGTCCGGCGATAACGCCGAGAACCGAAGAATTCTTAACCAAATTGATCAATTGGTTGCCGATGGCCGGCAGTACGATTTTGATCGCCTGTGGAAGAATGATGTAGCGCATATTCTGGATATAACTCAGCCCGGAAGAGCGGGCCGCCTCCGACTGTCCGGAGGGCACCGCTTGGATCCCCGCCCGAATGCCTTCGGCAATGAAAGCAGCCGTGTACACCATCAGCCCAAGCGTACCCGATGTAAACGGGTCAACCGGTATGCCGAGAGAGGGCAGGCCCAGGAAAAAGAAAAAGACAACCACCAGGAGTGGAATGTTGCGGATAAACTCTACATAGATGGCGCCAATGGCTTTCAGTATGCGGAATGGGGCAATCCGCAGGATGGCGATCAAGGTGCCTAGCACCAAGCTGCCGATCAGCCCAAGCAGGCTGGCGAGAATGGTCTGGCCCAGGCCAGCCATAAATTGATCCCAATGCTGGACCAGGATGTTAAAATCCCACAAGGTCACTATGCTTCACCTCCAATGGGGGATGATGGTCGTTTAGCTGGTCGAAAGCAGCCAGGCAGTCCCGCCCGGGTAAAAGGGAGGAACCTGATTGGAGCCATGACGCCTTAGGACCGGCCCGACCATTACATGCTTGCGGTCATTCCGGTTTCACGCCCATCCATTGCTCATACAGTTTGTCGTATTCGCCGCTATCCTTCAGCTCCTTCAACAGCTCGTTGACGGTTTTCACAAACTCCGGATTTCCCTTTTTGATGGCCATGCCGTATGGTTCATCCGTAAAGTTGCCGCCGACCAGCTCAAAGCTCGGGTCCTGCTGCTGCATGCCGAGGAGGATGGAATTGTCGGTGGTCAGGGCGTCCCCCTGTCCCGCTTTAAGCGCGGTGAAGGCATCCTGATAATTCTCGAATTCGAGAATGACCGCGTCGGGCGCTTTCTCACGGATATTTTGCGCAGAGGTAGAGCCCTTTACCGTGAGCACCTTCGTATCCTTGTTCAGGCTTTCCAGACCCGTGATCGGGCTTCCCTTCTTCACCAGCAGCGATTGGCCGGCCTCAAAGTAAACATCGCTGAAGTCCACCTGCTCCTTGCGCTCCTCCGTTATGGTCATCGTGGCGATAATGATGTCGATGTCCCCGTTCTTCAGCATATCGATCCGGGTTTTGGAGGTAACTTCCTTCAGCTCGACCTTGGTTTCATCACCTAGAATCTTTTTGGCCAGCGCTTTGGCGATGTCGATATCGAAACCCTCCACATTGCCGGTGGCAGGGTCCTGCAGTCCAAACAGCTTGGTATCATATTTTACGCCGGCTACAAGCTTGCCCCGTTTCTTAATCGCCTCGAGGGTGTCCGTATTGCCGGAGCCCCCGCATCCGGATGCAATCAGCATGATCACTAACGCTAGCAAAGCGGCGCTCCACCTGAAGGTCCTCGTAAATTTTCTTTTCATATCCCCAGTTCCCCCTAAAAAGTATAGTTTCTCTTCATGAGCAAGCCCCTGAAGAGCAGCATTGCGGAAGTTCAATCCTTTCCGCCCCTACGCACCAAGTCCGGGTTAGTGATGCAGCAGACGACTCAGGAACGCCCGTGCTCTTTCTTCCCGCGGCTGATTGAAAAAATCGGAGGCGGGCGCATCCTCGATAATCCGGCCTTCGTCCATAAAGACGATTCGATCCGCGGCTTCGCGGGCGAAGCCCATCTCATGGGTAACCACGGCCATGGTCATGCCTTGGTGGGCGAGTGAGCGCATGACGTCGAGCACTTCGCCGATCATCTCCGGGTCGAGTGCGGACGTCGGTTCATCAAACAGCATAATCTTCGGGTTCATGGTCAATCCGCGGGCAATCGCAACCCGCTGCTGCTGGCCGCCCGAGAGCTGGGATGGATAGCTGTCCGCTTTGTCCGCGATGCCGACCCGCTGCAGGTACGTCATCGCTTTTTCCGTCGCCTCCGCTTTGGACATCCCCAGCACTTTCATGGGGGCGAGAATGATGTTGTCGATCACCTTTTTGTGCGGGTACAGGTTGAAATGCTGGAAGACCATCCCGATATTCCGCCTGAATGTATTAATGTCGATCTTTCTTTCATGCAGCTTGACGCCATTCACGACAAGCTCCCCATCCGTAATGCTTTCGAGCCGATTGATGCACCGCAGCAGCGTGCTTTTACCGGAGCCGGAAGGTCCAACGATGACAACGACTTCCCCCTGGGAAATGGTCAGGTCGATTTCTTTCAGAACATGGAAGGTTCCGAAAAATTTATTGACGCGGCTAAATTCAATCAGTAGAAATCCCCTCCTATTCACTTCGAATTGGACGCCTGCATGCATGTAAGCTATTGTCCTGTTTGGGTGCCAGGCCCTTTTTACACTGGTATGGCAAAGGGAGCTTGTTCCATGCCACTTTTAGGAAAATTTAGTATCCAAGCGTTGGGGAGTGAGATATAATAGGGGGCGTAATCATATGGAGGAGGCAACATGGAGAAACGTACAAAATTAACCGAAATCGACCTGGTTCGGGGCTTTGCGATGATGGGCGTGCTGATGGTGCATGCAACGTCGTTCGCCACAGTTCAGATGCGCGGGGACGATTTTTTTGGCTTGTATAACTTCCTGAACATATTTTCGAAGGTGGGAACGACGACCTTTATATTTCTGAGCAGCTTCGTGCTGTTCTATAATTATTATCACCGTCCGTTCAAGGGCCGTGACCTTGCGCGGTTCTTCAAAAACCGGCTGATGTATATCCTGGTGCCGTATTTGCTGTTCTCGGTTTTGTTCTTTACGGTGGCCTGGTATCATCGCGGGGGCGAGCCCGATCTGGCGGCGATGCTGGAGAGCTTCTGGCCCAAGCTGGCAACGGGGAAATCCTACACGCACTTATATTTCATCTTCATTAACATTCAGTTCTACGTGCTGTTCCCGCTCGTGCTGATGCTGCTGAAGCGATTCCGCGGCTTCGCGGCGGTCTGCGTGCTGGTGGGCATTGCATTGCAGTGGCTCTTCTATTTCGGCAATGACGCCTGGTGGGACGTAACGAACCGAAACAGCTGGTCGCTGTCGTTTCTGTCGTATTATTTTCTCGGAGCATGGACCGGCATTTATTATGACCGGGTCAAGGATTGGCTGACATCAGCGCAGCATGCTGCAAGACCGGCGCTGCGCAAGCTGGGCTGGATCTCGCTCTGGGCGGTATGGCTGGGCGCCGCGCTGGTGCATATCGGCCTTCGATATAATCAGCGGCTGCTGGGGACGGAATATCATCCGCTGCTCTACGATGCTTTTTGGAATGTGCATACGTTAACCACCGCCCTGGTCATGCTTCAGGTCGCGCTGCTCTTCGGAAATAAGAGAGTTTGGTGGTTAAACGGGTTCCGGCGGCTCGGGGTGTATTCCTTCGGCGTTTATCTAGTGCATCCGCTGGTGCTGCTCCTCTACCGGGATTTTCCTCCGCAGACGGAGAACTCCTGGCTGCTGCTCGCGTGGTATGCCGGCGGTCTTGTCAGCGCGGTGGCGGTTTCTTATATAGTGGTCTACAGCATGAGCCGCCTGGGAGGCTGGACCTGGATCTTCTTCGGTAAACTGCCGGGCAGCTTGCAGAAGGGTAAAGCATCAAGTCCTTCAGTTCCGGCCAAGCCGGTTGCGGAGGTATCATCATAATCTTGGTAGACGGGAAAGGCGTTATCCTCGATAAGAGGAGAGCGCCTTTTTCTTTTGGCCGGTGGCCGATATTTCAGAATGGTTCCCTGATTTTCGGAATGAGGTTTATTGCCCGGCATGACATGTTATATTTTGTTTGATGTTTGGCCTGTAGGACGCATGTCGTCATTGGTATGGACAGGTCAATTACATTCGTTACAGACATGGAAGCGAGGGAATGCCAATATGAATGATAGCAGAAATCCTTTGGTAAGCGGTTTTGTTAAGGCTGACGGCAAACGCGTGGTGAATGGGGACGGGCAGGAAATTCTGCTGCAGGGAGTCGGACTTGGCAGCTGGCTGCTGCCGGAAGGATACATGTGGAAAATGCCGGAGCAGGGGGACCGCCCGCGGCGCATCGAAGGCATGATCAGGGATCTGATCGGCGAGGAGAAGGCATCCGTGTTCTGGGAGACCTATTACGAGCGGTATATCGCAGAAGCCGACATCCGGCAGATCGCTGCTGAGGGCTTTAACTCCATTCGGGTACCGATCAATGCCAGGTTTATGATGGAGGAAGGACAGCAGCCACCTTTTGTATTCCACGAAGGACATTTGAAGCTCATCGATCAGGTGATCGATTGGTGCAGGACGTATTCGCTGTATGTTATTCTGGATTTGCATGGCGCGCCCGGCGGACAGACCGGCGCCAATATCGACGATTCCGAGCGGGATTTGCCGGAGCTGTTCACGGATCGGCTGAACGCGGAGCGGACCGTGGCGCTGTGGCGTATGCTGGCGGAACGATATAAAGACGAGTGGATCGTTGCTGGTTACGACCTGCTTAACGAACCGCTGCCTGACTGGTTCAGCAAGTATAATGACCGGGTGATGCCGCTGTATAAGGAAATCACCGCGGCTATACGCGAAGTGGACAAGCGTCATATGATCATTCTGGAAGGCGTGCACTGGTCTACGGACTGGAGCATTTTTGACGATACATTCGATGATAACCTGATGCTGCAGTTCCATAAGTATTGGAACAATCCCGACACGGAGAGCATTCAGAAGTATATCGATCTCCGCGAGGAGTGGAATGTGCCGATCTTCATGGGAGAAGGCGGGGAGAACAATCTGCAGTGGTATACGGGGGCCTTCCGGATGTTCGAGGACCACAACATATCCTGGAACTTCTGGACCTGGAAGAAGATGAACACCCAGAATTCGCCGTTCTCGATCCGCATGCCGGAAGGCTGGGATAAACTGACGGGTTACCTGGAAGGCGGTGAGAAGCCGTCTTCAGCCGAAGCCGAAGCGATTCTTGACGAATACCTGGACCGTCTTCCGCTGGCAGCCTGCGATGCTTACCCGAACGTATCCCGGTCGCTGCTGCGCCGGCTGCCCATTCAGATTCCGGCGGAGTTTTACGGATATCGGGGCGAGGGCATTTCTTATCATATTGAAACGAAGGCCAGCCAGGATATCGGCTTCCGGATTTCTGACGGCGTTCCGATGCGGATGATGACGGGCAAGGCGGAGAAACCAAGCTACGCTCCGGAAGGCGGCAAGCCATGGATAGAGGATAACCTGGTATGCGTACAGCTCCGGGAGGGCGATTGGCTTGCTTATGATGCGTATTGCGCTTCTGTAGATGTCTTTCATCTGGACATTCGGGCCCTGATTCCCGAGGGAACGGTGGATATTATGCTCCAGATCGGGGACCGGGAGCCTGAGCTTATCTCCTTGTCCGACTCTGGCGAAGGGCAGTGGGACGTCCATAGGGTGGCTGAGGCTATGCCGATGGAGGAAGGCCCTGTGGATCTGGTGTTGATGGTGAATAAGGGCCGAATCGAGCTGGATTGGCTGGAATTTACCGAAGCGCGTTAAATTTATTAGTTGAAGGGGAGAGGGCGCTGTGACGGAACAGGCGGCAATATCAGAAGGGTTGTGCCAATGGCTGGATGGCTCGGATCTGGAGTCGAAACAGTATGAAGCGATGATGCTATTGAGCGTAACCGAGGATGGATGGCCGAATACGGCCATGCTCAGCGTGGGGGAGGTGCTGGCTTTAGACCGGAGCCGGCTTCGACTTGCATTATGGCAGGGAACGGTTACGACTGGCAATCTTCTTCGCACCGGACAGGGCACGTTGGTGGCGATCCATGATGGAGCGGCCCATTATGTTCGGATGCGTCTTCAAGCGCTTCCCGATCTGCCGGACGCCCGGCATCCGCTGCAGCGTTTTGATGCCGAGGTAGTGGCTGTTCGCGAGGATATCGCGAAGTATGCGGATATTATATCGGCCGTGAAGTTTCAGCTGCACGACCCGGATGAAGCCCTGCAGCGCTGGAAGGAAACGCTGGAGGAATTGCGAAAGTAAACGTTTACGCGTAAAAAACCTGCTCCGGATCCAGCTCCCGGCATATGCCGGGAGTTGTATATGCCTGCTTGTGCTTAATCGGAATGATGCCGAATAAAATAACTTTAATTTTTCCGCAGAATCTTTTGCTTTGGTATTTGCTATCGGCAGTCAAATGTGTTAAGATATGAATATCGAAATCGACCTGAATTCACATATTGTAGAGGGTTGTCATTTCTGGTAACCTTGTGCAATATGTGAATTTTTTTATTCCGTCTGCGAAGAAAAAAGGTCATGTAAATATATATCAAGGAGGATTCCCCCATGCAAACAGGAACTGTTAAATGGTTTAATGCTGAAAAGGGCTTTGGTTTCATCGAAGTTGAAGGCGGTAACGATGTATTCGTTCACTTCAGCGCGATCCAAGGCGACGGCTTCAAAACGCTTGACGAAGGCCAACGCGTTGAATTCAACATCGTTGAAGGAAACCGTGGACCACAAGCTGAGAACGTTGTTAAATTGTAATTACAATTGAAAACTGCCCTTAATGTGTGACATTAAGGGCAGTTTTCTTTTATACGGCGTTTCTATTTTCTAAGACGAGAATAAGGAGGAGCGTTCATGTATTCGCGTAAAAACTCGATGGAGAGTATTCCTGAAGAAATAACGGAAGTTTGGGCATGCACTAAGGAAGACTGCAAAGGGTGGATGCGGGACGATTTTGCGTTCGACACGGAACCGGTATGCCATTTGTGTCAATCCCCCATGGTCAAGGAAACGAGAAGCCTGCCGCAGCTAGTTAATACCAATAAACAACAGAAGTCTCTGGCTAAGGGGATTCAGATCGAGCGCAAATAGCAGCTAATACCTAGAGAAAGCGCTGGGCAAACACAAATTCTTCTTGAAGCTACCTTCGGATTTTATGGTAAATCCGTCTATTTCTGTTTCATTGGAAGGAGAATGGTTAGTAATACGTGTACCCTTTCATTCTGATTCAGAATGATGTTACATCATAAGGGACGCAAAATTCAAAGGAGTGAAATGTATTGAACACGCAAACCGAGGTACTGAAGCGAAACATTGACAACATGATCATCCAGGATAACCAAGGCGGCTTGAACGATCAGGAGAAATTCATCATGCAGAAGCTGATGCGTGAGAAATACCAACAGGAACACGAAAGCAAACAGGAACAACACGGGGAAGACAAAGGGGAATAACGGGGAAACCGTTTGATATACGTAAGGAAAAAAATGATACCGCCGTGAGACGATCCGATGGATCGCTTGTGGCGAAAGATCGTTAGTAAGAGGGAAGGCATGAATGGCAGCTATGGAGGCTGCTGTTCATGCCTTTTTTTTGTGCCTTTGAATGAGCGCAGGGCGCAATATTTCGCTTTTGGGGAAATATTTTTTCGTAAATGCCGGAGTCTACCCGAAAAATGAGCCCCTTGAAACGAAATCTGAAACCTTTCGTGCAGAGAAAGGACGATCTACAATATAAACATAGAGAATGTAAAGGTTTTCAAAATGATAGGATCAACCTGGAGGTCATAACCATGCAAAATCAACTTCATGCCGACGTTTCCGAAACCGGTGTCGGTCCCTCAATGGAGCCTTCTGTACAGAAGAAGCTTGACAGAAAAAGATGGCTCAGAAAGCTCTACGGCCAACGACATCTCCAAATTATGGCGCTGCTCGGCGTTGCGTGGATGATCATTTTTAACTACATTCCCATGTACGGTGTCATCATTGCATTTAAAGAATTCAATATCGTGAAGTCCATTGGCGAAGCTCCATGGGTAGGGCTTGCGCACTTCAAGGAGTTTTTCTCGGACGAGGACTTTACAAACGTCATGCGGAACACGCTCGGGATCAGCTTGCTGAGGCTGTTTATCGGATTTCCGCTTCCGATCGTTTTTGCACTCTTTCTGAACGAAATCCGGTCCGTTCGCTACAAGCGGACCATTCAAACGATTTCTTATCTGCCTCACTTCCTGTCATGGGTCATTCTTGGCGGCATTCTGATGACCTGGCTTGCGGATATTGGGATTATCAACAATATCTTGCTGGCTCTACATGTTATCGATGAGCCGATCACCTATCTGGCCGAACCGAAATACTTCTGGGGAATTATTATCACTTCGGATATATGGAAGGAGCTTGGCTGGTCCGCGATTATCTATCTGGCAGCCATTGCCAGCATTTCGCCTGAAATGTACGAGGCGTCGACGATTGATGGCGCAGGCCGGTTTCAGAAAATGTGGTATATCACGCTGCCAAGCATCAAATCGACCATATCCATCCTCTTCATTCTTGCGGTTGGTGGTGTGCTGAACTCCAACTTCGATCAGATTTTGGTGCTCCGAAACTCGCTGAACGAAAGCGCGAGCAACGTCATCGATATTTTTGTGTACCACACCGGGATGCAGAACGGACGGTACTCTTATGCGCAAGCCGTCGCATTGTTCAAATCCGTCATTGCGATTATCCTGCTGTTGATCGCGAACAAGGTAACCAAAAAACTGAATGACACATCACTATTCTAGCGAGAGCAGCGAGAAGGGAGACGAATAATCCATGTTTAAGCGCAGAACCAAAGGCGAAGCCTTCTTCGATATATTCAATAATTTCGGTATGCTGATCGTATGCTTTCTGACCATCTACCCGATCTGGTACGTGCTGGTGAATGCCTTCAATGACGGGCAGGACGCCATGCGCGGAGGGATTTATTGGTGGCCGCGGATGTTCAGTCTCGAGAATTTCAGCGCGGTGTTTCAGAGCTCCGGCATCATGACGGCGATGGGCATTACCGTAGCCAAAACCGTGATCGGCGTGTTCATTCACGTCCTCTTCACCGCCATGGTGGCTTATGCATTTTCGCGGAAGGGTCTGATCGGCGGCAAATTCTATATTTTGCTCGGAACGGTAACGATGTTTTTCGGCGGCGGGCTGATTCCTACGTATCTGTTGATCAAGGATTTGAATATGCTCGACAGTTTCCTGGTTTACATCATACCGGCCATGTTCAGTTTCTTTGACCTCATCATCTTCATGACCTTCTTCCGGGAAATTCCGGACGGTCTGGAGGAGGCGGCGAAGATTGACGGGGCTAATGACTGGTCCATCTTCCTCCGGGTCGTGCTGCCTGTATCCATGCCGGTTATCGCGACGATTGCCTTGTTTCATGGGGTGTTTCAGTGGAACGACTATTTCACTGGCGTCATCTATATCAACAATACGGATCTGCAGCCGATTCAGACGTATCTGTATAAGGTCGTCGCTCAATCCAGCTCCAATCAGATGATGGCCCAGGTGCCGGGCGGCGTGGCCAAGACGGTCACCTCCCAATCGATCAAGATGGCAACCATGGTCGTAACGACGGCGCCGATTGTCTTCGTCTATCCGTTCCTGCAGCGGTACTTTGTCAAAGGGATGATGATCGGCTCCATTAAAGGTTGATTCTCGGTCTCTGATAACGCAGCTTCCCTCTCCCGGGAACATCCGGGAGAGGGGATATTTTACAGGTAGCTTCTCTTGCCTAATCCGGCGGGAGTTCTATATAATCATATTTCTAAATAAGAAAAGGGGTACACACATGAGCAAGATGCTTAAGCCAAAGAGCCTTCTGTTGTTGATGTTCGCACTGGTCATGGCCTTTACAACAGCATGCTCGTCCGGCGGTGATAATAACGCGTCGGAAAAAGAGGAAGACAAACCGGCAGAAGAAGTAAAATTGACTCAGGATCAGCCGGGATGGGAAGTCGACACATCCCCGATTACATTTGACTGGTACATCAACTTTGCCTGGTTCCCGAACAAATGGGGCGAGGACATTACTTCCCAATACGTAACGAAGAAGACGGGAGTGAATGTCAACTTCATCGTACCGGCAGGGAACGAAGCTGAGAAGATGAATACGATGATTGCTTCCGGTACACTGCCTGATTTTATTACGCTGGGATGGTATGAAGACGCTGTCAAAAAAATGATCGAAGGAGACCTCGTTCTGCCGCTGAACGAACTGGCCGACCAATACGATCCGTATTTCTATAAAGTAACCGACCCTGCGAAGGTGTCGTGGTACACCAAGGATGACGGCAACATTTACGGTTACCCGAATGCCTCCTCTTCACCGAAGGACTATGAGAAGTTTGGCGATAACATTACCTCCAACCAAACGTTCCTGGTCCGTAAAGACATGTATGAGGCGCTCGGAAGCCCGGATATGCGTACGCCGGAAGGTTTCCTGAAAGCGCTTGAGGACGCCAAGAAAATGTTCCCGGACGTGAACGGACAGCCGCTCATTCCGTTTGGATTGCATGATTTCCATGAAAAAGGCAACAGCTCCCTCGAGGGCTACCTGCAGAACTTCCTCGCCATTCCGCAGGATAAAGACGGAAAGCTGTATGACCGCAGCACGGATCCGGAATATGTAAGATGGTTGAAGACGTTCCGTATGGCGAATGAAAAAGGATTGATGTCCAAGGATATTTTCGTGGATAAACGTCCGCAGATGGAAGAAAAAATCGCACAGGGCCGCTATTTCGCCATGCTATATCAACGCAGCGATATGGCGAACCAGCAGAACGCGCTGTATGCAAACGATCCGAACTCCGTGTACATCGCAGTGGACGGACCGGCTAACTCCAATCTGGATCAGCCGACATTGTCGGGTCCTTCAATCTCCGGCTGGACGGTTACCCTGATCTCCAAGAACGTCAAAGACAAAGCGCGCGCCATCCGCTTCCTGGATTACCTGATCTCCGAAGAAGGTCAGCGTGATACCTATCTTGGTGAAAAAGGCGTGACATGGGACACGATTGACGGCAAGGATCAATTCCTGCCTGAGGTTGCAGAACTGCTGAACAGCGACCGCGGCGCGTTCGACAAGAAGTATGGCGCATCCCATACCTTCTGGATGATGATGGATACCAACATTACACCGGCTTGGGCGCCTCCGGCCGTGGAGCCGTTCAAGCAGATGGAAGACTGGACTCGCGGCAAGACCCAGAGCTTCTCGCAATTCGATCAGCTGGATCCGGATGCAAGCTCCGAGGAAGGCATCATTAACGACAAGGTATTGAACGAGTGGGGTAAAATCCTGCCGAAGCTGATCTTTGCCAAAACCGATGCCGAGTTCGACCAAATTTGGAACGATTACCAAGCGAAGCGTGAATCCCTCGGATTCGCGAAGGTTCAGGAATACAGACAGAAAGAATACGAAGAGAACGTCAAGAAGCTTGAGGAGTTCCTGAAGTAAGGATTTTCGCTCGAGCGTGAAAAAAACAGAATGCAGGCGTAAGGTACCCTATGATCGATTTTGTCGAAATAGGGTGCCTTTTGTCGCATCACGAGCTAATATAGGATGGTATCCGATCAGCTATGCTGCCTTTCCATCCAGGACTCGGTTACGGTCATTTCATGAAAACGGGATGTGACAGTCATGATCACGCGAATGAGATCGCTTATTCAATCGTTTACGTATTGGTTTGGTCGCAGGTCGATGCAGAGCCGTTTGGTTGCTGCCTATATTTTGATTTTGCTCATTCCGAGCATGATCGTGTCGAACTATTTTTTCAAGCAGATTCGGGATACCTATATCAGCGATGCGCTCAACCAGAACTCATTCCTACTGGAAATCGAGAAGATGAACATGCTGAATCAGATTGAGGCGATTGAAATGGCGGCACAGCTGGCGATCTCGGATGACGGCATCAAGGATTATCTCCGAATCCATGAAGAACCCGAGCCGGCGTGGCTGATGAATTTGGCCTGGGGGCCTTTTAAGGATATCCAGCGGATCCAAACCAACAATCCGAATATTACGCACCTTCGGTTATATACAAACAACTCAAACGTGACGGAAATGTGGCCGATTATTTTCCAGGAGAAACGGATCGCTAAAGAGCCTTGGTTCCCTAAAGTCAAGGATTTGGATGGCGGAGAACTGTGGGTGTTCAACCACCGCGATCCTGATATCCTGCAGCGCTATGCAGCGGACGTGTCGGAGGAGCTGCCGAAGGTGTCCTTGATTCGCCAAGTCCTTAACGGGAGTTACAGTGGCGTGATCCAGGTGGATATGCTGCTCAAGTATTTTGCTCCGAAGACCTTTGCCGGTATCGTGGATGACAGCTCGCAGATGGTCATTGTCGATCAGGAAGGGCAGCTGTTCATGGACCGAAGCCAATCGTTCATGACCAGTCACGAGGGACTCCGGGACGAGGTGGAGCTTCAATTCGCAAAGCTGAAGTTGCAGGGGGGCGATACGGAGAAGACCATACATGCCAGATTCAGCCTGGACGGTTCCTCGTTCCTGCTGATTGCGACGCCGATGGAGCGGCTTCATGCCCACGTGCTGAATGTCGTTTCCCTGGAGGGGGCACTGAATAACGTATCCAAGGCCCAGTGGCAGATTATAGCGGCGAACATTGTATTGATTTTTCTGCTGTCGATCATTACTTATTATCTAAATTCCATTATCCTGAAGAGCCTGCGTCGTTTAACGGAAACGATGAAGAGAGTCCGCAAGGGAGAAGTGACCGCGACTATTGCCATTCGAGGCGGCGGCGAGGTGGGAGAACTGGCGCATCATTTTAACAAACTGATCCGAACCATTAATGAACTGATTGCCCAAGGGATCCGCAAGCAAGCGGTGACCAAGGAAGCGGAGCTGCGAACGCTGCACAGCCAGATTGACTCCCATTTCCTATACAATACGCTTGAAAATATTAAGATGCTGGCCGAAATCGAAGGGCAGCGCACGATTTCGGACGCGCTGACCTCCCTTGGCGGGATGATGCGCTACAACTTCAAATGGTCGGGGGAGTATGTCAAGCTTAGGGATGAACTTCGCCATATTCGCAACTATATCGATGTGATGAATATCCGGTTCGATGAGCCGATTCGGCTTGAACTCAACATTCCGTCCGAATTCATGGAGCTCGAGGTATTGAAAATGTCGCTGCAGCCCATCGTGGAAAATGCCGTCAAGCATGCCTGGCCCGAGTTCCCGGATCAGGAGAAGCGAATCAAGATTGATGCCATTGCATGGGAAGAGAACCGGATCACGATTAACGTCACGGATAACGGCATCGGGATCGAGCCATATCGACTGGGCAGGCTGGGCGAGATTCTGAGAACGGCGGACAATGAGGAACTCCCCTCCGTAGATTACGGGCGCGGCGGCGTGCAGGCTGGAGGAATCGGGCTTCGGAATGTGCACCAGCGAATCCGGTTGTTCTACGGGAATGAATATGGAATCGAAGTGAAGAGTCAAGAGGGGGAGTTCACGCAGGTGACCATGACATTCCCTAAAGTTCTGTTAACAGGAGGAGGCAGTGGACATGAGAAGTCTGATGATCGTGGATGATGAGAAGAATATCCGATATGGATTGAAAACGATGATTGAACGGGAATTCCCGGATCAGTACGAGATCCGCATGGCTGCCCAGGGGCAGGAAGCTCTGGATTCCTTCCGCGAGGCACCGGCCGATATCGTCATTACGGACATCCGGATGCCGGTCATGGACGGAATCCGCCTCATTGAGGCACTTGCTGAACTGGAAGGAACACTGGAGATGAAACCCGTCGTTCTGATCCTGAGCGGATATGACGATTTTGAATATGCGAAAGCGGCGATCCGCTACCAGGTGAAGGAGTACCTGCTTAAACCGATTCGACGGGATGAGCTGTTCGCTGCCCTCCGAAAGACAGAAGAAGTTTTGATCCGGCAAGCGGAAGTGCACAACCGGGTGGCTGCCAGCGAGGTGTATCTTCAGCAGCTGCAGACCCATCGGCTGAAGGAGCTGCTGGAGCTGCCCCAAGGGCAGGGGATGGACATGGGGGCTGCTGCGAACGAAATCGGGTTTGATTCGTTCGTGAAGCCATTCCGAGTCGCTGTGATGAAATATAAGTACGAAGACGGCAATCCCATGAACAAGGATGAGCTGAAGCAATTGATTGATAACATGAGGGCTTCAGTGGAGGGACGGATCAACGCTTGCTTTCTGGACAGCAAGGGGAGGGTCGTGCTCATCGGCAGTCCGGACGGACAATTCGAGGAGTTGGCACGGCAGTTTACCGAACGGGAGATGGACGGGCTCTTCGTGGGCATTAGCCGGGAAGGCTTCCGGATCGAAGATATTCGGATCTGTTACATTCAGGCGCTGACCGCTCTGAGCTATACGTTCATCCATCCCAACGTCAGGCTGATGAGCCATGATGATATTCAGGGGGAGCTGCGCACGTATCCAGTGCCGGAAGAGAGCATCCGCAAGCTGGGCAACATGCTCGGCACGGAGCGGGAGCGGGAGATCAAGGCGCTGCTGCTGGATATTTTTCATATCGGGGATATGCCGCATGTGGCCATCGATTATTTGGAACATGTCAGCAAGCGGATCAATGAGCAGGTGCTGGATGAGGTGTTCCGCGTGTACGGGGAATCCATGGTAGAAGTGTTGAAGTTGTACCGCAAGGTAGGGACGATGGACAATTACCGTCATTTTCACACTTACTTCAGAAATTTGGAGCATCTGCTGCTGCATGTGAATGAATATGTTAAAGGGATTCGTTCCGCCCACAGTGAGCATTCCGAGATCAAGGCAGCGGTAAGTTACATGGAGGAGAATTATCACAGGCCGCTGAACATGGCGATGGTCAGCAATTATGTGTCTTTGAATTATTCTTATTTCAGTGAAGCGTTTAAGGCCCATACGGGTGAGAACTTTGTGGTTTATCTTAAAAAGCTGCGGATTACGAAGGCCAAGGATCTGCTCCTGGACGGTACCATGAAACTTGCGGACATTGGCAAAGCGGTCGGCTTCGAGAACACCAAGCAATTCTCGCGCGTATTCAAAGAGCTGGAAGGGATCTCGCCGCATGAATACCGGATCAAGGTACAAACGGGTGCGGGATTGCAGCAGGGGTAGTTTGGAAAACGCCGGGAGGACATGGCAGCAATAATCATATTGTCTTATACAAGGAGGGAGAATCTTGACCGTCAAGCGGCAGGGTTCTCCCTCTAATATGAAATGGCGTCTATTATTTTACATTCGAATCCGTTTTTCACCGTTGATGCCATTATGGACTAGTAAGCGTTGAACCCGTTTCAAGTAAGGTTTTCAATCCCGACAGTACAATCGGCAAGCCTAGCTTGAGCGTATTCGCCGTATGTTTGGCCTGCTCAAACTCATCATGAATAACCGTTACAAGGGTCACACCGTCAAGCTCAGCATGGGGATCAATTTCCCACGTAATGCGTGAGGGATTCTCGCTGGCAGTATCATCGTTTATTAACATCCTCCAGCTCAGGACCAGCTTATGCGGAGGATCTAAGCTTATAATGCTCCCTTCTGCTTGTACCTTGCCCTCGGGGTTCTTAAGTTCGAAAGGAGAACCGATTTCCCAGGTGGATTGGATGGAGCAGTTGTACCAGAACTTTGATGTCTTGGCCGGATCGGTAATGGCGCGCCATACTTGCGCGGGTGCTGCTTTAATAGCAATCTGGTTTACATGCCGGGGTTTCTGTTCCATATTCGGCTCACGCTCCAATTCATTTTTAAGGGATGTTAATTCCAGGGCCCAGGGCTCAGCGTATTTGCTGACCCACCGGTCGTATATTTGACGGATCGGCACGGAGTTCAGATAATGCAGCTTCTCCCTGCCGACCTTTCTCGTTGTGATAAGACCGGCTTCCTCCAGTATATGAAGATGTTTCATGACACCGAATCGGGTCATCTCCAGGGGAACACACAGTTCGCTTAAACTTTGCCCATCTGATTTATACAGCAGATCCAAGAGAATTCGCCGGCTGGGATCCGCCAGTGCTTTAAAGATTTCATTTTCCAATCGTGACATCTCCTTCTTAACAGCATGCTAAAAAAATTTAAATGGCTATTGACACGTGACTAAATGGTAACGTATTATAAACGTGACAGTATAGTCACATATTATCATACACCGAATCATTTGTCAGCTTAAGGCATTTGAATGGACTAAGGGGAGGTATGAAAGTGACGAAGCAGAATAGCAAATTGCATAGGTCTGGATGATTAAGAATCCATATGGGTTAAAAAGTACAGGGAGGATGAGGAAACATATGAAAATTGTTATGATCGCGGGCAGTAATCGCGCAGGAGCCACAAGTACGTTTTTACTTCGCTATATCGGGAGGCTGCTGCAAGGTCGCCAAATTTCAGTCACATGTATTGAATTGAAGGAATTGGAGTTACCGTTATATTCGCCTGACACCGAGGAACTGAACCCCAACGTCCAGTATGTATTGGAAATGGTCAAAAGCGCGGATGGGTTGATCCTCGCAACACCGGAATATCATGGCTCGATTTCAGGGGTGCTCAAAAATGCCCTGGATTACATGAATGCAAGTCATGTATCGGGTAAGCCGGTGCTTTCCGTGAGCTCTGCGGGCGGACCGGTCGGAGTGAGTTCGCTGACTCATCTACAGAGTATTATACGCAATTTGCACGGGGTTAACAGTCCGGAGTGGATCTCTATCGGAGCGGGCTCCCACGGTTTTGATCCGGATGGTGTTCCGTTAGATGCGGGGATGAGGGAGAGGGTTGAAGGTGCTGTGGAGAAGCTCCTGGACCTGACCCGGATGCTTACTGTTGATGTCATGTCACTACGGTAAAGCGACTTGGCGGATTCCAAATCCGCGAATCGTGCTGAGGGTAGCTGCGCATTTACAGGTAATTTTATAACGACGCGCCCGATACGTGACTATATGGTAACGTATCAAGCGGAAAGGAGGATTCATTTGGAGGTTATTCAACCAAGCATAAGGAAGACGGGAGCAGCCATTGTAGAGTCGGGCAATCGTTGGTTGGGCTCTTGGTTTGCAAGTCAGACCTACTACGATGCAAGATTCGCCATCGACACATTTGATAACCAGACCATCCGCATGATTGTACACCCCCATTCAGCCGGCTCGACCATACGATTAAAGCTATCCAATTTGTATGGTTCCGAACAGGTTTTATTCGGCAGTGTTAACGTAGCGCTTTCCATTAAAGATGGGCATACGGTTCCAGGCAGCAATAGACATGTCACAATCGATGGGAAAGCCACAATCATCATTCCGGCCGGTCAAGAAATCTATACCGACCCCGTGGATCTTAACGTGAGCGGAGCTGTGGATGTGGCCATAAGTATATATGTACCTAAACCAACTAAAACTTCCACGTGGCATTTTTCTCCACCTCAATCCACCTATATTGCCGATGGGGACCACGCTTCGGATAGCAGTGCCGATTTCTTTAAGCAAAAGACCCACTCCTGCTACTGGATATCCGGTATGGAGGTTTTGTCACAGGAATGGAATTCACGTGTGATTGTTGCCCTGGGCGACTCGATTACAGAAGGGAGCACGTCCACCTCAAATGCTAACCACCGTTGGCCCGACTTTTTTTACGATCGTCTTGTTCAGGAATGGTCTGACCGGGGAATTTCGGTCCTTAATTCCGGCATCGTCGGGAATCAGATTCTAAAGAGCGGTCCAGACGTTGGTCTACCCGTAGCTGGAGAACATGTGCTTTCACGCTTGGATCGCGACGTATTCTCTCATCCGGGAATTACAGACATGATCTTTTTTGAGGGCATTAACGATATCGGCTCTGGGGATGCGACTGCAGATCAAATTGTGGCAGGCATGACAGAGGTGGCTATTGTAGCGAAAAGGAAGGGGGTGCGCATTTATATAGGTACCCTCACTCCGTTTGGCAAAGCAGAGTATTACTCGGAGGAAAAGGAACGGGTTCGCCGAGAAGTGAACCAGTGGATCCGTACTCAACATGTATTCGATGGAATGCTTGACTTTGACAAGGCATTAGCTAATCCCGAAGCTCCCAACGAACTGCTTCCCGCCTATGATTTTGGCGACCATCTGCATCTTAGCGATGAAGGATATAAGGCATTAGCTGATAGTATCCCATTGTCTCTGTTTGAGGGATAAAGAGCAGCCTGCTTCATAATGCAAATAACCAACAAAGGAGATGTTTTTCATGAAGACCATAGAGCAGAACAATATCGAAATGGTGACCGCAAAGATTGAGGAGATGTGGAATAAAGGGGATATTTATCATACGGATCAGTTTTTTGCTGAACAGATGGCAGAAGCCTTCGAGAATCAACACTATATACTAGCCGAGACCTTAGCCCAAGGGGAGAAGGTCATAGCAAGGATCGTTATTACAGGAACGCATAACGGCAACTTTGCAGGAAACCCGCCGACGGGCAAATCCGTTCAGATTACCCAGTTCCGGGAATTTCATATCGTAGATGGGAAGATTGCAGATCAAAGCGGTTGGTTCGATACAGGGACGCTGCTGCCCCAAATCCAGGCAAAGTAGCTGCGGATGTTAACGGCATAGCAGGCATAGCAATCGGAAAGCCCAACGAACAAAGGAGATGTTATATGATGAAAACAATAGAACAGAACAATATGGAAACGGTATCCGCGTTTATCGAGAGTTTCTGGAATCAGAGTGATATGGACAGCACGGATCAATTTTTATCGGCCGATTATCAAGAGCATTCTTATCAATCGAAAGAAGGTCTGAAACAATTTGCCTTAACCATACTGGGGGCATTTCCGGATAAACACTATAACGTGGAACAGATGATCGCCCAAGGGGATAAGGTATTAGTCAGAATGGGTGTAAAAGGTACGCATACCGGCATGTTTTTTGGCAGCTCTCCAACAGGGAATACCATTGATGTCACGCTGTACCGTCAATATCGGGTATCCGATGGTAAAATAACCGAACATCGCGGTTGGATCGATATGGTGACGATGTGGCGCCAAATTCGAGGCAGCTAAAGAACCGGCGATCCAGTCCCGTGACTGGATCGTTTATTCTATTCGCAGAAAAAAGACACCGGATCGGCTTTCCTGGGACATGCCTGGAATTCGCGATCGGGTGTCTTCCTATATGCAGGATTATGTAATCCCTATGATATTATTTATTGAGTTGCAGTCTCCAGCGTAGACAGCGTCATTTCCATTTTGCGGGTGATTTCTTTCTGCCATTTCACGTCTCCAAGCTGGATGGCGAGGTTCAGCAGGTCCAAATAATCATCGATTTGCAGAGAACAGCGGCGGGAAGTCGTCTTCATAAGTCAATCGGCTCTCCTTTATATATAAACTCTCCAAGCGAAGCGTGTAGGAGCTTAAACGTCCATTCTCAACACATTCTCACTTGTCCGGTAATGATAATCATTATCATATGGTTAATTCTCATTATAAAGACTTCCCGCACAGGTTGCAAGCCACTTTCTAAGATTTTGCGTAAAAATGAATTAATTCATGAAGAACCGCTGCCTGTATTTACGCGGTGAGATCCCTTCCTGCTTTGTGAAACAGGAGGTAAAGTACGCTGCATGATTGAAACCAACCTCTTCAGCAACCCGGCTGATGCTGAAGTCGGTCTGCATGAGGAGCATTTTGGCCTGCTCGATCCGGTAACGCTGCAAATATTCAACGGGCGAACAGCCGAATTCCTTCTGCATACAGCGTGCGATATAAACAGGGTGGAAGTTAATACGTTCACCCAGCTCCTGCACCTTGAACTCTTCGCGATAATGCTTCCGCAGATAAGCCGCGGCCCGCTCGGCACAAGCGGAGGAAGGGGAGGACACCGGCGTATCCAGTGCGGCGGCCAGCTGCTCGATGAGCTCTTGGAACACCACCTGCTGCCGCCACAGAAATTTGGCCTGGTGACCGTACTGAACCAACGAAGACATGGTAGCCAGAAGCTCCAAGGCCTTTTCCGGTTGAGGCAGGGTACCGAATTGGGGGATGTTGACGGAAAAATAGTTCGGCGTCATCGCCTTCAGTTCCGGAGCCTCTTCTCTTCTAGGCGATTGGCAGGCTTCGTCCGCGTGCCAGTCCCCGGAGGTTTGGAAATGAAGCCAGTAATAATCGGTCTCCTCCGTACATCCCTTCGTGCCGAAATGATGCGTATCGGGACGCAGGATGAGGAACATGCCAGGTTTGATTTCATAAGGATTGCCATTCTCCGTGACATGGAGCTGCCCCTTCATGACCACGAGCAGATCAAAGATGCCAATGTTCTTGCGGTTGGGATGTCCACTGTGAATGGGGGCCCGGGTAAGCCCGCTATTGATGTATTCCGGCAGCGGCGGAACGGTAAAATTCAGGATCGTCATAAGAAAGCCCTTTCGTGATTCGTGAGGTTTGAATTTTGATAGTTTTCGTTCGGAAAATGATATTATAACTCCAGTATACCATCTATAATTTGAGAAGGTTAAAGACCGTTTCATCATGAATTGTGTTTAACCCTTACATCATGGGTGGAGGTTGGAATGTTGGATAAAAACACAAACAAATTTACATTATGGGTTCTTGCATGGCCCATATTCATCGAGCTGTTCCTGCAGTTTTTGCTGGGAGCGGTGGATACATTGATGGTCAGCCGGATTTCCGATGATGCGGTTGCGGTGGTCGGATTCTCCAATCAGCTGTTTCAAGCCATGACAACGCTGTTCATGACGGTTGCCAGCGGTGCCGGCATTCTCATCGCCCAGAAGATCGGTTCGCATAAAACGGGCGATGCCCGAACGATCGGCATCATGGCGGTGAGTGCCACCACGATCATCGGATTGGTGTGCAGCGTCATATTGTTTGCGATGCCGGAGGCCATCGCTTCGATTCTCCAGCTGCCGGATCACCTGCTTCCGCTAGCCGGAACGTATATCTCCATTGTCGGCGGCGGGATGGTGCTGATTGCCATGATGGCTACGATGAGCACCGTCATCCGGAACACCGGCAACACGCGTGCGCCGATGTATGTAGCGATCGGAATGAATATCATTCACGTCATTATGAACTATGGGTTTATTTTCGGCGCTTTCGGCTTCCCGCAGTGGGGACTTACCGGCGTCGCCATTTCGACGGTGGTCAGCCGGCTGCTCGCTGTGCTCTTACTGCTGTATATATTCCTTCGTTCATTTGAATACCGGATCAAATGGAACGAATTCCGGGTGTTTGACCGTCCGCTGTTCGGCGAAATCCTTAAGATTGGATGGCCGCTCGGCATCAATATGTCTTGCTGGGTGTTTACGCAGCTGATCATTTATTCCTTCATTGCAACGCTGGGCGCTGCCGAGCTGGCAGCACGTACGTATATGAATACCCTGGAATCCTTCTGTTTCTTGCTGGGCTCATCGATCGCGATGGCTGCCCAGATTCAGATCGCGCATCTGTTCGGCGCAGGCCGGATCAAGGAGGCTTATCGGAGCGCGTACCGCGCGTTGGGCATCGGGGCTATTTACGTTGTCGTCAATGCCTTCCTGCTGTATGTGTTCGGGAAGCAGCTGCTGGGGCTGTTTACGGACGATAAAACCATCATTGCGATCGGTGCATCGCTCCTGGGCATGAATCTGATTCTCCAGCCTGGCAAAATGCTCAACATGGCACTCGGCAACTCGCTGAATGCGGTCGGAGACACAAGGTTTACGATGTATATTTCCCTTGGCTCGATGTGGCTGGTCGCGACCGTGCTCTCTTATGTACTCGGTATTCACATGGGGTGGGGGCTCATCGGCATATACTCCTGCATGATTGCCGACGAGTATTTGCGGGGCGTGCTGTCCTTCTTCCGCTGGCGCGGGCAGAAGCACTTGAGAAAGGCAGAGCAGGTCGAGCCGGTGAGCCATCAGGCACAGCCGATGGAACCTGCCCCAGTCCATGCTTGAGTATTAACCATCTATACGAAACAACAAAGGGATATCCGAGTTTTGGCTCGAGATATCCCTTTGTTTCACAACGTTACCGGGCTGATGCGGCCTTTTGAATATATTGATAAAACCTTAAGTCGATTCCGTGATCTTCCTGATGGGGGTGTTCTAGATGAAAACGTTCAATGGCTCGTTCATATTCAGGATCATGATCATGAAAGAGCGCTTTCTGCTCCTCAAGAAGCCGAGCGAATGAGACGATAGCTGGGTCGGTTGGCGGTATCTCTGCTTCCAATCCGGCTCGCAGCTTACCAAGGATTTCATTGGATTCTTTTCTCATTCGCTTCAGCTGCTCCGGGTCGAATTGCTCGAACTTCTGTTTTAATTTGTTCTGCTGCTCCGGCGTAAAGTATTCCCACGGACTGCTCATCCGGGTCACCTCCATTGGACTGATTTCATGACTGCAGGACTTTATATCCGTGCTCTTCAATCGCTTCTTTTATCTTCTCCAGGGATTGTTGGCTTTCATCATATTCTACCGTTACTGTACCGCTTGCCAAATCTGCAGAACCTTTGCTCCCTAGCTCCCGCAGCGCGGATTCGATCGACATGACACACAGTTCACAGCTCATACCTTCAATTTGTAATGCAGCTTTTTTCATAACCTGCCCCTCCTTCATCGAAGATTTGGACATTCGAACATTCAGGTTTTTGCTTTTTCTAATCGAATTAATCGACATTGATGTTGATTATTGACTACAATGGGATCATATAATAGGGAATACATGGGATCAATCCGCAATCTTTTTCAATGTGTTGCATAGTAGATACATTCATCCGGAACTGTCTAATTTCTTATAAATGACTTTTTTAAAAGAGGAGATTGCGCCATGTCAGAGAAACTGGATCGCCGTAAAGCAAGGACAAGGGAGCAGCTGCGTAAAGCATTAATTGAGATCATGGAGGAGAAGGGGCCGGACCGTGTCACCGTAAGCGATTTGACTGAAAAAGCCAACATTAACCGCAGCACCTTTTATTTGCATTATACGGATGCAGTCGATCTGCTCTCACAGGTTAAAGGTGAAGTGTGGGAGGGATTGAGGAGTAGAATGGAAAAGCTGAATCCTTATGAATATTTGTCCTATGCAGCGAGGAGCGAGCCGGATCCCGCCATGGTGAACGTGATCGAATATTATGCGGAACATGCCGATTTTTTTCGGGTGATTCTCGGTCCTAAGGGCGACCCTGCTTTTGCGGTACAAATCAAGGAGTTTTTGCAGACCCAGCATATTTCTAAAATACTTGATCTCAGGCCCGATTTAGCGGAGACGATTGTGCCGAAGGATTTTATGATCGCTTATTTTGCTGCCTCGAACCTTAGCATTCTCCTGCATTGGATAGAAAGCGGGATGCAACAGTCTCCAAGCAGCATTGCCCTGATGATTACCCATATTCTTGGCAGTGCAGTAAGGCAGTTGTATGGCATTGAAGCGGGGAAGGTTTAATCTGTATAAGGATCGATATGGTGTAGAGGATATTCCGAACAGCGTGTAATCGGGGTATCCTTTTTTTGCCATACTATAAAAATGACGCATTCGAAAACTTTTTACCCGCATGGCGGGGTATTGTAAGTGATTGGCCAAGTGAAAGGAGGAAAGCGCGGTTTGGTACACGACCTTATACAACGACTAAAGACGGAATACAGTGACGAATGGTTCGAAGAACTTTACCGGTTATACGCGGATCGGGCGATTCGAACGGCTACCGCAGTAACCGGAAGTCCGGCAAACGCTGCCGACGTGGTCCAGGAAACGTTTATCCGGGTTTACCGAAACCTCGGTGCCTATGATGGAAGCAAACCCTTTGACCCGTGGTTCAACCGGATTCTCTATAACGAGTGCAACCGATATTTGAAGAAACATGCGAGAGTGGTGCCTTCCGAGATATCGGAGGAGAGGGATCTTCCCGCGGAAACCGACACCTACGATTTTGACCGGCACGGCGAGATATATGAGATGGTACAGCGGCTGGATGACCAGCACCGGATTCCCGTGATCTTGAAATATTTGAATGATTTTGCCGAGAAGGATATCGCGGACATGATGGAGCTGAATGTTAACACGGTGAAGTCCAGATTGTTCAAAGCCCGAAAGAAGTTGAAGGAATGGATGCTGCAGAATAGGGGAGGGAATCAGCATGGGACGTGATCCATTGGATCAAGAGATTAAAGACGGCTTGAAAAAGGGTACGGATGACGCGATGCGACAAAAAGACGAAATTTGGACGGCGATTAAGGAGCGGATTCATAGCGAGCAAGCCCAGCGGCCAGTGGAAGCCGAAACAGCCTTTGCTCCGCGGGAATCGAAAGGACGCCGCCGTTCCGGTCGAAGATCGGCAGGATGGATTGCGGGAACCGCCGCTGCGGCAGCCATTGTGCTGACCGTCAGCTTCCAGACGGCACCGGTTCAGGCGTTTATTGATCAGGTGAAGGAATGGTTTGCTCCTCAGAAAACGGTCGAGCAGGAGCTTGAGGGTACGCCGGAAACGAGCGTAGATCAGCTGCATGAGGGTGCGGATTATGTGATTTATATTGATGAGAGCCGGTTTAAAATGGTCCATGAATCGGGCGTGGACCGCATCGAATTGAAGGAGAAACCGACGGATGACCGCTATCCGGACGTGTTCATGGAAATTTCGCAGGCGGGCATGGATCCGAAGACCGCTGCGGAGCAGATCCAGGCGGAACTGCAAGAGTATCCGAAGGTCGAGACGAATCTGGTGGATGAACCGATTCAAGGCTGGGAGGTGCGTGCAGTAGGCGGAACCGGCGGTAAAGCGTGGGATGATCCGGTGATACGATATTACGTTTTTGATAACGGGCAGGGCGGCAGCTTTGTCGTGAAGCAGCAGTATTTCCTGGAGGCCGCCGAAGGCTTCGGTGCACGCTTCCATAACATGATGAAGGAATTCCATATAACGACCCATACCAATGCAGAGTCTGACGGTGCGTAGGGAGCTTAAGTTCATTGATTTCTTTTAAGAGAACGCGCGGTAGCGAGCTCCTATTCGATCAATCACATCGTGGTTGATAACATTATGGCCTATGACGCATGATGATGCCGGTATGAACTTAGATCGATAACCAACGACAGTATGTACAAGGATAGTCCAGTCGTATGATGAGGGGCTATCCTTTTTTTGTGTTCAAAGGATCGGTTTAAAAAGTTGAGCGGCTAATCCATATGTAATGTTATGTTACACAATCCGCATCTATCATATCATTTAAGCACTCCCTTATTCTGGAATATAATATTTTAAATTCATTGAAAAAGTGTGAAAATTCAATGATATTGATGTTTATCTTTAATTGTAAACGATTTCTCTATCATATGTTCAATTTGTTATATTAAATAACATTAAATAGAATAACTCTAACAAATACATATTTATATGTAATATATTATAACATTAAGGGAGAGTGCCATGATGAAACCAAAGTCCAAACGTCCTTTAGCGGTCTGGAGTACCGCTGCATTCACCGCTTTTGTTATTTCCTTATCTCCTCTTGGAACCTATGCGGCACATGCTGCCACGGTGACGGAAGTGAAAGGCACGGTTAGTACGGCTGCACCCGTACAGACCTCTGCAGCGCCGGGAAGGAATACGACGGTACCTCCTCTATCGGAAGTTTCCAAGCAATCGACCAAGCCCAACGTGCTGGTGGTTGCGACTGGCGGCACGTTGGCGGGCCAATCGACGGATGCCACCAGCTTCCAATCTTATCGGGCAGGTACGCTGAAGATCGAAGATATGGTGGGCGAGCTTCCCAATACGGACAAGATCGCGGATATCAGCACGCTCCAGTTCGGCAATTCCGGATCAAGCGCGTATACGATGGCGGACCTGTATGATCTGTCCCAGACGGTGGACCATGCGCTTGAGGTCTATGACAGTGTCGTGGTAACGACGGGGACGGATACGATGGAAGAGATTGCGTACTTCCTTGATCTGACGGTGCAAAGCGACAAGCCTGTAGTCATTACCGGCTCCATGCGGCCTTGGACGGTAATCGGCTCCGATGCGCAGGCGAACTTGTACAATGCCATCAAGCTGGCTGGAAGCGGCCGCACGGAATCCTTCGGCACGGTGCTTATGCTGAATGATACGATTCATCTGGCGCGCGGCGTAACCAAGACCAATGACTACCGTACCGACACGTTTGAAACGCCTATGCTGGGCGCCGTCGGATATATCGATGATGAGAATATTCGAATATACCGTGCTCCCCTTCGAGCGATGAAGGCGGAAGGGGAAGGCAAACCGGTATTTGATCTGAGCAAAATCACGAAAGAGGACCTGGCGAAGGTTGAAATTGCAATCTCCTATCAGGAAGCCGGCGGTGGTGCGATTAGAGGCTTTGTGGCAGACGGAGCTAAAGGCATTGTTACTTCCGGTACCGGTGCAGGCGGCATCTCGAGAGAGATGAGCGCGGCCCGCAAGGAAGCCATTGAGAAGGGGGTGGTTTTCGTAACAACGACCCGTACAGGCTCCGGCAGCGTATACGGCGGCGGTGAAGGCATCATTTCAGGTGACAACCTGAGTCCTCAGCAAGCCCGCGTTCTGCTGCTGCTCTCCCTGTCCTTTACGGATGATTTCAATACCATTAAGGGTTGGTTTGCAACCTACGGAACACCTGAAGTGTAATCTCAGTCTTAGTCATTTTTTAGCTGCTCCTTATTCCTACTGAACCATGAAATTCCTTCCACCAATATATTTGCCGCCGGGGATGACCCGGCGGTCTTTTTTTGTTTGCAAGCGGCACGGAAAACTAATCGATATTGGCGTTCGTCACATTCAGCGGCTAAATATAACGTTTCTGCCAATGGGATTATAGCCGAGAAATGCGGGATCTGCGGATCGGGCATGAGCGTTAAGGATATTTTCATCGGTTTATTGCTTTCTATGTCAGCTATTTGTATACTTTACAATAGTAAACGATTACTATAAGTGAGGGATCCTATGAAGAAGCCGACCACGATACATGATATAGCGAAGATGGCAAATGTTTCTTCGGCGACGGTTTCGCGCGTGTTAAGCAACAGCAGTTATCCTGTCAGCAAGGAGCTTAAAGAGCGCATCCAGAAAATCGCGAAGGAGTCCAATTATATTCCGAATATGCTTGGCAAGCAGCTGAAGAAGAATAGCAGTAATACGATCGGAGTCATCATTCCTTCTATTGTGAACCCATTTTATTCTTCCGTCATTTTCGGGATCGAAGAGGTGGCTCGGCAGAATAGTTTTACGGTAATCGTATGCAATTCCCTGCAAGATCCATCGCTGGAAGACGAGTATCTAAGGACGATCATGGAGAAACAGGTCAAAGGCCTGATCATCTCCTCGATCTCCAAGGATAAGAGCCAGTTGATCCAGTTGATGAAGCTTGGCCTGAACGTCATCGCCATCGATCAGAAGATCGATGAGGACAACATTAACCAGATTGAGTTCGACTACCACAAAGCTGGTTACATCGCAACCAAGCATCTGCAGGAGAAGGGGCATGCGCGCATCGGTTACGTCACTTCCAAGCTGGATCGCCCAAGCCGCCGAAGCATTCATCAGGGCTATATGTCGGCGATGAAGGACGCGGGTCTCAAGCCGCTGGTGGTCGAGTCCCCGACCGAGGAAGTGTATAATGCTATCACCGAATTCGACACGGGTAAGCAGCTCACGCAGAGACTACTGGAACATTCGCCGCAGCCGACGGCGATATTTGCGTGCAACGACATGATGGCCTTTGGGGTGATCAACGAATTGTCGCAGCGCGACATCCAGGTGCCCGAGCAAATTTCAGTGATGGGCTTTGACGGCATTGATGTGGGACAGATGATTCATCCGCCGCTCACAACGATGAAGCAGCCCGATTACGAGATGGGGAAGATGGCCTGCAAAATGCTGCTGGATATGATGCAGGGCGACGATAGTCCGATGTTTGATGTGATGCTGCAGCCTAAATTGCTGGAGAGAAAATCGGTCCGGGATATCCGGGAGATCAAGTAAATACAAGGATGGCATAAAGCCCGGGCATAACACAACTGCTCGGGCTTTATTTGTTTGTAGTAAAAGATATCGATTACTAACTTTTTTCCTATCTGTTTCTTGATTTAGCGAATGGAAAACAATTCGTGCTGAACCTTGGAATGCCTTATATAGCGCTTGAATTCAGACTTTTATTGTAAAAATAATCGTTGGGAGCATAGAAAACGCTATTCAAGAAAGGGCTTCCATGCTATACTCGTTACAGAAATCGATTACTATAAAATGGATACCTTTGGAATGAGCTGGAGCAGAAAACACGCAATCTCTATTTGTAACTCAAAAAGGAGGGTTTTCAATGTCAAAAAAGGTAAAGGTATTCACCCTGATGCTTGCGTTTATGATGGTGTTCACCGCGTGCTCCTCATCCGGCGGGTCAACCGACGGGGAAACTCCGCCGGGCGAACCGGGAGGCAGCAAGGACAAAGTGACGCTCAAAATTGGGCTACCCGGCAGCTACGAGGTGACGAGTAAGGAGATTATCGACGGCTTTATTGCGTCCCATCCCCACATCAACGTTGAAATCCAAGAGGCGCCTTGGGGGGACTTTACGTCCAAGATCGCCACGCAAATTGCAGGCAACACGATGCCGGACGTCTGGTTCCAGGAGAACGCCACCATACTTAGCTACGGGGAACGAGGCGTGGCAGAGGACTTGTCCTCCTACATTGATGCCGACCTGAAAGCGGACGAATACATCGACGGCCTGTTCTCCGCCAAAACGCCGGAAGGGAAGATCTGGGGTGTCCCCCACGGCATTAACCCGATTGCGCTGGCGTATAACCAGGATGTCTTCGAGAAGGCCGACGTGCCGGTACCGACCGACGACTGGACCTATGACGACCTCATTAAGGCCTCCAAGCAGTTGACGATCAAGGAAGGAGACCAAACCAGCCAATTCGGATTCATCGGTTCCTTTTCCATAACCAACGGCTGGTTTCCTTGGATCAAGCAGGCAGGCGGCTCCGCCTTGGACGACACCCTGACGAAATCGCGGTTTGACGACCCCAAAACCGCGGCCGGATTACAGCAGCTGTATGACGGTTTGGATCAAGGCTATTTTGCCGATATCGATTTCCTGAAAGCGAACGGCGGCGAGCTCGAAGTATTCGCGAGCGGCAAGGCCGCGATGTATTTCCTTCAATACAGCCTGCAGGTGAATATGAACGAGAGCTTTGCCGATACGAACTGGGATGTCGTCAAAATTCCGAAAGGGGTTGACGGCAAGCGCTATGTTCCGATGGTAGCCAACACGTGGCTGGTCTCCTCCAGAGCGAAGCAGGAATCGAAGGATGCCGCCTGGGAGTTCCTGAAATATTACCTCAGCGATGAAGTGCAGGATATCATCGTCAAGACGGGATCCACGCTGCCCGTAAAAAAGTCGGCGCTGGATCAATTGAAGGACAGCACCGCCAAACCTCTGAACAAAGCGGCTTTCACGGACGGCATTAACGAAGGCGGCGTTACCCTGGATGAGAATGCTACCTGGAGCGAATGGCGCATTCTGGTGCAGCAGGTGGTCAATGAAATCATGGTAGGCAATGTTTCGGTGGAAGACGGCGTGAAGGATATTCATGCCAAGGTTCAGGATGTACTGGACTCCGGTAAATAACTTTCATGGATCAGGGAGATGCAGTCTTGGCGACGTATCGGACTGCATCCCTGCTCCGTTAACGAAAGGCAGGTGTGTCATGCAGAAACAAGGATACTGGGGTTATATCTTCACATTGCCGTTTGTCATCAATGTCGTGGTGTTTCTCTTATTTCCGATCCTCTTCTCCACGTATATTTCATTCACGGAGTGGGATTTGTTTAACCCGCCGCGGTGGATCGGGCTGGACAACTGGGTGCGGGTCCTGAACAAGCACGAGTTCTGGGTGTCCATCCGGAACGTGTTTGTGTTTGCGCTCATCTTCGTGCCGATTCAGACGTTAATGGCGTTCGTGATCGCTTTTATGCTGAATCAGGCCATCCGGGGCAAGGGCTTGTTCCGGCTGTTCTATTTCCTGCCCGTTGTGACTCCGTGGATCGCCGGCGGCGTGGTCTGGGTGTGGATGTTCAACTATCAATACGGCGTGATCAACTGGGTGCTGGAGTCTGTCGGGCTTGCCCCCGTCAAATGGATTGACAGCAGCCATTGGCTGATGGTCATCTCCAGCATCGCAATCGTTCAGGTATGGAAGGGCGTGGGCCAATCCATGATCATGATTCTGGCCGGCATGCAGAACGTTCCGAAAGAGGTGCTGGAAGCCTCGCAGATCGATGGCGCCAATGGCTGGAAGCAGCTGACGAAGGTGGTATTCCCGATGGTAACGCCGATGGTGTATCTCGTCATGATTTTGTCTACCATCTCGGCATTCCAGGCGTTCGACGTGTTCCTCGGTCTGTTCGGTTCCATCACCACGGGCATACCGGAGAGAAATATGGTGCCGAATCTGCTGGTGTACCGGGACGCGTTCCTGCTCTTCAAAATGGGACCGGCATCGGCAACGGCCTGGCTGCTGTTTGTCATCATCCTGAGCTTCACGTTGTTTCAGAAGTATTTCGAGAAAAAGTGGGTGCACTATGACTAAGACGACTCACCCCTTGCTTAAGGTGCTGATGTACCTGCTGCTGATTGCCGGTGCGGTTTTCATGGTGTTCCCGTTCATATGGATGCTGTCCACATCGCTGAAGACGGTTGGCGCCATCTCGCAGATGCCGCCGCAGCTCATCCCGAATCCACTGAATTGGGATAACTATGTGACGATATGGAATAAAGTCGACTTCGGTCGATATACCTTGAACAGCTTTTTCATCGTTTCGATCGAGATGGTGGGATCCTTGGTCTCCAGCGCTTTCGTGGCCTTCGGGCTGGCGATGTTTACCTTTCGGCTGCGGGGGCTCATTTATATGATCATGCTGGCTACCCTGATGATTCCGTCGCAAGTGACCATGATCCCGACCTATTTCATCTGGAAGGAATTCGGGGCGTTAAATTCGTATTACCCTTTGATCGTCCCCAGCTTTCTGGGCGGGGCGTTCGGTATTTTCCTGATGCATCAGTTCATTAAATCCTTGCCCAAAGAGCTGTATGAATCTGCTACGATCGACGGCTGCAGCCCGCCGGGCATATTCTTCAAAATTTATCTGCCGCTGTGCAAGCCGGCGCTGGCGGCGCTGGGCGTATTCACCTTCATGGGCGCGTGGAACAACACGCTGGGCCCGCTGATTTACCTGCAAGACAAGGAATTGTACACTTTGCCGCTCGGCTTGCTCTACCTGAAATCGGAGAACGTCAATCAAGCGCTGCTGATGGCGGGGGCCGTTATTACGACGCTGCCGGTCGTTATCGTCTATCTGTTCGCGCAGAAGCAATTTGTTCAAGGCATCGCTTCGACAGGGATGAAAGGCTGAAGGAGGAACTTACGACATGAAGAAGTATGTGCTGGTCGGCGCTGGATCGAGAGCGCTGTATATGTTTGCTAAGCCGATGGTTACTGACTGGAGAGGCGTCCTTGCCTTTGAAGGCGTGTATGATGCCAATCCCATGCGGGCGCGCTTTCTGAGCGAGGAGTGCGGGGGAATACCCGTGTATGATGATTTTGACGAAATGATCGCCGCCGCGAAGCCGGATGTCGTAATCGTGGCGAGTACGGATTACACGCATCATACCTATATCGTGCAAGCCTTGAGGGCAGGCTGCGACGTCATTAGTGAGAAGCCGATGACGATTGACGAGGACAAGTGCCGAGAGATCCTGCAGGCGGAGTCGGAGAGCGGGAAGAAGGTGACGGTCACGTTCAACCTTCGGTTTGCGCCTTATTTTGCGACCGTGAAGGAACTGCTGCTGCAAGGAGTCATCGGAGATGTTTACCATATTGATCTGGAGTGGTTTCTGGACCGCCGGCATGGCGCGGACTATTTCCGCAGATGGCACGCCGAGATGAAGAACAGCGGCGGGCTGCTGGTTCACAAGTCCACGCATCACTTCGACATCGTAAACTGGTGGATGAACAGCCGTCCCGCGGAAGTTCATGCGTTCGGGACGAGACGGGTGTACGGGGACGACCGGCAGGATCATGGAGAACGGTGCCTGACTTGCCACCGGAAAGGCGAGTGCGAGTTCTATATGGATATCGAAAAGGATCCGTTTCTTGAAAAATACTATCGCCAGGCGGAAGAAGCCGACGGCTATTGGCGGGACCGGTGCCTGTTTGACGGCCGTATCGACATTTATGACACGATGTCGGTCAATGTCCGGTATGACAATGATGCGATGCTGACCTATTCTCTCGTCGCCTATAGCCCGTATGAGGGTTGGCGCGCCGCGATCAACGGCAGCAAAGGCCGGATCGAGGTTTCGAATGTATACAGCAACGCGGATATGAAGCAAGGGGAAGCGAGCCGGATCCATATCTTCAGAGCCGATGGCACGGAAGAACTGGTCGAGGTCAATACATCGGCCACCGGTCATGGCGGCGGGGATGCGAAGCTGCGCAAGGCACTGTTCGAAGGCGGGATCGAGGATCCGCTAGGCCAACAAGCCGACAGCTCGGTAGGCGCGGAATCCCTTCTGATTGGCGCCACAGCCAATCGCTCCATTGCCGAAGGCCGGGCGATGAAGCTTCCGGACGTTTCGCCGACGTTTGTCAACGGGAGTTCATCGAGATGAACAGCGTTCAGGAACTGGAGCAGTATATCTGCACGTTATACGACACGCGGGATCAATTGAAGGCGCATGTGTTCGAGCGTTCCGATGCCGCATTTGCCGCCGGGGATACCATTCGGGACGCCATCGTCACGGCCGAGGCGGCAAGAAAGCGGCAGGAGGACATAAGGGCGGCCTTCCTGGGATCCATCGGTGGTCTTCCCAATGCATTCGCGAACCCGGAAAGGGAGGAAGGGCCGGTTTTCGGGGAGGAAACATCCCCTGACAACTCTCCGCTTAAGGAGTGTTCGCACTGGTTCGCCGGGAACGCCGGTAACATGTCAGGTGGTAGAACCGATTCCCTTCGTAACGGACGCACGACGGGAAGTATTCGCGGAACCGGCTTTCAAGTAGAGAAGGTCATGTTCGAGTCCCTTCCGGGGTATGATGTCACGTCGAATCTGTATCTGCCCGATCACCGGGAAGAACGCTCCGCGGCCGTCCTGTTTCTGAGCGGGCACGAGCTGGGGGCGAAGCATGATGCCTATTATCAGCGCGTCATCCAGCACTTCGTCCGGGCAGGCATCATCGTGCTGGCCATTGATCCGATCGGGCAGGGCGAGCGCCTTAGCCTTCATGATTTCGAGGATCGGGAAGGGGGCTTCGTATGGGGAACGAAGGAGCATCAGCAGTACGGCGTTCAGTGCCATATGCTCGGCGACAGCGTAGCCCGTTATTTCGTTCACGATGCCATGCGTGCCATCGACTACTTGTGCGAGCGGCCCGAGGTCGATTCATCGCGGATCGGCGTAACGGGAAACTCCGGCGGCGGAACGCAGACGGCCATGCTGATGGTCAGCGATGAACGTATTGCGGCAGCGGCTCCGGCCACCTTCATCATGAACCGGCAGCTGTACATGCATGCTGGCGGCGTGCAGGATGCCGAGCAGGTATGGCCGGGCCTGTCCGGGCTGGGTTACGACCATGAGGATCTGCTCATCGCTTTTGCGCCGAAGCCGTTAATCGTGCTGGCGGCGGAATACGATTTTTTCCCGATCGAAGGCACGCGGCGCACCGTTGATCGCTGCAGGCGCTTTTGGGAGCTGCTCGGTCACCCGAATGACCTGCAGCTTGTGACCGATGCCTCGACGCACCGCTATACGGACCGGCTGGCCGCGGCGGCGGCGGAATTCTTCGTCCGGCATCTTGAGGTGAAGGCTGCTCCCAACGATGCCATGAAGATAGAGGCGCTGCCTCCGGAACAACTGTGGTGCAGTCCCAGCGGTCAGGTGTATCGGGATAATGCTGATGCAAGGACGATCCGGGACTTCAATGCCGATCGCTACGACCAACTGGCAGCAGCCCGTTCGCTGCTGCCGACGCAGCAAAGACAGGATCAAGCAAGGCAGTGGCTGCTGGAGAAAATCTGTGCCTTCCGCAAGCCTTGCGAATTGAACCCGCGCATTATTGGATTGGGCGCAGTGGAGGGCCTTGAGGCCGATTATCGCTTGTGGTGGTCGCAGGAAGGCATCATGAACAGCGGTTATGTATTCCGACTGGCCGGGGTTACAGTCGAACGAAGGCAGCCGCTGACCGTTGCGGTTTGGCGTGGTGGAACCCGCCGCTTGAAGGATCACTGGGCCTGGATTCGGGAGACCTGCCGATCCGGCCGTGCGGTACTGGTGCTGAATACGTCCGGCGTCGGTCCCCATGAGCCTTATCCGATATACGGGAAACCAGCGCATTCCTACTTTGGCGTGCTGCATAAGCTTGCCGATGATTTGATCTGGCTCGGGGACAGTTTGGCCGCGCTGCGCACACACGATGTCCTCCGGTGTATGGAGGTCATCTCGCATTTTGATGAGTGGCAGGCGGGAGCGATCCCGTTCTATACCGTGGGTCGGGAAGGTCTGTATGTGCAGCTTGCCGCGGAGGTTGACCGAAGAATCGGGAAGATTACGGCCGTTCATCCTGTGAGCAGCGCGGCTGATCTGGTCAGGGCACGGCAGCTTGAGGATGAGGAAGCGATGAGCGTCGTGTTTCCCGGTATTTTCAAGGTGCTTGATCCCTCCGAGCTGAACCCATCGCGGGGAGAAAATCGCAGGCGACTAGAGGGAAAGGAAGTGGAAGAACATGAGTAAACCAAAACCATTGACGGTCACGCTGGTCGGGGCCGGCCTTCGCGGCATGATCTACAGTGGTTATGCGATCCAGCGGCCGGAGGAAATGCAGATTGTTGCCGTTGCCGATCCGGATGAGGTGCGGCGAAGCCGCTGCCAAGCGAAGTTCGGGATAGCGGATGAGAAATGCTTCACGAGCTGGGATGACCTGTTTGCCGGACCCCGTCAATCGGATGCGGTCTTCATCTGTACGAGGGACCGTGACCACTATGAGCCGACCATGAAGGCGCTGGCAGCCGGGTACCATGTGCTGCTGGAAAAACCGATGTCGCCGGAATGGCAGGAATGCATCGATATGGGCCGGCAGGCGGAAGCCTACGAATGTACCTTAACGATTTGCCATGTTCTCCGGTATGCGCCTTTTTTCCAAGAGCTTAAACGTCTGCTTGATGAGGGAAGGATCGGCCGCTTGATGTCGATCCAGCACAATGAGAACGTCGGCTATTGGCACCAGGCCCACTCGTATGTGCGGGGATATTTCAATAACAGCGAGTCATCCAGCCCGATGATTCTGGCCAAGTCCTGCCATGACCTTGACATTATGCAATGGCTGGCGGGGGGCCAATGCCTAAGCGTGGCCTCTTATGGACATCTGTCCCATTTTCGACCGGAATCGGCTCCGCCGGGCGCGCCGAAGCGCTGCCTGGATGGATGCCCGGTATCCCATGAATGCCAGTATTATGCACCGAATACGTATTTGATCGAGAATGCGGGCTGGAAAGGCGAGGCCGCGAGCAACGACCCGAGTTACGAAGCGCGTTACCAAGCGATGCTGGAGGGCCCTTTTGGCCGGTGCGTCTACCACTGCGATAACGATGTCGTGGATCATCAGGTCGTCAGTATGGAATTCGAGCATGACATAACGGCGGTGTTCACGATGAGCGCGTTCACGGAGAAATGTAACCGTACCATCAAGCTAATGGGGACCGAGGGCGAGATTCGGGCCACAATGGAAACCAACGAGATCGAGATCCGCCGCTTCGGCAGCGGGAAGCAGGAAGTCATCCGACTCGTCGATCCCGAAGGTCATGTAGGACATGGCGGCGGGGATATGCGTTTGATTGCGGATTTTGTGAAGTCGGTCCAATCTCAGGGACGGCATAACAGTTCAACCTCTGCCCAAGCGTCGATAAAGAGTCATTTGATGGCCTTTGCCGCCGAGCGTTCCCGTGTAGAGAAGCGCATGGTGAGGCTGGAGGAGTTTCTGAATAGCAGCGTTCTCGCTTAAGGCTTGCCGTTCGATAACGCTGTACAACAAGGAGGAATTATCATTATGCAGTTGAACATCTTGGAACATGCGGATCAAGCAGGTTTGGAGGCGGCCCGCGCTTGCGAGGCCATTCTCCGCGATACGATCGCGGACAAAGGAAAAGCGCGCATCGTCCTGTCGACGGGCGCGTCGCAATTCGAGTTTTTGTCGCACTTCGTGAAGCTGAATCTGGAATGGGAAAGAATCGAAATGTTCCATTTGGACGAATATATCGCGCTGCCGGAATCTCATCCTGCGAGCTTTCGCAAGTACTTGAAGGAGCGCTTCCTGAAATATGTGAGCGTCGGCCAAGCTTGGCTCATCAACGGGGAGGGCGATCCCGAGGAAACGGTGAAGCGGCTGAATGAGGAGATCGTCGAAGCGCCCGTGGATTTGGCCCTGATCGGAATCGGGGAGAATGCGCACATTGCCTTTAATGATCCGCCGGCTGATTTTGATAACGATTCGCCTTATACGATCGTGAATCTCAGCGATACATGCAAGAGCCAGCAGGTAAGGGAAGGCTGGTTTGCATCGAATGAGGACGTGCCTAAACAGGCGATTACGATGACGGTCAAACAGATTTTGAAGAGCCGGCATATCGTATCGGTCGTGCCCCATCAGGCGAAAGCGGCAGCCATTCAGAATACGATTCAAGGCGTGGTGGATAACCGGGTGCCGGCTACCATCCTGAAGACGCATCCCAGCTGGATGCTATATCTGGATAAAGCATCGGCAGCGCCGATTTATCAATGGGCTTAGTTAGGGGGATGCCTATGATGTGGCGTGGAAAGCTCCCGCATACCGGTGAGCCGGTAGAGGTAGAAGCGTTAGACGGTCGGATTACGGCTATCCGGCGGTTGGGGCAAGACGAGAAGACGGCGGCGCTGCCCTGGATCAGCAGCGGCTGGATCGATGTGCAGGTTAACGGCTTCGGCGGATACGATTTGAATGGAACCGTGACGTCGCCGAGCGATATTGAAGGCGTTACGCGGGCGCTGCACCGCAGAGGGGTTGCCACATACTTGCCGACGGTTATCACGGGCAGCTATGACCGGATGCGTCAGGCATTTCGAGGATTGTACAAGTATGCCGAGTCCAAACAGCTCGGAAGCGCCTCGATTGCCGGCATTCATATGGAAGGCCCCTATCTATCCGGTGAAGATGGAAGTCGAGGGGCGCATCCGAGGGAGTATATCCGGAATCCGGATTGGGACGAGTTTCAGCGGCTGCAGGATGCGGCCGGCGGGCTTATCCGGATGGTGACCCTCGCGCCGGAGCGCGAAGGCTCGGTTCCTTTTATAGAGAAGCTGGTCCAGGCGGGCGTGGTCGTGGCGATCGGGCATACGATGGCTGCAGGGGAACAGATCGATCAAGCGGTGCGGGCGGGGGCGACGGTTTCGACGCACCTGGGAAACGGTTCGCAGCCCGTTATGCCGCGCCACCCCAATTATATCTGGCATCAGTTGGCGGACGACCGGTTATGGGCCACCTTTATACCGGACGGCCACCATCTGGTGCCCCCTGTGCTGAAAGCGATGCTGCGGGCGAAACGGGACAAAGCGGTGCTTGTCAGCGATGCCGTCATGTTCGGCGGCATGGCTCCCGGTCGCTACAGCAGCCTCATCGGAGGCGAAGTGGAGCTGACGGCAGACGGGCGCCTGCATACGGTAGCGAATCCGGCGATACTGGCCGGATCCGCTTCTTCGCTGGACGTTGGCATTGCGAATGCGATCCGCTATACGGATATGACGCTGGCGGAAGCGGTAAGCGCGGTCACGGACCGCCCGGCTATGGTATTGGATATGCCGCAGTTGGGCGGTCTTGCGATCGGGAACCCGGCGAACCTGACGCTGTTCGACTGCGGTGCGGACGGTTCGGGCATGTTGGTCAGGGAGACCGTTGTAGCGGGCGAGACGGTGTACGGTCCTGTTTGATGAAAGGTCAAGAGGAGCTTGGTTTTGCGCAAAACCAATATAAAAAAACCATCCTGATGCGAGCATTCATTGCGCCAGCTCGCACAGGGATGGTTTTTCTTTTTATGTTATTTTTCGATATGCTCCACAAACCAACGGACGATATGACTCAAGCGTTTAACCCGCAGATGAGGATGGCCGCTTCGGGACAAGTTATGATCCGCGCCAGGGAAGCGAATCAGCTGGGTTTCCCGGCCCAGTCGCTTCAACGCGATAAACAGCTGTTCTCCCTGCTCGATCGGGCAGCGGAGGTCCTGTTCGCCGTGAAGGATGAGCAGCGGTGTATTGACGTCCTTCACATAAGCGAGCGGGGAGTGCTTCCACAGCTTCTCGAGATCGTCCCAAGGATTGCCCCAGATTTGATCCTGTGTAAAGGTATAGCCGATATCGCTGACGCCGTAGAAGGAGATCCAGTTCGATATCGAGCGCTGGGTTACCGCAGCCTGGAACCGGTCGGTATGACCGACGATCCAGTTGGTCATGAAGCCGCCGTAGCTGCCGCCGGTTACGCCAAGACGGGAGGCATCGACATAGGTGTAGGTATCCAGAACATAATCTACCGCTTCCATCAGATCCTGGTAATCCCGACCGCCGTAATCACCTCTAACGGTATTGACGTGTACCTGACCGTACCCGTGGCCACCCCGAGGGTTGGTGTAGAATACCGCATAGCCGGCTGCAGCAAGCAGCTGGAACTCATGCATGAACGTATGTCCGTACATGGCTTGCGGACCGCCGTGAATTTCCAGCACGGCCGGGACTTTCGCGCCTTCCGTGAAGCCGGCTGGCTTCATGATCCACCCTTGGATCGGCCAGCCGTCCGACGTCCGGAACGTAAAGGACTCCGGCGTGCTTAACGTAAGCTCGTTCCACAGCTCCTCGTTGCAGTTTGTCAGACGTTTCTCCTCGTTCTTGGCGATAGAGAAGCTGAACAGATCGCCGGGCTGCAGCGGGTCGGCAGCGGCGAACACCACGTTCTCCTCCGATGTCAGAGCAAATTGGTACACCTCACGTTCACCCGATACCACCAGTTCGTAAGAAGAACCGTCCAGGGCAAAACGTCCAATATGGACGCCGCCATCCTGGCTGAGCTGGATGTATACGGATTGACCGTCCTTACTGAACAGAGGAGGCGTTCCGGCTCCGGCTCTCATGTCGCTGACCGCGGCGTGCCCCAGCTGAATATCCATGTCCGTGAAGAGGACGCGGGATGCTCCGCCCGAGAGCGGGACCAGGTGGATTTTGGTCAGCGTGGCAAAACCGCAGCTGAGATCGCTGGCAAGCATGAGCATATACTGCCCGTCCGGGGTGAATGCAATGGAGCCGATCGAGAGGGTTCCATCCGTCAATTCGGTTACGGATCCGCTGGCAAGGTCCATGACGAACACATCGCCGGTCAAACGAAGATCCGGATCCGGGAATTGCTCCGTGGCAAGGCTGCTGCTGTATGCGATGCGGGCACCGTCCGGTGACCAGGCGAAGGCATATACGTCAAAATCTCCTTCTGTAATTTGCTTGGACTCTTCCGTTGCCGGATTCACGAGGTATAGATGATGTCGACGTTCATTCCACAATCCGGCGCCATCGGCTTTATATTTAATGCGATTAATGATCTTTTCCTCAGGCAGCTTGTTGTTACCGTCTTTGTCTGATTCTTGGCTTTCCGTAGGTTCTGCAGCAGCTTCCACCTCGCTTCTAACAAGCAGGCGTGCGCTGTCCGGAGACCATCTGAAGGCGCTGACTCCGTGCTTCAAGTCGGTAACCGGTCTTGCTTCCCCTCCGTTGGCAGGCATGATCCATATCTGTGGTTTATCGCCCTTTTTGCGCAAGAAAGCAAGCTCCGACCCGTCCGGGGACCAAGCGGGTGCGGCATCCGCTTCGCCCGACGTGAAGGGAACGTCCTGGTTTCCTTCTGCAGGAAGCAATCGGATATGGGAACGGTAACCGTCGAACTTTTCGCTGACGGATTTATGTACATAAGCTATGGCTCCGCTAGCTGGAGATACGACAGGGTCATTTACCCAATGCATCCGGTACAAATCCTCTGGCGTTATGAGTGGCTTATCAGTCATGAATCATCCTCCTAATCTTCTTGTATGAGTTAAACATCATTATCCCAGATAATGGCATGGAAATCTAGAAGAAAAATGAGAGGGGAAATGCGGACGTTTCGTACCAAATGCTAGTAAAATAGAGGGGGGATTACAATAATTATAGGGTGTAATACGGAGGTTGTAGAACTGAAAACAGCTCATTAATTTTCAACTGGTCAATTTAGAAGCGATACGGTGCGCTTTTTGTTATAATTGAGACAGACTCTCAATTAGGAGTGTGTAAAATAAATCCAACTATATATAGCTCAGGAGGAAATCAGATATGAATGTAAGTGAAGCGATCCGCACGCGCCGCAGCCTTGGCAAGGTCAAGCCTGATGCCGTACCGCAGGAATGGATTGAACAAATCGTAGAAGCAGGTACCTGGGCGCCGAATCACAAGCTCACGGAGCCGTGGAAATTTTTTGTTATGCAAGGTGAGGGCCGTGATGTGCTCGGCAACGCGCTTGGTGACATTCAGGCGGCAGGCGGGGATGATACGAGTGAAGAGGCTGTAAATGCAGCACGCGAGTCGGGACGTACGAAGGCATACCGGGCTCCGGTTGTCATCGGTGTGGCGGTTGAACCGTCCCCGGATCCCAAGGTGATCGAGCTTGAAGAGTACGGAGCGGTATTCGCCGGCATTCAGAATATGCTCCTGCAAATTCATGAGCTGGGTCTGGGTGCCGTATGGAGAACGGGCGAGCCGTGTTTCCATACGCTGATGAATCAAGCGTTCGGATTGAAGCCTGAAGATAAGATGCTAGGTTTCCTGTACATCGGATATCCGGATATGGAACCTAAGCAGGGGAAACGTCAACCGGCAGCGAACAAAACGGTATGGCTGAATAGTGCTGCAGACCTGTAGTTGATCTACCCTCAGCCGCAAAAATCCGGTATAATGAACCCTAAGTTTGTTTAAAGGATGTTATGGCATCCGGGCGATTGACACTAGGGGAGTGTACATGGATGAAATTTCGGTTCAAGCAGTGGGATCTGGGGAGCAAGTTGATTTTTATAGCCACCTGTTTAGCGATGGCCTCTTTCTTTTTTAAATGGCTGGATATCGGCGTGGCTGCAGAGAATGGTTTTTTGCAGGGCGGCGTGTTTTTTATCGTATGTTTCATCTATCCATTTTTGAAAGTGGTTCGCGAGAAAAAGATGAATAAAATCATAGCATACGCCTTTGCGCTGGTCGCAATTTTTTTGACGATGATGTACGTGTCATCCAAGACCGTAGAATTCTTTGGCCAGACGATAAGAGGGGCGGCCGCGGGGCCGTATCTGTTCTTGGCGTCATGCGGACTGCTGAGCTTCGGTATTTTTAGACGCAAGTACTAGACTCGCGGCGCATTGCTTTTGCATATGGAGTGATAGGGATGAAGGGCTGAACCCGGAGGCGACATACCTCTGACAGGGACGGCCCTTTTTCTATTGGAGACGGATCACCACCGGGTGAGAAGGACAAAGCCGCTGATCGACACCGCGTACATGATTAACAGCACCACGGCGTACTTTTTGGCACGGATGTTCAGGTTGAAGGCGGCGGAGAGTCCGTTGTTGATGATATTACCGATGAATAGAATGAGGATGAGAGCGAGTGCGGTGATCGCAACGATGAGCGTAACGGTTTCCATGTGTTTGTGAATCCTCCTGTTTAAGCTGCTAATGGTGTATAAGATAGATTCCATTGTAACGGACGAAGTTTAAACCCCGGTTAAAAGTAGTTAAAAAATGAAAGCAACCTTGTTAAGTAGTCTAACGTTGAGCGGGATACTGGGATTTTGATATACTGGAGAAAGCGGCTTTACAACCGCTGCATTACATAAACAGGAGGGATTTCAGAATGGCCAATCAAACTTTTACCGATGGACCTACTTTGAATGACGGCGTAAAAATGCCATGGCTGGGCCTTGGCGTATGGAAGACCAAAGAAGGCGAAGAGGTTATTCAGTCCGTAAAATCAGCAATCGCTGCAGGGTACCGCAGCATTGATACTGCTGCCATCTACGGCAATGAAGAGGGCGTAGGGCAAGCCATTCGCGAATCCGGAGTTTCGCGGGACGAGCTGTTCATCACCACCAAGGTGTGGAACGATGACCAGGGGTATGAGAAGACGCTGCAAGCGTTTAAGACGAGCCGCAAGAAGCTCGGGCTGGATATCGTTGATTTGTATCTCGTGCACTGGCCGGGAAAAGATAAATACCTCGACACGTGGAAAGCATTGATTCATCTGCAAAAAGAAGGACTCGTTCGTTCCATCGGCGTCAGCAACTTCCAGATTCGCCACCTGCAGCATATCATCGAGGAAACCGGTGTCGTACCGGTTGTCAACCAAGTCGAATTGCATCCGCTGCTCTCCCAGAAGGAGCTGCTGGGGTATGCACGTGAGAACCGTATCGTCCTGGAGGCGTGGAGTCCGTTGATGCAGGGCAATCTTGATCAACCGGTGCTCGCGCAGATCGCGGAGAAATACGGAAAAACCACGGCGCAAGTCATTCTGCGCTGGGATATTCAAAACGGTGTCATCGTCATTCCGAAATCGATTAAAGAGCATCGTATTCGCGAAAATGCAGGCATCTTCGATTTTGAGCTTTCGGCGGAGGATATGGCAGCTATTGACGGCTTGAACCAAAACAAACGTTTTGGCTCCAATCCGGATGAAGTCCTGTTCTAAATTTCGTTTCCCTATAAAAAGAGCGAGCACAACCCGGAATGAGGGAAGTGCCCGCTCTTTTTTTACGCATTCAGAGATTTGATTATCAGGATGGAGAACTCTTACCGTTATCTATCTTCGGGCCCGTCCTCCGGAAACAATGGTTCACCAATCGTACCGAGCTTTCCCTGTACTAGATCTTCGTGCAATCTTTTCAGCCAGTTCAGGTCGGTCTTGGCATGTTCATACATCCCGATCATCAGATGCTGGGCGCTGCGGGGGACGATATGTTGGTGTTCCACGTATAATTGATATGACTGGTTCACCCGATGCTCTGCCTCCCGGATACGGGACTGCAGGATCGGGGCCAGAACGGCCGGGTCCGCGTGCCGCGAGAACGGCAGCGCAATATAGAGCGGGTGGTGCACGGGCTCGATGTCCCTGAATTTTTTGAGCAGCAGCTGCTCAAAAAGCTTTCGTCCGGCATCCGTGATCCGGTAGATGGTTTTGTCCGGGCGGCTATCGCTCTGTATGGTTTCCACTGCCTCAATATATCCGTCCTCGGCAAGCCGGTCTACCGCGTAATAGAGAGAGCCCATCTGGAGCTTCGTATACTGATCCATGCCGCGATCCTTCATCTTGATCCGGATCTCGTACGGATGATGGTCTCCTTCCAGCAGCAAGCCCAGGATGGCCAGCTTCATTGACATGCCATTAGGCTCCCTTGGCCTTGGCAGGAACGGTCACCCGTTCGTTGCCCATCATGAGCACGAACACCAGAGCCAGCACCGCCGGCACAAGCGCCCACAAGAACGTATTCGCAATGGAATCCGCCAAGGAAGCCGTGATCTGTTCACGCACGTTCGGCGGGAGCTGCCCCATCACTTCAGGTGAAAGGACGGCATCCGCATTTAACTCGGCACCGGCCGGCGCGTTTCCTCCGGCTTCCGCGAGCCGGTTGTTCAGGCCGTTGCGCTGGATGATCCCGAAGATCGTAATCCCCACCGTCATGCCGAAGGAGCGAAGGAAGGAGTTCGTCGATGTTGCCGCGCCGCGCTGTCTGGCATCAAAGTTATGGATGGAGGCCATGCTGAGCGTGGAGAACGAGAACCCGACGCCAAAGCCGGTCAGGACCATGAAGAGCGTTAACAGGTAGCGCGGCGTATCCGGGCTGATCGTGCTCAGGCAGAAAATGCCAGTGATAAAGCACAAGACGGACAGAATCATGATGTTTCTAAACGAAGTCCGGGTCGTCAGCATACCGCCGCCTTGGCTGCCGAATACGCTGCCGAGCATCATCGGCATCAGAATGAGGCCTGAATTGGTTGCCGATCCACCGTACACTCCGCTCACAAAAATCGGAATGTAGATGGTTGCCACGATAAAGGTTGCTCCATAGAACAAGGCAACGATATTGCTCGAAGCAAACAGGCGTTTACGGAACATTTGGAACGAAATAATAGGTTCGGCTGCTCGGGTCTCTGCGAATAGAAACACGATAAACAAAGCAATGAATCCCCCGAACAAGCCCAGAATTTGCGGTGAATCCCATGGATAGGTTTGCCCGCCCAGCTCCAGACCGAACATCAGGCAGATGATCGCGCCTACAAGCGTTGCAGCCCCCGTCCAGTCAATCTTTTGCTTGGCATGGGAACGGGACTCCTTGTAGGAAGTCATGATGAAGATAAAGGATACGATCCCGATCGGAACATTGACATAGAATATCCATTCCCAGCCGATGCTGTCGGTAATAAAAGCACCCAGCAGCGGTCCCATAATGCTGGAGGTACCGAATACGGCACCGAGCAATCCCGTCATTTTACCGCGCTTCTCCGGCGGGAAGAGGTCAAAGACGATGGTAAACGCAATCGGCATAAGAGCACCGCCGCCGATTCCTTGAATCGCCCGGTAAATAATAAGCTCTGTCATGTTGTTTGCCATCCCGCAGAGGGCGGAACCAATCAGGAAGACAACCAGCCCGAATATAAAGAACCGCTTCCGTCCGTACATATCGGACAGCTTACCGAAGATCGGCGTGCCGGCCATAACGGCAACCATGTAGATCGAGGTTACCCAGACGACTTGGTCGAAGCCCTGGAGATCGCGGATAATCGTCGATAACGCGGTCGCTACAATCGTGTTATCGATGGCGGCCATGAAAATGCCGAGCAGCAGACCAGCCACAACCAATTTGATGTTGCTTTGTTGTGCATTCATGTTAAGGATACTCCTTTTCCATATTCAACTATGTACATATTATTCAAATTTGAATAATTCGGTGGTTATATTGTAGCCGGATTAACAGATGTTGGCAAGATGTTTAATGACACAGCCTTTCTCTACATTCTGGACAAGAAAAAACAAGGCCAACCCAAAGCTTACGGGATGACCTTGCGATCATAAAGAGTCAGCTGCCGGAAAGCCTTCGCGCCAAACGCGCTGCTAGCTGTGCCAATTAAGGCTCTAACTGTTCATCTGCGGCGATTTGGGATCCAACTGCATGAATTCGATCCGGTTGCCGTCAGGATCCCTTGCCCAGCACTGCCAGTTGAAGTCTTTTCCTTGGACCGGCGGGACGTCCAGCTTCACACCCTGATTGCGGAGATGCTCGGCGATACGCTCGATATGTTCCACCTCGAGGCAGAGATGGGAGAATCCGACGGGCCGCTCCACTTGCTCCGGTTTCTTTTGCCCACCGTAAAACAATTCGATAAACTGTCCTTCACGCACCTTAATGTATTCGATCCAGGGCTCGCCCTGATCGTTAGGAATATCAAAAGCACGGGTGAATCCAAGAATATCACAGTAAAAATGCAGAGACTTCTCCATATCGGCGACATCGAACGCCAGATGGGCGATACCTTTAATCATGACGGCATTCCTCCTTGGTATGTATTGAAGCTTAAGGATCAGACGTATTCATAAGTCTATTGTAGCTTATTCTGTATACGCTTCCATATATATTTACAAAATCGGGGTAATAAAACAATGAAGTAAAAGGATCGACCTGATACGTTCGATGAAGAACGAAAAGGGTCGGTCCTTATTTGTATATTGGATAGCAATCTACTAGGATACGAATTCATGATTGCAGAAAAATGATCGATGTCATGATTTTCGGTAATTCCAGGAACTACTGGTCCCTAACGCCTCTGATGCACTGGAACTTCTTTACGCCCATGTTTCATAGGCGACTGGCATAAAGGACAGGCCTTGCTCTCCCGATCCCGTGTACCAGCAGGGATTCTCTGGTTGACTCGCTGCCAGCCTTTGCAATTGGCGCTGGTGCATAACCACACGTCGACGATCTCCGTCGCAGCGGGTGCAGCCTGATGCTGTGAGCTGGGAGAGGAGCCTGTACCGATGGGTTGGCTCCTCTGACTGGCTGCGCTCACCGTTGCCCGCCCAGCAGATGAAGGCAGGGATGAGCGCTTGGCTGAGGTTGAGGCTGAGGTAGGGGTCTCTATGCGGATTGTGCGTTTTGGCGTAAACGACGAGCGGGCCTTTGACCCGCCGCCCTTGCTTTGTATGCTGTTGCCTTGTTTGCTTTGCTCGTCCGTGACAAACACATCGCGGAAGAAGCGGGAAACCTCCGCTTTTCGCCCCCGATAAAAGCCCGGCGAACTGACAATCAGTTCATCCCGTGCCCTCGTGATAGCGACATAAGCCAATCTGCGCTCCTCTTCCAGCGCATCCAGTGCCTTATCCTCTTTGTCCGACAGCGGACGCTGATCGTCCCTGCGCTCGGCGTCCAAAGCGGACGTATGCGGCAGAATGCCCTCGCTTGCCCCGATCAGGCATACCGAGGGAAACTCCAGCCCTTTGGATTTATGGATCGTCATTAACCGGACGGCATCGGCCTGCTCGTCCCGTTTCATAGCCGCCATTTCCTTATGAATGATGATCAGTCGATCAACAAATTCGACGAACTCAGCTATATTGCCAAAGCGCTTCGCCGAAGCCTCCAACTCATCCAGTCCTTCCTGTATGAATTCTTTATGGAGGGTGATTTCCTGCCGCTCGTCTGCTTCCAGAAACTTGTCATAGAATTGCCGTCTCATCTCCTGTATAGCCTGAAGGGGCTCCATCGCCTTTAGTCCCTTAATGAGCTTTGTGCGATCTCTAATATTCTCGACCTGGAAATCCTTCAGGCCAGGAAAGGATAGAAGATGAGATAGAGGGCCCTTCTTGGGACGCGGAGCATCCTGCTGCCGGATGAAAGCCATGCCTTTGTCCCGGTTCATGTACAGCGTATGGAGCATGCCCTCCATTGCCGTGAAATTCCGCCGATCCAGCGACAGCCGCAGATGGTCCATGAGCGGTTTGACAATCCACTGCTCGTAGAACAGATCTCCATTCTCGTAATGAATGAACGGAATCTCCCGCATCACGAGCTGTTCGAAAATAGCCCGGCTGTTGTTCGCGGTTCGGTACAGAATCGCATGATCGCGGTACTGCTTTCCGTGCTCCCGGATTCGTTCGGTAATATGAGTCAGCAGCAGCTCCGCTTCTTGGTCGGGATCGCCTGGACGAAGGTATAGCGGTACGCTGCTGCTCTTGCGGGTAGACCGCAGCTGTTTGGGACGGCGGCGTTCATTGACGCGGATTATTTCATTCCCCAGCCCGACAATCGAGGAGAGGGAACGATAATTGATATCCAGTGTCACCACCTTGGCCCCGGGAAACGTCTGGTCGAATTCGAGAATGAATTCGTTTCGCGCCCCGTTGAAGCCATATATGGTCTGGTCATCGTCACCGACAACCATCAGGTTGCGATGCGGGGCGACCATCTTCTTTAGCAGCTCATAGGGCAGCAGTCCCGTATCCTGAAACTCGTCGACCATCACATAACGGTACCGCCTTTGAAGGGAGGCCAGCAATCCGGGATCCTGAGACAGCAGACGGTGGGACATGACCAGAATATCATCGAAATCCATCTGGCCGTGGTCTTGCTTCCACGCTTCATAACGGGCGAAGATTTGCCTTTGCTCCACTTCCGCAGGTGTTTTGACAGGCAGCTCGTCAAGTCCGGTCATACTCATTCGATGGGCCGACCAGAGCGATAGCAGCGTCTCGGCTTCGTAGCTATCCTGCAAGCCCATTTCCCGCAGGATCCGCTTCATAATAAATTGTTGATGCCTGGCGCTGCTCAGGATTTCCTGCCTGTAGCCGCGGGTGCGCAGCAAGTATAAGAAGAAGGAGTGGAAGGTTCTTGCCGTTACTTTGGCGGTTTCGCTAGCCCGTAAGCCGGGAAGCGCCATGATGCGTTCCTTCATCTCGGCTGCCGCCTTGGATGAGAAGGTGACAAGCAGGATGGAAGACGGATCGATCTTCTTGGCCGCAATGAGGTAGCCTGTCCGGCTGACCAGCACGGAGGTCTTCCCGGAACCCGCGCCTGCAAGCGTAAGCAGCGGTCCTTGCGTATGTCGTACAGCCTGAATTTGGGCGCGATTAAGCAGCAGCCCCTGTGATTCCAAGCCGCGAAAAAAAGCCGCATCCGGCGCGTCATCGCTGATCAGGTCCTGGCTGTTCTCGAAGGTAGCCAGCTTGGCAAACGGAATATCCTGACGCTCACCGCCGTATGGGCGTTTATAAAAGGGTATGGATGTCATGAAATTCACCAATCATTTCGTATTTCGGTTATCGTTCTACCAGTTTATCGGATTCTCGGAAGTCTGGCAAAGCGCAGGATATGGATAAGAACCTCGGGATGCGAACACTTATGAATTCATGATGTGAATTTCAGAGGCGCACGCCAGAATTGAGCTGATTTGTTCCGACACATCTGTCAGCCCAACCCATGGATACGAACCAACTTTACACCCGGGGAAAGTGTTATATCATTTAGGAATGCTTTTAGAAGAGCAAAAAAAGAACAGACCATGTTCAAGGAGGACTCTTATGCTGGTTGTTATTGCTATTTTGCAGCTCATTATGATAGGCATTTTGCTGAACATCAACGGGAAGCTGAAGCCGCGAGACTATATTGCTGAAGCGATGGAGAGGGACCGCCGGATCCGGGAGGAGCGGGAGAGGAAGCAGCAAATGGAGTTATGGTCACATGAGGCAAGCGCAGGCAGCGCAGATCATTCATGACCTGAATCATTTATATGAATAACAAAAATCCCGGGCTCAAAATAGGGGAGTCCGGGATAGCTGTTGCCCTTATGTGATTTGCCACATCGTGTGCACGGCTCCCTGTGGTGCACGGTGCGTAGTCGGGGGGAGGCCTGGATGGCTGTTGACATTATTTATGTCAGCAAGCCTGTTGAAGTATACGGCATTCGCCAGAAGACCATCACTGGGTCCAGTTCCACAGCCGCACTTCTCCGACCCGCAGGTCGCGGACCCAGGATACCTCACGCAGGGTCAACAGCTCCTTAACAGGGCCGGTAATGACGGCACCATAGAGACGAACGCCGTTTTGTTCCACGTAAGCTAACGAAGCATCTACGTCAACAAACGGAGCCACCCCGCTGGCAATCAGGTCATACTCTTGCAGCAGCCGCAGCGATTTGATGAAGTGTTCATTCCGCAGTTCCCCGTCTCCATAGGTTTCTATTGAAGGGTAATGTCCGCCGCTGGACACGATTTTGCCAAACCAACCGCGTTTTTCTTCCTTATAGGAGGTAATCGTCAAATCATCATGATGCCAGACGGGATAAGACGGAAAGCCGACAGGATTGGAGATCACATCGTCTCCGCCGCCGAATCGTTCATCCGGTCCGGTATCTACGGCAAACCAGACGGCCTCCATATTCCGGTTCTCGAACTGCTTCAGCAGCTCGTCGGTCGTGAAGAAGCGGTCAAACGATACATAAGCCTCGGCCACGGTACCCTCGGGGAGCTTTTCAAGCCTGGCCCAGTCCCCGCTCTTGGCGGAAGAGGAATCTGGTTGTTCTTTTGACTGTTCTTTACGAGCTTTCTCCGGATCCGCAGACGAAGTCTCCGGTTGACTATTCGGACGGTAGAAAATCTGCGATGAACCCGAGCTGCCATTATTCCAATCCACATCGACGGTGGGCAGCCCGAACAGGAAGTTGACGGTGTATTCGCCGATAGTTACTCGTTCGCTCCCCACCTGTTTGTCCATGTCCCCGTACACTTCCTGACGGAAGAAGGTTCTGACCTGACTGTTTAGACGAACGTCGATATTAGGTTTTGAGATTGAGATGGCGGAAGCAATGGCATCCCGGTATTTATCGTTGCGGCTGGGATCGCCGACCCCGTAAAAAAGCGCCGTAATGATCGAGCTGATGACCAATATAGCCAGAAACGCCGAAATCACGGTCATCGTATTAGAAATCCGAGCTCGCCATTTGCCCCGGCGCACGATTCGCTTTTCTCTCTTGGGCGAAAGGCCGGTCTGATCGTCAGCGGCATGTGGAGGGCTGGCATCGCTCGAACCTTCGTTATCCATCATTTCGTTCACGTAAGACTGGTATTCCTCCAGCTTCTCCATTTCCCGTTCGATTTCGATTTTTTCCTCGTTAGACAGCTTGCCATCTGCATAATCCCTCAGCCGCTGTTTGAATTCTTCGCTCATAAGGTCCCGTCCTTTCGTTTCATTTCCCGCAGCCGCTGTCTGGCCCGAAATAACGTGATTTTGATATGGGATAAGGTGATGTCCATAATATCAGCCGCCTCCTGGTATGAGAACTGATGAAAATCCACCAGAAGCACCGCTTGCCGCTGCTTCTCCGGAATATCGGTTAACATCTGTCCGATTTCTCTTTGGACTTCTTGCTGGAGCAGCGCATTCTCCGGGGTGTTCCGGTCAACCATCTGCTCGAAAAAAACAGCATCCTTGACGATGCTTCGGCTCGCTTTGCGCTGATAATCCACATAAGCGTTATGGGCAACCCGAAATAGCCATGGCTTGATTCGTTCTTCCTTCCAATCCTCGAGATACAGATATGCCCGGTAAAAGGTTTCCTGTACCATGTCTTCGGCCGTATGGTGATCGTAAGAGAGGGAGTATAAGTAACGATAAACGTCTTTCACATAATATTGATAAATCGATTCCAGACTGTTCAGTTTCATGGCCTCCCCTCTATGTAATAACACGTATAACCAGGGCATAAAGTTACAGTTAGGCTGTGAAACATGGTACTGGGCTTTAGCCCGAAAACCGCAAAAGTAAAAGCCCGCCAGGTGAGCGGGCTTCCGATAGAATATGAAGTGCTGCATCGAAAGGGGGAATGCGGTAAATGGTGGGGCTCACGCGCCGTGCAGCATTCGGAAATCACTTGCTGTTCTTGTTTATGTAAGCTGTTGCCTCTCCATTCGAGGATTTGGGAATCATCCCGATCGCATCGGCACCGACAGAGCCGATCTGATATCCAAGCGCTTCCGAGAAGTCCCGCAAGGGGACGTAGAGCTTGTTCTGAATGACAACGGGGGACTCGGACAGCTTGGCTTCCGATCCGTTGACCAGGATTTTGGAATGGGACGGTACGGCTTTTAGAAAACAGCAGCAGCTCCAACGGCCGTGCCGGCTGTCACCGCCACGCCGACAAGAAACGTTTTTTCATTTTATCCTTCCATGGCGGTAGACTTTTACACCATTATATACCAATTCGGCGTTACCTCAATTGAATATCTGGATCCAACACGATAATCCGCTGTTCATCCAACGCGGTGTGCAGCAGTTCATCCTTCAGTTGCTGTGTGCTGGTTATGACGTCAGGCTGGTTTGTCTTCATATCCGTCGTCAGTTTATTCACTAATCGTTCGATCGATAACATATCCCGATATTCCGGCGGAGAGTAGTCTTCCCAGTACTGATCTTCGCTGATGCCCATCGTATCCAGTATGCGCAGGTGCTGTTCTTGCACCTGCCGCGGCTGGGTCTGGAGCGTTTGCCGAAGCGCCTTGGCCCTTTGAATTCCATCCTCCAGACTCGCCGCAACGCCTTGTTCGTCGGCCAATTGAAGCATCAATTCCTTTGTTGCCATTTCTTTAAGAAGCGTGGAGTCATCAGGAAGGGGCGCGGTGCTATGCGCGAGGTTATTCTTATAGGCAATTAAATTGGTATGCGTGATGTAGGTGGAACCGACTTGAATCAGCGCCTGTCCGTTCATAGTGTCGTTCATGCGGTCATTCTGGCCCGAGCGATGCGAAGCATCCGTAAAGAATAGTATGATGCTTACCGTCAGGACGCTTGCCACAGCGATGCTGAGAATGGTGATATATTTACGGTTTATTTTCATACCTACCTGACACCTCTCTTGGCTGGGATATATGAAAACGAAGTTATATTATAGACGTTTCATCAGCCTGAAAGGTTCTGGATAAATATGAAAAAACGCCTGAAGGCACGGATCAAAGTGCTTTCAGACGCAGAAGGCTCATGATGATGGAATGATAGACTTCGCGTTGAAGCTTACTTACGAAGCAGGCGGGTCTTATGTGCATAGATAATCGCTTTGTCCGTGAGAAAAGCAGCGTAGAGGAGCAGGAAGACCGAATAAGGAAATCCGGTACCGTCCAGGCTGGGAACCAACCATTCGGCGGCAATAAAATACAGTAGGGTCAGCAGCACCGGGAGCTGCCGTTTCAGACGATATTTCCAAACCGACCAGATAACGCCGGCAACCCCGGCAAACAGCATGACGAGACGGACGGCGTCCAATGCGGATTGTACGACCTTTCTTGCCTCCTCATTTCCGATCGCTGCTGCATATTTGGAGGTACGGCCGGCAAATATGCTCCGGAAGAGATGAACCAGAGGGTTGCCTTCGATGTATCTCGATTCCAGCCACAGCGAGGCAAGGTTCCACGGACCGGACATATACATCAAACGATTGAACAGCGGGATGTTCAGCCACCATGGAGACAAGATGAGCAAATAACCCGCGCTAATAAGAACGAGCCCGCCAGTTACGATTTTGACCGGACTGCGGTACTTGATCCAAAAGGGAATGAACAGTACAGGGTACAGCAGCGCCTGAAGGTTGTAGCAAGCCATAAGCGCCGTAAGCGCGCCGGCAGCCGCGTACCAGCCAGCCTGCTTCAATTCAAGCGCTCCGATGACGGCGCAAACCAGAAGCAGCATCAAGGTTTGCATGGTCGTATCCGGCAGGATCAGCCGGACTGCGCCGTAAGCCGGCCAGAACAGCGCGTAAATCAAACATGACAGAAAAGCGATTCGCGTATTAAACATGTAGCGGGACAGCACGAAAACCAAGTAGACGGAAATTGCATGAAAGACACATTGGAGCAGCTGGTAGGCAATCAGGGCAGCATCCATGCTTCCGAATAAGGCGGTAAGTCCGGCAATCATAAGCGGCACACCGGGCATGACGCTGGAGGCATGGACTTCCAGGTCTCCACCGGGGTGGCTGATCATGGCCGCACTTTGAATATATCGTTCTTCAATCACGCTGCTTATGCTCGGGGAACGTTCATGAAGACCAGTAAGAACCAGCAGACATGACATAACCAGAACCGCTGCAATCAGTACCAGCAGCATCCTTCGCTGCACACGGTTTAACGTCCATATGGAAAACAAAGGGTCCACTCCACTCTTTTATATAATCTCTAGGGTTCAAATCATCATACATACTCTTATATATTAAAGAAAAAACGATGAAATAAAAAGGCTCCGCCAAAACGGAGCCCATAAGTTCAAGTTAAGCTGCAGCGACAGGGTCAGCCCACTATTAAAAGCCGCTGTGATACTTATCGTTACTGGATGAACGATTCTTTGACGTCCCGTCCCGCTGCTTCTCTTCCTGGCGCTCCAGCCTGGCGTCCTCCATCGGAATGGGGTCCACATGCTGCTCGCTCTCGTGCATATCGAACAGGCTTTCTTGTTCCGTCGGATATTGTTCAGGGTGATCCATGTTGCCGGGACCGTTGTGAAGCGGTAGATCCTTTTTCTTGTCAGCCACCGTTGCTCACCTCATTTATCGTTGTGATACTACCTTTATACCTTATTTGGGGAAGTATCAAACATGAAGAGGTGATAACGGGAGGGGGCATAGGTCTTATTAAGACGTCTCCGAACCGGCTGCAGGCTGCTGCTGCGCTTCTGCTTTGAGTCTTAAATAACGGATAAACAGCTCAACAAGCTCCGGGTCGAATTGCGTGCCCGAGCAGCGGAGCAATTCCTCAATTCCCTCCTCGAAGGTTTTCGTTTTTTGGTAAGGCCGTTCCGTTGTCATCGCGTCAAAGGAATCGATAATGGTCAGCATCCGGCACAGCTTGGGGATTTGGCTGCCTTTGAAGCCGTGCGGATATCCGCCGCCATCATATCTTTCATGGTGCAATTCGATGTAAGGAACCAGTTCCTTGAATTTCTCGTTCGTTTCCGCAATGCGTTTACCCCAGCTGACATGCCGTTTGACGGTTTCCCATTCGCCGGCCGTGAGCTTGTCCCGTTTGTTCAAGATCCCCCAAGGAATCTCCAGCTTGCCGATATCGTGAATGAGTGCGCCGAGTACAAAATTGCGTCGCTCCACACTATCAAGCCCGAGCACTTCGCTGATGTCCATGGCATAGCGGAATACCCGTTTGGAGTGTTTGAACGTATCTACATCTTTATACAAGAACAGCTTCAGCTGCTGCTCAATATCGCGGACATCTTCCGCGAAGTCGATCTCGGATTCTTTTTCGGCGCCGCTCCCGTATACATGCACATTATTCTTACCCTGCTTCTTGGCATAGTACAGCGCCTGATCGGCAAGCTCGACAAGCTGTGACTTGTCATGGATATCAATCCGATAGGACGCAACGCCGGCAGAGAAGGAGAGACACCCGGAGGGGAAAATCTCGACGCCGTCAAAATAGGTATCGTTCAGTTTTTTGCGGAGCCTGTTAATGAAGGAACGGGCCTTATTGTCATCGTAACCCGGCATTAGAATCGTGAATTCCTCACCGCCGAAACGGGAAGCCACCACCTCGGCCGTTTCGGATTCCACCTTGAGGTAATTGCCGAGAAATCCTAGCAGCATGTCCCCTTTCAGGTGTCCGAATTGATCGTTGTATTTCTTGAAATCATCGATATCGATCATAGCCAGCGACAATGGCGTCTCATTAGCCTTGGCTTTCTTGATCTCGTCTTCCAGCAGGCTTTCAAAATAACTGTGATTATACAGGCTTGTCCGTTGATCCTTGATTGCTTTTTCCTGTACTTCGTTATACATCGTGAATAGCTGTTTAAAGGAATAAGAGAGCATCACGCTCAGGCCTATGAATAAGGTGAGACCGAATACGCCGTTATGTACGATAAGAACGGAGAGGACGAGCGACAGTATGAGTGTACTTAAATACACGAGCAGGGTGTCTTTAATGAAGGACTTCAGAATGTCGTATAAAGATCCCCGATATAACAAGTAATAATAAAATCCAAGCAGAAACACGTTAATAATAAAATAGACGAGCAGGGCGCCAAGATAAGCACCAAAATGATCATTGATGATGGGGCCCGGTTGTCCTCCTGCAGCCTTAAAAACAAGCGAGGAACCAACGATCATGAGTGTATATATGGAGAAGTTGACAAAATGCTTCCAAAAAGGGATCTTCCTGTCATACAGTGCTGTTGCTAGAGTATTGAATAGGATTACCGAAAGAGCAAAGGGGGCGCCATATATAAATATGCAAGCTAAATAAACGGAAGAATCCATAGATTGCAAATTACCCTCAGGCGGCAGCTGGAAGGTGAAGTAATTTAATATTAGGGCGGCGCCTAACATTGCATAAACCCATACCCACTGTGAAGGAGAGTAGTATATAAATTCTCCTTGATGTACTAGTAGAAAGGTTATACAGCCCATAAGTGAAATGAACACAAAGTACAGCTGTCCCGGAAGTTCCCTGGAAATCTTAGGACGCTTGAATATGGACATAACGGTTTCTCCTCAATTAAAAAAGCATGGTGTGTATTCTCCACATTTTAAGATATATTGCGTCGCAAAACAACGAAAAAGATGTAAAAAAACAGGCTGAGCATTCCAGCCTGTTTTTTTAGATATTTATGTTATCCCAATCTGTATCCGGAAGTCAGAGCGACAACAACGGAAGCAACGATGATCGCATTCAATACGATGCGGGAATACTTAATTTTATCAGTTTTCTTCATAGTTCTCCCTCCTTTCCAGGTGGTATGATGTATGATTAATTCTGCGGTTCAGCATGTTCAGTCGTATCGGATTTGCGCATTAAGGTTTGAACATTGGTATTCTTCCCGGAAGTCATAAAATGGACAATGTAGAGGAATATACCGATATTCATGATAATATCTCCGATACTGATTACCTGCGTTCTTGGATAGGGTGGAGATAATGGAATGATGTCACCAAGAAGGGACAGGCGGGTAGAAGCGTCCATAAGATAGTGCTTGGTAGTAGCTGTGGCATCCATTAGCATGTCCACATAAACGGGATCCAGCACGGAAGCTGCGCTCATGGAAACGGGCATTCTGCCACCGTTCACTGCCATGACAAGGAAATTCAGAAAGACACCTGCCAAGATGCTGCCAAAACCTTTCTGATCCCGGTTCATCCAGAGAAAGATCATGCCGGCAACATAGATGAACATAAAGACGTAGCCGCTTGCGGCTGCCAACCAATCAGAGTTCACTTGAAAGCGGAATATCAGCAGCTGCACAATCAGGAGTATAGGGAAGATTAAGCCGCCCTTCAGACGAATCTTACTGAATTGCTGCAGTCCATGACGGAGTCCGCCACGTATCAGTCCGACAATTAACCCGAGTATAATGCCGTCAAATACCATGATAGAATTCCTACTTTCATAGTTCATTATCTCTGTAATTAAGATAGTTCGACAGCGAATTGGAAATTCCTTCAACAAAAATCAAATTTTATGAAAAAATTGTAAGGGTCTGATAAAAAGCTTGTCCCTTCCTGTATGAATCTAATGAATTATGTACATTATAACAGATTAAAAGGATAAATCTTCCTACTTTTTTCGTGTTTCTGTTGCAGAAAAGAGCAAATTCTTGAACTTTACATACCTATGGGGGGTATAGTAAGGTTAAATGGTACAACATTATATGATAGGAGGACGACAACATGAAACAAGTGACATTGACAGTGGAAGGCATGTCCTGCAACCATTGCGTGAACTCGGTGGAAGGCGCGCTGAAGAATGCGGGAGCTTCTGGTAAAGTTGATCTTGCATCCAATACAGTGGCCGTCGAATACGACGAAACCAAGGTCAGCCTTGAAGCATTGAAAGAAGCGATTGAAGAGCAAGGCTACGATATCGTGTCCTAACGAAAGATTCCATGGAATAATCCAAAGCCGCGAGTTTTGGCTAAAATAGGAGCCGGCTGCTGAAGGCGATCGACAGCAAGCCGGTTTTTTTGCGCTTCGGTCGCTGGTCGTCTTAAGCTTGCACTGCCCAAGCCGAAGTTTCATAATAGATGGAACAATTCTTTAAGAGCCTAAGGAGTGGATACCCGATGAATGATACCATATCACTTCTGATGAACCATCGATCGATTCGTAAATATTCGGATCGGCCCGTGTCCGAGGAGCAGCTAAGGACAGTTGTGGCAGCAGGTCAGATGGCATCAACCTCAAGCAACGTCCAGGCATACAGCGTGATTGCCGTTACCAATCCGGAGAAGAAGCAGCGGTTGGCCGCTTTAGCGGGAAATCAGGCGTATATTGTGGAATGCCCGGTATTTCTGGTGTGGTGCGCGGATCTGTATCGTTTGAAAAAAAGCGCAGAGGCGCACGCGGTTGATCAAGAGACGTATGAAGATTCGACCGAGAATTTCATCGTGGCCACAGTGGATGCCGCTTTGGCTGCGCAGAATGCCGCGATTGCTGCGGAATCGCTTGGTCTTGGCATCGTGTACATAGGTGGGGTCCGCAACTCCATTGCCGAATTCTCCGAGGCTTTGGAACTGCCGGAGCTGGTCTATCCGGTATTTGGCATGTGCCTGGGCTACCCGGATCAGGAGCCGGGGCTTCGTCCGCGGCTTCCGGTGGAGGCTGTTTTGCACCGCAATAGCTACAATCGTGCGGCTATAGAAGAAGTGAGGAACTACGATCGAACCTCTTCCGAATACTTGTCCCTGCGTACCCATGGCAAAAACAACACGCCGTGGTCGGCGCTTATGGCTAAACGCCTGACAGAGCCGGTAAGGCTGCACATGAAGGACTTTCTGAAGGGGAAGGGCTTTATGGGGCGTTAGACATGAATAGAGAAAGCGGGTACGGCGCTCTCGTAAAACAATAGAGAGAGCGGGTACGGCTGCTCTGTGGGAATCTCCGGAGGGCATGGCTCTAGGAACTAAGCCCGGCCTCGGAACCAGGCTTGGCCCCGAAACCAAGCCCGGCTGGCGTGGGATTGGTGGCGTGGGGGACGCAGTGTTCCGAGAGTTTGCCGTAGCTTCCAGCTGCAAGCCGGAACGAGTTATGGCCCGGCAGCGTAACCAAGCCCGGCTGGCGTGGGATTGGTGGCGTGGGAGACGCAGTGTTCCGAAAGTTTGCCGTAGCATCCAGCTGCAAGCCGGAACGCGTTACGGTCCGGCCGCGTAGCAAGCCCGGCTGGCGTGGGATTGGTGGCGTAGGGGACGCAGTGTTCCGAAAGTTTGCCGTAGCTTCCAGCTGCAAGCCGGAACGCGTTACGGTCTGGCAGCAGCAGGATCGGACCTCAGATCCGTTATTTTCGCTATGGGCTCGTTTTTGCCGATCTATCGGACACCCGTTCCGTTAATTAGCGTATAATCCGAAAAATAAGGGCCATATTCGGTGAATAACGGACCTCATGTCCGTCACCATTCGAGAAATGGTGCTTTTGATCAAAATAAGGTCCGCTGAGTCCGCTAAAATATGCAACTCGCTAAGCGTGCCGCCATGTACGACGTTTGAACGCAAGTCATAACATAGGAAGCGTGCCGCCATGTATGACGCTTGAACACAAGTCATAACACAGGAAGCGTGCCGCCATGTACGACGCTTGAACGTAAGTCATAACATAGGAAGCGTGCCGCCATGTACGACGCTTGAACGTAAGTCATAACATAGGAAGCGTGCCGCCATGTATGACGCTTGAACGCAAGTCATAACATAGGAAGCGTGCCGCCATGTACGACGCTTGAACGCAAGTCATAACATAGGAAGCGTGCCGCCATGTATGACGCTTGAACGTAAGTCATAACACAGGAAGCGTGCCGCCATGTACGAGCTTGAACGTTGTCATAACATAGGAAGCGTGCCGCCATGTACGAGCTTGAACGTAACTCATAACACAGAAACGGGGCTGTCCCAAGGGACAGCCCTTTTTTCAGTCTGCCCCTATTATACGGAGATTGCTGATCAGGATGACATGCCGAGTCATTTGCCGATGCCCTGCTGACGGTATTGTCCGGGCGTGATCCCTTCCAGCTTCTTGAACATTCGATTGAAGTAGGGAGGCTGATATCCTGCGGCTTCCGCAATCTCGTGAATGCGAAGATTGGTGGTCAGCAGCAGTTCTTTGCAGCGGTTCATGCGCACGGTGGTCAAGTAGTCTATATAATTCGTGCCCGTCATCTGCTTAAATGCTTTGCTCAGCTGGGATACACTGACACCGGCTTCCATGGCCATGGTATCCAGGGACAGGTCTTGCATCCCGTTTTGCTCGATTTGCTCCAGTACGTTTTCGACCAGCGATTTCATGGAGCTGTTGAAGTTCTTGGTTAACTGATCGAGGTAGGGTTCGATGATTTCTTTCTGGAACCAGGTCACGCATGCCTTCGGATCCCGAAGCAGGGACAGCTGTTCCTGCAGATTGGAGAAATCGTACACCTGGTATGGATTCAAGCCAGCCTGCAGCATAGACCGGTGAACGCTGGTAATTAACCGCATGAGGCCGTGGTGGACATGCCACTCCGAGCCTCCTCCGGCTTGAAGCGCCGTTACGAAGCGGCTTAGGGAGCGCAGCGCATCCCCTTGAAGCCCAAGATTCAAGGTGTGAATGAAATCCTGCTCCAATTCCAGCGGAAAGTCGATCCAGTCGTTTTTCTGGGAAAGCACGGTTTCTGCTTCCAGCAGCTGACTGCCCGCGTCAAAGGAGCGGTAATGCAGCGCCCGCTTGGCCTGTTCAAGAATATGGGGAACATCGGTCCAGGTTGAGCTTGGTCCGCCTAATACGATGGTTGCCGACATGCGGAGTGTATCGCGCAAAGCCCGCATGACCTGATCGCACAGCTGCCTCATCATACGCGTCTGTTCATCGGCTTTATGGGAAGCCGGAACGATCAAGATGACGCCGAAGGAGCCGTCGAAGAAGTTGATGGGATGCATATATGCGCTTATGTCCTCTGCCAGCTCCTGGATCACGTTCAGAGCGGCATAGGTGAGAAGATGCTGGTCATTTTCCGTCAGCGGCGTCCGATCCTCACCGTGGGTATGCTGCTGAAGCACGATGGCCGAGAACTGTTTATCGGTAATGTCAAGATCCATCTCCTGCAGCTTGAGCACGTATTCGGGCTCCGTCAGGTGGGCGGCTTGTCCACTCAAAAATTGATTGATATAAGCCTCCCTGATCGCGGGCAAGGATCGCTTCCACTGGCTTTGCAGCGTATCATGCGAGAACCGGTACTGCTTCCACTCGTGTTCAATATAATCCAGCTCATTGTATCGCGAGCTCGGTTTGGCCTGATCGCCCCCAATCATATTCAGCATCTTGCGAATAGGGCGATACATGCTCTTAGAGGCAAACCAGCTCACAGCCAGTGATGCCGCGAGCGCAAAAGCAAAGCAAATCAGAATGATATGGGTGTACGGCTTCGTTGGAGCAATGATCTTGGATTGCGGCGTGCCTGAAACATAGGTCCAACTTTGCTGCATCTTTTCGAATTGAACGGTATTCACCAGCAATACATCCTGGTCGACCGGAACCTTCAACCGCAAATTCGCACTCCGGGCATTCTCGGGAAGCTTCAGCTGCTCCTGAATCGCGCTCATCGCCTTCGGCATGCTGCGGCTCATCCCCGACTCCCCGATGACATGACCATGGTCGTCCAGCAGGAACGAGAGATTCTCGCTATTGCGAATGACGTGCAGCTTCGACGGATCAATATAGATGACGATCGCGCCGTAGGGTGTATGACCGTTGAAGGGAAGTCGCATGACAAGCGCATGGGAAGATTTGTCCTTGTTAAAAGGCCGCTCCAGGTCATGGACCCAGAACATGTCCGTATCTCCTTCCATGAGCTTGTTGAAGTTTAACGCATCCTGTTCCTGATTCAGCGTCCGCAGCCCGAGATCAGGCTCCATGATTTTATTTTGCTTTTTGATATAGAGATAGACCTGATCCACCAGGGGATCGGCATTCTCCACCAGGTTCAGCGTACTGAACAGCTCGTTTGTCTCCTCGATATTCGATACAAAGTCCATATCGGACAAGGAAGGCTTGAAATGGGGTTTCACCACCATATTGAGGGCGTAGTGGACCAACTGGGTGAATTGCTCGTCTACTTGTCTCGCAGCGTCAACCAAAGCTTCCTCGTTCCGCTGCTGATATTGGTTAATCATATGCTGGTTGCCCACATAAAGGTAAACGGCCGTTATGGCCGAGATGGGGAGGCATGTTAACAACACGGCAAGCGCGATGCTTCTCCAATACATAATACCTTTGAAAACGGATTCAGGATTCTGTTGCCTCATTACTTTAACCCCCTGTTGGCATAAACAAATCAAAGGCTTGATCGAAACGAGCCGGTAAATGATTACATACTATCATAGCGAAAGAGTGGATGAGTTGAAAAGATCATATCTTCCCAATTGAGGTCGGTCAACGTTAGCGATTAACCGAATCGGACGTTCATTCGCCGTGGAAAAAAAGTGCAATGCAAGGAAACGAAAGGTTCCTCAATACCTTAGAGACCCAAGCATTTCCCTGTGTTGTGCAGCGAACGGACAGGGGATTGGAGTCGGCGGAAAAAAAGTGGAATTGCAGGGAATGTTGCAACCGTTTACATTAGGACTACATTCCGTGAACGGTATGTTGAACGAGATGACAAGGCTGAAAGTGAGGGAGTATCGATGAAAGCACAAGAAACCGTTCAGTCGGCAAAAGGAAACGGGAGCCCCCCCATAAGCGTGAAATCCAAAACGAAGTGGGGGCGGATATGGTCGGATGTTGTGCGCGACAAGTATTTGTACGTGCTGGCCTTGCCGGGACTGATCTTTTTTATCATTTTCAAATATATTCCGATTACGAATCTCGTGATTGCCTTCCAGGAGTATTCTCCATACTTTGGGGTGTTCGGAAGCCCCTGGGTTGGGTTCGAGCATTTCACCAGGTTTTTCTCCAATGATGATTTCTGGATGCTGCTGCGCAATACGCTGGCGATCAGTTTTCTAAGCTTGATTTTCTTTTTCCCGGCACCGATCATTTTATCTTTGATGCTGAATGAAGTGCGAAGCTCCTTCTATAAGCGGACCATTCAATCCCTGGTGTATATCCCCCACTTTTTATCCTGGGTATTGATCTACGGGCTAACCTACCTTATGTTTTCGCAATCGGAGGGCTTGTTTAATAAGTGGCTTATCTCCATGGATTGGGAGACGATCGATATTCTCTCCAACCCGAACTACTTCTGGGGTATGCTGACGGGACAATCCATCTGGAAGGAAGTCGGCTGGGGAACCATCATCTTTCTCGCGGCCATCGCGGGAGTGGACCCGCAATTATATGAAGCAGCCGTCATGGACGGTGCGGGCCGTATGAGACGGATGTGGCATATTACCCTGCCCGCGATGCGCAACGTGATCCTGATTCTGTTGATCCTCCGTCTGGGAACGATTCTGGATACGGGATTCGAACAGATTTATCTGATGATGAATGCACCTGTTACCAATGTAGCCGAAGTGTTCGATACCTATGTATACCGGGTAGGGATTCGGCAGGGAGAGTTCAGCTACAGTACGGCCATCGGATTATTCAAATCGATTGTCGGCGTCATTCTGGTGGTCACGGCCAACCGGTTGGCGAGGCGGTACGGTCAAGAAAGCTTGTACTAATGGATGGGCGAAGACAAGGAGGAGTAAGACATGCATGAGAAAGGATGGAAAACCAGGCTGTTCGGGCTTGTGAATAACGGACTGCTGCTGATCATCGGTTTGGCAACGATATTTCCGATTTATTATACCGTTATTTTGTCGTTTACCGATCCGGTGGAGTATTATCAACGAAGCTTGATATTATGGCCGCGGGTTTGGACGCTGGATGCTTATAAGCATTTGCTCTCCAACGGATTGTTTGTCACCTCGATTTCCGTGAGCGTGTTCCTGGCTACGGTCGGCACGCTGCTCAGTCTGCTCGTTACCGGGGGCATGGCTTACGCGGTGTCCCGCAAACGCCTTCGGTTTCGCAAGGCGATCATGATTATGGTGTTAATCACCTTTCTCTTCACGCCGGGGCTGGTTCCGCTGTATCTGGTCGTCCGAAATGTGGGACTCATTGACAGCGTCTGGTCGCTGATCCTGCCCAGCTTGACCAGCGCATGGTATGTGCTGCTCATGAAGGGATTCTTCGACAGCATTCCGGACAGTCTGGAGGAAGCCGCGATGATTGACGGCTCCAATGATATCGGCGTGTTCTGGCGAATCATTCTGCCGTTGTCGCTGCCGGCGCTGGTGGCTTTCGGATTGTTCTTTGCGGTCGGCTATTGGAATACGTACTTCAACGCACTGATGTTTATTAACGACCAGAAGATGTGGCCGCTGCAAGTGCTGCTCCAAAATATGCTTGTGGATCCGACGACAATGGGATCGGGAAGCGGCGGAGGCTTTGCCTTCCAAGTGAACCGGCCCGTCCCGACGGAAACGTTGAAGATGGCGGCGGTCGTTATTGCAACCGTTCCTATCATGTTAGTGTATCCATTCCTGCAGAAGCACTTCGCCAAAGGAGCGATGGTAGGCTCTGTCAAGGAATGAATCGATATACGGTCTATCTGCCATCATGATCAGTCAGGCGAGATGTATCATTATAAGGGAGGTCTAATTATGAGAAAAATGGAAACAAAGCCGGGCAAGTCGTTTTTAAAAATGTCGGGGGTGCTGCTCTTGGCAAGTTCGCTCTTGCTAAGCGCATGCGGCAGCCGAGAAGGAAGTGCACCTGGCGATAACGAAGGCGGAACAGACAGCAGTGAACCTACAAGCATTACGATACAGACCCTGAATTATGCCACCGAATTCATAGACAATACCAATGCACTATGGAAAGAGCTTGAGAAACGCACCAACACCAAGCTGAATATTACGTGGCTGTCGCCGTCCACGGCCGAAGAGAAGATCAATGTCATGCTGGCATCCGGCGATCTTCCAGAGGTTACTTTCGTGGAAACGATGCAGAACCCGCAGCTGCAGAAAATGCTGAAGCAGGGAGTCTTCTGGGATCTGACGCCGTTTCTTAAAGACTACCCGAATTTGAACCGCGAAGAACTGAAGGAAATGTGGGAAATCACCAAGATGGATGGCAAGAACATCGTCATTCCTCGTTATTATCCGAGCTATGGCGGAGGCGTGTTCCCGATGATCCGCAAAGACTGGCTGGATGCCCTACAGCTGGAAACACCCAAAACGCTGGATGAGTTCCATAACGTGTTAAAGGCTTTTAAAGAACAGGATCCGAATGGTAACGGACAGGCCGATGAGATTCCATATGCCGCAAATCCGGGGGCCCTCGCTTATATTTATAATATATTTAATGAAACGCAAGGGTCCTGGAAGCTTCAACCCGATATTACCCTGACTCCGATTATGACATCGGACGAGTCAAGGGAGGCCATGTTGTGGATCAAAAAGGCTTATGACGAGGGCTTGTTCCCCAAAGACTTCGCAATCATGAAGTTCTCGCAGGTGATGGATACGATGCGAAGCGCCAAGGCAGGGGTAGGGGGCATGTCCATGAACCATGCCTGGGTGACCGGCGAAGCCGTGAAAGGCGTTGATCCCAAGGCGGATCTGATGCCGCTTGCTTACTTGGAGAATGCTAACGGGGTGAAGTATACGCCTTCAGGATCGCCGTACTACGGCGTGTACCTGATTCCGAAGAAAGTGCCGGAGGCGAAAGTGAAGAAAATCCTCGAGTTTTTCGATTACGGTTATAGTCAAGAAGGCAATGAAATGCTGACCTACGGAATCGAAGGTGTCCATTACAATGTGGAGAACGGGAAGAAGGTTGCAACCCCGCAGGCCGCTGTAGATAAGACGGGTGACGGCAACTTGAACAATATGATTCACCTCGTCAGCGACGATATGGCCATCAGCGCGGTAGGGATGCCGGATGAAGTATACGAGCGGAACGTAGAGATCGTCACAGAGCGAAAGACGGTCAAGGTTCCGAATCCTTCGGGAGAGCTGTATTCGGAAGCCTATAACAAATACTATCCCGAGCTTTCCAAGAAAGTGGAGGATATGCGGGTCATGGTCATCACGGGCAAAGAACCGGTTGAATCGTACGATAAACTGATCGAAACGATCAAGAGTGATCCGAAGATGAAGGAAATTACAGACGAGATGTCAAAGGCATATCAGGAGAAGTACGTTAAATAAGTATGTTAAATAAGTACGTTAATAAGGGAATCCAAAACCACAATGCTGCAGCTTGCATTGTGGTTTTTTGGCGTGAATAACAGAAATCGCCCCTCCATGTTATATTTCTGATGTCTAATATTAAACATCCTATAATTTTACATTAAAGCATAAAATATTACATGAGGGGAGGATATAAAGTCATGGAAACGAAGGAAGGCATAAAGTTTAATATCGAGCAAGAACGGCATAAGCTTCATAAGATGAAGCAGCGGTATCGTGATTTTAATCATCCCAAAGTCCTCAGACAATCAATCGTGCTCGATGAGTTGATTAATCAATATAACCGATTTCTTAAAGAGAACAAGCCGATTGCCTAAACAACCGACTTGAGCTGAATGTAGATTCTTTTTATAGATCGTAAAGTCTCGCGGCGTTCTCATACAAAATCCTGCGGGCCTCGGATATGGACAACCCCTGAAGCTCAGCCCATGCCGCAGCCACAGAAGCCGTCATCCGTGGATGGGTCATCTGTCCGGTGAACGGACCCTCGAACGGCCAAGGACCATCGGTTTCGGTCATGACGAGATGATCCGGATATCTACATGCCATATCACGAATTTCTTCCTCATAGAGGATGTCAGGCGTAAAGGAAATATAGTATCCGTTACCCGCCATCCGCTGCAAGGTGTCGCGTGAGCCCTTGAACCAATGAAAATGGGCACGAGTGACGCCGTATTTTTCGAGCAAATCACATGCGATATCCGCATCTTCATATACAGCGTGCAGAACGACCGGTTTATGATACTTTTTAGCAAATGCTATAAATTGCTCCAGCAGATCGGCGTAAGGACGGTTATCCCAGGGACGGCCCTCCGATTCAGCCTCCAGCCTGGCGTAATAGGGGAGACCCACCTCTCCTACGGCAACCATCTCATCGGCATGCTCTGCCATCCAATCCAGCAGTTCTTCGGTTTCGTCAGAGGAAGGGAGGGGCTGCTCCGGATGATAACCGAAAGCTGGCCGCACCATCGGTCCGTACTGCCTGGCCAGCTCCAGGTTTCGCTTGCAGGAAGCCAGATGCATGGAGACGGAGATGAGGGATTGAACCTCATGATGGCGGATATCCGCCAGAATCGCTTGTTGATCGGATAACGAATAACTATCCAGATGAATATGAGTGTCCATCAGTGGGAAATTCGCTTCACGCTGCATGAATGATTTCATCGTTACATAACCTCGCTTGTAAGCTTCCATGAAGCATTTTGCTGATCATGGATGTATGTATTCCGCTGGCCTTCATCGGTCAGCGTTTGTGCTGTTCTTCCCGCATGATGGCGGAAATTTCGGTTTTTAATGCAATGAAGGACGGATCCATCAGGATATTTTCCCGGCGTGGACGGGAAAAAGGGACTTCTACCCTTTTCAAGATGGTTCCGGGCCGTGCCGACAGGATATAGATGCTGTCCGAGAGGAGCAGCGCCTCCTCGATATGATGGGTGATCATCAGCACCGAACGGCGCGTATCCTCCCAGATATCGAGCAGCCAGCGCTGCATATCGCTGCGCGTCAGCGCATCCAATGCGCTGAACGGTTCGTCCAGGCACATGACTTCCCGTGGACTCATCAGTGCGCGCAGAAAAGCCGCCCGCTGCTGCATTCCGCCTGAAAGGGTGTGCGGATACGCTTTTTCGAAGCCGGAGAGTCCGGCCCGTTCCATCCAGCTGCGGGCATGTTCCCTGGCAGCGGCTTTCGAGGTGCCCCTCAGCTCCTCGGGAAGAAGCACGTTGTCCTCCACCGTACGCCAAGGGAAGAGTGCCGGCTGTTGAGGCATATAGGCGATGCGGCCTTTTTCCCCGGTCACGTCCTGACCATCCATGAGAACGGAGCCCGCATCCGGAGCCGTTAACCCCCCGATGATATGGAAGAGCGTGCTCTTTCCGCTGCCTGAAGGACCAATCAAGGAGACGAATTCCCCGGGCTGCACCTGGAGCGAAAGATCATCCAGCACATGCACTTCGCTGCGCCGTTCGCGGAAGGTTTTTCGAAGGCTGCGAACCTCAAGGGCAGGCGCTGGCGGGACCGCTGCAGAGGATCGGCCAAGCCTGTCATGATCCGACAGGGATACTTGATGTGTCATATCGCAAAACAGCCTCCTTTTATATCTGTTGGAAAATGTCCATTCACAATGGTTTTAACCTTTTCGATTCCAGCGGATCAGCCGCTTCTCCAGCAGGGTGATCAGCAGCACCATCAGCAGGCTGAGCAGGACGATGACCAGGATGGCAACAAACACCCGGTCCGTGCGGTAGCCGGATTTTTGCAGCATCATGTAGTAGCCGATACCCCGGTCCGAGCCGATCCATTCCCCGATCACCGCCCCCATGACCGAATAGGTGGCCGCAATGCGAATCCCGGAGAAGATGGAGGGAAGGGCATGCGGCAGCTCCAGCTTGGTGAAAATTTGCCACGAGGTAGCCCCCGCCATCTGCATATAATTCATCATGGTGCGGTCAGTACGGGCGAGTCCGTCCAGGGCCGCAACAGCGACAGGGAAGAAGCAGACCAGCGTAATCACGATAACCTTGGGCAGCATGCCGAAGCCGAACCAAATCATGAGAAGCGGGGCAAGGGCGATGGTCGGCACATTCTGGCTAAGAATAAGAAGCGGATAAAGGGCGGTTTTGAGAAAAGGCACCATGTGCAGAGCCAGCGAGATGACAAGACCGATCGCCGTGCCGATCATAAATCCGATCAGGGTTAATTGCAGGGTGGCCGCTGTATGCTGGAAGAGACCGGAAGCTCCGGTAACGGCCTCATGCCCGATGGCCGTCGGCGCAGGCAAAATAAAGGGTTCAATGTCGAATACGGATACTGCGGCCTGCCAAACCATCAAAAAGAAGAGGACCGCCACAACGGGCGGCCAAACAGAACTCCACCAGCTTTTCATGGACGGTATTTCTCAGTCAGCTTATCCATGCTGATACCGGTCGGATGATGCGCGATTTTGACTTGGGATATGATGCTGGGACTTCCCGCATTCACCAGCGCCTCGTGCATGCGCTCAACGATCTTGAGCAGCTCGGAGAGCTCTCCTTCCATGGTCGTTTCGAGTGCATGGACCTCATATTTTACGCCCGATTCCTGAATGACCTTGATCGCTTCATCCACATAAGGGATGCTGTCGGCCCCGTTTGGCGTTCTCGGTATTACTTGAATGCTTAAGAGTGTATTCGCCATATAAACTCATCCTTTCGTGCAAGCTATATTGTAATGGAAGAGAGGCGGCCTGCTGTCTCTCCTCTTAAATAGAAATAACCTTATGGCTGCTCCGGTAAAAATTCATTGGTAAATGCGCGGTCCGCGTCAAGTTCCTTCTCCAGCAGCTTGCGCTCAAACATCCAGTCGGCATACCCCGACCATACTTCGGCTTTCTGCTCGCCCCAGCGGGGTGCATCATCCTGATAACGGGGGCTCAGCCATTTCTGGCTGGCGAGAACCAGTTCGGCATCCAAGTCAGGAACAGCCTTCGTAAGCAGGGCTGCCGCATCTTCAGGATGTTGAATCGCATAGTCATATCCTTTTGAAGTCGCCCGCATGAACGCTTTGACAAGCTCGGGGTCCTCCTGGATCTGCTTCTCGTTCGTTACGATCACCGGTGTGTAATAATCAAGCTGCTCCGAGTAGTCCTTCACATAAATCATGTCAAGCGGCTCATTGCGAAGCTCGGCTTCAATCCCCGTCCAAGCATAGAAGATCCAGGCAAAATCAATGTCGCGTTTCACGGCCGTAAAATAATCGGCATCGCCCATATTGACCATATTCACCTTGCTGACATCGGCGCCATCGATCTCCATGATGGATTTCATGACGGCCTCCTCCACAGGCGAGCCCCAGCCTCCATAGGATTTTCCTTCAAAATCGCCTGCCTTCACGATGCCTTTATTCTTGGGGGCGGCAAAGCCGGATGTATTATGCTGAATGATCGCTGCAATGGAAACGAGCGGCAATCCTTGCGTTCTGGCCAGCGTTACGCCTTCCTGATAGCTGATGCCGAACGGCACGTTTCCGGATGCGACCAGCGTATCCGTTCCGCCTGCTCCCGGCTGGACGATCTGGACATTAAGCCCTTCTTCCTCATAATACCCAAGCTCCTTCGCTGCATACAGGCCGGTGTGATTCGTATTGGCGGACCAATCGAGCATCAGCTGTACGTCACGGAGTTTCCCGGGAGTCTGACTGTCTTCGCCTTCGGCACCTGTCTTCTTGTTCTGTCCGCTTGTGCCGCATCCAGACGCAACCATCAGCAGGACGCAAGCAAGAAGCAGCGGAATCCATGTTCCCTTCTTCATCGTTTCTTCTCTCCTTTGAATTCTCTTTCTATAACCTCGTTAACTCCACAAAAAAAGCGCCCTGATGATATCAGGACGCATGACGGCGTAAGTGTATACCACGGCAAATGAAAAGCTGCCGCAAACATGGGCTTCCTACGCTGGCATTACCCAGATCAGGTGTAAGGGTCAGTATCATATCGGATACACTCTCAGCCGGCCAAATTCCAGCTCCCCCGGTATTTATGAAGTTTCGATCATTACATCCGCTATTATAGTCCTAACACACCAGACCTGTCTAGTTCGAAGGGGCACGAACGAGGCAGGTCTTGGTTTAGAACACGTATGCAATTGGAAGAATGAATGGAGCTATGAACCTTTCACAAGATAAAGGATTTGAATAAGGCTTCTACCGTACGTAAGAGGTTTAGCGCTGGAAAAACTCAATCCACTCCCCTTCGGGACCGTGAACGAAGAAATAGCGATACCCATTCGGGAGCGTCACGATTTCCTCATCCAAGTGAGGCACGTCCAGTCCCTGAATACGAGCATATTCCTCTTCGATGTTATCCGTGCTGACGGCAAAATGATGAACGGTCCCTTCTGCGGGCAGCGTGTCGCTGTAACCCTGAATAAGCTCGACCTCCGTTTCGTTGCTGCCGTTAAATCCGAGGAATGCCAGCTGGATGACGCCATTGGTATGGGTGAGGCGATCCTTCAGTTCAAGTCCGACGACGGCGGTGTAAAAGGCGATCGTGGTTTCAAGGTCCCGGACGACAATGCCGACATGATCCAATCGTTTCTGTGACAAGGCTAAACACCCTTTCCGATTCATATGAGATATGAATGAAATATTATCACATAATTCCTATACGTCAAGTAGGTCTTGAAGGCGGTAACTTTTCGGAGCGTTACGGGTTTCATAGAGTAGAATCCGTGGTTTTTCTTTCATTTCCTCATCTTTACTTTTGGGTGGGTAAAAAGTATCATGAGAACTAGAAGTATTAATTCGAAAGACCTAACAAACAAGTGTTGAAAAAAGCTTACCTTTTGGCCGAGGAGGAATGCTTATGAGTCCAACTCCAGCAGATCATCTGTGGATTCGACTCGCCATGATATATGCATTCATTCAGATCATGATCGCTCTGTGGATGCCTGACGCTTTATCGCTTCAGCGTGTTCTAGTCATTATTCCTCCTGCAGCTGCCTCCGTTTATTTAATGCGGATTAGTCGGCGCTATGAGGTTTATCTTCGCAGGTTTTGGTTTATTGTGAGTCTCGGATTGATGGGGGATGCAGCGGCCCGAATCATTCACGCATGTCATGTTTGGTTTGGAAAAGAGAGCGCTTTCTATCCGGCTCTAACCCATTTCTTCTGGGGGCTCGAACTCATCCTGTTCGCAAGTTCTCTCATTTATTTATTCCGGCATGTACAGGGTTCGTTTCGGGGGCTCCGGTTTATGCTGGACATCGTGATTGTTGGCATAACGGTCATGACGGTAGGATGGGAGTATTTCATCAAACCTGAGCTTGAGGGTCTGGCCCATGAGGCAGTATGGGGAAACATTTGGGTGGACATGCTGTATCCGCTGTGCGCCATGGTACTTATTTTTTTTACGCTGGTGTTGTATTTTAATACCGGACAGTTAAGGAAATGGTCGGCCATTCTGTTATGTCTTGGCGGGAGTACTTATATTGCAGGAGATGTTCTATACATCTATCTTGTTGATCTTATGGGTATCGAGGCACGTCCCTACCTGTATCCACTCTATTCATTATCGGTATTTTTTATTAGTTTCGCAGGTGGGCAGTCTGCCCCTGCTTCCCGTAAGCCCTCTGTTGGCGAGCGGGAGCCGCGTTCGATCGGAAACCTGATCGTAAGGTACCTGCTTCCCTACAGCGTGCTTGGCGGGATGTTTGCCCTTATGGCGCAGCGTTTTGGAGGGTGGAATGGACTGTTTACCGGCCTATCCCTGTGCGTTATCCTGATTTTGTTCAGGCAGATTTTGATTCAGTTCGAGAACGACCGTTTGTTTGCCCGACTGCATGAAAGTCTGATGCAGAGTGAATCCCTGGCACATCGCGATGATCTTACGGGGCTGTATAATCGCCGCTATTTTAATGCAAGGCTGTCGAGTTCGCTGAAGGAGGCGGACCGCAAAGGTTCCCGCGTAGGCTTGCTGTATATGGATATGAACCGTTTCAAACGAGTCAATGACCGATACGGCCACCGTGCCGGCGATTTGTTGATACGAAAGGTTGCAGACCGGCTTCAAACTCTCGAATCAAAGGGAATCTTGGTTTCCCGATTAGGAGGAGACGAATTCACCGTCATGATCCATCCAGCCGGCGAAGATCAGGAGCTGATCTGGATGGCGGAGGAGATTTGGACGATGCTTAGCGAGCCGTACGAGCTGGAAGGACATGAGGTTCGAACCACGCCGAGTATCGGCATTGCGGTTTACCCGGATCATGCCAGAAATGACCAGGAGCTGATTGGCCGCGCGGATGCAGCGATGTATGCGGCAAAGGAACGGAACGCCCCTTGGCATTTTGATGTGGAGCGGACGATGCTGCTGCAGCTTTTAGATCAAAAGGTTGAGTAGAAGAATGTATGACGATAGTATCGACAATGGGTTGTTAAAAGCAATATAAGTCGATTTTTGTAGAATTTGGCGCAATCATTGCACGAATCTTGCGCATTTCTCCTAAAATAGGTCATAACTTCGATATAAAATCCATAAAATGCAAAGAAATCATATTCAAAATGCCGATAAGAAGCATAGTGAGAGCTAGCTTGCCAAGGAGGACGAACATGATTTGCGACAATTGCAGCACCTTTGAACCGATTGAGGACCAGGGGACCATTCATATGAAGCCTGCAAGTGGCGAGCTTATTCAGTTGCTGGCAGTGAACGGCTACACGGTACATGAAAACAATGAGGGTTGTGCTGTGAACTACAAGGTACGTGCGGACCTGATCTCCATGATGAAGTGTCTGCAGCCCCTTCCGCTGAAGATTCGTCAAGAGCTGTTCTTCTGTGTTACCCGTGGAGAAACTCCGCAAATCCGGCATTCGTGGACCCCTATGCAAAAGTTCGAACTGCAGATGGAGCATTACGATATGGTAAGTATCATTTTACATAAGCAGTTTACGAGCTACATGCAGCCCATCGTGGATTCATCCGAGCAGATCGTTGCCTACGAATTTCTCCTTCGTCCGGTAGAGTGGGGAGCCAGCTTCCAGCCGTATGAGCTGTTTGAGACAGCCCGTAAAACCGGATTGCATGCTTTCCTGGACCGGGCAGCACGAACCAGCGCCATTGAGACCAGTGCCGAGTGGCTTCCTATCGGCGTGAAGCGATTCGTGAACTTCCTGCCATCCTCCATATATGATGCGCAGATGTGTCTAAGCCACACGTTTAATACCATTGACAGGCTCCATCTGGATCCGAGGGATTTCGTATTTGAGGTTGTGGAAACCGAGAAGATTGATGATGTTGAGCATTTGCAATCGATTTTCGAGGTGTATCGCAGTCATGGAATCTCGGTAGCCATGGATGACGTTGGTGCAGGTTATTCCACATTGGAGCAGATGATTAAGCTTAAGCCGGATTATGTAAAGATCGACCGAAGTCTGATCGACCATTGCGATCGTAATCCCGCCCAGCAGAAGCAGCTCGAAATGATCACGAACATGGCTCATGATTTTGGGGCGATGGTGCTGGCTGAAGGCATTGAGAGACGGGAGGAGTTTCATTTTTGCCGAGATATCGGGATCGAGCTCGCACAGGGGTATTTGTTTGGGAAGCCATCTGAACGACCTCCGCGTGATCCCCATTCTCAGCTCATCTATTCATAGCATACATAATCGGTATTTCCCCGCCATCTTGATGCGGAGCTTTCACATCTGATTGCCGCAGCCTTCGGCTGAGTTCGGACAATACAGATGCTAGGCATGGTGAAGACAGGTCCTTCTGAATGAGTAATGATGCCTGAAGGAGCCCATTTTCTGTAAAAACAAGAGCCCTGGAAAGTTATCCAGGGCTCTTGTTTTTATATAAGTTGGTGCATTTGAAGACGCATGCTTGTTATCTTGCGGCTTTTACCTCTCCCAATCCGTCGATGCTGTATTCCTTGCCATTCACGTTCAGGACAGCCGGCGTATCCGTTTCGTTCACGATGATGGTTTCCTTTCCTTTTACGTTGACCTTCAGGCGGGATCCGCGGAACATCACCTTGAAGGAGAAGGAAGACCAGTGACCTGGAATGAATGGATTCAAATGCAATACGCCGTCCTTCACGCGCAAGCCGCCGAACCCATGCACAACGGACATCCAGGTACCCGCCATACTGGTTGTATGACAGCCGTCCTCGGTATCGTTGTTGTAGTTGTCCAGATCCAGGCGAGCTGTACGGAGGTACATCTCGTACGCCTTCTCCTGGTACCCAAGCTCGCAGGCGAGAATGGAGTGTACGCATGGCGAAAGGGAGGACTCGTGTACCGTGAACGGTTCATAAAAGTCGAAGTTGCGTTTTTTCGTAGCCAAGTCGTACTGGTCGCCAAGGAAGAACAATCCTTGCAGCACGTCAGCCTGCTTAATGTATACCGAACGTAGAATGCGGTCCCAGGACCAGTTCTGATTCAGGGGCAGGTGGGCTGGATCCAATTCCTTCACCGGAACAAGCTCCTTGTTGAGGAACCCGTCCTGCTGCAGGAATACGCCGAGCTCATCATCTACCGGGTAGTACATTTTGCTGATGATATCCTGCCATTTGGTCGTTTCGACATCCTGCAGCCCCAGCTTCGCCGTAAGCTCGGCATAGCGGGAATTCTCGTTCTCTTTCAAATATTCGAGCACGTCAAGCGTGTATTCCATCGTCCAACTGGCAATGCGGTTAGTATACCAGTTGTTGTTGACGTTGTTCTCGTACTCGTTCGGGCCGGTGACCCCAAGCATCATATACTGATCCTTCGCCGGCACGTAATTCACGCGCTCTTCCCAGAAGCGGGAAATTTCGACGAGCACTTCCAGACCGTATTGGCCGAGGTAAGAGAAGTCGCCGGTATAGTTTACATAGTTATAGATGGCATAGGCAATAGCGCCGTTACGGTGGATTTCTTCAAACGTAATTTCCCACTCGTTATGGCATTCCTCGCCGTTCATCGTCACCATAGGATAGAGGGCGCCTTTGGTAAAGCCGAGCTTCTTGGCGTTTTCCTTCGCTTTTTCCAGGTGCTTATAACGATAGATCAGCAGGTTGCGCGAAATGCTGGCGTCCGCGGTGCTCAGGTAGAACGGCAGGCAATAAGCCTCGGTATCCCAGTAGGTGCTGCCGCCGTATTTTTCCCCGGTGAAGCCCTTCGGCCCGATGTTCAGACGGTCGTCTTCGCCGCTGTAGGTTTGGTTCAGCTGGAAGATGTTGAAGCGGATCGCTTGCTGGGCCGCCACATCGCCTTCAATGACGATATCGCTTTCCTTCCATTTGTCGCCCCAAGCATCCGCCTGCTCCTTCAGCAGCATCTCGAATCCGGTCCGCACCGCCGGCTCCAGCACAGTACGTGCAGCATCCACCAATTCGCCGAATCCATAATTGCGGGAAGTAACGTTAGCGACATATTTATAGATGGTGATGGCTTCGCCTTCAGATACCGGCACGCTTACGCGGTTCCCCGCATATTTCTCTTTCTCCACCAGTTCGGCTTGAAGTTCCAGCTTCTCGCCGTTCTTTAAAATGGTATAAGACATGACAGAGGTTACGTGGAAATCGAGTTTTTTGGTCTTCACGGTCAACGCAGCAGAACCTTGCGCCGCTTCCTTGAATACCTCTAGCCAGAATTTCTCGTCATAGTTGGAGTCCTTGTTCTTCACATCGCCATCGAGATATGGCGTTATCGTAAGCTCTCCAGCGAAATTGAGCGGAGTTACGGCATATCGAATGGCGCCGATCTCGTGGCGTACAATGCTGACAAAACGAACAGCTTCAACCTTGAGCTCTTTGCCGTCTTCCATGACAGCAGTGAAGCTGCGGGAGAGGAAGCCTTCCTTCATATTCAACTCACGCACAAAATCCTTCACCGTGCATTGGGCCAGATCAAGCGGCGCGCCGTCGATTTCAATGCCGATGCCAATCCAATTGGTGCTGTTCAGCACTTTGGCAAAATATTCAGGATAACCGTTCTTCCACCAGCCTACACGGGTTTTATCCGGATAATACACACCGGCCATATAACTGCCCTGCAGGGAGGAGCCGCTGTAGGATTCCTCGAAGTTGGCGCGCTGGCCCATAAATCCGTTCCCGATACTGAAGATACTCTCCGAGATCTCATGCGTGTGAGGATCAAAGCCCTCCTCAATAATTGACCATTCATCAAGCTTTAAATATTGTTTCACAATCATCGGCTCCTTTGTTTTTAGGAAAAATGGTTGCAGATCTATATGGGATGAAACTACTGGATGCCGTAAGCATGTGTACGCATTCGCTTACAACTCCTGTAGACGATCCACTGTGAATCCTTCCAGGGAGGGAAGAACGATGTTGGCCCGCCCCAAGGTTTCAGGCGAACCGATGCCGACGCTGCGCATGCCCGCGCGCGTGGCAGCTTCGATACCGGCTTCGGCATCCTCGAATACGACGCAGGCGTCAGGCCGGGCGCCAAGCTCATGAGCGCCCATCGTAAATACCTCTGGATCCGGTTTCGCTTGGGCAGTCTTCGTTCCATCGATAATGGCGTCGAAGTAAGGCGTGAGGCCGGTATTGTTCAGGATCAGCATCGCGTTTTTGCTGGCAGAGCCCAGCGCAACCTTGATGCCGCGGTCCTTTAGCGCTTGGATAAATTCGAGGGCTCCAGGCAAAATCTCAGATTCATCCATGTTGGAAATATACTCGACATACCAGGCGTTCTTCTTCTCGGCCAGTGCCAGCTTCGCGCTTTCATCCAGCGTCACTCCGCCAACCTCGAGCAGTATATCGAGGGAGGCCATGCGGCTTACTCCCTTCAGGCGTTCATTGTCCTGCTCCGTGAATTCAAAGCCGAGTTCCCCGGCAAGACGCTTCCAGGCAATGTAGTGGTACTTGGCGGTATCCACCAGAACGCCGTCAAGATCAAATAAACAAGCGGATATGGATGACATGAACATCCTCCTTAACGAATTAGTGCAAACGTTTGAACCAAGCAGCAAAAATAAAGGAAGCACCACGATGCTTCTTTATTTTGAAAATACTTCGTGCATCTTCAGCGACTCGATCCGGACCTTAAGGCTTCGGCAGCGAAAACATTGAGGATTCGCGAATCATCAACCGGTGCGGAATGATATAGCGATGCGGCAGTATCGTATTGTCATCGTTACGAATGGTCTGGATTAGGGCTTGAGAAGCGGTATAACCCAGGTTATAAATCCCGATGTCCACACTGCTCAGCGGCGGGGTCGATAGTTCGGTCAATGAGATGTTGTTGAAACTGATAATAGACACATCTTCGGGCACCTTATACCCTAGCTCATGCAGTCCCCGCAGCACGCCGAAAGAGACAATATCGTCAACAATGACAAGCGCCGTCGGACGTTCAGGCAGGTTCATGAAAAAGGACATGGCGCGATAGCCGCTCTCCTGGAGGAACTCGCCCTCGACAATCCATTCTTTTCTCATCTCCAGACCCGCATCGGCAAGCGCTTTGCCATAGCCTTTCATCCGGTCCTGAGATACGATCAGGTTTGGCGGGCCGCTGACAAAGCCGATTCGTTGATGTCCAAGAGAGATCAGATGCTTGGTTGCATCATAGGCAGCCTGCACATTATCCGTATCGACGGATAACAGATCCGGGTATTTCTCGCTCCGGCCGACAAGCACGAACGGATAGTTGTTGGACTTGAGAAAATCGACCACCTTATCGTCCTGCCTGGAGTACAGCAAAATGGCGCCATCGACGCGGCGACCGTTAAGCAGCCGGGATACGGCTTCGACTTCTTCCTTCTCATTGCCGCCCGAACTGAGAACGACGTCGTATCCGGAGCGGTTCGCTTGGGTGACGATACCGCGGATCAGTTCCATGAAGAATAAGTTGAGGAACAATTCTTCCGCAGGTTTCGGCAGAATGACGCATATGCTTTCCGTCGTTTTGGAAACAAGGCTCTTGGCCATAATATTGGGATGGTAGCCCATTTCCTCCATGATCTCTTTCACCTTACGCGAGGTTTCGCGACTGATTCTAGGATGATTGGATAGCACCCGTGAGACGGTGGAGGGGGATACGCCCGCTCGTTTTGCAACATCTTTAATCGTTACAGACATAATAGGACCTCCAGTGGAACCGTTTGCGTTTTTTTGAAAATAAGAAAGCGACTACTGGAGTTCTCTCTTAATTCAGAAGAGTAACTTCCGCTAATCGCGGACCGTTCTTCTTTATTTAATTGTGGGTCTGTCAGGCCCTGAGTATACATGATACCTATTGATTTAAAGCCATATTGATCCGGTATGTTAAACGGTTTCACACTGCTATATTAACGTTAATCGATAGGCTTGTAAATACGTATCCAAGTCAGTCCAGCGCAATTATTTCACAAATGCATCAAAAAGGAAGCAAGGGTTAGAAAACGGGAGAAAGGCCGTTATTATGGCCAGAAAAGCCCGAAAAACAACTCAAAACGGCATTGTGCAAACGATTTAACAAAGAAAAGAAGTGGGTTATGATATGGATGGATAAAAACGAGTCCTCACCTACGCAAGAAGATGAATTTTAAGTTGAACCACGGAATGTAACCGTTTTACTGGAAAACAATAGTGGAATCGAATACAAACGTTTGCGCTAATCTAAATTGCTGTAGAGATCCATTTGAATAGATAAGTGCAGTAACTGGATGAACTTCAGCTGCTGCAACGAACAGGAGGTAAACAACGTGATATGTAATCAATGGGGAAGACGCAGGGTTCTGCCTATATGGCTCGCCGCCATTGCGCTTACGGGAAGTCTGCTGGCAGGCTGCAGCGACACAGCGGCTCCACCGCAAGAGGAAGCTAAGCCGCCAGCGGCACCGGAAACGAAACAGCCGGATCCGAAAGCGCCCGCAACAATGGAAACAGCGGAGGTGGACGAGCAGCCCTCCGATGTCTATTATGAAATTTTTGTACGCTCATTCTATGATTCCGATGGGGATGGGATCGGTGATTTACAAGGCGTCATTGAGAAGCTGGATTATCTGAATGACGGAAATCCGGACACTACTGGCGATCTTGGCGTGACGGGGATTTGGCTGATGCCGATCAATCCTTCGCCAAGCTATCATGGCTATGATGTGACCGACTATCGTTCCATCCATCCGGAGTACGGAACAATGGATGACTTCAAGACGCTGCTTGCTGAAGCGGATAAGCGCGGAATCAAAATTATTGTGGATTTGGTAGTCAATCACACAAGCACGGAGCATGCCTGGTTTCAGCAGGCTGCGAAAGACAAGGCTTCGGCGACCCGCGATTGGTACATCTGGGCTGAGGATCAAGGGAAGTCCCCTTCGGGGGCCAGCGCGGCAGGCAGTGGTTCGCCTTGGCACGAGATGAACGGAGCCCATTACATGGGCACGTTTTGGGGCGGAATGCCGGACCTGAACTTCGATCATCCCCAGGTCCGCGAGGAGATGAAGGAGATCGGGAGGTTCTGGCTGGAGCTCGGTGTTGATGGGTTCCGGATCGATGCAGCCAAACATATTTATGAGGATCTGATGTCCGATAAAGGCGAGGCGACAACGGCCAAGAATACAGCATGGTGGCAGGAATTCCGCGCCAGCATGAGTGAGGTGAATCCGGACGCGTATATTGTCGGTGAAATTTGGGATAATTCCGCTGCGGTCATTGCGCCGTATCTGGATAACGCGTTTGATTCCGGGTTCAACTTCGGACTGGGCGAGAGCATCATCGGTGCTGTGATGAACGAGAAGGATAACAATCTGGCCTTTACCTTGGAGCGGACTTATGGTTTGTTCAGCCAGGTATCGGGCGGCAGGTTTACGGATGCCGCATTCTTGACGAATCATGACATGAACCGTGTCATGTCGCAGCTGAAGGACAATGAGAACCAAGCCAAGATGGCCGCGGGCATTCTACTGACCATGCCGGGCAATCCGTTTATCTATTACGGAGAAGAGATCGGGATGAAGGGAGCGAAGCCGGACGAACAAATCCGCGAGCCGATGGTCTGGTCCAATACGGGCAGCGATAAGGGACAGACGACCTGGGAGCCGCTTAAGCATAACCGGGGCGATCAGGTACAGGGCGTGGAGCAGCAGACGGGAGACCCGGACTCTTTGTTATCCCGTTACCGCACGCTGATCCGTTGGCGGAATGATATGCCTGCGCTGAACAGCGGTACGATTGAATCCTTTGCTTCCGGCAATGGGCAGGTGATGGCTTATAACCGCCGTACAAACGATAGCGGTGCCCTTGTGGTTCATAACCTATCGGGTACGGAGCAGACGGTGGACCTGGCATCGAAGAACGGATCTGCGGTATTCCAGTCATTGGCGAGAACAACCGACGACAGCGCGGCATTGGATGGTAACAGCTTAACGCTGCCGCCCTATACGACCGTCATATTGGAGTAGGCCCTTTCCTGACTAATACAGCGAAACATGGCAAGACCCCGAGCCCCTAAGGGGGTGCTCGGGGTCTTTTTGACCGTTAGGGTCTTCCGTATGAGAGCCTGGAGGGCGTAGATGTTAGGATTGAAACTGCCGTAAATATCTGGCCGTTAGGGAATGCGGGTGTTTCAGCAGATCGGCCGGTTTGCCGGAGAACAGGACATTCCCGCCGTCTTGCCCCGCGCCGGGTCCCATGTCGATAATCCAATCGGCCTGGCTGATGATGTCCAGATTATGCTCGATCACAATGACCGTGCTGTTCTGAGCGACAAGTCGGTTGATGATGGACATAAGCCGCTCACAGTCGGACAGGTGAAGGCCAGTCGAAGGTTCATCGAGCACATAAATTTCACCTTGCTTATCAAGCTCCGCTGCCAGTTTCACCCGCTGCCGTTCCCCTCCCGACAGCGTGCTTAAGGGCTGACCGAGCGTCAAATAACCCAGTCCAACATGCTGAATACGCTGAAGCGCGGATACGATGCCCTTTTCCGCAAAATAATCCAGCGCTTCGTCGGTGGTCATGGCGAGCACGTCACTGATGGTTTTACCGCGAAGTTGATAGCGCAGAACATCATCATGAAAGCGGCGGCCCCGGCAGGCTTCGCAAACGGTGACCAGGCTGTCCATAAAAGCCAGATCCATCGTAATCGTGCCGGAGCCGTTACACACCGGACAAGCCCCCTTGGCATTAAAGCTGAAAAGGGATGGACTTACCTGATTCTCGTCGGCGAACAGCTTGCGGATGGCATCAAAAGTGCCCGTAAACGTCGCGATATTGGAGCGGTTGGACGCCTGAATCATATCCTGGTTCATGATGTTGGCCTCTGGATAAACGTTTGGCAGCGCCTGGTTAATGAGCGTGCTTTTACCTGAGCCGGCAACGCCTGTTACCACCGTGAGCACTCCGGCCGGAATGCTCACGGACACCTGCTTCAGATTGTGAAGGGAGGCGTCTTTGATGTGCAGCCATCCGGCCGGCTCCCGGACCGCGGACTTTAACCGGGCGCGTTGACTGAGATATTTTCCTGTCAGGGTGTTGGCGTGCCGCAACCCTTCCGGGTCTCCCTCATATACAATCGTACCGCCAGCGGTGCCGGCTCGCGGCCCCATATCGACAATATGATCCGCAATCCCGATGACGTCGGGATCATGCTCCACGATGATGACCGTGTTTCCCTTATCCCGAAGCTGTCGCAGCAGGCGGTTCATGTTGTGCACATCGTGGGGATGCAGGCCGATGCTGGGCTCGTCAAAAATATACGTCAAATCCGTCAAGCTGCTCCCCAACTGGCGCACCATTTTGATGCGCTGGGACTCGCCGCCGGACAGGGTCGAGGTTTCCCGGTCCATCGTCAGGTAGCCGATCCCGACCAGAAGCAGCTGCTCCAGCCGAGTTATGCAGGTTTCCACGATGGTTGCTGCCGCCGAATCCCGGATTGTCTGCAAAAAGGCGATCAGCTCATTGACCTGCATCCGTGCACAGTCGGCGATGGAGGTTCCGTTGATTTTGCAGGAGAGCACCTCCTGATTCAGTCTTCCGCCGTGGCATAACGGGCAGGCGGTCTCGGCCACCACTTGATCGATGGCTTCCCTATAAGTCCTCGCATCCCGTGAATCCTTGCTCAGGAATGTCCGCTCGAATCGCGGGATAATGCCTTCATAATACGAGGTGGGCGGCCATTCCTCCGTCGGGTTCGGCGGTTTAAAGCCGGTTTTGTACAGCAGCGTGTCCCATTCTTCCTCGGTGTAATCCTTCAGTTTCTTATCATTATCAAACAGGCCTGTGGCGACATAACGCTTCCAGCGGAACTCCCCCGGGCGGAATGTCGGGAACCGGATGGGGCCTTCGTTCAGCGATTTCTCCTTGTCGATCAAGTTCTCGATCCGAAAGCTGTTCACTTTGCCCAGCCCCTCGCAATGAGGGCACATGCCTTGCGGGTTGTTAAAGGAAAACACATCCGAATATCCGACAAAGGGCCGTCCTACCCGGGAGAATAACAAGCGCAGCAAGGAATGGATATCGGTGATGGTTCCTACGGTTGAACGGGCATTGCCGCCGATTCTTTTCTGATTGACTACGATCGCGACCGACAGGTTCTCAACCGAATCGACCTCCGGCTGCCCGTAATGCGGGAGGCGATGACGGATAAAGCTGGAATACGTCTCATTCAGCTGACGCTGGGATTCCGCGGCAATCGTATCGAAGACCATGGCGGATTTGCCGGAACCGGACACACCGGTGAATACCGTGATTTGTTTTTTGGGAATAGACAGGCTTACGTTACGCAGGTTTTTGTTTCGTGCACCGTTTACCTTGATGGCCCGTTCCATGTGGTTGCTCATCATGAGGGCTCCTTTCTTGGATCGTTTTGACCTTGACACAGCAATAGCATATCTTATAAACATGACAATTCTTGTCTAGTTATTGTGTGTAAGGAGGGTATTATGTCAAAAGCGAAGCAGCTTATGGATGTCATGATGTATGTCAATGCCAAAAGGAGCTTTACCGCTCAGGAAGTGGCCGATGAGTTCGGCGTTTCCGTTCGCACGGCGCACCGGTATTTAACCGAGATCAGCGATATGGGCGTTCCTTTATATACCGAGCAAGGGCGGCACGGGGGATACCGTACGTTGAAGAGTCGCGTTCTTCCGCCGATCCTGTTCGATGAAGATGAAGTGTTTGCTATTTTTTTTGCCTTCCAAGCCTTGAAGCGTTATACCTCGTTACCGTTTGAGCTGAATATCGGCTCTGCCTCACGCAAGCTGCTGGCCGGATTTCCGGAGGATACCAAAATGATGATCAGCCGTCTGGAATCGGTGCTGACATTCTGGAGTCCAAGCAGAACGGCAGGCTCCCCCTATCTAAAAGACGTCATTGAAGCCGCTCTTCATCAGCGGGCTGTACGGATCAGCTATCGTTCCAAATCGGGTACGAGCGACCGGGAAGTGCTGCCGATCGGCGTTTATGCCCAGGATGGTTTATGGTATATGCCCGCCGTGGAGCACGAGAAAGAGGGGGTGCGCCTGTTCCGCATGGACCGGATGGAATCCTTAGTCCTGACCGATAACATCTGTGTGGCGGACATTAGCATGCAAGAATGGCTTGAGGACTATCCCATTCGGGAGCCTGTTCGATTATACGCCGAGCTGACTAGGGAAGGGGCAAGACAGTGCGAGAGCATTCCGTGGCTGGAGGACGAGGTGGCCATGCAAGATGAGCACCGGGGCATTGTGGATACCGTCGTCGATCGCAATGATGTTGAATATGTCGCTCAAGTCTTCCTGCGTCTGGGTATGGAGGCGAAAGTCATTGAACCTCCGGAGATCGTTGATATGCTAAGGGAGAAGGCAAGGCAGCTGAGCCTGCATTACGGAGTATTGGATACATAGGGTGCCCGAATCACGCAAGGGCCGTAAGATAAAGTGGCGTGGAGTGCACGGAGTTAGATTCAGAGAAAGTCGATGAGGATCAAGGCAGGTTAGCGAATCAGATGCCTGCACGCTTGGTATCCCATGATACAATGACAAATGATGGAACCATGTATAGCTAAATAGATACGGTTTTTTTTGTCTTAAAGGATCTAGGGAGCCCCTTCTCAGGGGAGATGAATATTAGCACGAGAAAGGAAGATGGATTATGAGCGCATGCATTCTATATATCGAGGACGACCGCGAGATCGGCGGATGGGTCAGTGAGTTTCTTAGGGACAAGGGGTATGAGGTGCGGTGGCTGCTGAGCGGAGAGAAGGCCGTGGAGGAAGCGGCTCCGTGTGCGGTCGTTGTTCTGGACGTCATGCTCCCGGGGCTTGACGGCTTCACGGTCGGGCAGCGTCTCAAAAAGGCCTATCCCGGACTGCCTATCCTGATGCTGTCGGCCCGAACCTCCATTGACGATAAGCTGCAGGGGCTCGAGTTTGCCGATGATTACTTGACAAAGCCTTTCCATCCGGACGAGCTGGCTGCCCGTCTGGAGGTGCTTCTGCGCCGATCTGTCGTGAAGTCCGCGGAGCCCATGAGAGTAAAGCACTTATCCGTATATGAAGCCGAGAATCGGATCGTGAACGAAGATACCGGCGAGGAGACGCTGCTCACAGGCAAGCAGCATCAAATCTTTATGTACTTGCTCCAGCACCAGGGGCGTGTCATGACCAAGGAGCAAATCTACGAATCGGTTTGGGGAGAGTCTTATATCGAAGGAGACAAGACGCTCATGGTCCACATCCGGTACCTTCGGGAGAAGCTCGAGCGGGATCCTGCCACCCCGGAGATTATTGAGACCGTTCGCGGGCTTGGTTACCGGGTGAGAGCATGAGATGGAAAAGGAAGCAGGGAAGGTTCCGCAATTCGCTGACCAACCGGTATTTGTTATTAATTTCGATGGCCATGATATTCATGCCGATCATGTTTCCGTTAGCGTCGATTTTCTACTGGTTCGTGAACGATACGTTCTCGGATCGGCCGCCGGCCCCTGTGGGGAAGTATACCAGCGGTGCCGCGTTAGAGAAAATGTGGCACGAGGAAGCAGCCGGATTAAGCGGAGCTTCGCCGGAAGCCATTGAACAGAAGCTGAATTCAATACGGCAGGAGTATCCGGAAATCTCCATGTTCTGGGTGGATGGAGGCAATGAGACCAGGCTGCAGCTGCCGGTGCAGCCTAACGTTCCGGAGGTATGGAGCGCGCTCTACACCGTGCAATTTATGAAAAGCTCCCTGGATGGCGATCCGTTCACCTCCGTGGCTTTTATTGGAGGAGAGGGATCGGGAGAAGGATTCATGGTCATGCAGCTGCCGAGAAAATACCTCCATGTCCAGCAGCCTATTGCGAGCGAAACGGCCCTGTACGGTCTGTTTATGGCCTCGATGTCGGGACTGTTCATTCTGGTCTCCTGGCTGTTCTTCGTGCGCATCCGCAAGCGGCTGCTGCGACTTCGCTTTGCCATGACGTCACCTCATACGGTGACGGGCATACCGCAGCCGGTTACGTTAACCAAGCATGACGAGATTGGACAGCTGGAAGAGGGCTATAACGATATGGTCATCCAATTAGTGGAGGGGCAGCGCCGCCAGCGCGAGGAAGAAGAGCTGCGCAAATCCCTGATCGCCAATCTGTCCCATGATCTCAGAACCCCGCTGACGGTGATTCGAAGCCATATTTTTTCTATGGAGCGGGAGCCGCTGAGCGAGAAGGGGAAAGAATCGTTGTCCCTCATCGAATCGAAAATCTCGGATTTAAGCGGCCTGATCGACAACTTGTTGTCCTACAACTTGCTCACCAGCGGCAGGGTGCAGCTGAGCATGGAGCCGACCGACGTTCTGCGAATCGTCAAGGAAAGCGCGGCGGCCTGGTATCCCGTATGGGAGAAGGCGGGGATCGAGCCCGATATCCAGGTGCGTGACGAGCCGCTGAGCTGGACCGTGGACGTGCTGTGGTTCCGAAGGCTTCTTGATAATCTGTTCCAAAATGTCGTCCGCCACGCCCAATCCGGGCAGTACATCGGAATTCATACCGAGGAGAGAGAGGGGCATGAGGGCATGCTTGTCATTTCGGATCGCGGACCGGGAATCGAAAGCGACTCCGGCAACAAAGGCACAGGCATCGGCCTGGCCATCGTGGAGCACCTGACAAGGGAAATGGGACTTGGATGCCATGTGGAAAGCTCGGACGAGGGGACGAGGATCCGCATCTGGAAGCGGTGAGTAAACAAAGGGTGTACATGCGGGCGAAGAGCGAGGTCATTTCTAGCGGGAGTCATATGCAATTCAGGTGACTTTTCTCTGTTATGAGCACTTAGGCTGAGAAGTGAAGGATTCAAACCGCTTGAGGCTGTCATAGAAATTGATTACGAACCACTGGATATACGAGAAGGAATCGGAATTTGCCGGTTCCTTTTTTGGTTGCGGAATTACACAAGCGTTCGTGTTCCTGGGTATTCTTGGAATGGCTGTCGACCATATATGATTTAAAGTGACGGGGTAGGCATTTATGGTTTTGGGTACGTCCGATTTTTACTATGAACTTTCCACGTGTACACCAGCGAAGGGGACGGAATCGTTGCTGGAGAAGCGAAGCGTTCGCCAATAAATCCGGGAAACCCCCGCTGGGCAAATTCCGGTTTCCTGGATTTAACAGCGATCGGAAGAAAGATCCGGCACCGGAGCGGCCTTAGCTGCACCAAGTGACTCTTAGCTCTTTTCACGAAATAACCGTTTGGATAGGCTACCAGTTTTTTTAAAGAAAATTTAAACTTGGGGTCGACCGGCATTTAACCTTGGACATGTAGGATATATACCTGAGGTGATGAACGTGACGGAACTCGTCATTCAAACGAAAGGCTTATATAAAATATACAAAAAACGCGCAGCAGTCGTGGATTTAAACCTGGAGATCGCCCGCGGCGATATTTATGGCTTCCTGGGACCGAACGGTGCCGGAAAAACAACCACCATCCGCATGCTGCTTGGACTCATTCAACCAACGCGTGGCGCGATTCATTTGTTCGGCAAGGATTTGAAGAGTGAAAAAATGGACATTTTACGCCGGACCGGATCGCTCGTGGAGTACCCATCGTATTACGGCCACTTGACGGCCGTAGAGAATCTGGAAGCGATTCGCCGGATTACCGGCGGCCCGAAGTCCCGCATCGCGGAAGTGCTGGAGATCGTCTCCTTGACGAAGGAGGCCAAGCGCCCGGTCAAGGGATACTCGCTTGGGATGAAGCAGCGTCTTGGCATCGCGGCCGCCCTGCTGAACCATCCGGAGCTGCTCATTCTGGATGAGCCGACCAACGGCCTGGATCCGTCCGGGATACATGAAATCCGGGAGCTGATCAAGAATATGCCGCGCCAATACGGCATTACCGTGCTGGTATCCAGTCACCTGCTGGGCGAGGTCGAGCAGATGGCGGACAAAGTCGGCATTATCCGTGAAGGAAGGATGGTGTTCCAGGATACGATCGACAATCTGGTATCCACGGCTTCCAGCGGTTTCCGCTTATCGGTATCCGAGCCGGAGGCAGCGCTCGGATTGGCGCTGGACCTGGGCTGTGAAGGAGTTCTTCGTAATCAGATGCTGGAACTGGAGAGCATGCAGGATGCCAAGATCGCGCAACTCGTGAAGCGCCTGGTGGAGAACCAGCATGCGGTATACCGGGTGGAAGAGCAGCGGAGGTCGCTCGAGGATATCTTCATGCAGATCGTAGGGGAGGGAAGCCGGGTATGATGTTCCGTGCGCTTTCCGCCGATTGGCTGAAAATCCGGGGCAAAGGCATCTGGTTTCTCGCTGCGCTCGGTCCCATTGGACTGGCAGCAATGCAAGGGCTGAACTTCGGACTTCGCTATGATTACCTGATGAAATCCTACGCGGCAGATCCCTGGGGCGGGCTGCTGGAGAACGTACTGTTTTTCGTGCCGATTGCCCTTTTTCTCGGGATTACGCTGGTCTGTTCGCTGATGGCCAACGTGGAGCATCAGCTGAGCTCATGGAAACAGCTTCTGGCATTGCCTATTTCCAGAACGGCAGTATTTAGTGCCAAGTTCCTGCAGGCCTTCCTGATTCTCTGCGTATCCTGTCTCCTTCTGTCGATCAGTACCGCCGTGCTTGGCATCCTACTGGGGATGGGCGCAGATCAAATGCCGTATCTGGATCTGCTGCGCATCGGTTTTGTGCAATTATTTGCTGCGCTTCCCATGCTGGCCTTTCAGCTGTGGATGTCATTGACGCTCAAGAACCAGGGAATCGCGGTTGGAATCGGGATTACCGCCTCCGTTGTATCGATGTTTGCCATGCAATTCCCTGATTGGATGCCGTTAAAGTGGCCGCTGCTGGCTTATATGGGGCCAGGAGAAGCCAAGGTCATCGGAGCGGGCTTGCTGCTGGGTGCAGTGATAGCGTGCGCGGGCCTGATTCATTTTAACCGAAAGGATGTGGATTAAGATGACATCCTATATAAGAGCGGTGTCTGCCGAGTGGCTTAAGCTGTCCAAATCCAAATTGTGGCCGCAGATTTTCCTGTGCGCGATTCTGGTCATGATGCTGGGCATATTGAATGGGAAGCCTGAGGAGCTTGCGCCATGGGAGCATCTGATCAGCATTATGATCATTTTGCATGCCATGCTGCTGCTCCCGATTCTAACAGGTATTTTTAGTGCGATGGTGTGCCGGTATGAGCATTCGGGCGGGGGATGGAAGCAGTTGCTCGTCCTGCCGGTTTCTCGCGGAGCCGTCTATTTTGCGAAGTTCTCGGTGGTAGCCATGCTGCTTGCCGTGGTGCAGTTGCTGTTCATGGGAGCCGTGTTGGGAGCCGGTTTGATCCACAAGGTGGATGCTCCGATTCCGTGGGAAATGCTGCTGCGCTGCGTGCTTGGTGGCTGGATTGCCTGCTTGCCGCTGGCCGCCCTGCAGCTTGGAGTCTCCACGGCATGGAGCAGCTTTGCCGCTCCGCTAGCATTGAACGTTGTGTTTACCATACCGAACATGCTGGTGGCCAACTCGCAGACGTATGCTCCATACTATCCGTGGACACAGCCGTTTCTGGCGATGATGCCCGTGGGTCAAGCCGATTTCGGCGCCTTCAACCTGCCGTTTCAGAGTCTCATGACCGTGGTGGTGGGCGGGTTTCTACTATTCTTTCTCGCGGGCTTCGTCTATTTTCAGCGGAAAGAAGTGTAACCTTCAGAACTGAATTTCCGGCTTGCTTGGTTTCATGAAAAGGAGCTGCTCCTGGCCTTTACGGCCTGTTGGAGCAGCTCTTTTTTTATATTCCTATGTGTAACGAACCCTTGGTTTCGCTATTGAGGCAATTCTACCCAGACATAAGGGGTATTCGCCGCCTTTAATCCGTACTCAATAATCGTGATGACAGCAATGGTTTCCGCCGGGTTGACGGCAGGCTCGCCCGTTTCGAAGAAATTCACCAGATTCTCAATGAACAGGGCGAAGAAATTCGAATTCGCGGTGACCTGCTTGAAGCCCCCGTCGCCATTCTTAATCCCCAAGGTAAAAGGACAGTTATCCCCAAGATGATTCACGGTGGCTTGCCGTCCGTTCCCGAAATCGATCAGCAGGGCAGGGGAGTCAGGCGTTCCGATATACATCACCCGCTTCGCGCTGGCCCCCATCAGGCTGACGATCGGCTCGATCTGATGGATCGAATAATTGGCGAAGGCACCCGGTCCCCAGCTGCTGATCGTTTGAATATCGCTTCGGTCCAGCTCCGTGTATTCGCTGGCAAAACGGAGGGCGGACGTCGAATACATCGGCGTTCCGTGCTTTGCCGCCAGGTCGAACAGGCGGATGGCCGTTTCGCGGTCAGGCGCGAACGTTTTATCGATATAAGTCGGCTTGCCCGATTGCAGCGGCAGCTGGGACAGCTCCTCATGGAATTCCGGGTTATCCGGCGACAGCACGATCAGGTAATCGCTGCGCTCCACCACCTCTTCAATCGTGGGCAGCAGCTCAATGCCAAACTCCTGACTCCAGGCAGCGTTCGTGAGCCCGTTCTCTTTGTCTCTTTTGCCGTAGGCGTACACGACCTTCATGGCATGTTCCGATGCCTGCTCAATCCACCCGGGATATTTATTCGCGTGGAATTGGTCCAGATGCAGGTCGATGAATCCGATTTTTTTCATGATAAAAGGGCCTCCCTGGCGTTCGAACTATAGGTTATAGGCTGTTCTGGGCAACGGGCTGCAGCGAAACCTCCGCGCCTTGGTCGGACGAGTCGTAAATCGCCTGGATGATCTGGGAGGAGAGGATGACCGTATCGATATGCGAAGGCTGCTTCTCCCCGGTTTGAATGCAGCGGATGAACCCGTCGATCTCATTCTGGAACATGCTGCCGAGATTGAATTTCGGCGTGGTTTCGATCAATGCGCCGTCCTCCGTAGTGTAGAAGGTGAAGTCCGCTCCGTATTTCAGCCGGATGCCGCCTTTGTCGCCGAGGAAGTCGATGAACATCTCTTCGGCGCCGATATTTTGCGCCCATGCGCCGTTCAGGGAAATGGTCGGGCCTTCCGTGCGGACGAGAGCCGTGACAAAATCGTCGACGTCATACGTGCCGTCATATTTCGGCGGACCTGCCCACATCTTGAGGAAGGTGTAATTCTCCATGTCTTTACCCAGCTTGCAGTAGGCCTGGCCGGAGACGGTCTTCGGCTTCGGATCGCCCGTACAGTACATCACGACATCGAGGAAGTGAACGCCCCAATCGATCAGCGCGCCGCCGCCGGCAATGGCTTTGGTCGTGAAGGCGCCGCCGAGACCCGGGATCGAACGGTGGGAACGGAAGCTGGCATATACGTGATACAGTTCGCCAAGATCGCCGTTTTGGATCATTTTTCGGATTCTGTTTACGCTTTCATTGTAACGGTTGACCACCCCGATATTGAGCGTTTTGCCCGTTTCGTGCTGAACCTTCTGCATTTCCAGCGCTTCCGCGTAGGTACGGGCTGCCGGTTTTTCGCATAATACATGCTTTCCTGCCCGCAAGCAATCGATGGCGATGGAAGCATGAACGTCATTCGGCGTACAGATCGATACGGCGTCGACCTCAGGGTCGTTCAGGATCTGGTTGTAATCTTCGATGGCTTGGCCGCATTCGTATTTGGCAACGGCGGCATCGGCCCGATCCTTCACGATATCGCAGAAATATTTGATCTCAGCGTCTTCGTTGGCCATGTAGGCCGGAATATGGGCGCTGTTCGCAATCGTGCCGCAGCCAATCACGGCAATTGTAATTTTGTTCATCGGTTCTCCTCCAAAATCGTGGATTGATGATGCAGTGATGACATGAGCCTGTCAGTTGATTCTTCGTTATTGCTTGCCCCGAGTATAGCATGTGAGCGATCGCTTCGATTTCACTATCGTGTTTATTTATTGGATTATCGTACCGAGGCGCTAGTCCACGGTTTTAAAAGCGTTCTTTTTATAGTAAGCGGGGGTCGTTCCCGTGTATTTCTTGAAAATACGACAGAAGTAGGGAAGCTCGTTAAACCCGACCTTGAAGCACACATCGGTTACCGTGAGTTCAGGCTCCGTGAGCAGCCGCATGGCCATCCGTATGCGGTAGTTAGCCAAGTACTGGCTGAAGGTCCAGCCGGTCACTTCTTTGAACCGTCGGCAAAAATTCGTTCGGGACATCATCGTCATCGCGCAGAGATCCTCCAGCCACAGAGGCTGGTCGTAATGGTCGTGAATATATTGAACGGATTCCAAAATGGGCTCCCGGTACGGGGCGCTGCCCGCGGTTACCGATATATGCTTGCCTTGCTCGGCATGCTCGCGGTTCACAATCGCCAGCAGCTTCAGCAGATTGGCCTTCAGCAGAATATCGTAGAATGGCCCCCGGCTTCCGTATTCGGCCAGCATTTCGGCCAAGAGCTCCTTTACGGCGAGGTCGCTGCCTCCGGTCAAGGTGATTTTGAGCGGGACGCGGTCTTCGGTCGTAATAAAAGGCTTGATGAAGGAAAGGTCGAACAGCTGCGGCTCGTCCGGCATTCCCTCCAATCGTTCGTTAATGAAGGCCGGCATGAATTCGCACCCGAGCACCTCCATTTCTTTCCCGGGAATCATCTCCACGCGATGGACGCTATAAGGAGGGAGCACGAATATATTGCCCTGGACCATCCGGTATTTTTGGCCATAGAGCGTATGGATGAATTCGCCTTTGCTGACATACCAGATTTGAAGATAGTCATGCATATGATCGGATAAACTCCCGAACTTTTCGGTAATGCGGTACATTTTGCAGGGCAGGCCATTCGCCATCTCCAGCTCCGACGTAAAGTAGGCGATTCCTCTTCGGGTGCACTCGGCGATATCCGGTTCCAGCCAGTGAATAGCCATCGTTCATTTCCTCCTCACGCTCGTGTCGATCCTGTTATTAACAGCATAACTGATTAAGGACATGAAGGAAGAGAAAAAGTTGAAAAAGTTAATCGAATTCTGCGTTCAAGGAGAGAAGCGATATCATAAGGAGATTTAATTGGAGGGAGTCAGTATATGCAGCAAAGAGCCGAGGCGTCCTGAAACACAGGAGTAACCTCGGCTCTTTTTCGTTACGGGCAAAACTCCTTCAGCATCTGCTCCTTCACTTCTTCAATGGGGAAGTGCTGGGGATAGGTGGATATCATCAGCATGATGCCCTGCAGGGTAGAAGAAAAGTACAAGGAGCGTTTGTGCGGCTCGGGAACTCCGAGGTCTTCGAATATACGGCATTGAATCTCAAACTGTCGTGCAGCCTCTTCCACAAGACGCTTGCTGTAGGGAAACAGCTCTTGATCCGCTTCGGGCTGGGTTTGAAGATGCAAGTAAAAACGGAATACTTCGGGTTGCCGATAGACGTTGTCGATGGCTTGCTCCAGAATAAATTTCAGCTGATCTGCGGGTGCTTGGAGTGAAGCGGCATTTTCTATGACTTCGGCCACGCCTGCGATTCGCTCCTCGACCATTGCGGCCAGCAGACCTTCCTTGCCTGAAAAGTAGTTATAGAGCAGCCCTTTGGATATTCCGGCTTGCTTGGCTACATCGCTAATGGAAGTGGCGTGGTAGCCCTGATGGATAAACAAATCCATGGCGGCTTCTAAAATTTTGTCTTTCGCCATCTGGCGTATGCGTTCATTTTCGCTAGGTGTGCGCGGCATGAAATCTTCATTCCTTCACGAATGGGGTGTGATATCGCGGGATAACTCCTCCGGATGCGTTAATGTGACCATGTGATCCGCTCCCGCGATGGCGGTAAAGCGAGCGTTCGGAACTCTCCGAAATTGTTCCCCTACCTGCTGGTTATCGGGCAGTTCATGATCTCCTATGATAAAGAGCGTGTTGGCCGAGATATCCTGTAATCACTCCCTTTTTGAACACGCATTTTCAGGATAATGGATTATGAACTCCGTGGCAATCCGGCCGCCCATAGAATGTCCAATAACCGCAGCTTGCGAAATATTCAGATGATCAAGAAGAGACAACAGATCTTCAACAAAGTTTGGCGGCTGAACGGGAGATGGGGAGCGTCCGGCTCCGCGGCCATCAAAGGCAATCACGTAAAAGTTCTCAGATAAGGAAGGAACAAGAAAGCTCCAATCCCGCATATCGGCTCCACCGCTGTGAACAAGGACAACAGGCTTACCACTACCGTGCACTTCATAGTGCAGATCCAATAGAATACCCTCCAATCGATCATCGATTTCCAATGATTGCAGCCCTTGATCCGCTTTATTTTATTATTGAATGAATGGTTGGTCAATATGAAACGGGAACGGTTGTTGAAATGCTATCGGCATTGGAATCTTACTGTAAAAATCGCTGTGAATTAATTCACTAATGTTATTTGTGAATTATGTTACAATCGAAAAAAATAAACTTGGCGGATGAGGAGGAACGGACGATGGCTCGTTATTTTAACGGTAAAGAAGTGGAACTGCTGGCTCCTGCCGGAACATTCGAGATATTCAAAACCGTCATTGACGCAAACTGCGATGCCGTATATTTCGGGGGACCATCCTTGAACATGCGCATGATGCGCAAGGGCTATAACTTAAGTTATGAGGAAGTCAGAGAAGCCGTCCAATTGGCCCATGAGCGCGGTAAACGTGCCTACATTACAGTGAACAACCTGATGAATGAAGAGGACTTGGAGGAAGCGAAGCGTTATTTCGCCTTTTTGAACGAGATTGGCCCGGATGCCATTATCGCACAGGATCTGGCCGTGTTTCCTCTGATTCAAGAGATGAACTATACGAATATACCGGTTCACTCTTCGGTCATGATGAACGTGCACAATCTGGAGATGATTGAAGCCGTCAAAGCATTGGGCGTTTCCCGTGTCGTGGCTTCGCGGGAGATGGACTTGAAGACAGCGGAGGTGCTCCAGGCTAGGAGCGGAATGGAGTTCGAGTACTTCGTGCACGGCGATATGTGCACCGTTCATGGCGCTAACTGCCTGTACAGCTCCATGCTGTTCGGCAACAGCTCCAACCGGGGGCGATGCATGAAACCTTGCCGCTGGGATTATCGGGTGAAAAAAGACGGCTACCTCTATCCTACCGAGTACCCGCTTGCGGCGAAAGATATGTATATGTATGAGCATATTCCGGAGCTGATCAAGTCCGGCATTACCAGCTTCAAAATTGAAGGACGCATGAGAGACATCGAATTTTTGCTGATGGTCGTTAACTCTTACGGGGATGCCATCGATCGTTACATTGCGGATCCACTGGGCTATAACCGCGAGGACGGGGCGGATACGCTGCATAAAAACCGGAAGCGCGATTTCACGACAGCTTATGCCTTTGGCAAGCCGGGACTGGAGTTCATCAATCGCCGTTATGAAGGAACAGGCAAGTTTTACAGTACGGGGAAGGTGTTCAGCACGCCTACCGCGGAACGCGAGATGAAGGAGGAACGGGTGCTCCAGGTGAAGGAATCGCTTCTTCTTGCGAAGCGAGAGCAGCCGGGCACGTCGATTCCGCAAATTACGGTGCATGTCAACACGGTGGAGCAGGCCCGTGCGGCAATAGAAGAAGGGGCGGATGTCATCTACCTGACCGGCGACGTGTTCCAGCCGGATCGTCCGTTTGGACGTGAAGATATCGAAGCCTTGACCGCGGATAAAGGAAACGCGGAGATCATCCTTGGCATGCCCCGCATGATGAATGAGCTTCAGATGGAGCAGTATCATCAGTTCCTCAGCGCAGGCAAGGAGTATAACCATTATGGCCTGGACGGCCTGCTTGCGACCAACATCGGTGCCATGCACAAGTTCCAATCCCTAGGGCTGCCGCTGATTGCCGATTTCAGCCTGAACATATACAACCATACGGCGGCCTCGTTTTATAAGGACCATTTTGGCATATCCCGAATCAATCCGTCCCTTGAGCTTCAGCTCCATGATTTGACGAAGTTGCTGCGTCATCCGGAGATTCCCGTCGAGATCATCGTTCACGGCTCGCCCATTGTGATGTATCTGGAGCATGATTTATATGCCAATGCGGCAGAGTTCGAGCCCATAGCGGAAGAGGACAACCGGTTCGTGGATAACCGTCATCTCGTGCTGCTTACGGATAAAGGGGAGAACCCCGTATACCGGGATGCCGCAGGGCGTAACCACTTGGCGCTGGCGAAGGAGCTATGCTGCATGCCGTTCTTGAAGGAGCTGCACGAAGCGGGCGTGAATCATTTCCGTATTGAAGGAAAAACGTATACGACGGAGCAGCTTCGCGGTCTGGTGCGGACATATCGTCAAGCTGCGCTGAACCTGGATGCATGCGGCAGGCTGTATCAAGGGATGGCACCCGTTTACGCCGGGTTCACGCTCGGTTCGCTCCAATTTGGTCATTCCCTGGAACTGGAGCTGACTGAAGTATAAGATCCGCTTTGAGACGGAGTATCAAGATGAACCCGATGTGAGGTGCCATTTTCCTTGGTCTATTTTCACGGAACAGAACATGGGAGAAACGAAAACAATTCAAAAGAGGTGAATATCCATGACGCATGCAGAACTGACGTATATCGGTCCGGAAGCCATCGTGGCAAAGCGTCGGGAGTACGGTTACCCTTGCACAGCCAATTTCTATAAAGAACCGCCCCAGATCGTCAGCGGCAAGATGCATAAGCTTTACGGCCATGATGGCAAAGGGTATGTCGACTTCTTCACGGGGGTGTCGGTTGTCGCCTGCGGTCACTGCAATGAAGCTATTACGGCAAGAACGATCGAACAGCTGCAGACGCTGCAGCATACGTCAACCATTTACCTTACCCAGCCGATGGCAGATCTGGCGGAGCGGTTGGCAAACGGCGTTTTGCCTGGCAACCTAAAGCGAACGTTCTTTGTGAACAGCGGCTCCGAAGCGAATGAAGGCGCGCTGCTTGTCGCCCGTCTGCACACAAAACGCCGCAATTTTCTGGCACTGGAATACGGCCTTCATGGCCGCACCTTCCTGACCATGAACGTGACCGGCATCCCGATGTGGCGTACTGATGATTTCCTGGACCAGGAGGTGACTACGTTCATTCCGCGTCCCTATGATCCTGCCATGGATCAAGATGCTGCCGCTCGCCGCTCCCTGGATGCCTTGGCGAGTGTGCTCGCGGCGAAGGGAGACACCTTCGCCGCAATGATCGTGGAGCCGATCCAAGGCAATGGGGGGATGATCGTGCCGCCGGATTGGTATTTCCGTGAGCTGAAGGCGATGCTGGAGCGGTACGGCATCCTTCTGATTGCCGATGAAATCCAGACAGGCTGCGGCCGCACGGGACGCATGTTCGCGATCGAGCATTACGGCATTGTACCGGACATTCTGACCATGGCGAAGGCACTAGGCAATGGCGTGCCCATCGGTGCTTTCTCCACGACGGATGATATTGCCGCCAGTCTAAACCGACCATCCACCTCCACTTTCGGCGGCAACCCGGTGTCATCCGCCACGGCGCTTGCCGTATTGGATTACATCGAGCAGGAAGGCTTGGTCGAACGTTCTCTGCGTGTCGGCGGGCAGCTTATCGAAGGATTGAGGGAGCTGCAGGGCCGATACGGGCTTATCGCCGATGTCCGAGGCAAGGGTTTTATGGCCGGGGCCGAAATCCGTGGAGCGACCGATGAGGAAAGCGCTGCATGGACCGATATCATTCTGGAGCGCATGAAGGAAGAAGGATTCATGATCGGCAAAAATGGCATCGGCCGAAACGTGCTGGCTTTCCAGCCGGCCATGATGATTCCGGAGGAAGATATCGAGGCCATGCTCAGCGCGCTGGATAAGGTGCTGGCAGGGTTATCCCAAACGTAAACGAATGAGGTTGGATCCATATGCAGATGATGTATAAAGTCGTTCATAAGACCAAAATGTTCGGAGAACTGGTGATGTTCTCCCACACGCTGTTCTCGCTGCCCTTTGCGATCATTTCCATGATCTGGGCCGCCGGCGGCGTACCATCATGGCATGTCATGCTGTGGTCGTTGATTGCGCTGGTTGCCGCGCGCAATGGGGCCAATGCCTTCAACCGCATCGCCGATTTGAAGTTCGATGCTGCGAACCCGCGAACCGCAAATCGCCATATGCCGAGAAAGCTCCTGCTGCCTCGCGAAGTATACGTATTTGTGGTCGTTAACTTTGCCATCTTCATTCTCGCGGCAGGGATGCTGAATCCACTCTGCTTGGGACTTTCGCCGGCAGCGATCGTGCTGATCTGCACGTACTCGTACACGAAGCGCTTCACCTGGCTGTGCCATCTGTACCTGGGCTTCACGATTGCTTCGGCTCCGATCGGGGCATGGTTTGCCGTCACGGGGCAATTTGCCTTCATTCCCTTTATCATCGGTACCGTCGTGATGCTCTGGATTGCTGGCTTTGATATCATCTACGCCACGCAGGATATCGAATTCGATCGCAGCACCGGCTTATGGAGCATTCCCCGCGCGTTTGGGTTAGAGGGCGGACTGCTCATTTCCAGAATGCTGCACGGGATTATGGTCATGCTGCTGCTTTCCCTTTACTTTATCCAAGGCTTGGACTGGCTCTACTTGACGGGAATTGCCATCTCGGTGTTACTGCTGGCCGTGGAGCATCGCATCATCAAGCCTTCCAGCCGCAGACGGATGCATCTCGCATCGTACAACCTGAATCAGGTGATTAGTTTGACGATTCTGCTGTTTACTTTGGCGGATCAGTTTTTGCTCGGATAAAAAAACTCCCTTCGACTGCCGGCCCGCATACACGGGCCATATGGCATTCAAAGGGAGTTTGATGTTTATTGCCCGGCTTTCAAGATCGCAAAGCCGTAAGCCGGCAGCTTCACGGTCAGCTGGCCGTGCTTCGCGCTAAGGCTTTCGCCGTTCCACAAGTTCGTCCACTGGCTGTCCAGCACAGGGAGGGTCATCGTGTTGCCCGCCTTGTCATTGTTGACGGCAATGAGGATCGTTTCATTGTCGTCCTCGCGCAGGTAAGCGATTTTGCCGCCGTTCTTCTCGGCCTTCAAAAATTTGAAGGTTCCCGTGCGAAGAGCGGAATGCTCTTTGCGGAGCTTAATGAGCGTTTGGTAGAAATGGAACAGGTCCTTGTCATGCTTGGACTCATCCCATTCCATGCATTTGCGGCAGCCCGGATCGTGCCCGCCGTCCATGCCGATTTCGTCGCCGTAGTAGATGCAAGGCGTGCCGAAGTACGTGAACTGGAACATCGCCGCAAGTTTCATCAGGCGTTTGTCGCCGTTCGCCTGCGTTAACAATCTTGCGGTGTCATGGCTGTCCAGCAGATTAAACATGACTTCGCTGGCTTGTCTTGGGTAACCGGCAAGCTGCTTGCCGAGCATGAAGGAGAATTTCTCGGCATCGGCGGTACGGTTGATGAAGAAATCCAGTACGGCATTCGTGAACGGGTAGTTCATGACGGCGTCAAACTGGTCGCCTTCCAGCCAGATGGAGGATTCATGCCACACTTCGCCAAGGATATAAGCATCCGGGTTGGCTTTTTTCACGACTTGGCGGAATTCGCGCCAGAAGCTGTGCCCCACCTCGTTGGCTACATCCAGACGCCAGCCGTCAATGCCCGTTTCCTTGATCCAGTACTCGGCGGCCTTGAGCAGATAAGCCCGGACTTCCGGATTCTCCGTGTTCAGCTTCGGCATCAGCGGCTCGAATGCAAAGGTATCGTAAGTCGGAATGCCATCCACCACTTCCAGCGGAAGGGAGCGAACGTAGAACCAATCCTTATATTTGGAGTTCATGCCGTTCTTCTGCACGTCAACAAACGGCGCAAACGTTCTGCCGGAATGATTGAAGACCGCATCCAGCAGGACGCGGATTCCGCGCGCGTGGCACAGATCGACCAGTTTCTTCAGCGTGTCCTTGTCGCCGAACTGCGGATCGATTTCCATATAGTCTTCGGTATCGTATTTATGGTTTGTCGTTGCCGTGAACAGCGGCGTAAAATAGATCGCGTTGACGCCCAGCTCGCTTAGATGATCGAGATGGTCGATAACCCCCTGAAGGTCACCGCCGAAGAAGTTCTTCGGCGTTGGTTCGGCACTGCCCCAAGGCAAGGCGCCTTCCGGGTCATTGCTTGTGTCCCCATTCGCGAAGCGTTCCGGGAAGATTTGATAGAAAATTGCGTCTTTGACCCATGCCGGCGGGTGGAACACGTCATCCGGATTGATGAACGGGTATTCGAACAGGCGGTCCGGATTGGCCGGCGGCTCCGTCAGGAAATCATATTCGGTCATCCAGCGTTTCTCGTCGCCCTGTTGGAGCAGGAAGCCGTATTTCAAGCGGCGGTACGGAGGGGTTGCCTCGCACTCCCAATAATCGAACATTTCATCCGAGGACAGCTTGGTCATCGGAATGTATTCCATCGTTTGATCCCACAGGTACTTGTCCCCTGCAAGAGCGTACACTTCGGTAAGGTCGTCTTTTTTAGTGCGGATTCTGAGGTGAATGGTCGTGCCGTTATAAGCATAGGACCAGTTTTTGCGCGGACGGTGATAGATCGCTTCCAAGAACATCGATAATTCCTCCTTAAGTAGGTAAATTAAAAAAAGGCACAGCCAGGACTATGAATAGCCGAGGTTGTACCTTTGTAAGATAACATTGCCTTTAAATTATGAGGTTTGGATCTGGGTGACTTGATTTCATTCGTTATTTAAAAATATACCATGGGCTCTTAGCGTATACAAGTCCTATATCGAAGTCGCTGATCCTGTGCGGCAACGAGGCAGCAGGGTGCGGATTTTCAAGCGGGATTCTGCCGGGCGGGGCAGGTCGTAAGGAAAGCGCGGGTGTTTGTTGTATAATATAGGGACAAGGACAAGCCTGACAGTGCAGATACGTAGTATAGGAGGACAGTCACATGCAATACGACGATCAGATGAAAAACCGAATCAAGCGGATTGAAGGACAGCTTCGCGGCATCCTGAAAATGATGGAGGAGAACAAGGACTGCAGGGAGGTCATCACGCAATTATCCGCTTCGCGTACGGCAATCGACCGGACGATTGGCGTTGTCGTCAGCTCCAATCTGGTGGATTGTGTACGGAAGGCCGAAGCGAATGGTGAGGATACGGAGAAGCTTGTGCAGGATGCCGTTAATTTGCTCGTAAAGAGCAGATAAAGGTTAGGATAGCAGGCAGGGTAAAATCCTGAATGAACCAATCCCCTCAGGTGTTCAACCCATGGCGGAAGCACTTGGACTTTGAGTGGAACTTCTCGGAATTGAAAATGCATCCAAAAGTGAAGGATACGGGTCGTTAACGGGTCTGGCGTTCGGGCTAGGAAATTTGTAAACGGACAAAATGGGTAAAGATAAAGATGACGGTTTTACTAAAAGGAGGGTACTCAGATGTCTGTGAACGAACAAATTATACTAGCCAAAAGGCCGCAAGGCATGCCGGATGAGTCGGATTTTACATTTGAGGAGCAGCCTTTGCCCGTTCCGCAAGCTGGAGAAGTCTTGATACGGACCGTATACTTGTCGGTGGATCCGTATATGCGGGGCAGAATGAGCGATGCCAAGAGTTATGCGAAACCTTACGAGGTAGGAGAGGTTATCGCTGGAGGCGCAGTAGGGCAGGTGATGGAATCGACGGATCCGACCTATCGGGAAGGCGATTTTGTTGCAGGAACATGGGGCTGGCAGCGCTTTGCCGCCGTGCGGACCGGCACGCTGCGTAAGGTTAACCCGGATCTGGCGCCTGTATCGACCGCCCTGGGCGTACTGGGAATGACCGGTTTGACTGCCTATTTCGGACTGCTGGATATCGGTCAGCCGAAGGAAGGCGAGACGGTGGTGATATCGGGTGCCGCAGGTGCTGTTGGTATGATTGTCGGACAGATTGCCAAGATCAAAGGGACTCGCGTGATCGGTATTGCCGGTTCTGACGAGAAAACCAAGTACCTGACGGAAAAGCTTGGGTTTGATGCAGCGATCAATTACCAGACCGAAGATCTGGCCTCGGCTTTAGCGGAAGCTTGCCCGAATGGGGTGGACGTCTATTTCGATAATGTCGGCGGTGAGGTTTCCGATGCGGTGCTGCGTCTTATCAACAAAAATGCACGAATCCCGATTTGCGGCCAGATCGCACTCTATAACCTGGAAAAACCCGATACGGGTCCGAGAATTCAGAGCCTGCTGCTGACCAATACGGCACTGATGAAGGGCTTCCTGGTCGGCGACTACGCCAATCGGTACAATGAGGCATTGCATGAACTGGCCGAATGGCTGAGGGATGGTAACATTCAGTACGCCGAACATATCGTCGACGGTTTCGAGAAGACCATTGAGGCATTTCTGGGGCTCTTCTCCGGGGAGAATCTCGGGAAACAGCTGGTGAAGGTAAGTGAAGAGCAAAGTTAGTCTTTGGATATATATAATAAAAGAGTGTCGAATTCACGCGCTTCGTGAAACTCCTCCTAAGGGAGTTTCGCGACCGGACGGGTACAGCCGTCCGGTTTGCGTGAGCATCGGCACTCTTTTTTTGCGCTTATTAAGTTTCATGACTAGTTAACGATGGAACATGTCCGCTATATAGCCGCTCCTGGTGTCGTAAATTGCTGATACTGGCGATACATCGAGATGCGCCAGTGGACAATCATGCCGTAAGCCAGCATGAAGAACAACGCCGCGGTCTGCGGGATGGAAATATGCTGCTCAATGTAACCGTGGAGCAGGAGCCGGACAGTCAGCAGGCCGAGCAGAATGTAAACAAAGCTTTTCGATTTCTGCATGAAGATCTGGCCATCGACCTTCTCGAATTTGGTGCTGCGAATCAGTGGATAGGAGAAGATGAACCAGCCTACCAGAAAGGCAATTCCCGCCCACCATATCGGGATGCGTACCTGCGGCTCAACGAACATCAGAAACCCGGTGCTCATCGCTAGCGGAGGGATGATGATCTTCTTGACGGTGACGGGGCGGTGACTCGCTTTCATTCGAATGAAAATAACGGTCAGTGCCATAACCAGCATCGCAATCGTAGAGCCTATTTGAAGAATTGGGGAATCGAAATTAACCACAATTCAGAACCTCTTTCCATAAATAAAGTGACATGAAATGTGCTGCCTTTTGATTATAGCACATTCTGATGCCAGGCAAAATCAGGCAGGTGCGGGAGGTAAGGCGCTTTTTAACGCCGTCTGTCTTGAAGCTGGAGCCCAGCGACGAAACTGCGGATCATGAAATCCAGACTTTCATCTACATTCAAATCCATGGCGAATTGGCCTGCACGTTCCAGGGATGAGAAGCCGTGGCATAGGCTGCGAAAGGTCCGTACGGCATGCAATGCATCCGCCTCGCTGAACTGGTACGGAGCTAAAATTTGAAGCAGAAGCTCGACAATCTGATTGCCTACTTGCTGCGCCTCCTCCTGTTCCGGACGGAGAGGCTGCAATGCGGCTTCGTACAATCCGGGGTGAGATCGGGCAAAGTCGACATAGGTAAGGCATACATAACGCAGGGCATCCTCGCCTGACCGGCCGGCGACAGCCTTCAGCAGCCGATCATGCAATGTCTGGAGGCCATACAGCATCAGGGCAGCATGCAGACCGGGCAGGCCGTCTACATGGTTATACAGGGAAGGCGACCGAACGCCAAGCTTACCTGCAAGTGCGGCCAAAGTCACGGTATGAAGTCCATCCTGATCCGCTAGTTCGGCAGCGGTTTGAAGCAGTTGAAGCCGGTCGATTCCGGGTCTCGGACTCATTTTGCATTCCTCCTGATCGTAGATTCCGCATGGGCAACGGCCTGCTGCATGGCACCCACCGGATTCTCTAGCATCCGTCCATGGCCGACAGCCAGAACGGAGGGCTTCCGTGCGGTTAGTGTTTTGGCGCTTTCCAAGGCGAGCTCCTTGCTCCAGGTCGCCATGGCAGGGAAGGGAAACCAGGGCTTGAGCACACCGGATACGGCTAAACCGCCCCGTGTTTGCCAAGCATCGCCGGCAATCAGAATACCGCTGCGCTCATCGAGAAATGCCATATGCCCCGGTGTGTGCCCGGGAGTGGCGATGGCCTTGAGCGAACCAATGGAATCCCCGTCACCCAGAAGCACATCCGGAACGGTGGTTATGTTCTTGGGAATATCTCCGCGAATCGGAGTCTGCAGTTCTCCAGGCTGGAGCTCGGCATTTCCCTTAAGCAGCAGCGCATCTCGCCGCGAGATGTAGACCGAAGCATTCGGAAGCTCTTTCTTTAACCCGTCGAGCGCTCCGACATGGTCGCCGTGGGCATGGGTCAGCACGATTCGGGTGATGGGTTTGCCTATAGCGGCTGCCGCTTGAAGGATTCCCTGCTGGGAAAATGACATGCCTGTATCAATCAGCGTAACCCCGTCGCTTTCTTCTACAAGATAGACATTTACCGGGAAAAGACGAGGAAGAAAAGAAATTTGAGTTACGTGCTCAATCGTCGTTTTTAACATAATAACATTCCCCTCTCACTTAAAACTAATGATGTTAGTATAATAACTAATAATATTAGTTTTATCAAGCCCGAATTTTAACATTTTCATGAAATGGATCTTCTAACCACTAAAATTTTTATATATTTACCAAATTTTGAGTGCAATTTTCATCATTTTACGTTACCATAAAGATAGATATACGGAAAAAAATGTAGATTATTGAGATGAAGGGTGAGGGGCGGACGACATGGATATTTTCAAACGCATCGTACTTCTGATGGTGATGTATACCTTCTCCGCAGTACTGTTGTATGTAGCCAGTCAGCACACGCCATATCTGCTTCCTGTCATCTGGATTTCTGCGCTTATGCTGCTGTTATGCGGCATCGGCTATCTGGGATACCATTACTTCTTTAAAGGACGCAGAAAACGAAGTTAATCGAGAAATACGTTACAAGTCTGCCTAACCGGGCGGGCTTTTTTTGTGCGAAAAATAAAAAAACCGTTTGAATCGCTTCGCAGTCTTATATACAGTGATGTAAATAAGCGAGGCAGGTCGGATAAGGGGAAGGGTAATCGGATAATGGATAATAAAGAGCTTGCGGCGGCTGCCTGCAGAGGGGACGAGGAAGCGTTCTATGCACTCGTTACGGAGCACCGGAGGCGCCTATACGGAATTGCATATAGTTATTTGCATAACGAGAGTGACGCACTGGAGGTATTGCAGGAGACGGTATGTCGGGCGTGGATGAAGTGCCGGAAGCTGAAGCATCCGGAGGCCTTTGTTCCTTGGCTTATACGGATCCTGATTAACTGCTGCGTGGATGAGCAGAAACGGAAAAAACGTATGGTTCCGGTTGAAGAAATTCGCAGCCAGGAGACGGCTGCCGAGATGGTCAGTGACAGCAAGCTGGATCTGGAGCGTGCGCTCAGCCGGATGAAACCCAAATACCGCCATGTGCTGATTTTGAAATACTATCAGGACATGACGATCAGCGATATCGCCAATATTCTCGAGGTTCCGGAAGGGACGGTCAAAACCCGTTTGCATCAAGGATTAAAGCTGCTTCGGCAAAAAATCGAGCCAGGAGGTGCCATATTCCATGTTTGAGAAGGAAGAGCGAATGCTGAACGAGAGGAATAAAGATACGGAGATCAGCGCAGCGGTTGTATCCGATGAAGCATTGGATGCGGCGGTTCGAAGCGGGATGCGAAGAGGTCGGCGCACGCAGCGGAGCCGGGCACGAATAGCCACCGTCTCTGCCGTGGTTGTAACCGTAGCGGCTGCGCTGCTGTTTGTAGTATGGGGCGGGAGCGAAGAGCTGGTGAATCCCAAAAAGCAAATGGCGGCTCAAGGACCGTATCCGCCATTGACCGGGTTTGATTTCGGAGAAGATATTACGCTGAATACAGCCAACAAATACGGCATGATTCAACCGGTGAATCAATCGGTAACCAAGGGGGATTATACGGTAACGGTGAACGGGATACTTGTAGGCTCCCAGCAGATGGAGGTGTTCTATACGGTCCAAAACCATGCGGAGAATCCCGCAGACTTAAAGAGAGTGGAGATGAAGCGCCGGGGATCCAGCGAACCGCTGCCTTACAGTATTGGGTCGTCGGGTGGAACCGAGATTAAGCCCGGCGCCGGCAAGCTGTTCCATTCCCGATCGTACATTCATATGGGCGAGAATCATCCTATACCTGAAGAGCTGACGTTATCTTTTAAGATTGCCCCCTATTCAACGAATACGGCTTATGAATCCTCTACAGAGAACGAGCAGGTGCTCGATCTTAACATATCCGTTGATATGGAGACAGTCCGGAAGTATATTAGCACGATTCCGCTCAACAAAATGCTGCAGATTGAGAGCCAGAGGTTCTATTTGCAAGAAGCCGTGTTGTCTCCTGCCGGAATCGTCTTGAAAGCAAACATCCCTTCCAGCAATACGATGAAGGTATCCGGTTTATGGGATGTGTATTTGGAAGCCGTGGTTAACGGAGAAAAGGTCAGATTGAACAGTGATTCCGCGTTTTTGCCCGGTGCAGGCGGTGGAGAGATGACCTACTTCTTCGACAGCAATATTTTGGAGAAGCCGGAATCCATCACGCTGAAAGCGAGTGGTTTCCAGGCCGTAGATCCCTCCAAGATGAAACTCGTGGTGGATACGGATAAAAAGGAGATCATCTATTCACCGGACGGCGACCTCCGGTTCGGAGAGTACTCGGGGCATACGCTGACATTTGAATACGAAGAGCAGGCTGACCGGCATATGGGCAGCGTATCGATTGAGCCGGAATTCGTGGACGGGGAGGGGAAAAAGCATAAAATTAATGAGGATGCGGGCGGGCTCAGTTCCTCGTCCCGTTCTTCATCGGATACCGAGGAAAGCCTCATCACGCAGTATATCCACCTTAAACCCGGGGATTACCCGCAGCCGCTTACGTTTACGTTGAGCAGCTACCCTGGTGTCATGGAGCAGGCATTCGAGGTGCCGATTCAATAAAGTTAGAGATGCTGAAGGCTCATCAGGATAACCACAACGCCGATTGCGATGGTTATTTTGCCGGCGCAAAAAAGGAATCGCCCCCGACCATGATGGCCGGAGGCGGCTCCTTTTTTTCATTTATGATATCTTGAATCATGGGCTTGATTACGCTATCCCTTATGTTCGGTAGGGGAGCTGCCTTCGGGTCCCTTGGCATCCAGGAGCTCAATTAGAGCTTTGGGCACCCCGTTGAGCATCAGCCACTCACGAAGCGTTTCGATGGCGCGGATATGTCCATTCCCCTCATCCCGCCAGGTCAGCAGCTCGACGACCTTAATGACGAGGAGCATGAGCTCCATTTTGTCATGCTCGGTTTGGTCCGCACGGATTTTTTGGAATACGGCTTCTTTCTCCCAATCCAGCAGGATCTCTTCACCAATGGTTGGTCTCATGAGTGAATAGCTGTAATCGCACTGCGGGCAGAGTACGGTGGTGAACTGTTCTGATTTGAACGTAACCCCGATATCCGCTTGACACTGACGGCAGTGAAATTGGACTTCAATTGCTGAGTTCGTTTCCATATCTATGGTGCCTCCTTCGAAGAGAAAGGTATCTACTAATACCCAATAGTCGGTAACTATGACCCATCATCCGATGAAAGAGGTGCAAGAAACCTGAAAAAAGAACCGCCTGTTAAGGGCGATTCTTTAAGGCTGGAGCATATGAGTCAATGTTAACGTCTACCGCGTGCTTTTAACATGGGTTAGCACATTATAGAGGAAAGCCAGAATGCCCAGCGTTACCAGAACGCCTCCAACGGCAATGACCGGCTCTACCGATTCCATGCCGCTTACCAGCAGTGCGAGACCAATCATCATGACAGGCAGTCCGATATTGTGCAACCAGAAATGCACTTTGCCTGCGGTGGATTCCCCGGCTGCGGGGAACTGAACATAAATAACACCTGCTAGAGCCAGGGATGCCCAGCCCAGAAGGTTGACGTGTGCATGAACTGAGGTGTAATCGTAGCTGTGGGATATCGACATGTACATGCCGAGTAAGATCCCGAGCACGAAGTAAACAGCGGCGATCTTAATTAATTTGACACCCATAAAACCCCTCCTTATGGATTACTACTATGATATATGTCTGCTATGGTGAAGTAGACCAAGAGGGAAGAAGATTTCATAAAGAACCATGCAAAAAAAGAAACCGTGAAATCCCTGGCCAGGGATTCACGGTTCATCGTTATAGACACTCATTGTGCCAATGACCTATTCAAGCTCCAGCACATCATAGATCAGCCATTTGCCTTCGGCTTTCTTGAGCCAATACAGAGAGGTCGAATGGATGATTTCACCGTCTGCATCATCGCTTTCTTCAGCATAGACGACGGCGTCTTCCCCTTGGAAAAAGACTGTCCGGAGCTCCTCTGACTTGAGGTTGAAATTCACCTCATCAAAGATGCCTTCCGCAATGCTGGTTTGGAACATTTCGTGGAAGTCCGATTCCGGATGAATAACCGACATGAGCAGCGGGCCATTCTCCTCGTTGAAGCCCTTGGACTGGGTGTCAAGGGTTGCCACTATGGCTTTTTGTTCCGCTTCCGGCACTTCCGGTCGAGCTTCGAGCAGTTCATCTCCGACCAGATATTCCGTCTCGTAATGGCCCAGATCATAGATTTTCCATGCTCCCGAAGCATCCTTCTTCAGGAGATTCTCGTAATGTAGTGTAACATCCCAAGCAAAAGGTCCACCGGTGCGGTCGAGGGTCACGCTGGTGTAGGCATGGATCGACGTTCCGGCTACCGTTACTTCCCATATGTCAGCGGATACCTGCTGATCGTTCTTGAATTGGCTCTGATAATGTTCTTGGATTTCCGCAAAAAAAGGAGATTTCGGATGGAAGGCACTCATGACAGCATCCAGTTTCTTGGCACTTCCAGCTTCTTCAATCGTATGGTAAAGCTTCTTCACCTCGTCGATGGCTTTATCGACTGCACCCTCGCGGTCGATCTTGATGGTACGTGCCTTGGAATCCCACTTCACGGGCAGTCCGGTGGCTTCAGCTACGAAACGAAGGGGAACCAGTGTGTTGCCGCCCTCGGTGAATGGGGCAATCTGAAGCGCGGTTTTTGCGCCATTGACATAAGCGGTCTTCTGTCCGATGGTCATCTGCAGCTTCTGATCGAGGTATGTACCCGTCACCTGTTTACTTCCGCTGTTCCAATTGACTTTATAATCCAATGCCTGGAACAGAGGGCGGAATTGCACGAAGGTAACCCCATTTTTCATAATAGGCGCTGCCTGAAATTTGATTTCCTGGTTATCGAGGTAGACTCGGATATTCCCTTGATTCTTTGCCGGGGCGGCTTGCGCCGCACTTGCAAACAGGAGCAGGAAAGCAAACGTGATTAGGCTGATTTTTTTCTTCAATTGGCTGTCAACTCCTTCAACGAATGATAGAATAGAGAGGTAATTGTGGTAATCGTACATGATAAAACCAATGCTAGCAATAGATTTCTTAGTGAGTAATAATTGGTAGGGCAACACGGGGACGGCTTGCCGGATCGAATTGAAAAAAAGCGGTAAGCACGAAGCCCTGATGGGTAATACATAATAAGAATCAGGCCGGGTCACCGGAGCATTCATTAGATAAAGGAGTGGATCACATGACAGCAGGACAGGAACTGATATTTTACATAGGAACCTATGGTTCGGAGGAAGAAAATCGAATTCATTGGGGGACGATGGATCGGGGTACGGGCGAGCTGCGTCTCTTAGGCGGTACGGCTGGTATAGAAAACCCTACCTATTTGGATTTCGATGATTCGATCTCCGTATTGTATGCAGCCAGCGAGAAGGGCGAAAGCGATGTGTCGGCGTATTCGGCCAATCTGGTAACCGGTGAATTAACGCTGTTGAATGTTCAGTCTACCGGCTCGTCCGGTGCATGTCATGTATCCCGTACATCGGACGGGAAGTATCTGCTTACGACAGGGTACAGCGATGGACATATATCGGTGCTGGCATTAGAACAAGATGGCCGGGTTGGAGAACTGACCTCCAAGATTAAGCACAGCGGACGCGGTCTTCGCGATGACCGTCAATCGGAAGCGCATCCGCATTCGATATTTGAAGACCCTGTCAACAAGTATATCGTGGTCAGTGACCTGGGCATGGATGATGTCAACCTGTATCGGCTGGAGGAAGGCAAGCTGGTGACCCACCGCGAGATCAGTCTGCCGCCAGGCTCGGGCCCGAGGCATGTGGCCTTTCATCCATCAGGCAAGTGGGTGTATGGCACGAACGAGCTGAACAGCACGGTAACGGCTTACGCAAACGATGGAACATTTGGGGATTTGAAAATATTGCAGCATATATCGACGCTGCCGGAGGACGTCGTGATGGATAACAACACATCCTCCCATCTGCTGGTATCTCCTTGCGGCCGTTATCTGTACGCTTCCAACCGGGGACATGACAGCATCGTTCAATATGTGATCGATCAGGAGACCGGTACGCTCCGCGCAGTCAACTGGGTGTCTTCCGGCGGTAAAACGCCGCGCCACTTCAATATCATGCCGGACGGCTTCCTGCTGACGGCGAATCAGGACAATGGTTTGATCGCAAGTTATCGGATCGATCCGGACACGGGCAACCTGGTCTCTACGGGTTATACACTAGAAGTCACGCGCCCGGTATGCATCTGTCCCGTAGAGAAGGCAAAGGCTAATCAACGTTAAACGTATATAAAGCAGAAGCAGCTCGAAGACCCGGAAATGGGACTCGAGCTGCTTCTTTTTGTTAAGGGGTCCCCCGCCCGTAGCAATGGACGAGGAACACTGTGTTCAACCTCCGCTATAGCGAGGAAGCGGGTTAACAAGGTCATAGGAATTCATTGGTTTAAAGATTCATTCGATGAATAATTAATGCGCAAAGATATGATTGCCAATCTGCAGCACTTGCGGTCTGGACCAGATCCATTGGCTGGTCGCTGTTTTGGGATTGAAATAATAAAGAGATTCATAAGTCGGATCCCAGCCGCGAACGGCATCCAATGCGGCAACATAGGCCGCCCGGTTCGGGGTCAGCCAGTATTGTCCATCATCTACGGCAGTAAAGGCCCCTTTTTGAAAAACGACGCCCCGAATATCATTCGGAAATTCGCTGGATTGAATGCGGTTCATGACAACAGCACCGACGGCAACTTGTCCTTTGTAAGGCTCACCGCGGGCTTCGCTGTAAATGACTCTGGCCATGACGTCCATTTCGGATTGATTTAACGTATATTTTTTCAGCTGTCTCCAGGTTTGCGCGCCGGTAACTCCATCGGCTGGCACACCGTATTCTTTTTGGAAACGGATAACGGCTGTTTTTGTGTTTGCGCCATATTTGCCATCCAGCGGCTGCGTGTAGAAGTCCAGCGTTTTCAGGCGGTATTGAAGCTCCCAGACATCCCCGTTTTCACTGCCCGGCTTTAACAGCGGAGCTGCCTCCGTTGTATGGGCGAATGCAGGCATGAACAGAAGAATACTCAGGAAAAGTGCAGAAATTATTTTCCGTGCGGGCTTTCTTATGATGATCATCTCCTTTGGAGTTGAATTATAAGGATGGAAGCGGGTTCATACAACCCACAGTAAATGGTAAACCGCGCTGTGACTGCGTTCGCCGTATCAAAAATGGTTCTATGGACCGAGTGGTCCCAAACTTGTAATTATTTGAAAAAAAGGTTTGACAGGAGGAGATGGGCTTATTACAATAGCAACATAACATACTAAACAGGTAGGAATTATAATGTTTTGTTCTCACCGTATCGACGGAGGAACGCTCAAGGATCAAGAGCAGGCACGGCAGCAAACCGGCTTGACTCTGTTCTGATGAGCCTTCCTCCGTCTTTTTTTGCCATACGGCCTGTTTAGTAGAGAATCTAGGGGGAGTGATCCATATGAAAAAGGTGTTGAAGCAAGGGGTTCTCATCGGATTAACCGTGATGCTGACGGCGGCGCTTACGGCTTGCGGTACAGAGAAAACAGAGACAGTCGCAACCGCCAATGGAGAAGCGCCTGCTTCGGGATCGAGCAAGCAAAGCGTGGAACTTCTCAATGTTTCTTACGATCCGACCCGGGAGTTATATGACCAGTACAACAAAGCATTCGCGGCACATTGGGAAAAGGAAGAAGGCCAGAAGGTAACGTTTAAGCAATCGCACGGGGGTTCAGGCAAGCAAAGCCGTTCGGTTATCGACGGTTTGGAGGCAGATGTGGTGACACTGGCCCTCGGATACGATATCGATGCGATCCGCCAGGCGGGATTGATCCATGAAGGTTGGGAGAGCAAGTTTGAGCATAACAGTGCGCCTTACACCTCAACGATCGTTTTCCTCGTTCGTAAAGGCAACCCGAAAGGCATCAAGGATTGGCCGGACCTGATCAAGGAGGGCGTGGAGGTTATCACGCCGAATCCTCAGACCTCCGGCGGTGCACGGTGGAACTACTTGGCGGCATGGGGCTACGCGCTTAAAGTTAACAATAATGATGAAGCGAAGGCACAGGAGTTCGTGAAAGAGCTGTTCACTCACGTACCGGTGCTGGACAGCGGTGCACGCGGCGCAACAACCACTTTTGTTGAACGTGGAATCGGGGACGTGCTGCTGGCTTGGGAGAATGAAGCTTATCTCTCGATTAACGAGCTGGGTCCTGACAAATTTGAAATCGTGAACCCGTCCGTCAGCATTTTGGCGGAACCGCCGGTTGCCGTCGTGGATAAGAACGTTGACAAGCGGGGGACCCGCGAGGTAGCGGAAGCCTATCTGTTATATCTATACAGTGAAGAGGGGCAGACGATTGCGGCGGAGAATTACTACCGTCCGACGCTTGCCAGCGTGGCTGACAAGTACAAGGAGAAGTTCCCGGCTATCGAATTGTTTACGCTCAAGGATGTGTTTGGAACATGGGAAGAGACGCAAACGAAGCATTTCAACGACGGCGGCATTTTTAATCAGATTTACGTGCCAGGCAGCTGATCGGCAGAACCGCCGAAGGCAGGAAAGGATGAGAGGATATGGCAGTACTCCCCGTACAGAAGCAACGCAGAAATCATCGCAGCGTGCTCCCGGGATTTGGAATCGGCATGGGACTGACCGTCCTTTATATGAGTTTAGTTGTGATCGTGCCGCTGTCGGCGCTGCTTCTCAATCAAACCGGACTAACCTGGGAGAAGTTCTGGTCGGTTGCAACCGATCCGAGGGTGCTGGCCTCCTACCGGGTTAGTCTGACAACAGCGGCGCTGGCCGCATTCGCGGATACGATACTGGGGCTGCTGCTGGCTTGGGTGCTGGTGCGGTATGATTTCCCCGGCAAAAAGTTGTGGGATGCCCTGATCGATCTGCCCTTCGCGCTGCCAACGGCCGTGGCGGGGGTGGCTTTAACCGCGATTTATTCCGCTAATGGCTGGATCGGGTCGCTGCTGGAGCCGCTGGGGATTAAGGCGGCGTTCTCTCCCTTAGGCATCACGCTGGCCCTCATGTTCATCGGCATACCGTTCGTCGTGCGGACGGTACAGCCGGTGCTGGAGGACGCGGAGCGGGATACGGAAGAGGCGGCTGCCACGCTAGGGGCAGGCCGATGGCGAACGTTTTGCACCATCATTCTGCCGACCCTGATTCCGCCGCTGTTGACCGGATTTGCGCTCGCTTTTGCCCGGGGGATCGGAGAATACGGCTCCGTCGTCTTCATATCGGGGAATATGCCGATGAAGACGGAGATTGCGCCGCTGCTGATCATGACGAAGCTGGAGCAGTTTGATTATGCCGGCGCGACGGCGGTTGCCCTGATCCTGCTGCTCATCTCTTTCGGACTGCTGCTCGGCATCAATATTTTACAACATTGGACGCGGAAAACCGCGCGTTAAGGAGGGGATACCATGGCTGGAACTGTACCCGCTGCCGTCCCTGCAGCGAAACGAAACACGCCGTCCTCTCCGGCTGCAGCGGAGAAGCCGTGGGTGAAATGGACATTCATTAGTTTGGCTGGGCTTGTGCTGCTGTGGCTTATAGTGCTGCCTCTGGTTACGGTGATGTCCGAAGCGCTTAAGAAGGGATGGGACGTCTATCTAGCAGCCTTATCCGATCCTGATGCTCTATCTGCGCTTCAGCTGACTTTACTGGTGGCGGCCATTGCGGTACCGCTGAATTCGATATTCGGCGTCATCGCGGCATGGACCATAACGAAGTTCCGCTTCAAAGGCAAAAATCTGCTGATTACGCTGCTGGATTTACCGTTCGCGGTATCGCCGGTCATCGGAGGTTTAATCTTCGTGCTGATCTTCGGTCGGCAGGGATGGTTTGGCCCTTGGCTTGAAAGCCATGATATCAAGATCATATTTGCCGTGCCCGGCATTGTTCTGGCTACGTTATTCGTCACGTTTCCCTTTGTGGTCAAGGAATTGATCCCACTGATGGAAGACCAAGGGACGAAGGAAGAGGAGGCGGCAGTAACACTGGGCGCCAAGGGCTGGCAAATCTTCTGGAGGGTCACCCTGCCCAATATCAAGTGGGGGCTATTGTACGGCATCATTCTGTGCAACGCCAGAGCCATGGGCGAGTTTGGGGCGGTGTCCGTCGTATCCGGCCATATCCGCGGCGAGACCAATACGCTGCCCCTTCATGTCGAAATTTTGTACAATGAATATCAGTTTTCGGCTTCGTTCGCGGTGGCCTCGTTATTGCTGTTATTAGCCGTCGTAACACTGCTTCTGAAACATTGGTTTACGCGAAAAAATGCCCATTGACAGTCGTTTCCAACCCATGCTAATGTTAATTCATACTATAAAGGTTGGAAAAGAATGAATAATGATCGTTTACCATTAGAATGTCACTTCGGCTTATGATGATGGAGTGAATATATTTGGGCTTTGCCCGGTGAGGAGGCGTATCCATGGCTAAACCATTAAAAGTGGATGAAATGTGGCTCGAACGCATAGCAAGCCTGCTGAACGACATGGAATTCGGTTCGCTGCAAATCGTAGTGCATGAGGGTCAGATCGTTCAGATGGAACGAACGGAGCGCAAGCGTTTCGAGAATACGGCCTCCGGAGCGGTCAAGACGTCAGGACCGCCCCGGGCATCCGGCCAACAGCGAAGAACGAATGCAAGATGATTCCATATGGTTATCGAGTACCGAGATAAGACTTCCGTCGATGCCATGAAGTGCACCTTATCCAGTAGACTTCGGAAAAACACCCTGGAGTGTGAACCGATGTAGACTGAGGGAGTGCGCTTCAGCATTCATGCGGGAGTTCTTTTCTTTTTGTATAAACACAGGGATACGGCATTTAAGAGCGTAATATCGGATAATGACGACCTCCCGCACAAGGATTGCGATCATAAAAAAACAGCCCGGCCGTTCAAGTCGGCACGGGCTGTATCTCGTAATATTCATGTCGCTGCTATCTTATCTGGACCGCAGAGGGCTGTTGCCGATCTCCGGCTCGCCTGTGCCTGTTGTTTCGCATAGAGGATCGTGGTCTCCCGTAGGATGAAGGAATTGTTCCATTAGCTCCGGGTGACCGGCATAGGGCCGCTCACGCCGTTGGCGGGTGGCCGTCACCCGGAAACCCGCCAGATACAACAAGCATTGGGTAGCCAAAACGTAAGGCGAGGCTTCGTTCCAAATCAGATTAAACAGGGCCGAAGCCACAATCAGCAGATGCAGCACGGTATAGATAACGCCATGCGTTCTTCTTCTGGAATCCATCAACAGTCGGTAGAAAGAGATCGTGGCAATCATGTTGGAGAGCCATAGACACCATACTTCAGGGCTTGTCCAGGTAGAGGGTTGCCTTAGTTCTTGGACGAGAAGCGTCGTCCATAGGATCGCGGCACCCAGTGAAAGGGCAGGTACGGCAGGTTTCAAGAGCAGCCACAATCCCATACCCCAACCGGGTTTCTCGAGCCGCCCGACCAGTTCGTCGCGCTCCTTCATAAGTCTGTGGATCTCGCGGTCCAGCAGCTTGTGGAGTGTTGTGAGTCTGGATTCATCGCGATCGCTTAGAAAGGTATCAATCTGTTCGTGGAGCTCCCGAGTCAACAGATCAGCGGATTTGCATTCCTGCAGAAGCCGGATCAGCAGATCCTCAGGGACAGCCGTTCGGGTCGGTCGATTGATAAGGGTTCCCAGAGGCCCAGCCAGTCTGGTGTAAATCGTCAAGGACTGACGAATGCGAGCAAGTGAATCCTTGCGTGCACCCAATAGCCGGGATGCACTGTATATGTACAGGCCCGAAAATACTGCAGTGGCAAGAAGCACGGCCACGGGCGTGTCCAGTGAGCCAAAGATATCAACCATCCATTCCGTAAGGGACAAGCGGATCCCTCCTTCAATATTCTACCTTTCACTATTGCACAACAAGGGAGGGATTTCAAGGGAATGAATGACAAGGGAGAGAGAATTGATCAAGTTTCAATCTTTCATTTGCATAACGGAAACATTTTTGTGTTTGGATAACATTTTGAAGGGAAGTACATATCCTATACAAACAAGATCATGCATTCCAGATGAAAGGGGAGAAGCCGCATGACGGAAGTACAGATAAGCAAGGCGCCATTCCGGCGGGTAAAAATTACACTCGGATATGTACTGCTCCTCGTCTTAACGGCTTGATCATATACACATGATGGACGACGGACAACCAAGGTGCTCTTGGTCGTGAATGTACCGAGTATACAGGAAACATGAGCGTAAGAAGAAACTATTCCCCCGGCAAACATAAAATCGTGAAGGGAGGCAGGGATTAAGGTTGGCACCTTTCTATAGGAAAGCAGATACAAAAAAACCAAGGCTGCCCCAGGCAGCCTTGGTTGGTAAGGAAACGAGGCTCAAAAGTTGACTCAACGCTTAGAGTCATATAATGCCTTCCAGTATCTGTAGTCATGAATGGCAAACCCGGAGAACGAAGGGTGCTTCTCCGCTTTAGTACATACCTTGGACAGTTGTTCTTCCATATAGGACGTGCCTTCCTCAAAAAAGGTAATGTAAGCTCCCTCATTGCTCGATTTGGTCTCTACGGCAATCAGAGCTTCCTTGCCAAGTTCATCGGCTTCCTTAAGCTCGGCAGCAGCAACGTTATAAATGTTATCTGCTTGATCGCGATAGGCCATAATGACGACCTGGTCGAACTGCTGGATCATCCACCGGCTGATTGACATCGACTGGTCCGGCAGCTGGTAGCCGTGCAGCCAGAATGTCATGTCGGAACCGATGGGCAGATTCAGTGTGTGCGCTTCATGGACCAGATAGCGGACGCTCGCTTGCCATTGTTTGACCAAGGAGGCCTGGTTTGTTTTCCACTCGCTCAGCACATGCGGCTCGATATCGACATGAATGCCGGTGAAGCGCTCATTCGGTGCAGCGGAAGCCTGATATTCAGCGGTCCATTGAATGAAAGTCTCCAATCGGTGACGCTCCGTTTCCAGCGCCCAGTTAGGCGCGCCGCCAAGGATATGAACCTCAATCCCCTGTTTGCCTGCTTGGCGGATAAAGCTGCGGTAATATTCGGGCCGAACATCGCGGTTCATCTGCAGATAGAGTACATTGACGCCTTGATTGGCGGCAAAATCAAGAATGTTGTCAGCCGAATCTTGAATCTGCGGCGTATCCCAGAACCAGGTTGCCTTCTGGCGGGATTCGGCTGTAGCCGCATCAGGCTGAAGGGAGAGGCTGCTTAGCAGCAGCAGACTGCCTGCGAGACAAAGGGCCAGCCAGCGGACGTATTTTTTTTTCATTGTATGGATAATCTCCTTTACATTACGATTACGTCATAGAAAAACGACAAATTCCAGCAAACACACAACCTTAGTAATGCGAATTAAGTCATTATGCAAGATATATATTCGTAAAAATGCATCTATGTATTCTATCGGTGAAAATAATTTGGTGATACATAGGTCTAAAGATCTATTATTTTGAGGAAAAATGAACGAGTGGAGTTTGAAGAGGTCTGCATGGGGATAAGTAAATAGGAGGTGCGACAGCCCGAACGGCTATAGACGGCACCAGGTGTTTATAATACTACTTAAGATTCAAGAAGAGCCATTCATCACCAGGGGTGATGTAGTATAATTTTTAAGCGAAGGAGCGATGAACATGAAGGTAGCATTAATTGGAGCAAGCGGAACGATCGGGAGACGAATTACGGAGGAAGCCCTGCGCCGGGGCCACGAAGTCACGGCGGTATTGCGAAATCCGGATCGATTGGATTCAGAGCATGAGCGTTTAAACAAAGTCAAAGCGGATGTCATGGATCCTTCATCATTAGAAGAGGCGATTCAAGGGCATGATGCCGTCATAAGCGCTTTCGGTCCAAAGTTCGGCCGGGAAGAGGAACTCGTTGCAGCCGCACGGACGATTGTAGAGGGAACGAGACGCGGCGGCGTAACCCGTCTGTTGATCGTTGGCGGCGCTGGCAGCTTGATCGCCGACAGCGGCGTACCGCTTATGGATACCCCGGAGTTTCCGGAGGAGATCAGGCCGCTTGCCCGTGCGCATGCGGATGCTTACGATCTGTACAAGGAAAGCGATCTGGATTGGACGTATGTCAGTCCGGCGGCCATCATCGAGCCAGGGAAACGTACCGGACAGTTCCGGATCGGCATGGATCGCCTGGTGACCGACGAGAGCGGAAGCAGCCGAATTTCGGTTGAGGATTTCGCGGTAGCTGTGATTGATGAGCTGGATGATCCGCAGTTTATTCAGTCCCGTTTTACCGTTGCTTATTAATCGACAGGCATCCTGAGTCGCCAGAGTGTTTGCGTAGGATATATCGAAGCAAAGGGGAGAGCTTGGATGTATGTTGTGACGTCTGAACAGATGAGGGCACTCGACAACCATACGATTCATCAAATCGGCATCCCGGCGATTGCGCTGATGGAAAATGCGGGTAAAGCGATTGCCGAGGAAGTCCTGAAGTTATGCCTTGAGCGTGATAGAACGAGCCGTTCCCTTTGCGCAGCAGCTGCTGGTACAGCAGGAAAGGCTCCGTCCTTCATGCCGGAGGACGAGCGGGGGGAACAGCGGCTATCCTTACCGGAGGATTCGGCCGCGGCGGAGGCTCGTACCTCCGGGAATGACCGTGCTCTGGAGATGAGCCGCCCGTTGCCTGTCATCGACGGAGAGGCTCGGCTGCCCACCGCGCTGGCGGCGCGTGAGCACTGGCTCATTCTGGTGGGCAAGGGCAATAACGGCGGCGACGGGGTGGTCACCGCCCGGCATTTGCGTGACGCCGGTATACGCGTCACGCTGCTCTATGCCGCTGAGCCGTCGGCGTTAGCCGGCGAGGCGGCGGTGCAGCGGGATGCCGCGGCAGCGCTCGGCATCCCGGCTCTGGTCCACGGCCGTGACGCCGTGGACTACGGCGCGTACACCGGCATCGTGGACGCGCTGCTCGGCACGGGCGCGACGGGCGCGCCCCGCGGCGCTTACGCCGCGCTGATCCAGGCCGCCAATGACAGCGGCCTGCCGATTGTGTCCGCGGATATTCCGAGCGGACTGGACGCCGATACCGGCGCGCGGCATGAGCCGTGCATCTTGGCCGCGGTGACGGTATGCCTCGCCTTCCTGAAGCGAGGCCTGGTGCAGTACCCCGGCGCCGAGGCGGCTGGCCGGGTCGTGGTCCGCTCCATCGGCATCCCGGCATCGCTGTGCCGGGAGCAGGGCGTCCGCACGCATCTGCTCACCCCGCATGTCCTTCGGACCGAGCTGGGTGCGGACGTATCGCGCCACCGCTCGCCGGACGGACATAAGGGCACCTACGGTCACGTGCTGACCGTAGGGGGCAGCCGCACGATGAGCGGCGCAGGCCTGCTCGCTTCCCGGGCAGCGCTTCGCGCCGGCTGCGGCTTGGTGACCTGGGCGCTCCCTGCGAGCCTGGTGCTGCCGCTGAGCGGAGCCGCACCCGAGGTGATGCTCGCCCCCGCCACAGGCGAAGAGAGCGGCGGCTACTGGGATGAGGCCTCTGCGGAGCAGGTGCTGGAACTCGCCAAAACCCGCGATGTGCTGGCCGTAGGTCCGGGACTAGGCCGTTTTGAAGGAGATGCCAGATGGCTCCGCCGGTTGTGGGAAGAATGGGAAGGGCCGCTGGTGGTGGATGCCGATGCGCTGAATATGCTGTCCGCCTCCGGTGATTTCGGCACCTGGAAGCCGCGCGGTGCGGCAACGGTCCTGACCCCGCATCCGGGGGAGATGTCCCGGCTGTTGGGTATTCCGACCGCCGAGCTGCAGCGGGACCGGATCGGTGCCGCCGCAGGATTCGCGACCGAGCACGGAGTTACCCTCGTGCTCAAGGGGGCGCATACCGTCGTGGCTTCGCCGGACGGACAAGCCTACATCAACACCACCGGTACCTCCGGCATGGCGACCGGAGGCACCGGGGACGTGCTGACCGGCATCATTGCCAGCCTGCTGGCGCAAGGATATGCCGGTCCGTCTGCAGCCGCGCTTGGCGTGTGGCTGCACGGCCGTGCCGGCGAGCGGGCCGCGCGGCACCGGGGACATCCCGCCTCGGTCATCGCCGGGGATGTCATCGAAGCGCTTTGAAGCAAAGAGCAAGGGCCCTCATCGGAGGGCCCTTTTTTCATGGAAGGAAGCTATAGGCTCTTGCATCAGATCACCCAGCACAACAGGGGAACGGCCAAGGCAAAGAACGGGGTGGCCAGAGAATTGCTGGAGAACGTATGCTTCCCCCACAAGAAGATCAGCAGTGTTAAGGCTCCCGCTGCTGCGCGAAGCCAGAGCTGCTCCGGATTCCCGCCTGTAAATAAGGCAAAGAACAGAAAACCGACCGCTCCGTACACGGCGGCTTGTTTACCCTTATGCAGGGAAGGCAAAAACGAGAGAATGGCATCTGCCGCAAGAGACGCGGTCAGTGCGTAACCGTATACCCAATGCTCTTGCGGCAGATAGAGGCCTAACCATTCCGAAGCTCGATCAGCGCCGGGAAGCCACACCCAATCGAGCAGGCTCAGCAGCAGCACAACGACGCCGGCGCTGGCCAGCTTGTTTAATGCATAAAATCCCATGTCCATCCGGCCGGACCGTTTGGGAAATCCCGTGTTCATGGTACACATCCTCTGCTTGTTATTCGTAGCTTTTAAGAACGCTTGTGGCACCGCTCTTAACTGGTTACCATCTGTCCCCCGTTGACGTGAATAGCCTGACCCGTGACAAAAGAGGAACAGATGGACGACGCCAAGTAAACATAGGCGGGTGCCAGCTCATAGGGTTGTGCGGCCCGTTTCATGGGTGAATCGGTTCCGAATACGGCTACCTCTTCGGCAGGGAAGCTGGATGGGATGAGCGGCGTCCAGACCGAGCCGGGAGCGACGGAGTTGACGCGGATGCCTTGATCGACGAGCGAAAGGGCCAGGGACCGGGTAAGGGAAACGATGGCGCCTTTGGTTGAAGAATAGTCGATGAGCTCCTTAAATCCCTCATAGGCGGTAATGGAGGCCGTGTTAATGATCGACGCCCCGGATTTCATGTGGGGCAGCGCAGCCTGGATCATGAAGAAGAAGGGAAAGATATTCGTTTGATAGGTGTGATGCAGCTGTTCCTCCGTGATGTCCAAGATGCTGCGCTGTACATATTGGACGGCATGGTTGTTCACGAGAACATCCAGCTTGCCGAAGCGGGCGATCGTCTCGTTCACCACGGCTTCGCAGTTCTTTTTGTATCGCAGGTCGATCTTCATTAAGAGGCAGCGTCTGCCGAGCGACTCAATCCGTTGCTTCGTCACTTCCGCATCCGAAGTCTCATATAAGTATGGGATGACCAGATCGGCACCTTCCTTGGCAAAAGCAATGGCCGCCGCTTTGCCGATGCCGCTGTCCCCTCCGGTGACAATGGCGATTTCGCCATCCAGTTTACCGCTGCCCCGGTAGGCGGGATCCTCGCTGATCGGACGCGGCGACATCAGGCTTTCAAGACCGGGCTGGCAGTTTTGATGCTGGGGAGGGAAAGCGATGGGCTGTTCCTTGCATTCGGTTTTGGAGCCTACGTATGGAATGGGCTGCTGGGGATTCATTTCATTCCTCCTTTGGTGTACAGGGTGTTTTCGTTAAACGCCGATGCTTTATCTCTATGCATTCGCCCAGTCGGGGGTGCCGTTTATGATCAGAATAGGAGAAAGGTCGTGCGTAAACGCGCGGGTTACAGATTTTCCACGCTCTTTTTGAGTGAATGTGGTAAAATACTTCCAATTGCAGCGCATGACCAAGGGATGACGGTCACCGGACAAAACCCGTCAAACGTTCGAATTCCGCCTGTGGGCAGGCCGTATTAGGGGTTATTGGGAATGGATGAGGAAGAGGGGCGGTAATAGCGCCAGTACGCGAAGCCCTGAGCCGCTGCGAAATCCAGTATTCGGACACTCAACCCGGTTGAGGCGCTAAGTGTAATGGTTCGCGAATCGCCAAGGTTCAATTGCCGGAGTTGCTGCATTGACAAAAGCGCGGACACATTGATACGATGATACTAATTCTGACAAGTTTGCTCTGATTTATATTGGTTGACGTTCGAGAGGACCTTACATAGCGATCTTATGGAATGGATGAGATGGCAACACTATAAGATAAGCCGAGGTGAATGATTATGGCGAAAGCTGTTATTATTAACGGGAGTCCCACAGCCGGATCCCGATTGAATGCGGTTATGGATTTTGCGGAGCAAGCATTGACGGCTGCGAATTTCGAGGTTAGCCGGATCGATGTGGCCGGACTCCCGCCTGAGGATTTGATTCATACCAAGTTTGAGAGTGAGCATATTGTCAAAGCGAACGGGCTTGTGGCCGAGGCCGATGCCGTGATTGTGGCAAGTCCGGTTTATAAAGCTTCGTTTACCGGTGTTCTGAAAACATTTTTAGACTTGATTCCGCAAAAAGGATTGGCCGGCAAAATCGTGCTTCCGATGTTCATCGGCGGCAGTCTCGCACATCTGCTGGCGATTGATTATTCGCTCAAGCCCGTGCTTTCTTCGATTGGGGCCCGTCATATTCTGGGCGGTGTGTACGCGGTGGATGCGCAAGTGGCCCGTACCGAGGATGGCGGATTTGATGTAGCGGAAGTGCTTCAGGAACGCTTGACCTCCGCGATGGAGGAATTAATTGAAGAAACCCGTTACCGAACAGAACGTGTTTAAGGATGGCAAGAGTGAACGGCAGGGATATGGAAGCGATAGAGATCATATGGAGGGATACCATTTGCAAAAGCTAGTGTTTTTTGTCGGCGTGGCCGGTACAGGCAAGACTACCGTAGCCAAGAAGCTTGCAGTCCGCATACCGGCTGCATTTCTCGACCGTGATACGGTGGGGGGACGCTTTGTTGAGAAGTTCCTGGAAAGTAACGGACTGGATCCGAACGATCGCGACTCTTCCTTCTATAAAGAGAACCTGCGCGATCTGGAATATGATACGACCAAGGATATTTGCATCGAGAACCTGGGTGCGGGACAAAATGTTTTTATGATTTCTCCGTTTACCGCAGAGCTCAAGAATCGCGAATGGATTGAAGAAGTCATTGCATCTGCAGGGCTAACGAAGAGCGACGTTGACGTGAAGGTCATCGTGGTTGCGCTCAAAGACATGGATTTGCAGAAGGAGCGCATCATTGACAGACAGACCGAGCGGGATCAGTGGAAGCTGGATCATTGGGACGACTTTAAGAAGCGCGTCGATTTCGTGCCGGAAGTGAACTGGGACATTCCGCAGACGTCCATTAAGGTATTCGATAACAGCGGCGATTTGACGGAAGAGAAGGTTGAGGAGCTCTATCAGTTTATCGTAAGCGAATAGCATATCAGAATAACAGCATTCGATATCGTATAAAAAAGTGCGTCATACCAGGTGCCGGCGAGCCCTGGGATGGCGCATTTTTATTGAGTATCGACGAGGCATCAACAGCTCAAGGCAATGCCCTCCTGTTATGGCGTAAAAAAGGATGTTCGTATTCACCCTTCAGGGAAATGTCCATGCTTATGCTCAGAAAAATCGAGCGATGGTCTTGAATTGGAACCATTGCTTGAATGATATATAGTAGAGTAGTAATTATAGGCTTCACAATCAAGGAGGGAAAGCGCTTGGATAACGCTGCTATGCTTGCCTATCTACGAAGCGTTGTGTTAATGAGGGATCGTATCCCTTCATTTCAGGAATACCCCTTTAATTTGCCGGCCGTAGCAGCTATGGACGGCCTTCATTTTCACCCGAAAGTTACTTATATTGTAGGCGAGAATGGCATGGGCAAATCCACACTGCTGGAGGGGATTGCCGCGGCCCTCGGCTTTAATCCGGAAGGAGGCACCATCAATTTCTCTTTTTCTACGGCGGAGACGCATTCTGTGCTGTATCAATATATCCGTACGGTTCGAGGAGTCCGGAAGCCGCGGGACGGCTTCTTTTTCAGGGCGGAAAGCTATTATAATGTGGCCTCCGAGGTCGATTCGCTGGGGCTTTGGCAGTCCTATGGCGGAAAGTCGCTGCATCATCAATCCCATGGGGAATCCTTCTTTGCGACGTTTCTGCACCGCTTCGGCGGCAAGGGGCTTTATATCATGGACGAGCCGGAAGCGGCGTTGTCCCCGTTTCGCCAAATGGCGCTGCTCAGACGCATCCATGACCTGGTCCAGGAAGACTCGCAGTTTATTATTTCCACGCATTCGCCGATTGTCATGGCCTATCCGGATTCCGTCATCTACAAGCTGACTTCCGAAGGGGTGGAAGAGTCGAGCTTGGAGGAAACGGATCATTATATGATCACGAAGGAATTTGTGAATCGCCGGGAAGCGATGCTTCATGAATTGTTTGCAGACGATGAGGATTAGCCATAATATAAGGGTTCCGAAGGCATAAGCTGCTTACCGGGGCCCTTTTTTGTATAGCGGAGGATTTAGATTAGGTGAATCCTTTTAGAGGACATACCTTGAGGGGATGTTTCTGAAAGGTGTTTTCTTAATGGATTAAAGCAGCTGGATTCCCTGTCATAAACTTTGAATCATCTAAGTAATTCGACGATAAATCATGAATTAAGCAGGGGATCCGGAAATGAAAACGTGAAAATGGTGTTTACAAGTTAGAATCATTGAACTAAAATAGAAGCCGAGGTGAAATGCCCTGGAGAACGGAAGCGAAGCAAGCGTGGAGAGACTCATGGATATGTATCGTGAGTTATCGGATAAAATGACGAGGCATCGGGTCGTATCTTTTTTGAGTCACTTGAGAAAGAACGATTTAACGATGAATCAGTATAAAATCTTAAGTTTGATCGAGCAGCAGGGTCCGCTGCTTCCCAACCGGTTGGCTGAGCTTATGGAGCTTAAGGCTGCAACGATCACGTATTTGGTGGACGCTCTGGGACAGCGGGGATTGGTGGTTCGAACGCCAAATCCCAGTGATGGACGCAGCCACTATGTCAATCTTACGGCAGAAGGCCGGCAGCTTGTGCTCGATGCGCGCAGCGAGGGGGATTATGCCGTCATGGAATCCTTCAAGCAGTTGGATGATGACGAGGCGGATAACCTATATATTTTACTGCGATTGCTTGGCAAAAAATTATTTCCATAACCTAAGACCATGCTCTTTCGAATCCCGCCTCCAGCTCTGTTAACCAGATCCGGGCGGGATTACTTTGTTTAGGAGGCTTCATGTGAATACACAAGATAAATCTTCATTTTGGCTTATTATGAGCGCTATCTTTTTCGGTAATTTTCTGGCGGTGCTCAGCATCACTACCATTAACGTGGCCTTTCCGGTGGTAATGGAGCAGTTCGATGCCACGCTGAGCACCACCCAATGGCTGATGGCCGGGTATCTGCTGGCAACGGGGATTGTGGCTCCTATCGTAGGTTACATGGGGGACCAGCTCAGTTATAAGAGGCTGTTTGTCCTCGCATTAATGGGTTTTACGCTCTCGTCGTTATTATGCGTCGTTGCTTGGAATATCGAGACCTTGATTGCGTTCCGGATTACGCAAGGCGTGTTCGGCGGGATGATTATCCCGATTACGATGACCATCATCTACCAGGTATTCCCCCGGGAGCGGCAAGCCTATGCCATGGGTCTATGGAGCCTGGCCTCCATGCTGGCACCGGTAATCGGACCGACACTTGGCGGATGGCTGGTGCAATATTTTGGATGGAAATCGATTTTCATTCTAAATATTCCGATCGGCCTGATCTCGATGGTCATCGTTAGCAAATTCATTCCATTTTACCGACTGACCGGGAAGAAGACATTCGATTTCCTCGGATTCTTGACGGTGGTGGCCGGCAGTACTCTTTTGCTGCTCTCCTTCAGCCATGGTAACGACTGGGGCTGGGGATCCTGGAAGACGCTGTCCCTGCTCCTCTCCGGTATCTTACTGCTGCTGTTCTTCATTAATTGGGAACTGCGGATTTCATCCCCGTTATTGCAGCTTAAAGTGTTTAAATTCCCCCGATTTCGGTACAGCTTAATCCTGAACTGCATCGTGACGATATCCCTGTATACGGGAACCTTGCTGGTGCCGCTCTATTTGCAGACCGTGCTGAAGCTGTCTCCGATGGATACCGGATTGATCATGCTGCCGGGCGCGATTGTCATGGCAGCTGCGTCGCCGATTATCGGAAAATTTTATGATCGGATCGGTCCGTTCCGGCTGGTGATCACGGGAGTTCTCATCATTGTGGCAGCCACGCTCGCTTTCAGCGGAATCGGCACCAACACGTCGGTTATGTACATTTCCTTGCTGCAGCTGGTTCGCTGCCTTGGCATAGCATTATGCAATATGCCGTTAACGAACGCAGCGATGAGCGCGGTGTCCAGCGAATATTCAGGTCACGCATCGTCCATCACGAACTGGGCCCGCCAAGGGCTCGCTTCGTTATCCATCGGCATATTCAGCGCGCTGGTGGTATCCAGAACGTCCTATTACATGGGCGCGGGGGCTTCGACCCAGCGTGCCGCGACAACGATGGGCATTGATGACGTGTTTATGATCGGAACGATGGTGGCGGTTATTGCCATACCTCTTACATTTTTGTTACGGGTCAAAAAGAAAAAATCGGCTCACCCTGTCGCGCTCTGACCCGGCGTTCGTCGGCCATGTGGAGAAGAGGATCCTTCGAGCTGTTGAAGCCTAGCGCAAGACAGGGTAACCCGAAAGGGATCAAGCGATTGGACGGGGTTGGTTGAACTCATCATTGGCGTTATGCGAAAACCCCAAGCATGGTCAAAAAGGACGTAAACCGATAAGAGAGCGGCTGAAGGGCTGCTCTCTTTTTTTGCTTTACGCCCGTCAATGGCTGGGACTAATTATGACAACGCTGTTCTTTTATTCCATTCGCGGTCTGTGGTAGGGTGAAGTATACGAATGCAGGTGGTAGGAGGAGCTTATGGAATTTATACGGAAGCTGTGGATTTTCGGTTATCATCAGGCCTTGTCCTGCATATTTCCGGTTATGATCTTCGGCGCGCTGGGACTGACCAAGGTGGTTGAGATTCCGGGTTTGCCGCGGTATGACCTCATCCTTCTCATATGCGTCTTGGCCCAAATCGGGATGCTGGTGAGCAAGCTGGAGACATGGGATGAGCTGAAGGTCATCTGCGTCTTTCACGTCATCGGTTTGATGCTGGAGCTGTATAAAGTGCATATGGGCTCGTGGTCTTACCCGGAGGAGGGCTGGAGCAAAATTGGCGGGGTCCCGCTGTACAGCGGCTTCATGTACGCCAGTGTAGCCAGTTATATATGCCAGGCTTGGCGTCGAATGAATTTGCGCATTACCGGCTGGCCGCTGCCTGTGCTGACCGTGTTGATCAGCGCAGCGATCTATGCCAATTTCTTTACCCATCACTACGTGTGGGATGCACGCTGGCTTCTCACGGCACTGTTATTCGTGATTTTCGGCAGAACCATGGTGTATTTTGACGTGGACGGGAAAACCTTGCGGATGCCGCTGGTGCTGTCGTTTCTGCTGATTGGCTTTTTCATCTGGATTGCTGAGAATATTTCCACATTTCTCGGAGCCTGGACTTATCCGGGTCAGGAGCGGACATGGAGTCTGGTGCATATCGGCAAAATCAGCTCGTGGTTTCTGCTGGTGGTGATCAGTGTCATCATTGTTGCCCAACTGAAGCATCTGAAGCAGGGCAGAGGACCGGCCAAAAACAATCCGAAGGGAACGGTCATGTGAATCCAGTTGGATTTGATCATTCATGCCAAATCATGTATCCTATGTTTAATTAGATTATGTAAAGCTAACGTTGCGACTCGAGCTGTAAAGCGAGCGATTTTTGCATGAACATGATGTTTAGCATAGATGAACCGCGCGAAGCAGAAGGGGGTATTCACATGAAAAAAAGATCATTGGCGTCTTTGGCAAAAGGCATGGGATACTCCACCGCTGTTTTCTTTGATCCGTCCGATTATGGGAGAAGTGTGTCCAAAATCGGATATTTAGCGATCAAGGATCCTTCCATTCGGTGACCGAATGAGGATGCAGTGGAATTGAACACCACAGGTCGCTTGCTTGTGGTTGCATAGATCGGCATGTACACCACAGGTGCGCTGTGGTGTTTTTTTGCGTTTCTAAATGATTCGAACAAAGGAGAGGTGTACCATGTTCATGCAAGGGAAACAGATTTATGTCAGGTCGGTAGAGGAATCGGATGTAGAGGCACTGCTGAAGCTTGAGCTGGATAACCGGGATTTTTTCCAACGGTTCACGGGCTTAAGAGGAGACGAATTCTACACCAGTGAAGGACAACTCGAACGGATTCGAAAGGCCCGGGAATCTAGCAAGGCGGATCAGGGGTATCTCTATGTGATTGGACTGCGGGACACCGGAGTGTTGATCGGCGAGATTATGCTGACCGAAGTGGTGCGGGGGAATCTGCAGAGCTGCTGGATCGGTTATTTTCTGGACCAAGACCATAACGGAAAGGGCTATATGACCGAGGCGGTTCAATTGGTAGTGAAGTTTGCCTTTCAGGAATTGAAGTTTCACCGGATTGAGGCCGGCGTGATGCCGCACAACCTGGGCTCGATCCAAGTGCTTTTGAAAGCCGGATTCCATAAGGAGGGCATTGCCAGGAAAAACGTAAAGATTAACGGAAAGTGGGAGGACCATCAGACGCTGGCTATTTTGAATGAAGCCGATGAGGAGCAGCGGTCTCCAATTCAGCGGTATAATCCGCCTGTTATCGCCCCGCCGATCGGGCCTTATACCCATGTAACCCAGGTTCCGAGAGGGGCCGGGCTGGTGGTCTTCTCCGGTCAGGTGGGAACCGATAGGGAGGGGAACTTGCCGGAAGATATGAAGCAGCAGGTGGAGAATACCTTGGCGAACATTGAGAGGTTATTGGCTGCGGAAGCGATGTCGGCGGATCATATCGTCAAAATCAACATTTGGGCAGCTCAGGAGGTCGACTGGGATCACTTCCACCAGGTATGGGAGAAATTCCACGGGGGGAAGGCGCCGGCCATGACGATGGCCTACGTGCCGGCACTGGCGATGCCGTCCATTCAGGTAGAGATCGAGGTATGGGCAGCCAAGGGGTAGCACTTATAAACCGTAAGTAAGAGAAATAGACTGTGGCCGATCATATGTAGTAATAAAAAAACCTCCGTGGATTCCTGTTAAGGGATCACGGAGGTTTGTGTGTTTATGGAGAGGAGCTTATAGATCGTCAAAACCGTTGTCGTCGCCAACTTTGCCGTAGTTACGGGATTTAGCTTCGAAGAAGTCGGTCTTCGTTGCGTTGAGGGCTTCATCGGAGAAAGGCTTGATCCACGGCATGCAGTTAACGTCCACGCCTTCGTAGGCTTTTTCCAGACCCATCATGGTGATGCGACGGTTTGCGATGTACTTGATGTAATCGCCCAATTCGTTCAGATCGATGCCGCGCACATTGCTGAGCGTGTAGTGGGCCCAGTTGGTTTCGAGCTCGACGGCACGGTCGATGGTGCGGTACAGGTAGTCGATGTTCTCTTTGGAGTTCAGCTCAGGGAAATCCTTGAGCAGCTGCTTGAACACTTCGGCGAAGAAGTAGCAGTGCTGGTTCTCATCACGCTGAATATAGGAGATCATCTGGCTGGTTGCCATCATCTTCTGGTCACGAGCCAAGTTGTAGAAGAAGGCAAACGTGCTGTAGAAGAAGATGCCTTCCAGGATCAGGTCCGCTACCATCGCTTCGAAGAAGGATTGCGGCGACGGATTGTCACGGAAGTTCTGGTAAATGTTCGAGATGAACTGGTTGCGCTCCAGAAGTACCGGATCATGCTTCCAGTATTCAAAGATTTCCTTCTGCTCTTGCTCCGACACGATGGAGGAAAGCACATAGGAATAGGATTGGTTGTGAACCACCTCTTGCTGACCGATGATGGCTGAGATGGCTTCGAGCGACGAATCGGTGAAATAACGCTTCACGTCACTTACAAACATCGTCTGCATGGAATCCAGAACAGCGAGCAGGGAGATATTGATCTTGAAGGTGCGCTGCTCTTCAGGGTCCAGGCGGGGGAATTGCTGCGCATCCTTGGACATCGGAATCTCGTCTGCGATCCAGTGGTTCAACAGCAGGACCTTATACAGCTTATACATATGAGGCATCCGAATGTCGTTCCAGTTCAAGATCCCGGAGCATTCACCTTCAATGACGCGAGTGGAACGGTTGGGTGCTTCGGTGTTAAATATCTTTTGCATTTGCATGCCGATTTTCTCTCCTTGTATATCATGATAGGGCGGCGAATAGGCAAAGCTGAGGGACAATTCCCAGCATATTCACGGGACGGGTATCCATCTCCAGCCGCTTGTTGTCCGCCCTTTGCCTGAATGTATTTTTAAGGTTGCAAAGGACTCCCAAATGCGGACGTAAACTCTTCCGATTGGATACCCTTACCCTTGTAGTCTTCTATTTAGAAAGCTTATCCACTCCTGCTATGCGGGGAACACCCGGATGCAGCCGTTTGATGCTTGTTTGCACCGCATGAGAGGCGATTCCCGAAGGGAGAGCGATCCACGCAGGCAGTAACTTAACAAAACGCACGAAGTAGCTCAGTAGTCCCGCACCGCATGAGAAGCGATTCCCAAGGGGAGAGCGATCCCAGCAGGCAGCAGCTCAATTAAACGCACGAAGTAACACATGGTCCCTGCACCGCATGAGAAGCGATTCCCAAGGGGAGAGCGATCCCAGCAGGCAGAAGCTCAACCAAACGCACGAAGTAACACATGGTCCCTGCACCGCATGAGAAGCGATTCCCAAGGGGAGAGCGATCCCAGCAGACAGCAGCTCAATTAAACGCACGAAGTAACTGGTGGTCCTTGCACCGCATGAGGAGCGACTCCCAAGGGGAGAGCGATCCCAGCAGGCAGCAGCTCAATCAATCGCACGAAGTAACTCATTAGCCTCCGCACTACATTCCAGCGTTCCCGAAGGGAGAAAGCGCTCCTAGCCACCAGAGTAACGTAGAAGCGCCTCATTCACACCATGCACACCTTGCGGGTGTCCAGAGGGCAGAGCCCTTGGGGCCCTCCCTTGGAAGGGAGGGTTTGGGTGGGTTCGAAATTAGGTCTATCGAAAGTTAGCTAGCACAGCTTTCGCACTCTTCAATCGTCAGCGCACGGCTGCGTACATAGTACGTGGACTTGATGCCGGCTTTCCAGGCATGCAGGTGCAGCTCCAGGAATTCCGAAGCCCGGATATCAGGGCGGACATACAGGTTAAAGCTTTGCGCCTGGTCAACGTGACGCTGACGGGCGGCAGCCATTTTGATGGACCAATGCTGGTCGATCAAGAAAGCCGTTTTATAGTACCAGATCGTTTTTTCGGACAGATCCGGAGCCGGGTTAGCCACTTTATAGGTGGTTTTTTCTTCATAAGAAAGAAGTTCGTACAATGGATCGATGCTCGCCGTGGAACCTGCGATGATCGATGTGGAGCCGTTCGGTGCGATGGCAAACAGCCATGCGTTACGGACGCCGTTCGCTTGTACTTCTTGCTGCAATTCGCGCCACTGTTCGGTGGTTACGAACTTGCCCTCATGCTCGCCGTCGGTGTAACCGCGGAACGTGAAGTACTCGCCACTCTCCCAGTCGGAGCCTTTGAATTTCGGATAATAGCCTTTTTCCTTAGCCAGCTCCATGCTGGATTTAACGAGCAGGTAGTTGATGTGCTCATACAGGTTGTCATTATAGGCAACGGCTTCGTCGGATTCCCAGCGGATGCCTTCCAGCGCCAGCAAGTGGTGCAGACCGAAGGTGCCGAGACCGACCGCACGATATTGACTGTTGGTATATTGAGCTTGCAGAACTTCAATATTGTTAATGTCGATGACGTTATCCAGCATGCGAACCTGGATTGGAACGAGACGCTCCAGCACACCGGCAGGTACAGCACGAGCCAAGTGGATGGAGTTCAGGTTGCAGACAACGAAATCGCCAGGGATTTTGGAAATGACGATCCGGGTTTGGCCGTCTTTCGTAACCAGCTCCTCTTGTTCAACGACTGTCGGAGATTGGTTCTGCATGATCTCCGTGCACAGGTTGGAAGAGTAGATCATGCCATGCGCAGAGTTCGGGTTTGCACGGTTGACCGTGTCGCGGTAAAACATGTACGGTGTACCCGTTTCAAGCTGGGATTTCATGATGCGCTTCATAATGTCGATGGCTTGTACCGTAATGCGCGGCAGCAGCGGGTTCGCCACGGCTTCAGCATACTTTTGACGGAATTCGCCTTCGCCTTGACCTTGATCATAGAAGTCTTCCAAGCCCAGCGGACGGCCGTTCTCGTCTTTCCAGCCCATGATTTTCTTCACTTCATGCGGACAGAACAGGCTCCACTCTTCACGTGCTTCTACAGCCTCCATGAACAGGTCAGGCAGACATACGCCGTGGAACACGTCATGTGCTCTCATGCGCTCGTCACCGTTGTTCAACTTCAGATCGAGGAAGGACAGGATGTCTTTGTGGAACACATCCAGGTAAACGGCGATGGCGCCTTTACGAGTTCCCAATTGGTCAACGCTAACAGCGGTGTTGTTCAACTGGCGAATCCAAGGGATAACGCCGGAGCTGGTGTTCTTGTGACCGCGGATGTCAGAGCCGCGTGCACGGACTTTACCGAGGTAGACCCCGATGCCGCCGCCCATTTTGCTGAGACGGGCAATATCCGTGTTGGAATCGAAGATTCCTTCCAGGGAGTCGTCCACGGTATCGATGAAGCAGCTGGAAAGCTGGCCGGCTACTTTTTTGCCTGCATTAGACATGGTCGGCGTAGCAGCCGTCATGTACAGGTTGCTCATGGCCCAGTAGGCTTCTTTGACAAGGTCAAGACGCTTGTCGGCAGGCTCGTTGTGCATGAGGAACATCGCGATGACCATATAGCGTTCTTGCGGAAGTTCCATGACGCGACCGTCAAAGTCGTTTGCCAGGTAACGCTCAGCCAGCGTCAACAGACCGATGTAATCAAACAGCAGATCGCGGCTTGGATCGATGCATTCGCCGAGCTCTTCGATTTGTTCTTTGGTGTAGCTGGTCAGAAGATCCTCGCGATAGATGCCTTTCTGTACAAGCTCCGTAATGAGCGGGTAGAAGGCACCGTACGGTTCCTCCGGATAGGCTTTGTATCGGCGGTTGGTGGCCGCTTTTTTATATAAAGAGGTCAGAAACGAACGCGCAGCTGCAAACTTCCAATTCGGTTCTTCCTTGGTTACAAGCTCAAGGGCGGACATCGTGAAGGCGCTGCTGATTTCTTCGCCGGTAACTTGCTCACCGCGCAATTTGGCATTGACGCCGCGAAGCAGACGCTCCTTATCGAGCATGTCCAATCCTTTTAGAGTCCGGTCGGCATAGACGGAGAGACGAATTTCATCAAAGGCGAGCTGACGGTTGTTCGGTTTAACTACGAGCTGGGGCATGAATAAATTCCTCGCTTTCTTCGGGGGAAATATGAAAAAGGACATCAAAAAAACATTTTCTAAAACCCGCGGGCAGGCTTGAAAATGTCCGTGCGCTGTGATTCGAAAATGACGTTTGCCATAAGCTCGTGAACGGGCAAGATGTTATGTACAGACGCAAGTTTAACGAACACTTACCTAAAACCCCGTAGGTTGGTGTCTATCTGTATATAGGCAGGTCTCCTGACTTGGGCTTTTTCCCTCGACATTCCCTTCCCCGGGACCTTGCTCCGGTTCCTCGGTGGCATATGTCGTATGGGGATGGCTGATGGTTCATAAACAGCCTAAGAGCCCTTACAGTGGCGGGACCGTGATGGATTTACACCATGCTTCCCTATTAAGCCGGACTGCCTTATAGGTTGATCCGGCACCTACATACACTATATTTGGTTGTTGTTAATCTAATTTAACCCAATATATTGTGTTTGTAAACCATATTCTTAAAATTGAACGCAAAAAGAATTATAGCAAACGAGCGGTCATTGTGCCAGTTAAGAAACTGCCAAAAGGCCATAACATTTCCTGAATTGTGACCAAATGCGACCTTTTCTGCGCTGATACCACGTATATTATCGTTTTGACAAAATAAGATGTATTCGTATGGACGAGACGAGGAAGGAACACCATATCTTGTGTGAAGTTAAGACTGACGGACTTTGATATGAAGGGCTAGAATTGATATGATAACTGTATCCGGAAGTTTAAAGCATTCCATAACAGATGAGATGGGAACGAGGGAGGTTTTAAAAGATGGCTATAGCGGAGGTAACGGTGATTCCGATCGGAACCGCAACAACGAGTTTGAGCTCTTATGTTGCCGAGATGCAGCGTATATTGAAACAGCAGGATGGAATATCCTATGAGCTGACTTCGATGAGTACTATCATCGAGGGAGAGCTCAGCATGATCTGGCGGGCAATTGAGGCTTTGCATGAAGCGCCTTTTCTGTCCGGTGCCCAGCGCGTATCGACTTCCGTGAAGATCGACGACCGCAGGGACCAAGTTTCCTCGAGCAAACAGAAGATCCAGTCCGTGCAGGAGAAGTTAGGCGGGTAATGCCGCCATTTTCGGAGGATATTTCCGTAAGAATAGGGCTTGCATTTTGTTGCTGAAGTATTATAATAATTTTTGTTGTTTCGTGAGGAATAACATCGAACCACATTTGCTGGTGTAGCTCAGGGGTAGAGCAACGCACTCGTAATGCGTAGGTCGGGGGTTCAATTCCCTTCACCAGCATCTTCATAAAGTCAATCATGGCGCGGCTTTCCGAGTTTTCGGAATCGCGCCATTTTTGTTATTTATTCCGTTCTTCTACCATTTTTCTACCCTTTAGTCTGATGAAGTGTTGTTTTCACCGTCGGTAGGATCACTTTTGTTCTCGATCAAAGCGTCAAATTCCTTGCCGAGTATAGAATCGCCGATATTTTCAGTACTGCTTCCCGTAAGACTTAACTTTAACCACACTCATGTACAATAATGATTTGATATATTATCATTACCATTATAATACTCCTAAGTAAAGGAATGAGACTGGTGGAAAAAAAGAATCTCCCCTCTACGCAACGTGAATTATCCATTCGAAGTGAGACTATTCAACGGCTCTACAACTTTTATCAAAATGAGCTATTTATAGTTAATAGAAGATATCAACGAAAACTAATATGGACCATTGATGAAAAAAGAAAGTTTATTGATTCTATAATAAAAGGGTATCCAGTTCCTTTGTTACTCCTTGCTGATTCGGTTTATGATCAAATTTCAGTTTTTGAAATTATTGATGGAATGCAAAGGTTAAATGCAATTATGTCCTTCATTGAGGGGGAATTCGATTACGAAAATAAGTACTTTGATCTTGAGACAATGGTTGAATCGAAATCTCTTCTTGATAAAGGCATGTTGAAGCAAAAGGAACCAATACTTGAAAGAGATGTATGTGAAGCATTAGCAAGTTATGTTTTGCCGTTATCAGTATATTCATTTAACGATGAGAGTAAAGTGGACGAAATCTTTATACGAATAAATAGTTATGGGAAACATTTGTCCAGACAAGAATTGAGATCAGCAGGTACTCTTGGTATTTTCAATGATCTAGTACGCAGGATAGCGGCTGAAATAAGAACGGATGTTTCATCAGGAAACATACTTAATTTAAATAAAATGAAAGAAATAAGTATCACTAGCACTGGCTTGGATTACGGAATACCAGTAGAGGATATCTTTTGGGTAAATAACAACGTTCTAACTAAAGAGATGGTAAGGGAAGCACGTGATGAGGAACTGATCTCTGATATTTTAGCTGCAATGGCCTTTCCCGATGTTCCACCGTCTAGTTCGGTAATTTCTGATCAATACTACGGGTTAAAGGAGGGGGAAAGATCTTTTGAATTGGAATTGCAGTTGAGAAAATTTGGAACTGATAAGTTGGAAGAACAATTTATTAATATTTATGATGAGATAAGAGCCGTTCTTCGCATAAGTTCTACTACATTTAGGGAATTAGTTTTTGGTGATCCCGCACAAAGATTACCAAGATATTTCCAAGTGATTTTTTTAGCTTTTCATAAATTATTAATAAAAGAGAACAAACAAATAGTAAGTTATACTGAATTAGAACGGAAACTAGATGGCATTGCATCGCATATATCAATACCAGAGGGTGGAAACTGGAGTGCTTCAAACAAAAATGACAATATAAATGCAATTGCTGGTATTTTACAAAGTTGTTTTAAAGATCGTGACACAACTAATCCAACTAGTCATAAGTGGATTACTGAATTTGAGTCCTTGTTAATGCAATCCAAGACAGAACAGACTCTTTATGATTTTAAACAGGGTTTTACAATATTAGATGGTTCTAATATATTTGATGAAGTTAGTTTCTCGAAAATAATGAAAACACTAACTGCAATGGCTAATAACGGTCGTCGTGTTACGGGATATGTTTGTGTAGGTGTCTCTGATAAAATTTCTGACGGTCAGAGAGTAAAGGAAATTTATGGTGTTGAGCCTATGAATTATAGGGGCTTCAGCATTACTGGTATTGGACATGAAGCGAAACTTCTAAGAAAAGATCTTGACTCTTTTTTTAGATGGATCACTCAAGAAATAAAAAAACAGCCCATTACTGAAGAAGCTAAGGATATTATAATGCGTAATGTTCGGGTGATAAATTATTTTGATAAAGATATCATTATTTTTACCGTGCATTCAGGCCAAACAGCAATGATTTATGGCGGTAAGTATTACTCCCGTCATGGGGCCAATGTGGCCGAAGTTCAAGCTATCGATTATCCTAAATTTTTTAATAGATTTAATTAGTTTGGAATATGACCTATATGTGACCGATTTTTGGCCGTACTGTGACCGATCATTGGACATTCCTTGATTTTAATAAACGATGGATTGCTTTAAATCCATCGTTTTGTTATATCAAATTTAGATAAGGTGTTGATCTATATGGCTAACAATAATGATGATATTTTACGACTTATAAATGACCAAAAAGATCAAATTGTAAAGCTAGCAGATAGAGTTCAAAGACTTGAGATGCTTGTGAACAAATTGGGGCTTTTAGCAAAATTTCCAACCCAGTATATTCCTATTATGACTTCATCGTAATGGGTTAACTCCTCGTCCGCAGTTGAAAAAATTTCACTGCTATTTTCCTTGCTATCTCAGAAATTTAAAAATCAAGAGATTGATCCTAAATTCAAAAAATGTAATGATTACCCCACCGAATTCTTATTTGTGGATGAAGAAATCAAGTTTATCGACGTCAGCAGGGCAATAAGAGGTATCATTTTTTCGGATACCGTTAATGAAGTTGGTGACGATGATTTATACTCATTTGAATTAATCAAAGTTATGTTTGGGCAGCGACTACACGTGGAAGTTTGCGCTTACCTGATGTCCAAAACTGGAATAAAAAATGAATGGAATTAGGAATAGTATACTAAGAAGTCGAAAAAAGTGAGCAAAAACAAGATTTGTCTGGCTGAGACTGTCAAATTGCCACTAAAATCAAAAATGATCCTTTTGACATTAAATTACGGGTCTCAGTAAAATGGTCTTGTTCTTCCTCTCTAGTTACTAAGTACAAATGCTTTTAAAGCAAAGAGCGCAGCGTTTTGCAGCGGCCGGCACGGTCTCCATTCTTTCAAAAGCGTAATGTGAATGTCAAAAATCGTAATAAAATCACAGAAATGCGTACATAAATCGAAAGCAGTCGTTCCTTTCTGGAACGGCTTTTTTATTCCTCGAAGGAGTGTGATGATATATGAAATGGATTGAATGGTTGGTTGAAGTGACAGCGGGTACCTCACCACGAAATCGGGAGGAACGACGACATGGCCGGAAACGTAATAGGCTGAAGCGACCACAATATAAGCCGAGAGAGCCGAGTAAATGTAAAGGTGTCTTTGGGATGAGTGGACCGGTACAAAGCAGTTCTGCAGTAGACGCCCATGCGTAAAGAAGGGGAATCCTTCCTAATGTCGAAATTTGTTTTATTGAAGATATAGGAAAGGTGGTGGGGTCGATTTACACTTTAGACGCTGTACATATAAAATAGATCTTGATGATGTAAGTCCTTTCGCGTTCGGTCTTACATTTGGATCACTCACATTGTTGAACTTAATACTGAGTCTTTTAATAAAGTTTTTGCCAAAGAAGCAAAGCGATAAAGTAGTAGACAGTATGCCTTTTTTAATTATTGGTACAATAATTGTAATTGTTATTATAGGTGTTATCTTTGATAGATAGATCGTAATTGGTTTATACAATCGATGTAGAATTGAATTTAGAGAATGTTTGCTCTCAAACGACAAAATCAGAGCCGATTTAAGGCATCCGACATCGATTACGGGTGAATGGAGGAACAGGTCAGGAAAACAGCAGAGAAGGGGCATAGCGTTGGCGTATGCTTCTATTTGTCTTTTGACTACATTCCAAAACCAATTCAACACAAGCAGAGGCTCATTTGATTATATTATTGTTATAAACCCTCAGGGGAAGCAGTCCCCTTTGGGTGAAATCAATCTGATTTTTCAGAGTTGAGCCACACGACAATCATTACACTCATTACAAAAATTCGAGGTGAAAGAATTGGTTATACATGAAGGGGGAGCAGGGCATTAAAGCGGCTCCTTTCTAACGTCGACGGCGCGGCTTCCCGTTTTTTCGGGGCCGCGCTGTTTTTGTGATCATTGCTAAAGATAGTTTTAAATTCGCCTCCAAGAATGAATTTCCCGTAGCTTTTATATATTGATCAACCTTAGCAGTAGCAACTCAAAAATCTCTGGCAGAAAAACTCAGAATAAAAGCGAGCAGGAGCACTGCAAGCGCCGGGAATCATCCCGGCGCTTGCGCATGCGTCTAGCTAGGGTAAGAAATCTTTTTTCTCCAGTGCATGGTCGACGATACGAATTTCGCTGATCCATCCGTTAAATACGCCGTCCAGCTTATTGGCATACTGGCTCGCGCCGATAATCCACGGTTTGCCGATCGTGGCAATGCCCCGCGGCTTCGTGTCGGGATTGCGCAATACTTCCACGCCGTCGATATACATCTTCGTTGATTGCCCGTCGTTGACCAGCGCGATATGGTGCCAGCTGTCGTCCATTTCCCAGGACCAACTCGTTTGCTCGCTTCCATAATTGAGCGGGAAGGACGCCCATTGAATTTCACGTAAGCTTGAGACAGCCAACGTTGCTAGCGGAGCCTCGGCGTCGCCTTCTTTCTTGCCAACGTCCTGTCCGGTGCCGTACCGGCCCAGAATGCCCATCCAGGAATGCTTGTCGGCGTCAAAATCAGGCCCGATCTTCACGACCGCTTCAATCGTATATCCGTTCGGGAATGTCAATGCATTGATAGGTGCTTGATCGGACGTTTGCAAATACGAGCCTTTCTCTTCCGATTTGTTGTTGAAGAAGCGAATGCCCGAATTGCTTTGCGGATTTTGCGCATTTCCTTTGTACCAGACCAAATCGCCTGGCTTGGCGTCGCCTTCGTCGATACGGTACAAATCGTTGCCTTTTCCGGAAAGATCTTTGACCGCTGCTCCCTTGCCTGCCACAGCTTGCCCTTCAGCGGCCGAACGGTTGTCCATTTGCCAGTAAGCGACTGTACCTTCTACTTTCGGTACTTCTTTATTGACAGAAATGATGGGCTGAAATCCGGAGAACCGTTCTTCAAAATCCATCGCGACTGTAAAATCGTTAAAATCGTCTACTAATCTCTCCTCATCGAACGGGGTTCTTTGTTTCTCCGGCATTCCCATAACCCATGGGGAGAAGGAGGATGTATGAATGCGGTTTTTCTCCATATCGAATTCAAATGTTCGTAACATTCCGTTGCCGCCATGGAAGGCGCTCTGATAATCAACGACCATCATAACGACGTCGTGACCTTTGTTATTTTTCTTGATCGTGTGAGCATAACCATGATGATGACCGTTCACGGTGAGGAAGATTTGATCGTTCTTCGCGATCAGCTTGTCCCATAGAAATTGCCCGTGATCTGTCATGACGGCTGATTTTTTGTCGTTGGAAATGTTCAGCAGTTGGTGAGTGAACACCGTGACCGGGTACGTTGGATGTTTGTCGATTGCTTTTTGAGCCCACTTCAACGTCTCTTCGGACGCTCTCCAATCCAGGAAGAGTGCCATGTACTTTTTCCCGGCACCATCAAAAATATAGTAGGAATTAAATCCATTCTCAGAATGGCCGGTAAAACCCGGAATGTTCTTCATCCGGTCTGTCGAAAAATAGTTCAAAAACGGTTCCTTGGCCAAATCCCGCTCGTTGTCGTATTGCTGCGAGTTGAGCACGTCATGGTTTCCTGCCAAAAAACCGTACGAAAGCTTGGCTTTATCAAGTACTTTCATCGCTTCGTCGGCGTTGCGCCATTCGTAATCTTCATCAGCACGATCGACCAAATCTCCTAAATGTGCGGTGAAAACAATATTTTGTTTTTGCGCGTTCTTTGCAATCCAATTCGTTTGCGACAGCCAAAGCTCGTTTTTGTAGCGCGCATACTTTTGCGTATCCGGCAGTATGGCCATCTTGAAGCTATTGTCGATATCTGGGGAAGCGGCCGGACTTGCGGACGCTTCGAAACCGGACAGCAGTGCCGCAATCATCGTGACCGGCAACAGCAGCGCGAGTATTTTCTTGAATTTCTTCTTCATTTTGTCATATCCCTTCATCGATGTAATGGGTTGCGATAGGGACATTGTACGGAATGTGTGTTACCAGGATGTTAGGAGAGAAACCACTTTGTGTAAAGTGTGAATCATGGTCTGTGCTGATTGAATTTTCATTGGCAGTCAGCTGTCTGTCGCTTCCGGTGCGGACCCATCGGCAGTATATCGATCTCGGGAAACGGCGAGGATCTGGACAAACCGCCATATAAAAGATGCTCAAAGAACTATAACTAGAATTCCAGCCACGAATAAAATGGATCCCAGAATCAGCAGAGGAAGTCCGCTGGATTTGATATATTGAATGTAGTCCGAACCTGGTTCAGACTCGTACTTTATTCTCCAGATTCTATATAAGGAACCCCATGTGGGTTTGCGTATTCGCAATAAACCACGTATAAGAAACACGACAGCAAACACGATAAGTACAAAACCAGACATATAATCCGCCCCTCACCAAAGGCTCAATGAAAATAAAGTGGTATTCATCCCGATTCATTCGGATTGCCATTTCTTCGGAATATCTGAATATGAATAGACCAAGCCAGGTATGAATGGCACCGACGAACATGGTAAACCGTAGAATCAATCCCTTACACGACAATACGCAAATTTCAATTTCGGGGTTCTATTAAATGTAAAACAAGAGGCTTGTGCCTATGCTCAAAAGGTGACTTGAAACTGTATCTAGGCCCTTCAATATAGGCTCAAGCAAACACCGAATGCACCAGAGTGGAGTATCTTATATATTATACTCGTCCTTGCAGTAGGACTTACAGTTGCTTGCCTAATATAAGCGTGGAAGCATTAGTGGAAGGAATTGCTGCAGTTGCCTTCGCTGTAATGGATCACCTGGCTATTCAACAACCTACAAAGGCGGTGAATGATCGTGAAAAAGGTTTGGATTGACGCAGGACATGGCGGGAAGGATTCCGGAGCAACCGGAAACGGCCTACAGGAGAAGGAAATCGTGTTAGCCGTATCTCTTGCTGTGAAGAAACGATTGGAAGCTGAATATGGCGATGTCCAAGTACTACTCTCCCGGTCTTCAGATGTGTTCCTTGAATTAGCCGAGCGGACTCGTAAGGCAAACGCCGCTGATGCCGATATCCTAGTTAGCATCCATTGTAACGCGGGTGGCGGTGCCGGGGGCTTTGAGTCATATCGATATACCTCGGCAAACTCGGGTTCGGTAAAATTGCAGAATGTTATTCATACGGAGGTCATGAGTGCCATTAAACCCTTTGGAGTCATCGATCGGGGAGAGAAGGCCGCTAACTTGCATATGGTCCGTGAATCTAAGATGCCTGCTGTCTTAACCGAAAGCTTGTTTATCGATGTGGCGGCTGATGCAGCCAAGCTTAAACGGCAGGACGTTATGGATTCTATTGTGCTCGGACATGTGAATGGCATTGCTAAGTATTTGGGGCTTCAGAAGAAAGAGGGGGCTGTTACGGTGGAGGAAAAAGTAAATGTCATCGTAAACGGGAAGCAGATCGCGGATGGCAAGCTTGAGCATGGCGTGACCTATGTGCCGCTTCGGGCCATCGGTGAGGCATTAGGTGTCAAGGTGGTCTGGGATAACAAGACCAAGACGGCAACAGTTACAACCGAATAAACACACCCGATTATTTTGAGATAGGAAGGAATAGTTCTCCTCCAGGTACATGCAAACCATCCTTTGGTGGGGGGAGTATATTTTGTGCCCCATCGAACAATTTATGTCCCTTTAATCATAATTTAAGCTCCCATTAATATTCGGAGTTTATGATAAAAGCACCCCTTAAAAAATATATCAGAAGCCCCTCTAACATTCGGTTAGAGGGGCTTCTTTGGTTATCTTCCCTCGCCTGTGCAAAAAGGCGGATCTTGGTTTGAATATTTAGAGTCCCAGCCATTTCGTGATATAAGCGGATACGGCTAGCTCCTGAAAATCCTGCCAGCTGCGAAATGGGGTATGTTCAACGATAAATGGATTAATCGTATGTCCTTGTATGAATTCGTCAAACTCTTCATCTGTGCTTCCCTCATAACCTGCAGCTTTCAGCAAGTGACCGATCGAAGAAAACTTGGTATGTCTTTGAATAAATGATTCCGAGAACAGTTCTTCCACGGGCACTTCTTGTTTCATGTCCGAGAGCCTTGCGGCATTTTCGCGAATTTCTGATAGCTTCTCTTCATCCAGTCCGTCTAATCCACTGATCCCAGTATTCATTATGCCCACCTCCAAAAAGTTGCACGTCACTCTATTATACATATACGAGTATGCTGAATTATCGGATTCGCTTTTTTTTGAAGCAGGTATTGACTTGCTAGATTTATATAGGAAGAAAAGATGGAAATTCCCTAAAAAATGCTTTAAATCTTGCATAAGACAAAATGTCGAAATGTTAAGAAAATAATAGAAAAATCATATATGGTATGGTAATGTGGTATATATTACCTACACGGAGGTCAGTAAATGAGAACAAAGTTTGGTTTTATTTTGATGATTTGTGCATTTTTAGTTATTTCGGCATGCGGAAATAATCCTAGTAGCAGCGACTCGGCCAAGCAGAACGAAAGTGCAAATGCAGCTGGGGAGACTGTTAAGGATGAGCCGAGCAAAGAAGCAACAACAGAGCCAGCCAAAGAGGAGCCAAAAGAGGAACCAAAAGAGGAACCAAAAGAGGAACCAAAAGAGGAACCAAAAGAGGAACCAAAAGAGGAACCAAAAGAGGTTTCTAACAAACCTGGAGAAAAATTCACCTTAGGTGATTGGGAAGTTGTGCTAGATTCGTTTGAGTTTGATCAAAAAGTAAGCGCAGATATGTTTTCGTCAAGTGCTGATGAAGGCAACAAGTTCCTTATTCTAAATTACACGGTCACCAATAATGGTAAAGAGGCAAAGGATTTCACATCCATAATTGGTGGCGTAAGTATGAAAGCCATATTCAAAGAGGAATATGAGTATAACTATACGGTAACCATGATCGATGGGGATCTGGGAACAGGCAGCATCAAGCCTTTGGCTAAGAAATCCGGATTTGTTGTCATAGAAGTACCCGATAGCGTAGCTGATTCTAAAGAAAGCTTGGTAATCAAGCTTGAAGATCAGGACAAGGCACAAATCACATTACGATAACAACGAGAGAATGACCAACGCTATATTCTAGCACAATAAACGAACGCCAGCTCTGCATAGATGCAGAAGTTAGGCGTTCGTTTGCTTTTTTTACTTGCATATTATAATTATTCTTTACCTAGGAATGACTGTGGATTTCATGTAGACTGGTAATGATTTACTGCCGCCACGCCTTGCTAAATGGGGAATGGAGGTCCGTATATACTTGCTTGCATATGGGGGTGGGCACTGTGCCCAAACAAGAAAAGGTTTCAATGTCATGGCTGCTGCGGTATTTGAAACCGGTTAAAGGGCGGCTGATACTGCTACTCGTGATGCTGCTGACGTCGACAGGCTTGCAGCTTCTGAATCCGCAGATTGTCAAACGGTTTATTGACACGGCAGCCGAAGGCGGCGTTATAGCCACGCTGATTCAGCTGGCGGGTTTGTTTCTGGTCGTGGCTGTCTTTAACCAGCTGATTACCGTAGCTGTCAGCTATATGGGGAACGATATTTCATGGCGCGCGACCAACCGGCTTCGCGGCGATCTCTTGAAGCATTGCTTGCGGCTGGATATGCGATTTCATAATGTGAAAACGCCAGGCGAGATGATTGAACGGGTTGACGGCGACGTGACGAATATTTCGAATTTTTTCGCGATGTTCATCGTGCAGGTCATCGGAAGTTTTGTGCTGCTTGCCGGCATACTAGGATTTATGTTCACGGTGAATCTGCCGATTGCGATCGTCATGACGGTGTTTACACTGCTGTCCATTTTGTTCATGGTGTTCATCCGGAATATGGGTGTCAATTCTTCGAAGAATGAACGGGAAGCCAGCGCTTCGCTGTTTGGCTTAATTGAGGAACGCATCGCCGGCATTGAGGATGTACAGGCGAACGGCAATGTGCCGTATGTGATGAATCGGTTTCACCGCATGATGCGCAGCGTTTTCCTGAAAGGCAGAAAAGCCTGGATGCTCCGCGTCGTCCCTTGGAACACCACGGTGATTCTGTTTGCTCTTGCGGTTACGGCTGTCCTGTTACTAGGAGTTCGCTATTATTTGATCGGTGAAATTACGCTGGGGACCCTGTTCTTAATCTATCAATATACGCAGATGCTGAATGACCCGATCGAGATGCTGGGTGACCAGGTGCAGGAGTTCCAAAAAGCAAAATCCGGCATGCTGCGCTCCAGAGAGCTGCTGTCCAATAAGAGCGAGATTGTGGACGGAGAACAAGAAGAGCTCCCGGAAGGAGCGCTCGGTTTGGAATTTGAGGGCGTCAACTTCAGTTATAACGAAGATAAACCGGTGTTAAAAGACATCAACTTTGAAGTCAAACCAGGCGAACGCCTGGGCATTATCGGACGTACCGGCAGCGGAAAGTCGAGTCTCAGCCGTATTCTGCTTCGATTGTATAACATCGACAGCGGTGTGATTCGCGTTGGGGGGACGGATATTACGAAGCTGAAGCTGCCTGCGCTTTACCGCCGGGTGGGAATGGTCACGCAGGATGTGCAGCTGTTTGATGGCTCGCTGCGTGACAACCTGACGCTGTTCGATCATGGCGTGTCGGATGCGTTCATTCTGGAAACGACGGAGCGCTTGGGGCTTCGGCAATGGATCGATGCGCAGCCGGAAGGTCTGGATACGCATTTGACCACAGGCGGAGCATCGCTATCCGCGGGGGAAGCGCAGCTATTCGCTTTAACCCGGGTATTTTTGACGCAGCCGAGCCTGGTGATTCTGGATGAACCGTCTTCACGCCTAGACGCCGCAACGGAAGCGATGCTGCAGTTAGCCGTGGATCAGCTGATGAGCCGCTGTACAGGCATCATCATCGCGCACCGGCTGGCTACGCTGGAGCAGGTGGATAAAATTATGGTGCTGGGTGACGGGCGAATGTTGGAATTCGGCGCACGGGAAGCACTTGCACAAGATCCGGCATCTCATTATGCCAGGCTGCTGAGCACGGGCAGAGAGGAGGAACTGGCATGACCATCACGGGTTTTATAGGGCGCCTCTTTCGATTCAGGCCTTCATTATTTTTAATCAACGGTCTGTTGTGGTGCGTATTTCATTCCTTGCCGCTATTGATCGGGCTTGGAATGCAGTGGTTTTTTGACCGGGCCACAGCAAGCTCCACGGATTATGTGTGGCTGGCCGTACCCTTGATTTTTATTGCCGTTGTAAGGGTTGCGCGGGTAGGGACATTCTTTGCGGCCTTCTATCAATGGGTAACGTATATTTACCACATTCAGGCCATTCTGCGCACGAACATGCTGGCCGGGATCATGCGCTGGCCGGGGCGGAATTTGCCGGCTTCTCCAGGGGAGGCGATGAGCCGCTTCCGCGATGACGTGGATGAAGTTGTGGAATACGTGGAATCCTGGGTGGATTTCTGGGGACGCCTCGTCTTTGCGCTTGTGTCCGTTGCCATTATGGCGAGCATTAACTGGAAGATCATGCTGGTGGCTGTGCTGCCGCTCGTGGTGGTCACGCTCCTGAACAATTTGTCCGGCAACCGCGCGCGTCGTTACGGGCTAAAGAACCGGGAAGCTACGGGGCGCATTACCAGCTTTATCGCGGAAACCTTCGGTGCGGTTCAAGCCTTGAAGCTCGGGCAGGCCGAGGATCATGTTCATGAGCGCTTCATGAAGCTGAACGAAGACCGTCGGCAGGCGGCGCTGAAGGATAATCTGTTCAAACAATGGATGCGATCCTTGAATCAGCATGTGCTCAGCATCTGTACGGGACTGATTCTGTTGATGTGCGCTGCTGAAATGCAGGCCGGGCATTTTACCGTCGGCGATTTCGCTTTGTTTACGTCTTATCTGGCCAATATCGGCTTCAGCATTTCCTTATTCGGTTATATGGTATTCCAGCACAAGCGGCTGAAGGTTTCCTTTGACCGGATGCGCTCGCTGTTTCGCCCTGGCGAGGAAGACCGGATTATTGAGGCACGGGAAACGTATCTGAACGAAGAGCCGCCGGAACTGCCCGTCATGCACAGAGAACCGGGGGAGAAGCTGAAGGAGCTGGAGGTCAAGCATTTATCGTACCATTATCCGAATTCGGATAATGGTATATCGGATATTAACTTCCGCTTGGAACGCGGCAAGTTTCTGGTGGTGACCGGACGAATCGGGGCGGGGAAATCAACGCTTGTCCGGACGTTGCTGGGACTGCTGCCGAAACAGGGAGGGACGATCCGCTGGAACGGGGAAGAGGTGGATCCGGCAACCTTCCTTATGCCTCCAAGGGCGGCATATACCCCGCAGGTTCCGCGACTGTTTAGCGATCCATTGCGAGAGAACATCGTGCAAGGGAAGAAAGAGCGGACCGAGGAAGCACTGGACCGGGCTGTTCGTCTGGCCGTCATGGAGAAGGATATCGAGCATCTGGATCAGGGACTGGAGACGTTTGTCGGTCCGAGGGGCGTCATGCTGTCGGGCGGACAAATCCAGCGGGCGGCTACGGCACGCATGCTGATCACGGGTGCGGATTTATTCATTTTTGATGATCTGTCCAGCGCGCTGGACGTGGAGACGGAGCAGCTGGTATGGGATGGGTTGTTCAAGGAGCGGGACGTCACTTGCATCGCGGTATCGCATCGCAGGGCAGCCCTTTCGAAGGCCGATCATATCATCGTCATGAAGGATGGCCGGATCGAAGCGGAGGGCAGCTTGTCTGAGCTGCTCGCCACGAGCGAAGAGATGCAGCTGTTATGGCAGGGCGAGCAGTCCGCTGTCGAGGCTCAGGCCGTCGTAGAGGACGGAGCTGAGGTTAGCAAGGTATAACATCAAGTTTGGTTTGGAATTGGGGATGTTAGAACAGGTTTCGAGCAAGGCAGCTTCCGTTGGTGTGGAGGCTGTCTTTTTTTGTATAATATACATGGAAAATAATGGGTCAATCATTCTGATGTACTGGGGGGAGTTCTATGTGAAGAATCGCAAGTTCTTGGTAACCTACGGTTATAACCTGGACCATAGCAATATCGATCACCTGGTGTCAGATCGCCTGTCCCGCCATAAGGGCTGGATTCAGAAGGATTACTTCGATCCGGTGCTGCACCAAGGGGCTGCGTTTATTCTAAACTACCAGATCATCGACACGAATGTTGCCAGAGTCTCGCAGCGGTATTACTTGGATGATTTCCACGTCACGGAAGCCCAACTGCAAGGCTTTCTTTACTCGCTAAACAAGCTGAAGGGCACGCATGTGTTGTGCAATCCCACGAAGCAGGGACATCACTGGACCGTGATCGACGAAATCGAGTACAGTTGTTATGCCTATCAGACATTGGATGGAAGGGATCTCCGTTTTATAGAATACAATAACGATACCAGGGCGGATGCCAACATGAAGAAGGGGATACCCCGGATTCCCGAGCATCAGCGTTACCTAACCTTTCCCTCAGACTGCAGTCAAGAAGAGAAGGATCGGCGGTTGACCGATTGGTTCAAAGGGACAATAGAAGCGGGGAGGCAGCAGCCTTAAGAGCCACCGCCATTCATATTGGATACTCACTGCGTATTTCCTCCACCCGGGAATACGCAGATTTGTGCTGCGTCTGCTCATCGTCAAACCTATCGCAAATTCCATTTCGCAGATTCTATTATTTTGCTTGCGAGAATAAGGATATAAATACAAGCCGATCGATAGGCTCGAGGAATAGGATGTAGAAGATGAATGGAAAGGTGGGTTTACCATGGAATGGAGCGTCATTTTTCAATTGATTGACCCGCGGCTCTTCATGGTCGTTGCTGCCTGTTGGGTAATCGGATATGTGCTGAAGCAAACGCCCAAGGTTCCGAATTGGAGCATTGTATATCTGGTTATGGTCGTATCGATTCTGCTCACAACCGGCTTGATCGGGTGGAGTGTGGAAAATATCATTCAAGGCATACTCGCAGGGGCGTTCGCGGTATTCGGGCATCAGGCCGTTAAACAAACGGCGGAGGCGATTGCGATTAGAAAGAAGTAAGAATGACTGAAGGGCCCAGGATCATTTTTGTTTAAACCGAACTTTACCTGGCACACTTACGCTTGAGCCTGTTACTCTTAGATTCATGAGATAATTTAAGGGAGCGTGAAGATTTGCAGAGGAAAACGTTGACGGTTGAGGCACTGCCTGGGTTTGAGCCGGAGATCGGCCGCTGGATATGGGGGCTGGAGGACGTACGCCGAACGATATTGAAACGGCTGGAAGGGGTCCGCCATGAACATTTGAATCATAGGGCAGACGGCCGACAGTCCATCGGCTCGCTGTTGTACCATATTGCTCTCATTGAAGCGGACTGGCTGTACGTCGAGGTGCTTGAATCCGATTGGGACCCGAAAATAAAGGCATGTTTTCCCTGGGATCACCGTACCGAGGATAACCATCTTTCTGAAGTGCCGGATCAGTCACTGGATGAACATCTTCACCGCATGCAGAGGGTACGTCATGAATTGCTTGCCCATTTCAAAGGCATGGACCTCTCGGACTGGAGGAGAGTCAGACAACTGGAACCGTACGATGTGACGCCGGAATGGGTCATCTATCATCTGATTGAGCATGAGTCCCATCATCGGGGACAGATATTTCAGCTGTTAAGAGAATTGGAGCAAGTTTAAGGATCGATGGTCCACTCAGAAGAGACTTGGGCCTCTGCAGCTAAAGCCGGAGCCCTTTGAGGCCACTGCTATAAGCGTTATAATTGCCCGGGGCAGGGAGCATTCCTTGCTCTTTTTTGTATATCCTGCAACGATTCAGCTTGTCAAAACGTAATAAGCAGATAAAGAGTACGGTATCGGAGGAGATAGGAATGAATAATGAATTCTACGTGGGATGGGGAACGCTGGCGTTAATTAATGCCGGATTGGCTCAAGGAAAAAACAGAACGGGATTAAACTGGTTTCTGTTATCCCTGTTGCTGGGTCCGCTCGCAACCCTGTTTCTTGTCCTGTCAGCTAAAAGGTAATTTGAGCAATAAAAGAGCCGCCTCCCAGCAAGGGAAGCGGCCTTTATCGGATTACATCCGTTGAAACATAGCGGTGTCACGGCTGTAGTGTGTCAGGTAACCTGTCTCTTCGTTGCGGATGCGGACGACATCCGGTGTGTAGCATTCAATGTAACCTCGCTCGATCTCCACGTATACGCTTGCGGGATCCTCTTCCCATACGGAAACCACCGTTTCCGATAATGCGGCCGCGAAAAAATGGATATCTTGCGATAGGTACCGGCTATTGCGGTCTGTGTTCATTTATTTCATATCCCCTTGATGGTTAGAATCGGATAAAATGCGGTCTACTAACTCGTTCATTCCCTTCCAGGAATCCTTCAGAATAAATTCATGCTGAATATGCGCGTTCCACGGACGCGGAATCAGAATGGTTTGTTTTCCGGCTTTTCTGGCGGCAATCGCATTATGGGGACCATCGTCAATCAGAAGATCAAATTCCACTAAATCCTTGCGCTTGGCCACGAAAAAATTCTCGAACGGAATAAAGGGCATATGCCGCTGCAGCCATCTCCACTTCTCGGGCACCGAGGAGGGACGGGCTGCGGTAACAACAATGACGTCATAATCATGCGTCATTCTGTGGACTTCGTCAATCGTATATTCATCAAATAGTTCAAGTTCTTCATATAAGCCCGGCTTTCCGAAGAAAAACTCTTCCGAGCATTCAGGATGCCAGATTTGATGCAGGTTATAATCGGTAATCTGATCCAGCGTCAGCTGAGGATCTTTGTACTGCAGATTGTGATAGTGAATGGCCTTGGGTATGAGATGGCAGATGGTATCATCCATATCGATGGCGACTATTTTTTTGCTCATATCGTCATTACTCTCCTGTAATCATGAATTCTAAGAAACGATGATGTTCCGTAATTGTAAGGGACAGGATGCTTATTGGCAAACTGAAATCAAAAATGGGAGGATGTAACATTTTCTTTCCCCTGACTCATTATAAACTAAGTATAGCATTAATAGGGCTAACAACCTTCCTGATATTTCCCACTTACGGGAATATCCTAAAAGACAGATGCCTTCATCCATTATGACAGTACATGTCATGATTGCCCTTTTATAATAAGAACACTACAGGGCATAAGGGAGGAAAGGCCATGGTTCAAGAATATATCAACATCCGTGGAGCCAGGGAGAATAATCTGAAGAATGTTTCGCTGCAAATTCCAAAACGAAAAATCACGGTCTTTACCGGCGTATCCGGCTCGGGTAAATCGTCCATCGTGTTCGATACCATCAGTTCCGAAGCCCAGCGATTACTGAATGAGACGTTTACCGCATTTGTTCGTAACCGACTTCCACGGCATAGCCAACCGGACGTCGATTCGATCGAGAACTTGTCGACGGCTATCGTCATCGACCAGAAGCGTCTGGGGGGCCATTCGCGGTCCACGCTAGGCACGATCACCGATCTGTACGCCATACTCCGTCTGTTGTTTTCCAGGGTGGGACAGCCATTTGTGGGATACTCCAACGTCTTTTCTTTTAACGATCCTCAAGGCATGTGTCCGGAATGTCAGGGAATCGGCAGGAAGGTCGAGCTGGATCTAAATAAACTGCTGGATACGAGCAAATCATTGAATGAGGGAGCGGTCCGATTTCCTATTTTCTCCGTAGATAGCTGGTATATGAAAAATTACACCATGTCCGGGTTCTTTGATAATGACAAGAAGCTGGCCGACTATTCGGAAGCCGAATGGGATCTCTTCCTATACGGCAAGGATGGAAAAGTGACGTTCCCGTCCAAGGGAGGACCGGTACAGTCCGACTTCGAGGGCCTCGCGCTGAAGTTCAACCGGCTGTATATTCAGAGAGACAGCAGTGAATTGTCCGAACGCACTCTAAATCACGTCAAAAATTTTATTACGCATGGCACATGCCCGTTATGCGAGGGAACACGGCTCAGTCAAGCGGCATTAAGCTGCAGGATCAACGGATATAATATCGCCGAGTACGCGGCTATGGAGATTGGGGAGTTAAGAGAGGTCATCCTGAACATCAAGGAGCCGGTGGCTGCCAGTATGGTGGCCAGCTTGGCGGAGCGGCTGCAGCACTTGATGGATATGGGGCTGGATTACTTAACGCTGAATCGGGAGACGACCACGCTCTCCGGGGGTGAATCGCAGCGGGTGAAGATGGTGAGGCATTTGGGCAGCAGTCTGACGGACATGATGTATGTTTTTGATGAGCCTAGCGTTGGTTTGCATCCACGGGATGTTCACCGCCTGAACGACATGCTCAGGAAGCTTCGGGACAAGGGCAACACGGTGCTGGTCGTAGAGCATGACCGGGACGTGATTGAAATTGCCGACCATGTGGTGGATGTGGGGCCGAATGCCGGTACCCGGGGAGGAGAAATTGTCTTCGAGGGCACGGTTGAGCAGCTGTGCAGCCAAACATCTACGTTAACCGGGCAGTATATGAAGCGCTGCATGCCGATGAAAGAACAGTTCCGCGTACCCACAGGGCTAATGCGCATTGCCAATGCCAATCATCATAACCTGAACAATGTGACGGTGGATATCCCGGAAGGCGTATTGACTGTGGTCACGGGCGTAGCGGGGTCAGGGAAGAGCTCGCTCATTCACCATGCCTTCCTGTCCCAGCATCCCGAGGCTGTTGTCATCGACCAGTCCGCCGTCAGCACCTCGATCCGTTCCAATCCTGCTACCTACACGGGGATTATGGATGACATCCGGAGCATGTTTGCCAAAGCTAATGATCAGAGTCCATCCCTGTTCAGCTTCAATTCCAAAGGGGCTTGTCCCGACTGCCACGGTCTCGGGTTCATCTATACGGACCTGGCGTTTATGGAAGGCGTTAAGTCTCTGTGCGACACCTGCGACGGCAGGCGCTTTAAGGATGATGTGCTGCAGTATAAGCTCCATGGAAAAATGATTACCGATGTGCTGGATATGACCGTGCTGCAGGCGCTTGATTTTTTCGAGAAAAAAGAAATCAGGCGGCGGCTGGAAGCCCTGCACGATGTGGGCTTGCACTATCTAACGCTCGGACAGCCGCTAAGCACCCTGTCCGGGGGCGAAAGCCAGCGCATCAAGCTGGCCAGCGAGCTGCACAAGCAGGGGAAGATTTATGTCATGGACGAGCCGACGACCGGGCTGCATATGTCAGATGTCGGGCATTTACTGAACATGATGAATCGGCTCGTCGATAACGGCAGCTCGGTGATTGTCATCGAGCACAATCTGGACGTGATTCGTCAGGCGGATTGGATCATTGACCTCGGACCCGAGGGCGGCAGCAGGGGAGGCCGGGTCATGTTCGAAGGAACGCCTGCTGAACTGATCATGGCAGAACACTCCTTGACCGGGAAGTATGTACGGGGGTAATGGGGGAATTACGGGAGTGAGCGGCCGATCCTTACCGGAGCGCGACCAAGCCCATGCTGTATGCTGCATGGGAGCTGGGACGAATTCGTTTTCGTAGTTTCATGGTAGACTTGCAATGGCCGTGCCGCATATCCCCGCGGTACGGCCATTCTATGGTTGTTAGGCTTATAAGATCGCTTTAACGGCAATACTGTATGCTGCGACAGACGAAGTTGGTTAATGAAGTACGTGTAATGACTCGGTCTGCATTCTTAATAAGCAGCATTCTTATTGTAAACGGGGGATACGACAATGCAGAAAGTATGGTGGAAAGAAGCCGTTGCTTACGAGATCTATCCGCGCAGTTTTATGGATTCGAATGAAGACGGCATCGGGGATCTGCAAGGGGTTATATCCCGTCTGGATTATTTGAAGGATCTTGGGATTGATGTTATATGGGTATGTCCCGTCTATCGATCATCCAATAACGATAACGGTTACGATATCAGCGATTATCAGGATATTATGACGGAGTTCGGTTCCATGGCCGACTTCGATCAGCTGCTGGCCGAAATCCATAACCGCGGCATGCGGCTTATTATGGACCTGGTGCTCAATCATACCTCGGATGAACATCCGTGGTTTATGGAATCCCGTTCCTCCCGAACCAATCCGAAGCGGGATTACTACATCTGGCGGGATGCGAGGGATGGGGCTGAGCCGAACAATTGGGAATCCGTCTTCACCGGCTCCGCTTGGGAATATGACGAGTTAACGGATCAATATTATCTCCACCTCTATTCCAAGAAGCAGCCTGACTTAAATATGGAGAATCCGGCGGTCAGAGATGATCTGGTCAGGATGATCCGTTGGTGGCTGGATAAAGGAATTGACGGTTTTCGCGTGGATGCGATTACCCATATAAAGAAGCTGCCTGGTTTGCCGGATATGCCGAATCCGAATCACCTTCGATATGTTGACTCGAATCCAGGACATCGGAATATAGCGGGAATCCATGATTTTCTTCAACAATTCAAACGTGAAGCGTTCGCTCATTATGACATTATGACGGTTGGCGAAGCGAGCGGCATTCCGATCAGCGAAGCAGACCGATGGATCGGGGAAGAGAACGGGGCCTTGAACATGATTTTTCAATTTGAGCACGTCAATCTTGATTTCGGACTCGAGGGACGCTGGGATTATGCGATCTGGGACTTGGCCGAATTGAAGCAGATTATGCATAAATGGCAGACGGGTCTTGAAGGCGTGGGCTGGAATGCCCTTTACATGGAGAATCACGATCAGCCGCGCTCCGTATCCCGTTTTGGCGATCCGGTCCACTATCATAAGGAATCGTCCAAGATGCTGGCTACTTTTTTTATGCTGATGCAGGGGACGCCGTTTATTTACCAGGGGCAGGAAATCGGAATGACGAATGTCGAGTTTGCGGAGCTGAGTGATTATCGGGATGTGGAGATCTACAATTATTACCGCGAGCGGCTTCTGGATGGGAAAGACGTGTCGGAGACGATGCGCAGAATCGCGTACCGGGCTAGGGACAATGCAAGAACGCCGATGCAGTGGGATGACACGCTCTATGGCGGCTTCTCAACGGTTGTGCCGTGGATCCGCTGCAATCCGAATTACCATGAAATCAACGTAGAGCAGCAGCTAACCGATCCCGATTCCATTCTGAATTACTATAAAGCCTTGATCCGACTGCGCAAATCCAGTGAGGCTCTGATCTACGGAAAATATGAAGCCGTGCTTCAGGAGCATCCGGAAATTTTCGCTTATTCCAGGTCATTAGAGAATGAGACGTACTTGGTCGTACTCAACTTCTATGGCGGAACGCCGGATTTTCAATTCCCGGCAGAATGGCGTGAGCATCATCCTGAAGTTATACTCTCGAATTACGAACGCTCGGACCGAAGTTTCGGCGAATTCGCTCTACACCCTTATGAAGCGATAGTTTATCGTGTAAACTAAGTTGGTAAGCGATTTCTTGAGATGAGAGGTGCGGTTCGGATGTGCACTACTATGAGCATGGACGTATTGGCAGGTATGAGGTGAAGGAACCGTTGATTCTGGTGCATGAGCTTGCCGGCGTTGTCGTAAGGACGGGGGAGAAGGTAAGAAATGTCTCCGCCCGTGACCGCGTGGCCGTGGAAGCGGGTGTTACGTGCGGGCGCTGCTCTTATTGTAAAAGCGGACGTTACAACCTGTGTCCGGATGTTGTATTTATGGCGACCCCGCCGGTTGACGGAGCTTGGGCCGAATACGTCGCGGTGCGAAGCGACTTCCTGTTCCGGCTGCCGGATGAAATGTCCTTTGAGGAAGGCGCTTTGGTTGACGCCGAGCTGGATATATACGGCGTGTTCCGCTACGCGAACACGTACCCGGCGGCTATTCAGATGCTGCAAAACAAGGGCAGCCGCATACGCGATATCATCACCCACCAGTTTTCCTTGGATCAGATCGAGGAAGCCATAGAGCTTGCCCGCACGCAAAGGGACACCAGTGTAAAAGTCATGATCTATCCTCATCAAAACGCATAACATTCTTCGCTGCCGGGAGAGTCGCTTCCGAAAGCTTGCGGTACAATCGCACCAAAACAACGTCATGGATCTTCATAAAAAAGCACCGCTCCAACACTTGTCGGAGCGGTGCTTTCTTTGTGTTACGGGTTAGTCCGGGCGCTCATTGCTCATCCAGCTGTCGATGCGAAGATCATCGCCGTAGGTCTCGCGCGACGAAATTTCGCTGAGCTTCTGCTTGGCAGCCTCGCGGGTATCGAACCCGCCGATGACCGCGATGAAGTCGCCGCTGGCCGTCTTAATGAAAGTCACGTCGTCTTCCATATAAATCTCTTCCAGAATGGCAAGGGATTCCCCTTGCGGCATGGCTTCACTGCGGATATAGAAGACCTCGCGCGGGGTTGCCGACTCACCGGTCGAGGTGAGCTTCAGCTCAATATAGCCGGGATCTCTATATTCGGATACGGTATGCTTCACGCCGTCCTTCAGTTCAACGACAAAACGCATGGCCGAGTCGTCCAGAATCACATTTTCATAGACATCCTTTACCAGCGGGAGAGCCAGCATGTCTTTCTTGAGGGTTTCATAATCAAAGTTTCGTACGCCGTTAAACGTGAAGATCAGACGGTTTGGCGCATCCCGATGATCCACGGTGTAGGCCGGGACGCTGGAAACGGAATGGCCTTCCTGATCAAATTGAATCTTAAATACGTCCTCAGAAGCTTCCGTGCCTACGGTAACGCCGTCGGTCCGTTCGCCTCCGCCCCCGAACTGCAGAACCTGAACGATGCTGCCCACCACGGGGACTTTGGATAAGGCGTTTGCCACCGTCGGGATATTGACCACGAATAACAGGGCAACGGCCGCCGCAACAATGGAGGAGTATCTCATCAAGCGCATGGATCGTTTACGGGCAGCCGCCTTTTTCATTGCTGCGTCCATAACGCCGGTTAGCTGGGCAGGGATCTCAATGTGTTCATAGCGTTCTTTTCCTGTCATAGACGATCGACCTCTCCCTCGATTAAATATGATTTTAATTTTCCGATAATGCGATAGAACCTGGTCTTGACCGTGTTTTCGGACAATGCCAGCATATCCGCCATTTCTCTAAAGCGCAGGTCCTCAAAAAACTTCAAAATAATGTAGGTTTTCTCTTCTGGCATCAGTCTGTCCAAAGCATCATATAAATCCATTTTCTCTTCCAGAGGTACGGCATGCTCTGCGGCCGCATAGTCTTGCGTTTGGTCTTCCATATAAGTTACCCGCTTCTTGCGACCGAGATGGTCGATAGCCGCGTTAATGACAATCCGGGTCATCCAGGACTCAAAATACTGCGGCGTGTTCATCCGCTCGTAAGCAAGATATCCCTTATAGGTTGCCTCGGAAACGATATCCAGTGCCTCCTGCTCATTCTTGACATAGCAATAGGCTACCCGGTATAACTTGTTTTTGCATTTCTCCATATTTTCGCTGAACTGTGTTTGCTTCGAGTCTTTCGCTCCCAGTTCACTCACCCCTAACTACTAGCGCTAGTATTTTATGTCATGGCACGAATTCGTTTTGATCTATTCCTGGTTTAATGGGTTGGATCATGCTCAAGTACTTGAGTGCGCTTGACTGATCATTAGACCGTGGAGCAGGCCAAATAGTTTTAGCCAGGGATAAAAAAGTAACAAATTGGTGAGATATACCATCTGAATCACTTGAAAATAATCCATAATCTTAACAGAAGTCCTTAACGGTGTTACTATATTAACCATATAAAATGTACGGAGGCCAGAACATGTAGGTTTTTCTACCCTAACCAATACAACTAAATACAGAATTGGGGTAGAAAGATGAAGAGGAATTCTTTTCGGTATCTCTGGATAGGTCAGGCGCTCGCCAATAGCGGCGATTTGTTTTACATTGTCGGCTTGATGGCAATAATCCATGGGATGACGGGCTCCGCCATGTTGATGGCCATGATACCATTTGTCACGACGATGGCACGGTTTATAAGCGGGAGCTTTGCGCCCGTGTTGATGGATAAATACAGCCTCAAATCGCTGCTTGCTTCGTCGCAAATCGGGAAAACAGCCGTGTTGTTCCTGTTGTTAGTGACCTACTATGTGCTGGGAGAGCAGGAGGTGACGGTCTATGCGATTCTCGGATTCGTATTCCTCATTTCTTTGCTCGATGGTTGGGCCGCGCCCGCAAGCCATGCCATGCTGCCTCGGCTGGTGGATGCCGCGGAGTTAACGAAAGCCAACAGCTTCGTAGCTCTCGTCGATCAGTTAATCCAGCTGGGAGGATGGGCCGTTGGGGGACTGCTGGTTGTAGCTATGGGTGGCAGCAACGTGATATGGCTAACCTTTTCCCTGGCCCTGGCAGCTGCTGTCTTCATGAAGATGATTGAGGATCGGCATGAAGCTGCCCGGGAACAGAAAGGGAAAGCGGACATTTCAAATTGGAACTCCATTCAAGAAGGGTGGACACTCATTTGGAGACAGCCCTCACTCCGGGCGATACATATCATGTATGTACTGGAGACCATTGCGGGCGTGATCTGGATTGCAGCGATCATCTACGTCTACGTAGCTGATGCGCTGAATAAGGAAGAGGCTTGGTGGGGGTATATCAACGCAAGCTTTTTCCTGGGACTTATGCTGGGCGGACTGTTTGGAATGAGGGGCGCGGGGCTGATCGACCGCAACATCCGTAAATTCGTCATCTGCTCTTCCTTCGGCATCAGTCTTATGACGTTTGGTTTTGGATTGACCTCGGTACCTTGGCTGGCCCTTGTTTTCTCCGCGGGTTTCGGTATTTTTGAACAGCTCAAGTCGGTTTCTCTACAGACCACCTTGCAGCGTAGCGTATCGATTCATCTATTGCCGAAAGTGTACGCGGCTCAGAGCGCGCTGGTTTCGCTGGTATTTGGACTGTCCACACTGCTGTTCGGGTACATTACGGATGAATTCGGCGTCCGGGCCACGTATTTCATCGCAGCCATAGTGTTGTTTATCTCAGGATGTTACGCATTACGGATACGAACGAGATTGCCGGCGTTAGGGGAGGGGCCCGAACAACAAGTACGAATCGGCATCGAATAAAATAATGAATGAACAAAAGGCGAGCTTAACGCTCGTCTTTTTTACATGCATAATTGATCCGGACGCAAGTAACTGCAAGCATCGCAAGACGGTTCATGTCGACTTAAAAATCCAGTTGACAATCCATCTACTATGTATTACGATATACCCGTAGTAGGTCACACTTATTACCACGACAACGGAAAAGTGAGGTTGCGAAAATATTTTCAGGAGAAATGATTGACACTCCCTGCTACTCGGTGATACAATGTACACGTAGTAAGTAATACTTAATAGCATATTTTCAAATGCTTTTAAGTAAAAATTTCCCTTAGTACTAAGTTATACTGAATATGAGTTATACTAATTAGGGGAGGGACGAAATAGAGGAGGTACTGAATATGGAAAATTTAACTGAAATGCTGAAGGGTTCGCTGGAAGGCTGCGTGCTGGAAATCATCAGCCGCCGTGAAACCTATGGCTACGAGATTACCCGCCGCCTGAACGAGCTGGGGTTTACCGAAGTCGTGGAAGGAACGGTCTACACCATACTCGTGCGGCTAGAAAAGAAAAAACTGGTGAACATTGAAAAGAAACCGTCAGATATGGGACCGCCGCGCAAGTTTTACTCACTTAATGAGGCTGGCCGCCAGGAACTTGAATTGTTTTGGGAAAAGTGGGATTTTTTATCGTCGAAAATTAACGTCTTGAAGTCAAACTAGCTTCATAAGATATTCCGTCCGATATTTTGGGGTGTCTTGTTCAGCTTTAAATAAAAGGAGGAAACATAATATGTTGGAAATGTTCAAAAAAATGATTGGTGATAAAAAAGAGTACAAGATGATGATGGCACGGGTCGAAGCCCTGCCAGAGGACTACCAGTTTGTATTTAAGAAAATTCAAAACTACATGTGGAATTTCTCAGCGGGCAACGGAATGGATATGCTGCACATGCAGTATGAATTAATTGATTTGTTCGAAGCCGGTGCGGCGGAAGGCAGACAAGTGCTGGAAATCACCGGGGACGACGTGGCGTCCTTTGCCGACGAACTTGTGGCAAACGCTAAAACCTATGTAGCCAAGTATCGGGAAGATTTGAATCAGAGTATCATGAACCGATTGGGGAAAAAATAAATTCTATAGATCATACCGACTGATTAGCTGGTTACAAATGTGAATTGCCGCCTTCGCTATTCAGTTCATTTTTAGCCCGGTAGTAAGTTATACAGATTATCAGTCAGACTAAATAGTGAAGTGTAGGCAATCTAGCTTCCAAGGCACTTATTATAAGGAGGAAAAAATATGAGGAATGAAGCGATTTCTGTAAAAGGGTTAAAAAAATCCTTTAAAGACAAGGAAGTTTTAAAGGGGGTGGATTTTGAGGTGCGGCGTGGCGAAATTTTCGCGCTGCTGGGCTCAAATGGAGCGGGCAAGACGACGACAGTCAACATCCTCTCGACGCTGATGAAGCCCGATGGCGGCGAAGCAGGTATTTGCGGCTTTGACGTCCAGCGTCAACCGGATCATGTTCGCCAGAGCATCAGCCTGACAGGGCAGTTCGCAGCTTTAGACGGTATGCTCACCGGGCGGGAAAACCTGATGATGATTGCCAAGATGCGGGGAGTTTCCAATCCAGCACAAGTCGCCGATAATCTGCTTGCAAGATTCAGCCTGACCGATGCGGGGGGCCGCCGGGCAGACAAATATTCGGGCGGGATGAAGCGCCGGCTTGACATTGCCATGAGTCTGATCGGGACACCGGCAGTCATTTTTCTCGACGAACCGACGACGGGGCTTGACCCTGAAGCGCGGATTGAAGTCTGGAATACCGTCAAGGAGCTCGCCGGCGGCGGCACGACCATCTTGCTGACGACCCAGTACCTGGAGGAAGCAGAACAACTGGCGGACCGTATCGCCATCCTGCACGGCGGAAAAATCATCACGACCGGTACCCTTACCGAACTCAAAGAGATGTTCCCGCCAGCGAAAGTGGAGTATATCGAGAAGCAGCCGACATTGGAGGAAATTTTCCTCGCGATCATCGGCAAAAAGGAGGAGATGTAAATGAAAAGCAAAACAGGGGTATTACTGGGGCGTTTAATGCGCAACATCATGCGCAGTCCGGATACGATTATCACGGTGGCGATTACACCGATTATGATGATGCTGCTGTTTGTCTACGTATTTGGCGGCGCCATAGAGACAGGCACGAACAACTACGTCAATTATTTATTACCGGGAATCTTGCTAATGGCTATCGCATCCGGCGTCGCTTACACTTCCTTGCGGCTGTTTACGGATGTAAAGAGTGGGCTGATGGCGCGTTTCATTACGATGCCCATCAAGCGCTCGTCGGTATTGTGGGCTCACGTGTTGACCTCGCTTTTTTCCAATGCGCTTACTGTCGTGGTTGTTATTCTTGTCGCGCTCTTGATGGGCTTCCGTTCCAGCGCTAATATCCTGGATTGGCTCGCGGTCGCTGGGATACTCGGGCTGTTTACGCTGGCGCTGACCTGGCTGGCGGTCATTCCCGGATTGACAGCAAAGTCTATGGAAGGGGCGACAGCCTACTCGTACCCGCTGATTTTCCTGCCGTTTATCAGTTCAGCCTTTGTCCCCACCGAAACCATGCCAAAGATTGTTCGTGCGTTCGCTGAGAACCAGCCTGTGACTTCAATCGTGAATGCGGTTCGAGCCCTCTTGTATGAAGGGTCTGTCGGCAACGCAATCTGGATCGCGCTTGCCTGGTGCGTCGGCATCATGGTCATCGCTTACTTCTTCGCCAGTAAAACATTTAAACGCCAGTTAGGATAAGTACACCAGGATGGGCTTAACCATATCAATATCAGTCAGCCGCTGCGATGAATGTATTGGCTATCATATGGAAGGCTGCAATGCCGGGGCAACCATCAGCGGAGTCATGGAGACCCATCAAATGTGGACTGTATCATGATTAGGAAAGAAGATATTGACGTGAAAGAGGCCCTCCCGTGTCACGCAGGGGAGAGCCTCTTTTTGGATTGCTATGTTGTTACCGGTGTTACCGTGAAGGACCGATTGCAATCCAGGACATGAAACCATAGGCGAGATTGCAGTTAGGCTGGCGGCTTACTTCAAGGACGGCGGCATCCTCGCGCTGGGATTTCAGGGAGATCTGGAAGCCCGGATTGTTGCTCATCCCTACAATGATATAGTTTATTCCGCCAAAAGGCTCCTCAAATTGGACGGTAACCTCAGTCAGCACCTCAGCACCAAATACAAATGGAGTCATTCCGAATTGCTGCAGCTTCGGCTGGCCGGCTGCGCTCCGTATAGGAGTAAAGCCCAAATGTTCCGCCGTTACCGCGCCCTGTGCCAATTGTTGTCCGGTAACCGCTCCTTCGGCCAGGTGGGCGCTGGTGACTGTGCCATCGGCAAGTTTGCTGCCATCGATGGAGCCTTCGGCTAACGTGAAGTTATCGAAGGCATCCGGTCCGAGGTGCTTGCTGTCGATGGCTCCGTCGGCAATCTGTGCGCCCGTTAGGGAGCCGTTTGCAACGTGAGCGCCGGTGATGGAAGCCTCAGCAATCTTGCTGGCTGTAACTGATCCGTCGGCTAACGTGAAGTTATTGAAGGCATCCGGTCCGAGATGCTTGCTGCTGATGGCTCCGTCGGCAATTTGCGCTCCAGTAAGTGAACCCTCAGCTACATGCGCGCCAGTGATGGAAGCCTCAGCAATCTTGCTGCTGTCTATGGAGCCGTCGGCTAACGTGAAGTTATTGAAGGCATCCGGTCCGAGGTGCTTGCTGCCGATGGCTCCGTCGGCAATCTGTGCGCCTGTAAGCGAACCATCCGCAACGTGAGCGCCGGTGATGGAAGCCTCAGCAATCTTGCTGGCTGTAACTGATCCGTCGGCTAACGTGAAGTTATTGAAGGCATCCGGTCCGAGGTGTCTACTGCCGATGGCTTCGTCGGCAATCTGGTTACCAGTGAGGGAGCCTTCAGCAACGTGAGCGCCGGTGATGGAAGCCTCAGCAATCTTGCTGCTGTCTATGGAGCCTTCGGCTAACGTAAAGTTATTGAAGGCGTCCGGTCCGAGATGCCGGCTGCCGATTGCGCCGTCGGCAATCTGCGCTCCAGTAAGTGAACCCTCAGCTACGTGAGCGCCGGTGATGGAAGCCTTAGCAATCTTGCTGCTGTCTATGGAGCCATCGGCTAACGTAAAGTTATTGAAGGCATCCGGTCCGAGGTGTCTACTGCCGATGGCTTCGTCGGCAATCTGGTTACCAGTGAGGGAGCCGTCAGCAACGTGAGCGCCGGTGATGGAAGCCTTAGCAATCTTGCTGCTGTCTATGGAGCCATCGGCTAACGTAAAGTTATTGAAGGCATCCGGTCCGAGATGCTTGCTGCCGATTGCGCCGTCGGCAATCTGCGCGCCTGTAAGCGAACCATCCGCAACGTGAGCGCCAGTGATGGAAGCCTCAGCAATCTTGCTGCTGTCTATGGAGCCGTCGGCTAACGTGAAGTTATTGAAGGCATCCGGTCCGAGGTGTCTACTGCCGATGGCTTCGTCGGCAATCTGGTTACCAGTTAGGGAGCCGTCAGCAACGTGAGCGCCGGTGATGGAAGCCTCAGCAATCTTGCTGCTGTCTATGGAGCCTTCGGCTAACGTGAAGTTATTGAAGGCGTCCGGTCCGAGATGCTTGCTGCCGATTGCGCCGTCGGCAATCTGCGCGCCTGTAAGCGAACCATCCGCAACGTGAGCGCCGGTGATGGAAGCCTCAGCAATCTTGCTGCTGTCTATGGAGCCATCGGCTAACGTGAAGTTATTGAAGGCGTCCGGTCCGAGATGCCGGCTGCCGATTGCGCCGTCGGCAATCTGCGCTCCAGTAAGTGAACCCTCAGCTACATGGGCGCCGGTGATGGAAGCCTCAGCAATCTTGCTGCTGTCTATGGAGCCTTCGGCTAACGTAAAGTTATTGAAGGCGTCCGGTCCGAGATGCCGGCTTCCGATTGCCCCGTCGGCAATCTGCGCACCAGTAAGTGAACCCTCAGCTACATGCGCGCCGGTGATAGAAGCCTCAGCAATTTTGCTGCCTGTAACTGATCCGTCGGCTAACGTGAAGTTATTGAAGGCATCCGGTCCGAGATGCCGGCTGCCGATTGCCTCGTCGGCAATCTGCGCACCAGTAAGTGAACCCTCAGCTACATGCGCGCCGGTGATAGAAGCCTCAGCAATCTTGCTGCCTGTAACTGATCCGTCGGCTAACGTGAAGTTATTGAAGGCATCCGGTCCGAGATGCTTGCTGCTGATGGCTCCGTCGGCAATTTGCGCGCCTGTAAGTGAACCCTCAGCTACATGCGCGCCGGTGATAGAAGCTTCGGCAATCTTGCTGCCTGTAACCGATCCTTCAGCTATCGAGAAGTTGTTGAAGGCATCCGGTCCAAGATGTTTGCTGCCAATAGTGCCGTCGGCAATCTGCGCACCAGTAAGTGAACCCTCAGCTACATGTGCACCGGTGATAGAAGCCTCGGCAATCTTGCTGCCTGTAACCGACCCCTCGGCTAACGTGAAGTTATCGAAGGCGTCCGGTCCGAGGTGCTTTCTACCAATAGTGCCGTCGGCAATCTGCGTACCCGTGAGAGAGCCGTTCGCAACGTGAGTACCGGATATCGTTTCCTTCGCAATCTTGCTTCCCGTAATTCCACCGTCCTGCACAAGTTCCGTTGTGATCGCGCCCGCTTCGATATGCTGCGAACCGATGCTGGAGATTTGCAGGTGATGGGGAAGAACGGCCCCCTCCGCCAGCTGCCTCGATTTTACGGCCCCCGGCTGCAATTGATCGACGCCAACGCTGTCCGGTTGCAGGTGGACATGACCGATAGACTGATTTCCGAGATGTGCTGCGTTGATGGAGTACGGCGCCAGGTGATGGCTCTGAATTGAGAACAATTCAATATGCTTGGAGCTCACAGCGCCTTCGGCGAGATGTCCGCTCTGGATCGATTCTCCGGCGACATGTTCAGGAAGGATGGCGCCGTTCGTGATATGTGCGGACTCGATGCTCTCTGCCTGAATGTGCCGGGCATTGACGGAGCCGGAAGCAAGATGGCGGCCGGTAACTGATCCTTCATCCATATGCTGTGATTTGACAATATCCACGCCCAGGTGGTCAGACTGGACGCTCGCTTCTTGCAGGTGCACCGCTGAAATGGAGAGAGGCTTGATCTTATCACCACTCACGGCGTTCGCTTGCAGCGCGGCTCCCGAGACTGACGAAGGCGAGAGGTGGGCTTCCGTAATGGATTGTGGCCCGATTTTTACGCCCGGGATGCTTCCGTCCGCGAACAACGCTTCCGCTGAGCGGCTTTCATCGGCCAAATGGCTTAACGTGATGGATTTTTTCTTCAAGTGATAGCCATGAATGGCTTCCTGCACGATATGTTTGCCCAGGATGGATTCCAGTCCCAGATGTGCGCCCTCTACAGCCTGCGGAGCAATTTTTTCCGAAGTAACGGCCTTGTTCAGAATGGCTTCTGAAGTCACCGAATTCGGCGAGAGATGAGTGGATTGAACAGCTTTTGGAGCTATTTTTCCAGCAGAGACACTGCTCTCAGCCAGTTTATTTGAAGTTACGGCAAGGTCTGTCAGTTTATCCGTGGACACGCTTTCCGGAGACAGCTTCGGCGAGGTTACCGCATGGTCCCCCAAATGTCGAGGCGCAATTACCCCATCGCCGATCGAGGACTCCACGATGCTGCCTGCAGCAATTTTATCTGTCGTTACCGCACCCTGTGCGAGTGTTTGTGTCCGTACACTTCCCTTCTGCAGATGGCGGCTGGCAACAGAGCCATCGGTCAGATGAGGCTCGCGAACCGCACCGTTTTGCAGGGCTTCGGCGCCTACACTGCCTGCTGACAAGTGCTGCTGCTGAATGGCTTCATTGGCAATATTGCCGGAGGTTACGCCATGCTTAGCAATTATGGCTCCGCCAACCGATCCAAGCGCAAGCTTTTGGCTCGTCACGCTCTCGGGTGCCAGCGTCTCTTCGCCGACGGAAGCGGGCTGAAGATGCTGTTTTCCGATCGATCCGTCAGACAGATGCTGTTCCGCTATCGTTTTGGGCTGAATGGCACGCCCTATGACGCTCTGAGGCGCGAAATGCTGAGGTAAGATGCTGCCCTCGGCAATATGCTCGGCATTTACTGCATCCGCAGCGAGATGCCGGGTATGAATGGCATCCGATGCAATCTGGTCCGATTCGACCGCGCTCTTTGCCAGATGGCGCGTTTGAACGGCTTCATTGGCAATTTTGGTAGGGAGTATGCTCTGGTCCGCGATTTTCGAAGCCGTAACCGCCTGTTCAACCAGCTTCACCGTATGGACGGATTGATCGGCGAGCTTGGAGCTTGTGACACTGGAATCAGCCAGATGGCGGGGGGCAACAGCGTTGATGCCGATCTGATCGGAACCGATGGAGCCGAACTGGATTTGCCCTGATCCTATGGCTCCGTCCGCTAAATGGCGGGCGCTGAGCGAGCCTTCCTGAATATGCCCGGCGTTGACGGCACCGTCAGCAATGAGGTCTGACCCGATGCTGCCGGCAGCAATATGCTCCGCAGTTACGGCCTCGCTGGCCAAATGTTTGCTCTCGATGCTTTGCGGTTTTATGTGAGAACCCGAGATGGTATCATCGGCAATTTTTTTTCCTGTTACGGCACCTTCACGGATTTTGGTCGAAGTGACTGCATCCTCGGCAAGCTTGGAGCTATGGACGCTCTCATTAGCGAGATGGCGTGTTTCTACGGCGCTGGATGCGATTTTGTCTCCTTGAACCGCCTGGTCTTCGAGCAGGTCGCTCGTCACGAGTAGCTGTTGAAGATGACGTGCAGTAATAGCCCCATCCGCGATTTTGTCGCTGACCACGGCGTGGTCTGCCAGCTTCTGCGAGGTTACGCTGCCATCCTTGATCTTGCTGGCATTGACGGAGCCGTCTCGAAACTTGCGCGTAGACAAGATGCCATCCATCAGATGTTCTCCTGTGACCGATAATGGCGCGATTTTTCCGGAGGTTACAGCTTCGTCGGCAAGGTGCAGACTGGTGATGCTGTAATCCTGTATGGCTTCAGGCCCGACGGCACCACGTGACAGCTTGGATGCTGTGACCGCTCTCGAAGCGATCCGGCTTTCGGTTACCGCATATTCCCCTATGTCCTCTGTATATATGAATGCACCCTTAATTTCAGGCATTTCCTTTTCCATAATCAGCTGCACATGCTCAATCTCTATCTCGGGAAGGGATGGGGGATCGGTAGGCACGGACGGAGTGTCAGCGGCTACAGCATCTTCTGTAGGTAAGCTGGAATCTTCGTCAGATATCGATAGTGGAGTGTTTTCTTTGTTTTCCTTGTTTTGTTTGTTTTCTTCTTGTTTTAATTCCATAAGGCCGATAAGATCCTCATCCAAATCCATAATGGTAGCAGCTGAAAGGATGTGGGCATCTTTATCTTTTTTGAGGCTGCGTCCTTTATTTCGCTCAAGCAGATCAAGCTCCCTTGTATGGGGATCTACCCTGTAGGGCTGGGAAGAGGAAGATGATGGGTTTTTCTTCTTTTTCTTCAAAACAACACGCTCCTTCCGAATACTCATCGTCTCCGGTATCATATGCAGCCGTTTAGGCGGCTGTCACTGGTCTTTTGGGATTCGACAAACGAAAGAGCAGCGTAACATGGAAAAGGACCCGGCCAAAGGCCGAGTCCTTGATTGAGCGCTAAAAAGCACATATAAAATTTAACCCCTGACGGCCAATAACGGCTGTACAGTCGGTTCCGTATTTGAAGTTTCTTCAAGAATCTTTGCTTCTAAAACGACAAAAGCCCTGCCTCTCTTTCGTCCTTGCGGCTCCGATGACCGCTCCAGTGTGAATCAGAAAACTGTTCCATAAAACTCTTACTCGTAGGGTCATAAAATAGGAATTTGCACTTCAACAGAGATGTAAATAACCATGTTTCGAGGAACTAACGGGGTTAAACTTCATATAACAATTACTTATTATAGCACACGTGCTCGTAATAAGCAAAGATATTCAAATGAATATTAGAATGTCATGCAAAAATGCTTGATTTTTTCCTGAAATCCAACGATATTCATATTAACAGTTTTTTCTTGCAAATTCTGCTGCTGCGCTCTTAAAATTGTAGCATCATGTCGAATACGTTCAGAGCTCATATGCCTTGCCGATGTTATCATCTGTTAATGAAAGTAGGCGTTCCATGCAACTGTATAAGTCTTTTCTTAAACAGCTAATCCGGAACTATATGATCGGGTCCATTGCAGCTGTGCTTGTTGTGGGTGGCGTATTAATGGTAACGACTCTGGAAATTCCTATTGAGGAAGGCGTGCGTCTTGTGGTCATACTGGCCATTTCGTTCATGGTGATGATTGCGTCGGAGCTGACCGTCTTTCTTCGGCATTTACGACCGATTCACGCGGGGTTTAATGAAGGGAATACGGATTTGGAAACGTTGGAAAAAGCATATTTGAGTATACACCGCATGCCGCGTTTAGCGGTATACCGCATATTCGGACCTCATCTGCTCGGTTTGTCGCTTCCGGCCATTCTGCTTACGGTTTGGATGATGGAGCAGGGAAAATTGAATTTTCCGCCGTTCTATATATGGCTGGCTTGCCTTGGGGCGGTCCTGCTAGCCAGCTGTCATGCCATGATCGAATTCTTCCTGACGATCGCTGCTATCCGTCCGCTGATCAAAGAGATTCGGCGGCAGGCGTTGTCGCGTTATGGCGTGGATTTCTCCCTTGAGGGCCATGTATTCATGGCGATTCGGACGAAGTTTCTGCTGAGCACGATGCTGATCGGCACCTTTCCGCTGTTTCTGTTCAGTCTGGCGGTGCAGATTCGTCTGGAGGGGCTTAGTCAGATCGTAGCACAGCAGTACTGGGGCTGGGCGGGATTTATATTGCTGCTTGGTGTCGGTTTTGCTTATATCGGCGCCTGGCTCTTGACCCAGGATTTACAGCGGCCGATCCGGCAGCTGTACCGGGCGATGAATGAGATTAAGGAAGGGCGTCTGATTCAGACCTCCAATCTCTATTCCGATGAGTTTTCCAATCTGATCGCGGGTTTCAATATGATGGTTCGCGGACTGCAGGTGCGCGAGGAGCGGAATCGCAAGCTGCTGGACAGTTACTTTGCCGCCCTGGCAGCGGCGCTGGATGCCAGAGATCCTTACACGGCAGGACATTCGCTTCGGGTGGCGGAATATTCGGTGTTACTCGGCCGGCTGGCTGGACTTAGCGAAGAGCAGATAGATCTTTTGCACAAGACGGCATTGCTGCATGATATCGGCAAGATTGGGGTTCGGGACAACATTTTGCTGAAGGAAGGAAAACTGACGGCAGAGGAGTTCGATCAAGTAAAGACTCACCCGGCTCAAGGAGAGAACATTCTCCTGCAGATCGAGCCTGCCGATGCCATGGCACCTTATCTAGAGGGGGTGCGATCCCATCATGAGCGGTATGACGGGTGCGGATACCCTGACGGTTTGAAGGGGAAGGAAATTCCGCTGTTCGGCCGGATTATTGCCGTGGCCGATGCCTATGATGCCATGACGTCAGACAGGCCGTACCGCAGCGGCATGAAATCCGTTGATGCCTTGAACATACTGGAAGCCGGCAGGGGAACCCAGTGGGATCCCGAATATGCGGGCATGTTCGTTAAATATATGAAAGCGGAGAAGAAGGTCATTACGATCCGCTAGTGGTAATAAGCAGGGAATCGCTGCTGGTTCAATGGAATAGGAATAATAAAGAGGCCGTACCTGTGCAGGTAAACGGCCTCTTTTTTGTGTGACTGTCGTTAACATATCACTGGACCCCAGGACAGCTAAGCAAGTGGTTGCGATCTCCATGCTGCTCCCGTCGTTTTGGCTAGGGATGAATGAAAACCGGATATCATATCATCTGGTGAACCGTATCGATTTCCGTGCCTTCTTCATGCTCCACATGCTTCTGTTTGCGGTGCATCCAGCTAGCCAGCCATGTGCTGATCTCATACAGACCAATGAGCGGGATGGCAACCATCAGGTGGGATACGAGGTCAGGCGGCGAGATCAGCGCTGCAACGATCACCAGAACGACATAGGCATACCGCCTCATCGTGTGCAGAATGGCCGGGCTTAATATTCCTATTCGCGTTAGAAACAGGACGACGACAGGCAGCTCAAAGGCAAGGGACAGCGGGATGATGATATTGAACATGAACCCGAAGTACTGGGACACACCATATGTTTCCACGAGTTCCATTTGACTGTTGATTCCCGTCGTAAAGGCAAGACTCATGGGAAAAACGACAAAATACGCGAAACAAACCCCTATGATAAAGCACAACGCAGAGAAGGGGATAAACCGGAGAGCTGCTCTCTGCTCGCGGTTATTCAGCCCCTGATTGACGAACAGCCATATTTGATATAGGGCAAATGGCAGGGTAGGAAGCAGCGATAATACGATGCTTATGCTCATATAGATGCGCAGTCCGTCCCATGGCGAGAATACGTTCCAGGTTACCTGAAAGGCTGGCGAGTGATGTTTCAATACGGATAACATATGGGGAGCGGCAATCAAGCCGGCAGCCATGCTCAGAATGAAGACGGCGGCCACCTGAAGGATCCGCTTTCTTAGCTCGGCGATGTGCTCCAGCATCGTCATCGTATTCTTGAACTCCATAGTCTCGTTCACTCCTTTCTACATCATCGGAAGATGGGCGTGCAGCGCTGTTTTTTCGTTTTGTTCAATTCTTTAAGTTCAAATGTATTAAATCCCTCCTGCATTTTTTGATGGATTTCCTGGATGATCTTCACATCCTCAAAAGAATATCGGCGATTCCCTCCCTTCGTACGCTCCGGAAATATAAGCTTCCGTTCTTCGTAATACCGGATTTGCCGTTCCGTCAAGCCGGTCAGTTCGCAAACAACCCCAATACTCATCACCTTACTCTCCATGATCTTTACCTCCTATGTAAGTATTGTTAACCCTGAGCTGCTGTAAACGGCTTGGGATTAAAACCGAAGAAGATAAAACGGAAATAATTTGGGCGTATTCATTTTGTTTGGAAGGATTTATGACATGATTTTATGAAAAACAGGGTGAAAAAGCAATCGTTTTTCAAAATAAAAAAAATCGTGTAAGAATTCCTGACAAATTTTAAGTCAAATCTTGTTGTCTCTGCTAAGATCGGCTCATGAATCCAATCACACAAACTAGCGGAGGAGTGAACGAGGGTGGCTACAAAAGAACAACCAAAAGAGATGACCCGGAGGCAATTTCTGACGACTGTTGGCAAGGTGGGCGGCTCTGTCGCTGTCTTCAGCTTGATGGGTACGATGGGGCTCCTTACGCCGGAAACGTTGAAAGCAGCGGAATATACGCCTCCCGGGAAAGATGACCTGAACTTAAGCGGCCGGGGCGGCAAGAAGATTATTATTCTTGGCGCAGGGATTGCGGGGCTGACGGCAGCGTATGAGCTTGGTCTTGCAGGTTACGACTGTACGATATTGGAAGCGAAAAGCTTCGCCGGTGGGCGCAACTGGACGATCCGCAAAGGAACCTCCGTGGCGGAGATCGGATCCGGCCGTCAGACGTCCCGCTTTGATAACGGACTGTATTTCAATGCAGGCCCGATGCGGATTCCGCAGTTTCACGTCACGCTGGATTATTGCAAGAAGTTTGGCGTAGCTATCGAGCCATTCAACAATGTGAATGAGAGCGGTTATTACTATAACGAGAACGTGGGGGCTTTATCGGGGCAGCGCGTCCCCAAGCGTGCAGCCAAAGCCGACGTGCGCGGTTACGTGGCCGAGATGCTGGCTAAAGCCGTGAATCAAAATGCGCTGGATCTACCGTTGACGGCGGAAGAGAAGCTGAAGCTGGTCGATTATCTGAAGGCCGAAGGAGATCTGAATCCGGACCTGTTCTATAAGGGTTCGGAGCGCGGCGGATATAAGGATGAACCGGGAAGCCGCCTGGATGCGGGTGTGCTCCGGGATCCGTTCGATTTGAAGGCGATCATCAATTCCGGTTTCGGGAAATATTTCAGCAACGAATACGGTTACGACCAGCAGATGATGATGTTTCATCCCGTAGGCGGCATGGACGCCATCGTTAAGGCATTTGAGAAACGGGTAGGCAGCCGGATCAAGTACCGGGCCGAGGTGAAGGAAATTCGCCAGTCTACCTCTGGTGTGCGGATTGTGTACACGGACGGCCATTCCGGCAGAGAGCAGGAAATCCGCGGCGATTACTGTATCTGCACCATACCGCTGACGGTGCTGAAGAAGATCCCGGCCGACTTCTCGCCGGAGATGTCCAAAGCGATCAGCAGCGTCGGCTACGCCTCCGCCGGTAAAATCGGTTTGCAGTTCAAGCGGCGCTTCTGGGAAGAGGACGAGTATTTGTACGGCGGCAGCAGTTTGACGAATATGGACATCACGCAAATCTACTATCCGCCGACAGATTATTTTGGGAAGAAGGGGATCCTGCTTGGTTATTATGCGTACGGAGGCACTGCTGATAAACTCGGCGGCATGTCGTATGCCGAGCGCGAGAAATTGGCGTTGACGCAGGGGGCCAAAATCCATCCGCAGTATCCGAAGGAGTTCGAGGCATCCTTCTCGATCGACTGGAAGAAGACCAAATACCAGGAGGGGGGCTGGGTATCCTATTCCACCAATGATAGGAAAACCTACTACCCTACCCTCTGCAAGCCGGATAACCGCATTTACCTGGCAGGGGAGCACATCAGCTACATTACGGCCTGGCAGGCTGGCGCCATTGAGTCCGCCCGCGAGGTCGTAACCGATATCCATCAGCGCGTGATGAAAGCATAAATAGAAGGGAGACAACTCCAATGAAAAATAAAATGAAGACAATCCTGGCGCTGGCCATGCTGTTCAGTGCCGTGAGCGTGACCGCATATGCGGATAACGCTTCTGCCCATAAGAAGCCGCCCAAAGCCATACCCTCCCCAAAATTTTACGGCAGTCCTACCTCCTCTATTTCCAGCGGGGTTATCGTACCCGAGGGAGCTTCCTATCTCTTTACAAGCGGGACGGTTCCGCCCTTACTGAACAAGGATGGCAAGACGGTTTATGAGCGCTATGGCGATACGAAAACCCAGGGGATCGGCATCTTGAAAGAAATCGAGAAGCAGCTGAAGGAGCAGGGACTGACAATGAAAGATGTCGTTTATTTGAGAGTGTACCTGACCCCGGATGCAGCCAAGAACGGAACCTTTGATTATACCGGTTGGTTTGATGCTTACGCCCAATTTTTCAATACGAAGGAGAATCCCATTAAGCCTGCGCGTTCCACCGTGGGAGTAGCCAGCCTCGTGAACGCTGATTGGTTGATTGAGATTGAAGCCGTCGCCGTGTACCCAAGCAAGGATAAGAAGAAGTAAGTTGTTATGATTCCATGAAACGAGCCGATCCAAAGCGGCTCGTTTCCAAAAAGCACAGTCACCATCACTTATTAAAGGAGTTGGGTCCTTATGTTCCAAAATGTCGGCTTTGTCGGATTGATGATGATTTTGATTGTCGTGCTCATTCTGTTCGGGCCTTCCAAGCTGCCGGAGCTTGGCCGGGCGGTGGGCCGCACGTTATCTGAATTCAAAGCTTCCGCAAGAGAGCTGGTTGGGGAAGATAAAGAGGAGGAAAAGGACAAGGAGAGGGAAAGGGAAGGGGCGGTCATCAAACTGAAGGGATGATGTGGCAGTTTTTGTTTCTTGGGATAGGAAAGAAATGGGATATTCATGCGGAAGTAAAGGGCCCCCGTGGATCTATTGAGATCTATGGGGGCGCTTTTTTGAATGCTGATCTTTGGGGAGCGGTTCAAGATTGAACATCGTGATGAATCGTTTGCCAGGATTCAGAAAAACTCCTGAGGGGTATACACAAGTACAGGCAATTCTACATTTCATCATTCATTACTCTAAGAGGAGCTGATATTTATGGATAGCAACGTATTTAAAGGGAAATGGAAACAGATGAAGGGTGAAGCGAAGAAGCAATGGGGCAAATTGACGGATGACGATCTTGATGTGATCGACGGCGAGAAAGATAAATTGGTTGGCAAGCTGCAGGAACGTTATGGGCACACGAAGGATGCGGCGGAGCGTGAATATACGGATTGGAGTACAAGATACCGCGACTAGTCCATAAGACGATAAGGGAGGCAGAACGAATCATGTTGGAATCCCGGGTTGTGACCGGCAAGGTGATCGATATTCGTGACGGCAAGGTGTTTACCTTACACGGAGACATGGTCAGCACCTATCATTTGGGATACTATGAGATGATGAATGAGGAATTTCTCCCTGTCTCGGACAGTCAGCAGGCGGCAGCGCCCACCGCGGGCCTCATGGCGGAGGAAACTGCCGAATCCTCCGGCTGGCTCCGCAGAGAGTGGAAACCGCTGACCAGTTTCATAACCGCTTGGAGAAAGAGTGCAAATCGAGCCTGATTTGCACTCTTTTTTTGTCTTTTTAGGCGTGGTTGTCCAGATCATGCGCCATGAGAAATTCATGTGAGTTTTATATTTAGAAAGTCATATTGACTTGGGTCCGATGCGGTGTAGAATGAGGTCAAAAGGAATCATGAACGGAGGGTGGATTTGAGGTGGGAATGGTTGCACTCGTAGTTGGGGCCACGGGGCTTGTGGGGCGTATGGTAACCGAAGAACTGCTGGGCCGCGAGGAGCTTGAAGAGGTTCGCGTGCTGGTACGAAGTCTTCCTGATATTGCGCATCCCCAGCTGAAGCCCATCCTGGTGGAATGGGATCGGCTGGATCGGTACAGCGAAGCTTTTTCCGGCGTCCATAGCGTGTACTGCTGCTTGGGAACAACGATCAAAAAGGCCGGTTCCCAGCAGCAGTTCCGCAAAGTGGATGTGGATTATGTCATCAAGGCAGCCGAGTTGGCTAAGCGGCACGGGGTGAGACAATTTATGGCGGTCAGTTCTGCGGGCGCCGATCCGAAGGTGCGTAATTTCTATCTTCGGACCAAGGGAGAGGTTGAAGAAAAGCTGGCCGGGATCGGTTTTCGGGGGCTGCATCTGTTCAGACCGTCATTATTGCTGGGCGAGCGGCCCGAGCGGCGGTTTGGAGAACGGATGGCATCGGTTCTCATGACTTCCCTCGACTTTGCATTCAAAGGTCCGAAGCTGGCTCCATACCGGGCCATACCCGCGCGGAAAGTAGCCAAGTCGATGGTGAATATCGGCTTAACGGATATGAAAGGCCACCATGTATACACCAATGAAGTCATCCATGTTCTCGGCAAGGCCGCCGATTAAATTTGCCAGAGTACCCGTAGCAGATTACAATGTACACAGATAGGAATACATAGAAAGGGTGACATATCATGAGTAAACATATCATATCGACCAACAAAGCCCCGGGAGCCATCGGACCTTACAGCCAAGCTGTTGAAATCAACGGATTCGTATATACTTCAGGCCAGTTGGGCCTGAATCCGGAAACGGGCGAGTTCGGCGAGGGGGTTCAGGAGCAGGCGAAGCTGTCGCTCAACAACGTAAAGGCGATCCTTGAAGCTGCCGGGACAAGCCTGGATCACGTGGTGAAAACCACGGTATTCCTGAAGGATATGAACGATTTCGCGGTGGTCAACGAAGTCTACGGCAGCTTCTTCTCCGAGCCGTACCCTGCTCGCAGCGCCGTTGAGGTTGCTCGTTTGCCGAAGGACGGACTGGTTGAGATTGAAGTCATCGCCGTTAAGCAATAAGCGTTATTATCAGATGTTAAAAAGGAGCTTTGCCTGCTTTGGCAAAGCTCCTTTTTTATGCACTATGAAAATTGCGTATTGAAACTAATCTCCTGGATGAGCAAGAACTGTGCTTTTTGTTAAGACCCGGTTTAATACCGGGATCGTCTCCGATTGCGCGTAAAGAAGAGCCATATAGCATATACGAGCAGGACGATAGAGAGTACGAAGGCGGTCATTAAGATGCTGTCGGTCTCCCGATGCTCGGCCGCGATCGAGATGTAAGCCCAGGTGAAGACCAGCGGCACGATGCTGTCCCGGTAACGCTGGCCGATCAGTAAAGCGAGTAAAGCACCGATGCAGAGCAGCACAATCCCCAAAGTGGTCTCGCGCAGGCCGAAGAGGCTCCAGTCATTCTTCTGAAACACGATCCCGACATTGACAATAAAGGCAGGGCACACCCAGCCGATATATAGGCTGAACGGCAATTTCAGACAGAACTTCTCGCCTGACGTCGGATAGTCTATCGTATGCGTGCGGACATATAGAACCCACAGAGTTAACAGCAGTAACAACATCGCCACGACAGACCATTCAATGTACAAATAGTGCCATAATACAAGCCAAGCCATATTGAATACGCAGCTGACTATAAACCATGGCCCGATGGATCTTACGGAATCGCGGTTTCCGGTGTCACGACGCAGCTGGTAGATGACAAAAAAGAGCAGCAGCACATAGATGACGGACCATATGGAAAAGGCATAACCAGCGGGAGTGATCGCCGTATAATACATATCCGATATCTCCCCGGTTGTTCTGCCGCCTAGGGGCAGCATGCCTGATAACACATTCACGGTGATTACCCCGGCGAAAAACAGCAGATTCCACCAGCGGTACGGGTTGGTGCGGTACATACAATCTCCTCCTGATATCAGTCTGGAATATATAGAATATACCCAAAAGAATGAATATCAAGCCAGCGAACCGGGTAAAGGACGCTGGCCTTCCCCTCAACTCATATGCTTCTTGCGGTATTCGTTGGGCGTGAAACCCTCCATCTTTTTGAATACCTTACTGAAATATTTCTCGTCTTGGTAACCGACCATCTCCGCGATCTGGGCGATCCGGATCTGGGGATTGAGCAGCAGCGTTTTGGCTTTGTTGATTCGAATCCGCCCGAGAAAATCCGATAACGTCACGGCGAATTCCTGTTTGAATTTACGCGAAATGTACTCCCTGCTAAGAAAGAACTTCCCAGCAATTTGCTGAAGGGAAATCTCCTCATGATAGTGCTGCTCCAAATAGCGGGCAATGTCATGAATGATGTGGTTGTCCTTGGAATGGATCTGGGTAAGGACCCGGGATGCCGCATAAAGCCTTCCGCTGATCTGTTCGCGCCAGCGGTCCCAGCAGATCATTCCGTCCTCGCTGTAAGGAAGCGCGGAGGGGAGATCCTGCGAGATTTCAGCGTCTTCGACGGGTTCCTGCGTGCTTTTCACTTCATTTTCCGTCCAGTGATACTGGATCCAGTCCCACTCCGCATTCCACCTCACCAGATGCTCCGGCGATACGAGATCCCTCTCGCGTACATCCTGGAGCCACTCTTCCGTGGCTGTCTCAATGCGCTCCTTACTCCCGCTGAGTGCAGCCAGCTTGAATTTCTCCTCGTAGGAGGAGAGACGCAGGGTGCGCGAGCCTTCGCTTTCAACGGCACGTTCGCGATGGATGCGGCATTTGCCGGTTAATAAATTGCGGCTGCACAAGGCTTGGACGGCATTTAGATAAGCCTTCGGCAGATCATCGGGAAAGGCGCCTGCTTTGGCGGCACCGAAATGGCTCCGCCTGCGAAGGGTGGAGAAGAACCCGTCATTGATTCGTTCCAGCACGTCGTTAAAGGGAAGCCGCGGATTCCAACAGAGCAGAATGATTTCCCCGGGTTTGTCGATGTGTCGAAAGGCAACCCCCTGATCCATCAACAGCTCATTACAAATATTGATGAGCGTGAAGGAAAGCAGATGGCGCCTATTGCGGAATTTGGACAGCAAAGCTTCGTCAAATTGATCATCGCGCAGCACGGCAACGTTATAGGTCATGCCGATTACCGGCAGCGTCATCCGGTTCCGCAATTGAGAAACCACGCTGTCCCTGTTGCCGTAGCCGTTAACGAGATCCGAGAGCAGGCGGTCCATATAGAAAGGGGTCATCTGATTCATTTCGATATTCTGATTGGTTATCTGCTGCCGTTTCTCTTCCTCGAGCTGCCAGGTTTGAACCGCTTTGGCTAGCGCCTCGTTCAAGCTGTCCGGTTCAACGGGCTTGAGGATATAGTCAATGCCTCCCGAACGGATCGTATGACGCACATATTCAAAATCATCATATCCGCTAATGACGAGCACTTTAATATCCGGTTTCGTGGTATGCAGCCAGGTGAGCAGCTCCAGTCCGTTTTTGCGGGGCATTCGCATGTCGGTCATGACAATTTGCGGTTTGTTCTCCTCGATTAGTCGCACCGCTTCCTCCCCGTCAGCGGCCTGATCGATTTCCGTGATGCCATGCCGCTCCCAGTCTGCCAGAAGCCCTATTGCCTCCCGCACATGCTGTTCGTCATCTACGATCAATACTCTCATTCTACTGTTCACTCTCCCATGCGTTGATATCGAGCGTGACCCTGACGCCGTGAGGCACGACATTCTCTATTGTTAATCCAGCCTTGTTGTCGGAGTATAAGTTCAAACGCATCAATACGTTTAAGAGCCCGATCGAATCATTGCCGGCATCGTTTCGGTCAGGGTGACCGTAAGCGGTCGCTAGCTTGCTGCGAATCGAAGCAAGCTCTGCTTCTTCGATGGATGACCCGTTATTTTCAACGACGACGATCAAGCGGCGATCTTCCGAGATGCGGGAAGACATGGATATATGGCCGACGCCGGCGTGTGTATTCATGCCATGCTTGAAATAATTCTCAACAATCGGCTGCAGGATCATCTTCGGAACCGGAGCCGTAAGGCTCTCCGGATCCAAATCCCAAGTAATGTCCAGCTGGTCCCTGAACCGCTGCTTCTGCAGCTCAAGGTACAGCCGCACATGGTTGATCTCATCCTGCAGCGTTACTTTCCCCTCGCTGTTGCGCATATTGTAGCGCATCATATTCGCCAGCGAAGAGAGCAGGGAATAAATTCGCGGCACATTGTGCTGCAGGGCCAAGGTACCGATCGACTGGAGCGAATTGTATAGGAAATGCGGATCAATCTGGGCCTGGAGTGCCTTCAGCTGATTGGTCTTATTGGCGATTTCCAGCCGGTACTCACGCAGGATCAGGTTGTTGATGGTGTCCATCATGGTTCGGAAGCGGCGGGAAAGAATCCCGATCTCATCCGGGCTTGTAACGTCAATATCCACGTCAAGCCGCCCGGTTTTCACCTGATTCATATAGCTTGTGAGTTGTTTAATGGGTCTTGTAATTCGAATGGATATCCATAGGGTGCCAAATATGACAATGAACAGTGCTAATATCGCAATAATCGCGTTAATACTCGTTAGTTCTGTCGAATGTTTGTACAGCGTTTGATGCGGGATTTGTTTGACAAGCGTCCAAGGAGCGTAAGGCAAATCGAGCTTCTCGTAAACGATCATCGCGTCTTCGCCATCGTAATATCCATTATCCGCTTGAGCGATTTCGCCCATTAGCACAGGGTCGTCCAGACGTTGCCCTCTCTGCTGCGGATCCGGACCATAGATGATGCTTCCCTTGTCATCAATCAAGTATAGCTGTTCTTCCCCTTTAGCATACAGTTGGTCGCAAATGGCCAAAATACTGTCAAGCTTCACATCGATCGCCATAAGGGCATATTGGTCGGGTGACGGCACGTTGGTGATGGATCGATAGAAGGTGAAAACTTCAAAATTCAAAATGTCCGCAGGCCGCGGAGGGAACCCGTAACTGTGCACCTGATGGACGGGCTCGATGGCCGTATTGCCCGGGCCGAATTCTTCTATTTTACGGTAGGGCGCCTGACGGAATTCCCTGCGAGGGAGATTACTAGATATCTGGGTGGACTGTCCCGTTAAATTATTATGCAGATAAATTTGATGCACGTCCTGCGTGCCCGTTTGAATGGCCTGCAAGGTCGTATACAGCTCGGCCACAACCCGGTGATTATCGGGATCTAAGGCAAGATTGCGCAGAAAATGGGGATCGGAATATACGGACAGGGAGGCGCGGTCGATGCCGCGCAAATAGTTCATCAGATTGGTGGCTCCCTGATAAATCAACCGAATATTTTCATCCACCGTCTGCTCCTTCACGGACTCGCGGGTATGCGTAAACGTAATGAACAGCGAGAGCAGGAGCGGAATGGTTGTGACAGCGAGCATGAACGTGATCAGCCGGGTCTGGATGCTGCGGTACTTCATGTAGGATCACCCCCTGGATTATCGAATTTGCAGAAGCGCGTATGGTCAATATTTTACACCTAACGGTTCATGATTCTCCGTGTTTATTGTTTACAGGTTACCGCATAATGGCTGTACATCATACAACAACTTAACGAAAAGGGGAGATCAAGGGATGAATCGAAAAAAATCTTCGGCGCTGCTGCAGCAGTTTCTTTTCGTGGGACCCTCCACTATTTTTTTCATCCTGATCATGATCATTCCGTTCCTTCTGGGTCTTTATTATTCCTTCACGAACTGGAATGGCGTGTCAAGCAAAATCGACTTTGTCGGCTTTGATAATTTTGTTACCATTTTTACCAATGATGATAAATTCCGTGATGCCTTCTGGTTCACAACCCGGTTTACGGTGCTTGGGGTCATCCTGACGAATCTGCTCGGATTTTTACTGGCATACTTCCTGACCAAGCCGCTTAAGACGCGGAACGTGCTCCGGACGATCTTCTTCATGCCAAACGTCATCGGCGGCTTGCTGCTCGGCTTCATCTGGCAATTTATTTTTGTCAAAGGATTCGCGGCGATTGGCAATGCCACAAACCTGGGATTCTTTAACCTGCCGTGGCTCGGCACGAAGGGAACTGCCTTTTGGGCAATTGTAATCGTTTTCGTATGGCAGACGGCCGGTTACCTGATGGTCATCTACATCTCCTCGCTCAACAACGTGCCGAGGGATATTCTTGAGGCAGCCGAAATCGACGGCGCGAGCAGAGGACAGGTACTGCGGTCCATTATTATACCGCTTGTCATGCCGGCGGTTACGGTATGTTTGTTCCTGGCGATTTCCTGGTCCTTCAAAATGTTCGACTTGAACCTTTCCCTGACCAAAGGCGGACCGTTCGGCTCCACAGAGTCGGTGGCCATGAATATTTACAACGAGGCTTATACGAATAACCGTCTCGGACTCGGAACGGCGAAGGCAGTCATCTTTTTCATCGTGGTTGCCATCATAACAAGTCTGCAGGTTCGATTCACGAAGAGCAAGGAGGTTGAAGCGTAATGGAGACCACGAGAAAATACCGGCTGAACACCATGGCCACCGAGATCATCATGATCATCGTAGCGTTGCTCTTCCTGGTCCCGTTCTACTTCCTGTTCGTGAACTCCGTGAAAACCTTCGGCGATCTGTTGACGGACTCAGCAGGGCTTCCGACCACTCTTGAATGGAGCAACTATTCACGGGCGTGGGATATCACCAACTTTCCGCAGGCGTTCTGGAACTCGCTGGTCGTTACGGTTGCCAGCAATCTGCTGCTGGCGATGTTAAGTGCCATGACCGCTTACCAGATGGTTCGACGGAACACACGTTTTAACCAGATCATGTTTGCACTGTTTGTAGCGGCGATGGTCATTCCGTTCCAATCGATCATGATTCCGCTCGTGAAAGTGACGGCAACGCTTGGCATTAACAACAGCTTGTACGGGCTCATTATTTGTTACCTGGGCTTCGGGGTTCCGCTGAGCGTGTTCTTGTTCCATGGCTTCGTGAAATCGATTCCGATGGAGATCGAAGAAGCCGCAACCGTGGATGGATCCAGCGGCTACGGCGTATTTTTCCGGGTGGTATTCCCGCTGATGAAGCCGATGTTCGTTACGGTCATTATTCTGAACACTTTGTGGATCTGGAATGACTATCTGCTTCCATCCTTGATCCTGCAGTCCGCAGAGCTACGGACCATTCCAATTGCTACTTTTGCCTTTTTTGGGCAGTATACGAAGCAGTGGGATTTGGCTCTTCCAGCGCTGGTGCTGGGGATCATGCCGGTCATTATTTTCTTCCTGGCCATGCAGAAATACATCATTGAAGGCATTACGCAAGGAGCGGTGAAGGGGTAGCCGTCAAACGGTCAATTCCTTCCCCCTCAAAGATCAATATAATACCTGATTTAACGAAAATAGGTTGATTATACTGAAAAAGTAAACGCTATCAACGAATGCAGCACACGATGTTATAGAAGAAAAAAAGGGAGGATTCACAATGAAGAAATACGGTAAGCTGCTCCTGGTCATGGTTCTGGCGTTCTCCACGCTGCTTGCAGCCTGCGGCGGCAAAAATGAGGACAATCAAGGCGCTGATGGTGGCGCCGAAGGCGGAACGAAAACGATTAAGATTTTCCAATTTAAAGTCGAAATCGCCGAGGCTCTGAATAAACTGAAAGCCGAATACGAAAAAGAGCATCCCGGCATTAAGCTGGACATACAAACCGTTGGCGGCGGCTCTGATTACGGCGCGGCGCTGAAAGCGAAGTTCGCTTCCGGCGATGAGCCGGACATTTTCAACGTTGGCGGATATCGCGATCTCGAAACGTGGTTCGAGAATGTCGAGGATCTGTCGGACCAGCCATGGGTGAAGGACGTTGTTGACGTTGCCAAAGAGCCTATGACCAAAGACGGTAAACTGTACGGACAACCGATGACCATCGAGGGTTATGGATTTATTTATAACAAAGACTTGTTTGAGAAGGCAGGAATTACCGAGCTTCCTAAGACACTCACGGAGCTTGAGGAAGCAGCCAAAAAACTGCAAGCGGCCGGCATTACGCCATTCGTGAACGGATACCAAGAGACCTGGATTTTGGCCAACCACTTGCTGAACATTCCATTCGCCCATCAAGAAGATCCGGATGCATTTGTCAAAGGAATGAATGAAGGCACGGAGAAACTGGTAGGCAACGCGAAATTCGACGAATGGATGAGACTGTTCGACCTTACCGTTCAATACGGGCAGAAGAACCCGCTGACGACGGATTACAACACGGAAATCACGACCTTTGCCAGCGGTGAAGCGGCCATGACCCAGAACGGGAACTGGACGCAAGTGCAAATCGACGGCATCAATCCGGATCTGAACATCGGCCTTCTGCCAATGCCGATCAATGACAATGCCGAAGAGAATGACAAGCTTCCGATCGGCGTGCCAAACAACTGGGTCGTGAACAACAAATCGAAGGTGAAGGATGAAGCCAAGGAATTCTTGAACTGGCTTGTCACTTCGGAGACCGGTAAACGTTATATTACGGAAGAGTTCAAGTTCATCCCGGCACTGACCAGCATCGAAGCGAACAGCGAGACGCTTGGCGACCTGGGCAACGATGTCATGAAATACAGTAAAGAGAACAAAGCGCTTAGCTGGGAGTTCAACAAATTCCCTGACGGCGGCATGAATGAATTCGGCAGTCAGATGCAAGGTTATGTGGCTGGCAATGTGGACAAGAACCAATTGTTCGAAGGCATTCAGAAATCATGGGAAAGCTTGAAGGCGAAGTAAGCACGAGAGTGGCGCTATATAGCTATACCTTCGAAATGATCCATTGACGTGAATAGAGGCTGTCCCCAAGTATATTGTCTCTTGAAAAACAGCCTGGATTTTCATTCATGCATCATAAAAGGTCGAAGACAGACTCATTTAGAGCGCTGGTCTTCGACCTTTTTGCTTCTTGTTGCAACATACTTCAGTTTTGAGGACACCGTCTTTATCATTGATAAGCATGAACCTCGTGGCTAAAGGGAGAAGAAGAATCGGAGCATGGTCACCATTAATAATGATTGCGGATTAGCAAATAAATAATCAGACCGACAACAGGGAAGAACAACAAGCCCAGCACAACCAGAATCGCAAATTCGGGGCTGCGGCCTTTTCGCCGGGCGTCATTATAACCCCATACGCAGACGGCAATGTGAAGAAGGAAGAAGAAAAGTCCCAGCAATAAAGTCAAAATCCCGATAACACCAACACCAACAAAACTCATAATGAAATACCCTCCCGAGCTCTAAATGTATGATCTACATACGGTCGATCGGCAGAAGGGTCGCAAAAAAACGAAAAGATTTGGAATTTTCCTGCTGGAGCAGCCGAAGATTGTATAAGAATACGGATATTTTATTAACCTATATAGGAGAATTCTGCAATACATAGATCACAACGAAATAGTAAATACATGGTATGATAAAGATTGACGTTATTTTGGCGTGGGAACGATTTCGCATCGTTTTGAAATGTTGAAGCTATCGTATAAGATAGTAATAATATCTATAAAGCAGGAAAAGACGGGAGACAACGATGAATCAACCGCTCTATGGCGTATGGTTAGGTGACGTATTCTTTTGTTTTTCCGGTGAGGTTTCGGAACCGAGAGTGGACGCATGGAGCCGCGTGGTCCGTACCTTTCGCAGACCGGATGGAACCCGTCCCTTCGCTAACGCTTCCCTCCGGCTTGCCGAGCTCAGATATCCGGCCAAAGTCCTCGGATCGAAAAGCACACGGCGTCCGGAACGGAAGACACTTGGCGGACGGACGATGGAAGGGCTTGCTCTGACACCGGGAGACGCATTTCAATTGCTGATCTCGCTGGATCCTGAGTATTATCAGGCTCAGGGTCTAAGCGTCGGTGAAGAAATGGAATATTGGGTACAAGCGAGCAGATTTGCATTGGAGCTGCTACTGCAAGGGAAGTTTGCACCAGGCACGGCCGAGGTGCCTTCCGTGGGCAGACGCCGGACTACGATGCAAAATATAAAAGCGGTATGGAAGCCGCAGTTGTCTGCCGAGGATGCAGCGCGCTTTCTGCAGCTGGCAGCAAATATCCCGCCAATTGCCATTGGGACGCCTGCAGCTCTTGCCGGATTCGATCCTTCTACCCGTGAGGAAGCAGGGGCTATTGTGCTGTATTCTTTTCTGTGCAGCGTGATCGACAGCCAAGCCCGGGCGGCTGTCCGTGAATCGGAGGATAAACTTCGGACCTATCTGGCGAACTACCGGCGGGGACAATCACCACTGGCGGAGCTTTGGTGGAACAGCCTATTGACCGTCAGTCGGGATATTCCCATTCAAGGGACGGCTGAGGAAGTGAGCGAGCTGGAGGAAGCCGTTGAACGTATTGGAGGGACGGCGTTCCCTTATGCCAGCGGGGAGGATCAGCCTCCCGAGAACGGAACCATTGGACTTGGGCTGCGGCTTGAGCCGCCCCTGGATGAGAGCCACAAGGACTGGAAGGTGTCCTTTTGGGTACGAAGCCAGGAGGATGAAGGCTTATTGATGCCTGTCCGCAGCATATGGGGAAATCCCGAATCCGATCAGCTGATCCGTGGACGGATGTATTCCAGGGCTCAGCTGCAGCTGTTAATGAAGCTGGGAGAAGCGGCAGAACTGGCACCGGAGCTGGCCGCAGGCTTGTATGGGCGTGCTCCCGAGAGCGTGTCGCTGTCGCTTGACCGCTTGTCCACGTTTATGAAGGAATCGGTTCCGAAATTAACGGCGAGCGGAGTCACGGTTCAAATGCCTTCACGATGGAGCAGGGAAGGGCGCCGCCGCGTCGGCCTATCTCTCAAAATGATGCCGGATGCAAGACCATCCGGTGAGGCGCATCCGCTGCCGGTGTTAGGCATGGAGCATCTGGTCAGCTTTCAGATCTCCGCAGCGATGGGAGGCCAATCCCTAACCCGCGAAGAATTGAAGTTTCTGGCCGAACAGAATCTGCCTTATGTCCAGTTCCGCGGGGAATGGGTTGAGGTGGATCTGAAGGAGATCAACCAAGTGCTGCGTTTCATGAAGCGCCATGAGAAGGGCGAGATGGAGCTCGCGGAATGGATGCACCTTAGTGCTGATATGGATGGAGAACGCCTGTGGAAAGGTCTTTTTATCGAAGAAGTGGAGACAACGGGTCTGCTATCCTCCTTACTGGATGGTGAAACGGCCCGCAAGCTGCCGTCCCGCCCAATTCCTTCCTCGCTACATGGCGAACTGAGACCGTATCAGGAACGGGGGTATCAGTGGCTTAGCGTGATGCGCGATTTGGGATTCGGTGTTTGCCTTGCCGACGATATGGGACTTGGAAAAACCGTGCAGGTCATCACTTGTCTGCTGGAGCGTCTCAATACGGAATCCGCTGGCGGACCGGTGCTGATCATTTGCCCGACTTCGCTTCTGGGCAACTGGCAGCGGGAAATTCAGCGTTTTGCACCGGATCTGACCTTACATGTGCACCATGGCGTTCGACGTCTGCGTGGAGAAGACTTCCTGCAGGAAGCGGCCAATCATGATATCGTGTTAACCACCTATCACTTGGCGGGAAGAGACAGCGGTGATTTATCTGCGATCCAATGGTCGAGCGTGGTGCTCGATGAAGCACAATATATTAAGAATTACCGTACGAAGCAGGCGCAGAGCGTCATGAAATTATCTGCGCCACACCGTATTGCCATGACCGGAACACCGGTGGAGAACCGTTTGGCGGAGCTGTGGTCGATCTTTCATTTTCTCAATCCGGGATATCTCGGCTCCTTTAACACCTTCCGTCAGCGCTATGCGCCGGGAGAGGGGCAGCAGGAGAGATTCCGTGAGCTTCATAAGCTGGTATCTCCATTCATGCTGCGCAGACTCAAGAGCGATCCGGATATCCGCAAGGATCTGCCGGAGAAGCTGGAATTGAAATCGTATTGCCCGCTGACCGAGGTTCAAGGCGCGATGTACCAAGCGGTTGTCGATGAGATGATGGGACAGATCGAGAGCCGGACGGGCATGGCTCGCAAGGGACTTGTGCTTTCCTCCCTCACTAAGCTGAAGCAGATATGCGATCATCCGCAGCTGCTTCGACGCGACGAAGGACGCGCGGTGCGTGCGGAGTCCTCGGGCAAAATGGAGCGCATGCTTGAAATCCTCGACAGCATTTCGGATGTCGGTGAATCCGCGCTGATCTTTACCCAGTATGTGGGCATGGGTGAGCTGCTGGTAAGCATGCTTGGACGTAAATACGGGAAGGAACCGTATTTCCTTCATGGCGGGGTGCCCAAACGGGAGCGGGATGAGATGGTACGGGCATTCCAGGCAGGCGAGGGGACTGAGTTCTTTGTTCTGTCGTTAAAAGCCGGGGGCGTAGGCTTGAATTTGACCCGTGCGAACCATGTGCTCCACTATGACCGGTGGTGGAACCCGGCGGTCGAGAATCAGGCGACGGACCGTGTATTCCGGATCGGTCAGCACCGTAACGTTCAGGTGCACAAGCTGATTTCGCAGGGAACGCTGGAGGAACGGATTGACGAGCTCATCGATCAGAAGAAGGCGTTGTCCGAGCAGGTTGTCGGGTCGGGCGAAACCTGGCTGACGGAAATGTCGGACGGTGAGCTTCGCCAGTTGATTGAGCTGCAAGAGCAAGATTGGATGTAACCGGATGGCATACGGCGCGTGAAGCAGCCGAAAAAACATACAGAAATGGACGCCAAGGAGGTGTGGGCTATGGAATCTGCGGAATCGGCCGGACGGATCAGGCTGGAGATCGAACCGGGATGGTTAAAGGGGAAAGTAGATGAGGCCGTCGAATCATCAGGGACCTGTGAAGTCAGCATTCAGGTAAAGACGCTGAACCCTGCCGCCCGTAAGGCGGTGCTGGCTTATCTGGAGGAAGACCCGCAGGCGTTGTACCACCTGCTTGCAGGACAGGATGCTCCATGGCTGGACGAGCTGGCGCCGTCGCCCCTGCAGGGCGAAGAGCCGGCCGCCGATGCCCGCTGCACCTGCGGCCAAGCGGCCTGCGGGCATGCCGCAGCCTTGCTGGCTGCCGCGGCCCAGCGGCTTGCGGCAGAGCCGCTCCAGCAGCTGACGCTGCTGGGGCTGCCGCGGGAAGCGCTGCTGGCCGGCGTCTTCGACGCCTGGGCCAAAGCAGCCCCGCCGCCGGCAGGCGGCTCTGCCGCAGAGCAGGCCACCCGCGCGAAGGAGAAGGGGCCGTCCGGCCCTTCTCCGGGCGAATGGGTGGCCGAAGCGGCGGCCGAGGGCCGATTGCACCGGCCCGGCCCGCAGCTTAGCGAGCTGGCGGTGCAGCTGTCACCGCCGCCTCCGGCAGATCAGCTGGGCCCCGTCGGCGACTGGACAAGCTTATTGCCTGGCGTTCGCGGCGCTTCCAAAGCGCTCGGCGTGATAGCCCGCGGAGCGGCCAAGCAAGCCGAGCAGAAGCGCCGCAGCTTGAAGTCGCCGTAGGTATGGGAATCCATCCATCACAGAATTGAATGAATTTGTTAGAAGCGGCGCCATAAATCGGGGCAATCTGCCGGATATCTGACCTAAACGGAGATGATCCGGCTTGATTCGACAGCCGCTCGTTTGTCCTGCTCATTCTGAATAAGGTACAATGAGTGCAGGACAAACCGTGGGAAAGGAAGAAGCAAAAGATGAATGCATTTTCGGGAAAACGTACACGATTTACAAGCGTAATGCTGTCATCCTTGCTGTTAGCAGGGGCCATTCTGGCAGGCTGCCAATCGGATGATGCGGGTTCCGGTAAGGAACAGGGTCAGGAATTGCAGTCGCCGGCAGAGGGCCAGGAAGGAAACACGCTTCCAGAGGGCGACTCGGGCAATGGTGAGACAGGGGCTGAGAATCAGCCGGCGGATCCGGTCATGGCGAAGCGCAGCGAGAATGCACTTCAGGCCACGATCCAGGAGAGCGGCGGCAAGCAGGTCGTAACCAACGCAGAGGCCGTTACGGTTGTTGTAAATAAGCAGCGCAGCTTGCCGGATGGTTATGAACCAAGTGATCTCGTGGAGCCGAATGTTCCCTTTTCTTTTGATGAGCCGCATGAAAAACGGCATCTGAGAAAAGAGGCGGCGGACGCGCTCGAGGAATTGTTCGATGCGGCCAAAGCGGACGGCATCGAGCTGCGTGCCGTATCGGGATACCGTTCTTATGGCCGTCAGAAAACGATATACGAGAATAATGTTCGTACCAAAGGGGAAGCCGAGGCTAACCGTGTGAGCGCGGTGCCGGGTACGAGTGAGCATCAGACAGGCCTTACGATTGACGTGTCCAGCCCAAGCGCAGGCAATGCGCTGGAAGAAACGTTCGGTCATACGGAGGAAGGGCAGTGGCTGGCGCAGCGTGCACCGGAATTCGGCTTCATCATTCGTTATCCGGAAGGGGCCGAGGATATTACCGGCTATGTATACGAGCCGTGGCATATCCGTTATGTAGGCAAGGATCTGGCGCCGGATATTGCCGACAGCGGCTTGACGCTGGAGGAATACTTCGATGAGGCGAACATTAAACTGTAAGCTGTGCTATTAGTCGTAGGATAAACGGGACTTTTTATCCTTGTACCCCGGCTTGCGAATCTATAAAGTAGAACAGGACCTGCGCAAGGCCGGGCGATGTTCTTGTTATACGAATGAATCCCGGAGCGGCTTGGCTCCGGGATTCATTCGTATTTTAAGAGATAAGAAAGCATAAACTTCAGAGGTTTACCATCCTGATCTCGCAAGGAAAACTTCCGCTAAATGCGGTCTGTCTTCTGAGAAGATACATCGAATGCGTTTTTCTTATGGACTGACTGTCTTTACTTATTTAATGGCGAGTCTTCATAACCGGGATCATCGTAGCCAGTGTCGTTTAGCTTGCCAAGGATGTTCATGTCCTCAATGGTTTTGCGGGTGCGTTCATCTCCATGTTCATGGAGAAAGTGGTAGAGGTTTATCGTTCGTTCATCGTATTGATCGGCAGCATCATCATGATCTGCCGACTTATAAGGGACGAATGTCCGTTTAAACGCATACCGATCGCTGCTGCTGACTTCATAGAGGAGCCCCCTCAGCTTTGAGACCTCTTCATCATCCATATATACGACATATTCGTTCGTATCGTTCGGTACATCCTGGATCAGATTGTGATTGACTGAAACATAATACGTCTTTTTATCGTTTGTCATATTAAATCCCTCCAGACTTCGGCAGCTAAGGGCTGCACGGAATAGGACGCGGCTGTAAGCCGACAGTATCCGGCATGGTACTGTCCAGTTTTCTAATCATATACACGTTCGGGACCTGGATGAATCAGCAGCGGAGTTGGAAGGGGCTTCCTTTTTCACATGGGGCAAGGAATTTGGTATGATAGAATCACCATGGCGGCAGTATACTGGACGATGAGGAGCATATCATCACGATAAGTAGTATGCGATCGGTAAAAACATGGGGTAGCGGGGTTTATCGCTAGCTAAAAATCGTTAATAACCTTAATGAAGAGAATATGACAATGTGCCGGCAGCCCGCCGGTGAATCAGGATATGAGAAAGAGGAGGATTCATAAATGAATATTTTACAAAAGCTCAAGGATGGAGCCAACCGCGCAACTGAAAAGGCTCAGCACGTGGTGGAAGTGAATAAGCTCAACAGCCAAATTTCCGAAATCGAACAGCAGAAGAACTCATATTACTTACAGATGGGTAAAGTATTCTATGAGGGCTACCGTCAGCAGGATATGACGATGGCAGAAAAAGAAATGGTCGAGCTTGCACAAACCTGCGATGGATTGCAGGAGCAAATCGAAGCGATTCGGAACCGCATTGCGGTCCTCAAGAATGAGCGGGTCTGTGAATGCGGGCGGGTGGTCGCGCTGGACGCGAATTTCTGTCCGTATTGCGGAAACAAGCTTGCTAATTTGATTCACCCCGAGAAGTCTGCAGCGGAAGAACCAAGGGAGCCTGAGCGCAAGATCATGTTTGATAAACATGAATATGCAGCGGCTGAAGAACAACAACAGGAACAGGACCCATTGCATACGTACGATTACCGTTCGAATCCGGATCCATACGAGCCGGACATGTATGAACCGGAGCCGGAACGGCAGCACGAGGACATGGAGCCGTCTGAACCTGAGGTTGATCCGGAACAGCTGCGAATCGAGCAGGAAGAGCAGGAGAAGGAGCGTCGTCACTGGGAAGAACTTGAGCGGGAGCGGGAGAGGCAGCTGGAACTGGACCGCCGCATTCGTTTCTGGCAGGAGAATAACCAAAGTCAGGACTATGTTGGTGATGAAGAGGAGACGCGCGATATGGTGAAGTGCCAGATTTGCAGTGTCGACCTGCCAAAAGGCTCGAAATGGTGTCCGCGCTGTGGAGCTGAACAGATTTAAGATATAGGGATTCGGACGATCATGCCCTTGCGCGAGTATGAATAAGACAGTGTGAATGATAGAGCAAGCGTTCGAGCATCTTGGGAGGACTAATATTATGGAACAATTGCTGCATCATTTGCGGAATTTGGGATTTACGGAGATTGAATCGAAAATTATGGTGGACCTTGCTGAGTATGGGCCGGCGGGTGGTTATGAGGTAGCTAAACGACTTGGAGCTTCGCGCTCTAATGTCTATGCAGCCATGCAGCGTTTGGAGCGGCAAGGGGCACTTGAGCGAATGGACGGGGAACCCGTCCGTTACCGCTCGCTGAAGCCGGAGGAATTGACGCGGATGATATCCAGCCGTGTGGAGGCATCACTCGCTTTTGTTGAGAAGAGCTTGCCGCGAGGAAGCGGTACGGCTGCTCCCTTTCTCAGTATGGAGGGAGATCAGGCGGTGCTTGATGTGCTCGTCCGGGAATTGAAGCGAGCGAAACAGGAGATCGTGGTTGACGTCTGGCGTGAAGAAGCGTCGCTTCTGCGTGAACCGCTGGCAGAGGCGGAGGCTAGGGGAGTCAAGGTGCTGTGGGCTTGTGACGGCCCGGACCAGGGACTCTCAAGAACGCTGGCGTGGTCTGGGTGGAACGGCCTTGCAGAGCGCAGAGGAGGCGGCCGGAAATTTTCCTTTGTTGTGGATCGGCAGTGGTGCATACTAGGGATGCGCGGCGGGGAATATGATACAGGAGCGGTCATCACGGAGCATCCGGTACTGGCGGAGCTGCTGCTGCACCATTTTACTCAGGAGATGGTATTGTTCCAGCTGGAACAGGATATGGGTGAGCAGCTGGAAGCCCGTTATGGAGAGCACTTCGGTCTGATTCAGAGCCAGTATCTTAATGCGGAAGCCGAGACTGAGGCTCAGGAAGGCCAGGCTGCGGAATCGAAATCCAACTCACTGGCGGATTATGAAGCTGATTCTGACCTAATGGACGGGGATACCAATCGAAATACGGCCTAGGGCTCAGGCTGAGCTCATGAGGAGGCCCTCCCAGAAGTGACTTTTATCACAGTTAGGCATCATGGTTCATCGTACAATGTAATAAACATATTAGATAGGGACGCCGGGATTTATCTTGGCGTTTATTTGCTTAAGATGACTTAAGATCAGCAACAGGCTGGAATGAAAGTTGCAGCTGGCAGGAGTGCATGAATGCAGCGGTTATAAAATTGCAATCATGACAACCAAGAGAAGGGGGATGAATGAGCATGGAATGCATCGTTCATTTTACAGTGGGACATAAGGAAGAACCTAAGAAGCTTCGGGGATTGATTTTTGTTGATAAAGGAGAGAACCCTACAGGTCAGCAGCTGCTCGATATGTTTCATGAAATGGAGTACAAGGTGGTACCTGACCCGCATGATGAACTTCTCTTTAAACCGGAGAATCCCACGGAAAGTTATACTTATATACGTGTGAATGAGCTCGATATGGGTCAAGAAAAATATACGGAAGACCGCAATCTGAAATCGCTGCTGAACGAGCTGCTGCCTAAACAACGCACGGGCTTGTAGCGGCCTGCTGGAGATCATACTGATGCTCACAAAGAAATGATTAAGCCCATCTGCCTTCCGCTAGCGTCCGCTGGGATTTGTAAAATCCGCTTGTTATAATGGATGTACGGAAGGGGATGGAGATGTTTATTTTTGCAGGAATTGCGGCATTGTTCATTTATGGCTTGCTGGTTTATTATATTGGCCGAAGCGTATGGAGCTGGATGAAACCGGGTCCATCCATGGTACTCAAATGGATATACATAGTCGTGCTGACCGTGGTATCGACATCGTTTATTTCGGGGCGGTTCTTCGGTAACCTCACCGTCCTGAGTGTGATAGGATCGTATTGGATGGCTATTTTCTATGTCCTGATCATCCTTCTCCCGTTGATGCACATCATGCTGTGGCTGCTGAGAATGACGGCATTGCGAAGAGATGGCCTGGAGAAGGCGGCGGGATTTATCGTGTTGGTGCTAATGGTCGTTGTGATCGGTTTCGGTTCTTTTAATGCTTATAGCCCAACGGTCCGCGCTTATGATATTCACGTGGACAAAGAGCCAGGCACACTTGAGGAGCTGAATATCGTCATGGCGTCCGATATGCACTTCGGCGTCTTGTCAGGAAAAGCCCACGCTGCACGCATGGTGAAGGAGATCAATGACTTAAAGCCGGATCTGGTATTGTTACCAGGCGATATCATCGATGACGATCTGGATGCATATTTACGCCAGGGGATCGATCAGATTCTGACCGGTATCCAGGCAACGTATGGTGTGTATGCCTCACTTGGCAATCATGACCGATTCGAAGGTGAAATTCCGGAACTGATCGCGGCTCTTGAGCATAGCGGCATGACGGTGCTGTATGATGAGAAATTGACGGTGGAGGGCCTGACGCTGGTGGGCAGACGGGATAAACAGGATCAGGAGCGAGCCGAATTGTCCACGATCATGGAGGGGGCTGATTTGTCCAAGCCGATCTTTCTGCTCGATCATCAGCCAAATGCGCTGGAGGAAGCGCAGCAGCAGGGCGTAGACCTTATCGTTTCTGGGCACACGCACCGTGGGCAGGTATTCCCAGCACATCTGATTACGGAGGCCATGTTCGAGAATGATTGGGGGTATCTGCAAAAAGGCCGGATGCATTCCATCGTGTCCTCGGGCTACGGTTTCTGGGGACCGCCGATTCGTCTGGGTTCCCGGTCCGAGATTGTACAGATCCATGTTACATTTCAATAGATGAATTTGTTGGACAAAGCCACCTGTGAGGTGGCTTTTTTTCATGTTAGATATTTTGGGAAAATATTGTATCCAGAAGGGATCGGATTATTGTATGATCTTTGCTAGATAAAACACTTTGTGTGTAGGGGGGGTTAATGGGGTGGTATCGATTAGGTTTAGAAAGATTGGAATGATGGCATTAGCCGCTGTACTTGCGGGGAGTGTATTTGGGGGAGCAGGCGAAGCTAAGGCAGCAGCATCAACGGCGCCTATTCCAAGTAAAGAGGGGCTCGTTGCCAGCAACGGATTGCCTATGGGTCAATCCATTACGATTGCCGGAGGGCCCGATCAAGTGGCTGGTCTATCTTCGTCATTGGCTACAGAAGGACTGCGCCAACCAGGCAGCGTAGCTTGGCTGCCCGATGACTCCGTTGTCGTATCTGATACGGCGAATCATGTCATCCGTAGAATTAAGGACGGGCAGAGTACCATTCTGGCAGGGGCATCCTTGTCCAACAAGCGCGACGGCGGGGGACTCCCGATCGGCGGCCTGCTGGATGGCCAGGGAGAGCTTGCTTTTTTTAACCGGCCATCCGGGATTGCGGTGGATGGAAAGGGGCAATTGTACATAGCCGATTCAGGCAACCATGCGATTCGAAAAATCGATCAAGATGGCAAAGTGACTACCATAGCGGGCAGCGGACGGATTGGGCTGAAGGACGGCAAGGCTCAAGATGCCTTGTTCCACGAGCCTCAGGACGTTGCGGTTACCGAGGACGGCATTCTGTATGTGGCGGATACGCTGAACCACGTGATTCGGCGGATCTCTCCGGATGGGGAAGTAACGACCATTGGCAGCCCGTCCACCCGAACTGTTCAGGTTCGCGCCGGAGTCATCGCATTGGCAGGGGACTACAAGAACGGATCGCTTGCTGAGGCGCAATTTAACGAGCCGGCAGGTCTCGCGCTTGACGGTAAAGGCAATTTGTATGTCAGCGATTCGGGCAATCACGCGATTCGCTATATCGATTTCGGAAAAGGGACCGTTTCGACGGCTGCAGGCAGCGGTCCGTCATCCGATGTCTACGCCAAGGACGCGTTATATGCAGATCCGGGCTATCTGGACGGAGCTGCGGGTGCAGCCCGCTTCAACTCGCCTCGGGGACTGGCATGGAGCGCGGATGATGGGCTTCTCATTGCAGATTCCCATAATCATGCCATGCGTCAACTGAAAGGCGAAAGCGTAATCACCATGGCCGGCGGAACCAGAGGTTACGCGGATGGAATTGAAAGCGAGATCCGATTCAACGCGCTGGCGGATATTTGGGTCGCTTCGGATAGTGGGGAGCTGTTCATCGCGGACCAACGCAATGGGGCCGTCCGGGCATGGTCCGGCTATAAGACGCCTGATGCCTGGCAGCCAAGCCAAGGGATCAGCGCAGCTTACGCGGATCAGGTGGCCCAACTGGGCGACTTGGCCGTTATGAAACAGGGCCAGATCGTGGTGCCTGTCAGAACGTTAGGCACGCTGCTCGGAACCCGTTTGAGTTATGATGCCAAGAATAAGGAAATGACATTAGCCCTTGGCGAGGATGTCATCACGGTGCAAGCCGGAGATCCCAATATGACCCGGGATCAGGCGGGCAAAGAAGTTTCCAGAGCGGAGACGGAAGTTGAGCCGTATATCGCCAACGGTCAGATGATGGCTCCGCTGCGAGCGGTGGCCGAGCTGATGGGCAAGGATGTCCAATGGAACGCCAGTGACAAGCTGGTTATCATCCGGGATTTGGCTGAACGAGAAACGAAGCCGGGTGACGTTAGCTTCAGCACTTCGAACTTTACTCCTCGACGCATGCAGATCGTGGACATCACCGGTTCGGCCAAGATCCGTTACGGCGGATATGCGCAGGTGGATGCCTACAAGGGGATGATGCTGGGCGAAGACGATGAAATTGTTACCGGCTCCGGCACGGGAGGCGCCAAGCTTCGGATCCTGGATACGGACGATGTCATCACTTTAGGCAATGACACAACGTTGGTGGCCGAACAGCTTCGCAAGGCTGGTATCTCCAACGTAACTCGGCTGAATCTTGAGGCGGGGCAGGCTTACTATGATGTAACCGACCTGACCCGGTCGAGGGATCGTTTCGAAGTGCGGTCTGGTTATGTGACGAATAACGTGCGAGGCACGCATTTTATAATCACCGTCAACCCCTTAACAGGAATGACAAACGTAGTGACGGCTAGCGGGAAAGTAAGCTCTTCGATGGTGCCGACAGGCACAGAAGGGTCCCTGCCATCCGGCACGGTCACGATTAGTCCTACGCAACAAATAACGTTAGGCGGTTCACAAGCGGGACGGCCCCCTGTACAATTCATCGATATTGAGGATTTGATTGGGAACGCCTCGCCGGAAATCATTGCTCAGCTCATTAAGAATAAGAACGACATCGACCGGGAGAACGAGGAGTTCCTCGAGAAGAAGCGGCAAGAATTACAGTCCGGACAAAGCGGAACCGGGGATTTGGACTTGAATATGAAATCGCCGGAGGATTTGTCAAGAATCACAAATAACTTGGATCAAATTATCGGAAACATTGCCAAAGAGGCTCTTGATAAGAAGAAAGTAAGCAAAGAGGAATTAGATAAACTTATTAAAGAAGCAAACCGGGATTCGGAGAAGAAGCTTGATCTTGGCCAAGTGAAAGATTTGGATAAACAAGCCGGACTCGACCCTGCTCTGGAGCAGGCGCGCTTGGAAGCACTGAAGCGTAAGCAGGAAGAGGTTAAGAAGAAGCAAGATCAACAGCAGGATCTGCTGGATCAGCTGCAGCAGCATCTCGGCGATATGCTGGCTAAGATCGAGCAGCAGAAGAAACAGCAGGATGAAGCGAACAGGAAAGCACAGGAAGAAATGAAAAGGAAGGCTGAAGAGCAGCTTCTTCAATCCTTAAGCGCAGAGGAGAAGGCACGTTTTCTCCAGGGCAAGAAAGAAGCGGAGCAGGAGAAAGGCGTTCGGCAGCCGACGCCGGTTAATCCGGTCGGCGGCTCAGGATCCGGAGGCAGCGTATCTCCGCCTGTAACCGGTCCGCCCGTGACCGAGCCCCCAGTGACTGAGCCTCCGGTAACGGAACCTCCTACGACGGAGCCGCCGGGGACCGATCCTTTCGTGAAGGTTGTATATAGCGATGATATGAGCAGTGAACTGTCGGCCCGCCCGGACAATTATTTTGGCTCCATTCATTTCGAGACGAAAGGCTTGGCCGATGACCTGGAAGTTCAAGTCAGGGTGACGCTGACAAGGGATGGAAGTCCGGTCGTGGGTCTGCCTGTCCGTCATGGCGAGCAGACGGTGGAATCCAACGCAGAGGGTAGCTTTACGCTGCAGTCTGTTGATGGTACCGGCTTTAAGTTAAGCGAGGTCGCTTCGCCGGATACTCCGCTGGAGTTCTATGCCGAACTGCTGGAGCCGGGCAGCTATACGGAGAAGATTGAGCTGTTGGAGATGAAAGACGATTCATTGACACCGCTTGGAGAAAGCGTCCGTTCCATCCAGGTCAGTCCCTTTTCGCAATTCGAATTCGTTGGCGAAGGGCCGTTTCCGGCAGCCCTTGATATGTATTGGGGATTTTATTCCAAGGCGTACGGACTGAGCGAGGATACCCGGGTTGGCTATGAATTGACGATACTCGATGACCATGGTCAGCCGGTAAGTCTGGGCGTACTCGGATTCCGAATGAAGCCGCATGAGCCGGGAACGATTCCGACGGAGGGGTATGAGATCGCAACTCCCGATAGTGATGGGGTATACCGAGTGAACGCAGGTTTAACCGCTGGCGACATGAAGCTGGAAGGGAATGGGAGCGATATCTTGTTCCGCTGGCAGCAAGCTCATGTCGGGACTTATACGCTCCGTATCCAGCTGGTTGATATAAACGGCGATGTATCAATGCCCATCGGTGATCCTCTGGAATGGATCATAAACGTTGTGCTAACAAATTAAATGGCCTTGTAGGCTGTCCCATGAAACATATGGGGCAGCCTTTTATTTGTTTTAATTGACCAGCCGTTTATTATTTCCGTAAATTTTCACTTTATTTTTTCATGAAGAATGCGTTATACTTCATTCATTCGGAAATATAACATTTACACGTAAGCATTCTAAGGAATTTGGATATCATACATTTTCTCGTATAGGTGCAGGAATCGGCCTGCATGTCTCTACCCGATCACCGGAAATGATTGGACTACGGGTTATAGCAGCAGCGGACAAGCCAGGTCATTTCCATTTGATCTCTATGGCTCACGGTGCGTTTTTGCTGCTTATGCCCACTTGTTTCTTTCCCGGCGAATCGGTGAAAAGAGGAAGTGGGCTTTTTTGCTTGGAATGTGAACAAATTTTAAGGGGGAGCATCATGCAATTACTGCAGAACAAAGTGAAAGAGGAAGGCATTGTATTAAGCGGACAGGTACTTAAGGTGGATTCGTTCCTGAACCACCAGATGGATCCGGTATTGATGAAAGAGGTGGGAAAGGAATTTACGCGATTGTTTAAGGAAGCGAACGTGACTCGTGTATTGACCATTGAATCCTCCGGCATCGCGCCCGGCATTATGACCGCCCTTGAGATGGAAGTGCCTCTCATCTTTGCACGGAAGCAGAAGTCGCTGACCCTCCGTGAGGATATATTCGTGGAGAAGGTGTATTCCTTCACCAAGCAGGAGACCAACGAAATTACGGTCGCGAAAAAATTCATCAAGCCTGGCGATAAAGTGCTGATCGTCGATGACTTCCTTGCCAACGGCGAGGCGGCATTCGGGCTTGCCCGAATCGTAGAGCAGGCGGGTGCCGAAGTAGTAGGCATCGGGATCGTCATTGAAAAAGCGTTCCAACCAGGAGGACGCTTGCTGGCCGAAGCGGGTTATCGGGTAGAATCGCTCGTACGGATTGCATCACTTGAAGATGGCGTAGTGACATTCGCATAGACCGAAAGTCTAACAATTTATTGGGGGGAATCAAGAAGCCATGGAACAACAGAAACAAGCGGTGCAAGAACCGATTTTTGATAAAAATCGGAGTCCGGGTAAAACCTTTTCGCTGGGTTTGCAGCATGTATTGGCGATGTACGCAGGGGCTATCATCGTACCGCTTATCGTTGGCGGGCAGCTCGGCTTAACGACGGAGCAGCTGACTTATCTCATCGCCATCGACCTGCTTGCATGCGGGGTCGCAACCTTGCTGCAGGTATTTGGCAACAAGTACTTCGGTATCGGTCTTCCGGTCATGCTCGGCTGCGCATTTCAGGCCGTAGGTCCGATGATCATTATCGGACAGCAGCACGGGATGTCGGCCATTTACGGAGCGATCATCGCTTCCGGTTTATTTGTCATTCTGTTCTCTGGCTTATTCGGTAAGCTGATTAAGGTATTCCCGCCTGTCGTTACAGGCTCTGTTGTTACGATTATCGGTTTGACGCTGATTCCCGTAGCCTTGAATGACCTTGGCGGCGGTCAAGGCAGCGAGGATTTCGGCAGTGCGCTCAACATTTCCCTTGGCTTCGGCGTTCTTGCCTTCATTATCATCATGAATCGGTTTGCCAAAGGTTTCTTGCGTTCAATTTCAGTGCTTCTGGGTCTTATTCTAGGCACCGTGGTAGCCGCATTTTACGGTGGAGTGGATTTAACCCCGCTGCGCGAAGCTGGCTGGTTCCGTGCTCCGCAGCCCTTCTTTTTTGGTACGCCGGAGTTTAAGCTCGTTCCGATTATGACAATGATTCTGGTGGCGATTGTCAGCGTTGCCGAATCGACGGGCGTATTTATGGCGCTTGGCAAAATTGTGGATCGTGACATCACCTCTAAAGATCTGTCCCGTGGTTACCGTGCGGAGGGCCTTGCGATTGTGGTAGGCGGTATTTTCAATTCGTTCCCTTATACCACATATTCTCAAAACGTGGGTCTGATTCAGATGAGCCGTGTGAAGACGCGCGACGTGATCGTTGTGGCGGGGGGCTTGCTGGTCTTGATCGGATTTGTTCCGAAGATTGCGGCTATGACGCAGCTGGTACCGACTTCGGTTCTCGGTGGGGCCATGGTAGCCCTGTTCGGCATGGTTGTATCTTCCGGTATTCGGATGTTAGGAGATCAGGTAGACCTTAACCGTCACGAGAATCTGTTCATTATCGCGTGTTCCGTCGGCATGGGCCTGGGTGTGACAACCGTACCGGGTCTGTTCGCGAGTCTGCCTGACAATCTGCGTATTCTTGCCGATAATGGCATTGTGGCAGGCAGCTTGACAGCGATTGTGCTGAACCTGATCTTCAATGGTTTGAGAAATACGAAGCCCACTCGCACAGATCAAGGGGAAACAGCAGAAGGGCATGCTGCATAACTAATGCTCCTGAAGCAGCCGGATAACCTCCGGCTGCTTTTTTTAAGATAAGACAGTATCAACTACAGGAGCTTACCCTCCTTATCTCGCAAGAATAATTTCTGCGATTAGAGGTGGTCTTCTGGAAAAGGAAAGGACGTTGATAGCCTTTTTTTTGATCCGGTTCCATAGGTTCCAACCCAAAATGGCTGCCTCCCTAGAGTGGAGGCAGCCATTTTTAAGTGAGTTCCCCAAGCTTTATACGCGCTGCATTTGTTTCTCTGCAATATTGCCGATCCAGGGCAGCTTGAACCATTTTCCCTGAATGGCGTTGGCCATAAGCACCAGCCACATCAAGACGCCGACCAGCGCCAGGAGGGCGGAGGCCAGAAGGCCGATGATGGGCACCGCGCTCGACAGCAGGTGAGCGACAGCCAGGACGCCAAAGGCCAGCAAGGACTGCAGAGCATGAAATATGACGTAGCGGCTTCTCTTTTCTAATGAAAGAAACAGAATTCCTCCGACCATGGGAAAAAGATAGCACAGCGTAGCCGCCAGATTCTCGGGAAGTCCTGTGGACGATTTGAAAGGGGACATCTCATCAACTCCTTGTCTTAGACCGGTTCTGGGGTAGGGCAAGCTTTATACCTTACCTTATGAGCCGATGGGACAAAGTATGATGGTTAAATCCCGAACTTATTTCATTTTTAATTGCAGCAGATACTTCACGAGAGCATCCTGCTGCTCCTGCGTGAACCCGCTGCTTTCGTCGACCCAATACTCATGTCCCTGACCGGTGACATGGGTGTCTCTCAGCCTTGAATCCTTGCGGTTCGCCTCGACGACCTGCAGTCTCAGCTTACGGTCTATCAGGGCTTTCAGGCTGTTGTAAGGGTCCGGGTGAATCCCTTTCATAAGCGTCTGCGTTACGCCGGTTTGCGTCAGGTTAGGCCCGACCGCCACGCCACCGTCGTGCAAATACGGTGCGGACCATCGAAGACCGATCAGCCCTTTGACTTTATAACCGCCGTCCGACGGTTTATGGCCGAAACCTAACTCGATCTGCTCGGGGTCGATATCGTCCAGCGGGATTTTGGTTATCTTGGCGTCCGGTGGGATCGGCACAGGCGTATCGGGCGGGTAGAACTCCGCTTCGCCAAAAACGTTCTGCGTACGCTGGAAAGCCTTGGCCCTTGCAGGCTCGGTACCGATTTCAGCCGCGCGCATAATGCGGTTATTCGTAAAGAATCCGCCAGCGTGGCAAGTGATGCATTGCGCCTTTTTAAATACTTCCGCTCCGAGGTTGATTGTCTTGGCATCGGAGGTTTCCTTAGGATCAGTTTCAGGCGGACGGATGGTATTTTGATAGGCGGACATGGCATTCACTTGCTCCCCGGCTTTGAATCCCGGCGAGCTGATGTACAGCCCGTTCGGTGCGATGGCTGAAACTTTCGGGAAGTTTGGAATCTTAACTGCCTCATTCACGCCGGGGGTTCCGGGGTTGGGATCCAGCCGGTTAAAGAATTCGGTTGGCTTCAGCCCGCTGCTCGGATCATAGCGAAACTTACGATGGGCTGCATTTTGCAGAATGGTGCCCACATAAATCTCTTTGTCGATCCCCCATAACGGTTCGCTAACCTCGGTTTGACTCAGGGTATCCGTGTTTTGGGCGTGAACATTGTTGCTGAAGGTGCTAAGTCCCTTGAAGGGTCCCACGGTAGCGAAGCCGCTCCAGCTGTAGGGGTGATCGCCCTTCGTAAACATATCGGGAATTTGGGTTACGTCGCTGACCAGATCCACGGTTGTATCGAAAGTGCCGGGCATCCATTTGACCAGATTTTCGTCAACGGCTTTCTCTAGCAGGGCGGGATCCGGCAGCGCTTCGGTTTTTCCTTTGGAGTTAACAACCGTACGCTGCTCGTTCTTTACATAATCCACCAGGTTCGCAACGTCCGTATGGGTGAAATATGCCGCGCTATTCGGCGCCAGCGCCAGCATTAAACCGAGGTTCAGGTCGGAGTTGGGCGCACCCTCGACGATCATTCCCGTCTCACGGTTGACAGTTGCATGGCAGGCCATGCAGCTAACGCCGATCCGGGTTTTGCCTTCGGCATATTTAAACGTGATGCCAACGGGGGCATAGGCTCCCTTGGCTACATCAAAGCCAGTATCGATCTTGTCCCCCTTACGGAAAGACTTGCCGCCGACGGTGACATCCTGATCAAGTTCGACTCGTAAATTGGTGGTTCCCTTTCCCTTCAACTCCGCGAGGGCTTTGGCAACATTCTTCAGCTTCATCGGACCGTCGACTATCCCCAAAATATCGGTTAGGAATACCTCATTGCCAAAGGACTCCTCATACAGTGTACGGCGTCCTAAAGCAAGCAGTTCTTTCGTCACCTCCACCGCGCCATTGGCGGCTGTTAAACGGGGATCTTGATCCTGAAGGGCGGTACCGGGAACCGTAAGCGATTTGCCCCAGATATCATACTGGCGAATGAAACCTCTTTGCTGGGCTTGAAGCTGCGTGGTATTCTCCAATTTATGTGCCGGCGGTATATAGGCGTATTCCGGCTCCACGATGTAAGCAATAAGCCATAGGGCTCCTACGATGGCGATCGGGATCAGCCATAACAGAAACCGTTTCGGTATTCGCATGTCATATCACCCTTTTATAAGCAGGTCTGATGAATCATCTCTTCACTGCCGATATGCAAGGGCTTTAATCTACTTCCACATCATGCCGCAGCGGAGATTCGGCATTCACCTGTTTATCAGGACCTTTTTCCTTCGGAACAAGACGCTCATCTGTCATGCCTCGATGGTGGTTTTCAAAATCATACTCCGCCAGCCGCCACTCCGTGGAGCCCTTCTGCGGATCGAACGGGAATTCGTCGCCTCGTTTCAAATATTCCTCCCGTCCCCATTCATTCGTGTATGTTCCGTCTACTTCAACCTCTTCTCGGGAAATAGGGTGGAGATCCTTGTCTTTACCGGACATGTCACATGCTCCTCTCATGCTTGATTTTAGAAATGATTCATATCGCATAAAGTAACCAGAAAGAGGAGGTACTATCCGCTGTAATTTGCATGTAAGTCAGATTACGGACTCGGGAAAGAACGGAATCCTCCTCCTGGTGTAGGGAAGGGCAGAAGTTGAGGATCTTTCAATTGTATGGCGGTGACGCAGCGGGTTTTGATTTTAAATCATCAAGAATATAGCGCTCCAGCAGAAACCGCGGGTTCTTCCAGCGGCTGACTTTGCTGTCGGCTGTAAATACGACAACCGTATCCAATTGGGGGAAAAGGTAGATTTGCTGTCCTCCATGGCCGTGTGCAAGCGCAAAGGGAGTCCCGTTCTGAATGCCGGTCCACCACTGGAATCCGTAATCGCCAAAGCCGGGATAGCCCTTAACCTGTGGAGCGAGTGCTTGCTTAAGCCATGATTCCGGGATGAGCGTGGTGCCTTGCCACCGTCCTCCATTCAGGCAGCAAAGACCGAATTTGGCCATGTCGCGGGAGGTGAGACAGAGGCCGACGTGACCCATGCTGTGGCCCTCGGGGCTTGGGGACCAGGCAGCATGGCGAATCCCGAGCGGCTCGAATAAATGTTGTCTGGCATAGGCGTAAGCGTCCATTCCGGTACCCTCGCTAATGGCTACGGAGAGCAGATGGGAATCCGTGCTCCGGTATTGAAAGAGGCCCATTTCCTGTTCAATGACAGGAAGGGATAGCGCGAAGCTTGTCCATTTTTGGTTGCGGTGGAATCGGTGAATGAGCGGTTCCCCTAGCTTTTTACCGGTTTGCCATGCAAAGCCTGAGGTCATCGTCAGCAGATGATGAAGGGAAACCTTTTGCAATAGCGGATGGGCTCGTTCGGGAACATATCTTTTGAAGATATCGATTGCAGAGGAATTCAGATCAGGCAATTCGCCGCGTGAGCGGGCGATGCCGCATAACACCGACGTAAAACTTTTGGTAGCCGACCTGAGATCATTCAGCGAGGAAACGCCATGACCGTTGTAATAGCGTTCGTAGATGAGTTTGCCGGCATGGAGCAGGAGAAAGCTGCGCATTTTCGGATATTGTTTCTGAATGATCAGATCGACCTGATCAAGCGTATCAGGGCGAAGCCCTGCTTCTTGAGGATCAGCAGGAATAGGTGAGCCTAAATCGACGGGGGAGTGCAGGATCGACTGTGAGTTCGTCATGATCTGTAAGGCCTCCTTGTATTTGAATATATATTCTGAGTATCAATTTGTGGTATTCCTTGATATCTGGAGTCGGCGGGAGGTTCGTTTGAATGTATCTTAACCAATTCCGGGCACAAAGGATGACCTGATGAAAAAACATAGCACAAGAAAACATTTTTTGGGAAAGATGAAACAAACAGAAGAATATGATATAATATATTAATGATTCAGTTGCATGCTGTTAGGGTATGTATAGTGTCAGGTGCATTGGTAAGTTGCTGAATATCAACCTAATGGTCACCGTAAGAACTGCAATATGGCTTCAACTTAATGAGGTAGATCTTTTCGGCATTCTCTTTAAACGGAGTAATTTTATTCCACACGTTTTGGGAGGGATCCATCATGGCAACGAAAGGTCACAATGAGGTTAAGGAAAGTCTGCGGGAAATGACACGAATTTTCCGGCCTAAAGATCCGAAAAAATTTGTAAAGGAGTATGTCCGGAAGTACCATATTATGGGGGGCTATGAAGAAGAGCTTACTCTTGTTGTTGAGCATGAACTTGGCAAGCTGAATTCCTCCGTTTCGTAACCTGTAACAGCACCTGGTCTATAGAAATATCACCAACACGCATCGCATCTTCACCTTGTTAATGACTAATGATATGAACCATTTAGAGTTTATGGTTAAACCGTTTTTGGGACAAATGTCCCGAAAACGGTTTTTTTGCGTTGGCCTGTCTCTTTTAAGTCAACAGGCTCATACTTCCTCGAAAGTCCATTTCCTAGGGGTATTTTGCATCGGTCCCTACATATATTGTTAGCAATCGATCCGTAAAGGATATAAGGGAGTGGACAGATGTGAGGACACAGCTCAGACGGAAGGAAGAAATCGGATATATCCGCGAGGCGGGACGTATATTGGCTGCGTGTCACCGTGAAATAGCGAAAGTCATCAAACCGGGGATCACGACGGGTGAGATCGATGCCAGGGTCGAGAGGTTTTTGGAGAAGAACGGGGCTTTTCCCGAGCAAAAAGGATATAAAGGATTTCCATACGCAACTTGTGCTTCGGTCAACGAGGTGGTGTGCCATGGATTCCCCGACCAGCGGCCGCTGGAATCCGGGGATGTTGTGACCATTGATTTGGTGGTGAATAAGAACGGGTGGCTGGCGGACTCCGGCTGGACCTATGCGGTAGATAGGGTTTCAACGGAAGTAAGCCGGCTGATGAAACACACCCATGAAGCCCTGTTTAAAGGGATCGAGGCCGCCCGGCACGGTGCAACCTTGGGCGACGTGGGTCATGCGATTGAGCAGGTTGCCGAAAGGGAAGGCTACGGGATCGTTAGATCGCTTGTCGGTCATGGCATCGGCCGTGCCATCCACGAGCCGCCCGATGTGCCGAACTATGGAGTTCCCGGAAGGGGACTCAAACTCAAGGAAGGAATGGTCATTACCATCGAACCCGTTTTTACCCTGGGCCCCTCGGGCGCCGTGTTCTGGGGGGATGATGGCTGGACCATTTCCAGTGCGGATGGATCGGTGGGTGTCCAGTATGAGCATACGATTGCCATTACGCGTGGAGAAGCGGTTATCCTGACGGATTAAGATTCCGAAAAATATACCATAATAATAGGAGGTTTTCTTCGTGAGGCTGTCTGGGCTTTTCGAAGAACACCTCCTTATAGCATGGGTGTCCAGATAAATGGGGGAAGGCTGCATATAGATTCAAAAAGGCGGAAATGACTGTATATATAGCTATGAAGGCTGTCGCTGACGGGGTGTGAAGAATGTCGAATGATGGGTCACAGGAGGGGAGATACAGTTTGAAAGCGATTGCAAAATCAGTAATGGCGCGACTTTGACGACTTTTCGAACAATTTGTGAACTCCCTGTGAATGATTGACAAAAGCAACCCATGAACTTATATTTAATAAGTGATTGCTTTAATTGACAGGATTACTTCATCCGTGATTGTGCAGGTAGATTACCGCTGTTTGCGCCGGATGGTAGTCTACGAAAATCGGAAAAGTGGGGTAGATCAATGATGAAACGGTGGCAGGCTGTAAAGCGTCTTCTTCCTTTGATGGCCATGTTTGCTTTGGTGTTATCCGGCTGCGGCCGAGAGGATTTGTCGGTCTTAAGACCACAAGGTCCGGTAGCACAAGGTCAACTGGATTTAATTAAGCTCTCCATTTCGATTATGATCGTCGTAATGGTTGTGGTATTTGGAATCGCCGCATACGTGCTTGTTAAATTCCGTCGAAAGAAGGGACAAGATGAAATTCCTGAGCAAGTAGAAGGTAACCATAAGCTGGAGATTATTTGGACGGCGATTCCGCTGCTCTTGGTACTCGTGCTTGCAGTTCCTACTATTCAAAAGGTATTTGCTTATGGAGAGAACGACTGGAACAATCCAGATGCAGTTAAGGTGGAAGTTACTTCTCACCAGTTCTGGTGGGAGTTCAATTATCCAGACTACGGCGTAAGAACCGCTCAAGAGCTGGTTATTCCTGTAGGCAAGAAAATTGCTTTCCAATTAAAAACGAATGATGTGCTTCACTCCTTCTGGGTACCATCGCTCGGCGGCAAGATGGATACAAACACAGAAGGCAGCGTTAACTACATGACTCTGGTTGCTGACAAAGCAGATACATACATTGGTAAATGCGCAGAGTTGTGCGGTCCTTCTCACGGCTTCATGGAATTCCGGGTGAAAGCGGTTGACGATGCGGCATTTGACAAATGGGTTGCGGCATTTAAAGAACCTGCTGTGCTTCCTGCCGATGCGGCACTCGCCGAGAAATTCAAGACCAACTGCCTTTCTTGCCACGCTGTGGGCGACCAAGGCGGAGCCATGGGTCCTAACCTGACCGGCATTGGATCACGTGAGACGATTGCGAGTATCTTGCTGAACGACATAAGCGGCAAACCAGGCACAAAGCCGACGAAAGACAACCTGGTGGAATGGCTGATGGAGCCTCAGGCTGTAAAACCTGGCAACACGATGCCTAATCCGAAGGATCTCGGCTTCAGTGACGAAGAAATCGAGCAGATTGCCGATTACTTGGCCAATTATAAGTTGGATTATTAATACAGCAGCAAGAACTTTAAAAGGGGGTACAAACCTTGGCTCACGCTCATGCTCAAAGCCATAGCGTCAAACGCTACACGGGGTTAATGGATTGGCTTACAACCGTTGACCACAAGAAAATCGGGATATTATACCTGATAGCGGGCGGCTTCTTCTTCGGGATTGGCGGTATTGAAGCGATTCTGATTCGCTTGCAGCTGATCAAGCCGATGAACGATCTGGTATCGGCTCAAGTATTTAACGAATTGATTACAATGCACGGAACGACAATGATCTTCCTTGGCGTTATGCCAGTTATCTTCGCCTTGATGAACGCGGTTATTCCGCTTCAGATCGGTGCACGTGACGTCGCATTTCCATTTTTAAACTCGCTTGGATTTTGGACGTTTTTGTTCGGTGGACTTTTGCTCAATCTTAGCTGGATTATGGGCGGCGCGCCTGATGCGGGCTGGACATCCTATACACCGCTTTCCACAAATGACTACTCGTCCACGCACGGTGTAGACTTTTATACCATAGGTCTTCAGATTGCAGGTCTGGGTACGTTGATCGGTGGTATCAACTTCCTGGCTACCATCATAACGATGCGTGCACCTGGAATGTCCTTCATGAGAATGCCGATGTTTACATGGACGGCTTTCATTACATCGGCCATGATCCTGTTTGCATTCCCTGCAATTACAGTAGGTCTCGTATTGCTTAGCTTTGACCGTTTGCTCGGTGCCAATTTCTTTGATGTTGCGGCTGGCGGTAGTCCCGTATTGTGGCAGCATATTTTCTGGATCTTCGGTCACCCTGAAGTTTACATTCTGATTTTGCCGGCGTTCGGTATTATCTCCGAAGTTATTCCGACATTCTCCCGTAAACGTTTGTTCGGATACAGCTCCATGGTATTTGCAACCATCCTGATCGCCTTCTTGGGCTTCATGGTTTGGGCTCACCATATGTTTACGACGGGTCTTGGACCTGTAGCGAATGCGCTCTTCTCCATCGCAACGATGTTGATTGCCGTTCCTACCGGTATCAAAATCTTTAACTGGCTCTTTACGATGTGGGGCGGTCAAATCCGCTTTACCAGTGCAAACCTGTTCGCGATCGGTTTCGTACCGACCTTCGTTATGGGTGGGGTTACCGGCGTCATGCTGGCATCTGCTCCTGCAGACTTCCAGTTCCATGATACGTACTTCGTTGTAGCTCACTTCCACTACGTTATCGTTGGTGGTCTGGTATTCGGTTTGTTTGCCGGATTGCATTATTGGTGGCCAAAAATGTTCGGTCGCGTACTGAACGAAACGCTTGGAAAATGGACGTTCTGGTTGTTCGCCATCGGCTTCCATATGACATTCTTCGTACAGCATTTCCTTGGATTGCTCGGTATGCAACGGCGGATTGTCTCATATCTGCCGAACCAGAATTTTGACGAGCTTAACTTTATCAGTACCATCGGCGCAATCTTGATGGGAATCGGCGTTTTGGCCTTCTTGGCAAACGTTGTGATTACTTCGAGAAAACCGGTTGGTGCTCCGGCCGATCCATGGGAAGATGGCCGTACGCTCGAGTGGAGTATTCCTTCTCCACCGCCAGAGTACAACTTTAAGCAAATTCCGCTTGTTCGCGGCATTGACGCTTATTGGAAAGAGAAGATGGCAGGCAATAAAGAGATGACACCATCCGAACCGGTGGGTCCGATCCACATGCCTTCGCCAAGTATCCTTCCGTTTGTGATGTCACTGGGTCTGTTTATCGCGGGTCTTGGTTTCATGTTTAGCACGGAGGACTTCTCGAATTCGTTCATGAGCTTAATCTTCAATAAATATATCGTTCTGATTGTTGGTCTTCTGATTACGTTCGCGGCAATGATCGCTCGTTCCCTGTACGATGATCATGGATATCACATCGAAGTTGAAGAACTGGAAGGGGAGGGTAAAGCATGAGTCACGCTGAACATGTAAACGGCGAACTTCCTCACGAGCCGGAGAAGGCAACACTCGAAGGCCGTAATAAGGTTCTTGGTTTCTGGCTCTTCCTCGGTGGAGAGGCCGTGCTCTTCGGTACGTTGTTTGCAACGTTCCTGGCGCTTCGCGGGCAGAACAACGAAGGCCCAACCGCAGCCGAGCTGTTCTCTCTGCCGATTACGGCAGCAGCAACGCTGATATTGCTTGTCAGTTCCTTGACCAGTGTGTTCGCCATTCAGGCGCTCCACCGTCACAATATCGAGAAGCTGAAGTTGTGGCTGATCGTAACCGTTGTTCTGGGTCTTGGGTTCCTTGGCCTTGAGATTTATGAGTTCTATGAATATGTTGTGCATGAATCGTTTAACATGAAGACGAGTGCATTCTCGTCTGCATTCTATACGCTGGTTGGCTTCCACGGTGCCCACGTTGCTTTCGGGGTTGTGTGGATCAGCCTGTTGATCGCTCAGCTGTACAGAAAAGGGTTAACCGTGGTTACAGCACCTAAGGTATATGTTTCTGCCATGTACTGGCACTTTATCGACGTTGTATGGGTGTTCATCTTCTCGGTCGTATACCTTCTTGGAAAGGTGGGCTAAGGAATGACTGCGAATCAACAATCTAATGAGGGGCCTACAGTTAAACACCGCCATCGTGTGGAAGGCCCTGAGAAACACATTGTTGTCTTTATTTTCTCCATTGTCCTGACTGCGATTGCTTTTGCGGCTGTCGCAGCCGGTGGCATCAACACAGCATTTACGATCATCATTTTGCTGGTTATGGCTGTGCTGCAGGTGTTCGTGCAAATGGGTTACTGGATGCACTTGAAGGACAAAGGGCATCTGATGCCAATCCTGTTTATGATTGGCGGCTTCTTCGTAGCTAGTACCTGTATTGTCATGGCACTGTTCTGGGTTTGGTGGTAAAATGAAAAAGAGGTGGGCTCTTCAGCCCCCTCTTTTTTTAAATCGTAGGAAGGTGTCACAATTTCGACAGAATTTTACCCGTTAAGGGGAGGTTTTTGCATGCTGGGCTTAGAATATTTTAGTTTTGCAGATAAATGGAGTCCCTTGTTCCTGGCATTTATGCTGCTCGTAACAGCAGGCTACTTCCTGTTGACCGGGCCGCTGAGCAGTAGATTCGAAGGGAGCGCTCCAGTTTCCGCAGGAAGGAAAACACTGTTTGTAGGCGGTATGCTTACGTTCTATCTTGCGCAGGGTGGACCTATTGAACTGCTAGGACATACGATGTTCTCGTTTCATATGGTCAGTATGGCCATGTCCTATTTAATGGCGATGCCGCTCTTGATTCTGGGTATTCCTGTCTGGATGTGGCGTGCCTTCGATAAGGTCAACCCGTTTAAGAAGCTCGGTTTTCTTGCGCGTCCGATCGTTGCTGCGGTTCTGTTTAACGGTTTGTTTTCTTTTTATCACGTCCCGGTTATCCATGACTTTGTCATGTTGAACTTCTGGGTGCACCGCTTGTACTATTTGATCCTGTTCATCGCCTCAATGTTGATGTGGTGGGCTATCATTAACCCGATTCCGGAGAAGGACAAGTCCTCAGGTCTTCTGAAAATGGGATACATCTTTCTCAACATGGTATTGTTAACTCCGGCGTGTGCGCTCATTATATTCTCGAGCGAGCCGATGTACGCAACGTACAGCGATCCGGTGGTATGGGCAAAGGCGATGGGATACTGCGTGGCTGGCGATACCTCGGCATTGCTCAGCCAATTTGGCGGACCTGAGTTCTTCGGTTATCTGGAGCCTGCGATTGACCAGCGGGTAGGCGGGATCATCATGAAGTTTTTCCAAGAGATCATTTTTGCCTCGATGCTGGCCTATGTGTTCTTTCATTGGTACAAACGAGAAAATCAGGAAGACGATCCTTTGCCTAGCGAGATTCCTCCCGGCAAGCTCAATCAGGCGTAAGAGGATTATTGAAGGGGGATCCATATGGATTGGTTTTTTATATTTCCCACGGTCAGTACAACGTTTATTGTCATCAGCGCCGTGCTGGTAGCGATTGGCTGGGGTCTTATTATTAAGGGGAAGCGCGAAGCCCACAAGAAAGTGATGATCTGGGCGGCCATCGCCGCCGTCATTTTCTTTATCATCTATTCCTCGCGCACCGTATTCATCGGCAACACGTCATGGGGGGGGCCCGATGATCTGCAACCGTATTATCAGGTATTCCTGGTCTTCCACATTGTGCTGGCTACCGTAGCCGCGGTCTTCGGAATTACGACATTGACCCTCGGCTTTAAGGAGAAGTATTCCAAGCACCGCAAGTGGGGCAGAGTCACGTCGATCATCTGGTTCTTTACCGCCATTACCGGCGTAGCCGTGTATACCTTGCTATACCTGTTATATCCGGGCGGGCATACCCAGCCTGTGTGGAAAGTGATATTTGGAATGTAAGCGTGGGAGAACACCCGTCAGAGAAATCTGGCGGGTGTTTTTTATTTGAGTGGCGGCTCATTCAGGAGCATTGTGAGGGCAGAGGTGGGGGAGTGTATCCGCTCCGGTCGCTGTTGAAACCAGGAAACTGGGATGAGATGAGAGGGTTGTTTCCCGGTTTCAAAGGCGAACGCCAGGTCTCCTCCACGGCTACACTCCCCTTGCACAGGGAAGCTCTTGAATGAGCCGCGGCAAGGGAGGGTGGCACCCGACAGGAAGCCTCTGACGGGTGTTTAGAGTGTGAGGGCAGAGGTGGGGGAGTGAATCCGCTCCGGTCGCTGTTGAAACCAGGAAACTGGGATGAGATGAGAGGGTTGTTTCCCGGTTTCAAAGGCGAGCGCCAGGTCTCCTCCACGGCTACACTCCCCTTGTGCAGAGAAGCTCTTGAATGAGCCGCGGCAAGGGAGAGTAACACCCGGCAGGAAGCCTCTGACGGGTGTTTAGAGTGTGAGGGCAGAGGTGGGGGAGTGTAACCGCTCCGGTCGCTGTTGAAACCAGGAAACTGGGATGAGATGAGAGGGTTGTTTCCCGGTTTCAAAGGCGAACGCCAGGTCTCCTCCACGGTTACACTCCCCTTGTGCAGAGAAGCTCTTGAATGAGCCGCGGCAAGGGAGGGTGGCACCCGACAGGAAGCTTCTGACGGGAATTTTTTTACAACTTCTATTGACACTGTTTATATACACACCATATACTGTGTATAAAGATATATACAGTGAGCACAGTAATCACACTAAGCACAGTAAAACTTAAACTGCGATGATAACAAAATGAATATATGAAGAAATGAAAGGGTGAGACGCATTGCAACAGGTTTTCCATAATGCGATGAAGATCGTAAAGAAAGACTTCGTTAGCGACAAGCTGCAAATGGTATGGACCATGCTGTTTATGGTGTATATGGGATTTGCCACAAGCGTTATCATTGACAATCAGTTTGAACATTTGAATGAGTACATCAACCCACTGATTGACTTTCTATTGGTATTCTACGCTCCGTTGTTGGGGTTTCTATTTAGCAGGAGGTCTTTCCGGTATCTGAACGAGGATTCGTACACCCGGATGCTGTATTTTTACCGGAGTATACCGGTACCGGCCTCGGCCATCTTCGTAAGCCGGATCATGTACTCGCTGATCGCTTTTGTCATAAACGGCATCGTATTATTTGGAGTCATTTATGCGATAGGCAATCATATTAGAGCCGCAATGGATTTCCCGAGCTATATTGCATTTGTACTGACCTGGATCGGCATCGGATTTTTAATAACGGGACCCTATATTTACTGGGAACATATGTGCAGTGGTAAGAGGTACTTCGGGAATTCCCTTCTGGTGATGTCGCTAACCTCCGGAACGGCCGTTATGCTTAGCTTGCTGGGCTACAGCATTTTTGGGTTCTTTGTGAGAGCCTCCATGAAATGGGGCCTGTTATCTCCGGTCATGTGGGGATCGCTGATTGTTGGACTGGCGGCTATGCTGCTTATGAGCAAATTAACCTACATTCGGCAGCAGACCCGGGATTTATCATGAAGGCTATGGAGATGAATCCGTATGGCATGCAATGGCACGGGTTTATGTACAAAGAAAAGCGAGGTGGTAAAAGGTGCGACTTCTGATACAGATCAATGAAAATAGCGCAGAGCCTTTATATCACCAGATTGAAACACAGCTGCGCTCGCTCATTATTAGCGGTCAGATCGAGGAGGGAACGTTATTGCCATCCATTAGGGAATTTGCCGGGAATCTGAAGTGTAGCGTTATTACGGTGCGCAGGGTGTATCAGGATCTTGAGAATGAAGGGTTGCTGCGAACGAGACAAGGTACGGGAACTTTTGTTGCTGGTGTCGGCGACCAGGCCCGTGAACAATATAAACGCGACGCGGTGATTGAGGCGTTAAGGATAGCAGTGGATAAAGGGCTTTCCGTTCAATTTAATGAAGATGAATTGAAAGAAATGTTCATGGAAGTTGTTCGGGAAAAATATGACGCAAAAGGAGGTCGCTAACATTCCATGGAACCGCATGTTATTGAATTTCGTAATGTCATAAAACGACGGAAAACGAAAACCATCGGTCCGATCCAATTATCGATCCCTCAAGGGTATATCGTTGCCCTTGTGGGACCTAATGGTTCGGGAAAAAGCACGCTGCTGAACATGATGATGCAGACCGTGTTTCCGGACGAAGGGGAGATTACCTGGTTCGGTGAATCTCACCCGAGAGAGCTTCCGATCTCCATTCGAAAACAAATGGGATTCGTACCCGAACAGCTGAGCGTAGAGGAACAGCATATGACGGCGGACGAAGCGGCCAGCTTTCGCGCATCCTGGTATGACACTTGGGACGGTTATTTTTTCGATGAGCTGCTATCCCGGTTCGATGTCCCGCGAGGCGTAAAACTTCGCAAGATGTCCAAAGGGGAACGGCGCAAGTTTGAGATCGCCGCTGCACTTGCCCCTAGGCCCAAGTTTTTGCTCCTGGATGAACCTTCTTCCGGCCTCGATCCTTTCGCTTGGAAGCTGATGATCGATCAGCTGCAGAAAGTGATGAAGTCCATGGATACAACGATTGTGCTCTCCACCCATGTGGTAGATGAAATTCGGCGTCTGGCGGACTACGTCATTCTCATCCATCATGGGAAGCTGCTGGGCATGGTGGAGAAGGATTCGCTCCTGGATAACTGGAAGGAGTGCTGGATCCAAGGGGATACCTCCATTGCCGAGGAGCTGCCGGGTATTCTGAGCTGCAAACAAGAGACAGCGACTACGATTTCTTTTATAACAACGGAATGCTTGGAAGTGGAGAAGATCCTGCAGTCTGCAGGCATCCCGTTCATTCAGACCCGTTCCCTGGAGCTGGATGAAGTGCTTCGATTATGGATTGACGGAAACATTCCTGCCAACGTGCAGAACTAGGATAGAGAGGGGTTTTTACGATATGCAACGCTTGCAATTAGACAATGTAGTTAAGATTTATGCAGACAAAACGGCGGTAAACCGGATTTCGCTTCAGGTTGAGGAAGGTGAAATCTACGGACTGCTCGGGGCGAACGGAGCCGGCAAAACAACCACCATGCGGATGGTGCTTGGGCTGATCTACCCGGATGACGGAACGATCCTGTATAACGGCAAGCCGTATAACAAAGAACTGCGTCACATTATGGGTTATTTGCCGGAGGAGCGCGGGTTATACCCGAAAGTGAAAGTCAGCGAGCAGATTTCCTACTTGGCACAGCTGCGGGGCATGTCCGCGAAAGACGCGGATAAGAGTCTGAAATACTGGTTGGAACGGTTTGAAGTACCTGACTATTACGATAAGAAGATTGAAGAGCTCTCCAAGGGTAACCAGCAAAAAATGGGCTTTATCGCAGCGGTTGTCCATGACCCGCAAATTCTGATTCTGGACGAAGCCTTTAGCGGACTGGATCCAGTAAACGTCGAACTTCTGAAATCAACGGTAAAAGAGCTTCGCGACAAGGGCACGAGCATTCTGTTCTCCACCCACCGGATGGAACATGTCGAGGAGTTGTGTAAGAACATTACTATACTGCATCGCTCCAATACGGTAGTGAAGGGGAACCTGAAGGATATCAAATCCAAGTACCCTCGTGAAGAAGTGGTGCTCGGTACGTCGGGTGAAGTCCGAGGCCTTGAAGCCCTGCCTGGCGTAACGGCTGTGGAGCGAACAGAGGACGGCTACTCCATCCGGATCAGCCAGGTTGAGGCAGCGCAAAACATTTTGAATACAGCCATGTCGCAAAGCACGATCCATCGGTTTGAAGTGAAGGAGCCGACACTCAATCAAATCTTCATAAAGGCGGTAGGTGAATCCAATGAATAATATGTGGACCGTTATCCGATTTACATTCATGAATAAAGTAAGAACGAAGTCCTTTCTCGTTTCAACGTTGATTTTTGCACTCATTATTACGATCGGGATCAATCTTCCTTTTCTGATCCAAATGTTTACGGGAGATAAGGCAGGATCCGAAGAAACCACCCGCATCGGTCTGGTTTATGGACAGGAGCAGACGCTCGCCGAACAACTGGAGACTACTTGGAGTAACCTGCCGTCAACCTCCTATGAATTCGTCAAATACGAAGCGGCAGATGAGGCAGCTCTGAATAAGGATATTAAGGATGGCGTAATCGAAGGTTATTTGAAGTTTGAAGCACAAGAAGGCAATGCGTTCCCGACCGTGGTCTACAGTTCTGAAGACGAGGCCATGAGCCCGGAACTGCAATCCAATCTGCAAGCAGCGCTGCAAGTGGCGAAGACGCGCAGCATTGTAGAAGGATTGGATTTGTCCGAAACGCAGATCAATGAGCTGAATACGCCGGTTCAAATCGACACTCGGGGTATCGACCCTACAGAAACAGGTAACGCAGGCGGAGCTTCCGGTGAGAATGAAGGGGCTTCGGAGGTAATTAACTACATCGTCGTGTATGCACTGATTATTCTCTTCTTCTTCACTTTGATGGGAACAGGTAACATGATCGCTTCAGAAGTAACGACAGAGAAGAGCTCCCGCATTATGGAGATTTTGATTACAAGCGTATCTCCGCTGAGCCAAATGTTTGGTAAGGTTATCGGCATGTTCCTGCTGGGACTGTCACAGATCGCGGCATTTGGAGTTGTGGCCGCCGTGAACTTGATGCTGCCGCACAATATGGATACATTGAAGGACATGAATCTCGATCTGACAGCGATAGACCCGATGCTGCTGGTGTTCGGTTTGGTCTTCTACATCCTTGGCTATTTCTTGTATGCGATGCTCTACGCGGCCATTGGTTCGATTGTCAGCCGGACCGAGGATTTGGGGCAGGCGGTCATGCCGATCACGATGCTGTCGCTGGTGGCGTTCTATATCGCGATCTTTAGCCTAAGCGCTCCGAACTCGATGCTGATGAAGGTGTCTACTTACATCCCGTTCATCTCGCCGACCACGATCCTGGTACGGATCGGACTTGGTAACATTCCATTATGGGAGATCCTGCTCTCGCTGGCGATCCTGGTCGTAGCCATTCTCGTCTTCGGCTGGCTGGCTGCGAAAATCTATCGCACCGGTGTCCTGATGTACGGCAAGCGCCCTACATTCAAGGAGCTTAGAAAAGCGATGAAGGCTTATAAGATGTAAGCATAGACAGTACAAGAAGTTATGGTTGCTGAAAGCAAGAAAGTAGAAGATAAGGGTTCGCCATAACGACAATATCGGTATGGCGAACTCTCATCAATCTTTGATCATAAATGAAGCCCCATGGCGGTTATTCTTTGTCACAAACTAAGTAGTTTCAAAACTACACGAGAATAAAGGAGATTACATAAATGAAAAATTGGAAAAAAATGCTCTTGTCCCTCGCGATTTCGGTTGGTTTGCTCGCTTCGGCAGTGCCTGCCATGGCAGCGCCACAGCAGCCGGCAGTAAAAGTCGATAACCAAGTTGTTCACTATTCGCTTGGTACACCGATGATAGATAAGGGCACAACGCTTGTTCCGCTCAGAACAACGCTCCAGGCTCTGGACGTGCAACTGACGGGTGCTGCAGATGACACCATTACTGCGGTGGTGGATGGTAAAACCATTACCCTGAAAGGCAAACTGAAACAAATCCATGGCGTAACCTATGCGCCCATTCGGGTTGTTGGGGACGCTGCGGGTTATAAGGTTAGCTGGGATGCGAAAACTCGCTCCGTTCTGCTGGTTTCCAAAGAAACGGAAACCGGGCAAGCGGGTGGCCGCGGCTTCATGTGGGAAGTGGAGAGCAACGGGAATACGGTGTACCTGGTAGGCTCCATGCATATCGCGGATGACAGCTTCTACCCGCTGCGTCCGGAGTTTGAAGAAGCATTTGCCGAGGCGGACTATTTGGGTGTCGAGATTGATATCAGCAAAGCGGCTGATGAGGAGCAGCAGAAACTGATCATGGATCTGGGCATGTATCAGGATGGGACAACCTTGAAGGACCATGTATCCAGTGAGACCTATGCCAAGCTGGGCGAAATTCTGAAGCAAAGCGGCATGCAGCCGAATGCACTCGATGCATTCAAGCCTTGGGTTGCCGAAACCACAATTAGTAGTCTGAAATCCGTGAAAGCCGGGTACGACGCATCAGCCGGAATCGACCTGTATTTCATCCAGAAGGCCATCGAACGCAAAGTGCCGATTCTGGAACTGGAAACTTATGAATCCCAGCTGGGCATGTTTGATAACTTCTCCAAAGAGCTGCAGGAGAAAAACCTCAATACCGCCCTCGATAACTTCGACGTGCTGGATGAGAGCGTGAACCAGATGGCCGAAATGTGGAAAACGGGCAATGATGAGCAGCTGCTCGAGTTCACAAACAGCATATCGGGTGACGAGGAATATAACAAAGCGATGCTGATCGACCGCAACATCGGCATGGCAGACAAAATCGACGGGTATTTGAAAAACGGCAAAAACGAAGAGTATTTCATTGTGGTAGGGTCAGCCCACTATCTGGGTGAGCACGGCATCGTGAAGCTGCTTAAGGATAAAGGCTATACTGTCGTTCGCAAATAAATAGCGGCAGGGTTGTAGTCTACGGGAACCAAAACCTTCCAATGATCGTCATTCGATCACTGGAAGGTTTTTTAATGGTAAGAAAGGGGCATGCCGAATCTGTATCTAAATGATTAGCAAAGCGATGCAGCGCTTTCATTTCTCCAAAAAAAGAGTTGATAATTGGGAAATCATCCTCTATGATATTGTCATCAGATTGATATGGAAAATTAAAGCACTTTAACTTTTATGTTTACATCATCCTATGAATGCCTTGAAACAGGGCAAACTTTATATTGAAAGTTAAAGCGTTATAATTTTCATAATAAAAAGAAAGGTTGGTGTTTACGTGACCCATCGCGAAAGCCGGCGGCAGACGTTATACATGTACCTCTTCATTGCTCCATGGCTTATCGGTTTCCTTGTGTTTGCCTATTATCCGATTCTGTCATCCCTTTATTACAGCTTCACGGACTATGACATTATCCATCCGCCGAAATATGTCGGCCTGGCGAATTACATCGAAATGTTTCACAATGATCTGTTTTGGAAATCCGTTGTGGTAACGGTGCGGTATACGTTTATAAGCGTACCGATCCAACTGCTGCTGGCACTCGGATTTGCGCTCCTGCTCAATACGAAAATACCGTTCCGCGGATTTTTCCGCACCGCCATGTACTTTCCGAGCATGGTATCCGGCGTGGCGATGTCACTGCTGTGGTACTGGATCTTTAATCCATCGATCGGCCTGTTCAACTACGTTCTGTCCTGGTTCGGCATCCGTGGCCCATCTTGGCTCATGAGTCCGGATTATGCACTTTACGCTCTGATGATTATGTCCTTCTGGACAGTAGGCTCAGGCATGATTCTGTTCCTCGCGGGGCTCATGAGTGTACCTGCAAGTCTCGTGGAAGCCGCCAAGCTTGACGGTGCGGGACGCTTCCGGATTTTTCTGAATGTGACGCTTCCCATGATCTCACCGGTGCTATTGTTCCAGCTGATTATGGGGGTCATTGACTCCTTCCAGGTATTTACGCAAGCGTATGTCATGACCCAAGGCGGTCCGAACTACTCAACATGGTTCTATGTTTACAACCTGTACACCAGCGCCTTCAAAGAATACCGGGCTGGATACTCCTCCGCTCTCGCGTGGGTTCTGCTGATCGTTGTCATGCTGTTTACGGCACTTATTATGAAATTCTCGAACCGTTATGTTCATTATGAAGGAGGCGGACGCAGATGAGTAACATTCCGGCAGCCAGTCCTTCGACTTCACCTTCTACGAATAAACGCCGGCGCAAAATCGATGCAATAAGCATTGCCAGCTTTATTGCCTTAGTGGTCACTACCTTTCTCATGCTCCTGCCTTTGTTTTTCATGGTCTCGACCTCATTGAAATCGAAGAAGGAACTGCTGAAGTTTCCTCCGACCTTTTTGCCGGATTCCTGGCAGTGGAGCAACTACAAGGAAATTTTCGAAACGCTGAACTTCGGCCAAATGTACATGAACAGTCTCATTATCGGCATTCTCACCGTGGTCGGCACCCTGTTGTCGTCGTCGCTGGCAGGCTACGGCTTCGCCAGATACCGGGGCAAGGGCAGCAACCTGTGGTTCATGCTGATGCTCAGCACCATGATGCTTCCTTATCCGGCGATTATGATCCCGCAGTTCATTCTTTTTTCCAAGCTGAACTGGATCGATACGTTCTTGCCGCTGATCGTACCTGCATTTTTCGGCTCGGCATACAACATCTTTTTGCTGCGCCAGTTCTTTTCCACCCTGCCGGATGAGCTGTTTGACGCCGGACGCATGGACGGTTGCGGCGAGCTGCGGATGTGGTGGCGGATTGCCTTGCCTCTGTCTGGCCCGGCACTTGCAACCGTTGCGATTTTTGCCTTCATTTACAGCTGGAACGACTTGCTGACACCCGTGCTCTACCTAAGCTCATCGGATAAATTTACGCTTCCGGTCGGTATGTCTTCCTTCACCTCGTCGCGGTTTCGCATTCCGCCGTGGCATCTGCTCATGGTTGCCTCCGTGCTGGCCATGCTGCCAATCGTCACTTTATTTGCGATAGCCCAGAAACGATTCGTTGAAGGAATTGTACTTACAGGCATCAAGTAAAGACCCCGCCGCAGCGGCGGCAAAAAAACTTGAGTATATGGGGGACTGTAGATCATGAACAAAAGAAGGATTAAAAAGACCTATGCACTTCTGCTTGCGTTCAGCTTGCTCGTCGTATTGGCATTGTCCGGCTGCAGCGGCGGCAAATCAGCGGGAGAAGTGGCTCCCGCAGGCAAAGGCGATAGCGCTGGCTCTTCAGGCGAGCAAGTAACGATAACGCACTACACCATGGATTCGGAAGACCGCACGTTTATTGAAAAGCTGGTTCCGGACTTTGAAGCCAAGCACCCGAACATCAGGGTCAGAATAGAAAAGGCACCTTACGAGCAGTTCGACAGCAAGCTGCAGACGCTGATCGCCGGCGGTAAATCGCCTGACGTGACAAGCCACTATGGCTACGGTGGCTTTGCGGAATATTTCAACAAAGATATGCTGCTTGATATGAGCGACATGATAAAAGAAGACGGATTTAAAGCATCCGATTACAGCATCCCGGATGACCTCATGGAAATTTATACCGTCAAAGACCATGTATACGGCATTCCGGTCAATATGTATGTGACTCTCATGCTCTATAACAAAGACATGTTCGATGCTGCCAATGTTCCTTATCCTCCAAGCGATTACGAGGACAAGAGCTGGACGTTTGACAAAATGGTCGAAGATGCAAAGAAAATGACTCATGTATCCGACGATATCGCTAAAACACAGTATGGCGTCGACTTCACATGGTCCGAACGCGATATGCGCCCGCTGTATTTCGGCGTTGAGCCATACTCTCAGGATACCTGGACTAACGGCGGCGTGCCTACAGAGACTCATTTCGATTCTCCTGAAGTGATCGCAACCTATAACAAACTGTTTGACCTGATTTTAAAAGATAAGGTTTCCCCGACGACGGAATGGAGTAAGAGCGTAGCCGGGCAAAATGGCGATGCATTCGTAACCGGCAAGATTGGCATGACCGTCAGCGGTTCCTGGAGCCTGGCCGGCTCCAATGACTTCCCGTTCAAGGTCGGCGTGGCTGCAGTTCCTGCCGGCGGCAACGAGAAGATCCGCAGCGTGCTGTTCGTCGATCCCCTCTTTATTCTGAAAGATTCCAAGCATCCGAAGGAAGCTTTTGAATGGATCAAATATCTGGTCAGCGATGAAGTTCAGGAAAAATCCATTGACCTGAGCGGCGGCAACCCTCCTGTCAATACGAAGGCAGCCGAGGCTTATTACAAGCATTTTGAGGGCATCGATCCGGAAGATGTGAAAAAGGTTTACGAAGGCGCTGTCAAATACGGCTTTGAATCCTACAATCACCTGATCACCAACTATTCGCAGATCAACGACATGTTCATCAACGAAATGCAGCCGATCGATACCGGACATAAGACCGTTGAAGAAGTGATGCCGACGATCCAGAAAAAAGTCATGGAAATTATCAAACGTTAAAACAAAAAACTTATCGCACCGTCCCGAAAGGGGCGGTGCTTTTGTTAAATTAGCTTCGCGGCCAGGCCTCCGTGCATGTATACTAGTGTTAAGTCAATGTAAACGTACGGAAAATCTGCCGCAAGGAGTATAAACCATGAAGGTTAGTATATTTGACGTAGCCAAAAAATCAGGACTCTCCGTCGTGACGGTTTCACGTGTCTTAAACGGTGCCGAATCGGTTCGAGAGAAAAACAGACTTAAGGTTCTGGAGGCCATCAAGGAGCTTGATTACCGTCCCAATGCGGCTGCCCGGAGTTTAGCACGCGGTAAGACAGGGATCGTCGGCTTGATTGTGACCACCCTTCAGGACTCTTTCTTCGACGCTGTGGTCAAGGAGCTGAATGAGGTGCTGGCACTTCACGGTTATTTCCTCGCCATTTCGGTCTCTACGGGCATAGGCTCCGACGAAGCCCATTATCTGATTCAGGAAGACCGCGTGGACGGACTGATTCTGCTCTCACCGATGGAAGAAGACAACTATATCGTGGAATTGAAACGGCGGAATATCCCTTATGTCCTGATAGACAACCAGAAGCCGGATAATGACGCTTATTCCGTCACTATAGACAACTACAAAGGCGGTTATGCCGCAACGAAGCACCTGCTTGATCTCGGCCATACCTCCATTGCGCATATCAGCGGGCAGGATATGTTCCGCAGTACGAGAGAACGCCGCAGCGGCTTTCTGCAGGCGCTTGAGGAAAGGAGCCTGGCGCCGTTCGAAATGATTACGGGCGATTTCGAAATCGACTTTGGCTATGATGTCTGCCGTAAATGGCTGCGGGAAGGACGACTTCCTTCCGCCGTATTCGCAGGCGATGACAATATCGCGCTCGGGGTCATGAACGCTCTTCTGGAAGAAGGCATCCGGGTTCCAGAACAGGTAGCCATTGTGGGTTATGACGATCAGTATATTTCATCCAAGCTGCGCCCCCATTTGACAACGGTCCGGCAGCCTACTGACCGGATTGGGCTTGCCGCAGCGGATATGCTGCTAAAGCGCATGGATGGTACGATGAAACGCGGGGGCAATGTTCGAATTGACCCTGAGCTTATCGTAAGAGAATCTACGTTCAGACCTGCAGAAAGTGCGTCCGAATAAATAGAAAAACATAGAGTCCGTTGTTTCATTCAAAGAAGAGTGCCTGGTTCCCGTATTTACGGGGACTTTTTCTTTTTTATCGAATGTACGAGTAGATGAGTATGCAGCTTCAAATACCATACATCGGTTAATAGATCAATGACTCGATGGAGTGATTTTTTTGTTTTTCACCGAGTTGTCGGAAAGATACGATTGTTTTTTGAACGAGAGGCTTTCGTGATTCATTTGAGACATGGCTTCGTTATAATAACGTTTAAATATCGGGTATGTACTTATTAGGGTCAATTCCGATCAACGAATGAACAGGGCTTGAAAGGAGGCAGTATCTCGTGGTTATAGATACGGTGCTGTGGAGCAAATGGCTGACGGGGCTAACCTTGGCGTTTCATGTCATTTTTGCCACGGTTGGCGTGGGTGTTCCGTTAATGATTGCCATTGCCGAATTTGTCGGTATACGTAAGAAGGATCCCCATTACACGCTCATGGCCAAAAGATGGACGCGCGGGTTCGTTATTTCGGTGGCGGTTGGCGTGGTGACTGGAACGGCGATCTCCTTGCTGCTCGCGCTTGTTTGGCCGAACTTTATGCAAGTGGCGGGGAATGTTATCGCGCTCCCGTTATTTATGGAGGTTTTTGCATTCTTTTTTGAAGCCATTTTCCTGGGGATATATATGTACACGTGGGATCGGTTCCGCAACCCGTATATCCATTGGCTGCTGACGATTCCGATTGTTGCCGGGGCAGGCATGTCCGCTGTTTTTATTACGACGGTGAACGGATTCATGAATCAGCCTGGAGGCTTTGTCATGGAGGCAGGCCACTTTACGGCGGTTAACCCGCTGCAGGCGATGTTGAATACGGCGACGCCTTCAAAAGTATTCCATGTTCTAACCTCGGCCTATTTGACGGGAGCTGCCCTGCTGGCAGGAATCGCAGCCTACGTGATTCTGAGAAAAGGGGCCACGGCATATTACAAGAAAGCATTGAAGCTCATGATGGCGGTTGTTCTGGTGTTCAGCTTGCTGACAACCTTAGCCGGGGATATGTCGGCCAAGTTTTTGGCGGAGCATCAACCGGAGAAACTGGCGGCCGCAGAATGGCATTTTGAAACGGAAAGCGGTGCGGATTTGATATTACTGGGCTGGCTTAATGCAGAGCGGGAGGTCATGGGAGCTATCCACATTCCGAAAGCGCTCAGCTTCCTGGCCTTTGGAGACTTTGATGCCGAGGTTAAGGGGCTGGAGGAGTTTCCGCTTGATGAAAGGCCGCCGCTGCTTGTCCACTATTTGTTTGATTTCATGGCCGGGATCGGTTTTGTTATGTTGGCCGTTGCGGTCCTGTATTTCCTGTTTTTGTTCTGGAAGAGACGCAATGAGCTCAACAAGTGGCTGCTTCGGGCCATTGTTTTTAGTGCGCCCCTTGCATTTTTGGGCGTTGAAATGGGCTGGTTCTATGCGGAGCTCGGGCGGCAGCCATGGATTATCCGCGGATATATGCGCGTAGAGGAGGCGGCTACCACTTCACCGAATGTAAGGATTCTCTTTTTCCTCTTCCTGCTATTGTATATTGTGCTAGGGACCATGTGTGTCTTTGTACTGAGACGCTTGTTCCGTAATAAACCGGCAGAAGCCGAGCTGGACGAGTTCGTGAAAGAGAAACGCGATCAATCCACGGGAAAGGGTGAGCCGGTATGATCCATTACGAGTTGATAGGCATCTCGGTTCTTTGGCTGTTTTTATACGGCTATCTAATCATTGCCTCCATTGATTACGGTGCTGGTTTTTTTGCCTTCTATGCCCGTCTGACGAAGCAGGACCACCTGATCAATCGATTGATATCCCGCTATTTATCGCCGGTCTGGGAGATTACCAATGTGTTTTTTGTCTTTTTCTTTATCGGCATCGTCGGTTTTTTTCCGGACACGGCCTATTATTATGGCTCTGCGCTGCTTATACCGGGAAGCATCGCCCTAATTCTGCTGGCGATCCGCGGCTCCTTTTACGCGTTTGAAAATTACGGCTCCAAAGAAAACATCGTGTATCTGTTTTTATATGGGGCCACAGGTTTGCTGATACCGGCTTCCTTGTCGGTAGCATTAACGCTTTCCGAAGGCGGTTTTATTGTGGAAAGTGGCGGAGCTGTTTCTCTGGAATATTGGACACTGATGACGAGTCCGTTGTCGTGGAGCATCGTTGCATTGGCCATCGTATCGGTACTGTTTATAAGCGGGTCGTTCCTGGCCTTCTACGCCTCCCGGGCGGACGATCAGCCGGCGCTAAAGCTGGTGCGGACATATGCCCTGTTTTGGAGTACGCCAACCATCATTGCCGCGCTCACGGCATTTATTTTCCTCAGTCAACATAATGAGCGGCATTTTCAAAACATGATGGATTTATGGTGGCTGCTGGCGCTTTCCGTCGGTTTTTTCATGATAGCCGTATGGCTGCTGTACAAAGGACGCCGCTACGGACTGGCTTTTATTTGTGTCATGCTGCAATTTTTCTGTGCGTTTTTTGCATACGGTATCGGGCAATATCCTTATATTCTGGATCCGTACATTACCATTCAAAGCGGAGCCACGCATGAGTCGATGGGCGCTGCGCTTGTAGCAGCCTTTATCGGCGGTCTATGTCTGCTGATTCCGTCTCTTATACTGGTCTTCAGGCTATTCCTGTTTGATGCGGATTATGTAAAAGGCAAAAAATAATAATCGTGTGTGGGTATCACTTCATTTGGGAGCACCTTGCAGCGGTTTGGTATAAAGGAGGGGAGTTAGTTGAAGGGGAACACTCTGCTGGCTGAGCAAATGTCCGCACAAAGAAAACGGTTGATTCTCTTGGGGTTCATGTCGCTTGGGCTCGGTGCAGCCATGACAGGCCAGGCCGCGCTGTTCGCCGAAGCGGTCCAGAGGATTTTTGTGCAGCGGGCTTCCTTTTCGTCGGTTGTTGTCATACTTGGCGCCTTGCTGGTTGTGATGGCTGCGCGGACGCTGCTGTCTTATGGAAACGGGATCATCGGCTTGCACATGGCTGCCAGTGCCAAGACGGAGATGCGAGCAGCGGTGCTGCGTAAGCTGGCCCATGCTTCCGTAGCTTCAGCGCTTCGTGGACAAACGGGCGGAAAGGTCAGTGTGGCGCTGGATGCCGTGGATGAGGCCGACAGTTATTTCAGCCAGTATATCCCGCGTATGATAGAAGCCTCCATCATTCCTGTCCTGATTCTGGTCATTGTTTTTACGGAGCATATGAATTCCGGCTTGATTATGCTGTTTACCGCCCCCTTTATCCCGATTTTTATGGTGCTTGTGGGGCTGAAAACGAAGAACAAATCGGAGGAGAAATTCGCACAGCTGGCCGAGTTTTCCGGTACGTTTCTCGACTCTCTTCAAGGGCTGGTTTCGCTCAAGCTGTTTGGTCGGACGGAACATCAGCAGCAGGAAATTGAACGCAGCAGCCTTGGCTATCGGGATGCAACGATGGGCATTTTACGGATTGCGTTTACCAACACCTTCATGCTGGAATCCATCGTCATGCTTAGCATTGGCGTTGTTGCGCTTGAGCTGGCGCTGCAGCTGCTGGTTTTCAAAACGCTTTCCTTCCACACCGCCTTTTTGATCCTGCTGCTGGTGCCCGAGTTTTACAGCCTGCTAAAAAACACGGGAACTGCTTTTCACAGCGGTCGTACCAGCATGGGGGCCATCCGAAAAGTAGAGGAGATGCTCACGGAAACAAGGGAGGCAGGGGCAGTGACAGATGGGCAAGAGAGCGCCGGGAAAAAAGACAGAACAAACGGGGACAATCCGATGGATACGGCGGATAAGCCTGGGACAGCCGATCTGGGTTTGATTCGGATGCCGCCAACCATCGAACTGAGGGATGTCCGGTTTCGGTATGCGCCGGATTCGTTCGAGCTTGTAGCCGGCGCCATGTCGTTTGGACCAGGGGAGCAAATCGCCATCGTCGGTAAAAGCGGATCCGGAAAAACCACCTTGCTGCATCTCATTGCCGGACTGCTTGCGCCAACGTCGGGAGAAGTGCTGGTGAACGGACGTCCGCTTGCGGGGTACGATGAGGCTTCATGGTTTGATCATGTTAGCTACATTACCCAGCATCCGTATATTTTTGCCGGCACGTTTGCCGACAATATTGCGATTGGAGCGGGCAAGGACGTCTCCAGGGACGAAGTGCTGCAGGCGGCGGAGGCTGCCGGACTTGCTGCGGTTGCAGCCGAGTTGGAGCAGGGCTATGACACCTTTGTCGGCGAAGGGGGCCGGGGATTGTCAGGCGGCGAGAAGCAAAGGCTGGCGCTGGCGCGTGCTTTTTTGAAGCAGCCTGCCGTTATTTTGTTTGATGAGCCCACCGTCGGATTGGACTTGCACACCGAACGCGTCTTACAGCGGTCCATTGCCGAGCTTGCAAGCAAAGCGACCATGATTACGGTGGCGCACCGCTTGTACACGATACGGCATGCCGACCGGATATTGTTTATGGACAACGGAGCGCTGCTGGACAGCGGGCGACATGATGAGCTTCTAGCGCGTGTGCCCCAATATGCTGACATGGTGGATGCCCAGCGGAAAGGGGGACTCGCATGAATGAGCTGGCTATTTTAACCAAGGCGATGATTCAGGAACGGAAGGATATTGCCATCGCCATTATCGGAGGATTCGTTGCGGGCATCGCAGGTGTATGCCTCTTCGCCGCAAGCGGGTATGTGATCTCCCAGACTGTATTTGCCCCGCCGCTCTATACCTTGATTGTGCTGACGTCCCTGGTAAAAATACTGGGTTTGCTGCGGGCGGCAAGCCGCTACGCGGAACGCTTGTATTCCCATCGGGCGACATTCTCTCTGCTCAGCCGTTTGCGTACATCCTTTTTTGCCAAGCTGGTTCCTTTGACGCCAGGGATATTGGGTAAAAAACGGAGCGGAGAGCTGCTCGCACGGATCGTCGGGGATGTAGAGAGCTTACAGCATTACTTTCTGCGCGTCGCCTATCCGCCTGTCATTGTGGTCATGGTATTTCTGGCTACGGTTTTGTTTACTTCCGCCTTTTCATTCTGGATTGCCTGTTTGTTTGTGCTGGGGATGCTGGCAACGGCTTTTGTGGTTCCGGGACTTGTTCTCCTTGGGCAGAGGAGGATATATGGCCGCGTTCGCCAAGAACGAGCAGCGCTTTCCACCGAAGTGACCGAAATGCTTTACGGTTTCCGCGATTTGAAAGTATACGGGCAAATGAAAAAGCGAGAGCAGCAGCTGCAGCGCACCTCGGCCGCATTGGCAGCGGAACAGCAAACGGCAGCCCGGCATTTGCTGCGCGGGCAATCGCTGCATATTTTTGTATCGTATCTGATTTCATGGGGCGTACTGATTCTTGGCGCCTATTTGATTATGGCCGGCTCGCTGGCCGGCGTATTTCTCGCCATGCTGGTCATGGCTTCGCTTACGGTGTTTGAAGAAGCTGCGCCAATGGCCACACTGCCTGCTTATAAGCTGGATAGCGAACATGCGGCAGCTCGGCTTGCGGAAACGGTTTATGCCGCAGATAAGCAGCCGCCGCAGCCAAGCGGTGTCCTCCCTATCGAGAAGGCTGTTTCCATTGAGCTGAGCGGTGTTTCCTTTCAATATGAAGATGAATGGCGCCCAGCGCTGAAGGACATTTCCCTCTATCTACCGCCGGGATCTAAAACCGCCATTGTCGGGTCGAGCGGATCAGGGAAAACCACCCTCATCGAATTGCTGCTCAAGCTGCGTTTACCGACAGACGGCCAGATTCGTTTGAATGATACTTCGGTTACGGAACTGGATGAAACGAGCATTTGGCAAGCCTCAAAGGTGGTGCTGCAGCACAGTCATTTCTTTCGGGGCACCATTCGGGACAACCTGCTGCTGAATGAGGAACATCATTCCGATCAAGCGTTGTCGGTTATACTGGATAAAGTGCAGCTGCCGAACAAGTCCCTGGACGATAGGGTGTACGAAAAAGGGGAGAACTTGTCGGAGGGAGAGAAGCAGCGCTTAGCCTTGGCCCGGGCGATGCTCCGAGAGGGACGCTTATGGCTTCTGGACGAACCGACGTCTTCACTGGATTACGTTACGGAGCAGCGTGTTTTTCGGCATCTGCTGGCGCAAGCGGTTAACGATACGCTTGTTCTGATTTGCCATCGGCTGACCGGCTTGGAAGAGATGGACCGGATTGTAGTCATGGACCAAGGCAGGGTCATTGAAGCGGGCACGTATGCAGAGCTGATGGAACAAAAGGGATATTTTTACGAAATGAAACAAATTGAGCTGCAAATGATCGGCGAAGACGGATCATAGGAGCTGAGCATTACGGCTGATTTCAGCCATTGGTGCTGCGTAACCGAGTCTTTGCTGGAGGATTATGCGGAAGATATGGAGGTCGCTATTCGCCGGACCGTCCATATTCACGCGCGCGTAGGCTATGCCCAGGGCCCGTAGGTTCCCCATTCCGGGGCGCCTGAATATAGCCGGGAGCTTGCGGCCTTTGAAGCATGGTGGACACGAATTGTCCAATATCGGAGCGAGCAAGGGCTCAGCTATACCAGCATGACGCCTGAATTCGGGCCTGCCCATTCCGGTTACATGCATACGCTGCCCTTCACAGGAGCTCCTGTTACGGATCTATGGGACGTAAACGAGTGGATGGCCAAACGAATTTCTGAACGGATGACACCATAACAAAAGAAACTAAAACAAGCCGGACCATGAAGGTTCCGGCTTGTTATTCGTTCGTTTGGAAAGTCAGCCTTGTCCAATCATTCACGCACGGCCGACAGCCATCCAAGCATGCCCCGGACCACGCACCGTGCGCACGGGGAGCAGGGTGCACGACGTACAAGAAGGAGGACCGTTTGGGTATGCTGTTGAGCCGTCTGTTCCCGCCCCCCCTATTACAAATTAGAATAAAACAATGCCGGCAGCGCCGGCCATGAGAAGAATCAACAACGGGTGAAGTTTGTACTTCAGCAAGAGAAATAAACAGGCTCCGCAAATCAGCAGCGTAGGAATGAGGCCCCCGATGAGCCCTTCGCCCTCGTCGGGATACCCAAAATGAATAGCTGCATATACAATGAGTCCTGTCGTTACGGGACGCAGGCCGTATAAAGAAGATTTTACCCATGGATTGCCCCGCATGCGATAGAAGAGGGCGGAGAGCAGCACGATGACAACCAGCGACGGCAGGATGATGCCCGCAGTGGAGACGGCGGCTCCGATATAGCCGGCCGACTGATAGCCAATCAGCGTAGCGGCATTGGTGGCGATCGAACCGGGCGCCATGCCGGCCAGCGCCACGGTCTGCTGGAATTCCGCCGTAGTCAGCAGCCCTTTTTCCGCTACCTCCTTCTGAATGACCGGGATTACCGCATAACCGCCGCCAAAGGACACGAGGCCTACACTTATGAACATCATGAACAAGTCCCAATACATGTTTCAATCGCCCCGATTCGTTTCGCTCAAATGTAATATTCCAGTTCCGGGCAGCTGTTGATCCTTGCCTTCTTCTCTGTATTCGCTTGAAGGCCCAGCCGTTTTTTGATCTGAATGACGGCCATTCCGCATAGTAAGCTTAGCGCAATAAGATAGAGGGGGTGCACGCCTGTAAACAGCATCACGGATACGGTGGCCAGGGTGGATATCATTGTCGTCACATCGAAGACGGCATATTTGGCCATCCGGTAAGCAGCGACGGTGATCAACGCAATAACGGCGCCATGCATCCCCTTTAAAGCAGCTTCAACCTTGGGTTGATCCCGAAAAAAAACGGCACCTACGCTGATCAGGATCACGATCAAAAACGTGGGGCATGTCACGCCAAGCACGGCCGAAACAGCCCCGGCAATACCGGCCTGCCGGTGGCCGATCATCGCGGCAGCATTTACACCGACTCCGCCAGGAGCGGAACCGGCAAGCGAGATCAGCTCACCGATTTCCTCCTCGTTTACCCACTTTTTCTTGCTCACCACTTCGCGCTCAATTATGGGCAGCATCGCATATCCGCCTCCGAAGGTGGAGGGGCCGATGCGAAAGAAGGTCCAAAATAGCCGGGCCAGCAGCGTTAACCGTTCTTTTAGACTGCTAAAGTACACGTTTATCCTTTCCATTAGGCGTGATGAATTCTCGGCATCGGCATCGGCTCCTTGCCAAGCTCGGCCCAGATATACTTAAGCAGAAGCTCTGCCTTCAGCTGCTCGTACCCCGGGTCGTCCCATAAATTGCGCAGTTCGCCGGGATCCGCTTCAAGGTCAAAGAGCTCGCCGTAGGTTTGGTTGTAATAAACGGTGATTTTATAGCGCTGCTCGATGTACGTTTTTTGATGAATCGTCGTAGGCTCATGACGGAATTCGCAGAGCGCGTGCTGCCGCGCGGCGTCCGCGTTACCGAGCCACACATCCTTTTGGTCGATGCCCGTCATCGCTGGCGGTATCGGTATATTGCAGAAGGATAGAAAGGTAGGGGCCAGATCGACCAGGGACTGCATCGCATTTGTCCTTTTTCCGGCAGGCATCCGTCCTGGATATCGTGCAATGAATGGAAGCTTGATTAAATCCTCGTAATGGAACCCGCCCTTGGCTTGAAGGCCGTGCTGGCCGAAGAAATGTCCGTGATCGGTGGTGAAAACAACGATCGTATCCTCGGATAGCCCCAGATCATCCAGTTTATCGAGAATGCTGCCGATATATTTATCCATCATGCTGATCATGCCGTAATACACGGCGACCAGCTTCTTCTTGTCATACTCCGTTAACCTGGATTTCGAGCCGTATTCGTAATAATGATGGGAACGGTAGCCGTGAATGCCGAACCCGGTTTCAACGAGATGCGAAAAATCCGGATTTTCATCCTGCGTTAAGCGGAAGTGCGGCGGATTGCGGTCATGCTCACCAGGCGTCAGGGATGGGATCGTGAGTTGTTCCGGATCATACATCGAATCCCATGGTTCCGGCACCAGGTATTCCGGGTGCGGGTCGAAGAAGCTCGCCCACATAAAGAAGGGGTCATCCGCCTTTTTATATTGCTCCAAAAGAGAGTTGGTTCGCTCGGCGATCCAGGTATTGTAGTGGTATTTTTCCGGGATGGGCCAGGTGTACGTTTGGGTAGGATCCATAGTTCCCGTAGGCGGCAGGAAGTATTCCCGCCAATGGGCACATCCTTGCTCCTCCAGCCATAGGGCATAATGTTGTCCGACATGGGCCTCATTCGTATGGTTGCGGGCCAGCTCGACGTGATCGAATCCGTAAAAAGGACCGTGAAAATTCCGCCAATACTCCAAATCCTGAAGAATCGGGTAGGCCTCCACGGATGGGTAATCTTCCGTAGATTTCAACGGCTGGAAATGCGCTTTTCCCACCAGTGCGGTTCGATAGCCCGCGTCTTGGAAGCTCTCTCCCACGGTATGGCGGTCTTCCAGCAGCTTTGTTCCCAAGGTCCAGGCTCCATGCTGACTCGGGTACTGCCCTGTAATGATGGAAGCCCGGCTCGGCGTGCAGGTCGGATTGGGGCAATATGCCCGATCGAACGTCGTTCCTTGACGTGCGAGGCGGTCCAGGTTCGGCGTAGAGATTTCAGGCTGAAATGCGCCGATTGTATTCCAATGCTGCTGATCGCTTGTGATTAGCAAAATGTTAGGTCTTCTCGACAAGTGTAATCCCCTCCTAGTATGATGATATTGGAAATAACGGGTTATAAAAATAGCGGGGTGTTATATTTTTATTGTCATTTTGTTATTCTTGATAGAAAAAATGAAGGAAGAGGAGGGGAGCCATGATGCAGGAATACGAATACGAATATGCGGAGTTCATCTATTACACGCCGGGATATTTGGATAAAGAGGAACAGATCTGGCCTGTCCGGGCCGGGCGAAGCATAGCCAAGCCCAATTACAGGGTCGGACCGAAACGAATCGAGTGTTACAGCCTGCATTTTGTACATGAAGGCAGGGTGCGGCTGGAGTTCGAAGACAAACGAGTGGATCTGCAGAAGAATGATCTGTTCTGCCTGTTTCCGGGTCGGACCTATTATTATCACCTGCTTCCCGCGGATACACCGCTTCAGATGAGCTGGTTGGCAGTGGACGGGAACAGGGTCAAGCCATTATTGGAGCTGGCGGGCTTATTCCCGGAAAGCCCGTTCGGCAAACAGATGATATCCTCTAAGGTCAAAGAATCCTCCGAACGCGTGATTGATGCCCTGGCCGCAGTCGAGCGCTGGAAACCGGCGGTATCGCTGGAGCTGCACGGCTTGATTTATGGGCTGCTCGCCGGGATGGTCCCGGATATGGCTTCCGCACAGCCGACGGAACTTGCGGGATGGATTCACGAGTGTTTGGATTATATGGAGCTGCATGCCACCGAGGGGATTTCCGTACAGCAGGTTGCCGAATTCGCGGGGGTGCATCGGTCGTACTTCTCCAATATGTTCACCCATCAGGTAGGAATGCCGCCATTAAAATACCTTCAGCGCATACGAATGGAAAAGGCGAAACGCTTGTTACAAGAAACCGACGCAACGATTACCGAGATTGCCTTGTCACTCGGCTATCCGAATTTGTATTCGTTCACCAGAGCTTTCAAGATCTATTATAAGGTGCCTCCCATAACCATGCGCGGAGCTCAATGCTGACCGTACGGACGGCAATACGTTTTTGTAAACGTTTACGATCTATTTCTTCTGACCTGGAAAAAGGAGACACGCGCCATGAAACTCTCTACGATTCAAAGGTGGATATCACCGAGACGAAGCATTCAAGGGAAAATCTTCATTGCGTTCAGTGCGGTTACGCTCGTATCCATTGTCTCTATTACGGTCATTGTGTATATGAGCATGCGTGAGACGATCATGCAAAATGCGATTACCTCGGTCTCGGACAGCATCAGGCAGGCGGATGAATCGCTGAATATGATGCTGGAAGAGATCGACCGGCTGAACACCGTCGTGGTGACCAACAAAAACACGGTGATTGACACCTTGCTGAGCCCTCATGAAGAAATTAGCTATGAATGGTTTCAAGAGCAGAAACGGATCGATGAGTTTCTATCCGTTCTGATCGATTACAAGCCGTATATTTCACGGATTGCCGTGGTCGGTTTGAACGGCAAGGTGTTTTTCTCGGGTGGCCCGTGGCTGGACAAGACGGTTTTGGGGACCGGAATGATGGATTACATGCTCCAGAATGGATCGCGTCATGCGTATTTCAAGCAGACCGGGGTGTCGGATGCCATCACGGTCGGGCGGGAGATCCGGTATAACCGTGAACCGATCGGGGTTGTCATGGTGGATTTGAATTATGATTTCATCCAAAAAACATACGGCGTAAAGCCGACCACCGATAGTATGGTCTATGTTCTGGACAAGCAGGGCGGGTTTGTCTATGAGGCCGAATCGGCGCCATCCTTTGCCCCTTCGTTCGAGAAGATCCTCAGCATCCATGGGGAGCTCGCAGGGAATGGGGATGCCATCAAGCAAACCATTGACGGCAGAGACTACATCGTCGTCAGCCGCCAATCCGGTTATACGGGATGGACCACCCTGGCTCTGATACCGATGGATTCGCTGCTTAGCGAATCGACAAGGCTCCGTAAATTGTTGGCGGAGGTATCGGTTATCGTCTTTATTGTTGTCCTGATCGGTTCGCTGCAGGTATCTTCCCGAATCACCCTCAACATCCGGAGGTTGAAATCCCTGATGATGTTCGTGAAGGAAGGGAATCTGACGTTCCCGAGAAAGGAAATCAAAGGCGAGGACGAGACAGGGGAGCTTTACAGCGTCTTTATCAGCATGGTGGAGGAATTGAAGCGGCTGCTGGAAGGGATACGGGTCAGCGAGAAGGAGAAGCGGGAGGCCGAGCTAACGGCGCTTCAGGCACAAATTCACCCCCATTTTTTATACAATTCGCTCAACACCATCAAGTATTTGGCCAAGATGAACGGCGTGCCGAATATCGAAGAGGTGTCGGGATCGCTGATTGAGCTCATGCGCGGCGTTCTGGGCAATTCGAGCGAATTTCTGACGGTGAGGGAGGAGCTGGATTATGTTGAGCGCTATATCTCGATCATGAAGTACAGGTATATGGAGCCGATCCGAATGGTTACCCAGATCGAGGACGACGTTTTGCTGGAATGCCGAGTGCTGAAGCTGATGCTGCAGCCCCTTGTGGAGAATGCCATCATTCATGGAATCGGATTAATGGAGCAGGAAGGGCTCGTGCTGATTCGCGTATGCGATGAGGGCAGCGACCTGAAGATTGAAGTGATTGACAATGGCAAGGGCATAACGGAAGGGCAAATGGCGCACCTGCCGGGCGAGACGGGCAAGAAGGGAGAAACCTCCCGTTTTAGCGGAATGGGCGTGCGCAGCGTGCATGAGCGGATCGTTCACATGTACGGCGATTCGTACGGCGTCAAGTTGTACAGTGAACCGGGTTTATATACGAAGGCGGAGATCCGGCTGCCGAAAAAAATGGAGAGTACGGACAAATCCCGAAAGAGGTGATATAAAGCCATGTTTCAAGTGCTGCTCGTTGATGATGAGCCGCTCGTGCGGCATGATCTGCGAACGTTATTGGACTGGAATGAGCATGGATTCGAATTATGCGGCCAAGCGCATAACGGATTAATGGCCTTAGCCATGATTGAGCAGTCTCCCCCACATATTGCGATTATTGACGTGAATATGCCCGAAATGAACGGCGTAGAGCTCAACCGGGCGATTAAAGAACGGTTTCCACTTATTCAGACGATTATGCTCAGCAGCTATGATGATTATGACTACGTGCGGGAGTGTCTGAAGAACGGCTCCATCGATTATCTGTTGAAGCATCGGCTGGACGGTGCAGCGCTGGTCACCCTGTTGAACAAAGCGGTACTGGAGTTGCGGCAGGAGGATCGGTTGCTGGATGAACGCATGGCTCACGAGGCCGTGGCCGAGAGGCTGAATCCCGTGCTGATTCGCGATTATATCGTGTATCTCGCTAGCGGGCGGAAGGATGCAACCATGGAGGTTGAGGCTTTTTCACAAAAAAATAGCCTGTACACCCACGCGTTAAGCTATGCGGCAGCGGCTGTGCAGATTGTTCCGTTCCTGCTGCTGACGGAGTCATACAGCGACGTGCAAACGAACCGACTGGTTCAGCAGGTAGTCGATATCATGCAGCAGAGTTTGGGCGATATTCAGGAGCGGACGGCGGCTTACGTGGAGGATGGAAGGTTTATTGTCGTGTTTGCGTTCGAGGAGCGGAGCGAACATGCCATAAAGAACGAGATAGCCGGACAGATGAGAAAGCTTCAGCATGCGATTGAGCTGTTCCTTAATTTAAAATGCGTGGTCTCCGTCGGACATGTCTGCACCAGCTTGTCTCAACTCGGCTCAAGTTATAGCTCCGCTGAGCGGGTGCTCGATGCTTCCACGGCGGAGTCGACCGGAAGCAGTGCCGCTCCAAGAATACCGGGCCGGGCCGGCGGACTTGCTGGCGGAAACCCTCAGCGCGTATCTTTGACGATCGAGGAACACAAACAGCTTCTGCTTTCGATTGAGAGGCTGGACGTCGAAGACGTGCACGGGTTAATCTCCTCCATCTTTGCTTCGATCCGCCATCTGCCGATCCATTCGCATACGGTCCAGATGATCGTCAGCGAGCTCATGTTAACCGGGGATAAGGCATGGAAGACATGGATGCCATCTGCGGAAAATGCGAAGGAGAAGCTTCCTTCAAGAAGCGAGCTCGGAAGAATCGGCAGTGTTGGGGAGTTAGTGTTATGGCTGCAATCCTACTATGCGGGCTTGCTTGGCCTGCTGAAGCAGCACCGTGCAGCGGGTCCGTATTCCCGGCATGTCACGCAGGCCGTTCATTTTATTCTGGAGAGGTATCCGGGTTATGTCACGCTGGAGCTTGCCGCCGGCGCAATCGGCCTGAACTCTTCGTATTTAAGCAGAATCTTCAAGGAGGAGACGCAGCGGACGTTCTCGGAGTATCTGAATCGGGTACGGATCGATGCAGGGCGGAAGCTGCTGGAGAGCGGCAAATACTCGATCAAGGAAATCAGCAATCAAGTGGGTTTTACGACCCATAACTATTTTTTCAAAGTATTCAAGGAAATAACGGGGGTAACCCCGCAGGAGTATTTGAACCGCTTGGGAAGAGGATAGGCTAAAAAACCCAGTATTCGGATCGGCAGGAGACCGTGCAGGGAACCCGCCTTTCAAGAACCGTAAAATATGTGGAGTAAATGGTCATATTTTTGTAATGGGCCGTCTTGAAGGGTGGATTATAATAATCACACACCAGGCGGTAAACGCTTACAAACGCGCTTGGTGAATGAAGAGATATGGGGGTCGCTTATTTATGCGTAAACGCTGGGGAAGAAACGCGGTCATCACGATGCTCGCTTCCAGCTTGATGCTGGCCGGATGCAGTTCCGATGGAGGTTCGAGGAAAGAAGCTGCGCCCGAAGGTACAGAGAATGTCGTTCATGCTACAGGGTTTCCGATTGTAGAGCAGCCCGTGGATCTCAAGATGTTCACCCGGATTGCACCCGTGAACGGTCCGTTCAAAGAGATGCCGGTGTTTCAGGATTACGAGAAATTAAGCAATGTGAAGGTCGAATTCATTGAAGCGCCCACGGACGGTTTCCAAGAGAAGAAAAATCTGTTGTTTGCCTCCAACGAGCTGCCGGATGCCTTGTTCCGTTCCGGCCTATCGCCGCTGGAAGCCGTTCGCTACGGATCGGCAGGCCAGTTGATTCCGCTGGAAGGCCTTATCGATGAATATGCGCCGAATTTAAAAAATTTGATGGAGCAATATCCCGAAATTCGCTCAGGCATCACGACGCCGGAGGGGCATATTTATGCGGTTCCGGGCATTGTAACGCTGGGCGCGGCGCGGACGGATAAGAAATGGATCAACCAGATGTGGCTGGAGAAGCTGAATCTGGAGGTGCCGGAGACGACGGACGAACTGTACGAGGTGCTGCTTGCCTTCCGCGACGGGGACCCGAACGGCAACGGGAAGCAGGATGAAATTCCGATGACGGCCCGAGTCGGATTGGCGGTCGTTGCCGCGATGAGCGGCTCATTCGGTCTGGATACGCAGCTCGGATATAACATCAATATCGAAAATGACAAAGTGAGCATCTGGATGGGGAGCGACAAGAATAAAGAGATGCTGATGTATTTGAACAAGCTTTACAAGGAAAAGCTTTTGGACCCTGAGATATTCTCGCACACCGAAGCGCAATATTTGGCCAAGCAGGGGTCGGGAAATGCAGGATTCTTCTTTGACCAGACCAACAATAACTTCTTGTCGATCCAGGACCAATATACCGGAATTGCGCCTCCGGCCGGCCCGAACGGAGATCGGATGCAGAGCCAGGCCTTGCCGATTGCGCGGGATTTTGGAGCCTTTGCCATCACGTCCATTAATAAATACCCGGAAGTCACGATGCGCTGGATCGACTATTTCTATAGCGACGAAGGATCGACACTTCTGAGGTTCGGCAGGGAAGGGGAACATTATGAACTCAAGGACGGGATTCCGTTCTATACAGAAGATTTCCTGAAGGATATCAGCAATCAGGCCAAAATCACGCCTTACGCCGGGGGAGGGGCACCTCATCTCATCAGTGAGCAGGTTGCTTCTTTCATCAATCCGCCGCAGGTACAGGAGGCGCAGCAGAAGCTGGATCCGTTCATGCCGAAGGTTCGTTATGCGGCTCCGATGTTTGACGAGCAAACCGCGCAGCAGGTCAACATTCTGCGCAACGACATCGACAAATATTATGAAGAGCAAAGCACGAAATTCATTGTTGGCGCGCTTAGCTTTGACAAGTGGGGAGAATTCGAATCCACGCTCAAGAAGATGAAAGTAGACGAGTTGGAGAAATTATATCAGGATGCCTATGACAAGATGCAGAAATAATGCTGCAACATCATGGATAAGGAGTGGATGCCCATGAAGCGTGTCAAAGCTGATACATCAATGGCTCTGCCTCGAAGCGATTCGAGGCGGGGTTCCCGCCTTTTAAGGCAAATGGCCAAGCGATATGACCTGTATCTCATGCTGCTTCTGCCAATCATCTGGTATCTGGTCTTTCATTATGGTCCGTTGTACGGGCTGCAAATCGCGTTTAAAAATTTTAATCCGGCAAAAGGTATCCTCGGCAGCAGCTGGGAGGGCTTCGGGCATTTCGAACGCTTCTTTGATTCGTATTATTTTTGGCGGCTGCTGTGGAATACGCTGTCCATCAATTTGTTTTCCTTGTTGATCGCCTTCCCGATTCCGATCTTGCTGGCGTTGATCATCAATGAAATACGCAACAAGACTTTCAGCAAATGGCTGCAGAACATTACGTACATTCCGCATTTTATTTCGGTGGTCGTGATCGTGGGCATTCTGAACGTGTTCCTCTCGCCCAATAGCGGTCCGATCAATCTGCTGATCGAGGCCGTCGGCGGTACGCCGATTCGTTTTCTTGAGGAAGCCGGCTGGTTCAAGACCATCTTTATCGGCTCTAACATATGGCAGAACATGGGGTGGCAGTCCATTATCTATATTGCGGCGCTCAGCGGGGTGAACCCGCAGCTCTACGAGGCGGCCAAGATGGACGGGGCGTCGAGGCTGCGGCGCATCTGGCATATCTCTTTGCCGGGAATCGCGCCTGTCGTTATCATTTTGCTTATTTTGGATATCGGCCATTTCATGAACATTGGCTTTGAGAAAATATTGTTGATGCAGAACAACTTGAATCTGGAATCGAGCGACGTCATTTCCACGTTTGTCTACACGACAGGCATTTTAAAGGGAGAATACAGCTACACGGCAGCAATCGGGCTGTTTAATTCGGTCATCAATCTGATCCTGCTGCTGTTCGTGAACCGGGTTGCGCGCAAGACGTCGGAGACAAGCTTATGGTAAAGGGGGGACGTGCCATGTCCAAGCCGTCGACAGTAAAAGAGGCCGCGAATGAACGGGTATTCGATGTCATCATATACGCGATCGCCGCGATCATTATCGTCATTGTGCTGTACCCGTTGATTTTTATTGTCAGCGCGTCGTTCAGTGATCCGGCAAGGGTATTGAACGGCGAGGTTTGGCTGCTGCCGAAAAGCGTAACGCTGGATGCTTACACGAATATTTTGCAGAACGAAAAGATTTGGACGGGATATCGCAACACGATTTTCTATACGATCGTTGGCACAGTGATGAATATTGTGATGACGATTTTGGCGGCCTACCCGCTATCGAGGCCTGACCTTCCGGGGCGTAATGCGATCATGGTGTTTATCACGCTGACGATGTTCTTCAGCGGGGGCTTGATTCCAACGTATCTGCTGGTCAAGGATTTGGGAATGGTCGATACGATGTGGGCGTTGATTGTCCCCGGCGCCATTGCGACTTACAATCTGATCGTGATGAGGACCTATTTCCAATCGAGTATTCCCTGGGAGCTGCAGGAGGCCGCCCATATCGACGGCTGCTCCAATTGGAGGCTGCTTTTCAGTATCATTCTGCCTCTATCCAAGCCGATCCTGGCCGTCATGGTGTTGTTCTATGCGGTCGGCCACTGGAATTCGTTCTTTAATGCACTCATATACATCCGAAACGAAGATCTGCACCCGCTTCAGTTGGTGCTGCGCGAAATTCTGCTGATCAGCCAATCCGATGCCGTGGACGGCAGCGTTGGACTGGAGGATAAAATTTTGCTTGCCGAAAGCATCAAATACGCGGTCATTATCGTCTCCAGTTTACCTGTACTGCTGATGTATCCGTTCGTGCAGCGGCATTTCGTTAAAGGCGTCATGATTGGCTCGATTAAAGGGTGATGCCGACATGATTGCACGGCTCAGCCTAAAATTCCATGGGAGGTTATATTCTTGAATACGAACGCAACGATCACCATTGATTGCAGCCGCAAGAGCGAGCATGAGATTAATCCGTATCTGTTCGGTCATTTTGTGGAGGATATCCGGGACCATATGGAGGCGATGCTCGCGTTTCCGCTGAAGGACATGGATTTTGAAAGCGATGCAGAAACGAAGACACCGGTATCGGGAAGCTGGCGCGCCTATACCAACGGGCGAAACACCGGGTACGCGATGGAAGCCCCGGCACCCCGACATTCGGGACGCGCCCAGCGCATCCGCATCCTGAGCGATGACGAAGCCTATGCCGGCATTGCGCAGAAAGCGGCATTAAAGGGTCCGATGAAGTATACGGTCCGGCTTGTTGCCCGCGCTTCCATTGAGCTTCAATACGTAACGGTCGATGCCGTGGACCGGCGCACGGAAGAAACGCTTGGACAGCTTCGCATAGAGCTGGGCAGCCACAACTGGCAGGAATACGAGGGAGAGCTCTCCATAACACGCGCTTGCAGCGATGCCGAGATCCGGGTGTATGTTCCGGCCGAGCATCCAAGGTGGATCGACCACGTATCCACCGGCATGCTCTGGATCGATCACGTGTCCCTGCTGCCGAACGATAGCATCGCCATGGTGAAGCGTGAAGTGATCGAGATGACAAGAGAGCTGAATGCGGGCATGATGAGGCTCGCAGGCAATTATATCAGCGCTTACCATTGGGAGCATGGCATCGGCCCGGTCCTGGAGAGACCGGTCATGTACAACGAGGCTTGGGGAGGATGGACCAGCAAATATTTCGGCACGGACGAATTCATCCGCTTTTGCCGCGAGCTGCAGGTGGAGCCCCTGATTTGCGTGAACGACGGATCGGGTACCCCTGAAGAAGCCGCACAGTGGATCGAATACTGCAACGGAAGCGCGGATACGCCGATGGGGGCTTTACGTGCCCAAAACGGCTTCCCTGAGCCGTATAACGTCAAGTATTGGGAAATCGGTAACGAAGTATGGGGCCAATGGCAGGTCGGCACTTGTACAGCAGAACGGTTTGGCGAGCGGACGATATCGTTTGCCAAGGCCATGAAGGAGGCGGACGCTTCCATCGTGCTGCTGGCCTGCGGTCATTACGACCAGGAATGGAACCGGACCGTGTTGGACCTGGCAGGCGAGTATATGGATTATTTGACACTGCATTTGTATCACGGCTACGGACCTTTCGGCATGAACCGCGAAACGCCGGCGGAGGAACGCTATAAGGCGATTGCCTCTTATCCCGAGTGGACCCGGCACCATATCCGGCAGACGACGGAGCTGATTGAGTCCAAGGCGAAGCACAACCACGTAAAGCTGGCGATCACCGAATATAACACGATGTACTATCCGAATACGGTGCGAAAAGGGCTGCCGAACGAGCACACGTTAGGAGCCGCGGTGGCTAATGCCGCCAACCTAAACGAAATGATTCGCTGCAGCGACATGGTGCATATCGGCAGCTTCTCCGATCTTGTTAATGGCTGGCTCGGAGGATGCATCCGGGTCGGGGACTACTATGCGGATCAGTATTGCGGCAAGGAGCCCGGATGGAGCGGGCTTCCGCTCACGATATACGGGACGCCGACCTATGAAGTGTTAAAGCTTTACGCGAATCGGGATGTTCGGCGTATTCTCCCCGTCCAAGCGGAATGCGAAACTTTCTCCGTGGCATCAAGCAAGAAGACGCCGATGGAGCTTGATGCGCTTCCGGACCTGGACGTTGCGGCCGGGACGAATGGCGACGGCGGCAAACTCACCGTATTTATCGTGAATCGAAGTCTGGAGGAGGTAAAGGCCGTACTGGATTTGCAGGCCTTCGAGGCTTCCGGGGAAACGATTCTTTATGAAATCACCGGCAATTCTTACGATGATATTAACTCCGTATTCCAGCCGGATCATATTGTGTGCAAAGAAAGCAGGGTGCCGGCAGAGGCATGGCGCCAAGGTTACAACTTGAGGCCTTCATCCGTTTACGCGCTTGAATTCAAAGCGAGTGTATAGTGGCGGAAGGTACAGAGGAATGATGTAAGCTCCATAACAAATCGTTGCACCAAAAAAGTCGGACTGCGCTGGTAGTTTCGGCTTTTTTGGCGCAGGCGATGGTTCAGGTTCTACATAAAGTCATGAGTGAATGAGCCTGCAAAGAAAAACGGAGTCTTACATGATTCATCGTTTAACTTATTTTGGGGAAGTGTAAATAGAGACTAAACACAAGGATGGGGTGATTGAGATGTCAAACGAAACCGTAGTGAACCAGGAAGCGGTCGAGACCGTGAAGGATATTATCAAGGATATCGAAACGGCGATGTTCTCCACGATATCGGAGGGCGGGATCAATTCCAGACCGATGCAAACGCAGGATATCGAATTCGACGGCGATTTGTGGTTCTTAACGAAGAGGGATACCAGCAAATATCAAGAAATTATGGCCAATCCCAACGTCAATGTCGCTTATGTCGGCAAATCCTATGTATCGATTCGGGGAACGGCCGAAGTCGTGGATGACCTTGAGCGGAAAAAGGCGCTTTGGAATGCGGCATATGAGAAGTTTCTGCAAACGTCCTACGACGATCCCAACATGATTCTGATCAAGGTGGATACAGATACTGCGGAGTATTGGGAAACCGGAAACAAAACGAAAACGGTCAAAGCCTTCTTCAAGAAAATGGTGGGCCAAGAGCCGAAGGGTGACTCGGATATAAACAAAACCGTAGATCTCCATGGATAACGAAATACGTAACAAGATGATGGAAAAACCGCAGGATCCAGTCACGATCCTGCGGTTTTTTCCTGTAAGTTGAACCAGCCTGCACGGATCCCACCAGGCGAATGCCATTATGGTTATGAATGGATGAACAATAGATGAAGCGTACATTTTAATACATAACAGGGCATATTTAGTACCACGTAGGAATATACCTCATCAAACAAGTGAGAATTATGTGAATTCGTGCTGGAATCCTCCCTCAAACCATAACGTGCAACTGGATGGTTTGAGTGCTGCCATGATATAATTTTTTCATAAATATGAAAAATAGATTCCAGGAGAGGAGGTAGTACATTGGGAAGGCGTTATTGCAAATGGATCAAATTGCGGAATTAGGCGGTAATATTTTCAGCGAACTACCTCTTTTTCATGGAAATATCGTATATAGACATGACCTGTTCAGATGCATAACCTATGGCCTTTAATTCAATCTGGAGGTGAATCCCTCTGAAGAGGGAAATCATTGGACATTATTACCATCACTAATTTAATCATACTTGCCATACTGATAGCGTTGACCGCTTTTTTCGTAGCGTCCGAGTTTGCTGTCGTTAAAATCCGCATGTCGCGGATCGATCAATTGATAACGGAAGGAAACAAAAAGGCGGTTGTTGCCAAAAAGGTAGCCGGGGATCTTGATTACTATCTCTCGGCCTGCCAGCTCGGCATTACAGTGACGGCGCTCGGGCTCGGGGCCATCGGCAAGCCGGCCGTTGAACGTTTCATGTACCCGGTATTCGATTGGTTTGACGTATCGGCTTCAACGGCCTCGATTGCCTCTTACGCCATTGCGTTCATTCTCGTGACCTTTTTGCATGTCGTGGTGGGGGAGATGGCGCCCAAGACCTTGGCTATTCAATTCTCGGAAAAGATGACGCTGCTCCTTGCAGCCCCGCTGTATTGGTTCGGAAAGCTGATGTATCCGTTCATTTGGGCGTTAAATGGAGCCTCGCGCGTGCTGCTTCGTTTGTTCGGCGTGAAACCTGCGCCGCATGAGCAGGCCTACTCGGAAGAGGAACTGCGCATTGTCATGGCACAGAGCTTTCAGGGCGGCGAGATCAATGAGACCAAGCTGGCTTACATGGAAAACGTATTTTCGTTTGATGAGCGTGTGGCCAAAGACATTATGGTACCGAGAACGGATCTGATCACCCTGGATAAAGGCATGAAACACCCGGACATCGTCCGTATCCTGGATGAGCACAACTATACGCGGTATCCTGTCATCGAGGATGGCAGCAAGGATCGGGTGGTTGGCGTCGTCAACGTGAAAAAGATGCTGCCCCACATCGTGGCCGGACGAGACCGCAAGCTGGAAGAATTCGTTCGGGATCTCCCGGTCGTCCTTGAAATTACGCCGATCCAGGATGCCATGCTGAAGATGCAGCAGGAGCAGATGCATATGGCTTTGGTGATTGATGAATACGGCGGTACGGCGGGGATTCTGACCCTGGAGGATATCTTGGAAGAGATCGTCGGGGAAATTCGTGACGAATTCGATGAAGATGAAGTAGCGGATATCCGCATGATCGGTGAACGCGAATACCTGATAAGCGGACGGGTTCTCTTGGAGGAGCTTGAGAAGCGCTTCGGCTTGGTATTCGAGGATAACGAGGAGATGGATACGATCGGCGGCTGGATACAGTATCAGAAAGGCACGACGGCTCAAGACGGCGATGAGATCCAGCATGGCGAGCATGTATGGGCTGTAGCCGAAACGGACAATTTCCAGATCAAACACGTCATTCTCAGACACGGGTGATCAAGGGCATAGCGTGACCCCGTGCACATTCAGACCATAACTTTTTTGGAGGTGAATCCCTCGCCAGAGGGAAATCATTGGACGGAATAATCGTGTTAAATTTATTTTTGGTAGCCGTGTTTATAGGACTGACTGCATTTTTCGTGGGCGCCGAATTCGCCATATTGAAGGTGCGGCTGTCCCAGATCGATCAATTGATCGCAGAGGGGAATAAACGGGCGGTCACGGCCAGGAAGGTAGCCCATGAGCTGGATTACTACTTGTCCGCTTGCCAGCTTGGAATCACTATTACGGCCCTCGTGCTCGGCGCGCTGGGCGAACCGACCGTCGAAAGAATGCTGCACCCGCTGTTTGAACGATTCGACGTGCCGGCGGCGGTGGCAACGGTACTCTCTTATGCCATTGCCCTTGGGATCATTACGTTCCTGCACGTTGTCATCGGGGAACTGGCACCTAAAACACTAGCGATCCAATTTGCCGAGAAAATGACGTTGCTGCTGGCACCTCCCTTGTATTGGTTTGGGAAGATCATGTATCCGTTTATCTATGCACTGAATGGAGCTTCGCGTCTGCTGCTTCGATTATTCGGCGTAAAGCCCGCAGGGCATGAAACGGTCCATTCCGAAGAGGAATTGAAGTGGATCGTGGATCAGAGTTACGAGAGCGGCGAAATTAACCAAACCGAGATGGGGTATTTGACCAATATATTTGCTTTTGAGGAGCGCACCTTGCGGGAAATCATGGTCCCGAGAGATCGCATCGTCACGGTAGAACGAGGGTGGCCCCTTGCCAATATCCTGGAAGTTCTCGGGGAGTACGACTATACCCGTTACCCGGTGACGGAAGCGGGACGCACGGAGGATTTCATCGGGTTTATCCATACCAAGGAGATGCTGACGGGCATAGCGGCCGGAAGAAACTGCAGCGTGAATGACTTTATTCATGACATGCCGCGTTTTCCGGAATCGTCTTCGATCAAGGACGTCCTGATCAAGATGCAGCAAATCCGCGTGCATATGGCCGTTGTCGCGAACGAATCCGGCGCGGCGATCGGGCTGGTGACGATGGAGGATATCCTGGAGGAGATCGTGGGCGACATTCGGGACGAATCGGATCGTCACGAGCTGCAGGGTGCACAGGCCTAAGCGATGGAGAACTAGCATCGAGCACGATCTAAGAATATGAAAATGCTCTTTAGCTACCCATCCGGTGGCGAGAGAGCATGATCTTGAATCATGGAAAGAGCAGCTTCTAATCTTAGAAGCTGCTCTTTGTATTTGTTTTATAGAGGGGTTTTAGCGTGCTGCCCCCATCGTAAAGCCGAAGCTGTACGTACGGTTGGAAGGCAGCGTAAATTCTTCGTGGATCGGCGCTCCCCAGCTGTCGTCACCGCCCACGCCCATTTGCTTATAGTTAATGCGGAGGACGGTTTTATCGCTTGGCGGGAGCTTGTACATATGGTCGCTGCCCTCGAGTTCATCCGGCGTCCACGGCAGGGCGCATACCTCCATGAGGGAGGAGCTTTCGAATCGTAGACCTTCCCCGCTGCTCCCTTCGGTGAGACTCGCGAAGCGGACATCCGTTTTGTTCCCGCATTCTTGAGGTCTTAGATAAGGAACGAACTGATCGGCTGCTTTTCCTGTGTATCGACCGATTTTGGCCCCCGACTTCCGGTCCCAATAATTATCATGCGGCCCCCGCCCATACCAGCTGAGCATATCGAGACTTTCATCCAGCAAGAACAGCATGCCGATTTCCGGAATGTCTGGCAAGCCGCTGCCCGGGACAAAGGTTTCTTGCACGCGGATGGTCCCATCCGGGAAGATTCGATACTCCAGAGTCAAGCCGGATACGGGATGGGTCTCAATCTGATAGTGACTGGAGACCACGACGGCAGGACCTTCCGTATGCCAGCGCAGAGCCAGCAGCTTCCGCTGATCATGGGCCGTTCTCCATACGCCGCAGCGTTCGGGGAGCCGGTTGCCCAGATCGTTATCGGTGACGGCCCGCCAGAAATTCGGTCTGGCCGGTGCGAGCAGGTATTCCTTGCCGGATTGCGCGTAAGATGTCAGATCGCCGGTGCCAAGGTGGAAGCGTAACGAAACGGCAGGGCCCGAGATGAGAAGCTCTTCATCCGACTCGGTAACTTCCAGAGCCTGCGCGTTTGCAAGAGTGTCTGTTTCCGGTTGGTTCGCCGCTATATAGGTCGTTAGCGCGAACTGCTCCCAAGCCTCTTCATGCCCCGCTGGTGCCCACTTGGTGCTCTCCTTCCGAACGAGGGAGACGGTGAGAATCGCTTCTTTTCCATCGTCCTCGATAGGGGAATACGGAATCTTGATTTCGGAATGGTCACCGGGCTGGAGCGAGAGCTGGAGCGTGCCGGATTGGCTTTCTTCTCCGTTCAGTTGGATCTCCCATTTTACAAGATACGAATCGAGATTGGTAAACAAGAAACGGTTGCTGACCCGAATCCGGCCTGCGGCAGGGTCCAAACATTCAAACTTGACGTTCTGGTAGCATTTTTTTACTTCGTCCAGCTTGGGGGTTTTGCTGCGGTCCGCGAAGATCAGGCCGTTTCCGCTGAAGTTGCCGTCATGCGGCGTTTCGTTGAAGTCCCCGCCGTACGCCAAATATTCGATTCCGTCCGCCGTTTGGGTGCGGATCGCTTGATCGATCCAGTCCCATATAAAAGCCCCCTGCAAAATGTCGTACCTCTCAAACAGCTCCCAATACAGGTGAAGCCCGCCGCAGGAATTGCCCATCGCGTGACTGTACTCGCAAATGATATAAGGCTTGTCCGGGTTGCTGTTGGCATACTTCTCTACGTCCTGCGGTTTTGCATACATGGTGGATTCCATGTCGCTGGCCGCTTCGGACGCCCTGTAATGAAAGATTCCCTCGTAATGAACCAGCCGCGACGGATCGGCCTCCTTCAGAAAATCGTGCATCGCAATGAAGTTGTCGCCTCCGAACGATTCATTGCCAAGCGACCAGATGATGACCGAGGGGTGATTCTTGTCCCGTTGAAACATCGAATTGCAGCGGTCCAATACGTTGTCGCGCCACTCCAGCTTGCTGCCGGGCACCGTTTCTTCCAGCTCCTGCTGCCCATACGTCCAGGTTCCGTGCGTCTCCAGATTCGTCTCATCGATCACATATAAACCGTATTCATCGCAGAGGTCATACCATACGGATTGATTCGGGTAATGGGAGGTCCGTACCGCATTAATGTTATGCGTCTTCATCAGCTCAATATCGGTGATCATGTCTTCACGGCTAAGCGCCCGCCCGGTATCCGGGGAGAATTCATGCCGATTCACGCCTTTGAACAGAATGCGCTGACCGTTGATTCGCATCAGCCCGTCCTTCAGCTCGAAGCGGCGGAAACCCGTGCGGCAGCTTACGGCTCCGCGGCAAACTCCGTCCGTATCCTTCAATGCCAGAACGACGGTGTACAAATAAGGTGATTCCGCGCTCCATTTTTGGGGCTCGGGAACGTCCATGCTCAGGGTGAAGCTGCCCTCATCGATAATGTAATCCGCTATGGTGAGTGCTTGTTTCTTGACCAGCTGACGGTCCTGATCGTATAGAAGCGCCTCAAGCTGAAGCTTGTCCTTATCGATGGTTTCATTAAAGTAATTCGTAACGGTTGCATTGATCTGCAGCTCGGCATTCCGGTATTCGTCATCAAGAACCGGGCGCACGAAGAAATCGGAGATATGGATGGCAGGGACGGAATAGAGGTAGACTTCGCGGAAGATCCCGCTAAGCCTCCAGAAATCCTGGTCCTCCAGCCAGCTCGCGTCGCACCATCGGTAAACCTCAACAGCCAATTTGTTCTTGCCTTCGATCAGATAGGGGGTAATGTCGAACTCGGCCGGCGTAAACGTATCCTCGCTGTATCCGACCATCTCGCCGTTCACCCATACATAGAAAGCGGATTCAACACCTTGGAAGCTAATATAAACGGGCTGTTCCTTCCATGTGTCCGGTACCGTGAATTCACGGATGTAGGAGCCTACGGGATTGTATCTCGTTGGCGCGAAGGGGGCTTTTAATTCAGGCTCCAATTCGGACCAAGGGTATCTAACATTCGTATATTGAGGATAGTCATAGCCTTGAAGCTGCCAATGGGAAGGGACGGGCATATCGGCCCAGCTGCCGGAATCATAGTCGGCCTCGTAGAAATTTTGGATGCGCTTGTCAGGGGTTTCGGCAAATGCAAACTTCCATATCCCGTTCAATGACTGATACCAAGGGGACATGGAGTGGGCATGGTTCAACGCCTCAGACTCCGACGGAAACGTCATCATGTAAGCATGGGCTTTGTGACGGTTTAGCTGATAAATATTCGGATTATTATTCCATTCGGGATAACCGTTTGCAGGTGCCTGGTAAATGAATTTGGTACGCAATGTGTTCAGCTCCTCCTAGATTATGGTTTCCTTCTACTGTCAGTATAGAGGTTAATTCGGTCCAAGAGTATAAGGAAGTTGCGTTTTTCTATTAAAAACGACATCCGGATTACACACGAGAGCGGTCAGCAGAGGTGAACAGAACAGGAGTCAGGCCGTATCTTGATGTGCGTGTTCGCCTTCAGGCATTTCACGGTTTACATTGGAGAAGGTTTATGAAACAATGGTTAGTAAATGATCATTCACTAACTGGAGAGAGGAGATTACGTTATGGTAAGACCTCGCGAATTCCAAGATGAGGCTATCTTCTACGGTGTCTACCGGGCACTGTGCAAAAAAGGCTACGGTCAAGCAGCATTAACCGACATCACGCATGAAGTGAATATTTCGCCGGCAGCCCTAATGAAGCGATTCGGTTCGAAGAAGAATTTGTTCCTGGCCTACAGCGATTATGTTATTGAATTAACCAGGCATGCCTTTCAGGAGGCCAGCTTAACCGATCAATCCAGAATTGATGCATTAAAGGCCGTGTTTCGGGATGCGGTTTTACATATGAAAGATCCTGTTGAATTGGCTAACCATACTTCCTTCTATCTGGAAGGGACGAATGATCCGGATTTGTTGGAGAAGACCCGGTACCGGCTGCAGCTGATCGATGAGTTTACCCGGCAGATGCTGAACCAGGCGATTATGAACAAAGAAATCGCTGGATGCGACGTCGCTATGGTTAGCAGGGTACTGCAAGCCGCGATTAGCGGCGCCATGATGATCTGGATTAAAGAATCAAACCGGGCGTTGGACGAACTGTTTGATGAGTGCTTTCAGGTGATATTCGATCCGTTATTGAATGTCGGTACGTCATAATTTCAATTTAGCAAGGAGGATTCGTTATGCCGATTTTCAAAGGAAGGGAAGTCGAATTGTACTATGAAGTAAAGGGAGAAGGAAAACCGCTGGTTTTTACGCATGGGGCCTCATGGAATCATAAACAATGGCGACAGCAAGTCGATTATTTCTCCCGTCAGTATCAAACCGTGGTGTGGGATGTTCGGGGACATGGTTCGTCTTCCTTGCCGGACGGAAAAGTGGATTCGGAGGATTTCAGCAGGGATCTGGCGGATTTGCTAAGCGGACTGGGCATTGAAAAAGCGATTCTTTGCGGGCTGTCCCTGGGCGGGCATATTTCGCTGCAGACTGCCGTTCGCCATCCAGACAAGGTCGCAGCCCTTGTACTGATCGGTACGCCGTTCACGAATGCGTTCAATTGGTATGAGCGAATGTTCGTGCCGCTGAATCGCTGGTCAAGTTATTTGATGCCGATGTCCTTATCGGGAAAAATGCAGGGGAAAATGCTATCCAAGTATAACAAGGGCAATCAAGCTTATATAGAGAAAGCCTTTCGTTCCATCCCGCATTCCAACTGGGTTCGGATATGGGATGCGGTGACCCGGATGGACAGCACGCAGGATCTGCATAAGATTCATTGTCCAACCTTGCTTCTTCAAGGAGAGAGCGACACGATGATCCGAAGGCAGCAGGAGTACATGCAGGAGAGAATTGCGAATTCGCGATTAAAAATCATCCGGAATGCTCACCATGCAACGAATTTGGATAATCCGGATGAAGTCCATGAAGCCATCGCTTCATTTCTGACGGAGAACGCGTTGTAGACTTATACCGAAGGGGGCTTTAAAGCTTGACGCTTTGATCTGGGGATAGGTATAATATGTAAAACCTACTTTAAGGAGAGATTTGTTGTTCTTAATTTTGTTTGAACCATAGGTCGGAAGAACGCTTGACTTGACATAGCCGTAGACAGGCTAGGTTTCATTCAAGATGCATTCTTCGGGGAAATATGGTGGAGTTAAGAACTGCGAAGATCAAGGAAGCCTTGGGTAGACTATCCTATTTGCGTCTTGGATCCGCGTTGTTTCTGCAGCGCGGATTTTTTATTAGATTATTGAAATTGTACGTTTTCAGCGAAGCTGAACCATTCGATAATCACAAGAAAAACTTCATCTAAACGCGGTCTGTCTTCTATGAAGTGCAAATCGATGGATGTTTTTCTTATGGATGCAATTAGCACATAGACTTCATATAGAGGCGGAGAATGACGCGAGTTCATTTTCCGTCTTTTTATGTTTTCTAATAGAAATAATCAAAATCTTGAGAAGGACAGGTGAACACATCATGGAACTGGAAACAAAACGTATGCTGCTTAGAACATTGGATTTGGATTTGATTGACGCGGCATCGCGCCGGGATCCGAAGGCATTCGAGGATTTAGGATACCACAGTAACGGTGAATGGCCGGGCACCGACTTTTATGAGGCATTGCCTTTTTTCCGGGAGTTGTTGGTCAAGAATAAGGGTACGCGGGGCTTTGATTCATGGATTATGGTAGACAAGGCCACGCGCGATATTGTCGGCGGCATCGGATTCCTGGGAGAGCCTGATCCGGAGGGCAGAATCGAAATCGGCTTTGCCACCAATCCAAGCCATCAGCGGCAAGGGTACTGTCATGAAGCGGCGCAAAAACTATTGGATTGGGCTTCGCGTCAGCGGGACGTCAAATCCATCATCGCCAGATGCGAACCTGGGAATGCGGCTTCTCAGCATGTTTTGCTTAAACTGGGATTCCGGAAGAGTCATGAGGATTCGGAATTCATACACTGGATATATCCGAACTAAAGCGGGGAGCGGCGATCGGTGATCGGTGATCCCCTTCATTGACACCCCAAAATAGGGTTGCTACAATTTTAAGTATATATCCATCGGAATACAAGGGTTAGCAAGGAGGGGACAAACTTGAATCGATCCGGTTCCACAGATCCATTCATACGTAATGAACGCGAAGCCATGATCGCAGCTCGGGCCGATACGCTTGGGGCAAAATTCGCAGAAAGAGCTCCACGGCACGATTTGGAGGGATCGTTTCCGTTCGAGAATTTTGATGACCTGAAGGAGTCGGGCTATCTGAAGCTGACCGTACCGGCATCCTTTGGAGGAGAAGAAGCATCCGTATACGAAATGGTGCTTGCCCAGGAAAGACTCGCCAGAGGCGACGGCTCTACGGCGCTTGCGGTCGGTTGGCATATCGGGCAAATACTCCAGCTGCGCCTATCAGGAGCTTGGCCGGAGCCGTTATTTGAGAGACTCTGCAAGGATGTTGTGGCCGAAGGTGTGGTCATTAATGAACTGGCAAGCGAACCTGCGACAGGGAGTCCCAGCCGGGGCGGAAGGCCGGAGACCACGGCACGGCGGGTGCCTGGCGGCTGGCGCATTACCGGGCGCAAAACTTTCAGCACGTTAAGCCCGATCTTGAAGCAATTTGTGGTTACGGCTGGTATCGAGCATAGCGAGAAGGTCGGTGCATTCCTTGTGCGCAGCGGACCCGGGGTCAGGGTCGAGGAAACCTGGAATACGATGGGCATGCGGGCAACGGGAAGCCATGACGTGATCCTGGAGGACGTCTTCGTGCCGGAGACGGAAGTCATTCGGGGACTCGATTACGAGAAGCCTGAGTTTCCCGTGCCAACGGAAGGCATTCTGCTTCACATACCGGCATGTTATATGGGGATTGCTTATGCCGCGCGCAATTTTGCCATCGATTTTGCCCGTCATCATAAACCGAACTCCTTGACGGTCCCCATTGCCGAATTGCCGAATATCCAAAGACATATCGCCGAAATCGAAGTGGACCTGCTTACGGCCCGCAGTTATTTGTATCAAACCGCCGACCGCTGGGACAAGGAAGTGGAGAACCGCGCTGCGCTTAAGCCTGAGCTGGGTCTTGCCAAGTATGTTGTGACCAATGCAGCGGTCCGGATTGTTGATCATGCTATGCGGATCGTCGGAGGATTAAGTCTCTCCCGGACGCTCCCGTTGGAACGAATGTACAGGGATGTTCGTGCGGGTCTTCATAATCCGCCGATGGACGATGTCGTGCTGACGAATCTTGCCCGTCGGGCCATTTCGGAAGCGGAGGAGTAGGGGAAGCAGGCTTCTCAATCTGATTGCTCGAGAGAATGGATCACTTGTTGAACCGCAGGGATTTACGGATAGAAACCGCTGGAGAGCTGGCTCCGGCGGTTTTTTGCGCTTTACGCACCGGACATTCCTTTCGCGGCTCCATTACAAAATCCCCCGCATCTTCAGCGACCTGTTTCATATACATACACTTAGGTTAGGATGGCGGGCTAACGGGTATAAAACCTATCAGTACGTGCTGCAAGGGTCGATCAGATCCGATCATGAGGAGTTAAGATGAAAGGAGATATGAACCATGGATTCTGTGCTGTATTTCGGCTTGGCCGTTATCTATGCCGTGCTGTTTCTGTATGGTTGTGTGCTGCTGAAGCGGGATGCGTCACCGGGCCTTCGGTACTTGCTTCTGATCGTAACTGCCGGACTGGTCTGGGATAACGGCGTGATCGGGATCGGGAAATATATCGGGGAGGGAGACCTGCTGGAGAGGCTAAACGTTGCGCGTTTCTGGGTGCATGCGATGGCAACGCCGCTGCTTGTGCTCGTGTCGTTCGATCTGATACGCAAGGCCGGAAGCCCTTGGGCCAACAAGCTGGCCGCCGCATGGGGAGCCTGGCTTTTCACCGCGGCCCTCATCGTGCTCGAAGTGGTGACGGAGACGCTGCAGCTCAAGCTCCAGCCCTCTATGGAATACGGAGCGCTTCGTTACGTTTCGACCGAATCCGGGGGGCCGCCGCTCATGGTCATCCTGATTCTGATCCCGCTGCTGACGGCAGGCATTATCGTATGGCGGAGGAACAAGACGCCGCTGCTGTTCATCGGCACGGTGCTGATGGCAGCCGGGAGCGCCATCCCGATTCCGATCGAAAGCTCGGCTGCCACGAACGTATTCGAGCTGCTGCTTCTTATATCCCTGTGGCTGACGGTTCGCAAGCTGGCCTCCGCCCGCACGTTGTCTTTTCGATAGAGAATGGATGCAAGCCGCGTTTACGCTCCGAGGTGAACGCGGTATTTCGCGTCTCCAAGCATACCCCAGGCCACCCACCGTGCGCACAGGGAGCAGCGCGTCTTTTGGCATTCAGCAAACCTTCAGCTTAGCCTAAGCCAGGCATAACATTCCCTTAAGTTTACTTTCAGATTCCCTCTCTATACTTCAAATTGTAAGACAAACCCTGACCCTAAAAGGAGAGATGACGATGAATCCGATAAGTAAAAAAGTATTGGTAAGCAGCATGGCGGCAGCGATTGTGCTGGGAGGAGCCGGGTACCTTCAGAACAAGGTTTTTGCAGCAGCGAGCACGGACGCTTCAACCTCCGTATCGGAGGATGGACAGACGGGGACAGACTCATCAGCTGCGGATGCAGTGAAGAACCGAGATGGAAAGTGGATGGATTATAAGGCGGGCGGCCCTCGCGGCGGCAATATCGTCAAAGAGACGGCCGAGATCCTTGGGCTCACGGAGGCCGAAATCCGGACGGCGCTTGAAGCGGGCAGCACGTTTGCCGAAATTGCCGAAGGCAAGGGAATGACCCAATCCGTGTTTGTCCAGAGGCTGACCGAGCTGGAAACCGCCAAGATCGATGAACGTCTGAGTGAAGGCAGCATGACGGAAACCGAAGCAGCCGAGTGGAAAGAGGCTCTGAGCGCGCGCCTTACACAAATCGTGGAGAGCAGCGAAGCCGGTTTTGGAAAAGGTCATGGAAAAGGCGGCCGAGGTTTCGGCCAATTCGGGAATCCGGAGGAAATCGCAGCTTTGCTCGGATTATCGGAGAACGAGCTGAAGGCGGAAATGCAAGAAGGGAAGTCGCTAGCCGAGATAGCTGCCACGAAGGGGATTTCGGAGGATCAATTGGTTCAGAAGCTGAAGGATCAAATGACCGAGCCCTTGAAGCAGTGGATTAACGAGAAGCATACGGACGCTGATAAATCCGCAGCAGCAGCGGCGAATACGACAGAGGAAGCGAAATAACATTCTGAATTGGATCGCTGGGGAGACTGGATGATATTCTGTTAAGAATACATTCAGTTTCTTTTTTTGTATTTAAGAAATTTATAATTTTTTTTGCACAAAGTGTTGACCTTAACGTTACGTGAAGGTGTACATTGATGTTGTCAGGAGGTGAAACCATGGAATACACGGTGCAAAAGCTTGGAAAGTTGGCGGGAATAAGCACACGGACGCTCCGTTATTACGATGAGATTGGCATTCTGAAGCCGGCCAGAATCAACTCGTCAGGATATCGGATCTATGGGCAGGAGGAGGTCAATCAATTGCAGCAGATCTTGTTTTACCGGGAGCTCGGTCTTCAATTGGACGGGATCAAGGAGATTCTGACCTCGCCATCCTTCAACCGGACCAAGGCGCTCCAGGAACACCATGCCCAGCTCCTAGACAAAAGAAGGCAATTGGATTTGCTGATTACCAATGTGGAGAACACGATCGCCTCCGCCGAAGGGAGAAAAACCATGAGTGACCAAGAGAAATTCGAAGGATTCAAGCAGAAGCTGATTGATGATAATGAGAAGAAATACGGTAAGGAAATTCGCGAGAAGTATGGCGAAGAGACTGTAAATAAATCCAATGCCAAGCTGAAAAACATGACGCAAGAGCAGCATGAGGAAGTAACGCGTCTGACTGATGAACTGTACAAGACGCTGGCTGAAGCGTTTAAGCAAGGCGATCCTGCCAGTGAGCTGGCTCAGAAGGCGGCCGATCTTCACAAGCGCTGGCTCACCTATTATTGGAACGATTACAGTAAAGAGGCCCACGCAGGCCTCGCTCAGATGTACGTTGACGATGAGCGTTTTACCGCCCATTACGATGAGAAGCAGCCCGGAACGGCAGTGTTCCTCCGCGATGCGATTCTAATCTACACGGGCGCGAATCCTTCATCATAGTAAGGCAAGTTGAAGCAGCCGCCTGCCATACTGACAAGACCCTTTCCCTGTGCTAAACCCGCGGAGGAGAGGGTCTTTTTTATATGGTATCCCTTGGGGATCCATGCTCTGCTCACCCTGCTGCCGAGTAGGAGAGTACCTAAACAATCGTCTCGACTTTCGGGCGGAGGGTCCCCGTCGAAACCATGTCCTCCAATTACCACAATTAACCTCTTGTTTCCGAAGGGGAAGTAATGGTTAGATGAAACGTGGACTATTATACACAAAAACCTACACCATGGGTGATGACTTATATAGCGAGGGTAGAGTATGGATCAAATTGTACAGCATGTAGTGAATATTTTTAATGAATTTTTATGGTCTAAGCTGCTTATCGTATTGCTGATTGCCGTTGGCCTGTATTTCACGGTGGGGACCAAGTTTCTGCAGTTTCGCTTGATCGGCGAGATGTTCCGGGTGATTCGCGAACCCAAAAGTAAAGCAAAGGGCAGCATTTCGCCTTTTCAGGCATTTGCCATTAGTATGGCTGCCCGTGTCGGGACAGGGAATATAACCGGGGTTGCTCTGGCCATCTCGCTTGGGGGACCTGGTGCCGTATTCTGGATGTGGATCATTGCGCTTATCGGTTCGGCATCCAGCTTTATCGAGAGTACGCTGGCCCAGATCTATAAAGTAAAAGATGGGGCGGGTGGTTACCGCGGCGGTCCCGCTTATTACATGCAGCAAGGATTAAAGAAACGGTGGATGGGCGTGTTGTTTGCGATCCTGATCACCTTGTCCTTCGGTCTTGTCTTTAATGCGGTCCAATCCAACACGATTACGATTGCCTTCGAGAATTCATTCGGTACCGATCGTTTAACCATCGGAATTATGATGGCGGTGATCTTCGCGGTGATCATCTTTGGCGGCGTGAAGCGAATTGCCAAAATGTCGGAGCTGATCGTTGTTGTATTGGCTGTGGTGTATGTCGGTGCCGCGCTGTTTATCGTACTAGCCAACATCACCAAGCTGCCGGAGGTTTTTGCGCTCATCGTCAAAAGCGCGTTCGGCTATGAGCAGGTCGTTGGCGGATCAATCGGTGCCGCCCTCATGAATGGGATCAAAAGAGGACTGTTCTCCAACGAAGCCGGCATGGGGAGCGCGCCTAACGCGGCAGCTACCGCAACAACAAGCCATCCTGCGAAGCAAGGGCTGGTGCAGGCGCTGGGCGTACTGATCGATACGCTGGTCATATGTACAAGCACCGCCTTCATTATTCTTTTTACCGGTGCTTATCAGCAGACCGGACTTGATGGAATCGCCCTGACCCAGGCTGCGCTGGGCATGGAGATGGGGGCATGGGCTTCCGACTTCCTGGCGATTATGGTCTTCTTGTTTGCGTTCAGCACGCTGATCGGCAATTATTACTACGGGGAAACCAATATCGAATTTTTGAAGTCGAATCGGGCGTGGGTATGGGTCTATCGGGCTTCCGTGCTGGCTATGGTCATCTTCGGCTCGGTTACCAGCGTGAAGCTGGTTTGGGATTTGGCCGACCTGTTCATGGGATTGATGGTGATTGTGAATCTTGTGGCGATCACGCTGCTTTCCCGAACAGCCTTTGCCGCGCTGAATGACTACTTGAAGCAGAAGCGGGCTGGTCTTGATCCTGTCTTCACTAAAGACAGCATCAAAGGGCTTCAAGATGTGGAGTGCTGGGACGGACAAAACAACCCGTCCTCTGAAGTGCAATAATATAGAATATCATGATATGGGATCGTTACGGTAGCTGCGTGTCTTTAGCTGCTGTAACGATTTTTCTTATTTTACCGTAACATTTGCGGGATCAAACCGTTGTCTAAATGAGAAGGGAGAGAGGAGATGGATGCGGAGTGATTTGTACGCAGAGTTGTTCAAAAAGTATCAATCCTCTCTATATCTCTATTTACACCGAATGAGCGGGTCCAAGGAAATTGCAGAGGAACTGGTCCAGGAGACCTTTTACAGGGCCATGGTGTCGATGAAGACTGAGCATAGGGACTATGCTAGGGCATGGTTGTATAAGGTCGCACGTCATTTGTACATTGATTGGTATCGCAAGCGACGTGGTGAGATTCAGATGCGAAGAGAGATCGAGAGGCAAAGTGCTGACAATACATATCCGACCCCAGAAGAAGCGCTTCGTGCAGGTGAACAGAAGATGCTGGTAGCCAAGGTCTTGGGCAGGCTGCCGGAGCACTACCGGACGATTTTGCTCTTGAGGGAGATGAATGGTTTATCGTACCGTGAGCTAGCGGGAGATTCTCGATATGAGTCTGGATCAAATCAAGATTACACTGTACCGGGCAAGGGAACGCTTCAGGACGGAGATGGCGCGAGAGGAAGGGGAGTGGTAGAAGATATGCGCAATGACCAAGAAGAACAAGAAAGTGATGTCCTTCGCGAAGGCGATTTCGACGATCAGATACCAGAGTGGAGCGAGAAGAAGTTTAACCGGATGGTCTGGCGGACGCGGGTGAAATTTTTGACGAATGCGGTTGGAGCAGTCGTATTGATATGGATAGCCTACACGGTCTATATTTCCGCCATCCATATCTATTTCGATACTTCAGAGGTTAGAGGCAAATTTATCAGATCCATTATTACGGTTGTCGAACTGAATGAGAATGGGGTTCGAGTAGAAAAACCGGCTCATCCAATGATTGAGGTTACTCCCTTTTTGACCCAAAAAACTACGCTCAAATTGTACCGGGATGTTGGCAAATGGCAGGTTATCACGGGGGAGATTCAGGCAGAACAGACTTTGTCCGGTAAGTTGACGTATTCCATCGTGAATACGGGAGCATATCTGAATAATCACGGCCAGGCTGCTTTCATCTTACCAACTACCGTCATGCTGGATAAATCGTTGAAAGACAGGCATCGCGAGGAAAGTGATCTAGAACAATTAGGCAAGATCGAAGATGGGAACGTCGCTGAGTTGTCCTTTTCGACGAATACACTGATGTCCCCTGAAGAGTTATTAAAGATGCTAGACGGTTATGACCTTGGAGTGACGGGAATGCCCGTATATGCAGGAGAACTTAAAAGTTTCGATGTGCCTCATAGCATTGGCGGGGGAACTGACTATTATGTTCCGCACTTAACCTTACTGCCAATGTATGGATACGAGGAAGACAATCGGCTTTCTATGTGGCAGCTCTATTTTACGAATGAAGATCTTGGCAAAATGTCTGAACATTCTGAGCAGCTGATCGCCGACGTTGAATGGATGACCAACAATATCAAATATAACGGTGTGGATGATGACAAACACCGGCTGGCCTACTTGAAGAAAAATGGAGTTCAAGTTTATGGAGCAACCGTTACGGGACCTGTACGGGAGCTGGAGAAGCTGAAGGAGGAGTCGGAATTCTGGGGATTCCGTTTGGGCCGGATCGAGGTATGGAATTGGAGTTAAGACAGCTTGCGCTGCCTCCCTTTGTATAACCAAACAAGAAGGAGCTGGTGGGTCGCACAACGGTAGCGGAGAGGACGAAACGATTCTATACAAGCAACAGTGATGGGACGAAACGATTCGTACACGGAGCGTCTCCTAACAGAAAAAGGGGGGATCCCGTCAGATCTAAGATCTTTTTGGGCCCCCCTTTTGTTAAGAATAAGCAATACTACCATGCCGCTAAGCCTTCTTCATAAACTAAGTTAAATATTTATCCCGTAGAATATTCAGGTGATGAAGCTCATGCCCTGCAATGACATAGGCGGCCGCCCGGGCGGAGAGCGGGTAATTGTTGAATGTGCCCTGACGCAGCAGTGCTTCCTCCGTCAAGCTTCCAACCAGCGTAATGGTAGACTGCCTGACGGCTGCATAATCCTTAAGGGCTTCCCGTAACGGAAGATGGCTGAAGGGAGAGTTCTGGACAAAAATCTCCCGGTCATACCCCGAAAATTCACGGGCATCTCCACGCGCGATGTAGAGAATACGGTAATTCCATAAGCGCTCTACATCGGCGATGTGTCCAACCACCTGTTTTAGACTCCATTTCCCTTCCGCATAGCGAACATTCGCTTGTTCTTCCGTCAGATCGCTGAGCGATCTTAGCGTTTCATCATGCTGTCGCTGCAAAACCTCGGCAATATGGCCTTCGGGGACAAGAGAGACGTATTTTTCGGCGAGGGGTAAGTATTCATTAGAATCGGGCCTTGTATTCATAACAAGTTCCTCCAGATCAATTAATAAGAGCTTATGTTAAAAATATGCCGACAGGTCAAAATGAATGAATGATCAGGTTGCTTGCGCCCAGATCAGATGGACGATGCCGTTCCAGTAACGTTCCGTCTTCACGATATTCAGTTCCGAGGCATTCGCGATATGGATCATGTCCCTATTAAAATGACAGCCGGATATCCGCCGTCCTGCGGGGTTGATCAGGTGCTGCATGGCGCCAAGGAATCGGTTCGTGCTCATGCCATGCTCCAGTAAATAAACGCGGCCGCCAGGCTTGGCCCAGCGGTTGATTTTATTCAAAGCTTTGACCGGATCTTCATAACCGCATAGCGACAGGGTGGATACAACGCAATCATAGGAACGTTCCGGCAGCTCCAGCGTTTCGATATCCCGTTCCAGGAAATTGGCCCGAATGCCAAGCTCGGAGGCCATACGCCGCGCACGGTTTAACATCTCGGGACTGAAATCGACAGCCGTGACGTTCACCTTGTCGCGTTGATAAAAGGGGAAGTTCGCGCCTGCGCCGACAGCTACTTCAAGCACGTTACCCTCTACATCCTGAAGCAGCCGCTGTCTCCACTTACCGAGCCTGCGCTGTCTGGTGTTTCTTTCATATATCGCTGCCTGCTTATTGAACTTCCGAATGAGGGATTCTTTATTCACGCGGGATTCTCCGGGCAACGCCGGTTTTGACCGCCGCTTTCACGACAAGCTCACGAATGGCTTTTACGACGTTCTGGTTAAATACGCTTGGAATAATATACGACGGGTTGCGTTCCTCATCCGATACAGCGGATGCAATGGCTTCGGCTGCAGCCAGCTTCATCTCCTCATTAATCGTGGTCGCTCGGCAGTCCAGGGCCGCTCGGAAAATACCAGGGAAGCAGAGGACGTTATTAATCTGGTTCGGATAATCCGAACGTCCGGTTGCAATGACGCCTACAATATCCTCAACCTCTTCCGGTTTAATCTCCGGCGTAGGGTTTGCCATTGCAAACACGATCGGATCTTTAGCCATGGCCTGTACATCCTCACGACGAAGCAGGCCGCCGGCAGAGAGGCCGATGAATACGTCGGCACCTTGGATCACTTCGCGCAAGGAACCTTCAACCTTATTCGGATTCGTATGCTCTGCGTACCATTGCCACATACTATTGTTGTAAGTTTTTCCGGCAACCAGTGCACCTTCACGGTCTACGCCAATGATGTCTTTGACACCGGCCGACAGGAGGATTTTGCTGCATGCTACGCCTGCAGCTCCGATTCCGCATACCACGATCCTAACTGTATCGATGGATTTCCCGACAATTTTCAGCGCATTGATCAGTGCCGCATACAGAACGACCGCCGTGCCGTGCTGGTCATCGTGAAACACAGGAATATCCAGCTCATCCCGCAGTCGTTGTTCGATCTCGAAGCAGCGCGGGGAGGAGATATCCTCCAGGTTAATGCCGCCAAAAGCCGGAGCCATTGCTTTGATGCAGGCAATAATCTCTTCTGTATCCTGGGTATCCAGGCAGATCGGGAAGGAGTCTACGCCCGCAAACTGTTTGAAGAGCATCGACTTTCCTTCCATGACTGGCATGGCCGCATAAGGACCGATGTTGCCCAAACCGAGCACGGCGCTTCCGTCCGAGATGACGGCCACCGTATTTCTTTTAATGGTAAGCGTAAAGGCTTTTTTCGGGTCCTCTTGGATGGCTGCACATACGCGGGCAACATCTGGCGTATAGACGCGCGACAGGTCATCGCGGTTTTGGATTGGAATTTTGGGCTGGGTTTCGATCTTGCCGCCGAGATGCAGCAGGAAGGTACGGTCCGAAACGTTGACGAGCCGGACGCCTTTTAGATTTTTTACTGAATTTGTAATTTTACCGATATCCACGCTGTCCGTGACCGTGATGGTAATATCGCGTACGGTAATGTGGCCGCTCGCCTGAATGACGTCGATGGCGACCATGTCTCCCCCGGCTTCAAATATGGCGGATGCAACTTGACCGAATTTGATTTCCTGTGTATTCATCTCTAGTCTGAGGATAATGCTTTTTCCTCCGAGTCCGTTGTTTTCCATTGCTACCTCCAAATGTTTGATCGATTTCGTCCTTCTAAGTGTATGTAACTGTGCAAAATGTTAACGTTATCATAGTTCGCTGAGCAGTGGTCAATTTCCTGTTTCATTGCAAAGAAACTGTGATATATATAGGAAGAATTTATTGGAAATGCGAAGGCTACGGAGTATAATCGAAAGCATCTTATTGTGAAGGAGAGAGCTGCCATGAATGCCAGAATCGAGGAGCTTGAAAAGCGTTTAACGACCCAGCATCATAAAGACCTGTTTCTTCAGATGAAACATACGTTGAAAGCCGTTGATGATTTGGCCGAACAGCACCGGGTCTACCAGGCCGTTCAGGCACTCAGTGGTACACGTATTGTGGGGACGGAGGAAAATGTTTATTTTGACACCTTGAATCAGGTCAAGGAACAAATTGTGCATACCCTGGAGCTTACGATTGAGGATTTGGAGCACAAAGGGGATAAACATTACAAGAAGCATTTTAAGGACGGCGTGGAATAGGAGTCAGCTGCGCGGTCTGGACGGATAGAAAAACATGGATAAAAGCATGATTCCCCCAGGGGAGGCATGCTTTTTTTGTGATTTTTTTTCTGCAATTTCCGAGTGTTTTCATAACATTTCAGGTTACATAATTATCCAATTTCATTGAAATGTGTAACAAATCGTTGATTAGTGTTATGGGATACGGCTTTCAGATGCTTTAAAATAATGATAGTACTGGTAAAGCTTGGACGATGGTTGAGCAAGATTTCCAAGTTCAGTCAAGTTTCAGTCAAGTTAAGAGGGCAGCTACTGTATCAAAGAAAGGGAGGTGGCCTGAGCAGCCGGAGGTTATGTAAACGCTTCAATTATTATCTTTTATATTAAAGGAGGATTAATTGTATGACTTTAAGTTTGCCGAACAAAGCTTGGCTCAAGCATCTAATCATTGCCGGTTCCACGATGGTAGTGATGACCTTATTCATGGTTTTATTTGCAGATAAGGCTTTTGCCCACGGATATGTCGATTCTCCAGGCAGCCGCGCCATTCTGTGTAAGCAGGGGCAAAATACCGATTGCGGCGCAATCGTGTATGAGCCTCAAAGCTTGGAAGCTCCTAAAGGCTGGCCGAACGCAGGCCCGGCCGATGGCAAAATCGCCAGTGCAGGCGGCGCGTTCCCTAAACTTGATGAGCAATCCGCAACTCGTTGGAGCAAAGTGAGCATTTCCCCGGGAACCACAACGTTCCAATGGCATTTGACAGCCAACCATGCAACGGCAAGCTGGAAATACTACATTACGAAAGACGGCTGGAATCAAAATGCTCCGCTGAGCAGAGCTTCGTTTGATCTGACGCCTTTCTGCTCCATTGACTACGGCGGTGTAAAACCTCCGACAAACTATGCTTCCACTTGTAACGTTCCTGCTAAATCCGGTTACCATGTCATTCTGGCAGTATGGGAAGTAGCTGACACAGCGAACGCTTTCTATAATGTCATCGATGTGGACTTTGGCGGCGGCGGAACTCCGAACCCAGGCGTACCGGCACCGACAGGACTTACTTCCCCATCCCAAACCAACAACAGCGTTTCCTTGGCATGGGCAGCCTCCACAGGTGCTTCCAGTTACGAAATCTACCGTAACGGATCCCTTGTGGGTACATCCACTACCACCTCCTATACCAATACGGGGTTAGCCGAAGGAACGTCTTATACGTATACTGTGGTAGCTGTAAGCAGCACGGGCAGCAAATCATCGGCATCCGCCCCGCTTACGGTGTCAACATCCGGAAGCTCAACGACCTATCCGGCATGGAGCGCAACAGCCGTTTACTTGGGTGGCAGCAAAGTCAGCTACAACGGCGTGAACTATGAAGCAAGATGGTGGACTCAAGGCGAAACTCCTGGATCTGCCGAAGTTTGGAAGGTCATCCCTTAATCGATAGTGTGAGAGGATCCGGCGTCTAATGACTGCCGGATCTTTTTTTAGCAGCCGGGCAGGGAATGAGAGAGTCGGGGAATCTTTCTTTGGTTACTTCCATTAATAAGCGTAGAGGAAATAGCTTCCGTCGGCTACGCATTGACCCTGGTGGCTCCTGGAATTACCAATCGAAATATTGGGGCTCACTGACTGTAAGGTGTTCTTCATTCGATGATTTCATGGTTTCTTCAACTTTAACGGACTCTAGTTCCGTTATTTAAGATCATAACCCGATTATTTACAAAGTACCGGACTCCAGATCCGCTATTACGAGAATTACGGGAGCAAATAGCAATTAAAACAGAAAATAAGGTCCGCTGGGTCCGCTAAAGTTATTAAAAGGGTTGTTTTCTATGAAATAAGGTATTCTGAGTCCGTTAGGAAGTCCTTATACCAAAGAACAAGTACATCGTGCGCACTGTGCTCCCTGTGCGCACGTTGCGTGGTCCGGGGCATGCTTGGATTGGCTGTCGACCGTTGAGTTTTGACGTATTGAATGACATGGCGATCGTATGTATGGACGTTCAGTGAATTTCTGCTTATTGCTTTTTTGGTTCTAAGTGGGGATCGCGAAAAAAGAGCGAGTTTGGATGGTAAACATAGCAGTGGAATATAAATAATCAAGCTGCCGGCAAGCAGCAGCTTGATCTGGGCACCCCTAGGGGTGCCTATTGTGTTTTCTGCAAGGAGTATGCCAAGGTACGCCAAGGTATACAAGGTGTGCAAGCCTCAAACCCTGTACACGGTAATGCCCCGTTCCTGAAACGGCTTGATATCCGAGTCGGAAGCCTCCGTGCCGGTGACAAGGGTATGTATCGCGCTGTTGGGAGCGACCGTGTGCAGAGACAGCTTGCCGATTTTGCTGTGGTCGGTGACAACGACAATTTCGCCGGCGGCCTGTATCATGTTCTGCTTGGCCGGGACGAGCAGCGCTTCCGGGTGCATGAGCCCATGCTGAGGATGCAGGGCAGGGGTACCGATGAACGCTTTCTCGACGTGCAGGGATTTCAGCACATGGTCGGTAAACATGCCGTTTAACATATAGCTTGAGGGGTACAGCTCCCCGCCGGTCAGAATGACTTTGATGCCCGGAGCATCACGAAGTTCAACAGCGACATTCATATCGTTCGTAATCACCGTAATGTCCGAGCGGTGCACAAGATGCGTAGCAATATGAAGGGTGGTTGTTCCCGAATCGATGATGATATTCTCCCCGTCTTCCACAAGCGAAGCCGCGAGCTGACCGATGCGTATTTTCTCGTCCCGGTGAAAGTTGGTTCGCTCATTAAAGGATGGCTCGTTATGCGTCCATTGTTCCATGATGACCCCGCCATGCGTGCGTTTCAAAGCGCCTTCCTGCTCAATCTCTGCCAGATCGCGGCGGATGGTGGCTGTGTGAACACCGAATTCCGATGCCAGCGCAGCAACCGTTGCCGTTCGGTATTGTCTTACATAATCAATGATCCTTTTCTTTCGTTCATGTGCCAGCAATCGATAATTTCTCCCTTCCTAAATGGACAATGAGCTGTAGAGGTGCGTTTGTACATACAATGCGCACTTTTGCTCTTTTATGCTTAAGGACTCCATGTCTATCTAGTGTACTCCCATTATGTTAATGCCATGTTAAATCCCTTGATGCGAAGCGAATTTACACAATCCGTACGAAGGTCTAACACTCTCCTAATATTGCACATCTACAATCGAATTAAATAAAAATGAACAAAAGTGATCATTACCTGTGCATTTAATGCGTACTTATTATCAGGTGCATGTAAGGGATTTCATTTTTATGGATTCATTTATTTTTCGCTTGTCATGACAGCATCATTACACTTTCGTGAGGGGGATCGCTCTTGGCATCCATTGAATTTGTGAAAGTAAGCAAGTCGTTTGATCGTCAAACCGTCATACAGGACCTGGATCTTACCATCGAGGACGGAAAATTCACCGTGCTGGTCGGTCCGTCCGGTTGCGGGAAAACAACGCTCCTAAGGATGATCGCGGGCATTGACCCTCAAACCTCCGGCTCCGTTCTTATCGATGGCAAGGATGTTACGCGAATTGCCCCGGGTAAGCGCGGCGTGGCCATGGTATTTCAGAATTACGCGATCTACCCGACGATGTCGGTCCGCGAGAATATCGAGTTTGGACTCGTGAACAACAAGGTTCCCAAAGCCGAGCGTACACGTCTGGTGGAGACCATAGGGGCAACCGTTGGACTGAACGATTACTTGGATCGTAAGCCTTCCACCTTGTCCGGCGGGCAACGGCAGCGGGTGGCTTTGGCCCGGGCGATGGTTAAGAATCCGTCCGTATTCCTGATGGATGAGCCGTTGTCCAATCTGGATGCCAAGCTGAGGGTTCAGATGCGGATCGAGCTGATTGAACTGCACAAGAAGCTGGGAACGACCTTTGTCTATGTGACCCATGACCAAATCGAGGCGATGTCGATGGCAGACACCATCGTGCTCATGAACAAAGGCGTCATTCAGCAGGAAGCACCGCCTGAAGTGGTATACCGCGAGCCCAGCAATCTGTTTGCGGCCCAGTTTATCGGGGTTCCCCCCATGAACATTGCGCCGCTGGGCGACGATCGTACCACATTCGGTTTTCGTCCGGAGAGCGTCGTGATCGGCACAGAACCGGAATCGTTTCATTATACGGCCAAGGGTGAGGTCATCACGCGTGAAATGCTGGGCTCCGAGACGATTTATCAGGTGAGGACAACGGAGGGTCAGGCATTCATGGTGAAGTGCCAGAATGACAAATTCCATGTCGATCAGGAGGTATATCTCGGCGTACCGGCGGATAAATTGTTTTTCTTCGGGGCGGATGAGAACCGGATCGAAGAGCAGGACGTCCGCTATAGGGAGTTCATGGAGCGGCTGAGAGGGCTGGCTCATGGATAAGAAGCGGATCTGGGAAGGGATCAGGCCCTATGTGCTGATCGCGCCGGCCATGGCGGGGATCATGCTGTTTGTGATGTATCCGGTAGGTTATCTGATTTACTTAAGCCTGTTCAAATACAACCTGATGAACAAGGACAAGAGCAAGTTTGTCGGACTGGACAATTTCACCCAGATTCTGGGCCGTGGGGATTTTTACAAAGCGCTCTGGAACACCTCCGTCTATACAGTCGGCGTCGTGATTCTTACCATGCTGCTGTCTCTGTTGATTGCGGTGTGGCTTAACAAAAAGGGGCGTTTCAATTCGGTCGTTCAGGCCGGGATTTTCACGCCGCACGTCGTTTCCATCGTGTCGATCTCCCTGGTCTGGCTGTGGCTGATGGAGCCGAATCAAGGACTTCTCAACTATCTGTTCAAGCTGGTTGGGCTCCCGCCGTCCGCATGGCTGCAAAGCTCCAAGACCGCATTGATATCCGTCATTATCGTATCGGTCTGGCAGGCCATCGGTTATTACACCCTGATTATCGTGGCGGCCCTGCAGAGCATATCGCCAAGCATCTATGAAGCGGCGGCGCTGGATAATGCCAGCAGGTTCAAGGTGTTTTACAAAATCACATTACCGATGATTTCGCCGCAGCTGTTTTTTATCCTGATCATCATGACGATTGGTTCCTTCAAAGTATTCGACACCGTTCAGGTGATGACGGGCGGAGGACCGAATAATGCAACGACCACGCTTGTGTATTACATATACGGCTTCCGAACGACCAATATTGGTTATTCGGCCGCGACAGGCGTTGTGCTCATGGCGATTATCGGATTGCTCACATTCATCTATTTCCGGCTGCTGTCCAAGAAGGTTCATTATCAATAAGGCTTTGGCCATGCAGAAAGGAGGCACAGTTTGAAGACCTTTGACTTAAAAATCGTATGGACGGCGCTGGGCTATTTGCTGAAGGCTGCAGTGCTCATGATTTTCATCTTCCCGTTCCTGTGGATGATCTCCACATCGCTCCAGACATTCCGGGAAACGATGACGTTTCCGCCGACGTGGTTTCCGGCCTCACCGCAGTGGGGCAACTTCGCGGAGGCGATGAATGCAGGTCCTTTTCTGACCTATTTCAGGAACTCGGTTGTTGTCACCGGATCCATCATCATTCTGCAGTTCCTGATCATGATTCCGGCCGCGTATGCATTTGCAAAGTATAAGTTTCCGGGAAAAACACTGCTGTTCGGCATGATCCTGCTGGCATTCATGATTCCGGGCCAGGTTACGTTCATACCGGTCTATCTGATGATGGCGGATTGGGGATTGGTCAAAACCCTGCTGCCGCAGATCATCCCGTTCATCTCGAATGCCTTCGGCATCTTCCTGCTGCGACAGTACTTCATGCAGATTCCGGAGGAAATCATTGAAGCGGCCCGGCTTGATAATGCGACTGAATTCAAAATCATTCGGAAAATCATGATTCCCATGTCGAAGCCGGCACTTGCTACCATCGCGCTGTTCAGCTTTGTCAGCCACTGGAATGACTATTTCTGGCCGCTCGTCATGACCGACTCCGCTGCCGTCCGGCCGCTGACCTTGGGGATCGCCATGCTAAGGGAGACCGAGGGCATCAGCAACTGGCACATCATTATGGCCGGCAATGTGATGCTGGTGGTGCCTATCCTGCTTGTGTATGTGTTCTGCTCAAAGCACATCGTGAAGGCTTTTGTTTATTCAGGCATTAAATAATTTCAGGAAACGACAGGGTTCAGCAATTCACAATCGAATGATTAATGGAGGAATGAGTCATATGAAATCCAAATGGTATACACTGCTATCCGTCATGATGCTGTTCAGTTTGCTTGCCGCGTGCGGTGGTGGGGGGACTTCCGGTAATACTGGCGAAGCGCCGGGAAGCGGCGGGACCGAAGCCCCGTCCGGAGACAAGGGGAAAACCACGGTTCAGTTCTGGCACTCGCTGGGCGGTAAGAATGGGGAATACATGGACGCACTCATCCAGCGCTTTAATGCATCCCATGAGGATATCGAAGTAGTAGGCACCTTCCAGGGAAGTTATGACGAGACGGTAACCAAGCTGCAGCAGGCGATAGCATCCGATACCGGTCCGGATGTCAGCATGCTGGAGCGAGCCTACGTTCAGATGTTCGCCGATTCGGAAGTGCTTGAGGATCTGACGCCTTATCTTGAAGGCTCTGGCATCAGCGCCGATGATTTTACGGCGGGGCTGATGGGACACTCCATCTTCAATGATCAATTGGTATCGCTGCCGCTGAACCGTTCCACCCCGATTCTGCATGTGAACAAAACCTTGCTGGATGAGCAGGGGCTTCAAATTCCGACCACATGGGAGGAGCTGAAGGAGGTCGCAAATGCGCTGGTGGTCAAGGAAGGCAGCGAGTATAAGCGATACGGCGTTACGATGCCTTATGACACTTGGTATCCGATTGCCATGATCTCGCAGGCGGGCGGAACTTTCTTCAATGATGATAGTACGTCAATCGGCTTCGGGGATAACGGCGCCGGCGCCAAGATGTTCACTTACCTTAAAGACCTGCAAAGCACAGGCGCCCTGTATTATCCTCCTGCTCAGGATTCCGGCAACATTGTGAACAGCATGTTTGTGGAAGGCAAGGTCGGCATGATGTATCAATCTACGGGATCGATTGGCGGGCTGTCCAGCGCGGTGGATTTCGATTACGTGACGGCATTCCTGCCTAAGGACGAAGTGTATGCGAATCCGACCGGAGGCGCGAATGTGACGATGCTGTCCTCTTCCAAAAACAAGGAAGCGGCATGGGAGTTCATCCGGTGGATGGAGATGGAAGAGGAAGGCGGTCTTGAATTTATTTTGCAATCCGGTTACCTGCCTTTCACGAAGAAGATGGTGGAGTCGGAGCAGATCCAGGAGCTGTGGGCCAAAGAACCGAATCGCAAAGTCGCCTATGATCAGCTGGAATTTGCCGTTGATACCAATAAGGACGTGGCATGGCCGGAGATTATGCATGAGTTCTTCTCGGCCATGGAAGCGATCATGTATGACAGCAAGGATATTCCGGCTACGCTGGATACCTTCAAGAAAGAGACGGAACGGATTTTGGCCCAATAACAACTGGTAAAGGAGTGGCAGGACATATGATCGAACGACTACGGGAACCATCCTGTATGATGGTGGCTGCACACCGCGGGTATAAATCAGCTTATCCGGAAAATACGCTGCTGGCCTTTCGCAAGGCGCTGGAGTTAGGGGTAGATATGCTGGAGTTTGATCTCCGGCTGACGCGGGATAAGGAAGTGGTGGTTATCCATGATGCAACGGTTCAGCGTACGACGAGCGGCGCTGGCGAGGTGAGGGATTTTACGCTTGCGGAACTGAAATCTCTGGATGCGGGCGGCTGGTTCGCTCGGGAGTTTGAAGGATTGAAGATCCCGACGCTTGCGGAGCTATGCGAACTGCTCCGGGAATTTCCCGAAGTTCTGTGCAACGTGGAGATTAAGCCAAGCCCCGATGCCAAAGAAACCGCAGACCTGGCGGTTGATGTGCTGAACCGATACGGGTACCTGCCGCGCTGTGTATTCACCTGCTTCGATGCAGAAGTTCTGACCCATATTCATGATACGCATGGTCTGAAGACACAGGGCTTCCCTGGTGAGAAAATGTCCCGATTTGTCTTCGGCGAGGATGGAACCTACTCCAAGATGTGGGCAATCGGCGTGGAGATGTCGCTGCTTACGCCTGAGCTCGTTGCCCGGTTCCAGGAACAGGGGCTCCTGGTTTGGAGCTATTGCCCCGACGATGAGGAGGGTGTTCGCTATTCGCTGGAATGCGGGGTCACCGGCATGACCTGCAATGACCCGCTCCCGGCGATGGCCGTGACCGGAAAGAAGGGAACGCCGATATGACCTCCATTTTATCGAATGTCCGAAGTTTGGCTGCGGATTTACCTGCTGGGCAGCTTTCGAATCTGGACGAAGTGGAGTCTATTCAGATCCAGTCCGGAGCTCTGCGCGAGGTCGCAGGTTACCTTGAGACGAAACGGTGGACCTCGGTGGTGATGGTCGTAGACGGCAATACCTATGACATAGCGGGCCAGCCGCTTGCGAACCTGCTGACGAAATCCTCGATTCAGGTCCAAGTCACCCGGCTTCTTCCGGATTGGAAGGGAGATGTTATCGCGGATGAGGTTTCCCTGATTCAGGTCATACTGGATATCCAGCAAAGCGGGGCGAAGGCGGTGCTGGCGGTAGGCGGGGGAACGATTCACGATATTAGCCGGTACGCTGCTTATACCGCGGGTATCCCGTTCATCTCGGTACCCACGGCCGCTTCGGTGGATGGATTTAATTCCAAGGGAGCGCCCATCATTATACGGGGCGAGAAGAAGACGATTCCGGCCATTGGACCGAGCGCGATTTTTGCGGATGTCGATATTCTCATGTCGGCTCCCCCGCAGCTTACCGCAGCCGGGTTCGGGGATATGCTGGGCAAGTATACGTCGCTGTTCGACTGGAAATTCGGAAGCTTGGTGGCCGGCGAACCCTATTTACAAATCTCGGCGGATATTACGCGATCCGCGCTCGACCAATGCGTGAACGGGGTAGAGCAGATTGGGAAGCAGAGTGAGGAGGGGGTGCGCATCTTAATGGGTGCGCTCATCGAATCCGGTTTAGCCATGCTGCTGTTCGGTCAATCCCATCCGGCTTCGGGCTCGGAGCATCATCTGTCCCACTATTGGGAGATGGAGTTTATCCGGCTAGGGGAGAAGCAGCTGCTGCACGGAGCCAAGGTAGGTGCCGCTTGCGTGGAAATCTCGAAGCTGTATCACCGTCTCGGGGAACAGGGGCTTGAGATGAATATAGGCGCCTCCCGAGGTGTGGATGACATTGCACTTCGGATCACGCAGCACTGGAACGAAATCCGGTCGCATATAACGCAAATCCCGGAGCCGGAAGAACTGGGGGATCTGATGCGAATGGTCGGCGGACCGGCTGGGGTGTCGGAGCTTCCGATCCAAAGCGAGCTGCTGAAGCGGAGCCTGGGTGAAGCCCACAAGGTTCGATTCAGCCGATACACGCTGCTCCATGCCTACAATGAACAGGGATATCTATTCGTAAACTAAGGATCCACATGCAATGAAATAAGGCTGTTCCCTAAAAGCAGATCATTCTGCTTGATAGGGGACAGCCTTATTTACTTTTATCCAACTGTGCTTTTATTCCTCCGTTCCATATAAACTCAAGTAATTCCTGCAACATGTTAGTAACGACTAAAGATATATGAAAAAAATTATATATTCAAGTCTTTTGGACTAGGTAAACCCCTGAGCATTTCGCATTACCACGTCGATGTCGAATTGTGTAAAATGTCTCATCAACCTATCAAAAAATGAACATACCCTACCGATAACTAATAAAGCGGAGTCTTATTTCGCCATTTTATACCATAATTTTTTGACGTAATTTGTTCATTTTTGTTTGTAGAGAGAAAAGTCCTTACAGAAAAAAGAGCACTTGCAAAAATTTTGGACGAATGATCGGATAGGACCCAGGCACTATTTTTGGGAGGGTTTATACAGCATGCTTAAGAGTCTCAAGCAAAAAATGATTACAATGATTTGTTTGCTCTTGCTAGTCAGTCTTGGATCCGTCTTTGCCGTAACTTACAACCGGTCCTCCGATTTGCTTCAGGAGAGTTTGGACAAGGAAGCACAGCTTAGCGCGGAGAAGCTGGCGCTTCAGATCGACCAATTTCTCGACGTGGAAATTGCCAAGGTTGAAACCATTGGGAAATTCGTCACAGGGAATAAAGCGCAGGATTTGCAATTGATACAAGCGGCGCAGGAAGTGAACCCGGAATTTGAGACCTTTTTCTTCTCATACGATTTGACAGGGAAGAACGTCATCAACTTTCTGGGCGAAGTGACCGACGTGTCCGACCGCGTCCATTATCAGGAAGCCGGGAAGGGCGAAGGTAAGCTGGTTGTGTCGGAGCCGGTGCTTTCCAAGCGTACGGGCAACAACATCGTTACGATGATCATTCCGTTGATGAAAGATGGAAAACAGTACGGTTACATGGGCTCTACCCTTCCAATCAACGAGGTGCAGAAAAAAGTATCCTCCCAGACCTTCGGAGATACCGGATACGCTTTTCTTCTAAGCAAAGCGGGAACGTTCATGTGGCATCCATCAGAGGAATTCGTTCTTCAAAAGAAGGTCGAAGATGTGGAAAGCACGGAATTATCGCAAGCTTTTGACAAGGTGCGTCAAGGCGAGCTTGGAGAATTCGACTATGTACTGGATAACGTTGAGTACTCGGCGGCCTACGCACCATCCAACTTAAACTGGGGCGTGTTCGTAACGGCACCGACCCAGGAGCTGAACGCTCCGATCAAGGAAATGTCGTTTACTTTAGTCATTATCTCGGTTGCTGCTCTGTTCGTTTCCGCCGCTGCTGCGGTTTGGTTCACGGCACAGATAGTCCGGCCGATCCGCAGGCTCAACGCGGCGGTTAAAGAAGTTGCAGCGGGTGATTTGACCAAAACCATTCAGGTTAGCGGCAAGGATGAGGTTGCCGTCCTTTCCAGCGATTTTAACCAGACGGTATCGCATCTGAAGCATCTGGTCGTTGGGGTGAACGATTCCTCCCGCCAAGTCATGTCGGTCACGGATACCGTTTCGAGCGGGGTGGATACGGCCATGGACAGCGTGGACCGAATCGGTTCTTCCATTCGCCAAATTGCCAGCGGAGCACAAGCTCATGCTTCAAGCTCCAACGAAATCGCGACGTCCATGAGCGACATGGCCAGCGGAATCGTCAAAATCGCCGAGACATCCTCGATGGTGTCCGAAGCCGCGCAGGAAGCCGCTAGTCAAGCGGAGACCGGATCGGTTGTTGTTGAGCAAGCCGTGAAACAGATCGGCAACATCGGCGTGGGCACGTCCAAGGTCGGCACGGCGATTGAACGTTTGAATGAGCGTTCCTCGGAAATCGAGCAAATTTTAAGCTTTATCACGGAAGTGACCTCCCGGATTCGATTGCTGTCCCTGAACGCTTCCATCGAGGCTGCCAGAGCGGGCGAGCACGGACGCGGCTTTGCAGTCGTGGCTGAAGAAGTCAAGAAGCTGGCTGGACAGTCCGAGGTATCAACCGATCAGATTGCAAAGCTGATTACGGAAATACGCGAGGATACGATTAATGCTGTACAGGTCATGGACGTCAGCCGGAAGGATGTACAGGATGGCATCGCGCTGATTGAAGAGGTGCGCGAGAAATTCGATAACATTCTGAGTGCGACACGCAACGTGGCTGATCACATTTTGGAGGTATCGGCGGCTTCCGAGGAAATGTCGGCGGGATCCGAACAGGTCAGCGCTTCGGTGGAAGAGCTGAAATCCATTGCAGATTTGACTTCCAATGACGCACAGAATGTGACCGCCGCCGTGGAAGAGCAAATTTCAACCATCAAGGAAATTTCGAACTCCGTTAAACATCTGGAGACGGTCGCTCAGGAGCTTAGCAAAGAGCTTGCCAAATTCAGTCTGTAGCATTCCCTAAATCTTATGGACCGCACGTAAGGGGACTTGAGAGGGGGGATGCCTGGAAGCAAAGAAACTCGAATCGTAACGTGTAAGGCAGTAAGTCAGGGGAAGTACCAGGAAGACGATGATCAGAGTGTTTCAGGCAGATCGATGCCACTGCCAACCAAAGGGCATCAGGATGTACAACTAGATGAAAACTGGAGGAAACGAAGACATGGCTAAGAATTGGAAAAAGGTATTGCTAGCAGGGGTAGTCAGCTTATCATTGGTAGCAACGGGTTTTGCTGCAAACGAGGTGCTCACATCACCGGAGGTATCCGCTAAATCGGCTTCGACCAATGCACCCGGACAGCTAAAGAAACAAGCGGCTTCCCAGCTTGACGAAATTATCGAAAGAGGCTACATCCGGGTTGGCATGACAGGGGATTACAAACCGTTTACATATTTGAATCCTGTTACAAAAGAGTATGAAGGTTATGATGTTGATGCGATGGAAGAGCTCGGTAAAGATCTTGGCGTGGAAGTTCGCTACGTCAACACCACTTGGTCCAACATGATGAAGGACTTGCAGGCTGATAAATTCGACATCGCAGTAGGCGGCGTTACCCGCAACACGGCAAGACAAAAAACGGCTTATGTGTCCCAAGGGTACATTTCCTTCGGTAAAGCACCGTTGATCCGTGCCGAAGACAAAGACAAATACCTTACAATTGAAGACATTAACAAACCTTCGGTTCGCATTGGTGTCAATCCAGGCGGAACAAACGAAGTATTCGTACGCGAGCATTTGACGAAAGCTAATGTGACCGTCGTTCCAAACAACCTGGATATCCCGCATTTGGTAGCGGACGGTACGTATGACGTGATGATTACCGATACGATCGAAGCGATTACGTATGCAAAAGCAGATTCCAGACTGTATGCTGCATTGACGGATAAGCCTTTCACGAACAGCGAAAAAGGCTACATGATTCCTCGCGGCGACTTTGAATATGCAAGCTATCTGGAAATGTGGATTGACGAAATGAAGCTGCAAGGCAAGTTTGCCGACATTCATAAAAAATGGTTGGAGTAGGTTGCATCGGGCTATGAAACGATAGCCGAACCTTGCCAGCAGATCAGGATGAAGACCCTGATCTGCTGGTTTTTTTTATGTCTATGGGAGGGTTCCGTTTCAACGGATCTAATCCATAGGATACTTTCAAAAAACTTTCTCTATACGTGATCTGTTTTCTGTGAAGGAACGTCGAATAGACGTTTTTTTCTGTTGTCTTACACGGTATCTGGAGCGCTGCCTTGGAGCCTGGAAGGTTTACCAACCAAGCAAAAAGGGTAGTAAATAGACATGGACTTTGACCAAAACTACATCAGGATATGAAATGGGGGGCAGACCATGACGCTTGGTAAATGGATCGCGGCGTGTTTGGTGATCGTACTGATGCTGGCCGCATGCGGTGCAACAGAGGAATCGGGACGCGTGCAGATTGAATTTTTTCAAAATAAGCCTGAAGCGAAAGGTTCCTTTGATGCACTAATTGAGAAATTTAATCAATCCCAATCCGAGATCAAGGTTGTTCAGGTAAATCCGCCGGATGCGGAGACCGTACTCAAGACAAGAGTCGTCAAGAATGATATTCCTGACATTATCGGCATGGGTGCAACCGATACCTATTCATTGCTGGCGCAAAGCGGCATTTTTATGGATTTGACGAATAATCCGCTGCTGAGTCAGGTGGATGAGACCTATGTCCAGATGCTGAAAGACGTAGCGGGGATGGACGAGGTTACGGGCATTCCCTATTCAACGAACGCTAACGGCGTGATGTACAATACGGAAATTTTCAAGGAATTGGGGCTCAGCGTTCCCAAGACCTGGGACGAGCTGTTAGCTACGGCGCAGAAGGCCAAGGATGCGGGGAAAATCCCGTTCTATTTCACTTATAAAGACGATTGGCAGACGGTGCTGCCGTTTAACGCATTGGCATCCAATCTGGAAGGCATTGACTTTTACATGGATCGGCGGGAAGGCACGGTAACGTTTGCCGAGAAATACCGGGAGATTGCGGAGAAGCAGCTCGCGCTGATGGATTATGGCCATGGGGATAACTTTGGCAAGAACTACGCGGACGGCAACCGGGATTTTGCGAGAGGCCAATCCGCCATGTATATCCAAGGAACCTGGGCGATTCCGGAAATCCGGAAAGCGAATCCGGATGCACCGATCGGCTTCTTCCCTATGCCAACCGGCAATAAACCCGAGGAGAATAAACTAATATCGGGCGTCGATACGTTACTTGCCATATCCGAGGATTCGAAGCATAAAGAGGAGGCCCAGCAGTTCATTCAATTTTTGCTGGAGCCTGAGAATAGCAAGCAGTATATAACGGAGCAAACGCTGTTCTCCACCGTTGAGGGCGTGAAGCAGGAGGATCCCGCCGTCGCAGAGCTTCTGCCTTATCTGGAGCGGGGCCAGGTCATCGATTTTGCCGACCACTACATCCCCGCGGCGGTGCAGCTGAACTCGGTGATTCAATCCTTCCTTCAGAACCGGGATATCGACGGGTATCTGAAGAAGCTGGACACCGAATGGGACAAGGTAGCTGACAGGCGTTAACGGGCGGAAGGCGGTATTTTCTTCATACGATATCCAAGAAGCATTGAGGAGGACCCAACATGAACAAGCGGCTTATGCCTTATTACTTGATGACCGTGCCGGCGGTCGTGCTGTTCTTCGTATTTCTGACGCTGCCGGCTTTGCAGGGGGTGTATTACTCCTTCACGAACTGGAACGGATTCGGCGATAACTTCGATTTCATCGGATTCAAGAATTACGTCAATCTGTTTAAGGACGGCAACGTGGGCAATGCGTATTGGTTCACATTCAAATTCGCGGTCGTGGTAACCATCCTGATCAACATCTTCAGTCTGCTGATTGCCATGGGGCTGAATGCCAAAATCAAAGCGAGGAATTTCTTCAGAGGCATCTACTTTCTTCCGAATATTCTGAGTGTGCTGATTGTTGGTTACATATTCAACTACCTGTTCTCGAATGTGTTCACCATTTGGGGACAGAACCTGGGGATCGAGTGGCTGTCCACCAATATCCTGGGCAGTGAACAGCATGCCTGGATCGGGATTGTGGTGGTAGCGGTATGGCAGGGCATAGCGTATAACACGATCCTGTATCTCGCGGGGCTCCAGACCATCCCTCACACACTGTATGAAGCGTCCAATCTCGATGGGGCGAACCGCTGGCAGGAATTTTGGAAAATAACGTTTCCGCTGATCGCGCCGTTCTTTACGATCAATATGGTGCTGGCGATGAAGAATTCCCTGATGGTCTTTGATCAGATCGTCGCCCTCACCAACGGCGGTCCGGGCCGGGCGACGCAGTCGATCTCCCACCTGATTTATACGGGCGGCTTCGAGGGAGGAGAGTTTGCTTATCAATCCGCGAACTCCGTGATCTACTTCATCCTGATTGCAACGATATCGATTGTGCAGATTCGGTTCCTGCAGAGAAGAGAGGGGGACATGTAATGCGGACGAAAACCAACTGGACGGTGATGATTCTCATCACATTGGGTACGATACTGATCTTGTTCCCGCTGTATATGACGATCACGATTGCGCTCAAAACACCGGAGGACATGCTGGCTTCCGTATTCGGCCTGCCGAAGGAGCTCCATTTCGAGAATTTTACGAATGCCATAAAAATGACCAATTTCTTCAACGCGCTGGGCAACAGCGCCATGGTAACGACAGCAACGGTGGTGCTGACCCTGCTGACCAATTCGCTCGTCGCTTATGCGATTGCCCGCAATATGAACCGGAAGTTCTTCAAAGGCTTGTACTTCTATTTCATCAGTGCCATGTTCATTCCATTCCCGATCATTATGCTGCCGCTGGTCAAGCTGACAGCCGGGTTTAATATGACGAATCTGGTCGGGCTTACGATCCTGCATACCGTATATGCCTTGGCATTTAACGTATTTGTGTACGTGGGTTATATTAAATCCATCCCGGTTGCGCTGGAGGAGGCGGCCCGAGTGGACGGTACCTCGACTTGGGGGACCTTCTGGAGGATCATATTCCCGATTATGGCGCCGATCAATGCGACGGTGGGCATTCTGATTTGCCTCTCGACCTACAATGACTTCCTGCTGCCGCTCATCATTATCAGCGATACGGATTCCTACACGCTGCCGCTTGTGCAGTATATATTCCAGGGGCAGTTCAATACAGACTTCAATCTGGCCTTTGCTTCATACCTGATGGCGATGCTCCCGATGATCATCATCTATCTGTTCGCACAGAAGTGGATCATCAATGGCATTACGCAGGGAGCTGTGAAATAAGGCTGCTTCCTGCCTTATCCTAGGGCCCCCTTAGTCCTCACCATCCTTTCGCTGCAGCAGGCGGGGGCTGGGGAGCCCACGATCAGTGGCATGTACATGTACGGCCCATAATAACAAAAAGCTGTATTCCAGCATGATATCCATGATGTCATGCCTGGAAATACAGCTTTTTTGCTGCCATAAGGATTCTATTGGCATAAGGGACTCCTTGCTTATGGCTTGCTATTTTATAATTGCAGCATTTCCCGCTTCTCCGCATCCGGGTCCTCGATGATCCTGCTGTCGTTGTTGAATATCATCGTTGAACGCGATGCCCGATCATAAGCAGGCCACGGCAGCGCCTCCGTATCCGGTGAGCCATTGCGCGCAAATGCAATCCAAGCATCCTGCATCCGGTCGGACAGGGTTTGCGTAGCGGCATCGACTTGAACACCGATGTTCTGAAACAGCGCCAGCGTGTTGAATACAAACGGGATTTCCAGGGCGTGCATCGCTTTGCCGAGAACCGGATGATTCGGCAGCGTCCAATCGAATCGGTACATCCATACCGGCGCGTGTTTGCTCTGAGCGGAAGCGAACTGCAGGGCCGAGCGCCAGAAATACAGGTCGGTCATAATCTGGGCATGTCCGTCGATGCTGTACGGGTACTCCTTGGTGATTGGGGCGGCATCCTCAATACCGGTCATCATCTCCACGGTGCGGACAAGATCGTTCTCCTTCACAAGCGGCATGTCCGGTCGGAAGAACAAAGCCCCTTCATCGTGATTTGTTCCGATTAGGATCGGCACGTCCTTGGCCCAGCCCGATTGAACAGCCTGCAGCGGATCATGAGGCAGCGTGTCCGGTTCCAGCACCGGCTGGAAGATCATGTTGACGCCGGCTCCAATTCGTTTCTTCAGCCGTTCCCCGGCTTCAAATATTTGCTCACCTGTGAGGGATTCAAGCTGATGGGCCTTATCAGGCGTTATGTCCAGCTCCTTAAGCAAACCAGCCGTTACCATCTTTGCCTGTTCCGGAGCCATGACCTGGGCAGCACCGCTTTGCATGATGGCCCGGTGGAACAACCCTTTGGCTGCCGGCATTGCTAGTAAGGCTGCAATGCTCATGCTGCCGGCCGACTCTCCGAATACCGTCACTCGCTCTGGGTCGCCGCCGAAGGCCGCGATATGATCCCGCACCCATTGCAGGGCGGCGATCTGGTCCAATAAACCGGTATTGGAGGAATAGGCTTCACCGAATGGAGAGAGATGGAGAAAGCCGAGCGGACCCAGCCGGTAATTGAGCGTTACCACAATCACGTCTCCACGGAGAACGAAGGGCGCGCCGTTATAGCTTGGCAAGCTGCCCGAGCCTGTGACAAAAGTGCCCCCGTGAATCCATACCATGACGGGCAGCGGCTCCGCCGGCGTGTTCAGGGGTGCCCACACATTGAGATAGAGGCAATCCTCGGACACCGTTTTGGTCACTCCTCCGCCAAGCATGCTTGAGGTGGATTCAAGCGGTTGAAGGCACATGGGGCTGAAGGCGGTGGCATCTTTTATCCCGTCCCATGGATCGGGGGATACGGGAGCACGGAACCGAAGCGGACCGATCGGTGGCTTTGCATAAGGGATTCCCTTCCATACACGTACTCCGTTTTCCGAACTGCCTTGAATACGCCCGTCTTTTGTTTGAACGACAAGTTCTGACATGTTCTCGCTACACCCTTTCTCTCTACTCTATATATACACTTTACCAAGTTAGCGGCATAAGTTCAAAAAAGCACGAATCATGTGAAATATAGGCAGGAATGTCATGTCACATGAAGAATGTAACAGGGTGGAGTAGTATTCGCGGACAACGGATACGGCATCACCTTTTGGTCCAAGTCATTACAGGTATACTGGAGGGATAAGCATGAACATAGCGATTTTGGGCTGTGGAACGATGGGAACGGCCTATGCGCACAACTTGGCGAAAATGCCGGGAGTAACGGTGACAGGCGTGGTTGATATTAACGCCGGGCGGGCTGAGCAGGCAGCAGCTTTGACCGGGGCGAAGGCATACACGGATGTAGAGTCGCTGTTTGAACAAAAAGATTTGGAAACGGTTGCGGTGTGTCTGCCCACCTATCTCCATAAACCGTTTGTACTGAAGTTAGCTGAAAAAGGACTGCACGTGATCTGCGAAAAGCCGGCAGCATTAACGCTGGAGGATGCACAGGAAATGAAGGCAGCCTGCGAGAAGCACGGAGTCCGGTTGTTTATCGGACATGTCGTCCGGTTCTTCCCGAACTATCATGACGCTTATCGGCAGGCTCACTCCGGAAGCATCGGAACACCGAAGATGGCTCACTTTAAGCGGTACGGCTCATACCCGCAGGGTATGGATGGATGGTATAACGACCCGGGCAAAAGCGGCGGTGTTATCATGGACCTCATGATTCACGATATCGATTTTGCCTGCTGGCTGTTCGGGGATGTGGAGTCGGTGTATGCTTCCATCGTTAAGCGGGATGAGCCTGAGATGGAGTATGCCCAGCTTACGCTTCATTTTAAAAATAGCGCAATCGCCAGTCTAACCGGCTATTGGGGGTATCCCGGACCGTTTACAACGCAGTTCGAGATCTCGGGAGACCAGGGAATTATAAGATTTGACAGCAATCAGGTGCAGTCTCTGGACATTAAACTGGTGAATGCGGAGGCAGGCGAGGGAGCAGCCGTACAGGTTCCTTCAAGCCCAAGCCTGTATGACCCTTATTATAACGAGGTGCAGCATTTTATCGAGTGCATCCGAAACGGCAGCGAGCCGCTCGTAAGTATTAAGGATGCTTGCTACGCCGTTGAAATCGCTCAGGCAGCGGAGCAATCGGCCCAGACTGGACAGCCCGTGACGATCGGAGGGACGGTTTCATGAAGAAAGTTAAAGTAGGCTTTATCAGCTTTGCCCATATGCATGCAGCGAGCTATCTATTTGGCATGCTGAAGCGAGATGATGTCGAGGTGGTCGGCGTCGCCGATGAAGACGCGGAGCGCGTGCGCCCTTACTCCGTGGACCGGGGCATACCGTATTATGCAGACTATAATGAATTGCTGGCACAGGAACTGGATGCGGTTGTCATCTGTTCGGAGAATGCGCGTCATGCGGAATTCACCAAACTTGCCGCTGCGGCGGGTAAGCATGTGCTGTGCGAGAAGCCGTTAGGCTTGTCCGAGTCCGAAATGCTGGAGATGATTCAAGTGTGCAAGGATCATGGCGTTCAGCTCATGACGGCTTTTCCTTGCCGTTATATTACGTCCGTTCGTCAGGCGAAGGAAGCGATTGACGCAGGGCAAATCGGCGAAATTTTGGCCATGAAGGGAACCAACCGGGGAAGCATGCCGGGCGGCTGGTTTATCGAACGGGAGAAGTCGGGCGGCGGGGCTGTCTTGGACCATACCGTCCATGTGATGGACCTGATGCACTGGTTTACCGGCAGCAAGGCAGAGGAAGTATACGCCCATGCGGAAACACTCTTCCATGACACAGAGATTGACGATGCCGGCATGGTCCACGTCAAATTCGCGAATGGCGTTGTTGCTGTACTGGACCCAAGCTGGTCCCGTAATCGCACCTTCCCTACCTGGGGGGATGTCACGCTTGAGATCATTGGCACCAAGGGTGTGCTGAACATTGATTCCTTTGCTCAGAAGAACGATGTCTACAGCGATGTAACTGGTAAAGCGGCGTGGAGCTTCTGGGGCGATGACATGGACGCAGGTCTCGTCAACAGCTTTATCGACAGCATTCGCGATGGCAAGCCGGTCGAAATAACGGGGGAAGACGGCTACTATTCTGCCCGTGTAGCCATTGCAGCGTACGAATCCGCAAGCACCAAGCGTACCGTTCAACTGAAACCGCTGGGGTAATGGTGCAGTATGCGGCTTAGCCGTACAGCAGAATGCGCTCGGCTATATAATGGGGGAGTGCCCTGGAGTTCGGGGATCCGCCGAATTACAACGGGTAGAGGAAACTGTCATCAGGGATGACATACATTTTTCCTGCCCGAGACGAGACTGCTGTGAATCACGGAGCCACGCCTCGGTTGAGGCGCGTCTTAGCTTTCTTATGGCATGAGTTCGCTTGCAATAGGCCTCTTCGATGATCGTAATCGAAGGGGCTTTTTTTTATTTCAGAAAATTAAACTTCAGAGCTTGAGCCTCCCTGATCTCCGCAAGAAGACAGCTTCCGCTATTTGCGATTGGTTTTGCGAGAAATCACGTCGACAGACGGTTATCTTATGTTGGCAAAAAAGATCAAAAACGCTCTTCTCCCGTTTGGTATCCTAATAACAAAGGAGGGCCTGACCTTGAGTACCCAGCGTATCATCCAAAAAAGTATAGCGTACATGGAGCAGCATCTGGAGGAGCAGCTGACCCTCACGGATATTGCATCCTATGCGGGGTTTTCGCCATATCACTTCCACCGCTTGTTTCGGAAGGAGGTTGGCATGAATATCGCGGATTACCTTAGAAAACGAAGACTCTGTTATGCAGCACAGCTCCTGCTGCACTCCGAGGCTGCGATTATCGACATTTCCCTGCACTGTCACTTCGAGAGTCAGGAGTCGTTTACGAGAGCATTCAAAAAATTGTACGGCATGCCGCCGGGGCGTTACCGGAAAATCTTTGCGGTTCACGCTCAACACTCAAGCTACCAAAAAGGAGAGGATCATATGCAGCAGCAAACGCAATCCGCATTAAAAGGCTGGTTTCTGAGCGGAAGTCATCCGCATGATTATGAAATCGGCGTCGACCGGTCCACCGTCCACCAAGGAAGCACTTCCGGTTACCTAAAGGCCCTTACCCCAACGGAAGATGGCGCTTTTGCGACCATGATGCAGCAGTTCAAAGCCGACAAGTATGCGGGCAAGCGGATGCGGTTCTCCGGCTTTGTCAAAACCGAGAACGTCAAAGAATACTGCGGGCTGTGGATGCGCGTCGATAATCGTGCGGAAGACGTGCTCCAATTCGATAATATGAATGACCGGCGCATTGTGGGCAGCACGCACTGGAATCACTATGCGATCGTGCTCGACGTACCCGAGGACAGCGCCACGATTTCGATCGGTGTCCTGCTGATGGGGACAGGCAAGGTGTGGGTGGACAGCTTCCGCTTTGAAGAGGTGGATCTCAGCGTACCTACGACGAACCTCGACTTTCACTATGAGCTGCTGGAGGAGCCCGCCAATTTATCGTTTGAAGAGTGAGGCAGAGGGGTTTCAAGCTGCTATTGAGAATGAATCCTGGCTCATCGATGGATAGGGGATTCCCCGTACAACCATTAGGCAGAAGTCCCTCCTTATCGGAGGGCTTTTTCTTCATGGATGAATGGTTGCGCTGCACCATATTTACTCCTATGATGGTCTTGAGCAATTATCCCTATCATTCTGACAATCATAGAGAGCATTTAGCGCATTAGAAACTTTTATCATCCGCATCTTTTCTTGTCCACGATATTTCTGAAGAGTACGAGTATCTATTTACCAAAAGGAAGGTGTACGATGCAGGTAATAACGCTATGCGGCTCGACCAAGTTTAAAGCACAGTTTCGGGAAGTCGAAGCTGCGCTTACGTTAAGCGGACATATCGTTCTTAGTGTCGGTTTTTTTGAGCAGAGCGACGGGATCGAGATCACGGAGGAGCAGGAGCGGAAGCTTAAAGAGCTGCACTTCCGCAAAATCGATATGTCGGACGAAATCTTTGTAATCGATGTGAATGGCTATATTGGAGACAGCACTCGGGCTGAGATTGAATACGCCAGCTGTCATGGTAAGAGGGTACGGTATTATTCAAAGGACCAACTGTAGTAGTCTGCTCCTCGAAGTACCCGCATTTATGATATTCGTTGACGGACAGAACGGACGTTGTTTACTAAAAATCGGTCTTCCGGACGAGCTCGATATCATTCTCTGTAATATCCGTTTTTACGAACTAGGATTCAGGATGGGCACTAGCATTCACGCCCATAGCAATAATATTGAATCCACATGCTTTTTTTGTTATAATTCCCAAATGGCGGTGGTGGATTCAATGGATATTTATATGGTTATTCAGCAGTTATATCCGAGTTTCTCGAAGAAAGAACAGTTGGTAGCGAATTATATTCTTCAAGAAGGTCAATCAATTAATAACATGAATATATCTGTGCTGGCGAACCATGTTGGTGTCTCGAATGGGACAATCACGCATTTTTGCAAGAAGATTGGTTGCCGTAATTTTGCCGAATTGAAGGTTCAGTTGGGCAGGCTTCGTACTGCGACGGCTCCTTCGGCGGAGGACAATATTCTCATACAAGTATCTAAATTCTATCAGACGGTCATTGAGCGTTCGAATCAATTGCTGGACATTACATATTTGCATCGACTTGCTGAAGCGATTAAGAGCGCAGCACGAATTTACATATACGGAATCGGGAGCTCGGGACTTTCAGCGAAGGAAATGATGCTTCGTTTGCTGCGTATGGGCTTCAATGTGCAGAGTATTACGGATTCTCATTTAATGCTGATCAATAGTTCGATCGTGAATGAGAATGATTTCGTTATTGCGATTTCCAGTTCAGGGGAAACGTCCGTCATTGTCGACGCAACCAGAATTGCAAAGAATAATGGGTGCAAAGTCATCTGTCTGACCAGCTTCTCCGAAAGTACGCTGGCGCAACAAGTGGACTCTTTTATTTTGGTCTCCAATACATTGTTTGTTGATAAAGAAAGGTTTGTAAATAGTCAATTTTCCGTCATGTATGCGATAGATATTTTATGTATGATCTTACTCGAGGATGCGGATTTAAATAGTCGGATGCAAATTACAGTGAATACGATTCTTGAACACAACCGAATGGATTAATAATAAAGCTTTCATCGTACCTGTGAACCTCAGAAGTTGACGTATTTTTCGTCTGCTGGAGGGACACAGGTTTTTTATTGTGATTGTTCATACTAAGTGTCATAGCTTATTTACCAAAAATAAAATTATTTCAGTTAAATTGTATTTACTAAAATAATTTCATGATGTAGAATTGACATATCGCGATGGAATACAATGATTGATCCAATAGGAGGAAAATCCATGTTTAAACAGTTGCAAAAACTTGGTAAGTCATTTATGTTACCGATTGCAATCCTACCTGCTGCGGGTTTGCTGCTTGGGATTGGGGGAGCCTTATCGAATGCGAATACGATTGCTGCATATCCGATTCTGAATACGCGGTTTTTACAAGCTGTTTTTCAAATTATGTCGGCAGCCGGCAATGTTGTGTTTGCCAACTTAGCGCTAATCATGTGTATTGGTCTTGCCGTGGGGCTAGCGAAAAAAGATAAAGGTACTGCTGCGCTGGCGGCAGCCGTCTCGTTCCTGGTTATGAATGCATCGATTGGTGCAATGATCACGGTATTTAATCCAAGCGTTGAATCCATTGACACCGGAGTTGTAGGGGCTATTGTCATTGGTATCCTGGTTACTTATTTGAACAATCGATACCGTGGGATTCAATTACCTTCCTTTCTAGGATTTTTTGGAGGCTCACGGTTTATTCCGATCGTCTCATCTTTTAGTGCTATTTTTGTAGGCGGGATCTTCTTCTTAATCTGGCCTACGTTTCAAGGCTGGCTGGTAGCGGCAGGGACTGCTATAGCCGGAATGGGATATTTCGGTACCTATTTATACGGATTCTTGCTTCGTCTTACAGGTGCTGTTGGTCTACACCATATGATTTATCCGATGTTCTGGTTCACAGAGCTGGGCGGTGTCGCCACGGTTGCAGGTCAGCAAGTGGTGGGTGCGCAGAAAATCTTTTTTGCCGAACTGGCTGATCCGAATCATGTTGGAATGTTCTCCGAAGGAACCCGTTTTTTTGCAGGACGTTTTGCTACGATGATGTTTGGTCTTCCTGCGGCATGTCTTGCAATGTATCATTGCGTTCCGAAGCACCGTCGCAAGCTTGTGTTTGGTTTGTTCTTTAGTGCTGCGCTGACATCGTTCCTGACAGGGATTACGGAGCCTATTGAGTTTATGTTCTTATTCGTCGCTCCTTGGTTATATGTGATTCATGCGGCTCTAGATGGTCTATCCTTTATGATCGCGGATATGTTATCCGTTCGTATCGGGAATACCTTCTCTGGCGGGGCCATCGACTTCATGCTCTTTGGGGTTCTGCAGGGGAATGCCAAAACTAATTGGATCTATGTCATTATTGTGGGGCTTTTCTGGGCTGTCATCTATTACCTTGTGTTCCGTTTCTTAATAACGAAATTCAATGTGGCGACACCGGGACGTGAAAGTGATGGGGAGAGCGTATCGGTTGAAACCAAGGACAGTATTGGAGAGACCGCGATGAAAGTGCTGAATGCACTTGGTGGCAAGGAGAACCTGGAAGATGTCGATGCATGTATTACAAGACTTCGTGTTGCAGTCAAAGATGTATCGAAAGTAGATAAGGATACAATCAAAGAACTGGGTGCTACTGCAGTATTGGAAGTAAAAGGCGGGATTCAGGCTGTATTTGGCGCAAAAGCCGACTTAATTAAACAAAAGATAAATGAGGCTATTGGAGAAGAATAAAAGAGGATAGGGCATGGAGGGAACATATTGTGAAACGAGGATTAATTGTATCATGTCAGGCTTTGCCAGGCGAACCGTTGCATAGTTCATTTATTATGGGACGTATGGCCATTGCGGCAGCCGAATCCGGTGCGGTGGGGATCCGTGCTAATAGCGTTGAAGACATCGAGGAAATAAAGAAGCAAGTTGAGCTGCCCATTATTGGCATTATCAAAAAAGACTATCCGGGCATGCAATCGTTCATTACAGCGACCATGACCGAAGTAGATGCGCTTGTTGGTACGGGGGTTGAGATTATTGCTGTGCAAGCAACGATGGATCAGGATGAGGCATTCCTGCAATCGATCTTTACAAAATATCCTTCGCAGAAGTTCATGGCGGATATCTCCACAACGGAAGAGGGGTTGCGAGCAGAACGATTGGGGTTCCACTACATCGGAACGACACTTATTGGTTATACACCGCAGTCTCAGCATGTGGAGAAGTTCACCGTGCTGGAAGAACTGATTAAGCAGTGTAAGAAGCCAGTCATTGCAGAAGGCAACTTCAACACGCCGGAGCAGGCTGCAAAAGCGATCGAAATGGGAGCTTATTGTGTGGTTGTAGGCAGCGCCATCACAAGGCCGCAAATCATCGCGAAATGGTTCTCGAATGCGGTAAACGAAATTCTATAACAAAAGAGATACAGTTAGAACGATAGCTATACGCGCACCCTTAATCAAAGGCGGGGCTGTCCCAAAAGTCATTGAAGATGACTTAGGGACAGCCCCGCCTTTTTTCAATCTTGTGCATTCCATATACATGAACGAACGGTTTTACAGATAAAGCACCAACGCAATAATAACAGCGAGCACGATCCGATAAATCGCAAACGGCACCAGCTTGATCCGGTTAATCAGCTTCAGGAAGAAGCGGATGGAGATCAAAGCGAAGACGAAAGCCGCTACGAATCCGGCGATGAAGAACGGAAGAGCCTCGAGCGTGAAGTATTCCCAGTTCTTCAGCAGCGACAGGAAGCTGGCTCCGAACATGATCGGCACAGCCATAATGAAGGTAAAGTCAGCCGCTGCGCGATGACTCATGCCCAGCATGACGCCTCCGGAAATGGTGGAGCCGGAGCGGGAGAAGCCTGGCCAGAGCGACAGACATTGAATCAGTCCGACGCTGAATGCCTGCCTGTACGTAATTTGATCGACAGTGACCACTTTCGGCTCTTTTTTCGAGCTGACCTTATCGGCAACGATCATGAAGATGGCTCCGATCACAAGCCCGATCAGCACCGTTTCGGTAGAAAATAAATGCTCGTCAATAAGGTCTTCGAACAAGACGCCCAGCACGCCCGCCGGAATCAAACCGACGATAACCTGGCTGAGTCTCAGTCTGCCCGTACCCGCCGGTACGCCGGCTTCTGGTTTTTTGCGCTTGAGTCCCAAGAGATCCAGGAAGCGGTCCTTGAACACCACGATAACGGCGAGAATGGAGCCGAGCTGAATGACGACCTTGAACGTGTTGGCTACGTATTTCGTCAGAAACTCCTCGGATTTCAGCCACATATCATCAACGATGATCATATGACCGGTAGAGGATACAGGAGCGAACTCGGTCAGTCCCTCGACGATTCCCAGAATAATTGCTTTGAGGATGGTTAAAAAATCCATGACCTATAGTCTCTCCCTTACAAAAAATATTAAATGTAATGATATGAATGATGAATGGCATGAAATGCGTGTGATCCAAAGCTGACTTAAGCTGACTTTCTCCGCTTGCGGAAGAAAAAGAACAGGAACGCAATCACGGCCACAGCTATTACAGCATAAGCGATATTGGAATAGACGTCCATGAAGGCCACGATATTTTCCCATGAATCACCGACAGCGGCTCCCACGCATACCAGAATAACGTTCCAGATCAGGGTACCGATGGTCGTGAAGAGCAGGAACATGCCGAACTTCATGTTGGACATCCCTGCCGGGATGGAGATCAGGCTCCGGATCAGTGGAATCATACGGCAGAACAGCACGGTCCAGTAGCCGTATTTATCGAACCAGGCATCCGCTTTGCGGATGTCTTCTTTTTTGACGCGGAGGATATGCCCCCAGCGATCCACGATTTTTTCAAGCCGCTCAACATCGAGCAGGCGACCAATTCCGTACAGAATAACAGCACCGGCTATAGATCCGATCGTAGCTGCAATAATGACGCCCGGGACCGTCAGTTTCGTGTAGGTGGTCATAAATCCGCCGAAGGTAAGAATGACCTCGGAGGGAATCGGCGGAAATACGTTTTCCAGCGCAATCATCAGCAGGATGCCGACATAGCCGAACTTCTCCATAATGTCCGTAATCCAGTTTTCCAAAAGTTACACCTCTTTCAAAAGATAAGGATGTCTCTGCCATCCTTTATATAAGGGTCTGCTTCAGCTTGCGCAGATACTGGCTGCGGATGAAAAAGAAGTACAGGACCTGCATCATCAGGAAGCTGATCAGCACAATGCCCATTTCAGCCGCAATGGATAAATAGAAATAGCTTTGCAGCGCGATGAAAGCAAAGATGCTGTGCACGATCGCAAGGCTGATCGGTACAAAAAACAGCAGCGCCAGCTGTCCGGTTACGATCCGCCGGAACTCCTTATCCGTCATCCCGAGCCGGGATATCGTGGCATAATGCCTGCGGTCGTAATCCAGATCGGCATAGAGGCGGAAGTACAGGAAGCTTCCTGCCGCGATAAAAAACACCGTGCCCACAAGCAATGCCGCGAAGAGCAGCATATTGTACAGGCTGTCCCGAAGGGCAAACAGCGTGCCGCTGACCGCCAGCGCGTAAGGCCGGTCCATCTCATAACGCACGGCACCGCTCGGGGCCAAGTGAGGGACGATGCCCTCGGTCTCCGTAAAATCATTCACGTAGAAGCCGGTGTAGCGTTCCTGCCGGACCGGATCCGTGACAGCGGCGAAGATGTCGTCGCTGACGACCAGTCCGCCGAAACGGGAATCGTCATCTATCTCCGGCAGCAAATATTCCGGCACGCCGACATGATCGGAATAACCGATTTCACGCAGCCGGATGTCGGAATCCCGCAGCCGGTAAGAAGCGTAATCCCGGTTGCGGATATAAGCTCTGTCGTTTTGCGAAGCAATGAGGACAAGGGCCTCCTCGCCGCTCGGCGGCTGTTCGTTAAACGGCAGTCCCGCCATCACGACGGCCGCCTTATAGTCGGAGAACGAGATCAGTGTCAACGGAATCTCCGATGGACCGACCTGCGCCGATGCCAGTACGGCATCCGTATATTTAACGCGAAACGATAGCGTTTCAAACGGTATTTTTCTCGATTCAAGCTCATGCCGGATTTCGTTCAAATGCTGCTCCTCGGAGGCATCTCCCGTTTTGGCGAGATAACCGATGGCGGCTGGGAAGTCCTCGTTGAACTGCTTCGTGAGCACCGGGATGGAGGCAAATACGCCTACCGAGCAAAAAGACACGGCCAGCACGATCGTCACCATCGAGAACATCTGGGCATGATCCTTCAGCCGGTATTGCAGGCTGGATAGCGAGATCAGCTTGGTCCTTCTCCAGGCTAACCGGCGGCTTTGCTTCAACCTCCGCACGAGAGCAACTCCAAGCTGGGTATACAACAGATACGTGCCGATCATCGTCATGAAGGTAACCGGAAACATGCGCAGCGCAAGGGTCGATGCGCTTGTCGTGGCCGCCAGGCCGTAGCTGACCAACAGCAGGGCAGCCGCCAAAATGGATAACCACGGCGATGTCCTGGGCGCGGTTTTCGGCCGCTGTCCGGACTGGAACAAGTCGATTAGCGCTTTGGGCCGCAACAGCCAGGGTGTGCACAGCGAGATGATGAGGAACAGCAGCACATAACTCGCGATCGTCAGCCCCAGCGCGCGCAGGCTCAGTCGAAACGGCAGGGGCGGGACTCCGAGAAAGGCTGAGCCTGCCATCAGGAACAGCTTGCCTGTAATGATGCCGAACAGGATGCCCGTTGCAATCGCGCTTACGCCGATGATCATATTTTCAAGAAACACCATCTTGTTAAACTGGCGGTCCGTCATGCCATGCATGAACAGAATGCCGAACTCGCGCTTACGGGTCTTCAAGAAAGCCCCGACGGAATACAGCACGAAGAAAAACGAGAATACGTACATAATTAGCTCTGCGCCAACCATCGCCTGGATCACAACCGGATAGAACATCTCGTCCGTGATGGAAGGGTGAAACAGGAACAGCGCGCACACAAAGAAAATCATGACGGAGAATGCACTGCTTAAGAAATAGGCCGCATAGGTCCGCTTATTCCTCAGGACATTCCTAAAAGCGAATTGTCGAAAGGTCATGACTTCCTCCTCCCAGCAGCGCCAGCATGTCGATGATTTTCTGGAAAAAGGCTTGGCGGTTGTCACCGCAATACATTTCATTATATAGTTGACCGTCCTTGATGAACAAGACGCGGTCACAGTAGCTGGCTGCCACCGGATCATGAGTGACCATGAGAATCGTTGCGGAAGCCTCTTTGCTCGAAGCGGATAGCGTCTGCATCACTTCTTTGGAGGCTCTGGAGTCCAGGTTTCCCGTGGGCTCGTCGGCCAGAATCAGGGACGGCTCCTGAATGAGCGCCCTGGCGATGGCGGTGCGCTGCATCTGTCCGCCGGAAATCTCGTAGGTATGCTTGTGCAGAATGGACCCAATGCCGAGCCGGTCTGCGATCCGGTTCAGCCGGATGCCCATTTCGTCCAGCGGCATGCCTTCCAGCGTCAGCGGAAGAACGATGTTTTCCTCAACGGTCAGCGTATCCAGCAGATTGAAATGCTGGAAGACGAAGCCCAGCTCCCGGCGCCGAAACAGAGCGGTATCGCTCCTGCTGAGCAGATGGGGATTGCGTCCGCCTATGATCACTTCCCCGGCCGTGGGCTGATCAATGGTGGCAATCAGATTGAGGAGCGTCGTTTTTCCGCTGCCGGAAGGTCCCATAATGCCGACGAATTCGCCTTTGGCGACGTTGAAGTGAATATTGCTCAGCGCTTGGAACGCCACTTTGCCCTCGTAGATTTTGGATAGATGCTTGACGCTCAGGATGGGCATATCTTCACTCCTCTATAACGATGTTATCATTGTAAAAGATTCGTTTGCGTCCATGCCATATTCGTAACTTACAGTTACCTTACAACCTTGTAAGGTTTCTTTTACTGATGTAAGCAGATCGGGGAATAAGCCGCAGCGCTCTTAAAGAGCATGTACTGCCGTTCCCTTCCATCTGCCGGTGGAATTTATGGTGCGATGCGGCCTGCAGAATCTGCAAAAACGATGCGGACCGTCGTTCCTTCATCGACCTTGGATTCGATTTCGAAGGCATGTCCAAGCTTATCGCATATTTGTTTGACCAGAAACAGTCCCATGCCTGTCGATTCCTGGAACCGGCGACCGTTCTCTCCGGTGAAATAAGGATCGAACACCCGTGGTAAGTCGCTTTGGGGAATACCGATGCCCTCGTCCCGGATTTCAAGCACAATTTGATTCCCCCGGATGTAGCCGTTGAAAAAGAGGGTGCCTTGTTCCTTCAGCGTATATCGAACTGCGTTGGTCAGCAGCTGTGTCAGCACAAAAGAAAGCCATTTCTCGTCCGTGGCTACCGTTAATCCGGAATCGATCCGGATGGACGGGTATATTCTCCGCCGGATAAACAGACGCTTTTGCTCGGAGGTGACATTCCGGACGATTCGCTGAAGCGGCAGGTTTTCCACATGGAAATCATGCTCGAATGTATCAAGCCTGGCAGTATACAGCACCAGATCAAGCCCTTTTTTGAGCCGGTCCAGCTCGTCGCCGATCGCGGCAAAACGGGGATCATCGTCATCCTGAAGAATCAGGTGAATGACTGATATCGGCGTTTTCATCTGGTGGGCCCATTGGTTGATGAACTGTAGATGGCCTTCAATCTTATGCTTATAGTTATGCAGATCCGTGGTGTAATGCCGGAACTGGGTTTTCAGCAGCTGATGAAGCGCTTCGGCGAGCGGGGTATGGGAGGATTCTGCCGAGGATTCGCCGGTGAGGGATTCTCCCGGGAGCGGCTGCTCCAATCGTTTATAGAAGGAACGGTTGGCAATGAACCGGAAGGCCAGATAGCCGAGCAGCAGCAGCAAGCTGATGATGCCCGCGTACAGGCTGACCGTCAAATTGCGATAACCGTCCAGCCTGTAGATCAGGGTTACGACAAGGAGCTGGGCGATATAGACAATCATTAAGGGACGCTGCTCTTGCAGAAATAGCCTCATGCTTCGTCCCCCCAGCTCGGTACCAGCCGATAGCCGCGCCCGCGCACGGTTTGAAGACCGTCCTCGATTCCGAGGGCGGTGAGTTTCTTGCGGACGCGGGTGATGTACACATTCAGTGTATTATCGTCCACAAAGGCCTGATCATCCCATATTTTCTCCAGGAGCCGGTCCCTGCTGACAATCTGCTCGGGCTTCTTCATTAATTCGTCCAATATTTTGGCCTCGGTATGGCTGAGCTCCGCTTGGGTCTGTCCGAGCGAAACGGAGAGACGCTCAACGTCAAGCGTGAGTCCGGCAACGCTGAGGACACGCTCATTCTGACCGGCAGCATAGGAGCCGTAGGCCCGCCGGAGCTGGCTCTTGATTTTGGCCATGACAATCTCGTAGTCAAAGGGTTTGGTTATATAATCATCGGCGCCGTTCTCCAGCGCCATCACCTGATCCATTTTCCCGTCGCGGGCGGAGATGAAGATGATCGGGCAGGTGGAGAGGCTGCGGAACTGTCGGCACCAATAATAGCCGTCGAATTTAGGCAAATTGATATCCAGGAGCACAAGATGAGGGTCATAAGATTCAAATTGATCGCGTACCGTCTCGAAATCATGAACGGACTGCGTCGCGTAACCGAATTTATGAAGATACTCTTTCAGTAGGCCGACCAGCCCGGCATCGTCTTCGACAATGAAAATTTTGAACATATCGATCATAGTCCCTTCATTTGACATTCTCGTACCGTCTGTATTGTACCAAATTGTCAGGATATAAGGAAAAATTACGTGAGCGAAGACAGTAGGTGGCATTTGGGAGAGCGGGGGGAGTTTGCCAAACAAATAACTATGATAAATCCAATCGACCAGTCTAAGGAGATCATGAGCATTCATGATCTCCTTTTTTCTTGTTTTCTGATTTCGTGTTATTTAGCCATCAAGGAGGGGATGAATGATACCCGGCCATTCCGCACGGAAAACCGTTCCATGGTTAACCGTGCTGTCCACGCTCATCTGACCGCCATGCACGTTAATAATGGACTGGGTGATGGACAGTCCAAGACCTGCACCGCCGTGCTGTCTGGTCCGGGATTCATCGATGCGGTAGAAACGCTCGAATAGATGGGGCAGATGCTCCTTCGGAATCCCGGCTCCATTGTCGCTGACCAGCAGTACGGCATGGTCCTTGGTTCTATCCACCGTGACGGTAATCCGCCCTGTGGCAGCATCGGTATGCTGTACCGCATTATGAAACAGATTGTAGATGACCTGCTTGATCTTGTCGGAGTCACACCGGCACAGCACGGCTGCTGCTTGAATCGTTACGTTCCTGCCTTGGGCAAGCATCCTCAAATGGGGCTCCATCTCAAACAGCAGCCGATCCAGCCGGGTATCCTGCAGATGAAGCTCCGGCTTGCGGTCAAGCTTGGCTAACAGAAGCAAATCCTCGACCAGTTTCTTCATGCGCTTGGATTCCCCGTGCATGCTGGATAGTGCAGCATGCAGCTGCTCCGGGTTGTCGGCGGCCCCGCGGCCAAGCACCTCCAGAAAGCCGTGAATCGAAGTGAGCGGCGTTCGCAGCTCATGGGAAGCATCGGCAATAAACCTCCGCATCTGTTCTTTGGCTTCGCGTTCCGTTTCAAACGCATCTTCGAGCCTTTTCAGCATACCGTTAAACGATTCCGCCAAGCGGTCAATCTCCCGCTGACCCTGCACGGCAGGAATACGCTCCGCCAAGTTTCCGGCGTCGGTGCGTTCTACCGTTTCGACCATTCGGTTCAGCGGGTGGAGCGTCCGGCGCAGCAAAGGCAAGTACAATGCAACCCCCGCAGCCATGGCAAGTATAGCCAGTACGGCAAAAATCAGCAGCTGCCGCAACAGAACGGCATGCAGCGGCTGTGCATCCATTCCAAGCTGCAGTATACCGGAAGGGCTGTTTGGGCTACCGTAAGGGCGAAAGACAACGATCTGCTCGGTGCCTTCGGTATTGTCAATCACTTCATACGCAACGGGCTGGCGCTCTTTGAATTGCTCCAGAATCGAGGTATAAGCCCCTGCTGTCAGCTGCGGTGCGGAGAGACCGGTGTCACTGGTCAGGTCGGTGTAGTTTCCGTTCGCCGCGATCTTGGCAAGCGACATATTCGGCAGAAAGAGCATAGGTCTATCTCCCTGACGGGGGTTTTCCGGAAGGGCTTCGTTATTTCGCTCAGCAGGCCGGTTGCGCGGCTCCCGATCAGGCTCCCATAGCTCCACGGGGATAGAGCGAGCCTGGAGGGAAAGCGCCTCGGCTTGATTGCGGAACAGGGCATTTTTCATCAATACATATTGCCATGCGCCGATCAGCACAAGCAGAAGCGCCAAGACGATGAGGGATCGTGACAGGAGCTGCGTACGTAGCGACGGAGGTCCGGATGAACGTGCACAGTTTCGCAAACTCATGGCAAATCGACCCGGTAGCCGGCTCCGCGAAGCGTGCGAATGACCCGGTGTTCCTTATCACCGAGCTTCTCGCGCAGGGATCGGATATAAACCTCCACGATGTTATCCTCTCCGCCAAAGTCGTAATTCCACACAATATTCAAAATGTTCGTTTTACTCAACACGCTGCCGTGTTTGGTTACAAGCAGTTTAAGCAGTTTATACTCCGTGGGCGACAGCTCAAGGGCCGCCTCCTGGTATGCAATTTCTTTCTTCCGGTCATCGATGGTGAATGGGCCCAGCCGGATTTCACCCAGCAGACTCGGGAACTGATTGCGCAGCCTTGCTTGAATTCGGGCAAGCAGCTCTTCGAAACTAAAGGGCTTGGCCATGTAATCGTCCGCTCCAATCATGAGGCCCTTCACGCGATCATCAATCTCGTCCTTCGCGGTAAGCATAATGATCGCGACATCTCGGCCCTCCGCCTTCAAACGTCTGCATACCGCAAGTCCGTCCATTCCCGGCATCATCACATCCAGTACGATGATATGCGGCTCGAAGCGGCTTGCTTCCCTTATCGCACGTTCCCCATCGGGGGCCGTTCGCACTTCAAACCCTTCATTTTGCAGACCAAGCGCCAGAAACTGCAGTATATGAGGCTCGTCATCCACTAGCAAAACGCGAATACGATGCATTGATTCCATAGCACAAAACTCCTCTTATCTCATTCCTTCAACTTAATCATACGTGCTCTAGCTGAATGAAGTCTGAACGTGAACTGAAAATAAACTGAAAATACACTGAAAAGTGATTCGCAAATATGCATTCTCAATAAGGGAATTTAAGGATGTTGATATATATTCTGTTATCGTTAATACTATCTTAAAGCCGAGATAATCAATGCAGCACCTGTTCAAGGTCAATCATGGATAGGTGAAAGGAGGAGACTGGACATGATAGGAAATGTATATCCACCCGAGAATCAGAGCAAGGGCTCTCTCGATGGAGGAAGGATAACGGAGCAGAAGCCGATCGGTTTCTCCGGAGAAGGGTCTGCCGTGACCCGGGTGGGACCGCTTTTCTATTGGTCCTGGTTCCGTTCGCCCGTCGAAGGTTATATCGCGCCTCATCCCCATCAGGGTTTTGAAATCGTGACTTATATGATTCAGGGAAAGGGCGTTCATAAGGATTCGCATGGCACGCACGATGAGTTGGGGCCTGGAGGCCTGCAATTAATGAGGGCCGGCTCCGGGCTAACGCACGAGGAACGTTTGACTGGGCCGGATGCAGAAGGATTTCAGATTTGGTTCGAGCCGTATCTTCGCGATTCATTGAAACAGAATCCTGCCTGTCGTCAGTATCGACCGGATTCCTTTCCGGTAACCCGCATACAGGGTGGGCTGGTTAAAACGATGATTGGCGGTTCCGCACCAACCGATTTATCTGTGGATGTGAGGATGCTGGATATTCAGATTCTGGCCGGGAACGAAGCTCAGTATGAATTGAAGTCCGGCAGGAGAGCGGCTGTGCTTGCCGTAAGGGGAGCAGGCAGCTTTTGTGGCGAAGAGGAAAGCCTTCTATTTCGTCAGCGGGACTTTATGGTAATGGATACGAAGCAGGGCGAGACGCTAAGCCTTAAGGCGCAAGACAATGTGAGGGTCATCCTGATTGACGTACCGGAAAACCCTGGGTATCCGCTCTATTCCAAGAGGCCATAAGGTCAAAAGTTTACAAAATTGTAGTGGAATGAAATTTAGGATGTACGATAAACTAGAGTCTGTCAGATGGGGACACCCGTCTGGACAGGCTTGTTTAGCTTTTTTTAGCTGTAAGAAGGATCGAAATATATTCTCTCATGCAACAATAGGAAGAAAAGATACGTATATATGGTAAGCAGAAAGACCCAACAGAGAATTCCGGCGTTCGTTATACCGGGATGGTTGGGTTATTTTGGCATGTTTTATTTCTATAATAATCTATTTATACTAAATTTAAGTATAAAAAGAGACTAAAGTCCTCCTCTTTGCCAATAGTTGGCATGCATTTTTGTGAGGATGGTAGCATGCGTCCCGAGACATGGCCTGTCTATAATGATTGCGGGATCACGAAAATGACAATTTCGTCATTCCACAATCTAACGAGATGGGGGAGATACTTATTTTCTCGAAAAAAAGCTTTAAACAATTGATGGCCGGAGCGCTTCTATCAGCAGCTGTTCTTGGTTCTTACGGATATGGGTCTGTGAATGAAGTGGCTGCTGCCAGCGTGCAGTCTGTAACAAAAGGTGTAGCAAGCTCGAACGTGTACATGCGCAATCAGCCTTCGACTTCGGGTAAAGTCTTGGATCGTGTGTATAAAGGGGATAGCGTTCAAATTCTGGGCAGCAGCTCAGGCTGGTATAAGATCAAAACTTCGGACGGTAAGCAGGGTTATGCTTCGTCTAAATATATTAACCAAAGTAATGGATCTTCTAACAATTCCGGCAGTAATTCCGGCAATTCGGGAAGTACCGCGCCCTCTGCCAGTGCCAGCGTTGAAAAAGTAATCAGTGCAGGGATGAAGTATCTGGGCACGCCATATGAATTCGGTTCTAACCGCAGCTCAACGAAAACCTTTGATTGCTCGGCCTTTGTCCGCCGCGCATTTATGGACGGCGCTAACATTACGCTCCCAAGCGATTCCCGCAAGCAAGGGCAGTACATCAAGGACAAAGGAACAGCTGTATATAACGTTAATCAATTAAAACGCGGGGACCTGGTATTCTTTATGAGTTACAGAGGTTCATCGGCATCCGCTTATGCCGGATTGGACAAGTCCAAACAGCGGATCACCCATGTAGCTATTTATTTGGGAGACAATAAGCTGCTGCATACGTACTCGAAACAATCCGGTGGTGTCCTTGTAGGTACCTTCGGTGATTCCTGGAAAAATCGCTTCGTGCATGGCGGAAGCGTCCTGTAACGCATCATTATCAATTTTTATTAAGTATATATTCTTACTTAGAATGTGATAGAAGGACTGTCCGAATAGATCTGAATGATCTTTAACGGGCAGTCCTTTGTTGTTTGGGATTTGCTTTTCACTTTTGATTTCAGTAAGGTGGACAATAGAGAACGGACAGCATCAAGAAATGGACAGGAGGGACGACGATGAATGGTGGGCAGCGTTCCCATATCAAACCGGGACTTGAGGTTGATATCGTATTGAAGCAGGATCAGCGAACGGGCAAATTAACCCGCGGCGTGGTCAAGGATATTCTGACCAATTCTCCGAACCATCCGCATGGCATTAAAGTACGCCTTCAGGATGGCCAGGTGGGACGGGTAAAGAACATTTACGAGTCTTGAAATTCGATGCAGTCCTCGGGTCACAACTGGGCTGTCATTAATAGAACCGTTTGACTATAAGTCGATCCAAAACTTCGCAATTTTGAGGAGTATTGGATGCGACTTTTTTGCATTTCTGTGCAACATTGCCCTCTGACCATCCGTCTGGAAGGTTGAGGTGAAATTGAAGATGAAGATGAAAAGCTACCTTTCTATGGGGTTTATCTTGATGGTTATTATGCTAACAGGTTGTGTGAAGCAGGAGACGCTAGGGGCGGGTCCGTCTGATCCTTCATTGAATAGAGCTGCCAGGGAAAATCATGCAGAAGTTTCCGACGGGGACTTCTTGTATCGCCTCGTTAGCGAGAAGGGGCAGTACGAGCATGGGGATCAGGTTCAAGTATTCGCGGAACTGGAGTATATAGGCGAGCAGGATGAGGTTACGATTGGCCATGCAGCCTCCGCCTTTTTTTTCCCGATGAAAGAGCTCACAAGAGACTATGACATCAGTTACGCCATGAATGAGCCTTATATTACGACCACGCTGAAAAAGGGGGAGCCCCTGCGCGAGTATTATAAAATGCGTAGCGGATACGGCGGTAAAGACGATAAAAAGTACAAAGATTTCATCCTTTCCCTGAAGGATGGCTTTCCGGGCGGGCGCTACGTCGTCTACGGATCCGCGGATTTCGTGATTGATTCACAGTCGAACGGCGCGGACCAGGGCGATTCGAACGGGGAAGAGCCCAAGCGCTATAAGATACAAGCCGAGATCGAATTCAGTGTAAGTGAAGAGAAGAAGTAATAAGAAATACAAAAAAAGGGGTATCCCGCAGAACTTATCGACCTGCGAGATACCCCTTTAACTTTCTTATTGGAAGCCTTGGCCTTGATGTGTATTAGGAAAACCCTGTTGGCCAAACGAAGGCTGAATGTGCTGTGTTTGGTTGTGAGCTTGCACGGAATTCTCGACTTGTCTAACGATCTGAGAGATTTGCTGATACTGCTGCATCGCCTGTTGATGGCCTTGAAGGGCAGACTGGATCATCTGTGCCGCTTGGCGCTCACGCTGAGCGAGCTCCTCAAGGCGGGCAGCATTTTGCTGCTCTTGCTGTATCAGCTGCTGGTACATAGCCGAACCCTGCTGCGTTTGCTGGGTCAACTGCTGAAGAATCTGCTCGCATTGGCGAATTTGCTGCGATATTTGCGAGTTGTTGTTATTCATTTGGTACATGGTGTGTATTCCTCCTAAGAATTGTGGTTTCAAATCATCCTTGGTTAGTGTACGGAAGAATACGTCAAATCATCCTGATTATAATGTGAGCTGCCCTTCCAATATGTGGACAAATTCCTCCAGAAAAGCTTGATCCTGCTGGTCGAAACGGTTCTTCAGCGGACTATCGATATCGAGAACGCCATACAATGCGCCATCCACCATCATCGGAACTACAATCTCGCTGTTCGAAGCTGCATCACAGGCAATGTGCCCGGGGAATTCATGTACATCGGCAACAAGCAGTGTCGTCTGTTCAGCAGCAGCCGTGCCGCAAACGCCGCGATTCATCGGAATCCGGATGCAAGCGGGGAGTCCTTGGAACGGCCCGAGCACCAGTTCTTTGCCATCATAGAGATAGAAGCCGACCCAATTCGTATCGGACAGAAACTGCTTAAGCAGCGCTGAGGCATTGGACAAATTGGCAATGGCATTGGGCTCATCGTGTATAAGTGCTTTTAGCTGGTTCAGGACCTGGGCGTATTGCTCGCTCCGGGTGCCCTCATAGGGTGTGTTTTGAAACATGTGGTTATCCGCCCTTCCTTTATTCGCGTTGGTTCAATCACCTTAGTATAAGTATATGATATTCGTCAAGGGACAAGCCATGGGAAGAAAAACTCCAAGTGAATCCGGCTGATTCCTCTTCCAGGCGCAAGGGTAATGTATGACATAACCAGGTATCAATTTAATCAGGTGGAGGGAGAGAACCTTAATGCGGGCAGATGTACAGAATTTGTTTATCGGTATTCATATGCTCTATCACGCCCATGAGCGGGATCTAACGATTAGCGAGATGCAGCCCGAGCTGGAGCGCCATGGATATAAGGTTGGCGACAGGGAGGTTAAGCATGAGCTCGAACGCTTGACCGAAGAGAACTTCCTGACGGCGCACGGTGAAGGATACAGCCTCACGGGAGCCGGGATCGAGGAATTTAAAGAAATTCAGAGCAGGCTTAAGGAGCTTTGCGATGAAGTGCTTAAACCGGTGAATCCGAAGAAGGCAGACTCCATGGCGTAAGTAGCTAACAGCATAACATTAAAAGAAGCCCCCGACTCACGCTTTCTTATGCGTGCAGGCGGGGGCTTTTTTGGGCTACCGGTCTAAACCGTTTCAAGCGAGCCGTCCAGCTCAAGCTGGAAAGGATGCGGGGCAGGTGCTGCCTCCGTTTCCGGCTGTGACACCCGTTCAGCTTCTGGCTGAGGTGCTCTCACGGGTTGATCTATATGTTCGCGAAGGAAGGAGTGCACGCTCTCCCGATATTGCTTGGGATCAATATGATAAGCGTTCGCATGGATAGCGCCTTCGATTAGAAGAAGTTTTTTCGGGTCCGGTTTGGCCTCAAACATCTCGATACTCATCCGGGTAGGCACGTAATTATCCTTGGTGCCATGGATGAACATAACCGGAAGCGTGCTGTTCCGAACAGCACGGATCGGGCTGACCTGATCCAGGCTGAATCCGGCTTTACGCCGAATTCTGGCGTTCACCCAGGACAGGAACGGCACAGAAGGGATTTTGTTGATGCGCGTAAGCTGATGCCGCATTAAATCCGTCAAATCGGAATACGGGCAATCCGCTATGACAAGCTTGACCTGCGGATCGGCAATGGATAAATACTCCAGCACGGTTCCCCCTCCCAGCGATTGTCCATGCAGCCCGATGGCCACATTCTCGCCGTATTTGCGGGTAATCCAGCGTACCCACGCTTGCACGTCGTGTTTCTCATAATAGCCGTAGGTGGTATAACGTCCTTCGCTTCGTCCATGCCGGCGCTGATCAATGAGGAGCACGTTGTAGCCCTCTTCCGTAAACAAATCGATGAATTGGGTGGATACGGCTCGCGAACCGGTATAACCGTGGGCAAGAAGCATCCAATGCTTGGAGCCGGGATTGTTCTCAATGGCTGCGCCGCACAGCTTCAACCCGTCAAAACTCGTGATTGCCACTTCGTTCTTTTGAAGCGATTCATATTGCTCTCTGCTGTACAGTCCGGCTTTTTCCAGTACCGTGAACAGCTTAAGGTCATTCTTTACGCGCATCCGCGTAATCTGCAGATATCCGATTTGCGTAATGGCAGCGGCAATGACAACGACGGTGAACAGCAAGACAATCGCGATATACATACTCAGATGACTTCCTCCTTCTTCCGCACTGTACAAGGGAGCCGTTACAAGCATATTGACGGAAGCCTCCCGAATCCATCAATATATATACATCCAGCTCTAAGGTGTTGATGGGGGACCAGGATACGGATTGATTTTTCGCTATACTCTTATATACACGAACATAGTATCACCGGAAACAGCGCATACAAGTCAGTTTTTTTGCAAGGGGGTTCGAAAACCATGTACGTCTGCGAGGGAATCATTCCGGAGATAAAAGGCCGGCGATTACGGCTGCGAAGAATGGAGGCGGAAGATGCGGAAGCGATGTTCCGCTGCTGGTCCGATCCGAAGACAACCGCTTTTCTGGATTTGCCTCCTATGCATTCGGCTGAGGACGCAAAGGCATTGATTCATTGGCTGCATCTCCTTGCCGAGCAGGACGAAGCCATCCGCTGGGGCATCGAAGTCATCGAGACAAGACAATTGATCGGCAGCTGCGGATTTAATATTTGGCAGCTGGAGGGTGCGTTCAAGGGCGAGTTCGGCTGTGAGCTAATAAGCACTTACTGGGGGCAGGGCTTCATGTCGGAGGCGGCCGAAATGGCTGCAGCATTTGGGTACATATCCATGGGACTAAACCGGATCGAAGCTTTTGTTGATCCGAGAAATGAACGGGCATGCCGATGGTTTATGGAGATCGGCTATGTGCGCGAAGGCGTTTTACGGGATTATCGCCATACGCCAAACGGTTATGTGGATGCCGCCGTTTTTTCAAGGCTAAGAAAAGATTGGGAAAGGCCGATAGAGAGGCAGGAGTTGTAATATGCTGATTCAATATGAGAAGGGTAACACGCTTCTTCATCGATATGATCCATTAAGCAAGCTGGTGATATTATTTTGCACCGCCGTGATCGCCATGCTGCTTGATGAGGCCTGGCAGCAGGCGTTATTCCTCCTGCTATGCATAGGACAAGCCCGATTTGCAGGCCAGGTGTCAGGCAAACAGTTGCTGGGAGGGATCCGGCTGATTGCGATCGTTGCAGTGCCCTATTTCATTCTGACCAGCCTGACGGTCAAAGGAGAAACCGTATGGCTGCAGTGGGGACCCATCACTCTGACGGTAGAGGCTCTGGACGCTGCGGGTGCCATGTCACTCCGCATGTTTACGTTGTTTCTGACCTCGATGGCTTATATCTTGACAACGGATCCGAGAGAATTGGTAGCCGAGTTGACCAGACGCCTTCGAATCCCTTACCGGTTTGCGTTTGGCGTATCCGCTGCGCTGACCTTCATTCCGCTGTTGGAGGAGGAGGGTGCCCATATTCTGGCTGCCCAGCAGGTAAGGGGCCATCGCCTGCCCAAGGGTCTCGGAAGTCGCATCGGTTACGGATTGAAGTTTGTATCAGCTGTCCTGCTTAATGCGCTGCGTCGTGTTCAGCAAACGGCGGGCGCAATGGAATCCAAGGGATTTGGCGCGTATCCGGACCGAACGTATCGTACGGAGGTTAACCTTCCTTCATGGGCGGTCGCATCGGCGGTTTTGTATGTACTGGCAACGGTTTTCGTGTGGTGGATTGTCTAAATTGTTAACCGTTAATAACAAAAATAAGGTTGACGTTAAGAGCGGAAGCATGCAAAATATGAAATGAAGCATCCGAAAGTGTTAGTACAGCCGTCATGGCTGGAAATAAGGAGGACTACATTTGAATTCATCATCGCAGAAAAAATGGTTTGCTTTTACGACGCAGGAAATTATTCTGATGGCGATGCTCGCTGCCGTCAATGCCGTTCTAACTGTATACATAGGGCCGGTTAACAAGCTGCTGAACAGTCTTGGCGGACCCATCGCAACCTCGACGACGACGGGCATCTACATGGTATATGGACTCTTGGCTTATTACATCATTCGAAAACCGGGAACGGCGGTTGTCACGTTTGCGATTGGCGGCACGATTCAGGCTCTGACGGGGACGGTGTACGGCATCGCTTCGTGTTTTGTTGCCGCAGGCTGCTACATGATCGTGGCAGAGACGATTTTTGCCATCTACCGCCACAAAAAGTGGAGTGCCGGCGTGCTCATGCTGGTCGGCGGTGCGATGGTACCGCTCTGGTTCCTGTTCGCGGCCAATATGTTCGGATATACGTCCTGGCCGCTTGAAGTGCTTGGCATCGCGCTGGTTGTGCGCATTCTGAGCGGCGTGCTCCTCTGCGGTCTGTTAACCAAAGTGTTAGGAGAGGCGTTAGTGAAGACAGGCCTGCTTCGCCGGTTTGCCGTCGCCGTGAAGGGATAGCTCCATGTCAGGAACAACGGTAATATGCCGAGACCTTGGATTTCTCTATGATGGAGAGGAGCGCCCGGTTATACAGGATTTCCACCTGAAGATCGACCAAAACGAGTGGGTCGCTATCCTCGGGGCCAGCGGCAGTGGGAAGTCGACGCTTTGCCAACTGCTGAGCGGCCTTCTTCCGCGGAGCGGCGGAGGCGCTAGAACTGGGGAAGTGCTGCTGGATGGCATGGATCCCGCAGCGGCGCCGATTGCCGACGTGGCCGAGGCGGTAGGGGTATTGTTTCAGGATCCGGATGCGCAGCTCGTTCAGGGCATCGTAGAGGACGAGGCGGCCTTCGGGCCTGAAAATATGCGGGTTTCACCTGCCGAGATTGAGGAGCGGGTGGTTCAGTCCCTTGCGGCGGTCGGGCTGCTGGACCGCCGGACCGATCCGGTGCGCAGCCTGTCCGGCGGACAGCGGCAGCGCACGGCCTTGGCCGCGGTGCTGGCGCTGCGCCCGCGGCTCTTCGTCTTCGACGACGCCTGCGCCAGCCTGGATGCCGCGGCGCAGGCGAACTTCCTGCAGCTGTGCCATAAGCTGCAGGCGGAGGGCCGGACGCTCATCACCGCGTCCGGCCGCTTTGACGATGTTGCGCGCGCAGCGCAGCGCGTCATCGTCCTGGACGGCGGGACCGTCGTGCAGGACGGGCCGCCAGAGGAGCTGCTGCAACGCTGCGGGGAGCAGCTGGTGCAGCTGGGCTTGCTGCCTCGGCCCGCAGGAGAGGCAGCGGGTGCCGCCGCCGGGGAACAGTCTGTCCCGGCGGCAACTCTCCCGCATCCGGCTGGGCGCCATGCGGGGACGCCGGTCCCAGCAGGTTCCATGCCTGCCGCGGTATCCCATGCGGAAGGCGGCAGGCTGTCTGCGGCCTCCCCGCTGCTCCAGATTGATTCGCTGACGTTTGCGTATCCCGGCGGTCGGGAGGCGCTGCGCGATATCGAGGCGGTGATTCATCCCGGCGACTGGGTGCTGCTGACCGGGGAGAACGGATCCGGCAAAACGACCCTCAGCCGCCTGATCATGGGACTGCTGCCGGCTCCGGCAGGCAGCATACGCTGGCAGGGGGAAGATACAAAGGGAATGGCCGTCTACCGGAGAGCCGAGTTAATCGGCTACGTGTTCCAGCAGCCGGAATATATGTTTACGGCTCCGAATGTTTGGGAGGAGCTGATCTACAGCCTTCATGGCGGACTGTCCGTGAAGAAGCGCCCCGAGTTGACGGCTGGCCAGCAGCAGCGAGCCGGGTTTCTGTTGGACAAGGCGGGACTTACGGATCGTCTTCAGATGTCTCCCTATTTGCTCAGTCAGGGCGAGAAGCGTCTCTTAAGCATCATCAGCCAATTGATGCTGGAAAGACCGCTGTATATCCTAGACGAGCCGACCTCGGGAATGGACTATGCCGCCATCGATAAAGTAACCGAGCTGTGCCATTATGTCATCGGGGGAGGCTCGGCCGTCCTGATGATCACGCACGATCCCGAACTCATGAAGCGGCATGCCACTTCCCGTATTCATCTACGGAGCGGGAAAATGTCTGTGCAACCAACGCGGTAACCTTTATAATAGAAATGTTACATGATGTGAAAGCGCTCCTGGTATCGGGAGGCGCTTTTATGCTGTTGGCCCCGGTTTTATCCTAATAGGATCGGCAGGGACAGGAGTCATGCCGGGGCCGTCTAGAGTAAAGGGGACGAAGGAACGTGGGTGTATTAAGACAAGACAAACGCAGTTATATCCTGGTCGGTATTCTGTTATCCACCTTTATGGCTGCGATCGAGGGAACGGTTGTCGGCCCGGCAGGTCCGGCCATTATCAGCAGCTTCGGCAGCGTAAGCCTGATGAGCTGGATTTTTACGGCCTATCTGCTGACGATGGCCGTTACGACGCCGATATTCGGTAAAATAAGCGATTTATATGGACGCAAGCCCGTATTTTTATACGGCTCGCTGATCTTTCTCGTAGGCTCATTGCTGTGCGGGCTGTCGCAGAACATGACGCAGCTGATCATTTTCAGGGCAATCCAAGGGATCGGGGCCGGCGCGGTGATTCCGGTGACCTTCACGATTGTCGGAGACATTTACAATCTGGAGGAACGAGGGAAGATTCAGGGGATGATCAGCTCCGTTTGGGGAATTTCCTCGCTGATCGGACCGCTGCTTGGCGGGTATTTCGTGGATTACTTGTCCTGGCACTGGATCTTTGTTTTTAATGTTCCGTTCGGGCTGTTATCGATATGGCTGATATTCCGTTATTTCAAAGAGGAGCGCACCGCCCGCGAAGTATCGATCGATTACGGGGGAGCGGCCCTGTTTACCGTGGGGATGACGGCCCTGCTGTTTGCGCTAGCGGTAGGCGGGGGTGAGAGCTACTCCTGGACGTCTCCGTTCATGCTCGGTCTGATGATCGGTTCCGTGGTGCTGCTCGCTGCGTTCCTGGTGGTGGAGAGCAGGGTAAGGGAGCCGATGCTGCCGCTCCATCTGTTCAAGATCCGGGATATTACGGTATCGACGGTAGCCAATATTCTGGTAAGTGCGCTTATCATCGGGTTGACCACGTATTTGCCGCTGTGGATTCAAGGGGTTCGTGGCGGCAACGCCACCTTGTCGGGTCTGACGCTGGCCCCGATGTCGATCGGATGGCTGATCGGCTCGATTATCAGCGGTCGCCTGATTGTTAAATCCGGTTCCCGGAAAACGGCGATGATCGGCGTCGTGCTCCTCATAATCGGAGCGGTGGGATTGGCGTTCATGCATAAGGATACGGCGCTGGGCGTGCTGCTGGTCTTTACGTTCATTTATGGCGTCGGCTTCGGTTACATCTCCACCTTGTTTCAGATCATTGCGCAATCCTCGGTCGGCTATGAGGTTCGCGGAGCTTCCACGGCGCTGAACTCCTTCATCCGGACGTTTGGTCAAACCGTGGGCGTAGCGGTGTTCGGATTATGGGTCAATGCGGGAATTGCGGGCAGACTTGCCGCTGAGCCGGATGCGGCCGGCATTACCAGCGACGACATTAACAAATTGCTCTCCCCGCATGGAATGGCCGAATTGCCGGAAGGGTCAGGCAGCCTGCTGAGCGGGATACTGGAGGGAAGCCTCAATTCCCTGTTCGTGGTGATGGCGGTGATGGCGGTGATCTGTATGTTGATCGTGGCCGCCTTCCGCAATGCGCCCCCTGAACCGGAGGCGGGAGAGGAAAAACCTTCAGGCCATTGATCGATGGACTCATGTAAGACATATATTTCATAATAAAAATTTAACAGGACCACGGTCTCTTTGAGGCCGTGATCCTGTTTTTTGTTGGTTGCGCTCTATGTGGGCTGCGCAAACGTCCAATGTCGTAGCAATCCCTTCGAAAGTGCCCGAAATCTTGTCTTTATGCCCTACACGGCACAGGGCAAACTCCGATATAATAAACATATTTCGCTATAAATGATATCTCACACTACATAAACCAAGGGGCTGCCGATGTATGTCCAAATTTAATCTGTTCCGAAAAATCGTCCTGTTCATTTTTCTGATGTTGATTCCGATTGTCGGCCTCTATTTCTATTCGAACCAAACCACGACGAACGTGCTCAGCAAGGAGCTCAGCCAATCGAATACGAACCAGCTTGTCTTTTTTCAGAATCAGGTGAATACCAATATCGATATTTTGGCATCGTGGCCGAATTTGCTCCTGCATGACCCGGACATCTCAAGCTTTCGGGATATCTATTTGCAGGATAAGTATCTGAACCTGGACGCGATTAACCTGGTGAAGCAGATTCAGACAAAGCTTAGCATACAGGAGAGCTCTTCGAACTGGCGCAGCCATCTGGCGATTTATTCCCCGTCCCTCGGGCGGGTGGTCACCGAAAGCGACGCCGGGTTTTACTCGCCCGAGGAGCTCGCGGAGGACGTGAAGCCGGGGTGGCAGGTCACTCCTTATGATGAGGGGAGCGATCGGCGTTTCCTGTTTGTCTGGTATTCGGTTGCACCGTATTCCACCCAGCATCATACGGGCAAGTCGAATACGGTGATCAAGGTTGAATTCGACAGCACCAATATCCAAGATATGCTGGACCGCTTTAAGAGCGACGGAAGGAGCGATCCGTTCTACTATAAACCGGATACGGGCGTCATCTACAATCGTACCGCGGACCAGGAACTGATTAACCACATGATTGCGGAGCTGGGCCGCGAATCCTTGCTGGACGTGGAGAACCGCGTGAAGGAAGTGGACGGCAAAACCTATTCGGTCAGCATCGTATTATCGGAAACGACCGGATGGTATTTGATCGACTATATTCCGCTATCGGACATTATGAAGCCGATCCATACGTCGAACAGGCTCTTTTATATATCGATCAGCGCACTGCTCTTGATGAGCTGCCTCGCGGCATACCTGCTGTACTCCCAGGTTCAGGTTCCGATCAAGCAGCTGGTTTATGTGTTCCGCAGGCTGCAGGCCGGGGATTACTCGGTCAGGATGAAGGTATCGGGCCGTAACGAGTTCAGTTTTCTGGCTACGAGATTCAACTCGATGGTGGAGCAGATTCAGGAGCTGTTCGAGCATGTATACATGGAGAAGATCCATGTCAGGGAAGCGAAGCTGAAGCAGCTGCAGTCCCAGATCAATCCCCATTTCTTCTACAATTGCTTCTCGTTTATCACCAGCATGGCGAAGCTTCAGAAATACGAAGCCGTCGTGGCGATGTCGCATAACCTGTCCCGGTATTTCCGCTATACCACACGCCAGGAAAGGGAGCTGGTTCCCTTGTCGGATGAGGTGGAGTTCGTTACGCATTATCTGGAAATTCAGCAGATGCGAATGAGGCGTCTTCAATATCATCTCGACTTGACGGAGGAAGCAGAAGGCATAGAGATCCCGCCGCTGGTCATTCAACCCTTGGTGGAGAACGCCGTGCTGCATGGCATTGAACCTCATTCGGCCGACGGTGAGATCAAGGTAACCTTCCGGATTCTGGACGGCGTTGCCTGCATTCAAGTGGATGATAACGGAATCGGCATGAACGGGCGGAAGCTGGCTGAGCTGGAGGCTCGGCTGAACAGGCCGATGGATCAGGAGATGGGCTGCGGCGTCTGGAATGTTCACCAGCGGATGCGGCTGCGTTATGGCGAAGAAGCCGGTCTGCGTTTTGCGGCATCTCCGCAAGGCGGCGTAAGGGCTGTGCTCTATTGGCCGCTGCCGGATCGCTTGGGGGGAATCAATCAAAGTCAGGGCAGGGGGCAAAGAGTTGATGAATATCTTATTGGTTGATGACGAGAGTTATGTCACGGAAAGTTTATATCAGACCATACCATGGCGTGAGCTGGATATTGAAGAAGTATATCAGGCTTCTTCTGCCCTGGAGGCGATCGACCTGCTGGAGGAGCAGGACATCGATGTGGTAGTTACGGATGTTCGGATGCCGGTGATGACCGGTCTGGAGCTGATGGAGACCATAACCGAGCGCTGGACGCATATCCGCTGCATTTTACTTACGGGTTATTCGGATTTTGAATATGCCAAGCAGGCGATTCGGCTGCAGGCATCCGATTACATTTTGAAGCCGGTGGACGATGGTGAATTCATGCGAAGCGTGAGCTCCGCTTTGGCATCGATCCAAGAGGAGCGGAAGGAGCTTGGGCACTACCATCAGTTGCTGTACAGCCGCAAATCGGATCTCGGCATTCTGCGGAACAGCCTCATGCATGATCTCTTGCTGGGACGCGAGCTGTCGCGGCATTCACTCGATCACAAGCTTCATGAATATGAAATTCCGCTCCGAACAGACCAGCGGATAATCATGCTGCTGATTCAGCTTGGGCAGGGGTTTACGGGAATGGACGACCATTCGGTCGGCCTCATGGAATATGCCATCGGCAACATTGCTGAGGAGGTATTTGCCGAGCTGTTCCATGTGTGGTCCAGCAAAACGCCGCATCATGGTTTGATTCTGTTGGCTCAGCCCAAGAGAGAGTCGGAGGCTGGTGAAATGGAGACATTCGCGGATTCCCGCGAATTGAAACGGTATATCACCCAGTTTCAACAGGATGTGGACAGCTATCTAAAGGGAAGCATTTCGGTTCTCGTGTCAGCCTCCTTTGATTTTCCGGGGGAATTGGCATCCGTTTACCGGTCGGGATTAAGCTCGCTTTACCTCTGGGGAAACGGAGATCTTGAAGCTATCCGTTTCTCCGAAGACCATGATGTCCGGCTGCGTGAGCCTGTATGGGACGTAACCCAGGCGTTTGCAAAGCCGCCGAGCCTGCTGCATCTGCTGGAGACAAGGCAGTGGGATGCCGCCCGAGATAAAATAGAACAAGTCTTTGCAGAACTTGAAACCGTATTCATTGGGCAGACGGCGTTGTATGAAATATTTTTATCAGTTGCAAATGCCTATATGTACCTTGCTCATAAGCAGGGGCACACCATTCATCAGCTGGACCAGGCGGGCTGGGACCCCTTATATATTCAGCAGGTGGTTCAATCGGCTGCCAAGCTGCGCTCCTGGTCGCTTGATATGCTGAACAAACTTCACGATATTTCGTCCGAACAGGAGATAACGAGCAAGAGCCATATCATCAAACAGGTCCAGGAGATGGTGACTGCCGATTCGGGTCATGACCTGTCCGTCAAGACGATTGCGGACCGGGTATTCCTGCATCCGGTGTATTTATCCAAGATTTATAAGAGCGAAACCGGAGAGGGACTCGGCGATTATATCATCCGCAAGCGAATGGAGCGGGCGTTATATCTGCTGAAGCATACGAACAAGAAGATTTATGAAATTACAGCTGAGCTTGGATACCAGAATCCGCAGTATTTCAGCAAGATGTTCCGGAAGCACTACGGAATGACCCCGAATGAATACAGAGACCAAGGATGTTGCTAAAGGTGCAGAAATCTTCGATTCGTGACATAGGATGCGGCTGCCGGCCCCTCTATAATTAAACATGTAATCCATAAGGTGGTAGAAGGGGGATTTAACGATGACCGCTAGAAGAAAGAAATGGTTCCCGATCCTGGCCGCGTCCTTGCTCCTGGCCGGATCCTTGGCCGGATGCTCCGGCGGCGAGCCGAAGCCGGAAGCGGCGCAGCAGCCAGCCGAATCCAAAACTGAAAACGTCTACAAAGAGAAATACGATCCGGAAGTTACGATTACGACGGTATGGGGCGTTGATCCGACGCTGCAATTCAAGAATGGGGAAACGATCGAGAACAACGTGGCTACGAAGTGGGCAAAGGAGAAGTTCGGCATCAATATCAAATCGCTGTGGTCCATTACGGATACCAACGGCGCTTTTGCGACCAAGCTGCGGCTCGCCATGTCCTCCGGACAGGAGATGCCGGATATCGTCACGCTTGGCACCGAAAATCAGCAGCTGGCCCAGGATTTGATCGATTCCGGCATGTTTGCCGAGGTCGGCACGCTGTTTGACCAGTATGCATCGGAAACGTGGAAGAACGCAATGAATCTGGATTCCAATGTGTGGAATCAATACAGCCGGGACGGTAAGCGAATGGGGCTTCCGGTACTGGATTTTGCCTATAATCACGACTATGTATTATGGATCCGGCAGGATTGGCTGGACAAGCTGGGGATGAACGCACCGAAGACGATGGATGAGCTTGAGCAGGTGATGGATGCCTTCAAGAACCAGAACCCGTCCGGTCTTGCTCCGGATAAAGTCACGCCGCTGAGCATCGGCTTCAAAACGTCCATGAGCACCTGGATGGGCGATCCGTCATGGATATTCGGCGCTTATGGAACGCTGCCGCAGCAGTGGAACGTGGCTGAGGACGGAAGTCTGGAATACGGCTCGGTCCATGCAGGCATGAAGCAAGGCTTGGTGAAGCTGAACGAGTGGATGAATAAAGGATACATTCCGAAGGAAGCCGCACTGTGGGATGAGAACAAAACGGCGGAGCCGGCCGTAGCCGGAACGGCCGGCATCATTCCGGGGCCCTATTGGATGAGCGGCTGGCCGCTGATCGATACCGTAAAGAATGCGCCGGAAGCCGTCTGGAAGCCTGTGCAGATTCCGGCGGGCCCTGACGGCGTTGCGATGCGTCATGGAACGCAGTATACAAATGGCGTTACCCTGATCCATAAAGATATGGAGCATCCTGAAGCCTTCTTCACGTATCAGAACTATCTATTCGATAACTTTGCCGTATCCAAGGAAGGCGGCGAATTTGCCAACGGGCTGTTCGAAGGTTACGATTTCGAGCTCGATGCCAATGGCGAAATGGTGCCGAACGATCAGATTCAGGGCGGTTATGTCAATGTCGTCCGTTATTTGCTGGTCCGCGATGGGGCTCGGATTCCAGACGAGCAGATGAAAGCGCTGCTGAAGCTGGCGAAAGGCGGGAAGCCGGAGAGCCGCCTCGAAAAGGATGTGGCGGTCAATTATGGCAAGGATACGCCGGCCGCTGCGGAAGTGCTGCTCTCCCAAGAGGAGATCTCCAAGAAGAACATGTTTACGGGACCGGTAACCGCCACCATGAAATCGAAGTGGGATTATCTCCTGAAGATTGAGAACCAAACCCTGAACGAGATCATTTACGGCAAGCAGCCCGTTGAATCGTTTGATGCATTTGTGGAGACGTGGAAATCCGGAGGCGGGGAACAAATCACCAAAGAGGTTAACGAATGGTACCAAAGCGTGAAGTAGTTGTGGTTACCAAGAAGGGCGGCCTGCCAAGAGGCCGTCCTTTTTGCTCCATCGGAGCGGCTGCAATTTGATTGCTATCGTGCCATGAATATTGGTTTTGTGGGCTACTGCGCTCCGTGGGGCGGGTCCTATAATCAAGAGGTAGATTGATTTAACGGGAGGATCTTGGATGAAGAGGATGAAAAAAACATGGCCTTTCCACGTCATGCTGCTGCCGGCCCTTATCTGTCTGTTCTTGTTCAGTTATTTGCCGATGGGCGGCATCATTATGGCTTTTCAGGACTATAAGCCGTGGGAGGGCGTTGGCGGCTCCGCATGGGTGGGCTTGGACAATTTCCGATACTTGTTTGAAAGGCAGGACAGCATGCAGGTCATATGGAACACCTTTGTCATCGCGGTGATGAAAATCGTGTTCAATCTGCTGATTCCGTTCGTGTTTGCCATTCTGCTGAATGAAATCCGAAAAACGGCGCTTCAGCGGAGCATCCAGACGATGGTGTATTTGCCCCACTTTTTGTCATGGGTTATCCTGGGCGGAATTTTGATCGAAATGCTCGCGGTGGACGGCTTTGTCAACCGAATACTGGCCGCTGTCGGCATCGATCCGATCTTTTTTCTCGGAGACAATAACTGGTTCCGGTTCACGGTGATCGTGTCCGACGTATGGAAGGAGTTTGGCTACAATACGATTGTGTTCCTGGCTGCTCTGGCCGGCGTTAGCCCGACCCTGTACGAAGCGGCAGAGATCGATGGAGCGGGACGCCTGAAACAAACGCTACATATCACGATCCCTTCCATGATTCCCATCACGATCGTTGTCGGGACATTGGCGCTCGGCAACATCCTGAATGCCGGGTTTGACCAAATCTTCAACCTGTACAATCCGCTGGTATACGAGAAAGGCGATATCATCGATACCTTTGTATACCGTACAGCAATCCTGAATGGCGAGATGGGGTTCGGAACGGCTATCGGCCTGTTCAAATCCGTGATCAGCATGGTCCTCATTCTCGTATCCTACCGGCTGGCCTACAAGTGGGCGGGCTACCGTATATTCTAGCAGAGCGAAAGAGGGAGAGCCATGTACCATAAAACGATGGAATACCGCATATTTAACGTGTTTAATACCTGCTTGCTTGTCGCGTTGGCCATTCTCTGCATCATTCCGCTGCTTCATGTGCTGGCGATTTCGTTCAGCTCCAAAGCGGCTGCCGACGCCAGTCTGGTGGGATTATGGCCGGTCGAATTTTCACTGGAAGCTTACAAGAAAACGATCAATAACCCGGCATTTTTGCACTCGATCTGGATTTCGATTGCACGTACCGTACTGGGAACGGGTTTGACGCTCGCCGTAACCTTTCTGGCCGCATATCCGCTGTCCAAAGAGAACCGCGTCTTCCGCAGCCGCAGTGTTTATTCCTGGCTGTTTGTGTTCAGCATGGTGTTCAATGGCGGTCTGGTGCCGTTCTATATCGTGATTCAGAAGCTGGGCTTGATCAACTCCTTCTGGGTGCTGGTGATTCCCGGCACGGTGAACACCTTTCTGGTGATCCTGATGCTGAACTTCTTCAGGGGGATTCCAAAAGAACTGGAGGAAGCGGCTGTCATCGATGGAGCCGGCCATTTCAAAACGCTGTTTAAGATTTATTTGCCGATCTCGCTGCCCTCGATTGCCACGATTGCGCTGTTCAGCATGGTGTTCCACTGGAACTCCTGGTTTGACGGGCTGCTGTACCTGAACAATGCCAAGGACTTCCCGCTGGCCACCTTCCTGCAGACGGTCATTATCCAGCGGGACATGAGCTCGATGAGCATGAGCCCGAAGGAGATGGAGCTGCTGTCCCAGACGACGGTGAATGCCGCACAGATCTTTATCGGTGCGGCGCCCATCCTGCTGGTTTATCCTTTTTTGCAGCGTTTTTTCGTTAAAGGGATGACGCTGGGTTCTGTCAAAGAATAAGAGATGCGATCCTATCAGGAAACAGGAGGTTTAACTTACTATGAAACGAACGTTTAATCCGATTAGCCCGCGCGTTCCGCACATGCTGCATGGCGCCGATTATAATCCGGAGCAATGGCTCCGCTATCCCGAAGTGCTCGAAGAGGATATCCGGCTGATGAAGCTAGCGAATTGCAACGTGATGTCCGTCGGCATATTTTCATGGGTTTCATTGGAGCCCGAGGAAGGGGTATTTACGTTTGATTGGCTTGACGGCGTATTGGACCGTTTTGCCGCCAATGGAATCTATGCCTTTCTGGCTACGCCAAGCGGCGCAAGACCGGCCTGGATGTCGGAGAAGTATCCCGAGGTGCTGCGGGTGAGCGAGAAGCGCGTCCGTAACCTGCACGGTTTCCGGCATAATCACTGTTATACTTCGCCGGTCTATCGGGAGAAGGTCCATACGATCAACAGGAAGCTTGCGGAGCGGTACGGCAACCATCCAGCCGTCATCGGCTGGCATATCTCGAATGAGTTTGGCGGCGATTGCCATTGCGACTACTGTCAGGACGCATTCCGGTCTTGGCTGCAGGCGAAGTACGCCACGCTGGAAGAGCTGAATCATGCCTGGTGGACCGCATTCTGGAGCCATACGATTACGAAATGGAGCCAGGTTGAATCTCCGGCACCCCACGGGGAGACGCAGGTCCATGGAATGAACCTGGATTGGAGACGGTTTGTAACCGATCAGACGGCGGATTTCATCCGGCACGAAACGGAACCCCTCCGCAGGGTCAATCCATCCCTTCCCATTACGACCAACCTGATGGAATATTTTGAAGGACTGAATTACTGGAAGTTTGCTGATCTGCTGGACGTGGTGTCGTGGGACAGCTATCCGACCTGGCATGATCAGGGCGGGGATGATGCCGTTCAGGCAGCCCGCGTTGCCATGATGCATGATATCATCCGCTCGATCAAAGGCGGACAGCCCTGGATGCTGATGGAGAGCACGCCAAGTCTGACGAACTGGCAGCCGGTGAGCAAGCTGAAGCGTCCGGGTATGCATTTGCTGTCCTCCATGCAAGCCGTTGCCCATGGTTCGGATACGGTACAATATTTTCAATGGCGCAAGAGCAGGGGATCGAGCGAGAAGCTGCACGGCGCCGTCGTTGATCATGTCGGTCATGAACACACCCGGGTGTTCAGCGATGTGGCTGAGGTCGGGGACTATCTCAAGAAGATGGACGCCGTTGTAGGAACGGGGATTCCGGCGGAAGCGGCCGTCATTTTTGACTGGGAGAACCGTTGGGCCATCAATGATGCGCAAGGTCCGCGGAACAAGGGAGTCAAGTATGAGGAGACCGTTCAAGAGCATTACCGGGCTTTATGGAAGCAGGGAGTCCCGATCGATGTCATCGATATGGAACAGGATTTCTCCAAATATAAACTTTTGGTCGCACCCATGCTGTACATGGTGCGCCCAGGCGTGGGCGAGCGGATTCAACAATTTGTGGAAGAGGGCGGCACGTTTGTTGCAACGTATTGGTCGGGAATCGTCGATGAGTTTGACCTTTGCTTCCTCGGCGGATTTCCGGGTCCCCTCCGTAAGACGCTCGGCGTATGGTCAGAGGAAATCGATGCGCTCCATGATCACGATGTCAATGGGATCGTAACAAATGACGGAGGGGGGCTTGGCCTGGCCGAGGCTTATGAAGCCGTTGAGCTGTGCGACCTCATTCATCTGGAGACGGCGGAGGCACTGGCCGTTTACCGGTCCGATTTCTACGCGGGGCGGCCAGCCTTGACGGTCAATCAGTTCGGGAAGGGCCGAGCCTATTATATCGCCTCCCGGAACAGGGAGCCTTTTCATTCCGATTTTTACAAGAGGCTTGTTGAACAGACAGGCGTGCGCCGGGCGCTGCCGATGGAGCTGCCTTCGGGCGTAAGCTCATCCATTCGTACGGATGGTGAGTCGGACTACATTTTTGTAATGAACTTCTCTGGCGAAGCGAAGCGGGTCACGCTGGACGGAACCCGGTACAACGATTTTGTCTCGGGCGAAGCTGTGGATACGGATCTTGAGCTGGAACCTTATTGCGTGAAGGTTATCACGCGTAACGTAAGCAAGTAAATGAATCCGTTAGTCCGCCAGACATATCCTCATATAAGGGCAGGTGCCAGCATGCTGGCACCTGTTTTTTTCAGGAAGTATAAACTTCGAAGCAGGGACCCCTGATATCGCAAGAAAACCTTCCTTTGCACATTTTTATTTTGCTTGGAAAAGGACCGGAAATGTTGGCATTATGCCCTGTGGCTTCATTTGGGTAACGCTTACAATAAGGGTGTCACTTGCGCAGTGAAGAAATGACAAAGGAGGTATCATGATGACTGAAGCTGTGAAAGGGGTTTGGTTCAAGATGTTTCTTTGCGTGTCGATGCTTGCGTTATCGTTTGGCTTTTCGGGTAACGGCTCCGCCGGGGCGGCGCCTGCTTTTGCAAAAGGGGCTGACATCAGCTGGGTCCCCGGTATGGAAGCTCAGGGGTATAAGTGGAAGGACAAGAACGGGGCTCAGCGCGATATTCTGGACATTCTGAAGAACGATTACCAGATCAATTCCGCAAGGATTCGGGTCTGGGTCAATCCCAATATGAATGATTATATGAACGGCTATCTGAATGCGGAAAAGGCGGCCGAGCTGGCTCAGCGTGCCAAGAACAAAGGCATGAGCATTATGCTTACGCTGCATTACAGCGATTCCTGGGCGGACCCGGGGCAGCAGAACAAGCCGTATGCCTGGCGTAATTTCACTTTTCAGCAGCTGATGGATGCGGTCTATTCCCATACCGTCTATGTGATGAACACCATGAAGAACAAGGGCGTTACTCCGGATTGGGTGCAGGTCGGCAACGAAACCAACAACGGGATGCTGTGGGAGGACGGCAAAGCTTCGGTGAGCATGAAGAACTACGCATGGCTCGTTAATACGGGGCATAATGCGGTGAAGTCTGTCAGCGGTTCTACCAAGACGATTGTCCATTTATCCAATGGCTACGATAATGAATTGTTCAAGTGGAACATTGGCGGCTTGATCAGCAACGGCGCGAACTTTGATATTATCGGTATGTCGCTGTACCCGGAAGTAAGCGATTGGTCATCGAAGGTCGATCAGACGATAGCCAATGCCAAAGACATGACGTCCAGGTTCGGTAAAAGCATCATGATTAGCGAAATCGGCATGGATTACAATCAGCCGGCGGCAGCCAAGGGCTTTATTCAGAGCATCAAGACCAAGGTGCGAGGTTTAGCGGGAGGTACGGGGCTGGGCGTGTTCTACTGGGAGCCTGAAGCAACGCCGGGATACAACGCGGGATACAACAAGGGGGCCTGGCAGGCGGACGGGAAGCCGACCATAGCCTTGGAAGGCTTTAAAGACTGAGCGATTCTAACCAGTACATTCAATAAGAAGAACCCTGAATTCCGAGAAGGAGGAGGGTTCTTCTCTTTGCTTTTTCAGCCTTGCTGGCGTACGATTTGCACCTGTTCCGCATGTTTTCCCATTTTACTCAAAAGTCCAATCAGTTGGTGCTTTTCTTCCTCATCCAACCCACCGAGGGCATGCTGGATGTGACGCTCATGCAGGGGGTAAAGCTTCTGCATCAATTGTTCTCCGGGCGGGGTCAGCTCGGCGTAAATCACTCTTCTGTCCTCGGGACAGGGTTTGCGGCGCACATAACCTTTTTCGACGAGCTTATCAACCACATAGGTTACGTTTCCGCTCTGCAGGAGCAGCTGTGCCCCAATCTGCTGGATGGGCTGGCGGCCTTTATAGAACAGTACTTCCATTACGGCAAAAGAAGTTGGATTAAAGCCTTCGATTTTACTTCCATTCACGACATGCTCGTTGACGCTCTTGAATGACTTGGCAAACACCCGATACAGGTGCATAGCAAGCTGTGTATCGCATTCATGTGACACCTTCATACATTCTCCCGCCTTTGATATGGACTCATGTCCTGAATTACTTCAAATCTAAGATTACGCTGAAATGAATAAATTCAACATGTGATTTGTCACAATGCGGCCGAAACATTTTCATCCTGCGGCTCGATATCAGCTACACCTCCAGCCCGATACGCCCTCTGAACACCGATTCTATAATGAAATTATTCAAATGGGATGAAAAAGGGTGGGGAACATGAATCAAGCACAAATCGTGGAATCAGAGGGACTTCAACCGCTACTGCGCAATCGGAACTATATGCTATTGATGGGCTCCCAGCTGGTGTCCAACATGGGAGAGTGGCTGTATATTATCGCGCTCTTAACGCTTGTCGGATTAAAATGGCAGGCCACGCCTTGGGAAATAACGGCGATGACATTGTGCATGGCCATTCCCGTTTTGATTGGCGGCCCTGTGGCAGGATGGATCGGTGACAAGTATGACCGCAAAAAAATTATGGTGATATCGGACGTGGTCAGAGCTTTTATCTTGATTGGGGTTTTGTTTGCAGGCAATCTAATACAAATTTATATACTGCTGATCGTTAAAGGCTTGATGGATGTCCTGTTCTCTCCTGCCAAGAGCGGCAAGATCAAAGAGATCGTAGACCCGAAGCACATCGATCAGGCGGTGACGATCAGTTCATCGATCGAGCAGATGTCCAAAATCATCGGGCCTTCCTTGGGCGGACTATTGATGGCGTTATTCGGCATTCAGTTATGCTTCATCATCGATGCCGGGGCTTTCATCGTATCGGCGCTGTTTTTGCTTGGCGTTCCGGGTCGGAAGCTGCTTAAGCAGAAAGGACTGATTGGTGAGTCGCCAAATGAAGCGCGAAGCGGGCAAGACACACAGAAAAAATCCTTCTTCAAGGAGATCGGGGAAGGGCTGCAGCTGATCTATGGCATGCCGCTGCTGCTGGGCGGCGTCGTTACGATATGCGCAGTCATGCTGGTGCTGCAGATGGCCGATTCCCAGATCGTAACCTTATTCCGGCTGATCCCCGACGTATCGGATGATCTGCTTGGCTACTGTATTTCGGCCAGCGGCTTGGGCACGTTGATCGCAGCCATGTTTGTCCGCAAGCTGAGCTGGAGCACGCTTGCCAAGATGGGCGTAGGCTCTGTCGCGGCAGGTTTGGTATTTGCCGTATGTGCCGTAGTGGTCGTGATCGAAATGCCACATCTGCTGCAAAGCGTAGTTTTGTTCGGTTCCTTCTTTTTGGCGGGTGCAGGCGGAGGCTTTGTGCTTGTTCCGTTCCAGATGCTGCTGATGAAGAGGACCCCTGAGCATATGACAAGCCGCGTATTCGGGACGGTCAACAGCCTTACAAGCGGTGCTGTGATCATAGGACCTACGCTCGGCGGCGCACTTGTAACAGGCATGGGACCTGTGCCGACTTATATCGTTGCAGGGCTTGGAACTGCTGCAGTGGGTGCCGCGCTGCTGTTGTGCAAACGCAGAATCGAACGGAAGGATGAGGCTTTTGCCGCAAGGAGCGAAAGTCTCATGGTCCCTGAAACTTCTACGATATAATGAAAGAATGTTTCGCTAAATGCAACGAATTCCTGTCCATCTGCGTAATACTGAGAATAGGATTAACGGATGGGGTGTTAGGATGCATAAGATTCAAGAGAATGGACTTGAGCCCGAGCCGGTGCTGAAAGTGGATATTCAGCAGGCGGGTTACGAACCAGGCCGCCCGCGCATACGGGATATATCGTTTCAAGTGTTGCCCGGCGAACTACTAGGTTTGATCGGGCCGAATGGAGCCGGAAAAAGCACAACCATAAAGACGGTGCTGGGGCTGCTTAAGGATAGTAAAGCCGACGTCTATATTGCGGGCAATCCGCCCCGATATGCTTACGTTCCCGAGCAGCCCGTGTTTTACGAGGATTTGACGCTGTGGGAGCATCTGGATTTGGCAGCTGCCGCATTTGGAATGGATGATGAACATTTCGAGGCACAGGCCGATCAGCTTCTCCGTCAGTTTGGAATGGAGTCGGTGCGCAATGAGCTGCCGGGAGGCTTTTCCAAAGGAATGAAGCAGAAGATGATGCTGATGATTGGCTTTCTCTCCAAGCCGGACGTTTATATTGTAGATGAACCGTTTATCGGGTTGGACCCCCGGGCCACCCGAGATTTCTTGAATTTGCTGCTTGAGGAGAGAAGTCGAGGAGCCGGCGTATTGATGTCCACCCACGTGCTGGATACCGCAGAGAAAATTTGCGATCGCTTTGTGCTCATATCCGGAGGGCGGATTGCCTCGGAGGGCACGTTGGATCAAATCCAACAGGCCGCTGATCTTCCCGGCGCATCGTTGTTTGATTGCTTCGATGTGCTGACATGAAGGAGGTGATGGACATGGATCGCTCCTATCATTTTAGCCATCCTGGCGCCCTCTTTTGGCGAAGGGTAACTGCTCATTGGAAGAATCAACGCGACAATCTGGCAACCGTGGTCGACTGGATCGTGATGCTGTACATCATTGTTCCGGGTCTGCTCCTGGGAGGCGGGCTCTACCGCGAGTTATGGACGAGCCCGCTTCCCGGATGGTCACAATTCTTCCCGCTGCAGGCGGTGGCAGGCATCCTGCTCTTTATGTTCTCCGGCAGAGTGCTGCTGTTCCTGGAAGAGGCTGACGTATTGTTTCTTCGCCAGCAGCGGGGCTGGATGAAGGGGTTAATGATCAGAGGCATGGCGTACAGCCATACGGTCTCAGCGATCAAGGGATTGGTCGTCACCGTGCTTGTGCTGCCAATCCTGGTCAGGGAACATGAGATAACCGGCATTGCCCTGGTGACCTTGCTGGTGATTACGGCTGTATGCGCCTGGTGCGCGAATCTATCAACCGCTATGATTCGTTCCAGCTATAAAGGCTGGCGGAAATATGTAATGACTTATCTCGTACGCTGGCTCTCATTCGGACTGCTAGCGCTGCTTGTTACATTTTGGCTTGAGTCCTATATGGTATTGTGGGCAGCTGCCTTGATTCTGCTCATGGTGTTATTGCTTCTCAGCCGTAAGCGGCTTGCTATGCAAGGGAGCTTCATCGCCGATGCGCGTGAGGATGCAAAGACAAGGGTCCAGTTGACGGAGAAGCTATTGGTTCAAGCCGTCGGCAAACCTCCAAGTGTACGAAGTAAAACCTGGTTTATGCGCAAGTCCGGCCGATTGTTCAAAGGTACACCGGAGAAGAGGCTGGCCGATGCGGGGTTAAAGGCGATTCTGCGCCACCCTGAGAGCTTGTTATTGTACATTCAGATTACGCTGGTCGGCATTCCGGCCGTCTGGCTGCCGCCGCCGATCATCAAAATCATCGTTTATCTTGCTCTGGTATTGATGATGTCGTATTGGCTGAATACAAGGTGGGCGGTGTTCGCCAAAGCGGAATTTATGCAGGTGCTCCCGTTTACGAATCAGCAGCATCGTTCGGCTGGTGTCCTCGCGGTGCGTACCTTGCTCGCTCTTCCCGCCTTTCTTTATTCACTCGTGGCTGGACTAACGCTTTTACAAGGGGGGATGGGATGGATCGCCGTGCTTGCACTGACTGTGCTGGCTGTCATGATCGCGCCATCGCTCATGTCTTGGCCGGTCTACAAGGAAGAGAGACACCCGCAAGAATAAAAAAAGCGCGCTGGATTTCTCCAATGAATGGGGCATACCAGCGCGCTTTATTTAAGATATCAGAAAGTATAAACTTCGAAGCTATGGACGTTTTTCTTATGATTTGTTTATCGCTGCGGCTTCGGCTGCATGCTTGCCTGCGGTATAACCGGTCGCAAAGGCAGCCGTAATATTGTAACCGCCGGTGTATCCGTGAATATCCAGAATTTCACCGCAGAAGAAGAGGCCGGGCATCAGCTTGGATTCCATGCTTTTGGGCTGGATCTCCTTGAGGCTGACGCCGCCGCCTGTTACGAAGGCCTCCTTCAGCGAACGGGTGCCCGAAGCGCGGAACGTGAACTTTTTTAGAATGGAGGCAAAGGTTGTCAGTGCTGTTTTGGATATTCCGCTGCAGATCATATCGCTATCGATGGACGACTTGGATAGCAGCAGGGGGATCATTCGTTCCGGCAGCACGCCTTTAAGCACGTTTTTGATGCTCTTTCTCGGCTCATCCTCCAGCCGCCCTTTGAGTTCGGCCTCAAGCTCTGCTTGGGAGCGATCGGGGAACATATCGATGGCCATGTCCACATTCACGATATCAAACTTCCGCTGCACCTGGCGGATGAACTGACTGCAGCGCAGCGCGATCGGACCGGACACCCCGAAATGGGTGAACAGCATGTCTCCCCGATGGGCAATCACTTTTTTTCCTTTCGGATTCCAGACGGACAGCTCGACATCCCGCAGTGAAAGGCCTTGCAGCTCTTTAGAGGCAATAAACGGCTCGGTGGAGACGATAGGCACTTCGGTTGGATACAGCTCCGTGATGGTATGGCCTGCCGCTTCAGCCCATGGATAGCCGTCCCCCGTGGAACCGGTTTGCGGAACAGACTGCCCGCCGGTTGCAATGATCACGCAGGAGGACTTGATCGCTTCCCCGGATTTCAGCTCAATCCCGGCCGTCCGGCCGTTCTCATAGAGAACTCTCTTCACCGGACTGTTTGTCCGGATGTCGGTACCGAGCTCCTTCACTTTGCCAATCAAGGCATTCACGACGCTGGAGGCTTTATCCGTCACAGGAAACATGCGCCCGTTGTCTTCTTCTTTGAGGCGGATACCAAGCCCCTCGAAAAAAGACATGATATCCTTGTTGTTCCAATGCTGAAAAGCACTATATAAAAAACGGCCGTTTCCCGGGATGTTGGCAATCAATTCATCCTGTTCTTTGGCATTTGTCACATTGCATCTTCCGCCGCCCGATATGCCTAGTTTACGGCCTAGTTTATCTCCTTTATCGATCAGCAGAACAGAAGCTCCCCTTTCCCCTGCAGCCACGCAGGACATCAATCCGGAAGGTCCGCCGCCGACGACAATAATATCATAATCAAGCATGTTTGCTCATAGCTCCTTTGGGGGTATATCAATTAATAGATGAATCTTATTATATAGGATTTTTGCGAATTATCCCAAACCTCATGAATAGGACATAGGATGGAGTTTCCCCAGGCTTCGAAAGAGAAATTACAAGATATTGTAATATGATGTCGCCTATGCTTTAATCAGAAATATTAGATGCGTCGTCCAATTGAGGTGATCGATCACTGTGCTGAGCCTATGGAAAGATATTTTGCTGCAAGTTTTGCTGTCTGGTACACTCATCTTTCATCTGCCGCTTCTCCTCGACAGACATCTAAAGTGCCTGAACAAGAAGCATCCGGATGATCTGCTTCGATTTCGCAAACATATTGTCATCGCATGCGGGATTAGCATCATATTATGCATTTTGATCTCGGCCATGAACGATTATTACGTACCGATCAACCTTGGCGTTATCCCGTTATTTTTAGGCATATTATACGGAGGTCGTCGTTCAGGGCTATTTCTTGCAGCTATGTATATCACATGCCAAGGGCTGATTAACGGCTGGTCAACGATCGGCCTCATTCTGAATATGCTGGTTCTGGGGTACTCGCTATTACCCTGGATTACCTCTAATTTCAAGAAAGGCTCCATGACCGAAAAAATTTGTTGGCTGTGGAGCGCGCTTATTCCGGCTATGCTGATTATTGTAGCCTCCCACGCGATTGAAGGAAAGGTTAAGAATAATGATCTGAATCCGGATACGATATTGGTGACCATTCTGTATATGCTGATCGGCATTTTTTATTCAGGAATGATTGTATATTGGATCGAATTAACATGTGAGCGCCTGGGCGCTGGCCAATACGATGTGAAGAACAGAGAGTGGTTATCTTTAACGAAAATGATGGAGATGATTCCTTTAGGTATGGTCGCGGTGGATCGAAGCGGCAATATCATCGCTTTTAATCAACCGCTTATCCGCAGCTTTCGAAACGTGTTTCCTAATCTGACAACCAAGGATGTCATCGGCAGACCCTTATTTGACTTATTGGACGGCATGATTCAAAAGGAGCATCTGCGCAGCCGGTTTCAGAGAGCTATGGATGGAATCGAAAGCACCGGCGAGATTATGCGAAGCGCTACCCGCGTATATTCCACAGGCATCTACCCGCTTATACATAATGGGAACGGCGACATCTTGGGTGCGGTAGGTATTATGGAAGACATTACGGAGCTGGAGAGACTACGGACGGAATTCATTAATGTAGAACGTTTAAGTTTGGTTGGCCAAATGGCGGCAAGCATAACCCATGAGATTCGCAACCCGATGGCTGTCGTCCGCGGATTCTTGCAGCTGATGCAGGAGAAGAGTCCGGATACGCTGGACCATTATTACCGGATCGTCATGGAGGAGCTCGATCGGGCCAACGGTATCATCAGCGATTTTTTATCCCTCGCCCAGAACCGGGTTGCAGAGAAAGAAGAGTGTCACCTGCATGACATTATCCATGAGCTCAGCCCGCTCTTGTGGGCCGATGCGAATTTGCGCGGACAGAGCATTGACCTGAAACTCGGTAATGGGATTCCTCACCTGTACCTGAATGCCAAGGAGATGAAACAGCTAATTCTGAATCTGTGCCGGAATGGGATGGAGGCGATGGACGACAAGGGGACGTTGACGATCGAAACCCGGCTCGATGGGGATCAGGCCCAGCTTTATGTTGCGGATACGGGAATCGGCATCTCCGAGAATGAGCTGGAGCGTTTGTTTGAACCTTTCTTTACGACGAAGAGTAAGGGAACGGGGCTAGGACTCGCCCTGTGCATGAGCATTGTACAGCGTCATCACGGGACCATTGATGTGAAGTCGCAGCTAGGCGAGGGAACGGTTTTCATTATTTCCTTTCCTGTCCACTCGTACCAGCAAAGCTTACCGGAATCCCAGAGCGCTGCCGCTTCCGAATAAACGGGCTGATAATTACGCATCATAAGGAAGAGCTCAGGGTAAAGGAGGGATTCGGATGAGTAAAAATGATTCCAAACAACAGGAGCAGCAGGAGCGTGAAAACAAAGATCGCCGTGGCGAGCCCATCGTCGACAAGAAAAAAGATGGGGTAAACTATCCTGCTACCTAGTTATCCGAATGGAACAATAAAAGACGGGCGGTATCCTATTTTGTGATGCTGCTCGTTTTGTATTTTCTTGCTTTCACTCTTTAGGATTGTATAATATAGATATCGATGAGCTGTTATAATTCGAACAATCTTGTTTATATAAGGAGTGAAGCAGTTATGGGTATGTCTTTTGACCGATATATGCGCGATATGGTTCAACCGATGCGGGATGAGCTGACCAGCCTGGGAATTAAGGAACTGACGACACCAGAAGAGGTGGAGGAAGTGCTTCCAGCAGCGAAAGGCACAACGCTGGTCGTTGTAAACTCCGTATGCGGCTGCGCAGCAGGGCAAGCGCGTCCAGGAGTAGCCAAAGCGCTTGAGAACCAGGTGAAGCCGGATCATTTGTTTACCGTGTTTGCCGGACAGGATAAGGAAGCAACGGCTAAAGCCCGCGAGTATTTTGCTCCGTATCCTCCATCCTCCCCATCGATTGCTCTGCTGAAGGACGGGGAATTGGTGCACTTTATCGAGCGTCATCAAGTGGAGAATCGTTCTGCAGAAGAAATCGCGGCGGATTTGACCGACGCATTCAATCGCTACTGCCAGTAATCGGCAGTTACATAGGCCCCGAAGCATTCGGCATATTCCGAAGCCGCGGGGCTTTTGTTATAGATATAGAATTTATAAGTTATCAGCTACGCTGATGAAATTCTATATCGCAAGAAAAATTTCCGCTAAATGCGGTCTGTCTTCTGAGAAAGTACGTCGATAGACGTTTTTGTTATAGATATAGAATTTATAAGTTATCAGCTACGCTGATGAAATTCTATATCGCAAGAAAAATTTCCGCTAAATGCGGTCTGTCTTCTAAGAAAGTACGTCGATAGACGTTTTTGTTATAGATATAGAATTTATAAGTTATCAGCTACGCTGATGAAATTCTATATCGCAAGAAAAATTTCCGCTAAATGCGGTCTGTCTTCTAAGAAAGTACGTCGATAGTGAATGAAGTACTTCAGAAAGAGAGAACATACTGAAAGGAGTCATATATCATGAGCCTACAAGAACAAATTATCGCAGAACTGGGTGTCAAACCTACCATTAATGTGGAGGAAGAGGTACGCAAGCGCGTTGATTTTCTGAAAACCTATGTAAAGAACTCGGGCACTTCCGGACTGCTGATCGCGATTAGCGGCGGGATTGATTCCGCTGTGGCTGCCGGTCTGTGCAAGCGGGCTACTGACGAGCTTACAGAGGAGACCGGTAAGGAATACAAGACACTCGGGGTGTTCCAGCCATACGGCGAGCAGGCTGATATTTCCGACAGCTACGCGACGGCGAAAGCCTTCGATTTGAAATATACCGTCGAGACCAATATCGAGGAAGCCGTGAACGAGGTTGCTCTAGAGGTTGAGCACGGCCTGAAAAATATCGGCGTCCATAAGCATATGAGCATTCCCGGTAAAGGCAATGTGAAAGCCAGAGTGCGTATGGTGGTACAATATGCGTTGGCATTCGAACAAAATTTGATCGTTGTCGGCACGGATCATGCTTCCGAGGCGATTACCGGCTTCTATACTAAGTGGGGCGATGGAGCAGTGGATATTACGCCGCTGAGTTCCCTGAACAAGCGTCAGGTCCGTATGCTCGCATCCTATTTGGGGGTTCCGCAATCGATTCTGGACAAAGCGCCTTCTGCCGGCCTTTGGGAAGGTCAGACGGACGAGAAAGAGCTCGGAATCAGCTACGAGGATAACAGCGATTATCTGGAAGGCAAGACGATCAACCCTGATGTTCAGCAGAAGCTCGAGAGTTATTACGTCAAAACCGCGCACAAGCGCAATACGATTCCAGGCATCTAACATACGAATTCCCAAGCATAAAGCCTTCCGGAGAATCCCCTCCGGAAGGCTTTTTATTTAGCGAGGCACTAGGTATACATAATATTATAGGTCGGTTTGAGAACGCCGTTGGCATATTGCTTCATATCGACCAGTTCGAGTCTTAGTCGCGGCTTGACACTGCCGAACAACGGAACGCCGTCACCAACCATTACCGGGTTCACCTTCAATACAAGCTGATCGATCAGTTGATGCTGAAGCAGGCTTCCTGCTAATTCTCCGCCACCGCACAGCCACAGCTTGCCGTCCGTCTGTTGTTTGAGATTATGGATGTACGGGACGGCGTCCTCCTTGACTAGTTCAACTTCATCATTGGATTCGAATTCTAATGACCGTGAGAATATATAATGCTTGAGTCCTTTGTAACCAGGCTCTCCCGGCTTAGCGCCCATCTTAAATCCAAACTCATACGTTTTACCGCCCATCAGTACAGCCTCAAACTCCTGAATGTCGGCCAAGAAGTCCGGAACATGTTCCCCGTCGAATAAAAAGAGGGTGTGGTCGATTCTTCCATCCATCATGGCTTGATCGGCGATAAAAGAGTCAAGCGAAACGGCAACGTGATAAATCAATGAACCCATAACATGATTCCCCCTTAAGTTATGCTATTTTGTACAGTCTATATGGATAAAATTTGAAATACAACAAACTTATTTAATTCATGGTGTTGTAACACCGTTGGTCTCGCGTTGACGTACATCGACTGATACAATAAGTAGGAGTATATTTTTTGGACAGGAAGACTGGATCCATGAAGGAGAGCGAACGATTGTGATCTACGGAATCGGACATGACGTGCTGGACATGAAGCGAATGGAGATGTTGATGACAGGCCCGCATGGCGAGAGGTTCATGAAGCGCGTGCTTACGCAGGACGAGCAGGTCATCGCGGCCGGCAAGGGGGCGAAACGGACGGAGTTTGTTGCCGGGCGCTTTGCTGCCAAAGAAGCGATATCCAAAGCCTTCGGCTCCGGAATCGGGGGTGTAATCGGGTTCCGTGATATCGAAGTGCTGCCAGGTGCTCTTGGCAGGCCTGAGACCCGTCTATCACGGGAAGCCTGGGACCGTCTCGGAATGGAAGAGTCCGCACATTATGCGATTCATCTGACGATTTCGCATCAGGCCACGCTGGCTTCCGCTTTCGCTGTGGTTGAGAAGATAAAGTAAGGATGACGAAGGAGATTTTTATAGATGCATAATACGGAACACAAACCATACTTCAGCCACGAGCTGCTGAATTGGTATGAGATCAACAAAAGGGATTTGCCATGGCGCAGGCATCGCGATCCCTACTATATATGGGTATCTGAAATTATGCTGCAGCAGACCCGGGTGGACACGGTAATCCCGTATTTCCACCGGTTTATCGAGCGGTTTCCAACGATTCAGTCGCTTGCGGATGCGCCGGAGGACGATGTATTGAAATGCTGGGAGGGCCTCGGCTATTATTCCCGGGCACGCAATCTTCAGGCAGCCGCAAGGCAAGTGACAGAGCAGTATGGGGGCGTTATGCCGAGCGGAAAAGATGAAGTGTCGGGACTTAAGGGCATTGGTCCTTATACCTCGGGCGCCATTCGCAGCATCGCATTCAACATTCCTGCCGCAGCAGTGGACGGCAACGTGATGCGCGTGCTGTCCCGCTATTTTTTGATTGAAGAAGATATTATGAAGGTGAAAACCCGCACCAAGATGGAGGAGCTGGTGCTGACGCTGGTTCCGGACGGTCGAGCCTCGGATTTCACCCAGGCGTTGATGGAACTGGGGGCGTTAATATGTACGCCGAAATCGCCCAAATGTCTGGTATGCCCGGTGATGGAGCATTGTACAGCGCGTCTTGAGGGCAAAGAGGAGTCTCTTCCTATTAAGACGAAGGCCAAGCCGCCGCGTCCCGAACACCGCCTTACGGCGATCGTAGAGGGCACCGGCGTGCATGAAGGGAAGATTCTGATCCGCAAGCGTCCATCGACCGGTTTATTGGCAGGGATGTGGGAGCTGCCGCATGTGATTGTATCGACCGAGGGGAGCGGCGTTCCGGCCGTGATGTCCAAGGAGACGGCAATGAGCCGCTTGAGGGATGCCTTGCTGGAGGAAGGAGTTCCGGTCCTGCCGATCGGCCATGTGATGGACGCCGAGCATACCTTTAGCCATATTCAATGGAATATGGGCGTGTACCGCTGTAAGTGGCAGGATGTGCCGCCGGCAGCCCTGCAAGCAGCCGAGAGTGCAGCGGCGTATGAGACAGGCGAAGAGAACTTTCGCTGGATTCACGTTCACGACATGGAACGCTACGCATTTCCGAATGTGTTCATTCGGATTTTGAACTCGTATTTCTCATCTTAAAGCCGTAATTTCCCATGTAATGGGGGATATAATGATGAAACGGAATGGCTCGTAAGGAGTAGTGGAGCTTTGCATAGCTGGAAGAATGCGCTTCTTTACATTTTTGGCATCGGGGTGTCGAACGCCATTATGGGTCTAACCCTGCAGTAGCGGTAAATAACACGTAACAGCATGAAATAGTGATAGAAAAAGGCTGCTTTAGCGGTAGACAGGGTCTACAGCTGAAAGCAGCCTTTTTGGTATGATATCGGTTTTTAGTTAAGCGATATTATTTCGCGTTATCGTAACGTTTGCCGACTTCTTCCCAGTTCACTACATTCCAGAATGCGGAGATGTAATCAGGGCGTTTGTTTTGATATTTCAGGTAGTAAGCATGCTCCCAAACGTCCAGGCCGAGGAGAGGAGTTTGACCTTCCATGATCGGGCTGTCTTGGTTCGGCGTGCTGGTTACTGCCAGTTTGCCGTCTTTAACAACGAGCCAAGCCCAGCCACTGCCGAAACGAGTTGTAGCCGCTTTTGCGAAATCTTCTTTGAATTTATCGAAGCCGCCCAGCTCGCTGTTGATAGCATCAGCCAATGCGCCAGTCGGTTGTCCGCCGCCGTTTGGTCCGATAACTTCCCAGAACAGGGAGTGGTTAGCATGGCCGCCGCCGTTGTTGCGAACCGCTGTGCGGATGCTTTCCGGTACAGCGTCAAGGTTAGCGATCAGATCCTCAAGGGATTTCCCTTGAAGCTCAGGAGCGTTCTCAAGAGCAGCGTTCAAGTTGGTTACGTAGGTATTATGGTGGCGATCATGGTGGATCTCCATCGTTTGTGCGTCGATATGAGGCTCGAGCGCGTCGTTTGCGTAAGGAAGTGCTGGTAATTGAAATGCCATAGTAAAAACCTCCTGTAAATTTAGTTTTTGGTTATGATGAAAGGTCTTCCTTCATCAGGAAGTCTTTATCATCCCGGAGCAATGGAATATGTAATCCGGCTACACTACATATATTAAACCGTTTTGGGTGATTAAATCAACTTTTATGTTTGAAAAGTCCGAGAGGGCTGATTTATTGCACGATGGAAAGTTGTTTCAGCGCAATGAATAATAATGGAAAACTTTTCTGTGAAACTTGTCGTTATATATATAGTCTTGAACAAATCTATGATCGAAACGTCGATATAGAAGGGATATGTCGAGGTAGAAAGGAGTCGGTACATAACATGAATAGTACAAAGTTCAGAGTGACTGCCATTCTGATGGCTGCCATTCTGGCTGCGGCACCGCAAGTGGAAGCTGCGGCATCTAAGACGCAGCCATCGCAAATCACGAAGTCGAATGCGCAGAAGGGTGCAGCGCTGGCCTGGAGCGTGAAACTTGGCAACAACGTCACGGCAAAGCTTGACCATGCCGACGTATGGCAGCAAACCGGTACGAATGTGGCGGTATTTACACTGACTTATAAAAACGGGGGGAAAAGCGCAGCGCGTCTGGTATCTTATTTTCCCAAGGTGGTGCTTCCCGGCGGTTCCGTGACGGCAGCCAATCCCATTTCCAAGGATCTGGCCAAGAAGAAGGTAGAACCCGGGCAAAGCCTGAGTGTAACCTATTATGCGAAAACCGACAGCAGCTCCTTGTCCGGCATGAAGCTGGTGATGGATGTATGGAATCCGCAAGTCAAAGGCTACCTGCAGCGTGTCGGAACGTACAGAATGCCCGCCAACTATTCAGCAGCCGTACCATCCGGCTTGACCTCCAAACTGAATCTGGGCGGCACGCCGGTTACCGTACAGGCTGAATCGCTGGAGATCATCAAGTATGACGGCAAAGTCATCGCCAAAGTCGGGATGTATATGACGAACCATGGCGGAAAGGTATGGAATGACCGGGGGTTCGAACCGTACTTGGTGACGGCAAGCGGCAGCTCATTCCCTCTGCGTCATGAGGCAGGGGCCGAGGGTGTGCCTGTTCAGCCGAAAGAAAAGAAACTTGTTTATTACATAACGGAAGTTCCCTCCTATCTTAAAACGGCGGGTTTGCGTTTCTTGTGGACCGAAAACGATGAAACGCTGAAGCTGTCTTTGCCGGTCGCATCCTTCAAGCTCCCTGCGGCAACAGCTCCAAAGTGGGATGTCGCGGCTGGCGCGGCCAAGAAGTTGACCATCAAGGGCATTCCGGTCGATGCCAGAATCCGCCAAGCTTCGCTGCGCGCCGCCGGGGGACAGGGCATATGGAATATCGAGATGGCCTTCAAGAACAAAGGGAAAAAATCGGTGGAGGTTCCGGCCTACGAGTATGCAATTAAAGCATCCGAAGGCACTTTCCATCCTTATACCCCGGATAACAAAGCGGGTTTGACGCTCCGTCCCGGGGAAGAGAAAACGATGGTAATGGAAATAACGCTTCCGCTTGATCTCAAGCAGGACCGGTTGAAGCTGCAAATGATCGGGGCATCTGGCCCAGTCGGCTCATCCAAACCGCCGGCGAACTCGGATGAACCTGGCGGTGAGTCGACCGTCGAGGTCCAGGAGTCGTTGACCCTGCCGATTGCATACTTTGCCATCCCTTATCAAACGGAACGCAAATCATCGATTGGCGTGGAGTACGATGCGCAGACGGCGAAAGGATTTGCATACACGCTGGAATCCATGCAGCGTCTGCCATGGCAGGATCAGGATCTGATCGTTGCGAAGCTGCGTCTGCGGAATACTCAGGAATCCAAATCGCTGCCGCTGCCTGAGCTTAAAGTGAACGTCACAGCGGACGAAAAGACAACTCTGGCCGGTTCGGAAGTTATTGCGGAGGAGCAGGGTTCCCTGATTGCCCCGGGGTCATCAACCGAGGTGTATGTCATGGCTCGGATCCCATATACCAAGGATATCCGTTCGCTCCGCTTCGAGCTGTTTACGCAGCAGGATACAGCCAAAACGTCGTTCCTTACCATGACCACGTCAGGCATGACGCAGTCGATCAGCACATTGGAGAAAGGGAAGCCGTATACAGTTACCGCGATTGGTAAGCGCGCAGAGGCGCAGGAACGGCGGACGGTCATCTATGAAGGCCTGGACTCCGACATTGTCTATTCCGAGTTCTTGCTGACCAGCAATGAACAGCGCCGCGTTCAAGCAGCGGTGCTGAAGGGGTATTTCCAAAGCACGGATGGCAAGATCTATGAAGCGGAAACCATTCAGCCGGAAGCCTCGCTTCAGCCGGGGTCCAAGCAGTCGATCGTCTTTTGGGCCAGAGTGCCGAAGGGGGCTGCAAGCGAACTGGGGCTTGCTCTGGGTACGGCAATGACCGGAGGCAAGCTTGCGGAGACGGGCAAAGACGCTACCGGTGTCATGGGCGTGAAAAAATTGATGCTGAATCCGATCAGACCAGCCGTAAGCTCCGGACTGACGAACCTCGATTGGTATCCTTACCACGTTTCGGTTACGAAAGCGGTAGGACATCTGCAGGAGGGCAGTTCTTCCATTCCGCTGAATATCACGTTTGATGTGAAACGCAGCGAGAGCATCATTGCAGCGGACTCCGGCCACAAGCTGATTTTAATCATCAAGGACAGCCTCGGGCAGACACAGGAGCGTACGCTCACGCCAGGAACCGATATCCAGGTGCCAGGTACCCGGTCGGTGTCGATGGAGCTGTCGGATGAGCAATACAAAAAACTTCGCGGCGGTTGGTTTAACTTAACCCTGGTGGACGAATTCCAGAATGAGCGTATCACGCTCGGCAGCCAAAGCTACAATCTGATATTCACGCCTACCGCAGTTCCCGACGAGGAGAGTTAAATTAAGAACCGGAAAGGAATAGCGAACATGTTGCGTTTGGAAAATGTATCGCACAGCTTTAAGAACGGTAACGAAGTGTTAAAAGTGCTCCATCATATCCAGTTTGAAGTCCAGAAGGGTGAGATGATTGCCCTGCTGGGCAGTTCCGGGTCGGGCAAGTCCACGCTGCTCAACTTGATGGCAGGACTAATGAAGCCGACGGAAGGCCATATTTATATTGCCGATCAGGATATTGTCAAATACGGGGAAAACAAGCTTGCAGTCTTCCGGCGCAAGCATATCGGATTTATTTTTCAGGCCTATGAGCTGATCCCGACGCTCACGGTTCGGGAAAACGTGGAGCTTCCCCTGGTCTTTCAATCCGTTTCTCCGTCCAAGCGCCGCAAGAAAGCGATGGAGCTGCTGGAGATGACGGGGATCGGCGATAAGGCTTCATTGTACCCGTCCCAGCTGTCAGGCGGACAGCAGCAGCGCGTCAGTATTGCTCGCTCATTGATTACCGAGCCTTCCGTTATTTTTGCGGACGAGCCGACGGGCAACCTGGACACCAAGACGGAAGAGGAAATTATCCGAATCATGATGGCGCTGAACGAGTCCATGAAAACGACGTTTGTCATCGTTACCCATGAGATGGAAGTCGCTGCTCAAATGAAAAAAACGATTATGCTCCGTGACGGTTATTTGGTTCAGCCGGAGGACTATACAGCGCCAGCAGCAGGGCAACGGGGGCCAAACGCCCCCTCGTCCCTGCCTGGGGTCCCGGTTCATGCGGAGGAGGCAGGTGAGGTCAGCTGATAATTTTAGACAGCATACGGCTGGCATGGGGACAGATTAAACGCCGTAAAGTGGTGACAGCCCTGTGCATGACCGGTATTTCGATTGGATGCGCGGCTATTATCGTAGCGATCAGCATTGGCAACGGTGCCCAGAATTATTTGGAGACGGAAATTATAGGCGGCATGAAGCTTGACGAAATTACGGTGACTCCGCAGGGCTCAAGCGGGCAAGGTGAAGGCAGCGGCCCCACGGTCGGAGCTGACCGGGGATTGCTTACGGATGATAAGGTTCAGGTGATTCAGGGCTTTGATCATGTCAAATCCGTTATAGCCACCAAGCAACTCGGGTATTTTAAAGCCATTTCGTCCGACAACCTAATCAACGACGGCTTTAACGTTGTGGCCGTGGACCTGTCAAAGCTCAAAGAGCAGGGTAACAGGTTCAAGGAAGGCGGTCCGCTTGATCAGATCGGTGCTATGGTGCTCAATTACGGAGCAACAACCGGATGGAAGGATGCAGAGACGAGCGAAAGATTGATGAATATGATCAATACCGATCCCAACAATCCGAAGATATGGGAAGAATATCAGATGTATGAGAGCACCGTATCGGAAATGAACGGTAAAAATATTCAGCTGGAGCAGATGGACGCTGACAAGAAACAGCTTAGCCCGCAGCTTTATGTTGGAGGCGTGCTGGACGTGCCTACGGGGAGAGATGCCCAGTTTGCGATCTACGATCGTCAGGCCTATATTTCCTTTGATACGGCGGAATGGCTAACAAACAGTTTGAACTTGCAAAATGGGACAGCTTCGAAACAACGGGTATACGATAATCTAACCGTCAAAGTGGATGATCTGCAGAATATTAAACCGCTCGAGGATTTGATCTCAAAGCTTGCGCTTAATGCGAGCGACAATCTGGCCATGCGTGATCAGGTCGCTTCCCAATTGGATACCTTCAAAGCGATTGCTCTCGGCATCGGCGTATTTATCCTGTTATTGGCCTCGATATCGATCATCGTAGCGATGACGATGTCTACGCATCAGCGCCGTAGACAAATCGGCATCATGAAGGTCCTGGGGGCGAATATGCCGCAAATCCGCAACATGTTCATCGTAGAAGCCAGCCTGCTCGGTTTGCTTGGCGGATTGCTTGGCATCGTATTCGCATTTTTGATCATCAAGGGGCTAAATTCATTCATTATGGCTTCGGCGGGCATGTCAGGGCTGCAAATTGCGGTTACGCTGGAGACGCTGCCTATCGGCATTGCATTCGCTGTGATGACCGGAATCTTCTCAGGGATCTATCCGGCGATCAGTGCAGCTAGAACGAATGCACTTCTGGCCATCAAGCGGGATTAGGATAATGAGTTTCGGAAAGGAAGCTAAATCGGTATGATAAAAAAAATTATAAAATGGACGGTTATCGTTGCCGTGCTGGGCTTGGTGGGATATTGGGGATACGGACAGGTGAAACCGAAAGAACCCGAGATTCCCATGATGGAAGAGCCGCAGGTCATCTCATTTCCCGTAACCGAGGAAACCATCGTCTCGACCGTGCAGGTCAAGGGAACGTCCGAATATGGGCGGGAGACCAATGTCTACGCACCTTTTGAAGCGAAAGTGGAGTCATGGAACGTCGAGAACGGCCAGCAGATCAAGAAAGGCGATGCGCTTTTTAAATTGGAGCAAACGGCCATTCGCCAGCAGCTTCAGCAGAAGGAAGCCGAGCTGCAGAAGCGGAAGCTGGAGCAGGAGCTGAAGGAGTTCACGTTAAATCAGGACCTCGATAGCGCCCCGGCGTTAGCAACGGAGGCCGAGCGCCTTAAAATGCTGGCAGACCAGGAGAATGCTCGGCTGAGCAGTCAGCTGGACGAGGTTACCAACGATATTGAGCGCCAGACGCTGGCCGACTTGAATGACAGGCTGAAGAAAGCTACATACCTATCGCCTGCAACAGGCCTGTTTCTGTTCGATCCGACGCAGCAGCGGCCGCAATCCGTGACGGCGAACCAGTATATCGGCAAAATCGTCGACCTGGATTCTCTTCGATTAGTGGCATATGTCGGGGAAAACGATATATTCAGCATTAAGCCGGACATGGCGGTTGAAGTAAAGCTGCCGTCCATCAAGGATCTAAAGCTAAAGGGAAAGGTGCTGGAGGTGGCCAAATTTGCCGAGACGACGGCTCAGGAGAAGCAAACTTCCCAGACACCACAGTTTAAGGTGATCATCTCGCTGCCGAAGGAAGATCGTTTGATCGGCGGGCTGACGCTAAACGGAGATATTGTAACCAAACGGAAGGATAAGGCGGTTGTCGTTCCTAAACTTGCCGTCATGACGGACGGTGGCACCTCCTATGTCATGGTGGACAAGGGAGGCAGCCAGATTGAACGGCAGGATATTGAGACCGGCTTGCAGACGCTGGATAAAGTCGAGGTTTTGTCAGGGCTGAAAGCGGGTGACACCGTCGTTCTTCAATAAATATCATGATCGAAACACAGCGTTCCTCAAAGGCACATTGCCGAGAGGACGCTGTTGTTTTTTTGCTTGCTTTATTAACGGCGGGGCTGGGAAAGTCTGGCCGTTTTATTAAAATATAGATCTCCATCAGGAAGAAAGACCTTGGGAATTAATGGGTGTAATTTTAACAGTGAGCTAATGGTTTAGCAGCAGGAAACAAACCTATCATTTCACAAAAATATGGAATATTATCCAGCTAAAAAGATGAAAGCGCTTCATATAAAGCGCTTTCAGAAGAAAACTCGTGAATTTACGAGAAAGATGTGGTTTAATGGACAAGGAAAGAGGATTTTCGGGTTTTTTGTAGTAACCTAAATGTCAGGTTTGCGTTAACGGAATACTAGATTTTTGTAAACCGGGTAAACCGCATCATGCTAACGAAAAGGGAGATTTTGAAATGCATGTTCGTTCCTTTCAGTTGAGTGACTGTAACCCCGTAACCGAGCTGCTGCAGATTGCTTTATCGGAAGAATGCTACGAAAACACGATGGAGCCCTTCTCCAGGCAGCTTGCTTGGGACTCCGATCTGATTATGGTGGCTGAAGAAAACGGTGAAATCGTTGGTGCCTTAATCGGTACGATCGAGCGCAATCATGGTTGTTATTACCGCATTGCCATTCATCCCGACTATCGCAGAAAAGGGATTGGCAAAGCCTTGATTTCGGCAATGGAACAGCGTTTTCAATCACGAAAAGTCAGTCGGATCATGGTAGCCGGAGACGAGCACAACGCCGCAGCCATGCCATTTTATGAAGCCATGGGATACGGTGCCAGCCAAATCCTGCGGTCGTTCCAGAAGCTCAGTATCCTTGGTCAATCGTAGTCATGACATAAGCGGTACATACGAGCGACGCAAACGGCGGCTTTAAGCTTCGACAGAGATAAGAAACGACATTTTTTCGATATGAAGCATATCTTTCAGCCGTTGCAAATGGGTGGGAGATATGCTTTTCTATTAATGTACCTTTTTTGAAGGTGCCGCCTTTGGTACCCGAAGGCGAAATCGAAGTAAAGTAGGTGTAGCATGGGACAAGTGATTTCTCCGGATTCAACTGAGCATGGCGAGAACAACGGACCTCAGAATCAACCTGGCAAGAAGAACGGCTGGGCTGCCGAGCTTTGGGATTGGGTAAAGACGATTGCGATTGCATTTGTTATTATGGTGCTCCTAAATATGTTTGTGTTCAATCTTTCTATGGTTAAAGGTGAATCTATGCAGCCGACGCTGGTAGCATCGGAGCGGCTGTTTATTAATAAAGTGGTATATCGCTTTTCCGAACCGAGCCATGGCGATGTCATTGTGCTTAAGGACCCGAGTGATGGCCCGGATAAGAAGGAGTTTCTTGTAAAGCGTGTCGTGGGCGTACCTGGGGACACCATTGAGGTAAAGGACCAGAAGCTGTACGTGAACGGAGTTGCACAGCAGGAAGGGTATACCGATGTTCCGATCGAGGACCCGGGCTTTGAGCCCATAACCCTGGAAGAGGGCCGCTACTTCGTTATGGGAGATAACCGCCATCTTGGAAAGAGCAAGGACAGCCGCATGTTCGGCAGCGTGAAGGAAAGCGACATCGTCGGCAGGGCGGAATTTATATTCTGGCCGTTGTCCGAGATCAAAAAGCTGTAGCTGAAAAGACAGAACATCATCCCAGGAAAGGAGGCGCTGGAGAATGACCTACACACTCGGCTCGTACGCTCCTCCGCCTTCGGTATGGGAGGAGCTCAAGCAGGAGCTCAAGGCCGTTGCGCCGGAGCTTGGCATTGATGATATTGGCTTCGCTTCGGCGGAGCCGTTCGAATCCTTGAAGAGCATTTTGCAAAATCATCGGGATAAAGGGTATGAGTCGGGCTTTGAGGAGTCGGATCTGGATAAGCGGGTTACTCCGGCCCTTCCCGGTACGGAGCCGAAGTCCCTGATCGCCATTGCCATAACGTACCACTCCAAGATGGAGAACCCGCCCAAATCGGAGCCTGGCAAGTACAGGGGGATTATGGCGCGGTCCGCTTGGGGAAGGGATTATCATCAAGTGCTCCGGGAGGCCATGAGCCGTCTGGAGGAATACATTAAAGAACGCGTGCCGGATGCGAAGCTTGAAAGCATGGTGGACACGGGCGCGCTTGTCGACCGGGCGGTTTCGCAGCGAGCCGGAATTGGCTTTAGCGCCAAGAACTGCGCCATCATCTCTCCGAAGTTCGGTTCCTGGATATTCCTCGGCGAAATGGTAACCAATATTCCGTTTCCGCCGGATACGCCGGTAACCGAGGACTGCGGGGAGTGCACCAAGTGCATTGACGCTTGCCCAACCGGCGCGCTTGTCGGTCCCGGGCAGCTGAATGCCCAGCGCTGCGTTTCTTTTCTAACCCAGACCAAAGGGTTTCTGGACGAAGAAGCCATGCGCAAGATCGGTAACCGGCTGTACGGCTGTGATACCTGTCAAATTGTTTGTCCGAAGAACCGGGGCAAGAATTGGACTCATCAAGAGGACTTCAAGCCCGACCCTGAAAAAGCCAAGCCGCTGCTCCTGCCCATCCTGGATATGAGCAACCGCGAATTCAAGGAAACGTTTGGAGATACGTCCGCGGCTTGGCGCGGCCGAAAGCCGATTCAGCGCAATGCTGTCATCGCGCTTGGCAACTTTAAAGATAGTTCAGCTGTGCCGAAGCTAAGCGAGGTACTGCTGAAAGACCCGCGCCCGGAGCTGCGGGGAACCGCTGCATGGGCTCTGGGCCGTATTGGAGGCGAAGAAGCGTTGAACAACTTAGAGAAAAGCATGAAATCAGAAGGGGATTCCCAAGTACGAAATATGCTGCAGCAAGCCTTGAACAAACTGAAGTCTGAACCAAATGAGAATGAGTCATCTGCTGGAGCGCAAGCCGCCGCAGACGACAATAGCAACAAAGCGTCTGATTCTTCGAATGGGGGAACGAAAGCCCAGCCTGAAAGTCCTGTTATTCAGGGAGTTGAGCCGATGGCCATTCCTGAAGGAGGACCGGAAATTTTGTATTACGATGAAATTCAATCACCGATCGGACCTTTGACGGTCTGTGCAACGGAGAAGGGCCTTTGTCTGATTGAGTTTGGCAGCTTTTATGTGAAGGAAGCGGTCATCCAGCAGTGGTCGCGGACCTGGGCCGGTAATGGCGGTTATCAGCGCGATGAAGCAAGATTAGCTCCTATGACATCGCAGTTGAAACAGTACTTTTCCGGTGAGTTGAAGGAGTTTGACATAAAGCTGGATATGCGCGGAACGTCATTCCAATTGCAGGTATGGGAAGCTTTGAAATCCATTCCCTATGGAAATGTTTGTTCTTATAAGGATGTAGCGGAATCCATCGGTCGTCCGAAAGCCGTTCGGGCGGTAGGCGGTGCGAACAACAAAAACCCGGTGCCGATTGTGGTGCCGTGTCATCGGGTGATTGGTACTGACGGTACTTTGATCGGATATGCCGGCGGACCGGAGATCAAGCGCATCCTGCTGACCCTGGAAGGGGTTATGCCGGGACGGAATGGGCAATAAATGATCAAGGTGCATAATTGGGGCGGCTTGCTGCCATGTATCCGTTATTTTCATTTGCTGTGGCGAAAAGGACATGCTATGATAGGTTCGTGTATGCGCCATTAAATGGTAGATATTAGTATAGTAGAAGGTGGTCAAGTGATGGATATAGTCATTCCGATTATTACATTGATCGTGGGTCTGGTTGGCGGATTTTTCATCGGCGTATTTTATCTCCGCAAGCAATTGGAGAAGATGCAGAACGATCCGCAAATGCTGCAGAAGATGGCAAAACAAATGGGCTATAACATGAACAGCAAGCAAATGCAGCGCGCACAGCAAATGATGAAAAATCAGCCTATGCCGGGTAAAGGGCAAGGCCGTAAACGCAAATCATAATGAAAAAAGCCCGCTCCCGTCTAAATGAAATGACGGAGGGGCATTTCTATTTAAAAAGGCCGCTAACAGCGGCTATAAGTTAACCGTTTGCTTTTTCTATGGAACGAAAAGGGGGATGTACTGTGGCGGGTGTAAAGGATTATGTGAACAATAAAGTCGGCGCTAACCGAGAGCAGATCGAGTATCATGTAGAGCAAATATTGAAACTGATCGGTGAAGATCCCCAGCGTGAGGGGCTCCTTGAGACACCGGCCCGTGTGACACGGATGTATGAGGAGATCTTTGCGGGATACGAAGTGGATCCCAAGGATGTTCTCGGGGTTACCTTTGATGAGAATCATGAGGAATTGGTTATCGTGAAGGATATCGTATATTACAGCCAGTGCGAGCACCATATGGCGCCGTTTTTTGGGAAGGTCCATATCGGTTATGTTCCTAGCGGCAAAATCGCCGGCTTGAGCAAGCTGGCACGTCTGGTCGAGGCGGTTACCCGCCGTCTTCAGGTGCAGGAACGCATCACCTCGCAAATCGCGGATATTATGGTGGAGGCGCTGCAGCCAAACGGCGTGATGGTCGTTGTGGAAGGCGAGCATCTGTGCATGTGCGCGCGCGGTGTGAAGAAGCCGGGCAGCAAGACGGTCACGTCAGCTGTACGAGGTACCTTCCAAAGTGATTCGGCGCAGCGTTCGGAATTTCTGTCTTTGATTAAAGACTAAGCATGATCCAGAGGATCAAAAAAGGCTTCGCCCACGGAGGCGAAGCCTTTTTATGTGCTCAATAATGATTGTGAGCTCATATGATAATCGATAGGGGGAAGGGCTCCTCAAGAAGCGCCATCCACTTGTTTCATATATTGCACATACTGGATGAGTGCGTGTTTTTGCTCCTCAATATCCCGGATACGGCGGGACATCTCCATAAAGAAGGTTTCAATCTGATCGCGCAGCACATTGGCAGACTGTCCCTTCCAATCCTGCAGACGTGCGTACATGACCCGTGCTTCCTGTTCGTCGGCCCGAATGGCTGCCAGCAATCCTGTCAGCTCGCGTTCGGCTTGAAGCAAATCATCCAGCTCCAGCAGAATCTCTCGACTCATCTCCATCCCTCCCGGTAGCTTTTGTATTGATCTTTACCCGCTGTTGTCTGTCCGTTCAAATAAATCCGCCTTGAATTTAATGTATTGAACGATGTCGGTGGTATGCTGCAGATGCCATTGACTCATCGACATGATGGATGTATCCAGCTGCTGGACAATCGGCTGCAGACGTCTGCTGTGGCTGGAGAACATGTATTTGGAGAGACGCTGCCGGATTCCTTGGATTTCGGCATCACTTTGATGGGCGTGTGCTCTCCATTTCTCGGCTACGCTTCGCAGCTCGGCAGGGGTCACCTGAATGGTTCCGGATGAGCCTCCGACGGAGCCGCCCAGGGCTCCCAGCGAGCCGCCTAAACCTAAGCCTAAATGGCTCATCGGCCCACCCAGGCCGAACAAGAGACTGCCATGGGCAGGTATTCTGGGCGAATCAACGGCTTTGTCGGTAGCGCCGTCGTACAGAGGATTTGAGATGTAACCATCCTCGAATCGATAGCGGTCAAGCTGATGATAATTGGGGCCGCCCAGTGTATTATCAATTTTTTCCTTTATACTAAGCCCGTCATTGGCGTCTTTATAACTGGAGTCTATGTAATAGGTTGAACCGACGTGGCCATCGAAGCCGCCGAGCGCACCGCTGCCAATAATGTCGCCAGGATGGACGAAATTAGTGATTTGAGAGTCAAATTCCCCGTTCTCTGCCTTTCTTCTGGCTTCAGGGGAGAGGCTCCCGATGACCGAAGGAGCACTGAAGGTGACAGCCGACATGCCCGTATAGGCGGCAGCATATTGTGCATTGGCTCCCCCCAGGGAGTGCCCCGTGAGGGTGAAATCAACGCCCTTGTATTTCTCCTTCATTTCCAGCGCATAATCCTCGGCTTGATACAATTGGTTGGTTCCTAATATATCCGTTTTTTTATCGATTTTCCTCGATTGTTCACCGAACCAATCCGTGACATCGTTAATCCCCGTGGCTTCTTTGACTTTGTCTACATGGTCCGCCCAAGGTGGCCGAAATTCCGGAATCTTTCTTTTGATCTCTTCAATGCCAATATCCGCATCGGCTAAATAATCGGGGAGGGCATGGGATAAGTCTTCGCCTGCCTCGGTGCCCCGGTAAGCGATAACGGCCTGATTCGTTTCCTTGTTGTAGAAAGTTACCGCATCAAAACCTGATATGCTGTTGCTCTTATAGTCCTCAAGGACCTCCCATCCAGGCAAGTCCTCAACGGTATCTTCTTTTTTCAGATCGAGATAAGCCGCTTCTGACATCAATCGGTATGTCTCGTCATCCACTTGCGGTGAACTCAAATATACTCCCTCCTTAACATTCAGCAGGATCAGAACCTGTAGCTACAGCCAAAAGGCAGCACAACCCATCACTCACCCTTAATCGCTTTTCTGAGCTCCGGGTTCATCACGAAGTTGGATGTCTCGCCTGTGTTGAAATCAACGGATATTTTAAAGGTTTGTTCAGGATGATCTACGACAAACCCTTCGAGGTTGACTTTGTCCGCTACGATAGAAGGCATCATCTCTTCCTTGGTAATTTCTACATCCAAGTTGTATTTCTCTTTAAAATGCTGAACGGCTGTGGTTTTAGCCTTCGTTATGACCTCGTCCGAGCTGTCGTCTGTAGTGGCTTGGTTATTGTTCACTGGCTGGCATCCTCCAACTATTAAAATGATAAGCACAAAAGTAAAAATAAAAACACGTGATTGGAACTTACTCTTCACACTGACCCATCCCTTCAGTGGTGATGTTCTGCTCTTACAGGCGCGCTGAATCTTGCAGTCTTACATGGAGCCATCATTTCTCTTCGTTTCGCCTTAGGCAATGCAGAGACTGCTTATCAAGCTTACTGTCATATCATAATCCAGCATATGGGAGCGTTCAACCGAATAAATAACCAGATATGTGGTAAAAAAGACCTAACAATAGGCTCGGGTTACTCCTTAGCTTGAATAATCTTGTCCAATTCGGGGCTCATGACCAAGTGCCCGGTTCATTGATAAACCCTCCTTAAACTCCATAAGGGAAGTAAGGAGGGCTATAGACATCATACCCAATATTAACCAATATGAAGCAGCCCAGCAAGGCTTTGAATTAAAAAGGCTTCCATTTCAGCTTACTGGCATGCTTGAAGCGCTCTGCAACCTCCGGCCAGTAGACCACGTTCCACCAATCCTTGATGTAGTCCTTGCGTTTACTTTGATGTTTAAGGTAGTAGGCATGTTCCCATACGTCCAGAGCCAGGAGAGGGACGACATCCCACTGGGAGAGATTCTGATGTTTCTCAGCCTGCAAAATTTCAAGTCGATGGCTGCGTGGACTCCAGACAAGGATCGCCCAGCCGCCCCCTTCCACTTTGTCTGCCGCCTCGCTAAAGTGCTTTTTAAAGCGATCGAAGCTTCCGAAATCCTTCTTGATCTGTTGGGCCAGCTCACCGCCAGGCTCGCCACCGCCCCTCGGGTTCATAATGTTCCAGAAGATCGTGTGCAGATAGTGGCCGGCACCATGAAAAGCCAGCTCGCGTTCCCAATGCTTCACCAGCTCGAAATCGCCGCTTTTTCGGGCCTCCTCCAATTTCTTCTCCGCCTTGTTCAGACCATCGACATAGCTTTGGTGATGGACGTCGTGATGAATCCGCATGGTTTTCTCGTCAATATGAGGCTCCAGTGCATTATAAGCGTAAGGCAGTGGAGGAAGGCGGTGCCCGCCAATCGGTACGGCCTTGCCGCTGTCTCCCATACCTTGAATGGACAATTCAGCCTCAGGGGGAGATGGGGGAGGGGAGGCGGCCTCGTGAAGCGTCATCGATTGCATCGGCATCTCTACATCCATGAATCTTTCCAGTGCTCCGGCGGAGTTGAGGGTCTCGAGCGTATTCAGGAAGTATTCGGACTCTCGAATCACATGATGCACGACCGTGCCGGCGAGCGGCACTTTCCGAATGGCCTCGCTATTCTCCTTCAATCCGTGGAGCTGGCGGATGAACTCTCTGGACTGCTCGCAGGAAGCGCGCAGCAGCTGCTCGACTTGGGTCAGTACTTGAGGCGAAGGAGGTCCGTCATAACGGAGAATGTGGCGCAAAAGTTCGTCTGCTGCTTTTTCCGTATCAGCGAACACCACCGCCCACTGATCCAGCATTTTGACATAGACCGGCTCCAGATCCGGCGCAATGGCTTTGATGAGTTCAGTATGCTTCCTTTCCTGATGTTTCCAATAGCGAATCTCTTCGAGTAATCGTACCGGGAGCTTCGCTCCGTAAATAAATAACATGTCCGTTCCCTCCAGTATCAGGTTCACTAAACACACTATATTCATATGGCGGCCTGTATTATGAGGGGGAAATAAAAATAACCCCGCTGCATCAAAGCAGCGGGGGAGATGGATCGTATGATGAATGGCTATTTTAATAGTGAGTGCATTTGTTAAAAATATTAGGATTCATCCGGAGTTTCCAGTTTGCCTAGAAAGGTGGATACTCTGCGCAGATATTCTTTAGGGTGCTCACGGAAGATGAGCTCATGATGCGCCTCCTCTACAATCCAGGAATCCGAATCCGTATGGGTTTGATTGGAAGCAATCTTCTCGGCGATCGGGTAAGGTGCCTTATCGTCTTTCGTTCCGTGGATGAACAAGGTCGGGAACGGATAATCGTGCTTCTTCACCTCATTGTAAGGGATCTGATCCAGACTTGTGCCGTTAAGCACCGGGAAGAGCAGCTCCAGAATCTCCAGGGAAGGATGGCGCGGGAGATTAATCTGGTTGTGAATATTGTGATAAAGCGTGTCCGGCTCCAATAAAAAGGCGCTGTCCAGAATCATGGCATCCACATCCTTGGTCTCAAGCCCTGCCTGCAGTGCGGTGCCAGCCCCCATGGAGAAGCCCCAGACGACAATTTGCTTCGCGCCGCGCTGCTTCACATGTTCAATGGCTCCAAGAAGCTGGCGTTTCTCCTCTTTGCCACCGGTCGCCACTTCCTTGCTGGTCTGGGAGGCAAAGCCGTAATCAAACATGAGCACATTAAAATTCATGTTGTGCGCGTAGTGGGCGATATCGTACATCGGTACCCAGGTTTCCTCCCGGTTGGCGCCGTAACCATGGCTGAGCACGATGGTTTTCGAAGAATTTTCGGCCGGTATATACCATCCATTTATATTTCGTTTGCCGTCAATGGAGTGGAACGTGACATTCTCGTAATTCATATCTTTAGCAAGCTTGGGATTGGAATAGAGCGGAGCAACCGTCGGATTCGACAAAACCCAAGCAATATAGGCATGAAGCGCAATAAAACAGAAAACGAGAAAAAAAACGACAGATAATAACAACGCTAATATAATATGCTTTAAACGAACCAAGCCGGTCGACAGCTCGGCCGGCGTGTCATTTAATTGGGAGAGTGGGGCGTTACTACCAGTCGTTGTGCTCATAAGTGGCCCCTCCTTACCATATAGTCTGGATATGTTTCGTTAACATGAAAGAGTTGAAATTATAATAATCGTATGCCCGGAAGCCTATAAAGTCAATGCAAATCCATAGATTGTAAGACAACTGTAAAGTCCCTGTCTCCATGGTTTACTTTTGAGAAGAATTCTCATATAATTCTTGTAACCAGGTTTCATAGAATGAAACAGGAAGGAGCTGGTCGGGATGGAAGACCGTAAATTAACGGTGCGTGCTGTAGAGCGGGCACTTGATATATTGATGTGTTTTACGAAAGACAGTGAACTTGCCCTCACAGAGATTTCTACCCTTATCGGATTACATAAAAGCACCGTCCATCGACTGCTAACAACGCTGGAAGACAAAGGATTCGTTGTGCGTAACAAAGAGACGGAGAAATATCGGCTCGGCTTGAAAATATGGGAGCTGTCCATGCATCTGTCCCAAAGCGACGACCCGGCGATTCGCCTTCTGCCCGCGATGGAAGCCTTACGGGATCGCCTTGGGGAAACGGTGAGTTTGTATTTAAGAGACGGTTCGGATCGTCTTCGGATTCAAGCGGTTCAGAGCAATCAGGGCATTCGGCGGGTCGCCCAGGTCGGAGTACGACTGCCGCTGTCCGTGGGCGCCTCCAGCAAGGTTCTGGTGGCCTTTGCGCCACCGGCCGATCAGGAGGAGCTGCTGAATGCGCCGGATTGGCCGGAATCTGTCGACCGCATCGTTTACCGGCAGCAGCTGGCCGAAATATTGGAGAAGGGATACGCGATCAGCATCGAAGAGCGCGAGCCTGGGGCTGCTGCGGTATCGGTACCGATCTTCGACCGGAATGGTCAAGTGGCGGCAGCACTGTCGATGTCAGGGCCAGTCACCCGCCTGTCAGCGGAAACGCTCCGCGAACATGCGCCCATCCTGATGGAGGCGGCACGGGAAATGGGAATGATGATATAATATTCATTCTATTGCCGGAGTGCGGACAGCATCACTATAAGTTATTGAATGACCGGGCGACTCCATGTGATACAGCTTTTTAGAATCAAAAAGGACCGTTCCCTACAATCTTGGCGATTGGGGAAACGGTCCTTTTGTCGTAGCGGCTCATCTATATAATAGGTAAGCATCATTTAGGTCAGCTTCATATTCTTTTCCTCTATTTTCTGATTGAGGATCTCATGAAAGGTGAGGGGTTTATCCTTCGATTCCTCTCTTTTGGGCGCAGCCACCGGCTGCGGCCGCTGGTATTGATAATGGAACGAAGCCATCGTATGTATTTTGATCATAGGTACCTTCCTCCTAGATATAGATTTCCGTTAATGTTTTTTACCAATTAACCTCCGTGGCACCATTCGAAACGGAATATCCAATATTCAGGAGGGAAGTACCAGATCATAACAAAAATCCCCATCATCACTAGTGGATGATGGGGATTTGTTCCTAAGGCTAAAGCGCCTGTAAGGAAGACCTTATTGGTTCGATGCGATCATTTGACGCAGTACCGTTTGGAGGATACCTCCATTATGGTAGTAGTCCACGTCCACCATGCTGTCGAGACGGGCGATGGCTTGGAACTCGAATTGGGTTCCGTCTTCGCGCGTAGCGACAACCGTCAATTCCTGGCCTGGCTTCACGTCGTTGCTGAGGCCTAGAATATCGAATGTCTCGCGGCCGTTCAGACCAAGGCTCTTCCAGCCATGACCTTCCTGGAATTGGAGCGGAAGAACGCCCATGCCCACAAGGTTGGAGCGGTGAATACGCTCGAAGCTTTCAGCCAGTACAGCTTTGACGCCGAGGAGATACGTACCTTTTGCCGCCCAGTCACGGGAGCTTCCTGTGCCGTATTCTTTACCTGCGATAACGACGAGGTTCTGTCCGCCTGCTTGATAATTCATTGAAGCATCATAGATGGACATCACTTCTTCCGTTGGCAGGTAAGTGGTTACGCCGCCTTCCGTACCTGGAGCTACCTGGTTACGGATCCGGATGTTAGCGAAGGTACCGCGCATCATGACTTCGTGGTTACCACGGCGGGAGCCGTAGGAGTTGAAGTCTTTGCGTTCCACGTTGCGGTCGCTCAGATATTTGCCGGCTGGGCTGTTCGTTGCAATGTTACCCGCTGGGGAGATGTGGTCCGTTGTAACGGAATCGCCCAAGAGAGCAAGCACGCGCGCTTCCTTGATGTCCTGGATGTCGTTCAGGCCGTTGGCGAGGCTTTCAAAGAATGGCGGGTTCTGGATGTAAGTGGATTGATCGTCCCACTCGTACAGCTCGCCTTCAGGAACAGGAATCTTGTTCCAACGCTCATTGGCGGTAAACACATTCTCGTACTTCTCACGGAAAGCATCAGGGCTAACGGCTTGACCGATTGCTTCGCGGATTTCCGCGCTCGTTGGCCAGATGTCTTTCAAATATACAGGCTCATTGTTCGGATCGTAGCCGATCGGCTCGTTCTGCAGGTCGATGTTGACTGTGCCTGCCAGGGCGTAAGCTACAACCAGCGGCGGCGAAGCCAGGTAGTTGGCTTTGACTTGAGCATGCACGCGGCCTTCGAAGTTACGGTTACCCGACAATACGGCAGCGACCGTCATGTCGTTGTCGGCAATCGCTTCGCTCACTTCATCCGGCAATGGACCGGAGTTACCGATACAAGTTGCACAGCCATAGCCTGCAACATAGAAGCCGAGAGCTTCAAGGTAGTGCAAGAGACCGGACTTCTCGAGGTAGTCGGTTACGACAAGGGAACCTGGAGTCAAGCTGCTCTTCACATAGCCGGGCTTTGTCAGGCCGCGTTCAACGGCTTTCTTTGCCAGGAGACCTGCGCCGAGCATAACGCTTGGGTTTGACGTGTTCGTACAGCTGGTGATGGCTGCGATAACAACAGCACCCGTTCCCATCTCACTGGTAGAGCCGTCTTTATGATTAACTTTAACGGTTTCTGCAATTTTCTCATCGCTGAGGCCGTATCCACCTTTGTCGATTGGCGTGCGGATGATATCGTTAAAGTTTTGTTTCATGTTGGTAAGCTCGATACGGTCCTGCGGACGCTTCGGACCAGCCAAGCTCGGTACAACCGAAGCGAGATCCAATTCGATCACATCGGAGAACTCAGGGTCCGGCGTATCTGCCGTACGGAACATGTTTTGCGCTTTATAGTAGCTCTCCACGAGTTCAACCTGCTCATCGGTGCGGCCCGTGTTGCGGAGATAAGCCAGCGTTTCACTATCAACCGGGAAGAAGCCGATGGTAGCGCCGTATTCCGGAGCCATGTTGGCCACCGTGGCGCGGTCAGCCAGGCTGATGTTAGCCAGGCCAGGTCCGTAGAATTCTACGAATTTGCCTACAACGCCTTTCTTGCGGAGAAGCTCGGTTACCGTGAGGGCAAGGTCAGTCGCAGTAGCGCCTTCTGCCAGGCTGCCTGTCAGCTTGAAGCCGATAACTTCAGGCGTTACAAAATACAGCGGTTGGCCAAGCATGCCGGCTTCCGCCTCGATACCGCCTACGCCCCAGCCCACAACGCCAAGACCGTTGATCATGGTTGTATGGGAGTCCGTACCTACGAGGGAATCAGGGAAAACAAGCGTTTCGCCGTCAACCGTCTTCGTAGCTGCTACGGAAGCAAGGTATTCCAGGTTAACCTGGTGAACGATACCCGTTCCCGGAGGAACTGCGCGGAAGTTGTTGAATGCCGTTTGAGCCCAGCGGAGGAAGCGGTAACGTTCTTCGTTTCGCTCAAATTCAAGCTTCATATTTGTTTCCAGAGCTTGGTCGGTACCAAAAGCGTCAACCATGACGGAGTGGTCAATAACGAGGTCAACCGGAACGAGAGGGTTGATCTGTTTAGGATCGCCGCCGGATTTTTTAACGGTGTCACGCATAGCTGCAAGGTCTACGACAACCGGAACGCCGGTGAAGTCCTGCAATACGATACGGGCAGGAATGAACGGAATTTCCTTGTTGTTGTCGCGTCCTTCATTCCACTTGGACAAGAGTTTTACATGATCTTCGGTAATTGCGCGTCCGTCGAACTGACGCACAGCTGCTTCCAGCAGTACCCGAATGGAGAAAGGAAGCTTGGATACACTGCCGTATCCTTGCTCTTCGAGCGCCTGCAGGCTGAAATAACGGTAACTTTTACCGCCCACCTCTAGGTTGCGGGAGATGGAGAATTGATCCTTTGCTGGCATTGATGAACCTCCTTAAGTCATTTCATAAATCGAATAAAAACAGTTTGAGTTAAATCCTGTGGTTTCACTAGATGAAACCTAATTTCATAAATTAACTACCTTAAGTATACCGTTTTCAACTCGCTGCGTAAAGCATTTTTTATAGAAGAAAAGTATTTCAAAAAGGTGAAAACAAGCCCGTTTTTTATCCGAATGCAGTCGCTGTAATCCCGGTGTTTCTGTATTCTCTTGACCGAAGTTCATAGCCTGAACATTTTCTTCATATAGTTGTGATAGGGAACAGCGTGAAAGGCAAGGTTAGAGGAGGAGAGTAGATGAACAGTCTGAAGCAAGCAGAGAAGCCTTGGAAGCAAGCTCTATATATTTACGTCAATCAATATAACCAAAATCGCGTGGACTATTCTTCAGGCCTGAAAGAGCAGATTGTAGCGGATCTGAATTTCCTGGTAGAGAGAGGAGAAAGGCAGTTTCGGCTGCAGTCGTGGTATGCGCAGCGGGAGGTTACGCCGCTAAAGAGCGAGACTCGTGCCCGCCTCCTGCGTATTCTGAGGGAAACGGAGGATGATGTGATCGCGGACGTGCGGCTCCACAGCGTATTTTATTATGAAAAAAGAGGGATGACGCACCGGGAAGATACGGTTTTTAGGGAGCGACTGACGCTGATCCGGGACGGGGATGCGTGGTTGATCGTTGGCATCGAACGTCTGCAGGATGAACGCCATCCCCTGCAAAGAACCGATGTTCCGGCAGCAGGCTCGGATGGGGCCGGAAGAGAGCCGTCCATTCCCTTTATGAACGGCCGCGTATACGCCGCCGGCAGCAGCCCGCGGTCCGGCCGTTACGAGCGTGAAGCCGCAGCTGCTTATGCCGACCGTTGGTGGGATTCCGGGAATCCGGAGTTTGAGGAATTTGACGTGGATTGCACGAATTATATCTCCCAGTGCCTCTTTGCAGGCAAAGCTCCAATCCACTATACTGGTAAAAGAGAAACGGGATGGTGGTACAAGGGATACGTAAACAAACGGGAATGGTGGAGCTACAGCTGGGCGGTATCGAACAGCTTTGCGCATTATTTGAACGCCAGTACCTCGGGGCTGCGGGCCGAGCAGGTGGAGCGTCCCGAGCAGCTGATGCTGGGGGATGTCATCGTGTACGACTGGGACGGTGACGGCGCGTTTCAGCACAGCACCATCGTCACGGCGTTTGACGCGGGCGGCATGCCGCTGGTTAATGCGCATACGGTGTCCAGCCGTCATCGCTATTGGGACTACCGGGATTCCTACGCTTGGAACGATAACACCGAATATCGGTTTTATCATATCCCCGATTATTTTTAAGATGACAGCATGTCATGCTGCAATACGGACAAGAGAGAGGTTAACATGGGACAGGATAAATTAACGGTAGGTTTAGTATACGGGGGGAAATCCGGCGAGCATGAGGTGTCATTATCCACGGCATTCGCGGTCATGAACGCTTTTGATTTTGATAAATATGAGATTGTTCCGTTTTATATTTCCAAGCAGGGTACATGGAGAATCGGCAGCAAGCTGTCGGCTCCTTTTGCCCAGTTGGAAGAATTGAAGCTGGCTGAAGGGGATGGCACGCAAACAGCGCTGAACGCCGTGTTCAGCAGATTGTATGCCCAAGAGACGCAGACGGTGGATATTATGTTCCCGCTGCTTCACGGGACGTTCGGGGAGGACGGAACGATTCAGGGACTGTTCGAAATGGCGGACATTCCTTATGTGGGAACCGGTGTGCTTGCGTCGGCAGCGGGGATGGATAAAGTCGTGATGAAGAAGCTCTTCGCCCAGGCGGGATTACCGCAATGCGAGTACTGTTATTTCAATCGTACCCAGTGGGAGCGGAGCCAGCATGAAGTGCTGAAGGATATCGAGGACAAACTCGGATTCCCGAGCTTCGTCAAGCCGGCTAACCTGGGTTCAAGCGTTGGGATATCCAAGGCTAAGGATCGGGAGCAGCTTAAGGCGGCGATTGAATCCGCGCTTCGGTTCGATGACAAGATCATCGTTGAAGAGTTCGTGGATGCGCGCGAAGTGGAGGTCAGCGTGCTTGGCAATGATGAGCCGATGGCATCCGTTCCGGGTGAAATTGTCTCTTCCAGTGAATACTACGACTATGCGGCTAAATATACGGATGGACAGTCACAAATGCAAATTCCGGCCGAAATCGAACCGGATACGGCTGATCGTCTGCGCGACCTCGCCATTACCGCGTTCAAAGCGATTGAAGGCGGCGGCATCACGCGGGCCGACTTCTTTGTCCGCCGCTCGGACGGCGCGATTCTGATCAATGAAGTGAACACGATGCCGGGCTTTACGCCGTTCAGCATGTACCCGCTCTTGTGGCGGGAAACGGGCGTATCCTACCGCGAGCTGCTTGACCGGATGATCGAGCTGGGCCTTGAGCGGTACAACCGTAAGCAATCCCTAATTTATGAGAATCAGGCGTAAGCCGTCACAATAGGATATGAAACACCAGGGGGAGTCCGCGCTATTCAATACGGCTCCCCTTGAGTCTAATATTTTGGGATGAAAGGAAGATACGTGATATGGGATTTCAAACCGAGTTCAATTCCGTTTGTAAGTTTAAGAGTGAGCAGGAGCTCTATGAGCTGCTGGAATACGGCCGCGGCAAAATGCTGAAGGATGGCCTTCGGGTATTTCCGACAGGACAGAAGGTCATTGCTTATACGCCGGATAACCAGGCGGTGGCGATCGTCCTGATCACCGCATGCGTATCGGAGATTAACTTCCAGGGCCGCGAGGTCACTTCGGTCGAGCTGCAGCTGATTCGCAAATTGACCGATGAGGAAGCACGCGTACAGACAGCACTCGCTCACGAAATGTTTTTTGGAGACCATGCATGATTGTTCGTTTCGGTTATGTAGCCATGTCCACGGTTGTGCAGAATGCTTCTCCTTCCAAGACGATGACCATGAAGAGTTTTATGAAGCTGAATGACCGTGAGGCCGGCTTGCACAAACTGGAGCGGATCGCGAATGAGAATCTACATAATACCCTTCGGCTTCTGAAGCATAACGCGGCTCACGATATCAAGGTGTACCGCTTCTCGTCCAAGCTGATTCCGCTGGCCACGCATCAAGATATGCAGGATTGGGATCCGTTCCCGGCTTTGCGGGAAGGCTTTCAGGCCATTGGGGATTTTGTGAAAAAATACGGGATGCGGGTATCTTTTCATCCGGATCATTTCACGGTGCTGAGCACGCCGCGTCCTGAGGTGCTGGTCAACTCGATCCGTGATCTGGAGTCGCACGTCCATATGCTGCAGGCGATGGAGCTGCCTGCTTCCATGAAAAATAACATTCACATCGGCGGCGCCTATGGAGACAAGCCTTCGGCCTCGGCCCGATTCGTGGAACACTTCCATGAGCTTGAACCGCATATTAAGGAACGGCTGACTCTTGAAAATGACGACAAAACCTTTACAGCGCAGGAAACGCTGGCCGTATGCCAGCAAACGGGGCTGCCCATGGTGCTCGATATCCACCATCAGTGGGTCAACAACGATGGCGAGGCGCCTTGGGAATTGTGGCCGGATATTCTTCGCACCTGGGAGACGCCGCTTGCGCAGGCGGATTCGGACGAGGCGCAGCCGCTGCCGCCCAAAATTCACGTATCCAGTCCCAAAAGCCCTACCGATATCCGCAGCCATGCGGATGGGGTGGATGTCGTGCCATTGCTGGCGTTTTTACGGAATATTGCGGGGGCTACGCCGAAGGTGGACGTTATGATTGAAGCAAAGATGAAGGACGGCGCTTTGTTTGATCTGATGAAGGATTTGGGAGATTATACGGCAGAGGGCGTAACCATTCTTGACGGTGCCTCCATCCAAGTGAACCCTTAACCCGATAAGATGAGCTTGTTAACACTTGCAAGTTGATGGATTTTGGGTTACGTTGGAAGTATCCAAACAGAGATTCCCCTTAACACATGACATCGGATAAAAAAGTTCGTTCTCGCCAAGCATTCAGGTGCACAGCATAGGACGGACTTTTATTGAAATAGGCGGAAATTTCGCTTAGCTGCCCTTTCGATTACTACAATGACTGAATAGGATGTAGGGATTGTCAAAAATCACTAGATTTATATAGAAAGTAGAGTGAGTGCTTTGAACGAGAATGAAAAGATTCCTTATGTTGTCAGCAGTAAGAGTTACACCGCAGTAGCCATTAATTGCGCCGCCAAAGCGGGAGAGTGGATTAAGAGCAAGCTCGGTACCGTCAAGCAGTTGAGCACCAAGTCTTCGGCACAGGATATCGTAACCGAGGTGGACAAAGGTGCCGAACAGATGATCCGCAAGCTGATTTTGACGCACTTTCCGGATCATGCGATCCTTGGAGAAGAAGGGGTTGCCCCGGGTACCGATGCCTACGCGAAGGCACTCGAGGACGCCAAGGACGAAGAGTATCTCTGGATTATCGACCCTGTGGACGGAACGACGAACTATGTTCATGGATTTCCGTTTTACTCCGTGTCGATTGCACTGGCTCATCATGGAGAAGTCATTGTCGGCGTTATTTACGACCCTTCCCGGGACGAGTTGTTTGTTGCGGAAAAAGGAAAAGGGGCCTACGTTCACGGCAACCCTACCTATGTTTCCAAGGAAGATCAATTGTCGGACAGCTTGCTGGCCACGGGCTTCCCGCTGGACAGCACGGTCAACCTGCCGCTGAATATGGCGGAGCTGCAGGCGCTGCTGCCGATGGTCCGTAATGTAAGAGCCGGCGGATCCGCTGCGCTTCATCTTGCTTATGTGGCTGCCGGCCGGCTCAGCGGATACTGGGAGCACGGCTTGAGTGCTTGGGACGTTGCCGCAGGCGCGCTATTGGTTCAGGAGTCCGGCGGTAAAGTAACCGATACGGAAGGAAAGTCATACGACCTGTCGGTCCGTCATTTGGCGGCAACCAACGGGCTGATTCATCAGCGTTTTCTGGATACACTAAAGGACGCGGGCGAAGCTTTGGTTCGCTAAAGGCCCGGGACAACAGAGGATGCAGATCACTTACAACCGCTTGATAAAGGAGTGTGCTTACGATGAATGAGAAGTCGGATCAGGATTTGGAGCGCCAGCTTAGCGAGATGTTAACGGACGGTGAAATGCAGAAGAAGGATCGGGAGAAGGAGGAGCGCAGGCTTCTCTCTCCGAAATACGAGATCCGGATTCAGACGCAGCTCGATCCCATTGTGGAAGAGACGCAGAAATACCGCAGCATGGCGAAGGAAGTGGATGATCGCTATGACAAGTACATGGAGAAGGCAGTTAAGAAGGATAAGCCTGAGGATTCAGGTGAAGAAGCTTGATAACGCTTTAAGGGATGATTCCGAAGCGGGCGCATATCTATTCATTAAAGGCCGAATCAGGAATGGACAGCATAGAGTGAGCTGTCCATTTTTTTTATGATAACTAGCCAAGATAACAATGCTCAAGATGGCTCAAGTTGGAGTCACGAGGTTTGACCTTGTCCATAGGGGGAGAGCGCGGTGCGAGTTCGGCTTCAAATTTATCATGTTCTGGGAGGCGCATCAGGGGCAGCCTCCATGATGCTGTGGTGCATCCTGATCTTCTTCAACCCCTATTCCGATGAGATCAGCTGGAAACCGGCCTTAACTACGTTCGTCATGCTGTTTCTTCCAGCCACTTTGGCGATGCTCGCGGTGATGTACTCATACCGATTGCTGCTGCTGGTTGCCTTTGGATGGTCGATCCTGCCAAGCCTGTATTTTGCAGCCACGCCTGGAATATTTGCTTGGTTTGGAGTTACCTCCCTCGGCTATTTATTCACTTTTCTTATCATGAAACCTTATCCTCCTGGTTGATTCGGTACCATTCGCAGGTTGCCGGTGGTAAAATAAGGCTGTATCAAGATAATTGACGTTAAGGGAGTGAAGGCATGTTCAAACAATGGAAGAAGGGGCTGGCGGCAGTAACCGGCACCTTGACGCTCGCGGTGGCACTGGTTGGACCGGGCGTTGCGCCGGCTTATGCCGATGAGATTACAGCCAAGGATACATATCATATTGTAGCGTTGGGGGACTCGCTGACCGTTGGGTATGAGCCGGGAATGGATCTGAACAGCAAGCCCTACGGTTTTGTTGACCGGCTGTATGAGCAGGGTTTGTTCCACGGCCGGACCGAGGTAACGAATCTGGGGATCGGCGGCCTGAAAACCGATGGGCTGAATCATTACGTCAAGGCCGTCTTGGATGAACGCGCGATTACGGCGGAGGAACTGCAGCCGGGGCTCAGCGGCATCGATCCGCGCACCAAGCAGATTGGCGCTGACGCAGCGAAAGCCAAGCCGGTTATCGCCAATGCGGATCTGATTACCATTACCATCGGCGGCAATGACATGATGAGTCTGGTCAGTACCGTGGAAACATTAAGCGACGAACAGCTGAAAGCAAAGATGCAGGAACTGTTCAAGATCTATACCGATAATGTCTCATCCGTCATTACCAACTTGCAAGCCATCAATCCGGATGCCGCAATTGTGGTGGCGGACCAGTACAACCCGGTGCCCAAAGTCGCTGACGAGGTCGCATACGCTAAACTGCTTGCAGCATCTGGAGAGTTTACGAAGCTGGTGGAAGGCGTAGCTGACAGTTTTGCGTCTCAGGGCGTGGATATCAAGGTGGCCCATGTTGCGAAGGAATTCGTGGGCTCCGAGCTGACGATGACCCATATCCTAAAAGATGATATTCATCCGAACCAATATGGATACGAGACGATGGCCAGCGTGTTCGCAGAGACGATCTGGGGCAGCTACAAGAATCCCGCTGTTCAAGAACAGGGGCAGCCGATGCGTATCATCGTGAAGGGGCAGGAGCTGAACACGCCGTATAAGCCGATCCTTCGCGATAACCTGAATTACGTAGCGATACAGGATATCGTAAATGCTGTGGGGGCGACGACCAAGTGGGAAAATAAAACGTCCAGTGCAACGATTACGTTGGGAGATCAGACGGTGGTGGTGAAGATTGGCGCCAAAACCATTCAAGTTAACGGAACGGCTGTACCGATCGATACGCCGGCTTTCCTGCAAAAAGTAGGGAAAGAAGATAAAACCTACGTTCCGCTCGCCGTGATTGCATCCGGTCTAGGTTTTGATGTTCAATACAGCACCAAATTGCGTACCGCATTCATTAACCTGTAATTCCATAAGCAAGCTGCACCGGCTGGAAGGAGCCGATGCAGCTTTTTTTTGTGATTACCGGTTGCGGTGATGGCCTAGGAGAGATATCCATTTGATTTCCCCTGTTTGGTTGACGGCCCAATAGAGAACATGCTGGAGATATAGGTTTAGGGATGTACTTGCACAGCGGTGTGATGTTTCTAACATGAGTAACTCCAAGCAGGTGGTACAATACGACATCATTTCCTTTCATGAATGGTTTGACATCAGATCAGAAGTTGAACCTAAATCCTGACAGGATGGAGAGTGGAGATGCGTGATAGTGGCAGGGAAAGGGATGTTGAATGTCGAATCTTGGAAGAAACATAGATAGGGCAATATAGGGGGAACTAGGAATGAATGGACCGATGATCGTTACATTGTCTGTCTTGGCCGTGGCATCCGCATTGTTCATGTCGGGGAAAGTGCGGTCGGATTTGGTCGCGATCGGCGTGTTGATGGTACTGATGTTAACGGACATTTTAAGTCCGGCCGAAGCCCTTTCGGGCTTTTCCAATTCGGTTGTCATCATGATGATTGGTTTGTTTGTAGTGGGCGGCGGCATTTTTCAGACCGGATTAGCCAAGATGGCAAGCGGAAAGCTGCTGAAGCTTGGCGGCGGAAGCGAGACCCGGCTCTTGATTATGATCATGCTGGTGACGTCGCTCATTGGCGGATTCGTCAGTAATACCGGCACGGTAGCAGTGATGCTGCCCATTGTTGTCAGCCTGGCATTCAGCGCAGAGATCAATCCGGGGCGGCTGCTGATGCCGCTTGCCTTTGCGAGCAGCCTGGGCGGCATGCTTACGTTAATCGGTACGCCGCCGAATCTCGTGATTCAGGAGACGTTGATCAACGCAGGTTACGAACGGCTGTCGTTCTTTGCTTTTTTGCCGATCGGCCTGGTGTGTTTGGCAACGGGGATCATCGCGATATTGTTCCTTCGCCGTTTTCTTCCCAGCGATGAAGAAGGGGGAGCAGGTAAACAGGGCGGGCGCTCGCTTCGAGAACTTGCCAAACAGTATCAACTGACTCAGAACCTGTATCGGATTCAGGTTGGAGCCGATTCCTCCATTCGATCCAAGACATTGCGGGAGCTGGACATTCCGGCGAAGTTCGAGATTAACGTCATTGAAATCCGCCGTAAAATGTCGGCCAAGAATCAATTCTTCAAAACGATCAACCAGGAGATCGCAGGTCCCGAGACCGTGATTGAGGAAGACGATATTCTGTATGTGAACGGCCCGTTCGAGCGGGCCTCGGAGCTTGCGGAGACGTATGGGCTTGTCATGCTGGACCAGCGTGTACCCGAGCATCGGAAACGTGCCGAAGAGTCGCAGTACGCCACGAGTGACGTCGGCATTGCCGAGGTGATGCTGACGCCGTCCTCGCGCCTGATTGGCCGGCTCGTCAAGCATTCGGGCTTCCGCGAGAAGTATCGGGTGAACATATTGGGAATTCAACGAAAAGAACAGTATCTTCTGCATCATCTGAAGGAGGAGAAAATGCGCTTTGGTGATGCCCTGCTCGTTCAGGGCACCTGGAAGGATATAGCCCTCCTGGCTGCCGAGCAAACGGATGTCGTGGTGGTAGGGCAGCCCGTGGAGGAGTCGCGCAAATTGACGATGGACCACAAAGCGCCGATTGCGGCCGGGATCATGCTCTTGATGGTGATCCTGCTGGTGACCGAATGGATTCCGGCGGTTGCCTCCGTGATGGTTGCTGCGGTATTGATGGTGGTGTTCGGATGCGTGCGCAACATGGAGGAGGCCTATAAGACGGTCAACTGGGAGAGCATTGTGCTCATTGGCGGCATGATTCCGATGTCCATTGCCATCGAGAAGACGGGAGCCGCCACGCTAATCTCGGATATGCTGGTCCATTCGCTGGGCAGCTATGGCCCGCTTGCCCTGCTGGCAGGGGTGTACTTCACCACCTCGCTGTTGACGCTGTTCATCAGCAATACGGCCTGCGCCGTATTATTCGCGCCGATTGCACTCTCGGCTGCGATCCAGATGGGAGCCAGCCCGTATCCGTTTCTGTTCGCCGTCTCCATTGGGGCGAGCATGTGCTTTGCATCACCGTTCTCCACGCCGCCGAACGCGCTCGTCATGTCGGCAGGCCGTTATAAATTCAGCCACTACGTGAAGGTCGGATTGCCGCTTCAACTGGTGATTGGCATGGTCATGATGGCGGTACTGCCGCTGTTCTTTCCCTTCTAAAGGGAATTTGCATATGAACACCTCTATGTTGGGTCCGGTAGGGTCCGACATGGGGGTGTTATTCAATTTGGCTGAAATGCATACTGGATCTTACTTACCTATCAGGCGAATTTACTCATGGAAAGTCAGTTAACCATTGGCATGCCAGCCTTACAAGCAGGAAATCCCCCGACCCGAGGTTAATAAATAGTTGAATTTGTGACTTCCTGCCTCATCGTAAAAATACGCATCATTTGCGTAGAAATGACTACGCTGGTGCCGCTGGATTGTTGCTATGCTTGAGAAAGCCGGAGGTGCAAGGACCGATGAAGAACCGCTTTAAAAATCCGCTGGGACGCATGAATATCAAACAGCAGATGATTCTGCTGTTCCTGGTGCTGGTCATCCCGTTGTTTGCGCTAAATGCCTACGGGAATTCCATGGCCGGTCAAATCCTGAAGCGTCATGTGACCAATGCTTATATCGAACTGAACAAGCAGAACTTCAAGCTGATTAACCGTGATATTGAAACCGTTAACAAAGTAACCTCCACGGTCATCCAAAATTCGCAGATCCAGCAGTTGGATCCCTTTGCCGAGGGCACCGTTCTGGAGCGCGTCAAAAACTACGAGCGGCTTGAAAAGATGCTGTTGTCCTTCTCCCAAGAGACGGATGAACGCGAACCGGTCTATTACTCGCTCTATGTGTACGACCCGGACAACAGCTACTTCTTTGCTCCCTATTACCCTGACCGCAGAAAAGCGGGGGTGTATTTTTTCTCCGACGAGAAGGAGAAACCGGCATGGTTCGATGAAGCCGTGGCAATGAAAGGGAACGGGTATCTCAAGCGCATAGCGAATTTGTCACCGCCGGTACAAGGACGCCAGGATCAAGAGACCTTAAGCTATGTGCGGGCCGTTAACAATATTTATCGGGGCGGTACAATCGGCGTTTTGGTCGTAACCAATCTGGACGCGCGGATCGGCGAGTCGTTATCGACGGTATCGATACCGGATGGGGAACTGTATTTTACCGATTGGAACGACCATATCCTGACTTCGTCGGTACAAGGAATGGCAGGAAGGCTTGAATTGCCGCCTGAAGCGGATCCGGGCCATTCCACCATCGGTGTCATGGACGTGATTACGTCGGATTTTATCTATGTCATCGATTATAACTACGTGCTTCAGCAGAAGCTGGTCTACAAGGTGCCCGTCAAAACGCTGCTCGCCCAGCAAAGCGAGATGAAGCGCGTCATCCAGGTTATCTCCATCGCTTACTTTGCCGTGGGGCTCATTATCGTTTTTTACTTCTGGCAGTCGCTGATGACGCCGCTCCAGAAGCTGGCGCATTTCGTGAGAAGGTACGAACCGGGGAACGTCGTGCCGGAAACCCCCTATCGGCGCAGAAAAGATGAAGTTAGCGTCCTCATCTCTACGATCTATGACATGGCCCGCCGATTGAATGATCTGATCCACTACAAATACCGTATGGATCTGAAGCAGAAGGAAGCGCAGCTGCAGCTGCTTTATCAGCAGATTAACCCCCATTTGCTGTACAACACCCTGGAAAGCATTTATTGGAAGAGCACGATGGAAGGCAATACCGAGTCAGCCAAGATGATCAAGGATTTGTCCAAATTGATGAAGATCAGTCTCAGCCGGGGCCGGGATCTTATCACGCTCGGGGAAGAGCTCGAGCATGCGGGGGCTTATATCAATCTTCAGTTGAACCGTTACGACTATCAGTTTACCGTCCGCTGGGAAGTGCCCGAGTCCTTGCTGGTGAACCATGTGCCGAAGATTACGCTGCAGCCGCTGCTGGAGAACGCGATTATTCATGGCATTAAAAATATGGGCGAGGATGGAATCATTCGGATTTCAGGACATCTGGAGGATGGACACTGCCTACTCGTCATTGAAGATAACGGCTTCCGCCCCGTAAACTACGAGTCCATCCACAGGCTGCTCCATAGTGAAGCGCCGGACCCTTCGCTGGGCTACGGCATCCGCAATATCCAGGAGCGGATCCGGCTGCATTTTGGAAGCCGCTATGGGCTGGAATATGAACCAAGAGAAGAAGGGGGAACCCGTGTGACCATTACGATCCCCCGAACAGAAGTTGCAACCATTACCGCAACCGGACAGGAGGTTTCCTGATGTATAACGTTTTGGTGGTAGATGACGAACCTTTGATCTGCAAGGGCTTAGCCGGGCTGTTAACGTCCTCGGGCATAGCCATCGATGGGATTACTACGGCCTACAGCGGGCAGGAAGCGCTGGATTACATACGGATGGGGGATATCGATCTGCTGGTTACCGATATCCAGATGGGCGAGATGAACGGCATTGAGCTGATGCAGCAGGCAAAGATCGTAAAGCCGTGGGTTCAGACGATCATTATTTCAGCCCATGAAACATTTCAATATGCGCAGCGGGCGCTTCAGCTCGGAGCCAAGGATTATTTGATTAAACCGCTGAACAGCGAGCAGTTTCTGGATTCGGTCCGCAGCGTGCTGCTCAAGATGGAACGACCGGCACCTCAGGTGGAGCACTTTCTCATGGCCGATAACGAGCATTTTCGGATGGAGGAGCCTCCGTCCGAGCGAACAGAGCGGCTGAACCAGCGGCTCTCCACGGAGCTGGATCAGCCGGAGCTGGTCGGTCTAGACGAGTCGGAGCTGGGCTTGATCGGTCCTTATTTTGCGGTGATCAAGATGAAGCTGGGCCTAACGAAAGACAGCGGCGCTTCTTTTTCCAGGCAAGATCTAAACCTGATTCAATATGCCGCGCTGAATATTGCCAAGGAGCTGCTGGAGCAGGAGCCGCACACCTTCGTATTCTATTCGCCGGAGCGGGACATCAACATCATCCTCCAATGGAGCGAGCAGGAGATGGAGGAGCATGCGAGCGGCAAGATCCACCATCTGGAGATGATTGGCCGGAGCCTGCACCACCATGTGGAGCTGTACCTGAAACGAAGCTGTACCGTAGGGATCAGCCAAATATTGAGGGGGCCGGAATTTTTGAGCGTGCTTAGCCGTCAGGCGGACAAAGCGATGCTGTGGAGCGAGCAGCTGCATGATTTCCATGTGTTTTATTACGGGGATTTCAATTGGCATAACTATGCCCAGGAGACGTCGCAGGAGGTGCTCTCGAGCCAGAGCAACCGGATCGTGGAGAATACGAGACAATATATCGAGGAGCATTACCGCCAGAAGGGATTGACGATTCACGAGGTAGCCAAAAGCAATCATGTAAGCCCGAACTATTTGAGTTATCTGTTCAAAAAATATACCGGCAGCAGCCTGTGGGAGTATGTCGTGAAGCTGCGGATGGAGGAGAGCAGGTCTCTGATCCTGAGCACGGATCTCCGCCGATACGAAATCGCGGAGCGAGTCGGCTATGAATCCCCGGAGCATTTCAGCAAAATCTTCAAAAAATACTACGGCGTCAGTCCAAGCGAGCTAAAGAAGTAAGAACGGTTATACTTCACATAGTTTTAGACATGTTCGAAGACTCCCCGCCTTTTTACAATTAAAGCTGGACATTTAATAAAGGAATGAGGGAGTCAGATGGAAGAAACGGCCATGCCGCAAGGCCAGGCTCGGATCGAGCCCGGTCATCGCACCCGAAAGGAGCATAAGCGCAAGCCGCTGTGGAAGAAGAATTTATGGGGGTATTTGTTCCTCGTTCCGGCGATTGCGATCTTTATCGTCTTTTTGTGGGTGCCGATCTTTAAAGGGATCTTTTACAGCTTTTTTCATATCGATTTCGTAAAAGGAAACACCTTCGTCGGGTTTGATAATTATGCCAACGTTCTGAGCAATCCCGACCTGCTGCTTTCCGTTCGAAATACATTGTATTTCATGCTGTTAACGCTGGTCATCGGCTTCTGGGTGCCCATTGCGGCCTCCATCGCCATCTCGGAGCTGAAGCTGTTCCAGGGCTTCGCCCGGATTGCGGCGTATCTCCCGTTTGTCGTACCCGGCGTCGTGCTCTACGGCATGTGGAGGTGGATGTATGACCCGGTAGGTCCGATCAACGCCCTGTTCGGCTTCTTCGGGGCAGAACCGGTATCGTTTATTTCGGATAGCCGTTTCTCCATGGTGTCGCTTGTCGTGATGGAGACATGGCAGCAATTCGGCTCGGCGATGCTGATCTATCTGGCCGGCGTGCTCAGCATACCGAAGGATTGGTATGAAGCCGCCGAAATCGACGGTGCGGGTGTATGGGCCCGGATTAAATACATTACGCTCCCCTCGATGCGCAATTTGATTATGCTTATGCTGATTCTGCAGCTGATCGGCACTTCGCAGGCGTATCAGTCGCAGCTTGCGATGCTGGATGGCGGACCGAACAAGGCCACGCTCACCTATGCGCTTCTAACCGTAAAATACGCGTTTAACCAGCTGGATTACGGGGCAGGAACCGCTATGGGCATTTTGATGTTTCTGGTGCTGAGTTTGCTGGGCATCCTGCAATTCAAGATGAACAGGGAGGAGTACTAGGATGAAAGAGAGAGGCATACTGTCCGCTTCGGATTTGAGAAAACCGTGGAACAAGGCGGTATACGGGTTTATGGTGCTGTGCATCGCGGTGATGGTCTTTACGATGCTGTACCCGATCGGCATGACGATGTTTAACGGGCTGAAAAGCAATCAGGAGATCAACACGTTTCCGCCGCGCTTTTTTCCGTCGGAATGGCATTGGGGTAACTTCCCGAAGGGGTGGGAATACATCGATCTGCCGATGTTTCTGAAGAATACGCTGCTTATTTTTGGCGGCAATCTGCTGGTGACGATTCTGGTACTGGGCTTGGCGGCATTCAGCATATCCCGGATCCGGGTTCCCTATCACCGGGCCATCTATTTCTTTATTCTCATGACCTTGTTTATTCCGGCGTCGAGTTACATGATTCCGAACTTCGTCAATTTGAAGGAGCTTGGGCTGCTGAATTCCTATTGGGCCTTCTGGCTGCCGGCCGGAGCGAACGCATACTTCTTCCTGCTGATCAAAAACTTCTTCGATGGCATTCATCCGGAGATCTTCGAGGCAGCTCGCATTGACGGCGCTTCGGAGTTGAGCAGCTTCCTGCGGATTGCCGTTCCGCTGTCCGTTCCGATCTTCGCAACGCTGGCAATCTTTATTTTCTCCACGGCATGGAATGACTGGTTCTGGCCGTCGCTGGTCATGCAGACGCAGGACAAGTACACGCTGGCTACGGCCATCTACAAATATGTCATCAACGCAAGGAGCCTGGACAGCAGCATGAAATTCGCGATTCTGTTCATGGTCATGGTGCCGCCGATCTTCGTATTTCTGGTGTTCCAGAAATTCATTATGCGCAGCGTCAGTCTCTCGGCCGTTAAAGGATAGGGCAGCGTGTACAGCATCGTAGCCCTGCACATGATCGTCATATGAATGCACATCGTCCTTTCCGGGTTTCGATTCTATGATGGAGATAAGAAAGGACATTATTATTTCAATAAGGAAAAGGGGAGTATCCATGCGCAAGTTCTCAGCACTACTGATCTGCCTTATGCTGTTCAGCTCCTTGCTCGCCGCATGCGGCGGCGGCAAAGCAGCGCCGGAGGTCGGCAATAAAGACGGAGGGACCGCCAATTCGGGCGGAACGACTACAACGCAGACAGAGGAACCGAAAGAGGATATCGCGGATCAAAAGATAACGATTAAGATCCACTATCCGCTGCCGGATGACACAACGCTGCGTCAGCAGGAGGATGATAAAATCGCCCGTTTCCAGGCGAAATATCCGAACGTGACCATCGTGAAGGATGACTGGCAGTACAGCGTCAACGAAATTGGGGTCAAGATGGCTTCGAACGAAGCACCGACGTTTTATAACACTTGGGCTACGGAAGCACAGCTGCTCGTGGAGCGGGGTTGGGTGGCCGACATTACGGAGTTCTGGAACGACTGGGAGTACAAGGACGACATGAACCCCGTGCTGCAGGATCAATTCATCGTGGACGGCAAGGTGTACGGCGTTACGCAGAACGGGTACATCACGTCAACGATTGTGAACAAGAAGCTCCTGGATGCGAAGGGCGTGCCCGTTCCGCCAATGGATTGGACATGGGACGACATGTACAACACAGCGAAGGGCGCCGCAGATCCGAAGGCCGGCATTTCCGGAATCGCGCCGATGGGTAAAGGCAATGAAGCGGGTTGGAACTGGACCAATTTCCTGTTTGAAGCTGGCGGGGACATTGAAGTGAACGAAGACGGTAAAGTGAAAGCGGTGTTTAACTCGGAAGCCGGCGTGAAGGCGCTGGACTTCTACAAGAAGCTGAGATGGGAAGCGAATGCCATTCCGCAGGACTGGGCCCTTGGTTGGGGCGATGCCGTCAGCTCGTTCCAGCAGGGACGTACGGCGATGGTCATTGCGGGCGCATTTGACGTGATCCAGCCGGCATTGAATGAAGGGGGCATGAAGCCTGAGGATGTGCTTGCGTATCCGATGCCTGCGATGGAGAAAGGCGGAGCACATCACGGCATTTTGGGCGGCAATTACTTGGTCATCAACCCGAATGCCACGAAGGAAGAGCAGGAAATGGCATTCCGTTACATCACGTTTGATTATTTTACGGACGATGCGCTGAAATCGGTGGATGATACGATTAATGCCCGCAAAGCCGAAGGCAAATACTTTGTACCGACCCCGCTGGAATATTTCAGCGATGATTCCGAGTATGCCGCGAAGGTGAAGGCCATCTACGATAAGTACGACAACGTCTACAAATATGATCCGCAGCTCTTCAGCCTGTTGGAAGGCAAGCCTGAAGCGCAATTCGGCACCCAGGATTATTATGCCGCGATGTCCAATGTCGTGCAGGAATCGTTCTCGAAGGAAGGCACGGATTCCAAGAAACAGCTGGACGATACGGCCAAGTTGGTTCAGGAGAATTTCTTCGATAAGATCGAGCAGAAGTAAGGGTACTGCCCCGGATGGGATTGGGGAACATGGCAGCACAAAAGAGAGACGCCGGAGCGGCGTCTCTCTTTGCTTTTTCATATCCTTGGTTATAGTTGCAAAAGCCGGGCGAAAGGTCAGCCCTTCTCAAGCACGGCCGCTGATTCGTACCCGGATCCCGACACGAATCAGGCGGCTTTTTTGTATAATTTTTCATTTTTACAGTGTTCCTACGAAAAAGAGCCATATTGGTGATTACGATTGGCTATGATTATGACGGCCTTAAGCCAAGTGACACAACGCTGCTTATTTGGAATCCGCCTTTGGAATGATCGTCTTGGCGATGCGGATCAGCTCTTCGGCAGCGATGTCACCCGTGGTAGCGTTGAGCGAAAACATGTAGTGATGTCCGGTGGTTGGTTCTTCATAGACCCAGTCCAGCTGTGCCAGCTGCGCCGAGTTTCCGCCGTTCCACGTTTTTTGCAGCACATCCTGCCCGTTGATCTCGATTTTCCGGCTGGTCATGCCCGTGCTCTCATCCCAGTAGGAAGTCACGCTTCCGTGGTCCCCGTTATTCAGAATGGTAAGGGAGACTTTTTTATTGCCGCTGGCATAATATACCGTCGAAAGCCAGAATTGATCGGTGAACTTCACCGGCATCAGGGCGTAGTCCTTCCCGGAGGCTTTGGCTTTCTCAAGCAGCTTTTTGGCGATGTCGGCTTTTTCCTGCTCGGTCAGCGGGTTCACGTCAGTCTCGCGCTCCATGTGCACGCTGGCATTATTGAACGTGTATGTGCCCGAACCGGAAAGCTCCTTGGCCAGCGGCAAACCGGGCACGTTCACCATGCTTTGCAGCTTGGCGAAATCCTTGACGGCATGTGGAGTGGATTTGATGTCGATGGCATGCTTCGGATTATCCGGTACGACATAAATGATGGCGGCTTCGCCCGGCTTGATCTGTTCGTCCCAGATGGTGTTCATCAGATGTATACGGTTCAGTTCCTCTTTTGAATAGTCCTTACGCGAAGGCGACTCTGCGTTCGATTTCTCCTCATAGACTACCTCTCCCTTGCCGTTGGTTAAAGAGTGGTACTTTACTGCTGCGAAACCGGTCGATGCGGTAAGCAGCATGCCGGCAATTAAGAGAATGCTCACTTTGTTTTTCACGAAAAATCGCTCCCTTTTAAGATGTTTTTCCCGAATTTGGTTCATGACGCGTTCCTGGAGGGCCGCACCAAGCGGCTCAACCCTTTGAAAGAGTGGTTTCAGGTCCTGGTCGTTGTCCATGCTCATTCGTTTCTTCCCCCTCGGCCATGGCATAATGTTTGCGGAACTTGGCTGCGGCCCGCTGAAATTTTTTCCTAAGATAGGTCGTGCTTTGTTGCAAAATAAGGCTGATCTCGTGATAGCTCTTGTCCTCGACGCAGCGCAGGATGAGCAGGCTTCGTTCCTCGGCGGTCAGCCTGGCCAGCGCACTGAGCACGGACGGATTGTAGTATTTGTGCTCGATGACCTGATCGACATGCCTGTTATCCTGATCCTTCTGATACAGAAAGGGGAGGTATCGGGATAGCTTTCGCTTGCGGAGGTAGTCGATGCACTGGTTGGAGGCGATGCGGTACAGCCAGGCTTCGAAGGGCTTGTCCGGTTCGAATTTAGATAGATTGCGATAAGCTTTCAAAAAAGCTTCCTGGGTGCAATCTTCGGCTTCGGCATAGTCGCCAAGCATGTGATAGCAATAGTTGAAGATGGCTTTGTGGCAGCGGTTCATGATCAGCTCATATTTGTCGATCTCTCCCTTTAAAACATCAGCAACGATCTGATGGAATGCTGGTTCATCCAAGTGGTTTCACCCCTTTACAATTTGTATTACGCTTGGGCAAAGCACAAATGTGACAAATGGATTTAATAAATCTTGTTTGCAGGAGAGGGCATTCGGCAAAATCGAGTTGGAGTAAGCGGTGCCCTGTATGGGTTGGGGAGAATTCTGCAACAAAAAAAGAGAGACGCCGGAGCGGCGTCTCTCTTTGCTGATTCATTTTCTTAGCAATCGTGGCTTCATTGGACCAGTGGTTAATCCTCATCGAGCCCGGCTGCCTGGATTCGATATTTGGAATCAAGGGAACCGCAGCTTCCCGCAATCTTAATAGATCGCCTTAGCATCCGCCGGCAGCTGCCGGACATGCTGCAGGAAGGAGGCCACGCGCTGATCCTGCCCCATATCGTATTCGAAGCCTAGCTGTTCAGCGACATAAAGCGCGGTTCTGCGGAACAGCGCTCCCATCGTAAACAGCGCCTCCCACACCTCTTCGTAGGTTCCGCGAGGGTAGGTGGACATCAGCTCGTTCCAGCTGTCCGATGACAGGTAGTTTTTCAAGTACTTGCCGTTCTTGCCTATGCTGAGCGAGAAACCGGTCTGGGTACCTACCTGCCACCCCAGCATTTTCATCAGCATCGGACGCATGATGTTGTGAAAGTGGTCTTGGGCATACAGTATTTCTTCCCGCCACAAGCCCTTGGCTACATACGTGGATACCCACCAGAATTCATTGCAGCAATCCTCGAAAAAGGCTGCCGACGGGCGCTTTACCCAGAAATCCTCGTCGGACGGAGCAGAAACCTTAGGGAAGGTCTGGTCTTTATCCATTAAGATCTGGATCAGTTTGTCTTCTCTGCAGTATTTCTCCTTCTCCTCAATGGGAATCAGGGTCATGTCAATCCGGTTGCCGTCGGTAAATAACATCAGGTACGAGAACCAGCCTCCAAGATCCGGGGGAAACAAGGCCATGTCTTCCGGCGTCTGCAGAATCAACCGTTCCCCGAAAACGTCAATCCAGTTCGGATCCTGAATAAAGCTGTCCATGTCCGTTACGTGAAAGCTGATATCGTAATCCTGGAAAATATCCTTCGGCACGTTGGGATTCGTTCTGGAGCCCTCCAGGGTCACGGCCCGAACCCGTTCGTCGCGGGCTGCGTAGCCCAATACCAAATCCATCATTTCTTGTTCGCTTCTCATGTTATCCAGCCTCCGCATTCATATTTAGATGACTCAGGTTTCGAATCGGACAGGTCAGGAGGTCCACGAATCCGGACCGTAGAAGCATGGCATGGATATGGAGCATGTTATAACTTGTTCAAGCGCTTTTTCATGGGGGAAAACTCCTTTTCGTGATTTCTAATATATCTAAATTAATTCTTCATGGCCTTAAAAGATTCCTCCGCAGCTTCAAGCGTAGTCTCGATGTCGTCATCCGTATGGGCGGTGGTCATGAACCAGGCTTCGTATTTGGAAGGAGCCAGGTTCACGCCTCGGTCCAGCATATGGCGGAAGAATGCGGCAAAGGCTTCGCCGTCGGTGTCCTGCGCTTCATCATAGTTCGTGACCGGATGATCGCAGAAGTGAGTGGAGAAGGAACCCCGGATGCGGTTGATCGTGAGCGGAATGCCGTGGCGGTCAGCGGATGCCTGCAAACCTTCCGTCAGCTTGATGGTCAAGCGCTCCATTTCTTCATATACGCCTTCACCCTGCAGAACCTCCAAGCAAGCGATTCCGGCAGCGATGGAGGCGGGATTACCCGCCATAGTTCCTGCTTGATAAGCTGGGCCGAGCGGTGCGACCTGTTCCATCACGTGTTTACGGCCGCCATACGCGCCGATAGGCAGACCGCCGCCTATGATTTTGCCAAGAGCCGTAAGATCCGGCTGAATCGCTTCATGATTGGCCAGACCCGCATAGGTTTGGGTAGATCCGTAGTGGAAGCGGAAAGCGCTGATGACTTCGTCATAGATGACCAGCGAGCCGTTGTCGTGCGTCATCTGGCATAAGCCTTCGAGGAATCCCGGTTTCGGCATCACCATGCCGAAGTTGCCAACGATGGGCTCCACCATAACGGCAGCCACATCATCGCCCCATGCGTCGAGGGCAGCGCGCAGGCCTTCCAGATCGTTGAACGGAACGGTAATGACTTCCGTTGCAATGCTTGCCGGGATCCCGGCACTGTCCGGAATGCCGAGCGTGGAAGGGCCGGAGCCTGCAGCTACGAGGACAAGATCGGAATGGCCGTGGTAGCAGCCGGCGAACTTGATGATTTTGTTGCGCTTGGTGTAGGCGCGGGCCACCCGGATCGTGGTCATGACCGCCTCGGTGCCGGAATTGACGAAACGCACCTTATCCATGGACGGGATGGCGGCCTTCAGCATTTTGGCCAAGGTGATCTCAAGCTCGGTCGGCGTCCCGTAGAGGGTACCGTTTTGAGCTGCCGACGTGATTGCAGCTGTAATATGCGGATGGGCATGTCCGGTTATGATCGGGCCGTAGGCTGCTAAATAATCGATATAGCGGTTGCCGTCCTCGTCCCAGAAGTGGGATCCGCTTGCACGTTTCATGAAAACGGGGGCACCGCCGCCTACGGCCTTGAACGAACGGGAGGGGCTGTTTACGCCGCCTACGATATGCTGCAGCGCTTCTTGATATAGAGTTTCGGAACGGTTTCTGGATGTTGACATTATAGTTAAACTTCCTTTCTTCATGAAGCAGGACAGGAAGCTAAAATGACGTAGCGCCCTGTCCTGATTGCTGTATGTGTATTAGTTACGATCCGTTGTTGCAGATGGAACAGTGGAGCTTTCAGCGTCGCTCTTCTCGGTATCCCTGTTCTCGGAATCACCTTCCGTGCCTTCGCTGCCTTCGGTCTCAGGGTCAGGCGTTGGCGGGTTCATGATATCCTGGATATACTGTTTCAGCGTATCCGGATTGCCGACCGTTAGAACGGCAGCGCCGCCGATATGTTCTTCCTTCAGGAGTTTCATCGGCGGTACCTGTTCGCTGCCGCTCATTTTACTCTTGTAGGCAACGTTCGCAAGCTTCCACATATCCTCGACATCGAGATTGGTATCAATGTACGGGCTGACGGACTTCAGAATGTCCGGAAGCTTCATGATGGACGTGGTGGTCTGCATTTTCTTGGCTACGGCCTTCAAGAGCTCGCGCTGACGCTCGGTGCGGGTAAAGTCGCCCATCGCATCGTAGCGGAACCGGACATATTGCAGCGCCGCGTTGCCATCCAGATGCTGCATGCCTTGCTTCAATTCGATGTCGTATTCGTTTTTGTCTGCTTTACTGGCATAATTCATGTCCTTCTCAACATAGAAATCAACCCCGCCGACGGAATCAACCAGCTTCATGAAACCCTGGAAATCCGTATAGACGTAGTATTGAACCGGAATGCCCAGCAGATCGCCTACCGCCTTCATCGCCGTATTTGGGCCGTGCGTGATGGCCGTATTGATTCGGTTGCGGTCATATCCGGGTATTTCTACGTAAGTATCGCGCAAAATAGAGAATAAGTGCATTTTTTTCTTCACCGGATCAATCGAGGCAACAAGCATACTGTCGGAACGAGGAATTTCCCCTTCCTCAAAACCGCGTGCATCCACGCCCATCAGCAGAATGTTAACCGTCTCCGTTCCTTCCCACTCGGGCGGCGCCGGCACTTTGGCATCTACCTTTTCAATTTCACGAAAAGGGGAGGATTCACCTGATTTCTGAAGACTTTGTAAGCCGTCGTAGAACGATGCCGCATAATAAATGCCATAACCAATAATAGCGGCGAGGATGAGGCTGACACTCCATATAATCGTCTTCTTTGTTTTTTTGGTCATTGTGTTCTTCCTTTCGGATTACGCTGATGAATAAATTCGATAGAACATTTGAACATTCGACATTCATTCTATTATAATTTTTTTCGAAAAGACAATCAATTTTCGGGACTAAAGTCCGTAAAGTAGGAGTGGAGCCTTATCGCAGATCAAACACAGTTGACAGTCGGAAGCCAAGTGCCGGATTTTTCACTTCCGGCTTCGAACGGGGAGAAGATAGCTTTAAGCGATTTTCGTGGACGTAAAGTCGTGCTGTTCTTCTATCCGAAAAATATGACCCCAACCTGCACCGAGGAGGCTTGCAGCTTCCGGGACCATTACGGAGCCTTGGAGCAGGCGGGCGCAGTCGTGATCGGGATTAGCCCGGATCCGCTGAAATCCCATGCCAAATTCATCGATAAGCATAGCCTGCCCTACTTGCTCTTGTCTGATGAGGAGCATAAGGTTAGCGAAATGTTTGACGTCTGGCAGATGAAGAAGATGTTCGGCCGCGAGTATATGGGTATTGTACGCTCTACCTTCTTGATTGATGAGCAGGGAAAGCTGGCAGGCGAGTGGCGGAAAGTGAAAGTGAAAGGTCATGTCGAAGCGGTTCTCGCAGCCGTGCTGTCATAGCTATATGAAGAACGGTCCCTCAGCATGCCTGGAAAGGCATGATAAGGGACCGTTTTTTTAGAGAAATAAGACCAGAGGTATAAGCCGGCGAAGGGACCGCAGGAGGCCACCGGCTCCCTCAGCTGCTCGCCCGCGTTTGGCTATTTACCGAAAACGAGCTGTTTCGGGCCGGCAGACATAGGATCCCCTGTATGCTGTAAAAACGAGCTGTTTTTGAGCCCATTTGGACACTCGATCCGCTATTTACCGAAAACCGATCCATTTGGGAGGCCATCCGGACAGAGGATCCGTTAATGCACCCAAAATCACGAATTTAGCCCGCAATATCTTGCAATAGCGGATCTCATGTCCTCATACCTCCATTAAAGGGCAGAAAACAAAGGAATAGCGGAACCACAGTCCTCGAATATCATCAAATATCGCTAATCCAGGAGAATCGAGCTGTTTGGGAGTACCATGCGGATCCTGCTGCCCGTCATTCGCTTGGCTCTCCGTCGATTCCAGGGCCCAGCCACAACACCTGGCTTTTAGCCGCGTTCACGGCATTGCCCCAAAGGTTCCGCTCCTCTCAAGGGTGGCGGATACGACATTGCCAGAAGAACCGGTGAAGACTCGCACGACCGCACCATTTTCTTGTCTGACGGGATGTTCTATCATCCCTTCCGGTTGTAAAATATCAAATCCTAGTCTTTTTTTGAAACGCCCCCCATATAATCTATCAGGAAGCCGAACTCATAGAAATGATGGAGGTAGAGTTGATAATGAAAAATATGGTGCGGGTAACATCAATTGCGGTATTTTTCGGCGTATTGGCATTGCTGATTATGATCGGTATGGGGCTTGAGGTCCAGCGGCCGATAGACATATATGTGGAACAGGCTCCTCTGGCATCGCCGCCAATGACAGTAACTCGGCAGGATGTACAGGTGAAGCCGGAAGAGGCAAGCAAGCCAATCGTCACGACTGCATTCAAGAAACCATCGGCCGTGAACGCCGCACCTGTTCAATATAAGAAACCAAGTGACAAAACGGTATACCTGACATTTGATGACGGGCCATCGGATCTGACGCTTGATGTGTTGGATATTTTGAAGCGGGAAGGAATTAAAGGCACGTTTTTTGTACTGGGCAAGGAAGCAGAGACCCGTCCCGAGATTATTAACCGCATCTACGAGGAAGGCCATGTGATCGGGAATCATACATATGATCATCGTTATGACAAGCTCTACGGACATTTTCAGGATTTCTGGGGACAGATTAAGAGAACGGAGGAAATCATTCGTTTAATTACGGGTGAGCGGCCGCAGCTGGTCAGAGCTCCCGGGGGGACGGCCGGCCATTTTGACGAAGCCTATTTTCAATTCATGAAGCAGGGGGGCTATCATGTATTTGATTGGAACGTCGACAGCGGCGACTCCAGGTATCGAGGCGTCCCGGTTAAAGACATCGTCAAAGGGGCAACCACGAAAGTGAACGGCAACGAGGCCATTGTGCTTCTTCATGACGGTAAAGGGCATGCCGAAAGCGTAAAGGCTCTGCCGGACATTATTTCATATTATAAAAAGCAAGGCTATGCCTTTGATGTACTGTCTCCGGAAATCCAGCCCGTACAATTTCGTGCCCAGCAGAGTGCACGGAAGGCTTCGCAGCCTTCAAAGCAGTGGATTCGCGAGCATGTCGCAGCCAACGCCGCGCTATTTGAGACTGGGCGAACACTGGCCGTGGAATTCGGAGGAATGGAGACTGCGTTCGCGGCAGGGGAATACAAAATGGTGGACGGCCGGTTGATGGTACCGCTGCGTTCCCTGGTGGAGCGGCTCGGCGGAAGTGTGTCTTGGAAGTCTCACAACAAGACCGTGCAGGTGACACTGGCTGGGAATCGCTGGGAAGCAGATCCGCTTAACGGCTTGCTATTCCCCATGCAAACAGGGGGCAAACCGGTGTCTTCGGATGTTCATTTAATCGGCGGCACCGCTTGGATTCCGCTTCGGGAGGCGCTTGACTTTTCCGGCCGACCTGTTACAAGAGTGACATATGAGGAAAGCGAGTATCGCGTTCTAACTTTGTAGTCGAAAATTGCATTTTATGTTTGTAATTATGCTTCACAAGTTATAGACTAGTACTTAGAGATATTTATCACAATCCCTAAGATTGTTTCAGATTAAAGGAGGGGGAGGCTTCCCCCTGCTTTATTTTTGGCGATAGTGAGTCACCCATAAGTTCGCACTTTTGTACGTGATGCATAATAGATACCGGTTATCCCAAAATTAAAACTAGCCGGTTCGATCGTCGCCAAGTCCATCTTGGGAATTCACTTAAAGAAAAGGAGGCAATTCTTTATGACAGAAACATCTTCTCCACAGCCGTCCGAAACTCCGGAAAATGTTGTAGGAAACCAAGAAGCTGCGGCGTCCAGCCGTCCTGATGTGCTGCTCGAACAACTGCTCAAGCCCGAGGTTCAGGAATCCCTCACAACTCTCGTGGACAATCTTCCAAAACTTACGGAAATGCTGACCGTCATGACTAAGGCATATGACTTCGGTAAATCCGTAGCTACGGATCCCGTGCTTGCGGAAGACACCATGGCTTCCCTTAGCGGATTCGCGAAGCCAATCACGACAGCAGCAAAAGGCGTTGCATCTGCAGCCATCGAAGCCGGAGACCGTGTACACGCTCAAGGCGACCAAGCTCAGATCGGCGTATTTGGTCTGATGAAAATGCTGAAAGATCCTCAGGTTCAAAAGGGTCTTCGCTATGCTCAGGCTTTTTTGGACGTTCTTAACGAACGTGACCAACAAAACAAGCGTTAATCCATAAATCATACGAAGAACGGAGGATGGTCATGTCTAAACATATTTTAATTTTGGGCGGAGGCTACGGCGGCTTGCTTAGTGCGCTTTCTGCACGCGAGCATTTTGGTGCTGCTGCAAAAATCACGCTGATCAACCGTTTCCCAACCCATCAGATCATTACGGAATTGCACCGTCTGGCAGCAGGCAACATCGCAGAGAAAGCAGTAGCTTTGCCGCTCGACAAGCTTCTGCGCGGCGCGAACGTTGACCTGCGCATCGGCAACGTTAAGGAAATCAAGCCGGATGAGCGTTCGGTTTCCCTCGATGACGGCGGAAACTTCACATATGATGCCCTGGTTATCGCACTGGGCAGCGAAACGGCATTCTTCGGTATTCCGGGATTGCAAGAGAACAGCTTCATTCTGAAGTCCGTTAACGATGCGAATCGTCTGCGTGCTCATGTGGAGTCCCGCATTGCGGAATACAGCAAAACGAAAAACAAAGCGGACGCTACCATCGTGGTTGGCGGCGGCGGTTTGACAGGCGTTGAGCTTGTTGGTGAATATGCCGATATGAGAAGCGAGCTGGCTCGCAAATACGGTATCGACCCACAAGAAATCGCGCTTTATTGTGTTGAAGCAGCTCCTTCCATTCTGCCAGGCTTCCCTGCTGAATTGGTTGACCGCGCGACAACAAGCCTGCAGAAACGCGGCGTGAACTTCCTGACCGGATTGCCGATCACCAAAATGGACGGCACGACCGTAGAACTGAAAGACGGCAGTACGCTCGAAACCAGCACCTTGGTATGGACGGGCGGCGTACAGGGCAACTCCGTTGTGGCGAACTGCGGCATCGAAGTCAATCGTGGACGTGCGGTTGTTAACGAATTCCTGCAATCCGCATCTCACCCTGATGTTTACATTGCAGGCGACAGCGCGGTGGTCATGGGACCAGAAGGTCGTCCATACCCGCCAACTGCACAGCTGGCATGGCAAATGGGCGAGCTGATCGGCTACAACATCTTCGCTCAATTGAATGGCGGCGCACCAGCTTCGTTCACCCCGGTATTCTCCGGTACGCTCGGCAGCTTGGGACGTAAAGATGCCATCGGTACCATTGGTGCTAACAAGACTCAATTGAAAGGTCTGCCTGCAACCTTGATGAAAGAAGCAAGTAACATGCGTTACCTGTCCCACATCAACGGTTTGTTTACACTGGCTTACTAAGCCTAGAAGGCGGCATTATATCAACATATAAAGAGATGGACCCGGAGTTTTTCGGGTCCATCTTTTTTTTGCGCAGACAAACATAAGCAGATGGACTTAGGGACATCGACATGAAAACATAATACGATGATTACACCCGGGAGCGAGGAAGCAATATGATCTTCAAACGCGTGCTCCGGAGGGGATGTTAGAGAAGGAGGTAAGGGAAAGGCAGAAGGTGAGAGTCCAATTGGTAGAAGAAAGAAGGGCAAACAGTTATGTAAGCGCTATCGTAAAAGGTCCGCAATTTTCATTTTATGAACGGAGGGAGCATGTATGCGGGGATATCATCGTCTTCATTCCATTGTCATTCAACTGTTTTTGTTTTTTTTCATCGGCACAACACTCCCGGTTCTCATTATGGGGTTCCTGTCGTATAACAAATCGGCCTCAATCGTGGAGGAACAGGTCAGTAAAGTGGCTTCCCTCACCATCACCCAAGTCAGTGACAAGCTGAATATGTTCTTCAAGAAACTGGACGATTCCTCGATGATGGTGCTGAACAGCAAGGTGGTTCACGGCATTCTGGAGGATCAGGATATCAGTAAATATGACCTGACGTTGAAGGTAAAGGAGGGGAAGGACCTGCTGACCTCCATCATGATTAACTCGCCGGAGATATTGGACGTGTACGTGTTTGACGTGCAGCGGAACAATTCGGTCCTGAGCGCCGATTCCTTGATGTCCATCCCGGACCAGTGGGATTCTTCTTGGTATCGATCGATACTGGAGGCGAACGGGCAGGCAGTATGGTTCGGTTTGTCCGATACCTCCTACCTGAAGCAAACGGGAATGGGATTTCCCGTGTTCGGGCTGGGCCGGGCAATCCGAAGCTGGGATACGGGGGAGATTGTCGGGGTGATGTTCATCGAGATTATGGGAGACGTCCTGATCGATGAATTAAACCATGTCCAGTTCGGCGACACAGGGTATATGTACGTGGCCAATGACGAGAATCGTTACTTTTACCATCCCGATCCTTCAATGTACGGGAAGCAGTCCCCGATCAAGCTGCCCTCGGGTTTGACGGAATATAACCTGAACAACAAAAAAACGCTGATGATCCCTTCGCGCCTGAACAACGGCTGGCATGTGGTCGGCATGGTGCCGCTGAAGGAACTGACGGCAGATTCGGCGAGCATTCGGAGTTTCACGGTCTGGATTGTATTCGGATCGATCCTGGCGGCGATCGGCATCGGTTATTTCATGACGCGGAGGATTGGCAATCCGCTCGTTCATTTAAGCCGCTTGATGCGCAGAAGCGAAGCAGGCGATTTGTCGGTCCGCAGCAAGAATGTGGGGCCCAGTGAAATCGGCCAGTTGGGCCGAAGCTTCAACAAAATGATTGAGCAGATCGATTTGCTCATCAGGCGAATCGCTGCGGAGGAATCCGAGAAGAAGAAGGCGGAAATCCGTGCGCTGCGGTATCAGATCAATCCCCATTTTCTTTACAATACATTGAATTCGATTCGCTGGATGGCCAAGCTTAATCGGACGAATGACGTGGATCGATCGGTCACGGCCCTTGTTCATCTGCTGGAGGGGAGCCTGGAGCGAAACGGCGTGTTTATAAGGCTTGGAGATGAACTTGAGCTGCTTCGGAAATATATGATCATCCAGAATTACCGCTATGACCATCAAATTGAGCTGAGGATCGACTGCCCCGAGGAAATGGAGGACCTTTATGTTCCCCGGATGCTGCTGCAGCCGATTGTGGAGAATGCAATCTTTCACGGGATTGCCCCGCTTGATGAAGCCGGCGTCATTACGATTCGGGTAACTTCACACCAGCAGGATGTCATGGTTCGGATCGAGGATAATGGAATCGGCATCAAGCCTGAACGAATAGAGGGACTGCTGTCGTATGAACAGGATCACTCCAAGCACGGCATGACCCGCATCGGGCTGCGTCATGTTCACCAAACAGTCCAGCTGTATTACGGCAGCCGCTATGGGGTATGGGTGGAAAGCCCGGAAGGCGGAGGAACGCGGGTCACGATAACGTTTGCGAGGCAAAGGGGTGAAGATTATGTACAGAGTGCTGCTCGTGGATGACGAAGCGATCGCACGTACAGGACTGCGCTCGACCTTCGACTGGGAGAAATATGGTTACCGGCTTGTGGGAGAAGCCTCCAATGGACAACGGGCAATGAAATGGATTCTGAACGGGGATCTGGACATTCTGATCACGGATATCGCGATGCCGGTCATGGATGGCTTGGAACTGACCCGCCGAACAAGAGAGCTTTGTCCTTGGGTGAAGGTGCTGCTGCTCAGCTGTCATAGCGATTTCGCATTCGTGCGCGAAGGCATAAGGCTTGGCGCTTCGGATTATATTCTCAAGCCGACGCTGGATGCGGAATCTTTGGGTGCTGTGCTGGATCACATGCGTTCGAAGCTCGAAGAGGAGAAGCAAATGCAGCGGATTCTGACCGAGCATGAGCACCAGCAGCGTATGAATCAGAAGAAAGCCGCTGAGAAAATCCTCTTTCAGGCGCTGTCCGGAGAACCGGGGGCAATCGCCAATCTGGAAGCCCAAAATCTAAATGGCGCTTATATGCTGGCCGTGCTCCAGCTTGACTCTGATTCAGGGGCTGGTGCAGCCGGGGTGCAGCCCAAGGATTGGCATGACGAGATTGAGCGATTGATGGGGCTGTTATATGACCAGGTGCCGGAGGCGCTGGCAGTTCGGCTGGAGACGGACCGGATCGCTGCCTACGTGCCTCTACGGCATGCAGGAAGGGTGCCTGCTTCAGAGCATGAAGCAGCAGTCCATCTGCCGGCCCGATGCACCATGGGGCTCAGCAGGAGATATAACGGCATGGATAAGCTGCAGGAAGCGTTTCGAGAAGCTAGCGAGAGCCTGGAAGGCCTCTTTTTTCATAAAGATAAACAGATACTGCGGGCAGAGGAGCTCCCCCTGACCGATGCCGATTCGGCTCAGGAGAGGCCGGCTGCCGAGCTGCATGCCCTAAGAGCCGCGCTGACGGTTGGGAACATGGACATAAGCGGAGAGCGCCTGCAGTCCATCATGCTGCGCTGGCAGCCCGGAAGGATGAAGAAACCGTCGGTCATCCGAGAAGCAGAGGAGCTTCTGAGCTTGCTCGCTATGTTTCATCTTCCCGGCGGCCCGCCGCTTCCACAGATCGGGGAAGTGGGCAAGCTTCGCTCGGTGGGGGAAGTGAAGGAGCTGGTCCTTCAAGGCTTCCATACGCTGCGGGACGAGGCCATGCGTCACCCTGTACCGGAATCTACGCTGCATGAGCGAATCGTGCTGCAGGCCGTTCAATATATTAACGCACGCTTTACCGAGCCGATCTCCCTGCAGGAGGTGGCGGACGAAGTGGCCGTCAGCCGCAACTATTTTAGCGAATTGTTTAAGCGTGTCACGGGACACAACTTCATTGACTATGTGATTGATCTGAGGTTGAAACGGGCCAAGGAGCTGCTCTCCACGACATCGCTGCGAGTGTATGAAGTGGCGGACCACTCCGGATTTAATGACGTGAAATACTTCAGCAAGCTGTTCAAGAAGATGGTAGGCATGACGCCTGCGGAGTACCAGGGACAGCAGCGGAAATAATGGAAATTCATAGGATCGGAAAAGAATCCACTTTTTCGGAACATAATCCGTTCAAAAGCTTTTTGTCAAAATTTTATAATTAAAGCGTTTACAAGAGCTGTGCCAGCGAGTCCAAATCTGGTTTGAATGGAGGAAATGAAATGACAAGGAAACAGGTGAGAGGGTCATTGCTTGTAATCATTCTTCTACTATCATCCATACTCCAAGCGTGTGGAGGCGGCGGAACATCAGAGGGTGGGGAGTCCGGAAGCGGTGAGAAGGTCAAGATTAAATGGGCAACCTGGGGAAATCCCGGAGAGCTTAGCCGCTTTCAGGAGCTCACGAAGGACTTTAATAAGAAGCACTCGGACATTGAGGTCGAATTTATTCCGATTCCGGGCGAGTATGATCAGAAAATATTAACCCAATTAACAGGTGGGACCGCTCCGGATGTCTTCTACGCAGGGGACGCCCTGGTCGTGAAACTGATCGAGAATCAGAGCATTGAGAATTTGACGGCGTATATGGAAGCACCGGAAAGCGTGATCAAGAAAGAGGATTATTTTGAAGGCTTGTGGGGCGCAGCCGTGCGGGATGGTCAGACCTTCGGGGTACCGGTGGACTGTAATCCGATGGTGCTGTGGTACAACAAGAAGGTGCTGAAGGAAGCAGGGATTACCGAGATGCCGGCCGATCTTCAGGCGAACGGTCAGTGGACCTGGGACAAATTCAAGGAGATGTCGGACAAGATCCGGGACAGCAAAAAGTACGGCTACGTGCTGGATAACTCTTGGAACAGCTACCACAGCTGGGTTACTTCCAACGGCGGTCGGGTGTACGACGACGAAGGGAATTTCGTGGCAGCTTCGGATCCGAAAGCAATGGAGGCGTTCCGCTTCCTGTACGACAACGTGAAATCCAAAAACATCACCTTCTCCGGCACGCTTCCCAAAGGGCAAGGCGGAGATGCCATGTTTATGTCCAACCAGGTCGGATTCGTTGCTGCAGGCCGCTGGTACCTGCCGTTGTTCAAGAAGAATCAAGGACTTGAGTATGACGTGGTCACATGGCCAACCAATACCGGCAACAAAATGGAACCTGCCGGAATCCCGACCGCATACCTGGTGATGAACAAGGCATCGAAGAACAAGGAAGCGGCATACACCTTCTTCTCCGAGTACGTAAGCAAAGAGGGTCAACGTTTCCGCCTGCAGGGCGGCGGCAATGCGGTCCCGTCGGTACAGGGAACGGATGAAGTAGTGCTGGAAGGGAATCTGCCGGAGCATGCCCAGTTATTCCTGGACGCGCGTGAGATCGGGTATTCCCTGACTCCGTTCGAAGCCGGCATTCCCGGGCTTAGCCAGGATATTACGTCCAAGTTCGAGGCGTTGTGGCTGAAAGATCAGGATCTGGAAAGCTCCTTGAAGGATATTCAGGATATGGCCAACAAGAAAATTCAGGATTACAAGAGCGGCAAGAATTGATCCAGCTCTGGGGAGGAACGGTGAGATGAAATGAACACGCAGCCTGCAGGAAGCTCCGGAGCCGCTCCTTCTCCGGAGCGGATTCCGGAGAGGAGAACGACCTTAAAGAGCAAGACGTCCGACGGTTTATGGGGCTACTTTTTTATCTTTCCCCAGATGATCGGCTTGATCGCTTTTTCATTGGTCCCTCTCATCTCGGCTTTTGTCATCAGCATGATGAACTGGGACGGCATGGGAGCCAAGAAGTTTATCGGTCTCCAAAATTTCGTGTCCCAGCTTCAGGATGAGGAGTTCCACATCGCACTGGTGAACACGGTGTATTACACGATTCTGTCGGTACCGACAGGCATCGTTCTCGCCATGCTGGTAGCGGTAGGCTTGAACCGGGTCCGCGGGAAGATTCTGTACCGGCTGATCTACTTCATGCCGAACATTACGATGTCCGTTGCCGTCGCGGTTGTGTTTATGTGGCTGTTTAACGCCGATTTCGGCCTTATTAACATGTACCTGAAGCAGTGGTTCGGGATAACGGGTCCTTCCTGGCTGACGGATTCCAGGTACGTAATGCCTTCGATTGCCCTGCTGAGTGTCTGGATGGGGCTGGGAGGCAACATGGTGCTGTTCCTGGCTGGACTTCAGGGCATATCGAGAAGTTATTACGAGGCGGCCGAGATCGACGGCGCCGGCAAATGGCAGCAGCTGATCCATATTACGATTCCGCTGCTGTCGCCGACGACCTTTTTCGTAACGATCATGTCCATCATCGGTTCCTTCCAGGTGTTCGACCAGTCGTTTGTCATGACCTCCGGTGGACCGGCGAAGGCCAGCTATACGCTTGTCTATCACATCTACGAGACGGCTTTTGCGGACTTTACCTTTGGCAAGAGCACGGCGTCGGCGGTCATCCTGTTCGTGATGATTCTGTCGCTCACCTTGTTCCAGATGAAAATGTCCAAGCGGTGGGTGCATTACGAAGACTGACGGGCGAACCTTTAGGGAGGAGGGAAAATGAATGATACATCGGGGATTGAGGATGTCCACCGTGGTGCTGCATATCGTGCTGATCATAGGCGCCTGCATGATGGCGCTGCCGTTTGTATGGATGGTGCTCAGCTCGCTCAAGGATTTGTCGCAAGTATTCGTCGTGCCGCCCAAATGGATTCCGGACCCGTTCATCTGGTCCAATTATAAGGATTCGCTGACGGCGCTGCCGTTCGGGCGTGCGTATTTCAACAGCTTCTACATCAATATCATCGTCGTGGTTTCACAGCTGATTACCTGCTCCATGGCGGCTTATGCTTTTGCCAAAATCACGTTCCCGTTCCGGGAGCCGCTGTTCATTCTGTTTCTGGCAACGATGATGGTGCCGGGACAAGTGACCATTATTCCGCTTTATCTGATCATGAAAAATATTGGATGGCTGGATACGCATCTGGCGATTATCGTCCCTTCCGCGCTGCTGAACGCCTTCGGGGTATTTCTGCTCCGGCAATTCTTCAGAGGCATTCCGAAGGAAATGGAAGAGGCGGCCATCGTGGACGGCGCGAATCGCTGGACGATCTACGCCCGGATCATGATACCTCTAATCAAACCGGCTTTATCGGCACTCGGGATTTTTACCTTCCTCGGGATGTGGAACAACTTCTTTAACCCGCTGATCTTCCTCAGCAGTACGGATAAGTTTACCGTGCCGATGATGCTGAATTTGTACCGGGGCATGTATGCCACGGATTGGACGCTCATGATGGCCGGGGCATCCATTGCACTGATCCCGGTCCTCATCGTGTATATCATCGGACAGAAATACATTATCGAAGGCGTTACTTTATCCGGAATTAAGGGGTAGGCGAGCTTAAGCAGCCCGTAAGCGGAGTTCTTGTATAAGGACCCCCGCTTACGGGTTATTTGTGTTCTGACCAGGATACCAATATAAAGCAGAGGAGCTGCAGTATATTCTCACAGATATACTAGTATGGTAGTATAAGGTAAAATGAGTACGCTTACATCTAACATATCATGAAGGGGGACGAGGGTATTGTTCAATGTACTTCTGGTGGACGATGAACCATGGGTTCTGGAAGGACTTCGAACCATGATCGATTGGAACCGGTTTGGATTTCAAATATGCGGAGAAGCCCTGAGCGCTCCGGAAGCGCTAAAGTTAATGGAACAGTTGAAGCCCGAGCTGGTGATGACGGATATCCACATGCCAGTCCTGAACGGCCTGGAATTGATTGAGCACAGCAAACGGATACTGCCTCTTCCTCCGAAATTCGTTATTTTGAGCGGATATGATGATTTTGGATACGCGCATCAAGCCATGCGCCAACGGGTCGCCGAGTATTTGCTGAAACCGATTGATGACGAGGAGATCGAGGCAGTGCTTGCCAAGCTCAGCCATGAGATCCAGGACGAACGAGACGCTGAACGCAGCTACCGGAAGAAAGCCGGCCTTGCCGTCCATTATTTGTTGAACCGGCTCATTCGGGAAGAGTTGAGTCCTGATTTGGCCGAGCAAGCCAGCAATGCGATGCAAATCCAGGGCGAGCCGCTGCTGCAGTGCCTATTGATTGAAACAGGGATTACTGAAACGGGAGTGGATTGGATCGAATGGATGACCGATTACGGGCCCCCGAGCTTACTGGGATGCTTCCAGGACAATAGCGGGAGCATCGGAGTGGTGCTGCATGTCGAGCATTCGACTCCGGATGAGGTCATGGAGACTGCGCTGCAGTTGCAGTCTGCTCTGGCCCGGGAGCTTGAAGGGCCGGTTATCGTGGCGTTAAGCGGCACAGGGGAGGGAATCCAGGCGATCGGAAAGCTTTACAGGCAAAGCGCGGAGGTGCGCGACGATAAGCGAAGCCAAGGCCGAAGCGGCGTGTTTTGTTGCCAAGAACCGAGAGGAGCGGAGCGGCTCCGGGGACTTCCCTGCGGATGGATGGACGAATTGCTTTCCATGATTATGGCGGGGGAGCATGCGTCCATCGAGTCATGCTTGGCGCGGATTTTTACGGGCATGCCCGATCATCTCCTCCACCTGAGGGCTTTTCAAGCCGATGTGGCCGATCTGGAATTGAAGCTGTGTCGAAGAATCGCGGAAATGAATGGAGATCCGGATCTATTCATGAACCGGCTGCAAAGGAAGCTTGGTCATCTGAGTGATGCTTGCCATAAAGCGCCGTTGAAGAATTATATGCGGTTGCTCGCGTTTGAGGCCGCTTCGCAGCTGGAAGAGTTAAGCAAGCTTAACGAGCACAACACCATTTTTCAAGTGATTCAGTATGTCGACCGGGAGTACCGGAGCAGGCTTCAGCTTCAGGATTTGGCACGACATTTCCATATGAACGCCACCTATTTGGGGCAGCTGTTCAAGAAGCACGCTGGCAAGCCGTTCAAGGAATACCTGAATGACAAGCGGATCGAGGAGGCCAAGCTGCTGCTGAAACGGAGCGGAATGAAGGTTTCCGAGATTGCGCTCCATGTCGGGTTCCCGAACGCGGACTATTTTATCCATAAGTTTAAGTTGACAACCGGGATTCTGCCCTCGAATTACAAGAATCATGTTGAAAGCAAGCAGCGCTAAACCGGGAGGGTGCCTTCATGAAGAGAATGTTCAGGCTGGGGAATTTCGTCAACGATATTCCGTTGAAAACTAAATTTTTTCTTATTTTTGTCATTGGTGTACTGCTGCCTATTCTGGTGGTCAACCTCATCTTTATGGATCGGATGTCGGAGCTGATCCGGGAGAGAGAGGAGCAGAACCTCGATATCTCGATGGAGCGGGCTAGGAAGGATATTCATAATTTCATCGACGGCGGGGTGGCTGTCAGTCATGCGCTGAGTACGGATAAGACCCTTTACGAAATGCTCGATCGCGAGTATGAGTCCCAGCTGGACTTCTACGAAACCTTTGATGAGCAGCTCCGGAATCGGGTAACGAGCTACATACCGGTTAACAACCAGATTCAGCGGATTAGCATCTTCACCGAAAATTCCACCATTGTGTCCGGCGGCAATTATCATGTGATCAACGATAATGTGCTCGAGAGCGACTGGTATGCGTTGTGGAAGAGCTCGGCCCATCCGGTGCTGGTGGCGGCATACAGGGCTACGGAGGCAAGCAATTCGGCTTCGACGGTTCCGTATTTAAGCGTCATTGAGAAGATGGATTATTTTGATAGCTATTCCACTTATGAGAAGCTGCTTCGCATCGACATCGACCTGAGCAAGATCTATGACGTTATTGTACGGGAACGCGATTATCTGGATATGTATTTGGTGAACGAGAACAATGAGATTATTATGTCGGCCAGCAGCGGTTATGAAAGAGGGAAGTACAGCGCATATTCGAAGCTTGACCTGGAGCAATACGATGAAGAGGATCGGCATGTGTTCTCGATCGGAACGGCCAGGTACGTGAAGGGGTGGAAGCTGATCGGCATCAACCGGGGGAGCCGGATTACGAGCGCCATGCTGGATATGCAGCTGTTTACCGTTGTATTGGCAGCGGTTGTTACGCTGGTTGCGGCGGTCTTTATTACCGTTATGCTCCGGTCCTACAATTACCGGGTGAAGCGTTTGTCCCGTCATATGCAGAAGGTGAGCAACGAGAAGTTCGACTTGATTGAACTGGACGAAGGCCGGGACGAAATCGGCGGACTCATCCGGAATTTCAATCAGATGACAGCGAAGATGAACTCCCTGATCAACAATGTGTACAAGCTGGAGATTCAGAAGAAAAGCCTGGAGATGGAGCGGGTTCGGGCTGAATTGAACTTTTTGCAGAGCCAGATGAATCCCCATTTCCTGTTCAATACCCTGAATGCGATATTGGTGGTCTGCACGAAGAATCGATACACGGACGTGACGGATATTATCAAAAGCTTGTCCAAGCTGCTTCGCAGACTGCTGAGCTGGAGAGAGGATTTGGTCTCCGTGGAGGAGGAAATCAGATTTATCGAAATGTATCTCAAAATCGAAAAATTCCGCTTTCGGGATAAATTCGAATATCAATTCAACATCGATATGGAAGCGCTTCATTATAAAATTCCGAAAATGAGCATTCAACCGCTCGTTGAGAATGCATGCAAATATGGACTGCAGGCGATGGATGGAGCGGGTCTGGTGACCATAAGCGCTTCAGTTGCCCGTGATTATCTTCGCATCGTCATTACGGATAGCGGTAAGGGCATTGAGCAAGGCAAGCTACGGGACATTATTCTCTCGGTTCGCAACGAGCAGTTCTCGGGCAACAGCTTCGGCATTCGAAACGTATATCGGCGGCTGGAGCTGTACTACGACGATCATGTCATTTTCAACATTGCCAGCACCCCGAATCAAGGGACAACCGTTTCATTCGAGATTCCGATCCGGCTGTTGGAGTCTCGGGAGCATGAAGGCGGAGAGGGGGAGAACCATGCCTTTCAAAGTGCTGTTGATCGATGACGAACCGGGTGCGCTGGAAGGGCTGGCGCTGTGGATCGATTGGGAACGCTTGGGGTTTAGCGTCTGCGGAACCGCGGGCAACGGAGTGGAAGGCTTGAAGATGATTCATGGGCTTGCGCCGGATTTGGTCATTACCGATGTAAACATGCCGCTAATGGACGGGCTTCATATGATTGAAACCTGGCAGCAGCATCACCGGGATAGCGGTGTGAAATTTGCCATCATGAGCGGCTACAGTGAATTTGAATATGCAAGGAAGGCATTGCGGCACGGCATCCATCACTACATGCTGAAGCCTATTATTGCAGAGGAAGCCGAGGAGGAGCTCGGCAAGATTCATGCTGAGCTGATGCAGGAGCATCGCAGATTAAGCCTGAGCGCGATTGCTAAGAGGGAAGAGGATGTTTCGCTGATCATGCAAACGCTCTTGGAGATGCCGCTTAGGGCTAGCGGCCTGTCGAGGCTTCAGGTTTTATCCTCCGCCCATCAAGAGTGGAACGTATGTCTGATCCAAGCAGAGTCTGCCTTGTTTCCTGACGTCAAGGAAACCGTCGCCCGCTTGTCAGCCCACGCGAATTCGGAGTATGTCATCGATCTGGAATCGAACCGGCTTGGTTTGGTGAACGGTTATTCCCCTGACAACGGGAGCGTACCCTCAGGCACGATCCGCGAGCTGGTCCGCCATTATGCAGGACAGCGGCTGTTTATGGCTGTAGGAGAAGGCCAGCAGTCTCTGGTGCATATCCATCGCTGCTACGAAACCGCCAAGGAAGCCATCGAGCATCAATTTTACGATCCGGCGTACGGCGGGATGATTTCATATGAAGAGGTACGGGATCGGCCGTTTCATTATCGTTACCCCACGAACCTGATGGATGATGTCATCAGGTCCGTGGAACTCCTCGACAAGAAGGGATACCGCGAGGCTGCCGGATTGGCTGCGTCCAGGTTTGCGGAGCAGCGAATCGCGCCGGGGATCGTGAAGAAAATGGTGATCCATGTTTTGTATAAAATCATGGATTTGGTGAGGGAGGCGGAAGGTGCGGAAGCTCGAATCCTGGCAGCCAAATCCAATGCAGCTGGATTAACGGACGGAACCTTCCATTTGAACGACTTGATGGGAGAGCTGCTGCGCTTCGGGGAAGAGTGCATCGAGCTTCTTCTCAAGGAGCAGGCCCGGCATTCGCAAGGCATAATCCAGGAGATTAACGATTATATTCGGCAGCACTACCGGGAGAATCTGACCATTAAGCGATTGGCGGAGCTTTTTTATCTGCATCCCGTCTATCTCGGCCAGCTACTGATGCGTAAGAATGGGATTGGCTTCAACGAACTCATACATAATTTGCGGATTGAGGAAGCGGCCGCGCTGTTGAAGCAGAACAAGCTGAAGAACAGCGAAATCGCCGAAAGGGTCGGCTACACCCACTACAACCAATTCCTTAAGCATTTCGAAAAAAGATGGGGCATGGCACCGAATGAGTTCAAGAAGAGGATGTTCTAAAGTTTTTAAGGTTAATGCTTTAATTATAGTATAGTCCGCCTTTGAAAGCGCTTTTACAATAAAGGAAGGTTACATGAAGAGGCGTATCGACCAACGATGTAACCACATTATGACGGAGGTGCTTTTATGGGGGGTAAGACAAAATCATGGCTTCGGCTCAGCACGGTGTTGCTGTTGTCGCTTTGCATCGTCCTTACGGGCTGCGGGGGCGGAAACGGGAATAGCGGGGCCCAGCCGGAAGCAAAGGACTCCGCAGAACAAACAACACCCGGGACGGACGGGGATAAGATCGAACCATTTGAGGTGAGTGTTTTTATCGGTCAGCCCGACCAGCAACCAACACCTGACAACAAGATTTATAAATTAATCAGGGAAAAGACAGGAGCATCCTTCAAATTCGAGTTCCTGGCAGGCGATATTGACCAGAAGCTCGGCGTTATGATTGCAGGCGGCGATTATCCGGACATGATGACAGCGAATCAAAAGCTGACAGCTGCCGGTGCCTTTATCCCGCTCGAGGATTTGATTGAAGAACATGCGCCAAACTTGAAGAAGCATTATGAGAAGTACTGGAACATGATGAAAGACCCGAATGACGGTCATATTTACAATCTTCCAAACTACGGTGTAACGAATGCGGACGTTAGCTCGTCTTGGTATTCGGGCCCGGCTTTCTGGATTCAGAAGGACGTGTTGGCAGAGGCGGGATATCCAGAGGTTAAAACCTTGGATCAATATTTTGACTTGATTAAACAATACAAGGAAAAGCATCCGACCATCGACGGTACGCCGACGATCGGCTTTGAAATTCTGAACTATGACTGGAAAAACTGGGGGCTGTTCAATGCTCCTCAGCATTTGATCGGTCATCCGAACGATGGCGGTGTGGTCGTTAAAGACGGCAAGGCGGAAATTTTTGCCGATAAGGACTATGCCAAACGCTATTATAAAAAGCTGAACGAGATGAATACCCTGGGCATCATCGACAAAGAAACGTTTACTCAAAACTTCGACCAGTATATGGCGAAAATCTCCAGCGGCGCAGTTCTTGGTATGTTTGACCAGCACTGGAACTTCCAAAGCGCAGAAAACGCGCTGATTACCCAGAAGAAAGATGAAAGAACATATGTTGGTCTTCCGCTTGTATTTGATGAAGGCATCCGGGATCATTACAAAGATCGTCCGGCTCTGAACCTCAATAACGGGTTCGGGATTACGGTCAATGCATCCGAAGAGCAGGCTATCAGAATTATTAAACTATTGGATACGCTGATTCAAGAAGATTGGCAAAAAATCTTGGCCTGGGGGATCGAAGGGGAAGATTACATCGTCAAAGATGGCCGATTCATGAAAACGCAAGAGCAGCGCGATCAGTTTACCGATGCAACCTGGAAGCTCGCGAATAAAGCCGATTCCTTCTACGGCCAAGCCCCAAAAATGGAAGGTTTATTCTCGGACGGCAACGCTACAGATGCGGCTGCCCAGCCTGAAGAAATTCTGGCAGGCATGAAAGAGTATGACAAGAACTTCCTCGCCCAATATGGATTCAATAGCTATGTCGACTTCTTCAGTCCGGCTCCCGAGAACGACATCGCTTACCCGGCATGGTCTGTCGACCTGGTAGACGGATCTGAAGCGAAAATCGTGAATACGAAGCAAAATGAGTTGTCCACGAAGTACTTACCAAAAGCCATTCTTGCTAAACCAGAAGAATACGATAGCGTCTGGGATGAGTACGTCACTGAAATCCGCAAGCTCAACATCAAGGCTTATGAAGATCGGATTAATGAAGTGCTGCAATGGAGAAGAGACACTTGGTCTGTTAAGTAAGGCAACGGAAGGTACATGAATCGGAAACGGGAAGGCTTCATGCCTTCCTTGTTTACGAAATATGGGGTTTTGGGGAGAACAAACTTATGGAAGAGACCTTTGTCAAAGACTCTGCCGTCCGGAAGCCTAAGACAAACAAGAAAATCACCTGGGCCGTACTCAAAGAACAGAGACAGTTGATCTATATGTCGGTGCCTCTGATGGCTTACATCATCTTGTTTGCCTACGTTCCTATTTGGGGATGGACCATGGCTTTCCAGAACTACAAGCCGGCTAGAGACTTTAGTGAACAGACGTGGGTAGGATTTAAACATTTTGAATTTCTTTTTAAGGATGAAAGTTTCCTGCAAGTGCTTCGCAATACGCTCGCAATGAGTGTTATCAATATGATTCTCGGCTTTACGACTGCAATTATCCTTGCATTGTTACTGAATGAAATCAAGAAAGTGGTTTGGAAAAGAACCGTACAGACGATCTCCTATCTTCCGCACTTTCTATCCTGGATCATCGTAACCGGGATTGTGGCGACGAGCTTGGCTTCGAACGGAATCATCAATGATATCCTTATGAAGCTGCATCTCATCAAGGAGCCGATCCAATGGCTCAGTGAAGGCAAATACTTCTGGGGAATCGTCGGGGCGTCGCATGTTTGGAAAGAAGTCGGCTGGAATACGATTATATATTTGGCTGCGATGGCATCCATCGACCCGGCGCTTTATGAGGCTGCCGATATGGACGGGGCAAGCCGCTATCGGAAAATGTTCCATGTCACTTTGCCGGGCATTAAGCCAACGATCATCATTCTGTTGATCATGCAGGTCGGTCACATTCTGGAAGCAGGTTTCGAGGTTCAATACTTGCTGGGCAACGGTCTTGTTGTCGACTGGTCGCAAACGATTGACATTTTCGTGCTGAAGTACGGGCTTGCCCAAGGAAACTACTCATTAGCAACGGCTGCCGGTATATTTAAAACGGTCGTTAGTGTGACGCTGTTATTGATTGCAAACGGAGTCGCGAAACGGCTAGGGGAAGAGAGGCTGCTATAATGGCAAATCAAACAATCAGCCCTGGGCCAGCAACTGCTGCCGCAGCGCCTAAATCCGTCAGAAAAAAAAGAGTAGAGCCGATCCTTTTTAATACGTTCAATACCTTGTTTATGATTGGTCTTGTCATTGTTACATTATATCCGTTCCTGAACACGATCGTCGTTTCCCTGAATGCGGGGAATGATACGATCCGGGGCGGTATCTATCTCTGGCCGAGGGAATTTACTTGGCAGAATTACAAGGCGGTATTTGCTTCGGGAACGATATATGATGCGTTCTGGATTTCCGTGGCACGAACGGTGCTTTCAACGCTGCTGAATCTGGTCTTGACCACGATGCTGGCGTATACGCTGAGTCGTCGGGAATATGTGTTCCGCAAGCCGATTACATTGATCTTTATTCTGACGATGTACTTTAACGCCGGTTTGATTCCTGGATATTTTCTGATGAAGGACTTGCACCTGCTGAATTCATTCTGGGTATATGTGATACCGTCGATGATCAGCGCATTCAATATGATCGTTATCCGGACGTATATCGGAACGATTCCGGAAAGCTTGGTCGAATCGGCAAGAATTGACGGAGCCGGGGATTTTAAAATCTTCATCCGGATCATCTTCCCGCTGTGTAAGCCGGTGCTGGCAACCATTGCGCTTTTCGTGGCCGTGGGGGCTTGGAACTCCTGGTTCGATGCATTCATCTATACCTCCTCCCGCCAAGAGCTGAGCACTTTGCAGTATGAGCTGATGAAGCTGCTGTCATCCAGTATGAACGCGAACAGCAATCCGGCAGTGGCTGCAGGAGCCGGGATGACGCAGGACGCTGCGGTGAACATGGTAACGCCGATTTCGATTCGCGCTGCCGTAACGGTTGTGGCTTCCGTTCCCATTCTGGTGGTATACCCGTTTCTGCAGAAATATTTCGTGGTCGGATTGAACGTGGGCAGCGTAAAAGAATAACCAAGGTTTTGCTAGAGGACAGACCATAAATGCAACCGATGAGGAGGCAAGCATGCCGTGTCTAAGAGAACAATCATTAGGAAGACCAGCCTGATGCTGATCGCGTTCATGCTGCTCATACCGCCTAGTTGGAGTGCGGCGGCAGTTGAACCGGCCCATCCCCCCGCTGATCAGGATCTTGTGATTCACCATCATTTTGACGGCGGGACGGAGGGGTGGTTTAAGCGGGGAACGGAGACGGTGACTTCCGCTACCTATGCCTATGAAGGGACAGGGAGTTTGTTGACGGAGGGAAGGACGGCGAACTGGAACGGACCGGGGTTTAATCTATCCGCCACGAATCAGCTGGACAAGGGAGCTACCTATGAAATTTCCGCTTTTGTCCATTTGAAGGAGGGCACCCAAGGGTCTCAGAAGCTTCAGCTTGCCATGCAGCAAACCGGAGCCGAGCCGGAATACGTGAACTTCAGCATTCCGGTTGATGTATCCGCCGATGGGTGGGTAGAGGTAAAAGGCAATTATAAATACGATGTTAATGCCTCAGCCTTGCAGGTATATTTGCAGAGCCCGAGCAGTCCGGACGCCGCTTATTATATGGACGAATTCAAGGTCCGGTTGATTGAACCCGCACCGGACCCCGGCAATGAGATTCCGGGGGGAGAGAATACGGTCGTATGGGATTTTGAAGACGGAACGACGATGGATTGGGGACCACGTGATTCGGAGACAGTAGAAGCTTTGCCAGAAGCAGCCCAAAGCGGCGGCTACGGATTAAAGGTCCATGATCGGACGAACAACTGGAACGGGCCCAGCCAAGATGTTAAAGACATCATGGTACGCCAAAAAACGTATACAATCTCAGCCTATGTCAGGCTTGAGGAGGTCCCTGCCGCTGCGGTCAAAATATCGCTTTCGATGGAAAACAAAGCGGCGGGCTCAGCAGACACGTCCTATACGACCGTCGCCTCAGCCTCCGCGAGCGGTACGGAGTGGGTGGAGCTGAGAGGAACCTTCGGTTTCAGTTCGGATATGGAAACATTGAAGCTGTATGTGGAAACCTCGGATCTTTCCAATTTCTATGTCGATGACATTAAGCTCGCTCTGCCGGGTTCCATTCAGACGGATATTCCGGCACTGAAGGATGTGTATCAGGATTATTTCGAGATCGGGGCAGCGGTGGAGCCCAAGCATCTGTCCGGCGTGCACAAGGAGCTTTTGGATTACCATTACAACTCGCTCGTTGCCGAGAATGTGATGAAACCGGAATCTCTCAATCCAAGCGAAGGAACCTATAATTTTACCAACGCGGATCTGATTAGGGATTATGCCAGGGATCATGGCATGAACCTCCGGTTCCATACGCTGCTGTGGCATCAGCAAGGGTCCGAATGGATGCTGAAGGATGATCAGGGCCATTATCTTGAAGCTACGCCGGAGAATAAAGTGCTCGTCCTTCAGAGGCTGGAAGCCTATATCCATGAAGTGGTCGGCCGCTACAAGGGCGATGCCCGCGATTGGGACGTCGTGAATGAGGTCATTGACGAAGGGCGTCCGGATGGCATGCGGGACAGTCAGTGGTACCGAATAACGGGGCTCGACTATATTCGGACCGCATTTCATGCGGCACGTGATGCAGCCGGTCCCGAGGCCAAGCTGTACATCAACGATTACAGCACGCACAATCCGAAGAAACGCGATTATCTGCTGGATCTCGTGAAACAGCTGAAGGCGGAAGGCGTTCCGATCGATGGCGTGGGCCATCAAACGCACATCAATATCAGCGGGCCGTCCATCCAGCAAATCTCGGATTCCATCCGGATGTTCGGCGAGGCGGGCTTTGACAACCAGCTTACCGAGCTGGACGTTTCGGTGTATACGAACAATACCGACGCGTACCAGACCGTCCCTCAGGAATTGCTCGACAAGCAAGGTTATCGGTACAAAGAGCTGTTTGAAGAACTGAAGCGGCTGGACCAAACGGGCGTCGATGCGGGTGTGGAAGGAGGCTGGATCAGCAATGTTACCATTTGGGGGATTGCAGACGACCACACCTGGCTGCATGATCGTCCCGCGGGTACAGGCCGCCAGGATGCCCCGTTTCCTTTTGACAAGCAATATCAGGCCAAGCCTGCTTATTGGGGAATGGTCGATCCTTCCAGGCTAACGATTGTGAGAAAGACCGGAGCGTCTGTGGAGGGTAAGGCGGTCATCGACGGACAACCGGATTTTGCCTGGAATCTGGTTTCGGCACTTAAGACAGAGCAGCTAGGATCGTTATCTGCTGAATTTAAGACACTATGGGACAAGGACCACATCTATGTCAGGGTTGACGTGAAAGACGGATCGATATCCCCGGGAGATCAGGTTGACATCTTCGCAGTGGTGAACGGTACCCTGCAAAAAGCCCGGATTCAGCGTGGAGCCTCCAACACGGCAGAGACCACGGGAGGTTACACAGGGGAAGCCCTGCTTCCGCTTAACGGAGAAGGATCGCTGGGCAACGACATTTATTTCGATGTCAGAGTGACGGATTCCGGCACGGATGACGGTTCCGAGCATGGCAAGAACGGGGCAATGGTGTCCTGGAGCGATCCAAGGCATGCCCAGGAGAGCGATCAGGACGGACTCGGCATTCTTACTCTCGCTGCTGCGCCGAACTTGGCCCAGGCCCGCTATGGCACCCCGAAGGTGGATGGCGAGCTCGACGGCATCTGGAAGGAAGCCGGGGAACTGGCAACCGGCGTATGGGTTGAGGGTAACAGCGGCGCGACCGCTAAATTCCGGACGCTGTGGGATGAGAATCACCTGTACGTTTATGCCGTCATTAGCGACAGCTTGTTATCAGATGCGAGTCCCAACGTATGGGAGCAGGATTCGGTAGAGATTTTCGTGGATCAGAATAATGGAAAGACGGATGCCTACCAGGAGGATGACGGACAGTATCGGATGAACTTCAACAATGTGCGTTCTTTTGGCGGTCATGCGGGCGAGGATAACTTCACATCCGCAGCGAAGGTGACCGACGGCGGATATGTCGTTGAAGCAGCGATCCGCCTGGATAAGATCAAAGCTGAGAAAGGGACAATCATCGGGTTCGATTTGCAGGTGAATAACGATGAAGACGGTCAGGGTACAAGAGACAGCGTGGCCATATGGTCGGATCCGACCGGCCAATCCTATCAGAACACGTCCAGGTTCGGCGTGCTGGAATTCACGAAGAGCTCCGCTCCTGGCGGAGGCAATGGAAACGGCGGAGAACATAACGGCGGCGGTATCGGAGGAAGCGGAGGAACCACGGGCGGAGGCGGAAGCAGTACGAGTTCGGCTCCAAGCACGTGTTCGTCTTCACTCGAAATCCGGAACAACGACGGGCGGATCATCGCTGCTGTCTCGAGCCAATTCCTTCAGCAGGCGTTGGAGAAGGCGGCAGCTGGGACAGAGGGGACGAAGCGAGCGGTTGTGGACATCCCGGCTCAAAAAGGAGCCCTGTCCTACGATATTCAGCTGCCGGTTAAGTGGCTGCTGGGGAATCCGCAGGCAGTTCTTATCCTCCAAACGGAGTTTGGCACGCTGGAACTGCCAAGCACGTTGATTCAGGGAACCGGTGTAACGGATACAGAAACCGTCACGCTGCGTCTAGCGAAAGCTTCGGGCAGCAATCTGGATGCGGCCCTCCGCGAGAAGATCGGCGATCGTCCGGTGTTCCAGATAGAGGTTCTTGCCGGAGATCGGGCCCTGTCTTGGAAATCGGGCAAGGCTCGCCTACTCTGGTTGGTGCCTTATACACCAACCCAGGAAGAGCTGGCACAACCGGATCATATCGTTGTTAGGAAGATCGATGCCAACGGGCAAGACGGGCCTCTTCCAAACAGCCGCTATGATGCGAAACAGGGGATCGTGCATGCAGCGCTGCCGCATGGCGGCACGTTTGCAGTCGCTTCCGCATTCAAGACGTTTCATGACTTGAAGCATGTACCGTGGGCGATCGATGCGATCGAAACGATGGCATCCCGTGGAATGGTTCAAGGGGAGACCGAAACGAGATTCAACCCGTTGAACCCGATTACTCGAGCTGAATTTCTCGTTATGCTCGTACGAGCGCTGGAGCTGAAGGGCTCGGGCGAAGGCCAGGCAGCATTCGGAGATGTTACGTCTTCGGCATATTATTACGAAGACGTGCAGATCGCCACAGAGCTTGGACTGGTTCAAGGTGTCGGAGGAAACCGTTTCTTGCCCGACACGCCGATGAAACGCCAGGACATGATGGTGATGACGCAGCGTGCTCTGGAGGCAGCTGGCAGGAAGCTGGAAGTGCAGGGGTCACTGGATTCTTTTGCTGATGGGGATCAGGTTGCTGAGTATGCCAAATCGAGTGCAGCGCTGCTTGCCGGCTCGGGCATCGTGAACGGCATGAATGGCAGCATTGCTCCACAGGCTTACTTTACGCGTGCTCAGGCTGCGGTGATCCTTGACCGGATTTGGAATTGGAAATGATGAAGGCCGTGAATCGTTAATGCGATGAACTGATGTGAACGATGAAAGCCAGCATGTAAGTGGAATGGTATTGAAGGCCAGCCGTAGCAACGGGCTGGCCTTTTTCGTGGTTTGGTGAGTATCGTCAAGAACTCTCCGAACCAGGTGCTTTTTTATTTGGATGCCGATTAGGCAAGGCCGACCGTACCTATCTAAATCATGCGGAGCAGGCCAATCCTTTTCTAGCAAAAGACGTCTATCTTCGTGCTTTCTTGGAAAACCTATTCATAGATTCAAGATTCCAAGTTACCGCTATCTAATAATCTATGAATATAGGTTGGAGGTTGATGTTCTTGTTTAGTTCATCCGTTCATGCTGAAGAAGCAAATCATCCGGAGTGGGCACCTGAGCTTCTGGGGAGGGTTACCCAACGGATCGGCAGTGTCATTGTAGGACATGAGGAGCAAATCTCGTTAACGATGATTGCCTTGCTGGCCGGAGGACATGTGCTGTTGGAGGATGTGCCGGGAGTCGGGAAGACCATGCTGGTGAAGTCGGTGGCTGCGTTAATCGGCTGTGATTTCAGCCGCATTCAGTTTACGTATGATCTGATGCCAGGGGATATTACAGGGGCATCGGTCTATTATCCCCATACGGGGGAATTCGTATTTAGGCCAGGACCCGTGATGTCCAATATTGTGTTGGCCGATGAAATTAACCGGGCATCGCCGCGGGCACAATCCGCGCTGCTGGAGGCGATGGAAGAGGGACGCGTCACCGTGGACGGTCATACCTATCCGCTGCCTGCCCCCTTCTTCCTGCTGGCAACGCAAAATCCTTATGAATATGAAGGGACAAGCCGCCTGCCGGAGGCGCAGCTGGATCGTTTTTTGATGAAATTATCGCTGGGATATCCCAATATGGAAGGTGAATTGGAGCTGCTGGAGCGGGGGATGGGCAGTTCCAGATTGGATGATCTGAAACCGCTCATGATGGGTTCCGAGCTCATCCGGATGCAGCAGATGGTTTCCCGTGTATTTGTGGATGACACCATAAAACGTTACATGGTCAGTGTGGCCGATGCTTCCCGAAGACAGCAGGGCGTGACCCTGGGGGTTAGTCCGAGAGGGACATTGGCGTGGCTCCGCGCTTCACAGGCAGCTGCGTTTCTGACAGGTCGAATGTATGTCATCCCTGATGATTGTCTACGTGTTGCCGTATCTGTGCTCACCCATCGGATTCATCTGTCCCATGAGGCACGCGCTGCCGGCGTAACTCCTTATGAAATGGTGGAGTCCATCATTACGAGGTTTGATTTGCCGCGCCAGCGCAGCCGGAAGGGAAATCCGTCATGAGACGCCGTCTGCTGGAATGGTCGAGAGGAGCGGCCATCTGGTCCGTTTCGTTGGGCCTTTATGTTTGGTTAGGCGGGGAATCGCTGCGGCTTGTATGGTGGGCATCCACGATTCTATTGCTTGGCGGGGCTTTGACGAGTTTGCTGGGCCCAACCCGAATCACCCTTTCGCATACAAGCTTCCCTTCGTGCATACAGGCGGGGGATTCTGCTCAGATGACGGTTCGAGTAACTTATCGTTCCCTTCTGCCCGTGCCGTGGCTTATCATAACCGACCGGATCGGCAGCAGGGAACATCGCAAGCTGTTGTTCCCCGGCATGAAGCGAAGGCTCGAGTATACCTACAGACTGAACCAGGTTCCCCGCGGAGTCTGGTCTTCAATCTATAGCGAGGTGGAATGGGGCGATATGTTCGGTTGGTTCAGGACAAGCCGGAGTGTGCAAAGCGATACAGGCGGCATGATCGTGCTGCCAAGACCCGCCGAGTGGCCGGAGGCCCAGGTTCCCAAACATGGAAGCGATATGGACATGGAAGATGAACGTATACGCTTTAACGTTTGGAATGAAATGAGAGGTTCGGGCGTGCGCGATTATGTTCCCGGCGATCCCATGAACCGGATTCATTGGAAGAATTCCGCGAAGCTCGGACGCTTGCAATCTTTCATGCCGCATGAGGGCTATGGATCAAGGCAGGGGGTTGTGCTGGATACATCGCTCCAAGGGTATGAAGGTCTTGGCGCTTTGAAACCGGAGGATGCATTTGAAGGCGCGGTATCTGCGGCAGCAGGATTTGTATCCCGGCTCATTCGATGCAGAATTCCCTATCAATTACGTATGGATGGAGCGAATTTAGAGGGCCAATCGATCGAACGCAAAGGCGTATCCAAGGAGCAGCAGAATACGCTGGTGCCGCTTGCCTCCGTTCAGCTAGCCGGGAAAGATCCTGTACGGAACCAAAGTTTCGAGAAGTCTCTTTCTCCCTCGCAAAAGAATACGGATTGGGCGATTATTACGGGGGTTTTTCATCAGGGTGCGGCTGTCGCAGCAATCAACCTGCTCAATGAGGGCAGCAGAAAAGTTACCATCTTCTGTACGCAAAGTGTAAAGCGTCTAAAATCGACTGGAAATTCAAGCTCATGGGTTAGTCCATTGGAGAATCAGGCGCAGCCGGAGTGGGCACGAGAGTTTTTCAGCAAAGGCGGGAGGCTGGTTTATTTGCATGAAAAGCCGACAAATGGGAAGCCAATGCAGATAGGAGGTGCCGGCCATGATCGAACCGGGAAGCTCGCCCGTTAGGGATGGAGGCCATCGGAAGACCGGGATATCCGGAGCCTGGAGCGTCCCCCATATTTTCGTCTCCCGATTGTCGCACGGAACGCTTCTTCACCGCATATTGATTACGCTGCCGGTTATGGGACTGCTGTCAGAGTGGCTCTTGCCGCTTCGGGATGCAGGGGACATGGGCGGCCATCTTATGCTGCAAACCTTATTCATCTGGGCTTTATTCTTGCTGCTGCAAGGATTATTTACGTTGCGGGGCTGGGTGTGGCTGCCGCTGAACGCTGTTCTGGTGGTCTGGCTGTGTGCCCGTTTGTTTGAATACAGCCGTCCGCTGGCATGGCTGACCGATTATGCTTCGGATATACTACCGGGTGACGTTTCGGTATTCGGAAATGCATGGGAGTTTACTGCCTTAAGCCAGGAGACGAGAACCATCATCCTCCTTGTCGGCTGGGCGATCATGGTATCAGCGGTCCATATGCTGGCTTTGTATCGCCGAACCGTGTGGTTGTTTGGCGGTTCGACGCTGGTTTATTTGGCAGTGCTGGAATCCGCCATGGAGGAGAGCATATACCGTGATATGCTGCGGGCTGTACTGTATATTTTACTGGCCCAGGGTATGATGCTGATTCTTAAGCTGAAGCAGGAAACCGTTGAGGGATCCTATAGTGGAACTGATATCCCCGAGCCTGTTCGATCCGGCCGCTTGTCCGGGCTGCCAGTGCTTCGCTGGAGCCTGGTGGTGCTGCTTGCTTCCTGTTTGATCGCCGGAATTCCCCGAGTGGGAGGAGTTTTTAGCGAGCCTTCGGCGGGTGTGGGATTAACGGTATCCGAAATGGCGGAACGACTGACGGGATGGGGGGATCGAATCTGGGGAAACGCGGAACCGTCGATTCCTGCCTCTCAGGTTGCCGGATACGCTTCCCAGGGAAAAGATTTGGGAGGTCCGCTGACGCTGAACGATGCGTTGTATTTTACCGCACAATCGCCTGAACCGACTTATTGGCGGGGAGACACGTATAACCGGTATGATGGGCGGAAGTGGGATGCAGATCCCTCGATCCGCAAGCCCGTCAAGCTATCCGAAGACCTGAGCGACATCCTCCCCTATTGGGAGCGTCCTAATGGAGACAGGCTGGTCCAGACACTGACTTTCGAACAAGATACCCCCATCCAGACCGTGCTGTCCGGAGGCCTTATTACCCGCGTGAAGGAGATGCATTTCTCCAAAGAGAGAGGTACACCGAGGCTTGCCGTTGACAGGCTGTCCGAAACGGTATCCTTGCAAGGCGAGAGGGCGGTATCCGGTTATACCATAGAAACTCTATACCATCAGCCGGAGGAGCAGTCACTCCGCAGTACGACTGACAACGATCCCGAATATTTGAAGGAGATGTACCTGCAGCTTCCCGAGCAGCTGCCCTTCAGGGTGAGGGATTTAGCAAGGGAGATCACATTGGACGCTGTGAATAGGTATGAAAAGGCGCAAGCTATCGAATCCTATTTGGAGCAGAACTATACCTATTCCCTGCAAACATCCGTGCCTCCGGAAGGCAGGGATTTTACGGATTATTTTTTGTTTGATACGAAGGAAGGGTACTGCGTTCATTTTGCTACGACCATGACCGTGCTGCTCCGATCCGAGGGCATACCCGCACGCTACGTGACCGGATTTGCACCGGGTGAGCGGGTGGCAGGTACTCTTGACCGCTATGCGGTAGCACAAAAGAATGCGCATGCGTGGGTTGAGGTTTTTTTTCCGGGACAAGGCTGGGTAATGTTCGATCCAACCCCAGGCTTTGGCTTCGGGCAGATGTCCACGCCTCCGCTTGCCGGTGATTCCGGTTCTGCCGGGCTTAAGTACTGGAACAGCTTGTGGAATTCCATGATTTACGGAGTTGTTAAAGTACTCCTTCTGATAGCCGCCATCGGTCCTGTGATGTTTGGGGGCGTACTCTTATTGGTTCTTCCCATCCTAGTGGCAGTTATGTATCAAATTCCGACCGTGCGCGAAAGTTTGGCCTTCATGAGGATGGCCAGAACGATAGCAGTAAGCGGGCGGGAGGGACTCGTATCGGCCTCGGTCTGGGTTTGGGACAAGCTCCAGCGAAGGTTTGGAGAGTTAGAAAGAGGGCAGACCATGCGCCAATACGTCAATGCCTTGTCGATTGCAGATACCGAATTCAGGGCGGAGCTGGAGCAGTTTGCACAGCGCTGGGAGCGGGCGGCATACCATGATGAACCGTGGTCCCGTACTGAAAAAGTACTCTTTTTACGCCAATGTATTCGAATTGTCAAAAAACTGGCATGAAAACAAAGGGCCCTCTTTCTTGACGGTATGAATTAGGGTTGCGTATAATTAATTTCATTAATCAAGGGAGGCCCGGTAATGAATAAGCCTAATGAAATCATCGTCGTTATGGACTTCGGTGGACAGTACAACCAACTTATAGCACGTCGTATTCGCGATCTTGGCGTTTATAGTGAGCTTCTGCCATACAACACGCCCGCCCAGAAAATTAAAGAACTTTCCCCGCGCGGCATTGTTTTCTCAGGAGGTCCTTCCAGCGTGTATTCCGAGAATGCACCGCATGTGGACCCCGCCATTTATGATCTGGGACTGCCGATCTTCGGCATTTGCTACGGCATGCAGTTGATGGCTCAACAGCTGGACGGAAAAGTAGAACGTGCTTCGAAACGTGAATACGGAAAAGCCGAATTGGAATTTGCTCCGAACTCGATACTTGTCAAAGGGATTGAGCAAAAACAAACGGTATGGATGAGTCACGGTGATCACGTGGTATCGCTGCCTTCCGGCTTTAAGCTGGATGCAGGAACGGAATCCGCTCCGATCGCTGCAATGAGTAACGAGGATAAGAAGCTGTACGCTGTGCAGTTCCATCCGGAGGTTCGTCACTCCGTCCATGGTAACGAAATGATCAAGAATTTCTTGTACGAAGTGTGCGGTTGCGAAGGCAACTGGAGCATGGAGACTTTTATCGAGGACCAGGTTCGCGAAATCCGTGAAGTCGTCGGCGAACAAAAAGTGCTGTGCGCGCTGAGCGGCGGCGTTGATTCCTCCGTTGTGGCCATGCTGATTCACAAGGCCATCGGCGATCAGCTGACATGTATGTTCATCGATCATGGACTGCTGCGCAAGGGCGAGGCCGAGAGCGTGATGGAAACCTTCGTCGGCAAGTTTGATATGAAGGTCGTTAAGATTGACGCTCAGGAACGCTTCATGTCCAAGCTGAAAGGCGTAGACGATCCGGAGAAAAAACGGAAAATCATCGGCAACGAGTTTATCTACGTATTCGATGAGGAGTCCAGCAAGTTTGATGATTTTGCATTCCTGGCACAAGGCACGCTGTATACCGATATCGTTGAGAGCGGTACGGACACGGCGCATACAATCAAATCCCACCACAATGTCGGCGGGCTGCCTGAAGACATGAAATTCACGCTGATCGAGCCGCTCAAAGCACTCTTTAAGGATGAGGTTCGTAAAGTCGGCGAAGAGCTGGGCTTACCGGATGAGATCGTTCACCGTCAACCTTTCCCTGGCCCGGGTCTTGCGATTCGCGTACTGGGTGAAGTAACGGAGGACAAGCTGCAAATCGTTCGTGATTCCGACTACATCCTGCGCGAAGAGATTGCGAAGGCGGGACTGGATCGCGAGATCTGGCAGTATTTCACGGCGCTTCCGAACATGAAGAGTGTCGGCGTAATGGGTGATGCACGTACGTATTCCTACACCGTAGGTATCCGTGCGGTAACCTCCATTGACGGCATGACAGCGGACTGGGCGCGTATCCCATGGGATGTGCTCGAGAAGATCTCCGTACGTATCGTGAACGAAGTCGAGAATGTCAACCGTATCGTGTATGACGTGACTTCCAAACCACCAGCAACGATCGAGTGGGAATAGTTTTTATACTGCTGCACTAAACCAAAAAACCTTCAAATCCACATCCGTGGGATTGAAGGTTTTTTATGTGTGCTTGTAACACACGAATTTTTTTCCTTTAACCAATGGACGGATAGGAGCCAATCGTTTGGATTGTATGCATCTTTTGTGAAATAAGATGAATAATACGTTAGGGTGCATTGTTAAGAGCGAGCTTTAAGGCAGAACCAAGACCTGAACCTGTGAGGAGGAAAAGAATGAAAGCTATCGTCATTGATCGTTATGGGGGCAAGGAAGAGCTTCAGGAAAGAGAAGTACCTAAGCCAACACCGCAAGCTCATCAGGTTTTAGTCAAAGTGGCTGCCACCTCGATCAATCCAATTGACTGGAAGCTCCGTGAGGGCTATTTAAAACAAATGATGGATTGGGAGTTTCCGATTATTTTGGGATGGGATGTTGCCGGGATAATTTCGGAAATTGGGAACGAGGTAACGGATTGGAAAGTGGGAGATGCAGTGTTTGCCCGTCCGGAAACCACCCGTTTTGGCACATATGCCGAATATACTTTGGTGGATGATCACCTGCTGGCGCGGAAGCCTGCTGCTATCTCATGGGAGGAAGCCGCATCCGTTCCGCTCGCAGGACTGACTGCTTGGCAGGCGCTTTTTACACATGGTGAACTGACTGAAGGAGAGAAGGTATTGATTCACGCAGGCGCAGGTGGCGTTGGCATGTTCGCTATCCAGTTTGCCAAACAAGCGGGAGCTTACGTTATAACGACAGCCAGTGAACGTAATCATGAGCTTCTGGCTTCACTCGGAGCTGATCGGATTATTGACTATCGCACGACCCGATTTGAAGATGTATTATCGGATGTGGACGTTGTGTTCGATACGATGGGCGGTGACGTTCAGAAGAATAGCTTTAAAGTGCTGAAAAAACATACCGGGCGAATCATATCGATTGTCAGCGATTTTGATGAAGAGCTGGTAAGGGAATATGACGTAACCGCCAAAAATATATGGCTGGATCCCAATGGTCAGCAGCTTCAGGAAATAGCCGACCTGTTGGAGCAAAAAAAGATAAGATCAGTCGTAGGAGCTACGTTTCCTTTTTCGCAAAAAGGGCTCTACGATGCCCACGCATTGAGTGAGACCCATCATGCTGTCGGTAAAATAGCAATAAGCTTCTCCTAAGGAGCCTAGTGCTCCCTATTTCATCCTGCGTGTGGAAACAATCCGGTTTCGATCGCGTCTGCTACTATCACGAATGAAACGCCTCTCGAACGGATTTCAGTGATCATGTGCGCATGGGAATATCAATTTCCGAACATTTCTTTAAATTGACAAGTTTAATATTCGTTTTTGTTATTGACAAGGTTGGGCGTCTCGTCCTAGAATATGTGTAGAAACTGACATGACAACTACAAATAACGAGCTTTTTCGTATAATCCCGGGAATGGGCCCGGGAGTCTCTACAGGTCACCGTAATGATCTCGCTACGAAAAGAAGAGCGGCAATATAATGATGCGGACTCGTCCAGCATTCGAGATATCGGCCTGCAAGATGGAGCAGCGCTCCATAAAGCAGCAGCTGGTTATTCGATAAGGATGCTGCCCTGCAGCATGCGAATGATTGTTTTGCGGCTCTTTTTTCAAGCGACGGCCCTGGGGATTTATCCTTAGGGTCTTTTTTTGTATGTTGCCGGTCATTAATTTTAAGGGGGATATCTCTACAATGGAGCGTTTCTTTAAACTAAAGGAACACGGAACAAATGTAAGAACCGAGATTATCGCAGGCTTGACGACCTTTATGACCATGGCTTACATCCTGCTGGTCAACAATTTGTTCCTGGGTCCTGATGGCGCGGGTATTCCGCAGGAAGGCGTATTTTTCGCTACTGCAGTAGGTGCCGGCCTTGTGACGATGGCGATGGGCTTCTTCGTTAACATTCCGGTTGCGTTGGCGCCTGGTATGGGGTTGAACGCATATTTCATGACAGTTGTATTAAGCTCGAACGGAGCGATTACCTGGCAGGCCGCACTCGGTGCAGTATTTATCTCCGGTATTGTCTTCATTATTCTCACGGTAACCAAAGTCCGCCAAATGCTGTTGACTGCGGTACCGAACAACTTAAAGATTGCCATTACGGTCGGTATTGGCCTGTTCATTACCATCGTTGGTCTTAAGCTGGGCAACATCGTGACGGCTTCCATTAACCCGGGAACGGATATTACTCATCCGGTACCAGGCGGTGCCTTCAATCTTGGCCTGGGGAATTTCGTTGAGAACAAGGATACGCTGCTTGCGATCATCGGCCTGTTCCTGATTGCCATCCTGATGGTTCTCAAATTGAAGGGCGCTTTGCTTATCGGTATCGTGCTGACGACGCTGATTGGTGTTCCAATGGGAGTAACCGATCTGTCAGGTCTGAGCACTGCAAGCTGGATTCCTTCATTTGATAATCTGGCTGTCGGTCAGATGGACTTGAAGGGCGCCCTTGGCATTGGTCTTGTAGAAGTTATCTTCATCTTTACATTTGTTGAATTGTTCGATACATTCGGTACATTGGTTGGTACCGCAGGTCGTGCGGGACTCCTGAAGAATAAAGAGGAAGGCGAGAAGAAGCTTGGTAAAGCGATGCTCGTGGATGCTGGCGGCGTAAGTGCAGGCGCATTCCTTGGAACCAGTACAATCACAGCTTTCGTAGAAAGTACTTCCGGTGTTGCAGAGGGTGGACGTACTGGCTTGACTGCGGTTACTACAGGCGTACTCTTTATTCTGGCATTGTTCTTGGCTCCGATTGCTCTGGTTGTTCCTTCGGCTGCTACAGCTCCAGCGCTTGTCATTGTCGGTGTACTGATGATGAGCCAGGTGCGGGATATCGAGTGGGATGATTTCATGCAGGCATTCCCGGCATTCTTGACCATCATCCTGATGCCTTTTACTGGCGGTATCGCTAACGGCATCTCTGCCGGTATCATTGCTTATGTCATCCTGGCGGTATTCGGCAAGTTGATCGGACGCACAGATACTAAGGTGCATTGGCTGATGTGGATCCTGTTTGTGATCATCTTGATCCGGTACGCTTTCCTCGGTGCCGAATAGTTTCGGAATTCTATCTCATAATAAATGAACAAATAGAGCGAAGGCTTCGGGTATCTATCCGGAGCTTTCGCTTTTTTATTTCTGAAATGTAGATATGGGTGATAGATAAGATAAAAACGATGCGTATGACTCATGAACGGTTAAGGAAAGTTGGTAGCTTACTCAGACATTCTCCTATGGATGCACATAAAGCGGGACGTTTTCGAATCTGAGATTTAAGTTAGTCGTAATATAGAAATGTTCAGTGACCAAGTAGACATGTCATCAAAAGCAGAGCAGAAAACATTGAGTTCTTCCTTTTCTGTCAGCTACACTATATTAGATAGAGAGCATTCTATGAAAAAACCTTTTGAAAAAGACTTGCATTCAAGATCTGTGCATGGTATATTATATTTCCGGCCAAGAAATACGGTCGAAACAAACGCTTGAGATAACAAGCCGAAATGAATTTGAAAAACAAATTCAAAAAAGCTTGCAATGATCGAGTGGATATGATAAGATATAAGAGTTGCTGGTGCGAAAGAGATTCGCCGGTAACGAAGAAGTTGATCTTTGAAAACTGAACAACGAGTGAGTAAAACGAACCACTTTGGTGGGACGTTGAAATAGAGAATTGAACAAATTCTCGTCAGTTAAGAAATGAGCAAGTCAAACACTTTATTGGAGAGTTTGATCCTGGCTCAGGACGAACGCTGGCGGCGTGCCTAATACATGCAAGTCGAGCGGACTTGATGGAGTGCTTGCACTCCTGAAGGTTAGCGGCGGACGGGTGAGTAACACGTAGGCAACCTGCCCTCAAGACTGGGATAACTACCGGAAACGGTAGCTAATACCGGATAATTTATTTCGCAGCATTGTGGAATAATGAAAGACGGAGCAATCTGTCACTTGGGGATGGGCCTGCGGCGCATTAGCTAGTTGGTGGGGTAATGGCTCACCAAGGCGACGATGCGTAGCCGACCTGAGAGGGTGAACGGCCACACTGGGACTGAGACACGGCCCAGACTCCTACGGGAGGCAGCAGTAGGGAATCTTCCGCAATGGGCGAAAGCCTGACG
>NZ_JBHDJG010000003.1:0-737507 GCF_043195395.1 Paenibacillus ilasis
CGTCAGGCTTTCGCCCATTGCGGAAGATTCCCTACTGCTGCCTCCCGTAGGAGTCTGGGCCGTGTCTCAGTCCCAGTGTGGCCGTTCACCCTCTCAGGTCGGCTACGCATCGTCGCCTTGGTGAGCCATTACCCCACCAACTAGCTAATGCGCCGCAGGCCCATCCCCAAGTGACAGATTGCTCCGTCTTTCATTATTCCACAATGCTGTGAAATAAATTATCCGGTATTAGCTACCGTTTCCGGTAGTTATCCCAGTCTTGAGGGCAGGTTGCCTACGTGTTACTCACCCGTCCGCCGCTAACCTTCAGGAGTGCAAGCACTCCATTAAGTCCGCTCGACTTGCATGTATTAGGCACGCCGCCAGCGTTCGTCCTGAGCCAGGATCAAACTCTCCAATAAAGTGTTTGATTTGCTCATTTCTTAACTGACGAGAATTTGTTCAATTCTCTATTTCAACGTCCCACCAAAGTGGTTCGTTTTACTCACTCGTTGTTCAGTTTTCAAAGATCAACTTCTCGTTACCGGCGAATCTCGTTCGCACCAGCAACTCTTATAATATATCATGTTTGTTTCGATAATGCAAGAGGTTTTTTTAGAAAGTTTTTTTAAGTTCTTCTTAAGTTCTCAGTACTTTCGGTTTACCTCTATCCCATCGCATCTTGCTTATCGCGGCTGGATTTATAATGTATCATATTTTTCGATTCGATAGCAATACATAATTTCTTCCAGATGGTATTTCTTTTATTAATGGCGGTTAGCAGTATTACATTACAGTACAGTAGATTCATAGACAGTATGTCAGGCGAGCATACAAAAGGGACCAAGATGAGGTCCCTTTTGTTTAGCTATAACCAGGCTTTTATTGTTGATGTCTTAACCCTTGATCCAGGGATTGTGGCGCTTACCTTTTGGTGAGGCTTGAGGCTTGCGTGATTTCTTGGCTGCGGTTCTTGTTTTATTAGCTTGCTGACGATGGACTTTGGCCCGCTCCTTGGCATTCTCTTCAATGGTGGTATCTCTGGATGCGGATGGTTCCGTATCGTTCTCAACTTCACTGCTGACCGACATATTGGATTGCTTCACTTCGAATGAAGCCGACGGATTGAATGCCGAATCGAACTGCTGGTCATTTTGCCGATCATTCCAGTTTTGTTCATATGGATTTACAAATGGAGGATATGCTCCTTGAGTTCCCATGTGTGCGGACGGATAGCCGTATGCCCCAGCATTGTATTCCATTCCACCCTGCCAAGGTTGATACGGTACCGCCATATCTGGTGCATACTGATAATGCCCGTGCTGCGGCATGTTATAGTGCGGGCTCACTTCTCCCCCGTGGCACCCGCAAGGAGATGGAACATAACCGTATGTCGCCGCTGTATGATGATGCTCAGGATATGGATGGTAATCGGAACCCATATTCCCTGTATAGGATTCCGTAATCGAGAACTGGGAATATTCCAAGCTCATGGGCTGTTCAGAAACACCCGGATATCCTGAAACTACATTTCCCCAGCCTTCATTGTAGGAAACAGGCATCGCTTCCTGCGGTATATGGTGGTACGGATGGACGGCTGTGCCGTAATCGGCACCATGCCAATGTTTAGGTTCATGGCAACCACATGGTCCTTCATGAAACCCGCCGTATGGAGGCATCATAAATGCAGGCGCTTCTTTAAAAGGAAATTCCGGACACGGATGCGGCATCATATGAAGTGGCATCTCCGCAAAAGGCGGACATGGTTCGGCCATGGGATGGATTGGGTGAGGTAACGGCATGGTTTTGACAGGGTACATAAACTCCGGCTCTATTGGTTTATATGGCGGGTTGTACTCTGGTTTGAATTCAGGTTTGAATTCAGGTTTGAATTCAGGTTTAAATTCCGGCTTGAAATCAGGCATGATTACGGGCTTTTTAAAATCCGGCATGACATCCGGTTTCTTTACTTCTGGCAGGATCTCTGGTTTCTTGACTTCCGGCAGAACGATCGGCTTCTTGATTTCAGGTAAAATCTCCGGTTTGTACTCCGGTTCGAATTTCTTAGGCTCCTCGGGAAAAGGCGAAATCTCAGGAAGTTTCGGCAAAATCGGCGGCTCGGGCTCCTTAACTTCGGGAACAACCGGAGGCTGCTCGATCGGCGCTGTGATTTCTTCCTTTACCCCGGTGTAATCCTTGCTGCCCGGCTTCTTCTTGCCCGGGGTAGAACCACTGCCACTACCACTGCTCATTGAAACTCCGTCATCTGCGCCAGACTCCGCATATACGCCTGATGAAGGGATGTTCACGACTTCTCCCACCAGCAGGGCATTCGGATTTTTAAGCTGCGGATTGGCATCGATGATTTCCTTCAATGTGACTCCCCATGCCTTCGACAATTTCCAGAGGGAGTCCCCCTGCTTTACCGCATGCTTATGGATAATGGGTTGGCTGCCGCCTGGTACCGGAACAGGCTCTGTCGGTACTTTGATTTTGGTACCGACATCGAGCTTATTCGGATCCACCAGCTGTGGATTGGCATCGATGATTTTCGCTAAAGGAACGTCGTATTTTTTGGACAGCTCATATAGGGTGTCGCCTTCCTTGACGATGTGTATCTTCACGCCGCTAAAACCTCCTACACTCTTCTAGGCGTCATGTAATTCGCCCGCTTTCGTTACTACATCCTATGCACGGAATAGGCGATTGACATCCCTCTGGGCAAAAAAAATCCTTTCATCGACATGAAAGGATTGTTTAAGTCGTTTATTTAGCTGTCCTAAAACATTAGGATTCCCACACCTTATAACCGTCTTGATCCACTATTCTGCGGAATTCCTCGAGCAATTGAAGCGTAATTGGACCAGCCTGCCCTTTTCCGATCATCCGTCCGTCAATTTCACGAGCGGCGATGACCTCAGCGGCGGTTCCTGTAAAAAAGACTTCGTCGGCAATATATACGTCATGCATGCTGAAAGGCTCTTCCTTCAATTTAATACCGAGTTTATCGCATAGATCAATAATCGCCTGACGGGTAATGCCTTCAAGCGCACCAAGGTAGCACGGTGGCGTGGTGACCACGCCGTTTTTCACGATAAAAATATTATCCCCGGAGCCTTCCGTCACATATCCTTGCGCATTCATCATGATCGCTTCATCCGCTCCCGCAAAGTTGGATTGGATCTTCACAAGAATATTGTTCAAATAGTTCAAAGACTTGATTTTCGGATTGAGCGCATCCGGAATGTTACGGCGCTGGGCTACGGATACGGCCTTCAAACCATTGAGATAAGCTTCTTCAGAGTAGATTGCCAGCTGTTCCACAATGATTAACACCGTTGGTTTAGGGCAGCGACGCGGATCCAGACCCAGATTGCCAACGCCTCGGGATACAACGATACGGATGTACCCGTTCCGCATATCGTTGCGTCGAATCGTTTCAGCCATAGCTTCCAGCAGCTCATCATATGCCAGGGGGATGACTAAATCGATGGACTTGGCGGAATCGTACAGCCGATCCAAGTGTTCCTTGCACTTAAAGATGTTGCCGTTATATATCCGAATGCCTTCGAATATGCCGTCCCCGTACAAAAATCCATGGTCAAAAACGGATACTTTCGCATTCTCTTTTGTGACGAATTCTCCATCCAGATAGATCCATTGCTCTGACATTTACTTAACCTCCATTTTCTCACTCTCGTACGCATAGCCCGGATAAGTACCCAGCACACGAACCAAACATCCCAGCGCCTCTATCTCTCCCATGGCAGCGAGCAATAGAACGGAATCCGCTGCGGCCATGACATCGATATAAAAATAGTAATTACCGAGCTTCTTCTTCGTCGGACGGGATTCGATGCGCGACAGGTTCAGGCGCCGCCATGCAAAAGCCGAAAGCACCTGATGCAGCGCTCCCGGCACATCCTCTGGGAGAGTCACAAGAATGCTGGTCTTGATATGCTCCGGCGAACGGTTGACTGAAATCGGCTCGCGTCCAATCAATACAAACCGGGTGTAATTGTTATCATGGTCGGTAATACGCTCGGCAAGCACGTTTAATCCGTGAGTGGCTGCGCCTAGTGAAGTGCCGATCGCCGCCCATCCCTGGCCGGGATTTTCCTTTACGATCTTAACCCCTTCCGAGGTGCTGCCTACTTGCTCCAACTCAGCCTGTGGCGCAGCCTTCGCGAGGAACTGACGGCACTGGGCCGTTGCTACTTGGTGAGACCAAATTTTTGTGATTTTACTGTAATCCATCGTACCGTCATTTGATTGGAACTCGGCAGCATTTCCGATCAGGTTTTGAATGGATGGATAGACCCACTCCACCTGCATCGGCAGATCCACCTCATTGACCAACCAATCCATATGAAGGCTCACGGAGCCTTCGATGGTATTCTCAATCGGGATCACGCTATAATCGCTTTTTCCTTCTACTGTAGACATAAATACATCAGAGATCAGTTTATGGTGGACAAACTCCACCGGCTCACCGTTAAGGAGATAAAGTATCGCTTCATGAGATACCGATCCTGAGGGCAACAAGGCTATTTTTTTCATGCGGTAACTTCCCCTCTAATCATATCCAAAAAGGATCTATTGTTTATATCATCCAAGAGCTGGACGCCTTCCGCAACTGGATTCAATTGGTAGCACGAAGACGAGATTCCTTCCGCCTTCATCGTCTCCATTAAATACGCGCTCAATTCTTCTACCCGCGAATCGTTCCGATCCACCAACGCAATCATCGTCGGGCCCGCTCCGCTTAGCGCAACGCCGAGCGCTCCGTGGCTTGTCGCTTCGGTCAAAATCTTGGTCATCCCTGGCACAAGCGGCACCCGATAGGGCTGGTGAATCCGGTCTTGCATAGCGGCACGAATCAAGTCCAGTCTGCCTGCAGAAAGAGCCGCGGTCATCAAGGAGGATCGACTAATATTATATACAGCATCCGCTAAACTGACCTGGGCGGGCAGCGCTTCCCTTGCTTTGGATGTAGCCAACTCGAAATCGGGAATAACCACGAGCGTTCCGAGGTCAGCTGGAGGTTCAATGCGGATATAATCCGCATGGGCTCCGTCCCATACAGCCGTAATAATCCCTCCAAATAAAGAAGCCCCTACATTATCCGGGTGCTTCTCAAGATCCGTCGCCATGTCAAAAAGCTTGGAATCGGGCAGCGGCGAACCGATCAGCGCATTAGCAGCCGCCAGCGCCCCTACAATCGCCGATGCACTGCTGCCGAGGCCGCGGGTAAGCGGAATTTCGGAATACATGGAAATCTCAAGATCAGGAACAGCCTGTCCCGCCTCTTCAAAAACCATCTGAGCCACCTTGTAGATCAGGTTGCTCTTATCGGTCGGCAGACCGCCCATCTCATCACCATGAAGATGGAATACGGTCTGCTCCGACGCCTTCATCTCGATCCAGGAATACAGAGACAATGCCATGCCGAGTGTATCGAATCCGGGTCCCAAATTAGCCGTACTGGCCGGAACCCTCACCCGGACACCTTGGGACAAACTCATACCCGTGCAGCTCCTTCAAGCTTAGCAATGGCATCCATTACAGCTGATTCCGTATCTGATACGACGAGCGGTTCGGCGTTCACGGTAGAAATGGCGATATTCGGATCCTTGAGCCCATGCCCTGTCAGCACACAGACAACGGACTCTCCACCTTTAAAGTATCCTTCGCGCTTCATTTTATAAACGCCTGCGATGGAGGCTGCCGATCCTGGCTCGGCAAAAATGCCCTCACGCGATGCGATTTTGCGGTATGCTTCCAAAATCTCTTCATCCGTCACGTAGTTAATCTGTCCACCGGATTCTTCTGCGGCGGCAACCGCGGTTTTCCAGCTGGCCGGGTTCCCGATACGGATGGCAGTCGCTACCGTTTCCGGATTCGCGATAGGCTCGCCCTTCACGATCGCCATAGCACCTTCCGCTTCAAATCCAAGCATTTTCGGAAGTGAAGATGATTTGCCCGCAGCATGGTACTCTTTAAATCCTTTCCAGTAAGCGGAGATGTTCCCCGCATTGCCGACCGGAATCGCCAGCACGTCCGGAGCTTTCCCCAACTGGTCAACGACTTCGAATGCAGCCGTCTTCTGGCCTTCGATTCGATAAGGATTCACGGAGTTCACAAGCGCAATCGGATGCTTCGCCGTAATCTCGCGTACAATTTCCAGCGCGCGGTCAAAATTGCCCTCGATCGCAATGACCTTCGCTCCATAGATCATCGCCTGGGCGAGCTTGCCGAGCGCAATATTATTGTTCGGAATGATAACGATACAATTTAACCCGCCACGAGCGGCATAAGCAGCAGCTGCTGCAGAAGTATTACCCGTGGAGGCGCACATAATGGTACGGCTTCCCTCTTCCATTGCTTTCGCTACGGCCATCACCATCCCGCGGTCTTTAAATGAACCCGTTGGATTAAGTCCTTCAAATTTGAAATGCAGATCAATTCCGAGCTCTTCGGATAGATTCACAGCTTTGATCAGGGGGGTGTTCCCTTCCTTAAGCGTTAGAAGCGGAGTACGCTCATTTACCGGCAAATATTCTCTGTAGGTTTGAAGCAATCCTTCATACGGCATCTCTCATGTTCTCCTTTTCTTATGAAAAAATTAGTTCTGGTCATTAAATGGATTCTAATTCAATTATCCTTCAACACGGTAAACACTTTTTATCCGGCGAATGACTTCCAGGCCTTCGAAATGATTCAACACTTCATCCATATTGGCTTTGCTCGCGTTGTGCGTGACGATGATAATCTCAGCATCCGGATTATGCTCGTTCGGCTGCTGAACAACGGATTCCAGGCTGACGTTGTATTCAGCGAACACCTGCGTAATCTGGGCAAGCACACCTGCTTTATCGTCCACATGCAGCAAAATGAAATTCTTGTACATGATCTGCTCATCGGTTTTGAGTTTCTTCGGTTTGTAAGGAACGATGGCTTTGAGGCCGTTGACGCCGAGCTTCAGATTCTTGATGACGGCAACCAGGTCGGCAACAACGGATGTAGCGGTTGGCATCTCGCCGGCGCCGGCGCCGTAAAACATCGTTTCGCCTACGGCTTCTCCGTATACATAAACCGCGTTAAATACCCCATTCACGGCGGCGATAGGATGTCCATTGCGAACCATCGTAGGCTGAACCGTGATGCTGAACTCATCGTCCTGACGCTCCGCTATACCCAGAAGCTTCATCTCGTAGCCCAAACGCTTCGCATAGGCGATATCTTCTTTGGTCACTTGCGAAATTCCCTTAACGGTTACATCCTGGAGCTCGACGTTCGTTCGGAAGCCGAGTGTGCCGAGAATCGCCATTTTTCGGGCCGCGTCCAATCCTTCCACATCGGAGGTCGGATCGGCTTCTGCATAACCCAGTTCCTGAGCTTCGGCCAGGACATCCTCATACGATGCGCCTTCTTGGCTCATCTTGGTCAGAATGAAGTTGGTTGTACCGTTCACGATCCCCATGATTTTCATGATACGATCCGAGGAGAAGCCTTCAATCAGCGTTCGGATAATGGGAATGCCGCCAGCAACGCTTGCCTCGTAAAACACGTCGCACTGCTTCTCTTGCGCCTTGGCTAATATTTCGGCACCGTGGAGAGCCATCAGATCCTTATTTGCGGTGACGATATGCTTGCCGCGCTCCAGCGCTTCGAGGATATAGGTTTTCGTCTGCTCGATCCCGCCCATCACTTCAACGATGACATCAATCTCCGGATCACGGATGACCGCCCATGGATCTTCCGTCAATTTATTCTGATCCACATTGACACTGCGGTACTTCTCCAAATGTTTGACAGCGATGCGTTCTATTGTAATCGGCGAACCGACCTGACTGCTCAAATCCTCCTGGTGTCCCTCTACGATGCGGACAACCCCTGTTCCTACGGTTCCTAATCCCAAAAGTCCTACTTTGACCGGTTTCATTAATACACTACCTCCTGTATCCCATCACATAGATATCTATTTATTCGTCATAACTTAACCTTGGCCTATCATCTGCACTCTTCTAACTCCAGCTATTCGCCTCAATCCGTCGAGTAGATCATCCAGCTCCTCATTCAACCTGGAAACTTCGACGGAAATCACGACATTGGCGATGCCCTGCAGCGGAATGCTCTGATGAATGGTTAACACATTCCCGCCTTCACCCGCTACCAACCCCAGAACTTCGGATAGCATCCCGGAGCGATGTTCCATATCGATAGAAATCGTTACGATTTCATCACGTTCCAATTGATTGATGGGGTGGATTCCATCCTTGTACTTATAAAAAGCGCTTCGGCTAAGCCCAACCTGCTCAACAGCTTCATGGACCGTCCTAACGTCTCCCGACGCCAGCAATTTTTTCACTTGCATCGTCTTAACCACAGCCTCGGGAAGGATGTCTTCCCGGACCAAATAGTAGCGTTCCTTCACAAACGTCCTCTCCTCAAAGACTACTGTATTCGTATAGTGGACATTATACTGGATATACCAAGTAAGGGCAATACATAAGTGTCCAGTTTTTTAGATATTCCGATATTTCCTATGTCAACGCTATAGCCTATACTATATCGCAATTCGAATCGGAACACATCGGTATAAACATCAAAATTGTAAATGATGCGCAAGAAAAAGCAGTCTCCGATATGTGGAGACTGCCCATGAAACAATCATGCTTTCGATTTGAATTCAAACGCTCCGCGGTAAATCTAAGCAACAATGATCGTGCCGCAGTACTCGCACTCTTTTTCCTCTTGGTGTGAGATCACGGTTCTTGCACCGCAGCCGGAACATTCCACAGACTTCGATCCAATATCCTGTTGAGTCTCAGCAGGTTCCACTGACTCTCTGTGCAATGAAGTGATCATCAGCACACCATTCTCAATCCTCCCAGAAGGAAGCATGCGCTCCTTGATCATAAAGTTCAAATCCCGGATCACGTGGGCCTGGGTTTGATTCGCTACAATCGCAATATGATCGATGTAAACCAGACGCCGCTGCAAAACGGCCTCTGCGTAAATTCTCAACAGCTTTCGGAATTTCTTGTCTGCTAGGTCAGCAGCAACAAGCAACAGCATGGCAGGGACTAATAGGCACAATGCCATCGCTAAATTGCCGTTTAAGAATTCCTCGCTGGTTTCGCTCCCCAGTGATATGATCAGTGAGGTCATAATGTACGTACCGAACAATACCCATCCGACCAGCCTTGCATTTCTTCCCCTGAAACTATGATGTTGTTGCGTAGGTAATATCCGAAACGCAGCAATGATCAAAGCTAATGGAAAAAACACATACGTCAGACCAATAATAAAATAATCGAATTTTGAAAATTTCGGTTTAAAAGGCTTCGCTAAAACGCTCATACCAAGATCTCCTCATTTGTTTCTTAATCGAACGCATGAATAAGGTTAAGCCACAATCACCGAACCGCAATACTCACATTCTTTTTTCTCCAAATGCGTTACGACCGATCTTGCCCCGCAGCCCGGACATTCCACAGATTTCGGACCAGGATCGGGCGCGGCTTCGTTTCGGGTTATTGGCGTTCTAACATCACCTAGTGAATACTGCACTCGCTGGCCACTGCGCGAAACAAATTCCCCTTGCAATGGGGACTGGGACCTCCTCTTCAAGGACGGGATGATGACAACACCGTTGTCCAGCTTTCCGCTTGGCAGCATACGCCGTTCAAACATGAACGTGATATCCCGGACGGCATGTGCCGGCGTTTGTCCTGCTTCTCGAGCGATATGTTCAATCTGGACGAGCCCTCTTTGCAGAATGGCATTCGAATAAAATTGCAGCAAACGGTTGAATTTTTTCTCTTCTTTTTTGGCTATCAACAGCATGATGATGGCTGGAATCAGTATAATAACGCCCCACACGATGGAAGCCGAATAGAGGCCGTCGACATCTTTATCATCCATCGTCGCGAGGATCATAAGCAATTCAAAGATTCCATAGGTTATGACCAGAACCCACCCGAAGAGCCGGTTGTTTCTTCCCTTACACTGATTATGGCGATGGGTGACAAGGACCCGAACAGCCGCCAGCACAATGGCCAGCGGAAAAAACAGAACCGCCAGCGCGATAATGGAATAATCCATGCCTGTGAATTTCTGTTTAAAGCGCTTCAGATCAGACGCTCTCATATTCCATCCCCTCTATCATCTGCATTAGGTTGATCCCGCTTTTGCTCTCAGAAGTTCCGTGTTGCGATCCTGTACCGTTCTAAGGATGTCGCGGATGATGTGAATCGTTTGCTCTGCCAGCTCATCGCGTTGTTCCGCTTGCGTCTCCCCGATCAGCGCCACTTGATCCTCCAACATCGCGATCTTTTGCTGGATCATATGCTCCACTTCGTATAAAGAGGTGTCTGTGATAGGATCACTATAACGAAGCGTTTCCTCAAGCTCGGCCATCTGCCGGTCTAACGAATGAATGTTCTCTCCCGGCATCTCACCTAGTTTTCTCCGGATTCCCTCGATCCAGGCCACCGTCTCTTTCTTAACCGCCAGATGATCACTTTCCTTCCGTTCATGAGCCCCTGCATATTTTCCCGCCAGAGCTACCAATCCCAAAACAACCGAAAACCCCAGAAAGGTTATAAGATGAATCATAAAATACGAAGATTCAGGCAGCTTAAATAAATATCCCAGCAGAATGACCTCCAGCAAAACGGAGACTGCATAGATTACTATAATGACGCCTGAAGCAATATAAAAAGGAGCTCCTGACAAAGCCGCTTTACGCCCGTAAATGATAAAACCGATAAAGACGAGAATGGCCGATTCGGCGCATCCGAGGGCAATGCCGGATATCCAAGAATTCAGCTGAACCATCCCACCGATCAATCCGAACAGAAGAATGGTTACGACCGGAAGCACAACGGCAGCCAGCCATAATCCGTTTCGACTTGTGGTTCTTGTATTCACTCTATTCCCTCACTTTCACTTCACATCAATTTATGTCCGCACTCCATGCAAAACTTCTGGCCCGGTTTGATCTCATGATGACATCCAGGACATGTAAGCGCATGGCTTGACCCGCAGTGCGGGCAAAACTTGGCTTCCGCATCCACCAGTTCACCGCATGCCCTGCAAGGCATAGGAAGCGCTGCACCGCAATCCGGACATTCGACGGCACCGGCCGGGTGGTCATGGCCACATTTAGGGCAGGCATGGTACGGGTCACCGCAGTGAAGGCAAAACTTGGCATTCGGAGGCAGTGGCTGCCCGCAATCGTTGCAATGAACGGTTCTCGCGAGTTCCTCCTCAGCCTGCACCTGAAGCGATTGTCCGCATCCCGAACAGAATCGGGCTTCTTCCCCGTTCCGTGTTCCGCACTTAGTACATGCCTTCTGTTTGATTTGCATATCGTTCTTCTCTTGAGCCTCCGAATTTTCAAACATATGCCGGGCGGTCTCATACATCGGACCTACCATACCAAGTCCCATGCCCAGACCGGTTCCCATGACCGCTGCCGGGCTGCCGGGATTCTTTGCCGCTCCCTCAAGCGTATTAAAGGTTCTTTCCTGATGATAGGTATATCCGATGATGTCCATCTCCGCTTTCTTTGCCAACGCTTCCTTGATTCGAACAGCTGCGGGGTCATTCTCCGGTATGTTGATGGAATCCACATAGAAATTCAGCAGGGTGATCCCCATCTCATCAAATGAAGGCGCAATCGCTTCCATGATATGCTTCGATATTTCCGCTATGTAAGCATTGATCTCCACAACGCTGATTTTTTTGCGAACGATATAGGAGGATATGATTTCCGTAATATTGGACATCAGTACGCCGCGATAATATTTAATCAGTGTGCTCTGGTCAAAAGTCGGCAGCGTACCGACCATGGTTGCCAGAAATTTTCGCGGATCGCTGATCTGTACGCCAAATTGGCCAAAAGCCCGGACCGATACGATGATATTGTATTTCGGATCTTGCAGCTGGATCGGCGAGCTCGTCCCCCATTTCACGTCCAGTGAACGAAGCTTGTTCACAAACCAGACTTCTGCCGTAAAGGGAGACTTCCCGCCGAAGGGAAGATTGATCACATTGGATAAAATCGGTATATTCGCCGTACTCAGTGTATGTCGCCCAGCCGAGAAGGAGTCCAGGCCCTGACCGCCCTTATACAGGATTGCCTCCTGTGTCTCATGAACAATAAGCTGAGTCCAAGTGCCTAACTCCTGATTCGGATAACGCCAAGCAAACACATCCGGCGGCCCTTCATATTTTACTACTTCAATAATAGCCATAGTTCTACACTCCTTTTTACGCCGTTCCTTCCATCCTGATGGTCTAGGGAAAAGGACTATTGTACTACTATTGTATACGATTTACCCGATATGTGGATGCAAAATTTGGAAACCTAAATGGAAAAAGGGTATAGGAACAATTTTACAACAGCTTCCATAAACCACTGCGCATATTTACGTGATATCGATTCACGGGGATGCAGCTGCATTCACGAAAAAAAATACCGCCAAGCCTGCTGTTATACAGACCTTGCGGTATTTTTCTTCAAAATGTATTTCTTTTGCGCATCAATAGTAGCTGCTGCCTTCAACAAATTCAAATTCGAAATCGCCAATCCGTACAATGGTGCCTTCTGTCGCGCCCCGTTTCCGAAGCTCTTCATCGATGCCCATATGACGCATCGTTCTTGCAAGCTTCAGAATGGCATCATGCGAATTCATCTGCATCCGTTTCAGCATCCGCTCAATTCGCTCGCTATGCACCACATACATCTCATTATCCCTAGTGACGGTGAAGGAGTTGTCGTTTTGTGCTTTGAATTTATAAACCTTACGCTCGGAAACCTCGGATACTTCTTCAATGGCCGGCTCATCCGGAATGCTTTCGAGCACATCGATCGTGCGGTAAAGAAGTTCCTGGATACCCTGTCGGGTCAGCGAGGAAATCGGCATCACCTCGATGTCCGGACGAATCTCTTTCACCTTCTCTTTGAAGGCCGCTAAATACTCTTCGGCCTCCGGCATGTCCATTTTATTGGCGGCTACGATTTGCGGCCGTTCGACTAGAACCGGGTTGTAAAGCCTGATTTCATCATTGATTTTTTCCCAGTCCTCAAACGGATCCCTTCCTTCCGTGCCTGCCATATCCACAACATGGACAATGACGCGTGTTCTTTCCACGTGCCGGAGGAATTCGTGACCAAGTCCCACGCCTTCATGAGCACCCTCAATCAGACCAGGCAAGTCAGCCATGACGAAACTGCGCCCGTCTCCAACCTCAACCACTCCCAAATTCGGCGTTATGGTCGTAAAGTGGTACGCGCCGATCTTCGGTTGAGCCGCAGATACAACGGACAACAAGGTTGATTTGCCTACGCTTGGGAACCCGACGAGACCTACATCCGCCATCACTTTAAGTTCCATGGTTACGTAACGCTCTTCGCCTTCCTCGCCGTTCTCGGCAAGTTCAGGCGCCGGATTGTTCGGCGTAGCAAAGCGGATATTTCCGCGTCCTCCACGGCCTCCTCTGGCAACAACAACCTGTTGACCGTGCCGGGTCAAATCACCAATCACCTCACCGGTATCATCATCCGTTAAGACGGTACCCGGCGGGATACGGACAATCATGCTATCCGCATTGGCGCCATGCTGACTTTTATTGCGGCCTTTTTCCCCGCGCTTGGCCTTAAAATGCTTCTGGTAACGGAAATCCATCAACGTGCGCAGTCCTTCGTCCACCCGGAAAATCACGTCGCCGCCCTTACCGCCGTCACCGCCGGCAGGTCCGCCTTCAGGAACGTATTTCTCTCGACGGAACGCAATGAGACCATCGCCGCCGTCTCCGCCTTTTACATATACTTTTGCCTTATCTACAAACATGAAATCACCTTCCTCAAGTCACAAACGGCAAATACAAACGATACGAGGTCTCCCCCGGCTCCGTCTGCTCCACCCGAATGCCTTCGCCTTTTACGGATTGTTCAATCTGAAGCTTCAAGCTGTCCGGGTCTCCAAAGGATCCTTCTCCTTGTGCCCATACCATCAGCTCTTGTTCTTGCTGCATAAATGTTAATGTTAATTGCCGGGTATCCCCCCAGGACGCTTTTCCGCTCAATTGAAAGGCTCTCACCATTTGAATGATGGCTTCGGTAAAAGACTCCGCCGTTTGTGGCGATACTTTGTCTTCCAGTTGCACCTGGTCCACAACTTCAACGTCGAGCTGCAGATTGTTGCTGTACGTGCGGTATGAATGTAAATAAAAAACCAGCGAAGGAATGCCCAGCTTCGAGATTCTGCTCTCCGTCGCCATCCTGTCCTTTATTCTTTCCACAGAACCCACTGTTTTATCAAGCTTTCCAAGTTGAATGTAGCCGTACAAAATTTGAAGCTCATTCATCCAATCATGACGATGGTGATTCAGCATCTGAATCGCCCTCTGCTCCACATTCCGAATGATGGCTTGCTGCCTGCGCTCCTCCGATTTTCGGACAAGCCATGCACCGCAGGCAGACGCAGCGACAGCCCAAACCGTTAACACTGCTCCTGCAGCCAAAGTCGGTTTCCATACCATCCATGCTACGGGTATTACGGAGGTTAACCCCGCCCCAGCTGCTATCCATTTCCAGGATTTCATCGCTTCTCCTCGTCTTTCAACAGCAATTGGTTACATTCACCAAATCCCAGTATATCATAGACTTTCAGGACGGTTCATCCCCTGGATGATGATCTTTGCGCATTTTACAAAAAAAGAAGCCCCGGCAACGATGCCGAAAGGCTTCTTCTGTATGCAGCATAAGAAACGATTAAGCTTCTACTGCAGCCGCTACTGGAGCGACATCAACCGGGTAGACGCTCACTTTCTTGCGATCACGACCCCAACGTTCAAATTTCACAACGCCGTCAACTTTCGCAAACAAAGTATCGTCTTTACCGATACCTACGTTCGTGCCTGGATGAATTTTCGTTCCGCGTTGGCGAACCAAGATGCTGCCGCCAGTCACTGCTTGACCGTCTGCACGTTTCACACCAAGACGTTTCGATTGGCTATCGCGACCGTTCTTTGTGGAACCTACACCTTTTTTCGATGCGAATAACTGAAGATCCAATTTCAACATGTTGTCTACCTCCTTCTTCAAGTAGTCAATTCTTGTATTCTTATATACTTGCCGTATGAATCGGCAATTCCCTGTAACATAACAACCATGGATTCGAGAAGCAGTTGAACTTGTCCCGAGACGGAATCGTCTGCCGTAGGCGGAAGATTCGCGCTAAGAAAGCCGCCCTTCATCCGGGTCTCCATAACGGTTCCGGTTAACGCTTCAATGGAATTGACCGTTCCCACTGTAATGCTGGAAACTCCAGCACATACAATATCTTCTCCAGGATTGGCATATCCCGCGTGTCCCGTTACCTTGAAGCTATGGATTCGTCCATCTCTCCCGCGCAGAACTTGTACAGTAATCAATTACCGCACCTTCTTACGCTTGGATTTTCTCGATGGTTACTTTAGTGTAAGGTTGACGATGACCTTGCTTCTTGTGGTAGTTCTTCTTCGGCTTGTATTTGTATACAACGACCTTACGGCCTTTACCGTGCTTCTCTACCTTTGCAGTTACAGTTGCACCGGAAACAACCGGCGTACCTGCTACCAACCCGTCCTCTTTGGATACGGCCAGTACACGGTCGAAAGTCACGCTCTCGCCGTCACCTGCAGTCAGCTTCTCGATGAACAATACGTCGCCCTCTTGAACTTTGTATTGTTTACCACCTGTTTCGATAATAGCGTACATTTGCTTGCACCTCCCTATGTCTCAGACTCGCCTAGTTCAAGGTGTCCGTCCCGAACAGGAACGTCCTTGCTAACCCAACCGGAGCGGTTACAGCATGTGCAGCAAACCATCACTAGACACATACCCAATGATAATATCATATTGCATGTTCATCGTCAACATTATTGTTCGATAACAACGCCTCTGCCCCCGCAAGCTCCGCAAGGCTTGGCAAATGGGAGCGAAGAGCTCTCTCTGGCTTTTTTGCGGGTCATTTCCAGCAGTCCCAGCTTGGTCCAACCCACCACAAAGCTCTTGGTGCGGTCCTTGCGCATCACAGTCTCCATGGCAGAAACAACCTGCTCCCGGTGCTCTTCACGATCCATATCGATGAAATCCACGATGATAATGCCTCCGATATCCCAGAGCCGCAGGATTCTCGCAATCTGCTGCGCCGCCAGAAGGTTTGTCCTCAGTACCGTTTCCTCGAAATTATCCCCACCGATATATTTGGCTGTGTTCACATCCATGACGGTCATGGCTTCCGTCTGATCTACAACGATGGTTACACCCTCGGGAAGCGTGATTTTCCTTGCAAAGCCGGCTCTCATCTGCTCGTCCAACCCGTAAGCTTGAAAAATCGGACTTCCTTCCGAGTAATATGTAACCTTTGGCTCCATGCCAGGAACGGTTTCCTTCAGATAGCTCTTGGTTTCCTCGCCTTTAAGCTTGCTGTCGATCACAAGTTCGTCATGAAGCGGATCAAAGGCATCGCGGAGAAATCGCTGCAGCAGACCTAAATCGCGATGAAGAAGCGTCGGAGCAGGAGAAGATTCGGCTTTGTCGAGAATTCGTGCCCACTCTTTTCGCAGATACTCAAGATCTCCCTTAAGGAATTCTAGAGGCTCGTCCTCCGACACGGTTCGGATAATAATTCCCTCTTCGTCTGTGCGGAGCTGCTCGCCGATACTCTTCAGCCTTGCTCTTTCCGCATCACGTCCGATTTTCTTGGAGACGGCAACATAATCCGCAGTCGGCATGTACACCATGCATCTGCCAGGAAGCGAAAAATGGGTAGTGACCCGTGCCCCCTTGCCACCTCTCGGTTCCTTCATTACTTGCACGATCAGTTCCTGGCCTACCGTTAGCAGCATCGAGATGGACGGCTTCTGCTTAGGCTGCTTCTCTAAATGAGGATGGAGCACATCATCAATATATAAAAATGCATTCTTTTTCAGCCCGATATCTACAAAAGCCGCCTGCATCCCCGGCAGCACATTAACGACCCTGCCCTTATAAAAACTACCGACTACACTTTGCTCACGACTACGCTCGACGGCGAATTCTGCTAACCTCCCATCTTCGATGAGGGCCATCTGAATGGTCTCATGCTCACAATGAACTATCATTTGCCTCATGGCTTCACCCCTCAAATGGAAGACGATATTCTATTTTTTTATCCTAACACAATCTCAGATGATATGAATGGATAAAGAATCATGGCCCGCCCTGCGTCTTCCTCATGGTGTCTACGATTTACGCATACCAGGGCGGACCATTTGATGCAAAATAAGAAGAAATCACATGCTGCTCCGGAACGACGGCAAGCAGGCTGCCTCGTCCGCTCATGACATAAATCAGATGATACTTCTCTCGTTTAAATAGACGCATGATATCATCCAAAGGTTTCGAAGAATCTGCAACGATTGGCTGGGCAGGACCAAGTCCATCCAAATTCCGTTCATATATCTCGCTCCGATTGACCAGAAATCTTAAGAACCGGTAATGCACATTCCGGTAGTCTTCAAAATTGGAATACGCTAAAAAGAGGCCGATCATCAGCACATTTAAACGAATACCGCCGCCGGAGAATAACGGCTGCAAGCCATACCCGATCATGATCAAACTGCACAAAATGCCTGCACGGGAAGCCCACAGCAAGGTCGCATGATAAGGGGCGAGCAGGCTGATGACGGCCTGCAGCACTTTGCCGCCGTCCAGCGGCAGAATCGGAAGCAGGTTAAACAGTGCAATGACGAGATTCCCCTGAATGATATAGGATAGCAGCTGCTCGTCTCCCCACCCCGCCCATCTGCACGCCAGAGTAATGCCTATCATGATGACATTTTGCAGCGGACCCGCAAGCGCAATGATGATTTCCTTCATTGCGGTCATCCTGCCGTCATCTTCAATGACAGCAACGCCGCCGAACGGCAGCATCTGAATGGCTCGTACCTTGAACCCCATCGCTGCCGCTGCGGCGGCGTGTCCCAATTCATGAATAAACACGATAATAAACAGGGTCAGCAATTCTAAAAAGCGACCGGTGAATACAGAGGCCAGCATGACAATAACAAAGAGAGGATGCAGCGACAATACCGTTCCCTTAAACTTAATCAAACGGAATCACTTCCGCCGGATCGACACCTCGATCCCCCTCTTTCAGTTCGAAATAAAGAGAAGGCGGGCTGCCTGTGCCTGAAGATGCCAATGTGCCGATAATATCTCCGCCTTGAACCCAATCGTTTACCTTAAGTCCCGTTTCTGCCAGCCTGCTGTATATCCCCGTTCTCTCTCCTGTATGCTGTATGAGAATGGTGATCCCATTCTCAGGATGCTCTTTAACCTCGAGCACGCGTCCGGTCTCTATACTCTTAACCGCTCGGTCTGCTAAAGAACCCCCTCCGGCTTCCAAAACGATGCCTTTAAGATCCACGGCAAAGGATTGGACCACCTTTCCGGAAAGCGGAGGCACTAAAGAAGTCCCGGCATTCACCTTCGTTGAGTGCTCGTCAGTTTGTCCAAAAATCGGAATAAAGGAAGGCGCGCTTCCAAAATGCTCCTCGTACCATACCTGGGCTGCCTGGAAATCCATCTCGTGGCTCAACCCTTCAACAATAAAAGCTTGCGTACGAAGAGCCCACGGCTGCTGAAACGAAAATACTCCCCATGCCAATCCAAACACCAGCGCGCTGACGATGATGCGGCGCACTAAGCCCGACAGGAACGAGGCTTTTCTTGGTGGCGGTTCTCCTGGATCACCTGGATCACCTGGATCCAGCGTGCCATACCAACCGCGGTGGCCTTGCTTCCAAAGCCGCTCGGGATCCGGTTCACTCTCTGCAAGACGCGGGGATGGGTTCGTTCTGTGATCCTGTATGAAGCCTGTCTGTTGAAGATTAAGATGGGCAGCCTTTCTCTCGGGAACGGGGGCCCATGACGACTTATCATGCGGCGTCGGTGACTGTTCCCCTTCCAGCAGCTCGCGAATACGGGCTTCTCTTCGGTTCTTGACTGAAGTTTTGATGTCCATTGTTCTTTCCCCCTTGGGGCTTGTTTTCTTACTCTATCCTATGAAGAGATGAGAGATATTTAGAACAAGCCCTATTGAAGAGGTGAACAGAATGTATGCAGATCAGAACCGCGTTGAGTAAGTGTACAAAAAAACCGCTGCCTACCGGCACCGGTTCTTTGTTAAAAGCCTTTAACCCATTCCAAAAAACTTTTTGAATTTGGTGAACATTCCTTTTTTCTGATGGATTTGCATCAGAGGAACGGTATCACCCAGGATACGACGGGCGATGTTTCTATAGGCGATGGCTGCCTGAGAGTCTGGATTCATCACTGTAGGCTCCCCAATGTTGGCCGCTTTAATGACCATTTCATCATCTGGCACGATACCGATCAGATCAATATTCAGCACCTGCAGCACATCTTCAATCTCCAGCATGTCGCCGGATTTCACCATGTTCGGGCGAATCCGGTTTACTACGAGCTTCGGAGACTCTACATGAGAGCTTTCCAGCAAGCCAATAATCCGATCCGCATCCCGCACGGCCGCATTCTCGGGCGTTGTAACCACAATCGCTTTATCTGCACCGGCAATGGCATTCTTAAATCCTTGCTCGATTCCAGCCGGACAATCGATAATGACGTATTCGAATTCCTTTTTCAATTCAAGCACGATATCTTTTACCTGCTCTGGAGAAACGGCATTCTTGTCTTTGGTCTGGGCTGCAGGAAGCATATACAGCTCATCGAAGCGCTTGTCCTTGATCAGCGCCTGGTTAAGTCGGCATCGCCCTTCTGCAACGTCGCACAAATCGTATATAATCCGGTTTTCCAGGCCCATCACGACATCCAAATTACGAAGACCGATGTCCGTATCAACCAGACACACTTTTTTTCCGAGCAGTGCCAAAGCTGTGCCGATGTTCGCCGATGTCGTCGTTTTACCGACTCCGCCTTTACCTGAAGTTACGACGATTGCCTCTCCCATGTTCTACACCCCTTTAAACACATTAAAATCCCGACCCAAACGCGAGATGTTGCTGATCTTATCGATCTCCATGCTTCCGTCCTTCAAATACGCAAACTCCATGACCGTTTCCCGCGTCTCCCATTCATCCGGCGGCCTGCTGATCATCTGGGAGATACGGAGCTGGGTAGGGGCAAAATACGAAGCCGCTATAATCGCTTCCTCGTTGCCCTCTACACCGGCGTGCGCGGTTCCGCGCAGAGCTCCCAATATGTAGATATCGCCGGTGCACGTTATGGTTCCGCCGGGATTCACATCGCCGAGGAACAAGAGATCGCCGTCATGATGCAGCACCTGTCCGGAACGCACCATCCCTGTCTTAAGCGTAAGCTTCTCCTCTGGTATGAGCTCGGACTCAAGCGGCGGCGATTCCACATTACGTATCAGCAGGTTGCCCTTTTGCTTCAATATGTCAAGAATCGTCTGCTTCTCTTCTTCGGAAATTTTCCGGGAACCCAGCTTCACATCCACATGAATGATGGGGCCGGTCAAAATATTCTGATGACTGTGCTCCAGCTTATAGCGCAGCTCGCTGAGCAGCTCCTCCAGCTCACACTGGTCATCAAGCAGGAATACCAGGCCATCTTTGATGCCCTTAATCGTCACATGATTGGATTTTACAGCCATAAGCCTGTCCCTCCCATCCCTATACATTTCGCGCTCAAACCTTCAAGTTCCTGCTAGTCTAGTAAAATGTCATATTGGAGGGTTCAGGATGCCTTCCTTCTCTGATTCTTCGTAACCAACTCAATCTGCTTGCGAAGAGGAACGTAAATCGCCAGAGCAAAGGCAAAATGAACAAGGAGATTGGGTAGCATATGATGAAGCAGTGACCAATTATAAGAAGTCGGATTGAGTCGAAACACCTTATATATGCCAAAAAGCGTACTGTCAAACAACAAGCTCCCCAGAATGACAATGGTCATCATCATGGGCAGCGGCGCCCGCGGGGACTTGAAGACAAGCCCCACCAAATATGCGGATACGCCCATAGCAAACGAATAAGTGCCAATCATCTCGCCGTAATACACGATATCGTGAAGCATGCCGAATAGGAGTCCGAGCACCAGCCCCGTATGGCGATGATAATAAATCGATACAAAAAACAAGCACACCAATACAAAATTAGGGTAAATCTGAAGCTGCAGCGAGCTTGGCGTTAACCAGAAAACAACCGTGCCCTGCAGGATAAACAGCACGAACAGCAATAGGACCAGAATCTGTTTACGTGCCATCATTTCGGCTCCTCAGGGGTAACCACGATAATGACGTATCTCCAGTCCTCGAATTTGGCGGCAGGGATGATCGTAGCCGTTCTGCTCTGACCGTATTGGCTTACCTGAACACTTTTCACCTTACCAATGATCAAGCCCTGTGGTATAACGCCTCCTGCACCGGATGAAATGATTTTGTCGTCTTTCTTGATCGGATCATCTTCCGAAATCCGCGTCATGAGCAGCGTGTTGGTCTTCTCATCGTAGCTCTCGACGACGCCAAACGTTTTATCCTCTTTGCCGATGGCCGTTACCGAAATCGGCTGCGGATTCGGATCCTGAGCGTCCATCGTGGTCAACAGCTTCACCGTTGAGGTGAAATTGCTGACGTTGCTAATGATGCCGACCATGCCGTCCACTGTCGTGACCGACATATTAGGGCGAACCCCATCGCGCTCGCCCAGATCGATAACAAGCGTCCGGTTATTCGGATCCGAGTTGACGCTAAGCACCTGGGCAGTTCGATATTCGTATTTGTCGCGGTTCTTCTGACTCTCTGTAAACTTGAGATCATCCTTGAGTTTTTCGTAATTAGCTTTCATCGTGTTGTAATTCGCACTCTCTCGAGAGTATTGGGCCACGGCTCTTCGCAGCTCCTCATTCTCTTCATAGATTGCCTTCATGTTTCGCACATCTTCAAAGAAACCCGCTATATAGGCAGCGGGCTTATAAAACACACTTTGCACAAAACCGACCGTATCTTTGACAAATTTTTCAGGCCAAGATAAAGAAGCTCTCGGGCCGAGCGTAAACCCCATAATAGCGATAAACGCTACCAGCCCGATGAGCATAATAAACAAACGCTTATTGCCTAGCAGCTTAAACAGTTGCAACACCCTCTAACTTACTGTTTTCTCTCCCAACATTAGGGGTTTACACTTCTATTTTGGTTTCTACCGTTTGGAACGGACGGCAGAGCTGCTCCGGGATTTAAACAAGTGAATGTTCTCGAGCGCCTTACCTGTGCCAATGGCCACGCAATCCAGCGGATTCTCTGCAACGATCACCGGCATGCCGGTCTCTTCGGCAAGCAGCTTGTCCAGGTTGCGAAGCAATGCGCCGCCTCCCGTAAGCACGATGCCCCGGTCCATAATATCCGCAGCAAGCTCCGGAGGACATTTCTCAAGGGTAACCTTAACAGCTTCAACAATAGCGTTAATGGTATCTGCCAACGCTTCGCTAATCTCATCCGAAGTAATGGTAATCGTCTTCGGCAGACCCGTCACCAAATCACGGCCGCGAATTTCCATCGTTTCCACGGTCTCCAGCGGCATGGCGGAACCGACTTCCATCTTGAGCAGCTCGGATGTGCGCTCACCGATCATCAGGTTATACTGGCGTTTGATATAGGAAATGATAGACTCATCCATCTCATCGCCCGCAACGCGTACAGAGCGGCTGGTTACAATACCGCCAAGCGAAATGACAGCTACTTCAGTGGTACCTCCACCGATATCCACTACCATACTGCCTGTAGGTTCCCACACGGGTAAATCGGCACCGATCGCAGCTGCAAAAGGTTCCTCGATCGTATAAGCTTCGCGTGCACCGGCTTGCTTGGTAGCATCCTCAACCGCACGCTGCTCTACCGCCGTAATGCCGGATGGTACACATACCATCACGTTCGGATGGCGCGGGAATATGGAGCGTTGCTTCTGCGCTTGACGAATAAAGTATTTAATCATCGTAGCTGTTGTATCAAAATCAGCGATGACGCCGTCTTTCATCGGACGAATGGCACGAATATTGCCTGGTGTACGTCCAATCATTTTCTTAGCCGATTCTCCGACGGCTTCAATGCTCTTCGTATCTGTACGCAGAGCAACCACGGATGGCTCTCTTACGACAATTCCTTTCCCACGAACATAAACCAGCGTATTTGCCGTCCCCAAATCGATTCCCAAATCTTTCGTAAAACCACCTAACATGATGTATCTCCCTTTCTTCGTCAATCTGAACTATTATATTACATCAAGCCCCGTTCCTTCAAACTTACAAACGATCCGTCCCCGATGATCAGATGATCCAGCACGTCGATCCCGACAATCTGTCCTGCCTCCACTAAACGTGCAGTCAGCGATATGTCTTCCGGGCTGGGCGTCGGATCTCCGCTAGGATGGTTATGCGCGCACACCAGAGATGCACTGCTGCATTTGATGGCCGCTCTGAACACCTCGCGGGGATGAACGATAGAAGCATTAAGGCTTCCCATCGATAACGTTTCCTGGGCAATGACATGATTTTTCGTATTTAAAAATACACAGACAAAATGCTCTTTCTGTAAATAGCGCATCTGTTCACTGAGCAGTTCTGCCGCGTCATGCGGACTGCGAATAATAACCGGCTCTACATGTCTCGATGCGGCTAAGCGCCGTCCAAGCTCGATGCCAGCCTTCAGCTGAACAGCCTTAGCGGTTCCAATTCCTTTGATTTTCGTAATTTCCTCAATGCTAAGATCAACGAGCTGCCGGATGCCGCCTGCTTCCCCCAGCAGACGCTGGGCTATATGTACGGCAGATTCCTGGCGGGTTCCGGTCCGAAGCAATATCGCCAGCAATTCTGCATGGCTTAAAGCGCTCGCCCCATATTGCATCATGCGCTCTCTTGGTCGTTCATCATGGGGGATGTCGCGCAGCAATAGCGTTGGCGACTCCATATATTCCCCTCTTTTCTAAGATTTAAATCAGCAGGTCACCGAAACTTCAGGATACTCCTACATTTCGCATGCCGTTGTTCTATATCTATGAATCGGTGAGTACATCCATCCCCATTTCAGACAGCATGTCCGACAGCAGAGAAAGCGGCAGGCCGACAACGTTAAAATAGTCGCCTTCGATTCCTTCCACGATGGTTGCACCCAAGCCTTGAATCGCATACGAGCCTGCTTTGTCAGCAGGTTCCCCGCTCTTTACATAAGCCGCGATCGCATCATCACTTAACGATTTCATCTTTACGGTTGTCACACGGTGAGCGACCTTGGTACGACCAGATTCCCGGTCGACACAAGCCACGCCCGTGTACACGAGGTGAGCCCGTCCTTGAAGCATGGACAACATCCTTGCCGCGTCAGCATGATCCTCCGGTTTCCCGAGGACATGATCGTCTACAACTACAATCGTGTCGCTTCCCACAATGATACCATCTCCCGGATCATCCGTCAGCTTTCGGAGAACCGCTTCCGCTTTACGTAGTGCCAGTGACTCCACAATTCGCTCTGGCGACCACCCTTGCGGGGTGTCCTCGTCAGCTTCACTAGGCATAATCTCGAATGGGATACGAAGGGAGGCAATCAATTCCTGACGCCGAGGAGAGGTGGAGGCCAATATGATACGGCGGTTTCTCTTCTCATTCAAGGGGGATAATCTCCTTTGTCATGTCTTAGAGCCTGCGGTATAACCAAAGCGCTGCTATAATGCCAAGCAGACTGAGCAGGCAAAAGTTAAGTTCAAGGTTAATGTCATAACGAATAATGTCAAAATCAGCTCGAGGCGACCACTTAATCGGTGTAGTAGACGTTAAAAACGACAAAGCCTTAACAGGTTGAAGCGCCTTGGCCAGCCATGTTCCCGTCAGCCACCCCAGCAGCAAAAACAAGATGAGCATTCCTTTGTTTTTCTTCATGCATCCTCTTCCCTCGCCATATTTTGACACCCTAATTATTATACGGTGAATCGATAAGCAATACAAACAGAAATCCGGCAGGGGGAACTATTTCCAGTTCCGAGCCGGATTTGACGTAAATTTGAATTTATAGGCCATCCAGGAGTTTCTTTTGGCCCATGACATAGTTCATCATGCCCGTTTGAATCTCCCACAAATGCCCCTTGGATTGATTTTTGTTATATTCGGAGAGCGCTGTGATTGAACTGTTCATGGATTGCTCCATCGCCGGCAGTACAGCCCCGGTCTCCGGACCCAAGCCGGCGGACAGCAGCTTCATCGATTGGATCCACTGCTGGTGCAAATTTGTGATCGTAGCCATGTTCTCTGACGCCACCGCGCCCGCCTCCTGCTTCCCCAGCAGCGATGCCGACAGCGTACTCAACTCTGATACGAGCTGCCCGCTTATCGTAAAATAGTCCGTCAGCGTCTGCTCCTCGCCCGCAAAGGCAGCTGACTCTATACCAGGCAGCGCGATTTCTCTCACGTATAATTCGACGCCTTCGGCCTTTAACTGATTGCTGAGCAGCTTGGCCTGCTCGCGATCCGGTGATATGCCCGCATACACCCGGTTCTCCTCATCCAAATCTCCGCCGGCGGCAATACCGGACTGCAACAGCTCCCCTTTGGCCTGATCTGCCCGTTCCGGCGTGCTGAACACACCGTACTGAAGCATATAAAAGACTTGGCCCGGAATGCGTACCGTCGATTCCGTTAAATCGGGTGCGAGTGAAACTCCCTTTCCCCCGGATGAATCAGCCGGTGCTTGATTAACTGCATCATGGCTTTCAAGCTGCCCCGACGCAGGATCCTCACCTGCATTACCGCCGTTAAACATAGACAGCACCATATACCCAAACAGCAACCCCGTAACAACAGCCGCTGTCACGGACACAGCCATTTTCCAAAAGGAGGTAGGTTTGCGAGAGCGATAATAACTGTAATCATCAGCAGATGATTCATATAGATCCGACCCGGGACCGAGATTCCAGTTGGAGTCATTCGCTTCGGGGTCCATTTTTCCGGAATACGCGTCATCATGAAGATCGTAGAGATCCTCACGCTCACGCAAATCGTCATATGTATCGGTATGATCAAGCCCGTCACCGAACGCCCCATCATTGTGGACATGATCCAGACGCCGTCTTTCCTCAGCTAATCGCCCCCTGGACCGGTTTTGACGCGATGTTCCCCACTCATGACCGTTCACATCCCGGGTGTCCCCCTCATCCCGGAGCGGAGGAACGACGCGCAGATGATCATGTTGCATGCTGCTCCTATGCTCGAACGAAGTGCCCGCATCGGTAAACCGATCTGCCGTTGTGTCCAACTCGTCGAATACGAGATTGCGGTCATCGACTAGACCATTGTGCTTTGCTGGAACTTTTTGATACGAATCCCGTTCCTCACGCAGATGATCCTTGCGACTGTCTTTCGGCGGATCATGATCGAAACGAATCGTCATCCTTGCTTTATTCATATCCACACACACCTCACTTGTCCTTCTACACCTAGCTATATGATCAAGCTTGGCAACTTATGAGTGTGCGAACAACAAAACAAACAGGCTGATCAAGAAAGCATCTTGATCAGCCTGTTTTATACTTATCGATTCCGCTTGCTTTTCCTCCGTCCGAAAGACAAAAGCCCATGCGATCCCCTGCTGCAGCGAAGCAGCAAAGCATGCGCGCAATCCGGTTACTTCTTGCCTTTAATAGACTCTGCTAAAGCAGCACCGACTTTCCAAATATCGCCCGCCCCCATCGTGAGGACCAGATCGCCTTCGTTTACACGACCCTTGAGATCGTTCAGGACATCTTCTTTGGTAGGCAAATAGCGGGCACCGGCATTACTGTTCTGGACAATCAGCTCCACCAGCTTACCGGAACTGATACCCTCGATCTGCTTCTCGCCGGCAGGCGAATAAATATCGGTGATGATCACCTCATCGGCTTCCCCGAACGCGCGGCTAAACGCATCCAGAAGGAAAAAGGTTCTCGAATACCGCTGCGGCTGGAATACGGCGATAATCCGTTTGCCTGTAGCTTTAGCGGCACTGATCGTAGCCTCGATCTCCGTCGGATGATGCGCATAGTCGTCAATGACCAGAATACCTTCTGCTTCGCCCAGCACCTGGAAGCGGCGCTTAGCTCCGTTGAACTTGACAATGGCCTCGACAATCGCTTCAAACGAGATTCCGCCTTTCAAGCAGCATATCACCGTAGCCATTGCGTTGTAGACATTGTGTTTCCCCGGTACGGATAGTTCCACGGTACCCAGCTCCATGCCGTTATGAAGCATCTTGAAGCTGACATGACGGTCGCCGAGCACCAGATTCGTTGCCGTATACTCCGCATCCGCATGAATGCCGTATGTGGTCACACTGCATTTTAGGTCAGGCAAAATAGCCTGGATGTTGTTATCGTCCGCGCAAACCACGGCCGTACCGTCTGCCTTGATCTGGCTGAGGAATTGTACGTAGGCCGCCTTAAGACGATTGAAATCCCCATCGTAATTCTCCAAGTGATCGGCTTCGATATTCAGAACAACGCCCAGCCATGGATGGTATTGCAGGAATGAGCCGTCGCTCTCGTCAGCTTCGGCCACCACATGCTCACCTTCACCGGCTTTGGCATTCGTGCCAACGTTCATAATTTCCCCGCCGATGATAAATGTTGGATCGACGCCGCATTCTTCCATCACGAGCGCAATCATGGATGAAGTGGTTGTCTTGCCATGCGCACCCGCTACGGCGACGCCTTTGCGTTCGTTCAAAAGACGTGCCAGCATCTGCGCACGGTGAAGGACAGGAATGTTCAGCTTCTCTGCTTCGACCCGTTCCACGTTGTCTCTGGACAATGCCGTGGAGTAAACCACAAGGTCAGCGCCCTGGACTTGCTCGGCAGTATGTCCGATGTATATTTTGGCGCCCTTGGCCGCCAGCTTTTCTGTCAATTCTTGCGATGCCACGTCAGAACCCGTGACTTTATAACCCATCTCCAGCATAACTCTTGCAATGGCGCTCATCCCGTAGCCGCCAATTCCTATAAAATGAACATGTTCCGATGTATTCAACAGATATCACCAACCTTTTTCAGAATCGGAAAGGCCCAGGAGGTTGGAACGCACGTCGGCAATCAGGTACAACGTGCCCGACACCACCCCAAGATCCTCCGCTTCCGTCCGTGACTTCAACTCTTCAAGTGCGTTTTTCCAATTTGGTTCTATGATGATTTGCAGTGTATGTTTGGCGTATTTCTCCCTTACCTGCTCTACGATGTCACCAAGCGCCTTGGCGTCCAGTTTCTTCCGGAAATCCGGTTCAGTCAGGATAAGCGTATCCACTATTGGCAGTATATGCTGCAAATACGATTCATGATGCTTATTTGCCAGCATTCCCATCATTAAGTTCAGTTTCCGATACTTATAGATCTGCGGCAAGCTTTTGGCCAAGGTTTCAGCCCCTTCGGGGTTGTGCGCACCATCGAGAACAATCCGAGGGGAGGACTGCACTTGTTCCAGTCTTCCCGCCCAGAAAGTATCCTTAAACCCTGTGCGCAATTCTTCTTCATCCACGATAAAAGCCATGTACTGGCGAAGCACTTCCAGCGTCATCATGGCAAGCGCGGCATTGGCACATTGGTGCTCGCCCTGCATTGAGATGTCCAGATCCATGTCCCGGAAAGGACCCTTAAAACGGAAAGTCTGGCTTTCTTCGTCCCCACGCAACCGCTCATAGGAGAATTGTTCATCTACGAGATACAAACTTGTACGGTTTTTTTCTACCGTTTGTTTCAGAATTTCGACAGCCTCAGGCTGAGTTACCGTGCTCACCACAGGGACTCCGGGCTTGATAATGCCGGCCTTCTCCGTCGCGATCTCCTGAATGGTATCACCCAGAACGTCGGTATGGTCCATTCCGATATTCGTGATCACCGAAATGATGGGATGAACGATATTGGTCACGTCAAGGCGACCGCCAAGTCCCGTCTCCCACACCACCACGTCCGGATAAGATACCTCGCCATAATACAGGATCGCTAGGGCGGTGGACACCTCAAACATCGTTGGTGATCCGAGCCCGGAGCTCGCAACTTCGGCAACAAGCGGTTCTAAGCGATTCGCGAGCGCCAGCAGCGTCTCTTCCGGTATGTCTTCGCCGTTATACTGAAACCGATTGGTAAACTTCGTAATATAGGGGGACGTATAGGTGCCAACCGTGAATCCCCCTTGAAGCAGAACCTTTGTTAAAAAAGCGCATGTGGAGCCTTTTCCATTCGTTCCGGCCACGTGAATAAATTTCAACCGCCGTTCCGGATGGCCCAGCAGCTCCATCAATCGCTGAATTCTATCCATGCCGGGGCGGATTCCAAACGGAATCAGCCCGTTGATCCAAGCTACCGCTTCTTCATAGGTATGGAACGGAGCTGCAGCTGCTGCTGCCGAATGATCAACCATCGTTCTCACCTTCTGGTCCAGATTCATCTTGCCCTCAGCCTCTCAATTCTTCGATGCGCGCGATCACTTTACTGCGTTTGTCCGAGTAATCCGCAAGCTTCGCCCGTTCTTCTTCAATCACCTTTTCCGGTGCTTTCGATACGAAACCAGGATTGTTCAGCTTCTTCTCCACACGCTCGACTTCGCTGTTCAAGTGCTGAATTTCCTTCTCCAGACGTGTGATCTCCTGAGCGATATCGATCAACCCGGCAAGCGGCAGATACATTTCAACACCTGTAACCACAGCGGTCATCGCCTTATCCGGCGCCTCAAGGGCAAGGGAGGACTGATATTCCGACGTGTTGCAGAAGCGGCGAATATAATCCGCATTGCGATCGATAATGCTGGCAATTTGCCCGCTTACCGGCTTCAATTGCAGTTCCACTTTTTTGCTCATCGGTACGTTTACTTCCGCCCGGATGTTTCGTACAGCTCGGATGACATCCATCAGCAGGTTCATTTCGGTAACGGCTTCCGTATTCTCAAATGCCTCGTCATAGGTCGGCCATGAAGCCAACATTACCGTCTCGCCTTCATGCGGCAAATGCTGCCAGATCTCTTCGGAGATGAACGGCATGAACGGATGGATCAAACGCATCGTGCGGTCCAGTACATAGGCAAGCACCGACTGCGTCTTTTTCTTGGCCGCTTGATCCTCGCCATACAGGGACAGCTTGGCAAACTCAATATACCAGTCGCACAGATCATCCCAGATGAAATTGTAGAGCAGTCGACCGGTTTCGCCAAATTCGTAGGCATCAATTAGACGCGTAATGTCGCGGGAAGTTTCGTTCAGACGGTGTAAAATCCACCGGTCGGCCGTCCCCAGCTCTCCGGAAATGTCGATATCCGCCGCCGTGAAGCCCTCCAGGTTCATGAGCGCAAAGCGTGATGCATTCCAGATCTTGTTCGCGAAGTTACGCGCTTGCTCCACGCGTTCCCAGCGGAAACGAAGATCCTGGCCCGGCGTACTGCCGGTCGATATCATATAACGCATGGCATCTGCGCCATACTGTTCAATAACCTCGAGCGGGTCGATACCGTTGCCGAGCGACTTGGACATCTTGCGGCCTTCGCTATCCCGGACCAGACCATGGATAAGCGTATCTTTGAACGGCATTTGATCCGTAAATTCAAGCCCTTGGAAAATCATCCGCGATACCCAGAACGGAATAATATCATAACCCGTTACGAGAACGCTGGTCGGATAATAACGTTTGAAATCCTCGCTGTCCAGATTCGGCCAGCCCATGGTCGAGAACGGCCATAATGCGGAGCTGAACCAGGTATCCAGCACATCCTCATCTTGTCTCAGATCGTCCTTGCCCAGCTTCGCGCGCGCTTCCTCTTCATTCATGGCAACAACCACTTCGCCCGTGGATTCTGAATACCAAGCCGGAATCCGGTGGCCCCACCACAATTGACGAGAAATACACCAATCGCGAACATTCTCCATCCAGTGCAGGTAGGTTCTCTCGAACCGGTCAGGCACGAAGTTAACGCCCTTGCCGGATTTCTGCGCATCCACGGCTGCTTCCGCAAGCGGCTGCATCTTAACGAACCATTGCGTGGACAGATAAGGCTCGACCACTGCGCCGGATCTTTCGCTATGGCCAACCTGATGGACATGATCTTCGATGCGGAGCAGTACGCCAGATTCCTTCATATCGTTTACGATCTGCTTGCGGCATTCGCTCCGGTCAAGACCTTGGTACTTGCCGGCAAACTCATTCATCGTCCCGGATTCATCCATTACGGTGATTTGCGGCAGGTCATGTCTCAAACCCATCTCGAAGTCATTCGGATCATGCGCCGGCGTAATTTTAACCGCTCCGCTGCCGAAATCCTTCTCCACATACTCATCGGCAATAACCGGAATCTCGCGGCCTACGATAGGCAGCACCAATGTCTTGCCGATCATGTCTTTATAGCGCTCGTCTTCCGGATGAACGGCGACGGCCGTATCGCCGAGCATGGTCTCCGGACGGGTCGTTGCTACGGTAATGGAGCCGCTGCCGTCCTTCAGCGGATATTGCAGGTGATACAAATGGCCGTTGACCTCTTTGTACTCCACTTCAATATCGGACAAAGCCGTGCGGGCAGCCGGGTCCCAGTTGATGATGCGTTTTCCGCGGTAGATGAGCCCTTTATCGTAGAGCTTGACGAATACTTCCCGAACCGCTTCCGATAACCCCTCGTCGAGCGTGAAACGTTCTCTGGAGTAATCAAGGGACAGGCCGATCTTGGACCATTGGTTACGAATCGTATTCGCATATAGATCTTTCCATTCCCACACTTTCTCTAGGAATTGTTCACGTCCCAGATCGTATCGGGTAACGCCTTCTTCGCGCAGCTTCTGTTCGACCTTGGTTTGCGTGGCGATGCCCGCATGGTCGGAGCCGGGGAGCCACAGCGCATCGTAGCCCTGCATCCGCTTCACGCGAATCAGGATGTCCTGCAGCGTAAAGTCAAGCGCATGGCCGATATGGAGCATGCCCGTAACGTTAGGAGGAGGAATAACAATCGTGTAAGGCTCCGCGTCCCGTCGTTTGCCGGCTTCAAAAAAGCCGCCTTCCTTCCAATACGGATACCATTTTTGTTCGGCTGCCTTCGGATCATACGTCGTCGGCATTTCTAACTGGGATTGGTTTTGTTTTTGATCCATATTTTCGTACCTCCGATACTGTTAATCAGTTTTGCCAACCCGAAATGTTTTAGCCTCCGGGCGTGGCATGGATATCATAGTTGGCGTGAAACAAAAAAAGCCCTTCGTCCTCAAAGGACGAAAGACTGTTCTCTCGCGGTACCACCTTTGTTTCGTGCTTACATGATTCATCCATCGTGTCCTCCCATGAAGAACATGAAAGGCTTACGATCAAGCACGACACTTTACACAGATAACGGCTGCGGCCGGCGAACTCTAACCAGGGTAGCAATCAATCCCTACTCTATCTCAAGTCCGCAACTCCGGGGCGACTTCGGCAAGCTGGTTCCTGCGGAATCTCACAGCGCTTGATAGCAATTCCGCTCTCTGAAGGCCATACCTTCCTACTCTTCCCGTTCAACGTTGTTCTAGCTTATGAAATACCTGTACATATTCTATTCAAATATACCGTGGTTGTTGCATATAGTCAATATTTCGAGTGTTTCCGAACGATCTAGACATCATACCTGTCGATCCTAATAAATCTTATACGTTGTAAAAAGACGCCCCAGCTCGTCCCATCCCTCTCTTCTCCTAACCAAATCCCCGCCAAACAAAAAGCAGGCCAAGGATTTCCTACCTTGACCTGCTGGTTCTTACGCGATGGCTCTCCCCGCCGATTACTGGGGAATGTATAATACCTGGCCTTCTTCCACATTCTGCTCGGACATGCGGTTGTATAACAAAAGCTCTCGTGGCGTCAGTTGATAACGCTCGGCTATCACGTCGAGTGTCTCCTCACGCTGAACAATGCACATCCGTACCTTGCGGAACGGCGTTTCCTCGCGGCGGTTGCCCAGGAACAGACTCTTCCATTCCACATCCTCGGCCGATGCGGAATCCACCGATTCTTCGATTGCCTCTTCCTCGTCTCGAGCAGCTTGCTCCTGATCCTGGACCGTTCTGCTCGATTGAAGCAAAGAAGAGAAGCCTACACCCGATGTGCTGTTTGTGCTGCTGTTCTTCGTGTTGAAGGCCACCTTTAACTCCGGCTTGGTCGGAACCTCTTCGGCTTTAACGGAAACCTCCTCCGTTATATCATCCATATTCTCCGAAGGCACTGCTTCCTCAGCAAAAACAGACTGGATCTCCTCCGTTTCCGATGATTCCAGTACCGGTACGGCTTCAACTTCTTCGCCCTTACGCTCAACGACACCCGGGAAACCGGCTGCTGGATCTTCCGGTTCCGGATCCGGCTGGGCGGCAGCCCGTTCGAATTGCCATACACTTGGAATCGACGGCTCAGCTGCCTGAGCTTCCGTCTCGTTATGTAAGGCATATTCGACCGTATCCCGGGCTTCAGGAGCACTGGAGATGCTTACGCTGCTGTCAGAGTCCTGTGAATCCCGTGTTTGGTTCTCATACTGTGCCCAGGATGCCAGATACTGCTGTGTGCGCGCATCCGTCTCTAACTCTTGGGCTTTGGGCTGAGTCTCGTTGAAGAAAGAAGGTGAACCCGAGTTAGCATCTGCATTAGCACCACCGCCATGAAGCTGGTCATACGGGTTGGCTGCGAACTGCTGCTCTCCGTTCGAATAAAAATCATTCGCTTCAGGAGCATGTACCACTGTGAATTCCTCATTGGCCCATACTTGGTCACGGGCTCCCGGAGCTGCCGCCTGAATTCCTTTGAGCGACAGAACCCCCGTAATGTTCAAGCTGCGCTTGGATAACAAATCCACGTCAAAATTCTCGATCTCGACGGCGATGTCATCCAATGATGATACCCGGTTCAGCGGGACCGTGATTTCGACCGGAATCCAGTGTTCGAGCGGCTCCGTCTCTCCTGCTTCGGTGTCACCTTTATACAGGCCTGCAAGAAGCAGATGACCCCGAAGCGTGGCCTGGTCCTGCTGGCTGATCACCTGAATATGCGGGATCAACTCCGCCTCTTCCAATTCTTCGATTCCCGGCAAATCTTCCGTTAAATTAATACGCTCGTAAATATCGAACCGCAATCCGTAGGACTGGTCAAACACGGGAATGTCCTCCTTTTTGGCATATACTATCCGTGATCTGTTATCACGGCATGAGCCTAAGTTTTGCCACTCAATTTATCTATATGCCGAAAATAGGAGAGCATGACTTTTTTGCGATTTGTGCGTGAAAGTTACAGGTTCATTCAGGATTTTGCAAGTATTTCTTATCGGTCAGATGCCTCTATGATCCGCTCTCTTAACTCCATCATATCCTGAGGCCAAGGCGCATTCACCTCAATCCTCTCACCCGAGAGAGGATGAGTAAACAACAGACGCTCGCCATGCAGCGCTTGGCGCGGAAACACCCCTGGTCCTCCGTACAAGGAATCTCCCAGAAGAGGATGTCCCATATGACTTAAATGCACCCGGATCTGATGCGTACGGCCGGTTTCCAGGCGAATTTGCAGCAGGCTGGCTTTGGGATACACATCAGATGAGAGAATATGCGTGATCGCAGCCTGCCCGGTTAATGACACCCTCCGGCGGCTTGCATGATAGCGGTCTTTGCCTATCGGCAGATCAATTCTCCTCAGATCCTGCGAGACCCTTCCCTGAACGATAGCCGCGTACATCCGGACGATCTTCTTCTCCCGCATGTCCTCGTCAAGCTTGAGCTGCGCATATTCATTCTTGGCGTACAGTACGGGACCGGTTGTATCCTTATCCAGCCGATGAATATGCCGGACTGCCGTATGAATTCCTTCGGCTTCGTAATATGCGGCTACCACATGATTCAGTGTCGTCTCCCGGCTCTCGTTGTCCGGATGGACCGCCATGCCGGCCGGTTTGTTCACGACCAGGCAGAAATCGTCCTCGTACAATACATCAAGCTCCTGCCATCTCGGTTCAATGCCGTAATCCCGATAAGGAAAAAGGACCAGCCGAAGCCGGTCCCCTCTCCATTGTATCCCCTGTTCATGTTGAAGCTTGCGATACAGCTTCTCGGGCATACCGACCGTTTCCATAAGCCACTTGGCAGCGGCCTCGTTCCGATCCGGCTGACTAAGCAGCGCCTTGCCCGGCGTCATCTCCAGCCATTCGCCGCGTTTGCTCCAATTGCCCCCGTAGCTCATAGGCTCTTGAAGGCGTTGTAGTTGGCTTCGATGGTAGCATCGATATCTTCCACCGTATGAGCTCCCGAGATGAACATGCCCTCGAACTGGGAAGGAGGTACGCTGACTCCCTCTTGCACCATCGCTGCAAAATATCGACGGAAACGATCCAGATCACTAGTCTTGGCCGTATCGAAATTGACGACCGGCGTATTCGTGAAGAAAGGACATACCATGGACCCGATCCGATTGATCGTAAGCGGGATACCGAATTCTTGAGCGTTACGCTCAAATCCTGCCTGAAGGCGGGCTCCCCGTTCCTCCAGCTGTTCATAAACAGCAGGCGTCAACAGCTTCAGGGTGGTGTAGCCGGCCGCCATGGCGAGCGGATTTCCGCTTAACGTTCCTGCTTGATAGATCGGCCCTGCCGGAGCAATCTGATCCATCAGCTCACGCTTGCCTCCATAAGCACCGACCGGCAGACCGCCGCCGATTACCTTGCCAAGGCATGTCAAATCCGGCGTAACGCCATAACGTCCTTGCGCGCAGTTCAGATCAACGCGGAATCCGGTCATCACCTCGTCGAAAATAAGCACGCTGCCATAATCGGAAGTGACCTTGCGGAGACCTTCCAGGAATCCTGGCTGCGGAGGGACCACCCCCATATTGCCGGCCACGGGCTCTACAATCACCGCTGCAATTTCTTCGCCGAACCGCTCAAAGGCAAGCTGTACCGACTCCAGGTCGTTATAAGGAACCGCAATGGTGTTGGAAGCCACGCTTTCAGGGACACCCGGACTATCGGGAAGCCCAAGCGTTGCGATCCCCGATCCCGCCTTGATCAGAAGGCTGTCGGCGTGACCGTGATAGGAGCCCTCGAATTTGATGATTTTGCTGCGTCCGGTATAACCGCGCGCGAGGCGGATAGCGCTCATGGTAGCTTCCGTACCGGAATTCACCATCCGCACGACCTCGATCGACGGCACGCGCTCGCAGACGAGTTTCGCCATCTTCGTTTCCAATAGGGTTGGCGCACCGAAGCTGGTTCCCTTGGCAGCCGTCTCCTGAAGCGCTTCAACGACCTCAGGGTGTGCGTGGCCCATAATCAGCGGTCCCCAGGAACCTACGTAATCGATAAAGCTGTTGCCATCGATATCATATACGCGGCTGCCTTCTCCGCGATCGATATAAATCGGCGTTAATCCCACAGACTTAAACGCACGTACCGGACTGTTGACACCGCCGGGAATATATAACTTCGCTTCTTCGAAAGCAGAACGCGATAATTCTTCTTTCCGCAACTCTTGGCTCATACTATGCACTCCTAACTCTTTCGTCGTTAATGGTTACTTGCTGCGCATCCACCCTGCTGCATCCTTCGAGAAATACGTAATGATAATGTCCGCACCGGCACGCTTCATCCCGGTCAGCAGTTCCATCACAATCGCCTGCTCACTGATCCATCCCTGCTGGGCAGCCGCCTTAATCATGGAATACTCACCACTCACGTTGTAAGCGACAATCGGCAGATCAAACTGGTCTCTCAGCAATCTGACAACGTCCAGGTAGGCCATCGCCGGCTTCACCATCAGCATATCGGCGCCTTCCAGCACGTCCGTCTCCGCCTCGCGAAGCGCCTCTCTCACATTGGCTGGATCCATCTGATAGGTTTTACGGTCGCCGAACTGCGGAGCAGAATCGGCGGCTTCACGGAAGGGTCCGTAAAAGGCCGAAGCGTACTTGACCGAGTAAGACATAATCGGCACGTTATAAAATCCGGCTTCATCAAGTCCGGAACGAATGGCTTGGACAAAACCGTCCATCATATTGGAAGGTGCGATGATATCGGCTCCCGCTTTCGCCTGGGATACCGCTGTGCGAACGAGCAGCTCCAGCGACTCGTCGTTCAAGACGTCGCCGCAGGTGTGACCGTCGCGCTCGAAGGTATGCACCATGCCGCAGTGGCCGTGGTCGGTAAATTCGCACAGGCACGTATCAGCAATCACCAGAAGGTCGGGATGCCACGACTTGATGAGACGGGTAGCCTCCTGGACAATCCCGTCATCCGCAAAACCGGATGTGCCCACGCTGTCTTTCGTCTCGGGAATTCCGAACAGGAGCACAGCAGGAATGCCTAGACTTACGATTTCGTCTACTTCCTCTTTCAAGGTGTCGAGCGAAAAATGATAGACGCCCGGCATGGAGGAAATTTCGGATTTCACACCACTGCCATAGGTAACGAAGATCGGCTGAACCAGATCCTCCGTTTGAAGCACGGTCTCGCGGACCATGCTGCGAATGCCGGCATTTTGACGCAGCCGACGATGGCGTACGATTGGAAAACTCATGACGTGTACCTCCAGATGATGTCATTTTTGATCATGTATTTAAAATAAGGATATTATGGCTCAACACGGCGTGGATCGTTCTCATTCCAAATGCACAAGGCCTTCACCAGACTGTCGACCGTCGCTTCCTCGGCGAGGAGGGATACGTGCAGACCGGCTTCCTCAGCCGTCTGCGCGGTCAAAGGTCCGATGCAAGCAATCGTCGATCCCTTCAACAGTTCGGCAGGATCTGCCACGCCCATCCCCTTCAGCACCTTCAGCAGATTCGTAACGGTAGAGGAACTGGTAAACGTAACCGCGTGAATGCCGCCATCTTGAAGCAGCTTCAGCAGCTCATCATCCTCCTCGCCGCACAGCACGTTTTCATAGATCACGGCTTCCGTCACGTGCAGTCCCATTTCCGTCAGCTTCTCCGGCAGCCACCTGCGTGCCAGATCGCCGCGAGGCAGCAGCACGCGCTGGCCCGGCTGGAGCTCTGAACCGTAAGCATCGATAAGGCCTTCCGCCTGGTAACGCTCCTTGATAACCTCGGCGGATATACCGTAATTACCAAGAGCATCGGCTGTTGCGGGGCCGACCGCGACGATGCGGGCCGAGGCCAAGGAGCGAATATCGCGCCCATTCTCCTTCAGGTGGCGGAAAAAGAATTCGACTCCGTTCACGCTGGTGAAGAACACCCAGTCATACGTATTCAGCTTGTCCAGCGCTTGTTGAATTCCGGCAAGCATCTCCTCCTTCGAAGGCATGACGGTTTCGATGACAGGAAACTCATATGGCTCTCCGCCCAGATCCTCGATTTGGGATACCAATGCACTGGCCTGGCTTCGGGCCCTCGTGACCAGAATCCGTTTACCGAACAGAGGTAGCCGTTCTGCCCACTTCAGATGCTCCCGCTGAAGCACCACCTGTCCGACTACGATAACTGCAGGCGGCTGAAAATCAGCTGCCTTGACTCTGTCCTCGATATCCTCCAGCGTTCCCGTCAGCGTATCCTGCTCCGCCCGGGTTCCCCATCGAATAAGAGCCACAGGGGTTTCCGGCGGTCTGCCATGCTTGATCAGCTGACGACTGATATAGCCGATCTTGGCCACACCCATCATAAAAATCAAAGTTCCCGTTGCATTGGTCACCTTATCCCATTGAATCATCCGATCCAGCTTTTCAGGACTTTCATGGCCGGTAATGATAGATAAAGACGAAGCATGGTCACGATGCGTCACCGGAATCCCGGCATAAGCGGGAACACTGATCGCCGAGGTGATCCCCGGCACAATCTCGTACATGATGCCATGACGATACAACAGCTCCGCTTCTTCGCCCACTCTACCGAAGATGGTTGGATCGCCGCCCTTTAAACGGACGACCGTCTTGCCTTCCAAAGCATAATCAACCAGCAGCTGATTGATCTGCTCCTGTTTCATCGTATGCCGATCCGGGAGCTTGCCTACATAGACCTTCTCGGCTCCGGGCTTCATCCACCGCAGCAGCCGAGGGCTGGCTAATCGGTCATACACCACGACATCCGCTTTTTCAATGCATTCCTTGCCTTTCATCGTAATCAGGCGTGCATCGCCCGGTCCTGCTCCCACCAAATAAACCTTGCCTGCCATCCCCTCAACCCCTAACTTGTGCCAGTATCTTCTCCGCTCCTTTAGCTTTCAGCTTTGCAGCCACTTCCACTCCGAGCGATTCAGGGTCGGTTCCTTCGGCGCTTTCCTTCAATACGATTTCGCCATCAGGAGAGCCTACCATTCCTGTTAATTGTATAACGTTTTGTTCTCCGCGGGAATCTCCGGCATCCACATTCTTCAGGACAGCGTAAGCCCCGATCGGCACCTGGCATCCTCCGTTCAGCTCGCTCAAAAACTTGCGTTCAGCCGCAACGGTTCGTGCAGTAACCTCATCATTATAAAGAGAGAGCAAATGCAGCAGCTCTGCATCGTTTTCGCGGCATTCAATACCGAGTGCACCTTGGCCAACGGCAGGAAGGCTAATTTCAATCGGCAAGTACGACGTGATCCGGTCTTCCCAGCCCATGCGCTGAAGACCGGCGGTCGCCAGAATGATGGCCTGAAATTCACCGTCTTCCATTTTGCGAATGCGTGAATCGATGTTCCCCCTAATCCACTCGATCTGCAGATCCGGCCGGTAGGCCTTGAGCTGACTGGACCGGCGCAGACTGCTTGTCCCCACCTTGGCACCTGCAGGAAGGTCATCGAGCGTTGTCCCTTCTTTGGAGATCAGGCAATCCCGAGGATCCTTTCTTGCCGGCACCGCGCCGGAAACCAAACCTTCGGGCAGAACAGAAGGCATGTCCTTCATGCTATGAACCGCCATATCAATCTCCCCGTCCATCATTGACTGCTCGATTTCTTTGACAAACAATCCTTTGCCGCCTACTTTGGAGAGCGTCACATCCAATATACGGTCGCCCTTGGTGACGATTTTTTTGACGGTGAAGTCATAGTCCAGACCGTGCTCCTTGGCTAAACGCTTTAAATCATCGATAACCTGTCCTGTCTGTGTCAGTGCCAGTGCACTTTGTCTACTGCCAACTACGATTGTGCGCATCTTTCATTCCTCCTGATTATTCGCAATCCACTGCTTGATTTTGTCCTCACTCCAGGGCACATAGCCTCCGCGGCGAATCTCTCCTAGCATATCCATGCGGTATGCCTTATGCAAAAGCCGCCTGCGTGCGTCAGCGGACTCCACCTCTTCCCTGATCATCGAACGCATTCTATATAAAAAATCCAAGTAGTCCTCATACTCAGGCCCGAACTGTTCTTCGAGCTCGTCGCGTATATCGCGTGCGGCCATCGGCCCTGCTCCTGATGTGGATACAGCCAGCGTAAGCCTCCCTCGTCGGAGAACCGTCGGGTTGATAAACGTCCCGGCCTCGCCGTTACTGGCCACGTTAACCAACACGCCAAGACGATCGGCATCCTCCGCTATCTTCAGATTCAGCTTGCTGTCATCCGTTGCCGCGTGGACCATAAACGCGCCTGTCAGATCGTCTGATTGATACTTCCGCTTCGTCCAGCGAAGAGCATTCTCATTCGCCAAACGTTGAAGCATTTCGCTTCGTAATACGGGACTAACAATATGTACGCTTGCCCCGGCATTCAGCAGAGTGACGGCTTTACGTTCCGCCACCTTGCCACCGCCGACAATCAAGCATATACGTCCCCTGCAATTCAGCAGGACAGGCACATAATGATCATCATACGCCATCAGCCATCACACTCCTGACCAACTATGGAAAGCGGACCACGTATTGAGAAAGAAATTCAAAATGATGAATCCATACCCGATTAAGGCCCATATGGCTGCTTCCCTGCCTGATCTTCTCCACAAGCGGCGTTTGATAAAATAGACCATATACATCGCAAGCGCCGTCAGGGTGGACAATACTTTGATGTCCAAAAACAGGGTCCACCGTCCAGCCATAGCCACCGACATCACGGCCAATATGAGTGACATGACCAGAATAATCGTTCCGGCCATCAGCGCTTTATAAGAATAAACATCAAGCTTCTCCAGACTTGGCAGCCTGCGGATCGTATCATTCCATTGCTTGTGCTTCAGTTTCCTGTGCAGGAACATATAAATCGCCGCAAATACAGCCCCGACGGTCAATGCGGCGAAACTGACACTCGCCAGGGCAATATGGATGAGCAAGAGACGATGTTCCGTCTCCCAGCTGTACAATGCATTGTCTCCGGCTGTGAACCATAACCGATTGACCAGCATGACGCTAAACCCGACGAGGTTCATCAACAAGACGGCAAATTCCGACCGCTTCATATACGCCAGGGCAATCGAAGTGATCGATATGCAGAACGCCAGCAGGAACAGGAAATCAAACAGCGTAAATACCGGAAAGTGGAAATGTCCGCCCTCCATCGCTCTGATGCCGATTCCGGTAAATTGTAACAGCGCAGTAATAACAAGAAGCCCTGTGCCTATCCGCTTCGCCACCGAATTGCGTGAAATGCAATCCGAGATATAAAACAGAAGGCTCAGGGCATAGATACAAATGCCGGTGATATAAATTAAGTTTAACAGCATGGGTTGTACTCACCCTCCTCAAAGGGTGGCTGGGGCCAGAGACACCTTAAGCGGCTTCTCTTCTGCCTGCTGATCTACAGCATTCTTCGTCCGTTCAGCTTTAACGGGTGCAGTTGCTTTCTTGTTGCGGCTGCGGGCTTCCTGCTCATTCTCATGGATCAAGCTTTCCAGCGCAAAGATTTGTGAAAAATAATCCAGTGCTTCATTGCCCTGCTTGCCGCCCGTCATTTCCTTAATCCGGTTAATGGGATCGTGCATCATCTGGTTAACGATGCTCTTGGTCAAACGACGAATGACTTTTCGCTGGCGTTCATCCAGTTCAGGAAGCTTGTTGAACAAGCTTTCCATCGTTTCTTCATGAATGGCATTCGACTTCTCCTGCAAGGCACGAATCGCCGGTCTGACACCAAGCGTCTTCAGCCATGTGTGGAATGCATCCATCTCTTCTTGAATCATCACTTCAATCTTCGCTGCTTCCACCCGGCGCATTTCCATATTGGTCTCTACAATGCCTTCCAGATCATCAATATCGTACAGGAACACGTTGGAGAGTTCCCCAACCGCCGGATCAATGTCCCGTGGCACAGCAATATCAATCATGAACAACGGGCGGGACTGACGTTTCTTCATGTTCTCTTTAACCCGCTCCGCATTCAGAACATATTCATTCGAGCCTGTGGAGCTAATAATGATATCGACTTCATTCAGCAAGTTCTTGGCTTCGGCAATGGTGCACGGCGTTCCTTTAAACTTGCGCGCAAGTTCCTCCGCACGGCCAAGGGTACGGTTAGCCACTATCACTTCCGCAGCACCGTTGGCATAAAGGTGCTTCACGGTAAGTTCACTCATCTTGCCTGCACCGAGAATCATTACTTTTTTGTCGTTAAACGTACCGAAAATCCGTTTACCCAGTTCCACCGCAGCATAGCTGACGGAAACGGCACTCTCCCCGATCGATGTCTCGGAATGAGCCCGCTTGCCGAGCGTAACGGCTTGCTTAAACAACATATTAAACCAAGTACCGGTCGCATTCTGCTGCTGCGACGTCAAAAAAGCATTGCGCACCTGTCCAAGGATCTGCGTCTCTCCAATGACCATGGAATCCAAACCGCAGGTAACCTTAAACAAATGGGAAATGGCTTGTTCATCTTCATATATATAGAGGTGCTGTGTAAATTCTTCACGATTAATGCCGAACCACTGTTCCATAAAACTGCGGATAAAGTAGCCGCACATATGAAGGCGGTCTACCACAACATAAATCTCAGTTCGGTTGCAGGTAGCGACAATGACGCCCTCCAATACGCTCTTGGTCGAATGAAGCTGCTCTAACGCCTTGGGCATGTCTTCTTCCGAGAAGGTAAAGCGTTCTCTGACTTCCACAGGCGCCGTGCGATAGTTCAACCCAACAACGACGATGTGCATTGCATGTTCACCTGCCTATTTCTCCGAGTAGTTTTGCCGTTCACAACGGACTTCCTTGACCTTGTTCATTATATCACAGTATGCTGAACAGCCTTGTCTATTTTATGAAATGTTTATGAAATCCCCATACTTCTTCATTCCATTCATGAAGATTTCTACCTGTAGATCGCACCTTACTATTGTGGTTATAGAACACTGTAGATATACGTGCAATTTACTACGAAATCTCATTTCAGAGAACGAATGCCTGGAATTTCGCCGATCTTCTCATGTCCTCAAAATAAATAACCATGGAAAAATCCATGGTTATCAGTATAAGCATTTTTTTAGAAGGCTGGATTAAACGAGTTCAGCCTGTTTCATCTCAGGCGTCTCCACGGTCATTTCACCGAGTCCGCGCACGAGTTTCTTGGCATAGCATTTTTCAGGTTTCAAAGCGGATACCAGATAGTCAATAGCCAACTGCGGATCTACTGTCTCCCCGCAGGTATAACAGTCAATCGCAGCAAAACCTCTCTCAGGGTAAGTGTGAATCGAGAGATGGCTTTCCGACAGCAACACCAGCACAGTCGCACCTTGTGGTTCAAACTGCTTGGATTGGACGGACAATACCGTTGCTCCACATGCTTCAGCGGCTTCCACCATCTGAGCTTGTAAAAATTCTGCACTGTTCAATAGTTCAAAATCGACTCCCCAAGTATCAACAGCAACGTGTCTTCCGAAAGTTGAGTATTCCATCTTCCGGTTTCCCCCTTCCTAGGAATAAAATGTTTGAAAATTTCATCCGCTAGGACCTACGTCATTCACTTCCCGAGGGAATAATCTCTCGCAACATTACATGTCCTGAGTGAATCCTGGTTCCTATATTCTTTTCAACGAGATTAAAAATAACATCTATGACGCTTAAATGCAACACCTTTTTCGAAAATAACCCATAAATATTTTACAGCTCAATATATGTTCGTCTGAACTGCTTGGTGTCATGGATCCATGAATAAAAAAAGCCGCCCTTTTACAGGGCAGCCTCCTTAGGCTTCTAGCACGAATAGGCGTTGATTAAACCGTCGCAGCCGCTCATCTATTGTCTTCGTAATAAGTTTATCATTCCCTGCTGCAATCCGCTGGTCCAGAAGCACGTTAATATGATGCTGGATGGATTCGATCTCTTTCTCCGCCTCATTGCTGTTGAAGAGTCGCTGCAGCTCTCCTGCCGTATTCTTGTACTCATAAATGACAATGCTGTCGTTCCCGGCGACTTGCGTAATTCTGTGCACCGTTCCCGCATGGTAGTCGTAGCTCATCGTAAAGCCGCGATATATCCGATTCACTTTACCTGATCCCTTAAAAGCCGCAAACAGTTTACGTACGGCATTTGTCAGATGGGGAGTAACCAATCGGCACGACAGCTCACAGACGTACAAGCCATTCTTGCGTTCAAAGGGCAAATGAACTTCTTCCCCGCTCTCATCTTCGAGCACGAACTCCTGCTCTCCGCTATCCATGACTTTTACCCGGTTAGTAACCCGGAAAGCTTGGGTATATTGCAGAAATTGATCCATTTGAATATCCGTCATTTGCATTGTGGCATTAACATATTCTGTGGCTAACCGCTGAGCCATACAAATCTCCCTCAATTCTTTTAACTTACTACCATTATACAGCAGATCCAAGCGGTCTTTCCTGCCGTTCGAATGAGAATATCCATCATATTTCATAAAAAAACGGAATTAGCCGGAATCAGAGCGATATTTCCCGCAAGATGCTCACTTTCCTATAAAGAATACACCGATTCCCTATATTACCCTTGAAAAAAATATCACCAAATCAACCGGATCAAGCTTGATCATAGCCATCCGTTTCCGAATCCAGATATGTCTCTCCCTCATCATCCTTAGTCCCCATGTGGGACTCCATGATTGCCCATAACTCATCTTTACCCAGACCGAGCTCGGATGAAAACATGACAAAAGAATGATAGGGTTTGAAGCCGAGTGTTTCCTTCACGATCTTTACATGCTTCTGGCGGCGTGTTTTCGGAATTTTGTCCGCCTTGGTCGCGACCACGCATACCGGCCGGTTATAATGCTGCAGCCATTCATACATGCTGATATCGTCTTTTGAAGGCGGGTGACGCATGTCCACAATTAGTAATACAAGCTTCAGTTCTTCCCGGCTGAGCAAATATCTCTCAATCATTTCGCCAAATGCCGCACGCTGGGTCTTGGATACCTTTGCATAACCATAGCCGGGAAAATCGACCAGATACAGGTCGTCGTTCACCCGATAATAGTTGAGCTGCTGGGTTTTTCCCGGTGTTGCACTGGTACGGGCCAGGTTCTTACGGGATATCATACGGTTAATCAGTGATGACTTGCCCACATTGGAACGCCCTGCCAGAGCAATTTCCGGCAAGGCGTCTTCAGGATATTGAGCAGGTACGACAGCACTGATGACAAACTCGGCTTTCGTAACTTTCATAATTTAGACTTTCCTCTCTAGTGCACTCCCGCTTGTTCAACGAGCGCATGCTCCAGAACCTGATCCATATGGGATACCGGAACGAACTCAACGTCGTTCTTCACGCTGTCAGGAATATCACGCAGGTCACGTTCGTTATCCTTAGGGAGTAATATTTTTTTGTAGCCGGCACGGTGGGCTGCCAGGGATTTCTCTTTCAAGCCACCAATCGGAAGAACGCGTCCCCGAAGTGTAATTTCCCCCGTCATGGCCACATCACGGGCTACATGCCGTTTGGTTAAAGATGAAATAAGAGCCGTCGCAATCGTAATGCCGGCTGAAGGGCCGTCCTTCGGAATGGCTCCCTCCGGGATATGGATATGGACATCAAGCTTCTCGTGGAAATCCGGATCAATACCCAGTTCTACCGCTTTCGAGCGGGTAAAACTGAAGGCGGCTTGAGCCGATTCCTTCATCACATCACCCAGTTTACCTGTCAAGGTCAGCTTGCCCGTACCAGGCACCACGGTAACCTCAATGGTCAGCGTCTCGCCGCCCACTTCCGTCCATGCAAGTCCTGTTACCGTGCCCACTTGATCTTCAAGCTCGGCCATGCCATAGCGAAACTTCGGAATCCCGAGATATTCCTTAATATCGTCAGCCTTAATCTCAATGGATTCCGATTGATTGGTGACGATCTGTTTGGCGGCTTTGCGGCACAGCGCAGCCACTTGCTGCTCCAGATTCCGCACCCCGGATTCACGGGTATACTCCCGGATCACCTTCATGAGCGCTTCCTCGTCCAGAATCAACTGCTCCGGCGTAAGCCCATGCTCACTCTTCTGCTTGGGCAGCAAATAACGATTGGCGATCTGCAGTTTCTCCAGCTCCGTATAGCCTGGAATGTACAGCACTTCCATCCGGTCCAGGAGCGGTCTTGGAATGTTGTGAAGCACGTTCGCCGTCGTTACAAACATGACGTTGGACAGATCAAAAGGAATTTCCACGAAATGATCGCTGAACGTATTGTTTTGCTCAGGGTCAAGTACCTCAAGCAGTGCCGAAGACGGGTCGCCGCGGAAGTCGGATGCCATCTTATCGATTTCATCCAGCAGGAACACAGGATTCATCGAACCCGCCGTTTTCATGCCTTGAATGATCCGTCCCGGCATAGCCCCAACATAAGTGCGTCGGTGACCGCGGATTTCCGCCTCGTCTCTTACCCCGCCTAATGAAACACGAACGAACTTGCGTTCCAAAGATCGGGCAATGGACCGGGCCAGTGATGTTTTACCGACCCCTGGAGGACCAACCAAACATAGAATAGGCCCCTTCATCTTCTTCACCAGCTTTTGGACCGCCAGATATTCCAGCACGCGTTCCTTCGGCTTCTCAAGACCGTAATGATCCTCGTCCAGCACTTGCTCCGCTTTGACGATGTCCAGATCATCCTCGGTCTTGTTAGTCCACGGCAGCGCCAACAGCCAATCGACATAGTTTCGAATCACGCCGCCCTCCGCAGAGCTCGCCGGCATTTTCTCCAGTCGGTCGATTTCCTTCTCTACCTTCTCATGTACGCGCTCCGGCAGTTCAAGCTCCTGAAGCTGACTTCGGAGTTCCTCTACTTCCCCGGCACGGCCTTCCTTGTCGCCAAGCTCTTTCTGGATGGCCTTCATCTGTTCGCGCAAATAATATTCCTTCTGGGTCTTCTCCATTTGCTTCTTGACCCGCTGGTTGATCTTGCGCTCCAGCTCCAGCACTTCACGCTCGTTATTCAGTATATCTAGAAGTTTCTCGAGCCGTTTGCGAACATCAATTGTTTCGAGAATTTCTTGCTTATCCTTGATCTTCAGTGACAAGTGACTCGTGATGACGTCTGCCAGTCGGCCCGGCTCATCAATATCGGAAACGGCCGCTAGTGTCTCTGGTGTCACCTTCTTCGACAGATTGATATAATTCTCAAACTGAGACAGTACGGTTCGCATTAATGCGGAAACTTCAGGGTCATGATTCTCTTCTTCGGGAAGTTCCCGAGCGATGACCTCATAGTATTCCTCTTGATCCGTATATTCAATAACCTCCGCCCGTTCCATACCCTCCACTAGCACACGTATGGTACCGTTTGGAAGCTTAAGCATCTGGCGTACATTCGCTACTGTGCCAATCCGAAAAATATCATCCTGCGTCGGTTCTTCAATGTTCACTTCCGATTGAGAACATAGGAGAATCAAATTGTCTTCAACCATCGCCTTTTCTAAAGCCTTTACCGATTTCTCCCGGCCTACATCCAAGTGAAGCACCATGCTTGGATAAACCAAAAGACCTCTCAAAGGCAGTAAAGGAAAACGACGACCTTTAGATTTACTGGGTCCCATCGCTTTCGCACCTCCAATGGCTCTCAATGTTGACACTATTCCTATTTTATCAAATCTGCGTATAAAAAACCAACCAAACGAAGCTTAACATCCTCCGGCGTCCGTTATTTTACCATTTCGCGGTGGCGTCGCCTGCAGCAATGAAGCGGAAGAGGATGGAAATACCTCGTTTGCAGGGAGCTGTACAACCTCCGGAGCGAATGATCCGCCAAAAATATGGCCGAATACTTCATCCACTGATTCTACCGGAATTACTCGCAAACCGCCGCTCAAATCCTGGAACAGCGTCTGCCAGTTGTCTTTAGGGATGATCACGCGGGTAGCACCTGCTTGAAATGCCGCCTCCACTTTAGCGATGACCCCGCCTATCGGTTTTACTTTTCCATGAATGCTCATCTCGCCGGTCATGGCGACCTTGTTATCGACTTCAATCCCTTTCATGGCGGACACGATCGCCGTGGCCATTGCAATACCGGCGGAAGGACCGTCAATCGGTGTTCCTCCGGGGAAATTGATATGCAGTTCATAGTTTTTAGGCGTAAAGCCCATCGACGCCAGCACGGTTAGGACATTCTCGATCGAGCCTTTAGCCATGCTCTTGCGGCGCAGCTTGCGCGAGCCTCCGCCAAATTCCTCTTCATCGACAACCCCGGTGATATTGTAGGTACCCCGGCCCTTCTCGACAGGAACCGCAGATACTTCAATTTCAAGCAGTGCCCCCATATTCGGGCCATATACGGCCAATCCGTTGACTACGCCAATCTGAGGCTTCTCCGGTATTTTCCGGTCGGGCCTTGGCTGAAGCTGGCTGCTGCTGGCTACCCATTCCACATCCGCCGCTCGCAGCGAATCTCGCTTCTCCGTCAATGCAAGACCAGCTGCCAATTGAATCATATTGACCGCTTCCCGTCCGTTAGAGCAGTACTGCTTCACAACTTCAACCGCTTCAGGCGCTGCATTCAAACCAATTTTCTGAATGGCATCCTCTGCAATCCTTCCAATTTCTTCAGGCAAAAGCGGACGGAAAAAAATCTCCATGCAGCGTGAACGAAGCGCAGGAGCAATCTCTTCTGGCGAACGTGTCGTAGCACCCACCAGACGAAAGTCTGCTGGAAGGCCATTTTGAAAAATATCGTGTATATAGGCAGGTGTATTGGCATCCTCCGAATTATAATATGCACTTTCGAGCAGCACCTTGCGGTCCTCCAGCACTTTTAAAAGCTTATTCATCTGAATCGGATGCAATTCCCCAATTTCATCAATAAACAGGATCCCCCCATGGGCCTTGGTCACCGCTCCCGGCTTCGGCTGAGGAATGCCTGCCACCCCCATGGCACCGGCACCTTGATAAATCGGATCATGAACAGACCCGATGAGCGGATCGGCAATCCCGCGCTCGTCGAAGCGGGCCGTCGTGGCGTCAATCTCCGTGAATTTTGCGTCATATTTAAAAGGTGATTGCGGGTTCTTCTTGGCTTCCTCCATCACCACGCGGGCAGCAGCCGTCTTACCGACTCCCGGCGGGCCATATACAATCACGTGCTGGGGATTTGCGCTGCATAACGCTGCCTTTAAGGCGCGTAAGCCGTCCTTTTGCCCCACGATGTCATCCATCGTTTGCGGCCTTGTTTTCTCAGCGAGCGGTTTCGTTAGCGATATCGACCGGAGTTTGCGGAGTTTATCGAGCTCCTTGCGCGATTCCCGATCCACCGCCGTTTTGCTTGTCTTCTGCCCGCGCAATAAATTCCAAAAATAAATGCCGATGATGACCGCAAAAAACAGCTGCACCAGCATAATCACGATACTTAAATTCACAAGTCATTCCTCCTGTACTCCATTATGTCTTCATCCAAACGTTAATACATGGTAGTATTGCCGATTCCTCGGATGGTAAAACGCTGGAGGGGGAACAAATTGTAAAAGAGGGGATGATTGAATCAGGATGCGTTGACGAAGCCGGTAAAAGTATCAAAAAGTAGACGAAAGACGCTATGAGACGCTTCAGTTAGACGCTCCGCGTACGTATCGTTCCTCCGATCGCTGTTGTTTCCGAATTTCATGAATGACGTTACCAATGTAGAAATTCGGAAACAAAGGCGACCGCTTCGCTTCTCCGGAATCAATTCGTCCGCTCCGCTGGTGCGGCCCATGGCATCCTTCTTTATCGTGGGGTGGGAGTGAGGGAAGGGCTGAGCTTCATAAAAAAAGAAGCTCGTTCAAGGGCAAGGTATAGTTACTGCAAAATACATTGAAACGGATTCCTGCAAGTCTTACCGGTGTCTGAACTAAAGGGGTTACTTGTCCTGATTTGCATTGCTACATTATAGAACGTCAAAGAAATTTTAAGGATATACTCCTGCCCCCCTTTAAACCCTTATAAAACAACAAAACGGCAGTCTCTTGTAGCCAGAGACTGCCGTTTTTATATAAGCCGAGATATTCTTACAACTTAGTTATCCAGCTCAGACCGTGGATTTGTGCTTGCGGCCCGGGATTTCGCCGGTTTCCTCGTACACCTTCACGATATGATCGATTTCTTTCTTGAGCTCTTCAACCATGATCTCTTCCGGCACCTTACGGATCATCTCTCCGTATCGGAAGAGCAAACCTTCACCCCGAGCGCCGGCAATACCGATGTCGGCTTCTCTGGCCTCTCCGGGACCGTTTACGGCACAGCCCAGAACGGAAACCTTGATCGGGACTTTAATCTTCGAGATGTACTCCTCTACCTCATTGGCAATGGAGAACAAATCGATATCCAGCCGTCCGCACGTCGGGCAAGATACCAAGGTTGCCGCATCCGAGATCAGACCGAAGGATTTTAGCAGTTCCCGGCCGACCTTGATCTCTTCCACAGGATCGGCACTCAAGGAAATACGCATCGTGCTGCCGATTCCGAGAGACAACAGCGCGCCAAGTCCGGCGGCACTCTTGACGGTACCCGAGAACAGGGTACCTGCTTCGGTAATGCCCAGGTGAAGCGGGTACGGAATCACTTCTGCAGCCTTAGTGTAAGCTGCAATCGCCATCGGTACATCAGAAGCTTTAAGCGAAACGATGATATCATGGAAATCCAGTTCTTCCAGAATTCCGATATGATACAAAGCGCTTTCGACCATGGCTTCCGGAGTCGGGTATCCGTATTTTTCAAGGAGATGATTCTCCAGGGAACCGGCGTTAACCCCGATCCGAATCGGAATCCCCTTCTCTTTGCATGCTTTCACGACAGCTTCGACCTTTTCACGCTTACCGATGTTACCCGGATTGATCCGGACTTTATCGATACCGTTCTCGATCGCCATCAGGGCAAGCTTGTAGTTGAAATGAATGTCCGCCACTAGCGGAATATGAATGCGTTTCTTGATTTCCTTAATGGCCGCAGCTGCTTCCTCATTGTTCACCGTTACCCGAACGATCTGACATCCCGCTTCTTCCAGACGGAGTATCTCGGCAACGGTCGCCTCTACATCTGCTGTTTTGGTGGTGCACATGCTTTGAATAATGACTTCGTTCTTTCCCCCAATGGTAAGATTCCCCACCTTGACGGGCCGTGTGTCTTGTCTCAAAAACATGGTACGATCTCTCCCATATAACGCCAAAGCTCCACTCCAATCAACCCGACTGGGTATAATTGGAAGTGGAGAATCAACGTAGATTTATTCCACGTCTAATGCGCTAGAGCACATTAGGCGCTTTCTTCTTGTTTCTTGTCGTCTTCGTTACTTTTGGCTTGCAGTTCAGGAATCACTTTATCACGAACAACCTGCTCCGTAATGACGCAATCCTTAATGTCATCTCTGGACGGCACTTCGTACATCACGTCCAGCATGATGCTTTCAATGATGGAACGCAGTCCGCGCGCACCGGTATTGCGCTTAATAGCTTCGCGGGCAATCTCTTCTAACGCGCCTGGCTCAAATTTGAGGTTTACGTTGTCAAATTCAAGCAGCTTTTGGTACTGCTTCGTGAGTGCGTTTTTCGGCTCGGACAGAATTCGTACCAATGTTGCCTCATCCAGCGGTTCGAGCGTAGACACAACAGGCAGACGACCGACGAACTCCGGAATCAAGCCGAATTTCAGCAGATCTTCCGGCAGAACCATCGTCAGGTATTCACCTGGCTTAAGATCCTTCTGGTTTTCTCCGGATGCATTAAAGCCGATGACCTTTTTACCGATCCGGCGTTTAATGTACTGCTCCAGTCCGTCAAATGCTCCGCCGCAAATAAACAGAATGTTTGTAGTATCGATTTGGATGAATTCCTGATGCGGATGCTTGCGTCCACCTTGCGGAGGCACGGAAGCAACGGTGCCTTCAAGAATTTTCAGCAGGGCCTGCTGAACCCCTTCACCGGAAACGTCACGAGTAATGGACGGATTCTCCGATTTACGAGCCACTTTATCGATCTCATCAATATAGATAATGCCGCGTTCCGCTTTTTCCACATCATAATCCGCTGCTTGAATCAGCTTCAGCAGAATGTTCTCAACATCCTCACCTACGTAACCAGCTTCGGTCAGTGAAGTTGCATCGGCGATAGCAAACGGCACGTTGAGAATTTTGGCCATGGTTTGCGCGAGCAATGTTTTACCGGAACCTGTAGGTCCGAGCAGCAAAATATTACTCTTTTGCAATTCAACATCCTCAATTTTGCTCTGGGTGTTGATACGTTTATAGTGGTTATAAACGGCAACGGAAAGGGATTTCTTCGCTTGATCCTGACCGATTACATATTGATCCAGAATGTCACGAATATCACGTGGTTTCGGAATATCCTTCAGATCCACTTCTTCCTCATGGCCGAGTTCTTCCTCAACGATCTCTGAACACAAGTCAATACACTCGTCACATATATAAACACCGGGCCCCGCAACCAGCTTGCGGACCTGCTCCTGCGATTTTCCGCAGAAGGAGCACTTCAGCTGCCCTTTGTCATCGTTAAATTTAAACATGCTTTTACCACCCCTTAAGATTTGGTCGGTGAAGACAGAACATCATCAATTATACCGTACGCCTTCGCTTCCTCCGCGCTCATGAAAAAGTCGCGGTCCGTATCGCGTTCGATTTTTTCAAGGGGCTGACCCGTGCGCTCCACATAGATTTGATTCAGCTTATGTCTGGTCTTGATGATCCAATCTGCATGGATTTGGATATCGGATGCCTGGCCTTGAATACCTCCGAGCGGCTGATGAATCATCACTTCACTGTTCTCGAGAGCATAGCGTTTGCCAGGCGCTCCTGCAGTAAGCAACAGTGATCCCATGCTGGCAGCCATACCAACGCAAATCGTGGACACATCAGGCTTGATCAACTGCATCGTATCATATATACCCATCCCGGCTGTAACCGAACCGCCAGGGGAATTGATGTACAAAGAGATGTCTTTTTCCGGATCTTCCGCAGCTAGAAACAGAAGCTGGGCAATGACAAGATTGGCAACATCGTCATCGATCGCACTGCTGAGGAATATTATGCGATCCTTCAGTAATCTTGAGTAGATATCGTAAGATCTTTCGCCTCGACTGGTTTGTTCCACAACCATAGGTACAAGACTCATGCGACCAACCTCTTTTCCTTGAAAAATATACTACAGCGTTACAAAAGTTATTCTAACATGTTCACAGCACGATGTCATTTTTTAACCCTGCTTACATTCTATGAACTTGCCAAGAATTATATCCTGCCAACTTGTCTCATTATGTATGTCGAAATTAATAACCAATTCATGTCACAATTAGTAGTAAATTGGCTATTCTTAGTTAAAAATAAGGCACGCATGAAATGTACGTGCCTTATCTAATGTGAGGGCAGCTTTTCGCAGCTGCCTATTTATTATTCTTCAGTTGCTTCTTTCTTCTCAACAGGAGCGCCTTCTACGCTGTTTTCCAGCAAGAAGTCGATTGTTTTGCGAAGAAGCAGTTCTTCACGAAGGCTGTCAAGGGAACCGTTAGCACCCAGGATGCTGCGGATTTCATCAGCAGGACGTTTGTACGTGTCAGCCATGTTTTCCAGCTCTTTGTTGATTTCCTCTTCAGATACTTCGAGTTTTTCTTCTTTTGCGATTTGCTCAAGCACGAGGTTGTTGCGAACGCGTTTTGCAGCATCGTCTTTCATTTGACCTTCCAGATCGGCATTCGTTTGCCCGGAGAAGCTAAGGAACATTTCCAGGTTCATGCCTTGCTGGCGAAGACGGTTGTCGAAATCGCGCATCATGTTTTGAACTTCGGATTGAATCATAGCGTCAGGAATTTCAACTTCAGCGTTAGCTGCTGCTTTTTCAACGGCTTCGTTCTCACGAACGCCTTGTGCTTCTTGCTCTTTGCGAGTCAGCAATTGTTTCTTCAGATCTTCCTTGTACTCGTCAAGCGTGTCGAATTCACTTACGTCTTTAGCGAATTCATCATCCAGCTCAGGAAGCTGTTTGCGTTTGATTTCGTGAACTTTCACTTTGAAGATCGCTTGTTTGTTAGCCAATTCTTCAGCATGGTAAGTTTCAGGGAATGTCACTTCCACGTCTTTGAAGTCTCCAGTAGCCATTCCGATCACTTGGTCTTCAAAGCCTGGAATGAATGTATTGCTTCCAAGCTCAAGGGAATAACGCTCAGCTTGTCCACCTTCGAAAGGAACGCCGTCAACGGAACCGTCAAAATCAATCACAACGATATCGCCAGACTGGGAAGCACCTTCGTCGATAACAGTAAGCTCAGCATGACGTTGTTGCAGACGCACGAGCTCTTCGCTCAGCTCCTCGTCGGAAACTTCAGCAGCTACTGCTGCAACTTCGACACCTTTGTATTCGCCAAGTTTAACTTCTGGTTTCACAGTTACTCTTGCTTTGAACTTGAAAGTTTCGCCTTTAGCGAATTGCTCGATGTCCACTTCCGGACGATCCACAGGGAAGATATCCGCTTGTTCTACAGCTTCACTGTATACTTCCGGAAGAAGGATGTCGATTGCATCCTGGTACAAACTCTCAACACCAAAGCGAGCTTCGAAGATTGAGCGAGGTACTTTACCTTTACGGAATCCAGGTACATTTGCTTTTTTAGCTACTTTATTAAAAGCTTTGTCGAGGGCGGATGCAACGCGCTCCGCATCAACCTCAACGTCAAGAACGCCAAGGTTCTTCTCTATTTTTTCCCAAGTTGCTTTCATTTATGCTTTCCCCTCCAAAATAATTCACGTGGTCGACGCAATAATGTATCACGTACCGAATAACCACTATAGTATAAACAACATTAAATTCTTTTTCAAGGGCGAACCCTTATGCTGCGATACCGTAAACGTTTTCCAACTCTGGCTAATCTTCCACGCCAGCAGCAACAAATTGCTTGAGAGATCGATAGGCTCCCTCATAACGGAACCGCATGGTGTCCGTTATGCCGTAGAGCGGGCGGATTTCCTCCTCATTGCGAAACCCTTTCAAACTCTCCGACACAATGTCATGCAGCGCAGCTGCCCATATGTCAAGCGTGGATTCTTCTTCATCCAGCATGGAATGGTAATCTTCGGTGCCGTAAATCGCCATGATGAACTGGGACCATAATTCCTGTGCAAAATAAAAAAGTGTCGGCTCATGAACCTCAGTCTGATCGGCAACACGCTCCAAAATTTTCGTAATGGCGTCCGGAAAACCTCCCGGGTCCAGAGGAACCGTATCGATCTCAATCTCGACGGCTTCCTGCCCGCGATGAAGGCTCACTTGCCCTTCCATCCCTCTTCTCCGGAGCGTTTGCAGCACCCGAAATTGCAGGAGCGGATGAAGCGGCGTATCATGCAGCCACTCGACCAAAATAGCGTCGATCTCCGGACGGTCCAAATAAGCAAGCTGTTCCAGCGCCAAAATGGTCTGCTCCGTCAGCGGTCCGTTCATGACCGAAGCCAGCAGCTTGTCGGCATATCCGGCATCCTGGGCAACTTTGTCCCTAACCATCTGCCTCGCCATTTCCGCTTCGTCCGGGTCATCCTCCTCGGGCTCTGCTTCGGAATCAACCGAACGGGGTACAGCCTGTTCCGGAAATGCAGCTTCAAGCCAGTCGAGGAGCGAATTCCACTCCTCATAATGCCGTTCATTCTGTCCGCCGCATTTCAGCAGAAAACGCAGAACCTCCATCGCTTCACCGTAACGTTCATTCTCGAGCATAACCGTAAGCTGAATCTGGTAATAATCCAGCGTCTTCGGAAACAGGATGATGTTCTTGTCCTCTTGTTCTTGGGAGTAAGAGTCCTTGATAAGGACACCTCCTTTCTAGTCCTGTTTTTCGTATTCGTTGATTATAGCATATGTACTGCCAAGTTTAAAAAAGGGCGCACGGCCTGCGTCTTTCATGCACCTGGCAACATAAAGACGACGATTCCCATTCATTTTTTGTCGTATATTTTATCAATATAACCCGATATGATACTCGAATAATCTCGTTAATCCAAAAATCTTTGCATCTTAAAATAATGATTGAATTTCTCCGACGTATGTGATAATATATTCTTTGCTCGAAAAAATTCTATGTCCCAGTAGCTCAGCTGGATAGAGCAACGGCCTTCTAAGCCGTCGGTCAGGGGTTCGAATCCCTTCTGGGACGTAAAAAACGCACCGCCTCTTAGGGGCGGTGTTTTTGCGTCCACGGGGATGAGAATCCCTGGTAGGGGGGCGTCGGAGCCTACGCTTCGTTAGGACTACTTCGCAGTCGGCCTGGAAGGCCGTAATCCGACTGGGACGTAAAAAAGGCACCGCCTTTTAAGGGCGGTGCCTTTGCGTCCACGGGGATGAGAATCCCTGGTAGGGGTTCGTCGGAGCCTATGCTTCGGTAGCATTACTTCGCAGTCGGCCTGTAAGGCCGTATCCCTTCTGGGGTACAGTCGGGCATATGACTCCATAGCAGTGCCCCAACATCCCACCACAAACTCTACCGGACCATAGGATCGTTATTTCAGAAAAAACGGTCCAATTTAGAATTTAACGGACACCAAAGCCGTTATTTAGCTAATTTACAGGCAAATCACCCTTTTTTTCCGTAAATAACGGCCTTCAGGTCCGCTACCATATCTGTAAGAACGTTTTTTCCTCAATTAACGGCTCCTTAGTCCGTTAAGGCAACGCAGCCCTCACCACTTGCTCTACATCTTCTGCAAACAGTCGGTGTACTACCGCCAAGCACTAACCCGATCCGATTTCTTCACGAAAATAGAGGACAACGCTTTCCCTCGCGCGGTCAGAAGTATTTTCCTTCCTTCGGGGGTACGGGTGTATACCAGTTCGGCCGGACCGATATGCTTACGCCACAATTGGGCAAACTGCTCGGCATGCTCTTTTCGACGACCAATTTCCTCCGGCACGGCATGGTAATCCCGTTTGATCACAAACCAGCGGCGCGATTCACGGTATAGAAGGTAACGCGGGTTCTCGATCGGGTCCAGCACCTGCTGCAGCGAATTCAGAAAGAGTGTTTTCTCCTGCGTGGTTCCGTCTTTCAGCCAACACACAACGGTTCCCCCCTCTTCCTCCGCTTTCAACCGGTGAATGCTGGGCTCGGATTCGACCAGCTTCATATCAAACAGAGTCGTATAAACGACAAGAGCAACCTCCCGGATACTCCGCTCCAGCGACTGATGCCGTACCAGCATTTTGATGGCTTTATATATCCAAGGGCTTGATACGAGCAAAGCAACGGCAACTGGGATTAGCACGTTGAACCAGACCGGCGCGTCCGATTGAAGCAAACGCGGTGACGTCATCGCCTCGGTGAAGGTACCAAGCCCCAAACCAACGGCAAAAATGAGGACGGCTTTCACCGTATGAGCAAACACTACAGGCCTAGGGATACTCTCTCGATCCGCCGTCAGTTCTTCCGTCATGGAGCTGTGAAGGGCAATCGCCGAATCCCAACGCTCCTTCAGAAGATGCCGCTGCCTCGCTCGCTCCCATGTGTCGCGGTTATAGTCGTTAATGCTTCCTGCGGTTTGCCCTTTCCGAAGGTCAAGCCCCATGCGCTCCATGCCCGACTCTATGGTCTGGTGCGAGATCGATAAACCGACAAGAGAACGAAATCTTCGCCCAAGCGAGCTCAAATCTTCGCCGCCATCGATCCTGGCTGTATCTACGCATGCCAGATGCCAAATCGCTCCGGTCTTATCCGGGTTCCCGCGCTGGGCGCGAATCGCCCGTCCCCTCATCTGATTAGATAGCATGAACGAGCCTACATACGATGCCATGATCAAGGAATTGATTCCGGGAGCATCCCAACCCTCACCCAGAAGAGCCGCTGTACCGATCAGCACTTGGATTTCTCCCTCGGAAAACACTTCCGTTATGATTGCGACAATGGCCGAGCGATTCGTATCACGAACATCAATCGTTACATAGCGGCTGTCGTGTTCAAGGGGTCGCTCCGATAAGCGATGCCCTCGCCGTTCGGCGCAAGCCCTAGCCAAAGGTATAGCCGCTACCGGCAGCACAACAAAGGAGCCTGTCAGAATGCCTATGGGCAGCTCGTGCTCGCGCTGTGAACCGCTTTTCTGAGCTAGCTGCCTTCGGATCAACTCAAAAATAGGGACAACGCCGAGCCGATTCAGCGGCTTCTCGTCATCTGCATCCTTCGGCAGGTCCTCCTTGCGGATATAATCGGTCAAGATGACCATCCGCAAGCTATCTTCCAGAATGGAACGCTCGAATTCAAGAATACGGCTGATCCCATGCAATTTAGAGACACTTTGGACCAGCATTTTGTCAAAGGCAGGTGTAGAACGCATATATACCCTACGACGTTCAATCATGCCCAACCGACTGAGCCTCTTCTGCAAAGTCTTTAACTCCGGCAGCTCGCCATTTATATGTGTATCTTTATACAGGATGCCGCCAAGGAGCTCCTCCAGCCACTCCTCAGAAAAGTCGGGCGTTTCCTTCTCTTTCATGCCGAGCAGCTTCACTGCGTCCTTCCAGATCGGCTGATTGGCGGCACGCAGATAAAACACCATGCTGGAGTAATATCCCGGCGAGGACAAAATTTCCTCCATGTACGTTTCGGATTGTGCAATCCAGGGATGATTGGCGATTTGGTCTGCCAGAAACTGATCCCGCACCAGCTCGTCTCTGACCTGCGCTGCCTGCAGCCGAAACTCCTTTAGTTTAGCTGCCTCCTCTTGAGTAGGCATCGTCAAGCTTATGTAATCCTGATGCGGGCAAAGCTCCCCATGGCGGACTAGCTCGGGGACGCTGATTTCTTCGTCTATGGGACCGCAAAGGTCGATATATCGCTGCCATTCCCTCGGATTGACGTCGTATGGCGGCGTCGCCGTAAGCGCGATTTTCGTTGGCTGATCCAACATTTCGCATAGCTGCATGGCACTTTGCCACCAAGACATCCGAAGATGATGCGCCTCGTCAAAAATGACGGTATGATATCCCCGTTCCTTCAACAGTTCCAGAGCTGCTTGTGCCTCGGTACCGTCCGTGATATCATCCTCGCGGTCACTGTCACTCCCTACCCGCTCCGCCTCAGAGCCTTCCATGCCCGTATCTGAAAACTCGCGGTTCTCATCTCCGGCTTGAACCACATACTCCATCTCCGCCGTGTTTTTCTTCCTCGCAGACGTCTGCTGGCCTGCCGCACTTAGCAGACTGTGAAGGGCTTGATAGGTCGTAATCGTTACCAAGGCCGGTCGTTTGAGTGAAGTAGAGATCCATTCGGGCTGGTCCTGCTCATCAAGGAACAGTTCCACGAGGCGGCTTGCCCATTGCTGCTTAATGGTGAGCGTGGGAGCTAATATAATGGTGGGCCGATTTATTCGCAGCATGACTTCCAGTCCCAGAACGGTTTTTCCCGAACCTGGGGGCGCTACCAGATGCAGATGGCGATTCTTCAGATGATGCTCAAGCCCGTCCAATACCCTCTTCTGATAGGAGCGCCAAGGATATCGAAACGACAAGTTACTCGGAAAAAACTTTGATTCCTCCAGTTTAGCTGCACCTCCCTTTTTCATCGGATGGATAAGGCAGCTGCATGTGAATAAGCGGAAACGGCTTCCCGGAGCCGTCCAGCTCGGAGCGGCCGATTTGCACAAATCCGTATTTTTTATAAAAGGCATGGGCCTTGGGGTTCTGTTCATTCACATCGACTTGCAGCCTCCGCCCCTTCAGCTGTTCGGCGTGCCTTATCAGTGTCGTTCCCGTACCTTGACCGTGATGGCGGGGATCCACAAACAGCATTTCAATTTTGGAGCCATCCAGCCCCATAAATCCAATCGGTTCCTGTTCCGTATTCAAGCAGACCCAGATCTCCATGGATCTCAGCGCTCCGTTTTGCATCATATCATAGTAAAACCCGATATCTTCCTCCGTCAGGAAATCGTGCGTTTGGGATACGGCATGAAGCCATAATTCCACCAGCCGATCATGAAACTCTTCTGCGTAAGGCGCTATATAATGCGTCATTTTTCATCCAGTCCCTTCCAAATCGTTTATCCCTTGAGAATTCATGATATCGTAAAAATTGCTCTATACTATTATAAAGGAATCCGGTACATTAATCAGAGACTTTATCTTTGTCAGGAAGGAGAGATCAGCATTGCCATTATGGCTTGTATACGCATTGCTGTCTGCGGTCACGGCGGCACTTGTCGCCATTTTCGGAAAAATCGGCCTGCAAAACATCGATGCCAACTCGGCAACGGCCATTCGCTCTGTCATCATGGCACTATTTCTGCTGGGGGTCGTGGGGGTTCAGGGCAAATTCTCGGAACTCGGTGACATTCTGGTTCAGAAGAAAGCATTAAGCTTCATTGTGCTCAGCGGCATCGCGGGGGCATTGTCCTGGCTGTTTTATTTTCTCGCGCTAAAATACGGCAAAGTATCGCAGGTAGGTCCGATCGATAAGTTGAGCGTTGTCATCGCGGTCATTCTTGCCTTTGTGTTTCTTGGAGAAAAGATATCCTGGATTAACGCAGCTGGCGTTGCACTCATTGCCGTTGGCGCTCTTCTGGTTGCCGTCAAATAAGGTTCTACATAAAACCGCTGCTCAGCGGCTTTTTGTCTGTTCGTTTATTGATAAAACCTATCAATATTATCACATCTATATATTTCTAATTATAAGATAAACATGTCACAATGAGGATAATTCATGGGTGAAGGGGTGTTGTTATGTCAGAGCAAGTATGGAAAGCTTACGATTATGATCGGCAGTTATCGTTTGTCTCGGCTTATGGAAAAGGAGTCGTAGAGCTTCTTGCGCCTCAACCCGGAGAACGGATTCTCGACCTGGGCTGCGGGACCGGTGATTTGGCTTATGAAATATCCGTTTCGGGTGCATACGTAACCGGCATGGATTATTCGGCAGAAATGATTGAACGCGCAAAAAGCAAATACCCCGGGCTTTCGTTTCTGACCGGAGACGGAGAGAACTTCGAAACCGAAACGCCGTATGATGCCGTCTTCTCCAATGCTGCCCTGCACTGGATGAAGGATGCTGCAGGCGTGGTACGCTCCGTCCATGGAGCCCTCAAACCCGGCGGCCGATTCGTCGCGGAATTTGGAGGCAAGGGGAATATCGACGGAATCTATCAAGCCTTGAAAACGGTGTTCGCCGATCATTATGGAATCGATGCCGACACCAGGAATCCGTGGTATTTTCCTAGTCTTGGCCAGTATGCCAGCCTGCTTGAATCCCAAGGGTTCCGGGTGCATGTCGCCCATCACTTCGACCGTCCCACGAAGCTGCCTGAGGGCAAGGACGGTATGAAGTATTGGCTGCAACATTTTGGCGATCTCTTCTTCGCTGGATTCTCGGCCGGCGAGAAGGACAAAGCAATTGCCCGCATCAGCCAAGCTGCCCAAACGACGCTCTGGCATGAGGATGCATTTTACGCAGATTACAGGCGCCTGCGAATCTTTGCAGAGAAGGTTTAGTCATTTGGGGGTTGCTTTTCTAAATAGAATGGTTATAATATGAAAAAAACTTGAAGATATTATTTTCGTTGATTGGGAGAGTAACTGCACTTGACTTTAGTCCAAGCGAGCCGGGAGGGTGGAAACCGGTACAAAGTCGGCCGTGAAGCGGACCCAGGAGATGGCCTTCCGAAGTGAAATGCTGTAGGGAGCCCCGGCTTACACCGTTATCGTATAAAGGTGGTTAAACCCTATCGGTTTAACAACAAGAGTGGTACCGCGAGCACAAGTCCTCGTCTCTTTAGGAGATGAGGGCTTTTTTTGATTTTTCCGACGTGTTTTTTTATTTTGAAAGGGGGATTTAACGTGTTAAGTCATTTGATTACTTCGAGCCTTCAACAAGCAGTAAACCAGGTGTGTGAAGCTTCGGGCGCCAAACTGCCGGATTCCACTCCAGTCCGGGTTGAGCAGCCTGCCAGCATGGAGCATGGGGATTACGCCACCAACATTGCGATGCAGCTAGCAAAGCTGCTTCGTAAGCCTCCGCTGCACATTGCCGAGCTGATTCAAGCCGAGCTTGAGCAGGATACGTCCTACAATCAGCTTGTCTATGCTACGGAGATTGTTGCCCCAGGTTTTATGAATCTGCGTATCGATTGGGAATATTGGGCTGGGCATCGCTTTGAATTGCCTCCGGCAACAAACGAGAAGATTGTCATTGAGCATACTTCCATCAATCCGAACAAATCCGCCCATATCGGCCATCTAAGAAACTCCTGTATCGGGGATACGTTGGTCAGGCTGATGAGGAAGCTTGGTTACGAGGTGGAGGTTCATAATTATATCGACGACCTTGGCAATCAACTGGCAGATACGGTGGTCGGGATGCTCCATACGCCGCTGTCCAAGGAACATGCCCGGTTCGGCGATTACTGCTGGGACGTCTATTCAAGCACCAATAAGGCCTATGAAAGAGAACCTGGGCTGGTTCAGCATCGGACCGAGGTTCTGCACGCACTGGAAGAGGGCAACCAGAATCTATCCTGGATCGGACTGCTCGTGGCCGAGCGAATCGTTAAAGAGCATCTTGAAGAAATGAAGCAGTTCGGCATTGACTATGATCTGCTTGTGTGGGAGAGCAGCATTGTCAGAGAGGGATTCTGGGCGTCGGCGTTCGAGCTGTTGAAGAACACGCCCCTCTTCCATCAGGAAACCGAGGGTAAACTTGCTGGCTGTTGGGTGCTCAAGCAAACAGGAGCGGAAGCCGGGGACGATCCCGAGTCAGACCACAGCATGGATAAAGTGCTGGTACGCTCGAATGGCATACTGACCTACACTGCCAAAGACATCGCCTATCATTTGTGGAAATACGGTGTGCTCTCCAACGATTTTGTATATAAAAAATTCACAGACGAGGTTTGGACGACGAGCACCCATGGCGAGCAGCTCACTTTTGGCAAAGCAGACATAGTCATCAACGTCATTGACTACAGACAGCAGTACCCGCAGGCAATGGTAAAGCAGGCGCTGGAAAGCCTAGGATTCCAAAAAGAGGCCGACAAGCTCCGTCATGTCAGCTACGGCGTCGTTTCGTTAAGCCCTTCTGCGGCTGCGGATCTCGGAATCGATACTTCCGATGGGAAAGCGTCCTATGCGATGTCCGGGCGTCAGGGAATCGGAATTAAAATCACCGAGCTTATCCACCAAGTAGCCAAGTTCATCGAAGACACCCGTTCCGATAAAAACGGTTTATCCAGTCATACGATCGCAGCCGCCTCCATCCGTTACTATCTGCTTCGCTTTGCACTGCAAACCGAGGTGGTGTTCGATCTGAAGCAGGCGACTGAAATATCAGGAAATACGGGGGTATACCTGCTCTACTCCTATGCGCGTGCACTCAGCGTGCTCAATAAAGCTCAAGAAGCCGGTGTTACGCCGTCGGTGCCTGCCCGGTTCCCTGCGATGGAAAAAGCGGAGCATGCGCTGCTTCGCCATATCAGCACCTGGCATGATACCCTATACGCCGCCGGACGGGAACTATCTCCAAGCGCCATCTGTAACTTTACTTATGAGCTGTGCTCCTTGTTTAACAATTTTTATTCGGCATGCCCGATTCTGAAATCGGCGGATGAAGTGCTCCAGTTCCGTGTATGGCTCACTTCCTTATTCAAGAACACGCTTGGCGAAGCGTTGGAGGTCCTGGGACTGCCTACACCGAGCCGGATGTAAATTCCCTCTGAAGAATTAGCGGATCATATTTTATAAAAAAAGCCACCATACTATTCCTGCGAATACGTACGGTGGCTATCTTATATTATTGCAACCCTCTGACGGCCAGTCTGACCTGGACGCCATCTGCTGCCGGCTCTTCCTGCAGGGTCCAATTGACAGCCAACGCTTCTTTCAAGCGAGCGACCTGCTCCTCTTGGAGCTTCAGCCCCTCAATAATGCCTTCACCTACACTAAAATCGGATTCCGAGCTGATGCGGAAGGCTTCCTCCAGCCAGATCTTCAACCCGTTGCGGGTATTAAACGTAATTTTGTATCCCTCGCTGACGGCCTTCTCCAAATCTTCCCCATGTTCGTTTGCATAAGAAAACAGTTCCTCGTAGTGAAAATGACCATTGTTCGCAACTTGGAATCTGTCTACCTCACCCAAGCGCACAGCCTCCAGCAGTTCGGAGGAAGTCAGCCCCGATTTTCGGGCATGCTCCAATAAAATGGCGGTATTCTGTGATATTTTAGTAAGCTGCAAGCTCGATGCCTCCTCAATATAGTTCGTAAAATACTTTTTTCTTCTATTATAAGACGAAAACGCTAGGATGTCAGACACTTCTCCAACATCAGCTATATCAGGACGCTCCCGTCCCAGTCGGGGTACGGCCTTTTAGGCCGACTGCGATGTAATCCTTACGAAGCTTAGCGCAGGCGAACCCTAATTGGGATTCTCATCCTCACGGGACGTTTTGTCCCAGTCGGGGGACGGCCTTCCAGGCCGACTGCGAAGTATTCCTCCCGAAGCCTATGCTCCGACGAACCCCAAAGTTGGGGTTCATTACCCTTCTGGAATACGCAAAGAAGCTGCCAGGATTGGCAGCTTCTTTCTTTTACGTCCCAGAAGGGATTCGAACCCCTGACCGACGGCTTAGAAGGCCGTTGCTCTATCCAGCTGAGCTACTGGGACATATATGTATGAAAATCTTTTAAACAGTAACGAAGTATATTATATCGCATCTTTTGTATTTTTCAAAGAACTTTTTTTCGGAATGGTTCAGAACAGAATCAGGAGCGGGCTTACTGGGTAATATGTATATCATGAAAATGACTTCAGGAGCGTGATAACATGAGACAGCTTTTATCCTCTTTATCGTATTTCAGCATCTTCTTTGCACCCTTCATCCTTCCTGTCATCGTATGGATTTTTTCCCCGGACGCCTATGTTGCCAAGCACGCCCGTCGCGCCCTGTTCTCCCACATATTCCCCGTCATAGCAGCGATACCTCTGATTTACATGGCCGTAACCTCAGGGTCCTTCGGTTCCGTCATCGGATACCTTATCCTGTTCGGCATTATCTACTTCGGGGCATTTGTTTATAACGTGATCATGGGTATTCAAGTGCTGAGGGAGTATGCTTATTGAGCATTTTTCATTTTAAAAGGACCATGCGCTTAACCGCATGGTCCTTGTTGTGTTATTTCGTTGTAATCAGTACCATTTTTTCATTGCCGTCCCACTTCACTTCACAGCCGAGCGCGGATGCCACAAAACGAAGCGGTACCATCGCGGTGCCTTTCACCATCCGTGGCGCCGAATCCAGTGCGACATTTTTCCCGTTAACAACCGCTTGCTTGGAGCCCATCTTCAGCTTGATCTGGGTAGATCCTTTGCTGGAAGAAACGCTTTGCGTCTTTTGATCCCATTTGACCGAGGCATCGAGGGATTCGAAGATCGGGCGCATAGGGACAAGAACGCTTCCCCCTACCATGACCGGTGACTGTGCATAGGATTGGAGTTGGCCGTTGATTTTGATGCGGATCGGCGCCTCTCCGATTTCTTTGCCGGACTGGTCATAATATTTAAGCTTCACACTTTTGACACGCGTATCATAATCGATCCGCAGAGTCGTCGTTTCATTGGCTGTCATGAACATGGAATCCGTATCCGTCCCCAAGGAGCGCCCCTTCGCATCATACGCCGTTGATTTCACGGTCATTCGTTGGGACACATCCCCGTTCTCCACACCGATCGTAACGACAAGTTTATTGTTGATGGTCGTTCTGCCCTCGGCTATGATTTTCGGAGTCTGGCTGTTTCCTGTCAGGAACACCTTGAGATCGCTGATGGCTTTGCCTACTTCCAGCTCAGCCTGAAAATTCGCGATTTCGTTAGATGAAAGGTATCCCGAGGTCGTATTGACTTCCAAAACCTTGCCGCTGCCGTTGCTGCCGACAACAATCACGCCGGCTTGTCCGCCTTTATTCCGGTTCTGAATCGAGCCGGTAACGACAAGCTTTCCGTTCTCCAGGCGGCTGCCTGTTTGAAGCAGCTTCACGGCATCTTCAACCGGATCGATAACGGATACCTTTACGCTTTTGATCAGTTTCGCTGCTTTCAGCTGTACGACGAAGGTGCCGACATCACTGCCGCCAAAATAGCTGTCCGCTGATGTCACTTCAACCGCCTTACCGGAAGCATCATAACCTATCGCGAGCATGCCTACATTGTGCCCGACCGTTGAATTCTGCACGACGCCCGATACGTTGATCACGTTGGTATTCGTATAGTAACCTGAAGCCAGCAGCTGTGCTTGATCGCCGGCGGGTCCTGCAGGAACGACTTCCACCCGCTTAACACGGCTGCCGCTGTCCAGATCCACTTCATATGTACCGATTTCGTCACTCATCATATATTCGGAATCACCGACAACCTCAAGCGCTTTGCCGCTTTCATCATAACCCACGACATAGAATCCCGCTTCCGCACCGGTTCCTCCGTTGCGAATATCCGCAGTTACGCGCATCTTGCCGTTCACCAGCTCATGCGTGGACTCCAGAACCGTGACGCTCTGTACGGGTTCCGCGCTTACCGGCATTTGGACGGAGCCCAATGTAAGCGACAACGCCAGGACACCCGCTCCCCACAGCTTGACCATATGTTTATTCAATCTACCCAATTTCAATCTCCCCTTGTCTAGTATGTTAGAAGTTGACGCTAATCCAACATTATAGGGATGATTCTCCAGTAATCATATAGAGGGAAAGCCCTATTTGTATCTCTTTCATAATCAAGAGTTCCGGGTGGTCCATACTCCCTACCGAAGCGAAATCGGAATCGACAAGACTCCTATCTTTTTTCGACATATTTTGCAGAACTACGTAAACACACTATTGTTTATATAGGATTATTATCATTTATTAGATCACAATAATAGGTCCGCTGCTGGCAGATTAGCATTTAGATCCAAAAGAAAAAGCTTGGTGAAAACACCAAGCTTTACTTTTTCATACCTTTTTTTATCGGCTGCGGTTCGTCATACACGATCCGAAAATCCACGATATTCCCGTATGCGTCCGATTCAATATGGCAGCAGCCTGTAAGCAGCTCTTCCATCATCTCTCTCCCACGCTGCACTCTTGATTTGGCACCGGAGTAGGATATCCCCAAATGTTCACTCAATTCCTTTTGCGACATGCCTTTATATTCGGTCAATTCAAGAGCTTCTCGATATTTATCCGGCAGGCACGGCAGCACGGACTGAAAGCAGGCAATCACTTCTTGATCATAATCCATCTCTGTATATTCATCGACAACAGATAACTGTTCCGGCAGTTCTTCTCCAGGCCGAATTTTCCTGTAATGATCCACGATGCTGTTGCGGGCAATCTGAAATATCCAGGGACCCCGTTTCTCCTCATCCTTTAAATCAGAGACATGGGTGTGGACCTTCATAAACACATTCTGCACAATATCATCCACATCAGCCCGCTCCCGAATCCTAGTCATGACAAATCGTTTGACAGGCTCATGGTACTCCGTCCAAATGGCTGCTGCATCCATCAGAAAGCTCACCTCCGGCATATTCAAAAAAATAATTCGCGTGATTTTTGCGTCCATTCCAACAGACCGACGTCTCCCTTAGTGTAAAACAAATGATAGGAGGCTGAAAAGAGATGAAATACAATTTACTTGGTAATACAGGTGTGCTGGTATCAGAGATTGGACTCGGCACGATGACGTTTGGCGGAGGGGCCAAGTGGGGAATGTTCGGCACACTGGACGAGAAGGAAGCAGGATATCTCGTAGATCTGGCGCTGGATGCAGGTGTCAATTTTTTTGATACCGCCAATGCTTACGCTGAGGGCCGCGCTGAAGAGATTTTCGGCAAAACACTAAAATCCAAACGGCATCAAGCATTGATTGCAACGAAAGTTCGTGCGCGAACAGGTCCGGGCCCCAATGATATCGGACTTTCACGGCTGCATATCATTCGTCAGGTAGAAGAAAGCCTTAAGCGCCTAAATACCGATTATATTGACTTATATCAAATTCATAATCCGGATCAATTAACCGATTGGGAGGAAACACTCCGTGCGCTGGATGACCTGGTCCGCAGCGGAAAAATCCGGTACATCGGCAATTCCAACATGACCGGTTGGGAAATCATGAAAACCCGCGGCATCTCTAACTTACACGGTTTGCATCATTTCAAAAGCAGCCAATCGTATTATTCACTCGCCGCAAGGGAGATCGAAAGGGAGATTATCCCTGCCTTAAGGGATCAGCAAATGGGGCTAATCGTCTGGAGCCCGTTAGCGGGCGGGTTTTTGACCGGTAAATATACGCGTGAGCATCAAGGAAGCTCCGAGGACCGCCACACTAAATTGGCTTTTCCACCGATTGATACGGAGCAGGTATACCCGATTCTCGATGTGCTTCAAGATATTGCGCGAGCCCATGAGGCCACTGTCGCCCAAATTTCACTTGCGTGGCTCCTTCATCAACAAGCGGTCACCACCGTTATCGTAGGAGCTAAGCGTACAGACCAGCTGCAAGATAGTTTGGGAGCGAGCGGGTTAATGCTGGATGAAGCCGAGCTTTCTCGACTGGATGAAGTAAGCCGTTTGCCGGTGGAATATCCTGCATGGCCTCTTATGGAACTAGACGAGGATATCATTCGAAAGCACAGACATAACTGAAGTTCTTTTATATATGAAAGGATGGTATTGCGGCATTAACCAGAGCATACAAAATAGAGATCTGCCGACGGGAATCGGACAGATCTCTTCGCTCTTTGTATATCTCTAAAAATATTGGGGGCCTTCGCTGAGCCGCTGGTTCAGCTGCTCATATAGCTGGCCTGTAGAAAGCAGCTGCTGCTTGAATGCATCCCGGTCTTCCTCCGCGGTGGATTGAACAGTGTTCTCGAACGCCTCGTCCGTGGCATCAACAAAGGCATCATGCATGCTGTTGTCGAACCAATCCACCTCCATGCTGGCGTTGCTGCGCACGATTTTCACCAGCTCATAGCCTCCCAGCGGGGAAGATGGCGTCAGATAAGCCAGCAATGCACTTTCTCCTTCCGCTGCTGGATAGACCTCAACCTCAGCGCAAGGGGCGCCATTTACTTCCGTAATCCGGCGGATTTTTGCATCTCTGATTGCATACATCATACATTCTCCTTCATCAAGATGTGCAGGGACTGCACGATCCTTATTGTTTTCATGTCAAATCGGAGAGCAATCGGAGCTCTTCCATTTGCTGGCGAGTGGCCGGTGTTCCTAATTCGTAGATGGTCCGGTACACCTTGTCCATGGAGGATTGAAACAGGGCATTGGAGTTTTGTTGCGGTGTATCCGGCCAAGGAAACAAGTACCCTGTCATTTCTTCGTCCTTCTCCTGCATCATATCCAGCTCAATCCGAACTTGATCCGCCTCTTCGGGCGTTGCTTCGATCTCCCATTCATAAGCGCTCGCTCCCTGTTCGGTCAACACAGAGCGGCTCTGCACGGAAACATAGTAGGTCGACTTATTCATGGACGCATCTCTCCTTCGCTTTGATATTCGTCCTCTTTCTTAGTTTTCGTAAAAGGACAGACATTTTATGCCTTCCTTCGGCATATATCTGTATCACTTTGGCGACGTAGGATTAAAAAGATGGGACAGCGTATGACAAAGACAAAGAGAGGATGAACCGTCATGTGCGGAATAACCGGTTTTATACAATGGAGCGGCGATTTGACGCAGGATTCGCAGCTGCTGGTAAAAATGACAGAAAGTTTGGCTCACCGCGGACCTGACGGATCCGGCACCTGGATTTCCAACCCGTGCGCATTCGGTCACCGAAGACTCAGCGTGATCGACCCCGAAAATGGCGCTCAGCCGATGATCATTCATCAGGAAGAGGAAGTCTATGCCATTGTATATAACGGGGAATTATATAATGCTGCGGAGCTTAAAGACGAATTGGTACGACGCGGTCATCGTTTCAATACCAAATGCGACACGGAAGTTTTGTTAGTCTCCTATATCGAATGGGGCCCCGATTGTCTGGAACGCCTCAATGGAATATTTGCATTCGCGATTTGGGACAGCGTGCGGGAACAGGTATTTTTGGCTCGGGACCGGGTGGGGGTAAAACCCCTGTTCTACAGCTACATTGACGGAACGCTTGTATTCGGATCGGAACCGAAAGCATTGCTTCAGCATCCGAAAGTGGAGCCTGTGGTTGGGGCCGAGGGACTTGCGGAAGTGTTTATTATCGGCCCTGCGCGAACTCCGGGACACGGTGTCTACAAGGATATCGCAGAGCTTCGTCCAGGTATGGCCATGATCTTTAACCGGGAAGGATTGCGCAAGTATACCTACTGGAAGCTGGAAAGCAAGCCCCATGAGGATGATGCGGATCAGACGGCAAGCTTCTTGGGCGATCTTCTGCGCGACACCGTTGAACGTCAGCTGGTATCCGATGTACCCGTCTGCTCCCTGTTATCCGGCGGGCTTGATTCCAGCGCGCTATCCTCGCTTGCCGTCGATTACTACAAGCGGACGGGCCAAGGACAAGTGCACACCTACTCCGTCGATTATGTGGACAACAACAAACATTTTAAATCCCATTCCTTCCAGCCGGGTGCGGATGCGCCATGGATCAAACGGATGCACGAGGAGCTGGGCACGAACCACCATTGGATCGAATTCGACACGCCCGAACTGGTCGAAGCGCTGGATGTCTCTACGCAGAAGCGGGACCTCCCGGGAATGGCTGACGTTGATGCTTCCTTGCTCCTCTTCTGCCGTGAGATTAAAAAAGGCGCGACCGTCGCCATATCCGGTGAAGCCGCTGATGAAATATTCGGCGGTTACCCTTGGTTCCACCGGGAAGAAATGCTGAATTCCGGTACTTTCCCATGGTCTGTCGCCCCGGATATGAGAGCCGGACTGCTGTCTGCCGAGATTCGGGACTGGATCAAGCCGCTGGAATACCTCGGAGACCGCTATGCCGATGCAGTGGCCGAAGTGCCGAAGCTGGACGGGGAGACCGGGCAGCAGGCCAAAATGCGGGTCATGTCCTACCTCAATATCACCCGCTTCATGCCAACGCTCCTCGACCGCAAGGACCGGATGAGCATGGGCGTTGGGCTGGAGGTCCGCGTACCTTATACCGATCATCGCCTGATCGACTATGTGTGGAATATTCCTTGGAGCATCAAAACGACAGGCGACCGTGAAAAAGGCATTCTCCGCAAAGCTCTTGAAGGTGTGCTTCCGGAAGATGTCCTGTACCGCAAAAAAAGCCCGTATCCAAAAACTCACAATCCGAACTATCTGGCAGCCGTTAAAGCGCAGGTGCTGTCCATTCTGGACGATCCTTCTTCGCCGCTGCTTCCGCTCATCGATACGGCACGGATCCGGGAGCTGGCTTCTTCGCCGGATGCTTCCTCCAATCTTCCTTGGTTCGGTCAATTGATGTCCGGTCCGCAGCTGTTTGCCTACCTGGCCCAGGTTCATTTCTGGCTCAAAGAGTATAACGTATCCATACGTTAAGTCCTTATGGTTTACGAAAAATCAAAGAAACCATACCAGCAGTAGGCCGGTATGGTTTCTTTTTATAGCATCCCTATTCGGTTATCGCTCCTGCAAGTCCGCTACAAGCTTGCGCAGGGCATTTCCCCGATGGCTGATCTCCTGCTTCTCCTCCATGGAAAGCTCGGCCATCGTCTTCTCATGGCTTGGCAGGTAGAACAGTGGGTCATAGCCAAAACCGCCCTTTCCGGACGGATCCGACGTAATCCAGCCTTCAACGCTCCCCTCGGCCTCAAGCTTTTCTCCGGAGACCGGATCATACAGCACCAGCACACAGACAAATCGGGCCGGACTTAACAAAGGCTGCTCCGTATCCTCACCGAGCCTTAATTGTTCCAGTTCACCGAGCAGCTTCTCGTTATTGTCCTCGTCCGCGCCGTGCTCGCCGGCATATCGTGCGGAATAAACGCCGGGCGCGCCATTCAGCGCATCCACGCATAATCCGGAATCATCAGCCAGGACAGGCAATCCCAGTGCGTCGCCAACCGCCTTGGCTTTTTTAAATGCATTGGCTGCAAACGTTGCTCCATCCTCAACGACATCCGGCAGATCAGGGTAATCGTACATGCTCTTGACCTCCGTACCGAAAGCAGCAAAGGCATGCGCAAATTCCTTGACTTTCCCTTGATTGCGGGTAGCTACAATTAGCGTGTCTCCAAGTGTCAATGTCATGGGACTATACTCCAGTACCCGCATTCACGGAACCGATTTTAGCTGCGATTGGGCCAAGTGCTTCCTGCTGACGCTCGATGAGCTCGCGGATTCCCTGTTCACCAAGCTCCAGGATCTGATCCAGCTCTTCGCGAGAAAACGGGCTCTCTTCGCCAGTTCCCTGGACCTCAACGAAGTTGCCGCTTCCGGTCATGACCAGATTCATGTCCACCTTCGCTTTGGAATCCTCTTCATAGTTCAGATCCAGCAGCGCCTGTCCGCCTGCAATGCCCACGCTAATGGAGGCCAGGTAGTCCGTAATCGGAAATACCGCCAGTTTATGTTGTTCTGCAATTTTATTTACCGCTATGGCTAAAGCTACAAATGCTCCTGTAATGGAGGTGGTCCGCGTTCCGCCATCCGCCTGGATTACATCGCAGTCCAGCGTAATTGTCCGCTCGCCAAGAGCATGCAGATTCACAACAGACCTAAGCGCTCTGCCGATCAGCCGCTGAATTTCCATCGTCCGGCCACTGAGTTTACCGCGATTGGCTTCCCGTTGGTTGCGGGATTGTGTTGCGCGCGGCAGCATGGAGTACTCAGCCGTCACCCAGCCCTTTCCTTGTCCTTTCAGAAACGGGGGAACCTTCTCATCCACGGTCGCCGTAATCAGCACCTTGGTGTCTCCCATCTCGATGTACACGGAGCCTTCCGCATATTTATTCACATGGGTCGATAAATTCATCGGTCGAAGCTCATCGCTCTTACGTCCGTTAGATCTCATGTTTTCTGCCTCCTACTTCTTATCGCAATCCTGATTAGCATTCCCTATTCTACCAAAGTGCAGGCACAAAAGCACCTTTTCCGACGCATATTTCAAAGATAGTCGTGAAGCATCAAATCGAAATTTCGTTAATGAACTCCGGACGGCTGACAGCCTCGCTATAATTGCGGCTATCCGTTCCAACCACCTCAGAGAGATCGTTCATCCGAATTTTGACCTTCGCATCGTCCGAATTCTCGGCTACGGTTAACACGACGGCCTGCAGCAGTTCGGTTGGAACCTGCTCTCCCTGCTCAAACATGCTGTCCTGAAGCGATACGGTGACAGCGCCGTCCTCTCCTTTTTCGACCGATGCAACGGTGGTATCATCCGGGATGACCTCGACAAGTCCATCCCCGTACTGCGGTCCCCGGATCAGCTCGTTCAAGGCAGCCTTAACCGCATCCTGTCCGGTTGGAACAAGTCTCGTAACAGGTACATAATACTGAATGCCCTCAGGCGTCACTGCAGAGAAATAGACGGTGACCGGCGAAGAGGAAGTGTACAATGCGTCATCCGCCTTTTGAAGGTTGATCCCCATCGCACGTGAAAGCGGACGGTCCAGCGGCGTGTGATTGACCGGCATTTCGGTCAGTTTGACTCCGTCCACCCATACCTGCATCGACTCAATGCCTTCGTGTCCCGTCAGCGTCCACGTCAACGCCTCCAAGATTCTTCGTTCATCTGCCGCTTGATACTCCGTAAAGGATTTATTGAATTCAACGACGGCCAATTTGCTCTCCGGATCGACCGTCACATTATGGATCTGCGTACCGGCAGGCAATACCGCCTGGAATCCCTGTGGAACATAGCCCGCATAGCGTCCTCCGTTCACCAGCACTTCAAGAGATTCTTTCACGGCGCTTGCGCCTTCTACCTTCGGAATACCTAAGGTTACAGGTGCCAGCATTCCCCGCGCATCCGAAAGATAAACCGTTGTCTGCGTGCCAATGTCTCCTTGTGCCGCTGTGGATCCGGCCGTGTTCAGCATCTGCTTCTCCACTTGCGCAGGCGGCGGGTCAATCGCCTCCGATTGCTTCCCGGAAAACACGCCGCAGCCGGACAACACGATCGGAACAGCAAGCAGCCCGGCGGCGGAAAGCCTGCGAAGATTACGTTTACTACGTTTCATGTATTGTTCCTCCCTAACATTTTTTTGTACAGGTTGTACTCCTATGTATACGAGCCCTTTCCAAAAAAATAACTCTCAGTTTTGCCCTTTCTGGACAAAGGGGGGGTGAAAAAAGTACAATCGTCGTAAGCATCTTCATCAACCACGAAAATGAGGTGAGTTCCATCATGGCAGAAAACGATTTAAACATTCCATACAGTCTGAACAGCAAAAAGGTAGCGGAAGCGACACGGAACCTGCTGCATCAGCGTGGAATCAAGCTGGAGGAAATCGCAGAACTGGTGATGATCCTTCAAAATAAATACTACCCGAACTTGACCATGGAAGAGTGCATGGAGAACGTGGATGCCGTACTCAGCAAACGCGAAGTCCAAAACGCGGTGTTAACCGGAATTCAATTAGATATTTTGGCGGAGGAAGGCAATCTCATATCCCCGCTTCAAGAAATGCTGGCCAATGACGAAGGGTTATACGGCGTGGATGAAGTCCTGGCATTTTCCATCGTTAACGTCTATGGAAGCATCGGCTTCACCAACTACGGGTATATCGATAAGCTCAAGCCCGGCATTCTTGAGCAGTTGAATGATAAATCAAGCGGTCGTGTACATACCTTCCTCGACGATATCGTCGGCGCGGTTGCCGCGGCCGCCAGCAGCCGTATCGCCCATCGCAAGCAAGCGGAGCGGGAGATCGAGCTGTTCGGCACAACCGAAGAGCTTCCAAAAGAATAAACCACTCCAAAAAAGGAGATTCGCGCAGAATGCGAATCTCCTTTTTGCCTGCCTATCAGAAGGAAGGAACTCACCGAAACCTATTCCAAGCCGAACTGGGTGATTTCAAAGAATCATAGACGATTGCAGTTAGAAAGCGTCCATCTTTACGGGCCGGAATGATGAGTTTCTTCTATAATAAGCAGGCTCCTCTCACCTATGAAAAAACGGGCTGTCCATTCACGTAAATCGGTAAATCTATCTAGTCATTTTTGCAAGCATCCATCATATGCTATGATGAAGAACATTCCAATAGAGCACCTATGGAAACCCCGCCAAACCTTTGGCGGGGTTCTTTTTTTAGAGTTTGTAATAGAGATAGATTACCTGTTCACACCAACCTTAACAGGAGTAACATTCCAGATGTCGGATGCATAACGGTGAATCGTGTTATCGCTGGAGAAATGTCCCGCGTGCGCCATATTCATAATCGATTTCTCGGTCCAGGCTCCAGTATTCAAATAAGCACGATCGATCTCCGACTGGGTTGCCACATAACTGGAAAAGTCCGCCAATACAAAAAACTCATCGTTATGATCCAGCAGGGACTGGAGAATTTGGCCAAACTCCAACTCGTGACAGCAGAACGGTCCTGAGGATATTAACTGATTCAGCACGTGGGCGATTCTGGGATCCTGCTCATACCGCTCCCTGGATACATAAGCTCCCGTACTGTAATACTCGAGCACTTCCTCCAGCTTCAAACCGAACAGGAACATATTCTCATTGCCGAGCAGCTCGAACATCTCCACGTTAGCCCCATCCAGCGTGCCGATGGTCAACGCGCCGTTCATCATGAACTTCATGTTTCCCGTACCGGATGCCTCCTTGCCAGCCGTGGAAATCTGCTCGCTCACATCGGCTGCGGGAATAATCTTCTCCGCCAGAGACACCGAGTAATTTTCCAGGAACAGCACCTGGAGTTTGTCATGGACCTGCGGATCCTTATTCACGACTTCGGCAACGACATTAATGAGTTTGATGATGCTTTTTGCCAGATAGTAACCCGGCGCTGCCTTCGCCCCAAAAATGACGGTACGGGGAACGCGATCCGCGCTTGGCTGATCCTTAATCTCGTTATACACGTGCATCACTCGTAAAATATTCAGCAATTGCCGCTTGTAACCGTGCAGCCGCTTCACGTGGACATCGAATATGGAATCGGGATTGATCACGATCCCTTGCTTATTCGCAATGTATTCGGCAAGCCGTTCTTTATTGTTCCGTTTGATCCGCTGAATCCCCTGCTGAAAGGCGAGGTCGGTCTTGAGTGACTGGAGCTGGATCAATTGATGAGGATCCGTGATCCATGAAGTGCCAATACCATCGCTGATGAATTGACTTAAGCCGGGGTTGCTATGCATCAGCCAGCGCCGGTGGGTAATCCCGTTGGTTTTATTGCTGAATCGCTCAGGATACAGCTCATAATGCAGTTTCATGACCTGGGTCTTTAGCAGCTCCGTATGCAGTGCCGCGACGCCATTCACGTGATAACTTCCCACAATCGCCAGATTGGCCATTCGAATCTGGTCACTCTCAATGATGGCGAGCTGAGATATGCGCTCATGGTCGCCTGGATAACGCTCCAGCAGCATCCCGCAAAATCGTTTATTGATCTCTTCGATCATCATATAGATACGCGGCAGCAGCTCCCTGACCATGCCGGCAGGCCATTTTTCCAGTGCTTCGCTAAGCAGGGTATGGTTCGTGTAGGACACGGTCCGGCTTGTGATGTCCCAAGCCTCATCCCAGCCCAGACCCTTCTCGTCAATCAGAATCCGCATGAGCTCCGGAATCACCAGCGTCGGATGCGTATCATTGATATGGATGGCGACATGCTCGGGAAGCTCATGATAGGTCCGGCCATGCTTGTCGAACGTTCTGAGAATGCTCTGAACGCCTGCGGAACAGAGGAAGTACTGCTGCTTCAGTCGAAGAAGCTTGCCTTCGTATGCCGAATCATCCGGGTACAAAAATTCCGATATCGATTCGACCGAACGGTTATATTCCAAAAATTTATAATAACTGTTGTGATGATTGGCCGAACGGATTCTGGATATATCCGAAGCGGACTCGGCGCTCCACAGCCGCAGCGTGTTAACCTGACCCTCACCGTACCCGATCACCGGAACGTCGTAGGGTACGGCCAGAACCCGTTCGTAGTCCGCCGTGTGAAACACGGTCCGCCCCTCCTGCACATCCACCTCCACGCGGCCCCAGAAGTGCACTTCCACCGCCTTGTCAGCCCGTCGTTCTTCCCAGACGTTGCCCCGCTGGAGCCAGTTGTCCGGCAGCTCGACTTGATGGCCGTCGATGATCTTCTGTTCAAACAATCCGTACTTATACCGGATGCCGCATCCATGGCCTGCATAGCTAAGCGATGCCAACGAATCGAGAAAACATGCCGCAAGGCGTCCGAGTCCCCCGTTGCCGAGGCCCGCATCCGGTTCCTGCTCCTCAATCTCTTCCAAATTCCATCCGAGGTCCAGGAGGCCGCTGCGAACCATATCCAGCACACCCAGGTTCAGCAGATTGTTCCCCATCAGCCGGCCAATCAAAAATTCGAGCGAGAAATAATATACCTGCTTCTGCCCGGTATCCCGGTATATCTGGTTGGCTGCCGCCCATTCCCGCCCGACGTATTCCCGGATCATCCCTCCGAGTGTTTTGTATACATCCTCAGCCGTCGCTTCCTCCAGCCCTTTTCCCAACCGACTCACCAACTGCTCCGTAAAGACCTGCTTGAATGTTTCCTTGTTGTTAAACAAAAGAAAGTTCCTCCTGACGGATTCGTATTATTTTGCGATCAAATCGAGATGTCCTTGGCTATGACAAATGGTTTGCGAAAATCCCCTTGAAGTTTATGATCCCGCGAAATGATCACATCTTTATCGAGTATGACGTTCTCCAGCCTCACGTTCTCGCCAATGATGCATTTTTGCATGATGATGGAGTTATGGATGCTTGCGCCTTGTTTTACCTGTACTCCTCGAAACAGAATACTGTTCTTTACTTCCCCGTCAATCTGGCAGCCGTTGGCTACCAGTGCGTTGCTCACATCGGCCGAATTTAAATATTTGGCAGGAACCTCGTACTTGATCTTGGTGTGAACCGCCTGCTTGCGGAACAGGCTGTCGTAAGTCTTCGGGTTCAGCAGATTCATGCTGGTACGGTAATAGCTTTCGAGCGAGTTGATCACCGCATGATACCCAAGGTATTCATATCCCGCAATGTTCAGCTTGTGCCGGTTACGCATGATCGCGTCCCGGAAGAAATGGTTGCCCCCATGGGCGATGCAATGATCGGCCATCTCGAGAAACCGCGCTTTCTCCATCACGAACATTTCCATATATACCGCATCATGCTTGTGTTCATAATGAATATCCGTGACCATACCGTCCTCATCGATATCCAGGCGGGTGCAGGAACGGTGCTCTTCCCGTGGTTCATTCACTCTTGTATAAACAAGCGTCACGTCGGCCCCCTGTTCCAGATGGTACTCGTACACTTCATTCAAATCGACCGTGCTGATATGCTGGCTGCCGGAATGCACGATAAACTTCGCAGCTCCCCGCTCAAAAAAATCGAGATTGTTATAAATATGCCGCAGTTCGCCGGCGGACACATCCGCTTCATCATTCCAATCCGGCGGAAGTATGAACAGGCCGCCCCGCTTGCGGTGCATATCCCATGGCCTGCCTTCGCCCAGATGATCCATCAGGGACCGGTATTTCCTGCGAACGAACAGCGCGATATCCTCAATGCCCGCATGCATCATATTGGACATCACGAAGTCGATCAGGCGGTACCTCCCCGCAAATGGCACAGCGGCCCCGCACCGGTAATACGTCAATTCACTCAGCACATCCCGTTCATGCTCCAAATTAATGATACCCATGAGTTCTCTCATCTGCGAATCCCGTCCTAACCTTGATTATTATGGGACGAAGACGACGACTGAAGCAGCTTCAGGACGTCTTCATCATGACCGCTTACCAGCACAATCCGGGATGGATCTTCCTCAGGGGGACCGATGACGGCATGATCTTGAATGACCATGTCCTCCGTGACGATCGCCCGGTGTATGCGTACATGGCTGCCAATACGGACCTTGGGCATGATGACGGAATCGGTAATGACACTGCCTTCCCCTACCTCCACGCCATAAAAGAGTACCGAATGCTCTACCTCGCCGCACACGGTGCAGCCCTCGTTAATCATGCTGTTCCGAACGACGCCGGTCGGTGAAATATACTCTGCCGGCTGATTGGGGTTCCGGGTGTAAATGCGCCACAGGGGATCGTTTAAATCCAGCTTGGGCTGCTCGCAGAGCAGATCCATGTTAGCTTCCCATAGGCTCTCGATGGTGCCGACGTCCTTCCAGTACCCATCAAAAGGATAAGCGTACAGCGTTTTGCCGTCCGCCAACATGCTTGGCAGTATGTCTTTGCCAAAGTCATGGCTCGTATCCGGAAGCTCCGCATTCCGCAGTAAATAGGATCGCAGTAGCTTCCAGCGAAACAGATAAACGCCCATGGATGCCGTCGTGCTCTTCGGGTGCGCAGGCTTCTCCTCGAACTCGAAAATCCGGTAGTTCTCATCCGTATTCACCATGCCGAACCGCTTCGCTTCATCCAGGCTCACCTCGATGACGGAGATGGTGCAATCGGCATCCTTCTCCTTGTGATAAGTCAGCATGCGGTCGTAATCCATTTTATAAATGTGATCTCCCGACAAAATCAAAACGTGCTCGGGATCGTACTGATCAATAAACTTGAGGTTCCGATAAATCGCATCCGCCGTCCCGCGGTACCAGGTCGTCCCGTCCTCGCGTTCATGGGGCGGGAGCACGAATACGCCCCCATTCAACCGGTCCATATCCCAATCGCTTCCTACGCCAATGTAAGAATGCAGAACCAGAGGTTCATACTGGGTTAGCACCCCGACCGTGTCGATTCCCGAATGGGAGCAGTTGCTCAGCGGAAAATCAATAATCCGGTATGTACCCCCAAAATAAACAGCCGGCTTGGCCAGCGTCTTCGTCAGGCCTTTCAGCCGTTTGCCTTGACCTCCTGCGAGCAGCATGGCGACCACATCTTTTTTCTTCATGACAGATTCTCCTTTAGGGGCTTTATGAGATACGAATCCTATAACATGAAAATTGCGGATTGAACCAAGGGAACGCTTCGATACGAATATGGTGGAGTCGATCATGGTGATGAGTGATTAAGAAAAAAGCACTTGAGGGAATGCCTTACTTAAACAGCAAGGTACATCAACTATATGCGGGGGAGAGAGAAACTCTGACTCGAATGAGGAAAACGCACCCGACTCAGGTATGAACGCGCCTTTTCTCTATTGAGAAAGCGTGCCGTGGAACCACTTGCCAAGCATTCTGATTGCGGCGGTTATGCGGATAATGAGCTGGCCGATATCAGACAACGGATGCTCCACAATGTAACCCTCTGAATCTATTAAACAAAAAACCGCCCTTTCTACGCATGATGGAAGTCAACGTACAAGCAGACGGTTTTATTCATGTCTAGATTATATCAGGAATGCGGCGGTTTCCGTACAGAAAAATAACACATGCCGTCCTCGTTTTCGATCGCCTCGGCTTCCCCGCGGCGGGTCAGCTCGGCGAGATGGGCCAGCGCTTCGCACATGGCGAAGCGCAGCTGGTGGATGCCGAGCTTCTCGCCGAAGAGGGCGGTGCAGACCTCGAAGGCGGTTAGGCGACCGGCAGCGCTCAGCATGCCGGCGATGGAGGCCAGGCGCTCCTCGTGATGGAGGAGGAGCGCATCGATCCGTTCACGGAAATGCGTGAACGGGTGGCGGTGTCCGGGGTACGCCGTCCGGACATGCAGTTCGCGCAGGCGGCGCAGCCCTGCAAGGAAAAGCGCCAGCGGCTCGGCGTCGCTGCCGGGCAGCAGGCTCACGTTGGGCGAAATTTGCGGCAGCACGGCATCGCCGCATAACAGGATGCCGCTCTCCGCATGGAAGAACGACAGATGTCCCGGAGCATGACCGGCCGTTTGCACCGGCACCCATATCCGGTTGCCCATCCGGAACGGCAGGTCCTCGCCGATAAACGATATGTCCGGCTGCGGCGTGACTTGGGGGAAGAAGCCGTTCAGATGCTCCGGCAGCAGGGCAAGCTTGGCTTCCGGCTTGCCATGCTGTCGGAAGAACGCCGGGAGCGCGTGATCCATCGTGGAATCCGTTCCCCACATGAGCATCGCTTCCCGATGCGCCCGCTCTGACATCCACACCTTGGCGCCTGACCGCTCCTGAAACCACCCGGCAAGCCCATAGTGGTCCGGATGATGATGGGTCAGCACGATCGAGGCGATGTCGCTGAACCCGAAGCCGAGCTGCTCCATCACCGCCAGCCATTCCCGCTCCGAGGCAGCCGTACGCGGCCCCGGATCGATGATAGTAATACCGTCATCTCCGCGCAGCACATAGCTGTTCACCCATCTTAAGGGATTGGACAATGGAATCTTCACCTGACTGAGCTGGTGTTCTTCTATATGATGAATGTCCGGGCTTGGTCCCTTCTCTTCCTGATTCATCGTAGATGCAACCTCCATCCGCATTATGACTTCAATTCCGACTCCTTCATCATAAGCCTGTATTCGGGATATGTATACAAGACTGCGCTGCGTATTGGTGAGAGGATTGAAATGAGAGTACTACTATGTTTCATTAGAGGACGCTGCACGTACGTATCGTTCCTCCAATCGCTGTTGCCCTCGGATTTTCATTACTGTATTGATCCATTGTAAAAATCCGAGGGCAAAGGCGACCGCTGCCGCTTTTCCGGAATCGATTCGTCCGCTCCGCTGCTTCGTGCTCGTTCATCATAAAGCATAGATCGGCTGCATGAACAGCCGCTCCAAACTGAATGGCTCCATAGCATTCACTTCAGCTGCCGGGCTACCTCCTCGCGTGAGCGCTGGATGGCTTCCTCAGCAGACAGGTTGAACTTGATTCCGTCCTCGCCCATCCATTCGACCTCTCCGTTAGCCGCTCCGCGGCCAACGATCAGACGCAGCGGAGCGCCGGCAAGGTCGGCATCCTTGAACTTGACGCCGGCCCGTTCGTCCCGATCATCCAACAACGGCTCCAGACCAGCCTTGTTCAGTTCGCTGTAGATATGTTCAGCCAATTTCATCTGGGCCTCATCCTTAACCGCAACCGGGATAATGTGCACCTTGAACGGAGCGACGGACATCGGCCAGATCAGGCGTTCATTTGAGATGCGCTGCTCGGCGATGGCGGCCATAACGCGGGAGACGCCAATCCCGTAACAGCCCATAATCAGCGGTTTCTCCCGCCCGTCGGAATCCAGGTACATGCCGTTCATGGCGTCACTGTATTTCGTACCCAGCTTGAACACATGTCCAAGCTCAATTCCGCGATGAAACTGGAGCGGCGCTCCGCAGCGCGGACAAGGCTCTCCTTCGGTTACATTCCGGAAGTCGCCGGTGTGCTCCAGCGAGAAATCATGTCCTGGGCGAACTCCCTTCAGATGGGTATCTCCCTGGTTGGCACCGGTGATCCCCTCTGCCATAGCTGCTACTTCGTAGTCGACCCATATTTTTAGGGCTAGACCTACCGGTCCCGCAAACCCGACTGGGGCGCCCGTCGCCAGCATCACCTCTTCAGCACTCGCCAATTCCGCGAGTTCCGCTTCTAGGTAAGACTTCACCTTGGCCTCGTTCACTTCGCGGTCTCCGCGGACAAGCACCGCAACCCGTTCTCCGTCTACATGGTAAATCAGCGTCTTGATCAATTCTTGCGGATCAACCTGAAGAAAGTCTGTCAGTTCCTGAATGCTCTTCACATTCGGCGTAAATATCTGCTCTATGGCAGAATGACCGTCAGCCGCCACGAACTTCATATCAGCCTGCTCAGCCGGGACCGCAGACTCCGCACGCTCCAGATTTGCCGCATAACTGCAATCGCTGCACGAAACTACGGTATCCTCGCCGATATCCGCCAGTGCCATAAACTCATGGGTTTCCCCTTGCCCGCCAATGGCACCCGCATCCGCTTCCACCGCCCGGAACGTCAGACCGCAGCGCTTAAAGATTCGTTCATACGTTTCATACATGTTCCGGTAAGACACATCCAGGCCCTCCCAGTCCCGGTCAAAGGAATACGCATCCTTCATCAGGAATTCACGACCCCGCAGCAGACCGAAACGCGGACGCCGCTCATCCCGGTATTTGCTCTGAATTTGGTACAGGTTGACCGGCAGCTTCCGGTACGAAGAAATCTCTTGGCGAACGATGGACGTCATCACTTCTTCATGGGTAGGTCCAAGCACGAACTCCCGGTTATGGCGGTCATGCAGCCTGATGAGTTCCGAACCGTAAACATCGTACCTGCCCGATTCCTTCCACAGCTCGGCGGGCTGGACAGCCGGCATGAGCATCTCCTGCCCGCCTGCGGCATCCATTTCCTGCCGAATAATGGCTTCGATCTTGCGCAGGACCCTCCATCCCAGCGGCAGATACGAATAGATTCCTGCCGCCGTTTGACGGATATAGCCGCCGCGGAGCATCCATTGATGGCTCAGTGCCTCCGCCTCGGAAGGCACATCCCGCATCGTTGTCATCAATAATTGGCTTTGCCGCATCTTCCTCATACTCCTTCTCATATCCATGAATGAACCTGCCTGAGCGCAAAAAGAGCACATTCGCTCCTAGGGACGAATGTGCTCGTGGTACCACCCTGATTCCATCGTGCCGGACGCAAAAGATGCTCCTTGCAAGATGCTTCATAAGGCGGTAACGGGCCGAACCGGCGCCGCTTGTTCACAGCGGGCAACTACAAGGTAGGAAGGACGCAGCCTAGCGGGTGGAAGCCTTTCAGCCAGGGGCTTCTTTTCTGTCTCGCTGAATCTTGCATCCTCATGTCCTTGATGATCGTTATTCACGGGAATTTCATTTTCCAATACATTTCAGCCGGACGATCGGAATGTCAAGCATGAATAGGTCAGGCATTTCTAATGTGCGATATGGTCCAGCACCTGCCGCAAGATCCCGATGACATGCTCATCTTCATACGTGTAAAAATATGTATTTCCGTCCCTGCGGTATTTGACCAGTCTTAAACTGCGCAGATAGCCAAGCTGGTGGGATACCGCCGACTGACTCATGCCAAGCACCTCGGCAATATGGCCGACCGGGCATTCTTCCTGCGAGAGCAAATGAAGAATCCGGATCCGCGTCGGATCTGAAATGGCCTTCAGCAGTCGTGACGCTTCCATGGCCTGGTCTTCGTGCAGCAGCTCATGGTGCTCTTTTTCCATAAACTAATCCCCTCTTCTCCATAATGGCTTGAACGATTTCGCGGGCATCCCGTGAAACTCCTGCCAAGAGTGCGGAGCCCCGATGCGTCTGCCAAGGCAAACCTACATAATAGAGCCCTTTCACCGGACTAATTCCGCGTGTATGAATAACAGCCATCTTATGATCCAGCGCTTGATCCACATGAAGCCAATCATAGCTGGGAACAAAGCCGGTCGCCCAGATTATATTCCGAACCTTAAGCTCCGTTCCATCCTCGAATCCCATGCCGGAAGCGCCGGCATCAACGACTCTCTTTTTCAACACCACTTTACCGCACTTGACCGCTTGTTTCAATTCATATCCAAAAATCGGGTCTCCCCGGCGCTTCAGCTTACGTCCCACCCAGGAGGACCCGCTGGCTGATAAAATGCCGAGTTTGTCCAACCACCAGAACATCCCTTTTCCCCCAACCGTCACGGGTAAATACCGCGGCTGCTGACCAAGAGCCAAATACGTTTCCCGATCACCAGACAGTTCAACCGCAATCTGCGCCCCGCTGTTCCCGCCGCCAACGACTAGAACGCCGCCCTCTTGAAGCTGGGAGGGTCTCCTGTAATCGGATGAGTGCAGCTGGAGAATATCATCTGGAACCGATGCTGCAAACGTCGGAATTCGCGGCTCCCGGAACGGTCCGGTCGCGATAATCAACGCCTTCGCATGAAATTCCCCCTGATGGGTATCGATGTTAAACAGGTCTTCTTCCTTGCGAACGCGCTTCACATCCGTCTCAAACTGAATGGGCAGCTCAAACCGTGCTGCGTAGGATTTCAGATAGGAAGCCACCTCATCTTTATCCGGGAACCCGTCCGGATCCCCCTCTATCCTCATTCCATGCAATGCACTATGAGTCCGCGGCGTAAACAACTTCAGGGAATCATATCTCGTCTTCCATGCATCTCCCGCCTCCGTCCCCCGATCCAACAACAGAAACTTCATTCCTGCCTGCTGCAGCCAATAGCCGGCTGCCAGTCCTGCCTGCCCCGCGCCGATAACGATTACGTCCCATATCATATAGGTATCACTCCAAGTTATATGAATAATTGTTCATATACAGATATAACATGTATCTTGTTCTCTCTTCAAGCATAAAATGGTGATTGATCGTCAAACGCCCGCATGAAAATGGCATAAATATCTAATGAATCCAGTTGACAATACACGCATTCGGTCATACTATAGGCATAAAGTTGCTTCGAGGAAACAATATATGCTCGGCCCAATTTAGTAGGGAGAGGTTAAACTTTATGGATGAGACAAAATATAGGCAGCATTTGCATCAGGCAGCGCTCGGCGAGCGGTTTCTGATTGAACAGGTGGATATCCGCGGAGAGCATAAACGGCGCCTTCTGGACCTTGGATTCGTTCCGGGCTCCGTTATCGAAGTGCTGAAAGCCAGCCCGCTCGGAGACCCCACCTCTTATAGAGTAGCAGGTACCGTCATTGCGTTAAGGAAAGAAGAAAGTCAGTTAATCTGGGGTAAGGTGATGTCATCATGAGAACTTTTACCGTCGCGCTGGCCGGCAACCCGAACACGGGCAAAAGCACGCTTTTTAATGCCCTCACCGGCCTGAAGCAGCACACCGGCAACTGGTCCGGCAAAACGGTCAGTCTCGCAAGCGGCTTTTACGAATACAAAGACGCCCGCTTCCAATTTATTGATCTGCCCGGGACGTACTCTTTGTTCTCCAATTCGGCCGATGAAGAAGTGGCGCGCGATTATATTATTTTTGAGAAACCGGACGTTACCCTTCTGGTTCTGGATTCTACGGCGCTGGAAAGAAGCCTTAACCTTGCGCTTCAAGTGCTGGAAATGACCGACCAGGTCATCGTCTGCCTGAATCTGATGGACGAAGCGAAGAAAAAAGGAATCAAGATTAACGCACGCAAGCTGGCGGATCAGCTCGGTGTTCCCGTTATTCCGATTTCGGCCAGAAACAACGAAGGCCTGGATACCCTGTCCGAGCAGTTGCTTCTGATGTGCACAGGGAAGACTCCGACTACGCCTTACCGGATGAAATATAACGAACAGCTGGAATCACAAATTTTAAGCCTGGAGTCCGAATTAAGAGACATTTTCGGCGACGAATATCCAGCCAGATGGCTGGCCATCCGCTTTCTCGATGGAGACCAAAAGCTGATCGCGACGCTGAAAGACCGGTTAAAGGCTTCGGATAAAGGGGGGATCTCACTTGGAACAGCTAAAGCGCTTGGAAGCTCTAACAGCCGCCATTCCTGCTGAGCAGGTAGAGGATGTTCGGGAAGATATCGTGGGCGAGTTATTCAAAAAATCCCGCGAGCTGTGCAGTGACGCCGTCACCGTGACCAACCGGGAGCTTCTGTACCGTTCCGAGCGTTTGGACCGCATCTTCACCTCTAAGCTGTGGGGATTTCCGATCATGCTGGCCATGCTCGGCGTTATTTTTTACTTAACGATAGCAGGGGCTAACGTGCCTTCTTCCCTGCTGGCGAGTTTCTTTGGCTGGATCGAAGGCTACCTGACGATGGCCTTTCAGGCCCTCCATGCCCCCGATTGGCTTCATGGCGTGCTGATACTCGGATTGTTCCGGGGTACCGCCTGGGTCGTCAGTGTGATGCTGCCTCCCATGGCCATCTTCTTTCCGGCGTTTGCGCTGCTCGAGAACTATGGCTATTTGCCGCGGGTAGCCTTTAACCTGGATCGCCTGTTCAAAAAAACGGGCGCGCACGGCAAGCAGTCCCTCACCATGGCGATGGGATTCGGCTGCAATGCGGCGGCCATTATGTCGACCCGGATCATCGAGTCGCCGCGGGAGCGGATGCTCGCCATTCTGACCAACAACTTCGTGCCCTGCAACGGTCGCTGGCCGACCCTGATCCTGCTGGCCTCCTTGTTCATGGCTGCAGGTTTTTCGGGAGGAACCCAGACGCTCGTGACGGCTTCCGTGGTTATGGGCATGGTGCTGATCGGTGTCGTTGTAACGCTCACAGTATCATGGGGATTATCCAAAACGGCCTTGAAAGGCGTTCCTTCCCACTACACGCTGGAGCTGCCGCCATACCGTAAACCGAAAATTCTGAATACGATTCTCCGGTCGACCCTGGATAAAACCATCTATGTACTTCGCAGAGCCATTATCGTAGCGGCGCCTGCAGGCGTGCTCACCTGGGTACTTGCCAACATCTATATTGGCGATTCCAGCATTCTGATTCATTTCGTTGAATTCCTTGATCCGTTTGCGCGCGCACTCGGACTCGACGGCTTCATTCTAATGGCCTTTATCATCGGCCTTCCCGCAAATGAAATTGTGCTGCCAATCCTGCTGATGGGATATTTGGCTACAGGCTCCCTGACCGAGGTTACCGATATGTTTGCCCTCAAGCAAATCTTCCTGGACCAAGGCTGGACCTGGCTGACTGCGCTGAACATGATGCTGTTCTCGCTGCTCCACTATCCTTGCGGAACCACGCTCGTCAACATCTGGAAGGAGACTAAAAGCGCGAAGTGGACGTTCCTGTCCTTTGCCATCCCAACGGCAATCGCGATCGGCGTTACCTTCCTGGTCGCTCAGGTGGCCCGGGCATTGGGATGGGTTTAACGACAGGGGCTTGGATCTGTCACATGCAGAGCTAAATCTTACATTCTATGAGGCATCCCAAAAGGTTGGTCCAACCTTGGGATGCTTCTTCTTCTGATAGCCGTGCTGCAGATGGAGATGTATAAAGCAAACGAGCCGCTCCAAGAAATCTCCTTGAAGCGGCTCGATATTTTTTTATCCGGAAATGGATGAGTTCTATGAAACTTAACCTTTCACCGAACCTGCAGCGATGCCTTCCACGATACGATCACTGAGGAACAGGAACATCAGCAGAATTGGCAAAATACTGATCATCAAGGTTGCGCCGATTGCACCCCAATCGGTTGTATATTGTCCGATAAAGTTTTGCACGCCGACGGTAAGCGTCTTGAACATATCCGAGCTGATGAACGTATTCACGAAAATAAACTCGTTCCAGTTGTAGATCATGTTAATGATCGCTGTCGTCGCCAGGACTGAGCCCGTCATCGGCAGCACGATCCGGAAGAAGACCCGGTGAACCGAGCAGCCGTCCATCACCGCCGCTTCTTCCACTTCCTTCGGCAGCGTGTAATAGAACCCGAGCAGAATCATAATCGTAATCGGCATATTGAATGCCACATACGACAATATCAAAGATATTGGATGATCGGTCAAGCCCACCTTGTTGAACATGCTGAACAGCGGGATCAAGGTGGAATGAACCGGAATCATCATGGCGACCATGAACAAGCCAAGGACAAAGGAACTGCCCTTCCATTTCATTCTCGTAATCGCAAAGGTAACGAGACTTCCCAATATGACCGTTAGCGCTGTTGCTGCGACGGTGATCCAGACGCTATTCAGAAAATAGACGCTGATGTTGCCGGCACTCCAAACCTTCTCGTAATTCTCCCAACGCGGATTCATCGGAAGGGACAGCGGAGGAAGATCGAATACTTCCTGATTGTTTTTTAATGAGAACAGCAGCAGCCATACGAGCGGGAACAGCTGGAATACGGCCACGCCGATCAGCACGACATACAGCAGTGTGTAACCCAGTTTGCCTCCCACTCCGTTGCCGGACCGGGCGCGCCCGTCTTGGAGCTGTCCTGTGGCTCCGGATATCATGAAGCATCCCTCCTTATGAATATTGGATCGTTTCTTTTGATGCCGTTAATTTCCGTATGATCCACGTTACGATCAGACAGATCACCAGCAGGAAGAACCCGATCGCGCTGCCGTAACCGAAATCATAAGCGCGGAAAGCCGTATGATACATATAGGACGCCATTACTTCGCTCGCGCCGTTAGGCCCCCCGTCCGTCATGACAAAGATGAGGTCGAAATATTTCAAGGAACCTACCACCGCCAGCACGATCGTAACCTTAATTACTTCCATGATGAGCGGAAGCTTGATCCGGAACGCAATTTGCAGAGAGGTTGCCCCGTCGATCTTGGCGGCTTCCACCAGCGATGCCGGGATGTTCTTCAGAGCTGCATAATAGATCAAGATATAAAAACCGGCATACTGCCACAGAATCGGAATGAACAATGCGAATAATACAAGCGACGGCTCAGCGAGCCATGCTGGCGGGTTCGTGATCCCGATGGATTCCAGAAAGCTGTTTACAATCCCGTTCGTCGGGTGATAAATGCGGAGCCACAGCTGCGCGATCGCAACGGAGGACAGCAGCATGGGTATGAGATAAATTTTACGGAACAGGTTGGCGCCTTTAATCTTGGAGGCCAGCACCATCGCCACGGCCAGATAGATAATCAGGCTTGCAGCCGAGAATACGGCTAATAGCAGGGAGTGCCATGCACTATCCCAGAACTTTCCGTCCTTAAGCAATGCCTGGTAGTTATCGAGTCCGATAAAGCTCATTGCACCGATACCGTTCCATTCGTTCAGTCCGTAATAGGCCGTCAATAGGATTGGAATATAGACGACGGCCATAATCACAAGCAGTGCAGGCAGTACATACAGCGCGATGATTTTTTTGTTGGACATCACTTTATCCAAAGTGTCCGACTCCTTTCTCCATATGGTCTAGAGGAAAGATTTATCCGGCATTGCTGCCGGATAAACCAGGATCCCGTTTCTTTGTTGTCCTAAAGAGTCTTAGTTACCTTTGGAGATCGCTGCATCATGCTCTTCGGAGAATTTGTCCGGGGTCACGGCTTTGCCGAAGAGCGCCTGGATCATGTTCAGATGTGTCTCGGCGGCATTCGCCTCCATCTGTACATCCGCGAACAGGGTGATACTGCTTGCTTGGTTCATTTCATCAAACAGATCGATGTACAGCTGCGGAAGCTCAAGCGTCGAGGTATCCACCTTCGTTGCCGGGATGACGCCGGCGCCTGTCACGGACTGCTCGCCCCACTTGGTTACGAAATACTCAACGAACTTCTTGGATTCTTCTTTCACCTTGGAGTTCTCTCCGATGAACAAGCCGACACCCGGCCCGCCTACCCAGCTGTTTATATCGCCTTTGCCGCCTTCAACCGTCGGGAATTTGAAGAACCCGACGCTGTCGCGGAATTCCTGCGGAATCTCTTCATTGGTCGTAAAGTTCGGCAGTTCCCAGGTACCCATCATGTACATGGCCGCTTTGCCGTTCAGGAATTCGGATTTCGCTTCCTCGTTGGACAAGCCGTTGAACCCTTTGACAAACGCATTGCCATCCACCAGCGATTGAACCTCGGCAGCTGCCTTTACAAGCGATTCATCCTTGAAGGAACTCGAACCGCTGATTGCGCTGGCCAGCGTTTCTTGTCCGCCGATTCGGTCTGCCAGGTACATATACCAGAGTGACCCGGTCCAGCGATCCTTGTTACCCAGTGCGATCGGAGCAATCCCTTTATCGGACAGCGTTTTCACGACATTCTTGAATTCTTCGTAGGTTTGCGGCACCTCCAGGTTATGCTGTTCGAATATCGCTTTGTTATAGTATACCGGCGCGATATTAAATTCGAGTGGAAGCGCATACGTTTTGCCGTCAATCGCATAAGCTTCGGTCGTGCCGGCTACGAACTTGCCATTAAGCTGACCGCCCAGCAAATCATCTACTGGTGCAAACAGGCTGCCTTCCACGTATGGTTTCAGGAATCCGGCTGCCCAGGTCACCCCTACGTCCGGAAGCTCGTTCGAGGCGGAAAGCACTTTCAATTTATTTTTGTATTGCTCATTATCCAGAACTTCCTGTTTGATCGTCACGTTCGGATTCTCTTTTTGATATTCTTCGATGATCTGATTCACGATTTTGTTCTGTCCTGCAGAAACACCTGCCGGCCATAAGTGCATGAAGTTCACCGTAACTTTATCGCCTTCGCTGCCGCTGTTGCCTGCATCTCCCGTGCTACTGTTGCTCGATCCACAACCAGCCGCAACCAGAGCGAGACACAATGTTAGAAGCAGAACCGTCCATTTTTTGTTGAACACGTTTACAACCCCTTTTCTAGTATGTTGTTCGCGTATTGAAACCGCTTTAATCAAATTTTATCAGTGAGGGGATGATAGTATAAGGTCATAATGATTGGGACTAATTCCACTTTTATTAGATTTCTTCTCCGCTATCGGATACGCTATGGCGATATTGACTCGGGCTTACTTCCTCAAGGTCACGGAACACTTTCACGAAATATTTTGCCGTTTGGTATCCTACCTTCTCCGCAATATCCGCGACAGGCAGCGATGTGCCCGCCAGCAGCTCCTTGGCCCGCTGCACCCTGCGGCGCGTCAGATATTCGCTGAAGGTGAGCCCGGTCTGCTCTTTGAACAGCACGCTGAAATAACTGGAGTTCAAATGAAGCACTTCGGCCACTTCCTTAAGCGATACCGGCTCCTGAAGATGCTGATCCACGTACTTCAGCGCTTCCTGCACCTGGATGCTGTAGCCTTTATCCTGCTGTGCCGCCTCCAGCAGCTTGGGATCCACCAGTTTCTCCATCCGCTCAATCCGATCTATTTTTTCCCGGCGTTCCAGGGCCGATTCGACCGCGGTTACCAGCTTCCGCTTATCCAGCGGCTTCAGAAGGTAATCCACGACGCCGTATTGCAGCGCTTTGCGGGCATAATCGAATTCCGAATAGCCGGATATGACGATAATGACAGGCGGGTGCTCCAGTTCATGCAATCGTTCAATCAGCTCCAGCCCCCCAATTTCCGGCATGCGGATATCTGTCACCACCAGATGCGCCACCTGCTGCCGCAGCCACTCCAGCGCCTCTACGCCGCTTGAAGCCGTCACGATTCTACAGCGACCCGACGACCACGCCTCCAGGGTCTTTCTTACCCCTTCCCTCGTTCTCGGTTCATCGTCCACGATCAGTATCGTTTTCATGTTTTTCTCCCTCCCCATCGTTCGCCGGAAAATCATTCGGAATTTGAAATGAGATCGTCGTTCCCTGACCCACCACGCTGTGAATACGCAGGCCGGCTTGCCCGGAAGCGTAATACAGCCGGATTCTTTGCTCTACATTGGCAATGCCGACACCGCTTTTTTTAGAAGATTCCGCGTATCCTTTTTCCATGGAGGAATATAGGGCTGCCACCGTCTGCTCGTCCATTCCGGGACCGTCGTCGGTAATCGAAATGACCGTATATCCCGGGTGATCGGAGGCGGTTGCCCTTACAATGACGGTGCCTGGCCCCAAACGCTGCTCAACCCCGTGCAGGATCGCATTTTCCACGATCGGCTGAATCAGCAGCTTCGGAATCGGCACGCTTTTGCTGGCTTCATCCGCCTCGATTTTCCAGGATAATCGGTCTAGCATCCGCATTTTCATAATCATCAAATAACGTTCGGCATGATCCAGCTCGTCCCTGACCGATACCCACTCATCCTCGTCTTTGCGGTTAATGACATAACGGAATAAGCCGGACATCGCGACCACGATTTGGGCCAGCTCTTCTTCGCCTTGATCATCCAGCGCCCAGTAAAACGCTTCCAATGTGTTAAAAAGAAAGTGCGGATTGATCTGCGCCTGCAGCGCTTTAAGTTCTGTACGGCTCTGAATGATCTCCTTCTGATACACGACCTCGATTAATTCGTTCAACGAATCCACCATCTGGTTGTACGAATTGTTAAGCTCGTTGATCTCCATCGTCTTCGAGGTGACGGCAATGGGCTTCAGCGTCCCCAGCCTTACGCCGCGCATGGCTTTAATCAGATTCAAAATCGGTCGGATGATCATCGTGGTCAGAATAAAGCTTAAGATCAGAAACAGCAGCGCGCCAACGCCCCCGGATACGATAATCGCGGTTCGCAGCACCGATATTCCCTCAGTCGTATAATCGACAGGCGTCAAGATGACCAAGTTCCAGCCCGTTGCCTCGGACTGTTTCTGTACGGCAATGTAGTCTTCATGGCCGACCGTAACCGTCTCCCCTTCGCGGTGCAAAACCTCTTTCGAATCCACCGGGGTAGCAAAATCCGACGAGATTTCATTCCCCGCCTGATCAAACAGTCCCATCGTTTCACGCGAATCGCTGCCCATGCCGCCAGTTGAATCCGCCAGCGCAAAATAGTCCTTCTCCAGCTTCACAAGCAAGTACCCGCCGTGGGCAAAGGAATGATCAATCAGCCGGATTCTCCGCACCGCTACCACCACATCCGGATCCCGGGGATCCTGACCGAACCATACCAGCTTCCCCATGCCTTGGTCTGCCGAAGCGATCCAATCGCCCCTAACCCGGCTGGTCAGACTTCCTTCATCCAGCGGAAACAGCCGCCGATAATCCTTCGTATATAACTCCAGCGACCGGATGCCCGTAGCGTAGGCTTCATATTTACGAACCTCCTGCTGCAAGGACTGCCGTTCGCCGAATGTAATCGGCTTACCTGCGGTCTCCTGCGCCAGAAAGCGCTGAACCGTTGCGTTCGTGGAGACTTGGGCCGTCAGCGTATCCACCTGCTTGAGCAGCGCATCCAGCTTACCGGTGGCCTGAACGGCCGTCTGCTGAATATGCTTCTCCGCACTGTTGCGCAGCAAAGCCGACACCTGATCATATACAAAAACCCCGACCAATGCCAATACGATAACCATCACCAGCATAAATCCAAGGAAGATTTGATTCCGCAGTGTATTCAGCCTGCCAAACCTGTTCAAGTTCTGCACTCCCTTTCGATTTGGAACTGTTATTCACTATACACAATCTTGTTGAAGTTAGGGAGTCCTCGCCGTTTTCGGAGAGCTTCAAAGCATATGTACTTTATGACTCAAAAAAAGAGGAGATGCGCAGATTAGTTTCCCCTCGCACTTCCTCTTGTATACCGCCGTGCATCTCACTATACGGGATATAATTCCTGGTGCCGTTCAAGCTCTTTTTTACAATCGGTGCACAGCCCTCTTACCGCACCGGAATCATCCGCATAAAAGATTAATTGGCGCTTGCGGTGGCATTTACTGCACGCTTGTCCATGCTGACCGCTGCGGGTTCGCGTTTTTGTTTTCAGATGGATAACATTACGATCACTTCCGCTTTTCTTGCGCCTGAACCGTACCAATACAAGAAGGACAACAACGGCTCCGCCCACCATCCCGATCATCCACTCCACGTTTATTTCACCTCCGACATGTGCAGGCTATTTGTACAAAATAGCTACAGAACGAACAGCAGATTTGTACTCCATGATCACGTATAAACGACGTGGCTACATTCAATTCCAACTACAAACATTTTAACATATCTCTATTTTTAATGGCGGCGCCTGCCCTTTCCCGATCTCAAATATAACCGGATTCCCGGAAGGAAAACACAAAAAAGCCTTCTCACTCCCGTTGCTACGGGAAGGAAGGCTTTCGCTGTGCTTTCGTTCATGCAACCGGCATGGTGTCAGATCTTCAACTCACCGAGTTTTATCAACTCAACGACAGCTTGCGAACGGCCCTTGACGTTTAATTTTTGCATGACATTGGAGATGTGGTTACGCACCGTCTTTTCGCTAATAAACAACTGCCCGGCGATATCGCGAGTCGTTTTGTCCTGCACTAGCAATTCAAAAACTTCGCGTTCACGGTGGGTTAACAAGAACTTACTGTTGTGGTCGGTCCCCTTCAATGGTGTCACCCCTCCTTGCCCGGGTATGTGTGGTCTAACAAGGGTAAGGGATACAGTCAACTCATCTTATGTAAGATCAAGGGGGAAGGTGCGAAAGAGTCGAACAATTTGGGCGATTGGCCTGTATTGGCGATTTTTGTCCTTGCTTCCTCTCGAAGGTTGGTCTATGATGAGGGTGTAAAAATTATTTTCTTTATTTTTTCATAATTTTAAAAATAATTTTCAGACTTGGAATCCCATTCGTTATGCCCAGGCAATAAGCTCACCGGGAACCTTGAAGGAGGCTTGTGATGACACCAATCTTGCATATTATTTCTGTCGAAAAGGAAAGTCTGCCCCGTCAGGAACGACGGCTTGCAGAGTTTATTTTGACAGCTCCATCCGAGATTGTGCATATGGGCATTAAAGATCTGGCAGAGCAGTGTGAGGTTAGCGCTGCCACCGTAACCCGTTTTTGTAAGAACTTTCAGTGTAAGGGGTATCCTGATTTTAAGCTCAAGCTCGCTGCCGAGATTGCTCATGCCGAAATGGCTTCACGCACGGGAAATACGCGCTATCAGGATATCGTTGCCGGCAACCCGCTTGCCGGCATCGTCGAGGCGATTGAATCCAATCATCTGACTTCGATACGGGATACGACAGAGCTGCTCGATCTGGGTCAGCTGGAGCGTGCCGTAGATGCCCTATGCCGCGCGAAGCGGATTGATCTGTACGGCGTGGCTACCTCTTCCATTGTGGCGCAGGATTTTTACCAGAAGCTGATCCGGATCGGCAAAAACTGCACGGCTTTCGCAGATTCCCATATGCAGATCACATCCGCCTCCACACTGACTTCAAGCGACGTTGCCGTGGCTGTTTCATACTCCGGCGAAACACCGGAGACCATCGATGCGTTAACTTGTGCCAAAGACGCCGGCGCCTTCACGATCAGTATCACATCGTACCGAAGCAGTGCCATCTCTGCGCTGGCAGACATTACACTGTATTCATCCTCGTTAGAGGAAGGAATGCGCCGGGGAGACATGGCTTCGCGTATCGCCCAGCTTCACATTATTGACATCCTGTTCATGGGTATGGCCAGTCGGGACTTCTCTACGTATGTTCCCCGTCTGGAGCAATCATATCTTAATGTTCAAAACTATCGCAAAAGCCGAGGAGGACAATAACCAATGAATATTTACACATTCCGCGATGAAGAACAATTTGTGCAAACAGGCGCTAATCTGATCTCGAGCCTGCTTCACACCAATCCGCGCGCCAAGCTGGGACTGGCAACAGGAAGCACGCCGGTCGGGCTCTATGCCAAGCTGATTGAAATGAACCGTCAAGGACTGGTCAGCTTCGCCCAGACCACAACGTATAATCTGGATGAATATGTTGGCCTTCCGGAGAACCATCCGGAGAGCTACCGCACCTTCATGAACGAGAAGTTCTTCAATCATGTGGACATCCAGATCGAACGGACCCATGTGCCGAACGGAAATGCTGCCAATCCGGAAGAAGAATGCCTGAACTACGATAAAATGCTGGAAGAATTCGGCCCTGTTGATCTCCAGCTTCTCGGACTTGGACATAACGGACATATCGGTTTCAATGAACCTGGTGAATCCTTAAGCGGCGGTACGCATGTGGTTGAGCTGCAAGAGAAAACACGTAACGCCAATGCAAGATTCTTCCCTACCCTGGATGATGTGCCAACCCATGCGATTACGATGGGCGTTGCCACCATCCTGAAAGCACGTCAAATCCTTCTCCTCGTCCGCGGTGAGGATAAGGCGGAAATTGTTCATCGCGCATTGAAAGGACCTATTACAACAGCGTGTCCGGCATCGCTGCTTCAATGTCATCCGAACGTGGTGGTCCTTCTGGATCAAGGCGCAGGGAGACTGCTGGTATGAGCGGCGAACGAAAAGATTCTGTCCAATTGCTGTATGGTCAAGTCCTGACGCCAAACGGCATCTGCGAAGACGGCGTGCTGGCAATTCAAGGAGAGGGCATTTCATACGCCGGTGATGCATCAGGACTCCCTGCCGATCTGAAGCAGGCGGCAACGGAAGTGATCCATCAACCGGATGGCTACATTATTCCCGGTTTTGTCGATATCCACGTACACGGGGGTAACGGCGAAGATTTCATGGATGCCACCAAGGATGTCCTGGATAAAATCACGTCGTTCCACAGCTCCCAGGGCACCACGGCCATGCTTGCTACCACGATGACGGCCCCTAAGGCAGCCATCGACCATGTGCTGCAAGAGGTTAACGACTACCGCAAGCAAGACATGCCTTACACAAGACTGGTAGGCGTACATTTGGAAGGCCCTTTTATCAGTCCAAAATGGCCTGGCGCACAAAATCCGGAGCATATCGTCCACGCTAATATTGATTGGCTGGAAGAGTGGGTATCCACTTACCCTGACCTGGTTCGCCAGGTGACACTTGCACCGGAGCGTGAGGGAGCCCTAGAAGCCATCGCTTGGCTGAACAATCACGGGATCGTGGCTGCTCTGGGGCATACGGATGCCACCTATGAGGAAGTCGAGGCTGCCGTGGAAGCAGGTCTTAGCCATGGCGTGCATACGTTCAATGCGATGACAGGATTGCATCACCGCAAGCCTGGCGTGGTCGGCGCGATGCTGAGTGACGATCGCTTAAGCTGCGAGATAATCGCTGACGGTATTCATGTTCACCCCGCAGCCATTCGGATTCTAGCCCGCATGAAGCAAGACGGAAATCTGATTCTGATTACCGATGCGATGTCCGCTACCGGTATGGCTGACGGCGAATATACGATTGGTGACCTGCCGGTTGTTGTCGAGAACGGCATCGCCACACTCAAGAGCAATAGAGACAGTCTGGCTGGCAGTACGCTGACGATGATTAAAGGCTTCCAGCTGTTGGTCCGAGAGGTTGGATTAAGCATTGAGCAGGCTTCCCGCGTCGGAAGCATAAATCCCGCTACAAAAATCGGCATCGCTGATCTTACAGGCTCTCTTGAAGCCGGCAAGCTTGCTGACGTTCTGTTGCTTTCAAGTGATCTAGAGCTTCAAGGGGTTTGGATTCAAGGACAACGCAAGCATTAATTTGATTGATTATTGCTTATATGGCAAACAAAGCAAAGGAGCTGCCTTTTTAGGGATAATTTCATTCCTAAAGGGCAGCTCCTTTTGGTGTAGAGGTTTTACCGGCTGTTCCGATTACCGCCAAACCAACCGTCATCCGTATCGTTTTTCATCAGGTTGCCGCGGGTATCGTTCATGCCGTCACGACCGCCAAGGTTCAGCGGAAATAAACGGTTAATCCATGTACCGAAATCGCGCGAAAGCGTTCCAACCGTGTTCGCTGCATTCCCGTCCGTTCCAAATCGATTAGCATGCTGATAAAAACCCTCATCCGTGGAAACATATACTTGACTGATATGTGGAGCGGTCTTGCGAATTTTGCTCGTAATCTCCTGACGTACATGTTGAGGTACCTCTTCACGATTGTTGCTCATCATGCCCATGTTATTATTGTTGGTTCCATAAGGAACGCCGTTGATGCCTGTTCCCATATAAGTGTTATTTGTCGTACCATTGGTTCCGTTAAGGTTATTGGTACCTGTGCCGTTAGTACCCATGAGTCCATTGGTGCGTGTTCCGTTCAACGTATTATAATTGCTGCCGCCAAATCCGCCATTGGTAGTGGTTCCGTTTACACCAAAGCCGCGGTTATCGGCATTACGGCCCAGGCCTGTTCCAAGACCCGTTGTATTGTCCACTGCACGTCTTGTATCATTTGCCATTCCTCGCAGAAGCCCCACGCTGCCTGTACCTGAAGTGCCAAAGGTACGGTTTCTGACATTCGTTGTGTTCGTGCCCGTCATCGTTCCGTCAGTGGCACGATTTGCTCCAGTGCTCATACCTGTCACATGACCGTTGATGTTGTTGGTGTTCATCCCATCCCTGGACAGCGATACATACGCATTGCGGTTCGTCACGAATACATGGGCTGTGCCTAAACCACTGATATCCGAAACTTTTCTCGACAGCGTTTTGCTGTATTTCAGGTTGGTCAGGTCATGCTGCTGCGTACTGCGGACATTCTGATTGTTACGTACGGAATTCACACCGATACGGCCACTGTCCACATTGTTCGTACGTGTCGTGTTGCCGTCATTGGCGTTACCGCATCCTGCTACTGCAGCCATACTGAGCAGCAATGCCGTGGAGACGGTCAGGTTGAGGGCCTTGGATTTAATCATGATTCATCCTCCATCTCTATAATGAGTGTATTAACATCGTATAGGATGACCTTGTGGCAGAGGTGGTATGCTGAAAGGTTTTAACATGGAAGATTACTGATGATCAAACCTAATTTTATGGACAAAAAAACACCGATTGGATCATTCGCATCCATCGGCGTTTTAATTCATTTTCTTATGAAGAGGATCACTGTACCTGTATTCTGGCATCATCCATAATATCGGCAAGCGATCGCTCCAGAAGGTATTGCGGACGCCATCCCAGCGCTTTGAGAAGCTCGGCGCCTTGCTGCCCACCTGTTCCCTTATTTAATGAATCCAATGAAAGAGAGGCGGATTCAGGGCCCCAATCCATGGGCACCGCCGTCTGGGTCTCCTTAAGCAAGCGCTCAGCCAGCTCTCCAAGCGTATGCTCTTCCCCCGATCCAATCGGATACGTCATGCCGGAAGAGCCGCTCTTCAGAAGTACGCCGTATGCAGCTACCGCATCCCGAACGTCCAGAAAGTCCCTTGATTCAAAACGGGAGCTGATACGGAACAGCGGTAGGGGCCTGCCCGCTTCACAACCGGCAATATACCGGGCAAGCAGCGTGCAGAACCCTGTCGATTCTCCAGGACCAATCAAATTGGATGGCTCTGCCAAGACGATGTGTTGGTTGAACATGCTATGCCAGGCCGCTGCCGACCAACTGGCAAAGGTTTTGCTAAGGCTGTACGGGTGAGGAACGGAGGCCGCGCCTTTTGCAGGATCCACGCTCAGTCTGGAACCAACCATCACCATCCGGCTGTCCGGACAGTGCTGCCGGACGGCCTCCAGCAGATAGATGGTGCCCATAACGTTACTCTCCATATAAGAGGCAGGATGCTTCCATGACTCCGAAGCTGAATTTTTTCCGGCTAAATGCAAAATATAATCAGGAAGGCTTCTTTTGATCAGGTCATTCACCTGCTCACGATCCTCCAGATGACACTCGGCGGATATGACACCTTGTATCGAATCCAGCGTTTTCTTATTCCTACCGGCAGCAACGACCGTGCAGCCCTGCCGAACGAAATAAGCGCAAGCATGTAAGCCTGTAAAACCTGTGGCTCCTGTGATCAGCAGTTTTTTGTTTTTTAATGTTTCTGCTGCCATTCGTACATCTCCTTTAACATTTGAACATAGCTCGGGAATGGATATGTTGCATCAAGTCGCGTGCTGCGCAGTGTCCGATCCTGAACAAAATCGTCGGTCGGGACCACAACCACATCGTGTTTCCCCCATATGTCCTTGAACAACAACAGCAATTCATATTTGCTTACCGGGTTCGGATGCCCTAGATGGATGAGACCTCCCACGTCCTTGTTCATGAAGAATTCGATCGCTTTGGCAAGCTCCAGCGTGGTAACGCCGTTCCATTGTACGGCCCGGTAGCCGGAAACCTCGCCCCGCTGCTTCATAAACCAGTTAAACAGGCCAATTCCGCTCTGCCGGATTTCAGGTCCGATGATTGAGGTTCGAATGGTCAAGTGATCCGGGTCTTGGACCTCGCCCAGCGCTTTGGTTACCGCATAGGAAGTTGCACCATCGGGAAGATCATCTTCCCGATAGCCTCCCTTGGTACCCAGAAACACGCAATCCGTGCTGATATGAATAAGTCTCGCTGAAATGCTACCCGCTAAATTTCGCAGACGATGAGGCAAAAATCCATTGATATGATATGCGTTTATTTTGTCTTCTTCAGCTCGTTGATTCAAGACGCCTACGGCGTTGATGATGATATCCGGCCAAACCGCCTTAACCATATGCTCCACAGCACTCATATCGGTTACATCCAGCACCAGCCCTTGTGAATCACTTCTGTCCCGGGTCGTATAAAAGACATGATGCTTGCCGGATAACTGAAAGTACTGTACAAGCATATGTCCCGCCATGCCATTTCCCCCGAGAATGAGCATCTTCATGGCAAGAATCCTCCGCGGCGCAGAATATCCCGTATTTCGTCCTTGGTCATCAATTGATGCTCCGAGCTGAAGCTGTTGAAAGACACTTTGGACAGGTGTTGATAACGCTCATTCAGACCAGGAATCTCGAGAGTCGGTAATATGACCAAATATTCATCATCGTAAACAACGGTAGTCAGGCTTTCAAAATCACTCATGAGGATTTCATGGATCTTCTCTCCCGGACGAATTCCGGTTTCAACCACGGAGACGTCGCTGCGACCCGAAGCTTCTATAAGCACTTCCGCCAAATCCACGATGCGGCAGGTCGGCATCGTCATAACAAAGATTTCACCGCCGATGCTTTCAATCGACGCTTTGAACAGCAAGGAGATCGCGTCCTTCAAGGTCAGGAAGAAACGGGTCATGTTGTGATCGGTAATGCTGATCTGTCCCTTTTGCCGAATCTGATTCTTGAATACATGAACGACGCTCCCGTTCGTTCCGAGAACATTGCCGCCCCGCACGCAGACGAATTTAGTGTGCGTACTCAACAGATTAGCATACACGATCAGTTTTTCGCCAATCGCCTTGGTCATGCCGTAAAAGTTGGATGGATTTGCAGCTTTATCCGTTGAAATATATATCACTTTTTTCACTTGATTTTCAATAGCCGCCTCAATGACATGCTGGGTGCCTACCACATTGGTTTTCAAAGCTTCATAGGGATGCTCTTCACATACAGGAACATGTTTTAGCGCCGCAAGATGAAATACGTAATCAACATCCTGGCAGGCTGCCGTAAGAGCTTCCTTGTCGCGGATGTCTCCAATTCGGAAAGTGAGTCGCGGATCTTCAAACTCACGGTCCATAGCCACCTGCGTGGCTTCGCTTCTGGAATAGACGATGACCTGCTTAGGATTTAGCGGCAGAAGCTGGCTGATCAGTTCATGTCCCCAAGAGCCTGTGCCGCCAGTCACCAAAATCCGTTGATTAGTGAACATTCACTTTCCCTCCAAGCACATATTTTACGACGGTACGCGACACATTGTCCGCTAAATAGCCCTCCGGGCACTTCCAGTCGCGACTCAATTGAGTCATCAATTGGACCGCTCCATGGATCCGGTCCGCGCTCAGGCCGGAAACGATGTTGCTTCCGCAATCCACAGTCTCCGGTCGCTCCGTCGTCCGCCGAACCGTCACTGTGGGTACGTGCATGATGCAGCATTCCTCTTGTACCGTGCCGCTGTCGGTGATGGCACAAAGAGCGTCCTTCTCGAGCCTCACAAAATCAAAAAAGCCAAAAGGCTCGTGGAATTCAATAAGCGGATGAAGACTGACCTCCTTCGCCCCTTCAAGGCGCGAAGCCGTCCGGGGATGCAGGCTGCATATGAGCCGGTGTCCGAACGTTTCCGCAACCGCGTTTAACCCATTTAAAATTTCCTTCAAATTCTCAGGTCGGTCCACATTCTCGGAGCGGTGTACCGTAACCAGAAAATATTGCTGAGGCGACAATGACAGCTGCTCCATGATCCGGCTTTGATTGACCTGAGCTTCATAATGCTTCATTACTTCATAGATCGGGTTCCCTGTCAGAACGATGCGTTGACTCGGTACGCCCTCGCGAAGCAGATGATTCTTACTGTAGTTCGTGTAAGGCATATTGATGGAGGATACCGCATCAATGACTTTACGGTTCTTCTCTTCAGGCACATCAAGATCAAAGCAGCGGTTCCCCGCTTCCATATGGACCACGGGGTATCCCAGACGCTCAGCCAGCACGGCGCAAAGCGCGCTGTTTGTATCGCCCAGCAGCAGTACGGTATCGGGCTGCTCCTGCTCCAATATTTCTTCCATGCGGCTGAACATCACGGACAGCTGGCCACCGAGCGTCGCCTGGCGGTCCTGAAGGACGTAATCCGGACTGCGGAGTCCCATTTCCGAGAAGAATACCCCGCTCAAAGTATTCGTAAAATTTTGCCCCGTGTGCACGAGTACATGCCGCGTTGCATACTGGTCTAGAAGAGGAATGATCAAGCTTAATCGGATAATTTCGGGCCTCGTACCCAAGATTGTCATGACTTTCATATCGGATTCTCCCTTGCCAAGTTAATCACAGATCCGAAGGCGATCTTTCCGCAGCACGACCATTCTTCCCTTATTCTTGAGATGGCAGAGCGGAGGCGTGTCTGCTTTCAAATATGTCAAACGCCTGATCCGACTCTACCATTCCCTCGTCTTATGCCTTCCGTCGCCTTGCGGACGTTCTGCGTTGTCTAAGCTTTGATGCCCGTCGCCTGGTCGGTTTTCCTTCCGTTCTTCTGGTTCTCGTGCGAGGTAATTTCCGGCGCAGTCCCGCTCCGCTGCGTTTCTTCCGGGTTCGCCTTCCCTGGTTGTGCCGTCTCGTCGGAGCAGCCTGATGCTTCGCCGTCCTTGCCGTCGCCTGGAACCACCCCGGATGCTCATTCATCCACCGGGAAACCATCTCGTTCACCCGCACCTGATACATCACAGGACCATAAACAGCCTGCGCTTTCATTCGGTTCTGCATCCCCAAGGAAACTCCCTGATCCGGTTGATCCAGTATGAACCTTACTTTCTCCGCCAAAGAGTCCGTGCTTCCTGGGTCAGCTAGCAGATGCGCACAGCCGACAGCTGTCAACACTTCCTGGAGTCCCCCTGATGCATAGGCAACGACCGGCTTCCCGTACATCAGGCCCTCCAGTGCCGTCAATCCGAATCCCTCCGGTACCACGCTCGGAACGACAACAACATCAAGCGCACAGTACACCTGAGAGATGTCATCCTGGGGACCGGCGAATATGAATCGGTGCTGAGCCCCTGACCAAGCAATCCGATCGCGGCACAATCTCTCATAGTCCAGGTCCAACACGCTGCCTACAATGAGAAAGACAGCGTCCGGATAGGCATCCTTGAGCGAAAGCGCCATGTCGATGAAATGATGAACCCCTTTGCTCTCGATCAGAAACGACGAGATCATCCCTATTAAGGGTCTGTTCGATGTGATCCCAAGCTTCTCCCGGTAGGCGGCCCTCCATCCCGGCCATGCTTCCTGCTGAATGTCAGACTCGCTCCAGGATGGAGGAAGAACCGTCATCTTCGACTGCCTCACTTCCGGCGGGAAGCTCTCGGCTACCGACTCGGAAATACTGATGATCCAACTGCTGTACTGATGGATTAACGAAGTGGACAAATGGGCATACCCGTTATTCGTAATTTTCTCTGTCAGCTGCCACATCACGGGAATCCCGAGTCGTTTTCCGGCAGCCGCCGGCATAACATGAACGCAGGTATTGGTAAGGATCACCTGAGGTCCTTCACTTGCTATCCATTTCGTCAAGGCCCGGAATACAGGTGTTGTCATTAACTTATCCGCTTCGTTCATAAGATGGGCACCAGGTGTATATACACTGTAGAGCAATGGGATTTTGTAGATTTTCACCAAAATCCCGGATTGTCTGGCCAGCATGGTCAGTCGGCCTTCATTCGGTGCAACCAGAACACATTCGAAGAATGGAGACAACTGCCCGCAGAAGAACAAAAGCAGCTTCTCCGCTCCCGTAATGCTTGACGGATTGGATACGTGTGAAAAAATCAACATTTTCGGTTTAAAGGCCATCGGTATCGCCCGCATCTTCAGTAACCGTGATTCTCGCAGTACCGGATGCGATCCACCTCCTTTTCACCCAGTTGGTACAATATATTAGGGAGACAAAGATACCGCAACGACGCTTGTTCCCCCAACATTCATCTATTTCTGTGTACCGATTAAGGGAAGATGACCGAGAACAACGTATTCAGCCGATGTGCATAGGTATGCTCCTGATAAGTTCTCTCCAGCGCGCGATGGGCGATATCTTTACGAAGCTGATCGTTAGTCAGGTAATACTCGATTTTCTCCAGCAGTTCGCCTTGCGATCGGTACGTATCGATCTCAACCCCCGGTGTGTAAAAACGCGCCAGATCTGCACGCTCATCACAGAGTTGAAGCGTTCCGCAGGCACTAATCTCAAACGTACGGGGGTTCGGGGAAGCCGCTGGAATATGACCGCTATTTTGATTAATATCATCGTCATCTACCGCACGATGCAGATTGATGATGATCTTGGCGCTGTTGTATACGTCTGCCGTTTCCGCAGGCCCCATCCACTTGTTGATCTCGATTCGGTTGTTATATCGCCCATATCCCGGGAATCGTTCCCACCAATTGCCGTTAATAAATGTGCGGCGCGCCATCAGTTGATCCATAATGGGTTCAAAGAACTGAATCCGTTTCGGATAGGCTGTACCGACGAAACCGATATCGCGTGTTGCCGCTCCAGGCTTGGCGATCGGACGGTAATGGCCGGGGAATGCAGCGAACGGCAAATAATGAACCTGAGCACAGCCCAAGTTCTGATAATGGGCTACACAGTTCAACTCCAGCGTAAATACATAATCATAGTGATGAATCCAGCCTAATGTCATATCGGTATAATACGGATCGTCGGTCATCCAGACGGCCGTCCGAATTCCCATGGCCCGGACGGCATCCATCTGCTCCACTGGCAGATACATGCCGTCCAGTACCAGCACTAGATCCGGTCTGGTGCGACTTGCTTCCGCTGCTACATCCTGCTTCGCATCTGTCAGCGTAAGCTGACGTACCATGCCATGCAGCGTGCCAATGATCGCCTCGTCAATCGGCGAATAGGGAAATCCTTTTCCCGAGCTGACAAACAAAACATGGATCTCCCGCACAGGCGGGGTGAATACAATCCGGTTGACAATGCCTTGTGATTTCCCCCGGAAATACCCTTCATCGTATCCCGCTTGAAGACCGGCACTCCTGCCTCGTCCATATGCATCGGATACGGCGGACCGACGTGGTCCTGTAACTAAACTTTTAGGCATCCGCTTTGCTCCTCCCTGATATTTGCTTGAACGAAAACAAGTTCATCCTATCGATTGGCCTCAATCAATGTCAGAAGTTCAGGCAGTCGGTGAACATACGTATGTCTTGTCATCGTCGTCTGAAGCGCCCGCTGCGCTATACTTCTACGCTGATCCTCTTGAGAAAGATAATAGGAAATCTTATGTTTCAATTCCGGAACGGAGCCAAAGGTCTCGATATCGATTCCTGGCGTATAATACTGGCTCAGATCCTCACGGATATCCGTGATCTGAAGCGTACCGCAAGCATTGATCTCAAAGGTGCGCGGATTGATCGAACGTCCCGGAAAATTCAGGCTGTTGCGGTTGTCGTCACCGCTTTGGGTCGGCCGGTGCAGGTTGATCACAATTTTGGCGCCGTTGTAGAATTTCACGGTTTCTGCAGGCGGAATGAAGCCGCTGTACACAAACGGAGAGAGCTCTTTATAACGGGCAAGTCGCTCCCAGAAGCCTCCGATAATACGAACCTGCTTCCCTTTCAAGAACGGGGCCAATTCATCAAACAGTGCCGCACGGTTGCGAAACGCGTTGCCAATGAAGCAAATGTCAGAACGATAAGCCGGCCCTGCCATCGTAGGGGTAAACAGTTCCGGATGAACGCCAAGCGGAAGATAAAACACTTCTTTCACTCCGACGCTCTGATACAATGGAACACAGCTCAGCTCGTGCGTGAACACAACATCAAAATGCTGTGCCAACCCCGGTGTCTCCTCCGTGAAATAAGGGTCATCCACAAACCAAATGGCCGTCCGGAAGCCGAGGTTCCGAAGCTGATTCATCGAATGGCGAAAATCCTCCGGAAATACGTGCAAGCCGTTCATGACCAGAATGATATCCGGCATTTGCTGCAGGGCCACCTCCACCACTTGTTCCGGCGGCACCACGATACATTCCCGAACGATTCGGCCAAGTCCCTTGACCACCCCTTCATCAATGGACTCAAAGCCTTGGGGGACATACAGAATTTTCAGATCGAAATATGGTGAGGGCTCGACTGGAATACGTTCCATCAGCGCACGGCACCCCCCCAAACGGTACCCTTCACTGTAACCTGCCTGGTAGCCCTCCTTCTGACCTGTACGAAACGATAAGCTCACCATCTTCACCCTGTCTCTTATGGGATTTACAAAGGTTCATATAACTATATGCCGAGAGGACGAATGCATCATGGACGACTGTCCCTTGGACCGGGAATTTGGCGTATGCCCTTACGTATCGCCCCCTTGAAAACGGCAAGGAAAAAATAAAAAAGAGCGGTCTTTCACGGATCCGAAGCCTTCCGTGAGAGCCGCCCTGTCCGCCTTCATACGGGTGCAGGAGGGGTTTGCCCGTCTTCATAACCTTTTGCAAATCCCGATTTAAATCCTTCGTCATATGCCTGATTATAACCTTGGTTAAACGCTTGGGATGAGGCGGGATAGAACACGCGCCCTCCTCTTCGTAACCGATAGCGACTTCGAATCCCGCGGCGTTTACGCAAACTCAAGCTGCCGCCACGACGCTGTCTGGCACCTTTAACAACCTTCAAGCGTCTTACAGCCAAGGATCGTCTCTTGCTGCTGGCAGGACGTGCACGTCCACTCTTTCGTAAACCCGTTAGTTTTACTTTCATCCTATCATTAACCTCCCGAGTGCGTGGTTTGTTCCTGGTCTACTATACCGTTGCATGCAATCCTTCCGGCTGCAAGCCATGGGGAAGAAGGAGATCCCCGTTTCGTTCGGTTCAGCGGTATGCCTGTCAGCATCTCCGTCATGACCGACTGGTAACCGGTTAAAAGCCGGATATTCTCAGCAAGCTTTCGCGAAGTCACGTCGGAATGGGCCGAGACCTCGGCGATATTCTCCAATATGCCGGCCAATGCCTCTTGGCTTCTGGCGATGGATGAAATCATGGCTACCCTTGCTTCATGTTCCCGGTGGGTGCGTGTAATCATTAGTCCGAATCTCCAAACTCAAATTCATCAAAACCTCCGCTTGCAGCCTGTTCATCGGTACCTAAAGCCACACGCAGATTCCGGCAGAGCCCTGATCCGATTCGGGTCAGTCCTTCAATCTGCTCCACGATTTGCTCATGCATCACCAGCGAGTCCTTCAATCCGCCGGTAGAGGGATCCTGCGACAGTACCCATTCGCGAACCTTTTCAGCTTCGACAGCCTTCCCCTCCAGGATCAGAGAGGTCTCGCGCTGAATGGTAACGGCTGCTTCCAGCATTCGCATCAAAGACTCTTCTTTGCTCACCTGCATTCCCGCCTCTGTCATCCGGTAAGATTACCGGGTTATTCTTCCTCTTGGTCTCTCAGTTCCTTTAACACGATCTCCAGGCTATCCGCTGCGGTTTGCTGCAGATCCGCCATGGCGTTCAAATAAGAAACGATACTGCGATTGATTTGTACCGTCTGTCCTCCTGATGATTTCGGTCCTTCTGCGAGCTGAAATTCATATTCAGGAAGTGAATGTATAATTTGAGCCATGCGAACAGCAGCATGGCGCTGAGCTTCCAAAATCCGGGCCAGCTGCTGTTGAGAATGCGAAAGATGGGCTATCATATCATCGATTTTGCTCTCCACGTCGGTACTCCCCTTCACTCTTCTATCGGTTCAGCATATGCGGAGAACGGATTCTCCGTGCAAAATTCAAATCATAACTTTCCGCTTGCAAATAGGAATGACGCCTCGATCTGTAACCTCTGTTCCGCGGGTATCCGTTCAAGCCATTTGTGCATATGGTCTTCCGCGGAAAGGATCTCTTCATCCCACATACCGATCTCTGCCGGGAGCGAACGCCTGAAGAGCAGACAGCTTAATGGATTGGACAAGGAACCCGACGGAGCGGACTTCTCCTCATCCGCCCATGCTGCTCCTAACCCCGCTGCGTCCGAACTGGCATAGACCATTTTTAAAGCAGGCTCACGCTCAAGCTCGCTCACCAGAACCCCAAGCCAGTTATCCATGTGTGGTAAAACATTGGCCAATATGGCGATGTACTCGCCAAGTGACGCTGAAATCGCCTTGTTCACTACACAGGCAAGATGATCTCCGCTATTCCCTTTGATGTGACGCACGACTCCTCTACGATCATGAATATACAGCCTCGTATTTGCTGTGGCCCCGGCATCGGCAACAAGCACCTCATAGAGATGGGGAGTCATCGTCTCAATATGCTGTATAACTTGAGCCACTGTATCATGGTGAGAATCCGCAGGGATAATAATGCTTGTTCCTTCGAACACAATGCCCCGGTCCTCCTGCCCAAGCTTTAGCCCGAGAGCATAACCGGCCTGATAACCGGCTCGGTAATGCTCGCCCGAAACTCCCCCCTCTCGCCGCTCTCCAGTATAGACTGTAACCCGTACGGCACGCCGTTTTTTCATGGCAATTCATCCTTCATATGCACAGCCGCCTCCTGCAACGATTCAAAGGTGCCGGCATCGCACCACCACTGCTGCAGGATGTCATAGATTAATGTGCCGTTGGCTGCATAAAGATTGTTGACATCGGTAATCTCCAATTCCCCTCGTTCTGACGGACTGATTCGGCTGATGATATCAAATACGCTATGATCATACATATATATTCCCGTCACCGCATGACGGCTCCGGGGATTTACAGGTTTCTCCTCAATGAAGAGCAATTTTCCGCTTCCATCCTCCGCAAATACGGGTACGCCATACCGATGCGGGCTATCTGTAGGACTGAGCAGTACCATAGCCGTACCGGAAGGCTGCTGTACATAATGCTGAATGAACGGCTTTAAATCGTCCTGAAAGAGGTTATCGCCCAGCAGAACAACGAATTTTTCCCCGTGAGGAATAAACCCTTTCGCAAGCTCCAACGCCTCCGCAATTCCGCCTGCCTGCTCCTGCACCTTATAGGTCAAATTGACACCGAAGCTCCGTCCGTTCTCCAAATATTCGGCGTACAGGCCAACCGATTTGGAGCCGGTAATCAATAAAATATCATCGATGCCCGCCTGATGCAGCTTGTGTATTCCATATGCAATCATCGGATGCTTTCCTACCGGAAGCAGGTGCTTATTCATATATTTCGTCAGCGGAAGCAGTCGGGTGCCGTTCCCCCCTGCCAGCAATACGCCCTTCATGATGCGTCACCTCTCTCCTCGATGAATTGTAATGGATCAACATTCCACTTCTCTACAAACCGTCTCCGGTTCCGTTCAATCAACTCCTGGAAACCACTCGGGAACCGGGTTCGGAAGCTTGCACTCCCTTCATGATGCACCAGCACATTGCCTGCCACCAGCAGCTTGAACCCAGCAAGGCGAGCGCGATAGCAATAATCATCATCCTCATAGTGTCCGGGCGAGAACATCTCATCCAGGTATCCCACCCGATCCATGACCGCGCGCTTGAACAAATAGCATAATCCCACGATGCGATTCACTTCGTGCCACAGTCCCGGATTCGGTACATTCCAGCGTTCTGCCTCCTGGATGTAGCCTGTTCTGTCCGTATACTCTACCTTCACCTGCTGGATACCGCTTGCGTAATTCGTTACAGGCCCCACGACCCCGATCTCTTCCTTGCTGTATAACGCTTCTTGCAATAACGTCAGCCACCGCGGCGAGACAAATACATCATTGTTCAGCAGCAATAGCTGATCTCCCAAAGCCAACCGGAGACCATGGTTACACGCGATGGGGAAGCCGGTGTTTTCCGGCAGCGAGACAAGCAAAAGCCCTTCCCGTACACAATATTCACCGGTTCCATCCCGCGAGCCGTTGTCCACAACGATAATCTCGTAGGGGACATCGGTGTATGCACGGATATGGTCCACACAGGTGCGGAGCAGATGCAGTCCGTTATACGTGGGAATAATAATACTCGTTAGTCCGCTCATAGGCTGTTCCTCCGTAAGGATAATTCCGCCCGTGACACCTGTCCCCATTGAAGGCGCCCGCCAAGGTCTTTCATCGTTTCTCCTAGGGCTTCGATATGATCGCCAATGATCAGCTTTGCCACTGGATTGTCCTTACCCCGATTCGTCTTTCTTCGCCGGTTTACGCTCAAAACATCCACGGTTTGTACCGCTTCAATCCGAAGTCCATGTCTTATGGCCAACGTCTGGGCTCTGGGTGGGACAGAAAGATTCGCATAACCGATGCGCTCCAGCGCCTGCCTTGTCATCGCATGGGGAATAGCTGTTAGCGAATTGGCCTCCAGATCGTCACGTCCCAGCATGCGGTTGAGAAATGTTTTACAGCGGGTAACCTCATCTTGGCGGCTAAATTCCGGCAGCAATGGCATGATATCGTTCAATGCCACATCCACTCCTCGATCTGCCGCAAGCAGATAGGAACTCAGTTTTTCCGCAGGCACCGGCATATCCCCGTCCATGAACAGAACGACGTCCCCGGTGCTCATCTTGGCCCCTAAGGCACGGGCCACATCATGTCCCAGCCGTTCGGGAATGTGGATCACCGTAACTCCTTCAAATGCACGCGCTGCCGAGTACGTATGATCATGGCTCCCATTCTCGACGACGATGATTTCATGAAATGGAAGTCGTTTTAGCTCTCGCAGCACCATCGGAATGGAACCCGCTTCGTTGCAGGCGGATACGATTACGGAAGCTCGCCCTTTCAGAGGCGGCAGCAGCGGTGCCGGGATCGACTGCCTGGAACCTCTGGCGTATCCGCGTCGGAACGATTCCGCCACGCCGGGCAGAACGTGATAGAGTTGACGTTGGGGAATTCCGCTGGAAGCCAGCCATTGACCAAAAGCCATGGATGCTTCCCTTTTGGATGCTCCCCGTCTTCTCCCGGACAGACCTCCCGCACTCAGTGCGAGCCGTTCCCAACGACTGTTCCGTATTAAACGGTACGCTACCACCCGTGAGGAACCTTTTCTTAAACGTCTTCGGCTTTTAGATCCTGATCGACTTATCTTTTTATGAACCCATCTTTGCACGTGCTCACCTCACCACGCTCCGTCTTCGTCCACCATCGTGATATCCGCCTCGGACACCACGCTCTGCCATCACGGCTTCCAGTGCTTCCAAATGATCGCCAAGCACCAGCATTTCCAGCGGATCTCCGCCCGCGATTCGACCGGGATTCAAGCGTCCGACTTCTACGCGATAAACCGCCTCCACACGCAGCCCCCGGTTCACTGCAGCCGCTTGCGCTTTCGGCGGAATGGACAGCTCACTTGCACCGATCGTCTCCAGCGCCCGACGGCTTAAGGCATGCGGTACGGCTGTCATGGACGCACCCCGCAAATCAGACCTTCCAAGCATCGAATTTAATGTATATTTCGCAAGAATAACCCGGTGAACCGGCTGCCGATCGATAGGACCGGTATAATCGTTCAAGGCCACATCAACGCCGGATTGAACCGCCTGGACGAAAGGCCTTAACTCACCGGAGGGAATAACCATATCGCTGTCTGTAAAAAGAAGAATTCGTCCTTTAGCTGCTTGAGCGCCTACACTTCGTCCCACATCGTGTCCAAGCGGCTCCGGAAAAGACAACACCTTGGCTCCCATCCGTTCTGCGACAACAGCGGTCTGATCCTTACACCCGTTCGCAACAACGATAACCTCCGTTTCGGGATGAACCGCCCGTGCTTCTGCTATGACCGCGGAAATCTTACCGGCTTCATTCATAGCGGGAATAATGACAGACACGTAAGGATGGGGATGATTCTCCCGTGGGATCTGTGGTTCCATAGGACGGTAGGTGGTAGGATTAGCGGGTGGCTGCAACGATTCCCTGGAAGGACGCCGAGAAACCGACCTTCTTCGGGGCCTTAACCGCTGCACATTGCGCATACTTGCACTCCTCCTCCCTCGTAACGGTCACTTGCTCCTTGGCAATCTATCCTATTGTATGTTTGCTCTCCTTCACCGTAACGGCATATGTACGGTTATACCCCAACGCTTATCCCCATCCGCTATCTGTACATACAAAAAGGGCGGGGAGTAAGCTCCCTGCCCTTTTTGTACGATCCTATTGCCCGCCTATCGCTATCCATGATAACCATCCGGCTGCAAGCGGATTGCCTGCGGACCTTGTGATGCCGACCATCGCCTGAAGCTCATTCCGTGACCTGACCCCCGCTTGAAACCCGGGGTCGCTGCATGATACCACCATGACATAATTTTCATCGGCATAAGGGGACGGGAGCGAGACGGCAACATCGATGGTGTCCACGCCTTCAGGAAACATGAAGGGCATATCGCCAAACTGCTGCATTAACGGCCTGTCAGGCATCCCTTGTACCGGATTAAAGCTCAAATGCGCCAAGTCCACCGAATGGCTTGCAATTTTAGAGGAAGTAATCGATTCAGGGGATAGATGAATGCTATATACAGAATAGTCTTCAATCGCCTCGCTTCTTACACTGCGATGTCGAAGATGAGCCGAGTCAATCGTATCATCGGCCAACTCATATTCGGCCGTACCACCACGATCAATACCCGTTCTGTTCGCGGATGTCTTGAGACGGCCAGGATATCGCCGGTACGGTCTCTTCCCTCTTCCCCTGGTGATCATCCTTCTGGCTTTGTTCACTGTCGGCTCTCTCCTCTGCTTCTAATCGTTACTTCATCCTATTCGGCAAGGGGGGCGCCTGCCACTGTTCCATCGGATACCCTCAGATGGTTTGCATCAAATGAACCCAGCGCTCGGCCGTATGATCCCATCTGAAGCGCTGCCGCACCGTTTCGCGACCGGCCATTCCGATCTGTCTTCGAAGATTTTCGTCCTGTAGCAGAGTGTTAATCCGCTGCGCAAGTCCGGCTGGAAAATCATCGCTCTGGACCAAATACCCCGTCACTCCGTTTTCCACAATTTCCGGAATTCCTCCGGCACTTGAAGCGATTACCGGCACGCCTGCAGCCATGGCTTCGACATTTACAAGCCCAAACGCCTCTCTGGGTGCAGATGGAACCACTACGATGTCTGCAAGCGAATACCAATCCGCAATGGCCGGGTATGGTACAAAGGGGCGGAAGTTTACCCAATGTTGGTATGGTCTTGCAGTTCTTTTCAATTCCCGTACATAAGCGGTTTCCCGATCCGATCCGTATCCGGCGCTCCCGATAATGAGCAGCAGCACATCCGGATGCTTCTCCATGATCTGCGGCAGTGCTTCCAGCAAATGGTGAACGCCTTTATCCGGAATCAGTCGTCCGGCAAACAGGATGATGCGCCGCCCGCTCCATCCGTAATGAGCAAGTCTGGCTTCCCGCAATGCCTTGGCTGCCGGGCTGAAGGGCGGAGTAAAATGCTCCAGACTGACTCCGAGATGATTAATCGTAATTTTATCCGACAGCTCTGGATGTCTTATCGTGATATCTTCCAGCAAAAAACGGCTGTTCACCACGATGCCGTCCATCCACCTGGCAATGTTCCCAAAGCGCTGCTCGCTCATATACGGAGGCGATATAAAGGTATTGGAGTGGAGATTAAGTACAGTCTTTACATCCGGGAGATGCATCTTCAGACGCTGTGCTAACAGCGGGCGATTGTGTACTTCGATAATATCCGGTCTCCATTTCTGAAGCCTCCGCAGCAGGGAAGGATAATAATTCGCTCCCGATGGCAGGCGGTAACACGGAACGCCGTTGATCGTGTCTTTTGAAGGGAGTCCTTTTCCAAGCACTCCGAATATGCGCACATCCATGGCTCCCTGTGCCAATGGAATCGTCTGCTCCACTACACGCTCGACCGAGCTGCTCCTCCCCGAAGGAATAACAAACGACCCCGGCGTCACAACTGCCACCTTCCGCAAACCCATAACTCCACACCCTTCTCACAACTTATCTATATGAAAAACCACTACTGATATATCATAGGTACCCATCCCCTTGATACCAGCAGTGTTTCATTGCCCTAATTCAAAATAACGCATACCTGACATGTGTATGGCCTGATACCTTAACATATACCGAATCAGGGTCAATTGGTGACTAATCTCCGGTAAAGATTAGGCCAACCACGGGCGACACCCGTCCATCCAGGACAAACTTCCTCCTGCATAGGATGTGGTACAAAGACTCCATGATCTATGGTAACAAGGAGGATGACCATGCATCCGGAATTTGTCGGCATTCTGCTCAACAACAACACGTATCGCAGAATTTCCAGCGGGAGAATCGGCACTGAATCACTGGCTAACTATGAAGAAGCCGCTGCCATGTACGGACTGGTTCCTTGTTTTTTTACCATTCATCATATTTCATTGGATACCGGAATGGTGACAGGATATATACCCATTCCATCCGGGTATCGCCGTGTCTATATTCCCATTCCGCGGGCTATCCATATGCGCGCCATCTACCACAACCGACGCGAACTCAAGCGGATCGAGGATCTGATCAAACAAGGAATCTTTGTGTTTAACGGCCGTACGCGCTACGGCAAGGATACGATACACCATATGCTGGAACAGGATTCGGGATTATCGAATGCCTTGCCGCATACGGTAAAGGCAACGCCCGTCTCCATTCGCTCCATGCTAAGCCAGCATGGTGACCTCGTCTTAAAACCATGCAGCGGCAGCATCGGCATCGGTATTATGCGGCTGAAAAGAAGCACCGGGCACAGTCAGCTGACGTATTCCCGCTCCTCCCCATCGGCTAAAGGATGGAGAACCGTAACGTTAGCCGAGGGCAAGCTTCATCCTCTTATCTACCAGAGAATCAAGCGTGCGCCCTTTCTGGCGCAGGAGCGGATCCCGCTGGCAGAATACAGGGGACGTCCCTTTGACATCAGGGTCACGGTACAGCGGGGAGGCAGCGGCAGCTGGGAAATCGCGGGCATGTTTGCCAAAACCTCGCCGCCTCAAACCTTCGTCTCCAACATCGCGCAGGGGGGCTCCGCCTATCAGGTACCTGACATTCTAACCCGCTGTATGCCGAATGCCCCTGTTGGAGAAACCCTCGAGCGCATTGCGGAATTCTCCCTGCATATCGCCCGGATCCTGTCCCTGTTTATTCCGTATGCTGCCGATTTTGGACTGGACATTGGGATCACCGAAGATGGAAGGCTCTATTTCATTGAGTGCAACGGCTGTGATCAACGGTATGGTTTCCTGGAGGCCGGCATGGGAGAAGCGTGGAAGAACTCGTATCGGAATCCAATGGCTTTTGTCCGCTATCTCTACGATAACGATACCTGGCCCCCGCATTGAGATAAACCGAATGCGTTGGCGTTGATGCTTACGGTTTGATACCATATGCGGGATACACAGGCCATTGTCTGTAACTAACCTCATGCCATAGAGTAAACAGCGTAGCCTTGGATCAACAGAGCTTTTTCATTGCGAGTACAGCGAGCACAACCAAAACAGCCACTGCCTTTAAGAATAATCAGGCGTGGCTGTTTTGGTGTTAAGTGAAAACTTTAATGAGGTACCTGGGATCTAAAATCCCCTTTGCTGGACTGATCGGCATGATAGAATATGACATCCCCGTCCATCAGAGAGAACCGCTTACCATATGGATCATTATACGTGCGGCTGTATCCTTCAAGCTGCCATTGATTCATGAGTGGGCCATGAATGTATTGCAGATGGGGTTTGGCCGTATTGCCCTCCCGGGTCGTCTCGATGTTGAAATTGACCACGATATACCCTTTTTTCAGAAAAACCGAGGATTTCTCGTCCAGTCGGTTCGTCCGTCCATAAGCGGCCAGGTCGGTCCCTTTCTTCACTACGTACACGTCGGCAGGAAGACTGTATTCACCGTACCAGCGCTGAATAGCCGCGTTAGCCCGCTCCGTGTCAACGGAGGCTGGCAACCCTGACTTCGGGCCGATCAGTGTTCGTATTTCGGATGGCAGCAGCATCCAGTCGAGCCGCCCTATCCAGGTCTTATTCTTGCTGGTCTTCTCCAAATACTGCCTCAAGTAAGCTGCCGCGGACATTCCCGCCGGGGCTCCGCCGCGGTTGTACAAATATGAAGCGTTATCCTGCAGCTCGCCTTGCGGAACATTGCGCAGCCTTTCATTCAGAACGACATAGCGCTTCTCCGTGTCCTGCGGGGAACCGATCCGAATGAACTTTCGATTTCCGCTATGGTAATACAGATCAACGGGCTGCCGTCCGCTGCCATCTGGATGAACGAAATAAAAACTCGGTGTAATGGAAATGCCGTCTTGTACACCAAACATATTGCCCTTTGTCTTCAAATCAAATTTGAAGTGGTAGCCTGTCTTTACGGCCGCATTCTTATATCCCTGTGCTGGATGCTTGCCCGGTGCGATGGGAAGTGTGTACGGCAGCGAGTTCCCGCGTGCTCCACCGTCAATATCGCGAAGTCCTGTCCAATAGGACGCGCCGCTTGGTGCCGCACTCCCTTTTTGTTTGCGGAAGACCGTCTCCCAGTTATAATCGGCTATATCCGTGATATGGAAATCATATACGCGTCCGATCACTTCGACCGGTTCTATATCCGTAGCCACATGGTGAGCCAAATCCAGATTTGCGCTGGGCTGTGTCGTAAAGTCGGAAGGAGCGTTCTCCGCGATCGTACGGAAGTATACCTGATAATTGCCTTCATCCACCCATACCGGCAGGAAAAACTCCGTGTCCAGCTGATCCGTCGGAATTGTGATCCAGGTGTCTTTTGGATAAAAGGTGCTCCTGTCGCTGCTGTAGACATCGAACGGAAAATACACCTGCTTCGATCTTACATACTTCGCATAGTCCCGGTCTCCGTACCCCTGGATGTTCCGATGCTGACCCGAGGTAGGGATGCGTACCGTAAACGGCCGATCCAAGATGAAAGCAGACCGCTTCGGGTTCGGGGTTGTCTTCTGATTGTGGGCCTGATCATCCGTCACCGACGAATAATTGACTACCGGCGTATGGACGGTGACGGTGTTAATGGCATGAATCGGAAATTCCTTATTACTTCCACCATTAATATTCCCTGGTAATAAACCATATTGAATAGTACCTGCGCTCGTTGTATTGGCCCTGTTAATCTTATCAATGCTAATCATATTATTGGGCTTGTACAGCACATTGTCACTAATATGTGTGGGAGCAGGGATGCTGCCAGGAGTGGGTCCTTTTTCGAGTGTTCGATTCGAATTCATAATGGTAGACCCGTTAAAAACCAGAGAGTCATTCGTGACCTCAACTTTTTCTACAGCATTCTCAGCTACGCTCTGCAGATTCTCATTTGGCGGGGAAGGCTTTGTTTTATATGAATTTCCCCCGTAAACTCCTGATGGGGCTACAATGGGATCAGGTGGGGATGGTGGATAAAACGCTCCAGATGCACTGGTTGTAAACTGCGGTGGCTGATACCCTTGTGGATAAATTGTGATTTGCTCACCTGGTAGTGCGTAATTCCTTAGAGTCCCCTGATCGATCTTATAGACTTCAAGGTTATCGATCACCCAATAAGAATATGGCCGTTCCACGGTGTATCGTTCTGTGACCTTCTCTTCGGCTTGTTGTGGATCAGGTACTGTTGTAGGATTACCGCTCGGATCATTTGGTCCTGGTTTTCCTGGATCCCAATGCAACGTCCATGTTTTTTCTACATTCACTTTAAAGGAACAGATACCTGTCATGTTTACAAATGTATTCTGATACAGGTAATTACGAGTCAAAATATTACCATATAGACTTTCAGACGTCGGTATTCCTTGCAAAACATCAAAACGTTCACTTCCACGCAGGTCAGCGAGAATCTTCGCTGTGACCACCGGATCCATGAAACGACCATTCATTTTCGTCCCTGGAGAAGGTCTCGTGCAGGAGGCCTCAGGTGGGTCAGGGTCAGGAGGGCGCGGTGTATCGGTCTCATAGTAAAAAAACAGATAATATGTCGGAAATGAGCCATCATACGTAAAACGGCCAGGGTCACCAGGTGTTATTGATCCGCCACTCGGGGCTGAGACAGTACTTTTCTTATGTCCAACATATGTATAGTCTAGATTCCCAGGTGTATGAGTAAAAGAGTAAGGACTGTTCTTCTCTAATACTTCTTCACGATCAGTAAAACCCGGGATGCCGTTCAGTGAACGACCTGTAGTCGTATAGTGTTTTATAATGGCATTACCTACTTCGGGCTCAAGTTCGATTGTGAAAAGGATTGGGAAGTAATACCGAAGTCCTTTGACATTCATATTTTGTTCTTCTTTAGTTGTCTCGAGAGGATCATCTGCTTTTAAGTCTCCTATGACATGTACATTAAAAGACACGCTTTCCGTTCCTAATCCCCGAATATTCCCTTTGATAGTAGGAGTATATTTTTTACTGACGTTTGGGGCCCTCTGATCCCATGTTTCTTGTTGATAACGAGAACGAAAATATAGATCCCTACCATCTGGATCAGTCATATCAGGGTTGAATTTCTCTACCCATACACTTTTAATCTTTCGGTCAGGAATATCGAATGAATACGGAAAATCCATAGATTTATTTGGTTGGTTCTCATATCCTTCCGGCGTCCAAGTTTGTCCATCTGAATAACGCCAAATCTCGTAAGTAAACATTCCAACAAAATAATGTACATTTCGATTGCTTGGCTTTGGTGTTGTAGGTAGAGCAGCAAAGACACTTTGAATAATAAGGGCATTTATAGTCAACATAATTATTAGCACATAAAGAATTCTCTTTTTTTTTCATATGGTTACCATTCACTTAAAGGGATTCTTAAGTAAAGTTAATGATTCCGTACCCATCTGAAAACCAATATATTCAGCTTTATTTAGTTTGAAATGCTTATAGTTCACATCATTATTGACTATTTGATCATACTCGCTCGTAGTTTTGTAAGTTCGGGTAATCGTTTTATCTGATTGCTTAATCGGATCCGCAGAATTTCGATAACGAGGAAGTTCTCCTTTTTGTAGGTAGTAGATTGGGCCAAGTCCTGCATCAAATCGGATTCTAATTGATTGGTAATCTCCGAACATCACTGGCCATACATCGTAAACTATAAAACGATCTATTCTTAATGGCAGATCATCAATAGTAAATATTCGAACATCCTTTTTCCCATCTATCAGGTGCGTCTTTGTTCCAAACATTTTAACAAAATCATTGTTCAGACTCGTTTTTTCCACACTTGCTACTTCCGTTATATCTGGAACTTCCCTCGAACCAATCCAAACCCAATTGCCGACTCCATCCCAATTTACGGGAACTCCAAGATTCTCGCTTACAAATCTTAATGGCACATAAGTTCGCCCTTTAACAGCTTTAGCAGCCGTATCCATAGTGACACTTTTACCGTTTACAACGGCCTCTTTACTCCCTAAGGTAAGAGCAATCGATTTTCCATCTTTCTTATAAGTAACAGTTTTACCGCTAAAACCGATTTCAGCCTTTAAAGCTTCTCCAATACCTCTGAGTGGCACTTGCACCCGGCCATTTTCAAAGACAGGATCTCCGCCATGAAACTTTACCTTTCTTCCGTCTACCAAAACTGCTAATTTAGGACCTCCAACAGCACTATCTGCCTCAACAGGAATAGGATCGTAAAAACCGATCCATGCCGTACTAATCAAAGCCATAACCAATAGCTTAACATTCCATTTTCTTACCTTGCTAGTTAACTCTTTTTTCATGAATATCCTCCTATACAAGTTGTGGAATCAACCTATGCCCTTGCTCCATATCTCCTTCCTACGCCCTTGCTTAGGGACATCTACCGCCGTCTCTCACAATTACACATCCATTACATTTTTGGATGGATAAGAGAATTTATAGTTATATTATCATATAATCTTCTATTTTGGTATAATATCCCTATCCTGATTCTAATTTACTAGTACATTCGCATCTCCACAGGAGAATGGTTATTTCCCTATAAACTGATAAAAACCTCGACGATAGTCACATGAATATGTGTGCTTTCGTTCGAGGTTTAATTGTTACACGTAGTGGAACCGTTATAAACCGGTGGAGGATTCATCCCGGTCCCCGGCCTGAATTTCAGCTTTTTCCGCGCTTTGCTTATATACAGCAGCCAACACTTTCTCATAAGCGCTTTCAAATTCATCGGGCAGCATCGGCTTGACTTTTTCCAATATGGTCAACAGTTTAAATAACGCCTGTACCTCCTCTTCCGTTAAACCAAGCGGGTACATTGCAAAATGCCCGATAAATGTGTAACCGCGGCCTCGTCCTTGGTGAGTGATGGGAATATGCATGGCGCTGAGGGCATCCATATCCCGATAAATGGTTCTTTCGCTGGTTCCACAACGTTCGGCAAGCTCTCGAGCCAGTATACCTGGTCTTGCTTGTACAAGGGTAATGATTCTCATTAGTCGGATCAGTCGGTCTGTCATATGGCATTCTCCCTATCTTTCTAGTAAATTAGACATATTTTGTTTGACTGCTAAGTAGTACATTCGACCCTGAAATCATTTTTCCTTTTTTATATACAGATTCTTGATTCCTAGTTAATTTTTAAGCCTAAAGTCCCTTTTTCTGTTCGCATTTTCAGAAGATAATTGCCGATATGTATCCAGATACAAACCAATTAGTTGATAAAGGGTTTCTGCTTCCTTCAAATAATCCCTATCCCGAAATCGTATTGCGTATAAAAGCATCTCATCTGCCTGTCTGCGAATCATTTCTTCTCCTCGAGCCAACTTCCCCCGTTCCAGCTCTCTTCTTGCTTGCTCCAGAATGGAAGCATTCTGGTATAACTTCAGCACCTTCTCAACGCGATAATCTGCCCTTCGGTATTTCAATGCCGTATGATTGCTGAATTGAAGCGGTATCGTGCGGGACGGCTGCAAAACCACCTTCTGCTTCTGAACATCCATATATGTCCATAGGGCGGTAATAATGGGATACACCCCCGATTGCCTAGCTCCGACACTCAGCTCAAGAACCAGCTGTTTGGATCTCCCTTCCAGCAAAGAGCCTAAAGACAACGACATGTTGCGATCATTCAGCATCTCACCATGGCATCCATACATATGTTCCACTTGAACGCGTTCCCCTAATTGAAGGTGTAGTTGGACATCTTCAGCCATGCGCTGATTAAAGCCATGAGACTGCGTTTTTTGCTTTGACGTACCAACCCTCCACTCGATCAGCAGAAAGACTTGACTAGTCCCCCCAGCGAATACATGGCTGTGGCTCCATGTAAAATCCGAAAACAAGCCAGACTGCAATACATCCACCTCTTTCCTCTTCTTCTAATAATGTACCAATACAGATGGACATCTTACTGTCACGGAACATATGTTCTCATTGTGAATTCGACAAAAAAAGACCACAGCCCTATCAGCTGCGGTCTTTTAGTTATGCAGATTTTTGTCACAATTCGGACAAGGGAATCTTTTACTGCCTCAAATTTCCTTATCCCTACAATAAAACGGTCTGTACAACGGCTAGAAATAGAACATAAATGCCTAAAGCAACCCCTAAAAATTTAATCCATTGGCTTGATCCCATGCGGTACAATTCGATAACGGCTGCGCTGTTCGCTGCCAATCCGGTCATTAAAGCCAATACAAGGATGAGGAATGCCAGCTTTAACGACATGAAACTGATCAATCCGCTTAAGATAAGCGCCGCTCCGAACGGCAGCTGGAAAGAGCCCATCTTCGCAATGAATTCCTTCATGTCAAGCTTCTGCTTCGTAACCATATTGCCCGTAAACCAGAAAGAACCTAATAAAATAACGGTTGAGAACAATCCCAGCAAAAGCGCCCGGCTCCCCATGCCGAAATCGCTTATCAAGGCCGACATCATGCCCAGCCCGGAATAGAACATCTGCTTGATCCCAAGACCAAACAACCAAAAACCGATGATGCTGGAAGCCATCCCGATGATGCCGTAGAGCATGCCTGTCTGATCCCCTCGCATGTTCAATGCACTCATCGGATTTTTCAATAGATTCAGCAGCACCTGTCCATCGACTTGAACGGCGGATGAGGTTTTGGCATGCGGAGCACCGGCAGATTCGGAATCTGGACGCCCTTGTTCCGGCTCCGCCGCTGCAGCCGTGTATTTCATAGGATTCCCTGAGGTGTCGTTAACACATTGATGTGTGACGCCATCCCTTAATTCGTTACCGCAATGTATACAATAGGCCATTTCTTCAAAACTCCTTTTCTCAAATTATGGTTTATGTATATTGGATCATCTTACAACCTAGTATAAAAGAAAATTGTATAAATTTGTAATGATATCTTCCCTAAACCGTCATATTCAGACGAATTCTCTGTTTTATCCCAAGCCCATGCACAAAAGAATGAAGTTCCATTATGAATCAAACGCAAAAAAACCGGAGGTGTTCTCCGGGTTTTAAAGGCTTTTGATTTCATACACAGCGTCTATTAACCTATTTCTGCTGCCGAAACGGGTTTGGTATCCCCCATATGTCTTGATGTGCGTTGAATGGGAGCGTACGTTACTTTATCAATTAACAATCCGTTACCCACGGGCTTTCCATTCACTGTAATCATAATTTTCTTCACGTTGTTATCTTTCATCATGGTCGAAATCTCCTTTTTATCTGCTAGTTCATTTTATGTTCATTTCGTATGGGATGGCTTCTATGCGCTTGCTTGATTACATTACCCTCCACATGAGCAAGTTAAACAACTTAGCTTCTAATAGATTCACTTCCCATGCGAATGTGGGTAATATATATTAATAGAAACCTGTCGAAATTTGATTCGTATTTACTATAAATAATCGAATGGTGGTGATCCCACATGCATAAGCCGACAAAATCCAGACTCATCCAACTTTCTCTCATACTGCTGGTGGCGGGGATCGCGCTGCCGGCCGGTGGACGGACCGCCAGCGCCAATTACTTTAACAATTTGTACGATAATATCCAGCAGTTCTCCGAACTGCCCGATGAAATAAACCAGCTCAAGAGCAACTATAACCAAGCCCTGCAGGAGCTCGATAAAGCCAGAATCGCTTCCGAACGGCTTCAGCAGCAAAATCTGACCCTGGCGGAGCAGAACTCCAATCTCGCGGAGCAAAACCAGCAATTAACCCAAATGGTAAGCCAGCTTCAAGAGGCTGAAGCCACCCGAAAACGTGGGGCGGAGCGTTTAAAGACCGTGGCGATCACCGCCGTGGCATTGGCTGCCGGATACTTTGTCATCATTCGCGTCCTGCGATTCGGCATGCGCCGAACGAACCGTTCTAAATAGGACAAGCTTTTATCAGATCCCCACCATCCAACCAGGCAAAAGGAGGCGCGGCCATGATTATCCGAATGGAAGATGCAGCGGGCAGCGGAGCGGGACAAGCGGTTACGTTCTCCCTGACTGAAGGGGACACGGCCCATGTCCTTCATCCTGAGCAAATCGTTGCCTATCGGGGTCCCTCCTCCGGACGCAGCGACCGTCTCATGAACGTAAAGGGCATATACCGCAAGAAAAAATGGATTCGTGCCGATATTACAGGACCCAGCCAATTTACGGCTGCGCTCCCCCCAGGCTTCAACATGCATGAAATTCAGCTGGAAGGCGAACAGGACATGCTCTATGATTTTCGTCATGTTTTCTTTTACACCCAGTTTGTTACGATGCAGACAAGAATACTGAAAATCAAAAACATGCTGGTCACGCGAGATGCCATTAAGATGAAGTTTTCCGGGAATGGCAGCATCGGCATTCTGACCCAAGGTCCGGTATGCAAAGTCAAGCTGCATCCTACCGAGCCATTGTATGTGGACGCCGGAAGCATCATCGCCTATCCCGAAGCGGCTAAACTGGACCTGACCGTATATGGCAATCATCTCGCCAGCCAGCACATGAACTATCACTGGAAGCTGACCGGTGACGGGTATGTGTTGTTTCAAGCGGGACGCCAGAATCAGCGGCTCGTAGACGAATTAAATGATGAAGGCATCATCAAGCGTTTTCTGCGGGAAGCAATTCCCTTTGGCGGAGTGTTTATCAAATAATCGAGCCGTGTTATAATGGAGGGCATAATCAGACTGCATGCTGGATCTTAACACCCATGCGGTCACAAGGACAACAGAAGACAATCCATGCGCCTATCGCGGTGTATGGGAGAGGTTCGTGAACTCCCTCTATAAAAAACTATCGTGTCTTATTCGGTGCTGCACCCTAAGAATAAGGCTTGTTTTTTTACGGATTCAGTTCAATGAACTTCTCTTTCTTCTACAGGTTCAGCCCTTTTCGGCTGCTCTTAAATTATGAAGGATGAGAGGTTTTTTTATGCTTAAAAATGAAAAAGCGGTCGTTGTTTTCAGCGGTGGTCAAGACAGCACCACCTGCCTGTTCTGGGCGAAGGAACGCTTCGCCGAAGTCGAAACCGTAACCTTCGATTATGGCCAACGCCATAAGCTTGAAATAGAATGCGCGGCACAGATCGCCAAGGAACAAGGCGTGAAGCAAACGGTGCTCGATATGAGCCTGCTTAATCAGCTGGCGCCGAATGCGTTAACGCGCAGCGATATCGAAATTGCCGAAGGCGACGGCTTGCCTACTACATTTGTGGAGGGACGAAACCTGCTGTTCCTCAGCTTTGCCGCTGTGCTGGCCAAGGGCATCGGTGCAAAACATCTGATCACGGGCGTATGCGAGACGGATTTCAGCGGTTATCCCGATTGCCGGGACAGCTTCATCAAATCGCTCAACGTTACGCTAAATCTAGCAATGGATTACCCGTTCGTCATTCACACGCCGCTTATGTGGCTCGACAAGTCGGAAACCTGGGAGCTCGCCGACCAGATGAATGCACTCGAATACGTTCGTGACCATACGTTAACCTGCTATAACGGCATCAAGGGCGACGGCTGCGGAGAATGTCCTGCATGCAAGCTGAGAAAAGCGGGGCTCGATAACTACATGCAGCGCCGTAACCGTGTATCTGAAGGGGGGCGCCTGGTATGAGCCGCGAGCCAGGGGCTTTCCGCATCGTAGAGCATCTGCAGAAGCTTGGCGAAGACATCGATGCCGGAAGCCTGCGTTACCACCGGAAGCGGGTGCTGGTCTCCAAAGAGTTTACCTTTGATGCTGCCCATCATCTGCATTGCTATGAGGGAAAATGCAAGAACTTGCACGGCCACACGTACAAAGTAGTCTTTGGCATCAGCGGTATTCCCAATGAAGTGGGCATTACCGTGGATTTCGGGGACATTAAGGATTGCTGGAAAACGAGTATCGAACCGTATCTGGATCACCGTTACCTGAACGAGACTTTGCCGCCGATGAACACGACAGCAGAGAACATGGTTGTATGGCTGTTTGAAAAAATGGAGGAAGCCCTCCGCAGCAGAGAGTCGTACGAGCAGCAAGGCACACGAACCGAATTCGTCCGCCTGTTCGAGACGCCGACCAGCTACGCTGAGGTCAGACGGGAGTGGATGATCGATGAATAATGTGCATGTTAAACCTGAGAACGATTCAAATGCCTCCTCCCCTGTCATAGCAGTGGACCGTCCGATTCCCGTGATGGAGATTTTCGGTCCTACCGTTCAAGGTGAAGGCATGGTCGTTGGACGCAAGACCATGTTCGTTCGTACGGCGGGCTGCGACTATCGCTGTTCCTGGTGCGACTCCGCGTTTACGTGGGACGGTTCCGCCAAGGACACCATATCGCGCATGAGTGCAGACGAGATCTGGCAAGAGCTGTACCGGCTGGGCGGCGAACGCTTCGATCATGTCACCCTGTCGGGTGGCAATCCCGCTCTTCTCTCCCAGCTCGGCACGCTTGTGGATGAGCTGCATCGACACGGAATTACCGTTGCCGTGGAGACCCAAGGCTCACGCTGGCAGGATTGGCTGAATGATATCGATGAAGTGACCATCTCTCCCAAGCCGCCAAGCTCAGGTATGGATACGGACTGGGGCAAGCTCGATGATATCGTCTCCCGGCTGTCCGCACGGGCGCCCGGTAGAACCTTCAGCCTCAAGGTTGTCGTATTTGACGATAAAGACTTAAGTTATGCGGAAACGGTCCATGAACGATACCCGAACGTGCCGTTTTATTTGCAGACCGGTAATCCCGATGTAGGTACAGGCGATACCGCTTCGCTGGTCTCCCATCTGCTGGATCGGTACGAGTGGCTTGTCGATGCCGTCATGCAATCCGACCGGTTGAACGATGTGCGTGTCCTGCCGCAATTGCACACGCTCGTCTGGGGCAATAAACGCGGAGTGTGACGTTGTAATAAAAAAATCGCTACACTTGATTGTGCATTTATTAATATGAATAAAGGAGCTATCCCATATGGCTGGAAGACAAAAAGAAGAAATGGAAGACGTTACCCTGCTCGGCAACCAAGGCACAAAATACACGTTCGAATATGATCCCGGCATTCTGGAGAGCTTTGACAACAAGCATCCCTACCGGGATTACTTCGTCAAATTCAACTGTCCCGAATTTACAAGCTTGTGCCCGATTACAGGCCAGCCGGACTTTGCAACCATCTACATCAGCTACATTCCGGATATTAAAATGGTGGAGAGCAAATCCTTGAAGCTGTACCTCTTCAGCTTCCGCAATCACGGGGACTTTCATGAGGACTGCGTCAATATCATCATGAATGACCTCATCAAACTGATGGATCCGAGATATATCGAAGTGTGGGGGAAATTCACCCCGCGGGGCGGTATTTCCATCGATCCGTATTGCAATTACGGTCGTCCGGGGACCAAATACGAGGAGATCGCCGCGAACCGTCTGATGAATCATGACCTGTATCCGGAAAAAGTGGATAACCGATAGGAAGCCTTTTGCGTGAAATACGTCCGTTCTAATTACCGTAATGATGATAAAAAGGGTTGCCCGCCTATGGTGGGACAACCCTTTTTTTATTAATTTATCAGGAGGAATAAACGGTTACAGGGGATGTTCCATATTCCTAAGCCGGTAATTTAGACGCCGCTTCTTGTAGAGCATTTTCCCTGCCTCAGCCACATCGCTAATCGTCCCTTTGTTGCTGATCGAACCGAATACAATGCCGGCAATCGGAATCAGCTGAAACAGCTTCTTCATCCCGAAGTTATCGGTATACGACTGAACGACCTCACGCCAGCCCTGCAGCTGTGAGAATACCTGCTCCGTCACTTGTTCATCATCAAAACTGGCGAGCTCCTCAAGCACCGCTTTTTTTCCCACGATATCGGCAGATGCAAACTGCAAGCACTTCACGATAAACACCCGCTCCCGGGGATCGTTCGGATCATACCCGTAACAAAGCGCCATCTCCTGCAGCACCTTGAGCGATTGACCAAGCACCATCGGCAGATCGGCCGCAATCGTAAAGATGCCCCCGATTCCCGTTGCTGCTCCTTGCGCTGCGGCAAATTTGACGCGTTTTACCGTCAGCGTATCCGCTGCGGTATCCATGACTTGGAGCGGCAGCTTCGCTGCAGATGCCAAAGTAAGCCCGGAAGCCGCTGCCACCCCTCCGTCCTCATCTTCCACTTCCATGTATTCCTCCTGAGCGGACTTTTCGGAAGGGCCGGCACCCACATTCGGACCGTTCAATCCTGCTGTCTGCGCCAAAACATTCAGTACCGACTTCTCGCGAACCAGATGTTTCCCGCCGCTCTGAATAAATCCGCCTACCTCATTCAAGGCGCTTCCGATTTTCTCTTGAACAGCCTTGGGCGTGAGGCGATCCAGCAGCATAAAGGGAATTCTTCCGAGCTTCTCCCAGAACATGACGTCCTTCTGCTCTTTCTCCCATTTCAAAATCTCTTGAAGCTGCGATTCCAGCTGTTGTCGTGATTCCATCTCTGTCATCCTCACTACTCCTATCCGCAATTAAAAATAACTATAAACTGTATACGTTGCGCATTGAAGAAAGACGCAATAAATTTCAAATTTAATCTTACAACATCACTCGCAAGGTGAACAAAAAAAAAGAGATCGACCCCTATCCGTCGATCTCCCTCCCTATATTCGCAATCCGTCATGAGACGGCAAGCATACAAATGTGAAATTTATTTACCCAAGAAGGCATTCAGCATCCAGGAATGCTTCTGTACATCGCTGACCATACCGGTCAACAGATCGGATGTAGCGTCGTCCCCTTCTTGATCCGCGGCTGCGATCCCCGCCTTCAGTTCACCGGCAAGCTGCTCAAAATCCGCAACCAGTTGTCCGACCATCTGTTCAGCCGTATTCTCATTGGAAACCTCTTGCAGCGTAGCCAGCTTCAAATATTGCGCCATGCTGGCTGCCGGTTTACCGCCAATGGCCAGCATCCGCTCGGCCAGCTCATCCACATAACCTGCTGCTGTGTTGTACAGCTCCTCGAATTTCTCGTGCAGCACGTAGAACTGAGGACCTTTTACATACCAGTGATAGTGGTGAAGCTTTACGCCAAGCAAACTCCAGTTGGCTACCTGCGTGTTCAAAATTTGTTGAAGTTCATCGGTTGTCGTTCCTTGTGTTTGTTGGGTTAAATTACTCATCTATATCGTCTCCTTTGTTATTGTATTTAGACTTATTCTAAATCCTTGTATTAATCATAACAGATTCTTGTCTCTTTTGCAAAGGGAATTGAAACTTATCAGATGAAGATAGGATGAAGAAATTACCTCCTATTTATACCTATCCTAATTTATTTTTAAGATCGATAGCTATGATAGGCATCATATTTCTCCGGCCGCTAAGAACCCTAAGACAACCCCAGGATCGTTTTCATTTCCTTCCGCTTTTGTTTCGGATTCATCACATATAAAGTATCCCCTGCCTCAATAACCGTACTCCCCCTAGGCGTAATGATACGCTTCTCCCGAATAATAGCCGTAAAGAGGATATCGTCCGGCAGATTCAGCTGCTGAATCTCCTTGCCGATAATGGGCATATCCCCATCCACCAGAATGTGGTTGATCTCGGAATCCGCTTTTCCAAGAGCCATTAACTCTAATAAAGTCGGCGCTTTGGCTTTATCCTTCTCCACCAGCGAAAGCTTTTGCGTGAGCGGGGAGATCGTGGTGCCTTGGATCACCGCTGAGGTCAACACAACAAAGAACACGACATTAAAAAACAATTCTCCATGCCTGATTCCCGCCAGAACGGGATATGTAGCCAGGACGATCGGTACGGCCCCGCGAAGGCCCGCCCATGAAATTAATATTTTCTCCCGCACGGCAAATTTGGTAAACAACAGGCTGCTGAACACGCCGATCGGCCTGGCAATAAAGATGAGAATCAAGGACAACAACAGTCCTTGCCATACGACTTCCGACAGCTCGTTCGGGAAGACAAGGAGCCCGAGCAGCACAAACATGACGATCTGCATCATCCATGCAAAACCTTGGTTAAATGCTTGAATCGTCTTGCGGTACGTCAGCTCGGTATTGCCGAGCAGCAAAGCCATAACGTATACGGCCAGCAAACCGCTGGCTCCAAGCCATGCGGCAGCGGCATACGTCAGCACCGCGAACCCCAATGCCGTCACCGGATATAAACCCGAGGAATCAAAATTGATGCGATTGATCACATATACGGCCAGCATCCCGATAAGAACACCGATAACCAGGCCCAGTCCCATCTCCATCACGAAGGAAAAAATAAGACCGATCAAATTTAGTTTCGGGTGTTCGATCCATTCGATTAAGGACACGGTTAAAAACACCGCCATCGGATCATTGCTTCCGGATTCAGCCTCCAGCGTCATTCGAATCCGTTTCTTGAGATTCGTTGCGCCGAGAACCGAGAAGACGGCCGCTGCGTCCGTCGAACCAACAATCGCACCAATTAACAGCCCCTCTTGTAACGAAATATCCAGAATGAATGCAGCGCATATTCCAACGACAACCGTTGTCAGCAAGACACCTATCGTGGCAAGTGAAATGGCCGTCCCCATAACCGGCTTGATTTCTTTGAAATCGGTCTGCATCCCGCCTTGAAACAATATGACAATCAGCGCAAATATCCCGACCAGCTGTGTGAGCTCCGCATTATCGTAATATATGAAGCGACTGAGAATCATCCCGATGGCGATAAACAGTACTAGGGCGGGCATGCCGAAGCGAGAAGAAAACTTGGTGGTCAGTACGCCTGTCAGAAGCAAAGCGCCGCATAATAAAATCATGGAATCAACAAAACTTGGCAAGCTCATCCCTCCGGTGTCAGTTTCGTAAGTTATATTACCCGAAAATCATCCCTTCCTCGCACACAACAAGTGCCTCTTCAAGAATCGATTCGACGGAGCCGGACGGACAAAGAAGTTGCAAACGTTTACTGGATATTCCACACCCAATGACTTTATACTGGTAACAAGTGACATACATAGGGGAGGCGTCAACGAATGAACATTTCTATTATGAAAAGCGATCAACTACATCAAGCTGTCGAGCTGTCCGACCGTATTTTTCTGAAGCAGCCGGAACAGCCTTCGATGGGGGTATCCTTTCCTCCGATATTTTCGCCGGGAATCAGCCATTCCTACGGTGCCTGGGATCAAGACAAACTCGTCTCATTCATGGGATTCGTACCATTTTCCATCCAGACTCGCGGTGCCCGATTAAATATCTATTCCATCGGCTCCGTCTGTACGGATCCGGATTACCGGGGTCAGCGCCTTGCAGGCAGTCTCCTGGAACAGTGCATCCGTCATGGCGAAGCTTCCGGGGCATCCTTAATCCTCATTTCCGGCGGCAGATCCCTGTATACCCGGGCAGGCAGCCGTTTGTTCGGCCGTGCATTCCGCTTCCGTCTTGACCCGGGCTCCATTGAGCCCTTGCGGGCGGTGACGGGAAAACAAGTGCGCATTCGGGCAATGCAGCCGCAGGATCTGTTCCACCTTCAAAAGCTGATGGAGCAGCGGGAAGCCGGTTATGTTACTACGGCTTCGGAGCTTAACAAACTGCTGGGTGCAAGCGCCTACTCCAACGTGATCCGCCTTGAGCAGCAGGTGCTTGTCGCCGAAGAAGACGGCGTGTTGACCGCATTTGCCATCATAGCCGTGCCTGGGACCGTGATGACTCCTTCGAGAGAGTCTACCCTTGTAGAATGGGGAGGAAGTCCTGAAGCGGCTGCACTGGTCATCGCCGAGGCGATCTCTTCCTTCAACCTTTCAGCGCTAACGATTCCGCTGCCTTGGCAGGATAAAGAGCTGGCAGCATTAATCCAATCAGCCGGCATTACGCCTGAATATATTCAAAATGAGGGAACCGTTTATGTAGTTAGCGGCCCACAACTGCTACGCCAGCTGGCTCCTGTGCTGCCTGAGGGGTTGATTCAGGCAGATGGCGAGCATGGTCCTTACCGACTTACCCTGAATAATGAAGCATTGGAACTGGATGATGAGGGTTTACTCTCGATCCTGTTTGATCCGGAATCATCTTATCGGGCTAACGGCAGCGTAACCTTTGAAGCCATCCCTCTTCCGTACACAGCGGGTCTTCAATATATTTGAATATAGTAGGTAGACACTGAAGGTGCATTTGATCCTTACCCTTAACGGGGAGGTCATTTGCACCTTTTTATTCACCAGGTGTTATACCTGAATTATTCTGCCCTGACAGCACAGCACTGATATTCATACCGACGATGGACGTCCGCCTAATTTTAACTGGATATGTGCCCTTCTTCTCCGCTTCCACATAGGATGAGATAACGATCTGGCAGAAAGAGGTGCATGGCTTGAGTCATCATCATCCTAAAAGAGGCCTTCAATCCCAAACAAGCCTTGGTATTCCAGGGCTCTTCCCCGGATACCCGTTCTATCCTTATCCATACTATCCACCTTATTATCCATTCTATCCTTACCCTCCGTTTTATCCGGGATATCCTGGTGGCCACGGATATCCCGGACACGGACACGGGCATGGACATGGTCCATGGCATCCTGGGGGTCCTGGACATGGACCCGGCGGTCCTGGTGGTCCTGGACACGGACCTGGCGGTCCCGGTTACGGGCCGAGGGGAGCGCAGAGACAGCGCAGTAAGCGGTAAACACTCGTTAAACGCAATAATAAACCGCCCGGATTTATCCCGGGCGGTTTGTTATTGCCAATTCATATTTTTAACATTAACCCTTATCGTCTCTTCGAGATCTCATCCCGATCCGGACTAATGGCACCGCCATTACCATCACCATAACCTTGATACAGATTAGGGTCCGGGACCGCATCCTCGGTCGCAGCCGCTGCTTCAGAGCGTGAATCTACTGGCGCACCGGTACCGCTATAGGTGCCTTCCTCACGGTAATGATGTTCATTGAGGGCGCTATTGCTGCGGAATATATCATATACCCGGCCACCATTCGTTTCATCTGCATCCACCATGACCAGAATATGGCCTTCGTCCACATATCCCCCGTACTCCTCCGCTTGCTCTTCCGGAATTCCCAGGCCAATCAAACCACCTACCAATCCGCCCGCACCAGCGCCTACGGCTGCTCCCGTAAGTGTTGCCGCGATCGGACCAGCCGCGATGATCGGACCAATGCCTGGAATGGCCAATGCACCTAAGCCGGCCAGCAATCCGGTTACACCGCCTAACACACCGCCTGTGGCGGCACCGGATGCCAAGCCCTCAGGGGCCTTGGTGCCGGTCTCGTCCTGAATATGAGAAGATTCTCCGCGATCCTTGGCAATGACAGAGATTTCATCGGCTCTGAAACCTTGCTGCTTTAGATCCTCAATGGCCCGGGTTGCTTCCTGCTCCGTCCGAAAAGCTCCTACAATTTTCTGAGTCATATGAATTCCTCCTAAATGGTCATTTTCGATTTATCGCTGTACATCCCTAACTTAAACGCCAGTCGCCATAATCAAACAATAAAACCGATGTACCGCCTGTAAAAGAACCCGTCGCAGCATCAAAAAACCCATATTTAGCCATTTTATGGACTGGTAATATTTAACTTTATAAATATTCATGTTAATATAGCAAGTAAGCACTTGTTCCTTATATATAGAATAGGTTGGTGATTCCATGAACTGGTTCAAGCCTTTCGAGGACGATCTTGCGGCCGCATTCTCAGTCTGCGAAGCAAGGCTATCCGAGCTCCCTGCTCCCTTGAATGAAATTGGTCTTTCATACTTGAGAAAGTTTGACGTGTTCGAGCAGGACAGTTCCAAAAATTACATTTGTTATCTGCTTCCCTTCTGGATGAAAGAACTGACCGCTCTGCCCGCCGATGTATACCGTCACCTCTCAGCGGCCAACATTATCGGCATGTTATACTACTTCATTCAAGATGACATTATGGACTCGCCCCATGACAGTCAGTCTCCCATAAATCCGAAACACCATCTCGCACTTGCCAACCTGCTGTATTACGAATTTCTCACATCCTATCAACCCTACTTTTCAGCGAATTCCGACTTCTGGTCTTATTTCAAAAACTACACACATGAATGGTCCGAAGGCGTCCTCCACGAAACCCGGGACGATTACTTCAAGCACAACCGAGCCATGATCGCAAAAAAAGCGGCTCCCGTAAAGCTGGGAAGCACTGCCGCATTGCTTTTATCTGATCAAGCAGGTCTCATTCCACGAACGAATGATGTGATGAACCATGTTCTGCTTACCTTGCAGATGATGGACGATTGGACCGATTGGAAGCAGGATCTTGCAGATGGCAGCTACAACTGCCTGCTGTCTCTCATTAAATCGGAATTGGGTCGACCACGCGAAGCGAACCTGACGCTGCCCGAAGTTCAAGAAGCCATCTATGTTAACAACATGTTGAAGCCCTATGCAGACATTGCTGCAGCGACCCACGCCCAGCTCTTATCGGTAGATATAGACGCCCCCCATCTCATCTCCTTTCATCAAACGATGGTGGATGAGCTTCAAGCCGAAGCGAATCATATCGAAAACAGTAAAGAAACCCTTTCTTTTGGCGGGTTAAACTATTATTTGTCTATTCTCAGCAAAAAATAATAGATTTTATATTTGTTCCATGGTATTCTTTAAGAGTAAAAAATAACCAATTTATTTGAAAGGGTGATTCTTATGACGACAGAAGCCATCTTTCAAACACAATTGATTCAAAAAGCTTGGGAGGATCCTAGCTTTAAGGCAAAATTGCTCAGCGATCCGAAATCCGCCATCAAGGAAGTTCTTGGGGTACGGATTCCCGACCACATCGAGATTCGAACACTTGAAGAGAACCCTAACGAGCTGTATCTGGTCATTCCTCCGAATCCATCAGGCGTGATCAAGTCAGAAGCCAAAGAAAGAGCCATCTGGTAAAGACTACATAACAGCTTGGACATTTCATAAATAGATGTAATCCGTACAAAGAGTGGGGACGATCACCGTCATCGCTGCCGCAGCTTAGCGAATTATTCGCCAGCTGCGGGAAGCGTAATGACGGCATCCGTCCCCACTCCTTTTTTACTCGTAAAATAAACGTTTCCATCCATGGCCTCGATAATTCGAAAGGTCACCATCAGGCCAAGCCCTGTCCCCTTGGTTTTGTTGGAGAAATAAGGCTCTCCCAGCCGTGCCAACACATCCGGCCCCATCCCTTCGCCATTATCCACAACATGAATAAAAACCTGGTCCTGCTGGCGATAGCAGCGGATATGAACCCATCCCTCTTCGCCCAGCGCCTCGATGCTATTCTTAACAATGTTGATGAAAGCCTGCTTGAATTTCGAGGAATTCCCCCGAATCGTAATATCCTCCGGAATATCCACGGTGATCTTGCCTCCTTGGAGGTGGGCAAGCGGGCCGAGTATGCCTTCGATATGCTTGAACTCCTCCGAAACCCGAAGCACGGTGTCTTTGCCGAACTCCGGTTTAGCAAAGGTTAAGAAATCCGTAATAATGCCGGAAGCACGGTCCAGCTCCACCAGAGCCAAATCCAAATATTCGCGTTCCGTGGCTTGGGCTTTTCCGGTGAGAAGCTGCAGGAATCCCCGCGTTACTTGCAGCGGATTACGAACCTCATGGGCAACCGATGCTGCAAGCTCACTGATAATCTCCATTTTCTCCGAACGCTGCAGTTCATTGTTGAACATCTCAAGCTCCTTGGAGTATTGAAGAATCCGTTCGTGATTTTTGGCAAAATGCCGCCCGAGAATGACGATCAGGGCAATGATGAAGCTGACAATCCCCCATTTCCATAGAAAGAGATTGTAGCTGCCCCGGGTAAGGAAAAATTGCAGCAGCTCGCTTAAGCCCACAACAGCGAATACCGCAAAGCCTGCATTGAAAATAACAGCGTCCTTATTCCCCTTAACGGCATAATACATGGAGCTCCCGACCAGCAATACAAATTGAACGATCATCACAACACCCATGACCTGAACGGAGAAGAAATAATACAGGTCGAACCATTGATTCGAACCCCATTGATTGACAATCAGAAACAGCCCGCAAAACAGCGAGTAGCATATCTGGAACTTGCGGAGTTTGCGCAGCGTGCCCTTCCAGCCGGGCCCGAAGATTTTTTCAAAAAAGAGACTGAACGAAGGAAGTAAGATAAATAATGAGATGTCATATAAATGAGTGTAAAGATTTCCATATTGATTAAAAATCGTATAAAGAAACGGGGAGTATGTAAACACCAGTATGCCTACAGATAAAATAATTAAAGATAGGGATAACACCGTGACCAAATATTTTCTGTTCAGAAAAATAGCGCAGATCAACATCACCAATGCGATAAATATAAAGGCGCTTCCGAGAATGATGTCCATCAAATTCGACTTAACAAACCGATTAAACATGTCCTGATAATCGCCGACAAGGATTTTCCCTTCAATCATCACATGATCCCTAGCGGTCTCCAGCCAGATGTGAAGATCCTTGCCGAGCATGTCCTGGTGCAAAGGAAGCAAGATGTAATTAAGCTCATAATTGTACGTTCGGGTAGATTCGTAAATCTTCTGGTGGTCCGCATAAACCGCAATCTGCTGTCCGTGGAGCTTATCAATCAAAATGCCAGGGGATGCGGATGCGATCTCGGGAATCCTCATATGAATCCACGCGGATGCCTTGGTATGCGGCTTATAAGGCTTCGAATCACCGGGCGAAGTTTCCATCCAATCATGGATGTGGACGGGCACATTCTCCGGTATCCCCCGGGATTCCGACCAGAGGATTCTCCACTCCTTAATCGCTGCACGAGCTGCCGTTTCTTCGGTGGCAAAGACAAGCCTGGGGAACCCCTGGCTTAAAATAAAAACGATGATCAGGAACACAGCGATCTTCCATCCAGACCTCATTGACGCACCTCAAACATTATAATGAGTAAAACTCTTATTGTGTTATTCGATGCAACAAAACCTTCCACCTTCTAATATTCGGAAAAATGATAAAATTTTCTATTAAAGATAGAACAAAGAGAGATACCGTTATGGCATCTCTCTCGAATTTATACTTCCCCTTCCTGCGAAGCAGGTATGGACGGAAAGCGGATAATAGCCTCGGTCCCGCTTCCTTTTTCACTAACAAAATGAATGGTGCCACGCATTGCTTCGATGATTCGAAAGGTAACCATCAGGCCGAGCCCCGTCCCTTTGGACTTATTGGAGAAGTAAGCCTCGCCCAGTCTCTCAAGATCCCCGGCGTCCATCCCGATGCCGTCATCTTTGATGTGAATGACCACTTCTTCACCCTTGGCATAGGCCCATATGCGAATAACCCCTTCTCCATCCAGTGCTTCTATACTGTTCTTGACGATATTAATCATCGCTTGTTTGAGTTTGGAAGAATTACCGGTCATGTATAATTCCTTCGCGTTATCCAGCTCGATCGAGCCCCCGCTGAGATTGGCAAGCGGCAGCAGGATGCCTTTCACATGCTTGAGCTCCTCATACACATTCAGCTTGACCTCATTCTCCAATTCTGGCTTAGCAAACGTGAGGAAATCCGTGATGATCCCCGAAGCCCGGTCCAGCTCCTTCAGCGCCAGGCCAAAATACTCCTTTTCCGCCTGCTTGGAATTCTGTGCCAGAAGCTGCATGAAGCCGCGTGTCACTTGCAGCGGGTTTCGAACCTCGTGTGCAACCGAGGCGGCCAGCTCGCTGATGATCTCCATCTTCTCCGATCGCTGAAGTTCGTTATTAAACATCTCCAGCTTTCTGGAATACTGCAGCACTTGCTCATGGCTGCGGACGAATTTACGGCCCAGCATGACAATCAGGGAGACAATCAGTCCGATGATGCCCCATTTCCATAGAACGAAATGATATTGCCCGTCATGGTAATAAAAAGCCGCAAGATCTCCGAGCGTCGCTAACGCCATTATCCCGAAGCCAACAGAAAAGATATAAGCGTCCTTGTTCCGCTTGGAAGCATACAGAATCGTGGTACCGACCAGCAGCAGCATTTGCAGGATAACCAAAATGCCCAGGATCTTTACCGAAACAAAATAGTAGATCTCGTAAAATGAATGATGGCTGACAACATGGGCAACTAGAAATATCAGGCACATTCCGGAGTAAGCTATTTGAAATCTTCGGCAGTAGCGAATGACTCGATAGGGCCCGGGACCATATATTTTCTCAAAATAGTAATACAGCGCCGGCAGCACGGCGAAGAGTGAAATATCAAACACCGAGACCCACACGCTGCCTAAGTCTCCATAGAACGTGTATAGGAATGGCGAATACGTAATAAGCATAGCCCCGCTTGCCAGAATGACGACACTAAGAGACAACCAGCTGGATACCGTATGCTTTGGCAGGAATAAGCAGCAGAAGAACATGACCACCGCGATAAACATAAACGAGCTGCCCAATATGAAATCTTCCAGGTCATTCTTGATAAAATTTCCACGCAGATGCTCATATTCGCCAAGTATAATATCGCCATCGATACCTAACGTCATATCCCTGACGCCGTTTGTCCATAAATAAACGGTCTTACCAGCATCATCCGGATGGACCGGAAGCAGAAGAGAATGATCCGTATACATATAGTCTCGTTTGGCTTCATACACCTGTTCGTCATCCAAAAAAGCCAAAACATCCTGTCCCTTGAAGCGGTCAATCATGATGGCCGAATGTTTCCAAGGGAGAGCGGGCAAAGTAAAACGATTCCATGCTGAATACACCCCATCTGACTTTGGGGGTTCCTTCTTGCCTGATATTCCCGCCAACCAACTTCCCTGCAGGTTGACCGGCGAAACAACATCCCGTTGTTCGTCATCCCACATAAACTGCCAATCAGGTATCACGGTTTGAGAATTCTTTGCGTCCGATTTTCCCGGTGATATGATCGATATAAGCAGCAGCAGCGGCACCATCAGCAGAAGCAGGAATATGTATTTGGGCATATCCTTCATCTTGTCAGCACCTCTAACCGTCTATAGTCAATAAAAGTACGCATCTTCTCCATCCAGATGATTCGACAAACTTCGTGTTCATTTACAATCAATATAACATGAAACGTCTGTTCCGTTTGTAAAATTTTTATTACATAAAGGCAAAATGAAAAGGGATTGCCCTTAACCCTAAGGTTAAAAGCAATCCCTTACGTTTCTAGTGTGTGGAGCTTGAAGCAAGGCCGACTTTATCAACCATCCGCTGACTTTCGTCGTTCAACCCCACGAGCGTGACGGCTTTACCCGCTTCCTTGTACTTATTCAATACCTTGGAAATGGCATTTGTGGCTGACTGATCCCATACATGGGATTTGGAAAAATCAATCACGACATGCTCAGGGTCCTCATTCACGTCAAACAGGTTTATAAAATACATCATCGTTCCGAAAAATAACTGCCCCCGGATTTCGTATATCTTCGTACCGTTTGGCTGAACATGCGGTACCGCATGGATTTTTGCCATTTTCCAGCCGAAATTCAGCGCGCTTAAAATAATACCAATCATGACCCCGATGGCCAGATTATGCGTTGCCACCACGATGATTACCGTTGCCAGCATGACAATGGCATCACCTAGCGGAACACGGTGAAGCGTGCGAAGCGATCCCCATTCAAACGTACCGATCGAAACCATAAACATAACCCCGACAAGCGCTGCCATCGGAATTTGTTTCACGACATCGCCGAGCACAATGATGAGAAACAGCAGGAACACACCGGACACCAGCGTTGATAACCGGGTGCGCCCCCCCGATTTCACATTAATCACCGTCTGTCCGATCATGGCGCAGCCGGCCATGCCGCCGAAGAACCCAGTGATCACGTTGGAAACACCCTGACCGCGGATTTCGCGGTTCTTGTCGCTTCCGGTCTCCGTCATCTCATCCACGAGCGACGCCGTCAGCAGCGATTCTGTCATCCCGACGACGGCAAGAGCCAGCGATATGGGCAATATCGTCATGATCATATCCAAGCTGATGGTTACATTCGGAAGGTGGAAGAACGGAAGAGCCTGCGTAATGTTGCCCATATCCCCCACCGTTTGCACAGGAGCTTTGAACCACACCGCGATGATCGTCATCACGATGATGGCAACAAGCGCCGAGGGAACCGCTTTGGTAACGAGCGGCAGCAAATAGATGATAAGCAGTGTTCCGACGACCATCAAGTACATGGGCCACGATTCGCCCTTGAAATTCGGAAGCTGGGCCAGAAAAATAATGATGGCCAGGGAATTCACGAACCCGGTGATGACCGGCTGGGGAACAAACGTAATAAACCGCCCAAATTTGAGCGCCCCCATCAACAATTGCAAGATTCCTGTAAGAATGGTTGCCGCATACAAATACTCGATGCCGTGCATCGCCACGAGCGGTCCCATTAAAGATGCCATAGCCCCTGTCGCTGCGGAGATCATGCCGGGACGTCCGCCGAAGAATGAAATACTGACAGCAATCACGAAAGAGGCATAGAGTCCTACCATGGGATCGACGCCAGCCATGATGGAGAATGCGATTGCTTCCGGTATGAGAGCGAACGCTACCGTCAATCCTGACAAAATATCCCTGCGTGTGTTGCCAAAGAAGCCTTGTTTAATCCATTGAAACAAAGTCCTGATCACTTCCTGTTCTATTGTAGTTGTTTGACAATCCACTCTCAGGATTGTCCCGGTCCGATAGTCACTTTTTCGATTATAACGGGATCATTTCAAAATATCATTATCTAATTTAGCGGATCTATTCCACGAAATCATTCATTTTCTCCAGTTTGTGTTGGATTTCGTCCCTTTTTCTAATTTGAAAATTTTCATAATACGGCAAATGACAGGGAAAGATAGAACTTGTTTGGTTTTATCATAACCTGAAGGTACCCACGATTCATTCTTGATTCAGCGGGTAAAGTCGATGTATAGAAACCTATTGTGTTTGAACTCAAGGAAGGAGATGGACCCTATGCGAGACGAAAACAATCGGAATACGCTGGCAGACTTGACATATTTGGAATTCGAGGCCAAACGGAAAGTCGAGGATACGGATATGATTCCGCAAGATGATCTGAGAGACGTCAACACCTACACGGAGCAAAGCCTTAGCAGCGAAGACGCGGATCATATCGCGTACGATCAGAATGAAGCGGCACCTGCGGATGCGAAACCGGAGGAACGTTTGAACCCGGATCACAGCGCCATCGATGCATGGGAAGCTACCGGCGCCGATCCCGATCAGCGGACCATTGCCGATGAGAGAAACTTTTCCTTATCACCCTCAGGGCAGGCTGAAGCAGACCGGATAGAAAGGGATCGACCCGTCGATGAAACCTACATGCGCGATGTCGCAGATGATGTAACGGATCGGGAATGGCGGGCCATCGAAGGTGAACCCCCTTCTCGCCCCGGAGACGAAATAATAGGCCAATATTCCGGCGACACGGAGCGGCGCCTTGCAGCTGACGCTTCATTAACCGGCAGCGGGACTGCGTTTTTAAACCAGGACATTTTCAAAGATTACCCGTCCGGAGAAGATGAGTACCAGCCGCTGGAGGATGTACCGGATGCGGACGCTATTGCGGCTAATAGCCCGGTGGACCCCGCCGCCCCGCCAACGGAACAGATGCACGGTACCGATCTACTGAACGGCAGCCATGGTGAGGACGACTAAACCTGCACAAAACCCGCCTCTCCTAATAGGAAGGCGGGTCTTTTCCTTATATGGGTCCGATCCTCTATTTTCAAAATAGGATATCCAGCCAGCCGAGAAGTGACATCCACAGCAGGATGCCGATCAAGGTACCCCATATGAGTGCTGTTAATATGTTTCCCTTTCTTTCCATGCCTACGCCTCCCATACAACATCTTTTATAGTAAAACAGTATGGGTCGAGCTATCAGTTCTTATACTAGCCCTACATTTCAAAGACTAGATTTAATAGGAGGAACAGCCAATGAAGAAGCATTCTGACGAGAACCCACGTTTAGTGACCGAACGCGACATTGATGAGGATTTCGGTCTGTTTGTTGAGGATTCATATCCGGACAGTATTCCGATTCCCGACAGCATCAAACACGAGAAGCCGGATGGCAGTGAAACGAGCAACCGCGGAAACTCTTCATCTTCCTGATCCTTCACGCCGGATATGCGAACCTCTACGTTCACCCATGTCATACCTTCCAACATACACTACACCATACGACCCTGGAAGGATGATGCTGAATATGAAAGGATTGCCGATCCATCCCTGCGGCCATAAAATCACGCTGCAGCAGCGACTGGCCTCTTTAACCGGTCATCTGGTAGAAATCAACGCACCGAACACGGGTTTGGAACCCGGACGTTTGCAGCGGGTATTCCCCAAAAATTTCATTAAGGTTCAAGGCGAGCTTTTTGTGCCGTCCAGTCTCAACTCGGTTCGGGTATTTGATGTCAAGCCGCCGGTCAAAACGATGCTGGTCGGTGTGCGGACCACCTTCCCTACCCGCGGTGCCTTTAACCGGATTCGTCTGATCAGAATCGGAGCCGATTTTATTGAATTACTCGCCAAGGATAAGAACCGTTCCCGGATTCTGCTCCCTTTAAACAAAGTGGAGGGCATATTTCCGGTGAAGTAGAGACAGTTAAAAGTCCCTTTCCCTTAAGCTTCCAGACTTGCGACAAGTCCGGAGGCTTATTTTTTGATTATAGATGCGGGCTGAACCCAACTCGATCATCGTTTTCAGCGAAGCTGAATCGATTCTATAATCGCAAGGAAAACATCCTCCAAACGCAGTCTCGCCTCTGTGACATTTTTTCGATAACGTTTTCTTAATGTATACTCCGCTTTTTCGATTTTCAGTACTTGTCCAACCTGTGATAAAATATGAAACAGATGAAACACTTAAGGCTTGATAAGGAATTACACAGGAGGAATCAATGATGTTGAAACGCAGAACACGCTGGATGCCCGCCCTATTCGTCATCCTTGCGCTGCTGCTCGTCATGACGGCATGCGGTCAGAATGACAAGGGAGCCGAAAGCGGCGCAGGCGGCGGAACGGGCTCGACGAACGGGGCCACAGCACCCGAAGCGGAACCCCCGAAGGAGACCGAGGTTAAGCAGAATGTGCCGGACCCGAACGCCAGCCACCCCATTGTCACGATTGAAATGGAGAACGGCAAAACGATAAAGCTTGAGCTTTATCCGGAGGTCGCGCCGAATACGGTGAACAATTTCATCTCCCTAGTGGAACAAGGATTCTACGATGGGACGGGCTTTCACCGCGTCATCCCCGGCTTCATGATTCAGGGAGGCGACCCTGACGGTAACGGAACGGGGGGACCCGGCTATGCGATTCCCGGCGAATTTACGTCCAACGGCTTTCAGAATGACCTGAAGCATACAACAGGCGTATTATCGATGGCCCGGGCACAGGATCCAAACTCCGCCGGATCGCAATTCTTCATCATGGTGGCGGATGCGCCTTCCCTGGATGCTCAGTACGCATCCTTCGGAAAGGTAATCGAGGGGATGGAAACGGCTGAGGAGATCGTGGGTTTGGAGCGGGATCAGATGGATAAACCGCTTGAGGTTCCCGTCATGAAGAAAGTGACGGTCGATACGCTTGGCAAGGATTATCCGGACCCCGAGAAGCAGGAATAGCATCTTTCGGATAATCACCGCATCGGAAGTTTTGGCAATGGTGCGCATCCCGGATCACTTGTGAACACAGTGACATCGGCAGGTTTAACGACACAAACAAAACAAGGACCTGTACGCGGAAACGAGCGTACGGGTCCTCTTTTTTTAAGATACAGCCTATTATTGTCCCTTTTAGGAATGTGCCGGCTTCTCGATAACATACAAGCAAGTGCTGTCAGGCAGCGTCACCTGCTTCCCTTCTTCATCCATGAATTCAATGCGATCAGCCAATGCCTCGGCATATCCTTCCTGCAGATAGTGCTGCTGCACGCGGATGATCGCCTCGGGACCTAGCGTCCTGCGTATACACTCTGCATACTGCGTAGGCGTGAAGTAGCCGAACTGCTCCTGCACCTCATGAACATAGGCTTCAGCCCCCCAAGTATAGGTATACAGGAACTCCATGGCATCGTTTACGGGCATGCGCACTTCCGTCTCGGCCAGCTGCTCGTATGTTATGACCCGGCCCTTGAAATCCGAGGCATACCGGGTCAGCCATTCCAGCCCGTCCGCCTCCCGGAAGCGAATCCTTCTCCAAATGTTCCCGGGCTCGGTCATAATCCCGTCACGGATAATGATACGGCCGCCGGGTGCAAGCACCTCGTAGGCACTGGTCAGCGCGGCCTCCACAGTGGCGGTATTGAAGCGGGATCCGTCCATCTCAATATACGAATACAACTCATGCAAGATCGAGGAGAAGATGACCGTATCGACACTTCCCGGCTTCACGTAGTCCCTGAGATTCAGCGCGTCCCCCTTCATCACTTCCCATGTTTTATGCTCCAGGCGTTTGCGTTTTTCCAGCGCTTCAATCACGTTCGAGGAGATATCGATCCCGACGGGACGCACATGCGGCAGTCGTTCCTCGATCAGGTCAAGCAGCACCCCGCCCCCGGGACCGATATCCAGCACCGCCGTTCCCGTGATATAATCCAGAATCACTTTTTTGTAATCTCCCGTGCTGTTCATATCGCTCAAGTAACTCTCTTCGTTATGAAAGCGGTCGTAAGCATCTCGGCGCAGGCCGAACAGGTCAAACAGGAGCAGAACCGCTTTCTCATAGAGCGGCGACTTCTCCGCCTCGATGCAAAATTCAATTAATTTCTCCGCCGCTTGCGAGAATTCGAAGGTAAAGAATACCGTATCCGGCAGCTCCGGCTTCCATTCGATCCGGTGGCTCAGATGCGGATTGGTCATCACCGGCCCATGAAGGCAAGCCTCCCAATCCGTTTGGCGCAAATATTGCTCAATCATTCTCTTCTTGTATACGTTCAGCTTCTTGACGCCTTTGTAATCGTAATACATATCGTTCATCAGCGGCTCAAAGCTTAAGTGGCTCACCGAACCCGGCAGCAGCTGATCTCGTGGCGCCTCCGCAACTTGCCGATCCGGATCCCTCTTCTCCGTATGGAGAGCAAGCAGAAGAACCTTCACGAACTCATTCAACGAGAAATCCTGCAGGGCAGCTTCCACATACCAGAGTGTCATATCCTGAAATCCATGCAGGGCAGCTGACAGATCACTCTGCTCACGAATGCTTTGCAGCTGCTTATCGAAGTCTTCTCCCCGGGCAATCGAAGCGGACCGAAGACGGCGCAGCCGTTCCTCGTAAGTCCACCGATCCGGTACGGTCCCTTGGGCAAGATTGCGGATAAGCTGAGTTATTTCTTCCTGAACGGAATGCCAAAGCTCCTCCGATACGCCACCGATGATGCAGTGATTCAAAGGGATTAGCAGCCGGATCAACTCCTCTGAGGTCAGCCGTCCTTCCTCCGTAAGCTTATGCAGCGGCAAGTTTTCTTTGAAGGCGACTTCCCCCCGAATGTGTTGCCCGAGCAGTCCATGGGTAAGTATGAGTGTGTGTACCATCTCTTCATGCGGAGACATGGTTCCATTACGGTCCCGGACATGTCTCTCGTATAGCTGGGCGGACCCGATATTATGAAGGAACAAGTTGATACCCGACTGCTGCCAGCGGAGACGTTCCCGCATGGTTCCGCCCTTGGCCGTTTCCGCCCACACCAGTACTTCTTCCAGCAGTTCTTTGATCCAATAGGAAACAGGCAGCGAATCCAGTATCTTCAATGTCCGTTCTACATAATCCAGCACGGGATTTGCATGGGCCAATTGACCGATGGACGTAATCCGTTCCAGATTCACGATTCGTTCTTCGGCCGATACCAGTTTCATTAACCATGGATGCCCCTTGGCAGCCGCTTCATCCCCCTGCCGAAAAGCGGTTATGATGTCCAGTGCGTGCAGCATAGGTTGTTCCTCCACTTCCTGAAATAATGATGAACACGTTTATGTATGTTTTTTCGCTGCTACGATTATAACAAATTCCTGTCGATGGATCGCAAGCATTTGGTAGCAGCCGATGTTACAGGGTATACTGGTCAACGAAGCCATATTTTTTATTGATGTGAAGGAGTGAGTGTACATGAGCCTGAAAAATAAAACAGCCCTCATCACGGGTGCAGGTAAAGGGATTGGACGTGCTCTGGCGATTGCTCTTGCCAAGGAAGGCGTGCACGTTGGGCTTGTCGCCCGTACGGCAGCCGATCTCGAGCCGCTGAGCGCCCTGATTGTTGAACAATATGGTGTCCGAGCCGTGGCCGCAGTTGCCGACGTTTCCGTGCAAAGCGAGGCTGAGGCTGCTTTTGCAGCGGTAAACATGGAGCTGGGCTCGGTGGACATTCTGATTAACAATGCAGGCATTGCCCAGTTCGGCAATCTGCTGGAGATGGAGCCTGAAGCCTGGAAACGTATCGTCGACGTGAATCTGATGGGGACTTACTACATGACGCGCGCAGCACTGCCCGGCATGATCGAGCACAACAAGGGAGATATCATCAATATCTCTTCTACGGCCGGAGAACGCGGATTCGCCACGGGCTCTGCCTATAACGCATCTAAATTTGCCGTTATGGGACTGACCGAAGCCGTGCTGCAGGAGGTGCGCAAACACAACATTCGCGTGACCGCGCTGACCCCAAGCACCGTTAATACGGATCTTGCCGTCAATGCCGGCTTAAAAATCGGCGACGAGGATCGGATGATGCAGCCGGAAGACGTGGCTGAGCTTGTGCTTGCTGCGCTGAAGCTGCCGCAGCGGGTATTTGTCAAATCCGCCGGGATTTGGACGACCAACCCGCAATAATGACGCGTCGACAGACGTTCCTATTGCTGTAGCCATTCAAGGGTGTTCCCTGGTCATCGACCAAGGGAGCACCCTTTTTGCGTACAGCCCGGGTATAAAGCGTGCCAGCAACAATTGTTCTTTTTTCCATACGGAATCAAGTGTCAACCATCCTTTGTCATGATATAATGACATGGCGTCATACGACAGCCAGATATATACCTTAAGCTACACTCATGGAAAGAAGATGACAACAGCATGATCGCCGATATTTTACTTGAAGTGGTACTTCCCATCTTTGTCCTGATAGGCTTTGGCATTATTATGCAATATGCTTTTAAACTCGATTTGTACACACTCGCCAAAATCAACTTTTACTACATTACGCCCGCAGCCGTATTTATGAGTATGTACGAGTCCAAGATGTCACCGCAGCTCCTGGGCATGGTGGCCTTATTCTATGCGCTCTATATCGGCGTCCTCTATCTGATCAGCATGCTGGTTGCCAAACAGCGCAAGTTCAATCGGGGGATGAGAGCTGCTTTTACCAACAGCCTTCTGCTCGATAATTCGGGAAACTACGGCCTTCCGATCAATGACCTCGCCTTCAAGGGAGATCCGATGGCCGGCTCGGTACAAGCGCTCATCATGTCTTTTCAGAGCCTCCTTACGTTCACGTACGGAGTTATTTCCATTCAGGGAGCCAAGACGGAAGGATTATACAAACAGGCCATCATCGGATTCCTAAAAATGCCCGTTCCCTATGCCCTAATCATCGGCATTGTGCTGAATGCCCTGGCACTGCCGCTTCCGGTCTTTATTTCGCAGCCGTTGATGTATGCGGACCAGTCCATGGTAGCGATTGCTCTGCTGACGCTTGGCGCACAGATCATTAAATATCCGCTCCGCCTGCGTCGACTCGATGTTTACCTCAGCGTACTGCTGCGTCTCCTGGTCGCGCCAGCCATCGGCATTCTGATTGTGCTGCTGCTCGGCTTAAAAGGTATCCCGGCTCAAGCGCTCATCATCGCTTCAGGCATGCCGGTTGGCGTAAATTCATCCATTTTGGCGGAAGAATATCAGAATGAGCCTGATTTTGCTGCACAAACTGTCCTTATATCGACCATACTAAACGTAATTACGATTACCGGCTTAATCACATTAGCCAAATTTGTAGCTTAACGCTAACTCATCTTTGCTAGGAGGAATTTACATATGAATTTTGATCTTGCGATAAACCGAACCTGTACCGACTGTCATAAGTGGGATAATGTTCCCACCGTCTTCGGCGTGCCGGATGCGCTTCCGATGTGGGTGGCTGACATGGATTTTGCCGCGCCACCCGCCGTTATCAAGGCGCTCCATCAACGGGTGGAACATGGCGTATTCGGATATACGTTCCCGTCCGACTCTTACCGTGAAGCGATTAGCGACTGGATGAAGAAACGCCACAGCTGGAGCATTCAGCAAGAGTGGATTCAATTCTGTCCGGGTGTCGTTCCGGCACTCAGCCTTATCGTGGATGCGTTCACCGAGCCGGGCGATCAAGTTGTCATCCAGACGCCGGTCTATCCGCCGTTCTATAGCGTCGTTCAGGACCATGGCCGTGAGCTGGTGCATAACCCGCTTCTTCTAAGCGAAGAGGGGGATTACTCGATGGATTTCGAAGACCTGGAGAAGAGTTTTTCTACGGGCAAAGTCAAAATGATCATTCTGTGCAGTCCGCACAACCCGGTGGGCCGGGTGTGGACCAGAGCAGAATTGGATCGTCTGGCCTCCCTCTGCCAGCAATACGATGTGCTTGTTGTATCCGATGAAATCCATGCGGATCTGTTGTTTGAACCCGGTGCGCATACGCCATTCGCCGCGCTGTCCGAGGATGCCGCCGAGCGTTCCGTCATCTGTACCGCACCTAGCAAGACGTTTAATATCGCCGGTCTGAACACGGCAAACATCATCATCCCGAATGAGCAGCTGCGCAGCAAGTTCCGCAAAATATTGAACCGATACGCCATCGGCTCCATTACACCGATGGGTGCCGCCGCTACCGAGGCCGCTTACCGCGAAGGCGGACCATGGCTGGATGAGCTTCTGGTTTACATCCGCGGGAATATGGAGCTGGTTTCGAATTACGCACAGGAGCATCTGCCCGAGCTGAAGGTGGTTATTCCGGAAGCTACTTATCTGCTGTGGATTGATTTCCGGGGAATGGGCATGTCCCACGAAGAGTTAAACCGCTTCCTGGTTCAAGAGGCGAAGCTTGGATTAAACAGCGGCGCCGCCTTCGGCAAGGAAGGCGAAGGTTTCATGCGCATGAACTTGGCCTGCACGCGCGCCACCGTTCAGGAGGCGTTGTCCCGCTTGCACAAAGCCATCGAGGTATGGCGGAAAGCGTAAGACATAAGCTCAATCATAAAAGGAGCCGCGCTATATGCGCAGCTCCTTTTGTATTGCTTCTTATATGACGACAGAGACCTGTCGGGATGACATCTGTATGTAATCCAGGTACGACTGTAAATCGGATCTGCAGCTTCGGTCATTGTTCGTTAAACTGTTATCCTGTTCCGTACCTCCGATCAGGCAGTCTTACATCATACTTCCGCTGTCGTCCGCACCTGAAGTCAGCCCCTCCGTCGTTACGGCTCCATTCAGACTGTCACCAGTCGCCTGTCCCCGCTCCATCTGATAACCTGCGTCCAGCATCGAGCCATCCAGCTGATGAAGCTGTTGGCTGACTTGGTCCATCTGCTGGAACAGCTGACGATGTTGATAAGCTTCGGCGTACTCACTCTGCTGCATGGTCTCGTCCATTTGCTCGAATGCCGTTTTGTTATCGCCCAGCACTTGGCGGTACTGATCCGCCGTAGCTGTTCGGATATCCTGCACTGCGTTCATCATCCCATGCAGGACCATCCGACAATTCACCAATTCCTGCCGGACGGCAGAAGAAGTTTCAGGCGTAACCGCAGCCTGGGCGCTTTGAAGCTCGGCTTGGATCTGGCTGAGCTGGCTTACGATCATCCCGACTTCGTTCATTCCCCCGTTTTGCGCTGCAGTAGTCAATTGGCCCGATAGCTGGTTGAGTCTCGTCGACATATTTTGAATATTGCTCATTGCAATTCCCCCTTTACCGGATAACGTCCATTTTATGAATAGGATGTGATAAACCATGGATTGCTATTCATGTCGTTATCTGGTCAGAAGATCACGTCTGTTGGAATACGGGGCGGGATGCCGATATAATAGAGTAAGCCATCATATGAAAGTAGGTAGATTAAAGAGTCCGCATGATCAAACGCAAAAAAACGACACTTTTCCTAATTGCTGCCTTATTACTCGCTATATTTTACATGCAGCTGCAAACCGCCATACCGGGATTCATCAATGATCTCGATTTTGATTTTAATAGCAAAGAAACCCCTGAAATCTCCCAGCTCCACCCGTATGTATTACAGCAAAAGAATGAGCTTGTCCGTCTCACCAAGAAAAAAGGGATCACCATCATTATAACGGACGGTTACCGCAGCCATGAAGAGCAGACCCGCATCTACAATCAGGGCCGTAGCACCGAGGGCGACATTGTGACGAATGCCAAGGCTGGAGAATCCCTCCACAACTATGGGCTTGCGATTGATTTTGCGCTAAGACTAAAGGATGGCAGCGTCATCTGGGATATGGAATATGACGGGAACGGAAACGGAAAGGCCGATTGGATGGAAGTTGTGGAGATTGCCAAAGGCTTAGGCTTCCAGTGGGGCGGCGATTGGGCCAACTTCCCGGATTATCCGCATCTGCAGATCGATTTCGGACTGTCGATTCGTGATTTGAAACGAGGAAAGCTCCCTCCCATGGACGCTTCCGAGTATTCGGAAGCAAAGTGAGATGCTATAGCAATTTGCAGAACTCGATAGGTATGGTATGTCCAGTTAAACGCAGCCTGAACCCATAATAGAACATTAACGGACACCATCGACGTTATTTACGACTTTATGCCATATTCTCAGAATTTAACGGACACCAAAGTCGCTATTCTAATAAAAATATAGTATATATCCGCTTATAGCCGTAAATAAGAGATCCCCTGTCCGTTACGGAGAGAAGAGCGCCTGTTTTTAACGAACTAACGTATACTGAGTCCGTAAGAATTACTGGAATTTTGGTATTACGCATCGTCACGTTTTATTGGAAATCGAGGTTCGCATACGTTAGTTATATTCAAAAATATGACTTATACGCATCCGCGTGTAGATGAGGTCAACCAGATCATGCCTGGTTGGCCTTTTTTATCGTTGTTCTCTGCAAAAGCGTCTTGATGGATTCGTGACAAACAACCAAATGCTTGACATTCCATTCACCTTTTGGTTATATAGTCATATATATAAGCATATAACCTTAGCAGGACAATGAAGGTAAGGCGGTGATTCTTATTGAGCGGTACCGTGCATCCAGATAATAAGCCCCTGTTCATCCAGATCAAGGAGAAGATCGAGGACCAGATCGTCAATGATCTACTGCTTGAAGGTGAACAGGTTCCTTCCACGACGCAGCTGTCCCAATTTTACAAAATCAATCACATCACGGTGTTAAAGGGCATCAACCTGCTGGTGGATGCCGGACTCATCTATAAAAAGCGAGGTGTCGGCATGTTTGTTGCTGAGGGGGCCAAGGAAATGCTGCTCCGGACCCGAAAGAGCGCATTTGCGGAACATTATGTGGTGCCTATGGTACAGGAAGCGGACAAACTCGGTTTGTCCACGGATGAGCTTTTTCAAATCATAACCCAGTTAAAAGGAAGTGATCCCCATGAATCTTGATGTACAGTTTGACCGCATATCGGTGACATACGACAGCGTCGAAGCCGTCCGCGATATTTCCTTACGTCTCCCGGCCGGCAAAATTTACGGTCTCCTCGGGCGCAACGGCGCAGGTAAAACCTCGCTTCTCTCTGTTCTTGCTTCATTTCGTGAAGCCTCCTCGGGGTCGGTTACGATTGGCGGCGAGCAGCCCTTCGAAAATGCCAACATCATGAGGGAAGTCTCCTTCATCTACGATGTCGACTATAAAGAGGAGACCGACAAGGTCAAGGCAGCAATTGAATCCGTAGCCAGGTACCGGCCTCATTTTGATACGGGTTATGCTCTTGAGCTCGCCCGCAAATTCAATTTGCCCCTGGATAAACAGCTGAAGGAGCTCTCCAAAGGTATGCAGTCCGCTTATAACGTATGTATCGGTCTCGCCAGCCGGTCGCCGGTTACCATTCTGGATGAAGTTTATCTCGGCATGGATGCGCCGTCACGCGAGATTTTTTACCGGGAGCTGCTGGAGGACCAGGAGCGCCATCCCCGTACGTTCATTCTTTCCACCCACCTGGTATCGGAGATGGATTATCTGTTTGAAGAAGTCATTATCATTCACAAGGGTCGGTTCGTGCTGCAAGACGATTATGAAAGCCTCACGTCCCGGGGAGTATCCATTACAGGCCCCGCGGCAAAGGTAGACGAATTCATCCGAGGCATGAAGGTGCTCAACGTGCAGCAGCTCGGTTCCACCAAGGCCGTCATGGTCTACGGAGAATTAAGCGAGGAAGCTCAGCTGGCCGCACATCGGGCGGGACTTGAGATCGGGCCGATCTCGCTCCAGGACTTGTTTATCCATCTGACGGGGGAGGAATATTCAGCATGAAGAAGACGTCATCTGCCGTAACCAGAGTATCGACGGACATGTTTATTCATCAAGGCAGCTGGGCCTTGGGATTTCTATTTGTTGTGCTGCTGATCAATATTGGAGTCGGCATCGGTACCAGCATGGGTGTCAATGTTCGCGCAGGAATCGCAGAGGAGGATTTCTTCTCTATCACTTACCGCTCAACCAAAGGATTTATGCTCGTCATCGGCATCATTTCGGCCTACGGCTTTCTGAGCTATTATGTGAGACACGGGATTACGCGCAGGGATTTCTTTAAGGGAGCCGCATTGGCGGCCGTCTATCTATCATTGGCCTTTCCAGTCGTGGTGGGTCTGGTCAATTGGATCATCGGGATGGTTACCCCCCATGATGCCAGCAGCACCTTGCTGCTGCAGAAGTTCGATAACAACTGGCTGCTGATACTTGTCTCCTATGGCGTCCAAATCTTTATCTACTATTTGATGGGATGGATGATTGGATCCGGATTTTACCGGTTTGGCTGGATCCGCGGCTTGGGATGGATCGCCGTAGCCCTCGTGTTGATCGGTTTCATGGATGCATTATGGCAATTCGAGCTGGCTTCCATATGGGAACAGTGGCTGCCGGTCACGACAACCCTTTCCGTCACGCTGCCGATCTCTCTTGCAGGCTCCGCGGCCGTCATTCTGATTGCACTTTTTCTGATTCGGCTGATCACCCGAAAAGTCACGATCAAAATGTAATATATACGCAAAATAAATGGCTGATCCATGGGTAACAGCATCTACCCCGGAATCAGCCATTTTATTATCTAACGCCATCGTTTATATTAAGCGGCGCTGCTCTTCTTCTTATTATAAATGTCGAAGGCTACTGCAGCGAGGAGAACCAAACCCTTGATGCCTTGCTGCCAGTCGATGCCGAGACCTACGAGCGACATCCCGTTATTGAGGACGCCCATGACGAGACCGCCGATGATCGCGCCGAAGACCGTCCCGATCCCGCCGGTAGCCGAAGCGCCGCCGATGAAGCTCGCCGCGATGGCATCCAGCTCGAAGTTCGTACCGGCTCTCGGCGTCGCCGCGTTCAAGCGGGCAGCAAAAATCAAACCGGAGATCGCGGCCATAACGCCCATATTGACGAATACCCAGAACGTGACCTTCTTGGTTTTCACGCCGGACAGCGCCGCCGCTTTCTCGTTGCCGCCAAGCGCATAAATATGACGGCCCATCACGGTTTTGTTCATCACGAAGGAATAGATGATAATGAGCACCAGCAGCAGAATCAGAATGTTCGGCAGACCGGCGTAACTGGCCAGCATGAACGTAAAGGCATTGATCACCGCCGCGATGAGCACCAGCTTCAGGAGGAACAAGCCGCTTGGCAGAACGTCGAAATTGTATTTTTTATGCGACTTTCGCTCCCGCAGCTCATTGATCAGGAAAATAACCGTAAAGACGATGCCGGCCAGAATCGCGATCAGATTAGTGCCGGTGTTACCGAAGTCCGGAATGAAGCCGGAGCTCAGCTTCTGGAAGCCTGAAGGAAAAGGCGCAATCGATTGACCTTCCAGCACAATCATGGTTAGACCGCGGAACAGCAGCATTCCCGCAAGGGTTACGATAAAGGCCGGTATCCTCACATAAGCAACCCAGAAACCCTGCCAAGCACCGATCAGACCGCCGACAATCAAGGATACGATAACGGCAATGACCGGATGCAGCTGCATATCGACCATCATGATCGCTGCCACAGCGCCGACGAAGGCGGCCACCGAACCGACCGACAAATCAATATGACCCGTAATGATGACAAGCACCATGCCGATGGCCAGTACGAGGATGTAGCTGTTCTGGAGAATCAGATTCGTGATGTTGATCGGCTCCAGCAGCAGCCCTCCCGTAATGATCTGGAAAAATATCATAATGACAACAAGGGCGATGATCATCCCGTATTGGCGGATGTTGTTTTTAAACATTTTTTTGAGTGTCTCCATGCTTAAGCCCCTCCATTCTTGGTCATGTATCTCATCAAGGTTTCCTGCGAAGCCTGCTCTCTGCTAACTTCTCCGGTCATCCGTCCCGCGCTCATGACATAAATCCGGTCGCAGATCCCTATAATCTCCGGCAGCTCCGAGGAAATGACAAGCACAGCCTTCCCCTCATCCGCCAGCTGGTTAATGATCGCGTATATCTCATATTTGGCCCCCACGTCAATCCCCCGCGTCGGTTCATCCAGAATCAGAATGTCCGGCTCGGCGTAAATCCATTTACTCAGGACAACCTTCTGCTGATTCCCCCCGCTGAGGTTCCCCGTCTTCTGGAGAATGTTCGGCGTTTTGATCTTAAGCTTCTTCCGCATATCCTCCGCCACGAGAATTTCTTCCCGATCATTGATGACCATGTTCTTCGCCAGCTTGGACAGTCCGGTAAGCGAGATGTTGCGCTTGATATCGTCCATGAGGATCAGCCCGTATTCCTTGCGGTCCTCGGTCACGTAAGCAAAGCCGTTATCAATGGCCTCGGTGATGGATTGATTCTGGATTTCCTTCCCGTCTTTCCGGAGCGTTCCGGTAATATTCCGGCCGTAAGCCCTGCCGAACATACTCATCGCCAGCTCGGTCCGACCGGAACCCATCAGTCCGGCAATGCCCACAACTTCCCCCCGGCGGATATTCATGCTCACGTTGTCAATGACTTTTCGGCCTGCTTGCAGCTCGTGATACACCGTCCAATCCTTAACCTCCAGGATGACCTCCCCGATCTTCGGGGTCCGCTCCGGGTAGCGGTTCGTCAAATCCCGGCCGACCATGCCGCGGATGATCCGGTCCTCGTTCACCTCGCCGCCTCTCATATCCAGCGTTTCAATGGTCTGGCCGTCGCGCAGAATCGTAATGGAATCCGATACCTTCGACACCTCGTTCAATTTATGGGAGATCAGGATGCAGGAAATTCCCTGCTTCTTGAACTCCAGCATCAGCTCCAGCAAATTCTCGCTGTCGTCCTCATTGAGCGCCGCCGTCGGTTCGTCCAGAATAAGCAGCTTCACCTTCTTGGATAAGGCCTTCGCAATTTCGACCAACTGCTGCTTGCCGACGCCGATGCTGCCGACCTGCGTGTTAGGGTTCTCGCTGAGCCCCACCTTATCCAGCAGCTCTTTGGCTCCCAGCATTGTCTCATTCCAATTCATGATGCCCTTCACGGCACGCTCGTTCCCCAAATAAATGTTCTCGGCAATCGACAGATAAGGGATCAACGCAAGCTCCTGATGGATGATAACGATGCCCAGATCTTCGCTTTGCTTGATATTTTTAAATTCGCAGACGCTGCCTTTAAACAAAATATCTCCCTCATACGAGCCGTGTGGATACACGCCGCTCAGTACTTTCATCAGCGTGGATTTGCCCGCTCCGTTCTCCCCGCACAGGGAGTGGATTTCGCCTTCGCGAACCTTCAGATTCACATGGTCCAGCGCCTTCACCCCGGGAAACGCTTTCGTAATGTTTCGCATTTCAAGAATGTACTCTGACATCTGGCTTCACCTTCCTATCGTTTCGTGTTCGCTGCTTAAGACTATTTCAATCCGATTTCTTCCTTGGAATAATAGCCCGTCTCCACAACCTCTTTCTCCACGTTGGAAGCATCAACGGATACGGGAGGAAGCAGATAGGCTGGCACGACCTTGATGCCGTTATCGTACGATTCGGTATCGTTGACCTCGGCCTCTTCTCCCTGCAGCACGCTCTCCGCCATCTTGACCGCTTGTTCGGCGAGCTGGCGCGTATCCTTGAACACCGTCTGCGTTTGCTCACCGGCCACGATCGATTTAATGGAAGCTAGCTCCGCATCCTGACCCGTGATAATCGGCAGCGGCTTGGCCGCCGTCCCGTAGCCTACGCCCTTAAGCGAAGAGATAATGCCGATGCTGATCCCGTCGTAGGGCGACAGCACTGCATCCAAATTTTCGCTCGAATAGTTGGCACTGATCAGGTTATCCATCCGCGACTGGGCCAAAGCCCCATCCCAGCGCAGGGTTGCAATCTGGGCCATCGTGGTCTGCTTGCTCCGAACCACAAGCTTGCCTGAATCCATGTAAGGCTTCAGCACGGACATCGCGCCGTCATAGAAGAAGTAAGCATTGTTATCGTCCGGCGATCCGCCGAACAGCTCAATATTGAACGGCCCCTTCCCTTCCTTCAGGCCAAGCTTCTCTTCAATATAGGAGGCTTGTTGAACGCCGACCTGGAAGTTGTCGAAGGTGGCATAATAACTCAAATGCTCGGTGTTTCGAATCAACCGGTCGTAAGCGATAACCTTAATTCCCTGATCATGAGCCTTCTTGATCACGTCTGTCAGCGTGTTACCGTCAATGGAAGCAATGACGATGACGTCGACCCCTTTCGTAATCATGTTCTCGATTTGGGAAATCTGGTTTTCAATCACGTCCTCGGCGAATTGAAGATCGGTTTTATATCCTTTTTCCTGAAACAGCCGCTCCATGTTCTTTCCGTCAGCCACCCAGCGTTCAGATGATTTCGTTGGCATCGCAAGGCCGACGTATCCCTTCTCAGCATCGCCGGTTTGGCTTTCGGCGAGGTTGCAGGCCGTCAGGGCCAAGAGCAGCACCGCGATCAGCAATCCTGGCAATCCTCTCTTCATCGGTAGTTCCCCTTTCCGAAAAATGGAATCGAGAGCGCTTACAACCCAAGGTTCGAAAAGCCTCTCTGTACTACAAAGGATACCTCCCAACGGGTGGAGGGGTCTTTCCACGAAAACAACCTTTTTTATAATTTTCATACTTTTGTTGTTCTGGGATTCACGCGGTATGTACAGGGCTGCATAACTTTCCGGCTCCGTTCACACCATGCCCCAAGCGGTTGCCGACATCCAAAAGGGGGAGTCCCAAAAGATCTTAGATCTTGCGAGAGGCCCCCTTGGTTGCTGTTAGAAGACGCTCCATGTACGAATCGTTCCTACCATCGCTGTTGCCCCCACATTTCTTGGAATGGTTCTGAGCAAGGACGAAATATGGAGGCAAAGGCGAGCGCTGACGCTTGTCCGGAATCGATTCGTCCTCTCCGCTACGCCGTGCAGATTGCTTACTTTTTTAGACGCAAAGAAACCGTTCCTTGGTAAATGGAGGTGTCACCCAAACCACCATTTACGTAAAGAACGGTTTCTTTTGTACAATCAATATACCATGGACCAATTCACCAGACGACCGAATCTTTGTAAGTGCCTATCCCGGCGGCGGTCGAGACTGCTACCATCCCAAGATGCTGACCAAAGTTTATCGTCTACGCTTACACACAACGAATTTACTCTTCTTGCCAGATCGCCAATGCCGTCCGCGTGCGCGAGAATGTCATGTTCATATGGATTGCCGGGAGACAGCGTCCAGATTTCCGCACCATCAATCGCTTTCGTTCCGAGCGTATGAAAGACGTACTGAGAAGAATCTTCACGAGCGTGCTTCAGTTTCTCGCCCAGGAGAATTACGTCAATTGGAACATTATTTTGTGGACGGCACCGAGATCAAAGCGAATGCCAACCGCTATACGTTCGTCTGGGGCAAAGCGGTCGTCAAGCACAAAGCGAAGCTCCAGGAGAAGGTCCAGACATTGTTTTCACCATCGCCCCCACTTCAAGATCCTCGCTCAACCACCTATTCTTCCTGAACCGTCGCCCCTTTGCGGTACCGGTTCGGCGATACCCCCATCACCTTCTTAAAAGCCGTGCTGAAATAATGCTGGCTGTCATATCCCACCCGCTCCGCGATGTCCAGGATACTCAGATCGGTGGAATTAAGCAGCTGGATCGCCTTTTGAATCCGCGTCTGGGTCATAAGTGTAATAAAGGACGTGCCCAGTTCTTTCTTTAGCGTTCGGCTCAGATAGACTGGCGAAACCTGCAGCGCCTGGGCAAACGATTCCAGCGTCAGCTCCCGAACGGCATACTGCTCCTGGATGAGCTGCCGGGCCCGCCGTACTAACGGAGACAGCTGCGCATCCTTGAACACCCCATCCCGGCAGGCCTCATAGGCTGCCGCAACCGCTCCCACTCCTTCCGATACAAGCTCCATATGAACGTTGACAGTCAGCTTCAAGTACTTCTGAATGGATTGCTCGGCATCGGCTGCGATTTCCACATCCGTCTCTCCCCATAAACAGATGCCGATCCATCCTGTATGATCACGGAACAAAACACAAGGAGCGGGATGGATCAGCTCGGAAATGATATTCTCCATCGCGAACAGATACAGCTGCCGGTCGCTTTCCTTCATCAACGGCTGCGGAGCCGTCATCTCCGGCCATCTGGCGATGCCGACCTGAGTAGGCTTACTAGGAGGAAGCCCGAGAAACTCCAGCTGCTCCAGCGCCTCCTCCTCATCCAGCAGGCCATGCATCCATTCCAGGCAGAATCGTTCCCGCAGCAGCGGAATATTCTTCTCGATTTGCTCGGAGGCCTTCTTCAGATAAATCTCCTGGATTTGCCGGTCATTCAGTTCATCCCTTACGCTTCCAAGCACTCGAATCAGGTGATCCGCATTCACCGGCTTTAATATATAATCCTTAACCCCGAGCCGGATCGCTTCCTGCGCATAAGCAAATTCGTCATGGCCAGTAATAATGACGAACCGGCATTCGGGACGTTCTTCCTTCATCCGCTTCATGAGCCCGATGCCATCCAGGAACGGCATATTCATATCGACCAGCATAATGTCGATCGGCCGGCTGAGCGCAAGCTCCAGCGCTTCCTCGCCATCCTCCGCTTCGGCAGCCACCTCCATGCCAAGTGCCTCCCAATCCACCGCATCCCGAATACCTTCGCGGATAATCGGTTCATCGTCAGCAATCAGGACTTGATACGCTTTATTCATAGCCTGTCTCTCCTATCATCATTGGAGGACGAAGGGCCGGTATGCAGCAGCGGATGCGTAATCATTACCGTGGTTCCCTCGTTCTCTATACTGTCAATTGCGATTCCGTACTCATCGCCAAACGTTAGCTTGATACGAGCCTGTACATTCAGCATGCCGTAGCTGCGGCTTTCGCCTACCCTTTCTCCCGGAGTCGTCTCCATGGCCGCTACCGGGTCGGCAAGCTGTTTGCGAAGCGCTTCCAGCCGCTCAGTAGACATGCCGGCCCCATTATCCTGGACGCCTAGGAGAAGAACATCTCCGTTCACCTGGGCTTTGATGACAATGCGCCCAGGCCCCCTGCGAGCCTTAATGCCGTGGTATATCGCGTTTTCCACCACCGGCTGCAGAAGGAGCTTCAGCACGTACAATTTCTCAGCCTCAGGCGAAAGCTCCATCTCAACCTGCAGCCTGTCCCGGTAACGCGTCTTCTGTATCTGCAGGTAACTGCTGATATGCATCCATTCGTCGGACATGGGAATGATATCATCCCCTTTGCTGAGCCCGATCCGAAACAGCCGCGACAAGGATTCCACCAGATCCGAAACATCGTCCGCCCCTTTCTTGCGGGCCATCCAATGGATTGTATCCAGCGTGTTGTATAGAAAATGCGGCTTAATATGCGCCTGCAGGCTGCGCAGCTCCGCTTCGCGCTTCTGCTTCTCCCGCAGCTCGCTCAGCTTCATCAACTTGCGAATCTGCAGAAGCATGCGGTTAAAGCTGCGTCCAAGCATGCCCACCTCATCCTGCCGGTTTCCCCAATAACGGGTCGTCAAATCCCCGGATTCGGCTTTTTGCATGAAGGACATGAGCTGCCAGATCGGTCTGGATATCGACTGTGAAAGCGTGTAGGATGCAGCTACCCCAAACAAGCACACCACAAACAAGAAACAAATCATATAAAACCGGATCTCCCGAACCTCATACACCGATTCGCTGGTTGGAAACACGCCGATCGTCCGCCAGCCGGTAAAGGAGGAGGTGCCGTATATCAATTGCAGCCGCTCTCCATTCACCTCACGGATCAAGGCTCCGCTGTCCTCGTCCGGAAACCACGAAGGGGGAATGGACGGGATGATGGCATCCTCCGGCGTGTAAATGCTCGAGCCGCCGGCCTCGGCCACCATCAAATACCCGCTTTTTCCAAGCGTGACATCCCGGACCGCTCTCGCGACTGCCCGCAGCTTCAAATCGATCAATACCGCTCCGGTTACTTCCCTCGTGTCCGGATCCACAAACGAGCGAACGACCGACACCAGCTCTTCGTTGCCGTAATGAACATGGGTGGTGACCTTACGGTCTGCCGGATGGCCCAGCACTGTAAAGATACCTTCATTTAAAACAGCCTCATGGTACCAAGCTTCCTCCGTCAAGGTGGCAGGACCGCGTGCATACATTTCGTTACTGATGTATTCCCCATCACGATTGACCAGAAGAATGGAGGCGATTTCCGGGTACAGCGTCGTGAAGCCTTGAAGATATCGCTTAATTTCGTAATTTTCCTCATTGTCCTGCTTCACCGAGAACGACTGCGGGCCGGAATTCCCCGTATCTTCGGTCCCTGCGGCCGGCTTATCCCCTTGGATTTCCCCCTGCAGAAACCGCTCCGTGCGTGGGTCAAATCCGATCAAATACGTAATATTCTGGAGATTCTCCATATCATTGTCCAAGGTCTGATTGACCTTACCGATTAATTGAATGGTGTTTGAGGTTACCTGCTGATCCACAATGCGGTTAACCGTCCAATTAACGAGGACGCCCAGTGCGATCGAGGGCAGGATGCCAACCATGAGGAACAAGATGACCAGCTTGTATCTCAGCGGCAAATCCCCGAACCGCAGCCACCGCCAGATGCCTTCGCGCCAGGATTCCGCTCTGTTTCTATTTTGCATAATAATCATTCACATTCTCTCGGGTCACGATCGAGATCCCGGTGTCCACCCTAACAGGAAGCGGAGACACATCGTTGCCGAGCGTCGGGGCCGGTACGGTAAGACCATGATGCAGATGAAATAAATACTGCAGCGACCAATAGCCCATATTCCACGTTCCCTGGGCGATCGTTGCCGCGATGGTTCCATCAGAGATCCGGTCCAGCGTCCCTTTATTCGTATCGAATCCGATAATGGTAATCCGGTTCGCTTTATTTGCGCCGATAACGGCATCTGCCACGCCCATTCCGCCACTGGCCTCCGTTACGAAGATCCCTTTGAGATCCGGGTGTTTGTCCAGCATGTCGGCAGCAGCCTCTTTGGCAACAAGGGTATCCCCTTTGCCTTCCCTGATCTCCACCACGGACATGCCCGGATATCGCTGCGCTAAGGTGTCTCTGAAGCCTTCGGAACGGTCATCATGATTCTGCTGCCCAGGCTGGGTAACAATCCCGATCTCCCCTTCCCGGCCGAGAAGCTGCGCCATTTTATCCGCGGCCGCAACGCCAGCGTTGTAATTGTTGGTCGCCAGGAAAGAATAAGCCTTACTGTCAGGTGCATCCGCATCGAACAGCACAACGGGGATCCCGGCTTCCACGGCTTTATTAATCGTTGACGTCAGCGCTTTGGAATCGATGGCCGATAAGGCGATACCGGCGGGCTTTTTGGCAATCACTTGTTCCAGAACGGTGATCTGTTCCTCCACGTCATATTGTGTAGAGCCGCGGTAATCAACCGATACGCCCAGAGCATCCCCTCCATCCTCGAAGCCCTTTAAAATATTCTTCCAATATTCCATGCCGGATTGAAAAGTCACCATGACATAATTCTCCCCAATGCTGCCGTGCAGGCCGCCCTCCTCCCAAGCCGAAGAACGCTTGTCCTCCAGCCTGTACATGAACACATAGGTGAGAAAAGCCAATAGAAGCGCACCGTATACCAGCATCATCTTCTTCATGAATAAGTCCCCCGATCCTTGATCCTTCGTTCGTCATCTGCAGTTGCAATCGGTTACATAAACGTATAATGAATATACTGCAATTCTTTGAAAAAGATCAAACGCTTGCTGGGATTGGGCTCTGGTCAGCAGTAAAAACAGGCCGTCCACGATTATCCCTACCCGTGTCACAGCCTGTTTTCCGATACTTTAATGATCTTACTTTTTATACAATAAATTTCACAGCCTTATGTAGTCCGCTTAGCCGGATAAATGCTGATGCCGTGCATAAATAAACTCACCACATGACGCGCGAGATCCTCAGGAGTACGCTTGCCTGTCAGAAGCTGCTGGGAGGTCAGTCTTTCAATGACACCGACTAAGCACTCCGCAACAATGTGCATATCGGAATCACCGTCAAAGTACCCGTCCCGCTGCTCAGCTTTCAGATTTTGCTCAATCATGGCTGCCATTTCAGATTTTATGATGACAGAGTCATCCCCAATGAAAAAACCGATTTGCGTCAGATCCGGGTCTTTGCCAAGAAACGCGAACAATCCCGTCAGCACACTCTGCAAACGACCGGTCACATGATCCTCATCGATTCCGCTTTCCAATCTGCTACCCTCGAGCAGAATCTTGAGCTCAGAACGAAATTTCTCCACCAGCTCCTTGAAAACAGCTTCTTTGCTCTCAAAATACAAATAGAATGACGGCTGCGTCAATCCAGCCCGGGAAACGATGGTGCTGATCTTTGTCTGATGGTATCCTGACTTTGCAAATTCATTGGCAGCGACAATCAGTAGTCTAGCCCGGCTTTCTTGTCCATTCGCACCCTTCTTACGCAAAGCTATCCAACCTCCGAATCTAGTCATGATGTAGGTAAGTTACCGTCCATTATACTCTATATCGGAAAGATGCTGCTACACATAAAGTCCAAGCTTAACATGCACGAGACTTTACATCGCCACAAGAACGTTATAACGTAAAAGGATAGCGATGTTTATCGTTACAGCCAAGAAGGAGATTAATACCATGCAGAAACAAACCCAATCCAACTCGGTGGATATGACCGAGTCACATAACTCGCCAGACCCGTCTTCCAAGCGCGTGCTTATTGTTACGGCAGTCGATGCCGAAAAAGAAGCCGTACTACGCGGGCTTAAGGGTGCACACGGATTTGATGTGATCGCGGGTGGAGTTGGTCCCGCGGCTACCGCTGCTGCGACTGCCCGCCAGCTGATTCAAGGCACCTATGACTTTGTTGTCAGCGCAGGTATCGCCGGAGGATTTGCCGGCCAGGCTGAGGTTAGTTCCATCGTCATTGCGGACACCATCATTGCCGCTGATCTCGGTTCGGAAACCGAAGACGGCTTCAGCAGCGTCCAGGAGCTCGGCTTCGGAATGGATCGGGTACAGGCAGATCCAGCCTCTGCCAGAAAATTTGCGGAGGCCTTAAAGATTGCCGGCGCGTCCGTAACCCTCGGGCCTGTGCTGACGGTCTCCACCACGACGGGAACAGCAGCTACGGCTGCACGTCTCCTCCATCGGGTGCCGGACGCCGCAGCCGAGGCGATGGAGGGATTCGGCGTGGCCACCGCTGCCGCTGCAGCCGGTGTGCCCGTGCTCGAAATCCGTTCCATATCCAATCAGGTTGGACCGCGAGACCGCAGCGCATGGAAGATTAAGGAGGCGCTGCTGGCGCTTGAGACCGCAAGTTCATTACTACCGGAGGTGCTACGATGAAAATCGCTTTTTCCCCTTGCCCTAACGACACATTTGTATTTCATGCCTGGGTTCACGGACGGATTCCGGGCGCCCCCGAGCTTGATGTATCCTACGCGGATATCGATATCACCAATCACTGGGCGGCCGAGGATCGAGAACATGATATCTTAAAAATATCCTACGCCGCGCTGCCCTGGGTGCTGGATGAATATGCCCTCCTGCCCTGCGGAGGAGCACTTGGCCGCGGATGCGGGCCTCTCGTTCTGACGGCGGACAAGCTGACAGACGGGAAGGCCCCGGACAGTCCGGCTGCGCTGTCCGGCCGGCGGGTAGCCGTTCCGAGTGAGCGCTCCACGGCTTATCTGTTGTTCCGTCTGTGGGCTGCACAGAACGTACCTGGAGGACTCGGCGAAATCGTGGTGATGCCGTTCGATCAAATAATGCCGGCTGTCCGGGATGGAGCGATCGATGCCGGGCTTGTCATCCACGAGGCACGATTTACCTATCCGTCCTATGGATTGAAACTGATGACGGATCTGGGCAGTTGGTGGGAATCCGATACGAATCTGCCTATTCCTCTGGGTGCGATTGTGGCCCGCAGGTCGCTGGATTTGGCAAGCATCTCAAACTGGATCCGCTCCTCTGTCGAATATGCCTGGGAACATCCCGAGGACTCTCGGGCCTATGTCCTCCAGCACGCTCAGGAAATGGACCCGGATGTCGCCGATGCCCACATCGACCTGTACGTCAATCCGTTTACCGCAGAGCTGGGCGAAGACGGCTATGCCGCGATTTCAGCCCTGCTGAACCGTGCAGCCGATGAAGGACTTGTGCCGCGAATCGATCCCGAGCTGCTGAAGCGTCCATGATACGGCAACCTACCTCTTATGAAAAATCTCAATGGAGGTACGATCTCATAAAACAAACCGCGTATAGTGTTTTCTTGCGTGATCGGAAGATTTAGCTTCACGGAAAGCTTATATATTTTATGTTCAAAAGAGGAGCACCAAGAATCCGACAAACCGGGTCTTCTGGATGTTCCTCTTTTTCATTATCCCTATGAATGCTTCTCGTCCAGCTTCCTTGTTTAGAATTCATTCTTCGATATAAAATCATTCAATCGCCGATAAATTCCGATAATCTCATCCATTGGCATTCGTACCAATCCACTGGAAGAAGGAGCTACAAACTCGTGGACGCCGTCCACGACGGAGTCCGGCTGAATTCCCCAACCCACCTTGGCTTTACCGCTGAATTCGGTATACACGCCCTTGCCGACAAAACAAGCAACCTCCGGTCTGTACTCCGCCAGCTTCTCACGCAGCGTCTCTCTTCCGAGTCTGTACTCTTCGCGGGTAATGTCTTCGGCCCCCCGTGTAGGTCTGGCCACAATATTGGTAAACCCATACCCCAGTTTAAGCAATTCCCCATCCTCCGAGGCATCATATAAGCGAGGGGTCAAACCGGATCTATGCAGAATCCTCCAAAAATTGTTGCGAGGGTTCGCATAATGATGTCCGACTTCCCCCGACCGCAAACTGGGATTAAATCCGATAAATACAAGAGTCAATCCATAATCGAGATGATCGCTGACTTCGTTCATTCTGACTCCTCCTATCATCGTCTTATTCTGGGTTATCCTGAATTTAGTGAGAGCTCGATGCGGCAGCGCTGTTGTTGCGTTTGCGTATTTGGTGAATGCCCATCACCACGGTAACGAGCTCCCAGTCTCCGAGAACGTTGCTCTCATTCTGCAGCAGATAGGCCCCGGCCTGAAGCCAGCCGCTAATGCGGGAAAAATGGGCGATTCCCCTTCCAGCATCATCCGTTATTTCATATTCATTGGAAAAGGCAGGCGAAGTGATCTCATATACGCCCCGCGATCCCGCGTTGTATTCGAATTTTTTCGTGAAGAAGCTCATACGCATACGCAGCACGCCCAGCTCTTCCCCGCTGCCGCTCGCGATATGCCACTTGTTGGAGAAGAAACGAAACGAACCGCTGCATACCGGATCTCCCGAAGCGTTATACACGTCCAGCGAGGAGCCGAAAGCGCTCTTCAAATCCAGGCTTCCTATTACACTGCCTTCCCTATCCATAATATCTGTTATACCCGAGCTAAAAAAGTTATCCTTGAAATATAAATGCATACGCCTTCTCCCCTTCCTCGATTCCCTGCATACCTGTTATTCATTACAACGATTTGCACGTTAAATTGTTTCAAATTTTCGGGGGAATCCGGGAACCGATCCTTTGTTCAATTGTCTAATATTCGAGGTGATGCGATTGGAGTACCTGAAACAAATGGTGGCCGTAAATGAAGCAAGCACGGTGCTGAGCGATTTAATGGAGTCCTTCGGCCAGGACGTGTGGAACTATGCGTTCTTCCTAACAAAACGCAAAGATGCGGCTGATGATATCAGTCAGGACGTGTTCTTGAGAGCATTTAAGCACTGGAATGATTTTCAGGGCCGGAGCTCTGTCAAAACATGGCTGTTCACCATCACCCGCAACCTGTCCCTGAACTATCTCAAATCTCCCTTTATGACGAGGGTGTCTCTAACCGGCTGGATCACCTCCAAACAGACTGAGCCCTCCGCCGAAACAGAGTTTATGGATGCTGCTGCCGTCTCGCAGATTTGGAAGTACGTGATGGAGCTGCCGCCCAAATACCGGGAGGTGCTTATCCTGGAATCCCATTATCAGCTGCCGCGAAAAGAAATGGCGGAACTGCTCGGCATATCCGAAGGAACAATCAAATCCAGACTGCACCGGGCTCGCGCCCGAATGGAAAAGATGTTGAAAGGAGAGGATGTCCAGTGAAGACCGAACAAGAGCCGCAGCCGGATTGGATACAGGAACTCGCTTCTTCTCCATTCAATGAGCCGATGTTTACCGAGAAGATGAAATCCCGTGTATTGAACAGTGCCGCTAACGGCTCTGTAAAGAAGGGCCGAAACAAACGGAGGTCTCCAACGCGTCTGCGTGTTATAAGCGCATGTGCATTCATGATTCTTCTTCTAGTAGCGGTATGGGGATGGCGTGAGTCTCCTGCGCTTCAACGGATGATCCCCATCCAGGGCTGGGGATACGCAGCCAAGTGGACTCCCCGGAGCGTATATACGGATGATGGCGTGGATAAACTTCAGGCATTTCCGGGCGGGGATGCTGCCGCGGGCTCTCCGGTCGGTGCCTGGTGGAATCTGTTAACCCCAATTCAAGCGCTTGAAGGGAAAACGATCCGCATAACCGCCGTACACCGGGATACGGGAACTACCCTTGAAGAGCTTGCCGAGACGGTGATTACCTCCGATATGGCTTACGATAACTTCACCCGGGTCTCTTCCCGCTTTGCCCTGCCGCTCTCCGGGTTATGGCGATTCGACGTGATGGTGGACCAGGAGAAATACGGCGATATCGTGATCGATGTGCCGGACAGCAGCTGGGAGCCGAGCCCGAGCTTCGTTTCGGCTGCTTCTGAAGACCCGGTGGAGGCGATGCTGTCCTCCCAGTTTCCTCCCACTGAAATGACCGGCATTAAGGGACATCTCGGCTTTATTGATCCTGGGTTTATCGCAGGTCACCCCAATAAATATATGTGGCACTTTTGGGGAAGCAAAGAGGAATTAACGGGGGATCTGGTCATCACTGCCTTGAAACAAAATACGTCAAAGCTCATCGATGTATTTAAATCTCGCGTCACTCCTTATCCTCATAATGGTGCCGATGCCTCATTGCCGACAACGATGTCACTTCCTTCGCCTGGACTGTGGCGCATTATGGTCTCGATCAACGGTCAATTGTTCGGCAGCGTCATTGTCGAAGTTGCTAAACCATAAATTTGGCGATGCCCAAAGATCCATGAGCCGCTGGCCGTTAACACAAGCACGCCTCACGGCAAGCCTCCTAGTCAAACAACGGAGGAAGCCGTTGCCTTGACCCTACCGTTGAAATGAAATGGATTCCATCAAATAAGGCTGCCTCGGTCTGTAGAACATCTACAGAACCGAGGCAGCCTCTTCATGAGGAATATCAATCATTTCATATTCCGCTTATTTCATCAGCCAAACAGCATTACTCCGCGTTCAAAGCTTCCTTCGGCACTTCAATCTTGCTGATTTCGTTATGCTTGGAGTAAGCGCTCTTCATTTTCATATCCAAGGATACCTTCTGACCTTCGGCATCCATTGCCATTACCATGTCCAAATCGGTTGTTACCGGCAGGTAAGACTCCTTCTGTACGCCATAGATAATATGAATGCTCTTGATATCCATTTGATCCATCATGGCTTCCATCTGCGGATCGTTGCCCGCTTGGCTCATCATGGACTTGGCAAGCTCCTTCAGGTTGTCGCCGGAAACATCCGCCGTCAGGACGTATGTGTCTCCGTCCTCCGTTACTTTGAAGTCCTTAGCGAGGGACTTGAACTGCTCTACCTGCTGCTCTGGACTCGCACTGCTCATATCCAGGCTGTCGCGGATCTCCTGCTCCGATTCCTTCGGAACCTGCATCCATTGACCATCCATAAGCATGTAAATGCCGTCTTCCGTTATATACTGCTTCATCTCGACCTTGCCTTCCGGAGAATCCATCACAACGTTCTGCATCATCTCCACCGGCTCGAGCGTAAGTTCCGAATCAAGCGACATATTGACGTCTTGCTCCTGCTTCTCTTCGCCTTCAACCACGATATGCTGTTTAACATCGGCTTTCATCGCAAAGCTCTTCAAATTCTGGGAAGCTTCAGCCGATTTCTGAAGAAGCTCGTCAGCAGTTGGAAGAGCATCCTCCTTCGGTTCTTCTTTAGCTGGCGGCGTCTCTGTCGAAGGAGTCGTCCCTTGTTCCGTTGCCGGCGGCGTTGCGGCGTCCTCCGCTGCTTTGTTGTCCTTGCCGCATGCTGTCATGCTCATAACCAAAATTGCCCCTAGTAATACTGCTGTCCACTTCTTCAATCGAATTTCCTCCTAAAATATGTATTCCGGTTTACTTACCCATTCTATACGATTTGTAACATCGATTGATCAAAATTTCCGAAAAAGGTACACTAGACCTAATTCTTGTCAGGGAGCGTGCTCGATTGGAAAATCTTCTGATTACCGGATATCGGGCCCACGAGCTCGGTATTTACAACAACAAACACCAAGGCATACCTTATATACGCAAAGCAATTGCCAACCGCTTGGTTCCGCTGCTTGAGGAAGGCCTTCAGTGGGTCATCACTCCCGGCCAATATGGCGTGGACCTGTGGGCCATTGAAGCGGCTATCGAACTAAAGTCCCAATACCCCGACCTAAAATGCTCCATTCTGACGGCCTACCAGAATCCCGAGGAGCAATGGAATGAGGATAAAAAGGCTTATTTTCAGGAAGTGATGAAGGGGGTAGACTTCTATGCGCCGGTCAGCAAGAGCCCTTATCAGGGGCCGTGGCAATTTACGGCCAGAGACGATTTGCTTCTCCGCAAAACCGATGGCATTCTGCTGGTGTATGACGAAGACGGCGGCGAAGCCAGCCCCAAGTTCATCAAAGAACGAGCGCTGAAGAAGCAGGCAGCGGACGGCTACCGCTTCATCAGCATCGGTTCGGAGGAGATACAGGCTGTTGCAGACGAAGAGAACATGTCGCAGGATTTTTACTAGGCTCGCTTGCTCCCCGGTTACCACTTCGATCCGCCAGAGGAGGAAATGAGGAGAGGAGCTAACTAAATGAACCTGTGGCATTATTACACATGAGAAGCGGTGGAGCATGCGAATTAACAAATATATAAGTGAAACGGGATTTTGCTCGCGCAGAGAAACCAACCGATTGATTGCGGCCGGACGGATTACGATCAATGGCAAGGTGTGTGAAAAAGGGGCGGATGTTGAACTGCACGATCTCGTATTGATAGATGGGAAGGAAATTCCTCATAATGATAGCGAGGCGGTTTACCTGGCTCTCAATAAACCCATCGGTATTGTCTGTACGGCAGCAGAACATGTGGCGGGAAACATTATTCAGTTTGTTAACTATCCATCGCGCATATTTGCCATTGGGAGGCTGGATAAAGCCTCTGAAGGTTTGATTTTGCTTACGAATGACGGAGATATTGTGAACAAAATGATGCGTTCGGAACATAATCATGAGAAAGAATATGTGGTGACCGTGGACAAACCCGTTACGGACGCATTTATTCAAGCGATGTCTCAAGGTGTTGAAATCCTGAACGTAGTAACCAAACCATGCACGGTTTACAGGCAAAGCGAAGATGTTTTTCGTATCATTTTGACACAGGGCCTTAATCTGCAAATCCGCAGAATGTGCAAAGCCTTGGGGTACAGCGTGCTGAAGCTGGAGCGCGTCCGAATTATGAATATTACGCTGGATCAACTGGAACGGGGTGAGTGGAGGCATTTGGAGGAAACGGAACTGCATAAGCTCCTGTTTATGTTGACCTAGGCGAAGATGACCTCGTTGCAAGATGCCATCCAACATGGCAGGAACATAAAAAAGCCATTTTTCAACTTTGTCCACACTGGCCAACGAAAGCCCCCAAGGTTTACGTCATAACCCCCGGTATCATGTCAAATTTTTGAAAAATGGCTCTACATGCTTTAAACTTGTTATCTCTATGCCAGCAAATAATCGTCAATGCTGGTGTACGCATAACCATGAGCCGCCGCAACCGCTTCATAGGTTACCTTGCCGTCGATGACATTAATGCCCTTGGCAAGCGCTTTATCATGACGTGCGGCAGTCCGTAGTCCTTTACTTGCTATTCTCAACCCATAGGGTGCCGTTACATTGGTCAGTGCCATGGTGGAGGTTCTGGCTACGGCGCCCGGCATGTTGGCTACAGCATAATGGATAACACCATGCTTTTCATAGGTCGGGTTGTCATGCGTGGTGATCCGGTCGATCGTCTCAATGGAGCCTCCTTGATCAATCGCCACATCCACGATGACCGATCCCGGACTCATCTCTTTTACCATCTCTTCCGTTACGAGGCGCGGGGCTCGTGCACCGGGGATCAATACCGCACCCACAACAAGGTCGGCGGCCTTCACCGTTTCCGCAATGTGATACGGATCGGACATGATCGTTTTGACCCGTCCCTGGAAAAGATCATCCAGTTGACGAAGTCGGCCGGGATTAATATCGAGGATGCTGACGTCCGCACCGAGCCCCAGCGCAATCCTTGCCGCATTGGTGCCAACGATGCCGCCGCCGATAACGGCAACCTTACCCGGTGCGACGCCCGGTACGCCGCTTAGAAGGACACCCTTGCCGCCGTGCGCTTTTTCCAGGAAATGCGCCCCGATTTGAATGGACATTCTACCTGCCACTTCACTCATCGGTGTCAGCAGCGGCAAGCTGCCATCCGTCAATTGTATCGTTTCATAAGCAACGGCACTCACCTTACGTTCAACAAGCGCTTTGGTCAGTTCCGGCTCGGGGGCCAGGTGCAGATACGTGTATAGGATCATTTCCTCTTGAAAGTATTCATATTCCTCTTGCAGGGGTTCTTTCACTTTCACAACCATCTCGGCTTTCCACGCTTCGGCAGCCGTTGCAACCACTTTGGCTCCAGCCGCTCTATATGCTTCATCCGTAAAACCGATCCCAAGGCCGGCCCCGGATTGTACGAGAACTTCGTGCCCGGCATTTCTGAAGCTGACGACCGTACCCGGCGTCATGCCTACGCGACTTTCGTTATTTTTGATTTCTTTGGGAACCCCAATAATCATCCCCATGCCTCCTTAATGGTGAACTTTGCCTATCTAATTGAATTGTAACCATTTTTACCCAAACTGTGTACCTGTCTAAGGTCAGGGATTGTCCATCCGAATTTGTATCTAGGTATTCGTAGTATATGCAGGTAAAAGATGAACGGCTTGCAGAAAAAAACACTTCTGGCAGAGGGATTATAGCGGATTTTTGTCCGTTATACCATCCAAGCCCAAAGTGTTTGTTTAATTCGCATTTATGAAACTCTAAGTATTTCTATTGTTGATACCTTCGTTAATGTGCAACCGGATTACCTTTTTCGCGATCCTTCCCTTTGTCGGATTCACCTGCGTTTTTGTTTGCCTTCTCCCGATCGAGCTGCATCTCCTCCACCGTCTTCACCTTGAGTCTGGCGGCTCCTTCATACGGACGGGTAGGGATCAGATTGCCCGCTGTTAGACGTGCCTTCGCTTCGGCGATCGAAGCCGCATACTGAGGAAGCCATGCTTCACCGGCTACCAGCATTTCATCGACCAGCTGCCAGATTTCCTTCGGATTACATACCGCTCCGACCAGCGGATCCATCATAAATGCCTGACGAAGCAGCTTGTCATCTCCATGAACCGCCGCTTCAACCGCCAGCCGTTGAACGGATATGCTTACACTACACACCGCAGCCGGCCCTAACGGCAAACTCCCTACATGCGGCATGGATATGCCGTTCCGGTCGACGTAACCCGGCGCCTCAATGATGGCATCTTCCGGCAGATTTGCAATAATGCCTTCATTCACGACATTAAAATGTCCCCGGTATACCCGGCCGGTCTCCAAACCTTCAATAATGTAGGAGCCGTGCTCCTCTCCCCGTTGCTCCGGCGTGTACTCCATAGCCGGATCTTTCATCCAGTTCGGGAAATCGGTCTCGAACCAGTTGCGTCCCTCGGTACAGACTCGCAAATATCCGCCCGTCTCTCCGTTGATCCAGCTGCTGAGGTCAATCCACTCCGTAATTTCCTCCGGCCGTTTACGGTACCAAGGAACATATTCGCTTAGATGGCCGTTGGATTCGGTGCTGTAATATCCGAAACGCCTCAGCATATCGATGCGAACCTTCTCTGTCCTGCTGTACTCCGGATGTCGTTCAAATGCCTCCAGCAGCCCAGCCGTCAAGTCCTTGCCTTGATGTGAGGCTCGAATATACCAAGTCTGATGATTAATCCCGGCACAGACAATATCGACCTCTTGTTTTTTCAAGCCATACACCTCGGCGATCTGGTGATGCCCATGCTGCACGCCATGGCATAAACCAATCGTCCGCACGCCGCCATACTGATTGCATGCCCATGTCAGCATGGCCATCGGATTCGAATAGTTCAATAGCAGAACGTCAGGTGCGCACACCTCGCGAATATCCCGGCAAATGCTCAGCATCTCGGGGATTCCCCGCTGGCCATACATAATGCCGCCTGCACAGAGCGTGTCGCCCACGCATTGATCGATGCCATATTTCAGCGGAATGTCCACATCCGTACGGAATGCCTCCAGTCCGCCCACGCGAATGGTGCAGATGACATATTTGGCATCCTGCAGGGCTTGTCTTCGATCCGTGGTGGACTGGATGGCAATCGACAGTCCATTCTCGGTAATGTCCCGCTGACACAATTCCGTGACCATATCCAGGTTATGCTGGCTGATGTCGGTGAAAGCAACCTCGATATCCCTGAACTCCGGTACAGTCAACAAGTCACGTAGAATTCCCCGGGTAAAGCCGATGCTTCCCGCTCCGATAAAAGCAACCTTAAATGACATTCTATCCACTCCCTAGCTGCAAATTAGATTGTAGTTATTGTAGCAATCGAGCGGTAGAAAGCGTTATCAAAATCATGACCTCTTGAACTCTTCCGAGTCAAAAATCCTCACTTCTTATCTGCTGCGGCATCCGGATCACCATATTTCCAGGCATTCCGGTCCTTCCGCAGCCGATATTCCACCGGCGTGGTTCCCGTATACTTCTTGAATAACATATGGAAATACTGCCGGCTGCCAACACCTACATAATCCGATATTTCATGTATGGGGATATCGGTCTGCTCCAGCAGCATTTTGGCCTTTTCCATGCGAATCATGGTCAGATACTCGGTGATTGTCCTGCCCGTTCCTCTGCGAAATACCCGATGCAAGTAGCCGGGATGCAGATTCACCTCGGCGGCAACGTCCTTCACCTGAATATTGCGGTCATAGTTCTGATGCAAGAAATCGACACTTCGTTTAATATAGAACTCGCTCTGCTGCACTTCGCTGCGTTCCCTTTCTTCATACAGACGGGCAATGCATACAAGGAGCTGAATAAACAGCATATGCGTCATCATTCTGCCCTCGGTCCCTCTCTGATCGAGTTCAAGCACGAGGCTCTTGAGCACCGGATATACCTCCTCCTGATCCGCTAGCACCAAGTAGGGAAACGGCCGATTCAGGAGAAAGGACACCTCTTCCTCCTCACCGGCAATCTGCCTAAGAGAAAGCGTCCTCCCTTCACATTCCATAAACCCGAACTCCACATTCAGCATTCGGCAGGAGACCGCCTGCTCAACGATTAACCGATGCGGGACATCGGCATCCAGCACCATAAACTCCCCTTTTTTGAGCGTGACGCTCTTTTCCGTATCGCCTACCTTCACGTCAATCCGGCATACCCCTGAAATCATATACATAATCTCGGTTGAATCATGCTGGTGGTAAGGCATTTCATAATCCATCCACTGCTTATAGTAATAGGCGTAAAAGCGGGGGACATAATCTCCCTCTTCTAATATCTGCTGAAACAAGCTGCCATTCACAACACGTGTTCCTCCCTTCGTCCGAGCAGTCCACCATGATTTATGGACAAAAACTTCTATCGACGTAATTCACAGAAGACAGACCGCGTTTAAGAGTAGTTATAGGTGTATTAAAATCTCACAGCGTACATAAATCGTCACTTTATATATAAAAAAAGCCCGGCCCTTAGGCCAAGCTTATCATCAATATGCCAGTGGTGCTACGAGATTTTGAAGGCCGATACGGTATGGTTCAACTCTTCGGCAAGCTCGGCAAGCGATTGTGCTGTTGCAGCCGATTCCTCGCTTGTAGCCGCCGTTTCCTCCGTCGACGAAGATATCGTTTCAATCGCGGTTGCCACCTCGGCAGCCTGGGCTGCCTGCTCCTCGCTGGCGGCTGCAATATCCATCACCTTACCCGCCGATTCGTTCACCATGCTTGTAATGTAGGCAAAGGCTTCACCGGCTTTTTCCGTGTGGATGACGCCTTGATTCACCGCCTCCACGCTATCGGTCGTATTCTTCTGCATGCCCTTGATGATATCGGCGATCTGCTTTGTGGCACCTCCGCTACGTTCGGCTAGCTTACGCACTTCATCCGCCACCACAGCGAAACCTCTTCCTTGATCGCCGGCACGGGCAGCCTCGATCGTGGCATTGAGGGCAAGCAGATTGGTCTGCTTGGCGATGTCGTCGATGACCTCGATGATCTCGCCGATCCGCTGGGAGTCAGCTTCGAGTTTGGCAACCTGCTCCCGTACCCGATTCATGCCTTCCACCGACTGCTGGACGATGCCGCTGCCTTCCGCTGCAATGCCGGAGGTTTGATTTACAAGCTCGGATGCAGCCGAGGCATCGCTCGCCACGGAATTGATGGCATTCGACCATTCATGGAACAATTCGCTAACGGTTTGCACGGATTCAGCCTGACTGCTGCTTCCAACGGCCAGTTCCTCGGCACCAGCCGACAGCTGCTGTGAAGCCGCGGCTACCGATGATGCGTTTATGTTCACTTTGCCGATCATTTCCTTCATGCTCTCCAGCAGCTGAGCGAATACTCTGGACAACGTGCCGATCTCGTCGGCTCTGCGAAGATAAACCGCAGGAACCTTCTGCGTGAAGTCTCCCTTCGACATGAACTCGCCGATAGCAACGGAAACGCCCAGCGGCTTCACAATGGATCTCGTTAACAGGACCACTACAGCCGCCATGGCCACCAAGGTGGCTGCACCGGCAACGATAATGGAGATGATCAGTGCATCCGACTTCGCCGTAATCTCATCCATCGGGATAATGATAGCGGCAGACCATGGCGTTTCGGTTAATCCGGTCTTGATCGGCGTATACAGCTTGTACAGCTCTGAATCTTCCTCGGCATAGACATCTCCTTCCCGAATCGCATCCAGTATGAGAGGAACCGTCTTGCCGGGATAGGCCTTTTCCAGCGTCTGCCCCATCAATCCGTCCTCCGGCGACGTTACGATCACGCCGGTATTCGAATAAATATGCGCATACCCCGTATCGAACAATCGGAATTGCTCCATTACGCTTTGCAAATGTGCCAGGGAAATATCGACGCCAACCACGCCGACGGTCTTTCCGTTATCGATAATCGGAACAACGAGCGATGTCATCATGACATCTTCGTTGCCTACTTTGAAGACGTACGGATCCATAATGATTTCTTTGCCGCTGTTCTTCGCCAGGAGATAGAAATCACCTTCCCCTTCGTGCTCATAATCCTCGATTACGGAATGTTCCAGGCCGGACTCCGTTCTTGCCCAGTAGGACATCATTCGTCCCGATTGGTCACTGCCGAGTTTGTTTTTATATTCGCTATCCTGTCCGTCAAAAGCATCCGGCTCCCACAACGTCCAGATCCCTTTCCAGGACGGATTGTCTTCCAGATTTCTTCTCAGTATCTCAGTAACGGCTGCACGATTCGTGGTATCGCTCTCTTTCATTCCAACAAAGCTTACAGCCAATGTACGCGCGGAGTTCATTACATCGTCGAGCTCTGCTTGTACAATCGCGCCGATCTTCTCACTCGTTGTCACCGCAAGCGTCTTGGCCGAATCCAGCGCTTCCTCCGTTGTAGTCATACTGATATAAGCCATCATGACAGCTAGAAAAATCGTGATCGACCCCAAAATGATAAGCAGCATACGGCTCTGGAGTTTCATAGCAAACAGAGCTTTCAAAGATTTCCATCGTTTCATTATAAGTCACCCTCGCTTCTTCCGGCTGTTAAATTCATTCCACTCTTCTTCGAGCTGCGCCAACACTTCCTCAATCTCTTCCAGTGACAAGAGGTCATCGACACCATATTCAAATAGGTCCTTTGTCATGCCGCAAGCAACCATCCTTCCTACTTACAGACTATATCCATCCAGTAACATAAGCATATACACTTACATACCTTTCGTAACCGAAATTCTCTTGCGTGCTCACGCAAGAATTTTGCGGGCTTCCCTGCGATTGTTGTCGAAGGGTAGCGAAATCATCTTTGAACATGTCAAGGGATGCAATGCTTCATGATCTGAATCGGAAGGAGAGCTAGCCTATCAGCCCATCTGGACAAAATCCGAATCCGAGAGGATTCCCATTTGCTTTGCCTTCAGTGCAGCTTCTATGCGTGACTTTACATTCAACTTTTGAAAGAGATTGGTTAAGCAGTACTCGAGTGAACGCTGGCTCATGATCACCGTTCCCGCAATCTCTTTGTTGCTCTTTCCGCGAGCGATTTCCTTGAGAATACTATATTCTTTATCGGTTATAGACGGGGCTGCCGGCGCCCCTGCCGTCCGTTCCGGACCATTTGCGGTCACACGACGAAGCTGCTTCACGAGTGTCAACGGCAGAACGACTTCTCCTCGCAGCGCACACCGAACAGCCGTTACCAACTGCTCTTTGCCCGACGTTTTCGAGACAAAACCAGCCAGTCCGGCCTCCATAATCAAATTAAAATGATTGCTGACTTCAAAGCCCGTATAAATCAGCATCACCGCGTCCGGAGCAATCCGGAGGATCTGCTTGGCCAAATCAATTCCGTTCATGCCCGGCATGTGCATATCAATCAGCATCACGTCAAAATGCAGCCTGCTCACCAGCTCCAGCGCCCGCTCCGGCGTATTCGCCAGCTTCACGAACATATCCTTTTCCTGCTCAAGCAGCACCTTGGTTCCCTCCATCACCGAGGGATGGTCATCCACCAATAAAATTTCGATCATCGTCACTCATGACTCCTTCAGTCTGATATCTTGCTTGCTTTGCTGCCGGCGGAATTTACCTTGCCGTTATGGATATATAGACAGCCAACCCCCCGCTATCCGATGAGTCGAACTGGATTTTGCCGTTCATGCTTCTCACCCGTTCCTTCATGCCGCCGATCCCCATGCTGTTGAATTGGTCCGATTGCTGGCTGGGGTCGATTCCAATCCCGTTGTCTTCATAACTCAGATTGACTTCATCCGACTGGGTGGACAAACGGAGCTTTACCTCCGTCGCGTTCGAATGCTTCGTTGCATTGGCCAGCAGCTCCTGGACAATTCTGTACAGTCCAATCAAATGATCGTCACTGATATCATCATCGAAGTTCGAACAGTCGAACTGTATCGAATAATTGGTGCGCAGCTGGGTAAATTCAAACAATGCCTCGAGCGAACGTTCCAACCCCTCCTCCTTCAGCAGTGGGGGACGAAGCTCGTTGCACGTAATTCGAATCTGATAAATCACATCCAGAAGCCCCTGCTCGATTTCCTCCAGCTGTGGACGCAGATGCTCTGGCAGCTCATGATCCGATGTAATCTGATTTAATTTCCTGTACCATATAATCTGTTCCTGGAGCGCGGCATCATGAAGATCCTGGGACAATCGCTTTCGTTCATTCTCGGATAAATGCAGCATCAGTCGCAGCAGCCATAGGGGCATGATCTGCTGGGATGAACCCAGCTTCTCCAGTTCCCTCGTCAAATCCTCAATGACGCGGAAGTTATCGTACAGAACACTTGCATAGCGCGTAATGGTCTCCAGCCATATTTTTTGGGCCTGTATCATAGGCTGAGGAACCACCTCTCCGCCAATGCAAACAATACTGCTGTCCCCATTCATTTCTCCAATCTTGACAAAATATCCGTCAGACATCTCAAACAGTTTACAGAATGGAATATGCTCGGGACCGCATGTATGGATCGCATGCAGCACCCCTTGTGGCGGATCTTTATGGCCCCCTTGGATCTTGATATGCAGGCTGTGGTGGTTGATCTGTATGAGGCTCACCCGATCCGTCCCCAGCACCTTTTTGATTTCCCGCACAATACGGGCATTCAATTCGCTTATCTTCACCATCCCGAAAAGATCGGAGGAGAATTGATCCAGACTCATCTGCAGCCTGAAATACAGGTCCTCGCTCTCCCGGACAAGCCTTTCGGCCGCAATCCGTTCCCGTTCCGCCCTCTTCTGCTCTGTGACATCCCGAATAATGGTCAGTGCTGTATTGCGTCCTATATATGGGATCGGCGTGGTAATGGCTTCAATATCAATAATCGTTCCATCCAGCCGGACCAGTTTGTTCCCGGCGAGCTCCGAGGTGTTCCCGCTTTCGTACACATGCTCAACCTCCGAAATCACGAACTCAACCTGATCCGAGGGAATGATGTCCTGGAGCGAAGTACTCGCCAATTGTTCGATATCCGTAATGCCCAATAAGGAAAAGCCCGCGGGATTCGCATAAATATAAGAAAAATCGGAGTGCAGGAACATCGCGACCGGAGCGATATCGAGGATATGGCGGTTGATTCGATCACTCTCCATAAGGGCTCGTTCCGCTGATTTACGGGCGGTTATATCCTCAAAAAAAACTTCAATCGTGTCCGATTCCGCATCATACAGTGCCGTTGCCACGACATCGACCCGCTCTCCGTCTACTCGTTTTATGGCTAATTCCTCTGGCACAACCTCCCCTGTTCGAATAAGCCGTGTGAGCCGTCTGCGTGCCCACTCCTCATAGGGATCAAGCACCCAGTCCCAAGGATCTGTATCCAGGATGTTCTCAGGACCCGGCGCTCCAAGGATCCGAAGTCCGGCGGGATTCACGTACATGAGCTTGCGGTCCTTGCAGACTGCAATGGCAATAGGAGATACCTCCACCAGCCTGCGATACCGGTTCATGCTTTCCTTGAGCGCCTGTTCCATCTTCTTGCATTCCGTAATATCATACAGCGCCTCTTCCATGCGAAAGCGGGTGGTAATGTCAATGGCAATGCCATCGGTCCGAACGATTTGACCGGTTTCATTCATCGTCGGAATCATCTTCACCTGAACCCAGCGTACTTCGCCCTCCGCATGGATGATGCGGTATTCGGTATGAACGGCGTCGCCTTGTCGAAGTTTGTCTATCAACGATCGGAACAGCGTCATATCCTCTGGGTGGATCAGCGTTTCCCAGGGAAGACCGTCCGCGAAATCACGTTGTGAATAACCTGTGATTTTATGAAAAGCCAAAGAAGTATTTTGGATCCTCCTTATGCCGAAATCGTACGACCAAATGCCAACATCAAGTGTAAGCAGCATATCATCTAGCAGGCGGAATCTGTCCTCGGCCATGTCCAAGGCCTGATGGCTTAACTTCCGCTGATAACCGCTCCTGTACAAGAAAATCCAGAAAATGATGGTGAGGGCGACTAATGCCAAGATCGTTGCCCCCAAGATGTAAGTACACATGATGTTTGATGGTCTCCTTATGAAGCATACACGCAGTCACGTCTGATGCTTTGCGGTATACCGAATGCGAGCTGCGGGATAACTCAAATGGCAGCCATATCATTTATCGGCAGATCCTTCACAAATGCGAAGATCAAGAATAGAGAAATTTTACCGTAACCACTCGGAGTGTCATATTCACGAAAATAAACGAAGCGAATAGGGACTCTATTCTGTGCGCGCTATAACAAAAATGTCTATCGACGTACTTTCTCAGAGGACAGATCGCCTATAGTTGAATTTTTTAACAAAATAAAGCCCGAAGCGGCATTACGCTTCGGGCTTTTCCATCATGAGATTTCCACCATTCACGTCGCTCATGCCAAATCCCACTCGGAGTGGATCTTGGGCACATCTGAAATCAACTGCTGGGTATAAGGATGCTGCGGATTTAAGATAACCTCTTCCGCCGGTCCCCGCTCCACGACTTTCCCCTGCTCCATAATATACAGCGTATCGCTTACATAATAAGCGAGCCCTACGTCATGGGTAATGAAAATAATCGTCATGTTGTTCTCATCCCGCAGCTTCAAGAGCATATCCAGTATCGTAGACCTTGAGCATGCGTCGACCATGGAGGTCGGTTCATCCGCAATCAGCAGTTTCGGATGAAGCATGAAGATCCGGGCGATCATCAGGCGCTGCATTTGCCCGCCGGACAGTTCGAACGGGTATTTATTGTGCAGCTCTTCAAACTTCAGATTGACGAAGGAGCACGCTTCCTTCATTTTGCGGAATTGCTCCTCCTTCGTCAGTTTATCACCCTGCAGCTTGATGCAATCGAGCAGCAGTTTCTCGACTTTGTAGAACAGATTGAACGAAGAGAACGGGTCCTGGAAGATCGCCTGAATGTTTTTCCAATAGCGCTTCCGGTCTCTGTGCCGCTTCAACTGCCTTGGCTTGCCCATATATTCAATCGTACCGCTGCTCTCCTTCAGCAGGCCCATGATCATTTTGGCCAGTGTCGTTTTGCCGCTTCCGCTCTCGCCGACAATCGATATGATTTCGCCTTCATGGAAGGTAAAGCTAACATCCTCTACGGCGGTTGTCTTCTGTTTCCCGTAACCGAATACCTTTGTAAGATGCTCTCCCCGAATCAGGACATCATTCCTCTTCATTCGCATACCACTCCTTAAGCACACCCGGTTCCACGATGCAGCGATAGATTCGATCCTCCACGGTCTGGCTCGTAATCTTTCCCTTCCGACAGGCGTCCTGCACATAGGAACAGCGATCCGCGAACCGGCACCCCTCCGGCACGTTCTTCAGATTAGGCGGGGTTCCCGGGATGGCGGCCAGCTTATGTCCTTTCATACCTTCCTCCGGCACAATGATGGAACCCATCAGTTTTTTCGTATACGGGTGTATCGGGTCAAAAATCATTTGCTCTGCGGTTCCGCGCTCCACGATCTCCCCTGCATACATGACAATGATGTCATCCGTTACGTGATAAAGCAGCGGCAGCTCGTGCGTGATGAATACCAGAGACTGAATATAGCCCCGATCCAGCAGACTCTTCAGCAGCTTGATCACCGCTTTCTGCGAGGTTACGTCCAGCGCCGAGGTCGGTTCGTCCGCTATCAGCACTTTGGGATTCAGAATGGTGGAGATTGCGATAACCGTCCGCTGCTTCATGCCGCCTGACAGCTCGTTCGGATAGGAGTTCAGTACCTTGGTCGACAAATTCAAGGTTTCGAACCGTTCCGCCGCCATATCCCACACCTGCTTCTTGTTCAGCTCAGGGCGATGCTCCTTCATAATATCCTCGACAAAATGAATGATTTTGAGCGTAGGATTCAGGGCATTCATAGCTGCTTGCGGGATATACGATATCTCTCTTCCCGACACCTGGGAACGGAGCTGTTCCTTGCCAAGCTTCATAATGTCCGTACCGTTGATGACAATGGAGCCGCTGCCAAAATGCAGCGGTGGAAAATAGAATCCCATCAGGCTGAGCGCAAGGGTCGATTTACCGCAGCCGGATTCACCGGCAATGCCAAGCGTCTTCCCCTTCTCGAGTGAGAAGCTCACGCCGTCTACGGCATATACATGCTCCTTCAACCGGGTACGGTAATAGGTTTTCAATTCGTTAACTTCCAGTATATTTGTGCTCAAGGCCCCATCAGCTCCTAATCTTCGGATTGAATATTTCATCCATGCCGGTGTTCATCATGTACAAGGAGAAGGTGATGATGGCGATGGAGATCGCCGCCGGGATGAAGGCCCACCACGCGCCGGCAACGGGTGCTTCAAATACGAGTGCCCAGTTCATGATAATGCCAAGGGAAATCGTGTTGTACGGTCCCAGCCCCAGCATCGAGATGGAAGCCTCGGACAGAATGCCCGATGCCGTCTGCAGCACGAAAGCCATGACAACGTAGGAAGCGATGTACGGCAAAATTTCCGAGATGATAATGCGCGGCGTGCTGTATCCGGATATTTTCGCGATATTCACATGATCCCGGTTGCGGAGCGAGGATGTCTGTGCACGTACGGCCCTGGCCGTCCAGGGCCAGCTGGTAATGCCGATAATGACGGCCGTAACAAACGAGCTGCGCGAATCGATACTGACCGAGATCAGAATCAGGATGACAAAGGAAGGTATCACGATGAAGATGTTGGTGATCGCGGTCAGCAGATTATCGATCATGCCTCCGATGTACCCTGAGGCTAAACCGATCACAAGACCGATCACGGTAGCAAATACGCCGGCAATCAGCCCGACCTGCAAGGAGGTCCGGATACCATAGATCAATTCAAGGAATAAATCCCTGCCGAAGTTATCCGACCCCAGCAGCAGCTTCGAATCCGGCGGCTGGTACGCCAGTGCGATCATCTCCAGCGGGTCATTGCGGTTAAAGAGCGGGTAGATCAGCACCATGCCGATCATAGCCAGCAGCATGCAGGCTCCGAACATAAACTTTGGCGATTTGATCAATATGCGAAAGGAACTATTCATATTATTGATCCTCCATCTGAGCGGCCTTGATTCTTGGATCGATCCAGCCGTAGATTAGGTCAATCGTAAAGTTGGCCAGCAGCACAGCCAGGGCGATCAAGAGAGTGCAACCCGAAATTAACGGATAATCCAGCTGACGGATCGCCGTGAACATCCAGGTTCCGATTCCCGGATAACTGAATACGATCTCACAGATCAGCGAACCGCCCACCATCGTACCGATGGATAATGCCAAGCCCGTGATCTGGGGCAGCATCGCATTCCGGAATACATACCTCGCGATCTTGGAATCCCGTATCCCGAGAAGTTTGCTGTACAGCACATAATCCGAATTCAGTTCATAGATGGACATCTCCCGCATGCCAATGGCTTGGCCGCCAATCGTAACCAGCACGATCGATAGAAATGGAAGCGTGTGATGCCTAAGTACGGAAGCGAAAAATTCAAAGCTGAGTGACGGCACCATTTGATAATCGTAGCCCCCGTGCAGCGGAAACCAGTTCAGGGACAGGGCGAACACATACAGCATAATAATGGCCAGGGTGAAGAACGGAATGGAATTCACGAACAAGGCCACCGGGAATATCACTTTATCAAACACGCCTTTGCGGTAAGCCGCAACGGCGCCCAGCACGTTCCCGATCAGCCAGCCAACCAGAATGGCCGGAAGCTGAAGCCCGATCGTCCAGGGAACCGCCGAGGCCAGAATTTCCGTTACCGGTTTCGGATACAGCCCGAATGAAGTGCCCAGGTTGCCTGTCGCCAAATTTTTCAGATAGATGAAGAACTGCTCCCATAAAGGCTTGTCGATTCCGAACTCAACGAGAAACGTCTCATAGACCCGTTTGATCGTATCGCTGTCGGTCATCCCCTGCGTCATCTCGGACACAATCATGCTTACCGGATTCCCCTCAATCATCCGGGGCAACAGGAAATTCAGCGTGACGGCAATCACCAGCGTTAGAAAGTACCAGAAGAACTTCTTGACGATATATTTTCCGTAAACGCTCAAGCAGCTCACCCCCATGGATCACACCTTCGAATTTGGTGGAAAAGAGACCTATATCAGGGGTGTAAATCCGCTAATATAGGTCTTGGTTCATTGAGTTATATGCATCAGTTATGAATCTGATACAGCGACTTGATGCCGGCTCCATCCATCGAAATTTGAGGCGGGATGTTGCTGCCGTCTCCTTCGGTCGGGAACCCTTTCCACACCGACTCATTGACGGTGTCGAATACCCATGGACGATACATGAGCGGAATCGATGGAATCTCCTTCAACCAGATTTGGGTCAATTCGGTGTAGAGCGCTTTCAATTCAGCTTCGTCCGTGATTGTAGGAATCTTCTCGATGATGGCATCTGCTTGATCGTTCTTATACCGGCCCCAGTTGTAGAATGCCATTTCGCCCATCGGCGCAACGCCCTTGGAGTACATGATGGTCATGGCACGGTTCCACGGCTGGCTCGGGCTGACCCCGCCGGCAGGCGTGTTCATGATGATATCGAACTTGCCGGTCTGTAAATCATTGGTCCATACGGGCGCTTCCGGGAATTTGGTTCGAATCTCGATACCGATGGCCTTCGCGTTCTGAGCGACAATCTCAAGCGCCGCATTCCAATCCGACCAGCCGTATGGACATTCGATTTCGAACGGGCCGAGGCGGGTTCCGTTCAAAACGCGAATTCCGTCTTTTCCCTTCGCGGCGCCGATCGAATCAAGGAGTGCATTGGCCGCATCTACGTCCGTTGTCCACTGTAGCGGTTTGATGGCCGCCTGGTCTACATATTTCGCTTCGGCCTCCGTATTCAGCGTCAACGACGGCTCCATTGGAGCCGAGTAGCCGCTGATGGCCAGCTCCGAAATTTTGCCGTAATCAATCGCCATGGCAATCGCTCTTCTGACATCCGGATGGTTGAGACCTTCCTTCGACATGTTGAAGAAGATCGATGGCATGGAGCCGGGCACATAGTATGGAGCGTCTTTGATATAGGTTTTAACCGGAGCCCCGCCCTCCCACATTTTCCATACCTGCGGAATAAACTGCTGCGATACGTCGACCTGACCGCTCTTGAATGCCAGGTCACCCGCTGCATTGTCTTTATAGATGACATGGGTAATGTATTTGGGAGCCGGCAGCTTGCCAAAGAGCGCCTGACCCCAATAGTTATCGTCCCGGACAATCGTGATCTTCTGATCATTGTAAAAATACATTTTGTAAGGCCCTGTTCCGATCGGGTCCTCGTTGACTTCTTTACGAATGGTGGCAAGGTCGTTATTAGCTTTCTTCTCGACCTCTTCCCATACATGCTTGGGCAGCATCGGCATAACCTCGATGCTGTCGAGCACCGTCAATTTGTTCGGATTGTCTTTATTCAGCTTGATGTTCACCGTTTGCGGTCCATCTGCCGTTACGTCCTCGATGTAGGTCCAGAAGCTGCTCCAGTTGATGTCATACTTTTTGCCGAGCTGGTAGGTATAGACGACGTCATCGGAAGTGAACGGCTTGCCGTCGCTCCATTTGGCATCCTTGTTCAATTCGATCTTCAAGGTCAGATCGTCGGTCCATTCATACTTGGTACCCAGCAGCGGCTCTAACTCGCCTGTCAGCTGATTGACCATAAACAAGGTTTCATAGACGAGTTCCCTGGAGTTTCCGTAGTTAATCGGAAACGCCGGGTTTCCGCTAAGCAGGTTAAAATTCGTAGGTGCCCCCCATTGCAAACCGTTCACGTAAAGCGTTTCATTTCTCGGCGTCGCTTTCGCATCGCCCTGCGGTGCAGGCTCATCACTGCCTCCGGGTGTCTTTACCTCTTCTTTAGGCGGCGGATCTGATGCTGTCGGTGGCGTTACACTCTGGCATCCGGCAGCAAAAAAAGACGCGACCAACAAAAGAATGAACATGGGTCTCAGAACGGTTTTCAGCTTCACTTGTGAACCCTCCATTCATGGAAATGTGTTCGTCTCTTAAATGCTGAGTGTCTGGATCATGTGTGCATCGATTGTCTGCAAGCGTTTTCTTGATGGATTTATATGTTCCTCGTTTCAATCTGAGTACGAATAAATTTTGTTATTTTTATTCAACGTTCAAGGATTTTTCGTTTTTGACGTCGAACTTGAATGGACATGGTTAATCTAGCGGACGATTCGATATCCTTTAAAGGGGTGGGCCTACTGCCTGTGATTAAAGATGTTTTACTGCAGCTTTTGTTTGCGTTGATGCCTTTTGTCGCATACAACATCTATTACAGAAAACTGACAGTCAACTATTCCCGTAATTTCATTATTGTTATTTGTTCGCTGTGCATGCTGTTGTCCATGACCTTTGCTTCGAGTGTTCAAAGCGGGGTGATTTTTGACGTACGGTATGTCATTATGTTCTTCGGCATGTTATTTGGAGGGTTCACGACAGGAGTAATTCTGCTTGTGGAATTTCTAATTTATCGGCTGTACATTGGCGGAGCCGGCATGATCGACGCCATCATTATATTGATCTTCACTTTTCCGCTGTCTATTCTGCTGTCATTCCTGTATCACCGAAGCAAACACAAATTTTGGATCATTTTTATAGCCGGTATCAGCTTCTCTTTCCTTCCGCTACTGGTACTCTATATAACCAAACCCGACTACATCACGAATTACATCATATTTAATATTTTAGCTATGCCTGTTCATAACTCGCTCGGGATATGGCTTCTCGTGACCCTGTTTAACAAATCCGTATCCGACAAAGAACTTTATCTGCGGTATATCCAAAATGAGAAAGCCGAAGCCGTCAATCATGTCGCCGCATCCCTTGCCCATGAGGTCCGCAATCCGCTGACCACCGTGCTTGGATTCCTGCAATTGATTAAGAGCGGTACGTTCCCTCAGGAAAAAACCGAACGTTTTCTGGAAATCAGCATGGAGGAAATTCGCCGGACCGAGCAAATCTTGTCCGAATACCTTTCGATCAGCAAACCTCACTTGCCGTTTCAGCAAAGAATCGAGCTCTCCGCCCAGATCAAGTCTGTCGTTGAGCTCATGACGTCATATGCTAATATGAGCAACGTGACCCTCAGCGCTGACTACCCTCAGCTCCCCATCTACATTTTAGGCAGTCCGGCGGAGCTCAAGCAGCTGTTGGTCAACTTTATTAAGAATGCGATTGAGGCCAGTAAAGACGTTGACAGAGGTACGGTCCACATCACCATCTATGAAGAAGCGGAGCAGGTGGCCATCGAAATCAAGGATAACGGGGTCGGTATGACCCCTGAGCAATTGAGCCGTCTCGGTTCGATCTACTATTCCACCAAAATGAGCGGCACCGGGCTTGGACTCACCTTCTCCTATCAAGCCATCCGTGCCATGAATGGAAGCGTATCGGTACGGAGTTCGCCAAGATCAGGGACCGAGTTTCTCATCACACTCCCGCATGCCAATATAAATCCATAGATGATTTCCGCATGCCATCCGTTAACGAAAAAGAGAGACGCTTCTGTAGTTACCAGAGCGTCTCTCTTTTATTGATGCAGTAATACAATTTCTTTTGCTGCAAAACTTCTGTTGTTTTTGCTTATATTCAACGGCTTTTTTAATGTGATCCGGATAAGATCGCCGTTCTTTAGTTCTTCCAGCTTGATAGTTTCTCCCCCACTTTCCTTCAGGGAAGTGGCTTCGGTAACTAGCACCTCACAGTGATACCCCTCATCCGTGTGGTTCTTCCGGTTACGGTTCACTTCGTCGGAACAATCAACGTTGATCATGTCGTCTCCAAATGTATAAATTGTAGATTCAAACACGGACACATCCCGGGTACATCCTGCCGAGAACAGCAGCAACAGCAGACTGATGAGTAACCTCAGCTTCATTCCGGGCCCCCTTACGGCTAGTTTCATATGGGATCCAGGAACTCCGATCCCATGCCTTTGTCGTTAAAACATAAGGCTAATCCTCGAATTTTTATTTATTATATCATGGCGACCAACGATAGAATAAATCGAACAAAAAACTCAAGGAGCGAGAATCTACTCGCACCTTGAGTTTGCGTTTATTCCATCTATTTAACTTATTGGTATTTAGGGAGCCAATCACCATGTGCTTCGATCAGATCGTCGCACAGGCTCTTAATGTCATCGATGGACAACTCGGCAGCTGTATGCGGGTCGAGCATCGCTGCATGATAGATATGCTCCTTCTTGCCGGTTGCCGCCGCTTCCAGCGTCAGCAGCTGGGTATTAATGTTGGTGCGGTTCAGCGCAGCACATTGCGGTGGCAGATCGCCGACATAGGTCGGCGTTACGCCGCTGGCATCGACCAGGCACGGAACCTCGACGCAGGCTTCCTTCGGAAGGTTCGTGATCAGTCCCGTATTCATCACGTTGCCGCCGATTTTGAACGGAACATTGGTCTCGATCGCTTCTAAAATGTAGGATGCGTATTCATGGGAGCGGTTGTGCGTCAGATCCTGGTTGTTTACCAGATCCTCGCGCATTGCCTTCCATCCCTCGATTTGGTTCACGCAGCGACGTGGATATTCATCCAGCGGGATGTTAAAGCGCTCAATCAGCTCCGGATAGTTACGCTTGATGAAATACGGATGGTATTCGGCGTTATGCTCGGACGACTCCGTGATGTAGTAACCGAAGTTTAGCATCATCTCGAGACGGACCATATCATGATGCTTCTCCTTCTGCTTCTCGGCCGCACGCTTCTTAATTTCCGGATAGAGGTCCACGCCGTCCTTCGTTACCTCAAGCAGCCATGCCATATGGTTGATGCCGGCGATTTTGGCCTGCACGCCTTCCTTTTCCATTCCCAAATTATCGAACAAATGCGGAATGCATGCTTGGACGCTGTGGCACAAACCTACGGTTTGCACGCCGCCCAGCGTGTTCATGGCATTGGTCAGCACGGCCATTGGATTCGTATAGTTCAGGAACAATGCGTTCGGACAAACCTCCCGCATATCAGCTGCGAAATCCAGCATGACCGGGATGGTACGGAGGTTACGGAAAATCCCGCCGATCCCCACGGTGTCGGCAATCGTCTGTCTGAGTCCATACTTCTTCGGAATCTCGAAGTCCGTGATCGTACACGGATCGTAGCCCCCAACCTGAATCGCGTTAATGACATATTGTGCTCCGCGAAGAGCCTCCTTGCGGTCACTGTATGATTTGACGACACAGGTGCTGCCGCTGGTTTTCTTTATATTATTCAGCATGTTCTCCGAGTCTTTCAAACGGATCGGGTCAATATCATACAAAGCAAGTTCAAACCCCTGCAAAGCCGGTGTCTGCATGCAATCCCCCAGAACGTTCTTGGCAAACACGGTACTTCCTGCTCCGATAAATGTAATCTTAGACATCAATAAATTCCCTCCCTAAACTCCATGAATTAATACGCTTTCACAAGACTAACTATATGATAATCGGTCTTTTTTGAATATGGAGCAAAACAAGTGTGATATGGACATTTGTTGTTTCATTAGGTAAGCTAACCCTAACACAGCATCCACTTCATCAATTGATATCGCACACGTTTAAGGGGGGGCCAAACGCATGTCCATTTTGCCGGACCATACACTCTACACGATTGGTATGAATCCTTCGCCGGGCGGTCACGACCTGAACATCCTGTTCAGCGGGGAGGGAACTCCCATACCGCGCCACAAAATCGGGCCCATCATCCATGATTACTGCCTCATTCACACCGTCTTGACAGGTCAAGGCATATTTGAGTGTGCCGGCATCGTACATCATTGCCAGGCAGGCGATACCTTCGTGATCCTTCCCGGCGTTCTTTTCAGCTATGAAGCGGACGACCGGAATCCCTGGCATTACAACTGGGTAGCTCTACAGGAGAAGGGGACCAACTTGCTGCTGGCTGATATGGGCGTCACACCCGCTAGACCGATTATCCGCTGCACGGATGAAGCCGAGCTACGCTCCCTGGCCGAGATGTATCGTCATCTGCGCATCGGCTTTAACCAATCGGATCACCCCTGGCTTGAGGATCTTCAGGCATCCGGGTGGCTCCGATTGCTGCTCCATAAGCTGGCGATGTTAAACCGCGACCATCTTCCGTCGAACTCCAATGACGTGCCTGATATCGAGCGGGGTGTAAGGCAGACCGAGAGATGGATCTCGACCCAGTATCACCAACAGCTCTCCATCGATCAGATGGCGAAGGCGCTTGGCTATCACCGGGCGCACTTATCCAAGATGTTCAAACAGCATACGGGCCTCTCCCCCATGCAGTACCTCATGAAGGTACGCATCGAAAAGGCCAAATCGCTCATGAAATCGTCCTTCTCCATCCATGAAATTGCCTCCTCCGTCGGTTTCAATGATGCCCTCTATTTCTCCAAGCAGTTCCGCAAATGGACGGGCATGACCCCAAGCGAATATAAATACAGCCTGGAGAAAAGCTCTCCTAAAGCATCATCTATATAGGCCTAGGTACTAATGCGGGTCAAACAAGAGCAGACGAAAAAGCCGCCGGCACTCCTGCCGGCAGCTCTTTTTGAAACGATATAACTTATGCCTGCGCCTCATACAGCTGCACGATCTCAACAATCGTTTGAACGGCCAATACCATATTGTCGGCCGATACATACTCATACCGCCCGTGGTAGTTCTCCCCGCCCGTGAAAATATTGGGTGTCGGCAGGCCCATGTACGACAGTTGAGAACCGTCGGTGCCACCGCGGATCGGTTCGATGATCGGGTTGATTCCCAGCTTCTCCATTGCTGTCTGGGCGATGTCGACCACTTCCTTGACCGGCTCGATTTTTTCGCGCATATTGTAGTATTGATCTTTCATCTGAAGGATGATTCGCTCGGCTCCATATTTGTTTTGAAGCTCCTCTACGATGGAGGCCAGCTTGGCCTTTCTTCCTTCAAACAGCTCCCGGTCATGATCGCGGATAATATAACGGAGCTCGGTCAGCTCCACATCGCCCTCGATGGAAGTAAGATGATAGAAGCCTTCATAACCTTCGGTATGTTCAGGCGCTTCTTCCACAGGGAGCATACCGTTCAGCTCCATGGCGATTTTCGCCGCGTTGACCATTTTGCCTTTGGCCGTTCCGGGATGGACATTCTTGCCTTTGCAAGTTACAAGCGCCGCTGCCGCATTAAAGCTTTCGTACTGCAGCTCTCCCAGCGGCCCCCCGTCCATCGTATACGCGTATTTAGCCCCAAAGGCCTCCACGTCGAACTTGTGCGGTCCTCTTCCGATCTCCTCGTCCGGCGTAAAAGCAACCCGGATTTTACCGTGCTTCAGCTCCGGATGCTGGATCAGGTAATTCATAGCTGTCATAATCTCGGCAATTCCTGCTTTGTCATCAGCTCCAAGCAAGGTGGTGCCGTCCGTTGTAATGAGTGTATGTCCCTTGTAGCCGTTCAGTTCCGGAAAATCCCGCGGGGAGAGCACCACATTCTGTGCTCTGTTCAAAATGATGTCTTGTCCGTCATATTGTTCGACAATCTGCGGCTTGACACCGGCACCCGTAAAATCGGTCGCCGTATCGATATGTGCCAAAAAGCCGATGGTCGGGATTGGTTTATCCGAGTTTGCCGGAAGTGTAGCCATCACATAACCGTTCTCATCCATCGTTACGTCCTGCATGCCGATTTCCTTCAGCTCGTCCACCAGCAGCTGACCCAGCGTCAGCTGTCCCGGTGTCGAAGGGCAGGTATTACTATTCTCGTCTGACTGCGTATCCACTTGTGCATAGGTAATGAGTCTGTCGATTACTTCTTTTTTCATAAATTCTCAACTCCAATACGTATGGGTATGTAAGATGCACCTCTCAAATCCATCAAGAGTATACCATATTTGGCCGCGCTCAAAAAAAACCGTTCCCCCAAAACCTCGGAGAACGGTTTATGCGAACCCTAAAATTCGCGCTTTATTCAAAAGCCGGCAGCGCAATCTCGGAATAGTTATCCTCGAAGAACTTCTTCACTTCCGGGCTGGTCATCGCCTTGGCAAGCTTCTGAATCGGCTCGGAATCCACATTATCTTTACGGGCCACCAGCGTAATCGTGAAATCGGAGTCGTTGCCTTCGGTTACCAGGGCATCTTTCTTAGGGGTAAGTCCCAGCGGTTTCGCATACGCCGGCGTCATGGCAACCATATCGACGTCGTCGAGGGTACGGGCCAGCATCAGCAGATCGACCTCGGTGAACTTGTATTGGTGCGGATTCTCCACAATATCGGCCTGCGTTGCATGGATGCCGACCCCTTCCTTCAGCTTGAGCAGACCGTTCTTCTCGAACATCACCAGGGAACGACCGATGTTGGAAGGGTCGTTAGGAATCGCTATCGTCGCACCATCCGGAAGCTCTTCAATGTTTTTATATTTTTTGGAGTAAGCCCCAAAAACGGCATTATAGATCGGCGTGACCGGAACCAGCTCCGACCCGTTGTTCGCATTGTATTCTTCCATGTACGGCACATGCTGGAAGAAGTTTGCATCCACCTCTTTATGGGCCAGCGCATTGTTTGGCTGCACATTATCGGACAGAATCTGGATATCCAGATTGATGCCTTCTTCCTTCAACATCGGCTTCACCAGGTCAAGCACCTCGGTCATTGGCGGAATGAGCGTTGCGACTTTTAATGTAACTTCTTTCGTGGTATCGGATGCAGCGCTCTCCGGAGCTTTGTCCTTGGCAGGTTGCTGTCCGCAGCCTGCCAGCACCAGCAAGAGGGTCAGCATCAGCAGCATTAATTTCTTATTCATCGTTGGTTACCTCCCGGTAAAATATAATTTGTGTAAATACGTTTCAGAAGAATAATTAAACTTTTCTCTTATCCAGCAGCCTGGATGCCAGGTTCCCGCCGAACTGGATGGACTGTACCAGAATGATCATAATGATGATCGTAAATGACATAAGCTCTCCCTCAAATCGCTGGTACCCATAGCGGATTGCGAAATCCCCAACGCCGCCGCCACCCACGATGCCCATTACCGTGGAGTACGAGATAAAGCTGATCGTGGATGTTGTCAGCCCAAGCACAAGACCCGAACGGGCCTCCACATACAGGAATTTGTATATCATCTGGAGTGTGGATGCCCCCATGGAAGCGGCAGCCTCCATCACTTCCTTCGGCACCTCCAGCAAGGATTGCTCTACCAATCTTGAATAGTAAGCCACCGCAACGACGGATAAAGGTACGGCAGCTGCCAGCGTCCCAAGGGATGTGCCGACGATCCACCTCGTGACCGGAATCATCATGACAACCAGAAGCAGGAACGGGAAGGACCGTATGACGTTAACCAAGGCATTCAGAATGGAGAATAACAAGCGATTCTCATACTGCTGGCCTTTTCGGCACAAAAAGAGAAGTGTTCCGACCGGAAGACCCAGTATTATAGCGGCAGCAATCGATATGCCCACCATGATGAATGTCTCGCCAATCGCCCGCCATATTTCATTCTGATACTGCAGGACATAGGCGAAATAATCGCTCAAATATGGAATGATATCATTCATGGAATCAAAAATCCCCCACTTTCCCTGCACCGTCCGTTGAAGATCCAGAACCCCGAGAAGCTTCTCCATCGCTTAGCTGATTACGGTACGTTCTGTTCAGACGCCCGTTCTCCATCACGGACACATGGTCGCAAATGCCGTTCACCACGTCCATCTCGTGGGAAACGATCACGATGGTTACCCCCAGCGTCCGGTTGATATGCCGGAGCACCTCCAGAATATCTGCAGTTGTCTGCGGATCCAAAGAAGAGGTCGGCTCATCGCACAACAAGACGGTCGGCGAATTGGCTAACGCTCTGGCAATCGCTACCCGCTGCTTCTGCCCGCCGCTTAGCTGAGCCGGATACGACTTCGCTTTATCCTCAAGCCCGACAAATCGCAGAACCTTCTGGACACGATTCGCCCGCTGGGCCTTCGGTACCTTCGCCAGCTCAAGCGGCATGGACACATTGCCCCATACCGTCCGGTTGCTGACCAGCTGGAACAGCTGAAAGATCATGCCAATCGATCTTCTGGCCTCCCGAAGCTCCCTGCCTCCAAGTGAAGTCAGCTCCTGACCATTCACCACGACTCGGCCGGAATCCGGTCTCTCCAGTACGTTCATGAGGCGCAGCAGCGTCGATTTCCCGGCTCCGCTCGTGCCGATGATGCCGTGTATGCTTCCCTCCTCAATATCGAGAGAGACAGCGTCTATCGCCTGATAACGGTCACTGCCGCTGCCAAAGCTTTTACTGACCTCTTGCAGTGAGATCATCATAATCCCCTCCTTGCACATGAAGAAAGCCCGCTTGGCTATACAGCCTGCGAGCATGTTATGCTGCAACAACTATTGAATCATACCATAATTTTAAACAAAATGTGACACCACTTCATCGCTGCCAGAAAGTGCAAGTCCTCAGGACAAATAAAGCTGATGCCCATACATGCCCGTTAACCGTTCTACCGCCTTATCCAGCACACCTTCCTCAAAGCCCTCCAAACCTTCGATGGCTTGGATTTTGTCCGCCGGGGACATCTCCTTCTGAAGATGCAAGCTCCAGTTCACGATCGCCTGTATGGCATCCTCATGCTCGAACTGGCCGTAATAGATATGGGCTTTGTACAGATAGCTGTCGGCATGCTCGGGAACCAGCTTCAGTACCTCGTCAAAAGCAGCCAATGCCGCATCCTCGTCCTGATCCTTGTAATAAATCTGTCCCAGTCTGAAATAAGCGCCCGGATGTCCCGGCGAAAGCTCCAGCACTTGCAGCGTATCTTCCTTCGCCTGCGCGTAATCCGCCATCGTATAATAGATTCCGCTTCGCAGGCTGTACAGGCTTCCTTGTCCCGGGTTCAAGCTGAGACCTTGAGCGCAGTCCGCTAATCCACGTTCAAGCTGTCCGGTCTCCACAAAGCAAACGGCACGAAACTCATAAAATCTCGGATTCGACGGATGCGCCTGAATCGCCTGGGAATAAGCATCGATGGCGAGATCCCACATGCCCATCTCCTTGTAAATATGACCGCTGGCCGCCAGGTATGTCGGATGCTCGGAGAAGGACTCCTCCTGCTTAACCGCTTCCTGCAGCTCAAGCAGCGCTTCCTCATTGCGCCCTTGAAGATAGAGCACGTAACTGAGCTTGTTGCGGATCTCGGTCCCGTCCTGGAGCGCAGCCGCTTCCTTCAGAGCCTGCTCCGCAGACGGCAGATCATTCATCTCCATATAAATATCGGCGCGCTGCACATAGTTGGGGGCATCATCATTTTCAAGCTTAAGCAGCTTGTCATTGATCGCCAGCGCCTCCTCCTGACGCCCCAGCCGGTAGTAGCAGTCGGCCATCCAATAGCAGGCCAGCGGGGATTCCGGCTGTCTTGCATACAATTTCGAAATCAGCTCGTAGGCTTGCTCTTCCAAACCATCCTCGCGATAGATCCGGGCCAAATCGAAATACGCCCGGTAATCGTCCGGCGCCGTTTCAATCGCCCACTCCAAATCCGTTTTGGCCGCATTTTTGTTTCCGGACCGGTTGAAGACCTCCGCTCTCTTTAAGTAAAGCTCGTATGAATCCGGATACCGCTCAATGGCCTCCGACAGATAGTGCTCGGCCTGTCCCATGTCCCCAAGCTGCACGTACAGGTCCGCCATGGCTTTCCGAAAGGAATACGCCTCCCGCACTTGCCGCTGAAACGTCTGGAATGCCCCATAACTGTAATTGGTGCTGCCTGCGAACAGCGCATATCCGCCATCCGCTTCCGCCTCATACCGATCGGCCAGCTGGATTCCCTCCTGCAGAACACCCACGGCTTCCTGCACATGATCCATCAGATCCAGCGATACGGACAGCATGTAATAATACATCGGGATGGCGCGTTCCGACCGCCGGATGCTTAGGCGAAAATAATGCGCCGCTTCCGCGGGGTTGCCGCTCTCGTAAAAGGTCATGCCCAGCTCATAGTATGTCGAAATAACCGTGCTGTCGTCCTCTCTTTTAATGCTTTCCTTCAAATCCCGGATCGCCTCATCATATTGGTTCAAATCTTTGTGGGCAATCCCCCGGGTATACCAATTCATATAATTGTCGGCATTCAACCGAATCGCTTCATTCAGATCCTCAATGGCCTCGCGCTCCCGGTTCAGCTCACGCAAAATATGAGCGCGCCGCTCATAAGCGCGATGACTTCCGCTCGTATCGATCACGCGCCCCAAATAAGCTACGGCCTCTTCCGAATGGCCGCTGTTGTGCAGCAGTTCCGCATAGTGCAGCTTATCATTGAAACTGGTAATGGCACTTTCGCCTTTTCTCATATATTTAAGGGCTTGTGCAAAATCCCGCTTCTTCCTGTAATGGTTACCGATACGGAACCAGATCCGCTTCATCAACTTCATGGTGGCTCATCCTTTGTATGTAGATGTTATTCTTGGGCTCGTATGATTAGAGCAGAGGACTCTGTCCTCTCATCTCTATATTACACTTCCTCTATGTCCATTAGCACCCAAATTAAAGAGGAACCCTGCTGGCTCCTCTTTAGGTGTGTATCCTATTATATTGTACAAGGTTACCAAAAATGTCCAATCAAAAAGTTTACATGCGTTATTTAGTGAAATCATTTGATTTATTCTGCTTACGTACTTTTCCAGCATCGTATGCTGCAATCCCCAGTGAAATTCCCCAGATCAGAAAGAGTGCGTACCAGAAGTACCCCCACACCGCCATAGGACTTGCATCTTGAGTGGCATACATGGGGGCAGACTGAACGCGGCCAACCGCTAACAAATACTGCAGAACGAAGTAGATAAATCCCCATAATGACAACAAAACAGAGCCAATTGCAGCTGGAATCGTTAACATCCATTTCGGTAAGCGTAACCCCCACGGCCTGGCGAACGCAAGCGCGAATACAGCTGCCAATAAGGCCAGGGTACCCATCCCCCAGTAACCGATCACATGCGTCCAAAATTCATCAGGTGCTTCCTGGAAATCCCCAGGGAATGCAAACCCGATGCCAAGTCCCCACCAGTAATGGGGGAGGCCATACAGAACGGCGGCAATGCAAGCCGCATACCCGGCTTTCTTCATTCTTGAATTATTCATATCATTCACCTCAAGCTCATCATACTTAACGAAAAGAGCATTAAGCTGACTTGAAGTTTAAGTTTAGATTAAATATGCGAAACTCACTTTTGACCCTGTTCAATAGACCTTATGAATCACATCCTCAAAATCGGGATCTTCCATATCGATATCATCCAGCTCGCCCCAGCGGCCCAGCTCTTTAAAAATATCAAGCGTGTTCATCTCGCGGCGGTTCACCTCTATAGTGACGGTGTTGTCCAGCGCGCTTGTCACCCGGATCGGGACGGAAAGACCGTCTTCGCGTAAAGATTGATCGGGAATGACAAAAGGACCGCGGAAAGTGACCGTGATTACGGTGGGCAGCCCGATGGTGTCCCGTAAAGACTTTACCGTTCCATCATAAGACAGCTCGCCGTTGTTAATGACCATCACGCGATTGCACAGCTGTTCGATATCATCCATGTCATGCGTCGTGAGCAGTATGGTCTTGCCGAATTGCTCATTGATTAGCTTGAGAAAATGACGGATGTTCCGTTTGGCGTTCACGTCCAGGCCGATCGTCGGCTCATCCAGGAACAGCACGTCCGGGTCATGCAGCATCGCGGCCGCGAGGTCGGCGCGCATGCGCTGTCCGAGCGACAGCTTGCGCACAGGCGTTTCCCAGAACGCCTGTAAATCCAGCAATTCGGCAAACTGTTCGAGTCTGCGCTCCTTGTCCGCCTGATCCACACAGTACATTTTAGCCAAAATATCGTAGGAATCCTTCACCGGCAAATCCCACCACAGCTGGCTCCGTTGACCGAATACGACGCCCAGGTTGTTCACGACGCTGCGCCGTTCCTTGTGCGGATTCATGCCTCCGATCGATACGTGACCCGAGGTCGGGTGGAGAATGCCGGTCAGCATTTTGATGGTGGTGGATTTGCCCGCCCCGTTCGGTCCGATGTAACCGACAAATTCCCCTTGCCCCACTTCAAAGCTGATTCCCTTCACGGCTTCCTTTGTCCGGTATTCTCGCGTAAACAGGGTTCGCAGCCCGGAGAAGCGCCCCTCCTTCACAACCGGCGTTTTGAACTCCTTGCGAATGTTGTGGACTTCAATCATTGACGCGTTCCTCCTTTAGCTCCCTGTACTTTGATACTTGGTTAAACCAAATTGCCAGAATTTCAGACTTAAGAAAAGGCATAACAGAGCCGCTCCAGCCAATGCAGGCAGCACCCAGGCTCCGAGCTCGCCCCGCAGTATGTATAATGACGGGATGTAATTGACTAAACCGACCGGGACCACGATCAGCAGGATCGATGACATCCATTTGGGATAGAGCGTGAGCGGGTACTGGGCTGCCGTCCGGGCCGCGTCCTCCGTAATGTTTTGAAGCTCGGTGATCCGGGTCGTCCAAAAACCGAACGTTGCCGTCGCGAGGCCGATCGAGAACAGGATGACCGCCCCCGTGACGATAATGTACAGCGATTGCGGTATCGCGCTCCATCCCACCTGACCTGCCGCCATCATGCCATGCAGCGACCATCCGAGCAGAAAACCGCCCTGCAGCACTTCCCCCAGCATAATCCGGAATTTCTGCGGCATGAGTGCCAGCAGTACCGGCATGGGACGGGTCAGCAGTTGATCAAGCTCACCGTTAACCAGGTAGTGTTCAAGATGATGCACTTCATCCGCAAACGTCCGGTAGAGCGTCTTCGATAAGGTCATAACGGCAAACAAATACCCGATTTCATGCATGGACCATCCCTGTATGGCCCCAAACTTGTAGAGCACGATAGCAACCATCAGAAATTCGGAAATTTGAATCAATGCGGCGAGAAACGAAGCCAATATGAAATTGAATTTGTACTGCATGCGGCTTTTGATGCTGGTGCGGATCAGCAGCGCGTACAGAGATAGCCAGGATCTTGTGGTCATCCTCCCTGCACCTCCACTTTCCGTCTTAGGAAGCCTGTAGCCAGCAGGCTGGCCAGCGTGAGCAGCACGCACCATAGGAGTGTGCCCCATAGATAGGAAATGTCATCAAAACCCAGATAGATTCGGGTCGGCACATAGAGCAGATAAGGATACGGCGACCACCAAGCCATCGTCTGAAGCCAACCCGGCAGCCATTCTATCGGAATAAAGAAGCCGGCAAGAAGATTGATCATCGCGTGGTTGCCCCAATACAACCAAGACGATTCCGTTGTCCATAATGCGGATGCGCCGATGAGATAGTTGATGCAGATCGATAAATAGGCGGCACCTGCGAGCGCCATGGCAACATAGAGGAAGGTAGATGCTTTTCCGGGTACATTCAGCGAGAAGGCAAAGTAATACACCAAGTAGATCGGGATCGATTTGTAAACGAATTGGTAGGCGATTTGCCCCCATTCCTTGGCCATCAAATGACTGAACAAGTGAACGGGGCGCATCAAATCCAGAGAGATATGGCCGGTTCGCACGGCTTGGGGAATGCCGAGGCCATTCGTGACGAAACTGGAAACCCAGAGCGCAGCTTGCGTAAAGGCGATATAACCGACCATTCCCTGCGTTCCGTATTCTCCGAGCGCGTAGTCTGCACCGAGACCGATCCAGATACAGGCATACATGAAGCCGAACATCGCGCTGGCGATATTGTGCACCATGTGGGCGCCGCGGTACTGCAAATTGCGGGCATAGGCTTTGGAAGCCAGTGTGAAATAAAGCATGAAGCACCTCCGATAAGCATTTTAGATGGCGGACCCATCCACTTCAGACAAGGCGAAAATGAGAGAAGGACAATAGCATACCAGAACGTTCCATTTCAGGCAAGGATTTTTTCGGAAGGTAAATCGTGCGGGCCATCCGGCATACAAAAAGAAGTCTTCTCTACCCGGGCCGGTTTCGAAACAAACCGCCTAGGAGTTTGAAGACTTCGTTGTCGCGAAATGAAATTCTCAGACATCATCATGGCTTTGTTGCTCAGCGTCAAAATCCAGTGAAACCGGCTCTTCGAAAGAATCGATACCTATCCCGGCTTCAGCTTGTAGGTCATCAGTTTCTGCGTGAAGGAATTATCGTAAATCTGTATGTATGGGAGGCTCGGCTTATGTAAAAGGGGATGGGCCCGGACAGGAAAAAGACGTGACTTGTCAGATCACGTCCCTATGCTTCATCGGCTCCTGAAACTCGCCGAAATACTCTATCAGGAAGGACTGGAATTCCTTCGCGGCCCTGGACAAATATCGCCGCTCCAGCCAAGCTACGGTAAAGGTGCGGTAACAGGAAGGCTTCTCGATGCGCACCATCGCGTAGGGCGGCTTTTCGTCCCCTTTGCACCCGGGTACAAATGCGGCTCCAAGTCCGGCCGATACGAGACTCCCCAAAGCTGCCGGTTCATCCACTTCACAGACGACGTCACGGTTAATTCCCGCCAATCGGCAGAACTCCTCGTTCATTTTTCGAAAGGGATGGCCTGCTTTGTATTCGATGAACGCTTCTCCCGCCACTTCTTGAAGGGATATGCTGGTCCGTCCCGCCAATGGATGTTCGTGAGGCACCGCCAGGAACACCTCGGCCTGGAGAACCGGGATCTCCTGAATGTTGTCTTCGTCCAATGCCGCTGCGGTAAAGCATAGATCGACCTCACCGTTTTCCAACATTTGAACCATCTCCATCATCGAGTCGGGCGCAATCTGGACAATGCGGAAATTCACATCAGGATACCGTGTGCGGAAGGCACCCAGCGCCTTGGACAACCGGCTTAGCGCCGTCGTTGCAACGCGAATGCTCCCCCGCTCCATCCCTGCCAGATCCGACACCTCTCTCTTGCCTTCCTCAATGGCCGATAATGCCGTATCTACGCTTTTCAAAAAAGCTCTCCCGAAAGAATTGAGTTTGATTTGCCGATTCTGCCGATCAAACAGCTGGACGCCCAAATCTTCCTCCAGCCGAGCAATCGTCTTGCTGAGCGCAGGCTGAGCGATTCGAAGCTCCTTTGCAGCTTTGGTCATGTGCTCCATTCTGGCCACCGTCTGAAAATAATGCAGCTGAAGCAGTTCCACGGTAACTTCCTCCTTTATTGATAACCTAAAGTATATGAATGCATGTCATAATATATATTTTTATTTATTAACTATCGATTGTAGAATAAATCGTAACCAAAGGAAAGGGGGAAATATCATGAACGAACATCAGCAACAACCGCCATCGGCTGAAAAATTAATACGCATTCTGGCTTTTACGATGATTCTCTCATCGATGAGCGCAACGATGTTTAATATCGTGCTTCCGGAAATCAGCAGGCAATTCCAGCTTTCCTTTGCCCAGGTCAGTTGGGTATCTTCGGTCTACATGCTGATATATGCCATAGGCTCTGTCATATACGGAAAATTGGCTGACACCTATAAGCTCAAAAATCTGCTCACTTTCGGTTTGCTTCTCTTCTTTGTCGGTTCCATTACAGGGTTATCGGCACAAACCTACTGGATGGTCCTGCTGGGCCGGATCCTCCAGGCTGCGGGGGCTGCCGTCATTCCGGCAACCGCCATGATCATTCCGGTCCGTTACTTCCCTGCGGAAAGCCGGGGCCGCGCGCTCGGCATAACCGCAACCGGACTCGCTATCGGAAGCGCCATTGGACCGGTGGTCTCGGCTTTGATCGTCAGCGTGTTCCACTGGAGATGGCTCTTCTGCATCCCGCTGTTGATCCTCGTCACCTTGCCTCTGTACCGTAAATATTTGGGCAATGAGCAAGGCCAGGGCGGACGGATCGATTGGCTCGGCGGCGGTCTTCTGGCAGGGACGGTCGCGCTGCTGCTCCTTGCGGTGACGCAGGGAGGCTGGATATATGGCTTAGGCAGCTTCATACTGTTCCTATTATTCCTCCTGCGCATTCGATCGGCTAAAGAACCTTTTGTTCAGCCTCGTATATTCAGCAACAAAAGCTACTCGGTCGGACTTGTGCTCGGCATATTCATCGTGAGTGTCGGTTACGCCTTGCCCTTTCTGACTCCGCAGCTGTTGGCGGATATTAACGGTTTAGCTCCGGGATGGATCGGATTTGTTATGGTGCCGGGAGCCGTCGTTACGGCCATGCTTGGCGGTAGAGGCGGCAAGCTTGCGGATACCAAGGGAACCCGTTATCTATTCTATATGGCTTCTACCCTGCTTCTGCTCTGTTTCGCCCTGTTGTCCACCTTCGCGGGCATATCGCCATTCTTCATTGCACTGTTTCTGATCTTCGGCAATGTTGGGCAAATGTTTATGCAAATCTCACTCTCCAAAACGATTTCCTTGTCGCTGCCCAAAGAGCAAACCGGCGTCGGCATGGGATTATTCTCTCTCCTTAACTTCCTGTCCGGCGCGATCGCGACAGGGGTATACGGCAAAGCCGTCGATCTCGGCACCGGCAGCTCCTGGAATCCGCTGAACTTGTTCCAGGGAGCCTCCACCTACAGCAACATTTATATCATCCTGTGTGCCTTACAAGGTGGAGTTCTTCTGCTGTTCATGCTGCAATTTGGCAGAGCAGGGCAGCGTAAGCTGCAGGTTCAAACAACAGGCTCGAAGTGAGGTGTAAACAACAGGTTGTCACACAAAATCTAATGTTAACAACATCAATAGAAAAACCACCGGAGTAACAATCGGCTTCTTCAAGCCTCTCCGGTGGTTTTGATTCTATTTTAATGCATAATCCTATTCCAATGACATGTTACATAGCCGCCCGTTTCAGCTGGCTGTTATACAAGTCGCTATAGAATCCTCCCTGCTTCAGCAGTTCATCATGGGAGCCTTGCTCCAGCAGGCGCCCATCCTTCAGCACAAGGATGCGGTCCGCCGAGCGGATCGTGTTTAGACGGTGGGCAATGACGAAGCTCGTCCGCCCTTTCATCAACCGCTGCAATCCTTCCTGGATTTTGATTTCCGTTACGGTATCGATGCTGCTTGTCGCTTCATCCAGCACCAGCATGGAAGGGTTCGCCAGAATCGCCCTCGCGATCGCAAGCAGCTGTTTCTGGCCTTGGCTAATGCCGCTGCCGTCAGGCTTGAGCAGCTTGTCGTAACCGTCCTTCATCCGCACGATGAACGAGTGGGCATTAGCCAGTTTTGCGGCTTCTTCCACTTCTTCATCGGTGGCATCCAGCCGTCCGAAGCGGATATTCTCACGGATCGTGCCCTGGAAGAGGAAGGAATCCTGCAGCACGAAAGCCATCTGTGAGCGAAGGCTCTCCCTGCGAATCGAAGAAATATCCCGCCCGTCGAGGGTAATGCTTCCACTGTCCGGATCGTAAAACCGGGAGAGCAGCTGAATTAAGGTGGTCTTCCCTGCACCGGTCGGACCGACCAGCGCAATCATCTCGCCGGGTTTCGCTTCAAAGCTGATTCCTTCCAGCGTGTCCCCGTCTTTCTCATAAGAAAACGAGACGTTGTCGAACTTCACAGCACCCTCCACGCTGTTCAGCGTGACGGCGGCTCCTTCATCCTTCGCTTCAACCTCTTCATCCAGCACTTCGAATACGCGTTCCGCACCCGCAATGGCAGACAGCAGCGTATTCCACTGGTTGGCCAGATCGTTCAGCGGCCTCGTAAACTGTCGTGCATAACTCTCGAAGATAATGATGACGCCGATCGTAATATGTCCCTGGATCGCCATAATGCCGCCAATGCCCGCTACGATCGCAAAGCTCAAATTATTGAGCCCGTTCATCAGCTTCGGAATGAAGCCCGATATGCTCTGCGCCCAGAAGCCTGACAGACGAATCCGTTGATTGCGCTCATCGAATTCGCGGACCACCCGTTCCTCCTGGGAAAAAGCCTTAATAATCCGCTGCCCCGACAGCGTTTCTTCAATATAACCGTTCAGATCCCCAAGGTTGCGTTGCCGCTCTTTGAACAAAGGACCGGTCCGCCGGGTAATCCAGCGCATTCCCATCATCATTAGAGGCACGACCAGGAACGTCAGCAGCGTAAGCAGCGGACTAAGCCATAACATGACGGTTAACGTGCCGATTAAGGTCAGCACGCTCGAGAAGATTTGGATAGCCGAGCTGTTCAGCGTTGAGCTCACGTTCTCGATATCATTCGTCAGGCGGCTCATGATTTCGCCCTGCTGGCGCTTGCCGTAGAACGGAATCGGGAGCCGGTGCAGATGCGTGAACAGATCCATCCGCATCCGGTACACGGTCTCTTGCGCGATGCCGATCATCCAGACGTTGTGCAGCCAGGTGGTCACGGCCTGAAGGACATAGACGACGGCCAGTCCAACCAGAAAGTACAGCCAGGCCGAGTCGATGGAGCTGTCGGGATTTCTTACATCATCCAGAAATCTGTCCACCCCGACGCCGAGCAGATAGGGACCGAGCAGCGCCAGGCCCGAGCTAATCATCACCATCAGCAGCACGAGTGCGAGCTTCCCTTTGCGGCGGGCGAGATAAGTCCATATTCTGGAGAGGGTGCCCGACCAGTTTTTGGCCTTGGCTTTCGGCTTGCCGCCACGGCCGCCGCTATCCTTGTTCTTGTCAAGATCGAGCTTCGGTCTTGGGTGACGAAACGGTTCAGTGAATGCCTTGAGCATGCTGCTGCGCCTCCTCTCCGTACTGGGATTCATAGATGCGTCGATACAGAGCGGAGCTTTCCATCAAAGCATCATGATTCCCTTTTCCTATCAAACGCCCATCGTCCAGCAGCAGAATCAAATCGGCCGAAGTGGTCGAGCTGATCTTCTGCGTGATCAAAAACGTCGTGCAGGACAAATCCTTCAGGGCATCCAGCAGAGCGCCCTCCGTTCGGACGTCAAGAGCACTGGTGCTGTCGTCCAGAATGAGGATGGCGGGCTTTCGCACGAGCGCCCTTGCAATGGACAAGCGCTGCTTCTGTCCACCGGATAAGTTGACCCCGCGCTGACCCAGCATCGTGTCATAGCCGTTAGGCAAATGCTCGATGGTATCATGGATTTGGGCTCTTCGCGCCGCATCTTTAATTTCTTCCATGGAAGCATCCTCGCGTCCCCAGGCAATGTTCTCACGGACCGTACCGGAGAAGAGCAGCACTTCCTGAGGCACATAGCCGATGCTGCTGCGCAGATTCACCTCATCAATCGATCCGGCATCCATTCCGTCTATGCGTACTGTCCCCTTCTCTTCCACGTAAAGCCGTGGAATCAGCTGTACTAACGAAGATTTGCCGGAACCTGTCGCTCCCATAATCGCGATCCGCTCTCCGGGCCTCGCTTCAAAGGAAATATCCGTCAGCACGTCGATGTCGCTGCCCGGGTAACTGAAGCTTACTTGCTCGAACTTCACGCCCCCTTGAATGTCAACCTTTTTATTTTTATCCTTGCCCGCGCTTGCTGCCTCCTCTTCGGTCTTTAGCACCTCCTGCGTCCGCTGGGCGGAAGCGCGTCCCCGGGAGAAGGCAACGACAACCCAGGACAGGGCGGACATGGCACCAATACAGCGCAGGGAATAATTGACTACGGCAACCACTTCGCCGACGCTGGCACTGCCGGACGCGATGTCTTTGCGGCCAAACCACAGGACCGCCATGATCCCGGCATTCATGATGAGGAGAATAAACGGCATCGTTGTCTCCGTTAATCGCAAGGTCGAGACGGTGGTGCTCATCAGCTTGCCCGAGGTACGGCCAAAGCGCTCAATCTCGTGACCCATGCGAACGAATACGCGAATCAACCGGATCCCGGTCAAATTCTCCTGAATGACGCCGTTCACCGCATCCAATCGCTGCTGTACATGGCGGAATGCATCCGCTGCCCGCTTCATAATCCAAGCGATAAAAATAAACAATAACGGCACGGTAAGGACAAGCAGCAAGCCCAGCTTCACATTCACTACCAATGCCATGATAATGCTTCCTAGCACGACTAGCGGAACGCGCGTCATAAACCGCAAGCCCATGAACACCGTATCCTGAATCTGGGTGACGTCACCCGTAAGTCTAGTAATCAATGATGAGGTAGCAAACCGGTTAAATATCGAATAGGAGAAGGACTGCACCTTTTCATACAGCTGATCACGCAGATCATAGCCGAGTCCCTGACTCGTATGCGCCGCAAAAAAAGAGCTGGATATCCCGGCTATAAAGGCAATAATAGCGCTTCCAGTTAAAACGGCGCCCCACATCCATACGACGGACAAATCCTGTTTCTGAATGCCGTCATCAATGATTTTAGAGATGAGCAGCGGCTGAATCAGCTCGACAGTGAGCTCAATCAGCATCATGACCAGTGCCGCAATCGCTGCCACGCGGTACTTTTTCAAAATCGAGAAGACCATTCCCATATGCATTCCTCCGAGGCTGAAGACCTTTTTCATGTTCTAAACATCAATTACCCACTGGTCTTCATGTAGTAGCAATATTGGTTCGTACAAGAGCTGGATATGTCTATTATAATATATTTTCTCCTAGAACTTACCGGCTGATTAAAAAATATCACGGGAAATCACATTCCAAACCGCAGCTTCTGGCCTGTATCGGGAGCTGTACAACGGAAATGACAAAGAGAGCCTACTCTTCAGGATCGTCTCCTCTCGAATAGGGCTCTCTCGTTGAAACATATAGCTATTCTACCGATTTCAGCGCTTCAATCATATCAATCCGCTTCAGTTTGTAATGCATGGAGGTCATGACAATGGCCGAGAACAGCAGCGTCAGCAGTGCCGCATAGCCGTAACTGATTCCATGGATGGTGGGACTGAACATCATCGCATCCACTTCCGCGGTCAGGAGCACGAACCGGTGCAGGAACACGCCTCCCAGACAGCCCGCTATGATCCCCAGCACGGTCAGAATCATATTTTCGCGATAAATGTACATGGTTACTTCTTTATCATAGAAGCCAAGCACCTTGATCGTTGACAGCTCCCGTATCCGCTCGGATACGTTAATATTCGTCAGATTGTACAGCACGACAAACGCAAGTGCCGCAGCAGATATAATCAGGACAACGACCACGACGTTCATGCTGTCCATCGTATCACTGAAGGCATCGCTTACTCCGCTCGTGAAGCTGACCATCGCCACCCGTTCGCTTGCGGTTAACGATTCTCCAAGCCGGTCCTCCCACTCCGGATCGTGACCGTTGTGGTCATACGCCAGCAATTGGCTGTTCACTTCCGGCGCTGCATCAAAAATCTCTTCGTAATATACCGGCGTCATATAGACGTAGTGCATGGCGTAGTTCTCCGTTATCCCGGCTACGCGCATTTCAAAGGGTTCATTGTCGCTGTTCTGAACGGTGAATGTGCTGCCAATCTCGAGATCAAACAGCTTGGCCAGCTTCTCGGTAATGATCGCGCCGTCATCCGTCAGTGACAGCTTCTGCTCCTGCTCACGGGATTTCAGGACAATGAACGAATCGATCTCCTTCGGTGATCGGGGCACGAACAAACTTACATCCTGGGCGTTCACCCCTGGGGCGGCCGCAGTCATTGCCTCTTGGGTCACATTCATAATCCCCGTAATCTCCGGCGTATCCGCAATGCGCTTGTTATAATCCTCCAGCATGCCGCTATCGCCGTTATCATCTTGAAATACAACCGTCGCCTGATGCTGCATAATCTTTCCGTATTGCAGCGGCGCGATATCCCCGATGGAATCCTTGAGACCGAAACCGGTCAGAATCAGGGCCGTGCAACCGGCAACGCCGCAGACGGTCATAAACATCCGCTGCTTGTAGCGGAACAGATTGCGGGCGGTTACTTTTCCAATAAAGCCGAGCCGGTTCCACACCCAAGGAACCCGCTCCAGCCATATGCGCGATCCGTTCTTGGGCGCCCTGGGACGCATCAGGACCGAAGCATTGCTTCGAAGCTCCACCCGCGTGGCCACATAAGCCGTCATGGTCGTACAGAGCACAGCCACAACAATCGAGATGATGCTGTAGCTGAGATAAAAGCGGGTTCTCACATCCGGCAGATTATATAAAGCGCCGTAAGCATCATAGATAATGGCGGGAAACAAGGTGAAGCCGATAGCCAGCCCGGCTGCCGAAGCCGCAACACTGGCCAGCGTCGAATAGACCAGGAATTTTTTCATCACATCCCGGTTGCTGTATCCGAGGGCTTTCAAGGTTCCGATCTGCAGCCGCTGCTCCTCGACCATCCGGGTCATCGTTGTCAGGCTGACGAGGGCGGCGATCAGGAAAAAGAATACCGGGAATGCCGTTGCAATGGAAGATAAGCGGTCGGCATTATCGCTGTACTCGGTATACCCTGGATTGACGCTGCGGTCCATGACGTAGACTTTGGGCAGCTCAAGCTGATCCAGCTCCTTCTGTCCCTCTGCCACTTCCTTCTCGCCATCGGCGATCTCCCGCTCAGCCTTTACTTTTTCTTCATTAAATTTCTTTAGACCTTCCTGGTATTCCTCCCGCCCTTGGATAAGTTCCGCTTTGGCATCCGCGAGCTTGGCTTCCCCTGCCTGTATGGCAGTTGCAAGCTCTTCTGTTCCTTGCTTCAACGAAGCTTCCCCCTGCACAAGCTGACGCTCGGCTTCCCGAAGCTTGGCCCGTCCTTCTTTCAGCTCTGCTCGGCTTGCATCCAGCTTCTGCTGAGCGTTATCCAGCTGCAGCGAAGCTTCGTTTATACCGCTTTGGAACGCAGAAGCAGCCTGTTGCAGAGCCGTGCCGTCCAGTGCGCCTTCCATGAAACCCGCAGTGGCTGCTCCTAGTTTCGGATCTGCCGCCTGAGCTGCCGAGAGCAGCTCTTGCCTCTGCTCTTCCGGTATGCTCTCCGGATCTAAACCGGAGATTTGCTGCAGTGCCTTCGCCAATTGCTGCCCTTGTGCCAGCTTTGGCGCAAGCTCCGACTTCTGTTGATCCAGTTGACTTTGACCCGTCTTAAGCTGGGACTGTCCTTGCTCCAACTGCTGCTGATTCCGCTTCAGCTCCGCTCTGCCTTGCGCAAGTTTTTTTGCCGCGGAATCCAGCTTGGCTTGTCCCTGTGCCAGTTCGGTTTGAAGTTTATTCACGCCATCGCGGTAGGATTGCTCGCCTTCATTCAGCTTGATCTTCGCTTCCATTAACTCTTGCTCCGCATCGGCCAGCTGTTTCTTGGCATCCTCGATCTTGTCCACGGCCTCATCCAGCTTCTTCTGACCGTTGGCACGAATCTCTGCCAGCCGCTCCTGCGGCATAGTCTCCAGTGCCAGTTCTAACGCTTCCTTATGCCGTTGGATCTTCTCGTCATACTCAGGCGTATAAGGAGCTAATCCAGCGGTGTCTTGGAAGGTCAGGTACGCTTCCGTATATACAGATAGTTTAAAATCCTTCTCCGGTATAACGGCGAACACATCCGCCGTCCCTTTGCCGATGCCGCTCGTTCCCCGACTCATGCTGCTGATGAACAGCGGGCTCTTCGCCCTCCCCACGACCGTGTATGTGAGGTGATCAAATGTTGTCTTGAGGTTGACTCCGTGGTCCGGATTGGTGAAGGTAATCTGATCCCCCAGTTTAAATTCGTTTCCGCGGTCTCCCGCGTCGATGACGATTTCACCCGCGGCTTCCGGCATTCGGCCTTCTGTGAGCACATATTGATTCAGATTATTTCCTGGGTCATAGGAGAGTATCTTCGCGATCCGGCCGCTGTCACCGAGGAAAACGTCCGAGCTGTAGCCGGGCTGGACCACATCCACGTCGGCAACCTGCTTCAGCTTTTCTATATCGCTTTGTTCGAGACCCAAGGTGGACTGAACCTTAAGATCCATCAGCTTTAAGTCGCTATAGTAATGATCCGCTGTATCCAGCATATCAGGACCTGTGGCTTTGATCCCCGCAAAAAAACCGACGCCGAGCATAATGATGGCAAAAATGGACAGAAACCGCGCTTTTGTCCGCGATATTTCCCGGAAAATATCAGTCCACAACGCTCTTTTCTTCATGATATGTATCTCCCTACCACTCGATGTTGTCCACAGAAACGGGGTTCGGATTCAAAACCGTGTTCCGAACCTTGGCATTGTTGATCTCAATGACCCGATCCGCCATCGGCGTCAGGGCAGAATTATGCGTAATGACGATAACCGTCGTTCCGGTATGGCGGCAGGTGTCTTGGAGCAGCTTCAGCACCTGTTTCCCCGTATGGTAATCAAGCGCACCCGTAGGTTCATCGCAGAGAAGCAGCTTCGGCTGCTTGGCGAGCGCTCTGGCAATCGCTACCCGCTGCTGTTCCCCGCCGGAGAGCTGTGCAGGAAAATTGTTCAGACGATTACCCAGGCCGACATCCCGCAACACTTGCTCCGCGTCCAAAGCCCGGGGAGAAATCTGCGAAGCCAGTTCCACATTCTCTTTTGTCGTCAGATTGGGAACCAGATTATAGAATTGAAACACAAAGCCGACGTCATTGCGCCGATAGCCGGTCAACTCCTTGCTGTTAAACCTGGCAATATCCGTTCCATCCACCAGCACTTGTCCCTCATCCGCGGTATCCATGCCGCCCAATATATTCAGCACCGTGGATTTGCCTGCGCCGCTAGGACCGACAATGATCGCAAACTCGCCTTGTTCGATCTCCAGGTTGATTCCATCATTGGCTACAATGGTGGTCTCTCCCATCCGGTAGCGCTTATATTCATCCTTCATGCTCACAAAAGCCATGTTTACTCCACTCCCAACTCATGGTTGCAATTTCGGCTTGAATCGGTTTGTAATCTTTTTGTAGCCCCAAAGCGGCTTATCCTGCGCTATAGCCGTAGGGCTGTTCACCGCTTATATGGATACCCTTCGGCATCTGTCGTAGCCATGAGGCTATGTCTCGCATGCATTTGTGCATTCTCCGTTGTTAGACTCCTTATTTTCTTACGTTCATTCAACGAAATCGTCCTGTGAACAAGTGTAGCATAAACAAATCGGCTAAAGAAAACGTTGCATTCCCAGCGATGACGATGTCACAGAATGTTCCAAATTCGAAATAGCCAAGCAGCACAAAAAAAGCACTTCTTCATCTGGGAAGAAGCGCTTCACTGATGGTTTTATTCAAATTGTCGAGCAGCTTACGAAGTCCAGAAGGCTGCCCGGTCCTCCGCACGCAACTTGGATACAAATCCCGAAGGGTCCTGGTCCATGTACTGGATCGAATCCACGATCCATCTGTCTCTCGACTTCTTGTATTGAATCGTGGCTAATCCGGAATCCCGGAGACGATGTTCGCTTGTTGCTGTTTCTTGAGTCTGATCGGTCATAAGCTTAAAATAGGGGTCAATCCGTTTGACGTCAAGAGCATGCGTTTCTCCTGGAACCAATGCTTCAAACTCGCTCCGTTCCGGCAGGCGGCTAAGCCGCCACTGATCCAGGAGATAACCTCCTTGGGGATGAAAGAACGAAACCAGTTTGCTGCCATCCGCCATTTCGCGTATTTCATACGTATAATCCTGTTCTTTTCTTACGATGTCCGGTTTGCCGAATTGGCTGTCAACATCGTCTTTGGACATGCCAAATGACATGATGATCCGGTACAAAAAAGGGGAATTGATCTCGTTATGGAGCGTTATTTCCTCATGGACTTTCCCTGCGCCAGGCAGCATGATACATAACAATAACGCGACTACGCCCATCGTTAGCCCTGCTTTACGGGCTTTAAATACCCCGTTCATCCTCAATCGATATGCCCTGTCAACGCCGCTTCCTGGATATCATGGCCCCGGGCCCAATCCCTGAACGAGAAATCAAGCACGCTGCCTTGAGCAAGCGAAGTCATGACTCTTCCTTCTTCGAAGGAGTACGAAAAGGTATGCAGCGTTCCGAACAAATCGTCGTAATCCGTAAAAAATAACGGGGACTTATGCTCCTTAAATAAACCGAAAGCCTCGGTTTGGGTTAACTGTTCAGCATCCAGGCTATCGATGTAACGTTTACGCCGAAGGGAATGCTCGATGGAAGGCCTGTTTTTACCCGTCAACGCTTCATAATGGTTAACGCAGGCGATTGCCGCCTCCTCACCAGCACGGGTGATCACTTGATCCGGGCTTGCTTCCACAACGCCCGTGTTCCCCCCTGCATCCCCGATTGAAAAGTTATAACAAGCCGCATGGGGTATATGGCGCAGCATGTAAGACGCTTCTTCTACGGTAGCACATGATTCCAATATCATCCGAACGCTGATCCATGGTGACAGACCCGTCTGGTATCCGTCAAAGCTAACAAAATGCAGCCCGGCAGCGAGCCCTTTTTCATTTACCCCGTCGTGCCGGCCCAGCGCCTGCAAATTATAGCCTGCGCTCGCTAAGCCTTGATCGGCTTGAGCCATAGTAAAATAACCATCGTAAAACGCAGGCGAAAAATCGTAATTTCTTACGTAATACGAAGGGGTAATCATCGCCGAACAGCCCATGGCCGCAATCTTCGGAACGTCGTATCCCCCTAGGAGAGCCGCCGCTTTGGGAAGCGGCATTTCCAAGCCTTCCGCCAGTCCTTCAAGCTCCGATAGCAGCTGCGGGGCAAACTCATTATAAATGCTCTTCAATTGTTCCGTGTCGATCTCCGACTTGGTGATCGCTTCGAATGCTTTTAATATCGGTTGATTTCGCAGACGGCGACCCAGTTTTAGCCCGTTATGATAGTTATCTTCCCTAAGCTGCAAGATGTGTACCGTGTAATCCGGCATTTTAACCCCTCCACCCAAGCGGTTTCCATATGGGAATATATCCCTAACCCGATTATAGATGCATTTCATCCATCTTCCAATAAAAAAGCTCCGATCCGGCATGTTTACATACTGGGTCGAAGCAGATTGTTATGCGCGGGGCAAGTGTTCAAATACTTGCACGTATTGCTCGTATTTTTCGGACCAGGCATCCTTGCGCGATTCCAGCGTCCTGCCCTCCAGCAGTGCTTCAATGACGTCCAGACATACGTCCCAACCGGCAATATCCTTCGGTGTATGATCCGTAATGTTGGTTATCGTCTCGATCAGCACAAGACGACACCCTTCGGCCTCTGGATGCAGCTCAAAACGCACCCGGTCCTCTCCCCACGTGTATTCCAATACCGATAACTCTCGATAATCCGTAATTTCAAATTCTTCGAACGTTCCGTCCTGCATGTCAAATGTCATTCTCCCGCCTTGGCGCAAATCTTCCACCTTAAGCTCCGAGAACCACTGCGTCAGCTTGTCGTTATCCGTCAGATAGGACCATACCTTCTCAACCGAATGCTTCAGACGGCGTTCAAATCGAACGGTCGTTCCAAACTCGTCTTGCTGTACAACAGCCAGCATTTTTCCCACTCCTTAGAATTGTTTTACTCAATGGATCTTCCAAATCAAACTACAAAACGATGCTTAAGGAGTTTCATCCTCATCCAGCTGCCTCTCCAGATGATCCAGCTTGTTCGTCCAGAACTGCCGGTAGGGCATCAGCCAGTCGTGGATCTCCTCCAGAGGCTTGGCATTCAGGCTGTACACATGCCTTTGTGCTTCTTTCCGCAGCGAGACCAGACCAGCCTCCCTCAAGATGCGTAAATGTTTGGACACGCCTGGTTGACTGAGTTGCATGAGATCCACCATCTCGCCCACCGTGCATTCTTTCACGCGCAGGTAGTCCAATATCGTCCTGCGGTTCGGTTCTGCCAATACTTCAAAAAGGTTATCGTTCAACATGTTTATTATATTACTGTACAGTTATATTTCTGTAAAGTTATATACAAAGGCAGACGCGATCTTTGAACAAACATAACGCCTTCCTTATAATGAATCTATGGATGGTTGAAGGAAAGGAATGACGGAAATGACCGGTATTATTTTTTTGCGTGACCATGACCTACCGTTTCTCGAAATCAAACGATGCGATACTGTAGACAATCTTTCATATAAAAGGCATTTTCACGAAGAAATTTCCATTGGCCTCATTGAAAAGGGAGCCACCCGCATATGGTCGGCTGGGAAACGGTTCGAGGCTGCACAGGGGCAAATGGTTTATTTTCCGCCGCTGCTCCCTCACGCTTGCCATCCCGTGAATCCCGCCGACTGGAAGTATACGATGATTTTTATCCATCCCCGTTGGCTTGGTCAAACCCCTTCGGATCATGATTCCCATCAACCCCATATGCCCATCCTGCATCCGAAATATCAAAACGAACGGTCCCGGCATCTGATCCGTTCCTGCAGGACACTGCTTCAGCAAAATGCCACTCCCCTGGAAGTGGAGTCCATGCTTATGGCATTAATGAGGGAGACGGGCCTCCTTCAAGAGGAAGCCGCTTGGGCATCAAGTGGCAACGTTCATACATCCCCGGCTATTCTGCGAGTGAAGCAGTATTTGGACGATCATTTCAAAGATCGCATTACACTAAATATTCTGCAGGACATCTCCGGAATCAGCAAATTCCATCTGATCCGTTTGTTTGCGGAAACCTATCATCTTGCACCCCACGCCTACCAGAATTTATTGCGCATCAATTACGCGAAAGAGCAGCTGCTACAAGGAAAAGCCATCGCCGACGTTGCTTCGGATTCCGGGTTTTACGATCAAAGCCATTTCACTAGAGCTTTTTCCGGCTGCGTTGGCACAACGCCTCTTCGGTATGCAAAAGCCGCGTCATCGTAAACAAACCGCAATTTTATACAAGACCGCCTCGCTTAAACGTTGATAGAATCACGGAAGATCAAAATTATGCGAGGTGTTTTAAACATGAACGATTCATTATCGGAACTGGCTTTTGCCGATGCTTTAAAGTCTGTCGCACGTCATATCCAACTCAAACAATATGTCCAGCAATCCGCCGAATTGTACCCCATACTGCTGCGTGCAGCTCAGCGTTTTGTCACAGGCGACGTGCTGGAACAAGGTTTGTTATGCCGAGATTTACTAAATACAAAAGGTTACCGGACTTCGCTGGAATATATCGGGGAGAACACCTTGACCGAAACGGAATGTACACGGGCCTTCCTGGAGTTCTCCCGGTTAATTGAGGCCAGTTCGAATGGCAGGCCGGGAACCCGAGTTTCGCTCGATCTTTCCCATATCGGATTATCGGTAGACGAGGATTTGGCATATCGGCATCTTCATGGGCTGGCTGGCGAAGCCGAGAAAGCTGGATTGGAGCTGGTCATCAGCATGGAGGAATCGGCCAAAACGGATGCCATCCTTGCACTTCACAGAAAAATATCGGTCCGATTCACGAATGTCGGCATCACGCTGCAAGCCCAGCTTCCCCGGACCCTGGAAGATCTCGAAAGGATTCTTACCTACCGCTCCGGCACGATCCGCATCGTAAAAGGCGCCTATCAAGAACAAGAGGGGGACTATATTCCCCGTTCCGAGGCCCTGACTTCAAGGTATATTCAACTGGTCGATTTATGCATTCAAGCAGGCAGGCAAGTATCGGTCGCCACCCATGATGAAACGATCCTGCGGCATATCACAAGCAACGAAACGTATCGCGAATCGGCTGTCGAGATTGAAATGCTGTACGGCATACGTCCGGACCTGTCCAGACAATTAAAAGATGACGGCTTTCCTACTCGAATTTATCTAACTTATGGTGAAGAATGGTTCCTTTACTTATGCCACCGCATCGCCGAGTACCCGCCGAATATATATGATGCAGTGACCCGGTCGATCCTAGGCGGCACCGACACAATTAAACAATATTGATCAACATCAGTTAGGGAAGAGACGGCGAATACTCGCTGTTTCTTCCCTTATTTATGATCAGGTACTAAAAAATATTTTCGGATTGCCGATGTTATAGTTGAAACTTTATTCCATGCCAATGCGTCATATTGTAGAGGAAAATAATAACAAAGCTAAATTCCAGGAGGTTGAGTGTGTGAAAAGAATATGGACTGCCTTGCTAGCAGCTATACTGTTAATCCCCATGACATTCCAATCGCAGGCACAGGCGGCAGTGAACATCAGCGTCTTGATTGACGGCGTCAAGCTGTATACGCCTCAAGCACCTGTCATGATTCAAGGACGGGTCATGCTTCCGATGAGATCCATTTTCGAAGCCTTGGATGCATCGGTCAAATGGAATCAAAAAACGAAAACCGTCACAGCGACCAAGGATGGCACAACCGTCATTCTAAAAATCAACTCCAAGACGGCCACCATCAATAACAAGACGGTAGCGCTGGATGTTCCAGCGAAAAACCTAAAAGGCAATACCATGGTGCCGGTACGCTTTGTAAGTGAAGCCCTCGGCCAAAAAATCGGCTGGAATTCCAAAACGAAAACGGTCACCGTCAAAACAACGAACAATTCAGGCGGCGGCGGAAATAATACCGGCATCGTACCGGTGAATTATGTGACTCTTCGGGACATCGGCAATGCCGGCGACGGCCGCGATCTGCAGGTCAGCTTCTCCAAATCGTCGACCGAATCTTTAATTTCACATTACCGCGTGCTGATTGTGAAGCAGTCCAAGACGTTAAACCAATCAGAGGCACAGCGCGTGTCCTCCGCAGCTTACACATCGGTGTACCCGTCCGGCTCGGATCCGACGCTGACCCTCACGTCGGGCTCAAGAGATGTGGATAACGACCCGATCCGCGATAACCAGGCTTATAAAGCCTACGTATTGGCAGTCAGCAAAACAGGTGGCACATATGCCCTTTCCTCGGCTTCGCCGTCATTGACGCTGACCAACACCAATTCGGTGAACGGAGCAACCAACGTGAAAGCGAGCGATGTGAGCGACTACGGCGATGGCCGTGATCTGCAGGTCAGCTTCACGCGTGCTCAGAATGAGAGCAATGTAACCAACTATCGCGTGTTTGCGGTAAAAACGAAGGATGCTGCCAAGTTTAATCTGGCGGCTGCCAAATCTGTTCAAAGCCAAAATTACACGACGGTGAGCAAAACCAGTACGACGAATACAACGCTGTCCACGACGCTGAGTTCTTCCGCTCGCGATACGTCAGGCGAGCTCATCCGGAGCGGAGTCGCTTACACCGTGTTCGTCCAGTCTGTGAGCAGCAATGAGAGCGTGCTTGCAAGCAACCTGTCTTCAGGTTCGTCTTCCATCACCCTCAGCACGGGTAATTCAACGGTACCTTTCATTACGCAGGTGACGGATATCGGTGATGCTGGTGATGGCCGCGATCTTCGCGTAAGCTTTAACAAGGTTTCCAACGAATCCAACATCCACTCTTATCGTGTCTTTGTCGTAAAGGACAGCAATTATAACAGCTTCAACTTAAGCAAAGCCAATACAGCTTCCAGCTATAATTACTATACCCATGTCAACAAAACCGGCAACAACATCACTAACCTGACGCTGTCATCGGGCGCTAGAGACGTGGATGGAGCAACGATTCGCAACGGCGTATACTATCGCGTATTCGTCATGGCCGTGGACAGCAACAACTCCAATAACAACGTGCTGTCTGCTCCTTCGAGCTCCATTATCTTGAGTTCCAGCTACAATGTTGGCGCGGTTACCAGTCTGTCCGTTACCGACGTGAACAACTACAATGACGGACGTGACCTGCAGGTGTCATTCTATCGTCCGTCCGATCAATCGAATATTAGCCATTACCAGGTATTCGTCGTAAAATCATCCGATAGTTATTTTGACCTGTACAGAGCAACCAACTTAAACAGCTATTATTATACGCAAATCAGCAAAAACAACAGCAGCAGCAATTACATGACGCAAGTACTGAATTCCGGCAGCCGCGATATCGACGGACAGCTGATTCGCAATGGCGTCAGCTATCGCGTATATGTCCTATCGGTAGGATATTCGGGCAATAACAGTGCATTGTCCGATTATGCATCCATTACGCTTGGGAACAACAATCAGAACGTAAACCCTGTTTCTACGCCAACTTTGACACTGAACGGCAACAATGGAAACGGAAGCGATCTGAGAGTCGCCTTCAGTCCCGCTTATGGCGAAAGCTACATCGATCATTACCGGATTCTCGTCGTGAAATCAAACAAAAGCCTGAACGTGTCGCAAGCTTACAACAACGCGTATTACACCACGGTTAACAAAACCGGCGGCGCCATCACTCGGGATTTGGCCAACACAACCCGGGATAGCGATGGGGATCTCATTCAAAGAGGTTCAAGCTACCGCGTGTACGTCTTATCTAGAGGCAACAGCTATTCGAATTACAGCAATGCTCTTTCATCGGTTTCTAATGCCGTTACCATTCAAGGCGTGACCCAGGTAGAAGCGGTAAAGGGCGTTACGGCTGCTGATGCAGGCGACAATAATAACGCAAGCGACTTGAAAGTATCGTTTACCAAGGCTGCCAATGAAACCAACATTAGAGAGTATCGGATCATGGTCGTGAAACAAGGCAACGCTGCTAACTTTAATTTAAATCAAGCTAATAGTGTACGTTCTGGCAACTACGATAGTGTACCGGTCGGCAGCATTTTCGATAACGTTCTGAGATCTGGAATAAACGACGTCGAAGGTCAGCCGATTCGTAATTTGGTGGACTATCAAGTATTCGTATTGTCCGTAAGCAACAATGGTACAATAAACAGTGCCCTGTCGGCACCATCTGCGCCGATTAAGCTTACAGGTACCGCTGTAACGGTTCCTTCGGATGTGTATGCCGGGATTGAAAGCACCAACGGTAACAGCAGCGACATTGTTGTCAAATTCAATCCTTCATCAGGAAGTGTTAAAGAATACCGAATCATGGTGGTACCGGCTAACCAGAGTTTTGGATTAGACGATGCCAACAAAATCACCAAAGAACATTTGTATACGAAGGTAGGTCCATCTCCTAACAGAATCGAGCACAAATTGTCCGCAGGTTTAGCAGACGTGAACGGTGCAGCTATCGTAACTGGTACGAAATATAGAGTTTACATCCTTGCTGTAGCTGATGGCACAGTTTCTACCAACAACAACATCTCCAATTCTTCTTCGGAGTTCGAAATCCCGAACCCGACCCGAGCAACGGGCGTTACAGCCAAGCTGGATGCAAGCGGGAAGCTTCAAGTCGATTTCAAGAGGGCAATCGATGAGCGCAGCATTACGGCTTACCGCCTATTATTTGTAGAGAAAGATAACATCAAGACCTTCAATCTTAAAGCAGCAGCGGACGCCGCTGCCAAAGAGGATAAGAACGCAACAATAAAACCCGATGGCAAAGATATCTCGACCCTGATTGATATCCCTACTAAAGATGCCTTCGGTAAAGACATTAAAGACAATACGGATTACGCCGTATATGTCCTGTCCGTACTGTCCAAAGATAAGAAAATCGCTTCGAGTGCTCCATCCGCAACACCTTTATCCGAAGCATCCAAAACAATTGTTTTAATTAAAAAACCTTAGTCGAAGGTAACATATCAATCATCTCTAACATAAAGAGCTGTTCCTCCGGTCAAATTTGACCATGAGGCACAGCTCTTTTTTTATCCCTTCCTCCATCAAGCCCCATTCTGGAACTACCTGTATCTTATAACTAATTTTCACATGATTTTAGGATGAATTATCCGGGTAGTTATATATGGAAAAATATGATAATTTATAAATTAGAAAGCGCTTTCAATAAACGATTGGAGGTGAATGTTTACCCTTAAAATCCGCTCATGACAGCTAGAACCTCAACAACCGATAGATACCTCACACGGAGTCACTCTAGTTAAACCATCACTTTATAATTTCATGACAAAGGAGATGCTAATGATAAATCTGAATAAGCGATCCCTATGTTTCTTGGCCCTCATCGCTGCTGTGGTCATCTCGCTATTCCCATCTTCCGCATCCGCAGCAAAAAAAGAACATGCAAGACCTTTTAGCAGTGGTCCCCAAGCCTACGTCAATGATATGCAGCCCGGCTGGAACCTTGGCAATTCGCTGGATGCCGTTGGGGTTGACGAAACAGCATGGGGAAATCCGCGCATCACCAAAGCCCTGATCGAACAAATCGCGGCACAGGGTTATAAAAGCATCCGCATTCCGGTAACCTGGAGCAACCATATCGGAAGCGGGCCGAACTATACCATCGACGCTGCTTACATGGACCGGGTCGAGGAGGTTGTCGATTGGGCGCTGGACGCCGATCTGTACGTCATGATCAATGCCCATCACGATTCCTGGCTGTGGATCAGCCATATGGAGAACAACCGCAGCGAGGTCGTTGCCAAGTACAACGCCGTGTGGACTCAAGTTGCCCAACGCTTCCGGAAGCATTCCAACAAACTGATGTTTGAAAGCGTTAATGAACCCCGCTTCTCGGATGGCGGGACCACCGACGAGTCTAAAGCCTTTCAGATGCTGGATGAACTTCATACGTCGTTCCATCGGATCGTCCGCGGCTCTGGAGCGCGTAACGCCACTCGACCGTTGGTGCTATCTACCTTGGAAGCATCACCGACTCAGACCAGAATGAATGAGCTGTACAACACCATGACCAAGCTGAATGACACCAATCTTATTGCCACAGTCCACTATTATGGATTTTGGCCGTTCAGTGTGAACATCGCGGGTTATACCCGTTTTGAGACGGATACCCGGAACGATATCGATCAAACGTTTAACCATGTGTATAACACCTTTATCGCCAGAGGGATTCCTGTCATCCTGGGTGAATACGGACTTCTTGGCTTCGATCAGAGCACCGGAGTCATTGAGCAGGGGGAGAAACTGAAATTCTTCGAATATCTAACCTATTATCTGAAACAGAAGAACATTACCCATATGTTATGGGACAACGGTCAGCACTTTAAGCGAACCGCTTTTACCTGGTCCGACCCGGAGCTGTACAACATCATGAAGGCAGGCTGGAGCGGGCGCTCTTCCACGGCTGACACCGATCTGGTTTTTGTGAAGAAAGGAGCTGCCGTCCAGGATAAAAGCATCCCTTTGAACTTAAACGGCAACACGTTAACCGAAGTCCGGACAAATGGACAACGGCTAGTCGCCGGGCAGGATTATACGCTTAACGGAAATGCGATTACGTTTACATCCAGCCTGCTGTCCAGACTGACTTCTTCCGGCCAATTCGGCGTGAATGCTGTATTGACGGCCAAATTCAACCGCGGGGCAGACTGGAATTTCAGGGTCATCTTCAATGATAAACCTGTTCTGCGCAGCACGCAGGGTACAACGGATTCGTTCAGCATTCCCGCGACATTCAACGGAGACCAGTTAGCCACGATGGAGGCGGTATACGCGACGGGAGGCAATGCAGGACCGCAGGACTGGACCTCCTTCAAGGAGTTTGAGTATACGTTTTCCCCATCCTACGCGACAGGTGAAATCAAGCTCAAGCCTACCTTTTTTAATGAGGTCAGAGACGGGGAAGTGATCCTCAAGTTCCATTTCTGGAGCGGTGAGGTCATCACCTACAACCTGACGAAAAGCGGAAGCGCCGTAATCGGTAACGCCTCTTAGGACACCATATATAACATGAACGGCCTGCCGGAACCTTCCCGCAGGCCGTTTTGCATTCCCCTCCTACGACCTCCAGTCACGGTAACGGCAGATAAGCAGCTGCATGCTGTTTAGTTCCTATTTATTCAGCAGTGAAATGAACAAAAGCTCAAGTGACATCACTTGAGCTTTCATCTGTTTAGGCTTGAGACCTATCTCGCTCAGCCAGATACTTATCGATAATGGCCGAGATCACATTCATGCTGACAGGCTTGCTTACATACTCATCCATGCCCATCCCTAAATATTTCTCGCGATCGCCCTTGATCGCATGGGCCGTGACCGCCACGATATAGGGCTGTTTTTCGGACGATGCCGATTCTTTAATGAGCCGGGCCGCTTCCGTTCCATCCATGAAGGGCATCGAAATGTCCATGAACACGATGTCATACGAATTACGCTCGAAGGCTTCAACCGCCTCGAGTCCATTCTGGACGGTGGTCGAATTGTATCCCAGCTTCTCAATCATTTTCTTCAGGACTAACTGATTCACCTCATTATCCTCGGCAATCAAAATTTTCAGATCGTTCCCTGAGGAGTGAATCTCGTGAACGGCCCCATTCTCCTGTTGATTGCCATCATTCGACTTAAACGAAAAATCAACCGTAAACATAAAGACAGACCCCGGCTGGTTCTGATTCTTCTCATACCAGATATCTCCGCCCATCAACTGAACGAGTTTTTTGCAGATCGCCAGCCCCAGCCCCGTCCCTTCCACCTGGCGGGTCATATAGTGGTCCACTTGATAAAAAGGTTCAAATAGCTGCGCAACCTTCTCACTCGGCACGCCTATACCCGTATCCGTAACGGAGAATTGGATAAGGGCCGAGTTCTCCTCGTTCTCGACACACTGCACAGAGATGGAGACGGCACCATTAGGCGTAAATTTAATCGCATTACTAAGCAGGTTCATTAAGATCTGCCTCAGCTTCGTCACATCTCCGTAAACCTGATTCGGAACGTCCGAAGCAACGGATGTGGTTACCTCAATATTTTTCTCCAGCGCCTTCGGAAGAATCAGATTTAATGTCTCGGACAAAGCTGTCCTTAAGTTAAATGTTTCCTCCATCAGCTCCGTTCTGCCCGATTCGATTTTTGAAAAATCCAAAATATCATTGATGATGTTCAGAAGGGTTGTCCCGCTTTTCTTAATGATCTGTACATAGTCCCGCTGCTCCTCATCAAGCTCTGTCTCAAGTATCAGGTCCGTCATCCCGATCACACCATTCATCGGCGTACGGATCTCATGGCTCATCATCGCCAGAAACTCGCTTTTGGCATTATTCGTTTTCTCGGCTGCTTCCTTCTCGATGATGAGCCTCTTCTGCTCTGTCATGTCCTTGGCAATAATGTAGAAACCCACATTCTTGTTATGAATGACAATGGGTGCCAGTGTAGCGAGTACTTCAACCGTATGTCCGTCTTTGTGATGGATAACGTTTATAGCTTTCTCGACAGCAACGAAATCGGCTGTAGGAGAGAGTATACGGGCAAGATTACCTTTACCGATCAAATTCGAAATCTTGGTTCCAATTAACTCCGGAATTTTAAAACCAGTCAGCTGCTCTGCCATCTGGTTCCCGTTAATGATCCCTCCCTCCAGATTGAAGGAGATGATCGCATCATGGTTATACTTCTTCAGCGAAGTGTAGCGTTCAATGCTCTCTTGGAGCTTTTGCTCGGCTACCTTGCTTTTGGTAATATCAACAATTTGCGAAATGAAAAATAAAGGGGTTTGATCCTTTTCGTCACGAACTAGAGAAACATGCATCGATGCCCAGATGCCATGGCCGTCTCTATGTACGAATTGTTTTTCCACCGCAATGGTTGAGGACGTCCCGTCCAAAGACTGAAACAGCTTATCTTTATTGTGAATGCAATCAGAATAAATATAATCGGTTGCCGGCTGTGCCATCAATTCTTCTGCCGTGAAGCCAAACATTTTGCAAGCCGCAGGATTTACGCTGATCCAATTTCCATCTATCGTAACCAGGGCAATGCCAATTGGAGCACTTTTGTAGACATGTTCAAACAAAGCCTGATGGCCAAAAATGTTGATATCACTCATACTCTGCACCTCCTGATACCGATTATTATACATCAGCATCTTCGAAAAGGGGCTTTTTCAGAGTATTTTTATACTGCTAATCATTAGCAGCGTCATCATCGGTAAATCAAACAATAGACGCCATCCCATGCATGGCGAAAACTTCCCGACATCACCAAGCGATTCGCTGCCGCTCTCGAAAATACTCCCCGCTCGGTCCATCATCCTCCATCGTCGCCAGCCAAACAGCTGTATCAGCCCCTTCGGCAACGGTTAACGGAGCATCCGCCCCGCCCATATCGGTCTGAACCCGGCCCGGGCATACCGCGTTTACCTTTATGCCGGTACCGGCTGCATCCTGTGAAACGAGGCAGGTTAACGCATTCAGCATCGTTTTGGAGATGCGATAAGCCGAGGATGACCCTTTTAAACCGTAACCCGCCTGCATCAATTCGAAGGCTCCCAGACCGGAAGAGATGTTTACGATACGCCCGTAATGATTTAGCTTCATCAGAGGAATCGACGCCTGCGTCATTCGCAAAGCACCAAAAAAATTCGTCTCCAGCGTTGCGCGCACCACCGACTCCTCTACCTCCAGCACAGAAACCCCCCGGTCCAAAATAATCCCGGCATTGTTCACCAGAACATCAAGGCGGCCGTAGTCTGACTGTATTCGCTCCATCATCCGCGCCACATCGTTGATTTCATGGACATCCGCCACGTGCAACTTTACATGGAGCCCGTCCGCAAGCAATTCTTGGACAGCTAACCCCCCCTTCCCCTCGTCCCGGGATGTAATGATCACTTGAAGTCCTTTGGCAGCAAGCAGCCTTGCAATCTCTTTTCCAATTCCGCGGTTGCCCCCCGTCACGATAGCAACTCGCTTCACTTCCTGTCCGTCAGCCTTGTTCATGATCCCGATCCCCCTTGTCTAAAATAGCTTCCCATGCCGTAATGTTCTCCTGCAAATGGATTTCCGCCTGTTTCAGCAGCTCGATCTGCAGCTGGATTTCATCCAGCTTCCGCTTACCCACCTCAACCGCATTCGGGAGACATTCGATTTTGAGCTGCTCATCAAATGCGCACTGGAAAAAACTCATAATCTCCTTCACCGTCAATCCCAGGCTAAAATACATCTGGATCAGCCGAACCCGCTCAATATCCGTCTCCCTATATTCACGATAGCCGTTATCCTGACGAACCGGAGACAATAGTTCCTTCTCCTCGTAATAACGCAAGGAACGCAAACTTACGCCCGTTGTACGTGACAATTCACTAATATGCACACGAAGCAGCTCCTTTTTCACTCGGTTAACCGCATTGTAAACCATCACATCATGTGAAGGTCAATCCGGAATTCCACAAGCATATATTATTTCAAGTAGTCCATTGCATAAACATAATCTTTTGCCCATTCGGAAAAGGCAAGCTGCGGATCCCAAGTGACTGCACCCATCGCTTTGGCACATCCCCAATCCAATATACGCTGATGGAGCATATGCACCCTAAATCGATCAACAAAGCCTTCCTTAATTGCAGAGCCCTGTAAGTACATCTGTATAAAATGCCGAGCTACTTCCTGTTCCTCGAAATCCCAATACATAATCACCATCTTGGGCAAATCCGCTACTCCATCCCCAAAATATCCGGTCGTAAAATCAAAAATGCCGCTGATTCGCCACTCCTGACAAACCGTATCATACGCTACCAGCATATTGTCTGCCTTGAAATCCCCCATAACAAAAGTGGGTGAGCAAAGCTTATCGAACGCATCCGCCGAGTCACGCAGCACCCCTTCAACCCATTCCGTATCGGCTGGAGTGATCTGGGAATATTGTTTGGCATCCTGCAACCAAAACCGAATTCGATGGTAGAGCCACGCTTTATAAGATCCCTCAAACGGGCGAATCCTTTGCGTTTTCGGGTCGAGCTCGCCATACTGCTCCACTTTCCAGCCGTGCATTTCATTTAACATGTTGGCTGCTGAAGAGGCAATATCGATTCGATCCGCTGCACCAAGCCCTTTTCTAAATGGTGAATCATTCATATGTACGCCATGAAGACGGGGCATGATCGCGTAGCTCCAGCCGAAAATATCGCCGGATTCATCCAGCAGATATGGGGTCGATAAAGGCAGTGATGTATATTCCTGCAAAGAGTCCGTATAAAATTTCTCTTCTGCGAACTGCCCTTCATAAATGGGATTTCCCTTCAATACATAGCTTCCTTTGCTCGAGTGAATGAACAACGTCTGATTTCCTACTCCCTTAGACGTTTTCTCAGCAGAAACGAGGTTCCCTAGATGGTGCCTGTTCAGCATGGTTTGAAGCTGTTCATCCGTTACATGGCCGATGGGCTTGGTTGAGAAAAAGATCTCTGTTGTCAATTAAAACGCCTCCTTCAAAATTCCATCGCGTTGCCAAGCATATATTTATCCGCAAACAAATCCTATGATCAGATGATCCCGAACAGCATAAATCCGATCGTGTTGATAGCAAGATTAGCAAACATATGGACCATCCAGGACGCATAAATATTGCCGCTGCGCTCATTCAACCAGTTAAACAGCAGTCCCGCGACAACCAGACCCGCGATTAACAACAGGAATAGTCGTACGGAGAACCAGCTGGACATCATCGCTATATGGTACACTGCAAAGGCCCCGGCACTGAATAGATAAGCAAACCGTCGTCCGACCTGCTCTTTCAGCGTGAAAAAGGCAAAGCCACGGAAAAAGAACTCCTCCAGCAGTGAATTCGCAATCGATATGTAAAGGGCTACAAACACAAAATTGCCCGCATTCACTCCCATATTGTCCTGCAAAGCCCCTGTTACGTTGGTGAAATCCAATAAAGGACTCAACAAAAAATATCCGCCGAGTATGAGAATGAATACGCCGAATCCCAGCAGCAGGGACATCAGGAGGCCCTTTTTCTCGAAGGTGAACAGCCTGCGAAACGGTACCCCGCCGGCGATCAGGGCGTAGCCAATCGGCAATGTCAGAAAGAGAATGATTTTGATGGCGGATTTGACGGCATAATCCGGACGGATCACCGCGTCTACCAAGCTCATGGCAAGACAGCTTAGTACGATGATGGTCAGAAGAGAAACGATTTTCCTTCTTGATCTCATGAAAATATCTCCTTCGGCTGCTTATTACGGTTGCTGTATAAGAATTCGATATACGGCGCATAATGCCCTCTACATCAATAGAAAACGCCCCTGTGTCATGAAACATCAGAGGCGTTTTCGCTCATTCATCTATATTCAATTCTGTGATACATAACGGCCTAGCGCCGCTTGATACACACTCTTAGGCCGAAGTCCGATCAATTTGTCTGCCGGTTCTCCGTTATGAAACACGATCACCGTCGGCATGGACATAATACCAAATTGAGCGGCAAGCTCCGGGGATTCGTCACAATCCACCTGATAGACTTCCAGGCGACCCGCTTCTTCCTGACTCAGCTCTTCCAGAATGGGAAGCAGCACCTTGCACGGCGGGCACCATTTGGCTCCAAACTCAACCAGCGTGACTCCATTCTGTTTAATCGCGCTTTGAAAGCTGGCTGCATCTATTCGTGGTAAACTCATTTGCATTCCTCCGCTTCTTCCGATTCTCGTTCATCCAGAATCGATTGCATGCGTTCCTCCAGATTCATTTTGATATGATTCAGCTGGTGGATTTGTGCCTCAATCTCAGCAATTTTTTGGCGAAAAATCGGGAACACCTCCGCGCAAAACGCCTCTTTATTTTTCAAGACGCAATGCAGGAAACCGGCGATCTGCTCGGTGGACAATCCCAGATTCAAATATAACTGGATGGTGCGCACCTGTTCTTCTGCGAGCATCGAATACTCCCGGTATCCGTTCTCGTTGCGAACCGGCGTAAGCAATCCTTGCTGTTCGTAGTATCGAAGCGAACGGATGCTGACGCCGGTACGGGCTGCAAGTTCTCCGATTTTCATGCTTTTACGCCTCCTAGATGAACGATTCGATTTCATTGTAAACCCTGACACTAGTGTCAGGGTCAAGCGGATTTTTGCGAATATTTTAAAAGTGAACGTGTTGGAAACGATAGAGATCTCCATCAAGTGTTATTTTCTTTTCTTGAATTTGCCTTTGGAGCTTGCAGAACGTTTGGGCCAACGATTCGACGGCACATGCTGGAGCATCGTATGGAATACGGTTCCCCACTGCTCTTCGTTCAGCCTGCCGATAGGGAGCTCTCGATCCACCCCCAGCACTCGGACCAGCTTCGTAATCTGGGGAGGCGTGAACACGCCCAATAAAGCCGCGAATAACGGCAGCCGCGGGTCCCGCAATCCGTAGGCTGCCAGCGCTGTGAACTTCGACTGATGCTGCGTGGCAATGAGCGGCTTTTTCCTCCGGTTGATGGCTAGAATAGCGGAATCCACTTGGGGAGGCGGCGCAAAATGTTGAGGCGATACGGTCCGCACGAGCCGAATTTCATAATGCATCCTCCAGCTTAAGATACGCGAATCCTGAACAGGTGCTGCCGTAAAACGTTTGGCTGCGCCCTTTTCCACAAGCAGCACGGCTCGCTCCAGCGGCACGCCGGGATGCTCCAGCAGCTTCGCCATGATCGGCGTGGTGATCGAATACGGAATGTTCGCCACGACGGCAAAGGGACTTCTCGGAAGAGGAACCTCCAGGAAATCAGATTGCTTGACGCGAATGTTGCTTCCATCTTTCATCTTGCTGAACAGTTTATCCACAAACCCCGGATCTGTCTCGATCGCGAGCACATGTGCCGCTTTCTCTGCGAGCGGAAAGGTTAATGCCCCTGTCCCCGCTCCGATATCGAGAACGGTATCGGTGGAGCGGATTTGGGCCAAATCGATCATATCATGAATCAGCCTTTTGCTGATTAATAGATGCTGAGCGGAAAAGTTAGATACTTTCTTCCACTTTTCCCGATCATTTTTATTATATTTAAACACAAAAAAGCACCTCATTCATTCGTATAGTAATGAAAAAGGCACAGCCCAAATAATCCTTCGCATTTTTACGTGAAAATGGATGGATTTAGATGTTCTGTACCCTCATTAACGAATACGTATGAATGCGATGCAACACATGTTAAGACAATCCTCCCTTAAATGAAACGGATAAAATAACAACCACAGTATAACATGGGCGCCTGTCTGGTTCACGGGAGCGTTCTCGTTAAAGGGTTCTTTACCAAAAAAGGAACTTTAAAAGAAGGCAGTTAAAAACCGCCTTCTCTGCTCTTCCCTATCAGCGCCCCAATCGAAACATTCCGATCCTCTTCGGATGCAAGCTCGGATCGAACCAATTCGTCCACGTCTTCGTCGGGATGGGCTCGATAATTCAAACTAACGAATGGTTTAACACCTTACATACTTACGTTTGAAACCAAGCTTCCCTCTCTCGACTTCTTTTCTAATATTTTCGGAAGCGTTGAGGAACTTGCTCTTTTTGTCCCGTTTCATTTCTACCGGCCCTACGGCATTTGCGGTCTCAACCGCCTTATCATGGAGCGGTAAATAGGATACAGCTGCGGTGTACATGAAATTATTCATCGCGGATTTCGTTCGGTCCGGAGACTCGTGAATGGTCTTTTCCACCAGTTCGAGCATGGCCGAGATTTTGCTTTCCGGGAACTCCCGATCCGGTCTGCTGCCGAGCAGCCAGCAGTAACAGCTCCACCCCGCCGACATTCTAAGCTCCTCGCCGCTTGCGATCCATTGATCGGCAACCTGCTGCGCAATATCCGCCTCTGCCAAGGTTACGGCAACCACATAATCGGACAGCATATAAAAATAGGCCGCATCCATCCAACGATCAAAATCCGCTGCCGTCATCGCTTTAGGGTCTGCAATGATGCCGGCAAAGTACATGGCGTCGTAGTTCCCGGTGGCGTAAAGCTGCTCAGCCAGAGGCTGATTGATTTTAATTTTCTTGGCAATCGGCTTCATGGCGCCTGTCGCCACGCCAAAGAGCGGTTCATGCGCCCCATTGGACAGGTACATTTTCTTGAGCCGTTCCTTGCCGAGTACTTCAAGCTCCGACATAACGGATTCTAGATTCATGGTTCGACACTTCCTTCATTGGCTTAGTATATAACTGCCGGATAATCGGCAGGCCGCACTTCATATGACTTGAGTGTACAATAACAATGACGGCCAAGCCTAGTCTCTCTTGATGGAAAGTTCCGGATTCTGTTCAAGGTTATACGCAAAAAGCCGGCGATCGCGTCCCGATGAATATCGGGTAGGCAATCGCCGGCAGCAGAAGTTACATAGCCTCTGGTTGTTCCGACTGGACTTTCGGTGTCACCACCGACACGAGCAGTTCGTTTGCCGAAGAGATCGGCACGACCCCTTCTGGCAGTTTAAGATCCCCAACATGTAAAGAATTCCCGATCTCCAGTTCGCTGATTTCGACGGGAATGGTGGCGGGAATACGGTCCGGAAAGGACTCAATTTCGATGAACGTGCTTTGGATTTGGACGACGCCTCCAAGTTTGGCTCCCTTGGCGGTGCCGATGTAATCGAGATTCACTCTCGTGCGTACAACTTCATTTATATTGATGCGTAAAAAGTCGATATGAATGTATTCACGAGTGATTGGATCACGCTGAACGGACTCCAGCAAAACCGGAAGCGGCTCCCGATCGTCAAAACGAAGCTCAAGGATTCCGCCTTTGCCGTTCCTTGCCCATTTGCCGAACTCTTTGGCGGACAGTTGAATCATCATATTATCTTCCCCTGTGCCAAATACAATTGCCGGAATTCGTCCCGAAAGACGGAGCTGCTTCAGTCCGGTTTTGTTCATGGCAGCGCGCGTTTCTACTCGTAAATTTACTCTCATCTCAACAACACTCCTCAGATTATCGTTATTTGGGTGCACTCTCCATCGATCGTCCATTATGAACTACGGATTTCTCCCCCCGCAGCGGGGAAATCAGGAGCACCATTGCATCACCTCCAGATAGACATTTAATGTAAAAAGCTTTTATATATGCGAGAAGGCACCTCGTCCCACGGGGAACGAAATGCCTAATTACTTGCTACCATATCATAGAAAAGGGGTGTTGTCGACCGAGTTGTCTAGATCACCTATCCCGTTGCTCGATCTACCGGTTTGGCTTTATCCATCACTTGCACCCTCGATGCCATCTGAACTTTACATCCGATGCATCTGAGACTACGCCTTCTTGTTCAGGCTTAATAGTAAATTGCTTCAAATACTCGTACGTAGGTGGTATTGGCATCGCGATCTGTAACTTGGAGGCAATTCCCTCGAACCGTGTTACAATTGCATAAACAATGATATTACAGAAAACCTCCCGTCAGGTAGGTTATTTTGTTTTTATACGAAAAAGAGGAGCTTTCCGCTCCTCTTTGATATTTCCTTCAAAACTTCTCATCTATTTGTCCTTCCGTACACTATCTAAACCCCTATAAAATTCAGACCCTTAGCGAGCCACGGAATCCCCTCGCAGCATAGTATGATTCCGCTCCATTGTGGTACACAAAGACAGTGTCGTAGCGGCGATCACAGAAGATTGCCCCGCCAAGGTTTCTAATACTGGCAGGTGTTACCACCCAGCTCGATGTTTTCACATCGAAATTTCCAAACTTCTGCAGGTCCCGGTATTGTTCTTCCGATAGAAGCTCAATGCCCATGGCGGCTGACATTTCAACAGCACTATTCTTCGGTTTATGTTCTTTCCTTGATTCCAGCGCTTCACGGTCGTAACAAATACTTCTGCGGCCTTTTGGACTCTCAGCTGAACAATCATAAAAAATGTATTCGCCCGTCTGGTTGCCATGGCCAATAACATCCGGCTCCCCACCAGTTATCTCCATTTCATGAAGTGACCACAGTTTTTCAGGATTTGCTTCAAGCTTTGCTTGTACGTCAGCCCATTCCAGACCTTGATGGCGGTTCATATTTTTCTCAAAACGAGCTTTCAATGTATGGAGCAGCCCTTCACGTTGTTCTGTTGACAATTCTTTAGCCAAGTTAGATTCCCCCTCATACCATTACAAACTTAGTTTTAACTTATTAAATAATAAATTGACTGGGCGTTTGTTATATCCTCCATTAACTTCTGAGCCTTGAACAGCACCGCACGTTCCCTTCTTATCATCAACACACAGCACTTTACGTCTACGGGTGCATTTCATTTAATACTAATGATTCTGTGTAACTCTGCTTTTCGCTTTAGCGACACTGACACATCTCGTCTATTCTTTCCTCACCAACAACGTTACCGCCTCCACATGGCTTGTCTGGGGAAACATGTCGACCGGCTGCACCCAATCGAGCTCATAACCGCCGTCAAGCAGCACCTTGCAATCTTTCGCCAAGGTCGAAGGGTTGCAGGATACGTACACAAACCGCTTCGGTTTGGTGCGGAGCACCGTCTCCAGGAAGCGCGGATCCAGGCCGGTACGCGGCGGGTCGGCAATGATGACGTCCGGCTTCATGCCTTCCTTGACCCAGCGCGGCAGCAGTTCCTCTGCCTGGCCGACATGAAAGCTTGCGTTGGCCCGTCCGTTTCGCTGCGCATTGGCCTTGGCATCCTCGACGGCTTCAGGGATCGTCTCGATCCCACGCACTTCTTGGGCATAAGGAGCGAGCCACAGCCCGATCGTGCCGGTTCCGCAGTAGGCGTCGATGACGGTTTCCTTCCCCGTCAATCCGGCTGCCGCCCGGACCGACTCGTACAGCTTGACCGTCTGCTGCGGATTCAGTTGGAAGAAGGCTCTTGGCGACAGCGAGAATTGCAGGTCGCTCAGCGATTCCTGCATGCTCTCGGCTCCCCACAGCGAGATCGTCCGGTCTCCGAAGATGAGCGAGGTTTTCTTCGGATTGATATTGAGTGAAATCCCGCTCACCTCCGGAATGGTAAGGCGCAGCATGCGAACGAGATCGTCCTGCCTCGGCAGCTTGCTTCCGGCCGTGACCAGCGTCACCTGAAGTTCCCCGGATTGAAAGCCGTGACGGACCACAATTGTCCGTACGCCGTCCTTGTTTCCATTCTCTTTGTGAAGCGGAATCCGTAATTCTTCGAGGACGGATTTGACCTTCTCCACGGCTTCATTTACCTTCGGATGCTGAATCGGGCAGCCGCTAATGTCCACGATCGTATGGCTGTCCGCTTCATAGAGCCCTGCGATTACTTCATGGCCCTTCCGTTTCAGCTGCAGCTGCGCTTTATTCCGGTAATCCCATGGGTGCTCCATCCCGAGGATCGGCTTAAACTTCACATCATCACGTCCCGCATATCGGCTGAATGCCTCACGCACAATATCCGTCTTGGCCTGCAGTTGTCCCTCATAGGAGATATGCTGAATTTGGCAGCCGCCGCAGATGCCGAATACCGGGCAAGGGGGTTCAATCCGGTTAGGCGAACGCTTCTCCACTTCCAGAAGCTGTGCCTTGATAAATTTAGGCTGAACCTCTTTTACCTCGGCTTTGACCACTTCATTCGTGATCGCTCCGTCAATAAACACCGCCTTACGGCGGTAATAACCGACTCCCTCTCCGTTAATCCCAAGCCGTTTGATTGTAACGACAATCATGTCGCCGGCTTGCAGTTCATCCGCGTGCTCACGTCCGGATGTTGGCCTTGGCCCATGCACTTCTCGCTTATATTTATCAGACGGTTTCGACTTAGAATACGATGAAGCCGATAATGGATCCCTGTTCTTCCTATGTTCACGCTTAAAAGCCGGCTTGGCCCCAGCTTGGCTGGCTGCCGCCCGTTCACCCGGCTTCTTTCCGTATGCAGTTGATTTGTTGTTTTTGGTTCCTTGTCCGGAACGTCGTTGTTCACTCATGCCTTGATTTCTCCATCCTTCATGGTATCGTGTCCAATATACCATGCCGAACCTGCGAATGCTAACGATCCGTGTTCTTTTTCCCGATGTCATCGGTGATCCTCTGCTTCCTTGACGTCAATATCTTCGCCGCGTAAAACCGCAAAAAAATATTTTTGCAATTCGGAAACCAGAGGTGATCTTCCAGCGTATAATTCCATTATCATACATTCACATATGGAGGTATCTTTTATGTCGTTTTTTAACAAAATGCTAGCCAGTGTAGGAATTGGAGCTGCCCAGATCGATACGCATCTCGAAAAATCCTCCTATTATCCGGGTGAAGAAGTACGCGGCGTCATTCACATTAAGGGAGGGAACGTAGAACAGACGGTTGACCGCATTTACTTGAAATTGATGACGGAATATACCAGGGAAAGCGACGACAAGAAGTACATAGAATCCTATACCCTTGCCAAAATCAATGTCTCAAGCCGCCTCACGTTAAAGCCTGGCAATCAGCAGGAAATCCCCTTCTCCTTTCCTCTGCCGCTGGAAACACCGCTCACCATTTCGCGGCAGCCGGTATGGATCCATACCGGCCTCGATATCGATAATGCCATCGATCCGAAGGACCGTGATTTTATCGACGTTGAACCGAATGCAGGCGCATCCGTTGTCTTTGACGCCGTGGAAGGACTTGGCTTCAGCTTCAAAATGGCAACATGCGAATATCACCCGAGATTAGGCCAGGGCGTTCCTTTTGTGCAAGAAATCGAATTTTATCCTGGCTCCTCTTATGCCGGCCATATCAAAGAGCTTGAATTGATCCTCTATCCGGAGCAGGACGGGATTTCGATTCTGGTCGAAGTCGACCGCAGAGGCAGAGGGGTATCAGGCTGGCTCCAGCGATCCCTTGATATGGATGAACAACACTCCTGGGTTACCCTGGATCAGCAGGATCTGGAGCAAGGTCCATCCCATGTGGCCCAAATTATTGACCGTGTCATCCGCAGATCGATCTAATGAAAAATGGCCCGCAAGGCAGGTCGCTTGATCCCAAGTGACTCTCCTGCGGGTCATTGTTTTAGATACATGATATCGCTTGTCAAATAAAATAATGCGGGTACTTCTCGCGTAAAATATCCTGCTCCACAACGACAAGACGCAGATGACGCTCCATCACTTTCATGGCCTGCTCCGCTTGTTTATTGACGATCAGCTGATACATTTCCTTATGCTGCGAAATGATATGCTCCCAGTTCGAATCCTTGGACAGGCGAAGCAGCCGCAGACGGTTGAAATGAATGTTCAATTGCTGCAGCATCTTCCAGGTCCGTTCTTTGCCCGTACCCTCAAACAGAATTTGATGGAACTCCTCATCCAGCTCAAACAGCTTATAGAAATTATGGTTTTCCGCGCATACGTCCTGGAGCGCAATATTGGTTTCCAGACGGAAACGGAACTCTTCGGGGAAAATTTCGCAGGCAAGCGCCACAATTTCCTTCTCGATCTTCTCCCTGATAAATCGGCCTTCCTCAACATGCCTGAGATTAATACGGGATACGATTGTCCCGCTTTGCGGAATGATGTCGAGCAGTTCCTCCTCGGCAAGCTTCATGAACGCTTCCCGGACCGGCGTTCGGCTGACGTTTAATTCATCCGCAATTTCCTTTTCCGAGATTTTCGTACCCGGTTCCAGCTCCAGATGGAATATCCGGTCTTTCAGCAGCTGATATGAATACTCCCTGGTAGAGCCTTTAATCTTTTGCTCTGTTGACATATATCGTTACCTCTTTCTCCTATGCTCTATGTTCTCTTTGCTTACGTTATAAGCATCGGCTGATATCACCGCTTCATATGCGGATGGCTCTTCCGATCACTGTTGAAGTGATTCCTCACTCTATATTACCTGAATCAATGGCACGGGCGGTATATAATGTACGGGAATCCTCGGAAAAAGCTTGCGGAGCAGCTTGGCCGCACAGGCCATACCGGGCTCCTCGCTGGCGGCATGGCCAATCAGGAGCATGGACGTGTTCCGGCCTTGGGCCGCTGCATCGCCGATGTATTCGGGCGTCTCCCATTCCGGGCCTTCGCCGGCAATAAGAAGATCCAGCCGCTCATTCACGCAGAGGGGAATGGCGTGCGACCCGCCGCCCCGGTAGCCGACGGCAATGCCGACTTTGGAACATGTTCCGCTTCGATTCCCGACATAACGAAGATACGGAAGATTCAGCTTTCTTTTTATATCTTCTGCAATATCCTGAACCGTCATTTCTCCGGGCAGCGTGGCAATAGCCGCTGTCGGAAGATACTTATCGATATATGGTTCCCAGTCCAGCGCCTGAACCAATCCCTGTGTAATCATATCGGGAACATACCTGTGAGGCCCATCATGAAATCGGTAAATCGTCAGATGGCCGGATTCGATCAGGCCTATTTTATCCTGGTATACAGGGCTCGCCTGTATTCCTTCCACCCCATCCTCATGATGGCTGTAAAAGACCCCCTCATGGGTGATCACAAGATTTGCTCCCGCTTGTATGGCTCTCTGCAAAACCGAATGTGAAGCGGCGAACGTGACAGCAATGCCGTGAACGACGGCATCCGCGCTTCCGGCTACAATCCTGTCCACCGTGGATTCAAGGCGTCCCGCTGGTTCTGTTAATCGGTTGATTACGTCTTGAACGATCACGCTCAATTTAGAACAACCTCCTTGTCGTCAACATGGCTGGATCATCGCGACCGTCCGAATCTACAAACAGGCTGCCTTTCCATAAAGAAACGGCAGCCTGTCGATCCGTTGGTTATTGTTGCTCTTTATAATTTTTATACGTTTTATTTGCAATTTCTAGGTATTGTCCCACGCCCTGGCTATCCAGCTCTTTCACGAACTTGTCGTACTCTGCGAGATCGCGGTCGCCCAGAATGAACTTCAGCGTGTTCTGATCCGTGTAGTCCTTCAGCGGCGTGCTCAAAAGCGTCACTCGCTCGCGTTCTTCGACCGAATACGGAATCGGCGGCTCCGGCTTCACGACCGTTTTTGTTTCGCTCATGCTCTTCTGGAACTGCTGCTCTTCCTCGCTGAACATGGATTGAAGCAGCTCGGTCGTACCGCCGTAAGCGAACACCCCGCCCGAGAATCCATGCTCGATCCGCAGATCCTTTGTACCCTTCGGATTCAGTCCGTTGTAGTTAATGTCGTCCATCAGCTTGCGTACGCCGCCTTCCTTGGTATACGTCACGCCTTCGACGCCCCACTTCGCGAATTCCTGTCCCTCGTCGCTGTAATAGAGCCAGTCGATAAACTGCAGGATGGCTTTAAAGTGCTCGCTCTCTTTCACTTTGGAAGAGATCATGACCCCGTTCTCAAGTCGGCTGCCGGACATCAACTGGCCTGCCGGGCCGCCGGGAACCGTGATTTTGCTGATCGCATACTTTCCTTCGCCCAGCGTTTTGTCCATATCATTGCGGTGCTGGACCACGGTCTGGGAGTTGCCGTTAATGATGAAGGATTTGCCGGTCACGAACTTTTGCACGGCCTGGTCGTCATCTTGGGTAAAGCTCTCTTTGTCCAGCAGTCCTTCGTCCACCAGCTTATGGAAGTAAGCCAGCATGTCCTTATATTCATCCGTTGCCGCTGTATACACAAATTCGTCCGAATCTTCCTTATACGTAAGCCCGCTGCCGAAGCCCCATCCGCCTTTGGTGCCAAAACCCGTAGCCGCGATGTTCAGCGTACTGTTGAATTTGAAGCGATCGGAGAACGGCGTAACGTCCGGGTACTCCTGCTTCAACTGCTTCATGGCCGTATACAGCTCATCCCAGGTGGTCGGAATCGCGATGTTATGCTTCTCGAAAATATCCGTGCGCACGATCAGCGTATAGTCCGGCCATACCGCCTCATGCAGGCCTGGAAGCACATAATATTTCTTGTCCTCCTGGCGAAGTCCCTCCAGTTCGCTTTCCATATCCCATTTTTCGATCTTGTCCTTGAAATTCGGCATCAGATCAATATAATCGCTAATCGGCAGAATCGCGCCGGAAGCCACGAACGCGGATTCTTCCCCGGGATAAGTCTTCGGAATGACCAGCGGCGCATCGCCGGAGCTGATCAGCAGGCTGCGCTTTTGACTGTAATCGCTCATCGGCACGATCGTCGGCTTCAAGGTCACGTTTGTCATTTCTTTTAGTTTAGCAAAAAGCATCCAGTCCTGCTTGTAAGGATAAGCCGGCTGGTCACTGTAGAGGATGGACAGATCGAACGGCTCCGTTGCCTTGAACGTATCGCCTACCGCGTAAGTTTCCATGGCGCCCTTATCCTGAATCTCGGCCTCTTTGCCGCCTGTTTTATCGGTACACGCCGCCAATACCGCAACAATCAATGATATCAATAAAGCTTTGCCAGCAAACGAACGAGGACTTTTTTTCATGTTCCTATTCCTCCCAAAATTTCAATAATGGCCAATCGGATGATCCTTCCTATTGCTTGACGGAGCCCAGCATGATGCCGGTTACGAAATAACGCTGCACGAACGGGTAAATCGTCAATATCGGCAAAATGGTCAGCACCATGGTCACCGATTTGATATTGGCGGATATCTGCGTCAGATTATCGGCCGAGGTAGCACCGGCGGAAGTCACGCCTGTCGCGCCCGCTATCATGTTCCGCAAATAGATCGTGACCGGGAAGAGCTCCTTCTGATCCAGGTACAGAAAGGCCGGAAACCAGGAGTTCCAGTGCCCGACGGCATAGAAGAGGACCATGGTCGCGATGACCGCTTTGCTTAAGGGCAGCACGATCCGGAACAGCATGCCGTAGGTGTTCAGGCCGTCAATGGCCGCGGCTTCCTCCAGCTCTTCCGGCATATTTTCAAAAAAGGATTTCATGATGAGCATGTTGTAGATGCTGATGGCTCCCGGGATTACGATGGCCCAGATCGAGTTGCTGAAGCCTAAGCTGTTAATGAGTACATAGTTCGGGATCAGCCCACCGTTAAAGAACATCGTGAATACGGCAAACATCGTTAGAAACTTGCGGCCGAACAGCCTTTTCTTGGATAAGGCATACGCAAAAATCGTCGTTAAGAACATGGAGATCGCGGTGCCGACCACGCTGTAAACGACGGTGTTTTTGTAATTCGTCCAGAACATGGCGTCTTTGGTCACGGTTTTGTAGGTATCGATATTAAAGCCCCTGGGAATCAGGTTGACCTTCCCTGAGTTGATATACGACTCGCTGCTGAAGGATTGAGCGACTACGTTCAGGAAGGGGTACAGCGTAATAAAGACAACGAACAGCAGGATGATGGCATTACACACTTTGAACACCTTATAGGATCTTGACTCCTTCATATACGCTCCCTCCTTACCATAAGCTTCGATCCGTCAGTCTTCGCGAGATCGCATTCACGGAGAAGACCAATATAAGTCCGATCACGGACTCGAACAGTCCGATGGCTGTGGCATAACTGAAGTTGTTGGATACGAGACCGACCCGATATAAGTAAGTCGAGATAACGTCGGCCGTCTCATAGATGACCGGATTGTACAGCAGCAATATTTTCTCGAACCCTACCGCCAGGAACGCTCCCATATTCAGAATCAGCAGCGTCACAATTGTCGGGAGGATGCCCGGAATCGTGACAAACAGCGTTTGCTTCCAGCGGTTGGCCCCGTCAATCCTAGCCGCCTCGTACAGGGATTCATCAATCGTCGTTAAGGCGGCCAGATACAGAATCGCTCCCCAGCCCATGCCCTGCCAGATTTCCGAAGATATATAAATCGTCCGGAACCACTCGGCCCGCTGCATGAAATTGATTCGCTCTCCGTTAAAAAACTCCAGCAGCGAGTTAACGGAGCCATTGACCGACGTTAATTGCAGGATCATCCCGGCAACGATAACGATGGACAGAAAGTGCGGGAGATAAGAAGCCGTCTGGACGAATTTCTTGAATCGCTTGCTCTTCACCTCATTCAGCAGCAGTGCAAAGATGATGGGGACCGGGAACGTAAAGAGCAGGGATAACGCACCGAGCAGCAGGGTGTTCTTGAACACATTCCAGAACGCAGGGTCATGGATAAACATGTTGAAATAATGCACTCCTACCCATTTCTCCCCATAGATACTGCCTCCGGGCATAAATCGCCGGAAAGCAATCACATTGCCAATCATCGGTCCGTATTTAAAAATGAGCAGGTACATCACCGGTAATATCAATAGGGAATACAACTGCCAATCCTTCCGGACGAGGACAGCAACGGTTTTAAGTCTGGGTGGTTTCTTGGCCGCTTTCACGGCTGGCAAGGAATGATTTGCAACTTTTGGCTCCATCAACGTTATTCACTCCAATCCGTACGACCTCTTCTCACACCTCTTCATTCTTGGAATACGGCCGTGTTTCATGATCTACTTTCATTCAATAAACCCAGGAAATCGCTTTCATTTATTGTGGCTATAGGCAGGCTGTAACCGTTACGGCAGGGTAATGTCCCGCCTTCTATTAATCCCTCCTCCAATATTAAGCGCTTACAATGTTCGTTTAAAAAATAGACTCCCGTATCTTGAACGTTAGACTAACAAAGTGATCCAGCTGCTTCTCTCACCTATGTAGAGAGTCATATTTCACCATACTAGTATAACTAGTATGGTAGTTGGTTTTATTTTAATGGACGTTTTCCACAATTTCAATACATTTTTCTCTCATTTATAAAATTCCCATCCCAAGCCTCAAAAAAAAGCCGAGAGGGCATTCAGGCTTTGGCCCACTGCTCTCACGGCTTTCGGATTCCTTTCCTACTGAGGTATTTCATCATGCATAAAGGGCAGAAGTCTTCGCTTCTGCCCCTTGAGGTTTCCCCCTGCCACCTCTATATTTACTTCAGCTCTGTCACGTTGCCGTCAATGCTGATGCTTTTGATGTCCATATCTCCCAGAAAAACGAGGTTATTCTTGCTGTCCAAATTATACAGCCACTGAAACCCGCTCTTTGTCGTACTGGTCGAACTAACACGAAGCATCATTTCGGATCCGTCCGCAGCGATCACCTTAACCTCCGGCGTATATTCCGGTAGTTTATCCAGCTCACCGTCGGTACGCTTGCCTTCGATAGCCACACCGATGGAAGAAACACTAATGGTGCTGAGAGATAGTGCCTCCTCATTCTCATCGATCGCCAGATTCAGGCTTTGCTCTCTTTGCTTGCCAGGAGAAATGGTGAATTGAACATCCCATGGCCCTTCAACAGCTTGGGTGTCGTCCGCCGCTGTGATTTGATCGGCTGTGATCCGTGCTTTTAGCCCGTCGAGATCATTCGCCGCATCCATCTCAAATACGCCGACAAGCTTTTTGTTATCGTCAAGAAGCTGCTGTCCCACCATATAACTCACATCATGTTCCATTTTCAACTCAAGTCCGGGTATCGAAACACCCGCGGGGAATGGCGTACCATCCTCTTTCGTAAAGCTGACCACCAAATAACCGCTGTTGCCGACATAAACTCCTTCTTCAACATTCATGGTCACCCCGGATACAGTATCCGTTCCTTGTATAGGGGATCGTTCATCTTCCGCGATGGACGCGGATTGACCGAAGAACTGCTTCAAGCTATCCATATATTGGCTCGCAAAAGCCGTCGTGCTAAGTATCATGATCATCGCGGCAGCGATAACAATACTGGCTTTATATTTTTTCACTTTCCTGTTTTTGTACACCATAGGTTCCTCCTCTTGAATCTTGCTCATCGCATTGCTCTTGATTCGTTCCATATCGATCCTCTGCGTCAACTCGCGTTCCTCTTCCTCCGTAAGGAGGAGATCCTCCAGCTCCTGATTGTCGATATTGGCCATAATATCTACAATTCGCCGCTTCACTTGCATCCATCCCCTTTCGCTATCGATTTGAAGCTTCATTCCTATAGACACGGTCCATATAGAAAATCCTACGGGTTCTCGGTTTCATAATGAATGCGCAGTCTGTCCCTTGCCCGGCGGATTCGGGCGGTGACGGCTTTCTCCTGCATATTCAGCCTGCTTGCAATATCGCGGACTTTCTCCAAATAGAAGTACCTGCGGATGAAGATTTCACGATCCGGTTCGCCCATCCCCTGCACCATGCCGCTTATCGTTTCCTTCTCCTGACGGAGAATAGCCAATGCCTCCGCAGAGGGACAAAATACGGAATCATCCTCCAATTCGGATTCAATGACCCGCTGTCTTTTGCGCAAGGCATTCAAGGTATGATTACGCGCGGATATGGCCAGATAAGGCTTAAGACTATCTCCGCGCAGGATGATTTTGTGCCCGTCTGTCCACAGCTTAACGAGGACATCACCGGCTATTTCCTCCACATCGTAGGAATTAAACCGCCCGCCTGCCACCTTAGCGACCACCGCGGCTATGTAGCGTGAATAGCGGTCAACCAATGCTTCAAAACATCGCGGATCTTTCCTCGCAAGCCCATCCAGCAATGTTCGATCCTCCATGGATCCTCCCCCCCCTTAATAACCGTCTCCTCTGGTTGAACCAAGCCATAGATCAGGCGCTACTATATAAGACACCTATAATTTCGAAAACCCTACACATCTTTCGAAAAAATGATCCTTTCGCCAGGCAGGCCCATTGGAATAACTTTGTAACGACAAAAAAAACCGATCCAATTCGGATCGGCTTATCTGCAAGCACTAATGAAATTACTGTAATTGTGGAGAAGCCTCGGATTGCTGTCTGGATATGATAAACAGCACGATCCAGATCAGCAGGAATCCCAGAAGCTGAGGACCTGTCACGATTTGCTGGAATACAATCCAGTTGATGAGCACGCCAACCATAGGAAAACTCAATTCCGCAAGTGTTGCCACAGAGGCTTTGGTCGTGGTTAATCCTTTATAATAAACCAGCAGGCTCAGGAGACCGGGCAGCAATGCCTGGCCGATCAGGTTCAGCGATACCAAGGCAAATGCCCCGGTATTCCAGGCTGGCATATTCCATGTTGCCCCCTCGCTCCATGTAATGACGGTCAGGAGCGGCAGTGCCAGCACGAAACGCAGTGAGGTTACCGTCTCGTATTTCAGTTTGCCTACCATCAGGCGCCCCATGACGGTTGAACCGCCCCACAGCGCTGCTGCGCCTAAGGACAAGAGGCTGCCAACTTGAATAAACTCGTTCCAATGGCCAATCGGCAAGGTTAAACCGAAGGTCAGTAAATACGTGCCCGCCAAAGCGATGATGAGCAGAATCCCGAAATGGCGCGGAAGCTTCTCTTTCAGAAGCAAGCTGGCCAGAATGATGGCAAACAGCGGCTGCAGCTTCTGAAGCAGCAGGACGGCATTCAGATTGCCGCTCGACAGCCCCATCGTAAACAATACGGTAGCCAATGCCGAGCCGCCCCAGGATATAAACAGCAGCGCGCCGACATGATTCCAGCCAAGGCCTTTTAGTTCCTCGCGGTTCTTCCACAATACAGGGATTGCGATCAGAGAAATGATGATATGTTCCAGCAAAACGATCTGAGCCGAAGTCAGATTTTTAAGCAGAATGACCCGGAATAACGGGTCTACGCCCCACAGGGCGGCTCCCAATACGACGAGCCAAAACCCTCCTTTAAAACGTCGACTTGCCTGTGCGTCGGAACCAAAGGGTTTCACCTTGACTCCAGTATTCATATTACTCATCTTGCCCTCTCCTGTCTTGAATACGGAGGTCTTACTAGCAGAAAGCCCCCATCATCGACATATGTCGACGTTACGGGGGCTGATCAAATAAGCCTGCGCCCGAATGGAAAATTTCGCATCCACGGCAAACTCATCTTTGATCTTCTCCCATCCGGACTTTACCGTCGGCCTTGGATTTGCACCAAGTCAGTCGCTGCATACTTGTTCGTGCCAGCATGCAGCGAGTCGCGGGCTGAGTTTCGTTCACGCCGGAACGAACCATCACCGCCGGTTAGGAATTTCACCTTACCCCGAAGATCCATATTCATGTTTTATTTTTGTCATGCAATATTCTGATTGACCGATAATTCCTATAAGCTTAGTTGATGTATTGAAATTATAGCATGAATCCTTTCATGTAAATACATCTATTTTCAAAATAATTGAAATTAGACTGGAATACAATGAAAAATCTCACGTTCAACCAAGACTTACTGAGAATTATACAGCAAGTATCAATTTGTTACCAGTATGTTTTTCTGCCATTTTCATTTTAGGTTATATCAAATACCTTGTAGTTAGAACGGGTACCGACCACCCCAGCTTGAAGGCAGAGCAGATCAAGGGCGTCCTTGGTGTTAAGGCCCATTCCTCCGCCTGCCCGAGGCAACGACAACGATAGGTTTGATGAACTGGCGGCGGATTCACTCTCGTACTGCTTCGTCTCGCTTAATAACATTTTGCTTCCATCCGGCCGAACCATATACTGACGCAAATAACCGCCTTCCCTTACGGTTATCAGCTTTCCCTTGCCCTCTTCTTCCTTCGTGCTCTTCTGGAGCAGCTGTTCAAATCCTCCTTGGGCTGATTCAGCGTTCAACCGTTTTACAGGACTCCAGTATGTATATGCAGACTCAATGCGCATGAACTCACATCCTTCTCAATCGTTATTCTATCACTTACAGATATTATCGGGTACCAGAGCACTTCGCTTTAATCGCTCGCCATTTACATTGGTATAAAAAACGCCCTTAAGGTTTTAGCAACCTTAAGGACGGTCTTTTACTTCTAATGGATTCCTGTTTCGCTTAGTTCATAAACTTCAATGCAGCCAAAGTACGTTTCAGAACAAGTGCCGCTTGGGCGCGGGTAACCGAATCGAGTGCTCCGAAATGACCATGATCATCGCCCTGCACGATGCCTTGCTCCGTAAGACTGGCTACATGGGGAGCCGCCCAGGCAGGGATGGATGACTGATCCTTGAATCCGGTAGCGGCATTTGCACCCTGATTCGGCAGGTCTGTCGGACTTACCGCATCCATAGCACGGGTGATCATCACAGCCATTTCTGCCCGCGTCATGCCAGCATTTGGCGAGAAGTCACCGCCGGTGCCACCCTCGACCAAGCCGTAACGCGACGCTGCGCCGATCTCGCCGGCGTACGCGGCGTCATCCTGGACATCCTTGAATGATCCGCTCTCGATGATTGGACTAAGTCCCATTGCGCGGACCAGCATAGCCGTAAACTCGGCGCGTGTGATCACCTTGCCCGGTGCATACGAGTTAGCGTTGACTCCGTTCACGAGCAGCTTGGAGGAAATGGATTCAATTTCCGCTTTCGCCCAGTGGCCGTTCAGATCCGTAAAGGTTTTCTTGTACTGCAGGAGTGCATAAATGGCGTTTCCGGCATGCTTCACTTCGATGGCCGGTTTACCGTTCCATGTCGTCGCGGCAGCCGGTACAAATCGGAAGGTTCCCGCTTCTGCGTCATAGATTACAGCAGTGACCAAATTCGGAGCTTTCCCTGCCGGCAGCGGCAGGATACGGCTGATGACACGCTTCCCGAAATCCTTCAGTTCTTGCTCTGCGCCTGGTGCTCCAACCGCTACGCCAAACTGAAGCGCTCCATTCGCTGCCATCGAGGCACCCATGGAAGCTGCCTTGCTTGTCATAGCATCCACCACCCTGCTGCCAACCGGGGTCATGGATATTTTCACTTGGATGCTGCCGGAGCCCTGCGCCGGCTCCAAAGCCTCATCCAAATGTAGAGCCGTTATCGGAAGACGGAAGGAACCAAGTGCAGTCTCCAGCACCAGGGTCGCATTCGAATTCCGCTCCATGGCCTGCTTCAGACCTGCTGCCGAAAGGGATAGCTCCGCGGCACGGTTCAACTCCGGAGCCCGAATAATCAGTTCCTGCTGCCCGTTCGCAGACAATCCGGCAACTGCCTTCTGCCATGCCTCTTCCTTCACCGTAATGTGGTCCACAGCTCCGCTTGCAGCGCCTATCATCAGATCCTTGCCTGTCATTACGATTGGCAATGATGTGTCTCCGCCCGAGGAAGGAGTGTTAGGCTGAGATACCGGCGGTGTTACAGAACCGCCTCCCGAACCACCTGATCCTGAACCTGATCCCGGTGAGGAGCCGTCGCCAGGATTCGCCGGTTTCTTCTGCTCCGTAATTCTTCCCTCCACCTTCGGCGAAACCTTTCCGCCCAGCTTGGTCACATATTCCATGAAGATTTCATAATCCGGATAACCCAGATCCTCGTTATATTTCCCTTCGGCAATCGCTTCGGCAAAGGATTTATATCCGTCCCCGCCCTTGGCCACAAAGCTGTTTGTTGCCATCCGGTACGATTCGGTCAATACCAAAGGTTTGTAGCTTCCATCCTTCATAATCTGTACATCGAACACTTTATCACCTGCCGGAGCGTTTGGATCCCATTTAAATTTCATCCCGGCGATTTGCGGGAATTTTCCTGGCAGATCCGCCAATTTGGCACCGCTAATTCCGTTGTCCAGTCCGTCTTTCAGCTGCTGTCCTGTGACGTCCATGACAAACAGCGTATTTCCAAAAGGCATCACCGTACGCAGCTCGCCCATCGTGATTTCACCTTCATCAATGGCTGCGCGAATACCTCCTCCATTGGTGAGAGCAATATCGGCGTTTTTCAGCTCTTTGGCTTTTGCCAGCATGCCATCCGCAATCAGATTGCCCAGGTTTGTCTCCTTGGAGCGGACATTCTCGCGTTTTCCATCAAGCGCCACTCCTGCAGTGCCGATAACCTGCTTCATTAGCTCTTCCAATTCCGCTTTATAAGGAGCCAGCATATTTTTAGCCTGCGTGTCTTCCGCGACCGTATGGTCTACCGGAATCAGCTTGCCGCCGAGTTCGCCGTCTCCAACGAGAACATTGCCTTCCTTGTCAAACTGCAAGTCGACCCGGCCGAGATATTTCCCCCATTCATTCGCTTGCACGATGACGGTTGGTGTACCGTGTTCATTGTCCGTCACCACTTCCGGTGCATTGAGCGTTGTGTGGGTATGGCCTCCAACAATGAGGTCGATGCCTTCAACTGCTTCGGCAAGCGCCTGATCTTTGGCGTACCCAAGATGCGACAGACCGATGATGATGTTTAGCCCTTCCTGCTCCATCGCCTCCACGGTTGCACGAGCTGAGGTCACCGCTTCACGGAACACCACATCTTTACCTGGGCTCGACGTCTCTGCCGTATCCTCGGTCGTTAATCCGAATACCCCGACCTTTTGACCGTCCACCAGAAGCGTGACGTAAGGATAAACCCCGTTATTTGCCGTCGTCTTTGGCTGATCGGTATCGATCACCTCCGGCTTACGAATCAGGTGCGAAATGTTAGCATCCTGACTCAGATCCACATTCGCGCTGACAAGCGGGAATTGCGCCTTGCTCACGAAATTTGCAAGCGTCTTGGTGCCTTGATCGAATTCGTGATTACCGAACGTCATCGCGTCATAACCCATATAGTTCATGAAGGCCAGATCGGCCAATCCAAACCATTTGGTAAAATACAGATCGCCTGAGAAGACATCCCCTGCATCCAGCAGCAGGCTGTTTCCGCCCTCGCTGCGGACCTGTTTAACCAGTGCAGCCCTTCTGGCCACTTCAGCCAGATGCGCATGCGTATCGTTGGTATGCATAACCGTTAATTTCCATGGCTCTCCTTCCGACGAACCATCCGTTACCTTAACCTGTACTACCGCCGACCCATAACCATCCCTGCTCAAGACGGTGATCACGGCCTCACCTGCGGAGACTGGCGTGACCAGACCGGTTGGATCCACGGAAGCCACCATTTCATTGGAGGAACTCCAAGTCAGCTCGGTTGAGCCGCCTTGGATCGGCTCCACGCTTGCCTGCAATAGTTCCGGTGCGCCGCCTGGACTCAGCTTCAGTGATGTCTTGTCCAGCGTAATTTTGGTTACCTGGAGCTCCAGCAGGGCCACCGTCCCACTGACCTCATTAGCGACCAGCAGCAGCGGCCGTCCTGTCTTGCTGTCCGCGGCCGGAATAAAGTCCAATCCCTCAGGCCCGGAATCCGACTCAATTCCGCCGTTAAAATCCCGTGTATTGATGTAGTTCAGAAACGCAGGGTCGGATGGATTCGTTACATCATACGTCATAACCCCGCCAATGCGTTCTAAGCCGACAAAAGCCAGCGTCTTCTGTCCTACCTTACCTACCGTTACATATTCGGGTTCTGGACCTTTCTTGGCGCTGCGGCTGTCCAGATCGGTTTTATCATTGCTGGCATTGAAATGATTCGGTAAGCGCTCGGCCGTAATCTTCTCAAAATCACTGCCGCTGTCGTACACCTGGGACATGTCGGCTGCATTCCATATGGAGAATGAACGACCTCCGTACAGATACAATTCCTCATTTCCCATATCGCTGGCAACCTCAACCTTGTCGTAGGCGGTTCCCTTGTCTGCTAGAAATTGAGCAGCCGGAGACAACGGATCCAGATTAGGCTTCATTTTGCCAATGTCGCTTTCATTGCTTCGCTCATCCCAGCCTGTTGCATCGCCTTCGTTCGCAGACAGAATATACTGCTGTCCGTTCACGCTGTAGGTCGCGATTCCGTCCGGCATATACATCCCGTAAAAAGGAACGTTCTCAAACTTGATTTGTCCGTCCTTCAGAAGGTCGAGCTGATTCTCCGGTTGATTGAAGTCCTTATACCCGAGTCCCTTGACCGATTGAATACGCTTCGCGGCGATATCGACCACGGCGACTGCATTATTCTCCTGCAAAGCAACGTAAGCCGTCAACTCGTCCTCGGACAAGGAGATGTATTCGGGCTCCAGATCATGAACAGCATCACCCTTAGTTCCGGTGCTGCGAATTTGCCCGTCCGCTTCCACAGGTCCGCGAATATGCACCTGATCGTCAATGATCGACGGGTCATCAAACTTCAAATGACTTACTTCGCCTGATAAGGTGTCGATAATCGTAATGCTTCCTTCTGGATCAGGAGCGATCTCCGTACGAGGCTCGCCTTCATCCGCTGTCAGGATATAACGGCCATCGGACGTATACTTGACCATATCCGGCTGAATGCCGGTTTCATAAGATCTGATCAAGCCGCCGTCATAGTCGAGTACCAGAACCTTGCCGGCTTTTGCATGATCCTGCTCCTGCACAGCGACCACAACCTGCTTCGTCTTGGTGTTGATATCCACGCTGGTGAGGTCCCCATACAGAAAACCGCCCGTGCTTGCCAACGCTTCCACATCGATCTGCTTGTCCTTCAGCAAGCTGCCGTCAGCGTCAATAGACACGATTTCGAGACTTGCCGGCTGGGTTGAACCATTGACTAGATAGAGCTTCCCGTTATCTTTGTTGTATTTTACAATTTCCGCAACGCCGCCATCCTTATTGGAGGTACCTACGGAATAATGCCCGATCATTTTCATGGCCAGCTTGTCAGCCACCGGATCAGTGCGTTTTCCCAAAACTTGCAATTTCACAAGCGACTGAGCCGTTGCAGGTACGGCTGCACTATCTTGTACCGTTACCTCAACCGTATATTCTCCCTCTTGTCCAGCAGCAGGCGTGCCCGTAATGGATCCTGTATCGGATGTAATGTCCAAGCCTGCCGGTAAACCCGTTGCCGAGAAGGTATACGGTGCTTGTCCGCCATATACATCAACGGTTACTGTATATGTTTCTTCTGCATGTGCATCCGGAAGGATCTTATCGGTAATGCCGAAATCAACGGCAGCGATAGCTGTGTCTTGCGATGCTGTCTCCATGCTGGCCGTCTGAAGTATCTCTTGTCCCTCTTCAGCCATCACGGTGCCTGCCGAAAATAAAGAGGCCATCGTGATTTCCGCCGCCATCAACAGCGAGACTACTTTCATGCTTTTATGCTTCAACTCCATATCCCCTCTTCTATCCTTATTTAATTTCAAGTGTAAGGAAGAAGTGTTAACGCATCCTCAATAAAGCTCGCGGTTTGTGTAAAATGGACGCCAAACAGCAAAAAAGCCGCGACAGCCATGCCGGGCTTCTATAAGCGGCAGCTGTATACTAGCTGCCTGCCAACCTTGAAATCACCTTCATATGTATTGTGATACTCCACTTATCAGAACAAGTACCAGCATCCTCATCGCCTTTAATCAATGATTCCAAAATGCCTCATTGTTGCTATGCTGATCAAAATAACCCAACGTATGAACAGGATGGCCCACATGATCAAAAAGCCCTGAATCAACCGCTCAACCATCCATTCAACCTTGTTATTGGAAGTATATCTCCGTCTCGGCTTCAAAAACCAATGAGTTAACCCTTTAAAGACACCCAATACGATAAACGCGATTCTCACCCGTTAGACACTCCCTCCTCTCAGTGATGTAATTCCCCAAAATTGGTTGTCATTTAATATGATCTTATCACTCATTTTGGGATATTTCACCAATGATTTGGAGTGATTAAAAAACGCGATACGGGATCATCCCCGCACCGCGTCTTTTGATTTTCTTATATCTGTTTACTCCGCCTGGTAGCGCTCATAAGCGGCCTGGTAAACCTCCATGTATCGGTCCAGTCCCATCTTGTTGAGTGTATTCACATACTCATCCCATTGGCTGAACGAGGCCGAGCCGTTCACGAATTTCGCTTCCATTTCCTTAACGTAATCCTCAATATCTTTACCGATCGAGGACATGACGTCCGTCTCTTCCAATGTAAAGTTAAAATTGTAAAGAATCTCTTTTACAGCATACGGCTTTGCTTTTTCGGCAGCGGCCATTGCGTTAGGGCGTGTCTCCGAGGCTTTGAACCATTGCTCCCGCACAAAGCCCGGATAGCTGCCCCCGAGCCAAGTGAAATTTTTGGCCAACGCCTGATCCTGCGTTAATCCGTTTGGATTCTCCGTAATCTCTTTCACATATTCGAGCTGACCGTCAGCGTTTTTCGTATAAGTCTCGCCTTCTTTACCCATGAAATAGAACTGGGCTCCTTCATCCCCATAGAAATAATCCATCCAGCGGATCGTGGCTTCCGGATTCGGGTTCTTATCGGTAATCGCAAATGCACCCACGTGAACCATCGGCACTTTGACGTGAGAATAGAGCTGATCTCCGTGCGGTCCCTTAAGCGCCCCTAGCCCGATGTATTCTTTGCGTCCCATCACCATCTCCGGATTCGGCACAATCGTGGAGCCGAGCAGGCCCTCCTGCCCTTTCGCATTCAATGCTCCGCCTTCAATCGTGAAGATTTCTTTATCGAGCAGTCCTTCCTGATGCAGCTTGTTCACGAACTGCAGCATTTCCTTGTACTCCGGCAAAGCCTTTGTGAAGCGCAGTTTCCCTGTGTCCGGATCTATGTCCACCAATTTATGGCCAAGTCCACTTGTACCAAGTCCCCAAGAGCCTTTCAAGTGATCGATGATCCCGGTAATGCCTGTTGAAGCGAATGGAATCTCATCATGCTGTCCGTTACCGTTCAGATCGGTTTCCTTGACGGCCTTCAAATACGTATAGAATTCTTCGGTCGTCTGCGGTTCTTTCATCCCGAGCTGATCCAGCCATTCCTGATTAATCCATATCGGTGTACCAATCAACATGGAGAGCAGCTCAGGATCGTAGAAAGAAGGCAGGGAATAAATATTGCCGTCCGGCATCGTAAGCCCTTTTCGAATATCCGGGTACTGTTCCATCATTTTTTTGAAATTCGGTGCATATTGATCGATCAGATCGTTCAGCGGTATAAATACCCCTTGCCCCCCATAGCGGGTCAATTCTGCGGAGCTCACCCTTGCCGAGTAGAATACATCCGGATAATCACCGCCTGCCAGCGCCAGGTTCCGTTTCTCGGTCAGTGTATCGAATGGAATGAGGTTCCATGTTACATTCACATTCGACATCTCTTGATAGGTTTTCCATACGAGGGTGTCCTCGAATTTGCTTCCGTTCGATGGCGACTTGCCCGTGAAGAATGTCAGGTTGAGGGGCTCGTTCACAATCGGCATCCCCGTTTCGTTAAAATTAGCCTGAGGCGTTTCCCCCTTATCCGTTGCACCTTCCCCGCTTTTACTACCACAGCCTGCCAGCAATCCGGCTGCCAGCACGGCTGCCAATGTAAGTGAAGCCCATTTTCTCATCACCATAAATTTCATTTCCTCCTCATAAAATATCCGTAATCAACCTTTAATTGCACCAATCATAACACCCTTCACAAAATACTTTTGCAGGAACGGATACAACAGCAGCATCGGCAGATTCGTCACAATGACCGCCGCATATTTGATCGCTTCCGCATCCATTAGACTTCGTGCCAGTGAATCATCACTGATATCCACCATCTCCTGCATTTGTCCCTGAACCAAAATTTCACGCAGGAACAGCTGCATCGGATAATTCGCACGATCTGACAAATAGATCAGCGCACTAAAATACGAGTTCCAGTGGCCCACGGCGTAGAACAGCACCATCACGGCCAGTATCGGACCGGATAACGGCAGGACAATGCGCCAAAGCACCCGCATGTTGGAAGCTCCGTCAATAAACGCCGCCTCCTGCATCTCCTTCGGAATGGAGCTTTGAAAGAAGGTCCGCATGATGATGATGTTCCACACGGATACGGCCGAAGGGATAATGATGGCCCAAATCGTATCCAGCATCCCCAGTTCCTTCACCAGCAAGTAATTGGGGATCATCCCCCCGCTGAAGAACATGGTGAATACAATAATTGCCGTGAAAATGCCGCGACCGTTGAAATCGGCTCTGGAAAGCGGATAAGCAGCTGCGATCGTCATCAGCACATTCAGCGCGGTTCCCGTCGTGGTATAAAGCAGCGTGTTCAGGAATCCCTGCATAAGATCCGAATTGGCAAATAATCGTTCGTAACCGACAAACGACAATTCCTTCGGCCATAACCATACTTCCCCCCGCATCACCGTTTCCGGAGCGCTGATGGAAGCAATCAGAACAAAAAATAAAGGATACAGTACAAGGAGCGTAATAAAAGATAGTATAATGTAAATAAATACGCCGGCTATTCGTTCACTGCGGCTTTGCGGCATATGCCATCATTCCTCCTTACCATAGGCTGTTCTCGCTGACTTTTCGGGCAATCCGGTTTACGGTAATCAGCATGATAAAGTTAACGATGGAGTTAAACAGGCCGACCGCAGCCGAAAAGCTGTACTGGGCACCCAATATACCGCTCCGGTATACGTTCGTGGCGATGACGTCGGACGCTTCCATATTGAGTGAATTTTGCATCAGGAAGATCTTCTCGAAACCGACGCCAAGAACGGAACCGATGTTCAGAATGAGCAGAATCGTCATCGTGGGCGCGATCCCCGGCAGATTAATATGCCAGATTCGCCGGAGCCAGCCCGCACCATCCACCTTGGCCGCCTCATGCAGCTGCGGATCGATCCCGGCGAGCGCCGCCAAATAGATAATGGAGCTCCAGCCCATGCCCTGCCATACGCCAGACCATACGTAGATGCTCTTGAACCAGGAGGGCTCCGTCATGAATGCAATCGGCTCTCCGCCGAAGGAGGTGATAATGTAATTGACTAGGCCGCTTACTGGCGACAGGAACATCATGATCATGCCAACGACGACGACCGTGGACAAGAAATGAGGTGCATAAGTTACCGTTTGTACGAATCGGCGAAACCGGCCCGATCTGGCTTCATTGATCATCAAGGCCAGAATAATCGGAATCGGAAATCCGACCGCCAACTCATATAACCCGATACCCATCGTATTTTTAATAATGCGCCAAAAATAAAAGCTGTCAAAAAAGCGCTCAAAATGTTTGAAGCCCACCCATGGGCTATCCACGATCCCTTTGTTAGCCATAAAATCCTTAAATGCAATTTGGACGCCATACATGGGTACATAATGAAATACAATGAAGTATAACAGAACCGGTGCAAATAAAGCGTATAGCTGCCAGTTTCTGCGCATCTGCATCATTGATCTCCGCCAGACACTTTTCTTTTGAATTTTTGAATGCGCTTCCACATTGCTTAGCTGACGTTGCAAAATCGGCAATCCCCTCTCTTTCGTCTATGCATCTTTCGTGTGTCCCAAGGTCCACGTCTGCATCATAAACGACCCGAACGCATAAGGGGTATTGACCATTTTAATGATGTCTTGCCTTTCATTGGATGGATGGGCGAAAGCGCCATTTTCCTAAAGCAATGCTTAAAATCTAAAATATTGACTATCCATTTTTTACGAACGATTAACACGAATCGGGCACAATCCTTAACACTTGTCCTATATAATGTTGTGAAACCTTGGACGTCAGAAAAATACAAAGGGGGGAAGGCTGTGAATTGGATCAGACATAAAAGCCGCAGTGTATTCTTTAAGATTTTTCTGAGCTTTCTGGCCATCATCGTGTTATTCGGATTTTTCTATACGGTCATCTTCCAGCTTTTTAAGACCAGCCTGCAAAAAGAAATCATCGATACCAGCCAGCAGGCGGTTCATGATACGGCAGAGCGGTTCAACAACCAATTCAGCAGACTGCAGGTATTAATGTTCGATATATACAATCAATCCGAATTAATCGGCTTCAATAATCAGCTTCGCCACCAGGCCGGAAACGAAGTCAATTACTTGAAGGCACGTGATGTGATGATGCAGATGCGGAGCGATATCTATAATCCTCTGTTCTTTCTGGAGGACACCCTGATTTATCTCCGGGAGTTTGATTTTGTCCTCAGCAAATCCGGTAGCGGCGATGCTTCCTATATGTTGGGCCGATCCTACATGAGCGCTGAGTATCCCTATACATTCTGGAAAAACTATACCGACCATCATGAATCCTTCAAACTTCTCCCTGCAGCAACCTACCGGATAAACAACGATTGGTCCGAGAAAAAACTGATGCCCTATATCTATAAACAACCGAACAGCCGCTATGAGATCATTGCTCTCATTGATATCGATAAGGCCGCTCAATCCTTCTTCGGCGAGTCGGACGATCGTGCCCTGGCGATTCTGAACGCTGAAGGAAAAGTATTGTACGCATCGAACTCCATTAATCAAGATCAGCTTCCGACGTTTGAAGCTGGACAAAAAGCGGTGCTGAAGGATGGAACCTACTATTTTGCGGAAGCCGGATCCGACGGACTGGCTTATGTCTCGGCCGTACCTTATAGCCATGTCTATTCTCAGTTGAGCCGGTTAACCGGCGGTTTACTGCTCATCTTCTGCCTGTCGCTTGGCGTGGCTCTCGCCGCTTCCTATTTCCTCAGCCGCAGATTGCACAAGCCGGTAAAGCAGATTCTAACCACCGTTCTGAACAGAGCCAGCAGTTCATCGATGCCGGAACCCGGAAGCATCACGGAATACGATCTGATTCAGAACCGGATCCAGGAGCTGTTCAGGGAAAAGGAAGAAATACGGGATCGCATGAACAAGCATAAATCCGTTCTAACCAGTTACTCTTATATCAGTCAGCTGAAGAGCATCAATACCGATATTAGCGAGTGGGAGGATTTCCTGTCGGATGACGGAAGTTTCATCGTGGTTCTGTATCACATCCGTTTCCGGATGAATCCGGTTTATGAGCTCCCCCTTCAGACCGATCAGGCTGTCCGCCATATGCTGGAGCATATTCATCTGATCACGGCTGAACGCTACCCGGGATCCCATACGTTCCAGATCGAAAAAAATGAGATCGTATCCATCTTCAAACGGGAGGAGGCTGCCCGCCTGGAGGAACTGCTGCTGGAAATCAAGGACATGTTAAATGAAGAAAAGGAATTGTTCCTGGTCACGATTGCAGTCAGTTCCCAGGTGAGCCATTCGTCCGAATTCAATCAAGCCTACCATCAAGTCAAAGGACTGACCGCGCAGGCACAACTCATGGAGGAATCACAGATGGTAACCAAGCAGCGGGTGCTTCCAACCACCGTCAACCTGAGCCCGTCACAGGAAAAAGGACTGCTGGACGCGCTGCAATCCGGCAGCGACAGCCGCTCCCTGCAGATCATCGATCAGGCGCTCGAAGCGATGCAGCGTAAGGAGGCGGGCATTGCGCAATTTCGTTTCTTTGCCGATTCGGTCGCTTCCAAGATTCTAAGTTATATGGAGATGGCCCAGGTTGATAAAACTTCTGTCCAATCCTTGAAGCAATGGAGCGCAAGATTGGCAGAATGCCATTGTTTATCTGATTACCAGGGGGTATTCCGTCAGCTCGTTGAAGCCTCCTGCGCCCTCATTCGCAAGAAAAAGGATACCGGCGAAGAGCCGCTCATCGCCATGTTCATGAACATTATCCATAACCAGTATGCCGATGATCTGTCTCTCGACTATTTGTCAGCCAAACTAAACCTGTCGAGTGCCTACCTCTCCGTCTATATCAAGGAGAAGACCGGTCTTAACTTCAGTGAACATCTGCTCGGCATCCGTATGAACAAAGCGAAGGAACTACTGTCGTGCACGGACTTAACCGTCAATGAGATCAGCCAACGCGTCGGGTATCTCAACATCACCTCCTTCAACCGGACGTTTAAGAAGGCCACTGGCATGACGCCGGGCGCGTACCGCAGGCAGCATGTGGTGCAGACCCATGCGAGCGGATCATGAATTGCGGCTGTGACATAAGAAAACCTTCTCTTTCCTGGAAGGCCCGGGCATATCCCCGGCCCTCCAGGCGGAAGAGAAGGTTTTTTCTTTATATTTCGCTCACACGCTGACGGTAAACAAACGGATCTGTTTCGCTCTAATCAGCCTTCATTGTCTTTTCCGTTTGTACTTGCCCCCGATGTCCTCTTAAATTCTCTGCAGGGAACAACCGCTTGCTCCAGCGTGCCAGCAGGATCAGGATCCGGGCATCCACGAACCTGTAGAACCCATGGGCAATAACAGCGATAACCAAGAACGTAATGATGGTGGTAAACAGTACGTTCAACCCATAGTTCAGGAATTGATTGAGATACAGAAATATAAAGCTCCCTAGGGAACAAATAACGGTAAAGTGCACAAGGTACAACGAAAAAGAGACTTTTCCCAAATAAGCAAAAAACCTGCGGCTAAATATCGACTGCATTCGGTTCGAATTCAACAGCACCCCTAGGATCAGGAATGATCCGATAACATGATAGAACACAAAGAAGTCGAAATCGGAAGCCCCCCATTGAAGAAGCGAATATATCGTTCCTTGCGGTGCGACATAGGGATAGGAGCCTGCGTAAATACCGATACAGAGAAGCAGAATATGAATCCAGGGCCGACGGATATAAGCCAGCCAGTCCCTCCCGCTATTCTTTACATCGCTTAACAGCATCCCTAATATAAATCCCAGGTAATAGGAATCGATGAATACGCAGATAAGGACGGCATAAACGGCATAACGAATCCCATGACGGCCACAAGTGACTAGAAAAACAAAAATCAGAAACGATCCAAACAGCTCGTATGTCATCGTCCAGAGCACGGGATTGTATTGCGATCCATACGTGAAAAAGGTATGAACCAAGCTTTCCTTCAGCATGATTAGCAGATTGGCGTCAGCCATAAACGGATCGGGCATCGAAGATAACGTCATTCCACGTATTTTGTCGTAGGCTCCGAGATCCAACACGATGATCAGATAAGCAAGGAAGACGGATAACAAGGCGGGTACGGCCAAACGAAAATAGCGGCGAATGGCAGACGAATAAATGATGCGCCTGTCTCCGGTTTGAAAAAATCGATAGCTGAGCACATATCCGCTCAACACAAAAAACAGACAGACCGAGAAGTTGCCGTTAAACAGCAGATTGAACGGTGTGCGCGCGGCAATCTCCTCAAAAGCGAAATGCTCGATCTCCTTCCTCCCCTCAAAAACCGACGGTGCAAACACCTGGAAAAAATGAGATACGACCACAATCAAGGCAGCTAAACCTCTCAAGCCATCCAAATATACAATTTTCATAACAACCCCACGTTCCCCTAGAAATAGGATGTTTGCGAATGCGAAACATATTTCACAGGGCAGGAAGAGGAATGCTGTACACGATTCGTTTTTCAGGGATAATCATCTTTAAGAAAATGGCTGACTCAGGAAATGAAAACGTTTTCTTAATCTGAAGGAATTCAATAGGGGAGGGTAAAACATTGAGTATTTATTGGAGTCAGGTTGATATTGAAGAACTAACTGGATCAGGTGTCGTTTATTTTAACTCAAAGATGGAAATGTTGGAAGGTCTTCCGTGCAAAATGTATAAATTGACCTATCAACAGAGCTTATGGACGCATTGTCACGATTATTTTCAGATTTGGTATGTGGCGAAAGGAACATTCCAACACACCGTTAATCAACAGGCGTACGAGATCTCCAAGGGTGATATTTTTGTTATACCACCGTTTACCTTGCACAGCGTCAGCATTTCACCCGATGAGGACATCGAGATTTACGGATGCGAATTTATGCCAGCTTTCGTGAACGAGAGATTTCAGGAAATGCCAGCAGATCATGCTTTTTTCGATGTGGGGTTTCTGGAATACTTTCTGCGCCAGGAAATGAACGCCCAGTCCAAAATAACGCTGGACAGCGTTACCGACGTAACGGTCCAGAATGTCTTGAAGGACATGCTGATCGAATACGAGAGACGAACCCCTTTTTTTCAAATCTCGCTCAAAGCGAAGCTCCTTGTCCTCCTCTCGATTCTGGTACGGCAGGTCAACGGTGAACTGCTCCGGGAAGGATTCGAGAAATCCGAGAAATACCGGGGAATCATGACGAGAGTCGTTGATCACATCCATAACCACTATCAGGAAGATATGAATCTGAATGATCTATGCACCCTATCGAATTTATCAAGGTCCACGTTCTGCATCCTCTTCAAAGAATGGACAGGCAAAACGTTCAACCGGTATCTCACCGACCTGCGGATTCTACAAGCCATGATGATGCTGAAGCAGCCGGAGTTATCCGTGACGGATGTTTGCTACTCCACCGGTTTTAATGAACTCTCCTACTTCTGCAGAATCTTTAAAAAGTACACGGGCATCTCTCCCACCGACTTTCGTAAACAAGCGATCAAATAGAACGTTCATTACCATACGATAATCCTATTTTTGAACACGATAGTGAAATGAAATGATATTTTTACATGCTACGATATCCATAATTCTTACAAATAACTGGATCAGGGCCGGTTGTTTAGTCAACTGTTTTGGGGAGGGAAATTGATAGAACTTCGATTGCGTTACACGATTGTACACGAATGCTCAAGGGGAGGAAGAGGAATGAAGAGGAAGAAGAAATCTTTGATCTGGAGCCTTATTCTATTGATCTCTATCGTAACAGGATGCACAGGCGGCAATCCGCCGCAATCTGGCAGTGATGGTGACAAGCCATCCGAAAACCCGCCTGCGCAGGATGCCGTAACACTCGACTTCTGGTACGGCTGGACCGGACCGGAAGCGGAAGCGCTGGAACGATTGATTGCCAAGTGGAACTCGGCCAATCCCGACATTCAAGTGAAGGGTCTATCCCAAAGCGACTATCAGAAACAGCTTACCGCGATTACGGGGGGCAATCCTCCGGACATCGCATCTCAATTCGGACAAAATGTCGTGCCGTGGGGGCTGCGCGGCGCCATGATGCCGCTTGATGATTATATAGCGGAGGACGGCGTGGATCTTAAGGACTTCGTGCCCGCTGCCTTAAGCTCTTCCCAGCATGAAGGGAAGACGTATGCGATCCCGACGGCCATGCACGTGTCCATGCTGTTCTACAACAAGGATATTTTGCAGGAAGCCGGCTATGACGGTCCACCGGAAACGATAAGCGAGTTAAAAGAATATATCAAGAAGCTGAGCATCGTGGAGGATGGAGGGCGCCTCCAGCGGCTCGGATTGTGGCCCGGAATGGATGCGTATACGTTCAGCTATGCCTTTAACGGATCGTTTTATGATGAAGCAACCCAGCAGGTGACGCCGGACCATCCGGGGATCCAATCGGCCATTAAGCTCTCGAAGGAAATCTGGGATCAATACGGTTCCGATAATCTGGACCGATTCTCATCCGGGCTCGGCCAATACATGTCGGCACAGAATCCGTTCTTCTCGGGCAAGTATGCGATGACGATTGACGGAGAGTGGCTGCCCACCTTCATCAAACAATACGCGCCTGATCTGAATTATGGCATTGCGCCGATTCCTTATGATGAGAACAACCCGGAATTGAAAAACTCCGGAAATGTGTCTACCAGCGTATTCTATATTCCGAAGGGCGTCAAAAACCCGGACGCGTCCTGGAAGTTCATCAAATGGATGACCGAGCCGGAGCAAATGGCCGAATTCACGGCTGCCCTCGGGAATCTCCCAACGAGAAACTCTGCCTTCTCCAATCCACTCTATGAGGATGTGCCAGGGTTCAAGGAATTTCTGGACTACTCGGCAAGCGAAAACCTGAAGTCCTTCCCGGCTTCTTCCTACGCGAACGAGTACATGACGGAATTCAGCGCACAATATGACGCGATTCTCCGAGGCACCGTCAGCATGGAGGAAGGCTTGAACAAGGTGAAGGCCAAGATTCAGCCGCTGGTGAAATGATGACTGAACGAAGCAGGCTCTGTCCAATACAGCGATGTATCGGACAGGGCTGCATACTAAAAACTTAAAGCGGAAGGAGAAGCGCGAAGATGAGAGTCTCTACAGCAGTGAATCAACAGAAACCCGTATCAGGCTGGTCCAGGAAGGAGCGTCATTATGTATATCTTGGCCTGGCGTTCGCCTCTCCTTGGATTATCGGCTTTCTGGCTTTTACGGTCTACCCGTTCTTCGGTTCGCTCTACCTGAGTCTGACCGAATACGATTTATTCAGCCCTCCCAAATGGGTGGGGCTACAGAATTACGAGCAGATCTTTGCGGATGACCGCTTCTATAAGTCGCTCGGCAACACCTTTTTCATGGCGTTCATATCCGTGCCGATCACGCTGGCCGTCTCTTTGCTGATTGCCGTAATGCTCAATTTCAAAGTGAAGGGGATCAATTATTACCGCACGATCTTCTATCTTCCGTCGGTCATACCGATCGTCGCAAGCGCTCTGTTGTGGACATGGATGCTGAACCCCGACTTCGGTTTGGTTAACATGGCACTTCGCACTCTCGGTTTAACGGACCCGGCGTGGCTGCTGGATCCCCGTTATACGAAACCGTCTCTTATCCTGATGAGCCTGTGGGGCTCGGGTGCAGGCGCATTAATCTTTCTCGCCGCTCTCCAAGGCGTGCCGAGACAATATTATGAAGCGGCTCAAGTCGACGGAGCGAACTGGTGGTACCGGTTCTGGAAGATCACGGTTCCCGCCCTGTCCCCCATCATTCTTTTTCAGCTCATCATGGGGTTAATCGGAGCCTTTCAAATCTTTACGGAATCTTACATTTTAGCTGGCGGCAAGGTGGATGGAAGCGGCTCTCTGGGCGGTCCGGAACAGTCTCTGCTGTTCTATGCGGTCAATCTGTATCAGGAAGCATTTGTCTTTCTGAAGATGGGTTATGCCTCGGCGCTTGCCTGGATTCTATTTATCATCGTATTGCTGATTACGTTCATCCTGTTAAAAACGTCAGGCCGTTGGGTCTATTACGGAGGTGAGTAACATGGCTGTCAAATTGCGAGTGATCTTACCGCACTTGGTCCTTATTCTATTCGCAGTGATCTTCCTGTTTCCATTTGTATGGCTGGTGATGACCTCGTTGAAGACGCCGGAAGAAATACTCATGTTTCCGCCGAGTATCCTGCCTGAAACGTTCCAATGGTCGAATTATAAAGAAGCGCTTCAAGCCATTCCTTTTACACGCTATATGATGAACACGTTTCTGATCTGTATAGTGAATATCATCGGTCAGCTTTTCTCTGCACCGCTGGTAGCCTACTCGATTTCCCGCATTCCTTGGAGGGGCCGAAACATTATCTTTACCATCGTGGTGGCGACCATGATTCTGCCGGCTCAAGTGCAGATGATCCCGCAGTACATCATCTTCACCAAGCTCGGCTGGGTCAATACGATCATGCCGCTGACCATCGGCGCATTCTTCGGGGCACCGTTCTTCATCTTTTTGCTTCGGCAGTTCCTGCTTGGCGTACCGACCGAGTTGTCCGAGGCTGCAAAGATTGATGGGGCTTCGGAGCTGCGAATTTATGTGAAGATCATCATGCCGATCCTGAAGCCGGCTCTGGCCACCGTCGCTTTATTTTCTTTTGTATGGTCGTACGTGGATTTCATGGGACCGCTCATTTATTTGAACGATTCGGCAAAATGGACCATCACCGTTGGCCTGCAAAGCTTTCAGCAGGACCACGGGGCGCAGTGGGAGAAACTGATGGCGGCTTCCACCATCATGGCGATTCCCATGATTCTGATCTATTTCTTCGGACAGAAATATTTCATGAAATCGGGATCGGCGTTGACTGGGTTTAAATAAGCGGGACCTTCGGATTGGATGCCTTCTCTTTCTCAGCATGGACCGGGCGTATGCCCGCCATGAACACGGAAGAGAAGGTTTTTTACGTTTCCAAATCGAAATAAAGGGATATGGAAGAAACCCATATCAACAAACCCAAAGGATGAGAATCATGCCTCTTCGTATCACGACAATGACCGAATCGTTCGCCGATCAAATTATGGAATGGAACTATGAACCTCCCTATGACTTCTACAACAGCGAGCCGGATGAGGAGTTTCGGAAAGAACTCCTTGAGTGTTCCTATTACGCCATACTCGATGAGGAAGGGCAGCTCTTCGGCTTTTGCTGCACAGGCTCATCTGCCCAAATTCCGATTGCGATCCCGTTAGGTGCATATGACGAGGATCTGCTGGATTTCGGTCTCGGCATGAAACCGGAATCGACCGGACAAGGCCGGGGAAAAGAGTTCCTCTCGTTCGTGCTGTCATCCATCGCTGAAATTCACAATCGCACATCGTATCGGCTGACCGTTGCCAAATTCAACGAACGAGCCATTCGCTTGTATACCCAGCTGGGCTTCTCGGAAGTAACATCGTTTGATTATCGCGGCACTACGTTCATTACGATGGTCAAGATGCCGGTCTCTGAATTGTGAAAAAAAAGAGGGTGATCCCGCTGCGGGATCACCCTCTAGTTCATTATTGGCAAATATCGCGAATTCCCGGATTGGGTCATATCACCCGAGGAATAGTCGTTTCCACTCCAAGCAATGGAGCTGTAGCCGATTCTTAACCGCTATTCAATAGCGATGTAAACGTCCACCATGGTATGGGCAGGATCAAACTGCCGCATGTCATACCGTTCGTAATCGCCTGTATACGTCCTTTTTTCGGCTGAATGCTGGAAGTAACTCCAAATTTCATACCACACCTCAGGGACAATTTCCATCAAAGGGCCACGTCTTGTCCGGAATACCATGTACTTGGCTGCTGGGACGGACGCCTGCTTCAATTCCTCCGAAGAAGCTGCAGCAGCCACGTCTTCCTCTATCCTGTTGCCGATAATCAAGGTGTATTCCCCGGATGCGTCGCTTTCGTAATCGGTGTACAAAGCATATATGGCTTGATCCTTATCCGATAACCGTGCCTGCAAACCGCCTTGGAAATACTGGTCCCATAACTGCGGTATCTTACCTTTCGGTCCTGCCTCCGCTTCATTTGTCGTTCGAACGCCGACACCCTGAATGGACATGGCGGGTCTTACCTCTATAAATCGTTCACTCTGATTCTGATTGCTATCACGCATATGTATCCTCCTTAAAATGAATATGTCTCTATTCTAAAGAGGTAACGTGGACATCTATCTGTCCTGGTTATCGTAGCGCTGCATAATCCATTGTGCTCTTCGCTTCACTTCCTCGGCCGCTTCGCCCGGCTGCTCAACCAGCACCTGATTACCAAAGCTTAGAATCATGCCGTAAAACCACTCATCTAATTTGTATAACACGTGAACGCGTAAAGAGCCGTCCGGGTTGACGGTTACTTGTTCCGGCGGAAACATATCCGCCACCCGCTGACGCGCGGCTGCTTCGAATAACAGCACCGTCTCCTGCTCCAGCGCGCTCGACCAGGAGGAATCCCATTCCAATCGTTCCTCGCCGGGCCATAGCCTTGGCTCATACGTCTCGCTCAGCATCGTTATATCCTGCATGCGCGACAACCGGAAGAGGCGATGGTCTTCCCGCTCCAGACAAAAGGCTTGTACATACCAAATATTGCCCTTCAGAATCAGGGATGCCGGTTCAATGGTTCTTCGCTCCGCGCTGCCCTCCGCATCGATATACTCCATCACGACCCTGCGCTTTTCTTGAATAGCCTTTTTGAGCAAGCTCACAGCGGATTTCAGTCCTTGACGCTGTCCCCAAGGCTGAAAGTCCATGATCACAGGTTCCCTCCGATATTCATCGTCAAGCCCCTGCTCTACCCTATGCAGCAGCGCTTTTACCTTCTCAAGCAGGATGCCCATCTGCTGATCATCCAGTGCGCTGCTCATCCCTTTGACGGCTGTAACCAGCGCACTCATCTCCTCGGCGGACAGCCAGTACTTGTCGATCATATAATGCTCCATAATTTCAAATCCGCCGGATATTCCCTGGTGGGCAACAATCGGAATCCCGGCTTGGCATAGCGTATCCATATCGCGATATATGGTTTTGCTCGATACTTCAAACCGATCAGCCAACTCTTTGGCGCTCAGTCTCCCCCGGTTCAGAAGCAGGACGGTTATGGCTAATAGCCGGTCTATTTTCATTGCATGCGATCCTTTCGTTCTCGATCATCTTATGTTCTTCCTTAACTCAAGCTTAACAGATTCGGCATGTGTTCATGCAACCGTTAGGTCAGGTTCAGATGCTCGTTAGCCTGTTATGCTACAATGATAGGCACGGCAATCAAGTCAAAGGACGGGATGAAACGATCCATCCCCAAGAACGTAGACATACATAAAAGATGCAAAATGTACGAATCTGTAACATCAAGGAGGAACATACATATGGACAATCGACTTGACGCCATGCGCAGGTGTCACCCGGACTCCGTAACGATCTCACGCATAACGGGTTTCATTACGGATGGGGTTATTCTACTCGCTGCAGCAGCCTATCTAATTATGGCTGCTATATTCGGGTGGACTCTGATACCGGGCTGGATCACCATCGGACTTCTGGTACTCGGAGCCTGGTTTACTTGGGCCGTGCCCTCTTTCACCTACAAACAATTCGGCTTCAAGGTAAGCGAGGAAGAATTGGAGCTTCGCTCCGGCTGGATCTGGCTCAGTGACACTCTTGTCCCGATGACGCGGGTACAGCATGTCGAGCTGGAACGGGGACCGCTCCTTCGTAAATATGGCTTAGCCAAGGTTAAGGTCGTTACCGCCGCAACGACACATGTCATCCAGGCGCTCAAGCTGGAAGAAGCAGAGGAACTGAAGAAACAGATCGGCGAGCTGGCCAAAGTGGTGGATCACGATGAATAAACCGACAAGACTTCACCGCCTGTTCATCCTGTTCCCGCTCGTAGGCAGTGTAAAGTCACTCATTCCTATCGCCGCTCTGGTATCCATCAAATTCCTTAACGGAAAATCGCTGCGCGACATCCCCTGGTACTGGCTGTCCGCCGCCATCGTTATCCTGGTCTCGCTTCTGCTTCTGTACGGGTATCTGAAGTGGAAACGCTTCGTCTATACGCTGGAAGAAGACAAAATCCTCATCCGTCGCGGCGTTCTGTTCCGTGAGGAACTATCCATCTATACGGGCCGCATTCATTCCATGAATATGGAGCAGCCCTTGCTGCAGCGTATATTGGGGCTTACCCAGGTCCGAATCGAAACGCCGGGCAAAACGGAAGGCGGGGGCATACTGCCTGCCATCACCAATAGCGAAGGCGAACGACTGCAGCGCTGGCTGCGCGAGCAAACCCGAACAAGGCAGACGCAGCGTGAGGTTCACCAAGCCCATGAAAGCCCCGACCCATCCGATCAGAGCCTTCCCGTTCAGACGGAGGGGCCATCTGTTCAACCGCCGGAAACCCGGGAGAATTACGAATCCGTTCAACCGTCGAATCATAACATGGGATACGGAAGCGATCTTTTGGAGGACTCCGATTCGGGCGTCGTTGGCAGAAAGAATACAAGCGCTGCAATCACGGAAGAAGAGGAACGCAGCACGCTGCTCCAGCTATCCTCCGGACGCCTGCTCAGTGCCGCTCTCTCCTCGCCCAACCTGTCACTGGCTTTAGCCTTTGTAGGTGGTATTTTATCATTTGCCGATGACCTGCTTCCGGATCAAATGTACCAATCGCTGTTTCAGTCGGCAGGGAAGCTGCTGCCCGGCAGTTGGATCAGCATTGCCGCTGTGGCGCTTATCGTATCCTGGCTGCTCTCCGCCGTGCTCTACACGATTAAATATGCGGGATTTACCGTCGAGCGGATCGGGAAACAAATCTCGGTCAGCTGCGGTCTGCTGGAGAGAAAAAGACTGCTCTTCTCTCCCGAGCGAGTGCTGGCCATTACCGTTAAAGAAGGCGTATTCCGGCGCTGGTTCGGTTACGCTGAAGTGAAGGTTCATGTGCTTACTTCTGAGTCCGACAAGCATTTCATGCTTCATCCTCTACTGAAGACCAGAGATATTCCGGCGCTGCTGAATCGGGTTACGCCTCAATTCAGCGCTCAGGCCATTACCGCTTCGCCGCCGCCCCGCGCAAAATGGATGTACCTGCGGTGGAAGCTGGCTTTTGCCGTGGTAGTCAGTGCTGCGTGCATTTGGTATTTTGACAGGCTCGGTTTGTTATCGCTTCTGCTGCTTCCGCTCTCGTTAGCTTGGGGACTCCTTTCGCACCGGGATTCCGGAGTTAATGTCACGGACAAACAGCTTACGATCCGCAGCCGTTTCATTGCAATGTCCACCAGGTATATACGCCGGCCGCAGATTATCGCCATGGAGGTTAGCGGTACCCGTAGACAGCGAAGAAGAGGGCTTCTATCCCTTCAAGTGAAGATGATATTCAGCGAGATCAACGAAAGTTTAAGTGGAATGGATCAGCGAGAGATCGAGGCTGTTCGAGCTTGGTTCCAAAAGAAAAAAGGCGAGAACTCCGCACCTGCAGAACGAAGTGGTCCCGCCTCACCGACCGAACGCTTATAAGCGTTCGGTCTCCGTTCTTCCTGAACGGCCAAAGCCCGACAATCGGTAAACCATAAGGGTTATCGCAAGAAATACGCCATATACGCCGATGGTGATGATGATGTGGGAAGGGTCTGTCATGAGATGATCCCCTACCATCGAGAACAGCAGCATGGCAGGGATTTTGCCTAACGCAGACGCGATGCTGTATGATGCGAACGTTACCTTGCTGAGAGCCGCGTACACATTGATGACAATGGAAGGAATAAACGGGATCAACCGGGTAAACAGGATGGTCAAAAAGGCGTTCCGCTCGAACATCGTTGTCACTTTTCCCAGCCTGTTATAACGGTAAAGCACCCGGTCGCCCCATTCCTGATAGCCGTATCGGATGAACATAAACATCAGGATGGAAGCGGCGGTGGAGCCAACCCAAGTGACGATTCCGCCGATGACCGGCCCCAGGGCGGCACCGATAACGCCTCCAACCACCGGATAAGGGATCACCGGAAACAGGGCCATGACGACGGCCATGAGCATCATCAGCATGATACTGTCTGTCGATCGAATCCATACCAATATGACATCGCCATAAAAGTAAACAAGACCACCTACGGCGGCGTAAACCAATGCCATTCCTAATTTCTTGAACATGCACCACACTCCAGGTCATAATGCACCTATTGTACCATGCAGCATGTCCATTGGAACAAGCAGCAAAAGGGACATCCCAAGGCAATAAGCCGGGGATGTCCCTTTTTTCTTGAAGCGGACCGTCCGTTCTCTAAAGCGACATCTTGCTAGGGAAGAAGACCCGCCGTTAACCGGTACGGATTATATCCTATCGCTATCATGTAAAACTCACGGTTTGCTCGGTTTCCCCGGTGGATTCACCGGGGGCTTTCCAGGCTTACCGCTTTGTTTCACTTTCACCGTGACCGGTTTGCTTGCGGTACTCTCGTTATGCAGACGATCGACGGCCGTCACAACATAAGTGTAGGTTTGTCCCTTTACGACGGTATGATCAACAAAGGCCTGCGTCGTACCGGCGGTTTTTCGGAGAGTCCCTAACAAATGCGACGGATCTTGAACACTGCCGGTTCCTCTGCCATCAAAACGATAAACCGCATAATACGTCTCATCATCTGTCGACCTCCAGCTTAGCTTCACGCCATCCTGCTCGTGATCAGCCTTTGGCTTCTTGGGCGCATTCGGCGCTTCCGAATCGATCCAAGGCATCGCCGGGATCAAGGCCGGATATCGATATAGATCGTTCTTCAGTCTGTCCGTAAACCCGAGCGCGTTATCCTTAAACCATCTGGAGCTGAAGTACATGCTGCCCAGGACTTCCTCAAAGTTGCGGTTGTAATGGATCTGGTTTGGCATCTCTTCGGGGTTGGACCAATCGGTATTCGACCCGATTTTGTATACGGCTTGTCCGCTGTATAGATGAACGTTCTTGCCGGACACGATCCCGCTCCACCAATCGATCAGCTTATCGTAAGCGGCAGCGGAATAACCGATATTCCAATAAATCTGAGGCGTAATATAATCGATCCACTCTTCTTCAACCCATTTCTTCGAGTCGGCATAGATGGCATTGTAACTCTCAAGGCCATTGGTTTCAGAGCCGGTCGGATCACTGGATTTATTTTTCCAGATACCAAACGGGCTGATGCCGAATTTCACGTAGCTCTTCTCTGCCTTGATGGCTTCGTTCACGTTCTGAATGAATTGATTGACGTTATTTCTTCTCCAGTCTCCCTTATTCGTAAAGGAGCCTTTATATTGGTTAAAGGTGTCCGTATCCGGGAAATCCACGCCGGTTACGGGATACGGGTAGAAGTAATCGTCAAAATGCACGGCGTCGATGTCGTAATTCCGAACGACCTCCAAGATGCCGTCAATAATAAACTGCTGTGCCTCCGGTATCCCCGGGTTGAAATAGAGCTTGCCTCCATATTCTTCGACCCACTCCGGATGCTGCCTCGCCGGGTGGGTGGCTACAAGTTTGTTAACGTCCCCTTGAAGACTGATGCGGTATGGATTAAACCAGGCATGAAACTCCATGTTCCGCTTATGGACTTCCTCCAGCAGGAATGCCAGCGGATCGTACCCCGGATCCTTACCCTGAACTCCCGTCAGCCATTCGGACCATGGCCCGTAATTGGACGGGTAGAATGCATCCGCCGTCGGCTTGATCTGCATAATGACCGCGTTCATCCCCGCATCCTCCAGCTGATCAAGCAGGCTGATAAACTGCTGTTTCTGCTGATCCGGATCGGTGACTCCTTTGGCTGGCCAGTCAATATTGTCGACGGTTGCAATCCAGGCCGCTCTCAGCTCGGCTTTTGGATGCTCAGAAGCTTTATTCACCGTGATGTAGAGGGAACTGGTCTTTCCTTGGAATGTGGCTGTTACTCTAGCGGAACCTATCTTCAAGCCGGATACCACTCCTTTATCATCAACAGCGGCTACATCCGGATGACTGCTGGTAAACGTAACGCCTTCCGTTATGATCATCGGCTCTTCCATCCAGGAGTAGGTTGCGGACACCGCCGTCTCGAAGGAGTCTCCAACCGTAACCGCTGTAAGACCTTGAAGTTCGATGCTCTGCAGAACAGGAACCGGATCCGTCACCGTAATGGCATGCTGTGCGGTTATTCCGCGGTACGAAGCCGTAATGTCTGCCGTTCCTGCGGAAACTGCGGTCAATTGACCGGCTTGGTCTACCGATACAACGCCCGGCTGATCACTTACATAGCTAATTCCTTCAGTCAGCCATACCGGATCCGTCTGGTTTCCGTATACGGAGTAAACCACACTGGTTCTCAAGTTGCCGGTAAGACTGGTTTCCATATGAAGCGGCCCGGATAACAGCAATTCTCCAGGGGCTGGCGCATCCTGCGTAATATGAAGCTCATACTGAGATTTTGGTGCATCTCCGTATTCCGCTGTTATGGTTACCGTTCCCGGCGCCAATGCTTCAATGGTGTCGTATGTAGCGCCCGTGACAGTAGCGATGTTATCGTCACTGCTGGTGAGTTTCACGCCGGTTGTTAATAAATCAGGTTCCGTATGTCCTTCATAGGTTGCATATACTTGGGGTTTCACCGTTTCTCCAACGCCCATGGGCGTCAGCCCGCCAATGTCGAGCCCGTACACCTGGGAAGCCGTATAGAATGCGGACAGCCTGTCAAAGTATACGGTACCTTTGTTTTTATTCGTATCCTTTAATTCGGTGATATAGATTTGATTCACTTTGAGAGGAGCCTTGATGGTAGAGGGAACGTTAAATTTGACGTATTTCCAGCCCTTCCAGCTAAAACCGGAGGTCGACGTTAAATCCACGGCATGCTTGCCGCCGGAAGAATCCTGAAGCTGGGCCCGGAGCCAGTGGTTCCCGCCATCGCCGTAAACCCACAAGCCGAGTGCAGTCGGTGAACCAGAAACGCTTCTGCCGGTAGAACCGTCCGGGTCTTTGAGGTTGAGGTAAGCCGCCGAGGTGCCGGATTCGCTGCCCACAAAATCATAAGTTAGAGCTGCAGCATGATGACCGTAATAGATTGGCTCCGGCCTCCCTACTACATCCAGCTGGGCCTTTCCCCTTGCGGAAGACGCGGACAAATTTGTTATCGATTCAAAATCTTCGATGACGACAGCCCCTGGCTCTCCGGTGCTTGCGTACGCATCAAATGAATTACCCCAAGCGGAAACAGCCGAGCTGAACATCACGGCTAACGCCAGCGTCATGGATAGAATCGACTTGCTGCTACGATAGACACGCCTTTTGATTATCATTCACGAATTCACTCCCTTTAGTATGAGTGCTTGCTATCCAAACTGAAGTCCAATTCCAAGCGAAATCGGCTGCCGCTCACCTCCTATCGATCTGCTAGAATAGATGATCGTGATGGTCTTACACACATGTTCATCTCTATCTCTATCATATTGAAATTTTATTTCAAATTTCAATAGTTTTAATAAAATATAATTTTATAAATCAGGCAGGAATTTCAGCTGTCCATGACGTAGGGAATCACAAAAAAGAAGCCAACATGGGACAATCCCCCGTATTGGCTTCTTCATTCATTCAGTTCACGTATTCAAGAAGTCCGATTATCAGCTTCACGGCTTAACCTTCCGAAGGATACCTCAATCCCCACTGCCCCCGGATTTGATCCAGCAGCCTCATAATCGCAAGCGACTCGTCCAGCGGCATCACATCGCTCTCGAGCCGTCCTTCCAGCAGGCAACGTCCCACTTCGTAAGCCTCGAAGCTATACCCTTTTTCCTGACGGTCATCTGTAACAACCAGCGGTTCCTCGCCATCTACATGAAGCGAAGCGGAGGTTGCATTCAGGAAAGAAGGTATGTGAATATACCCGTTGGTGCCATAAATATAAGCTTCATTCGTCAGTCCCAGCCGGATCGCCCCGTTTAACGAAGCGGTCTTGCCGGATTCATAAGATAGAATAACCGAGAACTGCTCATCTACGCCCGTCTCGCCGATATGCGCGGTACTCCATATCTTCTCCGGCTCGGTTCCAAAAATCATGGAGGCAAACGACACCGGATAAATACCCGCATCCAGCAGCGCGCCGCCGCCAAGTTCCAGGTTCAGCAAACGGCCCTGCGGATTCCAGCCGCTCCGAAACCCGAAATCGGCCTTCAGCAGCCGAACATCGCCGATAAGCCCTTCGTTCAGCCATTCGCGCACCTGCCGGATCGGCGGAAGGAAACGCGTCCACATGGCCTCCATCAGGAACAGCTTCTGCTCCCGTGCAGCCGCCACTACTTCCTCCAGTTCATCCCCGTTAATCGTGATGGGTTTCTCGCACAGGACGGCTTTGCCGGCATGAAGACACAGTAAGGCATGCTCCCGGTGCAGCGGATGCGGAGTCGCTATGTACACAACGTCGACGTCGGGATCCCCTACGAGCTCTTCGTAACTGCCATAAGCCCGCGGGATATCATATTTCGACGCAAACTCACCTGCACTGCTTGCCGTACGTGAGCCCACGGCCACAAACTGAGCATTCTCCACATACGCCAGATCGGCTGCAAACTGCTCCGCAATCCAGCCCGTCCCCATAATTCCCCATCTGATATTACCCGGATTCTGCATCATCATTTACTCCTCCTCATCCTCTTCCTTGATTGGCCTTGCCTAAAGCTTGTAGAAGCTATCCCTCTCCACCTTGCAAATTCGCAAGCCAAAGCTTTCATACCACTCGTTCTTGCCCCTTTCCTGCGCTACCTGATGTGCGGCATTCTCCTTCCATAAACGAATGGCCTCCAGGGAATCCCAGTACGATACCGTGATCCCGAGACCCTCATCCCGGGCAGACTCCACCCCCAAATAGCCAGGCTGCTGCGCTGCGAGCTCCGCCATTTTATCGGCCATCACCCCATAACCCCGGTCACCCTGTGTACGCTTGGACACAAAAATGCAGGCATAATACGGCGGCTTCGGCGTGTTCGCGTATTCCGTCATCCTCTTCCCCCTCTTCCCGGTGACCAGATTAGCCATTACTTCGATTTACATTCACTCATTGACCATGTAATCATTATATCGGAACTTCCGCCATTCTTTAACCTAAAAAAGAAACCGCCTCTCTCCTCTGTGATCATCTACAGGAGAAGAGAAGCGGTATTCTGCCTTCTAGCCTTTACTTCAGTTTGTGCAACAGATTATAGATGACCTGCGCGCTTTCCGCACGCGTGGTCAGGCCTTCCGGTTCAAAGCGGCTCGGTGTATGGCCCTGAACAAAACCGAGGGCATGCGCAGTTTCTACCGCTTCCCGAACCCAGTCCCGGGATGAAGCAAGGTCGGCAAAATCGCTGCCCGCGCTGATGCTCTCCTGCTGCTGTTTCATTGCGTGGGCATAAGCGCGCACCAGCATCGCCGCCATTTCCTGACGTTTAATCGGGGCGTCCGGATCAAAACGGTCTTTGCTAGTTCCATTCACGATGCCTGACTCGGCAGCTGCGGCCACAGCCTCTGCGTACCATTTGCTTGAAGCTACATCGGCGAACGGCGCAGAGCTCTCTGCCTGAAGATCAAGCAGACGAACCAGCATCGCCGCAAATTCGGCCCGGGTCACTTGCTGAGCCGGTGCGAAGCGGTCCGCGCTTACGCCTTCGATGAGCTGCTTCGCAGCCAAATCGGCAATCACTTCCGCGGCCCAGAATGAAGATGGCACATCGGCAAAGGTTTTCTCGTAATCCAGCAAACCGTAAGCGCTGAAATGGCGGATTCCCGCGGCCATGCGGCCGTCTTTGTTTACACCGCCAATATACTCCAGCTCACCATTGTCGGACAAATAGTATATGGCAATTCTTTTGCCGTTAGCTGCATTAGATAATGGCAGTTCCAGCGTGATCGGATGATCGAATTCCGTTAAGCTGTGGACTTTGCCATCCGCTTTCGTTAATTGAAGCTGGAACTTCAGCATGGCTCCCGCTGAAGTCAGCTTCGCACCGGAAGCGCGGGCAGCTTGCTCGATAAGCTCCTTCTTCTCCGCATCCGATAACGTGTCGGCACTCAGTTTCATCGTGCTCTTCTCAAGCTGCCCTGCATCTGCAAGGGCGCCCAGCTGGCGAAGCACTTCGGCCGGGATCGTTAGGGACAAATTCTTCGCTTCAAGGTGGATCGAACCATCCTTGAGGATGTCTGCTGCATTCCCTGGCAGCGTAATATCCGTAAAGCTTCCATCCATCGTTATTACAACTTGCCCGTTCGAGAGCTTGGCAGCCAGCTCGCTCACGGATAACGTGACACTGCCTGACGGCGGCGTTACCGGCGGCGTTACTGGTGGTGTAACTGGTGATGTTACCGGAGGCTGCACGGGCGGGTCTACCGGCGGCTCCGGTCCCGGATCGGGATTCCCCCCGCCCCGGGCGGTCACCTTCAAATCATATTCCGACTTGAACCCTTCGTAGGTTGCCCAAATGACGGTCGCCCCTTCTGCCAAAGCCCGTACCGAGCCCTGTTCATCAATGGAAGCTACGTCCGGCTTACTGCTCGCATAGGTGATGCCTTCGATTATACGGATACGGCTGCCGTCAGTATAAACGGCCTCCGTTACGGTCTGATCGGCGTCCCCGATCTTCAGCTCGGATTTGCCGCTTAAGCGTATCGATTCGATGCTGCCGTTCGGGATTCGGTCTACCGTAATCTTCACGTCTGCATAAACATCCGGCGCTGCCGTGCTGGTCGCTCTTACGACCGCGCTGCCCAGACCTTGAGCCGTCACGACGCCGTCTGCGGATACGTTGACGACATCATTCGACGGTTCGGAACTGTATACGGACCACACAACAGTTCGTTCAGCCCTGCGCGGCTTCACTAGAGCCACCAATTTTTGGCTCTCGCCTACAGCTAGCGTCAGTTGGTTTGGAGTTACTTCAATCCGCTGCGGTTCCGGCTTCGTATCCGACTTCGCCAGCGTAAACTCATCCACGACGCGTCCGTCAACGGTTTTGGTTACATAATAAAGCTCGTCTCCTTCCACTTCCACAGAAGCATACATCTGAGTTGGTTCATCGTCGACCACCTCATGCCAGCCTCGCTCCGTGTGAGAGTAGAATTTAGGCCCTGACGATCCCGCTACGACGTAGGTTGTGCCCTTCCCGTCCGCGGCAATTTGGTTGTTCATCATCGGGTAAGAACGAATATATATATGATCATGTCCGTTTAACACGAGATCCACGCCAAATTTCTCCAGCACCGGCGCCCACAGACTGCGTACCTCGGCGGAATCATAGATACTTCCATAAGGCCCGCGGTGGAACATCGCGATGGTCCATTCCTTCGTATTGTTAGCCAGATCCTGCTGGAGCCACTTCTTCTGCTCCTCCAGCTGATACTCGCTGTTCAGCATAATGAAATGAACGTCCTTGTAATCAAAAGAGAAGTTCGTTCCCTTCAGGCTGTCCAAGCCATTGCCCGGCTGATTAAAGTGAGCCAGGAAGTCCCCGTTTTCCTTATTCCCCATCACTTCATGGTTGCCGATGGCCGACACTAACGTCGTATTCAGGAAATGCTTCTGGGCTTCATCGAACCAATAGTTCCACTGCTCCTCCAGGAATCCCTTGTCCACCATATCCCCGGCATGGACCATGAATTCGGCGTCCGGATGCTCGGCTGCCGCCTTGTCGATTGTATTCCCCCACAGCTCGAACTCTTTCGAGGTGGAAGCCTGGGAATCGGCAAAATACAAAAATTTCGTTGTGTCTCCCGCAAGCTCCGTTGTTTTAAAGGAGCCTTGTGCACTGTAATGGCCTTGGCCGTCACCGACTCTGTACACATACTCTGTGCCCGGCTCAAGTCCGGCCGCTGTCGCTTTATGGACACGGACTGTGCCGAGATCCAAGGTATGGTACAACTCGCTGGCACCATTGAATTTCTGGACGTTCGGCGCATCGAAATCCGTAAATTCGGACCACTTGACCAGTTCCACGACGGTCTCATCCGTCGCCGGGTCCGTGTGCCAGTTCAGCATCCGCGACGTGGTCGGATCTTCTCCCATGCCCACGCTGATGTTGAACGGAGTAGGACTTCCAGCCAGCGGCGAAACCTTAAACTCCAATGCCGGGCTATATTGATTGCCTTTGACGGCCTGCACGGTATACGTCTTGACCTGGGACGTCAGCGCCCCCGTCTTCAGGATACCCACTGCATCCGTTGTGCCAACCGCTGCAGCGTCAGCCATGATCTGGACGCCTTCCACAGGCTGACCTTGGGCATCGGTCACTTCAAACACGGTTTCGTATCCCTGTACCGCTCCTTCCTCATTCCAGCTCAGCGCATAATGCGTTGCGATCTGCGATTCGATCGGAAGACCGTAGAACGAGAATTCGGTACTGCCCGTATCGGTGAAGGATACCGCTCCGGACGTGAGCGATATGATGCTGCTGCCGGTTGCGTTCTTTTTCACGTCGTACCGGATTTGGCCGATCCAATCCGTATCCTGCAGGGATGCGGTATGGATGTCCTTCCAAGTCACTTTCACCACTCCTGTTGTAGCGTCAATGTTCGCACTAACCTGGGATGGGCTCAGCTTGTCCCCCGGTATGAGCTCCAGATTCTCCACTTTGGTGGGATCGAATTGGAAATCGACATGCCCGCTGCGGATTTGGGATGTCTTCACACCGCCGATATCCAGCGTGTAACTGCCGCCAACATAGATCGTATCCGGCGTATTGTATACCACTTTGGCTGCACCGGTATTTACGGTGAAGTTCCATTCCTCGGTCGTTTGGTTGCCCGACAGATCGCGGACGGTGACTCTCGCCTGATGAACGCCATCGGCGAGCGGAACGCTTGGCGTGTAATGGATTCGTCCTTCCGGCGGATACAGGGTATGCTGCACCGGACTGCCGTCCAGATCGAACCGGATTTTGTCCGGATCAATTAAGGTGGTTCCCGGGTGTGCCACAGGATCATAGCCTGCATCCTCGGCATACACGGTAATGGTCGGCGTGTTCTCTGTAATCTCCGTACCGTTAGCCGGAGAGAATTTCTTTAAGATCGGCGGATCGATATCGTCATTGGCCGGACCGTACAATGCACGAATTTCGTCCACGTAAATGGCACCAGCGTCTTTTTTCGCCGCCTGGGTTTCCATGTAACGAACCGGCATGTCCATCACCAGCGGAAGCGTTCTTCCTTTGGGCACGGACGCTTCGAGATACTTCCATCCCTTGAAATCGACGCCGATCGTCTGATCGGTAAAATCGAGCGGGATCGCTCCCTTGCTGTCACGAATCTGGGCACGGAGCCAGTGAGCGTTGCCATCCCCGTAGACCCACATGCTGATTTTCTCCGGATAACCCGGAATTTCGATATTGTCCGCCGTACCGTTCGTCTGCAGATAAGCGCCGGAGGTACCCGTCATTCCTGTAAAATCATACTCCAGCTTCAAAGCGCCATTCCCGGATCGAATATAGGTCTCATCGGTTTCAATAGATACCTTGGTCGACTTGTACTGCGCTCCGGCGCTTGGTTTATAACGGCTAAGGCCGTTCTCGAAATCCTCGAGCATCACCGGCGGAAGCCCGACGTTCACATCGATTGAAGTCTCAATTTGACCGTACTTCACGAAGATTTTGCCGCTGACGTCCTGCTTGTCCGTGGCGGTAAACGTCCCGTTTCCGTCAATCGTCCCGATATCGCCTTCGGTACGCCACTCCAAACGGCTATTGTCGGCCTGTACCACTTGACCATTGCGAAGCGCCGTGACCTTGAGCGTCTCGGTCGAGCCGGAGGAGAAGGTCTTCACGGCGTCGGAGAACTTGAGCTCAGTCAGCTCATCAACGACTTCCAATGCGGCTTTACCCGTCAGAATACCGGATTGTACGGATACCTCGGTCAATCCAGATTGGTTGCCTGCCGTAAACGTACCGCTGGCGTCGATCGCCCCATAGGCTGGGTCAACGCCCCAAACCGCGGCCTCCGTCATTTTAGCCGGATGCAGATTCTGGTCTACCGCCGCCGTTTTGAAGGTAGCGGATGAACCGGTCAGCACTCTTTCCAGCGTGGGCGCCACAACAAGTTTATTCGCTGCTCCTTCAGGCGCCTTGTTCACCAGCAAAATGCCGTTGGCCGTTTTGCGTTCCCCGCCGTCCGACGGCGAGTTGAGCACCTTGCGCTCCGTTTCTCCCGGCAGGCGGGCAACGAAGGTGGCCGAACCGCCTCCGTCCAGATTTAGTGCGTTCACTACACCAAGCTCTTGCAGCATTTCGCCAAGCTCGATGTAGTTAAGCCCTTCACTGAACCCCGGCTGGCGGCCATCAACCTCGAACAGCACGACGGAGCCGTCCGCTTTGGTGCCCACCACCGTTCTCGGGTGTACAGCCGGATCGGTATGCTGCTGCACGACGCCATCCTTGACCAGCATCACGGTGCCGCCAATCGCCATCGTGACGTCCTGCCACTCGTTATCCAGCTGAAAACCAGCCGTCACTTCATCCCCTGCCTTCAGCCCGGCAAGCTTGCTCCGCTGCGAGCCCGAAGCGGACAATACCACTTGACCTTGGCCGATCGGCAAATTCCCCTGATCCTTAACAACGGAGACCACTTTCATCGTCAAGGTCTCCCCGCTGGCGACCCTGCCGCTCACGATATCCAGAATCACTTCGTCTCCCAGATTATTGGTCATCGTGGTGGCATTGAATTTTTCGGTATAAAGAACAAGTGCGTCCGTCCCTCTTAGACGGTTGATAGAGGACAGGCTGCTGACCGTTCCGCCTATCGTCACATTTTTCGTTAATTTCGGACTGCCGTAGAGGCTCGTTCCGTCCTGTTTAATGCCAAAGGCGTTCCTGCCGCTGGGCGGATCCGTCAATAGCTCTCCGTCCCCCATGAACAATCCGAGCGGAATTCCGGTGGACATATCGTAGAAATCTCCGTTCACCGCCGCGATGACGCGATTGCCTGCCTTGTCGGCATCCGACGCCATTTTGCTGACTCCCTGCATGCCGTATACCTTGCCATCGGTGAGACCCGGCTGAAGCTCCAGATTTCCCTGCGATGGATCAAATTCCACCATATGGACCTTCTGCTCGCCGCTGCCTTTTTGCATATTCGCCCACGTGTATGTAGCCCCCGGCCCGATCTCCATCTGCCGCATATCAATGACCGATGCAGCGGCAGCCATTGGGTCGGCAGCAGCAGCTTGTCCTGCGGGAAACAGCAGCGATAGAAACATCACACCGCTGAGCAGCGATGATATTCTCTTTTTGCTCCTTAACATGTACATGAATTCCTCCTTCTCTATGCTTGGACTCTGGTTCCTCTCGGTTGTAAGTCCGCTCATGAACGAAAGACCTACTCGGGAGTATAGCGCTCGCTTGTTAATTCCACCTCCAATCTGTGTTAAGACGAAGTTAACTCTGCCGCTATCGGCTTTACATTCAGTCATTAGCTGGAAGGGCTGCAAAAAAGTATGTTACCGCTTCGTATTCACCGCTTCCAACGGCCCAAGTTAACTCGACTTTTCTCCCTTTATCATATTGAAATAATATTTCAATTTACAATACATTTTGTAAAATTTTATTTTATTTTTACAGCAGGAATTTCCGGCTGAATGGCGTAAAAGCAGTTTTTGTCGGATACGGGGAATGAAAAAAAACGCCTTGCCGCCAGTTTCCGACTTATTTTTACGGCGAGCTTCCCCAGGAAACAAAAAAACAACCGCCGCCTATGGCCGCAGTTGTTTTAACTTCCTATTATTTTTTGGTGACGTTACCGTTGGCATCAATTTTTGCATTGTAGGAGAGTTTGTTCAGTTTCGCGATGATGTCTTTGTTGTACTTCTTGTCCATCAGATTCGGTTGACCTTGAATAATCTTCACCGGCGTAATCCGGCTTGTGATCTTGGAGCCCTGGATTTCAAAATGGACCATCATCGACAACAAGGTATTGTCACCGCCCCGGGTCGAGCGATTAAACACGAAGTTGCCAAGCGAATAATAAATCGGCTTGTTCTTATAATATTCGATGCCCATCAAGGTATGGCTATGAGAACCAATAATGATGTCGGCACCGGCGTCGATCATCTTCTTCGCCATCGTGCGAGCATACTCTTCCGGATAATCGGCGAATTCCTGGTTCCAGTGAATGTACACGATCGTATAATCGTTGGTTTTGGCCGACTTCTTAATATGGGTCAGCATAGGCTCCATCGTGTAGGCGGAGGCAGCACCCGGATGGTTCTTGCCCGCGATCCAGGAATTGTCCGACAGCACCCTGCTGACGCCCAGCACCGCAATTTTCTTTCCGTCAATGTTCTTCTCGTAAGGCTGGAAGGCCTCGTCCATATTGCGCCCGGCTCCCGTGTACCCGATCTTCTGGCGCTTCAGATGGGTAATCGTATCCAGCATCGCCTGCTGCCCATAGTCCAGAATGTGATTGTTGGCCAGCGTTACGCCGTCGATTCCCGCATAGACCAAGCCCTGAAGCGTGTCCGGCTTCGAACGGAAAGCAAAGGTTTTGTCCGCCGCTTTGCCCCGAATGGAGACCGGCGTCTCAAGGTTGGCAAACGCCATATCCGCCTTTTTCAAGATGGGGGCTACCTTCTTAAAAGGATATAGGTTACCTAATCTATCAATCTGGTTCCCCACGTAGCCGTCCAACAGAATGTCGCCTGCAAAAACAAGATCTATCGGCTTGTTCTTCGACTTGGCTTGAGTGGTTGCGCCCGCTGCATCCTTGGTTTCCTGGGCCTTGCTCTGAGTCTGTTTCCCATCCATGCCCGCTGCCGAAACAATGCTGACCGGGAGAAGCATAACGATAACCAGAATGAGGCAAAATAATTTCTTCATATCCATGCCGCCCTTTCCAAATAAAAACTCTAAGAAGCTAGTCATTTACCACGTTTATCCTATCATAAAATGATATAAAAGGGTAATTATATCAAATGATCCATTTAATAGAATTAAGAATGGCCTCTAACCAGTTAGCCTTTCAGGACTACGCATGCGGATCATTCTTCGGATCCCTGTCGCCCCAGATTTTTCAAACGGATGACGAGTGGGGAAAAATCTATCTTTTTCTATCCATAGTCTTAGACTTAAAAAGCGGGCAAAAAGTTTCAACCATCGCTTATCATGTTGAAAACTTCATAAATTGCTTATATATTTATACGTATCGTAATTAAATAAGATTTTCTGATTACGTTTTGTAATATCTATACGAGGTATTTCTTACATATAAGTAATCTAAAGGAGCTGAAGCCCATGAATATTCATTCTTCAGGTGAGAACGCGCCTCTCCTGATTGATGATACGGACCGCAAAATCATTGCAATCCTCGGCAAGAACGGGCGAATCTCGTACACGGATTTGGCCAAAGAGATTGGATTGTCCCGCGTTGCGGCACAGGCCAGGGTCAATGCCCTGATCGATGACGGCGTTATTGAACGGTTCGCGGCGGTCATTAATCCGGAGAAAGTGGGGATTTCGGTATCTGCTTTTTTCAATGTGGAGGTCGAACCCAAACATTTACAGCAGGTCGCGGACACATTGGAGAACGAGCCGTATGTAACAAGTCTTTATCATATGACCGGTCCCAGCAAGCTGCATATGCACGGACTGTTTACCGATCATAAGGAAATGGAAATGTTTTTAAATGAGAAGCTTTACCCGCTCCCGGGCATTACGAGTGTGGACACGCAGATCTTAATCAAGCGTTATAAAAGCCGAATGGGCATTCGACTCTAACTCTCGACAGAAAGGACTCATACCTTGCCTGATAAAACTAGCAACCCATACATGGAATTATCGTTCGGCATGTTCCGAACCGGAATACTCGGCTACGGCGGCGGGCCTTCGGTTATTCCGTTGATCCGTCACGAGGCCGTCGTTCGTTACAACTGGCTCAGCGATGATGAATTCGGAGAGGTGCTCGCGCTCGCCAACGCGCTTCCTGGCCCCATCGCCACGAAGATGGCCGCCTATCTCGGTTACCGGGAAAAAGGGGTGCTTGGCGCCATCGTTGCCGTTCTCGCGCATATCCTTCCGACCTGTATCGCGATGATCGCGCTGCTGTCGGCCGTGACGTTCCTCAGCAGCTCCAAAGTGGTGGCGGGCATGATTGCCGGCGTTACGCCGGTCATTGCCGTCATGCTGGGCACGATGGCTTACGAATTTGGCGAGAAGGCTGTGAAGGGGCTCGGCATCTACGCCGGGATCGGATTTTTCGTGGTGTCGTTTCTTCTGCTGGAGAGTTTCCAGATTCATCCGGCCCTCGTCATTATGCTGTTCCTTGCATATGGCACCCTACATTTCAAAACCGTAGCCAAATTAAAAAAGCAAAGACGGGATAAGGAGGGATCCGCCTAATGGAAGAATGGCTTCAGCTGCTGATCAGCTTTTTTGTCTCCAACGTGCTCGGTTATGGCGGCGGTCCCGCTTCCATCCCGCTCATGTACAAGGAAATCGTCACGAATCACGGCTGGCTGACCGATCCGGAATTCTCCAACATGCTTGCGCTTGGCAACGCGCTTCCCGGCCCGATCGCCACCAAAATCGCCGCTTTTGTCGGGTACGACGTATCCGGCTGGATGGGCATGACCCTCGCCCTCGCTGCTACAGTCATCCCTTCCGCGGTAGCGCTCATCTGGCTGCTGAATCTGCTGCAAAAATATCGCACGTCGCCGGTGGTCAAAGGCATGACCCTGCTGGTTCAGCCCGTCATCGCCATCATGATGCTGACCCTGACCTGGCAGATCGGCAAAAGCTCCGTCATCTCCATCGGCCTCCTGCAATCCCTCGGTATCGCCGCCGTCGCTTTCTGGGCCATGAACATCCGCAAAATCCACCCGGCTTTGGTGATCCTGGCCGCGTTTGCTTACGGGGGATTGGTGTTGTCTCAGGTGATGTGAGGGGGATTGTAGAAAACAACTATAACCCGTTCGGGCAAGTCGCTGTAACTAAAAGAGCGAGTTTGAGGGGCACTTGCCCATCAATACTCGCTCTTTTTTCTAATCAAGAGCCATCCAAGCATACCCCGGACTACGCACCACGCACCACGCATCCTACGTATCCCCCGATTAGACCAACGGGGCAATGAGCAGAAATCACATGTGAACCGGACATCCAAAAATATGATCGCCATATCATTTAATTTGTCCCGAAAGTCCTCTTGCTCTATGGTCGAAAGGATTTTCTAACGGACACAGAGGACTTAGCGGACTCAGAGTACCTTATTTCATACAAAACAGCCCCTTTGGTAACTTTAGCGGACTCTGAGGACCTTATTTCATACGAAACAGCCCCTTTGGTAACTTTAGCGGACCCTGAGGACCTTATTTGCTGTTTTAATCGGTATTTGCACCCATAATTCGCACAATAGCGGATCTGGAGTCCGGTACATTGTAAAAAATCGAGTTATGATCTTAAATAACGGATCTAGGGTCCGTTAAAAGCTGACACAAGTGACTTGAGTGCCCATGGCTAGTAATGTTACCTGCAGCCCCATTAATTACATCCCTTCAACTCCCCGCCTGCTTCCTCCCCATCACCACCCCGATCTTGCCCTCTTGGACCTCCACCTTATACTTCTTCACCCGGATGCGGTCGCTGAACAGCGACTTGCCGGTCTGCAGGTCGAACTCCCAGCCATGCCAGGGACAGCGGACGATCTCGCCCGCCCGGCCGTATTCGTAATCATACACCTCCGAAGGAAGCGTCGTGCCGGAGACCAGTCCTGCGCAGATTGGCGCCCCCTGATGCGGGCAGTAGTTCAGAATCGCATGATACTCGCCGTTGACCCGATAGATGCCGATTTCGCGTCCCTCTATGTTCACGACCGCGTGCCCGCCCTCCGGAACGTCCTCCTCCGCCAGCACGTAATGTACCGCCATACATGCCACCTCCTTGCCTATGCGCCCAGCTTTGTAGGGTTTTGCTTTGCTTTGACTTTGGTTCAACTTTGGTTCGACTTTCTTTCGCCTTTGTTTTCGCCTTTGTTTTCTACTTTCTTTCGCCTTTGATTTCGACTTTGATTTCGACTTTCTTTCAACTTTGTTTTCGACTATGTTTTCGACTTTCGTTTGTCTTTGGCTCGTCTTTGGTTCGTCTTTGGTCTGACTTTGGTTTGCCCATAGCCCCAGCTTCAATTATTCGTGCTAGGTTCATACGGATGCCGTTCATCCATTTATCCATTTATCCATTCATCCATCCATCACCCATTCCCTCATTCCAACCGGTACAGCTGCCTCGCATTCTCATAAAAAATCTTCCGCCGCGCCTCCGGCTTCAGCCCCCGCAAAATATGGCTTGGCGAGTCGAAGTCCCAATGCGGATAGTCGCTGGAATAGAGCAGCATGTTCTCGGCATCGATCATGTTGAAGAGATCGATGAGATGCTGCGGATTGTCGGGCTCCTCAATCGGCTGCGTCGATAAGTAGCAGTGATCCCGGATGTACTCGCTTGGCATTCTCGTCAGCCAGGGCACGGTTGCGCGCAGTGCCTTGTAGTTTTTGTCCAGCCGCCACATCAGGGCCGGCAGCCAAGCCACTCCGCCTTCAACCAGAACGACCTTCAGGTTCGGGTATTTCACGAATACGCCCTCGCATACCATGCTTACCAGATGCGCCATGAACATTTGGGAGAGGCAGGTGTGCCACTCAATGTAGCGGGTCGGGTAGCCGGCCGCGGTGGGAGCCGTCGAGCTCCCACCGCCTTCCGCTCCCGGGTGGATTGCGAGCGGAAGGCCGTTGCGCTCCGCCGCTTCATAGATCGGGTGATAGTGGCGCTGACCCAGCGGCGACCTCGCCGCACTGGAGATCATCACCTCCACGATATCCGGATGGCCGCCGATCCGGTCGATCTCGCGTGCCGCCAGCAGCGGGTCCTGGGTAGCTACCGCCATGGCTCCCTTAAAAGCTTTATGCTTGCCAAGCCACTCGGCGATCAGATAATCGTTATAAGCCGAGCATATCGCGGCCGCGTAATCCGGATCATGCGTAGAGGAGATATTGTAGACGACGCCCGTCAACACGGCGTAGTCCAGATTGTAGCCTTCGATCAGCTGCTTAATCATATAATCGGGATCGGAGCCGGCTTTTCCTCCCCCCGGAGGGATCGAGTCTTTTTTCATCACGCCGATCGGCGAGTAATACCCTGATCCTGCATATCCGATGCCGGATGCCGCTACCCGGGAGCGCCAGGGCTCCTGCAGATATGGCAGCAGCGCCCTGTCGTCCTGCTCGTTATGAACGTCGACATCAATAATTTTCATATCGTCCATTACCTGATTCCTCCATCTCCATCGCGGATTACTTGCCGCCGTATGTGCGAGTATAGGCGGTGTTGTACATGGTAAGGAGTTCATCGGAGCCGAGTTTCTTGGCCTGGTCAATAAACTGCTGATAGGTGGAATCATTAATCGGGGTTTTGCCGGTTACGAACTCCGTCACCTTCTGTTCAAGGAATTTGTTCAGATTGTTCAGCTTCGATTTCTCGAGCTCCAGCTCCTCTTCCGTCTTGACGATCTGTTTCGGTGCCGGCACGATGTACTGCTCATATCGGGCGTTAATATCCTTGCTCTTCTCACTCAATCCGCGCTCCCACACCTCACGGGATTTGGCGTTATTCAGCGTAATCAGGTCATACCATACGCCCCAGTCCTTGCGCAGCGCATTAAACGGAGACTCGCCGAACTCCTTGTTATATACCGCTTTGCCGTCCTCCATCGTATACGTTTTGCCTTCGATTCCTAGGGACAGATAATTCGTTCCCTCTTCGCTGACCAAATAATCGAGGAATTGGACGGCGCGCTCCTTATCCTTGGCTTTAGCCGAGATCGCTCGACCGACGGTGCCAACGACCGGACGGGAGAACTGATAGTTCTTGATCCCTTCGGCGGCAAAGGAAGGAATCGCATCCAGCTCATACTCGGCCGTACCAGCCCCCCTCGCCTTCGCTACAAGCGACTCCAGATCGGCCTTCCAGAAAAACGTCACCAGGGATTTGCCCGTCAGTATGCGCTCCTCCCACTGCGCTTGCGTCAGCAGCGAGAATTCCGGATCCAGCAATTTTTCCGCATACAGTTTATTCAGATAGACCAGCATATCCTGATAGTTTTCATGGTATGGGGCGAATGCGTATTGGTCGGTGGTCGGATCCAGATTATAGAAGCCGCTGATGCCCGTGAAGATACGCCCGAAGGTCGTATACAGCCCCGTATCGCCAACGATCGCGTTCGATATGAGCGGATAGGAGTCCGGCACCTTTTCTTTCAACGTTTTCAGATATTGATAAAATTCATCCACGGTGGTCGGGGCCTGTATCCCGTGCTGATCCATAATGTCCTTGCGGGCATACCAGATAAAGTTGAAGCCCTTGCCCTCCGCATCCCCTTCCAGGACAGGTACGGTATACAAGCCTCCGTCCGTGCCGGTTGCCAGCGCCTTGGCTTCAGGATATTTTTCGTAAAATGCTTTAAGATTCGGTGCCCGATCCAAATAATCATTAAGATTCAGGAACACCTTCTCCGGCCCATGCTCCCTGCCGTCCTGCGTCGGCACCTGGATAAAATCCGTAGCCGTATTCGTGGCAATCATGATCTGCCTTTTCTCCTCAAGCCCTTCCTGGCTTACGATCTGGAACTTCACTTTGACGCCCGTCTTGGCCTCGATCTCTTTGAAAATCTCCCAGTCATCCCGAACCTTGCCCTCCACCCGGTCGTATACGAGCCATGAAAAAGTAACCGGTTTGTCAGGACTTAACGTCCCCGAGTCGTCCTTGCCCCCGCTGGTGCATCCCGTAACCAGCATCGCGCAGAGCAGGATCATGGCAAGCGCTGTTCTGAACCCCTTTCGCCGCATTCCCTAACCTCCTTTTTATCATCACAACGTATAGAGATGGATTTACTTGAAATCCATGACTATCCCTTAATGCCGCCAATCATCGTGCCCTGTACAAAATATTTTTGGATAAACGGATAAACGCATAGGATAGGCAGCGTACCGATCATGATCATGGCATATTTCAACGTCTCCAGATGCGTCAGGTCGCCCTCGCCCTGCACATTCGTACCAGCGATCAGGATGTTGCGCATCATGATTTGCAGCGGGTACATCTCCCGGTCATTCAGATAGATCAAAGCGCTGAAAAAAGAGTTCCATTGATTCACGGCCGTGAACAGGCCGATCGTGACCATCACCGGTACGGATAGCGGCAGCACGATCCGCACCAGAATCTGTATGGATCCGCAACCATCGATGGCAGCCGCGTCCTCAAGCTCCTCCGGCAGCGCCTCGAAGAATGTCCGCATAATGAACAAATACCATGTGCTGATCAGCGACGGAAGGACAATTGCCCAGATCGTGTCCAGCATCCCCAGCTTCTGAACGATCAGAAAGGTCGGGATCATGCCGCCGCTGAACAGAAGCGTGAATGCCGCCATCAGCAAAATCACTCTCCGGCCGGGCAGCCACCGCTTTGCAAGCGGGTACGCCATCGCGGAGGTCGCAATCAGCGTCAGCACCGTATGCAGGAATGTGTACCGGATTGTATTCCAGTAACTCATCCAGAGATCGGGGTTATAGATAAGCTGTTCGTATGCGATCAGCGTAATCTTTTTTGGCCACAGCAGCACGGCGCCGCTTGCGACCATGGCATTATTGCTGATGGAAGCCGAGAATACGTACACCATCGGATAGGCCATCACCATGATCAGCACCATCATGAACAATACATTGAATACGTCAAACAGCTTTGAGGCGAAGCTTTCCTGCTTTTTCATCGCGCACCTCCCTTACCACAGGCTGGTCTCCGAATATTTGCGTACGATCCGATTGGCCGCAACGACCAGAATGAAGCCAATCGCCGACTGGAATAGGCCCACCGCGGTGGCGAAGCTGAAATCGGCATCGAGGATGCCCCGCCGGTACACAAAGGTGTTGATAACATCCGAGGTTTCGTAATTCATCGTGTTGTAGATCAAGAGTATTTTCTCGAAGCTCGCCTCCATGAAATTACCGAGCGACAGCACGAACAGGATAATCATGACCGGCACCATGCCGATGAACGTAATATGCCGGACCTGCTGCCATCGGTTCGCCCCATCCATCTTGGCCGCTTCGTACAGCGTCGGATCGATTCCGGCAATCGCAGCCAGATAGAGAATGGTGCCCCACCCCACCTTCTGCCATATTTCGGAGCCCACATACACCGTCCGGAACCACTCCGGCATGCCCAGAAACATGATCGGCTCGATGCCGAACAGCTTGACGAGCAGATGGTTCACCACGCCTGTTGTGGGAGAGAGGAAGGTAACGAGAATGCCCGCAATCACGACGGTAGACAGGAAATGCGGCATATAGCTGATGTTTTGCACAAACCGTTTGAACCATTTGCTCTTCAGTTCATGGAACAGGATCGCCAGAATAATCGGCGCCGGAAAATGAAACAGAAGATCGTACACATTCAGCATGATCGTGTTGCGAATCAGCTTCCATGCATCGGGGGTGACATAGAAAAATTCAATCAAATGCTTGAATCCGACAAACTTGCTTCCCAAAATGCCTCGGCCGATCGAATAGTCCTGGAAGGCGATGATGATGCCGTACATCGGCGCGTACTTGAATATCAAGTAATACAAAATGCCGGGCAGCATCAGCAAGTACAACGCTTTATGCTTTCTCAGAACATAGCCGATCCGTGATAGCTGCGCCAATAATCCCCACCTCCGATTGAAAGCATTTACATTCGTTTGTTGTTGTCCCCACTATACGAGCCGTGCCTTCCTCGCGTAAAGCAAACATCTTTTCCGTAAGACGCATGTTTTGCAATGCCTGCGCCGCAAGGCTTTCAGCCCGTTCCATGCAAAAAAAGAGACTTCAGAAAATAATGCAGTCTCTTTTTTTCCTACTGATGAAAACTCCGGTATTTGGCTGGGGTAATGCCTTCATATCGACGGAAAGCCCGAATCAAAGAATTTCGCCCCCAATACCCAACCTTCTCGGCAATTTCGTCTATTTTCAAATCGGTTTCAAGCAAAAATTGCTTTGCCTTCATCAGCCGGTACTTCGCGATATATTCCACGTACTTCTCACCGACCTCCTCTTTGAAGGTACGGCTGAAATGCCCGATGGACATATTCATCATGCCGGCGAAATGCTCAATCGACAGCTCTTGATCATAATGCTCATGAATGTATTCCACAATCTCCATAAACTGTTGACTCCGGCTGCTGGAAGCCGGCTTCCGGAACAGAAAACCATGAATGTCCTCGAAGCAGCACGTCAGCTCGTCCCATGTCATGCAGCGATTCATCCGTTCGAACAGACCCGAGTAATACGGAACGTTGAGTTCATTGCGCTCCGATTCCACGGCCCGAATCCAGGTGTTGAGCACATCGGCAAGCAGATATTTCATCTGCATGGCGGAGGCATCCTTGCCCTTTCCCTCCTCCAGCAGAGCAAGCACGGAATGAAGCAGCTTGTCATACTCCCTCGTTTTGTACTGATTGAGAATCCGCTGGACCTCTTGTACGGATAAGAAAGGATCCCACTGCTGCAGCTCCCGGGAAGGCTGACTGCCGCAAATCTCCACCGCGGAATGCAGCCCCCGGTACTTCAGCATGGCTAGAGCATGCTCATAGGACTGGTGCAGCTCTTCGATGGCATGAACGGTCTTTCCGATACCGATGGTCGCTTTATAATAAGCACCGTATTCCAGAAAAATGCCCCGAATCTGCTCTGCTACTTTTTCCGAATAATCCTCCGTGATGGGACCATGCTCAACAATGCAAGCCATCAGATCCGGCCTTGTTTGGCAGATCCAGATCATGCCGGGTGCCAGCCGGTGAATCTTGTCCTTCAGCTCCGTCAGCAAAAAAGTCTTGGTGGATTCCGATGCCGAATCGTAAACGGTTGGATCATAATGGAACGAAATGCACAGGACGGTTCTCGCCGCCTTATGGCTGTAGGCAAATTCAATCTCCTTGGCGTAAAACTCAATCGATAAGGCATCCCGGTATTGCCCCAGCAGGATTTTCGTAAAAAACTGCTCCTGCACGATCGGCAGCATCCCGTTCACCATCTGGAACAGCTCTTTATTCTCCGTCATGATGAACTGGGAGTAGCGTTTGATGACATCAAACTCGTTTCCTTCGTGGCCGACCTTCCCGCTGGGAGCGTGATGCAGCTTCAATTCATCCTTAATCTCCCGGATCGGCCGATATAAGCGCCGACTTAAATAATATGAGGCGAGCGCGCCGACTATGAGGAAGAATAGGAGGAACAACCAGCAGATCCATCGGGTCATATAGACCGGCTTCATCAATGTTTCTAAATCGATCATGCTGATATAATGCCAGGACTCGTCGAAGCCGGATGCCATGAAGGACAGCCCCATCTTGTCCGATATCGTGAATGGCGAAGCAACGCCGTCTGTACGTATTCGCTGCTGCAGGGTAAGCTGGTCCTGCTCGGTCAGTCCGGTCTGGGCTATCACTTTGGCTCCATCATCTACAATCGCCGTGCCTGTAACCCAGCTCTCCGGAATATGAATCTGCTCCTCTAGCTTGTCTCGTTTCACTTCGACCAGGAGATAGACTTCAGGAGCCGCGGTATTAAACGGGTAGCTCATGGATGCCGTCAAAGTGTCGGGGGAATCCATGAAATCCATCATTTTTTTGCCGGATAACTCGGCTTCCAGCTGATGGCGGCGGTTCAAATCCAAGGGATAACGGGAATGGAAATAATACGCTTTATTCGTATAGGTTTCGGCATCGATCATCAAATCCTGGTGAACAAAATAATAATACGCCCTCTCGACAAGATCGTCCGATTCCAGCTGCTGCAGCTGCTCCCGCAGGGAATGAAGCAGTTCCGGAAGCAGTTGGCTATCCGGCGAAGAAGCCATGGGAGCGAGAAGCACGCTCCGTAATCTGGAGGTGCTGAGGATATTAATCATGCTCGTCTTTAAGGATTGAAGCTCGGTGTCCGTCTGCTCGGAGAATCGGTTCATCATCACTTGATTGAAACGCTCGGCATCCTTTTCAATGATGCGAACGACCAGCACCTGGGCAAGAACCGATGCCACAATAACGGGAATGAGAATGAGGAGAAAATAGTTGGCGAACAGCCTCCAAAACAGGGTGTTCCTTCTGGGAGGCGGAGAATCGGTATCTCCCGGCTCAGGTGATCGGTTAGGCGGCGTCCTTCGCTTCATGAATGTCCCCCCTTTGTTATTTAAAATTGCAAGCAGCAGGGCTTGCATTTACGTCTACTATATTTTGATGTAAGTTATATTATTCGCTGCACCTTCCTTGCACGGAAATTGTACTGAAATGACGTTTACCGGACATGTATGCGTCCATAGCAAAAAGAGCCAGGAATCTCCTGGCCCTTCTTACGTTTCGCTTCCCAAGTGGAAAATGGTTATTCACGAAAAAATAAACCATTAGCTTTTGCTTTGCTCACGCATCCACTCAAAATCAAGATCCACACTATTTATACAGTAAATCGCTGTGACACCCCAGCAGCACACTTGATATCGGTTATATCAACGTTTACTAATATCATATTTTCCACTAACCCACTTGATGTATTCGTGCGGATACCGGAGGTTTCCTTAAAGAGAGAGACAGCCAGACACAGTGGACGGCCAACACCAGCAAAATGAACAGGTCGTAACCGATAAATGCATCACTATTGTCATTACCGGCAAACTGGATAAAGTTGTGAAGGAAGTGGAATAGAATCAGAGGGATGATATTTTGGTTCTTCACCATCAGCAGAGCCAGTACAGCGCCTATAAGCAGAGCATATACAATCTGTAAAATCGTTTGGAATGCGTCCTGCCCTGATAAGACGTTCAGTACGTGCGTGACCGCGAACAGAATGCTGGAGGTGATGACCGCAGTTTTAATGCCTTTGGGGAGAAGCGTCTTCAGAATCAATCCCCGATAGATGCTCTCCTCCACAAATCCAACGAGCAGTGTGAAAAAGATAAAGAACAGGATCTCCGAAGCGCTGATTTCTCGCATCCCATTGAGCGAGATGGTAACCAGTATAAGGAGTAAGGGGGAATAATAGAGCCAACCGGCGGCCGGTATACTGTTCAGCTTACGGAAACCGAGCAGGTGCCACTTCTTTTTCCATGTAAAGTACGCCATCAACACCAGAGCGATTGGGATAAATGAGATCAGCACAGGCGAAGTGTAACTCAACCCTTTAATCGTGGCGTAAGCTCCGGCAGCAAATACGGCTAATAACAGCAGAACCTCGATAATGACTACGGTTAAAATCGGGTGTTTTTGCGAAAAAGAAACCTTAGTTTTCCGGTTTGACATGGTTCAAATCCTTCCTCTCCATAATATCCTTCAGCCATTGCCGTTCCATCTGAAAATGATTCAGTCCATACGCCAGAACCGATACCCGATAGTAATAATTCTCCGGATGCTCGATCTCAGCCAATTCTCCAGCCACGACGTTCTGCACCGCCTCAAGCATGTGAATTTCCTGATCCAGCTTAAATATGTACTCAGCCAATCGTTTTTGACGAAGGTCTTCATCCAAATAATCAAAAAAGAAAATGCGGATTAGCTGCTCATTACGCCCTGTCTGCATCGGTCCGGACAACCAGTCCAGAAAAGCCTTTTGACCACTGGGCCGCAGAGAATATAGCTTCTTGTTCTTGCTGTTGTCCGTTTCGGTCAGTTTTACCATGTCCTTGTCGGCGAGTCTCTTGAGCGCAGGGTAGAGACTGCCGTAACTGGCCTTGTAGAAAGTGCCCACGGTGCTGTCGATCGTTTTTTTCAGATCATAGCCGCTCATCGTTCCTTCCATCAGCATGCCGAGGAGAATGTACTCCAGCAATGTCATCACCACATTTCATATAATGTATCTGTTCGATATATCTGTTTGATATATTAATCATCGTCTTTTTTCCAAAAGTAATCAAGGAAAATTTTAACAAGTAATTCTTCTTGTCCGTCCGTTCATCCATCGCAATCCACAAAAAAACACCCCCAGCATCTGTTTCCAGACGCCAGGGACGCTTATCGTTCATCCATCCACTTATTCCATGCGCTCAAACACCTTGAACCTTCGATCTTCCTGCAAAGCCACCAACATATCATCATCATCATCCACTACGTAGATTTCAGTGCCGACCAGCAGTTCATTCGATGATAAATGCGTATCCGGGTATTGGTCCGGCTCGAGCTGCTTCTGGATGGTGCCTGCCAAGGTCAAATTCGCCTCTGCAAAAGCCTCCGCACCCTCGATGCCTTTTCCTATATACTCTTCATCATTGTACTTTAACAAAAGACGCATAACTGGCCGACGGTTTACTGCCGCAGCCCATGCACAGGATCAACAATAGGCTGATGACCGGAATCCCTGTTATCTTAAGCCTCTTGCCCATAAGTCTTCCTCCCTTGCGGCATCATCCATACGGTCTCATCATCTATCGATAAAAGCCAGGCTATAACAGCTCATCCAGGCGTTCCTTCAATCTTTGCGCATCATAGCGAATGAAGGCTCCACTAACCGTACCGACGAGCACTTCATGATCCGTTACGTTCAGCGCACCGTTTCTGGCATATAACTCTCGCAAATCGACGTTGCCGGTGATCACGTTATGCAATCTTCCCAAGCTTCTGCCGTCCTCCTTATTCAACACCACAAGATCGCTTCCCCAACTCAGAAGCAGGTACTGATCCAGGATTCCATAACTGCTGGCGACCAAATGGGACAGATCGTCACTGGCTTTGGCAGTAGTCTCCATCTTCCATATAATGCTGCCGCTCTCTTTATCTACAGCTGCCGGAATGCCGTTCAAGGTAAGATAGACTCGCTCCCCCTCGATGACGCCGCGGGCGGCCTTGCCTTTCACGGTCCATAATTCCTTATCTTCCAGGCTGTCATACAATACGCTTTCGTAAGCGGTAGCCCCGCTGAAATACTCCCCATTCAGTGCACGCTGCACCAATAGATACCGCTCATTCAGCACCTCGAGCCGTTCCATCTCACGTGCTGGATATACGCTTTTGCGCTCGCCGGTTTCCGTATGGAGCAGAACCCATTCCTTGCCAAGCAGCATCCATCTTGTGGTCATATCCGCAGGAGATACCGGATCGTAACGGTAGCCTCCGGTGAAATAGGGATCTCGGGACGGATCGTCCATGAACTTGTTCCCGACTTTAATATCCCATGCCGATCTGCCGGTTACGGGATCGTAAGCGGTAAGCTGTCCGTTCAGCTCGATAAGCACGTACGGATCATCCGTGCCTTGGTTCAACAAGCGGTGTTCACCGGACAACGTTTTTTTCCAACGCAGCTTTCCGGTTTCCTGATCCAGCACACTTAGCACGCTTTTGGTTTCGTTCATGTTCAAAGCTTCATCCAGAATAATCGTATCGGCTGCAGCCGTCATCGTCAGGCCAAATTCATGCTTCGGCTTAACCTCCCATAACACTTGTCCATCCGACAACCGGATATGCCGCACGCGGGCTACATAATCCTTAACCTCCGGGTTATAAGCCGAGTACATGGTAACATGCTCCCGCTCCTTGTCCGTGACAGCCGTGTACCAGCCAAATCCCGCATCCTCCTGCCACAGCTTCTTGCCGGTGCCCCGGTCTATCGCATACAAGGAAGAATTATCGTGCATTCCGCTATATCCGCCATCATCCCCCTTGAGGAGCAAAACCTCGTCGTTTGCCTCAAGCAGGAAGGTAAAATTCAGATTGCCCTGATTTCGCCAGTCGGGCTCGGCTTCTAGAGACTTCAGCGGCGGTACGGCGGCAAAACGATAGGTAAACTCGTAATCATCGCCAGGACTGTAACTCCGCTCAAAGGAATCGGTCCCCGGAATCGTCCATTCGCTGGCCGTCAGCTTTCCGGACGGAGAGAACGTCACGGTATAATGGGCATCCCGCTGCTCATATCTCCAGGTCTCCCCGAGTATCATCGGTTTATTGGAGCTCATCTCCTGATTCCGCGATGTCTCCCTCGCCTGCGGTTCGCCAAGCAGCTTTTTCACATAAAAAGAAGGGGTGCCTTTCTTGAAAAGAAACTCCGTCAAGTTGCGTACCGCATCCGTCGTTACTTCCGAATTTCCATCGAGAAGCCCGTCAGGCATCGCCTTCTTGGCGGTCGTGTCCTTGCCCCGTACCCACATCATGGCCGGACGGTAGATCCGGTAATCTTCCTTCCACTTGGCAGGACTAATCATGACGCCGTACCAGTCCTTCCACTGGGCAACGGCGATGAGTGACGTTCCGGTTTGGGATATCGGCCATTTCACCGTGCTTCCGGGAGCAAGATATATACTGCCGCTGCTGCGCAGTTGAAGCGAGAGCGGGGAAATTGGTTTCATTTGGGCAGCTTCCTTGGAAACATACCATGTCGGGAGCCACAGGTCTCCACGGGAATCGGATTTGATTAACGCCATTTCCCCCTTTACGGAGTGAAGTCGGAGCGATTCTCCCTTGGCCCCATAATAACTGACCTTGAGATTTGTCGGATGGCTGTTCCTACTAAGCGCATTAGGGAAAAAAGCTGCCTTTTGCTGAAGTATGACGCGTTGACCGGATGTAAAGCCCCCGGCTCCGGCAGCATCGGCGAATACGGTACGAGCGCTCTCCTGCGTCTGCTGAGCCGGAATCCCAACAAGTGAAATACAGACGGCTGCCGTTATTCCGATGAATAGTCGCTTTCGGATTGATACGCGTAAACTCACAGAAACCATCCTCTCCCATACAAGCATATATAATGTAAACGCTATTATAAGGCAATCTGTTCCAAAATCAAAACAAAAAAACTCCCTTCCAGGAAAGGAGCCTATCCAAAATCTCTTTATGGTCGTCTACATTCACGAAAAGTTCTCGTTAAAATAATTTCTGCTGCAACTTCACAATCAGCCGTCTTCCCTGTATTATCGTACCTCCACACGCCGACTTGCTTCGGATAGGGTATGGCCCTGCGTTTGCCTGCCTGTCATTTTTCTGGTGCGGTTTGTCACCCCGTTTGCTATTTCCCCCCATAACTGCCCCAGAAAGGATGCTGGAGCCATCGACGTGCTTCTATGCATTGCTGTTGCCGTCCCGCCAATGGATCGATTCTCAATCCGCGGATCTTCGACGGACATCTTGAGCTCTGCGCATCCCGATAGCAATATGACACCAACCATCACAATGATTGCCGGCCATGCCATCGTAATCCTAATGCTCCGTTTCACATGTTGTATGGATTCCATCCCGACTGCCTCCTTATGTACGTTCCTAAAGGAAAGTATAAGGAACACATCTTATCAATCCATGGTCCAAGTTCTTAACGAATGCTTAAATAAAGCTGAACAATTCCATATGGACCACGCAGAAGAAAGGCGAAACTTCCGTCTTAGAATCATATAAAAAACGCCCCCTTCGAGGGAGCGTTCGCTTGGATATCCTCTGCTGCTATGCAAAGGTAGAAAAACCACCGCGCGGCAAACTTGAAGAAGCAGCCACTATACGACTTTAGGAAATCGGGTTTCAAAAATTGTCCTCTGCCGATCGCTCCGCACCCGGATTTCGCCGCCCTGGACTTCGACAATGCTCTTCGTAATGGCCAATCCCAAGCCGGTGCCCCCTGTCTGCTTCGAACGGGAAGCCTCCACACGGTAGAAGCGGTCAAAGATGAACGGCAAATCCCGCTCGGGAATCGGATCGCCATAGTTGGTGAAGCTGATGCTCACCTGATTGCCATCGCTGCGGACGGCGATGTCGATCCTTTTGCCCGACTCACCGTAACGGATCGCATTGGTTATCAAATTCTCGTAAGCCCGGACGAGCTGGGCGCCGTCTGCCCGAATAACGAGGCCTTCCTCTGCCGCAAGCTTGCATTCCATCCCGGATTTCTCCAGGGCGGGAACGAATTCCTCGATCAGCTGTCTCATGAACTGAGCCATATCGATCTCCCGGATATCCAGCGGAAGCCCGTTATTAATCCGTGTGTACTCGAATAAATCATCAATCAGCTTCTTCAGATTTTGCGCTTTCTCATAAGCGATATTCACGTAATATCGCAGCTCCACTTCATCCTGGTACCGGTCTTCCTCGATCACCTCCAGAAAACCCAGTATCGATGTAAGCGGCGTCCGCAAGTCATGGGAAACTCCCGTAATCAGATCATTCTTTGTTTTCTCCGCGTTGCGCTCCTCCAGAATGGATTGGTGAAGCTGCCTTCTCATCTGGTTGATGCTCTCAGCCACCTCACCCAACTGGCTGCCTGACTGAACCGGGATGTCGGTGTCGAAATTCCCCTTGGCAATCTCGCGAAGCCCGTTCCTGATTTCCTCCAGATAAACGTTCAGCTGTTCGGTCATGCGGTTTATGCTGGAAGCGACGACGCCTAATTCGTCTTGGGATTTGAGCTCGATTCTGGAATCGAATCGTCCCGCCGTGATGTCCTGAAGACCGGTCTGGATTTTCTGCAGATCAAGGACAAACCACTTCGTGCTCATATAATAGCTGACAAAAAAGAGAAGGATGCCCGCAACCAGCATAACCGGATCCGAGCCAATATGGTTAATGATCCAGACTAGCGGCGGCTTGATTGCCGGAATAGAGAGTATCAGCGTACTTAACGCATAGAGTATGATAAGCAGGGCTGCCGTGATGCCGATGCTGGTAAGCAGCATAAGCAGCATCTTCAGGCGGATGCTATGAAGCTTCATTACTTTCAAGTTAGTCACCTCTGCTTAAGTTTACTCTATTTTGTAGCCGATCCCCCACACTGTCTTAATATATTCCGGCTGCTGCGGATCCTTCTCGATCTTCTCGCGCAGCTTGCGAATATGTACCATGACCGTATTTTTCGATTCCATGAACGGTTCATTCCACACCTCGGTATAAATCTTGTCCATGCTAAGCACGAGTCCGCGATTGATGGCCAGCATATGCAGCAGGTCAAATTCGCGCGGCGTCAGCTTAATCTCAACGCCTGCCACCGTTACCCGGTGGGAAGCGACATTCATAATCAGCTCATCAATCTGAATTTCGTTCTCATCCCTCACCGAGCTGCTGTTCAGCTGTTTGTATCGGCGAAGCTGTGATTTGATTCTAGCGATCAATTCCAGCGGGCTGAACGGCTTGGTCACATAATCATCCGCGCCGATGCTGAGCCCGGCGATCTTGTCAATCTCCTGACTCTTGGCGGACAGCATGATGATCGGCGTGTTGTTCTCCTCCCGAATTCTCATGCATGCCTCAATGCCATCCATCTTCGGCATCATGACATCAAGGATGATCAAATCCACTTTATGTTTTTTTAGAATCTCCAGCGCTTCCATGCCATGAGATGCGGTGAGGAGCGTATAACCCTCATTCCTGACGTAAATCTCCATCAGTTTCAAAATTTCCGTTTCATCATCAACCATCAATATCGTAACTCCAGACATGGCTCCTCCTTAATTAAAAGCGGCAGTCAGCATAACGCCTTTTACGACGTCTTGCACCATGGATGTGCAGACTGTGCGTTGCTGCTGTTTTGGTTTTTCTTCGCCACGGCCATGCCCTCGTCAGGTATACATCCTTGTTGGCTATCGCCATAGACTATGAACCGGAAAGCGGCACAGCCGGCGTATCGGTTGGTTTAACCGATCTCTTCGCCTTCGGAATATTACCGAATATCACCCATGAACCCGGTATATATCGAACCGTCAATTCCACGACGATCCATGAACATCCTAAGGCTGCCGCAAAACCGCCTGCATACCATAGATGGGTCAGCATCGAGTTCCCCGTGGTTAGCGGGAATTGACGGTAGACGAGCAGAAAGATTGGATGAATAAGATAAATCCCGAAGGACACGGCCCCCAGTCTCTCCAGCGCCGGCGTCCATCCGCGTACTCCGGCCCGGTAGAACAAAATGGCGAACTGGAGCAGGACAAGCGTCCCAAAGTAAGTATGCATATTCCACAGCAGCTCATACAGCGTTGAATTATATCCGGTTCCGTGAAGGCGGTTGTTGTAATAAATGTACACATGGCCGAGACCGGCAGCGGCCCATGCCATCCACAGCATCGTCCAAGCAGCGATGCGGTAAGGCTGTGCGTTGGCACGGCTGATCACAAGCCAGGCCTTCAGTTTCGGGTAATAGATGCCGATAAAGGCGCCCAGCATGAAATAGGCAATGTAGGACAATGCCCAGCTCCCTTTATTCGGTACCTGCCAGTAGTACTTATTCATCAGTATAAACGTCCACTGGATCACCAGTCCAATCGGTATCGCCCATTTTGCAAGCTGGGGGACCTTCTTGAACAGCCACAATACAAGCGGAAACAGCACATAAAACTGAATGCTGATAAATACGAAATATAGATGCGTGTACGCTTTGCCCGTCAACAGCATTTGAACAAAGCTCTCCATCGTCTCGCCGAACGGCCTGCCCTGATAATATAAATAGTGCAGGAGTGCGAAGTAGAACACGGAGAACAGCGTATACGGAATGATAATATACAGCAGTCTTTTTTTGTAAAATCCGCCGATCAGCTTCTTTGTCGTGGGACGGTCATAGTAATTATAGAAGAGTACCAGACTGCTCAAAAATATAAATGTCGGCGTTCCGTATTTCATGAAGATGTTCATGAAATTGTATATAAAAAAGTATTTGGAGTCCGTCATCGCAGATACGGCATACGATGTGGAGTGAACGGACAGCACGCCGATGATGGCGAATGCGCGTACCAATTGCAGCTCGGGAAGACGTTCCCTTGGTAAAGCGTTTATTTTGTTCATGGCAGTACCCTCTCATCTTTTAAAATCCGATTATTCTCGTTCTTCGCGAAACAGATTCATCTAGTATAGTAGACAGTTCTTAACGCCATACTTCCAAATTCTTATCATTTGCTTAAGATTATGGTCCTTCCTCCTAATAAAATTCTCCTTGATCATAAAGAATCCTTGGACTTACAATAAGAAAAACATCTATCGACGTACTTTCTCAGAAGACAAACCGCGTATAGCGGAAGTTTTTCTTGCGAGATAAGGATGGTAAGCCTCTGAAGTTTATACTTTCTTATCTCTTAAAAATAATAATCTTTTCCGAATTGGGGGGAATTGGATGTTGCACTTGATCCGTATCATTCGAAGTAGCTAGGCTCGGGTTCATAGAGGACCGGGCCATGTCCAAGTTATAACTCGTCGCCATAGAGCCTGCTTTTTGCTATAAAACGTAAATCAGCTGCCGGACATTAGGGAGCCGACCGTCCTTTTGGACAAGTCCCTGATCTACAGCAAAGAACTCTACCGGCTTCTGGCTTCGAACGAATGAGGGTCAATCTGTTTACAGCATCCCATTTTATCTCATGTGGAAGGTGGACAATATAAATGAATTCACAGGAATACAAGCAGTTTTATGATATCGTAGGAGCCTTAAACGGCTGGGACTTCAGCCAGGTCCGATGTATCTCGGAAGGTGTAAAGTGGGATTTTTACGATCAGGTTGGCAAATTATGCCAACCATCCGACGTTGTGCTCGATATCGGAACGGGCGGCGGAGAAAGCTTGTTATCCATCGCTGACAAAGCAGCATCGCTGGTTGGAATCGATCTTTCGCATGCGATGATCGAGACAGCCCGGCGGAATGAACGGAACGTATCGGCTTCCAATGTACGCTTTATGCAGATGGATGCAGAGGCGCTTCAATTCCCGGAGGCGTTTTTCAATTTGATCTCATGCAGACACTCCCCTTTCCGTGCATCACAGGCGGCAAGAGTATTAGCAGAGGATGGCGTGTTTTTGACACAGCAGGTTCGCGAATGTGATAAAGCCAATCTGGCTCAAGCCTTTGGCAGAGGACAATCCTCCCGTGAAGACGGTGCCTTAAAGGATCAATATATGAAGGAACTTCGGCTTGCCGGGTTCCGCGATATCCAATATGCCGAGTACGATGCGGTCGAATACTATGAGCGTGAAGAGGATCTCATCTTTCTGCTCAAGCACACGCCCATCATCCCCGGGTTTGGACAGGAGGAATCGGATTTTCGCATCCTGCAGCAGTTCATCAGAGACCATCGCACAGATCGCGGAATCCGAACGAATTCCGCACGGTTTATGATAGTGGCACGGAAATAACCGGCTCCTCTGGAAATCCATAACCCGCAGCATTCCGCTGGTAAACAGAAAAAGCGCACAAGGGTCGAAGCCCTTGGCGCTTTTTTTAGAGAGGATTCCCAGCACATAAAAAAGCAAGCCCCTCGCAAAAGGAGGAGCTTGCTTTCGGTATGGTTATCATCTCATCGACCAAGGAGCGCTATTAACCGTTGACCAGCAGTTCTTTCAGCTGCTTGATCTGCTTACGTTCGCCCGCTAGTACCAGCGTCGATCCCGCTGTCAGGATGTCGTCCGGACCCGGATTGATTTTCTGCTCTTTCTTGTTCACAATCGCTAATACATTAGCACCTGTACGTTGACGAACCTGAAGCCCTGCAATGGATTGTCCCACGCATTTGTAATGCGGCTCGATGCGAGCCCATTCGATGATCAGGTCTTCAAGTGTCACCTCGATGGTCTCCAGCGCTTTCGGCTTATACGTCATGCCTCCGATGATGCCGGCGATTTGTCTAGCCTCATCATCCTCTAATGTAATCTGGGAGATGGTCTCCTCAGGATCGTCATCTTCAAAATGGTACAGCTCTCTACGGCCATCGTCATGAATAACAATAACCAGCTTATCCCCTGATCTCGCCTGAATAAGGAACTTCTTCCCGATACCCGGCAGATCAGATTCGCGAATAATACTCATGTGAAAATCCTCCGTTCTGGGGTTAATTCAATCTCTAGATTATATAGATTAGTTGGAAGAAAGTAAATCATCCCGGCATCCTTACACTTTCCTTTTTTTTACTTTCTCCACAGGGTCGCTCCATTTGAATATTTTATTCACTCCACGGTAGACACGTTTTGATTCCTTGGCTAGAAGAGGCCCGAGGATCGCAAGAATCAGAACATAAAGCGCCGAGAATGGTTTCAGCACGGCGGACAGTCCGCCAGCGAGTCCCAGATTCGCAACGATGATCGTAAACTCCCCGCGTGCCATGATAGTCAATCCGATGTTAAGCGACGACTTATGCGACAGTCCGGCCTTGCGTCCCGCGATCATGCCTGCTACAAGATTACCAATAATGGTCAGTCCCACAGCACCGAGTGCCAGCCATAACGCATTCCCCAGCGTGGTCGGGTCGATGCCGAGACCGAAGCTGAAGAAGAAGATCGCGCCAAAGAAATCACGGAAAGGAATGACCAGCTGTTCGATCCGTTCGCTATGATCCGTCTCGGATAAGGCTAGTCCGAACAGCAGCGCGCCAATCGCTTCAGCTACGTGCAGCGTCTCAGAAAATCCAGCAATAAAGAACATCGATGAGAAAACAACGATAATGAAAATTTCGCTGGACGTTATATTCAGCAATTTGTTAAGTATAGGTGGACCTTTTCTCGCAATAACAAAGAACAACAGCATATAACCAATGGATATACACACGGAGATAATCGTTGCCCCTACCGATGTGGCCCCGCCCAACAGCAGTCCGGACATAATCGATAAGAACACCGCAAGGAATATATCATCGAACAAAATCATGCCGAGTATTAGCTCCGTCTCCGCATTACCGGTGCGCCGCAGATCCACCAGTACTTTCGCCACAATCGCAGTAGAGGAAACGGACAACATCCCTGCTATGATTAACGTCTCGTACAGCGGCATGTTGATCACAAATCCGTAAGCCAGGCCCAGAGCAAAGTTCAATATGACATATACGGTTCCGCCTACCACGATGTTTCGCCCGGACTTGATTAATTTCTGAACGGAGAATTCAAGACCAAGGTAAAAGAGCAGGAATAGAATACCGATCTGTCCCAGAAAATCTATGATTCCCTGGCTCTCAATAAATTTAAAGTCTAGAATTCCTATCGTTGGTGCATGCGGACCTACAAGCATCCCGAGTACAATCAAGAACGGTATAATCGAGAACTTGAGCTTTCCTGCAATTATGGAGGCTATAGCAACCAGAATCAGAGCAGTTCCAACCTCAAACATCATATGGTCCATAGAAGACCTCCTCCTCCTCAAATTTGACTTCTGGCAATCATTTCTATTATACATAAAAATGCATACATTTACAAAGCAACGGCAATATTCTTGTTTGAACACCCATTGCATGCTAAATTATACACATGAAGTACAGGCTTAATTTTATTATCGATTTTATGGTTTCCAAAAAATATAAATTATATCCAAATTCTTTACCACACAAAAGAGTATGAATATTTATGCATTATAATGAATACAATACCAGGTAAAAAAATCCATATATTGCGCGAATCAAACGGCCTTCTGGACTATCACCTTTCTCTTATTTCACACGAAAAAGAAGCCCGGTGGCTGCAACCACGGGGCTTCCGGCTATTTTCAGATGATTATTTAAACCAACCTTTTTCTTTAAAACGCGTGATCGCTTCGATCCGGTTGCTGACGCCAAGCTTATCAAGAATAACGGAAATATAATTCCGCACGGTACCTGTCGTAATAAACAGCTGGTTGGCAATTTCCTTCGTATTCTTGCCGTCCGCTATCAGGCCCAGCACTTCCTTTTCCCGCTCCGTCAGCGGATTCTCTTCACCGGAATACGCTTCATCCACCAACTCGGAGGCGTATATTCGTCTGCCTGCCATAATGCTCCGAATGGATGCAGCCAGTTCCTCGCTTGGGCTGTCCTTAAGCAGGTAGGCGTTGGCGCCGGCCTTCACGGCACGCTCGAAATACCCCGGCCGGGCAAAGGTCGTCAAGATCATTACCTTGCAGCCAAAGCCCTTTAATGCTTCGGCAGCCTCAAGTCCGTTCATCATCGGCATCTCAATATCCATGATACAGATATCCGGTTTATGAAGTTTGACAAGCTGTACGGCATCCTTCCCGTTCCCTGCCGTCCCGACCACTTGCATATCTTCTTCCAGATCAAGCAGTGAGGCCAGGGCTCCAAGCAGCAATCGCTGATCTTCGGCTATGACAATTCGGATCATATTCCCGCCTCCTTATCCGGCATTCTGAGCACATTAGGTACACGAAGGACCAGCGTAGTCCCCTCGCCGGAAGTGAGCTCCATGCTTCCGTTTACGAATTCAAGCCGCTCTCTCATTCCCCGCAGTCCATTTCCGCGGTTTCTCGCATCGGTCACGAACCCTGTTCCATTGTCCTTCACCCTCGCAACCAGATCCGTTTCCGTGGATTCGATCACAATGGAGCACGCCGTAGCATTGCTATGTTTCACTATGTTATTCACGGCCTCTTTCAGGCACATGCTGATCACATTTTCATTCATTAACGACAGATTTTCCGGCTCCAACGTTCCTTCAAAGTTCAATTCAATCTGGGCAGCCTTTAGAATTTGCTGAATGCGGAAAATTTCATCCGTGAGCCGGGTCCCCCGCATCCGTGTCACCATCTCACGCACTTCCTGGAGTGCCGTTCTCGCCGTCTGGCGCACATCGTTGATCTCTGCCTGAGCTCTTTCCGTATCTTGCGTCATCAATTTACCGGCCAAATCACTTTTGAGGCCGATGAGAGACAGCTTCTGTCCGAGCGTATCATGCAAATCGCGTGCTATCCGCTGACGTTCCTCCAGCTTCACCAGTTCCGAAATCCGTTTGTTGGCATCCTCCAGCTGACCCTGCAGCTGATCATTCTTATTCCGGTTATAGTTCGTCACGGGCAGCAGAATCACCCCGACTACACTGACAAGCATAAATGGGAGCTGCGTGATAAAGAACGGATTCCGCGTTAACAATCCATAATTGACCGTAATGATGGTCGTGACCAGATGGATGGAGTACAGCGTGATAAACCCGGCTTTATTCTTGATGTTCCCGATGAAAAATGCGAGGAACAACGAGAAATAGATATACCCGAATACCAATGACATCGTTATCGATATTAAAATTTGCAGACTCGTCCAGAAGTAGACGAGCCAGCCTTTGGCCAGAAATGAAAGCACATAGAAGGCGAAGAACATCACAATCATCAGTGTTCCGAAGACAACCTGGTAGGTAGAGGTCGAACGAAAGATGAAATAAAACGGAAGGATGTAGAAGACGACCCATACATAAGGGCTCAGCCCCGTACTTTTATGAAATATCTGATACCATTTCTGCATGGAGTCCCACCTTCTGTCGGTTCAAGCTTTAGTCCTCATTTCTACATAACGGACCCGTATTCTTATTCATTTCTATTATAACCTCGTACCGGCAAGGAATTACTCGCCCTGCACTCTCGGTCTGCTGCTCGCCAGGCTCTTCTCGGCTTTCGCCAATACCGATTCCTGCGGTTTACGGAGCGACTTCTTGGCTTCCCTAAACGTGACGAACACCTTTTTCTCTTCATCCCACAGACGGAAACGAATAGACTTCAAACTGGTCTTGAGCGTAATTGTCGTTGCCTTTTGCAGCGGAGGAGCGGCTTCATGCGCCTTCTCCAGGTTATAATTAGGAACCTTCGGGCTAAGATGGTGAACGTGATGGAAGCCGATGTTGCCGGTGATCCATTGGAGGACCTTCGGAAGTTTGTAATAAGAGCTGCCTTCTACGGCTGCATTGATATAACTCCACTCTTCATCATGCTCATAGTACGTTTCTTCGAATTGATGCTGTACATAGAACAACCAAATGCCAAGCATTCCCGATACCATGAATATAGGAGCTTGAACGAGCAGGAATGCCTGCCATCCAATCGCCCAGCACAGCAATGCATACAATGCAACAATCGAAATATTCGTTATATAGTTACTGATCTTCTCCTTGCGTCTCGCACCTTTGCGGTTGAAACGATAGGATATCAGAAATATGGCGATGGGACCAAGTCCGAACATCACGATCGGATTACGGTATACCCGGTAGTATAAACGCTGCCAAAAGGAAGCCGCTCCATACTCTTCAACGGTTAATACCCACATATCCCCGATTCCCCGCTTATCGAGATTGCTGCTCGTCGCGTGATGAATCGCGTGCGTGTTCTTCCATTGCTCGTAAGGGCACAATGTAAGCACGCCTGTAATCGTACCGAGAATTTTGTTCGCCTTGCGGCTTTTAAAGAAAGATCCGTGACAGCAGTCATGGAATATGATAAACGTCCGGACAACAAACCCCGATGCAATCACCGCTATGGGAATGGTAAGCCAGTACGATACGGATAGGCTTAAATAGGCTGCATACCATAGCAATATCAAGGGAACCAGTGTATTGAAAAGCTGACCTATACTCGCCTTTGTGTCAATTTCTTCATAAGGGGCAACGTTCTTTTTCAAGCTGGATAGTTTGTTATCGGGTTTAGCCATAGTTGTCTTCCTCCTCGAAATGGCGCAAGGACGTTATACATGTATCACGCACTTGTCTAATTTAAGTATAGACAAAACGTCATGCGTGTCGTAGTCATAAACGTCATTTCGGGAGTATGACAAATATCATATATCGGTCCTGGAATCGGCCGGAAACCGCAGTCCGACCTGGCGTCTGGCTTCCTCCATGATTTCAGCCGTAATGAGTGAGTTGGCATGGGTATTGATTGCACTTTCCCGTTCGCCGCACCGGATTAAATCGATAAATTCCCGGGCTTCATAATACATCGATTCATGCGTCTGCAGCTGGGTGACGTTCTCAATGGTGCCGTCTCTATAATGGATCTTCACATCATAAGGCTGATTGATCTTGTCGATAATCATCGTGCCGTTCTCGCCCTGAATTTCGGCAGGTGCATAGGAATCGCTGATCTTGGAGTGCATGATCACGGCATCCATCTCGGGATAGGACAACAACAGGCTGCCCTCGCCATCAACCCCGGAGGATAGCATATAGCCGGAAGCTTTGACAGAATCCGGTTTACCGAACAGAGTGACCATCGGGTACAGGCAATAAATCCCCAAATCCATGAGTGAACCGTTGGAATACTCAGGGTTGAACGCATTCAGTACCGTCCTCTGCTTGAACGCGTCATAGCGGGAGGAATATTGGCAATAGCTTGCAAAATAACGCCGAATTGGGCCCAGCTTGTACAGGTTGTCCCTGACGGTCTTGAAGTTTGGCATCAGCGTCGACTTTAACGCTTCCATTAGCAAAACGTTGTTATTCTTCGCTGCTTCAATCATGGCGGACACTTCGACTGCATTAGAAGCCATCGGCTTCTCGCAAAGGACATGCTTCCCGTGGTTCATGCATAATATCGCCTGATCGACGTGATAGGAATTCGGACTCGCAATGTACACCGCGTCAATCTCGTCATCCTGCAGCATCGTCACAAGATCCGTGTACACTTTGGGATCCGCGTACTTGGCCGCGAAAGCCCTGCCCTTCTCTTCCGTACGGGAGTATACGGCAGCAAGAATAAATTCTTCCGTCTCCAGAGCGGCTTGGAGAAACCGCTCGGTAATCCAGTTTGTGCCGATAACGGCAAAACGGATGTTCATCCCTAATCCCTTCCCTTCTTATCTGATTGTGATTGATCTTTCGCTTTCCGTTACATCCATCCTTCAAACGTTGAAATTCGCTCGCGTGCCGAATCCGGAATGTGCGTGCTCTTGCCGGATTCGGTATCGATGAGCACAATGGTTCCACGCCCTGCCGCCTTTAAGGCGCCGTCCACCACGATCGCATACTGGATGTCCATGGAGGAGCGTCCGATCTCAGCTACCCGGACATGAAGCTTAAGTGCGTCCTTCAGATACAATTGAGCAAGATACTGACACTCCAGATCCGCAACCACCGACACCTTTTTGTCGCTGAACAGATCCTCGGTCAATCCCAAGTTCTCGAAATACTCAATGCGTCCCTGCTCAAAATACATAAAATAACTGACGTTATTGACATGACCCAGCATATCCGTTTCGCAGTACCTTATCTTTATCGGAATTTCAAAGTGAAACGTGTCCAGCCAAGCCTTGGGATCCGGTTGTATGAAGGTTGTTTTTTTCATGATGAGTCCCCTTTCTCTTTATAAGAGACAAATGTATGTACAATTTATAATCAGTCTTATACAAGGATAATGAATACAAGTTGAGTCCGTCAACTAAATAACCATATCATGGATAAAATGCCGGATTCGCCCGTAGAATAAGGCTTGAAATCCGCTTCTCTCATAGCTTGCCTAAATGCAGCTAGCCATGAAAAAAGACCACCCGCTCCGGAGCAGGATCACTGGAGGGATGGTCTCGATAAGTATGCATGGAACAAAGCTCGGTTAAAAAAAGCGCAGCTCAGGCGATCAATGCCGCTTCTTATAGTAGGTTAAAGCAAGCGCCAACGCCAGCACGGCGCCCTTCACGATATCCATCGCATAATACGGCACGGACAGCATGATCAGACCATTTTGCAATATTCCGATCAATACTGCCCCAACAAAGGTTCCGAGCGCGTTCGGCTTGCCCGCTCCGAATACGGAGTATCCGATAAAGGTTGCAGCGACGGCATCCATCAGATAAGGTCCGCCGGAGTTGACTTCGGCTGTCATAACCCGAGCCCCGAGGATAATGCCGCCGATGGCGGCAAACAAAGCGGAGACCAGATAAGCGATCAGTCGGTATTTACTCACCGGTATCCCGGATAAAGCCGCGGCTTCGCGGTTGCCCCCGATCATGTACATGTACCGCCCGTGTTTCGTATAGGTCAGAAACAGATGGACCACGAGGACCACGAGCACCATAATGATGATGATCCATGGCACCTGCCCGATCTTCTCAAACACCGCCGGAATTTTACCGGTGGCAAAGTCTCCGCTCGGCAGGATCATATTCTGGGAAATGGTAGCGCCGCGGGTATACGTGAGCGCAACGCCCTGAAAGATAAACATCGTCGCCAACGTCATCAGCATATCATCAATTTTGAAATTGATGACCAGGAAGGCGTTGATCAATCCCACGACCAGACAGAACAGCAGCGTGAGACCAATGCCGATGCCGATATTTTGCCCGTGCCAGACAAACATGGAAATGACCAGCGCGTTCGCCAGGGAAGCCGTCGAGCCAACAGACAGGTCAAAGCCGCCAACGGCCAGCGATACGGTCAGCCCTACAGCAATGATCGTCACGATCGAGATCGAACGGAGTATGTTAATAATGTTGCTTGTATTCAAAAAGTTGTCGGCGACGGTCCCGAATACCAGAATAAGTACGAATACCGTAATCAACGTGCCGTATTTATACAGAAAATCAAAAGCGAAACTAGCCGCCGGCTTCTCCTTAACAGGTCTTGCTGTATTCATGTCAACCCGCCTCCTGTGCAATAAAGCAATATTTCCTCTTCGTTGGATGACTGCGTAATTAGCTCCTTCGTGATGCCGCCGTCATACATCACATACACCCGATCCGTGATGCCAACGATTTCGGACAGCTCGCTTGAGGCGTACAGCACGCATTTCCCCCGTTTGGCCAGCTCGGCCACCAGATGGAAAATGTCCCTCTTCGCGCCAACGTCAACCCCTTTGGTCGGTTCATCAAAAATATACACATCCGCGTCAACCAGCAGCCACTTGCCGATCGCCACCTTCTGCTGGTTGCCCCCGGACAGGTTTCTCACCTTGGCTCGCTCATTCGGCGTCTTAATCCCGAGCGACTCGATCATCTCCCTCGCCGCCTGCTTTTCCTTGCCGAAGCTAAGCCAGGATCCCCACTTGGAAAAACGGGACAGCACCGCAGCCGTTAAATTGACGGATACCGGCTCTTCCACGAAGACGCCTTCACGACGGCGTTCCTCAGGGACCAGCGCAATGCCATGCGAAACGGCATCGTGCGGCGAGCGGATGCGGAGCTTATTTCCGTTCAGCGTGATCTCGCCGGTTGATGTGTCGGATGCTCCGAATATCGCCCGGCACAGCTCGGTTTTCCCGGCCCCGACCAGTCCGGCCAGACCGACGATCTCCCCTTTGCGAATGTGCAGGTCAACGCCGTTGATTTTGCCTGGGTCCAACATGTCCTTCACCTCGAACCAGACGGTGCCGATGTCTCGTTCAATATGGGGAAACTGCTGCTCCATCTTGGAGCCCAGCATGTACTCCACCACTTTTGGCTGTTCGATATTCGCAATGCGGTCGCTCTTCACCAGCTGACCATCCCGCATGATCGTAATATCATCGCAGATTTCATACAGCTCCGGCAGCCGGTGCGATATGAAAATAATGCCGACCCCATCCTGCTTCAACTTGCGCACCAGCTTGAACAGCTGCTCCGTCTCGCTGTGGCTGAGCGGCGCGGTCGGTTCATCCAGCACCAGAATCCGGCACTGCTTGGAAACGGCTCTTGCGATCAGCACCATCTGCTTCTCCGCCAGCGTCAGCTCGGAAATCAGCTTCTTGCCGGGAACCCGGATATTCATCCGTGCAAGAATCGATTCGGCTTCCCGATGGAGCTCCTTCCAGCGGACCAAGTGCCGTTTGCCCATATCGTGAACCGTCCGGTCAAGCATAATGTTCTCCCCGACCGTCAGGTTCGGAATGAGCGCCGTATCCACCTCTTGATAAACGATCTGAATGCCCAGGTCCTTCGCTTCCTTCGGTGAACGAATGTCCGCCTTGCTCCCATCGATCCAGATCTCGCCCTCGTAATGGTTGTACGCTCCCGACAGAATCTTCATCAATGTAGATTTCCCTGCGCCATTCGCGCCGATCAACGCATGTGCCGTTCCTGCGGTCGTCTGAAAATCCACATCGGTTAACGCCTTAACGCCCGGAAAAGAAATCGATACGTGCTTCATTTGAAGTAAGGGTGCCGTATTCGACGAGTGGGTCGAGGCGGCAGTAGTTGGCTCCATCACGCTTCGCAAGTGTATTCTTCCCTTCAAATAGGATAGGGCGCCCCTATCGATGACCGATAAGAGCGCCTGTATGGATATTGCTGTTTATTTGCCGCTGGCTTCTTTCAACGCCTTCATCCAATCCTCTTCGAATTCGGTGCTTGTCCCCCAGCTAGGGATAATATCCGCCAGGTTGACCATGTTAACCGCTTCAGCCGCACCCGCAAGGTCGGAGCGCTCAATCAATACAGGCTCCAGATTATGCGTAGCAGGTGTTTCCTCGCCGGCAATCTTCTTAGCCAGCAAGCGAACGTTGATCGCGCCGATCGTTTTCGGGTCTACGGCCGCCGTAGCTACCCAAGGGCTGTCCGGCTTCTGGATCAGCTCCAGGTCTGCGTTGGATACGTCGATGCCGTAAATCTTAACCTCGGTGCGTCCCGCTTCCTCCAGCGCTCTGGCTGCGCCGATGGCGAATGCATCCCAGGTTGCGAAGATTGCATCGATTTCGCCCTTCGGATATTTCGTTAGGATGGCGGATACCGCATTTTGCGTTTCCAGGGAAGTCTGGTCGCTCGCTACGCCAAAACGCTCCACTTCCTTGATGCCCGGATTGTTCTTCAGCGTTTCCTGATATACGGCATTGCGTCGTACCATCGGCGGGAATCCGTCTACCCAGAGATAGACAATGTTGGCTTCCGGCCCTTGCTCTTCAACCAGCTTGTCCAGCGCCAGCTTCGCGAGCTGCTCGTCATCCTGCGAGGTCTGGGTTACCCCTGCAATGTCGCCGATCTCTGGCAAGGAGTCAAATGTGACGACCGGAATTCCTTTTTCGGTAATCTTCTTTACGTCCTGCACCGATGCAGGATCGTCGCCATGCGATATGATAAATCCATCGTAGTCGCTGTCAATGGCTTGTGCGATCGCATCGTGGAATTTGGCGGAGTCTCCGTTCGCCGAGAAGGTATCTACCTTAAACCCGAGAGCTTCGCCTTCCTGTTTCGCACCTGCCAAAAATTGCGCCGTATGATCATCGCCCCCGATTTTCCGGACGACCATCAATTTCACCGGATCCTTCTCGGCAATGCCTGCCGGCAGGTTCTCGACCTTGTCCGCCAGATTGCCTGCCCCGCTACCGCCGCCGCTGCCCGATTCGGCACATCCGGTTAAGACGATCATAAACGCGAGCACCAGCGTCGTTAATTTCCTTACATGTTTACTGCCTTTCATGTTCTCTCTCCCCCTGTTTTCCGTAAAAAGGACAAATATTAATACAAGTAATCCTATAGGATTTAACTGGAGGCGTCAACCATTATTTTTCCGCTTTAATGCATTACACCACATAGGCAAAAAAAATGAAAGTGATTTCTAACTCTCGTTCGGCTTTCGAGAAGCTTTCATTTTTAAAAAAGTCAGGCCCTTACGACATATTCAGAATGAAGCAAACTCATCAGAATACGATCCACATACGAGCCGTTCTTATACGCTTCATCACGCAGAATTCCGTCCCGCTGAAAACCGGCTTTTTCATAACACCGAATTGCGCCGGCATTGGTAGCATCCACGGTAAGATACACCTTGTGCAAATTCAGTCTCTCAAAAGCGAACTGAACTAGGACTTGCGTAACCTCCGTGCCGTAGCCTTGTCCCCACACGCTTTTATCTCCGATCCATATCCCGAATTCCGCTTTGCGCGCCCAAGGATCGATCTTGAACAACTGAGCATTGCCGAGCGGCTTCCCGTCCAGGTTGAGCACAGTGAAATATGCACCTGACGGGTCACCCTCCGCATATTTCTGTGTCCGTTTCTTCACGATTGCCGGGGTTAAAGGCACCCCGGTACCGGATGGCAGTGTAGAACTCACTTCAGGATCCGTAAGCCATTGATATCGTTGCTCCCAATCCTCTTCGACGACTGGTCTGAGAATTACCCGTTGCCCATACAGCATAACGTCATCCCCTTTGTTTATATATGTATCGGTAGCTCCAAGCCCCTATTTCATACTCTAAGTTCAAATCTTATTTAAAAAGAGCTTCGGGACGCAGTGATTCACGCCCGAGCTCTTTCTAATTGATAAGCCGTTCAAGATAATCCCGAGTTGGTTGCCTCTAACTTCGGCTCTTAAATCTGTTAATCCAAACGAATGCCCATTGTTTCGAGCCAAGCCTTCGCAATCAGGCCGTGTCCGGCAGGTGACGGATGCACGCCGTCCGGCGCCCAGAAGGCAGCTTCGCGGCGTACCGACGCAGCAGCGAACAATCCGTCCAGCGGCACCAGCAGCGCTCCGAATTCCACCGCCAATTCGCGAACGGCCGTGATTTTCGGATCCAGATCCTCGCGCCATAATCTGCGATCCTCCGGATGCGGCAGCACGAACGGTTCAACCAGAATCAGCTTGGCGTCCAGTGCCCCTTTAGTGCGTTCGATCAATTTACGGTAGCCGGCTTTATAATCCTCGGTGCTCGTCGGGTCCCCGCTGTCATACCGGCGCCAAGTGTCATTGATGCCGATATAGATGGATACCCAGTCCGGTTTCAGGTCCAGGCAATCCTCCTGCCATCTGTCATTCAAGTCGACAACCCGGTTTCCGCTGATCCCTCTATTCAAAAAGGTTACGTTTAACTCAGGAAATTTCATGCCGAACAACGAGTCGATCAATAGCGGGTAGCCGTTCCCCAAGCTACCGGAAAAGTTCCGGTCACGACCGCAATCCGTAATGCTGTCCCCTTGAAATAATACGACATCCCCTTGCTGCAAACGATTCATTCCACTTCCTCCTCATCGGTATGTTGCTATTGTGCGTACCATTGGAAATTCGTAGGCTCATGTCTCGTGAGAACGCTTCCTAACATTTAAATATTTGCCGTGCAGGGCTCAATTCCTTTTTATAAACCAAGCAAATCATTGATTATGACCGAATTTTTTTGGAATCCCCGTTAGGTGAGTAAAACGTCTATCAACGTACTTTCCCGGAAGACAGACCGCATCTAGCGGAAGTTTTTCTTGCGAGCTCAGGATGGTCGACCTCTGAAGCCAGATACTTATTATCTCATAAAAAAACCTGCCCCGACTTCGGTCGGGACAGGTTCTAGTATGGTTCGATTAGGCTCCGGTCGGCATGGCCACCCAGTGGCCCTCCGATACTTCCACAAGCTCCGAATGCTCGAGATTATATTTGTCCTCTCCGGTGCGCTCTTCCAACAGTACCCGTTTCTTCTTGGATTCGATCTTCGGATCGGGGACCGGAATCGCCGCGAGTAAAGACTTCGTATAATCATGCTGGGGATTGGAGTACAGCTCTTCGCTTTCCGCCAGCTCTACGATTTTGCCCATATACATAACGGCAACGCGGTCACTGATATGCTTCACCATCGACAGGTCATGCGCAATAAACAGATAGGTCAAGCCCAGACGGTGCTGCAGCTCTTCCAGCAGCTTCACGATCTGCGATTGGATCGACACGTCGAGCGCGGAGAGCGGCTCATCGCACACGATGAATTTCGGCTCCACCGCCAGCGCCCGGGCAATCCCGATCCGCTGGCGCTGACCGCCGGAGAATTCATGCGGATAGCGCGTGGCGTACGCCGGATCCAATCCGACCATATCCAGCAGCTCCTCGACCCGTTTCTTCCGCTCCTGCTTACTGCCGGTCAATTTGTGAACATCCAGCGCTTCGCCGATAATGTCCACCACCTTCAATCTCGGGTTGAGCGAAGCATACGGATCCTGGAAAATCATCTGCATATGGCGCCGCATGGCCTTCATTTCCGAAGGAGATAGGCGATTCACGGACATTCCCTGATACAGCACTTCTCCACCGGTCGGCTGATGAAGGCGAAGGATAGCTCGTCCCGTCGTCGATTTACCGCTTCCGGATTCCCCGACGACCCCGAGCGTTTCCCCTGCCTGAATGTGAAAGCTGATATCATTCACCGCTTTAAGCACATTCCCTTTGCCCATATCAAAATATTGCTTCAAAGACTTAACCTCTAACAGCGGTCCTTTGTAATCCGTGCTTGGCACGATGATCGGCGCAGGCTTTGCTTTCTTCTTCTCGTCCAGACGCGGAAGCGCGTTTAACAGCTTCAAAGTATAGGGGTGCTGAGGATTCTCGAAGATTTCCTCCGTTGTTCCCGTTTCCACAATCACGCCGTCCTTCATCACCGCCACGCGGTCGCACATGCCTGCAACGACGCCGAGATCATGCGTGATCAATATAATGGAAGAACCGAAGCGCTCCTGCATATTTTTCATCAAATTAAGGATCTGGGCCTGAATGGTTACGTCAAGCGCCGTTGTAGGCTCATCCGCAATCAGCAGCGCAGGTCTGCACGCCAGGGCGATGGCAATCATCACGCGCTGCCGCATGCCGCCCGAGAACTCATGCGGGTACTGGTTATAGCGCGCTTCGCTGTTCGGTATGCCGACTAGCTTCAGCATCTCAAGCGCCTGCTTCTTCGCTTCCTGCTTGGACAGCTTCTGGTGTTTCACCAGGCTCTCCGATATTTGTTCCCCGATTCGGATCGTCGGATTAAGCGAGGTCATCGGATCCTGAAAAATCATCCCGATATCGCGTCCGCGGATGCTCTCCATCTCTTTCTCGGTTTTCTCGGCCAGGTTCTGGCCAAGGAACAGGATCTCCCCATCCTTCATATAGGAAGGCGGAGACGGCAGCAGCCGCATGATCGAGCGCGCCGTGACGCTTTTGCCGCTCCCGGATTCTCCAACGATCCCGAGAGTCTCCCCTTTCTTCACTTCAAAGCTGACCCCACGCACCGCGTGAAATTCTGAATCACGGGATTGAAAGGCTACACTCAAATTTTTAACCTGCAATATCGGTTCCAACTCTGCTCACCTGCCATTATGCATTTATGTCATTAAAGTAATATCCTCTACAACTCTTATAATCTATTGACTTTTAAAATAGGCTAAAATAAAATATACTATATCACTCGGAATAATGCAATTTGAAACAAGGAGGAAAGGCAGCTTATGGGGGGGACAGAAGCAGCAAGACCAAACAGACTCATAGGTTTGATAAGCAGCACATACAGTAAGATCCTTCTGAATCCTTCTTATAGATACTTACTATTATTATTGGGAGCGCCCGTGAATCTCGTGGTCTTCCTATTTTATTTGGTTCAGAGAAAGAAGGACGACTACACAGCGGCGGAGAACCGCATACGCAGCGAGATGCTGGCTGCCGGATATCTGGAGGCCCTACGCTCCGAGATGATGGAGCAGCAGAAACGCAAGCACGACTTTTTCAAGCAAAAAGTCAATGAGGGGCAGCTCCGGCAGGAAGTCGACAAGATCGTAGAAGCAAGGTTCCAGGAAGTCCTCAAGGAACGGACCGCCAAGGAACTGAAGCTGAACAACCGTAAACGGTTGACCATGGCCGATACGTTTGGTTCTCTTATCGAGAATCCATTGTTCTTCATTATATCACTTATTCCAGGCTTGCTGATGTACATCCTTATTTTTTTGTACAGCAATCCTTACCTGAAATATATTCTGGAGAGACTCGTGATGACGGTCTTCGTTATCTTTGGCGTAGCGGTGCTCGTCTTTACGATTCTCCACTTGTCGCCGTTCAACCCTGCAGCCAACATCCTGGGCGAGACGGCAACACCGGAACAGATCGCGGCTTTTAACAAAATGCACGGACTGGATCAGGGCTATCTCACGCAGCTGTGGAACAACATTAAAGGAATTGCCTACTTCGATCTCGGCAAATCCTTCTCGGGCAATGAAGAGATTACCTCAAGCATCGCCAGAAAGTTCCCGATTACGCTGACGCTTACGGTCATTTCCCTGATTATCGCGATTGTGATCGCATTGCCGATCGGGATTATCTCGGCTACGAGACCGAATTCGTTTTTTGATTATACGTTTATGTTTATCGCGCTGATCGGGCTGTCCATTCCGAATTTCTGGCAGGGACTGATCTTCATCCTGAATTTCTCGATCAAGCTGCAGTGGCTCCCTGCCACCTTTAATCCGGAGAACTGGTTGTCCATGATCATGCCGGTGATCGTGCTCGGTACAGGACTTACCGCTTCAGTAGCGAGAATGACGCGCTCCTCAACGCTGGAAGTTATTAATGAAGATTACATGATAACAGCCAGAGCGAAGGGGCTCAGCAAGGGTACCATCCTGATGAAGCATGCTGTCCGCAACGCCATCATTCCGATCATTACCGTCATCGGACTTCAGTTCGGCGGGATGCTCGGCGGCTCTGCCGTTACGGAGAAGGTATTCAACATCAGCGGTATCGGCAGCTACATCGTCGATAAACAATTCATCCCTGACATTCCGGCCATTATGGGCGGCGTAGTGTACACCGCCATTACCATATCGCTGGTGAACGTCATCATTGATATCTTGTACGCGTTCTTCGATCCACGGATCAGATCCAAGATGAAACAATACTAAAGCAGGTGTACTCATGATCAAGAAGCTTCTTTCTAAACAAGAAACCAAACACCAGCTGAAATCCTCACACGAGTACAGTCAAGCCAGCTTCACATGGGTTATTTCTTTGACCTTAACGGTGATCCTGCTTCTGAACAGCTTTGATTTCACTGGGGGAACCATTAAACCGTGGGTGTTCACCGCCTTTGCGGTATACGCATTGTTTACCATCATTCAGATTATCATTACGCTGTTGATCCGAAGAGATCTTCAAAGCCAGGGAGAAATCCGGCGCTCGACGAGGATCCTGGGTTACATTCAGCTGCTGAGCATTGTCACGGGAAATCTGTTTACCGTCACTTTCGGTTTCAATCTGATTAAAAAGCAGAAGCCTCCCGAATATACGATTGCCGTCTACATGCTGTTAACCCAGCTGTTTGTCATCGCGATATCGGCGCTGAACCTGTTCAAGCCTTACGTCTCGAATACGTTTCTGCCGGCGATGGCCGTGCTTCTGGTTGTAGCCGTCATTCAGCTGATCGCGCTTATCCTTGTTGCCAGGTACGTCAAAGCGAATTACGCGCATCCCGCATTGACCTGGCTTGCCTTTCCGATCATACTGACTGCGGTAACGGGCAATATTTTTGCTCTGGTGCTCGGCATCAACCTGCTTGCGAAGATACGCAAGAACGGTAATCCGGCGATGACCCGCTGGGGTGACGTGTGGGTGAAGCTTACTGCCAACTCGACAGCCATGTCCGGACTGTTCTTTGTAATCTTCCTGTTCTGTCTGTCGGTAACCAGTCTGTTTACCTTCGATTACAGCATTGCGATCGATAACAACTATAGCGCCATCCTGCAGCCGCCAAGCCTGGTGTACCCTTTTGGTACGGACAACTTCGGCCGGGATTTGTTCTCCCGAATCGTATTTGGAGCCCGAATCTCGCTGATCGTCGGATTTGCTTCTACAGCCATCCCGGTTGTCATCGGCGGTGTTCTCGGTGCCATCTCCGGCTACTATGGCCGCCATACCGATAACATCATCATGCGTTTGCTGGATGTGCTGTACGCCATTCCGGGCATCTTGCTCGCCATTGCGATTATTGCTGCATTCGGAGCCAACACCGTCAATCTCATCCTGGCACTCAGCGTAGGCGCTATACCGACTTATGCGAGAACCATGAGGGCGAACGTGCTCCTGGTCTCCACCTTTGAATACGTCGATGCGGCCAGAGCCTTCGGCTCCAGCAATTTTTCGATTATATTCAAGCATATCGTTCCTAACTCGCTTGCACCCATGATTGTGAAATCCACGCTAACCATCGGTGCAGCCGTCATCTCGACGAGCAGCTTGAGTTATCTGGGTCTCGGCGTTGAGCCGCACATCCCGGAATGGGGCAATATCCTTAAGATCGGAAGCACGTATCTTGAGACGCATTCCTACTTGGCCATTTATCCGGGTCTAGCCATCATCGCGCTTGTCTTGTCCTTCAACTTCCTTGGCGACGGACTCCGGGATGCCCTTGATCCTAAGCTGGATTAATGCTTCAGTGCCCTTGGCACACTAACTAATGGTTTCAAAAAATATTTTATATAAATATATATACAACTCAGGAGGGTATCACCAATGAAAAAGAGTTCCTTGCTGTTACTGTTTCTCACGCTAGTCATCGTACTGGCCGGATGCAACGTAACAACCAAAGATGATGCACAGCAAAATCAGCAAGAACCAGCGGATACAGCCACGGACACATCTGCTGTTAATATCGAACTGCTCGGCATGAGCTCTAACGAATCGGATGTTAACATCATTCGCGACCAGCTCACGAAGAACGGCTTCAACGTGAAGCTGAATCTGCAGCCGGACTACGGCAGCTTCAAGGCACAACAGGATGCCGGCAACTACGACGTCGCGCTGTCCAGTTGGACTACCGTTACGGGTAACCCTGACTATGCCGTTCGTTCCCTGTTCAAAACCGGCGGCGACTACAGCATCATGTCCGACGAAGAAGTGGACAAGCTGATCGACCAAGCAGCTACGCAAACGCCTGAAGACGCTGTTGAAACCTACAAACAGCTGGAGCAACGTCTTGTTACAGACAAAGCTTACATCGCTCCACTGTACATTTCCTTGAAGAGCCAAGCGTTCAACAAGGACGTGCTGGACGAGAATTCGGTCCGTCTTTCGAAATCCCGTTCCCTTCCTTGGGAAGCCGTTGATTTCAAAGACCCATCCAAGCGTGCTACGCAGCCGCTGATTCTGTCCCAATCGATCTCTGAACTGACCTCTCTTGATCCGATCAAGGGTAATGACGGTTCCATCAACATCATCAACACCAACATGAACGTACGTCTGATCAACCTGACCGATGATGACAAAATCACATCCGAAGGATCGCTGTCGTATAACCATGCCATTGGCGAAGGCAACTCGGAATACTACTTCATTCTTAGAGACGATATTAACTTTGCCAAAATCACGAACAAAAAAGCTGAAGATTCCGGCGAGCGCGTAGGCGCCGACGATGTCATCTTCTCCATGAACAGAGCCAAAGACAAAAATTCAGTGCCTGATCATCGTACCTACACGCTTCACGAGCACATCAACACGGTTGAAGCTGTAACGGATTTGAGCGCACTGGAGAACACCAAAGTATCCGGCGGCAGCGAAAGCGTCAAGGATGCTCTGGAAGCCGGCTTGGATACCAAGATCACTTCCCTTGTTGATGACAAGAACCAAGCAAGCACCAAAGACGGTAAGTACCAAGTCATTAAATTGACGACAACCGAGCCGTTCCCGCAAGTATTGAACTACCTGGCTCACCAATCGGCCGGTATCGTGTCGAAGAAACAGGTCGAGTCCATCAACACGTATGACGTTGAGAAATTCGACGTGAACAAAGACATCCCTTACGGCGACCAAAATACGGTAACCGAAGGCGACAAATACAATAATACGCTGTATGCCAGCGGTCCGTACATCCTGTCTTCCAAAACGGACTATGAAGCCACCTTCTTCAAAAACCCTGGCTACATGAAGGGCTCGGAGCACGAACCGAAAATCGAGCAAGTGAAAGTTCGCTTTATCAAGGATGCGGACAGCACGCTCTCCGCACTGCGCAGCGGCGAAATTCACCTGTACTATGGCGTGCCTGAAACGAAATACGATGTGGTTAAAGGCGACAGCAAGCTGAAGCTGCAAACCATCGAAAGCAACGCCGTCTCCTACTTGCTGTTCAACACGAAAAACCGTGATGTAGCAACAAGCGACGATCTGAGAAGAGCGGTGCTCTACTCCATTAACCAGGATGAGATCCTGACTTATTACAACAACAACAAAATCAAAGCCTACTCCACCGTCAGCCCAATCGTAAAAACTGGCAACGAGCTGGTCGCCGATCCGGCGAAGGTGAAGGAATTCTTGAGCGCATATAAAGCGAGCAAGTAAAAAAGAGGACGACATTAGCGAAAAGCTGATGTCGTCTTTTTTTGATGCGAGGTTTATATGCGCCACTTCTTGCTCCTATAGCATCGCAATGGAACGGGTAGTTCTTTGCATCGCTCCGCATGCGGATGATTCTTCCGATCTCTGTTGCCCCCAGATTTCTATGAATGAATGGGCCAATGTAGAAATCCGGGGGCGGTTTACGCTTACGATGCAGCTTTCTTTCAGAAAGCTTTCAGGAGACCGCTACCCGCTTCTCCAGAATCATTCCGCCTTCTCCGCTGGAGCACTACCTTAAGTAGTCCGTTGTTAGCTCATGTTTCGATACATCTCACATTAGCCATAAAAAGGGACGAATGATAGCCGCGGCGCAGCTACTCTCGCCTTTTTTTGGGGAGGGGGGAGTGAGAGGAAGCCCCCCTGTAATTAACATATACAGGGGGGCTTACCAAGATTGATGCCTTGGATTACAGGCGCTTGATATCATCTACAAGCTCAGGCAAGCCCTCGCAGAAATAGTGATCGTCGCCCTCGTATTCTCGGGTGACAGCTTGGGGGAGCTGCTTCGCGTAGTGCTGAGCGTGCGCGAAAGGCACCACGGGATCGTGGCGGCTGTGGTACAGGTACAGACTGGATATGCGAGGCAGCATGGTGGCGAAAGAATCAGGCAATCTAAAATCTTCACTCCGCCAATCGTCGTCTTTCTCCCAATAGGGGGCGGCGATCAAAAACAGTCCAGAGACGGTTAGCTGGCAGTCTTCTTCCGAAAGATATTTCAGTAGCACGGAGCCGCCTAGGGAATGACCTATGAGCAGCACCTCCCCATCCCATGCCTTGATTTCATTGGCGATCTGCGTTTTCCACGGAATGTAATCCGGATCCGGCATGCCGGGGGATAAGATATGGTAAACTTCCCCGAGCTGTTCTTGTAGATGGGCGATCAAGCCACGGCTTCCTTGGTTAGGACCTTGGGGTCCTGCGCTATGGATGAACAAAACTTGTTTTTTCATGTTCAGTCTCCTTCCCGATCCTTGCTTATGGGTATGAGCATGTCCAACAGGATGTGTACCAACCTAGAATATCCTATGGAGAGGGGTTCGACTTCTTTTCATTTGCTGACATTTAATTGGAACGGGTTTATTCCTTGCATCTTACCCGGAAACGCCCTCACTTGGTAATCATGCTTAAGATCAAGCAGCGAGGATTCGTTCTCTATCAGCCTCAAATCTACGTGGTACTCCATCTAAGACAAACAAAACCGCCCCTTCACCAGAAACGGTTGAAGGGGCGGCTCTTTTTAGCGGATCGATTATAGGATGAATTAAACCGTCAGCACCATCGACGGATCGATACAATCGGCCATGGACCGAACCACGGCCCGGCCTGGCTTGCCCGGTACGAATGCCTGCTCGCCGTCATCGCGGCGGCTGAAGGAAACGGTCATCGGGATGCCTGGAATCAGGTCGAAGAAGTTATCGCTGTAGAAGCCTTCCGCTTCCGAGGACAGCCATACGTGGCGGGCGAGCACACTGCTCTCCAGCACAAACGTCGTGCCGTCGCTTCCCTCGACTTCTTTTATGCTGATGGTCGGGCTGTGCAGACGAAGATGCTTGTCATTCACGAAATAGAATGTTTTACTGTCAAGCACGTCTCCATCCTGAAGCAATTGCGCCAGGAGCACGACCTGGGATGCATCATGTCCGCCAAGCAGCTCATCGGCCACCGCGCGGAATACGACGAGGGACGCCTGCTCTTCCGCACGGATCGGCTGCTCGGATATATAGAGCTCTTTTCCGTTAAAATCGAATAACTGAATCTTCAGTGTGCCCTGGACCGCTTCTGAAATATCGGATACGAGATGGACGATGATCTCTTGTTCCTTGGATTCGATCGTGACACTGACATCCCGGAAGCTGCGCTTAGCCACATACTGCAGTGCTTTCCATCTGCCGAGGTAATCCATGCCCGCCCACGAAGCGACCGGCCAGCAGTCATTCATCTGCCAATACAAGGTGCCCATGCAGTACGGTTTGTTGCGGCGATGGGCTTCAATCGCCATCTTCATCGCTTCGCCCTGCTGAATTTGGCTCATATGCAGGAAAGCTTCAAAATCCTTCGGCTCGTTATAATATTGATCCATGTAAGTCTTGATCAAGCGGTTGCCGGCACCGTTCTTCTGGTGCGCCAGCATGACCTTGGACTCCAGCTCCATATCGCTATCTTCCGCGTATGTGCGGACCGTCTTCGGTTCCGGGAAGGACTGGAACCCATATTCGCTCATGAATCGGCCAACATAAACATTGTAGTTATCAAACGGCTCCGTGTTATGCCACACGCCCCAGTAATGGATGTCTCCGCTCGTTGTGGACGGATTGGCATGCTGCTCCTTATCATGGCTGAGCGATACCAGCGGAGATGAAGGCCAGTACTCTGCTCCAGGTGCATAACCGGTTACAGCCTCCGGCAGAATTCCGTGGAATACCTTTTCGTAGTCGCTCCAGATCTTTTCGCGGAGTTCTTCGGTATATTGCTGCTTCCAGCCCCAACCGGCCTTCTCTTCATAGTGCGCCCAAGCGGAATCTATCTCGTTGTTGCCGCACCAGAGCACGATGCTCGGATGATTCCGCAGCCGGATCAGGTTCTCCTCCGCTTCCAGCCTGACGTTCTCCAGAAACGCCTCATCGCCCGGATACATGCTGCAAGCGAACATGAAGTCCTGCCACACCATGAGTCCGTATTCATCACAGAGATCGTAGAATACGTCCTCTTCATAAATACCGCCGCCCCATACGCGCAGCATGTTCATGTTGGACTCCGCTGCGGACGCAATTTCATGACGGTATCGCTCCGCCGTCACTTCCGTTATGAAGCTGTCATTCGGGATATGGTTTGCCCCTTTGGCAAACACGGGCGTCCCATTGAGCTCAATGTAAAAGGAAGTACCGCGGTTATCCTGTTCCCGAACGAGCTTCACGCTGCGCAGGCCGGTTCGAACCTTTTTCTCCGCAACGGTTCGTTCTGCTTCCACCAGCTCGGCATGGAACGAATACAGATGAGGCTCGCCCAGGCCGCGGCACCACCACAGCTTCGGCTCCGCAAGCGCAAGGCTCAATTCAACCGAATGACGGCCCTCTTCCAGCCGAACATCCTGTTCCCATGTCTGGCCGTCTGCACTTACCCGAAGCACGCCTTGCCAAGCATGCTCCGCCGCAATGGAGGCAACAGCCGTGACCCTGGCCATTTCTGCCGTAACCTCATCCTGGCGAATAAACAAATCATCCAGCCTGACTTCGGACCAAGCCTCTAGCCTGGCCTCCCGCCAGATCCCGCTGGTCACGAAACGCGGTCCCCAATCCCAGCCGTAATGATAAGGCGCTTTCCGGGCAAAAATACTCACTTTCTGGTCGCCCATCCCGCCAACCTCGGACTGGTCATTCGAAGCAGGCAGCGAATATCCGAGCTTCTCAAGCTTCGGCAGATCCTCCTGGATAGGGGAACGGAAGCGGATTTTAATCACATTTCCCGAATCCTTGAGCTGCGATTTCACATCGATCCGCCATGAACGAAACATATTATCGGCGGAAAGCACCTTGGCCCCGTTCACGTACACATCCGCGTAGGTATCCAATCCGTCGAATACGAGTTCGATGCGGGATTGGGCGCTCAGATTCGAATCCACATCAAACGACGTCTCATATTCCCAATCCTTCTTATCGATCCACTGCAGGTCATGCTCATTCGTCCCGTAGAAGGGATCGGGGATGATGCCATTCTTCAGCAGGTCGGTATGAACGCAGCCCGGCACCTGGGCCGGCAGCCACTCGGATTCGTCGCAAGCTTTGAAGTTCCATTGATTTAAAGTCATAACGTTAAAATTCATGATAGTCTCTCTCCATCTCTATATATTGATTTTGATGCGGTTCGGGTCATACTCCTTACAGATATGGCTTCTTTCGCGTATCAGCTTGTTCTCCACGCTTCGATCAGCTTCCCGGCGAGCGGCAGCGGCCTACAACTGGCATGCCTTACAGATCAAGCCGTCAGCCTTTCAGATCCGGAAGTTCATCCAGCGTGACGGTATACGGATGATGATAGGTGCGAATCAGCTGCAACTCATCCGTATACTCTTCGGAATACCTCCGGTTATTTCCTTCCCCTGTGAACACAAAGTTTCCATACCACGTGCAATTCCATGACCACGGGCATCCGTCTGCCTGCATGAGATCGGGGTCGGGTATGACGCCGTTCTCGGTCAGGGCAATGATTTTCTTCGTGACCGTATACGATAATGCCCTGCGGAACCGTTCGGATTGCGAGCTGTAATCCCGGGCAGGCGGATAAATGTCCTCCCCGATGATATCGACGTAGGAATCACCCGGATACCAATCCTTGTGCTGCCCGTTCCATACCCAGATCAGGTTGTTCAATTCGTGGTGATGCGTCATGCGTTCGTACATCAGCTTCCAGAGCGCGATGCAAGGCTCGGGGCCTTTGGCCCCCCACCAGAACCACCCGCCGGAGGCCTCGTGAAGCGGTCTCCACAGCACCGGGATGCCGGCATCCTGCAGACGTTTGAGCTCGACAGCGATCGTATCGATATCCCGGAGGATAAGGCCATACTCTTCCGACGAAGGCTCCGACATCGCCCTTGCGATATCAAAGGTTGTCGCATTGGTGTAAAAGCCTCGGCCCCAGGTCCGATCCGGCGGCAAATCGATCAGATCCTTCGGGGCATTCCAATGCCAGCAGAAGGTCACGATCCCGCCGCGCTTCCACCACTTCATCGCCAGATCCGTATCTTGACGCTCGGCCCCTCGCTCCACCCGGGATGGGGAGTAATTCATGAAATCGAACCCGCCGACGGCCGGGTATTTGCCCGTGACCTCGTGGATCATCTCGAACTCCGGCGTTGACACAACGCCAATCTGCTGCCCGGTCAGCATCCGCTTGCCGTAAATGCTGCACAGATAGCCCATTAACCGTTTCGCTTCATCGGAAGCGGCCGGGTTGATCAAGTCCGGTTGGACCTCATAGCGGGTGCTGCTTGCTTTTGTCATGCGATTCACTCCTATCCTGTAATTGCCGTATGGATGAAAGAACCTACAGATTTCCTTCACCGTAACCCAAATGGCACAGCCCAATTCCAGCAGCATACCTATCAAGCAAGCACGATACCTAACTCACGCCCTCCACTCATCCAGCGCACACGGCATCTATCTTGCAATACAATATCTATCCTGCGATATGATATCTATCCTGCAACACGACATCCATCCTCGGCAGCTTCTACCCGACAACCCCCGTACGCTCCACGCTCTCCACAAAATGGCGCTGCACGAACAGATACAATCCGATCAGCGGCAGAATGGCCAGCAATATCCCCGTATCCACCACGAGTGCCACATAGTTCGGATCGGCCTTGGCCGATGAGCCGAGCCCCATCAGTGCCGGGAGAAACTGGTTGGCGTCCGCCGGCAGTGAAGCGATTTTCAGCGGCATGAGGGACTGTTCGCTCATAAAAAGCGAGGTATAGAAGGTGTCGTTATACTGCCAAACGAACGAGAACAGCGTCACCGTAATGAGCGGCGGAATCGCATTGGGAAGCATAATCGCAAAAAACGTCTTGATCCCGCCTGCACCGTCGATCAACGCCGCCTCCTCAATCTCCTTCGGCAGCCCCCGGAAAAATTGACGGAAGATATAAATGAACAGTCCAGCCTTTAGCCCGGTGGCCGTAGCCGAAGTAATGATCGAGGGCCAATAGCTGTTTAACAGATTGATACCCTCTTTTCCGGTAAACAAGTGAACCAGCCCCAAAATATCGAAGCTGCGAAAGTGCAAATACATCGGTACCATCAGCGTGCTCATCGGGATCAGGATCGTCAGCACCACTAGGCCGAAGAGCAGGTTGCTTCCCGGAAAGGTGAACCTGGCAAAGCCATACCCGGCAAGCGCGGTCGACATCGTGGTCAGCAGCATCGTGATGAATACGTAAATCATCGTATGAAGCAGCAGCGGCCAATAATCCAGCAAGTCGAGCACGAGCTTGAAGTTATCCAACGTGAAATGCACCGGAATCATGTAAATCGTCGGATTATAAATATCCTGTTTGTCTTTGAACGCGACGGAGAACTTGGAGATGATCGGATAGATGATGATGAATGTGATGCCGATGATCAGCAGGTAGCGGAACACCGCCCATAGGATAGGCAGCGCCTTGTTCTTGAACCGGTTCATTCGTTCCTGAGCCGCTTCGTCCGAGCGATCCCGAATCGATGCCATACGGACCTCCTTTTTTCCTGCACCCGTCAGTCAGGAATCTCTTTGCCATTAATTTTGATAAAAGGTTTTCCTCGATACGATGATCCCCATGATAATCAGCAGCACGCTGATGACGATGGTATACAGCCACGCCATCGCGGCACTGAGTCCGAAATTCTGCGTCTTGAAGGCTGTCTCGTAAATCGTCCGGGTCACCGTGCTGTCTGCAAACGAATCAATGATGGTATAAATCATGTTTGTCAGGATGAGCGGGCTCACCATCGGAAACGTGATTTTCCAAAAGGATTCATAGGCGGTAGCCCCTTCGATCTTCGCCACCTCATACATCGAGCCCGGCACGGCCTGCAAGGCTGCAAGAAAGATCAGAATCTGCACGCCCGAGCTGCTGATGATATCGTAGATCCTCATGACGGCCCCGATAATATACTCGGTTACGGTAATCGGAAATCCGGCCTCGGATAAAATGCGCACCATCGACAGCACATTGAATTGCCCGGAGGTTTGCCCGAGCTCCTCCGCCACCGTCGCGTTTCCGACCAGATTGATCAAACCCGAGGTTTCCGCTGCGGAAATCGCGCCTGACGCCAGGATGACCGGCAGGAAGAAAATCGCCCTGGCAAGGGCTCTCCCCCTGAATTTCTGATTCAGCAGAACGGCCGAGAACAAACTGAAAAACAAGATCAACGGAACGTCCACCACCATGCCCAGTATCGATTCCGTCAAGATTCGGTTAAAATTCGCGTCCACGAACAGCGCCGTGTTGAAATTGCTCCATCCAACCGACTCCAGTTCATAGCCTGTGGGGGAAATGTTCAATTTACTGAAGCTGAACAGAATCGACTGTAACAGGGGTCCGGCAAACAGAAATATGAAACCGATCAGCCATGGCGCGATGAAGAGTAGGCCGAGCATGGATCTTTTCTGAGTCAGGGACAATCTCATTTTCATGCCCGGTCACCCCCTACGGCATAATTTTGCGGTCCCACTAGAGTTCCGTTCACATCGACGGCTTGATCGGTATAATTGATCAGAATCGACGTGCCGCTCTCATACCTCACTTCAACGACGCCGTCAGCATGCCGTATATGCTCCACTATCCGCTGCGTCCGGAGCGGCGCCAGCACCTCACTTAGCTCTTGATACAAGGAAACCGCCTCATCGAACCAATCCTTGTAATGGGTGGCGTACATGTCATCGAAACGCGTGTACTTCAGCTTCGAGCTTGGCTCATAAGACCACAGAAAGTGTGGAGCCGATCCGAATTCCAGCGACTGCAGAAGCTGCTTGCGCAGGTTTTGCTCATTCAGGTTATTGACCGATGCCCCTGCATAATCCAGATATCCGTGAATGACCATTTGATAAAAGGGGACTTCCTCATCTGTCAGCCCAAATCCGCTGCTCGACGACGGTACATCAATCACGTGGCTGGCATAAGGCCAGCTGTATGCATTGGCACCGGAAACCATCGTATCCGGGTAGGCCTCATGCAGCTTCTGCAGCTGATCCGTCACGATAAACTTCGCGGTTTCTCGGAAAACCACCCGCTGCACCCGGTAATCGGAGCTCAGGATATCGCCCAGGTCCCGCAATGACACGGCCCCCATGCCAAACCGTTCATATTGCCCCGCAAATCGGTCCACGTAATAGGGAAGCTTCGCCGGCGACATCAGGTTGTACGTGCCGTAATACGAGTCCATCCGGTTCGTGTTCCGATCATACGGATGCAGCGCTGCCGTTTCCCTGGTCACGTAACGGGATGCATCGGATGACGGCGTAAACGCCCCATCGTCATGGTAGACATGCTGGAAGGCGATATCCGGGTACAACCCGCCGCCGGCGTCCTGCAATTGCTTGGACAGTGCCTTCAGCTCGGCGGCGCTTCCAACAACGCTGTCTGTCTTTACCTTCACCGGAGTTTTGTGATGGACGCCTTTGCCAAACCATCCGAGGTAACGCATTCGAAGATTGGCGATGCCCTCGCCTTTCAGAAGAGCGGCAATCTCGCCTGCCTGCTCGAAGGTGGTCATCGAGACGACGGCATCATACGGCACGCCCAGAAAAGATTTCCGTTTATCCACGCTTCCCAGCATATCGAGATAGAACGGGATGCCCTCCGCTTCTTCCAGGGGAGCCAGCTTGTTTTCCTCCACAAGCGTTTCCTGATATAAGCGGGCCATGCCCGAGTAGCTGGCCTCGTCGCCGGACAGGAAACGGTATCTTACGGACAGCTTTCCGTTGTAGAGCTTGTCATTCAGCAGCTGGATCTCCTGTATCGTGCTGCCGGTGTATAGCTCCAGCATATCCTCGCCGCGCAAGGCAAAGCTGCTGAATATATGATTGTACGAGTTCTGCTTCCCGCCGATATCGGCGGACACGCTCGCGATGGCGTCGCCTTCTTCAATCACGGCAAACCAGCCGCGATCGCCGCTCTTCATGCCGAACACAGGCATCCGTGCCTGCTCCGCCACTTGCCCGCGGCTGCTGCTGTTATTATTCGGATCGGTGCCGTATATTCGCTGCACGTACTGCTCTTCCTTCACTTTGCCGTTATTCAGCTTAATCAGACTGCCGCTGCCGTCCGGCACCAGCATGTATCCCTCGGCCTTCGAGCCCGCCGCGCCGAAATAGCCAAGCAGCTCCACGCTGCGCAAACGGTGGCTCTCACTTTCCGTTACCTGATCAAGCGGTATGGAAACGATCAGCGAATCCTCTTCCAGCCTGTATTCGAGCGGAACCTTGAACTGCGGTTTCGAAGAGGCGCTTGCGGCCGCTCCTCCACCCGCTTCGTTATCGTAGGCAAGATCCTCCGCGGTGTAGCCCGCTTGTTCAAACGCCCCCAGCATTTTTTTCAGCACCAGCTCCTTCTTGATCTGGTCATCCAATCGCTCCAGCATCGCAGGGTTATCCTTCAAGGGGTAGTACCGGGCCTGAACGTATCTCGCCAGGGACTCATCCAGCTTGCTGATCACCTTCTCCTGCAGCCGGTCCTGCGAGATGTATTTCGGCAAGGCATCGATCCCGAGCGACACATCTCCCAGCGTATACGTGACTCGAATTCCGTTGTCCAAGCTTTCCGCCGTGTAGTTCCCGTTCATCACGCTCCACGTATAATTCGGATAGGTCTCAAGCGTGCCGATCTCATCCCGGAACGTCAGCGTCAATTGCGAAGATAGCACTTCCTTCTCAAACGGCGAGGCAATTCCGTCCTCCATCCGGTCTGGCGGATTGCTGTACCATACCGTGTCGCTCCGCTTATCCCGAACCGCCACCTCGGTCGTTTCCGGATGATAATACAGGGCAAGCGCCGCCGTCTCCGCTACCAGATCCATACTGGGTACGCCGTCCGTCGAATCGTTCAGGACGGTCAGCTCACCGCCCGGCGTCGGCTCGGCTGCCGCGGTACGGTAAGCCGCCACGTCCACCGCCGGTGCTCCCCGGTTCACGTAGAACAGAAAGCTCGCAGCCATGCACGTTATAACGGTACATGCAAGCACCGTGTACAGCCATTTTCTTTTTTTCACGGCCCACGGCCTCCTTATTGCCTGAATAGGATCTCTCGGTAAACGTTGACAACGAACGTGTAAATCTGCTGCAGCATGCTCAGGACGAGCGTGCCCAGAAATACAATAATGCCCATGACGATCAAGCTCAGAAACATCGTGACGATCGTTTTGCCTGCGGAGTATTGATGAACCGTCATCGTACCGACAAAGAGCAGCCCGATAAACCAGATCGCCGCTACCAATGTGAGCAGATAGTAGAACACGGTCTCTTCCTGGACCATGAACCGGCTCGCCAGCGTCATGGGCGGATAAATCAGAACCATCGGAATCAGGGCATACGCGCTGGCCATCACAATCTCTTTAAACTTTCCTTCCCCGCCCATGAGCGTGGTGACCGACCAATTGGAGACGCACCACAGAAAGAACGGGAGCACGAAATAGATCAGTTCGTCGATGCTGCTCAGCGTCCTCGGATCATTGTAATTGACCAGAAATCCCGCATACTGCCGCTGCAGAATCATGGCCATGACCACAAGCGCCAATACGACATAAGCAACTCCGAGGCGTCCTCTGTTCTCATACTTCAGGTCCCAATACCCATCGAAGGGGTGCACGATCAAATGAAGGGGGAATCTAAGATAATCCTGTTTCATGCTTCCCTTCCCTCCTCTGCTTTCGGTATCTCACCGTTCTATAGACCGCATAGAGCAGCACAGCGCTGGTCCCAACCGATAAAATGGTGCCGAAATGCTCCTTCATGACCTCCCTGCGATATCGTTTATAAGCAACGGAATAATTTTTGCGGTCCATGCCTAACTCAAAATATCGAAGGGCTTCCTTGTTCTCCCCCTTCATGAGCTTCGCTTTCCCGATGCCGATATAAGCGATGTCATAGTTGGCATTCAGCTGAAGCACGCGTTCCCAGTACCTTTCCGCCTCCGCATCTTCTCCCCGGTAATGATGGCGGACAGCAAGGTTAACGTGCTTCCCGAACTCGGTCGGCTCGAACATGACAATGCTCGCTTTTCCCCGGTCCAGCACAAGCTGACGGTCTCCAAGCTGTTCAATTGCCGCCGGCGTCTTAAACACGCCCAGCTGATTCCCGATGCCGCCGTAGACATACAGCAGGTTCCCGGTCTCATCGTAGGTGAATACGCGCCCCTGGGTAGAGTCCAGCGCGCTGTATATCCCGTCGCCAAGCACTTTAATATCAACGAACTTGGAGGGACCTACCGTTCTCCGATAATAAATATCCCCGGCAACCGGAAAGTAGCCAAAGCGTTTCAGCACATCCTCACCCGACGGATTGAGGCGTTTAATCGGCTCCTTGGAGCCGACATCAATATTCGTGGCATAAACGAACCCTTTTCCGTCGATATCCAGATTGGAGAATTCGGTCGGGATGAACAGTCTCATCTGGGCCTTTTGCGCGCTCGTCGATACCAATCGCCAGAAATAATCGCCATAATCGCGCTTCACCTTAATCGTTCCGACGTAGCCTAGAAAGGTACCGTCCTCCTCGAACTGCATTATGCCTTCGTAAACGCCGCGTGCGACAACGAATACCCGCTTGGCTTCATCCACCGTTACTTTCAGCGGAATGAATTGAAAGCCTTGAGGCAGCACATCCGACTCCGGCTGCTCGATGATCCGGACAAGCGTGCCTTCCGCCGTTAATACGACAACCCGCTGGTGGTCCGTATCCGCAACATAGATTTGCTCATCTCCGTCAATGAAGATGCCGGTAGGGTTCGCAAAACCGTCCTCTTTCCCATCATTCATAAAAGTATCGATGACACGAACGACCTTCCACGTTTCATCGAGGCAAACAATACGTTTGTTGCCACTGTCCATCACGTAGATGTTTCCGGCCTCTGACACATGCATATCGCTGGGCTCCAGAAACTCCCCGATACCCAGATCCTTCCCTGTCACGGAGCGAACCGGCAGATAGGCTGCAGGCACGGCGACCGTTTCCTCCCAATAATTGTAGATATAGCTCTCATACGGAGCACTGGCGGAGACGCTCCCCGGCATCAGGCCGGTTAGCAGCAGGGAGGCCGCCGCGAGCGATAGCAACCATTTTTTCGCTGACATGTGATCCCCCCTAATCCTTCATTCCGGATGTGGCCATCGTCTCGATAATCCGGCTCTGCGAGAACAGAAAGAGCACAATCGGCACGCTCATCAGGATGACTGCCACGGCTGCGCCTGCGCCGGCCCGGGAAATACCGCCCAGAATGATCTGATTGGAAGCATAATGCAGGGTCTTGAGCTGCTCGCTGTAAATAAAGCCGTTGCCATCGGTTCCCCACAGGATCTGGAACAGTAAAATGATCAGCGTGAGCCAAGCCGGCTTCACGTTCGGCATCACGATGGACCAGAAGATCCGGTATTCGCTGGCTCCGTCGATCTTGGCCGCCTCCAGCAGGGCATCCGGTATCTGCTCCATGAACTGCTTCATCAGATATAACCCTAGCGAATAGCCGAAAGCCGGTATAATGACGGCCCAGTAGGTGTCGATCAGCCCCAGCCACGACAGGATCATATAGTTCGGCGTCGCCGTAACGACCGGCGTGAACATCAGGGACAGCACCACGACCTGGAACAGGAATACCTTGCCCGGAAACTTATGCTTGGCCAGCGGATAAGCCGCGGCGGAGGCAAAGATCACATGCCCGACAATGCCGACCCCGGTTATGAAGACCGTATTGAAGATATACCGCGAGAACGGTACCCAGGACTGGCCCAGCAGATTGATCAAATCGGAAAAGTTATTCCATGTTGGATTGCGGACAAACAATGTGGGCGGGAACAGGAAAATTTCGTCCAGCGGCTTGAACGCATTGTTGATAGCGTACACCAATGGCAGCGCCATGAAAGCGCCGAACACCGCCAGCAGCGCAAACAGGGAGATGGTGCCCATGAAGGAACGGTTTACCCGTTTGCTGCGAGCTTTAAGACTTACGTTCAGCAGGCGGCTGCCCCGTTTTTTCGGAAGTTCGTATGTAACCCTCATGCGTCTACTCACCTACCTTGCGCAGCAATTTTTGGACGATCAGGTTGGTTCCCACCATCAGGATGAACAGCACGGTCGCAATCGCCGACGCAAAGCCCATCTCGAAGCGCGTCGTGCCGAAATCAATGAGATGCGTTACGATCGTTTCCGCCGCGTAGTTCACGCTGGGGAAACCGGCAAGCGCAATCGAGACGTCGGCCACGGCAAACGATGTCGTTAGCTGAATGACCGCGCCGAACATGAGCTGGGGCCGCATCGAAGGCAGCGTAATGAACCACAGCTCCTGCCAGCGGTTGCGGACCCCGTCCACGGCCCCGGCTTCGTAGAGCGTTTTATCTACGGTCTGAAGACCGGCGATGAAAGCCAGGAAGCCGGTTCCAAGGCTGAGCCACAGCTGGACCAGAATGATAATCGGCATGATCAACGCTTCGGTCTTCAGCCATTGGATCGGCTCCAGAATGATGCCGAGCTTTATCAGCATGCCGTTCGCTATGCCGTAGCGGTCGCCCGAGAAGATCATCAGCCAAATGAAGTAAATGTTCCCCGAGATCGAAGGCGCATAGAAGATCAGAGTCATGAACGCCCGCAGCCGCGGACCCAGCTCATTGATGACCCAAGCAAACAGAAAGCAGGCCAAATAGCTGATGGGTCCTGTTATGGCGGCGAAGAGCAGCGTGTTCTTCAGCGCAACCAGAAAGATATCGTCCTCCAGGAACAGTCGTGTGTAATTATCCCAACCGACAAACCGCGGAAACTCCAGCATATTAAAGTACGTAAAGCTGAGAATCATCGAAATGACGACCGGAAACACGGTAAACAGCGTGAACAGGATCATATAAGGCGCAAGCAATATATAGGAATGCTTGCTGGCCTTCATCTCCGCCAGCTTCCGCTTCCACCAGGATTGCGGCTTGACGGGGCGGATAGCGGCGGGCATCGTAACCTCAGGATCCTGAAGGCTGGCATTATGCAATTTGGACTCCCCCTATTCCTGCAGCTCGCCGAATTCTTCTTGCTTGGTTCGGATTTCGTCGTGAATATACTGCACCGAATCCATCAAGGCCTCCCGCGGCTCGATGCCGCTGATGACCGCACGGTAGAAGGCATTGAACAAATGTCTGCCCGTGGAATAGCCGCCCGGCACCTCGGGTATTCCCTGGACCCATTCAAATTGGGATTTCAAATTCTCATAGTCGGCTACCGGCCATGGCAGACTGTCCAGCGCCTTGATGTTGGCGGTCGGATAGCGGGCCGCCGCCCCCATAAGTCCTTCCATCTCGCGGCCAAAGTTCGTCTGTGTTGCATCGCTGGTCCACCACTTCAGGAACTCCCAGGCTGCATCCTTGTCCTTCGCATCGTCCAGCATCAGCACGGCGCTGCCGCCGCTTGGAACGGTGCGGTCAATGGTGCCGTCCGTCTGAACGGTTCCCGGTACGGGCGCGAAGCCCCATACGCCCCGGATCTCCGGCGCGAACACGGACAGCTGGTTATAGGTGGTATAGTCGGAAATACCGATTGGCATCTGTCCGGTACGGAATCGGTTCGCAAAATCGTATTCCCGCTCCAGCTTGTAATCCGTGTAATATTCCGTCCATTGTTTGAAGGCCTCCAGCCCAATCTTGGAATCCAGATCCGATTCCTGATCGTTGTTGCGGTAAAATTGCCCGCCGGATTGCATCAGGAGCGCGGCATATAAAGAATTCGGCGGCAGCGTGGTCCACTGATCCGGTGCCTGCGCCACAACGGGAAGACCAAATTGCATATGATTTTTGTTTAATACGGCAAGCAGGCTGGCCACATCGTCCCAAGTCTTCGGAACATCAAGACCAAGCTCCTCCAGCACATCCTTCCGGTAGAACATCATGTTGAAGGTTTGGGTCTCGGGCAGCGCGTACACGCCGTGCCGGTATCGGTAAGGCACCAAGGCGCTGTCCCTGAACCGGTCCGCTACCGATTCGAAATCATGGAATTGCGTCAGGTCCGCTGCCGCATTCCGCATGGCGAAGTTCACCGGGAGGTCATTGCCGATCTGCATCGCGACCTCAGGTCCCTGACCTGACAACGTTGCGGGGAGCAGCGTCCCCATGTTCACCAGCTTTAGATTGACGTTGATGCCGGTCTCCGGCGTAAAGGTCTCATCAATCATTGCCTTGATGGTATTGGCCTGATCCCGCCCGCTGCCGATCCATACCGTGATCGAACGCTGATTCTTCTCATCCGAGACATTACCGATATTGTTGTAATCGATGAAGAAGGAGCTGAAGAACGTCGACACTTCATGCTTCACCTTATCGGTTGCCCCCATTCCGCTCTTCGGCAGCTTGGCATCGGCTGACGCAACGTAGAGGGCATCGATCTCGAGCGGCTGCTCCCTTGCCTGCTGCAGCCACGTTCCGAGTCCGCCGCTGTTCGTCTTGTAAGCCTCCAGCCTGCGCGGAATCGTATCCGGCTTCTCGATCATCTCATCCAGCTGAAGCGCCATGGTCTTCAGCAGGGCCTCCTGGTCGCCGGATTGTCCCGACAGCTCAACCAATCTGGCCGCGATGGCTTTTAATCTGTCACTCTCGTACCGGAAGATTTCCAGCAGCTCCGGTATCCGCTGCTCTACGCGGTAATCCCGGAATTCATCCGGATTCGTGCCGGTGATCATCAATATTTTGCGATACATGGCATTCAGGTTAAGCAGACTATCCTCCACCTCATGAATGAGCGGAGCGAATTCACCCAGACTCGCCTCGAGGCGTAACACATGCTTACCTTGCTCCAACCGGAACAGATAAGGTTCATCGCCCCCAAGCACGTCCATGCGATATCCATTCTTAAAGCGGAAAGCGACGTGGTTCATTTCTTCAAACGGAACCTTCCCGTCGATCGTCAGCTTTCTCGTCGAGTATATGCCCCTTACAAAATTTTGCTGCGATTTGAATGCAATCTGGTAGAGCCCACTCTCGGGTACATCCAGCTCCCATTCGATCCACTGTCCGGGCAGCCGCCAGTTGAAGCCGCCGATGGTATTGATCCGTACCTTCGACGCGCTGTAGGGACTGACGCTCGGACTCGAACGCTCGCTTAACGGATACAAGGTCGGCGAGGATTTGGCGACTGCGTCCTCACCCTGAATTGTAAGCACGGTTCCTTCGATTTTCCGAATCCCTTCATCCTCATACTGTTGATGCAGCTCGGCGTACGTCAGCGGGCCCTCCTGCTTAAAAAGCTTCAGCTCTCCGATCACCATCGGCTCCCTTGCTGCTGTAAGGGACACGGTATGTTCCCCTTTTTCAAAGTAAAAAAGAAACGGCTCCGTAATGTATCCGTCCGCATCCTTAAGCACTGCCTCAACCCAGGCCGGACGTTCGATTTGTTTCGGTCTCAGGTCATTGCCCTGGTTATCCTGATCGATGCTGTCCTTGGCGTTATCCCATATCCGGTCAAATTGCAAATAGGCCGCCTCCTGAAAGGGAACCTCCCCGTCGATGCGGATGGAACGCTCAATGGAGGAGCTCTTTCCTTCCACTGGATAATAGAGCAGGGACAGATTGTACAATCCCTCTTCCTCCACATGAACCTTCCATTCCACCTCACCCTTCTCGCCCGTAAAAAGCGAGGTACCCGAATGACCCTCATAGGCTTCCAGCTTGCGGAATTCCCCGCCCTCGGCACGGCTGTAATCGACAGCGGGAATCGTGATTTCACGATCCGGCCGACTCTTTTCGTCATGATCCGACAAATACTGGGCATAGGAGAGGCTTTTTCCCGGCTGCGTGCTGAGATTGACCAGCGATGCGGGACGTTCCAATGAAAGCTCGGTCCGGCTGTCTTCCGCTTTTCCGACGGATCCGAGTTCACTTCCCCCTCTATTAAAGAACACAATCAAAGCGGCCATGACCGCCAAAAGAATCCATAATCGGTTCATCCATTTTTTTAGCTGCGTTTGAAGTGTCAATGTTCATCCCCCTGTTCAGGAGAAGGGGGCGCGGCTTGCGCAAAACGCCCCCGTCCATCTTATTTGCCCATTTTATCGACAGCAGCCTGTGCCTGTTGTTTATATTTCTCGGCCGTAGCGGCTACCGATTGATTGTTCACGATAATATCCTCAATGAAAGCGCCCGTAGGGTAATCCGTGTAAGCCTCGTCAACCGTGATGACGCCGGTTCCGGCAATATGCTCGCGAATCATGTCGATGTCTTCCTGATTGGTATAGATGCTCTCCAGGTAATCCTGACCCGGATATTCCTCTGTTGGCGGTATATCGAACGTCTCTTCATAAATTTGATAGACGATGGCCGGATCTTTCACGCCTTTTGGAATGAACTTCGCGGATGCGGCGGTATTGGCATACGTTGTTTCTGCCGAGCCTTGCGGACCGCTAGGAATCGGAACCACGCCGACCTCGAACGTAATGTCGCCGAGCATCCATTCCGCTGCCGTAAACATGGCTACATCGCCGTCTTTAAAGGTGTTTGTCTCTTCCCAGTTTGTTTTGTTGCCGCTCTTGACTTTAACAACCTTCTCCACGTTGTAGAGGCGGTTCACAAATTCGGCTGCTTCCAATGTTTTTGGATCGGACAAGCCTTCTTTGCCATTGGAGTCATCAACGATTTTCCCCCCGTTAGCAGCGGTGAAATGCTTTACCGCATCAATCGCCCAGCCGGAGAAGCCCCATACGTCCGTTTTCCCGTCGTTATTCGTATCTTTGGTTGCCTGTTTGGCAATTTCCATGAGTTTATCCCAGTTCCATTCTCCCTTGGCATACAGCTCCTGAAGATCCGGGAGGCCGTTCTTCTTAAACAAATCACGATTGTAATGAAGTCCGAGCCCGATGGAGGTCGGATTATCGAATCCGTATTCCCCTCCGCCAATGGAAGGATATTTCGTCTGCAGATCGGCTTCGTTATTAATGTTGTTCTGATCCGTCGTAAACTCGCTGATCGGCAGAATCTGCCCCTTCATAATGGCCGGCAGTGCCGATTTGTACTCCAGCTGCACGATATCGGCAAACGGCTCGCCTGCCAGTACGCTTGTCGTGAATTTGTTCATGTACTCCTCAAAAGGAACGTTGACGAACTCAATCTTGCAATTGTACTTCTTCTCGATTTCAGCAATCTTCTCCAGGCGGGCTTTCTCTCCGGCTGTTGTGCCTGCCGGCTTCAGGTCCCACCAGGCAGCGACCTTAATCACGCGGCCGCCTAGATCAACAGGTTCTGCCTCAGGTTCAGCGGGTTCTTCTTTTGGAGCCTCTGTCGCGGTTTCCGTGCTAGGAGCCGGAGTCGCAGGCGGTGTCTCTGCTTGTTTTGCCCCTCCGCCGCTGCAGGCCGTAATCAAAAATAATAAACAAACAAGCAACAAAGAAAGCCCTTTCATTTTTCTCACACCAAAAACCTCCCTTATTTGTTTAACACCCTGTTAACTGCTGCATGTACCCCTAAGATGATGTTGAATAGATCGATTCCCGGTGCTCCCTGCTGCTCCCCTCGGCTCCCCCCAATCCGTTATCCCTGTTTGCCAAAAAATATATCACCCAATTTGTGAGTTAGTCAATATAAATTATGTTAATAATAACAAAAAACCTAATTTAATTATTATAATTCACCTAAATATTTAGTGATAACGATTACAATATGAATCTACACAACTCGGCTTCATTCGATATAATTCCTTATATATCAACGATTTATTTTAATTTATCTGGATAAAACACCCCTCTTAAGGCCACTACATTTGTTATTTTTTTGTTATGAATGTAAAAAGCCCCGATGTCATGAAGACATCGGAGCTAACATGAAAATATGACATTACAGCTTATTGTTCATCCGTATCGCGTGTTGCGTTATTCAAATCCCTAACAATGACATCTGCTTGAATTAGAAGCCGCTCGTAATTCGAATCCGGGTTCAGTATTCGCCAGAGCAATTGATCAACGGCACGCATCCCGAGCAGTTCCTTATCGATGTTGACGGTTGCCATAATCGGCAGGTTATCGTACGTATTATCAAATCCGGTCACCTGTACACGACCTGGTACGTCGATGCCCTGATTCCTGAGCGCCTCCATGGCGAACATGGCGGTGATATCGTTAGCGCAAACAAACACTTCCGGAAGCTCGTTTCCGGCAAGAGCCTTTCCTAACGCTTCGTGTATATTCTCAATCTCCGGGCTGATCAGGGAAGGCAGCTGCCGATGTTCGATTTTGTAATCGGCCAGCGCGGACGAGAAGCCGATCCAACGCTCATAAAAGCTCTGGGCATCTTCGATATTACCGATGAACTGATATTTTTTATAACCTCTGCTGATCAGCTTGGTCATGATTTGTTTCATGCTGTGCATATTGTCAGTGAACACCGTGTCCGATTGGAACGCCGGGTCCATGTGGTCCACCATGACCACGGGAATGTTCAGCTTCTTGATGTCCATTAAATTTTGGGTGGATACAGATCCCACCGTCACAATTCCGAGAATCCCCTGGGGATTTAGCAGAGTGAACATATGGTCATTCGAAGGCTCCGTCAGCGTCAGAATGTCCTGTCCCTTCTGATTCAGGCGAGCGGATATGCCGTCAAACACCGGTCCCCAATAAAGGGATTCCCGATTTTGATAACGGACATTCGGGAACAGGACAAGCACCGCCCCCGCCCATTTTCTGTTCTCCGGATCTTGAAGCTGCTGGTTTTTTCCCGCCGCTTGGTTCGGCTGATCCTTAAAATATCCAAGCTGTCCGGCTGCCTTCAGAATCATATCCCTGGTCTGGGGACTGACGCCCGACTTCCCCGACAAAGCACGGGATACCGCGAATTTAGACACGCCGGTAAAATCGGCAATTTCCTGAATCGTCACTTTCGTTTTCATCGTTATCAACCTACTTAAGTGCGAATTTGTCGTTCAATTTCCGTGTTATTATTGTTAGTTTTTGTTAGGTTACTGACATAATATTATTTGAAATAATCGTCAAAGTCAAAGAATATCCTGCATTTTCTTGTTTTCATTTTTACAAAAACAAAAGCCGCCCTTATGATCATGTTCAGACCATGAGAGCAGCTCTTCTCCAGTAAGCGGTAAGATTTACGATATTATGGTTTCTTCACGAGCAGTGGTTCCCATTGCAAGCCTTCTCCGGTGATTTCGATCCGAAGATCGGAGATGCTCTTCAGTGCCTCCTCGCGGCGTGTCTCGAGTGTGACCACTGTTTCCTTGTAAAGCTCCCCTATCTTCTTCTGCGTGCCGCTTGCCATTTTCGCTATTTCGGATTTTCTTGCGGCGTTGCTCTTGGAGATCGCGGTTGTCTGTTCCTTAAACAGCTTACTGTATTGGCTCTTGGCTGTTGCCTTGCTGATTTTCCCCTGTTTGTACTTCCACATCGGACTGTTCAGGTACGACGTACTGGACCCGTTCCGAAGCTTCCACATCGGGCTGTTCAAATAACTTTCACTGACCGTTTTGTTAAATTTCCACGCGGAGCTGTTCAAATAATCCGGGCTGATCGTCTTCTTATAGGTCCACATCAAGCTGTTCAAATAATCCTCGTTCATTTCTTTGCTTAGTTTCCAGAGCGTGCTATTCAAATAACTCCGGTTTGCAGCATTCGCGTACTTCCACATCGGGCTGTTCAAATAACTTGGATTGATGAACCGTTCATATTGTGTCAGCTTATCCATTAAGTCCCGGTTTCCTTCATGCTTCAGCTTCAGCTGCTCCAAATCAGCTTGAAGCTTCTCATCCCACTGCTTTTGATCCTCCAGCACTTTTTTCTCCAGCTGATCCAGCGACGCATGGCTTGTTTCATAAAATAACTTATATTTCTTGTCCGCTTGCTTCTGGTAATTGTTATAGGCGTTTACCGTCTTCTTATGATAGGATTTATACTCGCTCCATACTTGATTCATCCATTTCTGATCCGCTGCGTGAACCGTTGTTTGCGGGATCAGGACCGAGACTGCAAGCAAAAGGCTGCACAGGGTCAATAAGGATTTTCGCACCAATCTCATCAAAATTTCGCCCCTCTTCTATAGATCGTAAACAAGGGATATTTTACCTAATGGCTTGGTATCTTCCAATAGGAATTCCGAACCCCTAACTTTTAGACTATAGCTGTCTTTTTCCACGCTCGAATATTTCAGGGTACAGCGTCCTCCATTCCCTAGCTCCTTCGCGAAAAACATGTCTTTCTTTCGCAATTCCATTTCCAAAGTGGAGGATTTATGCACTTCCTTAGTCCTGTAGTCACTAAGTATCGTTTAAGTTAGTTAGCTAGTTATAACAGCCCATCTTTGACAAGAACCGCTTCCAGACGCTTGACCGCTCGAAAAACACACTTATACAATGTATTTTGTAGTATTTTAGCAAATTATAGATGGAGGATTGCAGATGTTGAAGTTCAGGACACTATGTGCGCCTATACTCCTGGTTGTCTCTTTATTCGTAGGGGCTGGCAGCGCTTCCGCCGGGGTTACGTTTCGGGATATTGATAATCACTGGGCAAAAACGACCATCGAATGGGGCGTCGATCAAGGGATTGTCAACGGTTATGCCAATGGGATGTTCATGCCCAACCAAAATGTAACCGAGGCCGAATTCATTCGTATGCTCGTTGTCGGCATCACGGGCAAAGACCTGCAGGAGAACTATTTGACCGAACTATGGTCGGATAAATATTATCATTTTCTGCACTTCAAGAACTATCCTGTTCACGGATTCGCAGACAAAACCAAGCGCAGCCAATACATAACGCGGGCCCATGTGGCCGAGCTGATATCCAGCGCCGACGGCGTGAACTACGACGGGAATCAAGCGATTCAATACGTTTTGGGTAAAAAGTACGCGCAGGGCCGGATCAAGGGCGAAAACACGATTGAAGGGTATGTAGGCAGCGGCACCATCACGCGCGCTGAAGTGCTTCAGCTTATCAAGAACCTGACCGATCGTGGAATGTCGAACCTGTATGATCGCCCCACTGTGCCAAGTGCGGAGGCGATGCTTCCGAAGCTGCCAACGCCTTGGGATGTGTACCGGGATGAGATGTATCTCGTGATTCGTCAGAAGGTATTCTCGAACTACAGCGGCTACAGGATCTATGACGACGGGTCAAACAAAATAGTCATGACCAGCACAAAGCAAACCGGCGAAACGGATTATGCCGTGTCCGTTCAATTCGAGCCGCAGATTATGCAGTTCAGCGGAATCGCGCTTTCCAATGCCGCCGATAAAACGCAGCGCAGCATGCTGATCGAGCTCCTCCAACTGTATGGATTCCAAGTCGATTCCTCCTTCCTCGCGAAGATAGACTCCGCCGAGAAGAACAAAAAGGTGATCGAGCTGAAAGTGAGCGGCAAGACGATCGTGATCGATCCGCTTGTGGCAAGCCCCGCCGGGCATGTCCACATCTACTATAAGTGGTGGGATGGATCGCGGGCGTAGATTAGGAAACTGGATTTTGGCTTTAACCGAAAAAGGCCCTGACGATTTGCCGTCAGGGCCTTTTTATTATACCTGCAGGAGTAGCATCTGCTTCTAAGCTTCAACTTCGGTTGAGATATTCCAGTTAACGCCGTATTTGTCCGCAACGATCCCGTAGGCCGGGCTCCAGAATGTTTCCTGCAGCGGCATAACGACCTTGCCGCCCTCACGCAGCGCTTCATATATCTGCTTCGCATGTTCGGCTGCATCGGTCATGATGCAGATCTGGACCTGATTGCTGGATTGGACCGGTTGACCGGGAAACGTATCGGATAACATCAAGACCGTCTCGCCGACCATAAGGTTTGCGTGGGATACCCGATCCCGCGCGCTTTCCGGCAGCGGAAAGTCCGGGTTGGCCGGCATCTCGCCAAAAGTCTGAACCATGACGACTTTGGCGTCCAAGGCCTTCTCATAGAATTGAATAGCTTCCTTAGCATTTCCATCCATAATGAGATACGGATTCATTCGAAGTGTCATGCGATAGTTAACCACCTTTTATTTTGATAACTCATATTATCTCCTATGGTGGACACTTTAGCAAAATACGACGGAGATCCCGGCAGGAAAAATACTTCCCCTTATTTCCAACCATAGAGAAGTGTGAAGTCGGCGGTTACCTCCATCTCTCCACCTGACATCCGTTCAATAACCTCAGGTGAAACGCTCCAGGATAACGGCGTCATATGAATCAGCTGCTTCGTCTGCTCGGAATCCAGCATGATGCGATACCGAATCTCTTCGAACTCGATCCGTTCAAAATGTCGGCTGAACAGCTCCATCGTGCCGTCATTGGAATACGTCTCCTTACCTGTACCTGTATAAAATAAAGCTCGAAGCTCCTGCAAATACAGGCTCCCCGGAATGACCTTCACCAACATTCCGTCACTCGTAAGCAATCGCCTGAACTCCGAATAATTGGAAGGGGACAAAATATTCAAAATGTAATCAAACTGTTGGTCAGCAAACGGGCTCTGAGACAGGTCAGCCACGCACCATATAGGGTCCGGGGATGTCTTGGCGGCCATTACGACCCCCTCTTTGGCGATATCCATGCCCACACCGAGAATGTCCGGCACCGTGGGGTGATCGAAAAGCTTACGTCCAATGGCGGATAGATGGGAACCCTCTCCGCAGCCTGCATCGAGCAGTCTCAGAGGTTTGCCGGATTCCGGCGGCTTCCGAGACTGCATCCTGATCAGACGATTCGAAATCCCTTCAATCATCGGGCCAAAGAACCCGCTGCTGTTAATCATTTTTCGTGCCTCAAACAAGGCCTTATCATATTTGGTTTTGGATCTGTTGGACAGCAGGTTGACGTACCCCTGTCTCGATATATCATAGCTATGCAGCTTCTCGCACACCAAGCTTGCCAGCTGCTGAACTCTCATGGAACTGCCGCAGATCGGGCATCTAAACATCTTCTCATGTTTCGATAGCCATTGTGCTTTTTGTAATAACCTTTCATTTCTGGACACAGCAAAAATCACCCTTTCATTCGATCATACGTAATGAAAAAGGCACAGAAAAATAAACTCAAGCCGCAATGTCAAAAAAAAAGGGCCGAGCCTACTTGGATCTGTACCTCACATTAACGTAAGCGAATGAAATGGATCATAATCATGGCAACGAACACGCTCCAGTTATCAATTCGGGCAAGAGATCTGCCCTATTCCCATTTTAAACACGCTGTGAAGCGTTGTAAACCCGCCGGCCTATAGTTCTGTTTTAGCAAAATAGATCAAGAATAAACTCCCCCTACGGACTATGATGAAATTCTTGAGACTACATCCACTTCCTCGGTCAAAAAGACAAATATTGAAATCAAAACGACATATATATATTGCAAAATGACGTGAATACTATTACAATGCAGGTATCCAGAAAATCTCAGGAACGTATCTCTAACCAAACGAAAGGAATGATGAGCTTGAATTGGTTTAAGAAAAACTCGGTTGAGGATGAGCGTATCGTCAATTTGAAGAACAAGTTATATAAAGAGGTGTATACCTTGATCATGATCATATGCAGCATTTCCGTCATCATCAAATCTTTTGCGCTGCCACGGACGGAATCCGTTTGGCTGGAAATGCTGATCATGCTGGGAGGAAGCTTATATTTTGGTATCCGCAGCGTAGCGCTGGGAATTTATTCGGATGAAGTGGAGGTCCATGACCAGCGAAGCAAAGTTTCGTTCAATAAGCGCAATGTGCTCTGGTGCTTTGCCATCGGGTTCATATTAGCTCTTTACTGTGGAATCCGCAGCGCAATCTTGTACGGAAACAACAACAGCGCCACCGAGATTAAACATTTTATCATCGTATTCTTCGCTACACTTATCATCAATGTCCCGCTCTTTGTTATAGTGAGCTCGGTGATCCACTACGGCGCCAACAAGGTAAGCCAGAAAATGTCGCAGAACGATCCGTTCGACTCGTAGAAAGGGATATCAGGGTGACTGTCGCATGAAAAACATCAAATTGAAGATGGCCCGCGTCGAGAAGGATTTATCACAGGAAGAACTGGCCCAGATTGTCGGTGTCTCCAGGCAGACCATCGGCCTGATCGAGCTGGGGAAATACAATCCGTCCCTCAGCCTGTGCGTTGCCATATGCAAGGCATTATCGCGTACGCTGAACGATCTGTTCTGGGAAGAGGACTAAGGTAGGCCATACAGTATTATAGTTCTTTAACGCCGCCGGACAGTAATTGCGGCGATGTTAAGGAGGTGATGCCAACGCTTCAAGACAAGAAATAATAGTGTTGATATTCTCTTCGAAACGTTCAACCACCACAAAACATATAACTGATCATCATCTTATAAGGAGTGACCCGCATGCCGATACATAAAGCTAGAAAAGCATTCACCGTGTTTCTGCTCACCGCTTCCCTATTGGGAACCACCTTCATCTCTGAAGGAAAAGCAGATGCTTCTGCCGCCGATTCCATCCAAGGCCAGGTTACGGAGGTTAAGACGGCACGTACGTCGGATGAAAAGATTGCCGAGTGGGAGAATTGGGCCAAAGACCATGTATACCGACTGGATACGATTCAGCCATCGAACGTGGCCAACGGCTCTAACCAGTATAAGGATCTGGCCATGCTGAAGCCCTTGCTGCATGACAAACGCATGGTGTTCCTGGGGGAAAGCTCCCACGGCGTTGCCGAGTTCAATCTGGCCAAGACCCGTTTGATCCAGTTTCTGCATCAAGAAATGGGGTATAACGTCCTGGCCTTTGAGAGCGGCCTAGGAAACAGTTCCTTGGCTTATGGCCGGGCCGGACAGCAAAGCGCCGAACAAACGATGAAGGATTCCATCTTCGGCGTTTGGTGGTCCAAGGAGATTTTGCCGTTGTTCGACTACATTAAAACAGCACAACAGAGCAAGCAGCCGCTCGTGCTGACCGGTTTTGACATGCAGCTGCAGTATCCGCTGTTGGATGGGCAATGGCTGCAGGATCAGGCCATGGCCAAGCGCCTAGCGGAAGCTGAGAAGAAATTGTCCGACTACTCTCTCGCTACGGATCTTGCTGCTTACCGCAAAGAGAAACATCAGCTGATTCAAGTATACAAGGATGCTCTGGTGTCCTTAAAGACGGAGGCAAACGAAGTTCATATAAAGAAGCTGTACCCGGATAACCCCAAACTGTCCATGCTGCTCGAGCGGACCCTGAACGACCGGATTCGGGTAGCCCGGGAGTATGTGGAGCTCTCCATCCAATCAACCCTTGGCATGGAAAGCGGCGATTATGCCCCGTTCCTGGAATCGATGGAATGGCGGGATCAGGCGATGCATGACAATCTCATGTGGCTGGCAACCGAAGTATACCCGACGGAAAAATTCATCGTGTGGGGACATAACGACCACATCCGTAAAGCCCAAACCGAAGTGATGGGTACGCCATATCCGGTTACTTTAATGGGGGAAAAGCTCTCGGAGGAAATGAAAACATACAGTTACGTACTCGGCTTGTATCCGGCCAGCGGACAAACCGCAGATAATATGGGCAATGTGCATGACGTTCTGCCGGCAGAGCCGGGATCCATGGAATCGATCCTGTCGGCTGCAGGCTCACCGTATACCTTCGTTGACCTGCGTTACCAAAAGCGTGAGGCAGGCAACTCATGGATGTTCGAGCCGCGTTTTGCCTATAGCTGGGGCATGATTCCGGAAAGCTTAATCGCCCGTGACCAATACGACGGTATTCTGCTTATTGATGACGTAAACCCGCCGCAATATATGAGATCTCCTGCTTCATCCAAGGCTTCTGTGTCTGCTGAAGACTAAGGCGCTATCATTCTTCTTTGTCATATAAGAATTTAATAGGTTAACATGCCAAGCATCCTCTGATGATCTGCTTCAAGAGCCCGAAAGCTGTAAGCTCTTGGAAAGGACCACGGGGATGTTTTTTTCTTACACTTTGTTCTTACATGGTTATTGGATCGAGATGTTCCCCGAGGAGGTTTTGAGTTTCACCTCATGCTCCCCGTCACCGGTGCGCCCTTCCGTCTTACGGTTGCTCTCGTTCCTGTCCTGTATCGGAACGGCAATGGACCTCCGTCCGCTTCCGGATTGCAGCATCCATGTTGCATCAGGCGTTTCTTCATCGAGCTGTATGTTCACGTTTCCGCTAGTCGCCGATACCTCCACATCGTTGTTCAAACGGGTAAACGCAAGTGAGATATTCCCGCTTCGCCCCTTTACCTGGAGGCTGTGGTTTTGCAAGCCGGTTCCCGTTACTTTGCCGGAAGAACCGTCTACGATGACCTTCCCCGCATAATCCTGGGGAATTCTCACGTGAAGCTGTGGCATTCGCCCGATATTCAACATCCGAGTGATAACGTTATCTAAACGAATCTTCATCCGATGGCCATCCTGATCAACAACGGCCCCCGCAGAATTGCCGCTTTGGAGCAGCGAAACCTCTAATACCTCCACATCCGCTGTCTCCACGAACAAGGTCGTGCTGCCATGGTCGATCTCCAGCTCTTCAACCTTCTCAAGCGTTACGCGTTGGAGCTGCTCTTCTTCGCCCGCTGAACTGCATGCACTGAGTAAGAATACGCCAAGGATCCATAGGATAACAGCTGGTGCATATCGTTTCATTACTTTTCCCACCCCTTTTCAACATTGAAGCCATTGTACAGGATGACGCCGCTTCACTTTCAAGCGATTTATCAAGTTTGGTAAACAACAGGAAAAAAGACACCGCCATGTGGCAGTGCCTCCTGCTAGTTCAAGGTAGGGACCCTATGGTTGTCCATCTTTTTGGTCGTACCACGATAAAGTTGGACGGGTTGGAGGGTATCCGTGCTGCTCCCTAAACTGCTTACGCACTTCGGTAAAGTCATGCCAGCTCTTCCCGCTCCCCGGATGATTGGCATGATGTACGATGCAGCGAAACGCATCCTCCACGCAAGGATCCACCCAGAAACCGCTGCTTGCTTCCATCCGGTCCGTTAAAGAGGCAGCGTCTTCATCCTTGATATCTTCCAATGCGAAATACCCCAACTGGACTACGCGTTCAGCCACTTTCGGTCCGATCGAAGGAACTGTCTGAAACTGTGCCAGTCCCCGGATATATTGGGCGCGGCTACCCGAAACACCAAGCACGCCGGACAATAACTCGATATCCATTTGCGCAATATCGATGAGCTTCATTTTGTTTGACCGCAGCTTCGCCAACTCCTCGCCAGTTAACGGCAGCTTCGGCGATTTTCTCGGTACATGCCGCTGCATCCTTCTCACCCCTGTTCTCACTCTGCTTACATACCTGACGTTTAATATAGATCGAACATATTTACTTCATAGCCTTGGGCTTTCAGGTAATTGAACATTTGCGCCCGATGATGCTGGGCATGCGTGACGATTTCAATCAGCCACTTGGCTTGGGTTGAACCGTGCTCCAAATAGAAGGGTCTCGTTGTCTTCTGCATAAATTCTTCATCTGTCAGCCCATTCATGTAGGATTTTACATCGGCAAGTCCCTTTGTCATCCAAGAGATCAGCTTGTCCTTGTCCGTGCCGTCAGCGGCGATGCCTGCCTCCAGTTCCCGGATCTCCGCTTCGCTCTTCTCTTGGAGAATCAACAGGTCCGTCGCAGGCACCGAAACCAGATGATGCACGAGTTCCTGCAGCGATCTCATATTGTGGGCAGGCCTGTAATCCCAATGCTCTGCCGAAATTTTGCCGATCAGATTCGAACTGGTACGAACGATAAGCTCCAGCTCTTCGAACAACAGCTGCTTCATTTCATGCAATTGATTCACGTTTCATCACTCCATTTATTAGTTATAAGGCGGCTCTGGGTTCTACGGCCAGTATAGCGTATAATAGTGACAACTATTGTCATAGTCATCCAACGATTCGGAGCTGATCCTATGTCCAAATCCAAACGTCTCATCGAGCTGATGATGACCGTTAACCGAATGCGAAAATTCACCGTAAGAGAACTGGCCGATCAATTCGGCGTGTCGTCTCGCACGATCTTGCGGGACCTGCAGGAGCTCAGCGAACTGGGGGTTCCGCTCTATTCCGAGGTAGGACCGCACGGAGGCTACCAGGTGCTGAAAGAACGGGTTCTTCCGCCGATCGCCTTCAGTGAGGAAGAAGCCGTTGCAATGTTTTTTGCCAGCCACGCCCTGCGTCACTATCTATTTCTTCCCTTTGAAGCCGAGTCCTCTACTGCACTTCAGAAATTTTATTATTATATGCCTGGGGATGTGCGCGACCGGATTGACCAGATGAAGAATCGGGTGGATTTTCTGACGCATACAAGGCAGCAGAAGGCCGAATCTCTCGGGGCTCTGCTGGATGCCGCCGTCGACCAGCGGGTCGTTACGGTGTTGTATGAGAGCAGGGAGGGCTATGCCGCGAGAAGCATCCAGCCCGTGGGCATCTATGCAAGCAACGGCTTCTGGTATTGTCCCGCTTATTGTTTTCTGCGCAATGATTTTCGCCTGTTCCGCTGTGACCGCATGCAGTCCGTGGCCTGTGATACAACCGGCATCGAGCCGCGGGATCACCGCCATATCCATCTGGGTAACTGGAGGGAATACGGGACAGAGAAATCGGTCTATATTCGCATGGTCGTAGATCTGAGCCGGGAAGGCGTTCAGCGCTGCGAATCCGAGTTATGTCCGGTTCCCCATATCGATATGCAGCCGGATGGAAGCGGACAGCTCGATCAGAACGTTCCTGTCAGCGAAATGTTGTATTTTGCTAAATTTTTTATCGGATTAGGAAATGAAGCCACTGTGAAGGAGCCGCAGGAACTGGTGGATCGCATGAAGGGGATTCTGACGGAGATGATGGTGAAGTACGGTTAGAGGCAGCTACCTCTTATTTGGCAAAAGGTATGGATTATTTTATCGGAATCTTGTATCCCTGTAAGTTTGACGAAAAGAACATGCCTTGTTACAATTTCATCAACAATTAGGAAAAGGATGAGGACGATGGTTCGTCGTTTGATCAGGTTTAAGAATGTGGCTACTGTATTGAGCTTCTAAGTAAACGATATATTCTACTTAGAAGCGAGGAAATAGAATGAAACAACATCAATTTGAACACTAGTCCGAAATTAAGTATTTAAAGGATATTGTCACGAACCCTATGATTAGTGTAGGAGAATACTCATACTATTCTGGATATTACGATCATCATGATTTTGAAGATGGCTGCGTTAGATACCTATGGGGGGATGAAAAATCCAGAAGGTTGTTTAATCCCATCGAAAACCATGGTTGGCATATCGATAAGTTGATTATCGGAAATTACGTATGTATCGCAAGTGGCGTCATTATTTTAATGGGCGGAAATCACAACCATCATCCTGAATGGATAACCGTGTACCCGTTTGTAGAGCAGATTGAAGCTTCTTACGCGCCAAAAGGTGATACCGTCATCGAAAGCGATGCCTGGATTGGAATGAATGCCATGATTATGCCAGGCGTAACCATAGGCGAAGGCGCCATTGTTGCGGCTGGTTCGGTTGTTACTAAGGATGTCCCGCCCTATACGATCGTAGGCGGTAACCCTGCCAAAGAGATAAAGAAACGCTTTGCGGACGAAGACATCGAAAAGTTAATGGAAATGCGATGGTACGATTGGGAACGTGAGCAAATTGAACGAGCTGCTCATATCTTGTCCAGTTCCTCCATCCATCGATTATATGACTTTTATCAAAATGAAATAAAACCCTACGTTTAAATTTCAGATGCCTCATTATAAATAGGAATGCAAAAATCCCTTCTTGAATTCAAGAAGGGATTTTTGCGTCTTGGCCTTAGACTTTTGTTCATCGTTCAAAACGCCTTGCATCCTGTTCATGGAAATCTAACTTATGGACCCAGCATTAGATATCCTAAAAAGGTGTAGATAAAATAAGAGCATAACGCAAGCCCATTGCTGGCTATTAATAGCAGGTCCTTGGCTGAATCGGTAATTCCATAGGAACGGATAGATAACACGATACCGAACGGCGGAATAACGACAGTGGATAGCAGTCCGTAAAAGTGAAACCAATGCCCATCGCGGACAAACAAAATTTCGATTGCGAATAAGAGGATAGGCAAAATAAACGTCCATGCTGAGATTTTACGCACAACGGGAACTCTCCATTTCGATGTCATGCCCCTCTCCTTCTGTCCGTAATGAGGAAAAACCCAGATATTACTCTGGGTTTTTCAAGTATCTTCTCTATATTTTAACATTTATTGGGCCGCCCGGTAAACCGAACGCCCTCCCTTGACGGTCTCCACAATGCGAAGTTTCCCCTTATGCTTCTCCAGAAGCACGAAGTCGGCCTGCGCCCCTCTCCTCAGCCCATAGCTTTCCGTTTGCCCTACCGCCTGGGCGGGCAGCATGGAAGCCATGTCCCATGCTTCAGGAAATGTGCACAGCCCCGACTGAGCCAGCCGCCATACCGCATCGGCAAGCATCATGGCCGAGCCGGCCAGCAGCTCGGGTTTGCGGGCGAGATGCAATCGGCCTTCGGAAGTCAAGACGACATGACCACCGATATGGGTCTCGTATTCGCCTGGCGGCATTCCGCTTAAATAGACGGCATCGCTGACGAGCAGCGCTTTGGACGGCTTGGCGCGGAGCATCACCTTGATGACCGAATCCGGCAAATGGTATCCGTCCGCGATGATCCCTGCCCACAGCCGATCTTGCGCAAGCTGCTCCCATATATAATTCGGATGGCGAGGCAGCGTCAGATGCGCGCCATTGCCCAGATGGGTGGACATCGTCGCTCCAGCGTCCACGGCTTCCCGAATTTGCTCAGGTGTGGCGGCAGTGTGCCCGATCGATACAACGATTCCCGCCTTCGCGCACGCCCGAATAAAATCCGCAGCTTCCGGCCACTCCGGCGATAGGGTCACGATCCGAATCCGGTTCCCCGATGCCTCCTGCCACCTTGTAAACAACGACCAGTCCGGCGCTTTGATATACCGGGAATCGTGCGCGCCTTTGGGCCCTTCCTCCGGAGAAAGAAAGGGTCCTTCCAAATGAATCCCGCCAATGGTCGAACCGACCGTTTCATCCTCCAGGCAAGCCGCGTCGATAACCCGCAGCAACTGTTCGATCTCTTCGTTGCCATTGGTAATGATGGTTGGGTAGTACAGCGTTACCCCCTTTTCCCATAAGCGCCGGGTTGCCTGGATGACCGTCTCCGTTGTAAGCGGCAGCGAATTGAAATCATGTCCATAACCGCCGTTAATCTGAAGATCGATCAATCCGGGAGCAATCCACATCTCCCCGTCGCCGTCGTAAGGAAGTGCCCGCTCTATTCGGCCGTCAGGGTTCCATGCCAGCTCAATCGGCTCATCTGTTGCATAATGTCGGCCCATACGAACAAGACCAGGGCTATCCATTCCGGATTTCCCCATACGACTCCAGGTCCACGTACAGCGTGCAATCCGGATGCCGCCGAAGAATGCTGGCGGGGCAGGCCTCGCTTATCTCGCCGTGCAGCGTCCTTTGTACCGCTGCCCGCTTGCTTGCACCCGGAACGACGCAGAACAGATGGGCACCTGACATTAACGCCGGAACCGTGAGCGTAAGCGCATATTCCGGAACCTCTTCCAAGCTCGCGAAGCAGCCGTCATTCACCTGCTGAAGGCGGCAAGCCTCGTCCAGCTTGACCCGCTTCACCCACAGCGGATCGGTAAAATCCGCAACGGGCGGATCGTTGAAGGCGATATGCCCGTTCTCTCCTATGCCCAGGACCACCATATCGATCGGCTCAGCAGTTACCAATCGGCTGTATCTGTCGCACTCCGCTTCAGGATCATTCATACCGTCGATCAAATGAACCTCCCCCGGAGATACCCGATCAAACAGCTGCCGGGATAAAAAGTTCCCGAACCGCTGAGACGCAGACGAAGGAAGGCCGATGTATTCATCCATATGAAAAGCCGTGACCCGGCTCCAGTCCAATCCTTCCGATTGAACCAGCGCCGCCAGGCATTCGTTCTGTGACGGGGCAGCCGCAAAGACGATGCGAATGCGCTCTTTCTCGGTCAGAAGGCGCTGCATGGCCGCGCGGATATCGGCGGCAGCCGCTTTTCCCATCGCTTCGCGCTGGTCATAAACGCGGACCTTCAGTTGATCTTGAACTCTTTCAATAACAGGCTTTATGCTTTGCCCAGTCTTCATAAAGTCACCTCCAGCCGTTACAACACCGGCGTTCCGGTCTGTAGTTGAATTTCCTTGCGCTGCCGGGAAGCCTCGTAGGTGCCGAGAATGATCTCCAGAGAGTGCCGCCCGTCCTTCCCGGTGACGACAGGCTCGCGGCCTTCGCGAACGGCAAGCGCCATATCTTGAATTTGGAGACGGTGGCCGTCAGGTATAACTTTAAACGGTTCGAAATCAGGCAGTTGAACTTGTTCGCCATCGATCTCAAGGGATACAATCGTATCTTCTTCGATGACAAGCGCGCCCTTCTCGCCATGAATGACCAGCCGCTGCCCTTTCCCGTCGCAGGCTGTCGTCGTGATCTCCATGACGCCGAGCGCGCCGCTCGCAAATTCAAGGGCTGCGATCACGGTATCTTCGACTTCGATATTGCGCAGCACGGCTTTGGCTTTGGCAGACAAGGATGCAACGGGTCCAACGAGCCATTGCAGCATATCCACCGTGTGGATTCCCTGATTCATCATCGCCCCGCCGCCGTCCATCGCCCAGGTCCCACGCCAGCCCGCACTGTCATAATAGGCTTGATCTCGGTACAGCATGACATACGCCGAGCATAAGCTGAGCTTCCCGAGGCGCCCTTCTTGAATGACCTGGCGGGCATATCGGGCCTGCGGGGACATACGCCTTGGAAAAACGGTTGCCAGGAGCACCCCATTCTCCGCACATACCTCAATCATGCGCTCGACATCGTCAAGCCGGATCGCCATTGGCTTCTCTACCAGCACATGCTTGCCCGCCCGGGCAACCATCGCCGTCTGCTCTGCATGCATACCGCTTGGCGTGCAGATGCAGACTACCTCTATATCCTCGCGTGCCAGCAGTTCTTCCAAGGTATCGCAGATATCTCCTCCGTACGTTGCAGTCAGTTTGACCGCAGATTCCCGTTTCGTATCGAATACGGCGGCCAGCACGGCTTCCTCCGTGTTCATGATGCTCCGTGCATGAATGTCCGCAATAATCCCGCAGCCGATAATCCCGAATCGAACCGGCAATGTTTCCTCCGTCATGTATCCTACGCCTCCTCGTTACGTTCAGTTTGCAGCAAAGCCGCATGCGTTCCCTATTCCCGAATCAGGATCCGTGCTTCCTCATCGGCTATCACCGTCGCCTCCGAGGCTTTGTAAATATCGTCATGCGTGATCACGCCCGCTTCTCCATTCACCCGGTTCAGAAAATCCTGCGAAAGGGAGAACGGCGGCGGCTTCAAAGGCATAGAACGCAGCTCCTGATCGGTGATAACAAGCACAACCTCATCGCTGGACAGCAAAGGATCGCCTTCCAGCCGAATTTCGGCAATGCCTCGCGTCCCCGTAATGAATATCCGGCCGTCTCCCCAAGTCCAGCTGCCGGCAGGTGTATGCCAGTCCGCGTAAAGCTGTGCCGTTATGCCGCCAGCCATAAATACCTGCACGCCGGCCGCATCATAAAAAGTCGGGTATTCAGGCAGCATATGCTTCGCCAGATAACCGGATGTCGTCTCGACTTCCCGGCCCGTCAGCCACCTTAACAGATCGAAGTCATGCACGAAGAGATCGTTGATGATGCCGCCGGACTGCGATTTGTCAAAATGCCAGGCCGGGCGGGCAGCCGGATTCAGCCGATGCGGCTTGCGCATCGAGATATGGACGATGTCCCCCAATTCTCCTGCCCGGATCATCCGATGAACGGTATGCAGGGATGGACGGAAACGCTCGGTCAGCATCATGCCTACCTCGATCCTTCCACGCTCCAGAACATCGCGCAGCCGGATGAGTCCCGCTCGATCCGTCACGGCAGGCTTGTCGATCATGATCGGTTTGCCGTGCAGCTCGCACAGCTCTATGACGTCCATCTTCTCATCATTGATGGCCGCGCAGCCGATGATTCCTACGCCTTCGTCTGCCAGCATCGACTCGCGATCCCCCGTCAGCTCTAGGCCGTACCGGTCGGCGAGAGTGCGGGCGAACGGCTGATTGTCCGGTTCGTATACTCCTGCACATTCGTAGCCCAGTGCCAGCATCTCCTCGATAAACATGCCGATGTGGGCATGCTGGCAGCCGATGATTCCAAATTTCCGTGCTTTTCCGCTCATCTGTTTGACACCTCCACAGCCTGCAGCCACTCCTGGATGACCCTCAGATCATAAGCGAGCCGTTCCTTCGGTGGATAGGGAGCGGCACATTCCAGTGTAAGCCAACCCGCGTACCGCTGTTCCCGAAGTCCCCTGAGCAGCCCGCCGTGATCCACTTCTCCCTCACCCAGGCGGCACTGCAGGAAGAATTCTTCCCCGTGACGGGTCAAATTTTTGAACGTTCCCGGCTCGCCCACTTGGCCGATCCGCCGTTCATCCTTGATGTGCACATGAAACAACCGGCTTCCAAGCTGCCGGACCGATTTTTCCCCAAATTCCGTGTCCGTGATGTACATATTCCCTGCATCATGAATCAGGCCAACCTGATCGTCACCGATCAAATCCAGCAACCGCAGCGCGCTGTCCGTTGTCTCCACCAGGCTCTGATTGTGAATTTCCAGCACGATCCGTTTTCCCGCAGCACGGGCTTCCTCCGCGCATTTCCGAATCCAGAAAGCCGCCTTCGCATAATGATAATCCTCTGCCAGGAAGGCATTTGGCCCTCCCTGAAAGATCCGGATCATGCCCGCCTCCAACATCACCGCGCGTTCAAGCAGGCCCATAAACTGATCATAGGCCCCGGCACATTCGGCATCCCCGCTTGTCGAGAAATGACCCATGTAACCTGCCAATGCCGGAATCTCCATACCGTGCCCATCCGCAAGTGCCTTCATTTCGCGGACTCGCGGAAGCGATGCCTCCGGACTCAAATGCGGTTCGCGGCAGGCGATTTCGATCCCGTCAAAACCGAGTTCGGCCGCAATCGACATCGCTTCATGGATGCTGTAATCGATGAGTGATCCGCTGAATGCCGCTATTTTCATCTCGTCTTTCATCCTTTCCTTCACAGACATGGCCCTTCCCGGGCCGATAGTTACGTTCCATTATTTAATCCCGGCCATATTGTGGTTCTGCACAAAATATTTCTCGGCAAACAGGAATACCAGCAGAATCGGAACCAGGCTGACCAGTGCGGCTGCAATCATAAGCTGTTCATTGCCGGTCCACTGGCCTGATAAGGAGAGAATGCCGATGGGCAGCGTATACTTCTCATTCGAGGTCAAATAAATGACAGGCGTCAGAATCTCGTTCCACTTGCCCATAAACGTAAAGATCGCCAGCGTCGCCAGCGTAGGCCTGGCCATCGGAATGAAGATCCGCAGATAAATCTGGAACGGATTGCAGCCCTCCATTTTGGCCGCTTCCTCATACTCTTTAGGTATATTCATAAAAGCCTGTCGCATGAGGAAAATCCCAAACGGCTGAGCCAGCCATTCGATAATCCACAGCGGCGTGAGCGTATCCAGCATGTTCAACTTATTAAAAATGATGAAATGCGGGATAATGATCACCACCGCCGGAATCATCATCGTTCCCAGCACCATCACGAACAGCGCACTTTTCAGCGGAAAGCGCAGTCTTGCGAACGCGTAACCGACCATCGAGCAAGAGATTAATGCGCCGATGACGGACAATGCGGCCACGAAGATGCTGTTTAGCGTGTAACCGCCAATATTTCCAAGCCGGAACACCTCGGCGTAATTGGACCATTGGAATACTTCGGGAATCCAGCGTGGCGGAACCGTTGTATATTCCTTGTAGGTTTTCAATGAATTCATGAGCGCCGACAGAAACGGCACGATCATGATGAGCGAGCTGATCCCGATCAGCACATAACCAATACTTTTTCCCAGCAGCTTTCTTCTCATTTGCGGCTCCTCCTTTCCCCGATGCAGTTCCCAATCTGCAGTTCCATCTTGACCGCTTGATCAGTCATAGTGCACCCACTTCTTCTGAGCCCTTAGCTGTATCAGCGTCAGCAGGAACAGGATCATGAACAGCACCCAAGCAATGGCGGAAGCATAACCCATCCTCATAAACGTGAACCCTTCGCGATATAAATACAGCATCATGACCAAGCTGGAGTTATTCGGGCCTCCAGCCGAGCTGATGTCGCCCCTGCCGGTCAGCACGTAGATCTGTTCGAATGCCTGGAAGGTAGAGATCGTGCTCATGATGACAACCAGGAAGGTTGTCGGCGAGATCAACGGAACCGTAATGTAGCGGAATTTGCGCAGGGCTCCTGCACCGTCGATCTCCGCGGCTTCATACAGATCTCCGGGAACGCTCTGTAGACCCGCCAGGTAAATGACCATGATATAACCGATCCCTTTCCAGACCGCAATGAAGACAAGCAGCGGAATGGCCAGCTTCGGGTCCTGCAGCCAGCCTTGCCCTTCCAGCCCCAGCTTGGCAAGCAGCGTATTCGCCAGACCGAAGCGAGGATTGAATACGGCGTCGGCAACATACAGGATGACGGTCCAGGAGGAGATCACCGGGATAAAGTGGGCCATCCGAAACCATTTAAGCCCTTTCAAACGCTGGTTTAGCGCAACAGCCAGCACGAGCGCAAGAAAGGTCTGGAGCGGCACGAATAGAACCGCAAAATACAGGGTATTCCACAGGGAACGCCAGAACATCGAATCCTCGGCCATTCGCCGGAAATTATCCAATCCACTCCACTCGGGCGGATTCAACATATCGTAATCGGAAAAGCTGAAGTACAGGGATGCGGCGAGGGGACCCGCCACAAAAATGATAAAGTGGAGAAGATAGGGGGAGGCCATGAGCAGCCCCCATCTCCCCTCATGATCCCATTTCCGTTTTCGGGCGGGCTTTCCGTGCGGCATCGGATCGGCTTTGAGTGCTGCATTGTCATTTAGCGTATTGTCCATTTCACTCCCGCCTTTCTTCCACCCTTGGTTTTATTTTTTATAAAAATCATCGAGAACCGACTGAACGGCTGCGTCCGCCTCGCTTAACGCCTGATCGATGGCTGCATCGCCCAGGAAGGCACGCTCGGCATGTTCGTTGAATTTGCCCACCCATTCTTCCCAGACCGCGTTATTGTCGAGCGTCTGTGCGAACTCCAGGCTATCGAGGAATGCCTGGCGGTTTGCCGGCTGCTCTCCCGCCTTGAGGAACACTTCGGATTCCGCTACGGATTTTTTCACGGGCACAGCTTCCCCAAGCTCAGTCCACTGCTTCTGCACATCGTCTTCCGTAGCCCAGTATTTAATCCACTCCCAGGCAGCTTCCGCTTTCTCATTGTTCGACTTCTGATTAATCACCCACGAGTTGGCGATGACCGGGGATACCCGCTTGCCGTCAGGTCCCTTCGGCAGCAGCGTCACATCGTAATTCAGACCGGCTTCATTCGCTGCCTGCACCCGGGCATAGATGCCGATCCGCATGGCGGCCGATCCGCTAGGGAACACGGCGGTATTGCTCTGGAAGCTCTTCAGGTCAACCGGATCGGTAATGATGCCGCGCTGCATGCCGTCCACCATCCATTCGAACGCCTGCTTGTTCTCAGGGGAATTGATGATCGAGTTCTCCGCCTTCTCGTCAAGGGCACCGCCTCCGTAGGATTTCATCACGGAGAACCAGCCCTCGGTAATGCTGAAGAACGTAAGCCCGAACTGGTTCACGCTCGCGGCGTCAAACCCGCTGTCCTCGGCCGTTTTCCCACTGGCATCCACCGTCAGCTTGGCTGCCGACGATTTCAGGTCTTCCCAGGTCCATTCATCCGAAGGATACGCTACGCCCGCTTTATCAAACAGCTCCTTGTTATAAAACAGCACGCCGACCTGAATGCCCTGCGGCACGCCCCAATAGCGCCCGTCCGCGTCCTTGTTGAAATCGAGGCCGTAGTACTCGTCGGCTTTCAGGTCCCTTGCGATCCAATCCGTCAGATCCTTAGCCGCGCCCCGCTGGGCGTATTTCATGACGTAGACGCCGTCGGACAGCCATACATCCGGCGCCTGGCCGGCCGCGATCTGCGTATCCAGTTTCTGATAGAACTGCCCGTATGGCGCGCTCTGCGTCTTCACCGTAATGTTCGGATGCTGTTTCTCAAACTGTTCAATCAGCTCCTTCATCTTGGCATCGGAGCTGTCGCTGGAATAATATCCGAGCAGGATTTCTACCTTCCTCCCTTCCTCGTCCCCGGTGCCCGGAGATGCTGTGCCGTCCTTACCTTCGCTGGCATTCCCGCATCCGCTTACAATGATGGATATAAGCAATAAGGCCGTTACCCAGCTGTAGAACCCTTTTCTCTTTTTCACAAATCCTCGCCCCCTGATTGATTGAAATGGATTAATGAGATTGTAGTTGATAAAGACCGAATGCGCCCATGTGCTTTCTTAGCCCACTTGTGATTTCTTGCTGCGGCATCATGGTTTTTTATTTACAACTTGTGTTTTTTTGCTACAATGTTCCTTACATTCCCTACTTCAATGCGAGGAAGGCGGAAGAGCGATGAACATCCAAGGCGTTTCCACCGGTAATCTGACCATTAACCAACGATTGTTCGTGCTGATCATCCTATTCATTGGCCTCCCCTTCTTTCTGCTCGGCAGCTTCTGGTACCAGTCGTCTACCGAAGCGATTGAACAGTTTGCCGCAGGCGCCAACAAGCGTATCATCGAGCAAACCAACGTCTCGCTGGATTCTTACATATCCAATCTGGAGAATTCCACCTATCCCTTTATCCACAACCCGCAGATCCAGCAATTTCTCTCAACTACCCAGCTTACTCCCTATGCGTACTTTCAGCTTGCCAAAAAAGTGGAGGACGACTTGTTTGCCCAGATGATCTACGGCAGGTCCGACATTATCGGAATCTCGCTCGTCGCCGAAAACAAGCGGCAAATTACCGATTACGAAAGCGCGCCGGGGCTGCTCGATATGAGTGAAATCCGCAAACGCAACCGATCCTTTCAAGCGCAGCTGGATCAATTCAACGATTTTCAAATCATCGGCCTCAGCCGGGTAGGAAACACGCCAGCCCTTACCGTGGCCCGAAAGCTGTATGACAATTCTTCCTTTCTCTATAAAGGCTTATTGATTGTCGACCTCAATCTGAAGCAAATCGGAGCCATCTGCTCTAACGATTCGCTGGGCGGCTTTGACGTCTGGATCATGGGTAAGGATGGGCAGATGATTTACCACCCGGATCCGAGTCGGGTCGGAACGCAAGTTGAATCGGGGCTGTTAACGCGTATTCAAAACCGGGACTCCTCCTTCTTCCGGCATCAAGATGCAGCTTCGGGCACCGAAAAGATGGTCCTGCATGAACGCTCGCAGATCACCGGCTGGACGGTCGTCGCCGACCTGCCGCTGAACAATCTCATCGGTGGTTTGATCACCCAGCGTAATTACTCGCTTGCGGCCGCAGCTGTTCTCATGATCATTGCATTGGCGCTCGTGGGCGGATTCTCTTTGTCTTTGACAAGGCCGCTCTCCATGCTCCAGAAGCTGATGGCCCGCGTCGAGCGGGGCGATTTTGTGCTTCCTACCACAATGAATCGGTTCCGGAACAATGAAATGACCGCGGTATTCCAGAGCTTTTACAGCATGACGGGAGAGCTGAAGCGGCTGATCCGGGAGGTCCAGGATTCCCAGCTGAAGGAACGGGAGCTCATCATCAAGCAGAAGGAATCCGAGCTCCGCTCCATGCAGTCCCACATCAACCCGCATTTTTTGTACAATTCACTGGAGATTATTAATTCATATGCCATCGCGGACGATCATATGGAAATCAGTCGCATGACGCGGGCGCTGGCCCACATGTTCCGTTACAATATCGGCCATGCCGGATCCGTTGTGCCGCTGCGGGAGGAGATGACGCATGTCCAGTATTATCTCGATCTTCAAAGCGCCCGTTTCCGCAGGCTCCAAATCGATATGGTCGTGAACGAACGGGACCTGGATCGCGTGAACGCCGTCAGGCTCACGCTGCAGCCGATTGTGGAGAATGTGTTCATCCACGGATACCGAGGCAAGAAGCCGAGCTACCTTGGGATAAGCACCCGTACGGAGGCGGACTATTTTGCCATCATCATCCGGGACAAGGGGATTGGCATGACCGCGGAAACGCTGCGGCAGATCAGGCGAATCCTGCAAACCCGCGAGAAACCGGGTGAGAGCATGCTGCGTAACAACGGGGAGGAACCCACCAGCGGCATCGGGCTCTTGAACGTGCATCAAAGGCTTCAGCTTACCTTCGGTGCCGAGTATGGCCTGCACCTTGTCGAGTCCGTGCCTTTGGAAAGCACCATATTTGAAATCAGACTGCCGTATAGGACTAGCGAGGAGGGACACCATGTACCGGATCATGATGATTGATGACGAATACGCCATTCATTTAAGTTTGCGAAAGCTTGTTGAGAGGTCTGGTCTTCCAATTGCGGTCGCCGGCGAAGCCGAAGACGGGGTTGAAGCCCTGCAAATGCTGGAGAATAGCCGGCCCGACATTATCGTGACCGACATTTGCATGCCTGAAATGGATGGATTGGAATTTATCCGCCGTGTCAGAGAATCCCATCCACAGATGCATTTTATTATCCTGTCGGGCCACGACAACTTCGAATTTGCACGCCAGGCCCTGCGCTATGGCGTTTCGGATTTCCTGCTGAAGCCCATCGACCCGGCGCAGTTCCATACAACGCTGGAACGTGCCTACAGGGAGCTGGATAACCGGAAAGCGCGATTCTCCAGGCAAACGGAATGGACGCTTGCGCAGCAGCGCTATAAAGCCAGGCTCGCTGAGCTGCTGTATTCTGCCGATGAGCAGGGAGCATTGGAGCAAATCCGCGAGATCATGACCCTTTTTGAGACGAGGGGACCGGAAGAAGTGAGCTTGTCACGATACGCCCATATGCTGCTGCAGGATCTGCTGTCTGCTCTTGAAGAACGCGGTTTGCTTCTTGCGATGGACATCGGTGAGGATCAATGGCCGCAGGACGATCCCCTGGCCTGCAACAGTCAAATACAGGATAAGGTCAAGGAAATGCTGGCGTTGATTAAGGGCTCCCGAAATCTGGGGTCTCGCCACAATATTCAGAAAGCCAAACGATACATTGAAGAGAATTATGCGATGGAGGATTTGTCCTTACAGGAGGTGGCTGATTCAGTGGGGATGTCGGTCACGTATTTAAGCCGTACCTTCAAGAGCGAAACGAATATGAACTTCGTGAAATACCTGGTGCAGGTCCGCATGGAAAAAGCGAGGGAATTGCTGGCGGAATCTGAGCTTTCCGCCCAGGAAACGGCCTACCGCGTCGGCTTCTCGGACTATGTCCATTTCAGCAAGACATTCAAAAAATTTCATGGCCTCACCCCTTCAGCGTACCGAAAGCAGTGCAAGGCCATGAATGGAGGATGAGACGGGCAGGAGCTTATTCAGCTTGTTCTCCCGTTCATCCATGCTTTGGCTCTGGCAAGAAGCTGCTCTACATATGCATGCTTCTCATTGGAATATTGGAGCAGGGTTCGGGTCCCTTGCGTAACGATCCGTCGTTTGATCTCGCTGTAACGCTCGGCCTCCACCGCATGTGCTCGCAAGTACTCCCTGATCATGATGTTATGATTCCACATGTCGCCACGGTATGACACAATATGAACGTTATAGGCATGCCTACCTCTTTTGCGGAGATATAAACGGCCGGGGATCCCCGCTTCGCCTAAGTCCTCATAACCCATAGCGGTCAGCTTGGGAATGATTTCATTCGCATGCTGCGTGTTCTCCACGCCAACCAGAATATCGATAATGGGTTTGGCCGTCATCCCCGGTACGGATGTGCTTCCGAAATGTTCGATGGCGGCCGTATAAGGGCCGATCTCCCTGATTAACGTCTGGTGTTCGTCGCTAAACCGATCCGCCCACTGCTTGTCGTAGGACTCCAAATGAATGGCTTCATCAATCGTCATGAAGGATCCTCCTTCGAATTTGGTACGTGCGTGCTGCTGGTGAAGCTCCTCGAACAAAAGTAGCAGGCCCCCATAAGAGGCATAGGCACGGCTTCAGCTCATGCGCACGCACTCACGTATGACTCCATCATGCCCTTTAGGGTTTTAATCGGCAAGAGCCAATGTGCTATTGGTTTATGGCCAAGCATACCTTAATATCGACTTTCCACAACGGCAGGTGCCAGAACCTGCTCCACATACCTGTCGGCCTCCGCCCCAAGTGTTTCATCGCTTACCCGCTCTACGTTATAGGTTACGAAGGCAGGTAGATATTGGACTTTGCACCGGTTCAACGTGGCTTGAATCGGCCGCAGCAGCTCACTGGCGGTATACCAATTGTCCCCGCCTGCACGATACCCTTGTTCTGCCCCTGCTGCGGTCGTCGCCAGCATGAATTCCTTGCCCTTCAGGCTGTTGCCTTCGGGCCCGAACGCCCAGCCGAAGGTCAGCACGTCATCGAACCATTTCTTCAGCAGGGGCGGGCAGCTGTACCAGTAAAACGGAAACTGGAACACCACCCGATCATATTGAAGAAGAAGCTGCTGCTCGCGCTCGATATCGATATTCCAATTCGGATACTCCTTGTAAAGATCCCGGACGTCTACATTTCCATTCGCATACAGCCCGCTGTGCTCCATCAGCGCTCGATTCGCACGCGAGTTGTCTAAATTCGGATGAGCTACAATCACCATGATTTTCATATTCAGGTCTCTCCTGTCTCATTTGGTTTGTTTGACACCCCCATTATGTTTCGGATCGGTTTCGTTGAAAAGTACGCTCTTTTTATGTACTTAGTCGGTTTTAGCGTACCTATTTATCCCATGCATAGTACGATAAAACGTACTAAGTACGAGAAAGAATAGTACTGGGTTTTAACCGAATACTATGCTACATTACTAACATCAAATGAACAAAGACCGATGGCACACTTCCAATGGGAGATGAGAATATGAGAACAACCAAACATGAACGGCCTAACACTGACGGCATCCTGACCACACTGCAACTAATCGGCGGCAAGTGGAAGCCGCTGATTCTGTTTATACTGCTCCAGGACGGAACCAAGCGGTTCGGGGAACTCCGGCGGCTGCTTCCGGGCGTGACCCAAGGCATGCTCACGAATCAGCTCCGTGAACTGGAACAGGATGGGCTGGTCGTACGCAAGGTATATCAGGAGATTCCGCCTAAGGTGGAGTATTCCATCTCAGAGCATGGAATGAGCTTGGACAGCGTACTCACCGACATGTGCACCTGGGGGTTTCAACATTTGGATTATGTCGACAAGGTCAACGGACAGCCTGATGAGAGTCACGGGAAAAACGCAGGCGGGCTGTAAACGAAAATAGCAGGCCAGCATGAGAGGCCTGGCATTGCTCATACATCGAGCGCATGCATTTACTCACAGCTGCGCATAACGGATTCGTGTCTGCCAGACGCCTCATGTTACCGTTGGCTTCCCCCTCCCTCTTCGCTTCTTCAGCCGTCCCTCTTGGGATCAGCTTCACTGGCTGCTCCTCTCCAGGCTGGTATTTAAAACCATAACCGAATCGCTCTCCTTGCTTCTCTTCACCTATCGCATAATCTAATCGAATATCTGCCAACGGTTGACCGTAGTTTGAAAATCGATTGCAGAAATTCACTTCCAGGTATTGCTTATTTATGTCGATACGATATATATTTATATCGTATCGACATATTTTTAGGAGGAGCTATATGTATGAGATTTATGTTCTGGGTGAATTGATGACCGGAGATAAACACGGTTATATGCTTCAAGAGATCCTTAAAAATGCAGGCGGGCCTTACCGCCAGATTAGTTCCGGTACGTTATATCCCCTGCTCTCCCGGATGGTGGATCACGAGTGGATCCATCTTCGTCTGGATGAATCCGGCGGAGGCAAACGCCCCCGGAAAATCTACGGGATTACCGATTCCGGACGGAAGAAGTTTCTCGACCTTATGGAGAACCCCCTGGAATACAACATGGATACGGAGCAAATATTCCATTTCAAGATGGTGTATTTCAGGTATGTTCCAAAGAAGGTTCGGCTCGCTTGTCTAGAGCAGTACTTGATTTATCTGGAGACCAACCTGAAACATGTGACGGACTTTGAAGCGGAGATCACGTTTTATAAACCTGAGCCTGAGAAACAGCGTCTTCAATTGCTGAGGGTGCTGGATCACCGGAAGCAGATGGGAATGACGAATATCGAGTGGATCAAGAATGAAATGGCGGCTGTCAATTCCGAAGAGGACTAGCGTTCAAACGTTTTATACATTGGACATAAGGAGGGATATAGGATGGAACGTTTATGGACGAAGCCGTTTATTCAGATGACGGTCGGAATGTTGTTTCTGTTTACGGGCTTCTATCTGCTGCTGCCCACGCTTCCGCTGTATATCAAGCATTTAGGCGGCTCCGAAACCCAGGTGGGATTGGCAGCCGGTGCGTTCACGCTGACGGCTGTGGTCTTTCGCCCGATGGTCGGCGGATTGGTGGACCGGTACGGCAGAAGAGCTTTTTACGTATGGGGTCTTATCTTCTTTGTTCTTTCGATGTATCTTTACGATTGGGTTGGCAGCATTCTGCTTCTGCTTGCGCTGCGGATCCTGCACGGCGCGAGCTGGGCTTTCTCGACAACCTCCATCGGAACGGTCATTACGGATTTAATCCCGACCTCCCGTCGTGGGGAAGGCATGGGCTGGTACGGTATGGCGATGACGGTGGCGATGGCCATCGGCCCCATGCTGGGGACTTTTATCGTCAGCGGGTATTCGTTTCGGACGTTGTTTCTTGTTGCTACCGGGCTCTCTCTGATTGCCTTCATACTGGCCTACATGACCAGAGCCCCTTATCAAGCCAAACCTTCGGCAGGGCGAATTCAGTTGGTCGAGAAATCCGTTCTCCCGGTCACGGTCGCCATCTTTTTCCTGGCCGTCGCCTATGGGGGAATTACGACCTTTCTCCCGTTGTTTGCCGAGTCCATCCGGGTCAATCCGGGAACCTTTTTCCTGGTGTACGCCGTCGCTCTTACCTTGATCAGGCCCTTTGCCGGGAAGCTGTCGGACCGTTTCGGTGAAGCGGCTGTCATCATTCCGTCCCTTGTCGTAACGGCGGCGGCTCTGATCGTTTTAAGCCTGTCGAGCGGATTGCCCGGACTGATTACAGCTGCCATTCTGTACGGTATCGGCTTCGGTTCGGCCCAGCCCGCTCTCCAAGCAGCCACCCTGCGCATTGCTCCGGAGAACCGGAGAGGCGCAGCCAACGCCTCGTTCATGACGGCGTTCGATCTCGGCATTGGACTTGGCGCCATCGTGTTGGGCCTGGTCTCCGAGCGTATCGGCTATGCATATCTGTTTACGGTAACGGCCGTGTCGGTTGTCGTATCCTTAATCATATTCGCGGTCTTTGTAAGAAGACTGCTTTCGCCCGGCGTTGCGGACAAAGAGTGATGGATATCCGATTTCAGGCAAACACGCCGCGGACCGGGACTGCCGCATAAGAGCGCTCTGTCTGCCCGAAAGCCGTTCCGAAGGGATGACCGAGCTTCCGAGCTTCCAAGCTTCCAAGCCCGCCGGCCTCCGAGGTTCCGACTTCCGACCCTCCGGCTTCGTAACCTCCGCGCCCGCTTCCGAATAGGCTAACGTATCTGATGTTAGATTGGAGCGATGGTACGCATGGCGCAATATGTACCGCCGGTGAACATCCATACCCTCACGCATACGGCACCCGGTCTCGTGATTCATTATCCGCAGGTATACGGCCTCCTGAATCCTGGAGCAGAAGAAGCCATCAACCGGGCCATTATTCTTCAAATCCAGGATATGCAGCGTGAACAGCAGCAGGTTCAGACCGGCACCAACCCGCAAACGACAGGCACCTTTGAGATTAAAACGAACGAGCGCGGCATTCTTAGCCTCGTGCTGACCAACTACACCTACTCCGAGCATATGGCGCACGGGTATACGGTGACAAAAGGACTGACCTTTTCCACGGCTAACGGACAATCCTACGCTTTATCCGACCTGTTCCGTCCAGACTCCAGCTATCAAACCGTCTTGGCCGCCGAAGTGAACCGACAGATCAAGGAACGGGGCATTCCTGTGCTGGAGAACCGTCCGGTTACCGTTTCGCCAAATCAGGACTTCTATCTGGCGGATAAGTCCCTGGTCATCTTCTATCCGCTATATGCCATCACGCCATACTATGTCGGCTTTCCGATGTTCCCCATATCGGTATATGACCTCTTGAGTATGGCGCCCGAGAACGGATTGTTATCGGATCTTGCCGCGGACGTGGTGTAACGAGCCGTACCGTGTTCAGGTGATTATGCAGAAAAAAACAAACCCGATCCCCTGGTACCTTACCAGCGTTTCGGGTTTGTTTGTTATCATCGCATGAGCTTAGCTGCGACGGTTACACCATGATTTTGCAAATATCGTTCGTGAACTCCACCGGATCGGCAATCGGCAAGCCTTCGATCAGCAGCGCCTGATTGTACAGCAGATTCGTGTAGAGCTTCAGCTTATCCTGATCGGCTTGCAGCGTCTTCAGGGATTGGAATACTTCATGGTTCGTGTTAATCTCCAGCACCTTGTCGGCTTGGATATCCTGTCCGTTCGGCATCGCCTTCAATATTTTCTCCATCTCGATCGAGACATCGCCCTCCGTGGACAGGCATACCGGATGGGATTTCAGTCGTTTGGAGGCTTTAACGGATTTTACCTTGCCAGCCAAGAGACTGCCCATGGCTTCAAAGAGTTCCCTATTGTCGTTATCTTCAGCTTCATTCTCCTGTTTGTCCGCCTCGGAGTCGAGGCCAAGATCGCCGCTGGATACCGACTTGAATTCCTTCTCCTTGTATTTCATGAGCATCTTGATTGCAAACTCATCGACATCGTCGGTAAAGTACAGAATTTCATAACCTTTATCGAGCACCATTTCCGTCTGCGGGAGCTTCTCGATCCGGTCGATGGAATCCCCGGAAGCATAATAGATATATTTCTGATCTTCCGGCATTCTCGACACGTACTCATCCAGCGAGACCAGCTTCTTCTCCTTGGAGGAAGTAAACAGCAGCAGATCCTGAAGATCTTCCTTGTTCATGCCGTAATCGTTATAGACGCCGAATTTCAAGCCTCTGCCGAAGGATGCGAAGAACTTCTCGTAGTTCTCCCGCTCGTCCTTCATCATACCCTGCAGCGCGCTTTTCACTTTGCTCTTGATGTTCTTTGCAATCAGCGTCAGCTGACGGTCATGCTGGAGCATCTCGCGGGAGATGTTCAGCGACAGATCCTCGGAATCAACCATCCCTTTCACGAAGCTGAAGTAGTCCGGCAGGAGGTCACCGCATTTGTCCATGATCAAGACGCCGTTGGAATAGAGCTCCAGCCCTTTCTCGTATTCCTTGGTGTAATAATCGAATGGCGTATTCTCGGGAATGAACAAAATCGCGTTGTATACCACGGCACCGTCCGCTTTGACGTGAATGTGTTTGAGCGGTTTATCGAAGCCGTAACGCTTCTCATTGTAGAAATTCTCGTAATCCGCGTCGGTCAGCTCGCTTTTATTCTTGCGCCAGATCGGCACCATGCTGTTGATGGTCTGCTCTTCCTGGATTTCCTCGAACTCGTTCTCGGCATCTGCCTTAGGACGCTGCGTTTTCACGTCCATCTTGATCGGATAACGGATGAAATCGGAGTACTTCTTAATGATCGCTCTTAGGCGATATTCTTCCAAGTACTCGTCATACTGATCGTCTTCCGTGTTCTCCTTGATCTTCAGCACGATCTCGGTTCCGACAGCATCCTTCTCGGCCGGCGTAATGGTGTATCCGTCCGCGCCTTCGGATTCCCACTTGAATGCTTCGTCGCTGCCGAGGGCTCTGCTGGTTACGGTAACAACATCGGCCACCATGAAAGCGGAGTAGAAGCCAACGCCGAACTGGCCGATAATGTTGTGGCCGTCCTTCGCTTCATTCTCACTCTTGAATGCAAGGGAACCGCTCTTCGCGATGACGCCGAGGTTATTCTCCAGGTCTTCCTTGGTCATCCCGATCCCCGTGTCGGTAATGGTCAGCGTACGGTTTGCTTTATCTGCGGTAATCTTAACGTAGTAATCTTCTTTATTAAAGGTCAAGTTGTCGTCGGTCAGTGCTTTATAGTAAATCTTGTCGATCGCGTCGCTGGCATTTGAAATCAGCTCACGCAGAAAAATTTCACGCTGCGTATAGATGGAGTTGATCATCATCTCGAGCAGCCGTTTGGACTCAGCTTTAAACTGTTTTTTCGCCATGAAAAAATCTCCTTTCCAATCTGAACGAGGTTTCTTTTAGCACTCTTTACAGCAGAGTGCTAACACTTCTTCTATTTAAACATGTACCAATTTTTGATGTCAATATGTTTCAAGACTTTCCCTGGAACAAATACGGGTTCAGCCTGTAGCGGTGAAGCCGACGTCGTAAGATGAATATGAAAGTGCATGCTGCAATCGGCAAAAAAGCCGCCTAAAAGAGGAATTCCCTTTTAGACGGCCCTTCACATTCATGATTCTATGCTGCTGTTTAATCTCTTGGATAAGACCGGACGAATCCACCATACGTAATACAGGCCGCATAGGAGCAGCACGCCGGCCGTGGCCAGAAAGGGGAGCCGATAATCCTGCCTGGCCAGGATCAGCCCGGCGACAAAGGTTGCCCCGGACGAGCCTAGACTTCGGAAAACCGACCGCATGCCGGCGTACAGATTTCGTTCCTTCTCATTGAAAGCCGACATCAGCAGACTGTCCAGCAGATTGGACAGCATGGTCACGCCTCCGCCCCGCAGCAGAAACAGCCCGACAAACAGCCATACGGGGAGAATCATGTATAGAGCGGCAAACAGCAAAATATTAACGATAAATACCGAGATGATGGCCGTGTTATAACCGAACCGCTCCATGACGTACGGTGTCATCAATGAGCATATAAACAGCAGGATCGCGCCGATGGCAAGAATTAGAGATACCTGGTCATCCATCCAATCCAGGCGGAACTTCACGATGACGTTCAGGAATGAGCCCGTCATCGCGATGCAGCCCCCAAGCAGCGCCGTAAATACGGCGAACAGCCACAAGGTCCCGGAGGATAGAGGCCCCGTTAACCTGGAGATTCCCCTCGAAGGCGAAGCTGCCGCCGCTTCCTCATCCACGCCCCTGTGCTCGGCAGGCAGCCAGAATGCCCGGATGATGCCGTGAAGCACAAGCACAAGCCCGGTCAGCAGAAGAGACACCTCATAGCCCCTGCTTCCTTCAAATCCCTTCGAGATATATCCGGCTGCCAGCGTTCCGAGACCCGTGAAAGCCGTAAAAACGGCAAACATCAAGGAAAATGCACGCGCCTCCTCCTTGCGGGAACGGCAATAATGGAAGAGAAGCTGAATCTCCGTCGTCTCCACAAGCGTCAAGCCGGCAGACACCAATATTTGAGCTGCATAGAACCACAGCAAATCATCGCTGACGGCAAACAGCACATTGCCTGCGGCGATAAAGAATACGCCGGTAACCAGCAGTTTTTTTCTTCCGGTCCGGTTAGCGAGCAGGGATACCGGAATGGCGAGCACGCCCATGATCAGAATGCCCATCGACACCAACGCGCCGATCTCGTCTTCCCTAAGCCCCCGGAAGAGCAGATGCAGATTCAGGACGAGCGTATAGAGGCCGATTCCGATACCATAGAAAGCCTCGCTTATGAGGAACCGGCGCACCCCCGTAGACAGCTGCAGCAGGTCTTTGATGTAAAAGGACATGTTATTCCCCTTCTCCAGAAAATCCGATGACGATCTAAAATGAAATCAGTCGGTTACTTGTATAATTCCGCTTCCGAGCGCATCCGCCGGCTCAGTCTTACCGGATCGGTATCCTCGGCAGCGTAAGCCTTCAGGAGAATGCGGAACGAAAACGGCTCCGGCTTGATCGAATGCTCCGGAGACTGTGCCGGACCGCAGCTGTTGCTGCCAAGTCCGTTCTGTCGGTAATCCAGATTCAGCGTAATGAAGCTGCGTGGAACAAGGTCGCTGGCATGCGCCGCGGACTCCACATCCTGATCGGTGTACCGGCTTGCACTGAAATTCAGGACAGGCTCGCCAACGGCGAGGAGCCCCAATCCAGCACCATCCGCGAGCGAGATCCAGCGGACATCCGATCGGTTCCCATTCTCCTGCGGATAAATATACGGCGTGAACAAGCCGTCCACCGTGCTGCGGTATTCCCCGAACCGTCCCGCTTCCAGGCTGTCCGGATAGCTTTCCCCAGGTCCTCTGCCGTACCACCGGACATGTTCCATGTCTCCCGCGACTTGCATTTGCAATCCGATTTTCGGCAGCATGGCGGGCGGCGTGCCGATCGGCTCACCCTTCACATCCATGATAATCAGGCCGCTGGAAGTGATCGTATAGGTCGTTTCGCAGCGGAAGCCCCAATCATATACCGGCGGCGCAATCCGGGAAATCCGCCGCACCTCCACGCTGTCTTGGTCCAGTCGCTTCCATTCGAAATGATCGATCCGCTCGGAGAGTCGGTCCAGATGGGCCTTGCGCCAATCCGGAAGCACGTACATATCATTATCAATCGGCGGGCGCCAGAAATTCAGCGCCGGTCCGCCAAGCGTGATTCTTTTGCCATGCAGGAATAAGCTCTCAAATCCGGAATGAAGCGAACCGAGTGACAGCTGAAAGCTGCCATTTCCCACCTTAAGCTTGTGCTTCTCCTCGGTGACCTGTAGTGGTCCCCGCCGCAATGCGGCCGTTTGCTCGAATTCAGGCTTGGACGATTCCCGCAGCAGAAACTGGTACCATGCCACCTCATGTCCCCGTTCCGCCCAGCGGCAGTCCGCAGCCAGCGAGAGGGATACCTCAAACCACAGCTCGGCATAAGGACTCACGCCTATTGTCGCTTGCTCCAAAACCTTCTGGAGGCTTAACTCCGTGCTTGTGCCTGCATCGATGCGGGGAAGCTCCAGCGCTCCGTTATGGACAAGCTGTCCATCGGCCAACACCCGGTAGTGGGCCGCCAGATGATCCAGCGAAATGAAATCATAGCGGTTTGCAATGTGCAGCAAACCCTGATTCGGCATCGTCATACGGACAGGCTCTATGACCTTTTTGTATTCCAGAAGTCCGGGTGAAGGCGTACGGTCCGGACGGACCAAACCGTCGATAACAAAATTGCTGTTGTTCGGCACATCGTCATAATCGCCGCCGTATGCATAATCCTTCCTGCCGTCCGGGGTCCTTCTGCTCAGCCCGTGATCGATCCACTCCCACACGAAACCGCCCGCAAGGCGGGGATGCGATTCAAAGGTATCGAAGTAGGGACGCAAGCCTCCGGGCCCGTTGCCCATCGCATGCGCGAATTCGCACAGAATATGCGGCTTGGGATGATTGGTCATTTTGCCGAAGCCTTCCATCTTCTCGACGGAGGAATACATCGTGCTCACCACGTCGCACACCTCGGCTTCGCGATCCTCCTCGTAATGGATCAGCCTCGTCGGATCATTCTCCCGGCACCATTCCGCCATCGCACGGAAATTGCAGCCGAAGCCGGATTCGTTGCCGAGTGACCAGAATAGCACGGACGGATGGTTCTTATCCCGTTCCACCATTCGGCGGACACGGTCCACATAGGCTTCCTTCCACTCCGGATCATCGCTCAAGCGGGAAATGTTGCCGAGCGGCTCGAAGCCGTGAGTCTCCAAATCCGTCTCTTCCATCACGTACAGTCCGTACACGTCGCACAGCTCGTAGAACCGGGGATCATTCGGGTAATGCGCCGTCCGCACGGCATTGATGTTGTGCTGCTTCATCAAACGGATATCCTCCAGCATCGTAGACAGGGTGACGGTTCGGCCCGTATCCGGATGATGGTCATGGCGGTTGACGCCTTTAAGCAGGATCGCCTTGCCGTTTACCAGGAGCTGTCCATCCTTCACTTCAATGGAGCGGAATCCGACGCGCTGCGCCACCGTCTCCAGCGTTCCCCCTTGAGCATCCCGCAGGATGATCACCAGGTGGTACAGTGCCGGTGACTCGGCAGTCCATAAATCCGGGCCGGCCACCTCGATCTCAAAATCCTCCGCAGCGGAGTGTGTGACGTCCTTTTCGACTGAACCCACCACCACGCCGGTTCTATCCAGCAGCTGCAGCCGTACCGATCCGGACTCTTTTCCTTCCAGCTCCAAATGCACGTTCAGCTTGGCGTTCAGATACTTCGCATCCAGCTCGGTCGTTACGCGGAAGTCGTTGATGCGAAGCGCCGACGGCTCGGCAACCAGGTAAACATCCCGGAAAATGCCGCTCATCCACCACATGTCCTGGTCTTCCAGATAGCTTCCATCGGACCACTGATACACCCGAACGGACATCTTGTTTACCCCGGCCTTCAGGTAAGGCGTCAGATCGAATTCCGAGGTCAGCCGGCTTCCCTGGCTGTAGCCGATAAACGACCCGTTCAGCCACACATGAAACGCACTGTCCACCCCGTCGAATTTGACGCAAATCTTTTGGCCGTCCCAATGCTCCGGAAGCTCGAACTCGCGTACGTAGCTGCCGGTCGGATTTGCGTTCGGCACATGCGGCGGATCCACGGGGAACGGATAGTACAGGTCCGTGTAATGCGGATGCCCGTAGCCCTGAAGCTGCCAGTGCCCCGGAACCGGGAGGTCATCCCAGGCCGATACATCGTAATCCTCTTCATAAAATGCTTCAGGAGCAGTTTCCGGCTCCTCGGCATAGTGAAATTTCCACACCCCGTTCAGCGATTGGTACCAAGCCGAGCTGCCTCTGTCATAACTTAATGCGCCGTCCGTATCCGCGAACGGAATGAAATAAGCCCGGCTCTTCACCCGGTTTCGTTCCAGCACGCTTAGGTCATCCCAGTCGCGGCCGATACGATGGTCCTTCATCATGTCTCTCCATCCTTTCCAAGCAGTCTAAGCTTCTAGAGGTCGTTCAAAAAGTCATCGTTCCATGACTTTTCGAACACACACTTCTATGTTCTGATGCTGCATTATGCTGCATATCCATCGTGGATGCCTCTTATCACCGGCACGGTTACCCCTTGATCCCCGTCGTGGCAATCCCGCCAACGATATAACGCTGCGCAAAGAAAAAGACGGCAAGCGGCGGAATCGAGATCAAGCAGGTGATGGCCATAATGGATTGCATATCGACGCCGTGCATGCCCTTAAATTGGGATAATCCCAGCGTCAGCGTATATTTCGTCTGATCGTTCAGGAAGATGAGCGGACCCAGATAATCGTTCCAGCAGCTCATCATATGGAACACGGCCACCAGAATGAGCGAAGGTCCCATCAGCGGCACGATGATCCGCAGCAGAACCATCATTTTGCCCGCCCCGTCAATGGTTGCCGCTTCATCCAGCTCCTTCGGCAAGGTCATGATGAACTGGCGCAGCAGGAAGATGAAATAGGCGGAACCGAACCAGGACGGTACGATGAGCGGTTTGAGTGTATTGATCCAGCCCAAGTAGTTGAATTCCATATACTGCGGAATCATGGTCACTTCCCACGGAATCATCATGGTGGCAAGCACGATCAGAAACAGCGCATCCCTTCCCTTGAACTGAAATCGGGCGAACCCGTATGCCACCAGCGTGCACGATATGAGCTGTCCGAGCGTTGAGAGCAGCGTCACGATCAGCGTATTTTTCAAAAACAGATTAAACGGCTGAATGCTCCAGGCTTCCGCGAAATTGCTGAATCTCCACACGGAAGGAAGCCATTTCGGAGGAAACAGATACAGCTCCTGCTGCGACTTCAGTGCAGTCGTGATTGCCCAGAAGAGCGGAGCAATGAACAGCAGGGAGCACAGAATGAGCAGTGCGTACGTGATCACCTTTTTCATGCGGAACGCCCCTCTCTGCCGGCAGGTACGCCTGCTTTGTTACGCTTCGGCTTCGCTTTCTCCTTCTTCGTCTTCATCTCACCCTCATAGAACACCCAGGCCTCCGAAGACTTGAACACGAGGAATGTCAGCGTCAGCACGATCAGGAACATGAACCAGGCATTGGCTGCAGAATAACCCATCTTGAAATACTTGAATGCATTCTCATACATGTACATCGCATAGAAAAACGTCGACTTCAGCGGACCACCGCCGGTAAGCAGAAGTGCCAGCGTCAGCTGCTGGAAGGCGGCGATGATGGATGTAATCAGGTTAAACAGCAGGGTTGGCGTGATCATCGGGATGGTCACATTGAAAAACTGCCTGATCTTGCCCGCCCCGTCCATCGAGGCCGACTCGTACAGGTCCTTCGGAATTCCCTTGAGACCCGCCAGAAAAATAAGCATCATGGAGCCCTGTCCCCACAGGCTTGCAATGACCATGGCGACCAGGGACCACTTCGTATCGTTCAGCCAATCCGGGCCTTCGATGCCGACAAGCGATAAAAAGAAATTCAGGATCCCATAATCCCCGCTGTACACCCACGACCAGATCATGGCGAGGGCTACGCCGGAAATGACCGACGGCAGGTAAAACGCAGTCCGGAAGAACGCGCTCCCTTTTACCTTCTGATTCAGCAGCATGGCGAGTCCCAAAGCCACGATGATGTTCAGCGGCACAAACAAAGCCGCGAATTTCAGCGTAACCAGCAGCGATTTCCAGAACAACGGATCATTCGAGAACATCTCCACATAGTTGTCGATGCCGACAAAGGTCACTTGGCCTACGATCGGCCAATCAAAAAACGAAATGACGAGGGAAAACAGCAGCGGGCCAAGCGTGAATACCAGGAATCCGAATATCCATGGAAAAATGAAGAGGTAGGGCACGGCCCCACCCCAACGTTTTGGTCCAAGTCGCTTCGGGGCCGCTGTCTGCTGTTGTGAGTAAGGCACTTGAGTGTGGGCCATTTTCGCGAACCTTCTTTCTTCGATTATTTCAAATAGCGTTCGCTATCCTTCACCGCCTGGTTCAGAACCTCCTGGGCATCGCTGCCGAACATGACGGATTCCACGGCTGCCGAGAGCTGGCGGTTTACTTCGTTCCATTTCGGATTCAGCAGGAAGGCCGGCGTATTGTCCGAACGCTCCAGCATCGTGTAATACGGCTTGTAGAGCGGATCCTGGTCCTTCTTCAGCTCGTTGACCACGCTGACCCGGACCGGAAGGTCGGCCACACGCATTTTGATCGCTTCATCCGATACGTAAAACTTGATGAACTCCCACGCCAAGTCCTTGTTCTTGGAGTCCTTCGCAATCGACAGCGCGGATTCGGCCAATACGCCTTTCACAGGCTTGCCCTCGAAGGCCGGCATCTCCACCGTGCCCACATCGATTCCGGCTTCCCTGAAGGATTCCAACGGCCAGATGCCGCTCTCCCACATGGCAATTTTGCCGGCTTTGAAAATATCCTCCCCACTCTGCTGCCCTTTGCCTCCAGTCAGGACGGCCGAGCCGTTCTTGAGCATATCGCCCAGCATCTGAATGGCTTCCGCCGTTTCCTTGCTGTTCATGTAACCTTCAATCGTTGTGCCGTCCTCCGAGATGAAGGAACCGCCGTTGCTCCATACGAACCCTTGAAGGTCATACGTATCGTTCTCGGCCCGAACGCCGAAGCCGTACTGCTTCTTGGATTTATCCGTCAGCCTCTGGGCGATTTCCTGGAACTCGCTCCAGGTCCATCCATCGCTCGGGTAGGCAATGCCCGCATCGTCGAACATCTTCTTGTTGTAGTACACCACCCGCGTCGTAAAGCCCGCCGGGATTCCGTACAGCTGATTCTCGATCTTGCCGTAGTTGAACAATCCTTGGTAAAAATCATCGATGTTCAGATCCTCGTCCTTAGACGCGTAGGAATCCAGCGGCTCCAAGGACTGGTGATACGTCGGAAAATCCCACATGTACATCACGTCCGGCGGATTGGCTGCGCCAAAACCTGCGGCCAGCTTCTGATCGAATCCGTCGGCATAAGCCTCCACCTGCACCTTGGTTCCGGGATGCGATTCCTCGAACTTCTTGGCGATCTCCTGCTCGATTTTCAGCGCATCTCCCGTATCCCAGGTAGCGAAGCGAAGCGTCGTCGCCGCGCCCGATGAATTGCCGTCCGGCTCCTTCGATGCCCCAGTCCCGCCGCTGCCGCCGCATGCGGCCAGCAAGGATCCCATTAACGTCAAAACCCAAACCAATGCGATCCATGACATTTTCTTTTTCATATTGTCAGCTCCCCTAAAGTATTGAGTTGATATGAATTGAACCGCTTTCATCATAACTCGGATGAAAGCGGTTCAAAACGTGCGCTGATTCGCAGATGATCGTATTTTTGTTCGAAATTGCGCCCCCGGGTGTTCATTTGTTTACAATGATTCCCCTTTTTGTTCGGCACGGTATTGGCTTGGCGTCTGACCCGTGCAGCGCTTGAACCATTTGCTGAAATATTTGCTGTCTCCGAGCCCCGTCTTCTCGGCGATCTCCTGCATCGTTAAGGAGGTTTCGCGCAGCAGGCCATAAGCGAGGCGAAGCTTGCGTTTATATTGGAACGCGATGAAGCTGTCGCCAACCGTTTTCTTGAACAGGATCGAAAAGTGGCTGCGGCTCAGCCCCACCTTCTGAGCCAGCTCCGCTGCCGACCACTCGTCCGCGGGATGCTCGTGCAGCAGATGAACCGCGTGCAGGATCGGCTCCGGCCAATGCTCCCCGCTCAGACCGTACACCCGCTCCAGCTCGGCTTCCTTGTGCAAGGATTGAAAGGCTCTCTGCACATCCTCCGAGTCTTGAAGACCTCCCCGCCAATTCCAGGTTAGCTTCCCGCAGCGGCTCTTGATCTCCACCAACAGGCCGTTCGCCGCTTCCTTATATTCCTCCGGTACGGCCCAATAGCAGCTGTCCGCGCCGTACGGCACCAGCTTGCTAAAGCGCAATCCCGGCTCCTCGGAGCCCTGCTCCTGCAGCAGGTCCTCCCAATTGCCGCTGCAGCCCGCCGTCTTGATCAGATACAAAGAGATGGGCTTGCCCTCCCCGCCCGCTCGGGCGCAGAGCTTACGGAGCTCTCCAGGGAAACGGTCGCTATGACCGTTAAGCCAAGCAAACAGATGGGCGGATACCTGTTCTCCCAACTCGTACCCGTAGGCCGGCATGTCGGCCAGCTCACGCTGGAATTTTCCCAGCATCGCTTCGAGCTCTTCGTCCTCGAAGGCGGTTTTCAGCAGATAACCCGAAGCGCCGAGCCGCATCCCCTCCTGGGCATATTCGAAGTCCCGGTGGCAGCTGAGCAGAATGATCCGGGTTTCCGGCGCGATTTCCTTCACCTTCCGCGACAGCTCGATCCCATCCATCTCCGGCATGACGATATCCGTAATGACGACCTGCGGTCGAAACTCCAGAAAAGCCTCCCAGGCCGCCTGACCGTTGGGGCTGTCCGCCACAACCTCCATCCCGAACCGATCCCACGGCACCGTGGAGCGGAGTCCCTTGCGAACAATGCTCTCATCGTCGGCAATCATCACTTTAATGTTCCCTGCTTTCATCATCGAAAGATTCCTCCTTTTTCGGCCAACGTATGGTGATCGTTGTTCCTTCTCCCTTAACCGAATGCACCTTCAGTCCATAGAGCGGGCCAAAATGCAGCTTGAATTTCTGGTCGGCGTTACGCACGCCAAGCCCGCCGCGACCCTTCCGCTTCATCTCCGGCGAGAATAACTGCGTCAGTTTCTCCTCCTTGATGCCGGCTCCGTTATCGCGAAGCGTGAGCACCAGCTCGTCATGATCCTCCTCGACCTTGACATGTATTTCTCCCTGACCATCGGTAAAGGCATGGAAAAAAATATTTTCAAACAGCGGCTGAAGTGTCATCCGTGGAATCAAATAAGGCATGAGCGCCTCATCGCAGTCCTGCTCATAACGGAACACCTTGCCGTACCTGATCTCCTGGATTTTCAGAAAGTGACCGATCATGCGCAGCTCCCTGTTCAGCGTAACGAGCTCCTGCGAGATATTCAAATTCCCTTCCAGCACCATCGTCAGATGGTACAGCATCTGGCGAATATCCTCCGCACCTTGTAGCCGGGCCTTCCACTGGATGGAATTGAGTGTATTGAACAGCAGATGGGGATTGATCTGATAATGGAATGCGCGCAGTTCAGCCTCTTTTTTCAGCCGCTCGCTCTGCTCCACTTCGCCAATCAGGGTCTGTACCCCCGTTACCATCCGGTTAAAACTCATATCGAGGCTGCCCAGTTCATCCCTGCCCTCGATCGGCGTACGGGTATCCAGCTTGCCAAAGCTCACCTTCTGCATCGAGTCCTTCAAGGTCCGGATTCGTGAGGTGAACCGGGAGGAGAACAGATAGGCGATGCCAAAAGCGAGCAGGCAGGAGACGATGGCAACAACCATCGTATTCGCCCGAATAACGCCCGAGGATTGATAGAACGCCTTGGCGGGAATTCTGGCTTCCATGGTCCATTGGTTGACATCGATCGCCCGGGTCCAGGTCACATCGTTGTCATGGGGCGTATACGGAGCGTCCGTCTCATATACGACCGTGCCGTCCGGCGAAGTAATAAGCAGATGGGCGTGCGTATCCGCCTCGAACTTGGCATAACTGCGCAGCAGTTCCTCGGCGTTCTCCTCAATCAGGATGACACTGCCGTCCTGAGCCTTGTCCGGGTGGTGGATCGGTACGGCCAGCCCGATGACCGGCACGTTATCGTTATCGCTGCTCTTGATGGAATGATCCTGTTTATAAAAGCCGAGCCAATAAGTCCCGGCATATGTCTTCGGTCTCGTGTTCCACATCGGGATATTGCCGAGTTTATTCACATCCAAATTGTTCTCCCCATAGTAATAGCCGGAGGTCGTAATAATGTAGATCCCGGCCGTCATCTGAGTCCGCAGGGACTTCAACAACGATTCGAAATCGTTCTTCTCCATAATGTCGCCGTAGGTGGACGGCGTCCCGCTTCCAATTCCCGAATGGCTCGGGTCCAGTAAATAGGAATAAATCGTTTCCGCCGTCTGCTTCATCCGCCCCAATACCGAAGAGGTCTGCTGCTCCAGCTGTGCTACGGCATTATCGCCGTATTTGCCGAACTGGGAGTTAATCACTTTAGCGGATTGAACATAAGAAAGTCCGCCAAGCGAGAACAGCGGAATCAGGGTGACGATTAAAAAACAAGTAAGCAGCTTGGTTCGTATACTGTGATAGGTGCCGGTGAACAGCCGGCCCACACGATCTTTGATCCCCTGAAGATTCATGGTTACTCTCCCCGTTGTCGTATCGTATCGTGAAACTTACGTCCACTCGTTCGCCATGCGGCAGGACCGCTATTCCGTCCGTGATACCGCTTTCATTATAAACCCGAACAAAGGGCTTGTAATTAGGCGGCAACTGGAAAATGAGAGGAAACGGAAAAAGCACCTCCCCCGCAAGGCAAAAGCCCGGGAAGAAGTATTTGTCCGTCATCGTTATAGAGGTTGTTCAAAAAGTCCGCTTTTGATAAGAAAACCAATCGAGGCCAAGCAAGGATGAGCGACCGCGATTCAAAAGTAGGTTTTCTTGCGATATAGAATTTCATCAGCTCTGCTGATAACGAATAAATTCTATATCTAACACGAAGCGAAAAGGAAGCAGCTTCGGTGCTGAAAATCGACCTTTTTGAACACGCACTTACAGGGTGTATTCATGTCCAAGAATCAAAAATACGCTGGAGGTCCAGGTGAACGCCCGATCGCGAAGCCCCGCTCCGGTCAGGGCATCAAAATTCTCGGCCATGCCGCTGAGACTGACCATCCGGCAGTACCGCTCCGCAATCTCCGTGGCCAGCTCATTATCGCCGGCTGCGGCCACCCCTTCGACCAGCAGCATCGTGGAAGGGGCCCAGATCGGCCCGCGCCAATATCCGTCCGGCTTGTAATATGGGCTGCTTACGCTCTCGGTAGCCCAGCCGTTGCTCGTCAGGAATCGGTTTTCATCCCGAAGCCCTTCCAGTAGAGCCGTACGGATAAACTCGGGTAGGCGCCTTCCCAGCAGGATCGGAACGAACAACAGCAAGCTGTCTCCCTCGGACACCTCATGCGTTCCCGAACGACAGGCCGTGAACCGGCCATCCTTCCAGAAGTGCCGAATCAAACGCTCCAGCGTATCGTCCGCTCTCTGTCTCCACTGACTGGTCTCCTCGGTCAGGCCCAGCAAACCCGCGATTTCGGCCAGCGTCTCCATCTGAATAATCAGATAGGCGGCAAGGTCGGGGCTCTCGACGGGAATGCCGTTATTGAACGCCGTGCTGTTGTCCCAGCCTGAATCGTTGCCGTGGTTATACTGGGGAATGCCGTCGCCGTCTTGGTCCCGATGCGTGAACCACCACTCCGTCCATTTGGACAATGGGCCATAGACCTCGCGCAGCTGGGTCTCCTTGATGAAATCGGTCCGACGCATCATCCAGGCCAGCGTCCAGCCGTGAATCGGCGGTTTGTTGCAATTCCAAAGCTCGTATTTATCGTTCACGAAGTCCGGAATCAGGCCGCTCTCATCCTGCCGGTCAAAAAAGATCATGAATTGATCCCAGGCCAGCCTGGGATTATGCCGCACGAGGGCCATTGCGTTAAAGCAGTTGTCCCAGCTCCAGATGTTGGTCATCCAGTTCTTGGACATATACATGGCTGGGCGGGTCAGGCAGCCTTCGGCCGGAACCACGCAGGACCAGGTAATATAGGCGGCGAGTTCCCTTGCTTCCTGCCACCGTTCAGAGACGGTGAGGGTGTTGTTCAGCCAATGCCCGTAATCTTCACGGACGCTTTCAACCGCATCGTCGAAGGACTCCCATTCGTCGCGCGGCTTCAAGACCGTAATGAATTCTTCAACCGCAAATTCCGCACAATTGGTTGCAGGATCCACGGAAAAGTCGGCGGTTACCCGCGAGCTCTTGATCTCGTTCCATTCGACCTCCATGCCCATCTGGCCTGCAAGCCGGGTCAGCATGAAGCGGCAGCCATGCGTGAAGCTGTTCACTTCCCAGCTGTCCGGATGGGTCTCATAGGCGTAGTCGTACGCTGCCGGAAAAAAGGTAAGCCGGATGCCGCAGCCTTCCGAGCGGAATCGCACGGTCCGGGAGTCCGATAAACAAATGTCCGCATGGCCCTCCGAATCGGCGGCCGTTAGCCTGATTTTGTCGGGTGATGCAATAGGTTCGAACGGAACCGGCTCGCTCTGCCGGTTTAGCAGCTCTATCAGAAACGCCTCGCCAAACTTGTCATCCCCTCCGCGGACGGTGCGCAGGTAAAGTCCTTGTCTGCGGTCCTTTGCCGCGGGCAGAAGGGAAATGGCCAAGAAGGACTCTCTTCGGCTGAAAGGTACGATATTCAGATCAAAATTCATAAGACAACTCCTTCGCTGAGGTATCGCTTTCATTGTAAAACTTCTCATGGAAAGAGAGGACTGCCGGATGTCTTGCCATAAGAGGGATATTGTTTGCCGCAGGCTCGCTTGAGCGAGGGAGGTGTCATTTTGTTGGATAAGAGGGGGTATAAATGTCATGGCAGCCAATAGCGATGTGAAGATCCAATAAAAAACCGCCGATGATCCCTTTATCGGCGGTGGGCGTGATGAGTGTGCAGCGTATGAGCAGGACAACTACGATTGCTTCTATACCGTTATTAATCGTGGGCATGTATCTGGTGAGCCATGATGTCGCTATGATCCGCTTTGCTGCCTAAGATCGCTATGGCCTCTGCCCGTGCTGCCTCCAATACTGTTTTTTTCCGTCATCCCGCACCGTAATTCCCAGCTTCGATAATTCCTGTCGGAGATCGGCTGCATCTTTTTTATCCTCGTTCTCCATCGCCTTCTCCCGTGCCAGGAACAGCGCGTTCATGCTGGGCGTCAATCCCGGCGAATCGGCAACCCATCTGACGTAATGATCAGCGAACGGATCGCGGTCTCTCCAGGAGTATCCGTGCCGTTTAAAGGCTTCGGCCACGACATCCCGTTTGGCTTCGGGTTTCTCCCGATAGAGCTCCTGTCCCTCGTTGCCCAGCAGCACCAGCTGCTTGCCGTCCAGAAAAACGGCCGACACCTCTTCTCTCGCAAACGTATGGTCGACTTCATGAATGCGGAGCGTGATCTCCTTGTCGGACAGGCGCACGGCAAGACTTTCTTTGATGGCGACATGGGAGAGTATCATACCGGCGAGCAGACCTAGAACTGCGGTCACGATGACAACCCACGGTCCTTGTATGGATGCGATTAACTCCAAGGGCCCTTGAAAAGGCACCCAAGCCAGGCCCGTTGCCCAATCCGCAATAGCAGGTATAAACCAGCCGATCACCGCGCCTAATAATGGCGGTACCGCCCAAACTAGGATCCGGTCAGACGCGGACAATCCAATGTCACTGTATTCCATCCCATTATTCAATGGTATCCGCTCCTTTCCTGAGAACGCTGTTCACAGCTTCTTTCCAGACGGTTTGATAGTCCAGCGGAATCTCCATCATGATATAACTCGTAATATTATCAATGACCAGAGCCAGAACATAGGCCTTGGCATCTGCATGCTGCCGATCGATAATTCCGAAGCCTGCTCCTAACCGCATCAGCTCCCGAAAGCCGTCCAGGAACGATTGCTGCATGGCAGCTACCCGCTGGCCGTAGTTGGCATTCCGGTTTGCGGTCAGCATGAACTCGCTCAATAGGCGCATCACCGGCACAAATGCCTCTTCTTCCTCCGGAAACATGCGCAGCCCGCCCTCGTACAGCTGCTTTGCAAAGTTATGCTCATTCATCCCGGTCAGGGAGAAATAATGATCGAAACGATAATCGCTGAACATATAATCAAAGACGCGCTCCACCAGTTCATCCTTGGATGCAAAATGGTAGTAGATCGACGGTTTCGTAATGCCAACTTCGCCGGCAATCATCGCAAGGCTGGTCTTGTCGATGCCATGGGATGCAAACAATCCGATGGCGGCCTCGACGATTTGCTGCGAGGTTAAATCTTTCTTTTTCACGATGTCATCCACTCCTTTTTTTACCTACCGATAGGTAGAATTTTAAGCTGGATGATGACAGGTGTCAATATTTTTTAACTATCGGTAGGCAAAAAAAACTAAAAATCGCCGACGCTTATCGCATCGACGATTCGTATAATTTCGTTTGGTGCCTTAACCGGCTCAACCGATTAGAGCATTCTTCTTCCCATCATGATGATGGTATTAAGCAGCGACTTCCACTTTCCTTCGACTGTACGTGCAGTCGTTGCGGTGTTGACCGCTGCATTGCGTTTCGATCGCAATTTCGTTGCCATCCGGCATCGTTCCAATTCCTGACGGAGATCGCGAACATGCTGTTTGGCAATATCTTCATTATTGATATTCATGGTTTCATTCCTCATTTCTTTTATAGCGACAACATTCCGACATTACCAATACCTGCAAGCTCTTCTTCCGTCCCCTTCACTATAATACTTCCATTGTTTGCCCGAAGGTAAGGGTATAAAATGCCTTTAATTCTTTTTTCCCCTACAACAACTTCGCCGAAAAGATCCAGGGAGGACACGGAAGCCTTAATATCTTCCTCAGTCACGTCATCGTCCAAGGTCAGCGTCCCGTCAACAATGAAGCTTGCCGGCTGTTCCAAAGCCAGCAGCTGATCCCTCGACCAGGTCTCCTCGCCGTTGATGAACACAAACAGCCGCTCATAACTTACGATCTCCGTATTTAGGTTGGGGCAGCGCTCCCAGACCAGATCCTCGATCTCCTCGCTGCAAATGATAAAGGAAGTCGACTGTATCTCCGACACGGCCTGGCTGAAGGCGTCACGGGTCACGTCCGCCTCGATAATGAGCGGCTTATTTGTGTAGAGCTTATGTCCTTTAAATCGCCGAACGGTTCTTCCGTTTAACCTTAACGGTTTGGTTACATATTCGAATCCTGCCGGGATCACCTCGACCAGGCCATTTATCGTTTTCAGTTTATCGTAGAAATAAGGGGATTGATGTTCATGGATAATCACCTTGCCGTTAACTTGGAGGCTGTCAATCCGGGCCGTGAACTGCTCCATATCCAGCTCCTTATCCAGATGAACCATGCCGTTCAAGACCAGGTTCATGGGCTCGTTGCTGGAGGCCAGGTACGCGTTGTTCAACTGTACCTTCCCGGACTCGAACCTGGGTTCGTATTCGTAAGCGTGAATCTCCGCGCTGGCTCCTCCCACTTTGAGGAGTGCTGAGGTAACGGCAGCGGCCAGATGCCGGGGAGCATAGACCTCGCCGTTGACCACCAGATGCAGTGCGCTGTTTTGGAAGGCTTCAAGGGATACTTCTTTATCGATAATGACCGTGCCGTTAACGAATACGCGGTCCGGCTGCTCCAGGAGCTGAAAATATTCCTCGCCCAGCCGCAGCGTGCCGCTGTAATAGCGGTGTCCCTCGGGGATTTCAAGCGTCTTGCCGATATTGCCTGCGTTTTTCAACAGCGTGAGGAGGTGTGCCGTCTCTGCCCGGTATATCACAAGGCCCACGTTTCCGATCCGCTCGATGCTTGTTACGGTTTCCTCCGTGGCCTGCGTAAGATCCAACATCCCTACATTTTCAATGATTCTGCTCATTTCATATCTTCCTCCCATAGTTTTCTCAACTTTTTAATGGCGGTTTGCAATTTGTAACGAACCGTGGCTGCCGGCATGCCCAGCTGTTCACCGATTTCCTGGCTGGACATCCCGAGCCAAAAACGCTTAAACACGATATCGCTCTGCGATTGCGGCAAACGGGCGAGCCATTCTGTCATTTCAATATTGCGGCTTGAAACGGGGAGCTCGGCGACATCCAGATCATCCTCCCACGATACGAGCCGCTTCTCCCGGCGGCTAATATCGATCATGCGATTTTTGACGACTCTGAAGAACCAGGCCTTTTGCTTGTGAAGGGCCAGAGCTGCCAGGTTCGGCTCATTGATGGCCTTCATAAAGGCATCCTGGACCAGATCATCCGCTTCATAAGCATGCTTGGCAATGGATCTGGCATAACGCTGGACATCGTCCTTCAGATTTTCATAGAGATCACATACTTGCATTAGCCAACCTCTCACTTTTCGTTTTGTCTTTTCTGTTAATATAACGTTTGGGCAAATGAAACTGATGGATATTCTCGAAATTTTTTTCGAGCCCATAAAAAAAAACACGCCAACCGTCTACGCAGTCAGCGTGTTTACCTATAATTAATCCCACATGGAGAACAGTACCAGCAGAGTGGCTGTGATGCCGAGCAAGATCGAGTGCCTGGAAAACCAAACCGAACGTATCTCTTCCTTCATACTTACATCCTCCTTATTGTTTTTATTTAACCTGATGATTCATCTTCCCTGATCTTTCAATCCCACCAGCTAAGCACACATACCAGCATAACCGCTACCAAGAAACCGTCCATAAATTTAAGCTGAAGTTTAGCCATTGGATTCACCTCCTTTAAAGAGTCAATCACTCGACGAGTAAGATATTATTCGTTTATTTAATGATTGATTGATCAATTACCAATTCTCGTAAAAAAACTTCTGCATCGCATCGTTATATCGTGGCTGCACCACGCTGTGCGTCTTCTGCTTCCCGAGCACGTTTGCCCATTAAACTCCTCATCGTTGCCGTAATCGCCTGCTCATGCGGCGTCCATTGAATCGGGCCGATCAAGCGTTCATATTTTTCACCGCTCAGCACCAGCGGCTCCTCGGTCAAATACAGCATCTCAACCACTTCTTTCATCACCGGATTGAATAACCCGATTACGGAGAGCCCGATTCGTCCCAGCGGCATCACGGCCTTGCGCTTTCCGGCAGCCTGCTGCGCAATCCGCACCAGATCATGGCCTGAAATCACGCCCGGTCCGGGGATATGCCAGTTCTGCCCATAGGACTCCTCTCTTGTTGCAATCTCCACAATCATCCGGGCGGCGTCCGGCAAATAGACATACTCGCGGGGAACGCTCATATTGCCGATGAAAGCAGTTGGCTTGCCTGCCGCAATGGCTTCCATCGTGACGGATAGATAAGATGCCTGCGCGGAAGGACCGTAATAGTCAGGAAGCCGTACGATAAGAGGCTTCGCCTTATGCCAGCGCGACGAGAATATCAGTTGCTCGTAGGCCAATCTTACTTTGCCCTTACGGGTATGCGGTTTTTTGGGATGATCCTCCGTTGCCTTTTCCATTAAGCGTCTGCCATAAGGATAGATTCCATCGACAACGACAACCTTTGCACCCAGCTTCTCTGCTGCTGTCATGACCGATTCCCCCAGCGGCAGCAGCCTGGACTCCATCTCATGATAGGGAATGTTTGCACTGTGAAATATAACGTCAGCTCCTGCCCCGGCTCTTCGGATATCCTTCGGTTTAAAAGCATCGCCTATTTCTAGCGTAAGCAGAGGGGAATGGCCCAACTGCTCAGCCAGCTCGTTGAGCTTCTGCTTAGAGCGGCCGAAGGCCACTGTTTGGACCCCACGCTTTACCAGCTCCACGGTCAATGGGGCTCCTACGCCACCTGTTGCACCCAACACAATCGCTTTTTTCATCATCAATCTCTCCTTAATTTTATGTTATTTGTTATTATTGATTGATCAATTACAATTAGTTTTAAAAAAATGCCCTTCTTCCACCGCGCACTACCTTTGCGGTACGCGGTGTGGCACTTCAAAGCGCGCTGGGCATTCTCTATCTGATGGGCATCATATTCGGCATATCCATCGCCATGGCTACATTGCACAGCATGCCCCGGGCCAGAAAATCGGAGGTTTTCTTATCGGCATCCTCAAACCCCGCTCGCACAAAGGCATTCTCCACAAGATTCTTTACCTCATTCATTCCCTGCTGCATCGCTTCGCGAATGGGCGCTTCCTGAATCGTCTGGGCCTGCATCTGGAGCAGGATCTCGCTGCGATGCGATTGCACGATTCCTTCGTATGCCTGAATCAAACCCAGCTCCAGATTCTCTGGAGAAGCGGATTTAATCACCGTTTGAAATGCCTTCACGATGCGCTCCCAGGAAACTGCCAGCGACTCCACGAGCAGCGACTCCTTGGTAAAGAACCGATAAACGTAAGGCTGGGATATCGCTGCCCGTTCGGCTACCTGAGCCGTGGTCGCGCGATAATATCCGATCTCTGCAAACACTTCGATTGCTGCCGCCACGATATCATTCCGCCGATTCGCAGAGGTCGACGCTCTAGCCATTCTACCACCCTCCCTTCACTCATTTCATTTATTTATTGATTGACCAATTACTAATTAAACTCAGTATATACGCTCCGCTTTCTTTTTGCAACTACTTTTTTCCGAATTTATCGAATTCAACATCTGGCTATAAGCTTGCGCATAGGGAAGGAATTCGCTAATTCCTATCGAACTGTTTTATGAACCGCGAATAAGGCGGTTGCATGTTAAAGACTTATTCTGCAATCGATCAAGGAGGATGAATCATGAGTCATGAAGGTCAACAGCAATTCGAACGATGGGATAGACACCGTACGGTCTTGCTTCAACTGCTGCAGGACGTACAGAACGAGCATCTGAATTATAAACCGTGGGATAACGCCTATACCTTAGGCGTATTAGCTGTTCATATTGCGGCGTCCTCGGATATGTTCCTGCGCTCCATTGCAAAAGGCTCATTCTCTCCGCCTTCGATTTCCACCCAGTTCGAAACCATCGATGACATTAGAAATATCGTGCAAGCTTCAACCGAATCGTCTACGGCGGTTTTTGCTGAATTGTCCGACAGCCAGCTCGAGCAGCCGCTGGAATTTAACGGGTTCGTTGTCCCGGGAAAAGTGTGGCTGGGCAACATGGTCGATCACGAAATCCACCATAAAGGGCAATTATTCACTTACGTGCGGGCCGTCGGAATCGAAAAGGTTCCCTTCTTCACGGTCCAGCCGCCAAAGCAATAACGATAGGCACTGCTGGAGTTGCTGCTGCAAGTCTCTAGTACTTCCCCAGATTCATCATACTAAAACAAGAAAGCCGGATTTCCTGCAGCTTGCTCTCAGGAAATCCGGCTTTCTTGCCCTTACTAACCCTGCTTCGCCAGTTTCACCACAGCCTGTAGGGCCGTGTTAATCTCGCGTTCCACCGCGTCGGCGACCACATTCGTGTTCGGGTCGTACTCGGCCGCGAGATCGGCGTCGGCAAAGCCGTCCATCGCCACAATCGCGCCGGCGCGAACGCCGCGGATCGCCGCAACGACGTACAGCGCCGCAATTTCCATCTCGACGCCGAGCGCGCCCGCTGCTTTATATTTCTGGTGCGGCACTTCCTCAACACCGTTAAAGAACACGTCCAGGGTTACGGTAATCCCCTTGCGCACCACGCCATCACCGCTCGCGAGGGCGGATTCGTACAGCGCCTCCGCCACCTGGCTGTCCGCAACCGCAGGAAAGCCGTCCGGCACCAGCTGCTTCGTCAGGCCGTCCGTACGGATCGCCGCGGTGCTGACGACAAGGCTCCCCGCAGGGGTGTCCGCACGATAAGACCCGGCCGTCCCGACGCGAATCAATGTCTTAGCGCCCGCGCGAATCAGCTCCTCGAAGCAAACCGCAGCTCCCGGGCATCCAACTCCGTGGCTGGTTACCGCCAGCTCAACGCCTTCATACGTCCCCACGAAGGTGCGGTACTCGCGGCTGAATGCGAGTTCGCGTGCATCTGCGAGCTTACGGGAAATCGTCTCCGCGCGTTTCGGATCGCCGCAGACGATCACAAATTCAGGTATATCCTCTGAGTTCACTTGCAAAATAGGCATCAACATATTAGTCAAACTCCTTACGTGTCCATTCGTCTTCGGGTATATCCAAGGCTTCGCCGCTAAACCGCTCTTCCTTGAACGGGTCCGCTTCATTGTGGAAGCCGTTGCGTTCCCAGAAGCCCGGGCGGTCTTCCTTCATAAACTCGATGCCGCGCAGCCACTTGGCGCTCTTCCAGAAATAGCGGTGCGGCACAACCGTGCGCAGCGGCCAGCCATGCTTGTCCGTCAGCGGCTCGCCGTTGAAACGATAGGCCAGCAGCACGTTATCCTGGAGCAAATCCTCGATCGGTACATTCGTGTCATAATCGGGATCGGCATGAAACATGACATACTTGGCTTCCGGCTTGATCCCCAGCTCCGCTATGAAATCCCGAAACAGGATTCCCTCCCATACCGTATCGAACTTGGACCAGCGGGTGACGCAGTGAATGTCAGTGTTCACGGTTACCGTTGGCATCGCCATAAGATCTTCATAGGTAAACGTCCGTTCTTCTTCGACTTCGCCGAATACCTTGAGGGTCCATTCCGACATGTCGTAATGAGGAACCTCCCCTTCGTGCAAAATCGGGAATTTCTCGGTCAGCGTCTGCCCCGGCGGCAGCTTGGCACGCTGCTCCTCGGTCAGGTTGCCCACCACCACCGGCTTCATTTTTTTCAATCGTTCTGCTTTTTTGTGCACCAAGTTCATCTCCTTTACGCTTTGTCGGCTTTCGCATCCGCTTATCGTCTGGATGACTTCAATCACATCACAGGTTGTCGCGGCGCGGCATACGCGCCTATCTGGAGCTTGTGCCCTGCTTCAGCGCGTCCTGCTGGAAGCTTTTATCCTTAAAGAAGAACATCGCCAGAATCGTGACGACATAAGGCAGCATCTGCGTGAAATGCGTAGGCAGCGCCAGCCCCTGGAACCGGATGCTGAGCGCATCCATAAAGCCGAACAGCAGGCTTGCCGCCGTCACCCCAAGCGGACCCGATTGACCCAGCATCGTCGCTACGAGCGCGATAAAGCCGCGTCCGGCCGTCATGCCTTCCGTAAACATCGTCACCTGTCCAAGCGACAGCTGCGCGCCAGCAAGCGCACATAACACGCCGCTCGCCAGCACGGCTCCATACTGGTACCGTCTCACACGGATGCCCACGCTTTTGGCAGCGAGTGGATTCTCGCCGGCAGCCAGGAACCGGAAGCCATTCTTCGTGCGATAGAAATAATACCACATGAGGCCCGCAATCAAAAACGACAGATAGACAAGCGGCGTCAGGCCGGCCAGTATCGGACCGATCACCGGAATATCCTCGATAATCGGAATGTTCCATTTTGGCAGCCCGACCATCGTATTGTCATAAAATGCACCTTTTACATCAAAAATAGCCCGTAAGCTAAACGTGGTCAATCCGGCCGCCAACGCATTCATCGCGATACCGACCACAATGACGTTCGCCTGCAGATTAATGCTGAGATACGCAAAGATAAAAGAGAAAATCGAAACAATCGCAATCGCGAACAAAATCGCATAAAAGACGTTGCCGAAGAAGTGGTTCCCCACCACGGCGGAAAAAGCGCCCAGCAGCATAAAGCCTTCCAAACCGACGTTGAACAATCCGACGCGCGAACACAGGGCACCGCCGAGGGCCGCAAGCAAGATCGGAGTGAGCACGCGGAGGGCCGAGTTGATTAGAGCAAGATCAAACAGCTGTTCCATCGGATTTGTTCCCCTTTCTGCGCTTCAGGAAGCTGTATGTGAATCGGGCGGAAATAAACAGAATCAGCACGGATTGGATGATCGCTCCTACCTCAAGCGGCACTTCTGTATTCCGTTCCACGCCCATACCGCCTGTCTGCAGCGCGGCCAAAAAGATCGATGCAATCAGCGTGCCGATCGGATGCGATCCTGCCAACAATGCAGCCATAATGCCCGTCCAGGCATAGTCGGCCGTAGATAATGCACCATCGATATAACGATACTGGGAGCCCAGAATTTCAACGGCCCCGCCAAGTCCGGCCAAGCCCCCGCTGAAGAACATCGCGCCAAGCATCATCGGACCGCGCTTAACGCCGCCAAACAGGGCAAACAGCGGATTGCCGCCAAGCATCCGTACCTCGTAACCGATCACGGAGCGCTTCAACAGCACGAATATAATCAACGCGGCCAGCACCGCGAGCACAAAGCCTACATGCAGCGGCATGCCGGAGATCAGCTTCGGCAGCCAGACGCTGTTATCCAGCATTTCGGATTGCGCCATCGCAGCGGAGCCCGAGCGGTCCTTCAGTGGATAGGCGACCAGATAGCCCGCAAACAATACGGCCACATAGTTCAGCAGCAGCGTGGAGATCAGCAGGTTCACCCGGAACCGGGCATCAAAATATCCGGCCATCACCGACCATAATCCGCCCGCAATCACACCCGCAAGGATGGCAGCGATGCACACCAGCCAGCCGGGGCCCGGCATATACAATCCAACCAATGCGGCAGAAAGTGCGCCAAACACCATCTGACCTTCGGCGCCAAGGTTAAAGAAACCTGCCCGAAAAGCAAACGCCGCGCCCAGACCGATCAGAATGATCGGGGTCGCCCGGGACAGCGTATTCGTAAAGAAATACATGCCGCCGAAGGCACCCTTCCACATCTCCGCGTAAGTCTGCAGGATATCGCCGCCGGCAATCATGATCGCGATGGCTCCGGCAAGCAGCCCAACAATGATGGCGGCAATCGGCTGGAGCAGCGGAAGCGTAAATTTTGTCCATTTATTCATTACAAGGCTCCTCCCGCCATCAGCAGTCCCAACTTCTCTTCTGTCGCTTCCTTCGCCGACAGCTCGCCCGCGATCCGGCCTTCAAACATAACCAGAACCCGGTCGGACAGCTTCAAAATTTCTGTTAATTCCGATGATACCAGCAGAATTCCCGTCCCCTCTTCACGCCGCTTGAGCAGCTCGCCATGGATTGTCTCCATGGCTCCGATGTCGACGCCCCGCGTCGGTTCGGCAGCGATCAGGAACGGGGTTCCCTGCTCCAGTTCCCGTGCGACGATCAGCTTCTGCAGATTGCCGCCGGATAGATATTGCGTGCTGGTCTCCAGAGATCCGGTCTTGATCGAGAACTTCTGAACCCATCCGGAAACCAGCGAACGAATGTCCTTCAGATTAAGGAAGCCGCCCTTCTGCAAGCGGCGGTGGTGCCCCATAAGCCCGGTGTCCATCACGGTTGCCGTTCGATTAGCACCCCATACATAGCGATCCTCCGGAATATGGGCTAATCCGTGCTCCCGTATTTCCCTTGTCGACATGCCGGTTACGTCCTTGCCCGAAACGGCAATCCGGCCGCTGTCCGGCTGAGCCAGACCGGAGATCACCTGCAGCAGTTCGGATTGCCCGTTGCCTGAAATACCGGCAATCCCGACAACCTCGCCTGCCCGCACTTCCAGGTTTACGCCGTCCAGAACCGGCTTTCCTTTCGTTCCGCGGATCGAAACGTCCGATACTTCCAGCACCTTCTCACCCGGCGTGATCGGCTTGCGATCTAGCTCCATGAGCTCACGGCCGACCATGAGACGGGAAAGCTCATGGGCATCGGTGTTTCCCTTCTCGACTACGCCTGTGACGGCGCCGTCACGGAGCACCGTGATGCGATCGGCCACATCAAGGACCTCGTTCAGCTTATGACTGATCAGAATAAAGCTCTTTCCCTGTTTGGAGAGCTGTTTAATGGCATCCAGAAGCTCCTGAACCTCAAGCGGCGTCAGCACGCCCGTCGGCTCATCCAATATAATGATCTCGGCGCCCTGATACAGCACCTTCAGTATTTCAACCCGCTGCTGCACGCCGGGGGCGCTGCTGCTAACGGTGGCGCGCGGGTCCACTTTCATGCCGTATTTTTCGCAGAGTCCTTCCACGATCTTCACGGCTTGCTTGCGGTCAAACCCGGCACCTGATCCCGGCTCATTGCCGATTACGATATTCTCAGCGATCGTAAACGTAGGAAACAGCATGAAGTGCTGGTGCACCATGCCGATGCCGCCTTGAATCGCGTCAAGCGGGCTTGCAAACGAAACTTCCTTGCCATTCAGCCGAATCTTACCCGAGGTTGGCTGCTCCATCCCGTACAATATCCGCATCAGCGTTGTTTTGCCTGCACCGTTTTCCCCGACAATCGCATGAACCTCACCCGCGCGCAGCGAAAAATCAATGCCGCGGTTTGCGCTAAACTCGCCATACTTTTTCGTAATATTGTCCATCTGGAGTAGCATCGAGTCATTGCCTTCCTTTCGCTTCTGAATGAAAGACCGACTGCTCATGTGCAGCCGGTCCAGGTGAGAACTAATTTTGTTCCAATGCGTTCGTTACTTTAATCTTTCCGGCGATAATATCGTCGGAAATCACCTTAAGCTGATCTACGATGTCTTGTCCAATAAATGGGTTAAGCGGTGTTTTGCTCTCATGGGTTACGTAGGTAAGACCCACGCCACCTTCTTTCAGACCGTAATCACGAATATCGAATGAGTATTTGTCTTCTGCAAAGTCTTTAACCGTTTCGTAGACAACAGCGTCTGTCCCTTTCAATTGTGCAAGCACAACGTGCTCGGGATCCGTGCCCGTGTTATCCGTATCTTGTCCTGAAGCGTAGAAGCCTTTCTCTTTCGCGGCTTCGAATACGCCCAAATCACCAACAGCGGAAAGGCCTGCAACGAAATCGGCACCTTTGGAGTTCTGCAGGAGTGCGAGTTCCTTCGCTTTAGCCGGATCTGTGAAACCGCCGACGTAGTTAACGAAAATTTCAACGTTAGGGTTTACCGATTTTGCACCTTCTGCAAAGCCGGTCATATATTTATGCATAATCGGAATGTCGTCTGCAACCACGTTGCCAACCTTGTTGGTCTTCGTAGCCAATCCAGCTGCTGCACCAAGCAGGTAAGCTGCTTCATGTTCACGGAATACGACGCTGCGGACATTCGGCAAATCCACGACCGTATCGATAATGGCAAAAGGCACGTCCGGATTCTCCGGTGCAACCTTCTTCAATGCATCTTCCATCTGGAAGGTGGATGTGATGATCAAATCATATTTTTCGGCAACCGCCGTACGCAGGTTTTGCTCAATCGAAGCCGGGTCTGTCGATTCAATTGTTTTCACTTCAACATTGAAATCAGCAGCAGCCTTCTGCAATCCTTCGTCCATCAATGCAAAGAAAGGATTCACGCCGATCTTCTCAGGGAGAACAAGTGCAATGCGTTTCTTATCTTGAGATCCATTCGAACCGCCATTAGCTGCACCACTGTCAGTAGACTTATCATCATTGCCGCAACCTGCAAGCAATCCAACGGATAATACGAGTGTTAATAGAATTGACCATGTCTTTTTCATTTCCTGACCTTATCCTCCTAGATGAGCACTTTTTTATACTATTATCCTATGGTATAGACAAGCAGATGTCAAAACAAAAATTTTAGCGTTTTATGTAGTTTAATGTGTTTTTTAGCAAAAATTTGGTGGAAAACTGCAGATATCACAGAACATTACCTTATCCAAATGTCGATAATGTTCGGAATTTGCAAGATGAAATCTCTATGTAAATGACTAGAATTGACTAGTTTAGAATAAGCGATGAATCATACAACTACTTCCTCGATACTTCATCGTCTGTCAATCTTTTATATAAACACTGTTTAAACCAACTTCCCCGAGATTGATTTGGTGATTCCAAATTATCCGAATTCGGAAAATATTTCAGCTAATAGGTTTTGTCTCAGTCTGCTTCTTTGTGACTTTTTCTCTGATTATAAGATGTATGGCTTACCCTTTATCTCAGATTGTTCCCATCTCCTCATTCTAAAAATGAACCGCTATGCCCTTCAGGTTGTCAGCTAACATCTTCTATTGCCCCCTTTGTAAAATAAATAGAGCTGACGCGATTAGCGCAGCTCCTTCTTCGCTTGATTTAACTCAGAACGTAATAAACTCTTCAGTAAGTTCGTTATTTTGATTGAGTATGAAGATAAAAACACCATCGTTATCCCCTTCTAAGGTGACGCGATTATTCGTCACATCCTAGCGATAGTGGCGCTAATTGAGAGTATCGACCAACTTTCCGGTGACAGCGTTACGGGGTATTCCTTAATCCATACCTTTTAAGATATTAGTGAGATCAGGAAATTAAGTTACAGTCGATCTGCCAAAGTAAATTATATTTCTAAGAACGATATGTGGCACCTCATATTACTAAGCATCCTTAAGCGAATCTACAATCTGTTTGAAATTAAGAGCAGAAATCCACTTTAGAATCCTGTTCACATTCGAAACGTCAGAGACATATCGATAAATACTTGCCGGTCTATTGTTGAGAATTTTAACCTTTTTATTTTATGGTGACATTTTTACCTGCGGTCTTTGCTTTCCTCAAGTTTACCAAGCAATCTACAATCGTTTCCCCTATTCCTGCACTTAGTGTTTCATTACTCGAATTCTGGAATGAAAATCTTATATTATTAGTGAATTCTTCTATTTCGGCAATATTTGTGATGTTGGTACCAATTAATATATCATCGCAACCACTCATTAGTAATACGTACTTGCTGCTACTAGTGATTTTATTTTTTATAATTTTAATTGATTCTTGAATCGTTTCATGGACCTCTTGGGCTTTAATCAGATCACCGCATAATAAATTATATTCAATTTTATCTCCAATATTATCAGCATCAAATCTAATATAGTATCTATACATGTATATTTCCTCCATGAGCTACATGATTCTTTATTTGCTCGAATGTTGAATAGTGCCTATCTTTAAAGTGACATAAACTTATTATTCCTGAGGTTTTATTTCTGGTCCAGTATTTACCATGCAAAAAAGCCGATTCATCTCTAATTACTCTTAATTCTGATACACCTTGCCTTAAGTCTTCTTCATTACTTAACAGATCGGAACAATAAAAATATGCTAAAATAACCTCATCTTCTTTTTCTTTAAATTCTAATTTTTCTATATAAGATTTACCGCAATAGTTCTCTGTAAATGTTTTAATATGAAGATTCAAAAATTGTTGTTTTATAACAATATAAAACTCGATATCGTCAACACTTTTACCATTCTCATCCAACCAGTCACTTTTAAGTGTTCCTACCCATGTACCATTTAGATTAGGCACTTTAAATAGTAAATTAAACACAGGTAGAGACCAAGCGAACTTGAAATATAATATCCAAAGTATACTAACAACCGTTAGGGCTGGGCTTATTGATTTGAGGAAATTACCTTCAAAAAAATACAGACAAATAAAAAAAACAATGACATATAGTAATATAGATACCTTTATAGTTTTATTTATCATACTCGTGTTCATTTTAATCTCCATTCCTGACTTTGCCATTATTGTCCTTCAAAATTATTTAAGATTTAAGTTCTTTTTCATTATCTAGCAATCATTCAAGGAATTAATATCGTGTTAGAAAGGTAACAACTGAGTTATATGTTTTTCACCTCTGCAACTTACTCCAACATAATTATCCCTCAAGCCGATAATGACCATAAATAAGAACTTATGATCCAAAATTGAGTCTTCCATCATACCTATAATCAATTTACGGTCAGTCAAAGAGGGTATAGGATTTGCTTCAGGGTGTGTATGCCATTCACCAAGATAACGAACTTCCCCACACGATTGTTTCCAAGCTTCCTTAACAATCCTCTGAGCACGTTCAACATTTCGGTCAAAAAAGTGACGTCCTGACCTATCTTCATTGCTGGGTGTCGTGATTTGATCAATGACAATCCTACCGTCTCCATAAATACGACCTAGTAAAATTCCACCAGACTCCGGTTGTTCCTTTTTGACTTGTCGATAAGAAAGGAAAATCTTAACCACTTCCGGTGTGAAGGTCAATCGATAGTTTCCAAACCCATACTTCATGGTTCACATTTATCGCATAAACCGATTTCTTCAATCGGTACTCGCCATGCTGAATAGGATGGGGTATTTTTCCATCTACTTGCGATCTTTCTTCCCTGCTCTTGTTGAACTTTTACATTTCCTACCCATGTGTAAACCATATTCTTTTGGACTTTATTTGCTCGAATGTCGTCTATGAAAATGTTAAGGTCATAAATAAATCGTTTTAAATCGGCCACGCCATAAGGAGTATAAGAACTCTGGCACCCAGCTTCTCTTTTAGAATACTGACTCGTATCATATAGTACGCTTCTTGGGTACCTGCGATTAGCATCAAATAAACAATTAAAACAACCAGGATAAGAGGGATCAGCATAGATGGCATGACCGCCTGCAACGTACGGTTCAACCCATACGAATAACATCGTAGTGCTTATAATACCCTCTCGCAGAAGAATACTAAGTCGGTGTTCGATTGCATAAGACCCCAATGCAACGATAGAAAGATCAAAAGAATTCAAGAGACTGGTTTCTTTAATCAATGTGTGCAAGATATCCTGTTTTCTGACAGTGATATCAAGATGGGGAAAGTGTTGTCCAAGCGAATGTTTTAAAGCGTGAGCTTTATTTTTTCCAACGTATGAAGCACCACAGCTATGACGAGCTATATTCTCGAAATTCAACCGATCTGGATCTATAAGCAATACTCGCCTGACACCGGTCTCGACTAAAGCTTGACTAAGGTGACTACCAATTGATCCGCAACCAATCATGGCGATACTAGGATTATGGTAAGTTAATCCATCCCCGCCTCGATTGAACAAACGTTTCGCGTCAACGCGTTCTACGAAGTATTTATCAATCGCTAATTCACCATAATCGCGATTTAATTCAAGTTGGGCATGCCTTTTGCCTGGTCGAAATCCATTTAATGAATCTTGTAGTCTATGTTTTCCTCGAAAGACTGTTGTCCGAAATTTAGAGTTCTTAGCGTGTGTCCAAGCTCCCATTATATAGCCATTTCGATATGGAATTGAAAAAACAATGAGTGAAGGTCGTGCGTAACGATTTAGGAATGATGTTAAATCCTTAATGGTTATTTTTCCATATTCGATAAGTCGTCTGTACATTTCTCGATTATTGGTTGGAAACGGGGGCTTTCCTAAAGAAGATAGAGGCTGAAACCACGCTTTGGTAGCCTTACCTTGCATCTTTCCATCGAATTGAGAAATCCATCGTTGCCCTTCCTCAAGAGACTCTGAAACCAACGAAAGTTCATCATCATTTTTTCGGAAATGAAGCCAATAGATTTCTTTCGAGAGACCATCTGGGGAAATCAAAGAATAAATCTTATGTTTGGTTTCTTGCACCCAATAGCTCTCAAATTCATCGATAAAATCAGTATCATTCTGTTGTGTGAAGCCTTCATTGAGTAAAAAGAAGGACCGCTCAATCACTGCATCGAGGAGCTCTATTGGCTGTTCTGCGTTTGGATGGGCTTCGTTTTTATCGAATAAACACAATTCCTGAAAGCGATCTAAATGAGGGATAGGAAACAACTCAGAAAATAAGGGATCCATAATAAAGACACTGGGAAACTCATCAGGAAAATTAAAAGGTAAACATAAAATGAATGTAAAGCATTTAATTTCAATAACTTTTTCAATTTGCAAAAACTTCACATATTTAGGATTATCCTTATAAGGAGAAGGAACCTCCACCGCTTCATGAGTATGTTTGAGATGGAGTGCGGCCTGTTCCAGCACCCCATCGTAGTATTCTTTTAAGTTAGGCCGAGCGACCATGATTGCCAAGTATCGGTGGAATTGAGGATTTGATCACGACAGAGTTCTGTTCAGAATCGGTATCGTCACCATCGTATTCAGGGAAGCGGTCACCAAATACTTTAATCCATTTTTCGGAAGATTCGGACTTCTTGCTATGGGCGACGGCAGCGTTCCCCTTTTGAATAAGGTCATTCAGCTTATTTAGGAAATTATCCCTACGTGTAACCGACCAATCTTCAAAAAGATCTTCTCCCGGGAATACTGGCCGAACCAATTTATAATCATCATTTAACGTATCATAAATTCGCTTAGCAGTTTCAACAAGTGCTATATCGTCTCGTTCGTTGGCTTCAAAGTCATTTGCGGCTAAGATGGTCAGGAACATCCCACTAGGCATCTTAACCTCCCCTTCTTTCTTATCCTTCCATGCTTTCAAGTACCGTACAATACGCTTTAGCTGATTCCCCTTGTCGCTCACTTCCCCATTAAACCATTCAGTTAGTAGCTTTGGATCACTGTCGATCCATCCCTTGGATCGGTGGGCAAGCTTAGGATGTTCATCTTTTCTCTTTACATAAATAGGAAAATCTATATGATACTCGTTTTTATAAATAACACGTACACAAGTAAGCTTATCTTCAGGAGGAGTATCGGTATGACCATCAACGGCATCTACAATCCATTGATGTACCTTTGATGGTGAGTTCCAATCATCTTCATCTTTATCTTTCAAATGTTCCAGATACACACCATCGTCAATATCAAACTCACCATTAATTGGTACTATGGTGGTGTTCATAGAATACGAGCCTTGACCATAAAAAAGAGGCTCTTTAAATCCGAGTGTCTCCGTGAAATGCTTTCTAATTTTTTGACGAAGAGCATTTCGAGACTTACGTAGTTGATTTTTCTCATCTTGGGAAAGGTAAATATGATCGTGAAAAGAAATGAATAGATCATGACAATCAGACATAAATAGGCTCCTCCTTAGTAGTTTTGACAAAAAAATTGATAAGTTCTTGCTCCTCTTTGTACTTATTGAACACTTCTTCTCCTTTCTCGGAGAGTATCGAGATTGCTTTTGGATACGCCTTGTCCAAATCAATGTGTCTCTTTTCGGCTTTCGTTAAAGGAAGGCTTGGAATTCGGAGATACTTCCCTTTTATCGATTCCAGTAAAAAGAGAATGTGATAATGAACCGATTCACTTTGAGTGTCCATCATCAAACTAAATAGCTTATCTTTCCATTTAATAAAAGGAGGCCGTCTTTTCATTTTACCTAATTCGAATTTCACATTGTCATGCAAGGTAGATAATGAGAGCAGAGAGAAATCATCATATTCTCCCTTGTCTTTATAGTACCTTATGTATTCTTGGATACCGAATAAAGATGGATTGTTAGCAACCAGTCCTCCATCTACGAATTCTTCCATGCCATCTTCCGTTTCAAATGAGGTGATAGGGAGAAACATAGGAGCAGCAGATGTGGCTAGAGCAACATCGACTAGTCGCTTTTGATTGTCTTTGGTTAATGTAGGGACATGATCTGATTTAAAAATGCGTGCTCTACCTTTGGTCATGTTAACGCTGGGGATCAGTACGTTAGTGTGACAATCGCCTATAGTACGTTCCTCAAAAACACGTTCTAAAGCTAGTTTCAGCTCTTTGTTATCGTATTTTGTTGTAGCTATAACGTGTTTAAATCGTCTCAAAGAGTGCGAAAAATTGCTTTTGTAATGAAATATTTTAGGTCCTGCTTCCTTATAGAATTGAACAATCGTCTTAGCTGGGACTCCCGAGGCCACAGCTAAAGCAATTATGCCGCCAGTAGATGTTCCACAAATTAGGTTGAAATGTTTCCATAATGGACCATATCGCTCTTCCAATTTTTCTATAACCGTAGCCGAGTAAAGCCCTTTAATTCCCCCACCATCAATAGAAAGGATTCTATAGGTTTTGTTAGCTTCAGACAATAGAGCCTCCCCTTTCAGTTGTTAAAGAAGGAAAATCCCCCTATATTTACTAGTCATTTATTACTAGGATTATTATACTACTTCAGATATCAGGTTTAAAGTAACACTTTGGATTAGAAAATATGATTGACTTTTCAATAGATAAGTGAATATATGGATATACACTTAACGCAAGCTTCTCCGTTGGGAAGTATCATTCGCTTGTGAAATTTATCTCATAATCCAAGAACACGAATTGTTATCGAATTTCTTAAATTAGCTTGATGGTGATGTTGTTACGTTGGTAAGACAAGACAGAGGAGTTTGCAATTTTTATTCCTTTAAGTTTCTGACTGTTCCAAAATTTCAACCAAGTTCCAAATAAATAACGAGATTGCAGACCCTTTTACTTTAGGAAGTCGGAAGGGAGTTGTTCATTTTCCAGGACATTTCCATGCATCTCTGCGGAAATTGGCCATCACAAAACAGGCAGTACTCCCAAGGCTCGGAGTTCACTGATACGAGTTCACGTAATTTTCTACTGCTTCCATAGACACATCCGTTGTCTTTGGCGTATCCACTTTTCCAAAGCAGGCCCAGTGCTTCTTTGCTAAGGCAGTAGAAAGCCCTATCTGTCCCATCAGGTAACAGTTTAACCTCATGATTCGCTCCACCATCGAGATCCCCAGGTTCGTCTTGTCAGCTCCCGGATCTCTCATTGAATTGAGAGTTCGTCATAGGCGCCAAGCGTACCGCTGCCTGTTAGTTTGGCAGGAGACGCATTATTTCAAATTCTCGCTATCCTCCAAACACACCTGCGAAAAAGGATGCCTGACGGCATCCTTCTAATGCTTGATTTCTATTTAAATGAAAAGTATAGACGTTGTTCCTCGAACCTGCATCCATCAACCCAGCCAATCTGTGTTTAGTATCAATCGATCAGCTCTGCGGCCTTCAATAACCGCTGCAGCATGACGGCGGCCTCGCCTCGGGACAGCTTTTGCAGCGGCTTAAGCCCCGCGTCGGTTCCTTGGGCAATTCCTTGTTTCACAAGGACTGCCGCAGCCGGTTTGGCCCAATCGGACAAGTCCTCACGGTCTCGGAAAGAGGAAAGGACGGTTGCTGCTTCCATCTCATTCACGGCACTCGTTATTCCTGCCAGCTTCATCACTCTCGCCATGACCGCCATGGCCTCTTGACGCGTAATGCCTTGATCTGGACGGAAACAGCCGTCCTCATATCCCTGAAGAAACTCATACTGCACGGCTTGTGCAATGACGCCGCTATACCAGTCGCCTGCGCTGACATCCTGAAAAGCAGGGATTTCGCCCTTCGCCTCAGGCAAACCGAGTGCCCTCACGATCATGGCAGCAAACTCCGCACGGTTCACTTGAGCATTCGGCGCGAAATGAAGCGCCGCAGACTGATTCGTACTTGTGCCTGCCGCAGCGTCGACAAGTCCGTTTCCGTTAAGGATCATTCGCGAAGCAAGATCGTTCACGGCATCCTTGGACCAATGAAACGAAACATCGGCAGCGCTCGCTTGATGAGATATGAAAGCAACGGTTCCAGCAGCTAGACGGTGCAGAACGGCCTCGCTGCTTCCATCCTTCTTCATCTCTATTCGCGTCGGTATATGATAGAAAACTCCGTTCTTATCCAACCCAACAGCTGTATTCATTGGGGCAGACAGTCCCTGTGGCCAAGAAATTCGGTGCTCCACATATTGTGGAAACGGATTTAATTGCAGGGATATGTCATGAACCTTAGCTGTAATCTCAAAATCGACTGGCAAACCGACAAGGGTTATGCCCGATTGCAGCGCGGCCTGCTGAGCGGCCCTTACCTTAACTGCATCGCTGGCAGCCATCGTCAGTATCACCGACATTTGATCCGCCGCTATCGGCTGATCCAGACTTCCCGACTTCTGCCAGCGCGATGACGCCATCACGGCAGCAGGAACATGGTAGGTACCGAGAACGGATCGGATTTCAATGGTGCCCTGCTTAGCGTCAAGAAGGTCAATTGCAGCACCGTTTATTTCCAGGGAGACATGATCTGCAGGCTGTGCAAGCGCAATAACGATGACCGGATTGTAGTCCACGGTCTTTAAACGGGCTTCCAGTTTTGCCGTATCCAGCTTCATCGAAACGACGGTATGTCCATCGGTCTCATGGAACAAGCCTGTAACCATCCCTTCCTGAGATTCATCGTTTAGCGTAACTCTGACATTCACCCTATTCTCTGATGGCGTCGCACTGCCTGATGAACCTGAATTAGCGTATCCCGAGCCGGATCCAGTACCTCCAGGAGACGAACCTCCCCCTGGTTCTTCAGGCGTTCCACCTCCGGTTGATGACGCTCTTGTCACCATCAATCTGTATTTCAGGTGCTGGCCATCCGGGGCTGTCACAACGATCTCGATGACATGGTTGCCGACGGAAACCGGCAATTCCGGGCTCTCCTGACCGGAGAGGATATCGATCGGCCCCACTTCCAAATCCCCGGCTTCCCCGTACACGCTGACCGTTACCTGCACACGGGCGTCATACACCTGGGCAGTCACCGTGAGGCGATCATTTTCGTTGGCTACCTGTGCCTTGTAATCGTAGTGATATCTATTGAATTCAGGGCTCAGACCGACTTCCCCTCCAGGTGAATTCAGCCCCAATGCTTGCAAGGTGGCGTCATACGCCGGGGCAGCAGGTTCCCTGACCGTAAAGCTCCAGGTATCAGCTCCTTGAATTCCGGTGAAATAGGTGCCCGAATGGTTACCGGTAAAAGCCCCGGACTCGATCTCGACATAATAGGTCGTTCCATAGTCGAAGCCAGTCGACGGGTCTAGGGTCACCGCATTCCCGAGTACCGCTACTTTACCTGCATCGGCTGCATCGATGCTCTCCACAACGCGCTGATCCGAAGCTTGCCTAATCGTAATCGATTTACCGGACACAACCGTCACGTCTTCATTAAAGACAACCCGCAAGGTCGCATCTCTTTCCACGCCGACAGATTGATGAGCCGGCATATACGATACCGCCGTAAGTTCGATCGGAGCCGGGTTCTTGTTCCATTTGGCATACAGCGTGACATCCTGCGTACCGAAGGTAAGCTTGCCGCCGGCCGGATAATCGATCCCGCTTCCGTCGGCCTCCGTATTCCAGCCGACGAAGGTAGATCCATCCTTGCCCAGTTGGCCTGTATTGCCCGCCACAACCGTTTCGTCGCCTCTGGCAAACAAACCGCTGCTTACCGGAACATTCCCTGCGGTATGTCCATTGCCGTCATAGGTTAACGAGTAGATTTGCGGCCATTTGGTTGTCACCTTCAGCATGCGGTATGCGCTTTTCCTGCCCACGGCATCTTTGGCAATGACGTTAAAATAAAAATCCGTGCCTTCCGTAAGTCCGTTGACCACAAGTCCGGTTTGATCCGCCGTGTAGCTTCCGACCGGCATTCCGTTCCTCTCCATTTGACTGACATCCCCGACGTTCGGGCTGCCGGATAGATATAACAGATATTGCAGCTCGTGCTGCTCCGTCATATTGTCCGAGGCTCTGGGCCATTCCAATCCAACCGAGTCGGCCGTGATGCTGTACGGATTCAGCATCCCGCTGCCGATATCCGGCGCCGTGGTATCCAGCACGGCCTTCGTCAGGGTAGGAATATCCCTGGTATTGTTGTATGTGCCGTCTCCGATCTGGCCTCCGGAATTCAAGCCCCATCCCCAGACGGTTCCATCCTTCTTCATGGCCACACTATGAAAGCCGCCGGCGGAAATCTCGCGTACATGCTCGATCCCCGGCACAAGGACCGGAATGAGGCTGGAAACAGTCGAACTCAGGCCAAGCTGCTTTCGACTGTTATCCCCCCAGCTCCATACATTTCCTGCCCGGTCCACTGCAAGGCTGTGATAACCTCCTCCCGCAACGGCTACGATATGCTGCAGGTTTCGAACCTGCACCGGTCTCGTCCGGTGCGTTCTCGTACCGTCCCCAAGCGTGCCGTACGTGTTGCTTCCCCAGGCCCATACGGTACCGTCTTGTTTAACGGCCAAACTGTGGGAACCCCCGGCAGCGATCGCAATGACGTCCGTCAGCCCGTCAACCTGCACCGGAACGTATCGGTCCGTCGTCGTCCCGTCGCCAAGCTCCCCGCTTCCGTTCACGCCCCAGGCCCATACGGTACCGTCCGATTTCAGCGCAAGACTGTAGTATCCCCCAGCCGCAATCGCCTTCACATCGCTTAGACCGGTCACCATAACCGGAGCGTTTTGTTGTATCGTCGTTCCATTGCCCAGCTCGCCGTTGTCGTTTTTCCCCCAAGTCCATACGGTGCCGTTCTCGGAAAGCGCCATGCCGTGATAGCCCAGTCCGCCCGAGATGGCCTTGATCCCGCTTAAACCCGCAACTTGCACGGGAGCGTTCACATTCGTTATCGTTCCAATTCCTAACTGTCCGTTCTCGTTTGCCCCCCAAGTCCATACCGTTCCGTCCTGCCTTAGCGCCATGGAGCTGCGGACGCCGGAGTGAATGTCAATGACATGGTTCAAATTCTTCGCCATGACCGGAGTCGTCCGGGTATTCCAGGTGCCATCACCCAGCTGCCCCCTGTCCCCGTACCCCCATGAGTAAACTTCACCGCTGCTTACGAGCGAAACGGTGTGATAGTAACCGGCAACAAGCTTCGGCGCAACCGCGGTGGCCGCGAAGGCTTGCCGGTATCCGAATACCCAATCCATCTGCATCAACAGCAAAGCTATACATAGCAGGATTTTCCCTGAACGCTTGATCATAATCTCCTCCCTATTCTTCAGCGCCTGATCAACCACATTCCCGGTCGGGACCGCGGTACCAAAGATGCTATCAAATTAATAGAAGGGAAACGATTGACAAACGTTAACTTTTCATCATTTTTTTCATATAATCTAGTTATCTTGACTCAAATTTCGTAAAAATAACGTTCGTATATTGCGAGGGTACCTATGAAATTACTGACCGATTCACCTATTCTGAAAATGAAAATAAGCCTTCCCGGGTTAAAAAAGCATCTCATTCACCGGGATCGACTTATTCAAGCGATGACAGCAGGCCACAATGGACAATTGACTGCCATTATTGCCCCTGCCGGATACGGCAAATCGACGCTGCTCGCCCAATGGGCTCATGAAAGCAACGAACGATGCGCTTGGGTGTCACTGGATGAACGGGATAACGATCCCGTCCGCTTTTGGCGATACGTTGCGGCCTCGCTGGCCTCGGTTCTTCCCAGGCAGCAAGGAGAGCGGCTTATGAACCATATGCATCTGCTGCCAAGCGCCTCGATTGAAACCTTTTTGGACACGCTGATCAGTGAATTATACGAGGAGCCAGAAGCCCTCAATCTCATTCTCGAGGACCTGCACAGCATTCACTATAAGGCAATCCATGAGGGAATATCCTACTTGATTGATTACCTCCCTGAGCATATTCATCTATTCATCTCATCCCGAACCGAGCTTCCATTCCCCACGATGAAAGGGATGGTTAACCATGAGGTCAACCATATCGGCATGAAGCAGCTGGAATTCACCTCCGATGAAACCGAGCGCTTTTTCCGGCATGAATCAGACAGCAGCCAGCCCCGTCTATCTCCGATGCAACTGGATACATTGCTTAATCAAACGGAAGGCTGGATAACCGGGCTCCAGCTTGCCTCGCTTTCCCTTCGAGCCGGCAACGATCTGGAGCCATTCGTCGAAGATATGAAGGGAAATCAACTTCTGATCTCAAAATATCTGTTTCAGGAGGTGATAGGCAGGTTACCTTCCGAGGTGCTCACTTTTCTCCTGCAGACCGCAGTCCTATCCGAGCTTCATCCTCAGGTGTGCGATGCTGTAACCGATCTCAGCGAGAGCCGCCCGATGCTGGAGGAGCTGCTGAAGCTGAATCTGTTTCTGGTTCCACTGGATGATCATCACACCTGCTTTCGCTATCATCATCTGTTCTCGCAGTTTCTGCTGGACCTCCTGCTGCGTGAATATAACGGGGAATATATAAAGCGTCATCGGCTTGCCGGGCAATATTACATTTCCATCGGTTCAATGGATGAGGCCATTAACCATATGTTTGCAGCACAGGATATGGAGAGTGCCGTGAACTTGCTGGAGCAGCATATGCAAACCGTGCTTGAACGGGGGGAAATGGCTACCTTGCTTGAATGGTTTGACCGCATTCCATCCCCATTTTCGATTACGCTTGAAATGTCATTAGCACATGCCTTTATTGTGGTTCTGGCAGGGGATCTGGAGCGGTCTGAGGTCATGCTGTCCCGGATTGAAGAAACGTGCGCCGCACTCGCGGCATCGGATCGACGGGAGCAGCTCCGAAGCAGCATCCTGTTCGTGCGTTCCAATCTTGTTTTTCTAAACGGGGACTTCGGTAAATGGTTCGCTTTCAGCGAAGGCATCCTCGACAACCTGTTGCCCGACAATCCGATATACTACCAGTTTGATTACAACCGACGGGAGCCTTACGTAAGACGTACACCGCTTGGCATGAAAGGAGCTCTTTCCGCCGATACGGAGAGGATCGCACATCTGTTTACCGGTGTGCTGGAATCCCATGGATGGGAGCATTCGCTCATGAATTTATATGTCAAGCAGTCCTTGTGCGAGGGGTATTATGAATGGAACCGGCTTACCGAATGCCGTCAGCTGCTGGCGCAGATTCGAAACGCGCCCCCCGTCAAAGAAACGATGGGTTTGTTCGTGCCGCTTCATATAACCGATGCCAAGCTGTACGCTGCGGAGGGCAAGTTTCATCTGGCCCATTATGCTCTGGATGAAGCGTGGACCGCTGTCCTTGCCAGGAAAGCAAGCTCATGGCTTGCTCCATTAAAGGCTATACGGTGCATGCTCTATATCCGGGAAGGGCGTATATCCGAAGCCCGGAAGGAAGCTGCAGGCCTCCCCATTTCCGTCAAGGACAGACCAACCTATAGCCGGGAAACCGAATATTTGGTTCTCGTTCGCCTATTAGGCAAACAGCGCAGAGAAGCCGAGGCGCTTCACCTCCTGGAGCTGTTAAAACCCCAGGCTGAGCGCGAACAGCAGCGATCCAGCATCATAGAGATCACAGGCCTGCAAGCGCTGATGGAATATCAGCGTGGTCAGCGAAAGCAGTCCCTTCATCTCCTTGGCGACGCATTGCGTATAGGAGCACAGAACGGTTATGTCCGTTCCTTCCTCGACGAAGGAGAGGATATGTACCAACTGCTGAGGCTGTACGCAAACCACCAAGGACAAGCAATCGACTTAAAGCCGGAGCAGCATCAGCTGCTTGAATATGTACGCATACTGTTGGAGTATTTCCCTGATTATTCTCAAGCGGATCCTTCATCCGATAAGGTATCCACGCCTGTTCTCCCGGAACAACTGAATCGGAACGAAATGAATCTTCTGCGTCTGATCCGGCAAGGTGCCGCCAATAAACAGATGGCCGCTGCACTTGGCCTGTCCGAAGGAACGATCCGGGTATATTTATCCAGACTGTATGGCAAGCTCGGCGTGACTACCCGCACGCAGGCTCTGGTTAAAGCCCAGTCATTAAACCTGCTGGAGGATTGATGCGGGGGCCCCAATACCATACCCCAATACAAGAATTGCTTACGCGTCGCTGAAAACTTATACATTCTGTAATCTCTAAAAAAGGAACTCCGGTCGGTCCGTGGACCCGGGGTTCCTTTTACTTTATCGATTTTCCTTAAGACAACCGTCTATCCATCATGAGCTGAAGGATCGTATCCATTTGAATCGGTTGACCTTTACGATCGCCACAAAACACTTCAGAATCTGATCGGACTTCAAGCAAATGAATATGGCGAGCGGTGATAAATGGAACACGAACGCGCATAATGCCGATGAGGGCAGCACGATCAGCCACATAAAAATCAAATCGTTGTAGAGCACAAAACGGGTGTCTCCCCCGCTTCGCACAATGCCCGTCAAGGCCGGCATCTGATAAGCGGTTCCGACTACGGTGATCGACAACACCGTCATGAAATGCAGCGCGAGGGTTTTCGCCTCATCGGATATGGAGTAGAAGCCCAGCACAAAATCCTTAATCACAAACAGCACAGCGCCCGTCAGCAAGCCGAGAAGGATATACAGAATCTGCAGCGTTTTGGCATAGGATATGATTTTGTCCATCAAACCTTCTCCGATGGTCTTCCCAATCAGCACAGCCGTTGCGCTGGCCGAAGCGTATACGATGACAGTCACCATCTGGAAAATCGTTGTGGCAATGCTGTTCGCGGCAATCGCCGATTCTCCCATATGCCCCAGGATGGCGGTTTGTGCCGCCATGGCAAGCCCCCATATCGTGTTGGACAGCAGAATCGGGGAGCCTACACGAATGTATTGTTTGAAGAGCTCCATATCGAACTGCAGGAAATCCTGCATCTTCAGCAAGATTTTACGGTCAAACCGCTTAATATAAACGATGACGATCACGCATTCAATGATCCTGGCCGTCAGGGTAGCGATAGCCGATCCGGCTACGCCCAGTTCAGGAAAACCCAAATACCCGTAGATGAGGATATAGTTCAGGCAGATGTTGATAATCAGGGTCGATAACGATACCACAAAGCCGATTTTTACCGTTTCCACGCTTCGCAGTGAAGCCAGCAAGGAATTGGTGACGGCAAAAAAGATATAAGAGAAACAGATGATTCGTAAATAGTCCACGCCGGCGGCTATGACATTCTCTTCCTTCGTAAACAAGGACAATACCTCATGCGGGAAAAAGAACACAATTGCCCATAACACAATACTGAGAAAAATGGCCATGCGCATGCCGATGCTTGCCGCTTTTTTGATGGAGCCTAGATCCTTCGCTCCCCAAAATCTGGACGACATGATGACCAATCCTTCGCATACGCCCAAAACCAGCATGTGCAGCAGGAATTGGATCTGGTTCGCGAGGGCAACGCCTGATAGCGCCGATTCACTGTATCCTCCCAGCATGACGTTGTCCGACAAGTTCACGCCGACCGATATCAGGTTCTGCATCCCGATCACAAGCGTCAGCCAGAAAAAACTTTTGTAGAACCCCTTTTCGCGAACAAATAAACTCATGTCAGTTAACCCTTCTTCGTCTATAAGATGATGAATCTCTAATATATATGAAATTACGCAAATGAACAGAACAAAATGGAGTGAGGCATCCTTTCCATAGATTAGTAGTTTGATAGATTCATAAACATAATAACATTATAATGTTTTTACATTAAAAAACTAGTCATCAAGTTGGAGGATGCTGCGAATGCCGGTATTCGAACTTCGACGGTATCCTTGGTGATTCCACAGCAAATCCCCTGCCTATCGTCACATCTCAACCCGCTTGGTCGCGCTGGAGGTTCCCTTCAGTGTCAACCGCGCGTAACATCGTGGGATTTCCTGACTATGTACAAAACAACATACCGTATATATGATGGCAGTGTAATCCAATCCCAATGATATAGAGGAGAATGTGTATGACCGTATGGAAATATCCGTTATCTCGCAGCATGATCCAGCGAAGTATGATTGCAGCCCTCGGCGCTGCGCTCCTCATGACCCCGCTTCATGCCTTTGCAGCCGATGAAGCGCCCCAAGCCGAGGCATCACCAACGAAAACGCCATCCAGCACCCAATCCAGCCCCTCGGGTCCAGCACAAATCACGGCGAATCCCATCCGTTCCCTGGCGATCGGGGAGCACCGGCTAATCAGCCGCAAGGAGATCGACCAGAACTGGGACGGGCTCGATCCGGATTACACGCCGGAGAAGGCGATCGCAGCCGTTAAAGCGCTGCTCTCGGAGGAAGATTTCGAGGCGTTGTTCCCTTACCGGCTAGGTTCGGCGGAATGGTATAAAGTCGCCAAGGGCAAAGAATACTACAAAGCCGATCAGACGGACTATTTCTCATACGATAATCTCATCCACGCGGTCGCGGAGGTCTCCAATCTGAAGATCAAGATCAACACGCGGCAAGGAACCCCTTCCGCGCAGGAGATTTACCGATTAGACAAGGACGCCCGCGTTGAAACACTCGTTGTGCGTTCAGCTGACTTCCATGCGGCTGAGAACCTTAACCAAGCGATTGAAACCGTTATCATTGACGGTGGCACTTTCCTGAAGGAAGGCTTCAAGAAGGACCGCAAGCGCGAGCTGGCAGCCTTCCTCGCCAATCTGTCCCACGAGACGGGCGGAGGTTGGGCGACCGCTCCGGGAGGACCGCTCCGTTGGGGGTTGTTCTGGAACGAGAACATCGCCGGCCGGACCGGCGTCAACAAGGATGCCTTCGTCGATCCTGACAGCGCTGAGCTGTATCCCGGAACACCAGACAAACGCTATTATGGACGGGGACCGATCATGCTCAGCTGGAACTTCAACTACGGCCTGTTCAGTTCCATCATTTATGGAGACAAAAGCGTGCTGCTGGACCATCCGGAGATCGTTGCCGCTGACGGCAAGATCGGCTACATGACCGCCATCCTGTTCTGGATGACGCCGCAGGACCCGAAGCCTTCCGCCCATGACGTGATGGTTGGCAGATGGAAGCCTTCCCCGCTCGAGAAGTTCAGAGGGCTGGGCGATCCCGGCTTCGGCACGACCGTGATGGTCTTGAACGGCTTGGAAGCCAACCTCGGTGAAACCGAGGGCAGCCCGGTACAGCGGCGCGCCGGCCATTACCGAGATATTACAAGCCGTATGGGCGTTGATATTACCGGTGAGAAAGTAGATACTTTGGGAATGAGACCCTTCTGATACGAACCGGTCTCACGGATAGGCTGGAACATATTTGATGGTATCAAATGGATGTTTTCTGCCTCCACTGCCACAGGGCGATGCTTCGTTTCAGCAGGCCTCATACCAGCCGCTGAGAGATTGCAACGCGCTGAGCTTTCGGTAAACTTTTCAGCACCAAATCATAGGAATGATCAATCATATCGTGGAGGTCCGCCTCCGTTAAGGAACCATCCACGGCAACCGTATTCCAATGTTTCTTGTTGAGATGATACCCGGGCTGCACGGCGTCATGCTGCTGGCGCAAATTCTCCGCGATCACCGGATCGCATTTCAGGGAAATATGGCTGACCTTCTCTCCTGCCGTTGTGGCAATCAGGGCAAACATTTTGCCGCCAACCTTCATGACGATCGGAAGCGGTCCGAACGGATAGTCCTCGACCGCAGCTTTCTTCGAAAGACAGTAAGCAATGAGTGGGCTTCGCACCTGGAAATTCTCTCCTTCTAGATCAGATCTATTTGATTATAGTAGATGACGTTCCCCTGTTCAATTCCGTTCCTGTTTTGTTCATGCTCCGTTCATATAACTCTTGTATATTGGGACTGATTCAGATTCAAGGGGGCGATTTATCCATGTTGAAATACAGCAAGTGGCTGATGCGGATTGCCGCAATCTATATGCTCATCGGCGCTTTGATCGGAGCGGACATGGCAGGAAAAAGCAACTACAGCATGGTTGCAGGCCACGCCCATATTCTGGTGGTAGGCTGGCTGACCTTATTTGCCTATGGCATGTTCTACTACGTGTTTCGAGAAAAACTCAGTATGAGAAAGACGGCCGCGCTGCACTTCTGGACGAGTATTCTCGGGGGCGGGATCATGCCTCTCGGCATGCTGATGTATTATCAGACGCAGAATACGGCAACCCTGCTGGCCTTTATCATTCCGGCGTCGATTCTGCTTGTCGCAGCAGTTTTATTTATCACCTTATTGTTTTTCGATAAAAAATTGTTTTCGAGCACATAGCTTGGCTCAAGGCCATCGTGGAGGCTTGCTCTACTTTTTCCGCATATGCTGAACAAAAAAAGAGAGGTGAGCCTCTTAACTATGAGCTATAAAAGCAGTACCATCAAAAGCAAGTGGAAGAAAACGAAATGGTTAAACGAAGATGCTTACTTCAGGCAGTACGTGCCGCATACGCTGCCGTTCAGCAAAAAAAACCTGAACTCCATGCTGGCGAGCTACTCCACAGTGTTCTTTAAACCCACGGATGGTTCAGGCGGCAGGAACATTATCCGGATTCGCAAAACAGACGGGGGCTACACAAGCCAGCTGAACACGACGAAAACGTCGTATTCAAGCTCATCTCAATTATACCGCGATCTGAATCGCTTTGCGGGGAGCAGACCTTATCTGCTGCAAAAAGGAATTCGCTTGGCCAAAAGCAATGGCAAGCCGTTCGATATCCGGGTGATGGTCCAGAAGACTAGGCAGGGCACCTGGGTCAGTACCGCCCTATTCACGAAGGTGGGCAAACCGAACAAAGTCGCCACCAATTATAATCAGGGCGGCTCCATCGGCACGTTCAAAAAGACGATGAGCGGCGCCAATTTCGGCCCGGCCTTCACCCAGCAGCTCGAGTCTGAACTCAAGGGACTCGGCGTTGCCGTGGGCAAAAACTTTGATCGCCACTATCGCGGCTTCAAGGAACTGGGACTGGATGTCGCCGTGGATTCAAGCGGAAGACCCTGGATTCTCGAGGTTAACACCAGACCACAAATTTATCCGCTCAAAACGTTAAAAGATCACAGCCTGTACTATAAGGTTCTGTCTTACGGGAAGCATTATGGACGTACGAAATAAACAAAGATACTTCAGTCGCTTAAACAAAACGGCCGGGCATAATGCCCGGCCGTTTTGCTGCAACCTCATTTATAACTTTATGTTCAGTTACCTCGAAGAGCGCTAATTATTACGGCTTGCTGGCTACCACTTCAATCTCAACAAGACCATCCTTCGGCAATCGGGCAACCTCTACGGCGCTCCGTGCCGGATACGGTTCGGCAAAGAAAGAAGCATACACCTCGTTGACTGCTTGAAAATCGTTCATGTCCTTCAGGAAGACGGTCGTCTTGACGATATGCTCCATGCCGAAGCCGGCAGCTTCCAGGATCGCTTTCACGTTAAGCAGGGAGCGTTTCGCCTGTTCTTCTACCGTCGGCGCGAATTGCCCAGACGCATCCATACCAAGCTGGCCGGATGTAAACAGAAGATTTCCGTATTGCACGGCTTGGGAATAAGGGCCGATTGCTCCTGGAGCCTGCTGGGTTACGATGGTTTTTCTCTCTAGTTGTGTCATGGTGTTCTCTCCTCTTTAGCGCATAGATTCACGCATATATATTAATGATTTGTTGCCTAGTTCCAAAGAAATATCCATCCTGATTCATCCTGCATGAATTGGAGCGATACAGTTCCTGATCCATCCTGCATGAATGGACCGATGCAGCTCCTGCATCATCCGCATGAGGCGAGTTCCGGTTCCCGTTATGCGGCTTTTTCGTATTCCTTTAGCATTTCCTCCTGCTGCTCGGGGGTAAGCTTCGCAATACCGAACCCGGTAAAACCCCAGATCGTCGCAAAAATAATGCCAGTCCAGCACAGCACCGCCCAAGGTAAATAGGATAGTGTCGCTACGCCCAGTGTACCGGCCATATAGGCACCCGCTGCCGTCCATGGCAGAATCGGTTCGGTAATGGCGGCGGAATCCTCCACCGTACGCCCCAGGTTCTTCGGATGGAGACCGCGCCGGATGTAAGCCTCACGGAGCATCTCGCCCGGCATCAGAATGGAGACCTGCCCGTTACTGGTCACACCGATCATGGTCAAGCCTGTTGCAATTGTGGCCAGGATCAACGATCCCGTGGAACGCACATGCTTTAAGAGCTTATCGACAATCAGCTCCAGCGATTTGGTCAGCGATATCGTGCCGGCAAATGTGATCGCGCTGAAACAGATAAGCAACGTCCCCATCATGGAACTCATGCCGCCCCGGTTAATGAGACGCGGAATGTCCGCAATGACAGCGTTCGGATCAAATCCGCTGACATGAACCATCGCGATATCGAATCCGCTTACAACCGAAGTCACTACGTCTTGCAGCGTAAAGCCATGAAATATCATGCCGTTCGCCATGGCCACGAACGATGACAGCAGCATGACGGGAATCGTAGGTTTCTTGGTGATCGAGCCGTACAGGACAATCAGCACGGGCAGGATCAAAAGCACGTTCCAATCGTATATCGTTGCCATCGTATTCATGATCTCCGTCACCTTCTCGGGAACCCCGGTGCTGGACACATGCGTGTTCAATCCTGTGACCACGTATACGATCCCCGCCACGAAAAAGGACGGCAGCGTTGTATACAGCAAATGGCCGATATGCTCATACAGATTAACGCCAGTGGACAAAGCCGCGATGTTGGTTGTATCCGAAAGGGGCGAAAGCTTGTCCCCGAAGTAAGCACCCGCTACAACCGCACCCGCCACAGCCGCAAGATTGGCGTCCATTCCGGCGCCAACCCCCATGAAGGCAACCCCGATTGTCCCTGCTGATCCCCAGGAGGTGCCCGTACATACGGAGACCACGGACGTCACGAGAAAAGCGGTAATCAGCAAAAACTGCGGATCGATGATTTTTAGGCCGTAGTAGATCATCATGGGGATCGTACCGCCGACCATCCACGCGCCGATCATAAATCCGACCACAATCAGAATGAGGATGGCGGGCATGGTTTTCGCAATTTTTTGCGAGATGGATTCCAATATATCGTTGTAGCTGTAACCCAGCTTGATCGCAATCAGGCCTGCGACAATGGCTGATACAATAATCAGAGGTTCGGGCGGCAGCTCAAATAATACGTAACCAAGGCACAGCAAAATCACCATCGTAAAAATCGGAAGCAGCGCCAGAAACATGGTCGGCTGCTTTATCGTTCGTTCCTCTTTTGGCTTAACCATTATGCATTCCCCCTGGATGTAAATAAGAAAACCTCTATCGACGTACCTTCTCAGAAGACAGACCGCATATAGCGGAAGTTTTTCTTGCGAGATAAGGTTGGTAAGCCTTTGAAGTTTATTCCTTCTGATCTCTTAAACTTTGGTTGTTAACGATGCAGCGGATAAGCCGCGGCAAGCCGCTCCAGGCCTTCCTGCAAGACAGGTCGCGGCGCAGCCACGTTGACCCTGATATAGCCTTCACCGCCAGGACCGAAGGATGAACCGAAGCTGACGCTGACGCGCGCTTTTTCCTGGATCCACTCCACCAAACCCTTTTCATGGCTGCTCACGGCCGTACAGTCGATCCACAGCAAATATGTCCCCTCAGGTTCGATCACGGCCAGCTCAGGCATATGATCCGTTATGAAAGTTCGGGCATAAGCAATGTTGTCTTTGATATAAGCGCGAAGTTCCGTTAACCATTCATCACACGATGTGTATGCGACTTCCAGTGCAGGCACGGAGAAGAATGTGGGATTATGAATCCCCGCCTGCAGCAGACCGTGCTTAAACTGCTCCCGAAGCGCAGCATTGGGAATGATAATGTTAGCGATTTCGAGACTAGCCAGGTTAAAGGTTTTGCCCGGTGACGTGCAGATAATGGAACGATTCGCAACCTCTTCGGACAGCTTGGCGATGACGGTATGCTCGTGTCCCTCATGAATGAAATCAGCATGAATATCATCGGACACGATCAGTGCGTCATACCGGATGCAAAGCTTCGCCATGCGTTCAAGCTCATCCCTCGTCCATACGCGGCCCACCGGATTGTGAGGGGATATGAGCAGGACCATCTTGACCCCTTCCTGCATCCGCCGTTCCATATCGTCAAAATCGATCTCATACCTTCCGTCTACAAGCCTTAGCGGGCTTTCAACCAATATCCGGTCATTTAACGTAACCGCTTTCGCAACGGGCTGATAAACAGGCGTGTGGACAAGAATTCCGTCTCCGGCTTCCGTGAAATTCTGAATAATGACCGAAACGGCTTGCACAATGCGCGGACAAAATACGATCCAATCGGGCTCGACCTGCCAGTCATAGGCCTTATCGAGCCATGTACGGACAGCTTCGAAGTAAGGCGGAAACGGATCGGTATATCCGTAAATGCCGTGACGCGCTGCCTCTGCCACCTTATCCACCACCATGGGCGGAGCCGGCAGATCCATATCCGCCACGGAGAGAGCGATCATGTCGCCCCCCATGCTCTGCGCCATCCCGTCCCATTTTGCGCTGTTCGTGCCAAACCGGCTGACGACCTTGTCAAAGTTATATGTCATGATGTCACCTTCCATTGTTTCAAGATGCACTACTTGAATATTAAGGTACAAGCCGCTTATTTCAGCTTCTGCAAATAGCGATACACCGTAGGCTCCGATATGGATAAAGCCGCGGCAACCTTCGAAACTCCGCCTTTCAGAAGAAACACGCCCTGCTCGTTCAATTCCTTCACAATCTCGATCTTCTCGTTCGAAGATAAACGGTCCGCCGGAACGCTGATTTTGCCTAGGACGGTCTGGATGATGTGCTGAAGCAAATCGTCCACGTTCCCCTGCAGGTATTCGGTGGACGGCTTGTCCTCCTTGGGTGCATCCAGGGCTGCCGGCGGCGTAAGCGATCCTCCCTGCAAAATGCTGTTGATCCAGTCGGCTGCAACCTCCATATGCGTGATGTCGATGTTAAGGCACATAAGGCCGACCAGCTCGCCGCTCCCGTTCTTAATAAAATACGTAGACGATCGGAAGGTCTGCCCCCGCGCGCTGGAAGCTTTGTAGTTCGCGATGAACTGCTCTTCGCGGTAGGCCTCCGCCTTCAAAATCTTCAATACGAGGTCTGTCGAGGCATCGCCGACTCTGCGTCCGCTAATATGGCCGTTCTCGATAAAGATGATGGAGCGTTCCGGATCGCTTATATCGTGAACGACCACCTCGCATTGAGGTCCGATGATCGCCGCGATAAAAGAAGCAATCGGAAAATAGCTTTCAAGCAGCTGCTGGTTTCCATTCATGAAGAGCCTCTCCCTTCTCTGATAAACCGTCATGTTTTATGAGTGTCATCACTTATAATATAATAATTAATTATCATGATAATATTATATTATAATAATAAACCGTTTACAATACTCTTGTCAAAAAAAGTCGATCGCTGCTCAAAACACCCTGCAATCGTCAAATATGGTTCGCCATACTACAGGATTTTGGCTGAATGCCATAAAAAAGGCTCTTGCGGGCGATCAAACATGACCACCCGCGAAGAGCCTTTCTTACAATCATATGAGAAAGTGCAGTATCCACATCCTAGCTGCATGCGTTTCCTATGTAAATCCGTTAGGCTTCCCTGCCTGCTTGCAGCTGCAGATCCCGCCATACCTTCTTGTTGCTGTATTGTTTATCCGTGCTGATATCTTGTCCGAACCATGCCGGCGGGACAAAGCCATCTGCAGCTTCCATGGAAGGAAACTCTACTTCCAGCACCAGCAAGCTTATCTGCGCATAATCGTCGATTTCGATGATCGTGCTGCCCCATCGGGCGGTTACCCGTCTCTTGGTCAGCGGAATTGCGCCATGTGCCTTCACCACTTGGTCATAGAGTCCTTCGGAAATCGCGTACTCCACTTCCTCCCTGGCAATCCCCCACCCTTTTTTGAACGTATGGGTGAATTCAAGCTGACCCGTTTTCAGATCCGTTATTTTGCGGACCCGAAGCTCTTGATCCCCATCCAGCGCCAAATACGTCTGCTCGATGAACTGCTCTTTTTCGACCACGATGGTTCCTTCCGATATCAAGTCTTCCGGGTAAGCCTCCAAAAGGTATTTGCGTTCGATTTCAATCGCCATAGTCGTCATATCCTCCAATCGATGATCCCATCTGTGCTGATTCCATTATAAGGATCGATCCCCGCAGCGACAAACAAAAACGATAGAAGGGATCGCTAGGCACCCTTCTATCGTTTCGTGTTCATCGTATTACTTTATCAATTTTCTGTAAGCCTTGATCGTCTGCGTGTGCATTCCTTCATGATACAAGCTGAACACAAGAAATTCTCCCACGGTTTGGAACGTCAAGGGACCGATCGTCAACGGATGAGCCGACACTTGGTCCAGGCGATTCGAGAAGGTTTCGCGGATACGGGTCGTTTGCTCCTGCAAAAGCTCCACCAGTTCGGACAGCGCAGGCGGCTTCGACGTCCAATCGGCAGGTTTGGTTCCGGTTGCGAACCAAGCCTCGAATCCTTCCGGAAGACGGGGCTGCTCGCCCGCCGTTGCAAAAGCGAACTGCTCATGCACGGTGTAGATATGTCCCAAGTTCCAGCGAATGCTATTCGCAAATCCTTCCGGGATGATATCAGCCTCTTGCTCCGTTACATTTTCGATCGACTTTAGTGTCGCTCCTCTGGCAAAATCCAATTGGTTAAAAATCGCTTCATTCATATGATAATCCCCCTTCCAAATCGTACGTAACTATCCTATCGTAATATTTGGCCAATCGCAAGGAGCCCTAAGGCTATTTGCGCAACTTTAGATTTTAGTCACAAACTTCTTCATCGATTAGGCTAAAGAAACAGTAAAGCCTGGAGCTTTGAATGAAAGATTCACTCAGGGTCCAGGCTTTATGCATGAAATAAAACTATGCTACTCTCGCAATAATGTGGTTACTCTCGAGAACCACTCGAGCTTCCTCAGTGGCAGGGCGATACCCCTTTTCCAACAGTTCTTTAATGTAAATCTTGTTATACACGAATGAGAATATGATTCCGCTAATCCAAGCTCCTATTCCCAACGTAAATGGACCGACGACGGCAGAGATAATAAACATGATTACTGCCCACTTCAGATCGCCTCGAAACAAAGCCGGGAAGAAGGCAAAGAACAGCGTCGTCCAGCTAAAGCCTACCTTTACTTGTTTAGTTACCCCAGCATCATTTTTCAGATAAATCTTCATGATTCACACTCCAACGATTAGTGAAAAAAGAAGTCGTACTCCAACATCCGAAGTAGTTCTTATGCAGCATATCCCATGGCTAATCCGAATCTTTTCTCCTAAGACTATATTACCATTTGATGGGATGGAAGTTAATCACTTTTTTTAGATATTGTCGAAAAAAGATGTAGAATCTTACATCTATATCTTTCTTTCGCGCTCGATCCATTTGAACCGATTCCGGGAACATGTTTATACTATAGGAAATCTATACATAAAGGAGTGGATCAAGATGAACTACCGCCGTCTTGGCAACAGCGGACTGAAGGTTTCGGAGCTCGGTCTTGGAACGAATGCTTTTGGCAAAAGAGCCGATCAAGAAACATCCACCCGCATCATAGACCATGCACTGGATCGTGGCATTAACTTCATCGATACCGCCAATATTTACGCGGGTTCGGAATCCGAACGCATCATTGGACAAGCGCTTGCCGGCAAACGCCATAACGTTGTATTAGCTACGAAAGCCGGTCTTGTGAACGGCCAAGGGCCGAACGAACGAGGCTCCTCCCGCTATCATCTGCAGCAAGAACTGGAGAACAGCTTGAAGCGGCTGAAAACCGACTATGTGGACCTGTATCAGATCCATACGTTTGATCCCAATACTCCCCTTGAGGAAACCTTGCGTACGCTGGACGACATGGTAACATCGGGCAAGGTCCGATATATCGGCGCTTCCAACTATGCCGCCTGGGAAATTATGAAGGCGCTTGGGATCAGCGAGCTGCGCGGATACACCCGGTATGTATCCACCCAAACGAGTTATTCCCTCGCCGACCGGACGCCGGAACTAGAGCTAGTCCCCCTCTGCCTTGATCAGGGCGTTGGCATCATCCCGTATTTCCCGCTGGCCGGCGGCATTCTCACCGGCAAATACGGTCAGGGCGCAAGCACGCCTGCCGGCTCCCGTGCGGAAACGGACCCCAACTTCAATCGCTTCCTGGAAGATCGCAATCTGAAACTCGGGCAGCAGGTCAGTCAGCTGGCTGCAGAGCATGGTCATTCCCCTAGCGCCCTGTCCCTAGCCTGGCTGATGAATCGCCCTGCCGTCTCGACCGTTATTGTCGGTGCTACGAAAACCGAGCAGCTGGACGATAACCTGAAGAGCCTGGAGATTGAGGTCGATGAGGCACTGGGCTCCAGCCTGGATGAAATCAGCGACGACTTTGTGCATGCCAAGCCGTTCGCGACTTATCGGCTGGGGTAAACACAACGTAATAAAGCCTTCTCAACGAATCGTTGAGAAGGCTTTATGTGTTTTAGTATGACTCCCTACTTCAAAATCTCTTCAATCCGAGCCTGAACCTCTTCGCTAAGCTCGATACCGGATGCCTTCGCATTCTCGGTTACCTGCTCCGGACGGCTTGCGCCGACAAGCGCACTGGCTACGTTCGGCTGGCGGAGAATCCAGGCAAGCGCCAAATTGCCCACGGACACGTCGAGCTCTGCCGCAATCTTCTCCAGCTCGCGAACCTTCGCGATTTTCTCCTCGGTAATGCCTTTGCGCATCCATTCCAGCTTCGCGGCACGGCTGTCCTCTGGAATATCGGAAGCGGAGGTATACTTACCTGTCAGCAGACCTTGTGCCAACGGTGAGAATACCACCTGCCCAATCCCGGAACGCTCGCTCAGCGGAATGATTTCCTTCTCGATGTAACGCTCAAACATATTGTAGATCGGCTGGTTAACGACAATGCGGTCGAGCAGGTAGCGATCCGCTACCGTCAACGCTTCCGCGATTTGCGATGCCTGCCATTCACTGACGCCGACATAGAGCACCTTCCCCTGGCGGACGAGGTCATCGATCGCCCGAAGCGTTTCGTCTAGCGGCGTTTCCGGATCATGACGGTGGCAGTAGAAAATATCCACGTAATCATGGTTAAGCCGCTTCAAGCTGGCATGCGCCTGCTCCATAATATGCTTGCGGGACAAGCCGCGGTCGTTCGGGCCATCGCCCATGGGCCAAAATGCCTTGGTCGCCAGCACGTAAGACTCGCGCGGATACGCTTTCAAGGTTTCGCCAACCAACACTTCGGCTGCGCCCTTCTCGTAGACATTCGCCGTATCAAAAAAGTTAATGCCAAGATCATAGGCCGTTTTAATCGCGTTGACCGCATTCTCGCGTTCAACATAACCACCATATGTAAGCCAGCTTCCCAAGCTGATCTCACTGACCTTAAGACCTGTACGTCCTAATCTTCTGTATTTCATGGCAAATCCTCCTTCAATAGAATAACTTGGATGCTACATTTGCTATTTTATAGTAGTTCCTATTCTCAGGGAAGAAGTGAAATGTTCTTCACTATATTATAAGAAGGATAGCTGATATACTTGAGTATAGTTAATAGAATACCGGAAGGAGCCTACCGTTATGGGTAATAAATCGAGCAGTTACATACCGAAAACTCCCGATCATATCGAATGTAATATCGAAAAAACGCTGCTGGTCTTAGGCGGGAAATGGGCATTTCTCGTCATCCGCGAGCTCTTTGGGGGCACGAAACGATTCGGCGAGCTGCAGCGGCAAATCCCGAATGTCAGTCCGCGGGCACTGACCACGACGCTCCGCCATCTGGAGGAACAGGGCGTGCTTGAACGCGAAGTATTCCCTACCGTTCCGGTTACGGTGGAATACACGCTGACGCCGAAAGGCATGGACCTGCATGTCATCTGCAAGGAAATGAAGCTGTGGGCGGCGCGATGGACTTAAATTCAAGATAGCCTGACAGCGTCCGGCACACGCCGGGATCAGCGGTTACGGTTGGCTCAAAAATAAAGCAGCGGCGGATTCCGTTCAACGGGAACCGCCGCTGCTTTTTAAAAGCTTGCTATTTTTGGATTGTAGATTGATTTAATCGTTATTGTTTTGATTGCCTCTGGATTCTCCGCCCTTGCGACCGATTTCCTCATAGAATTCCTTATCATGGGACTCTGATGTGGCTTCTCCGCCTTTACGGCCGATTTCTTGATAAAACTCCTTGTCGTGATTCTTGGCCGTTGCTTCGCCGCCTTTGCGTCCCGCTTCTTCTCTGCTCATTTTGCTACCGTTGTTGTTAGCCATTGTTCATCACTCCTAAGTTGTTTTTTGTTGCTGCTATGTCATGTATTTAACCCATCCCTAAAATATTAAACACTACTTCTGGGTTCCTTCATTCACCACATATGGACCTGTGCCAAGCGTGGAATGCTGGTGTTTGGCGGCAGGATTTAATACGGGGGCGTCGCCATATGCTGTCGGATTTGCCACGTATTCGAAATGGCCGGTACCGTCTGGCAGCGGTCCGTTCGCCCAGCGTCCCGCACTGCTCTCCTCGCCTACGGAGAAATTCATGAACTGGCGGGTAGCTTCTTCTACGGCACGTTCGCGCGGAAACGAAGCAGGAGCAATCGGGCCTTCAATGGCCTCAATCTCTTCGATCGCGGCCAGCCACTGATTTTGATGCATGATATCGCGGGCTATCATGAAGGACAACATGTCTCGGACACCCGGATCCGTCGTCTGCTCGTACAAGCGTACGACCTGGAGCAAGCCTTGGGACTCCGCGTTCAGATTCGCACGGAAGTCAGCCAACAGATTTCCGCTCGCTATGATGTATTTGCTGTTCCAGGGATAACCGTTGCTGTCCGTCGGCGTCGCGCCCAATCCCGATACGATGGCATGCTGAGGATTCATGCCTCCGAGTGCGGCGGCAATCAACGGATCCTTCGCCGCTTCATCGACTTGATCCGCAGGAGCACCGTCAAGAAGCTGGGCTATCATCGTACTCAGCATCTCGACATGGCCAATCTCCTCGGTTCCGATATCCAGCAGCATATCCCGATATTTCCGGTCTGCCCGGCAGTTAAATCCTTGGAAAAGATACTGCATCATAACGGACATTTCACCATACTGGCCACCCAGCACCTCTTGAAGCTTTCTTGCATATACCGGATCCGGCTTCTCAGGTTTTGCCCGGAATTGAAGCTCTTTCATATGAATAAACATCAAAGTCGTCCTCCTTCGTATATGTGATGGTAAGTCCGAGTATTTCTTACCCGGTTCGATCGATATGAAACTGTAATTCACCATGATGATCTCGATTCTATGTACCCTTAAAAAGAATAAAAGCCGCGACCCGCGCGGCTTAATCACCCTATTTACGTCAGATGCGCATACGCCTCCGCAGCCGCATGCAGATAATAGGCCAGCCCCGTCTGCTGCTCCTCCAGCATCCGGAGATGAAAGTCATCACTCAGGAAAAACCTGGATTGATCCGCAAAATCTGCAGCCGTAAAGGAATGGCCCTGCTCATTCATAAACCGCAGATGATCCCGAATCGAATCCCGTACTCGCACATCATCGTGCTTGATCCCCGTTTTCAACGCATTCGCCATGCCTGCCATAAAAGCAGCCGCTTCCCTTGCCTGCTCGTTCATGCTTGAAACATCGACAGGTTCACCCTCAAGCAAATCCACATCATACCGCTCTTTCAGATGTTGATTCTGCTCTGTCAATGCATCCTTCCATTCTTCTTCACTTTCAAAGCCTTTGAACAAATCTTGGGGCTCCATGCGCTTTCCCTCCTCCGTACTGGTTAAGGATGTTCTTAAGGTTTTTAGAATTGCCTTCAATCGATCTGCGCGATCCATCAGCAGCTTCTCCTGTTGTAACAGCATCTTCCGCCGCTCAGGGGTTTCCTCCATCAGTACCTTGATTTGTTCCAACGGAAAGTCCATTTCCCTGTAAAACAGAATGTGCTGCAATCGCTCCAGCTCATCCGAACCGTACAAGCGATATCCCGCCTCGCTGATCTCGGCAGGCAAGAGCAAACCGAGTTTATGATAATGATGCAGCGCTTTAATAGTAACCCCGGACAGCTCTGAAACCTCTTTTACCGTGTATAACATACTGTTGTTCCCTCCTTCGATTTCCAGTTTAAGGTCTCCCCTTGGAGGAGAGTCAACGAAGTCATTTCTTTTGAGGTTTATGGAGTCTTTAATCTCGCTTCTCACGAGAAAATATGATTTTTGTTCGTTATTTTGCTAGAATGGTCAATTATGCAGTTAGTAAAACAGAAAGGATGTTATAGGAACTATGAAAAGGAAATGGTTAAAATACACCATGCTCTTATTATCCGTTGGAATCTTGGGGATTATCTCGTACTATACCTACGCTATCATACAATTCTCAAACCAAATTTCGACCGCTTCGAATTCGGCGGAGCAGGCGGAAACCTCGGGCGCCGTGTCGGAGGAAATCATCGAAATACCCAAGTGGGAAGGTAAAGAACGCATGAATATTCTCCTGATTGGAGGAGACTCCCGGGGAGACGATGCCGGCAGATCCGACACCATGCTGGTGGCCTCCATCGATCCTGTCACGAAAAGAGCCCATTTATTCTCGATTTTGCGGGACACCTATGTGGACATCCCCGGCCATGGGAAAGGACGACTGAATTCGGCATTTGCTTACGGCGGAATCGAGCTGACCAGACAAACCATCAGCGATCTGTTGGACCTGCCCATACATAAATATGTTTACACCGATTTTGTCGGATTCATCGCCCTGGTCGATGCCATTGGAGGAGTCGATATCGAGGTTGAGAAAGACATGTATTACACAAGCAAAGCGGACAAGCATATGTACGACATCGATTTAAAACAAGGGCTGCAGCATCTCGACGGCAAAATGGCGCTCCAATACGTCCGGTTCCGGCACGATGCGAGATCCGATTTTGCCCGTACGGAACGACAGCGGATTCTCATGACGGAAGTTGCCAAGAAAATGCAGACCACGGGCTCATTAATCAAGCTGCCCAGCATCCTGGATTCCATCGCGCCATACATTGAAACCGACTTAAGCCCCAAAGAAATGCTGAAGCTGATGGCTCTGGGTTTTGATGTGAATTTGGATAAAATCGACCAACAACAGCTCCCCCCATTCTCCCTGCTGACAAACGAGAAAGTCGGCCGGGCACAAGTGCTTGGCGTAGATAAAAATAAACTGCGGCAGTATGTGAAGCAGTTATTCGAAAATGACGCTGCTCAATAAAATAGCAATCACCCAAAGAGGGCGAAAGCCCTCTTTTTTTCGTTGATATATCCTATACGGTTCGTGGACGCTCATGCAATAAATCCGATGGCGCGCTGCCGGTGACCCGTTTATAAATTCTATAGAAGTAGGAGAGGTCCTGATATCCGAGAAATACGGCAATCTCCTGTACCGTCAGCTGCGATTCCGTTAACAAATATACTGCCCTTTTCATCCGCTGGGCGTGCACGTACTGGCTGATGGTCTGCCCCGTCACGCTTTTAAAGAGGACCGCTGCGTAATTTGGGGTTTTGCCGATGGCATCGCCCAGCTCCTCTTTCGTTATTTTCTCACGGTAATGCCGCTCAATATAGGACTTCATCCGTTCCACATGCAAGTGCTTCTCCGGCGTGATGACGCCCTTGTCCAGTTCACGACTGATATAAATCAACACTTCTGTCAATAATGCTTCTATCATCAAAACATAATAAGATGGGCGTTCCTGCCACTGCTGATGGATCACCTTCAACCGTTCGCGGATCAACTCATAACCACCCGGTTTAAACTTCAAGGCTTCTTTCCGATCCAGCACGGATAATTCCGTCGATGCACCTTCCGTCCATTGAACGACGATCTGCGTGTGCGTCACGGTAGGGATGCTTTTGCCATAATACGGAACACCGGCTGGAATAAGCAGCAATTCCCCTTTCTCCATAATCTGCTTATCGCCATTCACCCAATATACGCATTTTCCATATGTCATAAGGCTTAAGCGCCATGCTCTATTCTCATTGTCAGCTTCTTCATACCAGTCGACACCACTCATTTGCCTTACTTCAACCGGAGTGATCATAACCCACCTCAATTGCAATACTATAATCCATTCATTGTACTATAGTTCATATCACGATTCGACAAGACAGGCTACAATGTGATCATTAGGGAGTTTGAATAAAGCTCGAATGCTGTAAAAAAATGAAGAGTGCAACTACAAAGGAGGAACAAACAGCCATGCTAAAAACAAAAATTATTTGTACGATGGGACCCGCGTGCGATTCCATCGAGCTGTTAAAGAATATGATTCAGGAGGGTATGACGGTCGCCCGATTGAATATGGCACATGGCGAGCCGGAGGATCACGTGACCCGCATTCGGAATGTTCGCCAAGCCGCATCCGAATTAAACACGTATGTACCCATCATGATGGACATTAAAGGACCCGAAGTACGGATCGGCAAGCTGAAAGAGGCTTCCTGCACGCTAAAGCCAGGTGAGGAGCTGATCCTGACTACCGAAGAAATTCTGGGCGATGCACAACGCATCTCAGTCAATTATGCCGAGTTAAATCTAGTGGTTAAGCCGGGCGACCGTATCTTGATCGATGACGGCCTCGTGGACCTGAACGTTATTCGCGTCGACGGACCGGACATTCTTTGCAAAATCATCAGCGGCGGCGTCCTCAAACCGCGCAAAGGCGTCAACCTGCCTGGGATCAAAACGACGCTGCCCGGGGTTACCGAACGCGACGTCATGCATATCGGGTTCGGACTGGAGAACAACATTGAGATCATTGCCGCTTCTTTCGTGCGCCATGGCGATAATATCCGGGAAATTCGCAGCATCCTGAAGGAACGCGGCGCGGAGCATGTACAGATCATCTCCAAGATCGAAAACGGAGAGGGCATGGAGAACCTCGACGACATCATTAAAGCATCCGACGGAATCATGGTTGCCCGCGGCGACCTTGGCGTCGAAGTGCCGATCGAAGAAGTGCCGATGATGCAAAAAGAAATGATCGATAAATGCAACCTGGCCGGCAAACCGGTCATCGTGGCCACGCACATGCTGGAATCGATGCAGGTCAATCCCCGTCCAACCCGCTCCGAGGTGAGCGACGTGGCTAATGCGGTGATCCAGGGCGCTGACGTTGTCATGCTCTCGGGCGAATCCGCTGCAGGCAAATATCCGGTGGAATCCGTGCGTACGATGGCGGCAGTCGCTCGCCGGGCCGAAACGATGATCGATTATAAAGACCAATTCGCTTTCAAATCCAGACAGCAAGTAGCCGATATTACCGAGGTTATTAGTCAGGGTGCGGTCAGCTCCTCCCTCGTGCTGAATGCCAAAGCAATCATTACGGCAACGGAGAGCGGATTTACGGCGCGGATGATTTCGAAGTATCGGCCAAAAGCACCGATTATCGCGGTCACGCAGCATGAAGAAGTGCTGGCCAAGATCTGCTTGCTCTCCGGTGTCATTCCAGTAAAAGGCGACAAAGTCACAACGACGGACGAAATGTTCGAATCCGCGACCCGCAATGCCATCAAGACAGGTTACATCGAAAAAGGCGACATTATCGTATTATCTGCCGGCGTGCCGATCGGTCAATCCGGTAACACGAATCTGATTAAGGTTCTGCAAGTGTAACAGGCAATCTGAAACAAGACCCCTCTCGTAAATATATTCGGCGCCAATCCATCTCTCTGGGCATATAACTAACTCAGAGGACTACGCGCGAAGGATACACTTCGCTGCCGTAATGGATGAACCGAGCATGTGATCGGGAGGTCTTGAAATGGTTGTACCGCATTATTCCATGGGGGGCCAGTGGCAGAAGCCTGCCGCCCCTCATTGCAAGCAAGTCCATGGCTATACAAGTCCGTACCAGATGCTCTTCCACTGGAACCGCCTGGACTGGAACTTCCCAAATCCTGCAATGAAGCAGCGATTCGAGGAGCATCAGCATTGGAAGCACTGCATGCCCGCAGGCATCAAAGTAGACCGGCAGGGACGCTTCTACGTATCGGTCCCGCGCTGGGCGGAAGGCATTCCCGCTACGCTGAATACCATTGTGATGGTGAACGGCAAGCCTGTGCTGGAGGCTTTTCCAAGCTGGGAGTGGAATACGCCGGGAGATGTGCGGATGCTGCAATCCGTCCTTGGTTACGAGATCGATGAACATCATCGGATGTGGATTCTGGATCAAGGAAAAATCGCATATGATACTTCCCCCGAGGGCTCGCAAAAGCTGGTCATCTGGGATCTGAGCGCTAACCGCCTGCTCGATTCCATTATCATTCCGGATGATATCGCCCCGCCCCGTACGTCGTTTCTAAACGACATCGTGGTGGATAACCGAAACGGTTATGCCTATATTACCGATTCGGGCTCCGGCTGGCCGGACCATCCGCTTTATGGGGGAATCATCGTCTACAATATGAGAACAAAGGAATTTCGTCGCGTCCTGGACAGTCATTACAGTACGCAGGACGTGCCCCGTTTCCGGTTTGAGATCGATACCGAGCCGGTATACCGCAGCAAGCCGATTCGGGTCGGCGCCGATGGCATAGCACTATCCGCGGATCGCGGAACGCTATTCTACTGCCAGGTAACGGGACGCAATCTGTACGCTATCGATACAGGGCTGCTGCGGAATTTCAATATTCCCGATGCGATCATCCGGGATTCCGTTCAGACCTTGGGCAGCAAAGGAACGACAACCGACGGCATGCATGCCGACAATAAAGGCCATGTGTTCTACACCATGCTCGAAGGCAAAGGGATCGGTTACTATTCACCGTACACCCGCTCGTTCAACAAGCTGCTGTCCGATGACAGAATGCTGTGGGTAGACGGTGTCGCTTTTGACCAATGCGGCTCGATCATCTTCAACAATAACCGCCTGCACCGCATGTTCGAGGAGCCGCAGAACATCGACTGGGACGATCCTTACAATCTCATTGTATGGAGAGCCTACCTCGGGCCGGATGTGAAATCGTATTTGTATGGTTGACGTTTAAGAAAAAAGGGTTAGGCAGATCGGGCACTCATGCCCTCTGCCTAACCCTTTTGTTATATAGCTGCAATGCCTGGCCGGAGCGGCCGCAATATCGTGTCCCTACTGGCGACACGGTCACGTAAGCCTCGCAGTCGATGACCAGCGTAAGCGATGTGCTTATCCGGCTCGATCATCCCAAAGCGACTGGCTCCATCACTACTTTCGGACCTTTACCACGGCTTCCTAAACCCCTGCCTATCGTTCTCGCAGTAGCGCAGCAGCTTCATTCGTAGCCCCTCATACCAAGGGGGAACATCCGTCAAATCGCTGTCCTCCAGGGAACGCAGCACTCTGGCAAATCCGTACAGCCGACCGAATCGGCGAAATCTTGGAAACTCCGCCTCCAACTCGTGATCCAAACTGCGGATGGAACGATACCCTCTCAGGAAAGCCCGTTTCTCATCCTCCGACTCGGTATCCGCAAGAGCCGTCACGAGATCCATCGCAAACCAGTGGTACATGGCATCGTCAAAATCGATCACGTGGAACGAGCGTTCCTCTGCTTCATAAAAGATATTATCCAACTGAAAGTCATAATGGATTAAGCCATACGTCTGTCTCGACGATGGCATGAATTGCAGCCAGAGGCTAACCCGGTGAAGCTCCTCTACAGCATCCTGCTCCTCGGGATGCCGCTGCAGCACCAGATCGATCATGCGCAAGATGTCCTCTGCGCTTTTTCGCTTTACGGTCCCCGGTTCATATTCGCTAGATAGCGTATGCAGCCTCGCGAGCGATTTTCCCCAATCCTTGCACTGGGTCGCCGTGAGATTGCCATCTAATGCAATCCCTGCAGCAGCGGAAAACACAACGCCGTGATAATGCCCCTCGGGCGCCTGAACCGTTTCGATCCAATTGCCGTCTACGGACGAAACCGGCGTGACGCAAGGGTATCCGTTCTTTATCAGATACCGCATGAATTCCAGCTCGGCCGTCATCTGCTCGACCGTGCTCTCCTCTTCATAATTAAACCTGAGGAAATGTCGCTCTCCATCACGCTCAAAAACATACACAAAGTTGGAGCTGGCCCGCCAGAATTTCAGCGTTCCTTCGTCAAACTCCCAGTTGCGGATGAGCTCGCGTGCTACAGCATCTCCGCGAACACCACGAACCATCGTCGTTAACTTCATCATCTACTCTTTTTCCTCCCACTACAGCCTAAAGAGGACTTCACTTCAACTTAAGTAACAAGCCCTCTCATCTGTACACCATTGTGAATATGAATCGTATTCAACAACGTCACCCCTTTCCGCACTAGACGCAAGCATGAGTCTTGCCTAATAGGTATTGTACCGGAGCCATACGTGGAGTGGATGGGAGAGAATAAGTATAGGGGAAGTTTACGAAGAACATGGGAAGCGACATATTGACGAAAACGGTATCTGCCGGCCTGCTCTACTCAAACAGCCGCGCGAATTCACCGTACCCTTCCCGAACCATCTCCTCCTCCGGCACAAAACGCAGCGCCGCAGAGTTTATCTGATAATGCAAGCCGCCAGGCGGAGGCCCGTCATGGTACAGGTGACCGAGGTAAGAGCCGGACAATCTGCCGTAGAGCGAGGTGCGTACCTTGCCGCCGCGAAGATCTCCTTTTTTGCTGATATATCCCTCATGCAGAGGTTTCATAAAAGCCGGCAATCCCGTTCGGGCGTCATATTGGTCGGTTGAGCTGAATAACGGGTCTCCGTTCACCACGTCCACGTAAATCCCCCGGCTTGTGTTATTCCAATACGTATTATCATAAGCAGGCTCATCCAAGCCTTCTTGTGTCACTGCATACTGGAGCGCGGTAAGACGTCCCACCAGTTCTGCCTTGTCCTGCTTCCGATTCCAATGCCGCTCGGCAAAAGAAGCTCGGCCGGAGCCCTCATAATACCGGTTGTAGTCATAACGATGGGTATTATAGTAATTCTGGTGAAGATCCTCTGCGGGATAGAAGGGTCCTGCCGGCAGGATCGGTGTCACGATCTTTCCCTTGAACCGCCCGCTTTGCTGCAGATCTCGCTTGGAGGCTTCCGCCTGCACGCGCTGCTCTTCATGATGAACAAAAATCGCGGTCCGGTACGACGCCCCGCGGTCCATGAACTGGCCTCCCGCATCCGTTGGATCAATCAGGCGCCAGTAAATGTCCAGGAGCCTTGTGTAAGGGAATACATTCGGTTCAAACCGGATTTGCACAGCTTCGTAATGACCCGTCGTCTCCGTTCCCACTTCCTCATAGGTTGGATCCTCCGTATGGCCGCCCGTGTAACCCGAAACCAAGGAAAGGATACCGGGAAGCTCGTCAAACGGCTTAACCATGCACCAGAAACACCCGCCCGCAAACGTCGCCAATTGCGTCTTTCCACTTGCCTGATTCAAGGCAGTCCCCCCTTTCATGTTTGTCTATTTCATTATGATACTAGTGTAGTCTTGAGGACTCAATCGCAGCAAGTATCATAACTTTTCACTAGTATTTTGTGCAATCGATCCGTTATTGAGGTCTAGAAAGGGGTATGATAAGATAAGAATAGCAATAAGGAGCAGCCGGCCTATGGCTACTCCTTTGTACAAACATCTTGAGTAGGATTTCTCCTCCAAGATCAAGTCAGGAATGAGAAAGTAACCCACTTAGGCGCCAACCTTAGGAGTGGGTTACTTTCGTCGTTATAACATTATATTTGCTCCCTCACAGACCTTCCCCAGCTACAGCTGGCACCCTGCTGCATCAAGAACGAGTAGCAATACGCTCCTCCGGATATCGTGGTACTCGTCAGCATAACCTCTCCAAGCCGTTTCTCCTCTATGAGGACAAGCGATGAACGGGACCATAGCCTGCATTCGCCCGCCCTATCGGCACGAATCTTCACCTCGGTCAGTTCACCTTCCTCCCAGCACATGTCGACAACAAAGCCGCCGCGGGCACGAAGCCCCTTCACCTCACCGCTGCTCCACTGCGAGGGCAGGGCCGGGAGCAGCCTTAACTCTCCCGAATGCGACTGCAGCAGCATTTCGGCAACGCCGGCAATCCCGCCGAAATTACCGTCGATTTGAAAAGGCGGGTGGCAATCCAATAGATTCGGATAAGTTGAAGAAGCCAGCAAATTCACAAGATGCTCGTGCGCTTCCTCGCCCCGCTGCAGCCTGGCATAATAATTGATGATCCAGGCCCGGCTCCAGCCGGTATGGCCGCCGCCATTCGCAAGTCGTCGCGCCAAGGTCTTGTTCGCTGCCTCGGCAAGCTCAGGTGACTGAACGGGATCAATTTGCTCTCCCGGATACAGGGCGAACAGCTGCGAGATGTGCCGGTGTCCGGGATCGGCCTCCTCGTAATCATCCAGCCACTCCATGATCCCTCCATGCCTTCCAATCCGCGGTGCCGGAATTTCTTGCAGCGCCGTTTGAAGCTCTACAAGGAAAGTGTCCTCATCTCCGACAAGCTGACCTGCCTCCAGACAGGCCCGAAACAAGGCCGTCGCAATCTGCGCGTCCATAGCGGGTCCCATGCAGAGGCTGCCGACGGCTCCGTTCGGAAGCACAAATCGGTTCTCCGGCGAAACGGAAGGACCGGTTATTCGACTGCCTTCCTCATCCACGGTCATATAATCCAGCAGGAATATCGCCGCTTCCTTCATGACCGGATACGCTCGTTCCTGCAGGAAATCCGCATCCCCGCCAAACCGGTAATGCTCCCATAGATGAAGGCACAGCCAAGCGGCTCCCATCGGCCATACGGTACAGGTCATCAATATTCCTTCAGGCCGGGTCTCTCCCCAGAGATTGGTATTGTGATGCGCTGCGAAGCCACGGCAGCCATACATCTCGCGAGCCGTGTCCCGGCCATTCGGGAGCATGCGGTGAATCAGGTCAAACAGCGGCTCGTGGCATTCCGCCAGGCCCAGCAGCTCTGCCGGCCAATAGTTCATCTGAATATTCACATTGATTGTATACTTCGACTCCCAAGGCGGGGTGAAGCTGTCATTCCATATGCCCTGCAGGTTCGCTGCGAGAGATCCGGGTCTGGAGCAGGAGATGAGCAAATAGCGCCCGTACTGTACGTACAGGGCAATCAATTCGGGATCGCTCTTCTCCGCAGAGGCACCTTCCGTCTTCACTCTATCCTTCAGCAGATTCAGCCGCTGATCGGTAGACAGGGATGATAAATCGTCTTCCGCTCGGTTCGGAGTTTCAACTTGATCTGAACCGAAGAGTCGGTCCTGCCCATTCGGAATGATATTTCCACTTTCGGTTAAGCCCGCTCTATTCACATCCTTCTTACTGGAACCGAGAGTTAGCGAGAAGCGTTCAAACTTCTCCCGATATTCCTCCAAATGACGGCTTTCCAGCTGTTCGAACGACATGCCTGCCGCACGATCCAGCTGTTCGAGACATGCCTGGCCCGGCTGCTGACACCGAAAGGTCGTCTGGGCTGACAGCAGCAGCGTAACGGAATCCGCCCCTTCAACCGAGAGAAAATCACCGATGGTTCGTACGTTACCTCCCTCAGCGACAGCACGCAGCGCCGTGCAGAAGGAGATGCCGTCCGCGCCGCATTCGCCCTTCATCAGCAAGGTATCGTGCCCTAACGACTCCGTTCCGCTGTCAAAAGGACGTCGGATCAGGTTCGCCGCAAACGTCAACGCCCCCGGCCGATCGGCAAACAGGCGAACAACCATCACGCCATCCGGCGCACTGGCAAAATACTGCCTGCGATAGCCTATGCCGCGCGAAGAATAGGATACGGTCACCATGGACCGCTCCAAATCCAGCTCTCGCTCGTAATGCTCCACCGCTTCCTCCGCACCCAAGAACTGGAGCAGCAGATCGCCCAGCGGCTGGTAGGGCTGCTCGTATTTCGGGGATGAAGTCATCGCCATCCGTGCCAAATGCTCGGCCTCGGCCTGACGTCCATCCCGCAGCATCTGCCTGATCTTGCTCAAATATTCGGTGGCGTCCGGGTTGGCTCCCCTTCCCGGACCACCGTACCAGAGGGAGTCTTCGTTGAGCTGCACCCGCTCAAGCGAGGTCCTGCCAAAAATCATGCCGCCCAAGCGCCCATTCCCGATGGGCAATGCCTCATTCCACTCCGCAGCCGGGGAAGCGTACCATAACCGCAAACGCCGACTTTCAGATGTGTCAGGCTGCCGCCATGCGGTTTTATCACCTACCGCTTCGAACTTGCCGTACTGCCCTGCACGATCAAGCTCCGCATGATGTCTCCGGTGAGAACGTTCCGTATCTCTTCCTGTTATCTCCCTCTCCACCTTCATACACGTCTCCTTCTTCGCGAAGAAGGGGACGATCAGCGTTTCCCCTGATAATCCCCTGTTCGCTATATATAATTAAGGCTGCGCTGGTATATCGATCGCACCGCCGCCCACAGGCGTACGGGCCAGATTATCCACCGCTTGCTGACCCAGACGGTCCGTCAACTGCTGGACGTATAGGCTCTGGAGCGCTACATGCCGGTCGGCGTATTCCCAATAGCCGTCCTCACGCGGTCTGGAATCATAATCGTTTGGAACGAGCGGTTTCACGTTCAAACCGTCTTCCGTCGGGATGTGTCCGATGACATAGTTTTGTGCCGTTGGGGGCTTCTGCGCAACAAGCCCTCCCTCGGTATTCCACATAACGTAATTCGCTCCCGCCCAGCCATGTCCGCTGCCCAGCCATCCGCGGTCGCGGACGCTGATACGCGCACTGACGTTGTCGTACAGGCCGCCCGTGGACCAGCGGTGATGCGGCTCGCTCGTATTGTATTCGCGAGTGGCCTTATTGTCGTACATGACATTCGGTCCTTGTACGCGGCTCTCAATGACATAAGCATGACGTGAAGTTTCCGTATAATTGCGCTGCACCAGATTTAATTGCCCCTGGATGAAAAAGCTGTAACGACGACCGCCGGTAATCACGCTGACCATGTCGTACATTTCGCTGTCCTGCACGGTGACCCACTTGGCCTGCCGCCCGACCTGCACCAAGGCGTAGGAGAAATGGTAGCCGTCCACCTCGCGCACCCAGGCATTCTTTACGCTGTTCATCATAATGAAGCGCTCCGCATGTGCCTCATCGGAATAATACGGGGTATCCAGAACATCGTTATCCATCTTGGTATCGGTTTTGCTCGGATCAAAATCGGATATGGCGCGCATGTTCTCGATCCCAACCTGTTCAATTCGAGATTCATCCGTTGCCTTGAACAGCCTGCCACCGCCCCATCGATGTTCAATGGCATTCGCTAATGGAGCATCCACCGTAATCCGGTTGCCGTCGATGGCCGTAATGACGCGGTCAAAATCCAGATTGAACGGGGACCACTGCTGCGTTCCCCCGGTCCCTGGCCGCATGTAGATATGATCCATGCCGATCTCATGAATCCAGCGGTCATTACCGATTCTACGAACAATGACGGAATCGCCCACCTGATAGGCCGAGGCATTCTGCACATGGAACGATCGGGATCCTGCCGGAACGTACAAATCCTGCACGTCCGTCTCCGTCCCGTCCACAACAGCGGCACCGTTCGTTCCACCGACAACAATCAAATTTCTGGCCGTTGTTCCCGTGCCGCGGATAATGGTGCCGTCCTCACTCTTGCCTTCACCCCGCAGCACGACCCCACTGGCCTGAATGTTAAGGGAACCGCCAACCAGATATGTGCCTTTCTTCAGCAGCACCGCCCCCCGGAAACCATCTGCGTCACGCGGCAGCCGGGACACCTCATCAATCGCCGCCTGCAGCATCGCCGTATCATCCCCGCCGGTCGGCTGTACGGCAATCCTCGCCTGAACGTCGGGTAGTTTCACACCGCCACCCATATAACCGACGTTCGAGAAATCGATGATCCGGTTCCCCTTATAATCGGGGACATATACCATCCTACCGTCTTTTCCGGTATAGGCGATTTGGCTCTGACCTTCAGGAATTCCCTTCTTGGGCATGACGGTGTAAAACAAGCTGTCGAAGTAGGTTCCCCCGTCTGTGGTTTGGAAAGTCATCCGCACCTCGTACGTGCCCGGTACCTTCATCCCACCCGGAAGCGTTATCGATTGCGTTACCCCTGCCTGCAGCGCCTTCGTGCCCAGCGAACCTCTGGATTGACCGTCCTTGAACCATCTGGCGGATACGGTTCCATCCCTATTGGGAGCGATGGTTACGACCGGCAGCTCCTCGCCATCACCCAAGATCGCCGCCTTGCCAATCTTCTGGACCAACGCCTTATGCGTGAACGAGCTGAAGGCAATGTATTTCGCATCCTGGAACTCCTGATCATCCTTCACCACAATCCAGAAATCCGGTGTACGTATCCCTTGACCGTTGATGCTGGTTTCCGCATATAACCGGGTCGCTCCTACCTTGACCCCCGTAACCGAACCTTCGGAAGTAACCGCAGCGCTGGTTCCCACGGCGTGATATTGAACCTGGCCTTGAGGCAGCGAAATCCATTCCCCGTTCCCCCGTTTGCCGCGCGCCTCCACGGCAGATGTGCCTCCAATGTCCAAGGTCAGTTCCTCATTGTTGGTATAAGGGGTTCCATCCGACTTCACGAAGGCCAGCTCCGTTACATCGGACGGAATCCCTTGATCTCCATCCTGCATATAAAGCTCCAACTCCTTTAGCTGAACATTGAGATTTCGGCTTAGAAGCAGCGTTACCCGAATGTGGGAAGCGCTTACGGAATTAAACGTCATCACTTCCTGACCGTCTGCTCGAATGCCCCCATTTTTCGCATAGGCTCTGCTCCAAGACTCACCGTCACGGGAGTAATCGATCTCGATACTTCCCAAATGATCTCCCCGGTTTAAATCCAGGACGACCTGGTTGAAGGACTGCTCACTCCCCAGATCCACCTGTATGTATACATTCATGTCCTCACGGTCTGTGCTCGCCGGCTGCCAGTAGGTATCACGGCTGCGGTCAACGGCTTTCCCTGCTTCACGCCCGCTGATCTCGGAACTGGCCGTCGCCTGCTTATTCCATGCCAGGTTGACCCGCTCCATTACATCCGGAGCGGCCGTTTCCCCCTGTATTGGCGGATTGCCGAACGAAAACAGCAGAATACCCAGCAGCAGTATGAACCCTCTTCTTCTTACCTGCCTGTTACGCTTGCGTACCTGTCTCATCAATCATCACCCATCCTTTGTCATAAGTAGTGATTACGATCCACCCGCGATTACAGGTGCCCTCCTTTCAAACGCCTCTTGATATGCTTCTATGATAAAACAGCGGCTGCTCGCCGGACCATGCCGTAACTTGCGGAGTGGCCGTGTTTTTTTATGGAGTAACACAACGTAAGAAAACACAACCCGGAGCGAACGGAGCCGTATGCTAAGCCTTTGCATTGTCCGTTACAATGAGGCTGCAATGGATACGTCATTCTTGTAGCGACAAGGAAGGAGTTTCGTTTATGGATCATGAGCTATCCCAGTCTCTATCAGCGCCGTTTCATGCACAGCTTCATTCACCTGACGGGAATCTGCATATCACACTGGAACAGGAGCCTAACGGCCCCCTTTTTTACACGGTGATGAACAACCGCAATCGCGTTCTTGAAAGGTCGCCGCTCGGGCTGATCACCGACCAATACAAACTTCAACAAGGCATACGTATACAAGGGGTGGAGCACAACACAATCACAGAGCGTTACGAGCTTGTAACCGGTAAGCAAAAATCGCAGTCTTACGAAGCAAACGAATTAGTGCTTCTGACTTCGGTAGAGAATCATCAGGTGAGAATCCGTTTCCGCGCTTTTCATGACGGCGTCGCATACCGGTATGAGCTGCAAGGAGAAGGGGATATTCGTTTCGAGAACGAGCTCTCCGGCTTCCATCTGCCGGAGGACCGGATGCTCAACGTCTGGGCTCAGCCGTTCATGCGGTGTTATGAACGAACCTATGACCATGCCATGCCGGATCATCTTCGGGGAAGGCATTTCGGTTTCCCGCTGCTGGTCCAATCGGCAGAGGATCATTGGCTGCTGCTGACTGAAGCAGCCGTGGACGGGAGGTATGGCGCCAGTCATCTCGCAGCGGATGAGCAAGACGGCCGGAAGCTCCGCATCGCTTACGCCCCGGATCAGGAAACGCCGATTGCCGCCAAGCTTCCGCTCTCGACGCCCTGGCGTGTCATGATCATCGGGTCGCTCAGGGATCTGGTGTCTTCATCGCTAACGACTCACTTATGTCCCCCGCCCGTGCTGCAAGACACCTCTTGGATCTCTCCCGGCAGAGCGGCCTGGTCCTGGTACGCGGAAGGCGATTCCTGCGGGGATATGGACATTCAACGGCAGCATGTAGATTTTGCCGCCGAGATGGGATGGGAATACAGCGTCGTGGACGGCGGCTGGGAGGGTGTGCTGGATGCGCCTCAGCTTATCCATTACGCGAAGACGCGCGGCGTCGGCATCTGGCTGTGGACGCATTATAAAGGGCTGAACACGGAGGAACTCCGTGAGGAGAAATTACGCCTGTGGGCATCTTGGGGCGCCGTTGGCATCAAGGTCGACTTCTTCGACAGCGACAACCAAGAGACGCTCCAGGTCTATGATGCCATTGCGGAATCCGCTGCCAGGCATCGGCTGATGGTCAATTTTCATGGTTCCACCAAACCAAGCGGCGAGCACCGGACATGGCCTCACGTGATGACAAGAGAAGGCGTTTACGGTGCGGAATACTACCGGGCACAGAGTGAAGGGCCTAATGCGGTTCATCTCTGTACCTTGCCGTTTACGCGGAACGTGATCGGGTCCATGGACTTTACGCCGGTTACGTTCAGCAGGCGGACCACGACAACCCAAGGGCTTCAGTTGGCCCTGGCCATCCTCTTTGAATCCGGCATCCAGCATTATGCGGATGCGATATCAGTCTTCGCCGATCATCCGGGCAAGCCGCTGCTGGCCGCTGTTCCGGCCGTCTGGGATGAGACGCGGCTGCTGGAAGGTTATCCGGGCCGATTCGTTACGATAGCAAGACGATCAGGTGTCGAATGGTTTGTCACCTCCATTTGCGCCGCCGGAGGACGAGACGTCCATATCCCGCTGGATTTCCTTGAAGATAATACGGCATACCGAGCGGTGATCTATCGGGAACAAGCGGAAGCGGACGAATATCGATATCGTTCCGTTCTTCCTCCTATTGAGGTTCACACGGAAACGCGCTGCGCCAAGGATACCATCAAGATCCGTCTCAAGGTGTACGGCGGCGTATCCATCCATCTGACGCCGCAAGCGGAGAACAAGTAAGTCTTGGGAGATAAGAAGGGGAAGCCTCAGAAGTTTATACCTATTACTTCAAAAAGTACAAGGCCTGACCTCCAATACGGAGACAGGCCTTGTGCTAAACACGCGGCGGACACGGCATGACCATGCGGATGGTGGTTCCCGTTCTCTCGCCTGCCGAGGTTACACGAAGTCCGTAACTCTCACCGAATACCAGCTGAATCCGCCGATGCACATTCAGCAGCCCGATGCCTCCGGTACCGCTAAGGTTTAGGGAAGATTCAGGCGAGTGATTCACGTGGTCGTACTCATAGGATAACCGTGCCGCAACCTCGCGCAGCTGTTCATCGGTCATGCCGATGCCGTTGTCCGTCACGCTGACCCAGAAGGAATTTTCATCGCACCCGGCAGCGATGATGATGTGCTGCGAGGCCTCGATGCCGTCCGGAAAGGCATGCTGGAATGCATTTTCAATCAAGGGCTGGAGCGTCAACCGCACCATTTTGTACAGGAGCAGCTCATGGGGAACCTCAACCCGAAGATCAAACTCCAGATCGTGCCGATGCTTCATGATCGTCATGTAGTTCAAAACGTGCTTGAGCTCATTGGCGACCGTGATCTCCTCCAGCGACGTCAGCAAGGAGTACCGCATCATAAAACCTAGTGAGGACACCATTTCGGTAATCTCCGACGAGCCTTCGACCTCGGCATAACACACGATGGTCTCCAGCGTGTTGTACATGAAATGCGGATTGATCTGGAGCTGAAGCGCCTGGAACTCGGCTTTTTGCCGTTCGATAATCGTCTTCTGCTGCTGCAGCTCGGTCTCGTATACCCGCTCGATTAGCTCCGACAATCGGGTCACCATCAGATTATACCGCTGCATCATTTCCGTCAGCTCGTCCTCGCGTTTAGGAAGCTCCAAGGGAATCCACCGCCCCTGCTCCGTCTGGCGCATCCCGCGGATAATCGTCTGGATGGGCTGGGTAATGGAACGAGTGAAACGGTAAGCAAGCAGACAAGCTGCAATGAGACTGATCAAGCCGATCGTCCAGACCGTAGAACGAATGCTGGCTATCGGTTTGCGCCACTCCTCCAGCGGCAACGAAGCAACCAGACGCCATCCGGAATAGGGAGACATCCGCGACATGAACACTCTCTGCTCTCCATCGGCCGTCGTATATTTGAAGGATTCCTCGTCTGCGCCCATGATGGCGGCCGTCAGCTTCGGATCCTCGGCCGGCGACGAGGCGTTATGCTCCAGTCCCTCCGGCTGGTAGACGACATGGCCGCTGGCATCCGCGATATAGAAGTATCCGCGTTCGCCCAGATCAATTCCCTTCCAGAGAGAGGATAACTCCTGGGAACGCACTTCCATGGCTAGCACGCCTTTTTCCGCTGTGGAGGATAAGCCCTTGATCAGTCTCGTCATGCGTACCACACTGCCGCTACGTCCAGGTATAATACTCTCCGTATGAATCATGAGACCGCTTTCATCTTTTGTGGTATTGCGGAGGTCTTTCAGCTGCTTCGCCTTCTCCTCTGCACTGAATACCGGTGCCGTAAAATCAGAACCGAAGCTATACGTGGCATTTCCGTTGTAAGACAGGAGATACATGGTCAGCAGCTCGGGCCCCCGGTCCATGAGGGGACGGAATACCGTATCCTTGATCGTGGAGCTGATGTGATAATACTCGTAATGATCCGCCGGGTTAGGCAAATCTACGAATTTCTTCAATTCCCGGTTGGTCAATAAGGAGATCATCGTACGGTCGTAGGATTTAATGTACAGATCGGTATGGTTTAAGGCATTCTGCACGATTTGCGACATATGCCGGTCCAGCTGGCGATCCAGCTCAGCTGATGAGCGCGTGTAGGTAACGATGCCGATCAACAAGGAAGTCAGCACAATGATGGACACAAAGTACAAAAACAATTTGCGGTACAGTTTATTTTTCATCCGTTAAAGCCCAGCATCGTCCGATATTCCGTCGGCGTATGTCCTGTTACCTTCTTGAACATTTTCGTAAAATGGGGATAATCCTCGTAACCGACGTTCGCCGCCACGTCGATGATTCGCATATGCGGCAGGGCCAGCAGCTCCTTCGCCCGCTCCATTCGCCGGTGAATCCGGTACCGGACAAACGTATCGCCCGTCATCTTCTTGAACATTGCGCTAAAATACGTCGGCGTATAACCGGCCATCTCTGCCACTTCCTCCAGGGTGATCTCCTCGGACAGATGCGTGTCGATATACGATTTCACTTCATCGAGCGGGTTCTTGAAATTCCCCCACCGCTGCGTCACCAGATCCGCGGTCATCTGCTTGACCCTTAACTCAAATTCGTTCAACAGCTGCTCCTGCACCGTGTGGTGACCGATCGGTTCAATCACCGAAACCTCCATATACCCCTTCGAGACGAGACGACGGAATATCATGCCCACTGCGTCATCCAGCAGCTGCTGGAGCTGCGGGACGCTGAGTCCCGCCGCTTGCAGATGCGCCCTCCAATCGACCAACAGCCGATCGAGCTGTTCGGTCTGCAGCATCCAGATCTCCTGCCCGATATTTTCAATCCAATCGACATAGGAAGCCAGCGAGACAATGCCTTTATTGCGGTGTTTCACAATCGCGTCAAAGGTTTGGTGCAGCACCACGCCGGTAACCGGCTTTAGCAGATAATGCTTCACCCCGTAAGCCAGACATTGCTGCGCATATTGGAATTCGCCATAACCCGATATGACGATAATTTGAATATGCCCGTACAACTCATGAAGCTCCTGACACAGCTCCAGTCCGCCCATTCGGGGCATCCGGATATCGGTCAGCAGTACATCCGGCTCGAATTCCTTGATCAGGGAGAGCGCATGCTCACCATTCACGGCCGTGTCGATGGCATCAAACTGCAGACGGTAGGTCTCCGCCATCTTGACCAGCCCTCTTCGGATTACAGGTTCGTCGTCAGCAATAAGCAACCGCATATTATTTTAGCCTCCTGTATGTAGAAGAATAAGGTATGAGGCAAACATTGAATGGAACAAGAAGGTATCCGCAGCGGATACCTGTGATGGTAAGACCGGCGGATACCTAGATTTTTCATCCTTCGCTCATTCGGGTTAAAACGCTTACATATCGGATCTATTGTACACGATATATGGAACAAACAGGAGATGCCCTACTTCCTATCTTGGATGTTATCTCGTACGGTCTACTACATTCTCCTTGTTCTTCCAGCGCTCCGTCGCTTCCTTGATGATCTCATCCCCGCCCTTGGCACGGTATTCCTCCAGCACCTTCGGCCAATCGGAGATCGGCTGCTTGCCATAGATCATCTTCACCATGCTGTCCAGGATGAATTTAGGTCCCGTATCTCCGGTCGAAGCCAGGTCCGGGAACTTGGAGAAGCTGTTCAGATTCGCCATGAACGTAATGCCGCCGCGGCCTTCATTGCTCAGCACATCGCTGAACGCCTTGATCACGTCCTGGCCATCCTCGGTAAGGGCCGTCTGCTTCTTATTATAGGTCAGCTCATGAACGAACCACAGCTGGTTGGCCCGGAAGCCCGCTTCGTCGACCTCTTGTTTGGTCACAGGCCACTTATAGTTGACATTCCCGTTCTCCATCGTGTAATTCTCGCCTTCAATCCCGAAGGAGAAGAACATATCGGCTTCCTCCGTCAGCATCCAATCCAGAAATTTAATGATTTCGATGGCTTTCTCTGTTCCCACCTTGTTATTGATATAGTACGTGGTCGATACCGAGCTGTATAAGCCGAGTCCGCCCTTGCCGTCCGGTCCGGTCGGGGATGGGTAAATATCCACCTTCATCGAAGGATCCACTTCCTTCAGCTTGGTGCGGAACCCGATCAGCCCCTCGCCGTTGGAGGCCCACATCCCGGATTTGCCGGCATTGATATTGCGTCCGTAATCCTCTTGAGAGAGCGAAGCGAAATCCTTCGGAATCAGACCCTCATCATACATCGTCTTATACGTCTGGAGCGCCTTGGTCATGTTCTCGACATCGAAAAATTTCGGTACGACCTCCCCATTCAGCTCCATGAACTGGAACGGCAGCACATCGTATGCCCCAAGGAAGGTATCCGCATATTTAAAGCCCTCACGGTACTGGTAGGGGTGCTCTACACCGAGCTTCTTAAAGGCACGCAGCATATCCAGGTACTCTTCGACGGTTTTAGGCGCTTCCTTGATACCGGCCTTCTCCATGAGATCCGTGCGAATGAATGTGGCGCGGCGCGACGGATTTTCCAGCCAGGCCGGAATGCCGTAGATTTTGCCGTTATAGGATACTTCCTCCCACGCTGCAGGAGTGACCATTTTCATCAAGTTCGGAGCATGCTCCTTGAGGAGGTCATCCAGCGGCATGAACACCCCGGCTTCCACCGAGCCCGACATGGACCCTGTTGTTGGACCTCCCCGCATATTTCCCACAACGTCCGGGATTTCGTTGCCTGCAAACATCAGACTCATCTTCTGATCAAATTCCTTGTGGGACATCAAGCGGATATCGAGATCCGTGTTCGTCATCTCCTCCAGCTTCAGCACCCATTTGTCCTTATTGATATCGGGTGACGATTCGATGTAGGTGTTGCCGCCCGTGGAGAAAGAAATCGAGAAGGACAGCTTGCTTGAGTCTGTACCTTGCTTCGTTTCTTCCGGCTTGGGACTGACAGCTCCTTCTTCCGGTTTCCCACCGCATCCCGCGAGCAGTGAGATCATCATGACGCTGATCAGTAAGACCGTCCAACTTTTTTTCATCAACCTCTCCCCTTTTTCACAAAAAATAGACAAGTGGCTCATTCATGAAGTAAGCGCTTTCGTTAAATCCATTTCATCGTAGCTCATAACCCTCATATGCAGTATTGGCGTTCTTATTATGGGATTGTGTTCTTTTACGATCAAGATTTGATCGAACCGATGAGCATGCCCTTAATAAAATATTTCTGCAGGAACGGGTAGACCAGGATGATCGGCAGCGTTGCGATCACAATCGTGGCCATTTTGATGCCCTCCGGGGACATGTTGGCCAGATTCTCAAACGTGGTGTCCATCTCTCCCATCTGATCGGTGATGACGATCTCTCTCAGACGAACCTGGAGCGGAAACAGTTGACGGCTATTGATATAGTATAGAGCGGACGAGTATGAATTCCAATGCGCAACGGCGTAAAACAATCCCATCGTCGCCATGACCGGCTTGGACAAAGGCAGCACGATGCTCGATATGATCCGCAGCTCCCCGCACCCGTCGATCCGGGCCGAATCAATGATTTCGTTCGGAAGATTCATGAAGAACGAGCGCATGATGAACAGGTTGTACGCACTGATCGCGCCGGGAATGATCAGGGCCCATACCGTGTCCAGCATGTTCAGCGATTTAATCAGCAGATAGTTCGGAATGAGCGGCGCGCTGAAAATAAAGGTGACCAGCACGAGCATGAGGATGACCTTTCGCCCCCGATATTCATTGCGCGACAGCGGGTAGGCCAGCGAAGCCGTTGCGATCAGGTTGATCCCGGTCCCCACAACGGTCACGAATACGCTGATCATAAACGAACGCCACACCGAAGTATCGTTCAAGACGATCGCATAGTTGGAAAGCGTGAACTCCACCGGCCACAGGCCAACGTCTCCCCGCGAAATGGCCACATCGCTGCTGAGCGATTGCGCCGCAACGTGCAGGATCGGGAATATCATGGCGGCCGACACGACGGCGAGGAAGATATAGTTGAACATTTCGAATACGAATTCGCCTTTTGATCGTTTTATCATGTTTTTCGGTCACCTGCCTAATATAAGGAATTTCCAGTCGTTTTGCGGCTTATAGCGTTTCCGCCCACAATGAGCAGCAGCCCGATGAGAGATTTGAACAGCCCAATGGCCGTGGTGTAGCTGTACTGCTGTCCGAGCAGACCGACGCGGTAAATGTACGTATCCAGAATATCGCCCTTATTCTCGTTCAAGGCATTCAGGAACACAAATACCCGCTCGAACCCGAAATCGAGGAAATTGCCGATGTTCAGCAGGAACAGAATCATGATCGTGGGCAGAATCGACGGAATCGTAATCGCCAGGGTTTGGCGCCACCGGTTCGCGCCGTCTACGCGTGCAGCTTCATACAGGTCCGGATTGATCCCGGCCAGCGCTGCCAGGTAAATAATCGTTCCCCAGCCCGCTTCCTTCCAAATGCCGGAGCCGATCAGAATGCTGCGAATATAGCCTTCCTCGCCAAGGAAGTAAATCGGTTCGAGTCCCACCCACATCAGGATCTGATTGATGATGCCCGTGGTCGGAGACAGAATGCCTACCGCAATCCCCCCGATGATGACCCAGGACAGGAAGTGAGGCATGTAGATGACCGTTTGCAGCACCCGCTTGTACAGGACAAGACGAATCTCGTTCAACAGCAGGGCCAGAATAATCGGGATTGGAAAAGCGAATACGATGCTGTACATCCCGATCAGCAGGGTGTTCCAGAAAATCCGCAGAAACTCCTCGTACTGAAACATGCGGTAGAACTGATCCAACCCCACCCATGGGCTTTCCCATATGCCTTTGAATAAGTTATACTCCTGAAAAGCCATGGCGCTCCCGAATAAAGGGACATATTTAAATACCAGAAAATAGAGGATGCCCGGAATCGAGATGAGGTATATCGCCTTGTACTTGCGAAAGCTGGATAACCATTCCCGGCTCCGCGCTGACGGTGTTAGCCGCGTGCTTGGGTTGATGTTCGCCATAAGGACCTCCCGTTGTAAGTTTTCCTTCGTATTCATCGTATAAGCGGAGGGCCTTGCCAACAATGGCGGCATTTGTTTGTCGATGTGTTTTTTTATGATTGTGTTTAAGAGGTTGTTCAAAAAGTCCGCTTTTGATAAGAAAACCTCTATCGAGGCCACTTCAAGGATGAGCGACCGCGATGCATAGGTAGGTTTTCTTGCGATATAGAATTTCATCAGTTCCACTGATAACTCATAAATTCTATATCTAACACGAAGCGAATCAGGAAGCAGCTCGGCATCGAATCTTGAATTCAGCCGGGCCTAAGGAGAAGCTTCCGAAGCATGTTTCCTGCGGAAACATTTCAGGTGCTCGTACCCAAAACAGCAGATGCTTTCGAAGGCGTTTTCTGCGAAAACGTGTAGCTCCGCTCCTGACGTCCCTAGCTTCATCCAACTGAAGCGTTTTGAAAAAACGCACCATCGGAAGCATAAGCTTCGGTGCTGAAAATCGACCTTTTTGAGCACGCACTTTAAGATGGGGGATTTGAGGCGGAATAGAGAAAAAAGCCCTGCTGCTAGCATGGTCTATCCGACCATGGTAAGCAGAAGGGCTTATGAGGGAAATGAACGGTGAAGTAAAACGCAGCCGTACATGAGAGCATGGGCCGCTGAGAGTAATCGGGCATTTCTCACCGCACACACTCCCAATACACGGTGCAGCATCGCATGACGGAGGGCGACCATCCGTTTCAGGTGCTGTTTATCATGCTTCGAATCGGATATGAATCGCTCTTATTCGTCGTCGTTCTCTGTAATCTCCCGAATCGGAATCGCCATATTCCAGGTCTCCGTACAATCGTAAAACCCGCGGCTCCCGTCCGAAGTCGCGGCAAACATCCAGGCCGGACGACCGTCCTCCATGAGCAAAAAAGGCCGTTCCAGGTTGCCCATCAGCCGCTCCGCACCATCATCCCACAGCACTCTGCGGGAATACACGGGTTCCCCTGGTTTGGTTGTCATCTTCCATTCTTCCCCGTTCGCTGACCACGCATGGACTCCGCTATAGCGCTCCCCACAGATGGAGCCGTCCATGTCCTTGGCAATCATTTCGTACCCGCGTGCCGTACGCCAAATGAAGGGGTCTTCAATATGAATCGCTGGAGGAAACAGCGGTTCAGGCTGACGGTTGTAAGGACCGTACACCGATTCGGCGCAGGCCAAGCCCAGCTGCATGTTGCCATAGGAATGCCCTTCATAGGGACGAGATTTATAGATAAGCTTCACCGAACCGTCCTCATGAACACAGGGGGCCGGATTAGATACCAAGAAGCTGTCAAAATGATTCGGACGCGGCAGCAGAACCGGATGATCCCTTCGAGTCCACGGGCCGGTTACGGAAGGGGCGGTCGCCACGCCGATCCGTTTGTTCGCCCTGGCTACCGCGACGAGCGGATCATTCGGAAGCAGCGGCTCCTCTTCTTCAGGCAGCGGAAACGGGAACGTCGTGCCCATATAATAAAGCACGTACGTGCCGTCCACCTTCACGATATGCGGATTGTGCACGCTGCATCCGTCCCAATAGGCCGGAGATCTGGCTCCGAGCACCGTCTCCTCGTATACGTACGGTCCGGCCGGATGGTCGGAGACCGCACGGACGATCTCCGAGGCCGCAAGCCAGCCGGGATGCATGGGCAAGGATTTCGGCCAGCGCGAAGCAAACATATGGTACCGGCCATCCTCACCCTGGATAACGCTGCCGCACCATATCCAATATCCCGGCATTCGAAAGCCTCCTGCTACCGGTGCAGGATCAAATACGATTTTCATTGATTCCTCACTCCCTCTCCATTGGCAATAGCGTAACCTTGCGCAAATTCATTAATGAATCAGAAACCAGCGATAGTCCCCGGACTTCAAGACGATGTAAGCCTGCCGAGAGAATCGTCAGTTGACCTATCTCAAATTCTCCCCAGCATCCGTCCCCACCCGTATCTTTAACGGTACAAGTCAGCTTCTGTTCATCCAGGGACAACTCAAAATGCCCCCCCGCCTGATCCGCTGCAGCGGACAAGGTGACGATCACTCGACAGTGAATCGGCATCTCTTCCTCGGAACGAAATGTCCATTGAACAGCCGCATTTGGAGCTGTCCAGCCGGTAACGCCATCATGACCGCGTTTTCCATTATCGTATCGCAGGCCATCGCCCCAGGTAACACCATCATATGCCCAGAACGTATTCGGCATCCGGGAAATAAACCTTGGAGTGAGATGCGTCTCCAGCGCTCCATCCAGCTTTAGCTTGATCACCGTCGCATAGGCGTCCTGAGGTACCGAACGCACATCAATCTGCCAGTCCCACGGCCCAAGCTGTCGGATCGGCAGGTTGTCCTCCTTCGCCTTCACTCCGATAAGCCTCGCATACTGAACTCGGCTGGCAAGACCGGGCAGGATCAAACGCCCGTCCTGCGGCCATTCTCTCACCAGCAAGTACAAGAGATTCTCATCCGGCTTCCATGTGCAATATCCCCACTGCGGCGTACCGATCGGACTGCCGCTCGTGCCGTATATCGCCTCGCCGTTCCGTTCCAGGAAGCTGCCCACCGTCTCCAGCAGGCTTCTTGACGTATCGTCAATCGTCCCGTTTCCGAGCGGCCCCACATTCAGTACCAGATTACCGTTCGTGGCTGCCACGCGCAGCAGCTGTTCGATCAATTCATCCGGACTCTTCCAATGGTCATCGTCATATCGGAACCCCCAGGAATCATTCAGCGTATGAATCGACTCCCATTCAGGCTGCACCGGATGGAACCGGAGCTGGTTATCATGCGGATTGCCGTAATCGGCAAATCGGTCATCCCGCAGTCGCTTGTTAATCAAGCAATCCGGCTGTAGCTTGCGTACCAGATCATAGAACCACACAGCGTGCTCGTCGCTGATCTTATGACCGCAATCAAACCACATCAAACCAATCGGACCGTAATCGGTAAGCAGCTCCTCTACTTGAGGAAGAGCTTTCTCATGAAGATAACGCTCGAAGCGTTCCCGCTTATCGTCATCTTCGATCCATTCCTCCAGTTGATCCCAGGCGCCGATGTTATCCGGGTAATCCAGCGTGTTCCCCTGCGAATCGGGGTGATGCCAATCCATGGCATGGGAGTAGTAGATTCCAAGGCGAATCCCCTCCGATTCGCAGGCCTCTGCAAGCTCCTTGATCGGATCCCTTGGAAAATGAGCATGACGAGTAATCGAATAATCACTGACCTTGGAATCGTACATTGCAAACCCATCATGATGCTTGGCTGTCACGATAAGATATTTTGCCCCGGACCGCTTGGCCAGCGATACCCACTCGTGCGCATCAAACGCTTCCGGGTTCATCCCGGCTGCGGCCTCCGCATACTCGGTCACCGGAATCTTTCCCCTTAACTGGATATGCTCCGCATAATTGGCATCCACCCGTTCGCCGTTCCACTTCCCGCCCAGCATCGAATAAGGCCCCCAATGCACGAAGAGCCCAAAGCGAGCTTCGCGCCACCAGGCTATCCGACGGTTACGATCATGATCATTTACCCGCTTATTGCTTATGAGAGCATCCGACCTTCCCTGCTCCAGTCCTGCCCCATCCATATATTCATCCCGCTTCATGTTTATCCCTCCTCACGATCCTCAGCGGTCCGACAGTCTAGTAACCTCCATTATAGAAGTAACGCTGGTGCAGCCTCTTTGTTTTTTTGGGTTGGGGTTGTGTTTTGTTGAGGTGTGGATCTATTTAAACGTCAAACCAACAGACCAGTCATGACCGGCCTGTTGGTTTTTTGCAGATTGTTTAAGCTCTAACGCTCTACGCTCATTGCTCCCTTAAACCTTGATTCGATGATGATGCAGCAGCTCGCTATTCCGATAATAGTCGTCAATTTGCCGCCGCTCATCCTCCGTAAATTGTTTCAAAGGCTGGCGTACCTTTGGTGAGGATAGTACTCCCTGGAGGAATAAGACATACTTCTCATACGCGATGACGTCAAACCTTACCATATGCGATACGACCTCATTCGCTTTCGACTGCAAAGACTGGAGAAGCTCCATATCCGGTCTCTCCATAGCGCTAATCTGAGCGTGCATCTGAACAAAAGGTTCAGGCATCATATTGAAAGTGCTTCCGATCGCGCCGTCGGCTCCGGCATAAGCCCCGCTTAAATATACCTCGTCATGCCCGTTATAGATCATGAATCGCTCCCCGCATAACGCTCGGATCTGCTGCATCTCAAACAGATTCAGCGAGGTGAATTTCACGCCCACACATTGAGAGTTACGGCTCATGTGGCTGTAAAAGTCCATGGTTAGACTCACGCTGGTAGCTCCCGGATAATGATAGACGAGCATGGGCAGCGGTACGGCGGTCATGATCGTTTCATAATGCTCCCGGATCTCCTGCATCGTGACTTTATAATAGAACGGGACAACGGCCGATACGGCATCCACGCTTAAGGCTTCGGCATGCCGGGCTAGCTTAACCGACTCCATGGTACTTATGCAGCCGATATGCGCGATAACGGTCACTCGACCCTTTGTCGTCTTTACGACCGACTCAAGAACTTGCTGTCGTTCTTCCGTCGTCAGAATAAATCCTTCCCCTGTGCTTCCGCCAACGTAGAAGCCTTTAATTCCCAGCGAGATTTGATGTTCAACCAAACGAGACAACGATTCGAAATCAATCGATCCGTCTTCATGCATCGGGGTCAACAGTGCCGTAAATATGCCTTTAAATTTGCTGTGTTCTCCAGATATCTGGTTCACAAAACGTCCCCCTCATGTTTACAATGATTTCAATAAAAAATCATCCTCATAAAAGCTGTACCCGCGGATTTGCGCTCTAGGCGCATCATCCGCAATATATTGCACGACATAAATCTCCCCGTCTTCGAACTGTACCCAGCCCGAATAACCAAGGTCTGCAACTGGACTACGGTCGTAATCAATCGGCATGATTCTCGTCCACTGCTCCCGCCGCTCTATCGCCTTTGCTGATTCCTGATCCGTAAGAGCTGCGAAGAAGTTCTGTGTCCAGGTGCCAAGCCAGCCCTTACCGCCTTGCATGAAACGGTACGCAATCATAATGTTCCCGCTCTGAAGCATCCCTGCAACGGGACGATGACAACCGGGGAGAGGAACACGATACGGTCCGTTCCAAGTCTGGCCCTGATCATGGGATATTGATTTATAACAATCCAATCCCTGCCCTGAGTTCTCCCGGAGAAACGCAACCAACGTTCCATCCGGGAGGGGAAGTATACTTCCTTCACACAGCTTCAGATCCGGATGAGAAGCCACAGTGACAGGTCCCACCCAGTCCGCACCCTGATTATCGGAATACCAGAGCCGCTGCTCGCTTACCCCCGAATCCGGGTTTCGCTCATGGGCCGACAGCAGCCAGCGTCCGGTTGCAAGCTCACACAGTTTATCCGGAACGATACCGGTAACGGGCGTTTCCATAGGCTCCGACCAGTTATTCCCCTCCGCGTCTCCGATCCATATATAATTGCGGCCCCCGTTCTCCTTTTTCGCCGATATCAGATCCGCCACGATAACCAGCCGGTCGTCCCGAAGCCTCGATATGCGTGCACAATTCCAGTACGGAAGTCCGGTCGTCAATGACGTGAACGGTTGTTTGTCACTCCAGGTTCTCCCTTTGTCCGTACTTTCCGTCAACATCAGGCGTGTAGCCGACCGGTCTCCGTGGTGAGTGCATTGGGAAAATACGCATACCAGCTTGCCCGCGGCCGTTAGCGTTACGTCCGGCCATGCCTCATACCATTCCGTGTCTCTGCTGATTGCAAACCTTTCAATCGCCATCATGTTCATCCTCCTCATTGACAATTCTCGCTACTTCGATGATTACCGTCTTTGTCGTTGTATGTCCGGCATGATCTCTTGCTTCATAAGTGATGCTGTACTCCCGCTTCTGTCCGCCCGGGTTGCTCGCGGCCATCAGCTCAAAAGATGTGTCGCCAGTTCCAACCTCCGCACCACGGACGATTGAACTTGGATCCTGTACACCGCTGCCGGTAACAGATACCAGTGCAATCGAAGCGATTCCGGATGATTCATCCTTGGTGTGGATTTCCATCTCCACCGGCACCCATTTGCGATTGGGTGGCCAGATAACGTTACGGTTCGGAGAAATCGTGATATCCGGTACCGTCTTGTCGATGGACAGCGTAAGGGTACGCCCCTCCTCCACATTGCCTGCCCCGTCCCGGCTCCGATACTCCATCGTGGTAATCCCTTCTGCAGAAACAGGGACCGCTCCTTCATATGCCTTCCATTCCCCGCCGTCCAGTCGATATTCCGTACCCGTTACCTCAGATTCCTCATCTGATGCCGTTAGCTCCACCGTCACATCGGAGGTGTACCATCCATTCACTCCACCCGGCTCATCCGGAGTGACTATAGCTTTCGTTATCGGTGCTATCGCATCGGATGGCAGCTGATACAGCTTCCGGACGTCGGACGGATCCAGCGCGTGACGATAAATCCGCACATCGTCCAGACTACCGTTCCAATCGCGATTCGCCACTGTGCCTTTATCGAAACCGACGAATGGCGGAGCGTCTTCGTTCGTCACATTCATGGCGGAACCATCGAACCTCGCCGACGTCGCCGCCAGCTCACCGTTCACATATACGAGCAGATTACCGCCTTCCCGGATCCCCACAACATGTGTCCATTCCCCGGTTTTAACTAGCCCCGATGGGGTTGCAATGCCAATCTCCCTGTTCAGCGGCAGTCCGTTCAAATTCATTCGAACCGCACCGTTCTGTTCGACCGACATCCACCACTGCGGCACACCCCGACCCGCCGTACCGTACCACATCAGCAGGTGTCGCTGCCGAGACAGCGTCTCCGGGTTGACCCAAGCCGCAAAGCTAAAATCGCCAGTCCCAAAATGGAGATCCTGAGCTTGGGTGATCTCGACGTGAGAACGCTGTAAGGCATCCAGATGAAGAATATGGCCCTGCCCATCGGGACGAACCGCCCCTGGCCGTACCGTTGCACCGTTCTTCAGCAAACCGGTATGTCCACTGCCTGTCACATCCGTTACGCCCTTATCGTCCATCTGCTCAAAATCCCAATTCAGCAACAGCTCCGGACGAGGTCTGGACCTATCCAATTCAATCGAATAGGTGCGTGTTTGAGTCCCCAATCTGGTCGTAATGAGAAGATCTTCAAGTCCGTCAAGCCGAACCGCTCTTGGCACTCCTGAAGCCGCCGGCTCGCCCGCTATTTCAATTTCAATTCCTTCATTTGATGTAATCGGCGTCACCGTCACCTCTTCTGTTCCTTCATACATCGTCAGACGATATTGCTCGATATCGCCTCGAAACACGGGAGACAGCGAGCCTTCCGAGAACATCAGATCGTCCAGATGCGCTTCCTCCGCATCGAACCAAGCCAAATTGAATTTCGCAAACATGATTTTGTCATATGGTGTGTAACCCCCGCCTTCAAACAACAGGCCAATCGTTCCGTCCGGCAGCACGGTAAGTGAAGAGTAGGCGGAATGCCCGCTGTATACGGTCTTTGCCTCCGGCCAGGTGGCTCCGTCATCATAACTGAGCCGGACCGTCATATTTTCTCTAACGTTCTCATTGGCCGGATTGGCGAAAAGCAGCAGCTTGCTGCCCAGCTCATTATCGGCAGGCATGTAGCGGACAATGCTCGCCTGCACAACAGGATCAATCAGCTCAGGCGTATAAAAAACCGGTGACCAGGTTGCCCCTTGGTCGCTGCTTGTCGATATCGCCCTCCGCTTCAGCTCTTTGTTAGCGGACAAACGGTCGTTCCGCATCAGCGTGCCGTCCGTCAGCTCCACAACGGTCGCCTCGTTTGTGTCCGCTTGGATATAGCCGCTCTGATACCAGGTTAAGCCATGGTCATCACTTTGAATGCTCCGTCCGATCGCCGGAATCACCAGCCTCCCTTGGTTCGGCCCATGCCGGAGCTGAATCCCGATTGCAGGTCCCGTTGCATCCCACCTTATATTGGATGGCTGCACCTCCTCGAAACGGTTCACCGGTTCCGACCAGGTGACTCCGTCATCATCACTGTATGAGCTCCAGATCGTACGCACGCCTCGGCTCGTTCCATTGTTGATCTCTTCAATCGTGTCGTCGCCATAATTATGGTTCATAAATAACCATATGCGGCCATTGCTCTCATCCTGCACCGCCGTCGGATTCCCGCAGGTATCCGCACTCATGTCGCACACCGTTTGGAGCGGCTCCCAGGTTGTGCCGCCGTCCAAGCTCCGCTTCAGCACAAGGTCGATATCACCCGTATCGGAAGCGCTGTTTTTACGTCCTTCGGCAAACGCCAGCAGGGTTCCATCCATGGTCGTCAATATGGTCGGAATGCGGAATGTATGATACCCCTCCGTACCAGCCAGAAACAAATCGATATTGCGAAATTGTGGTTCCCCATCGGCCACAGCTTGGGCCTCGGCAGCCTCACTTACGCCAACAGGTCCATAGGGAATGTGGGCAGCAATTAATATAAGCATCATCCAGCCAATGAGTAACTTACGAAATGGAATCAAGTTTATAAACCCTCCTATCCTTTAATGGAGCCAACCATAACTCCCTTAACGAAGTATTTTTGCAGGAACGGATATACAAACAATATTGGCAGCGTACTGATCATAATGACCGCGGATTTCAGCGTGGCAGCCGGGGGCGGATTGCGCACGTATTCCAGTTGGGCCTCATTCTGCGTAATTCCGGTCAGCAAAATGTTGCGCATGATGACCTGAACCGGCATCTTGTTGACATCATTAATGTAGATCGACGCCCCGAACCAATCATTCCAATGATGTACCGCATAGAATAAACCGATCGTGGCCATCGCCGGCATGGACAGCGGAATGACAATCTTGAACAGAATCAGCAAAGGGGTAGCCCCGTCAATGACGGCGGATTCCTCCAGCTCCTCCGGGAGTCCCATGAAGAAATTCCGGAGAATAAATAAATTCCACGCGCTGATCAGGCTGGGAAGGATAAGCACCCATAGCGTATCTTTAAGCCCCAGCGTATCCATCAACATATAGTTAGGGATCAAACCGCCTTGAAATATCATCGTCAGAAATATGAACAGCACAAGGCCGTTTCGTCCGGGCAAGCTCCGCCGGGCCAATCCATAAGCCAGCATGGATGTAAATAACAGATTGAGAATGGTGCCGACCACGACTCTGAAAATCGTAACCTGATAAGCATTTAAAATGATTTTCCCCCGGTTAAGCAGCACATCGTAGGCTGCGAAATCCAGCCGTTCCGGTATAAGCACGAACGCTCCGCGACGCATGGACTCCTCAGTGCTGATAAACGACGTTGACAGCACCGCAAGGAACGGAATAACAAACATGAGGGACAAGAAGATCAGAAAAACAATGTTGGCAACATCAAAAACTCGTTCACTTGTTGTAGGCTTTATTCCGCTCACCATATCCCCCCTTACCAGATTCCCGTTTGGTTCATTCGCTTCGCAATATAATTCGCGCCTAGGATGAGCACCATCGCCAGCAGATTTTTAAAAACACCGACCGCTGTGGCGAATGAATAGTTAAGCGATGTCAGGCCTTCTCTATACACATACGTATCGATAATGTCGGCCACCCCGTACACGGCAGGCGAATACAGCAGCAGCACCTTCTCGAAGCCCGCATTAAGCAAGCCTCCGATCGACAGAATGAGCATAATGACAATCACATGCGAAATGCCTGGCAATGTAATATGCCATGCCTGACGGAATCGGTTGGCACCGTCGATTTTGGCTGCCTCATACAGCCCCGGGTCAATGCCTGCCATAGCTGCCAAATACAAGATCGTCCCCCAACCGACGGTCTGCCACACATGGGATATAACGAGGATGGATCGGAAGTATTTGGGTTCTCCGAGGAACAGAATCGGCTCTCCCCCAAAAAACACGATAATCGCATTAAGCAGCCCGTTATCCGTGGACAGCATCATCATGATGAGGCCTGCCACCACGACCGTCGAGATGAAATGCGGTAAATACGAAACCGTTTGAACGATCCGTTTGAACAGCCCGTTCTTCAATTCATTCATCAAGAGCGCTAGAATGATCGCGGACGGAAACCCGAACAACAGGTTATAAAAGCTGATCAAAAACGTATTGCGGAGCACGTTCCAGAAGTAATAGGAATCAAAGAAACGGACAAAATGATCGAAACCCACCCATTCCCCCGTTAAAATCCCCCGGACCCCTTCAAACGGCGAAATGTCTTTGAACGAAATGATAACGCCGAACATCGGCACGTAATCAAATATAAGGAAATAAAGGATCCCGGGCAGAATCAGGTAATAGTAAAATCGATGCTTTTTAACTGCAGCCCATTGGCTTCGTTTCTTCAAGGCCGGCGGGGGAACAGTCGTAGTCTTAAGCTCCATCACACACGCAGCCCTCCCGTCTTATTTTTTCAGCTCAAAAAATTGCTTCGTGTATTCATCGATCCACATCTGCAATCCGGCTTTATTTAACTGCTCTATATACTGATCGAATTCACTCAGGGGTCTTACGCCGGTCACGAACTTAACGAGCTCCTCGCTCCGCAAACGGTCCAGATCTTCAAGCATCGGGACATTCTGCTTCAGCCGTTCCTTGTCATATACGACGGTTGCATCCAGTGGCATTTTGGCTGCACTCACATTGGTAATCTCATGATTCAGGTAATCGGCATGCATCTTCTTCACGGGATCACGGAATGCGTATTTGTTCTCCGTCGCTAAGCCCAGAGAAAGCATATATTCACCGGCATACCGGAGATCCGGGCTAAGCAGCTCGATCTCGAACTTGTTGTCATCGAGATACTTCCAATTCTTCCCGAAGGCTGCATTCAGCGTATTGGTTGGCAAATCCTTGTATTGATGGTTGATGAACTTGATGACAGCTTCCGGATTCTTGGCTTTTTTGGTAACCAGCATGCCCGTCGTGTTTCCGCGCGACGCTGTCATCAGCTTACCGGCAGGACCGGTTAGATCCTTAGCAATCGCATAATCGGCTCCCTCCGGGAGATTCGGCTTGATCTGCGGGAACAGCAGCGTAATCCTTGAATACCACATAGAGGAGGTTCCAACCCGGTTGGTTTTTAGCAGCTCCAGCGGGTCGAATTTTGCAAAAGCTTCCTTATAGATGTAGCCTTTCTGGTACCAATCCGCCATCTTGGCCAAATAATCCTGATAGCCGGGCGCAAGCTCAACCGGTTTGATTTTGTTGTCGGCCGGATCGAGCCAATTACTGTTGCCGCCCTCTACGTAGGCGCCCATCAGCGCATTATTCATACCGCCCAGATCGGTCATCATCGGGATTGTGTCCGCCTTGCCATTACCGTCCGGATCGCCCTCTTGGAATGCCTTTAATACCGCTTCGAGCTCATCAATGGTCTTCGGCATTTCCAAATCCAGCTTCTCCAGCCAATCGGTACGAATCCAGACCGGGTAATGAACGGACGGCAGCCCCCGGGGAATGCCCCAGATCTTCCCTTCTTTATCGGTCATATAATCCCAAGCTTCCTGAGGCCATGCCTTCAGAATGTCCTGGCCGTGCTGCTCCAGCAAATCGTTTAGCGGAATGATAGCACCCTTCGAAGCATATTGATCCCAATCCCCCTGAAATACGTCCACCTCATCCTTGGATCCAAGCAGTAAATTCAACTTTTCGCCCTCGGAGCCTTTTGGCGGTACGATCGCAATCGGTTCAATGCCAAGCTCATCCATATACATCTGCTTCATTTCCTCTAGCGCATCCGGAATACTGCCTTCCGGTTTCTGATTCAAGGCCCCGGTATTCTGATAAATATAAATTTTAGCCATCTCCCCGGAACCCTTGTTTGAATCTCCGCTAACCTCCTTGGATCCGGCAGAGGCTCCATCGCCTCCGCTCCCTCCCGATCCTCCACCTGCACATGCCGCAAGCGAAAGCACCAGCATGGCGCTCAGCGTTGTATGAAACAGCTTCTTCATTCTTATTCCCTCCTTAAATTGGGTTGGGTCCGCGTTTCCAACATGGCCGGGACCTGCTTCAGGAGACACCTTATCACGACATGTAAGCGCTTAAAATGTGAAATGCTGTACTTTTATAACACGATTTCTACTTATCAAATATTTGTTACGAAAGACAAAAATCCCGGTACTCCTTCTCTGGGAGTAAGAGGCCGGGATCGATACTATGAGTATATTTTTTTGTATTCGCCGGGAGTGATCCCGGTTATTTCCTTAAACACCTTAATAAAATAGTGGGCACTGCCGAATCCGACCTGCTTTCCGATCTCATTGATCTTAAGCCTGCCTTCCGCGAGCAGACGCTTGCTATTATCAACCCGTACCTGCTTCAGGTAATCAATGAAGGGCTGACCGGTGCTTTGCTTGAATAGTCTGCTGATATAAGCCGGGTTCAAATTCAGGTGCTCGGCAACCCACTGTAACGAGATATCTTTATCATAATCGTTCTCCAACATTTCAATGACTTTGGCAATGTGTTGGTTGCCCCTAGCGTGAATCTCTTGACGTATGCATTCAACCCCGCGCGTTATAAGCGATTGAAACCATGCGACGATATGATCCATCGAGCCCAGATCGAGCAGCTCTCGGTATGGATCTGTTCCCTTCTCGAACAGAGTTTCGATGCCTGTTCCAAACGAGCTGAATGAATACCGGATGGACGTGAACAATTGAATGAAGATCGGCTGGATCTGGTTGTAATGAAGCTTGTGTTTACAGGCCTCGATCTCGGCCACAAAGGCGTCGAATATGAAAAGAGCTTCCTGCAAGCAGGCAGTCCGGATACAACTGTTGAGCTTTTCCTCAAGCTGGTTCGGATAATGAAAGGTTTGCCCATTATCGGCACGGATATCGTCCATGGATATCACGTAACCTTTTCCATAGAGAATACGGTATTTTAACGCCTCTGCCGCTTCTTCATAAGCAAGGGGGAGCTCCTCGATCCCACTGCAGATACTTCCGACACCAAGTGAGAACTGCACGCCCAGCCGTGCATTCACCTCATCGAGCAGCTGCTGTGCCAGATGGAACAATTGCTGACGCCCTTTTCCGGAAAGGTTAAAAACAACTGCGATTTTATCCTTCTCCACATTGACGACGAAAAATGCAGTACCGAGCCCCAGTACCACGCTGTCCTGCAAGGCATCCATGATCTTGATCTTGCACAGGTCCTGCGCCAGCATATCCTCGCCGTTAGAAGCCATCTCTTCATCAATGGACAGCAAGAACACAGACAGCTCATGAAGGCTGATAGGGAGTCCAAGATAATCCTTCTTTGATTCAATTTCCTCAAGACTCATCGTATGCCGCTGCAGCAGCGACAGCTTGAAACGTTCCAATTGAAAGGGCAGGCTTTCCTCCAGCCTTTCCTTATAATAATTGCGCTCATCAATGGTGGACCTGACAAAGCTGCCAATGACGCTGAGTTCATCATCCGGCCCGTTAGATTGCTCGCTGACCAGCTGGATTTTCCCATCGCTCCTCCCCTTCGCAAGTGCATTCAAACGGGAGATCGGCTTATACAAGCTCCTGGAAGAGAAGTAGGAGAGCAGCAGCGAGAACAGCATTAAAGCGCCGGCAGAATACGTAATCGTCTGTTTGATGTCAATCGTGCCCTGCGTGTACACCCCCATATCGGATATGTTGACGAAGGTCCAACCCAATAGCGCGGAAGAAGAGTAGCTAACCAGCTTCTTGCTGCCATTGAGCTCGATGGAATACGATCCTGACTTGGCACTTTGCAGAGCCTCGGGTAATCCAATTTGCTGAACACCGCCCGTCATTGAAGATTGGCTGCGGAATACGAGATTTCCAGATGAGGACACTACGTACATGTCGTCACTCGCATTTAATTTGCTGATAATATCCTCATAAATCATGGCCGCATCGAGGTTGACGATGATGGCGTTGTTGGCTTTTTTGGATTTATAGATCACGGACAGGAGATCCTTATCCCCGTCAGGATATTGCTTCGCGGTCCGAGTGTCCAAGAAGACAGGATTCACCTGCATGGTCTGCACGGCGTCATACCAGTCTTTATCATAAAAATCCTCCCTCCGAAACTGACGATTGGAGCGGTCTTTATCCGAAGTGATCACTAGGTTCTTGCTGCTGTCATAAAAGTATACGGAATCCACGAATTGATCGGAGAGTTTGAATGAGTTCATCGTGAGGAAGGTATTCTTCTTGGCTTCCAGATAAGCATAGAGCGCTGGTAGGTCTTCCTCCGGAATCTCCCCTTGAAGCCCTTCGTAGTAAGCCCCGTTCGGGAAATTCTCGAAGCTAATGAAAGAGCGGTTGAGTGCAAGCAAATTCGAATTTTCCTTAATCCGGTTCAGCAAAATCTCAAGGGTGTTGATCGTCTGGTTCAAATATTGCAGCTTGTTGTTACCCGTCTCTTCTTCTACAATGCCGGATACCCTGTAATATGCAAAAATATTGGAGACCAAACTCGGAAGCACGGTAATGAGCACCGTCGTGACAATTAACTTCAGAAAAAACTTACGCTTTTTCATGCTTCCCACGGAATCGATCCAATTTCTTATTTGAAGCATCCTTATCCCCCTTGGCACGAATTATGAAGACAAGCAACGCGAAACTGTTCAGGGCAGCGTATTGAGCATGATGCAGTCCCGCCTCAATTATAAAGCGCTTACAATATGTATTACAGATTATACCTTATGGGCTTGTTGTTAGGTAGGTTTTATAGGCGCATATCCATCCATAATATATTGCTGGGCAAACCCTCGAGCAGAGCTAAAACGTAATTTGTGCACGCAAAAAAACAGAGCGTTAATTGAATCAACGCTCTGTTCTATTCAGACATTATTTTTTGAAAGTCACCTTTTTAGATAATCCATCTTCCAGGTTCATTTCACCTTTATGGCGAACGAATACATTTTGGTTTCCTTCAAATTTTGGAGGATTCTTCGGATCATAGTCAATCCAGCGACTATTCCCATTTCCATTTCCATTACCATTTCCGTTTACAGAATATTCCATATATTGCGTAGCACCAATGAGCTCATTTTTCTTATCATCAGCTTCAACATGAGGTGGTAATTGAGCAACAGTACCCTGATGCACACCCAGTTCTTTAATGACTTTATCTGTTTTATAATCATACGCTTTTATTACTACATCATTTCCGTTCACTTCAACCTGAAGGCCCTGTTTAAAATCATTGCCCGTCGACACTTCACCACCATTAGGCCCTGCCGATGCCCAGCCCGCTTGAATCCCAGCTGTGTTCACAACGGTAAACCCACGCTTATCTCCACCGTCGACTACCTTTTTACCTGCCCAATCCGGAAGATTCAGATCCCAGTGACTGTGGCTTGTAAAGAGAATGACTTGCGGATAATCCATTAAGATGGCTTCTAATTTTTCTTGGTCTAAGTAATCACCTGTATAAGGGGATTGATTGGAGCCTGAAATACTATCCTTCAGAATATGATGACTAAACAGAAAGATGGGTTTATTTGGATCGTTCTTTGAATATTCTTCAAGATTCTGCTTTAACCAATCAAGCTGCTCATCACTAAGGTAAACCTCATCCCACAAGGATTTATCATGGTAGTGCATATATTTTTCGGTTCCTAAGAAAAGGAACGGATATCCGTCTAACTCTTTTTTATGGTAGACTTTCTCTTCGCCAGTAAAGTTATAAAAGTTTTGGAACATTTCGGACTCCGGCGTATGATTTGGCCACGTGTTTTGCGCTAATGTGTTCGGTGTTGCCCATTTTGGTTTGTAAAACTCATGATTTCCTATGCTGTACCATACATTTTCCGGATGAGGATTATGATCTAACACCTGTTGTACGGCTTGATATTCAAAATCCCACCCTCGGTCTGTAATATCACCATTCACGATTAATGCTTTTGAAGTTGGGTTTACCTGTTTCATATCGTGAAGCACATGCTTAAAGTCATTGTAATCCCCTTGAATATCACTAATGACATCAAAAGTAAGACCTGGATTTTTTGAAAATTGATGTTCATCCAGTTTTGCTTGAGCTGATCCTGAAAAAGCACCTATATTGAAAATCATAGATGCTGCCATCATACCTGTTAGTAGCTTCTTCACAATTATTCCTCCTAGTTATCATCATTTCAGAATATCATCCGCTAAGGATATAAGTTTCTATATTATAGTAAACAGGAAATATTAAGGTAATATTCTCCTAGAGTAAATAATGCACAAAAATATGTAAATAAACCAAAGCTGCAACAATATTTAGAGAAAATAAAAACACATTCGAATGTGAATGTGTTTGAGCATCGTACTAACCAAATGTTGTTCCGCTGATGAAGATATTACCTTCTCCCTAGCTCCAGTACCCATTGTTTGATATCAGTAAACTCTCCTCTCCCCATTAACATGGAACTTATTCTTTATAATTGAACCTTCGCAAGAAAATCTTCAAGGATCTTTCCGTCGGATACCAGGAATCAACGGAGGTATCTGCCGATAGTAGCCCTCATTAGCTTATAGTTAGAGCATATTGGCAACAAATCTTCTATAGACTATATCGCTCTAGGATTCTTATAACACCAATCAGGATTATAAGGAAGTGATTTTAACCTTTTCATATCCTCCCAACTGTAAACCCAATCATAATCAGCTACCCAGAAATAATCATCAGGATTCAATTTAAGATATTCATATATAAAACGGAATATCAACTCTTGGGCACCATATATGTCTTCAATTCCACCAACCTGATAAAGAGACAGCTGTGAATCCACCCCACTAAGATCTTCATCATTTTCGTAATAAATCTCGTAGTTATTAACTCCATCAACATAAAAGATAAATTGTTGATTGTTCTCATCACTCAATGGCTTATCCGTAACATTTAATGTTGTATATAAGAACTGCTCATTCTTATATTTTTTATAATTATCAAAATATAGCCTAGCATCCGCATGGAAAGTAGCAACAATAGCATCACCCAATAATTTCTCAGGAGAATACTTTCTCTAACATTTTCTCTAATTGTCCTTCTTTAACAGCTTTAATAGACGCCTTTACTTCAATTAGCTCATTCTTTGTCATTACATCTATATCGCCTGTAACTTGACCGTCTTGCTTCAGAATTTTCTGTCCAAATGCGGTTACGTCTTTCTCTCTTCTTAAATAATCAGCAACTTTAGCTTCTGTTGCTTTCCCAATGTCTGAACTATTGAGAAAACTATCAATATCACGATTAATATTTTTGGGATGTTGATCAACCCAAGTTAGTTCATTACCTGCTGGATTGGTGTATATCGTTTTATTTCCATCCTTAACAATATTACCTTTCGGATTGCTCTTAATATCTACTCCCTGCCCCTTACCCCCATCTCCCCCCGAATCATGCATGAGATTGGGAATGTTCTTTATCCCAATCCGGTTAAGAGCAAAACCGCCTAAAGGGCCTTGGCTTCCTGCTGCCCCAAATAGGCCGACTTCCCCATCTCATTCATTCGCTCTTGCTCGGCCTGTATCCTTTCACCGAATTTCTCGCGGGTGTCGCCAACGTCAAATGCCATTTTGGCGCCCCATATGGTCGTATTCAAGACCTCCTCGGCAGTCCCTATTGTAACATCGTAAGCCATCTGTTTACCGGTTCCGATCGGATCTTCAACCAAGGCGTTTGCCTTATCTTCAACACACGACGCCAGCATCTGAATCCGTTGATTCAGCGTGTTTTTGTTCGCTTCCAGCTGATCAGAGGACCTGTCGAATTGATCCGACACTGCCAGCAGCACCTCAGGAGGTACAAGTATCTTGGACATACGTCAACCTCTTCGTCATTTTGTTAGATAGTCATTCTACTTCATTTCAAATAACTGGAAAAGGTTCCAAGGTCCTCTTTATGTGGAGTAACAACTCCGTCGAAAATTCCCTAACCCTGCATAGATCTGCAAAAGCATGCAAAAAAGAGTGCCGGTTCAGCCGACACTCGGTAGTCTTGCGCACTGTACGTTAACCTGTAGGTGTTCCCTAACTCTCCCTATCAAAACCGTTCACGAGCCTATTCTATTATATTCTTCTGATTTTCCTCCTTCTTATTTCCGGAGCAGATTAAAGATCGCCTCCAGCCGTATGTTGTGATTGCATGACTCGCAGAAATAGTTCCCTTTCCGGTTTTCCTTGAAATTTTTATATCCTATGCTTCCTTCGTACAGCCGAAATGTCTTCTTGCAGCAAAAGCATTCCACCTCATAATATATCAACATGCTCTCTCCTTCTTGGGAGCGTTCTTATTTGCGCGTGGCGTGATCAAAGATCGTAATCAGCTCCTGTACATAAGCCTTTACGTGAAGATCGGGGTTTCTCATCAATTCCAGGCTGAATCCATCGATGGCATGCCGGATAGCGAGCGCCATGACTCGGGAGGATAACGGGGTGAATTCTCGAAAGCTTCCTTCCTTCGCCCCTGCATGCAGAATCGCCTCAATAGGTTGAAACACACCTTCATCCGTATCCGCCGAAAACCGAGGCTTCCCCTCCTTCGTCCTCATGCCCGTCACGATCTCCACAACGGCAAAAACCATCTTCCGATGGTCCGCGATAAACTCCACATTCGCTTCAATATACTTCTTGAGCCTGTTTTTCGGAGATGCTTCGTCACGCAGGATGGGCTGCACAAAGGACTCATAGGCGAAATAATACTCCGTCACCACCTGCTCCAGGAGCTCATCCTTCCCGGCAAAATGATAGGAAATCACCCCTTTGCTAACGTTGGCACGCTTGGCGATTTGACCTATCGAAGCTTGGGCATAACCGACCTCGGCAATGGTTTCGATCGCACATGCCACGATCTGCGCACGGCGGGCCTTCTCAATAAACGACATTTCCTTCTGGTCATTCGTTTTATTTTTAGTATTCATGGTTACATTTTAGTACGATTGTACAGAAAAAATCAATAAGAAGCCTGCCCATCTTTTCGGAAATGGGCAGGCTTCTGCCTGAACTCATATAGATTGCTGGATCCTGACCGTCCGCGATGCAAAGTAGTAAGCCGCGCTTACATGATTTACGCAGGCTCAGATTTGCTCACGCGATCCGTGATCACGGCGATAGCTCCATCTCCGGTTACATTACAAGCCGTACCGAAGCTGTCTTGCGCAATATAGAGGGCGATCATAAGCGACGTCAGTGTCGTATCGAAGCCCAGCATGGACTCCAGCAATCCGAGTGCTGCCATAACGGCGCCTCCGGGAACTCCGGGAGCAGCAACCATCGTAATGCCCAGCATCAGAATGAATGGGAACATCATGCCGATGGAAGTCGGCATCCCTGTCAGCAGCATGACGGCCATCGAGCAGCTTACCAGTGTAATCGTGCTGCCGGATAGATGTATGGTTGCGCACAGAGGGATGACAAAATCAGCGACCTTCCCACTGACTCCGTTCAGCTTGGTTTGGCGCAGCGTAACCGGAATGGCAGCGGCAGAAGACTGCGTGCCTATCGCCGTAAAATAAGCTGGCAGCATGTTCTTCAGCATGGCAAACGGATTCTTGTGTGCGACTTGACCCGCAACCAGGTATTGTATAATCAGGAACAGCACATGCAGGACTATGATCATAATGAATACTTTGGCGAATACCGACAGGATCATGGTCACTTGCCCGCCATAGGTTAAGTTGGCAAACACGCAGAGGATATGATACGGCAGCAGCGGAATGATGATCGAGGCGATCAGTTTCTCAACAATCTCCCGGAAATCCACCATGACCTTCTGCAAGGCTTGTCCCTGGATTACAGCTGCTCCCAGCCCCAGCGTAAAGGCAAGCAGCAGAGCAGTCATCACCCCGAATACAGGCGGCATGTCAACTTTAAAAAAGGGTTCCAGCAGCGCCTCTTCCGGATTGGTGTAGGAATTAACCAGACCACCAACCTCCAACATATATGGATACAATAGTGTCGCTGCCAAGAACGCCAACAGCCCCGCGATAATGGTGGAGAGATAAGCAAGGCCCGTGGTCACGCCCAGCAGGCCACCGGCTCCTCTCCCCAGCTCCCCGATGCCGGGAGCAATGAAGCCAATGATAATTAAAGGTATGGCAAAACCAAGGAAGTTTCCAAACAACCCGCTAAAGGTAGCTAATCCGGCAACCAGCCATGCCGGCGAGAACGATCCGATCGCAATTCCTAGCGCAATGGCAATAAGGATTTTCGGCAGTAAGCCGAGTTTTTTCATGTTCATGCTGCTATCACCCACAGATGTTATTTTCGTTTAGTGTCCACTCCAAACGGACGAATTCCATTGGACACGGAATGAACAAACTTTATCATATTTTGGATATCATTGTCATTATGCAAAATATGACAACGAAACTTCACCAGTAATAGATCAGATGAGAGGCATGGGCATCAAATAAATCATGGAAAAGCGATATGCCTACTCCGGTTCAAGCACGCGCAAAATTGAAGCCAGCCCCGCTCATTTCTGTGCGGGGCTGGCTTCATTGGAGTGGCTTCATATACAACCCTGTCACTCAGCGTCTAGAATTAATGCACCTGATCCAGCAATTGATAGGCTTCTTCCTTCGTTGTCACCGCCAAGAGCGCTTCTCTGAAATCATCATCCATCAGCTTGCGGGACAACATTTGCAGCACTTTCAAATGTGCATTCTGTTTACTATTACGCGGCACGGCAATCATGAAGATCAGTTTGGCATCGCTCCCGTCCAGGCTTTTCCAGTCGACACCATCCTGCTGGATACCAAAGACTACGCTTGGCTTCAGGACAGCATCCGATTTACCGTGAGGAATCGCGATATTCATGCCGATGCCTGTGGAGCTTTCTTGTTCCCTAGCTAATATGGCCTGTTTAAAATCTCCGTCAGCTCTTACCGCACCATTCCGCTCCAATACACTGATCATTTCGTCGATAACAGCATCCTGTGTCGTTCCGACCAGATTCAGATTAATGAGATCCGGTGTTACAATATCCGTCAATTTCTCAACTCGGATAGCAGGTGTTTCCGTTGCTGTACCGTTATTGATCACGGTTGAAGCCACTTCGGTTAAGTCCGCAGCTATGGGTGCAGCTGCGTTAACTGCCAACTCTTCACCTGTTCCGGCAGGATTTTCTATCGCTTCGGCTCCTTCTCCAACAACTGCCGGAGTCTCAGCTGCAACCTCTTTCTTGAGCAGGCTCACCATGATAACCGATACGGCTGCGCCGACCATGACAGCGAGGAAGAACATCAACACATGATCCACGGCACCGAGCACGGCTACAATCGGACCGCCATGGGCTACGCTGTCACCGACACTGCCCAACATGGCAATCACTGAACCCGTCATGGAACCGACCATGATACTCGGAATGACGCGTAGAGGATCTTGTGCCGCGAATGGAATCGCTCCTTCGGTAATACCGAACAATCCCATCGTAAATGTTGCTTTTCCAGCTTCACGTTCCGCAGGTGTAAACTTCCTTTTGTTCATCATGGCCGCCAGTCCCATGGCAATCGGAGGAACACAGATGGCAACGGCAATTTGGCCCATAATCACATAATTCCCTTCACCAATCATGGCCGAGCCGAACAGGAACGCAACCTTATTCACGGGACCACCCATGTCAAAAGATATCATCGCGCCCAGAATAAGCGCGAGCAGAATCGAACTTGTGCCCTGCATTCCCGCGAGCCAGACGGTTAACGCTTCAAACAGATCCGCAACCGGAGCACCAATCACAAAGACGAAGATTAACCCTACAACTAGTGACGCCAGTACCGGGATAACGATAATGGGCATAATCGGCTGCAACGACCGAGGAACCTTGATCCTTTTAATAGCAAGTGCTACATAACCCGCCAGGAAACCGGCAATAATCCCCCCGATGAATCCAGCTCCCGCTTCACTTCCATAAAAGCTGCCGTTCGCAGCAATGAACCCACCGACCATACCTGGTGCAAGACCCGGCCTGTCCGCAATACTCATTGCGATAAATCCGGCAAGGATCGGAACCATGAAGGTAAACGCAGCCGCACCGATACTCTCAATCGTTTTCCAGATCGAACCTTCCGGTATAACCAGCCCACCCGGCGTTTTCACGCCGCCCATCGTCAGTGCGATTGCGATGAGCAGTCCACCGATCACGATAAACGGCACCATATAGGATACACCGTTCATCAAGTGACGGTAGATCGGATTTTGTTTAGGTTTGTTCTCTCCTGTCATATCTTCAGCTGACTTGGACTGTGCCTGATAGACGGGCACATCCCCTTTTATCATCCGTTGGATCAGCTCTTCCGGACGACGGATGCCATCCTGCACACCAACCACAAGCAGTTTTTTACCGACAAACCGGTCCTTCACCACCGTCTTATCCGCTGCGATAATAATGCCATCGGCTTCACGGATATCCTGCTCCGTGAATTGATTCTCCACGCCAATGGAGCCTTGGGTCTCGATCTTCAACTCAACGCCCAGCTTCGCGCCTGCCTTCTGCAGATTCTCAGCAGCCATATACGTATGTGCAATTCCGTTAGGACATGAAGTAATCGCTAATATTTTCATGATTGTCATTCTCCTTTGCTGTCATGTTCCCGCTTACATTTATAGTGTACACGCTGAAAACGCTGTTATCGGATGAACTTTTTACCGGAACTTCCGGAAAAACAGGTTTATTTCGCAATAAAATATCCCCACAAAGTGGGCATATGCTACGATGCTTATTCCAAATACTTTGCGGGAACCCCCAAAAAAAATGTAAAAAGCAGGACGCATACGTCCTGCTTCATCATCACGGTTTCTACTACTAATTTTACCCTTTTAACGTATTCAGCAATCGCATCACGTCCGTCTCCTTAGACAACGCACGGACCAATGCCGGCTGCTCACTGATCCGTGACAATTCCCTGAACAGCTGCCTCATCTCTTCCCGCTCATCGTGCTTAACCGCAAGCAAGAACACAAGCTCTACCTCCTCGGCTCCCCAGGTAATCGGCTGCTTCAATGTAACAACAACGATACAGGACTGTTTAATCCACTCCGAGCTGCCATGAGGGATGGCAATGCCACCCCCAATCGTCGTAGCAGACATATTCTCACGAACCAGCACACTTTCCGTGTACCCAGCCTCGACATACCCCTTGTCCTCCAGCATTTGCGCAAACTTGGCGATTAACTGTTCTGGACGCTCTACCTCCTGCTGAGGAAAGACGAGAAAAGGTGTCGTATATTTCAAAAAGACCGATTCCTCAGTCGCCCTGCTGTCCGGCTCATCGAGCCCCCGGATCGCTTGCTCCAGCTTCCGCTCGTCACTGGCCTCGAGCAGAGGGGAAACGAGGATATAAGGTGATTTTAGCTCGGGCAGATCAACAGTTGTAATGACAAGATCCACCTCATGAGCTGCCAGATAATCCTCAACTTCCGCTTTGGACATCGTTGTCTCTACATGCACGGACGGGAATCTCCGTTCCACCTTCGCGAGAAGCAATTGGGACATCCCGACGCCCATGTGACACACAATAATGACCTTTTGAGGATGGCTTTCATTCTGGTGAAGCCGTTCCACAGAGGCCTGAAAGTGCAGCGTCAAATATGCGGCCTCCTCTTCGGGAAAGTGCAGATGGAGCGCTCCCCCTACCTCTTCCAATGCCATGATGACCCGATCGAACATATAGGGATACATCTTTTTGATCTCAGCCAGCATCGGATTGGACACAGCCAGACCATAATGAAGACGGTGCATGGTTGTGTACAAATGCACTTTCAACCCGTTCAATAATACCTGGTCCTTGGAGAAAGGGATCATATTCAGCTCCGACATCCGCCGAATCAATTGCTCAACCAATTGGGACAGCAGTGGATGACTGTCTGCTAGATCGCTCCGCCGGGCGCCTCCATCCTCCTGCTTGTATCGGAACTTCCCGCCAAGCAGGTGCAGGGTTAGATAAGCGGTTTCTTCCTTGGAAAAAGGTACGGCGAACAGTTTTTGCAGCTTCTTTAAAAAGTCTATCGCCCATGCAAATTCCGCTTTGTTCTCCAAAAAGGCAATGTCCTGCGCAGAGAGCGAAATCGGCTGTCCCAGCTTGGTCCGTTTGACCATGAGCAGAATATGCAGCATCAGGCTTTCAAAGGTTTCATCGGTGAAGCGAAGCTGATGCTGCTTTTGCAGCGCCTTCAACTCATTGAATACGGTTGCAATCTCGTGCGGTTCATACTGGTTACGCATCATCTGTCCCGTCAACTCCGGACGGTTGATCAATTGGTTCAACCGCGCCAGCGCCATCCGTTTGTTCTTCTCCGAGCCCTCAATCATGAAGCCTACACGCTGCTTCGTCATTAAGCTCAGATCAAAGCTGCGCAGCCAGCCCTCAATCTTTTCCATATCCCGACGGATAATCGCCTTGTTCACGTAAAACGGTGAAGCCAGGTTCTGCAGGGTTACGGGCTTCGCGTTCATTAAGAGCCGATATGCCAGGTGCAGCACCCTTTCCTCATCAGATTCATCCTCGGTGGTACTCTCGTTGGAATACAAGCGGTGGAATAAATCAGCCTGATCCGCTTCTCCGATCTCCAGATAGATACCAAGTCCCGGCCTTTTCACCAAATGGCCACTGGAGTGCTTAACTATATATTCTTCAATCACCTTCAGATCGTTTCGGATCGTCTTCTCCGAGCACTCGGTCTGATCCGCCAGATCCTGAACGAGCCACAGCCGGTTCGGTTCCATTAACAAATTGCGAAATATCTCTTTTTGCCTATTATTCATTCCGATCTCCTATTCAACTTATTTGGAGAGCTCACTCATCGTGGAGCAGGTACATTGTCCTACGTATATCATATCCGGGTCTTTATGGCAATCTGATCTAGGATGTTACACGAAAATGGATGAAAAGAATGGCATGTTGACGGAAAAGCTGAGCCTACACAGTAATTTAAAATCTGACGTAAACAAAACAAGAGTGCCGCAGAAGCTTCGGCACCCTTGTTCATAATCCGCATATAATCCTCTTACATCTCAAGTAATTCGTTGGTTGCACGGCGTATCTTTCCTATAAAAGCCTCCACAGCCTCCCGCGCCGACTCCGCTCCCGTCACGGCGGAGATCACCGCGACGCCATCTGCACCCGCTTCCATGACTTCCTCCACGCGCTCCACGGTAATCCCGCCAATCCCTACGATCGGCAGATGGATTCCAGCTTCGCGCAGTTCACGAAGAATCGCTGGGCCTTGTGCAGCCTTGGCATCATCCTTCGAGACGGTTGGATAAATCGGTCCGATGCCAAGATAATCGGCACCATGGAGAAGGGCGCGCCTCGCTTCCTCCACGGTATGGGCGGAGACACCCAGAATCCGGTTGCCGATCCGCTCCCGTACGGAAGCCGCGCATTCGTCGTCCTGGCCGATGTGCACACCGTCGGCGTTCAGCTTCAGCGCCAGCTCCACATCGTCATTGACGATGAAGGGTACGCTCGCTTGGCGGCACTGATTCTGGATCCGGCGAGCCAGCTGGACCATCGGCTCCCCAACAAGCGCGCCATGTCCCTTCTCGCGGAACTGGACCATGGTCGCGCCGCCAGCCAGTGCCTTCTGCACAATTCGGCTTGGCTCTTCGATACAGTTCACGCTGCCGAGTACGAGGTACATCCGTAGATGCTGCCTCATCATTTCGGGTGTCACTCTCCCCGTCATCGCAGCACCTCCTGACGGCGGCGACGATACGCCCAATGATTCGTGGGGCCGTGTCCTTGCCCCAGGTTTAAGCCGTCTTCAATGGCCGCTTGGATGAAAGAGCGTCCGCTCTGAATGGCATCGAATGCGCTCAAGCCTTTGGCCAAGCCTGCGGTGATGGCGGCAGAGAAAGTGCACCCGGTACCATGCGTATGAACCGTATGAATTCGTTTGCCGTATAATTCCGTGAAGGCCATACCATCGTATACAAGGTCCATGACGGGAGGACTGCCGGGATTTCCGAATCTGTCGCCATTCTTGATAATTGGGGAGCGTCCCTCACTTAACTCCCCGTTATGGCTGGCAGTTCTCGTTTGGCCAGACGTTAATTCGGACCTAGGCAACTCTTCCTGCTGCGTATCCGCCATTATATCTGGTTCCCTGTCTCTTTGGTGATCCGCATCTTCATGACCGACAAGCATCCCCTCATCATGGCCGCCCTTGATCACAACGATCTTGGGCCCCAGAGCATGAATACGCCTCGCTGCTTCCTTCCGATCTTCCATTGTGCGGATACGCATCCCCGCCAATACTTCGGCCTCCGGTATGTTGGGGGTGACAATCAAGGCCAGCGGCAGCAAATCTTCTCTTAAAGCCTGCACCGCTTCGCTTTGCAGCAGCTCCGCTCCGCCTTTGGCAATCATTACAGGATCGACAACGACCTTCTCCCAGCCAAAAGCCCGAATCCGGTCAGCAACCAGGCGAATGATCTCGGCGTTGAACAGCATGCCCGTCTTCAATGCATCTACTCCAAGGTCCGGGCCTACCGCTTCCATCTGCTCGGCGGCTGCTTCGGGGGGCAGTGGATATACGCCGTGAACCCCCAAGGTATTCTGCACCGTGATCGCCGTAATCGCCGACATGCCGTATACGCCGAGCTCTTGGAAGGTTTTCAGATCGGCCTGAATGCCGGCGCCTCCGCCGCTATCGGACCCGGCAATCGTCAGTGCCCGGGGCACGCGAGTCTTGCTCATCGTGTGCCACCTGCAGCGGTCGCTTCTGCTTCCCGGACAGCCGCATATCCTTCCAGCGAGTCTGGATGGAGCTTTGCCAGCTCATCCAGGAAAGCGATCTGGAAGCTCCCCGGTCCCTGGTCTGCCGTGCGCTCTGCGGCTTTTGCCGCCGCGGCCCCGTAGAAGGCCAGTCCCGCCGTACCCGCAAGCAGCAGGTTTGCCTCCACTGCGGCAAAGGCACCCAGCACCGAGGTCAGCAGGCACCCTGCGCCGGTGACCTTCGTGAGCAGCGGGTCACCGCCAGTAATGATACGCACTTCACTTCCATCGGTAATTACGTCCTCTTCACCGGTAATGGCCACGATCGTGCCTAATTCGCGTGCAGCCCGCACAGCCAGCTCGGCATGATTGCTGCCTGCGCTGATGCCAGCGTCTACGCCTTTGATCTCGCGGGCTTCCCCAACAAGGTGAGCGACTTCAGCCGCGTTTCCACGCACAAGCGAAACCTTCACCTCGCTCAGAATCCGCAAGGCCGACTCCGTCCGAAAACGGGTCGCGCCCGCACCGACCGGATCCAGCAGGACCGGGACGCCATGGGCATTGGCCGATTGCCCCGCTATTATCATCGCATCTACCAGCTCGCGGTTCAGCGTGCCGATGTTCAATACGAGTGCGCCCGCGATGGCGGCCATATCCGCCACTTCCTCGGGCGCGTAAGCCATGACCGGCGACGCGCCCAGCGCGTACAAGCCGTTAGCCGTAAAATTCGTAACCACCACGTTTGTCATATTGTGAACGAGGGGGCTCGTCTGCTGTACCTTCGTTAAAAGCGCCGAAACCTCTTTTTCCCATGCATGCATATGAATCAGCCTCTCTTATCTATAATGGAATTTATGTGCTTGATACAGTTTCTCCTTACAGCACCGCAGCCTGCAGCTGCACCGGCCATTCCTCCTGCTTATATGCCATATCCCAGAACATATACTCCAGTTGGCAGCTCAGCATGAAATGCTCCGTCATCCGTTCCCGCTCGGCTGCCGTCGCACGCTCTGCCCATTCATCGACACGGTTGCAGAACTTGGCTGTCGCGTCTTCCCCCCGGTTGCCGTAGAAATAAATCCAGTCATAGAACGGATGGGACGCATCCGGCTTCACTTCATCCAGCAGCCTGCGGCCAATCTCCAGGTACGTCCACGGGCAAGGAAGCAGTACCGCCATAATCTCGCCCAGACTGCCCTCATGCGCCACCGTCAGCATATGACGGATATAATGATGCGCGGACGGAGCAAGCGGATACCCCTGAAGCTCTTCATAGGTCACCCCGGCGGCTGTGCAAAAATTCTGATGCGGGTGCACCTCGCTGTGCAGGATGAACGAAATCTGTTCGTTAAAGGTCACGATCTCTTCCCTGCTGGTCGATTTGGATATGGCGATACCGTAAATCCGCATGTAGGCATTCAAATACTCAAAATCCTGTTTTACATAGTGAATCAACTGCTCCCGCTCCAGATTCCCCTGGGCAATGCCTTTTACGAAGGGATGATCGAAGATTGCTTGAAAAATACCTTCCGCCTGCTGACGGAGCTCTTGCGTGAAACTCATTTTTGTCCCCACCTCCAACATATTGAAGAGCAGGAAGTCCGTAAGTCACGAGTTTCCAGGCAACGCTAAAAAGCCGCCCCCGAAAACTGGAGCGGCTTCGTCAACAAGCCCGAGTGCGCCAAAAAACGCACCGAGACCTCATATACGAAGGCTCCACTTTCCTACGCTAGTACGAACTAGATCAGGTTCAAAGGGTCCAAGATACGCTCTTGTCTCAGCCGCTAACGGCTCCCCTAGTGGACTTCCTATTCTTTTGTCTAATACTGTACATAGGTTTGTGGGTCGTGTCAAACGTGAACCGTTCGCGGACAGAACTCCACGCTTGAAACCTTTACATGACCGGGTGATCATAATGTTCTACGGTGGCGGTGGTTATTTTGCTAAATTAAAAAGCCGTATGCCCAAAACTTGTTTTGGGAACACTGACGCTCGGTTGTCATATATGCCCCCGCATAATGAGTACATCAGAGCAGCTCAAATAAATGAAATTTAAGGGAGCGAGCGTATTTATGACGAACCCATCGAAAGCGGTTAAACCCATTCCGGATGGCTATACCTCCGTGACACCGTGGATCATCTCAAGAAACTCCGCAGCGCTGATCGAATTGCTGCAGCAGGCTTTTCAAGCCGAAGAGTTAGCCCGCGTCTATGTTGGCGATGGTATCATCGGCCATGCCGAGGTGCGAATCGGGGACGCCGTCGTGATGATGTTTGACGCGAAGCCGGAATGGCCGGATAGCCCGGCATACCTCCGTTTATATGTTGAGGATTGCGATGCCGTCTACCAGCAAGCGCTGGCCGCAGGAGCCGTCTCGGTCACGGAGCCAACAAGCTTGTTCTTCGGTGACCGGGTGGGACGGGTACGGGACCCGTTCGGCAACTTATGGTGGATTCAGACGCGAATGGAGGACCTCACTTCTGAGGAAATGGAACGACGAGCCCAAGACCCGGAATACATCCGGGCGATGGCCTATGTTGCCGGAGCGGACATTGTGGTGAAGATTTCGTAAAAAGGTGGAAGCGAAGCAAAAGCGTCATTATAGGGAGGGCACGGATGGATTTGGTGTCCAGGGGATGCTTGGATGGCTGCCTACCAAAACGATGTAGAACCGCATGATTTTAAGTAGCTATGGTTTAGTGGTAGAAAACGGGGGAACTCAGAGTAGATAGCTGAGGCCACTGCTCGTCTTGGTGCTAGTGCTGATCTTGGTGCGACTGCTGGCCTTGGTGCTACTGCTGATCTTGGTGCGACTGCTGGCCTTGGTGCTACTGCTGATCTTGGTGCTAGCGCTGATCTTGGTGCTAGTGCTGATCTTGGTGCTAGTGCTGTTCTTAGTGCTAGTGCTGATCTTGGTGCTACTGCTGATCTTGGTGCTACTACTGATCTTGTTGCTACTGCTGATCTTGGTGCTACTACTGATCTTGATGCTAGTGCTCGTTTGCTACTACTCATCTTGGTGCTAGTGCTGAACTTGGTGCTAGTGCTCGAGGACAAGCGGACTGAGGATACGTTATTTAGCCAAATCGGGGTTATTTTCGAGAGCTAGCGGACACCAGATACGTTATTCATAGAATATGATGGCAAATAGGCACCTTATTGCGGTAATAAGGGATCCTGAGTCCGTTATATTTAACAATTGGGTGCGAATCAGGAAAATAAGGGAACTGGAGTCCGTTAACAGGTGGTCTTTTTGCTACTGCTCATCTTGGTGCTGCTGCTCGTTTGCTACTACTATCTTGGTGCTAGTGCTGGCCTTGTTGCTACTACTCATCTTGTTGCGACTGCTGGCCTTGTTTGCTACTGCTCGAGGGCGGCAAGCGGACTGAGGATACGTTATTTAGCCGAATGGGTGTTATTTTTGAGAGCTAGCGGACACCAGATACGTTATTCATAGAATATGATGGCAAATAGGCAGTTTATTGCGGTAATAAGGGATCCTGAGTCCGTTAGATTTAATAATTGGGTGCGAATCAGGAAAATAAGGGAACTGGAGTCCGTTAACAGGTGGTCTTTTTGCTACTGCTCATCTTGGTGCTGCTGCTCGTTTGCTACTACTATCTTGGTGCTAGTGCTGGCCTTGTTGCTACTACTCATCTTGTTGCGACTGCTAATCTTGGTGCGACTACTCATCTTGGTTCTAGCGCTCGTTTGCTACTACTCATCTTGGTTCGACTGCTGGCCTTGTTGGCTAGTGCTCGAGGGCAAGCGGACTGAGGATACCTTATTTAGCCGAATGGGTGTTATTTTTGAGAGCTAGCGGACACCAGATACGTTATTCATAGAATATGATGGCAAATAGGCACCTTATTGCGGTGATAAGGGATCCTGAGTCCGTTAGATTTATGAATTGGGTGCGAATTAAGAAAATAAGGGATCTGGAGTCCGTTAATAGGTGGCCTTTTTGCTACTGCTCATCTTGGTGCTGCTGCTCGTTTGCTACTAATATCTTGGTGCTAGTGCTGGCCTTGTTGCTACTACTCATCTTGTTGCGACTGCTAATCTTGGTGCTAGTACCGGCCTTGTTACTACTGCTCGAGGGCGGCAAGCGGACTGAGGATACGTTATTTAGCCGAATGGGTGTTATTTTTGAGAGCTAACGGACACCAGATACCTTATTTATAGAATATGATGGCAAATAGGCAGTTTATTGCGGTAATAAGGGATCCTGTGTCCTACAGATCTAAGAATCGGGAGCGAATCAGGGAAATAAGGGAACTGGTGTCCGTTAACAGTTCAGGGGCAGCGGCACGAAGAACGAAGTTGGTTAAACAGTGCTGGCAAGCGAGGTGGGATGAGCTGCCTACGCGGCGATACTCTCGACGCGGCGATGCGGCGATGTTGGCTACGCTGCGATTGCCGACGTAATGGTACTGCCTACGTGCGATGCTAGCGAGGCTGCATTGCTACCGATTCGGTGGTGTTGGCCACGCTGCGAAGCAAAAAAAGGAGGTATCCCTCAAGATCAAAGATCTTTTAGGATGCCTCCTTTTTTAGCTCTTTCCTAGCATCATCCGTTATTCGATAATACTAGCCTGCTGCATTCGTCTTCATTCATTACTGAATGCCGTAAAACTCCTGCAGCTGGTCAATCATCAGATTCGCTGCCAGGATGCCGCCTGCTGTATTCCAGATGGCATCATCCACTTTGTGGGCTTGGCCGTTCTTGACGACGTTCAGGTTTTTCCACAGCGGATCGTTGATCCATTCCTGCTCGGTTTGGTTGGCACCGCCATCCCCGGTTTCATAAGTGAAGTAGAACAGTCTGTCGGCATCTGCCTCAGGCAAACGTTCCTTCGTGATCTCGTCAACGAAATCGTCCTTGGCGTTCTTGGTCATGTCGTTGCGGGCGATACCGATTTTCTCGAAAATGACGCCCGAGAACGTATTGGTATGGTACACGCGCGTCTTGCCTGCCATGAAACGGACCACGGAGACGGTCTCGTCCAGCTTGCTTCCGGCCTTTTCTTTGAAATCCTGAATCCGCTTATCGTATGCAGCCAGGAGCTCTTCGCCTTCAGATGCCTTGTTCAGTGCCTTGGCATACAGCTCAAAATTGGTCTGCCACTCGCCGCGAAGATCCTCGGCAAAAACAGTCGGCGCGATCGCCTTCAATTGCTCATATACTTTCTCCTGACGCATCTTGTTGCCGATAATCAGATCCGGCTGCAGGCCGGCGATCAGCTCGATGTTCGGCTGGCTCTCTTCCCCGACAACGGTAACGCCTTCCATCTGGTCTTTAATATGCGGATACCATGGGTCGCCTGTCCAGGATCTAACGGCACCTACAGGCTTCACGCCCAATGCGAGAAGGGCCTCGGTTCCTTCATTCGTGAGAACCACCACTTTTTGAGGCGTTCCCTTGATCGTTTCCGTACCCATCGCATGCGTAACTTCATACGATTCGCTTGCTGCGCTTTCATTGTTACCACCTGCAGCATTCGTTGTGTCGCCGCCGGTACTGTTTGCGTTTTCTTTCGCTGGGCTTGCTCCGCACCCGGCAAGGATCACGATCATGATGAGAGCCAGCAAGCTAAACTTGAGGCCTCTCGTTGATTTATTTGCCATTCCTTTTCCCATACCTATCTAAATCCCCCTTGTGTCATATCCCTCTACTTGAAAATCATTATCAATCACTGATTCAAAACTATAAAGGGTTTTATGAAAAATATCAAGATATTTATGAGAATGATTATCAAGATCATTGACAGATGGGGTCCCTTCACCTAAAATTCATATGAACTTAATTATTCATGGACTTAAGAAAGTGAGCATATATGCGCGTATTCGGACTATTCATATCGCTATTGGCGCTGGCTGCTGCCGTTATGTGCAGCATCGCATTCGGAGTAACAAACATACCTCTTCATCAGGTATGGGAATCGTTCACTCACTTCAACGGGAGCAACGAGCATCTGATCATTCTCACGGCAAGACTGCCCCGGGCGCTCATTGCGCTTGCCGTAGGAGCAAGCCTGGCTGTTGCGGGTGCGCTCATGCAGGTTATCACCCGCAATCCGATTGCATCCCCCAGCACGCTGGGCGTGAACTCCGGTGCGGCCTTCTTCATTATTATGTCGGCGGGTTGGCTGGGCATAAGCGGACTCCAATCCCTTACCTGGGTCGCGCTGATCGGGGCCGCGGTAAGCGGCGGTATCGTGTTTTTCCTGGGCAGCATCGGCAGGGACGGCATGACGCCGGTAAAAATCACCCTCGCGGGTGCCTCCATAGCCGCCTTCTTCCATTCCTTGACACAGGGATTAATGCTCTCCGACGGCAAAATGTTCGATCAGGTCCTGGTATGGCTGGTCGGCTCGGTAGCCGGACGCGATTTGAACCAACTTGCAGCCGTGTGGCCGTACATGACCGTTGGCATGCTGGCTGCACTCCTGCTGGGCCGTCATCTGAACGCCCTCTCCATGGGAGACGACATCGCCCAGAGCCTTGGGCAAAAAACAGCCCTCATTAAGCTGTTAGCGGCAGCGGCCGTTATTTTGCTGGCCGGAGGTTCCGTTGCCGCTGCGGGACCCATCGCATTTGTCGGAATCATCATCCCGCATATCGTTCGGTATTTAATAGGAAATGATTATCGCTGGATTCTGCCTTACAGCGCGGTGCTTGGCGCACTTCTGCTGGTGACGGCCGATCTCGGCTCCCGATACATTGCCATGCCGAAGGAAGTCCCGGTCGGCGTGATGACTGCAATCATCGGCGTGCCGTTCTTCGTGTACATAGCCAGGAAAGGAAGACGAGCACAATGAGTAAACACCGCATATTCCGCTCCAGGAACGCTAAAGTATCGTTTATGCTGGAGAGAAGAACACTATGGGTATGCCTGATCCTATTCGTGCTTTGCATCGCCGCCATGATTCTTAGCACAGGAACGGGAAGCCAGTTTGTTTCGCCGCTTCATGTCATTAAAGCATTGTTCGGCGATGCTCCGCCCATGGAGCAGGTCATCGTCATGCAGCTAAGGCTGCCCCGAATTATCATCGCCGTGCTGATCGGAGCCGCTCTCGCGGTGGCGGGGGCTATTCTGCAGGGCGTCATCCGCAACCCCCTGGCCTCCCCCGATGTCATTGGCATAACGGAGGGAGCATCGCTAGGAGCCGTTCTCTTCATCTTCATATTCACAGGCACCGTATCGATCCATTGGATGCCGCTATTCGCCATCCTTGGTGCTTTTTTCATTACCGGACTGCTGTATGTGCTTGCGTGGAAGAATGGCGTATCGCCGCTACGGCTCGTCTTGATCGGGATCGGGGTATCAGCCGCCATCAAATCGATCTCCTACATGCTGATCATATCCGGTCCGCTGCAGTTGGCCGACCGCTCCCTTACCTTCATGGCAGGCAGCATTTACGGCATGTCCTGGGATAAGGATGTATTGACCCTGCTGCCTTGGGTAGCTGTACTGCTACCGCTTACCTGGCTGCAGGCCCGGAATGTGAACATCCAAGCCTTGGGAGACGACGTTGCAAGCAGCACCGGCGCCCAGGTTCAGAAACAGCGGCTGATCCTGATCGGACTCAGCGTCGCCCTGGCCGGAGCAGCCATCTCGATCGGCGGCGCCATCGCCTTCATCGGTCTGATGGCACCGCATATGGCCCGCAGGCTGGTGGGTCCATCTTTCGGGAGCGTCCTGCCGGTCAGCGCACTGATCGGTGCGATTCTGCTCCTTGTCGCGGACTTGGTAGCTCGGACGGCATTTCTGCCGCGCGACGTTCCGGCAGGTGTATTCACCGCCGCGATCGGCGCGCCGTTCTTCCTCTACTTGCTGTATCGTAACCGCAATCGATTCTAGAACCGAAAGGAGCTGGCGTCATGAATACGCTGGAAGCAAAGGGATTGGGTCTGTCCTATGGGGGAGACTTTATATTCGAAAATCTGGATTTAACCGTGCCTATAGGTAAAATCACCGTGTTTATCGGCAGCAACGGCTGCGGCAAGTCCACTTTGCTGCGCTCCATGGCCAGGCTGCTGAAACCGCAGCGCGGCTCGGTTGTATTGAACGGAGCCGACATCGCAAGCTTGTCCACCAAAGACGTGGCGCGTAAGCTCGCCATTTTGCCTCAAGGACCAACTGCTCCGGAAGGGCTGACGGTGATGCAGCTGGTGAAGCAAGGGCGCTATCCCTACCAGAGCTGGCTGCGTCAATGGTCACGCGAGGATGAGGAAGCAGTCACGGCGGCCCTGACATCCACGGGTTTGACCGAACTGGCTGACCGTACGGTTGACTCGCTATCCGGCGGCCAGCGCCAGCGGGCTTGGATCGCGATGACGCTGGCACAAGAGACGCCGCTCATTCTGCTCGATGAACCGACCACCTATCTGGATTTGACGCACCAGATCGAAGTACTGGATCTGCTGTATGAATTAAATGTTCAAGAACAACGGACCATCGTCATGGTGCTGCATGATATCAATCTGGCCTGTCGTTATGCCGATCATATCGTCGCCATTCGCGACGGGAGCATCAAGGCAGAGGGCAAACCGGGAGATATTATCGATTCCGAGCTGATGCAGACCGTGTTCCAGCTGCCGTGTGAGATCATTCCGGACCCACTGTACGGGACCCCGATGTGCGTCCCGCGCGGGAAGGGCATGCGTCGGCCTTCAGCCGTCAAGCTGGAATCGGCGGAACCCAAACCCAAACAACAAACAACGCCGACTCCAGCCCCAGAACTGGCACCGGTGTAGTATAAAGCGCAATTAAGCCGACTCCCTTTCGCATTCAAGCGGCAGGAGCCGGCCTTTTTGATTTAGGCGTTTCTTAACAGTATGGAGCTATGATCTAAAACAGGTTTCACAAAAACATGATACGAGGGGCAGCCGGGATGGCAGAGACATCAAATAAGCGTATCGGCTTTAACCCGTCCATCATTTTTGAAAACAAATGCCGACGCGAATAGAAAGACATAAAAATATGCAAAAAAAAACGCCCCCATGGTGGAAGGCGGTCCCTATATTCAAACGTAACGATCACCATGCTTCTACTGCTGTTGCTCACAACTGCTCCGCTATCGATTCATCATGACCATTTACCTAGGCGCAGGTCTCTTTTTCTCTGACGATGCGGGAGTACTTTGAACAGCTTGGATTTTTCACGTTTCCGTTGTTCCAACAGGTTCTTTACCCCTCGCATCAATATCCGGTACCTCATCTCATCCTCATGGCCGAACTTGCGCATTTCGTCAAAATACTCGTCTGTCATCCTATCACTCCAGCTGTATAAGTCTATAGAACTAGAGTATAGGACCGAACTATACAATTTCTAAACAAAACCGGTAACAGGCTAGGCCGATGGCGTTCTATGGGTGTAAAGCGAGAATTTCGGTTTCCCATTGATTGACAAGTATCATACAATGAACAGCAAAGGAGGATATCGCTCATGTGGAGTAAATGGAAGCTGAACCGGCCGGTCTGGGCAGGCATCGCCTCAGGCATTCTCCTCGGGCTGTTCCTTAAAATGATCGAGCACACCACCTCGGTGAAGGTCTATACGCTGCTGCTGAACGTTGATTACGTACCTGTCCTGAAGGAGCTGAAGCTCTCCGAACCTATCGAGTTTGCGCTGCATCTCGTCGTCTCTGTCCTGCTGAGCCTCGCTCTGGCCGTCTTTCTGAAGCAGAAGAATTGGTCCCGCGGACGAAGCTTGTCCTGGGTCTCCCTGGTCTGTATGGTCGTAGGACTTGTCCTGTATTCGACTACGGTCTTGTCCGTTCGCACACCAGAGCTGTCCGACTTCGCTGCCCTTCTATTCTGGTTGGCAGGTCATCTGCTATACGGCATTGCATTAGGCTGGCTGCTGACAAGTTCACGTGGAATCTCTGCCAAGATCGGGAAAGCAGTCATGCGAAAACGCCGATTTATGGATTAACGCAAAATGACCGCTTCACTTGAATAGGAGCGGTCACAGCTATGAAACCGAATGCGCACATGCCGCACTCTGTTATGGATCCTTCACTTTGGCGATGCTAGCGTCCCAGGGACAGGTCCTGGTCCACTTCGCTATCGGATTCCTCATCCTCGACGTTCGCGTCGTCACCGGATGCCGCTACGCCATCCATGAAATCTTGGATCTGACCGCTGTTGCGGGTCAACGTAGCAACGGAAACCTCATGCTTCTTCGCGATATCGGACTTCGTTGTTGAAATGTTAAGCGATGAAGTTACTATATATTCTAACGCACTTGCATATCCGCCCTGTTTGCGGTACTTCGGATTGGCTTCTCTGGAGAAACTGTTCCAGACCATCAGGAGGCTGAACACTTGAAACAGCTGCTGATCATCCTGCAGCTCATAATCCCGGCAGATCTGAGGAAACACAGACTCCGCAAGCTCACGATGCTCATCAGCGTTCCAGTCCATCCATCCCAGCTTGTCGTTAATCATCTGCCGCAATTGATCGACCTGTAGCTTAGGCTCTGCTGCTCTCGCACCAGGGAACTGGATGACTTTACCGTATACCGTGCGTTCATCTCTTTCAAGACAACATCTTTTGTACTTTTTCCCGCTTCCGCAGTGACATAGATCGTTTCTTCCTAGCTTTTTCATTTCCTAGCTCCTATTTGAATGATTTCTTCTATTATACATGGAAAATATGAAAATGCGCATCTCAACCTGTAGACCCTTTAGGCATGCCGGCCTGTCGCGTCGTAAACACTCTCCTACTGGGGGGGCTTCCAATAAGAAAATATCCAGGATGGATGTTAAATAGCAAAAAAAACGCGGGTTCTCTCTATGAAAGCCGCGCCCTTTCATATTATTCTATAATATCCTCATAACGCAAGTAGGATGTAACAAATTTGTTAGAACCTATAATAGACTGGTACCATTTTTGGTAAAGATTCCATAGATCCACGTCATATGGCTCTTTCGGCCCGCCCCCATGGTCACAGATAGCGACCGAGCACCTCCGCCACCGAGTCGGCGCACATCCGATAACCTTTCTCGTTCAGGTGAAGTCGGTCATACGACAAATAACCGTTCAGATCCTCTTTAACCCTGGCGTTCAGATCATGAATCGTAATGCCCATCGGCACAAGCGCCTCAATCGCAGCCTGATTGTAGGCATGGATCTCTTCATTGCTTCTGCCTGCCGATTCCGGATGCACAGGCGTCGTCGTGGCAAATACGATATGCGCGCCTGTCCGCTGCAGCTCGTGGGCAATCCGCTTCAAATGGGTTACATAATCGGTGATCGGCGTCAGCGTTTCGACCATCGGAGCCTCGTGGTGCACATCCCACAGTCCATTGTTCCAATGGACGATATCAGGCGTCCCCAGCTCTTTCATCCAGAGATTGACGCCCCACAGCGTATAAAACGAAAAGCGCCCGTTCTCCCCCGGTGCCACAACTTCTGCAAGGCCAGCCAGCCTTTCCCTAACGTAAGGCTCATATCCCTCCCGGATGGAATCGCCCAGCAACAAAATCCTCTTCATGTATCCGCCTCCTCTTCAATCCATATTATAGAGTAATAAAGTAAAACAGTCTTACCCTGATCATCCAGAGTAAGACTGCAAGAACAGCACGAGACGGAGCCCGTTATATCCCCCGGACTAGTATCCCAGTGCGGTTTTGGCTTCTTTCCACTTTGCATTCAGCTTGTCGAACGCTGCCTGCAGGTCGTCAGCCACGATATATTCCTGAACATAATCGCCGGTGCCGATGCCGATTTGCGCTTTATTGGCGATTTCGTTAAACTTCGGATCGGTCGCTTCGCTCTCGATCAACGTAGGATTAAACGATTGGAATTCGGCAAGCTGCGGGATGGAGGACTCTGCCGACTTGATGATCGGCATGAAGCCGGAATCCTCCACATAGCCGGATTCCTTCACGAAGAAATCGACCCAAGCAGTGGCAAGCTCTTTATTCTTGCTGTCTTTGCTGACAGCGATGAAGTAATCCGAACCGAGCGGTGCGTTGTACTTGCCGCTGTTATCATACGGGAGCGGGAAGAAGCCGATATCCTCCGAAGCTGCTCCTGCACCGATCACCTGCGGGATTACCCAGTTGCCCAGAAAGTACATCGCCGCTTTGCCGGCAGCCACTTCGCCCTTCGAAATCTCCCAGTTGTTCGTGTACAGGTCTTTCTCTACCCATTCGTTCTGCACGAAGGTGCGTCCGATATTCGCAAGGATCCCCCAAGCATTATCCACCTGGAACGGCGCCTCCTCGGTTACCTGCTTCGAGGCGAACTGCGGATCCCCGTTCACGTACCATGCCGAATTATCCGCCCAGTTGCCCATGGTCCATTGGGCCCCGAAGTTCATGTACAGCGGAATGATATCCGCCGCTTTCAGTTTCTCCGCAGCCGCGTAGAGCTCATCCAGCGTGGCTGGTACTTTATCGACGCCTGCGGCCTCGAATGCTTTCTTGTTATATACGATCCCTTGCGTATTCACACCCGTAGAGATTCCGTAGCGTTTTCCTTCGAATAGGGTATTGTCCGCAAAATAGACATCCTCGAACATCGCATCCGGCAGCGGCTCAAAATATTTACTGTACTCCGAGGTGGCAAGACCGGTCGGAATCATCAGCACGTCGCCGGCTTCACCCGTGGTCAGACGGACCTGAATATCCGTCGCATAGTTCGTCAATCCTTCGAATTCAATTTCGGCCTTCGGATATTTCGCTTTAAAGGCTTCCACGTATTTGTCCAGCGTGCCGTCATTCACCAGGTCGGTGCGGTGCGTCAGCACCTTCAGCTTGCCGCCAAGCTCCGCTTCGCCGGATGCCTCGGTTGGCTCGCTGCCTGCGTTATTGCTCGGCGGCGTCTCGGTACCTGCGTTATTTGTTTTATTCCCTCCGCAGGCGGCCAAAATGGATGATACGGTTAAGAGCAGAAGCAGTGCCATCGTGAATCTTTTTTTCATTTCGTCTTCCCCCTGTACGTTGAATGTGTTGCGCTTCCTGCATCCTCATGAAGCGTTACTGATATCGCTTACATTTCAAATGATAATCGCTAACACGCCCAAAACAAATGAAGTGTTTTTGTTTTTATTGTCATAAATTATGCTAACATATCATTTTCTTGTTAGGCTCCAGAAAATCTCCCCCTCTATAGCAAAATCGCACCGTGCGTTAAGCAGCATGCGGTGCGATGCTAAACCTCTATTCTAACTGTTCAGACACCGGGCTTAACCTGAGATAGCCCAACGGATTCCAATTTAAACCCGGATTCCGGCAGCATAATAATTCCTCACCGTCTCTCCGGCCTGCTTGCCGTACATACAATAATCATCATTCAGAGACGCTTCCTCCCCGCTGTACAGCCGTGCCGGCCAATCCCACAGCATATACCCCTGCATCCACTCTCGCTTGGTGCAGGCCGCGAACATCGCTTCATAATACCGCCGCTGTTCCTCCTCCGACGGGCCGCCGGGCAGCGACCAATCATTCGGGCGGGCTGCAGAGCCCTCGCGGCTTGGACAGCCGGCTTCCATGAAGAAGAACGGCTTGTTCCATCGGCGGACCGTGCCTTCGATCCGATCCAGCTGCTCCTCCCACTGGTCGATCGGATAATAGCCGCTGGAGGAGATGATATCTACCGCATCCCACCAGCGCACGCGCTCCTCCTGATATTTATCGCAGTTATACGTCACCAGTCCGCCATAGACGCTACGGACATCCGCAATGAGAGCTCGCCACTCCGCATCACGCTTGTCGGCCTGTACCATCTCACAGCCCACGCACAGCATCTCGCAATGCTCTTCCTCTGCAATTTCAGCATAATGGTGAATGAATTCCCCATAGGAGTGAAACCATTCGGCCCAGCTCGGTTCACCCGGAACCTCCTCGTCGAAGAAGGTAATGTGGGCCCGCCACGTTCCGTTCCCTACATTAACAACTGGTTTCAAGCACACCTTGAGGCCCATGCTCTTCGCCTTGCGGATGGCCCATCGCACCTCATCATCCGTCACCGTCGGTTCCTCCCGGAACGGAATCTCCGTCGACTGCGGCGTTGACTGCACGGCAGACAGCGCAATGGCCACCCAATTCACGTTCATCTCCGCCATGCGTTCCATGGAGAACGCAGCTTCAGGCCCCGTCCAGGATCCCCGCACGCCGGTCCATCCCCATGTCATGCCGCATACTTTTTCCGCCCACGTGTTCGTCGAGTTCATATATCGAGTCTCCTCTTCTTCATCGTCTAGTGTTCGTTATTTGACTGCTCCGTTCGTAACGCCCGCAAAAATGTACCGCTGCATAAAAAGGAACAACACGACCGTCGGAATGAAGATAATCAGAATGCCTGCCGAGATCACATTCAGCTGCGCCGCGTTCGGACCGATGAAGGAATAGATTGCGGTAGATACCACCTTCAGGTCCTGGCTCGGCATATACAGATACGGCGTGTAAAAATCGTTGTAAATCGAGATGCTCTTCAGAATGACCAAGGTGGCCGTAGCCGGTGCAAGCAGCGGGAAGATGATGGAACGGTAGATTTTGAACAGGGACGCTCCTTCCAGCATGGCGCTCTCATCCAGATCCCGCGGGATGCTGTTCACGAATTGCAGATAGATGACGATCTGAAGCACATCGGCTCCCAGGTACAGCAGAATCGGCGCAAACATCGTGTTGTAGGCCCCCAGGCTCTGGATGACGCTGAAGGTAGCTACCTGCGTCGTGACCATCGGGATGACCTGGGCGACCAGGTACATGCCCATGATCGCTTTTTTCATCTTGAACTCAAACCGTCCGACCGCATAAGCGACCATGGTGCCAAACAGGATATTGCCGACCACCGAAATGACCAATACGATCAGGATATTGCGAAAGCCGAGCCCCAGATCCCCGATATCGATCACCCGCTTGAAGTTATCGAAGTTCAAGAAATTGTCGGGCAAGTTAAGGCCGGATTGATAATACTCGACCTGGGTTTTGAACGCTCCCACGAAGATCGAGTAAATCGGAAAGAACACCACAAACAAAGCGACAACCAGCGTGAAATAGTTAAATATCGTAAAGCCGATCGAGCGTTCCCTTCTCATGATTGCTTCTCCTCCCTGAACAGCAGCTTCCGCTGGATGACAATGAACAGCAGCACGATAATTAGCAGCACAACCGCCATCGCCGAGGCCAGCCCGAAGTTCTGATACTTAAACGCCGTATCCACCGTCTTGATGACAAAGGTCGACGTATCGTTAGCCCCGAGCAGCATCACAAACGGAATATCAAACGCTTCGAGCGCGCCCGTCAAGGTAAGGATGAGCATTAACTCCAGCACGCCCCGTATGCTAGGCAAGGTGATATAACGGAACTTCTGCCAGCCCGATGCCCCGTCGATGGAGGCCGCTTCGTACAGGTCGCCCGGTATCGACTGCAGCGCCCCGATAAAGATGACCATGTTCAGCCCCATGTACTTCCACATCGAGATGAACGCCAGGGCAAAATTCACGATCCCCTTATCGCCCAGCCAGCTCTGCTGCCAGGACTCGAGTCCCAGCGCGCCGAGCAGCGTATTCAGTGAGCCGTATTCCATGTGGTATACGTTTTTGAACATGATGACCGTGGCTACGCTGTGCAGCACGTACGGCAGGAACAAAGCGACCCGGAAGCCGTTCCTCCCCTTCAGCTTGCTCGTCAGAATGACGGCAAAATAGAGGGCAAACACGACCTGGATGAGTCCCCCGATCAGATAATACAGATTGTTCTTCAGTGAACTGAACACTTCGGGCTTCGTAAAAATCTCGACGTAATTGTCAAAGCCGATAAAGTTCATATCCCAGCCGAGACCCGACCAGTCCGTCAAGCTGTAATACAACAGCGATAGCGCCGGATAATACGAGAAGGTCAGGGACAAGAGTACTGGAATGGCAAGGAAACCGAACAGAATAAGATAGCGCTGCGTTTTATAACTGAAATTGAACACGTTCCCTTCCTCGCTTCCTGGATGAAATGGTACCGTTTTCAATCATTATAAAAGACAGCGCCGTGAAAAATAATAGACTTTGTTTGGTTTTATTGTCCTCAATTTAGATAACAGTCACCTAACAAAATCGCGGTACTCCTTCGGCGTTTTCCCCGTCATTTTTTTGAACACTTTATTAAAATAAGCCGGGTCCGGGTAGCCCACGCGCTCGCCAACCATGTATGTTTTGAGCCCGTGATCCTCCTTCAGCAGCCGCTTGGCATGCTCGATTCGCACGGCGATGCAGTAGTCGGTAATCGTCTCGCCCGTTTCGGTCTTGAACAGCTTGCTCAAGTAGCTCGGGGTCAAATAGACCAGATCGGCGAGGTGCTGAAGCTCCAGTTCCTCGGTATAATGCTGCTGAATATAACCCTTGATCGTCTCCACTGCCCGATGTTCACCCTTCCCTTGATACAGAAGCCCGGCGGCCTGCTCAACAGCGCGCTTCAGCCTCCCCGCGAACGAACGCCAATTCTCGCTGTCCCCCGGCTCCAGGTTCCAATCCACATCTCCTGCGCCAATGCCGCGCTGCTTCATCTCATCCGCCACATGCGACTCCAGGGTCAGGCAAGCCTCTTTCAGCTCGGCCCAGCCTGGCCGCAGGGAAGCCAACTCATCCAACCAGGAGTCCACCGCGGCCGACAAGCGTGTATACTCACCGGCACGCAGTGCCGGGAGCAGCTGTTTATCCAGCGAACGGACAAGCCGGTAGCGCTCTTCCTTCTGAACCGGCGGTCTGCCTTCGCCTCCTGAGCAGCGCCGTTCGTCGCTGTACCAAGCCTGCTCCAGCACGCCCGCGGCTTCCATATAGGCTTGCGGCAGCCATCGGCTTCCACTGAACACGCCGCTGATGCCGAGTTTCGCCGAAGTCCCCGCGGGAAGCTGCTGCAGCAGCATGGCAGCCCATTCTCTCGCCATATTCGCATGGCTGGACTCCGCAATGGACACCAGGATCGCCTGCCTTCCTCCTTCCCAGCCGATAATTTTCCGCTCCGCCCCCCAAGCCGACGTCCACGCAAGCAGTCTCTCTTCCGCCATCTCCGGGAACGTGCGAAGGAGGAGCACGGCATAATATCCGTGGAACAGCGCCTGCTGATCCAGCCGGTTGCAGACTTCCTCGAACAGATGCTCCGGCATTTTTCGCTGATCCGTGCCTAACAGGAAGCTGACCAGATCATCTGACTCCAGCTTGCGCTCGTTCTGCTCGCCCTTAACCAGCTCATCGACGTTCTCCAGCATACGCAGCAGCTCTTTCATATTGACCGGTTTAAGCAAATATTCCAGGGCTCCCTGCCGCATGGCGGTCCGTGCATATTCGAAATCGTTGTAACCGCTGAGCACGGCGAATTTGGTATGGCTGGCCATCTGCTTGATATTCGCCATCAGTTGGAGCCCGCTCATTTGCGGCATTTTGATATCGGTAATGACCAGGTCAGGCTGGAGCTCATGCCATTGATCCAGCAGCTCCTGTCCGCTTGCAAACGTCCCCACGACGCGGTATTGCTCGCCTGCATCCCGTATCAGCTTGCCAAGACCCAGCCTGATCCGTTCCTCATCATCCACCACGGCGATGTTCAGCATTCGCAAGTCCTCCTGTTCTCGGTTCTTCTACATGTTCCGCGGGAAAGGTAATCCGAACGGTAGTGCCCTGCCCTTCCTCGCTGTCTACGGAAAGGCCGTAAGGCCTGCCGTATCGGAGTTGAAGTCTCTCATGCACATTTCGCAGCCCGACTCCCCGGCCGTCCGTTCCTTGGGGCTGCGCCTGATCCAGCACGCGGCGCAGCCTGGCAAGCGCTTCTGCCGACATGCCCAACCCGTCATCCGTAACGGTAAAAACATGGTTCATGCCATCCAAGGCGTAGGTAATGGTCAGATGCAGCAAGGGTTTGTTCTCGTCAAAGCCGTGATTGACGGCGTTCTCGATGATCGGCTGAAACAGCAGCTTCATCACCCGAATGGAATTAGCTGCCGAATCATCCGGCAATGTCAACACGAACCGCTCACCGTACCGGTAATTGAGCAGCTCGATGTAGGCTTTGACATGCTCCCACTCGTGCCTCACCTCAACGACCTCGCTGCCGGCATGAATGCTGTAACGGAGCTGCTGCCCTAACAGCTGAACCATATCCCCTACCTCATGATCGTTGTGAAGGACGGCCGTCATCCGAATCGTCTCCAGCGTATTGTAAATAAAATGCGGATTGATCTGGTGCTGAAGACGCTCCAGCTCCGCCTCCTTCTTCCGCTTCTCCATCGTGTAAATATCGTCGATGAGCTGTTTGATGCGTGCCATCATCCGGTTGAACGAGACCCCGATCAGCGAGGCTTCGTCACGCCTTCGGACCGGGAATACCACATCCAGCTTGCCGGTCTGCACCTGCTTCATCAGATGGACGATGGATCGCAGCGGTCTTGTCAGCGCATAAATAAGAATAAGAGAAATGATGAGCGCAAAGCTGGTAACGCCGACAGCCGCCGTGATCGTAATCTTGCGGGTCTTAAGCGCATCCTGCATCAGCTGCCGCTCCGGCACCGTAATCAGGATCAGCCAGCCGGTCTGCTCCGATTTCCGGTAAACAACAAGCTGCTGCTCGCCGTCGACCTCAAGACGAAAGCTTCCTTCGTGACCGGTGGCCTGGGCAAGCGCGGCATTGTCGGTCATGCTGCGGGACAAATATTTCTTCTCGCTGTCATAAATCACGGTCCCGTTGTCATCCAGGATGAAGGTGGTGCCGTGGGTGGTCTCCTCCAGATCGGTGACGATGTTCTCAATGACGCCGATGTTGGCATCCACCACAATGGTGCCGATGGAATGGTACGATTTATCGATAATGTCGCGCACAACCGTGAACATATACTGCTTGCTGCCGGCGGACACGGCGATCTCCTGCGTGCTGACCAGCACGGGTCGTCCGCCGGCCTCCGTGGCGAGCCTGCGCCAGTTGTCATAATACTGCTGCAGATTCGAGCGGTTGCCTCCGCTTTTGACCACGTAATACGGGTTGCCGTAAAGATCGAACAAGTACACGTTACTCGTGCCTTCCTTGATGTTGTTCATGAAATAGATGCTCCGCTCGACCTTGCGCGTAATCTGGAGCTTCAGCTCCGTCTCGTTCAGGCTTGCCCGTTCCTTTGATTCCCCTTCGGCCTGGTAGTAGCGGTTCGACATCTCAAGCCCTGACTGAATTTCATTGAGGTACGAGGGAATGATCGAAATTTTCATCATATCGGTCACGTAATCGTCCAGCTTGCCCATCATTTTGCTCGACAGCTGGGACACGTAGGCGACCGTATTGTTCTCGATGGTGGCCGTATAGCGTTCTGCCGCAAAATACGTGATGAGTCCGATCGGCAGGATAATCAGAAACAGAAAGACCACAAACAGCTTCCGGTCCAAGCGTCCGGCCGGCCGCTCCTTCCATAGACGGGTGATGTAGCCGCGCATATTCACATCACTCGACCTTCTTGGCATAAGCCGTGGATTCGCGAAGCATAAAGTCGCCGGCAAGCAGTATTTTTTCCAGCGGACTGTCCGGCTGCTCCACTCGTCTCATCAGCATCTCCACTGCCCTGCGTCCGAACGCCTCCTTGTTGACGTGAATGGTACTCAGCGACGGGGCCGCAAAAGCCGCATCCTCAATGTTGTCAAAGCCAGTAACCGAGCAGTCTGCGGGCACCTTGGTGCCCAGCTTGCCGAGCACCGTCATGACGCAGATGGCAATGGAGTCGTTCGCGCACACAAAGGCCGTCGGCAGCTCATCCATCCGGCTTATAATCATCTCCAGCGCATCCGTCATTTCGGAGCGGTTGTCCCCTTCAAAGCTAAGCAGCTCCTCAATCTGATCCAGCGGTAAGCCCTGCTCGCTGAGAACGGAGCGGTACCCTTGATAACGATCCGTGAAGCTGCGCGAGAACCGTACGTTGCCCACGAACTGGAGCCTTCGATGTCCGCACCCCGTCAGATAATTGGTTACCCGTCTCATGCACTCCACATTGTTCATGAACAGGGAGTCCGACGGAATCAGCGGATCTTCATGATCGATCAAGACGAAGGGGATATCCAGGCTGCGGATTTCGAGCAGCAGCTGTGACGAGATGAATCCGACGCCGATGATGCCTCTCACCCCGCTCGGATTAATCAGATTCGCAAAGCTGTCTTTAAATTGGTCAGTCACGATGACCATCCCCGTCTCCCTCAGCTCAAGCCCACTTGTGATGCCATCGATAATTCGCCCCCAATACAGGGAATCCCGCGTCTGGTAACGGACATTCGGCACAAGCACGATGACGGTCTCCTTTGCGGCTTGGCTGCCATCGGCGTTGGTTTCGCTCTTCTTGCCTCCGGCCTTCGGCGACTTGTTGGCAAAATAGCCGAGCTGGGTCGCGACGTTCACGATTTTCTCCCGGGTCTCCAAACTGACGCCGGATTTACCTGAAAGCGCTTTAGAAACTGCGAATTTTGAAAGGCCGAGATGATCGGCAATTTGCTGCATCGTGACTTTTCCAGCCATAACCTGCACACATCCTTTAGCGTAATCGGTTCGTTATTCGTTATAGTCATTAGCTATTTGTTATCATAACACCCCATTTATTAGGCAAACAATCAATAGTTTTGAATTAGACGACGGCACAGACAAAAGCCCGTTCCAGCCAGGAACGGGCCCTTTAACGATTCAGCTTATGAACGTTTCATTGCGTTAATGTGACTTCACCCATACGCTAACATTTGAACCTGTTAGCTGCCTTATCGCCCTGCTGCAGATGCACTATCGCCAATCACTTGCCTGAGCACAGGCTCAAGCCGGTCCGCCATCAGCTTGAAGCCGAGGTCCGTCGGATGAACCCCGTCAACCGTCGTTTCCCCGGGATCATCACCTAACCAATCCGATCCATCGACAAACGTTAGGTTATGATCTCCCGCCTCGGTCAGCTGCCGGATAAGATCCATCTGGAACTTCTTCCGCGCAAGCCGCCCTTCGAGAATCTCCGGCTTGAACGACTCGGCTCCATGGCGGATGCGGGATATCAGGATGATGGGAACCTCCGGATGAACCTTGCGGTAAGTCTCGATAAATAGAGGCAAGGTCTGTCGATAAGACTCAGTGCTCCCGGCGTTACCCTCGTAATCAATGACGAGACATGCGGGTTCCGGAATTTGAGCCGCCAGTACCGCAAGCTCCGACTCCCCTTTTCCGTTGCCGGAGAAACCCAAATTGATAAACTCCAGATGAAACCTGCGGCTTAAGATGTTTGTATACGACATGCCGGGCCGTGACGCGCATCCGCCTTGCGTAATGGATGTTCCGTATACAATCACTTTTTTGGAAGAATCATAGGATTCCGGTGCCCAAACCTCGGCCCCTGGTTCAAGTCCAATCCATATCTCTTCGACGCCCTGGTACAAGGGCATATTCAGGAGGAACGACCGTGCCTCGCTTGTCCCGGAATCAAATATGCTGCTCTCATACTCCACCTGGCCAGCCTGAAAACGAGCCGTTCCCGCATGCAGCCAATGGCCGGGGCCGCCGATATACGCATCCACGCCGCACTCCCCCGTTGGGGGCATGTGGTACATACCGGATCCAGCGGTCAGACGCACGCGGACCGACACGCTCCGCGAATTCGAGCGAAAGCGGATCTGACCGCCCGATGTGCAGTTCGCTAACGCATCCACCTCAGGTCGGATGTAAACATCCGGTACCGCAGGCAGTCTGCGATATATGCGTTCTGTATGGAACCAGCCAAATCCGGATACCTGAAACGGCCCCCTCTGGGGGGAATACCATATCCGTTCGTCCGCTCCATGGTTCTCGATCTTCATGTTCTGATCCAACTGATAAGGGGATACCTTCTCAGGTTCAGGAACATTGTTCTGCACAATTCTCGCCTCCCTATGTAGTTAGGAATGAATGGAAGCCAAAGCGCTTATCTTCTTCTCAAGTGTTATATCGCCTCATCCGCTCCGGTTTCGGAGCCATTGAGCCATAATATCAGAGCCTTCCTACCGGTCCCATGCGGTGGCAACCTCTTCCTTCAGCTCCTTCAGCAGTTCTTCCTTGTCGTCTCGGTAGAACATGTTGTAGGTGTCAAACGGGATCATTCGTCCGTCGGGATGCATGATGTGGACGCAGGATTTCTTGACGGAACGGACGTCGAAGTTATGGGCGTCCAGGAACTGCATGATAATGACCCGGAAGACGTTGTCATAGGTAATCTGCTCCGGCACGGCCGCCAGCGGCAGACAGCAGAGCAGGCTCTTCAGGGAAAGCGCAGAGGATTGCGGCGAATGGCCGGTCGACAGCAGCTCAAACATTTTGCCTCGGATCACCGGATCCTGCTCAAACACAATCGTGTTGCTGTCGCCCTCGAGCAGGATTTCCGGGTCGATCATCCGTGTCAACGGCAGCACTTCCCCGCCCAGCTTCAAGGCGTAGCCCATGGCCAGGCAATCCGGGTGGCAAGGAACCGGCAGAATGTCCGCATCCGTAAATACCTCGGACTGGTCGATGATCATCCGCCGCACTTCGCTCACGGTCAGCCGGTCGGTTGCCGGATCATACCCCTCCAGCCGGCCCGCAGCCTGAATCGGCTGAATGGTGACGCCGCGCACCGCTTTTTGCTGAAGTCCATACTGAATGATATCGCCGATTTCGCCGTCATTGAGGCCTTTCTTCAGCGTGACGACCAGTGTCGTGGAGATATTGAACTCATTCAGGTGATCGATGGCTTGCTGGCGGATGCGCCGCAGATCGGCCCCTCTCAGCTCCTTCAGCACATGAGCCTCAAAGCTGTCGAATTGCAGGTAAATTTCGAATCCTGGCATGTACTCGGCCAGCCTCCGCGCAAAATCGCGGTCCTGGGCAATGCGGATGCCGTTTGTGTTCACCATAATATGCTTGATCGGACGGCTCTTGCACATGTCCAGGATGTCAAAGAAATCCGGATGCGTCGTCGGCTCACCACCGCTGATCTGCACGATGTCAGGCTCCCCCTCGTTCTCCACGATCCGGTCGAGCATGAATTCGATCTGCGTTAGCGACCGGTACGAGGTACGATGCGGCGACGATTCCGCGAAGCAGATCGGACACTGCAGATTGCAGTGGTCCGTGATCTCTAGCAGCGTGAGGCAGCTGTGCTGCTCATGGTCCGGACAGAGCCCGCAGTCATAAGGACAGCCGTAACGGATCGGCGTATTCCAGACAAGCGGCATTTCGGACGGCTTGATAAACTTTCGCGTCTGATGGTAATAATCGGCCTCTGTGGCGATCAGCACTTTTTCCGGACCGTGAACGAGGCATCTTTTGAGCATATAGATCATGCCATTCTCCTCGATGATCTTGGCTTCCACTTTGCGGTAACAGGTCGTGCATATGCTATTCGTCAGTTCATGATACAGATAAGGCCGGTTTTTTGGCATAATCAAGACTCCTTTGGTCAACTTGGAAGATGGGAACCCGGCATGAAGCGGCGAAGCCGGTTTCTGCCGCCGATCAGCCATGCATAATAGATGAGGCCCGCGATGCAGGCTAATTGGATATTGTTCAGTCCCAGGTAAGGATGCGGCGTCGGTTTGATCCAGTCGATCACCAGGCGGAACAGCAGATACCCGGCCATAAACCATTGAAACATCCGCCCGGACACGTAGCCCTCGCGAGTGGATCTGCCGCGGCTTTGGCGGTACAGCGGAAGCAGCAGCAAGGCCAGCACGATCAGGAACAGGATCTCATACAGCTGAGTCGGATGGCGATAAACCCCGTCGCCAAAATCCACGCCTGTGAACCAGGTCGTCGGCGTGCCATAGGTATGGTCATCCAGGCCGGTCAGAAAACAGCCAATCCGTCCGAGTCCCAGGCCCAGCATCAGCGGGTAAACAAAATCGTCACCCGTGGAATGCTTCCATCCCACCAAGCGCTTTGTCAGCTCGACGCCGATCAATCCGCCCAGAAGACCGCCGACAATCGTCTTGCCTCCCCATAGCAGGTGGAATTGGCGCAGCTGTTCCCAAGTGGCAGCCGGATCCTCCAGCCAAAATAGCAGCTTGGAGCCAATGGCCGCGCCAGCGATGATTCCAGCCAGAATCTGCAGGCTCATCAGCTTGGTCATGCCGCTCGGCCTGCGGGTCCATAAATACACGCGGAAGCCGATAAAGTAAGCCAGCGATTCAAACAACACATGTGGATGAATCCGCCAGGAACCCAGGTACAAATAAACAGGAAACTCCATCTGTCCACTCCTTGAAATAATAACTGAATTGAAAATTGCGCTTGTCGGAACTAGGAACACGTGCGTTAATAAGAAAACAGTATGGCTCCGCAGATCGTCAGCAGCAGCAGCGCAAGACCGCCCAAGATAGCCAGTATGGAGACGATTACGGTCACCCATACGTTCCTAGGCCGTCCCGGCATGCCGGGAACGGGGTTCATCTCACCGCAGCGATAGCGGCAGCGGCCCGTCTCCGGATTATGGCATTCCTCGCATACCGGCTTTCCGCAGCGCGTGCACTGAGCGACGGCCTCCCTCTCGGGATGGTTCATGCAGCGGTAGACTTCCATCCAATCACCTCACTTGGCATTTAACCCTTATATTCCCTATTGTAAACGTTGCCGGGGAATTAAACTACCAGATTCGTAATGACCGTTGTCCACTGATCATGAGGAGTTTCAGTCACCTCAACTGGAGCTTCCAAACTGCGAATTCGCGTTAACAACATAAAAAGGCAAGCCATCTGCCCCATTCGAGCCAGTGCTTGCCTATCCATTCCAGTGTTCTATCCGTCAGCTCGTGGAGCATCCTGCCAAACATTAAACTTGTTGCCGTCGAGATCCTTGAATTTGAACTGCAATCCGCAGAAAAACCAGCGGCTCGACCATAAGCGACATTTATTCTGTCAACGATTACAACCTATCCCCGCGCCGAGTAGTGGACCATATTGAACAGCACTGCAAGGACATCTGTACCGTGAGCAGTGGTATGTTAAAACTTTTATCGAACAGAAATTTTCATAATATTTCGGCTGACGGCAATCAGGTAGCGAAGTATGAAAGGACATAGTCATGGCAGGTCTCAATATGAATATTTTTAAAGTGTCTGTACGACTAGCTCTTTGATATGCGTTTATCAGCAACCTCTCGGTTATGTCACTTGTTGCTGGTCTTCTTGATCAAGTCCACGCCATCGTATGCCAGACTTTCCACACTTGCAGCCTTCTGCAGTAAGTAATGATCAAAAAAGTTCTTCGTATAGTCTGTAACAAGATTTCGCATCTCCATAGCATCCCGTTCGCCTCTGAGTTCCTCATTAACACTGGTAAACACGATGTCGCAGTAATCTAAATGCGCAGCACGATCAACAGAGAAATAATAGGTTTCCATGCTATTGTTAGCGCCAATTATCGCATTCATATTATAGTTAGGTTCACAAAACAGCAGCAAGAAGGGTTTCTTAAGGTCGCTGTCCTGAAGTCCGAACGCACCGCTATCCAAGCCAATCCCGCAGGCGAACCGGTCGTCGTCCCGGCAAACAATCGCCGTCGTAGGCCCTCCATAAGAATGTCCGACTATGCCCATGCCGATGTCAAGCAGCAGTCTGCCCTTAAAGATGGAATTCAGCTCTCCAGAGTCCAGTTTGTAAAGATAATCGGCTGCATACCTTACATCTTCTGCCTGTAATTCACTATACTCTGTTACCTTGGCAAGTATCGGCAGTGTAAGCACGTTACGGCACATCTCAATGGCAGTTTCATCGTCAGGCCGCATCTCCATCTTACCAGCCAACGCCAGCATCTCCGGATCTTCGGAAAACGCCAAAATGACATCCGAAAAATCCTTTGATACATTAAACAGGCGCCCATCTTTACGCTTATACATCGTGCTATTCTGATGGCCGATGCTTACCACAACATATCCCATGCTTGCCAAGTCTGTGCAGATCACTGTACCCCATTCTGGAGAACCGCCCCCGCCGCAAACATAGAATAACACCGGATAGCGCTTTTCCTTCCCGGAGAGAGCAAGGTCGTCGTAACACTGGGTCTTGATATCTATAGAGAAAACATCCTTCAACGCAGTGAGAAGTGGCTGCTCATTAAACATCTCGTAGACTTCAGGAAACATGTACGTTGATGTAGCCTTACCTTCGCTGCTGTCGGACGGATAGTACACAAACGCCGTCAGTTCTCTTTTTGAGTGATCTGATGCCGTGTACTCAAAATCCATCTGGGTTCGACCGACAGTATAGCCGCCAATTGGTTCTGGAAATGCGTCATAAGTTTTCATTTACTTGTTCCCCCTTAATTAATAAAAGTGGCGAATATGAAATACATACGCTGCGCCATGAGCACTTTTCAAAACGGTGAAACTATTACATCCTAGCTTCAGTGAATCATATCTACTCCCTGGCTTTCTTGATATCGCTAACCATTTCAGAATATTTATGATCTTCAAGCAGCCCGTGACCCATAAAATCAGCAAAGTACTTGCTAATCTTAAATTGCAGCTTAGAGTCCTTAATACCGAATTCCCTAAAAAACATGACTAAATTAAACTGCATTGACTCAAACATAAAAGAAATCAGGTCGTCGTCAATATCAGGTCGGAGATATCCATCAACCCTCATTCGGCGTAAAATGTCCTTGATCAAGGGGAACGACTCGCCCTTTAACACATTTAGATATATTTTAAGTAGAATGTTCTCGGGAATGTGTAAGAGTGTTTCAGTGAGTTTGATTTCCAACTCATTCAGTGGCTCGGTCACAATGCCATTAACGTTACCTAATAAGCCAGTAAGGAAAAATCGGAAAAGGGAATCTTCATGACTGTTATTGAAATACGCAGCTCTTTTCTGGGTCACATTACGTATTAAGAGACAATAAAGGTCATCTTTGTCTTCAAAATACCGATAAAATGTTCCGGGGTGCATGGACAAACTATCCAAAACCATCTTCATAGTTATATCCTCGTAAAGATTATCAACAAAAAGATGCATAGCGTTATTAGATATCTCCTCGCGCCTTGCTTCATCTAAACGATAGAACGAATTTTTTGGCATAGATTACTCCTTAATGTGAAGTGTGAACTCATTCACACCATACCGATAATCCATTCACATGTCAAGTCGTATTGAAATATTAATATCCATATAAAAGATTAAAACCATTGCATAGAACATTATCCTTCCTAAGAGATAAGTTAATGGAGTTGTTTCGTTTTTTTATATGACCTTTGGTTGTGAGAGAATTTGTAGATAAAGGGAGTGGAGTTAAAAAGAAAAGGGATGGATTAACTGAGGCATTAGATTTTGTTCGAAGCGGAGACACAATCGTTGTTTGGCGATTATCGACTTGGAAGAAACATGCAGGAACTTATAAGTGTTGTTAATGATCTGAATGAAAAAGGGATTAGTTTTTATAGACTGCAGGAAAATATTACGATGGATAAAAAAATTCCACTGGGGGTATGGAAATAATGCTCGAAGTCACGGGCAAGATGCTGCTTTAAGACTTCTCTGGCACGTCGTATTCGGCTTTCAACCGCAGATACCGACATGTTAAGGAACTGTCCGATCTCTTTCATGGACCACTCGCTTAAGTAGTGCAGCACGACAACGGATTTACTCTTCTCCTCCAATTCTTGCAAGGCCCCCCCAGACGGAATCATGGATCACATATTGTTCCAGCCAGGGCGTGATAATGTCAGATGATGGAGCCGTTTCGTGCAGCGGGAGCTTTCGCTTGCTTCTTTTTGGCAAAATCGAGGCTGGTCCGGTGCGCAATCGCATATAGCCAGCTGCCAAGCTTGGCAGGATCGTTCAGCATATGCAAAACGCCTCCTGTACGGCATCCTGAGCCTCGTGGAAGTCCCCCAGTACACTGTATGCAACGGATAGCAGGGGGTTGGAATACTGATTGACAATCATCCGATAAGCTTCAAAATCCCCCGCTTTAGCATCTTCTATCCGTTGTTGGGATAGCAGTGAATCCTCCTTCATTTAGGATAGATCCTCCCACCGTGCCCACATCTCTTGCGGATTGAGCTCATACACCCCGTTGTCCCTGAACATGAAATGGTGCATGATGAACTCCCGGCGAAGAGTCGCAAAGTCCTCATGGTAACCCTGAATAAACTCGTTGATTTCCTTCTCGGTGTACTTCCGTCCCTTCTCCAGCCGGGATACCAAATGCGTAAGCACGATAAGTTTCTTCTTCAGCTGGGCAGGGATGCTCTTCAGCTTTCCTTCGGAAGTGAAAAAATTGTTCACAACAGCGTCCCTCGTCCGCTGATCTTCTTCCTCCAAGCGCTCCGGAACGCCCTCGGGCCTCACTCTTTGGTAGATTAGATTTTCCGTAGCAGTTGCACTATTTTTGATGAAATAATGGTTTAACGAGAAATAGATCGTGTTCTTATCCCTGCGCTCTTTGATCAGGCTCGCTTCCCGCAGCTTCGCTGCATGGTGCGTGATCGTTGCCGGCGTGACACCGATCTTCTCGGCCAAAACCTGTCCGTTCAATTCGCCTTCGGCTAGCAGGATCAGCATTTTAATTCGCGTCGGATCTGCAAGCGCCTTATGATAACTAACTACCTTATCCAATTGCATGGATATGTTCACTCCCTACACAATTTGACGAACATCTAATTTGCGATTCATTAAATTAGATATTATCCCATCTGAAATTCAAAGTAAACCTCCTCAATCTCACGCACATGAAATAGCCCGCTCCATTTTCGTAAGGAGCGGGCTGCTGCATGACTAACGTTTCTCAAGTTTCGTACTCACATGCAGATAACCGACGAACCGATTCTTACACGACAGCTGCGTCGACTCTGGACTGATCGGCATTCTGGCATCTCTTGCATACCTTCATCGCCTTGCCGTCCGACTTGTTGGCGACGTAGAGGAGCTTGATGCGAGACGTGCTGCATACCGGGCATGTGCCGCGGCCACGTGATGGCATGTTCCAGAGTGCGCGGCCCCGTTTTGTTTTGGCCATGTTTCATATCCCCTTTATTTCATAATCTCTCTAATGTTGTTGCGAACCCATCGCACAGCTTGTCCAATATGCGATTTCCCTTTGTTAAACGAATCGCAGGAAATACAGCCTGATATCTGTGCAACTCCATTATAGAGGACGCCCCACCGCCAAATATAGGGAATAAATGCTTATGAATTCTTTTTTACATAAGTGGTATCAAGCCTTCACGCGGTCATGAGACCAGCTCCTCCTTTATAATCCAATATTACGCTTGAGGCCTTGATAGCTTCCTGACTCCGGAAATCCTCGCTTAACGATCGTTGTAAACTTCTCGGAGAACCCATGGCTCGCTAAATCTGCGATGGGGACCAGGACCACATCGCCGATAGGATTGAGATCGAACTCGTTCGATGGAAGTCGGATCTCACCCTCCAAACGTTCCAGCAAAAAAGTAATATGTAACAGTGAGGGCGATGAATCCGGTTTATCGCATAGATATAGAAGTTTCTTCACTTTTGTGATTAGCCCGGTTTCCTCTTCCATTTCTCGAACCATGGCTTCTTCCAGGGTTTCCCCCTGCTCTACCCTTCCTCCGGGCAGCGACCAGCCACGTTCTGACGAAACACTCTGTTTGACCAGCAAAATACGTTCGTCTTCAATCAGGATTCCGGTCACTCTGACCTGCAACAGATTGCTCATGACCACACCGCCAATTCGTTGGATTCTTCTTTCCATGAAAAATACTTAGGTTAGCTTGCGCCATGCCTCCTCCGCTCTTTGCACACTTTCCTTCGTCCACGGCGGTGCCTTGGGGTGATTCATGATCTCGGACAGCGTCATCCACTGTACCGACTCGACCTCGTCCGGACTCTTGCTGTAAGGCGTCCCCTTATCATACTCGCACAGGAACACCATGTTGATGACAGGACGGTAATCGTCCGTTACAAAAGAAGAGCTGTAGACATACTTGACGTTCTCCTTCACCTCGACGCCAACTTCTTCGTAAAGCTCCCGCTTCACCGTGCGCTCCAAAATATCCAGCGTGTGCCCCTCCCTGTCGACTTTGCCTCCGGCTAACGATAGTGTTCCTCCCGCATGCTCTTCCTTCATGCTCCGCGTAATCATCAGCCACTGCCCGTCCTTGCAGACGGCCCCTTCTACGTTGACGATAAACATGACACCCCTCCTCCAACAACCTTTGATCTTACTTTACACGATTCCGGCGTCGGTTGACCATTGACTCTTACCTTACAGGAGGCCGCAAAATAGGTTCCAGCATTAAATCTGTAAGGAGGAATATCATCATGCCAAGCTCCATCCGTTTGCTCCACAACGGCTTCGTCCGAGCGATCCTGATTTCCAATGTATGCTCCCAGCTCGGAATATGGATCCGAAATTTTGCCGTCCTGCTGTATGTCATGGACATGACAGGCGGGAATGCTTTTGCCATTTCCATGATTTCCGTCGCCGAATATGGTCCGATCTTTCTGTTTTCGTTCATTGGGGGTGTATTCGCCGACCGTTGGCGTCCCAAAGCAACCATCGTCTGGTGCGAGATACTCAGTGCCTGCTCCGTCTTTATCGTGTTTCTGATGCTGGAATCCGGCTCGTGGGGCGCTGTATTCTTCGCAACCTTATGCTCTTCCATCCTCTCGCAGTTCGCCCAGCCCTCCGGCATGAAGCTGTTCAAAATCCATGTGCGGGACGAGGATGCTTCCATTGGCATGTCGCTGCTGCAAACGCTGTTCTCTCTCTTCATGATCATCGGTCCGATTCTAGGCACATGGGTGTTTCAGCAATGGGGCATATCGGCTGCCCTCGTGTTAACGAGCGGATGGTTCATGTTATCTGCCCTTGCCATGCTGTTTGTGCCTAAAGACCAAGAGGCATCTATGAACACAGCAACAGCAGCTCCCTCCATTCTTCAAGATATGGCCGACGTCATTTCGTTATGTTGTATTCAAAAGAGATCTGCTGCGGCTAAGCCTCTGCTTCATGGTTGTGGGTCTTGGGGTGGGACTGATCTCCCCGCTCAGCGTATTTCTGGTGACCGAACGCTTAGGCTTGTCCGCTCAGGACTTGCAGTGGATTACCATCCCTTACGGTGTCGGCGAAATCCTGGGTGGAATCATAACGTTTATGCTCGCTTCCCGAATCGCTCCCAGTCGGTTACTGATGATGGGGTTAATTGTGAACGGCGCAGGCATTCTCATGCTGGGTCTGTCGACGCTCCTCTGGCTGACCATGCTCTCGCAATTCCTGATTGCGCTGCTGCAGCCGGCTATTTTTATCGGGAACCATACCTTGGTCATGCAGCAAACGGAACAAGCCTACATTGGCCGGGTCACCGGAGTCCGTACGCCGCTCATGACCGGAGCCATGCTGATCACAATGGGATGCTCCGGCCTATTGAAGCAGGCCATGTCACTAACTTCCGTATATGCTTTGGCTGGCGCATGTTTTCTCGCTGGATTCTTGATGATTCTTCCACTTCTTCGTCAGGGGAATCACATGATATCTGAAGATGGTGAAGCAACCGAAACTTAACCTCCTGCACAGATCAAAAACCGAGCGAAACGCGGATTTCTCCATGTCTCACTCGGTCATTTGCTTTTTCCTAATGGCGCCTTAATCCGCGTCGTCTTCTTCCTCAACCTTTAGGATTCTTCCCGATTTCGCGAGAATTTCAACTTCAAACAATCTGTTGTCGGATGTCAGAATAAATATTTCATAGACCAACACGCCATGCTCCAAATCCATATCGACATGAACGATTTGACCCGGCACACGGGCAAGTGCTATTTCTTGAGCTTGCTGCATGGAGACTCTCTGCCTGGTCATCGGCCCTGGTACATGATAGTAATTACCGTACATTCGAAAAGTAACCCCCTCAATGAAAAAGTCCGCTCATGTACCATATGAGGGGAGCTGCTTCTTGGTGCCTATTGACGTGCCTTCTTGATTCATATCGGCACGGTTATTTAAATTATAATCGTGGCCTGGGTATTATTCCGGGAGGAACGATCCGTTATAATGAACCAGAAGGCAGGATGATTCCTAGAAAGAGGTGCTTATGAGCTATCACGGATCCGATTTTTATGACAACGACACGAACTTCGAGAAATACATGGAGCGGCGGCAAGGGCAGGAGAACGCCAACGATACATTGGAAAAACCCGTCATCTGGCAGCTGCTGGGGAATATCTCGGATCGGCATGTATTGGACCTGGGGTGCGGTGATGCTGGCTTTGGCGTGGAATTGCTCAACAAAGGCTGTGCTGCGTATGTGGGGATTGAAGGCTCTCGTAATATGGTGGAAGCCGCCTCAAGCAACCTGACCGATTACAACAACGGAACCGTTGTGCATACGAGGATTGAGGACTTTGCATATCCCCGTGATTCCTATGATCTGGTGCTCTCCAGGCTCGCCATTCATTATCTGCAGGATATCGAGCGCGTCTTTCAATGCATTCATCAGAGCTTGAAGCCAAACGGCAGGTTTGTCTTCTCCGTCGAACATCCCGTCATTACCTCCACGCTTCAGCCGTCCGGGACACGAACGAACGGGGTCGTGGACCATTACTTCAGCGAAGGCTACCGGGAACAACAATGGCTCGGCGGCACCGTTCATAAGTACCATCGAACAGTGGAGGATTACTTCCAGGCAATGCAAGAAGCCGGCTTTACCGTGGAACACCTAAGGGAGTCCAGACCTGTGCGAGAACATTTCTTAAACGAGGAAACCTATGAGCGCAGGCGCAGAATCCCACTATTTCTGTTTCTGGCGGGGAGAAAGAGCGCTTAACCCCCATTGCATTCCGAAAAAAAAGCACCCTTCCACTTCATAAGTGGGAAAGGGTGCTTTCTGCGTCACTATCGTTATTTCTGCTTACGAGGATCTGCCGGTCTTGCTTCCTTTATTAAATCCCTCGGGCTTGCGCTTACGGGCTTGGCCATCCATAGGTTTCTGAGCAGCTTCCGATTTGAACTTACGTGCCATCTCTGAATACGGATTGCTGACGGCTTCCGCCTTCGGCTTACGTGCCGAATTCGTGCTCGAATGACGAGCCGCATCTGATTTCGGCTTACGAGCCATGTCGGTCTTTGGCTTACGGGTGGTATCGGCCTTCGGTTTAGCCGATCTAACCGCTGCTGACTTGGCTTTGCCGGATTTGGCCGAGCCCGATTTCGGCGATCGGTCTACCTTAGCGGCTCTTAAGGAGCCTGACATCGGGAAGGCATGGTCCTTCACTTCGGGAATGGACTTTCCGATTAACTTCTCGATATCCCGGAGAAAAGGCACCTCGTCCACTTCGCAGAACGATATCGCCGTTCCGCTCAGTCCTGCACGCCCCGTCCGCCCAATCCGGTGAACGTACGTCTCCGGAATGTTCGGTAGGTTGAAGTTAATGACATGCGACAGCTCGTCGATATCAATGCCTCTAGCGGCAATATCCGTCGCGACCAGGACGCGGGTCGCCCCGCTTTTGAAATTGTTGAGCGCCGTCTGGCGGCTGGTTTGCGATTTGTCGCCGTGAATGGCCTGAGCCGTAATATTCACCTTGTTCAGACCGCGCGCAACCCGGTCAGCTCCCCGCTTCGTACGGGTAAAGACCAGGGCCGACACGATGGACGGGTCCTTCATCAGTTCATTCAACTGCTGCTGCTTATTCCCGGTTTCCAGCAGGTACACCGATTGCTCGATCCGTTCGGCCGTAGAGGAGACCGGCGTGATCTCGACTTTTACGGGATTGTGCAGCAAGGTTTGGACAAGCTGAGTAATTTCCGCAGGCATCGTGGCCGAGAAGAACAGCGTTTGTTTTTTGCTCGGCATTTTGGCGATAATACGCTTCACGTCATGGATAAAGCCCATATCGAGCATGCGGTCGGCCTCATCCAGCACCAAAATCTCCACATGCTGCAAATCGACGTGCTTCTGATTCATAAGGTCCAGCAGTCTGCCTGGCGTAGCAATGAGGATGTCCGCTCCTTGCTGAAGCGCCCGTTCCTGCGTCTTCTGCGAAACGCCGCCGACAATCGCGGTCGAACGCAGCTTCGTGAACTGGCTGTAGGCTTTGACGTTATCCGAAATTTGCAGGGCGAGCTCCCGGGTAGGCGACAATACCAGGGCGCGAATGCGGCGCCCCATGCCTGGTTTAGGGGGTTGCTGGTTCAACAACTGAATCATCGGTACCGAAAAAGCGGCGGTCTTCCCTGTTCCGGTCTGCGCGCAGCCCAGCAAATCTCTGCCGGCCAACACAGCTGGGATCGCCTGAGCCTGAATAGGCGTTGGCGTCTTGTAATTCTCCTTCGCTAAAGCCTTGAGAATCACGGGGGATATATTTAAATCTTGAAATGTCATGGGGTCTCCTTTAAGGTAAATACCTATATTGTCTCATCACGTAACATGGGGCATCTCATGATCGAGTCTCCACAAGCCGTTCCTTTACGTCATAACATATAAGGATACCATACATCGGTATAAAAAAAGAAGCGGAATTTTTCTCCGCCTCTTGTTTAGGCCCCAAACCGCTGCCGATACCCGCATTTTCTGCATAATTCCTCAACGGCTTCCCGACGTGAAAATCCGTCCACCAGGTTGTTCGCTCGCTCCCCATCGACGATGTCCGAGAAAGACTTCTGGTGAATATTGCCCAAATTGATGACCCCTTCCCCGTCCAGACAGCACGGGACAACCGTCCCGTCTACGAGAATGGCCGCCTGGCTGCGAAGCGCATGGCAGAAGCCTTTGCCTTCATCCTCCGGCGCTGTTAGACTTGGCCACTGGAACTCATAATCCTGGTTCAGATAGACATGGTCGGCAACCTTAACGCCACCGCCGGGTTCAACCTTTTCCTCGATTCGGTAGTCCAGATTGAATTCCTGCTCCAAAATTTCGAGTGTCTGGCGGTTACGGCTCTTCTCCAGGTTCGTTTGGTTGTCCTGCGTCAGATTCCACAAACGGAACGAAAAGATGACTTTATGTTCCTCCGCGGCACGAACAAAGGAGAGTATCTCCCGTAAATATCCCTCACGATTGGTTGAACCAACATGCCCGTCGAAGCTGTGGAGCGAGAAGTTCATCTGTCTCAAGGCTGGCTTGCCCAGCAGCTTATGCCGGTTCTTCGCGATCAACGTACCGTTGGTCGTGATATTGACCTTGAACCCCTTTTCATGGCTAATATCCAGCAGCTCATCAATCTTCGGATGGAGCAGCGGCTCTCCCTTCACATGCAGATAAATGTAACTTGTGTGCGGCTTGATCTCATCCAATCTTTTCGCGAAATCTTCCACTTTAATGAAGTTGGCCTTACGCTCTGTCGGCGGGCAGAACGTGCAGGCCAGATTACAAATACTCGTGATTTCTATGTAAACTTTCTTAAACGTCTTCAAGATGTTATCCCCAATCCCATGTCTATGATCGTATGACGATTTGCCAGCTTGGTCGCTTGCCGATCCTACATATCGTACCATAGGCGGGCTTTTACAGCTACAACAACAAATGCGATCTGGGTGCCATTCTGTATAAAACGAAAGAAGAGGGAGCGCCCTCTTCTTTCGTTTTTTCTAATTAACGTTCATCGTTAATGTTGAATTCGTCACTCTTGAGCATCAAACCATCTTTTTGACGGTTTCTTATTTATCAAAATCATACTCAGCAAGTTCTTCAAGCGTCATGGATCTTATTGTAATGGAAGTACCCGGGGGGTCTCGTTTGGCTGAGACTTCCTAGAACCCTCGTCTACAGGACGAGTTTCTTTCGGACCATCTACAACATCGTCTCCTTCATTCTTAACAAAAGCTACAGGACGAGCTTCCTTTGGATAATCCACAACACTGCTTCCATTCTCAGCTACAGCTGCAGGACGAGTTTCTTTCGGGTCATCTACAACATCGCTTCCGTCATTCTTCACGACAGCTACAGGACGAGCTTCCGTTGGATAAGTTACAACATTGCTTCCTTCATTCTCAACTACAGGTGCAGGACGAGTTTCTTCTGGCTGAGTTTCAACATAGCTTTCTTCATTCTCAACCACTGTCTCAGAAGGTACCGCTTTAGGGGCCGCTTCTGTTGGTCGAGCTTCAGCATGACTCTCCTCATTACCAATGACTCTGGGCGTATTGTTAGAAGCCCATGCCGCTGCTGATGTGCTAATTACAGTAACTAAGAATACTGCTGCTATCGTGAGATACAATGCTTTCTTTTTTTGTTTCTTTACATTAAGCATCATCATTAATCTCCTTTTTAATTGTTTGCCGTCACCGGATAAGGAAGCACAAAATTGCACGGGTAAATTCCTCGATCCTGCTACGACGCTTAGAATCGTCTCCCCATACCGTTTTCGCTCGGCATGGGACATCTCTTTTACGACTTCTTCATCACAAGACAGCTCACTCCATACGTGAATGTCCTTGCGAAGAATGTGTACCAAGGGGTTAAACCAATGTAAGGCACTTGCTCCAAGCGTGAACGCTTTGACCCATAAATCTTTCCGTTTCAGATGGATCAACTCATGACGGATCACCATGTCCACGTTAACGGTATTCTCGATAGGGAGATAAATGGTGGGTTTCCGCAGGCCGACAAGAACAGGAGTCCGAATGATGGAGCTGTAGAAAAGCCGGACGTTGCTTTTCACACCAAGGGCTTCCTTGATGAAAGGGAGCTGTTTGGCAGCTTCGCTGCTTATCGGAACAGTGGTACGCGTATGTTCTAGTTTCTTTAAAAATCTGCGATAACAATACATCTGCCATCCAGCAAAAGTTATAGCACCAATTGCCCATAAGACAATGAGGGGAAGGGCTACGTTTGCTGAAATGGTCTGATCTGGGATGAGCTGCTCCGAATGAGTCGCTAGATATGGACCGGGCAGCGCATGTTGCACAGTTGAAGGCAACTCGTTCACAATGGGGACGGTTGCTGTTCCATCGAATATAAAAAACGGTGAAATCGATTGAATACCAAGTACTACGGGCAAAAGATAAAAGCCTACGGCCATTATGCTAATTCCATAGCGCCACTTTGTAGGAACGGCATGGATCGATACGATCCGCAGTACAAGAATGCAGGCTACGACGGCACTTCCAGCAACGGTAAGGGTAAACAGCCATTCGAGAATAGTATTCATAAGCCCCCCTACTTTTGCGAAAACCATTGCTTCAGCTCTGCAATATCTTTATCTGATAGCTTTTCACCGTCATACAATGCTGAAATTAGGTTTTTGACCGAGCCTTGATATAATCCGTCCAGGACGTGCTGCGCTTCCAAAAGCTTATAATCTTCAGGCGAAATGCGAGGCATATATTGATTTGTCCGTCCATGCCTCGTAGCCGAAAGTGCCCCTTTATCCACTAAACGCGATAGGAAGGTGGAAATGGTCTGCGCTTTCCACTCTCTTCCTCTTTGGGCAAACAGACCTAGCAGTTCGGTGGATGTGACAGGCGGTGTACACTCCCAAATCACCTCCATTAGCTCCATTTCAGTATCCGATAATTTTTGAACCTGGTTCACGGTGAACACCTCTTTACGTCGTTATGCGTCCATAACGAACTTAATCACTACACGATGTAGTGATTAAAACTTACTACATCGTGTAGTGGTAAGTCAAGCGAAGATAAGTTTAAATTTTCTACTACATAGAACTAATACGCAAAAATTAAAGAACCGCGCGGGAGCGCGGTTCTTTATCTAAACATGCAGCTTCAAATTATCGAGGGCGTCGGATTCCCCGGGTCCTCTTATTTGTACTCGTACAGATGGTAGTGTTAACGCCGTTTATTTTGAATCGTTGTCGTCATTTTCTACAGTCTCGCCTGCTTTGTTTCCCAATGCTGCGCCTGCGATACCACCAGCAATCGTACCGATTGGACCCAGAATGGAACCTACAGCAGCACCCACGACGCCACCACCCGCGGTTCCTAAAGCTTCTCCAGCGTCAACACCCATGTTGGTCGTGTCGCGATCAGAATCAACCTTTTGATTACGATCATTTTTATTAGCCATCCATCTCACTCCCTCGACATTGTGATAGGAACAGCTCCTTCTTGCCAGTCGTTGTTCCAGACCATATCTTGCCCTAACCGATCTAAGATAATTCTATAAAATATACCTATTCAGGTCCTGTCTACTCCAAATTAGGTTGCGAATTTTAGACGATGTTTGCGGATTATGGGATTATGTAAACGGTACCAAGCTTGCTACAATGAACATGCAATTACGAAATGAACTTTTGTTCAAGGGGGATTATACATGAAAAAGCTGTCGATTTTACTGTTAACCTGCGTGTTGATCATAGGGGTGCTGAGCGGTTGCGCAAGCAGCGATTCCGATTCGGGATCGTCGAATAAGCTCGTCATCTACAGTCCGAACAGCGAGGAAATTATCAAAACCATCATTCCAATGTTCGAGAAGCAGACCGGGATTACGGTTGAGCTTGTAACGGCTGGGACCGGCGAAATTATTAAGCGCTTACAGTCCGAGAAGCAGAACCCATACGCTGACGTGATGTTCGGCGGTTCTATGGCGGGTTTCCGTGAAAATGAAGCTTTATACGAGCCTTACGTATCACCTGAAGACAAGAACTTAATGGAAGGCCACCGCAATACGTCGGGCTTCGCTACCCCTTATATCTCGGATGGCAGCGTGCTGCTCGTGAACAAAAACCTGATCGGCGACATCAAGATCGAAGGCTATGCGGATTTGCTGAACCCGCAGCTCAAAGGGAAGATAGCTTCCGCTGACCCGGCAAGCTCCAGCTCCGCTTTCGCCCAGTTAACGAACATGCTGAAAGCGATGGGCGGCGATTATGAGAATGAACAAGGCTGGAATTACGTCGGTCAACTGATCGAGAACCTGGACGGCAAAATCGCAAGCGGTTCCGGGGCTGTTCACAAAAGCGTGGCAGACGGTGAATATGTAGTCGGCCTTACCTACGAAGACCCTTCCAGCACCTATGTAAAGAACGGCGCTCCGGTAGAAATCGTATATCCGAAAGAAGGCGCCGTATTCCTGGATGCGGGATCCGCCATTATCAAAGATGCGCCGCATATGGACAATGCCAAAAAATTCATTGACTTCATTCTGTCCCAAGAAGCACAGGATGCGTTCGGAACGCAATTAACGAACCGTCCGCTTCGCCAAGACACAAAGCTTGGAGACCATATGAAGCCTTACGAAGAAATCCACATGATTGATGAAGACACGGACTATGTAAGCGAGCATAAATCCGAGATCGTTGAGCGTTATGTCGATTTGTTCACTAGCGTTAAATAAACTATAGAATCAGGTGACAACCATGAGCGTAACCATAACCATTCAAGACTTAATCAAAAAATACGGTGACACGACCGTCATTCCCGAGCTGTCCCTGGAGATCAAGAAGGGTGAATTCTTCACCCTTCTCGGGCCTTCCGGGTGCGGTAAGACCACACTGCTGCGCATGATCGCCGGCTTCAACAGCATTGAAGGCGGAACGATTCATTTTAACGATCGCGTCATTAACCAGGTGGAACCGGGCAAGCGGAATATCGGGATGGTCTTTCAGAGCTATGCGATCTTCCCTCACTTAACCGTCAAAGGAAACATCGCGTTCGGACTGGAGAATCGAAAGTTATCCAAGGCGGAGATTAATGCCAAGGTGGATGACATCCTAAAGGTCGTTCAGATTGAGCCCTATAAAGATCGCATGCCGAAGAACCTGTCAGGCGGCCAACAGCAGCGCGTTGCGCTAGCCAGAGCGATCGTTATCCGCCCGGATGTCCTGCTGATGGATGAGCCTCTATCCAACCTGGATGCCAAGCTTCGGGTCGACATGCGTAACGCAATTAAAGACATTCAGAGAGAAGTCGGGATTACCACCGTCTACGTCACGCACGATCAGGAGGAAGCCATGGCGGTATCCGACCGCATTGCGGTCATGAAATCCGGCGTGATTCAGCATCTCGGAACGCCACAGGAGATTTACCAGCGCCCTGCGAACGTATTCGTTGCGACCTTTATCGGACGTACCAACATTATCATGGGCAAATTAACGAAATCGGCAGACAGCAGCTATGCCCTGCAGTTCGGTTCAGGCTATTCGGAAGAACTGTCAAACATTCAAGTTCCGAATGCATTTGCTCAGGCTTCCGCTCTGAACGTTCAAATCTCGGTTCGGCCGGAAGAGTTCATTCTGACTGAGGACCAAACCGGCATGAAAGCAACGATTGTACACAGCGTATTTTTGGGGCAAAACACCCATTATTTTGTGGACTTGGCGTCCGGTCAACGCGTGGAGATTACGCAGGAATCGAAAACGTCACATATCCTTGAACCTGGTCAAGTCATCTATCTCAAGGCGAAAAAAGAGAAGATTAATGTTTATGATGCAACAGGTGAACTGAACTATACAAGGGGCGCTCGGCTATGAGAGAGACGCGAAAACGATTTGATGTCTGGACCAACATTTCGTTACTGATCTTTGTGTTCTACATTCTTTTTCTGGCCCTGCCTTTGTTTACGATGCTGTTCAAGAGTGTGTACAACGGTACGACAGGCGATTTTTCCCTCGCCTATTTCACGAAGTTTTTCAGTAAGCCCTACTATTTAAACGCCCTATTCAACAGCGTGAAAGTCACCGTCAGCGTAACCTTGCTTGCCGCCATTATCGCAACGCCGCTGGCGTACATCATGGCAACGGTGAAGATTAAAGGCAGTTCGGCTATTCGGGTCATGATTCTGATCTCCTCGATGTCGGCTCCTTTCATTGGCGCTTACTCCTGGATCCTGCTGATGGGCAGAAGCGGCGTCATTACCAAATTCGTTAGCAGCACATTCGGCATTACGATGCCGGATATCTACGGATTTACAGGGATATTAGTGGTCTTGACCTTGCAGATGGTCCCTCTGATTTTCATGTATGTATCAGGTGCACTGAAGAATATGGATCAATCGCTGATGGAAGCTGCTGAGAGCATGGGTTATACAGGCTTTGGCAAAATGCGCAAAGTGCTCCTCCCGCTCATTACGCCAACCTTGCTGGCAGGCGGACTGCTCGTCTTCATGCGCGCGCTTGCCGATTTTGGCACGCCGATGCTGATCGGCGAGGGATACAAGACCGTTCCTGTACTGATCTTTAACGAGTTCATCAGTGAGGTCGGCGGCGATGACGGCTTTGCAGCGGCGATCAGCGTCATTGTCGTTCTCTTCGCCACAACGATATTCCTGCTGCAAAAATTCGTAGCCAATCGTAAATCCTTTACGATGAGTGCTCTGCATCCCATTGAAGCCAAGAAGAAAAAAGGGATCGGCAATATCGCGGCTCATGCCGTTATCTATCTGTATACGCTAATCGCGCTGCTGCCGCAGCTCTACGTCATCTATACTTCATTCCTGAAATCCAACGGCAGAATTTTCGTCGAAGGCTTCTCACTCCAAAGCTATCGGGATGCCTTCAGTAATATTGGCGGGGTCATTCTGAACACGTTCTTCTTGGCCATCGTGTCGCTGGTCGCCATTATCCTGTTAGCGATACTGATTGCATACGTAACCGTTCGAAGAAAGAATGCGCTAACCAATACGCTGGATATCTTCACGATGTTCCCGTATATCGTCCCGGGCTCCATTCTGGGGATTGCTCTCTTGATCACGTTCAATAACAAGCCGCTGGCCTTAAGCGGAACGGCCGTCATCATGATCATCTCATTTGTCATCCGGCGCCTGCCTTATACGATTCGATCCAGCGCAGCCATCCTGCATCAGATTAACGATGGGATCGAGGAAGCAGCCATCAGTCTGGGGGCCTCCCAGATGAAGACGTTCTTCAAGATTACGCTTCCGATGATGCTGGCAGGCGTAGTCTCCGGCGCGATCCTAAGCTGGATTACCATCATTACCGAATTAAGCACCTCGATCATTCTGTATACAGGCAAGACCAAGACCGTAACGGTTGCCATATACACCGAGGTCATTCGCGGGAACTACGGCGTGGCGGCAGCCCTATCCACAATTCTTACCGTCATTACGGTGGTGTCACTGCTTGTCTTCCTGAAGCTCTCCGGACAAAAGGAAGTTTCCATGTAAATGTAATGAAATCATAAAGTAGACTACATCCAAGTCGGCACCTGCAGCATGAAGGCCGGCTTGGATGTATTTGGATGATCTGCGGCTACCGCCAGTCGGTATAATAGGATCGAGGGGCTTATCGCAGATGGAGGGCAGCATGAAACATACACATTATCGCAACTTCAAGGAATCAACCCGTCATTTATTTCGCATCTATACGATGATCCCGTTCTCCATCTTAATCGTATTGTTTTTGGCGTTCACGATTATTAATGGCAGAATGAACCTAACCCAAAAAACGACCGAAGCTGCCCAGTCCATCAGTCAGTCCATATCCGGCGTGTATCAGCAGTACTACGAGGAGATTAATCGGATGGCCGTCTCTCCTACCGTGATCGATTATGTAAGCTCGCATTTGGGCAGCGAACAAGTGTACTCCGCATTTTATGATTTCAACAACCAGCAGAAGGTCAAGAGCATTTTTCATATCGTCAATACGGATGGGGTCTTCCTGGCAAGCTCTGCCCCGGCGGATTCACTGTATTCCAATTTCGCCTTCGGCAATCTCATTCATCGAATTGATCAGCGGCCCGGCGACACGCTTACCGAAATGAACAGCTTTCGTTATTCGCATGATCGCGATACGAGTTACACGTTTGGCAAGGCCATCGTTAAGGACAAGCGGACGATAGGCTATATCATCTATCAGCTGTCCGAATCGGACATTCAGAAGGTGATTTTCAAACAAAATAATGAGATCGCCATGATCACCGATGAACATAATACCATCATTGCCACGACCAGCAATGTGACCAAAGGCGTTCTCAACAAATTTAGCCCGAAGGTCGATAACAAGGGACATGTTCTGCTGAACCAAGGCAAGTATTACATGTATGCCAAGCGAATCCCTGACACGCCGATTCAAGTCATTACGCTGAATTCCTATAAATCGGAGCAATACACCTACTATACGGTTTCTTTCTTTGTCCTTGCGGCCAGCCTGCTGCTGTGGGTCTTGATCCAGTTCCTGGCGAACAAAATGTCGACCCGAAATTCCGAATCGATCGATAAATTAATTCATGCCTTGGCCCAGCTGCGCGAAGGAAACTTCAATGGCTATGTCGACATTCAGACGAACGACGAGTTTCAAATTCTCGGCGATGAGTACAATGTGATGCTGGATCGGTTGAAGGAATTGATCGAGAAAAATAAAGAGCTGTCGGAGCTCCGCACGATTATTGAGGTAAAGCAGCTGCAATCGCAGTTCCATCCGCATTTTATTTTTAATGTCCTTGAAACCCTGCGCTATGCTATTAAGATTGACGCGAATCAAGCCCAGGACATCGTGCTGATTCTCTCCCGCTTGCTTCGATACAGCATCGGACATGATCGCAATGTCCAGCTGAAGAATGACATGAATTATGTACGGGATTACCTGAAGCTGCAGCAAATTCGGTTCAATGATCGGCTGGAATATCGGATTACCGTAGCGGAGGAAACGCTGGATGTATACGTCCCCAAGCTTCTGCTGCAGCCGATTATCGAAAACGCTATCAAATATGGATATGAGAATCAAAGTGATGTGCTGATTGAGATCAACATCTACACATCAACCGGCAAGCTCATTCTGGAAGTTCGCGACAACGGGCAAGGCATGAGTGAGCAGACCCTGCAGGAAGTGAATCAGATTCTGCAAAGTCAGACGAATACGACGCAGCATATCGGTCTGTACAACGTTCATCGTCGTTTAGTGCTTTTATATGGCGAAGAATCCGGCATTCACATTGACAGCGCGCAAGGAAAAGGTACCTGCGTGGCACTTACAATTCCTTACGAATGGAGTGAATATCATGTTTAAAGTACTGCTGGTCGAAGATGAAGATATGATTCGCAGGGGGATACGGTTCAGCATCGATTGGCTTCAATACGATTGCATCGTCATTGAAGAAGGACTGAACGGGCAGGATGGCTACGAGAAGATCTGCGAGCTGAAGCCGGATATCGTCATTACCGACATCACCATGCCGATCAAGGACGGCATTTCAATGATTCGGGAAGGTTTGCAGGAGCATACCTTCAGCAGCATCATTATCTCCGGTTATAATGAATTCCACCTTGCGAAGCAGGCACTCCAGTTAGGCGTCACCGAGTTCCTGGTGAAGCCCTTAGAGGATGAGCAGCTGGTCGCGGCACTCGAATCAGCCAAAGCCAAAGTGGATTTAATCCGCAAATATGAAGTGATCTCGAATCATCCGCAGGAGAAGGAAGAGATTCTAAACAGCAAATTTCTGGAGAAGGAAACCAAGACCTCCAAATACGTGGCCAACATGATCGCCTATGTACAGGAGAACTATGCCAAGAAGATCAGCATTCATGACCTCGTGGAGGAGATCGGCTTAAGCGCCTATTACCTGAACCAGAAATTCAAGGCAGAGACCAGCTACACCTTCAACGAGTTTCTCAATCGTTATCGCATTCAGAAATCGATCGATTTACTGAAGTCAGGCGATAACAAAGTCTATACCATCGCGCAGGATATCGGATTTAGCGACTACAAGTATTTTATAAGCATCTTCAAAAAGTACGCCCATGTCACGCCGAGTCAGTATCAGGAATATTTCGAGGAGAAGAATGGATAGATTAGGGTAATCTAGATACTAGAGGTACTCTATCGCACTTATATATTTGCACACACTCCTGCTAGGCTTGAGCAGGGGTGTAGAATCTTTATCTATGATTCCTGTCGTTCATACAGCCGGTACATGGATAGCTCACCACGCATTGCCACCGCTTGCGCAAAGGCTTCCTTCACGTCCCGTCCCTGCTGAACGATCTCATAGAACAGCCGGAGAACGAACATCAGCGCATCGTTGCCGTCCGGATAGTCATCCGGCCCGATATACATCCTGCAGCCCCTCTCCAGGAAGGCTTCGGCCAGTGCCGGATCCCCCAGCGAGCAGCCGTTCGCGATCACCGTCTTCCCGTCCAGCTTCGCATAACGCTTAATTTCAGCAGGCCCGAAGCCGCCCTTCGGCTCATCCTCCTCGTATACCTCTTCGCCGAGCTCCGGCATGATCAAGCTGCCTTCATCCCCATGAAAGTTCAACAGGATCATATCGGTGCCTTCATATATATCATCCCCTGACAAAACGGAGATCAGATCATTCGGCCTTCCGATCCAATATGTAAAAACGCGTACCCCGAAATATTCCAGAGCCGCTCTTACGGCTTGGCTCTCCATATCGCAATCCGGTCCGACGACCAGAGCGACCTGCATAACCGGCTTACTCACTACTGTATCAACTCCTGACAATTACATAGATTTGGAATTGGAGCCCCATTCTATTATTGCCGGCAACATTTCCTTTTTCAACCAGGCGCGGTTCATCATACTTTTCTCCATATCATCCACCATTGTTTATCATACGAATCGACTTCGATCTCTTCCAGACCTAGATTCGCTTCGCCGATCCAGCTTCTAGCCAGTTGTATATAGTCGTTGTGAAAATCGGAGGAATACCCCATTTCATCATATCCGGCATAGGTAATGTTATCGAATATCATGTATCCTCCGCTTTTTAGCTGCTTACAGCTTGTGTCTATGATTTGGATAAACGCCTGATACGCTGCATCTTTTAGCGTACCTTTACGATGATACTCCATCACAGCTTGCAGCATTTGAGGTTCGATTGACCACCAATCCTGATTTTCGGTATCTATGCCCTCGCGGTTGGCGATAATGGTCTGAATGATATCATTAATGGCATGATGAAAAGCCACAACGTCAAAAGAGGACTCTGGATAATATAAACCGATATTGGCGGCATCGTCCCCAACAACCCGTATGTTGACGTCCATTCCTTTCGTTTTCTCCTGAAAATTTCGTGTCAGATCCCTGTTGAGGTTGGCCGTCACATAGGACCCCGCTTCATGGGAATAGGCGTCTACAGCCTTGGGAATGTAAATGACATCGCCTGCGCCGACTTCCAAAAGACTTAAAGCACGGGGCATATGCAGCTCCATGAAGAGATTCTGCCAAGATGCTGAATAATACAGTTGAAGATATTCGAATACCCTTGGCTTGGATATGCTTATCGGCACTGCTAGTGTGTCTTTCAATTTGTTTTCCAATTGGACTGCGTTCATCTGTTCCAATTCAGAAATCGTGTCCTGCGAAAAGTCACGTTTTAGGATATCGTTAAACAAGCCGGCACTCGTTTTCTCTGCTAGCGTCTGCATATTCATCAGCGTATCCCTCTCTTCTTATGGTTTCTAGAGTATATTCGAATATATGGTGTTTTTTCCTCTTTTTATTATTTGAAAACGTAATTTATTAATATAAACGCAAAGAACCCGAGAGAGGCACTTTTTTCAAAGTATCCCTCTCTCGGGTCTTCGTTCTAAAAACGTGGATATGGCTGTTCATTAGCCAACCGCTTGCACCATTAACTCACAATATGAGTGCCGGCCTGTTTCCTGATGGCATCGCTTAAGCTTTCCGGGTTCGTAATGATAACTCTGCGCCCCGGCTTCTTAAGAAAATTGAGGCTCGCCTCAATTTTGGGGAGCATGCTGCCTTTTGGAAAATGCCCCTCTTTCACATACTGTTTAATCTCGTCAACGGTGACTTCTTCGAGCGCCATCTGATCCGGCGTACCGAAATTCACGAATACTTGGGGCACGCCCGTTGTGATAATCAGCGTTTCCGCATCCACCTGCTCTGCCAATAAACTTGTGGCAAAATCCTTATCGATCACCGCATCGATGCCTTCGTAGGTATGCTCCTTCGTCTTGATGACGGGAATGCCTCCTCCGCCGACGGCAATCACGATACAGCCGGACTCGATCAGCGAACGGATGGCATCCTTCTCGACAATATCAATGGGAGCAGGCGAAGGAACAACCCTTCGATATCCCCGGCCCGAATCCTCAATCATCACCCACTCGGGATGCTCGCGCTTCAATTCCTCGGCTTGCTCCAGGGTGAAGAAGGAACCCACCGGTTTCGAAGGCTCGCGGAAGTTATGGTCGGTTTCGCTGACCTCAACCTGCGTGATGATGGTTGCTACTTTTTTCGTGATGCGGCGGTGGATGAATTCATTCGTTAACGCCTGCTGAATTTGGTAGCCGATGCCACCCTGCGTATCCGCCACGCAGTTCACGAGCGGAACAGCATTCATGCCGATGACCTCGGAAGCCACCTCGCTCCTTCTCAGCTCGAAGCCTACCTGCGGCCCGTTTCCGTGCGTAACGACCACGTTGACGCCGGCTTGCACCATATCCGCAATGTTGGCTGCAATTTCGCATACCGCTTCGTACTGATCCTTAATCGACTCGCGCCCCTTATCCTTCACTAACGAATTTCCGCCAATGGCTACAACTACAAATTTATTCATGACAATCCTCCTGGTCGTTCAGCCGATTGCTCCAGCTGCGTGATCCTCTATGACGAGCCGAAAGGGCACGGGGACATAACAAGCTATAGCGTTTAGTATCCAATTCATCCCTATCGTGCCCGAGGCTGTGGAAAATTCCGAAAAGAGGCATTGATTCTGCAGAATTATTTTCGTGCGGCAGCCGTTGCTTTTTCTTTCAATCCTTCGGCTCTGCCATGGTTCGGATGAACCGTAAGCACACGTTCTATAAGCGCCATGGCCTCCTCCGTCCGTTTAAGCTCCAGCAGGCTGCAAACCTTCTCACAGTAATAATCCGCATGATCCGGACCGTATTCGATTGCCTGGTCAATCTGCTCCATCGCCGCCTCATAGTTACCAAGCAAATTTAAGGATTGGCCCTTATGGTAATGATATAGCGCATTGGTGCGATCATGCGTGATTGCATGATCTATCGCATCGGCAGCCTCTTGGTGTTTACCGAGCGATCTCAGGCTGTTCGCCTTGTGAAATGAGAAATCATAACGCCAAGGCTGCTGGGCTAACAGCAGATCCATCACGATGACGGCTTCCTCGTGCCTGCCCAATTCTCTTAAATAATTGGATTTATGATAGCGGTAGAACGTTTCCTCCGGCTTCCGCTCAATCGCTTTATCATATTCGGCAATGGCTTCTTCAGGACGCTTCATCATCCGATAAGCATTGGCGGTATAGAAATAGAAGTCGAGATCGCCGGGATCAAGCGACAGCGCTTGATGATAAGCTGCCAGAGCCTCGTCATAACGTCCTAATTCTCCGGAAAAATAGCCCTTGTAGTAGTAGAGGTCGGCAGGATTCCCCTCCTCCCCCAGCGCGTTGTCTATGATCGAGATGGCTTCCTCATATTTCTCTTCCCTAGCCAGCTCTTTCGCTCTTTGGATACTGCCTGAGAAACTTAAGCCTTGTTTGTTGAGAATCTTGATTACCTTATGCTGCTTCATCTCTACGGCATGCTGGAGGGAAGACTTTCCGTCACGATCCTTCAAATGCACGTCGGCCCCTGCTTCAACCAAAAGCTGAATGATATCAGAGTACAGCCGCCCCCCGTTCCCGAGAATAACCGCCTCCAGCAGCGCAGACCATCCCAGGTTATTCACATGATTAACGGCAACGCCTGCTTCCAGGCAAATCTGAACGGTTCTTAAATATCCCTTTTCGCTTGAAGGCAGCAGCGTTGTTCCCCCAAACCGGTTCACGCTTGTGATATCCGCTCCTCCGTGAATAGTCAGCCGCAGGATTTCATGAAAACCGTTAGCTCCTGCACAGAGGTATGGGGTTAACATGGTGATGTCTCTTGCATTCACGTCACTGCCGGCTTCGATTAGCTTTTTGGCGAGGGAAACATGGTTTTTCTGTGTTGCAGCCATTAGAGCCGTCCGGCCCTGGCTGTCCTTGTGATGAACATCGGCACCACGCTCCAATAACTGCTCTACCGCAGCCAAGTCTCCCCGGTCGCATGCCAGAATGAGTTCGTCATTCATCGCTTCCGCATTCATCGAGTGACCTCCTCATTTTATGTTTGCAATCCTTATTTTGCGGACCTGCATATTCCGCTATTATTCTGACTGCAGTTGGTTTGCCGGATCGCGTAGATCGGAAAAATGCTTATAAACAAACAGTGCCGCAACCATCAGGTATGCGTATACGAACGGCATCAGTGTTTCTTGGGCAAATCCCACCGTAGGCGCATGGATAATGCCGAACAGGGATAGAACGGCTGCGATGACCGCGAACACGGCAGCCCGCAGCGGCTTATTCAGGATGGCGAAGATGGCAATTGAGCCCCAGATTAAACTGCTGAGCGGTGCGCCGTTCCCCAGATGATTCAGACCGTTATAATAAACGCCTTTGCTTAACAACAAATCGATGCCAACCTTGGAAGCCGTCGTCTCAGCAGCGTTAAAGATGTTATTGGCAAGCGTTAAAGCCCAGTTGGCGATCCAAGGGAATAAAGTGATGAAGATAACGGGCACTTCATTCTTAGGCGTCTCGCGGACAACCTGATTGGCCGTGACCACGCCGACATAGACCAGGATCGGTACAATCGCGACAACCGGAATGATGGACAGGAGCAGCGCTCCAATTCCAAAGAGCGAGATGATTAACATGGCAAAGCCGGATGCAATCGTATACCCAAGGCCTGCGCCGATGGATTTCCAGCCGGCGTGCCCGATGTACACGGTAACCGGGAACGGGTTGCCTGTGAATGCGCCGATACTGGAAGCCACACCGTTCGTCAGCATGACGTTCCGGGTATTGTAGGGATCTCCGGCCGCATGCGCGCTCTCGATATTTTCCAAGTCAAAAATATAGTTGGCGAGACCCAGAGGAATAGCCGATGCCAGGTACGGCAGCGCATGAGGGATTCCTTGGAACAGGCTTGTAATGTGAACTTCAGGCGGATTAAAGCCCAGTGTAGACAACGCCGTCGTAATCGCTTCCGGATTTTGCAATCCGAATACCCAAGCCAGGACGGTACCGGCAATTAGGAGCAGAAAACCGGTCGGGATTTTTTTGAATATTGGAGATTTACCAAACCAGTTGATAAAGATGATAACCAGTACGATAAAAGCGACAATCGGTGTTTCGAATGATTGCAGCATCGGGTTCATGGCAAGCAGCAGCAATCCAAGGCCGGACAAACAGGACAAGAGAACGGTTCTTGGAATTACTTTTCGGAGCAAATCGCCCAAGAAGGAACCCACAACCAGGATCATGGCTTCGAAGAAGCACCATACCAGACCGATCTGCAGCGCAAACGTTGCATCATTGGTCTGTCGGAATACCGGAATCAGCACCAGAAAAGTAACGGTAAATATCGATGGGGCGCTCGGACCTGATGGCAGTGCGGTTATGTCACTGCGGCCCGTTTTCTTTGCCAGCCTATATCCAAACCAACCGTAAGCCATGCTTGCGATAAAGATAGCGAATCCGAAGGCAGGGACTACTCTTCCGTAGACCATATCTTCCGGAAAACCTACAACAAAAATCAAAAGTGAAATCATGGTCAGCAGATTGGTTAGATTATTGGCAAGCAAGCCGAAGAACGCAGCCCAATCTCCTTTTTTCCATAACATTTTCATGAGTACCTGATCCATATAAATGCCTCCTTAGATCATTACACTTATAGTGCGTGTTCAAAAAGGTCGGTTTTCAGCACCGAGAAGATTGGATAAAGCTAGGGACTGAGGAGCGGAGCGTACGTTTTGGGTACGTGAGCACCGGAAGGACCGGCTGAATTCAAGATTCGATGCCGAACCAGCTTCCCGATTTGCCTCGTGATCAAAAGCGGACTTTTTGAACAACCTCTTATAGAACTAGCACTTCAGGTACCCTTCAGGCATTAGTGCAAGCCTGAAGGGGCACCATTCTATGACTGCGTGCGCTGGCTAAGAGCTAGTAACGCCTGTTCAAAACAATCCACCGGAGGATGCGTGATACCCGCTCCAATCATTCCGACTCCCGGGTCTTTATGCGCGATGGCCGTGTTGATGACAGGCATGATGCCGGTTTGGACCACTTTGCGAATATCAATGCCCGTTGGAATGCCGCTGAAGTTCAATAAAGGAATCGTGACGTTCGGATTTTCCGTGGTCGTAATCTCCTTCATCTTGACTGAATAATTCATGGCTTCATCCACGGTTCCGCCGACAAGCGCCACAATCGCCGGAGCGGTTGCCATCGCAAATCCGCCGATACCGTAGGTTTCCGTGATCGCGCTGTCGCCAATATCAAGGCCTGAATCCTCCGGCTTATAACCTGCGAACATGGGACCAACCACCTTTTGCGCGGGTCCGGTGAACCAGGTATTGCCTGGCATGCCGCTGACGCGAATGCCGAATTCGACGCCGTTGCGGGCCATGGTGGTCACGATGGTGCTGTATTCAATCCCATGCGCCGCATCCAGTGCGCATTTACAGAGCGCCATCCAGGTCGGGCCGGAGAAGTAATCGCTGCTTGCCACAAAATCAAAGACCTCAATTTGCTGCTCGGTAGGGAAGTCCGTCCGCAGAATCAACGGCGTTAACGCTTGGATTAACAGCGTCGTGCCGGCATTGTTGCGGTTATGGCATTCATCTCCCATATGAAGCGCCTGCGACAACATGAGGCGAAGGTCGATGCCATTCTCGGAGAACTTCATGGCATCCCGGAGCATCGGGCCCAGCACGTCTCGCATCCAGTTCAGACGGGCGATGACCGTTTCGTCATTGGCGCCCATCCGCAGGATTTTGGACAGCTGCTCGCTCAGATTTGTGTACGCGATATTGCCGTATGTCCGGTTCTCCACGATGTGCATGAACATGGAGGCTGAGGTTACCCCGGCCATCGAGCCTACGCAGTTATGCTCATGGCATGGCGAGAACGTGATTTCCCCCGATGCCGCAAGTTCCGCCGCTTCATCCAGATTGCTGGCCAAGCCTTCGAAAACCAGTGCACCCGTCACCGCGCCCTTCATCGGACCGCTCATTCGCTCCCACGTAATAGGCGGACCTGCGTGCAGGATCGTCTTTTTGGTCATGCCCGGCACGACATGAATCGCCTGATCGAAACCGATCAATACCGGCTGGGAGTTGATGATCCGCTCCACGGCCAGCTTATTCGCCGCTTCGATTTTCTCCTGAACGTCCGGCTGATCCAGCTTGTCAAGCAGTGCGATCACTTCTGGCTTGCCGCCGCCCGGCGGTTTCCACTCCAGGTGGGAGACCTTCCCTTTTTGTTTCAAAATATCGTCTTTAAACATTTCCAGACCCACATTGAGTACATGAAGCTCGCTGTTAAACAGCTCGTTGATTCTGCTCATGTCATACTCCTTTCTCGACGAAGCCTCTGGCAAGAAGCCCTGTATTCGTACTACTGCTGGCATAAGTAACTCCCGCAGATACCAGTTTATTTAACTGGTCTTCTACAGACGGCGTATCGAGATCCGTTCCCAGTACATAGCCGATAATCTCCAGATGCCTTCCTTCTTGTTCGGCCGCCTGCTTGGCTTCCACAATCGCCGGGAGCATGACCCCGACCGGATCCTCGTGCGCTCCATATCCAAGAACGAAATCCATTACGATAACGCCAACCGACGGATCTTTAGCTTCCTGCTTGAATCTGGCAATCCGGGAAGAAGGATCGATCATCGGGTGAGGCTTGCCGTTGGTGAACTCGTCATCTCCAAAATCGATAAACGTGTGGCCCTGGCTCACATGGATATCCTGCAGGCGATACTTCGGATCCTTCGGAATGTTGCTGTACACATCCTCGTATTGCTCCATCGCCAGGTACATGGCTTCGTCGCACAGCGTTCCGCCGCAGAACAATCCACGGATGTATTTTTGCTCCGGCGTCAGCTTGGCCTTGATCTCCTCGATGAGAGGCAGGTTCAGCGGATGCTTATCGATGGTACTCTCGTCTACGCCTGACAGGATAACGGCTTTCAACGCCGCTTCTTTCGTTGTTTTGGCAAAATGTCCGCCGGCGTTCACGACCGCTTCTTCCGTTCCGCCGATAAAACACACCACGACAGGCTTGCTCATGTTCTTGATCTCGGCAAGCACCTTCTCCTCCACGCTCTTGGCAGGCGGCTTCGAGATCAGTACGATGACCTTGGTAGCTTCGTCTTGGTTAAGCGCCCTCATGCCGTCCAGCATCATCATGCCGCCAACCCGTTCGCTTAAATCGCGTCCACCCGTGCCGATCAGCTGGGAGATTCCGCCGCCAAAATCGTGAATCCGAACACTAACCTCCTGGCTTCCCGTGCCGGATGCGCCAACGATCCCGATGCTTCCTGGTCGCACTTGATTCGCAAAGCACAGCCCCACGCCTCCGATGATGGCCGTGCCGCAGTCCGGTCCCATCATGAGCAAGCCACGCTCATGCGCCATATTCTTGAGCTCGATCTCCTCTTCCACGCTGACATTATCGCTGAACAGCATGACGTGGAGATCATTCTCCAGTGCCTTTCTGGCTTCTCTGGCTGCGAACAGTCCGTTTACAGAAATGACGGCCAGCTTGGCTGAAGGAAGATTTCTCGCGGCTGAGTCGATCGTCGGGAACGTGAGTTCACTGTTTCCTGCCTCGCTTCCCTTGCTGTTAAATAGGGCTTCGATGCCTTCGTAAGCGCTTTCCACGAATTCCTCAGAGACCGCTTTAATGACGATCATCAGATCGCTTCCCTTGGCTTCCTCCAGCTCCGGGGTCATGAGACCGACATTGGCCAGTACTTCCTTGTTCATCTGCGTTCCCATTGCGATAAAGGCCTGATCCACGCCTTCCAATTGATTCGCTTTGGTTGACAGTGACATCAATGAAACGGAATCAAAGTACGTATTCTTTTTAATCACAACTTTAGTCGACATGCTTTACCTCCCATTTCTTTCTATGCTAAGCTTCAAGCCATTCACGAGCCCGAGCGCGATATCCGTTCCTGATGTAGAACCGATATCGAGTACCCTGGATAAGCTAGGTATAACTTCAGTCTTACTGCCATGGATCATATGGTGCATGAACTCTCCAATGGATTCCCTTACCTGGCCGCTTGCGGCTTTCTTTAAAGCCATATAGCTAATCGGATTGCTCCTATCAGCCGCTGCTGCCACAACTTGCTCGCACACATGGCGGATCTGGAACAGCGGACCCTCCGTTAGATTCATAACGGTAAACAATCCGACCAAGAAATCGTCGCCCGACGGAGTCAGACCCGGACCCAAGCCTATTAGTTGAATTGCATAATGAGTGGCAAGACTGACCTCGCCTTTGGATAGCGCTTCAAGAAGTCCCGTCGAGCGCTCCCTCAGCAACCTCTCCATTTCCTGATCAAAAGAGTTTACGGTCTCAGCCGATCGCTTCATCCCGCCGGCCTTGCCGTGAATCTCAATAAATGAAGCCGCTGCAGCTGCATTGCTCCTTAGGACTCCCTCGTCATCCGCATATGACGGAAGCTTGCTCCTCCATACGCGGACGTCCCGCAGCGTAAGGACCAACGCCTTCCCGACGTATAGTCGATCGTGCTCCGCATAGACCCGGTCTCCAACGACCAGCCCCCGATTGGAAAAGCTGCCCATGTCCGTGATCAGCGTATTCGGAGCATTGTCCATCTGACGATTGGCAATCGTGTATAATTCATCGTTCGTCCGGCATTGCAGGTTCACTGTTCGGTCAAAAATACTGTGTACGTACCCATCCCATTTCAAGCTGCTCATGTCTTGAAGAAACTCCGCGTCGCACGAGATGGCGGCGCTTACAATAGAAACGGACTCCGTCTTCGCTATCTTCCCGTAACTTCCCGTTTTATCGCCTCCTTCACTAACGAATGGGCAGGTAACGCCCTGCGTCAGGCTATCCCTTTGAATGCTTCATTCACCTTGAAACCGCCATGCATTCGGTTGTAGATAAAGGAATTTAAATGCTATACTGAATTCAAATTCAGCCGGTATATAAACGTAGAACATGTAACAGGTGAATAGCTTTCCACGGCCAAAAGGATATTTTGTGAATTATATCACAGTTAAAGTTACAAACCGCTCCTGACACCCTTATTGTAATCCAGGGAGATGCTCCGGTCATTGTACAGCGAAACTAAAAACATGCCGTGTTCGCTGTGCACATTGCACAATGAAGATCGAAAAACAAAGGTGGGTGTTAAAGAATGCTAACCATCAGGGACATCCTTCAGATCCAAGCGATCGAGGGCATTAAGCTCGTTGCAGGCACAGCAGGAATCGATCACCAAATATCCATTGTGAATATTATTGAAAATCCGGATGTATTCGATTGGCTGGCTTCGAATGAGCTGCTCTTATCCACCGGATATATTTTTAAAGATAGCGAGGAGCTGCAGAATCGGGTCATTCATGAATTGGCTGCGAACAATTGCGCGGGACTGTGTATCAAAATGAAACGCTATTTTGACCGAATTCCGCAAAACATGATCGATCTGGCGAACAAGTATGGCCTTCCGCTGCTGGAGCTCCCTTTTGAATACACGCTGTCCAAGGTGATCGCGATCATTAATGAGAAGACCAATGCCGATTATGACGCTCTGAATCGCAGATCGCTCGATCTGCATAATGCGCTGTTCAAAATCCCGCTGGAAGGGGGCGGCATCGAACAAATTTCAGCGGAGCTAGCCGACATCGTCCATAATCCGATCCTGATTCTTGATCGGGATTGGAATTTGCTCTGCTATACAGATCATCCGGATAATAAGACGCCGCTGCATGAGTTCTTGTCCCTCCAGAAGAACAGGCCCATCTTTCCGTCCGAGTTTACCGAGGCGATCCCGACATACGTAAGCGAAATCAAGAAATCGATCCAGCGCGACTACAATCACAAGCATCAAACCTTTAAATGCCGCATCATGCCGATCTCGGTGTCCAGCCATGTGTACGGATACATCGTCATCTTCCAAACTGTTCGCAAGCTGACCGAAGTCGATAATTTGGCGTTAGAGCACGGCTCTACCATTCTGGCCCTCGATCGCATGAAGGCGAAAGAGCTGGAGGAAGTCAAGCTCAAAATCCGGCACGATTTCTTTGACGACCTGTTGTCCGGCAGCATCACCTCGACCGAGACGCTGCATTCGCAGTCGGATTTGCATGGGCTGAATATCAACTATACCTATTACTGCATGGTTGTCCATATCGAACCGACCTTGCTGGACAACTACAAGGACATCGTGTACCGAAAATACGAGCTGGAGCATATGGTGAAGAAGTGCGTCAATTTGATCCACGGCTTGTCCAGCAAAGCCAACGGGGAGCTTACCTGTTACTACCGAAGCCAGCAGATCATCATATTAGTCGGGAAGAACGAGCATAAACCTCCGGTTACGGTCCATGAAACAAAGGCCTTCGCGAATGAACTGGTCGAGCTATTGACCCGAGAAATGAAGAAAACACAGTTTCTAATCGGCATCGGCAGCCAGTATAAAACGTTCTCTTCCCTGCATCGAAGTTTCTTCGAAGCCCAGGAAGCCATGCGATTGATGCAGCGATTCAAAGACATTCGGATCATATCTCATTTTGAAGATTACGCCGTCTATCATTTTCTCGATTCCAATATCAAGCCTGCCGAGATGGAGGAGTTCTTCCACAACACACTTGGCGTCATCCATCACCATGACCAAACGTTCAACACCAGCTTCATCTCCACGCTGGAATACTATTTCATGCACAACCAGAACGTGACGGAAGCGGCCAAGGCGATGTTCATCCACCGCAACACCTTTATCTATCGCATCGACAAAATCAAAGAGCTGCTGAATTCCAGCTTAAAAAACGCAGACGAGCTATTCCAGATTCAATTGGCGCTCACGCTTTATCGGCTGCTGAATAAAGGGTAGTCTACGACAAAAAGACGTGATAGGAAGGATCGCCCCGGGCGATCATTTCCATGTCACGTCTTTTTTTTGGGGGTAGTTTCTTCACCAACTATAAATGAGCAATCGAATAAATATAATTATTTGAGTTTTACCCTCACTCTTCAAATTCCCTTAGAAAAATAAACATTGAAAAGCATAAGCCAGTCCAAGGCTCAAAAATTTATTATTCACAGACTTGAATAATCTCTTTAGGAATGGAGTCAAAGACTAATACTTCCGGCTTTGAATATGGTTTCGTTGCATTGTATTGTTCGAGTGTCATCAGACTCCCCCAATACAAGTTTATCCAATATTCAATACTTTCACCTGTATCAAAATTCAGTGCTTCTTCATCGGTATCCTTCAAATCCTCATAAAATGCTTGATCGTATATAGAAAGAGAAATATCACCATCAAAGACTAGGATCCTATTCGTAAACACCGGGAAACAAAAAGATTTAGTAAAACGACTAACCAGATCTACTCCGATTGCTTCGTTGAAGTTAACCCAATCTGGTGTATTCAAAGGTCTGAACCGTTCTGTAATCTCAAGATTTACCCTACCACCGTTGCTATATCTGTTGTTTGATTTAGTCATAAAGTTAATACCGACTGACATAATCTCTTGCATTGAAACATGGTGTTCATGACCTTCAGATAAGTAAGCATGATACAACAAGTCATTCATATTTTATTTTTACACCACCCAAATTTATTTTCTTGGAAAGTAAGGGAAATGGGAACTCCTCGTAGGGTCATCCAAGTTTTCAAATACTCTATGGCTTCCTGTTACCGTGTCAGGAGTACTAATGTTACCGTCAAACTCTTTATAATACTTGGTTATTCTTTGAGAGTTAGGGTTATTAGGATTCGGCCAGTTTGAATATGCTTTATCAGGATTAGTCATGGTTTCTTGCCTTAATCCCTCTACATCAACATCTTGACCATATTGTGTACGATTAGGGGTTGAGGGCTTGCTTGGATCAAACATGTGCTTTTCAGAGTGCGGGTTAACAAAATCATTTGGATTACTTCCTCCACCCGGTTTTGTTGGGACTGGAGATTGTTCCGTTCCCCCCTGCCCGGTCCCCCCATCCCCACCCGAATCATGCTTCAGGTGTGGGTGAGTCTTCACACCAAAGCGGCGTCCGACCAAGCCGGCGATCGTCATGGCTGCTTGCTGTCCGGCAAAATTGAACGCACCGCCCGACGCCTCGACGTCTGCGGCGAATTTCTCCTGGGTATCGGCATCAAAGATCATTTTGCCTCCCCAAACCGCCGTGTCGACGACCTCTTCGACTGCCCCGATGGTCATGTTATAGGCCATATCCTTAGCGGTGTCAAGCGGATCTTCTACTAAGGAGGTCGCCGTATCCTTTACCGAATTGGCCACGGTCTTGGCACCGGTCTGCAGCCCCTGCCAGAAGTCTCCCGCATGGTCCCAGAACGTTTTGGGTTCATTAGCAGCGCTCGCTGCAGCTGCCGCGAGCATGAGATCTTCGTGCATATCGGCTGAAATAAACCGAAAGGCAATGGTTTTCAACTCCTGGCCGATGATCCGCAGATGTTCAATCGTTTTATTCATTTCGCCGTGGGCGTGCTGAAAATCTTCAAAAAACCGCGAACGGGTCGTTCCTTCCCACGAAGACATCATATACGTAATCTGCTGGTCCAGCCGATTCTTGGTCGTTTCCAGCTCTTCCGCTGACCTGGCGGCTTCCTCCGATACCCGAATCAATACCTCGGGCGGAACCAGTATTCTAGGCATTTGCATCCTCTCCAATATTTCATTGGACCTTATTGTACCTATCTTCTAGGATATGGAAAAGGTTCCAGAGTCCTTCATATCAAAGGCATTGGAGTTTACAAGCTGGAAGATTGGGGCCTTTCATGTAAGAAACGCACCTCCTACAGAGATGCGTTTTTCCGCTGGGAATCCTATGCAGAGCCCGCATAAACGGGCTATTTGATCCTATATCTTATCTAATGTGCTCAGAGCTCTGACCTCACCAAATCGCTTAGCACAACAGCCAGATGTTTTTCTGCCAAACGCGTATGGCGGTAAAAGGTGGCTCTGCTCATATGGAAAGAGGCTGCGAGTTGGCTTTTATTTCGGTCCTTGCGCAGATAACTTGCGATTAGAATTTCCTTCTCCAATAGCGTCAAAGGTTCCATCGAACGTGCGTCAGCCAGAATCCCTTGGATGATGTCCCTCACCTGCATCCCGTCCCAACCCAATCGCCGAACGTTAGGGAGTACCTCCAGCTTGTCCGGGTCGAACAGCCGTTCCAGCATTTGCTTCATTACGCTTCTATCAATGGTCGGGGGAAACTCATCTTCCCGTTGATATGTCGGTTGACCTGCTGCTGTCTCTGTTTGCCGGATGATCCGCTGAATCCACTGATCAAAGGTTGTTTGCCTAAAATCAAGCTCCCATGTCGTCAATTCGATGCCCTTAGATCCCGTCGCTTTCCCGGACGCTTTGAATCCCAGAATCGACAATAAAGAATTCAACTGCGGATCCCCCGCCGCCAAAATCCCCCGCAGACCGCCAGTCATATGAACCAGCCATTGCTGCATCAGCAAAGCCCCCAACTCTTCGGGACGATACAAATTCTGTTCGGAGTTTACCGCGGATAACAGCACGAATATCGTATCGGCTGCCTCCGGAGGAAGCCGATGCAGCGAAGAAGCCTCTTCTCCCAGCATCCCCCTACACCCAGGCGCATATCGTTCCAACAATGGCAAACTCAAGGCATGCAGCCATACGCCTGCGCAAAACGCCAGCGGCTTCCCTTTTTCATCCCGCACGATAAAAATTCCCTCAGGAAAATGAGCTGCAAGCTCCTCCAGCAAAACCGGACAATCGGCAGGTTCAACCAGTTCAGACTGCCAGTCGGAACCGAGAATAGACGCCTTCAAAAAACGCTGCAAATACGGCAGATCCTCCTGCCCGAACGGTTTCTGTTCGCCGGGCTTTAGGCTTGATGCGAAATTGGCATACGCATGGGCCGGGGGAAGAAATTCGCGGTACAGCTCCAAAATGTGGGCGCTCAGGCGCATCTGCATCCGTTGATCGACCGAATGGAATCGTTCCGCCAGCAGAACGAACGCCTGATGGCGAACCGCTTCGAATTGTTCGGGGTTTCTGCGAGCGAAGTCATCCCGTAACATTCGAGCGACGACCTGGTGCAGCAATACCCCATCCACCGTATCCCGTACAAACGAAAGTGCCCTCAGATGATAATAGTCCGCCCCTTCCAAGGGTGCGTCCAACAACCGGTTCAGCAGCTTCTCGTCGGCTGCAGGCAGAAGCGACAAAACCGTCAGCGCACGGTACACGCCGGGAGAAGCCGCTTCCCGCAAAAATTCGGCGCTCAATACAGCAGGAACCTCTCGCCATACATCCCACTGTTCCGCAGATTCGGAAAGCAGCAGATCCACGGTCAAAGCAAGCGACAACGGATGGCCTTCCGTCTTCTCGGCAATAACCCTTTGCATTTCCACACCCAAGCCGCTGCCGCCTAAATAATCGTAGACCTCTTCTCGCGTAAACAGCCGCAAAGGGAACCTATGCAATTGGGATTTCCATTCCGGATTCGTATGCCACTTGAGCGGCAATCCATTGCGTGAGGCACAAACGATCAACACGCGGGCGGACTTCAGCTCGGGAAGAAATCTGGAGAACAGCCACCCTTCCAGCTGTGCGATCTCTTCACCATTGTCGATGAACAACACGGTACGCTGCAGCTGAAGCTCGTTAACGATGTATGGCAGCAGCGCGGATTCCGGATCCCTGGTTCTGCCGTATTCAGTTGCAAGACTCATCTCCAGACTCGCCAGAAAAGCGCCCGACGTCGTTAAGCCCCCTTGCCCGTCCAGCCAAAGAGAACGCACCGAGGACTGCCTTGCCGTGCGGGCCATCTGAAGCAGCAGCGTTGTTTTGCCAATACCGCCAATCCCTGATATTGAAAAAATGGATGTCTGCGCCCGGGAATCCGCCAGCCAATCCGTGAAACTCTTCATTTCCCGATCCAAACCGATGATGCGATGTTTTGCAATCTTCTCCATTCGTTACATCCTCACTCCATCCGCTTCTCGCCCGTTGAATCTTATCACTAATAAACCTACTAATTTTTATACTATACTATTTTTTGAATCTACGAATAGGCTCCATAACAGAATAAACGCAAAAAAACGAGCACATTCTTGGCTGGAATGTGCTCGTTAACTATGCGGCTGCAATTAGTTGATGAAATTCAAATAGTGCAGCATTCGGTTTAAGAGAACCGTGCTTTGGGCACGCGTGGCAAACGCCTGCGGAGCGAACGCAGCATTCCCGACGCCTTCGATCACGCCTGCGGCCAGCAGCTCGGCAGCCGGTCCCTTGGCCCACCCGGATACCTGGGCATGGTCCGCGAAGCGTTCCAATGCGGAGGCATCCGGCGGTGGAAGCTCGCCGGCATATCGAACGGTTCTGCCCAGCATAACCGCCACCTGCTCTCTCGTGACCCTAGCGTCCGGTCGGAACGAACCGTCAGCGTAACCTTCAATCAAGCCGGCCGCGGATGCGGCGCCTATCGCACCGGCATACCAGGCTTCGTTCGACTCCACGTCCGAATAGGAAGAAAGCTGCGGCTTCTCGGCCAGTCCGAGTGCACGCACGAGCATCGCGACGAACTCGGCGCGGGTTACCGTACGGTTAGGATCAAACGTGCCGTCAGCCGATCCGTTCACGATCAGCTTGTTCGCCATCCGCTCGATGTCGCTTTGCGCCCAATGTCCCTGGATATCCTCGAAGGTTCGGTTGGAGCGAACCGCGGTGAACACACCGTTATATACGCCATAAAAAGTCGCTGTCTCCCCTTCAAAAACGGAAGGGACGAAGCGCGGCTTCCCTGCGTCATCCACCCACACGACGGTGGAATGGTCGGGCTCTGCCGCACCGTTCATCGAGAATGTCCGCTCTAAATACGTGCCTTCCGCTTCAATTCTTACATCGCCGTCGCTGTATAACTCAAAGCTCGTCGGCTCCGCCAGCATGTCATACCCTTGGCGGGTCAATTCCTCATCCAGATCACGGCTTGCGGAATCCGTCATTCTCGCAATGACAACCGTTACCGTCACTCGGTTCGGGAGGTCACTTAGCACGTACAGCGGAATGCGGTAGCTTGCCCCGATTACCCCAATTCGAATGGCTGCATTCGGCTTCGCCGCAAGGAGAACCTGCAGCGCTTCAGCCGGAAGATCGACCTTCACCACCGGATCCTCATTGTCGATGTCGATGACGATATCGTCCCCGCCAGCGACCCATGACCGAACCATCTCGGAGCCCGGTATCACTCTCAGAACGGTGCGTCCGTCGTGCTCCTGCTCTTTTTTGGTGGTTACCCGAACTTGTTTGCCGTTGATCGTTACGACCGTCCTTGGGTCCGGTGTAGGGATAGGGGTAGGAACAGGAGGAACCCAGCTATAGGATGGGGATTCCGGTTCTGAGGTATTGGCAGCTCTCAAATCGATGCGTCCTACGTCGACCGTCTCCCCAGCTAACACATTTACGGTTGTCGCGTAATCGTTATACGTTGCTGCCGTCACTGTGAGTGCATGGCGGCCTGCCGCTACGTTATTCAGCGCAAATCTCCCCTCGGCGTCGGTCGTATCCTTCGTTCCGCCCACCGATACCGCCGCACCGGCCAGCGGTGTGTTACCTGTACCGTAGACTGCGCCGATCACGGTCCCCGCAGCCGCTGGAGCCGACTGAACCGTCACTGCTGCGGTGGCCGTGAACCCTCCGTCGGCGGTTGTCACCGTAACGACCGCCGTACCTTCCGCGATCGGCGTCACCTCACCGCTCTGATCCACCTGAGCGACGGCTGAATCGCTGGAGTTCCAGGATACCGTCTGGTTCGTCGCATTCGCCGGCGCAAGTACGGCTGTCAGCTTCTGTGAAGCACCTCCTGCCGTAAGGGACAATGCTGTCTGATCCAGCGTCACTCCCGTCACGCGGACTTGGTCTCGAATATGGACGGCTTCCACCTGTACGCTGCTCCATGCCTGAATGCGCTGCAGTGTATCAAACTCAAACACCTGAAGATATTGACCCGGAATGGGATCCACAATGTCCGCTCCTAACGAGTAGGAGACCGCTTCGCTAGGCAGCGCATCCCCCAATAAGGGGCGTATACCGGCATCCGGCCCGAGTAGATAAGCAAACGTATGCCCCGGATCGCCTGAAACAGCCATCACGCTTGTCGAACCGTTCACTCTGCCTGGACTAATATCAAGCTCGTCGATGTCCGGTGCTGATTCATCCACGTACAGGGTCAGCACCTCACTAACGGTGTTCTGGCCCGCATCCGTCGCCGAAACCATCACCGGGAACGTGCCGCTCACCGTAGCGCTGCCTTCAATCGTGCCATAGGCAGTCAACGATAGGCCATCGGGAAGTCCGGAAGCACTCCATGCCAGCCCTTCCCTTGCACCATCGAAAGCGTCAATCGTAATCGAATAGGGAACGTCCTTGACCGCCCTTGGCAGATCGGTAGTCAAGATGCCGGGGCGTAGATAGGGATACCCCCCATTGACGCCAACATCGATAGCCCACGTATTCGCGAAATCCCAGCCGCCATAATTGGAGGCTGCCTTCATGTCGTCAGAGGTAAGGCCTGTAAGATGCGGCGCCCCCATGTTATCCCCGCTACCGACGCCGATGGTTTGAGCCGATGTGATGTTATCGTAATACGAGGCGTTGATGGAGGCATACGTCAAGATTCCGATAAAACCGCCCACTGTGTAATATGTGACGCTTCCGGACTGCATAACGGCAGTCGAAGAATAACTATTGGCGATCGTTCCGTATATCAATTGTCCGGCCAACCCGCCGCCAAAGAAATAGTGATCGCCCGCCGTATTCGTGATCCTTCCGGTGGCATACGATTCATTGATACTGCCTGCTCCCTGAGCTCCAACCAGGCCGCCCGCATACTGATTGGAGGCATCCCCGCTCTTCACGGCAGCGGATGAAGATGAGCGAAGAATGGTCGAAGCGCCATTGGCCGCCCCGGCCAACCCGCCTGCTACGCTCACGCCTCCGTAACCAGTAATATTGCCGCTCGTAACAGAGCCCTGCGAATGCGAGTTGATGATGCTGCCGCCCATCAGATGTCCCACCAATCCGCCGGCATAGCTGCCGCCGTTGACTTGAGCTGAAATCCCCAGGTTACGGATGGTCCCCGATACGCGGCCGAAGAAGCCGACATACTGTAGAGCTCCTCCCTCGATGGTGAGGCCTTTGATCCGATGTCCCCTCCCGTCGAAAATACCGCTGAAGACGGTCGCTTCATCGGCTATGGGCAACCAATCGTACCCGGTCATATCGATGTCGTCGGTCAATCGGATATTCCGATCCAGGTAAGATGCTTGATTCCGATTGATATAAGCCAGTTCTTCTGCGGTCTTGACCCACACCCAACCGTCCGCTTCGGCCGGGACCGAGTCGTTTCCGGCCCGGACCACGGGCAGAGCGGAAGCCAAGGGAGCAAGCACCATCGAAAAAATGAGCGTTACTGCCAGCATGATGGACATTTTTTTCATAAACAGGTTTCTCCTTTGCATCAGTACAATCATCGATGAGTCATAGAAACACGACGTGATCTGATAAAATTCAACAACTTCAATTAAGTGTAATATAACAATGGAATAAAGACTGTCTCAATTTTGTTTCAAGTTCAAGGAGGCATGTTATAACAGAAAAACCGAGCGAATACAGGGAGCGGCCCTGAGTTTTCGCTCGGTTAAGATGTTGCTTGAGGTTCCATTGCTTTTACGATGATTCCGCAACATCCATCAAACAAATTTGTTGGCGGAACCTTTAAAAGTTACTCCGCTTTCACATAACGAAACCCCTGTGCAGCAAACGCCCCCGTAGTTGGAAGTACGATTTTTTTATTATCTTCGCTGAAAGAGCCTCCTTCTGCATCAATGCGAGAGTAATGTCTCATGATTACATATCCATGGTTGCAGTTTGGGCAGACACCTATATTAATGACGTAGGTTTCTTGATGATCATGGGATTCATTATTTTTGAAAATATCATATCGTTTGACGATGTCTATAAAAGCGTTAAAATTATCGGATTGGATTTCTTGAACAAGAACATCGTAGAGCTCAGTGACTCTCTCAAAGGTGAGCTCTCCCAGCTTGTGTTCTGTCACATACGCTCGTTTGCATGCCGTACAATGCAGCGTGCCCTGCTGGGAGAACCAGCCTGGAAATGTGCTACCTAACAGGAATCCGACAAGGCTCAAACTCCAACTGAACCAGTTGGAACCTGAGGATGAATTCATTTCAATGACCTCGCCGCCACGGTGTATGAAGCTTGTTTCATCGGTCTTCAGTTTAAAGGCAAGGTAATTGGGAAACGTGAGGACATTATCCTGCTCATCGGTGTAGTTGCGGATAGGTTCCCCTTTAAACTGATGATTGATCGTATGGTCTTCAGTTACATACGTTGTTTGATATTCACCATATTGAATCAAGAAGAAGGTGATGAACGCCATGCATAATGAAACCGCATAATGTTGCCTGGACGGCTTATAGCCTCTGCTTACGATTCGCCAAGTATAAACCGACGTTGAAATCATACCCAAGGGAATCGCACCCAAAGGAAAAACGAACAAGATGGAATACGAATATAACTCGAAGTCCGTCAGACTCAATATGCCGAGGGCAATGACTACCGACAATAACATTCCGAACAGACCGATTAGGTATGCCGGTAGAGCCTTCTTGGCGTGCTGCTCATTCTTGTTAATCCTAAAACTCATGGAATCACCTTCGATTTAAAGTGGATTCCCTATTTATTCGCTAACCTTCCTGTAACTCCTCTAAGAGCTGCTCCGCCTCCTCTGTTCATTCAGTAAAACAGCCACAAAAGGGTTACCTTCCATGGCTGTTTGAACTTGCTCATATTTGGTTTCACTGACACTCGACTACCTCTTAATAAACACAATCTTCACGCCAACCACCTGATCCTGCTCATTCTCAGCCTTATACACGCCGTATGCACCATCGCCCATACCGGTTCGAGATACAACGCCTCCATCCAGAACGCCCGCTTCTTCCCCGCTCTCGGTGATGTCGCAGCACGCGTAATACCATTCCGTATCCGTATCCGAGGTGTCCGATGTCGCATCCGCGTCAGGAATCCGGTACTTCTGAATATCAAAAATCCCAACCTGCCCGCTATCCACCCCAGCTACAAATGGACACTTGATCCACTCCAGGAATGCCCCCTGTTCAGCTGCCGAATGATGGTAAGCCGTTAGCTTAGCGTTGGCTTCGCCCCAGTCCGGGATCTCCACCTTCTCCACTTCCCCTACCCAGGTTCCATTCAATACGGCTTCCAACACACCCATGATAATAATGTTCGTATCCAATTCATAACAAGGATCCGCGACAACCAATTGCCCGGAATTCACTTCAAAATCGCCCAGTTGAATGATCAATGAAGATACCTCCAATAACTCCGTATGATGGTTCTATTTTAGCACGTATGATGCGGGGAGTTTAGATGGGGTTCCTGCCTCTAATTTGACATGCCTCCGAATCTTACTGCAAAGCTTCCGCAAGGATGACATTCCTTCGCGTGCTCCGCCTGGTTTAGAATGTTCGACTCGATGTATAGATTTCGATTATAGAAGAACCGCTCCAATATAACCGAAACGAAGGAGCGGTTTGTATACAGTGAAGGACGATTAGTAGTGAATCAATAAAAAAACGCACCTCCCTAAAGAGATGCGTTTTTCACTGGCACTCATATGCTACAAACCAGCATGCTACCTGGAGTTAGTCAGGTTACTCCGGGATATTCCCCCCGGCCACACGGTCGCCGGAATTGCCCGATGGATCGGTTACGCCGTCATCTTCGCCGGCATGAATGATCAGCGAACGTCCCAGCACCGAGTTCGGCTGGTTCTTTTCAAGAGTTCCATGCTGAATGATCATCTCCGCTTCCGCGTTACCGTCTGTGCCTACGACCAGGTTCGGCATGTCGCCGACATGGCTTCCTTGCGGATTCTCAAGGCCATGGTGCTTGTCGGTTGGATTAAAGTGCCCTCCGGCAGATTTAAAATCTCCACCTTGGATCACATTCTCATGTACATGGAATCCGTGCTTGCCGGGAGTGAGGCCCGATGCGGTAATCTTTACCTTCACCCCGTCATTGATTTGTTCCAAGGTAGCGGAACCAACAGACTCGCCGGCCGCATTGTACAGCTTGACCACAGGGAGCCCCAAAGAGATCGTCCTGGAAGCCTGCTCCCAATACACCGGTTGGCCAACCAGATCAGAAACCATGCGAACAGGCACATAGGTCGTGCCGTTGTGAATAATGGAATCCGGGGCCGCCGTCCCTTGGTTCATAAATTGGCCTGCAGGTGTCGAGTGGTCCTTGCCGTTGACGTAGTAGCTTATTTTAGACGTCGTGTGTTTAAACGCTTCTAAGGTTCCTTCGGGATTCGCAGCCGCCAGCGAAAATCCTGAAAACAGCATGGCTCCAGCAAGAAACGCTCCGGCCATATGTTTCAACTTGTAGTTCTTCTTGTTCACTTCATCGCCTCCTGATGATGGTATCCATTCATCTCCCAATACCCTGATTTTATACATCTCAACCGTCATATTATGGGATTTGGGGCTTTCGGCGTTAATCATTGATTCCCAAGACAGGTATAGGGATCGAATAACCTACTAAAAAGAGAAAGATTCACTCCGCTAACGGCGTTAACGCCCCTCTTGCAAGATGAGTTCTCTCATCCGATCAGAATGTTTGGCCGAGGCCACATATACAGCTTCCTCCCCATCTTTGAAACCGTAGCTGAACACACTTTCCTCTCCCTCTTCCCCTAGCCACAGCTTGATGGCATGAATTGGAGATTGCTGGGCATAGATGACCATCACATCGTAATCCGGGTCCGTTCGTTTGGCAGCATCCGCCTGCTTGCGAGCAGTACGGATCGCTTCCTCAAATACCCTTACAGCCTTCGTATCCTTGAAAGACAGCAGTGTATCCCCGTTCATCTCGTCCCACGACTCAAATGCCGAAATCCGGATTTCGACGACCTCTTCGTCCAGAAGCTGCATCGTTTCCCAACCGGGGCCCTTATCGCAGCCTGTTAATAGAGCCGTCATATAGAGCAGCATGATCGTTAAAAAGTGCCTCATCAAATCGTCCTTCCTTATACTCAAAATCCTGTTAATGGATAACCCCATGCAGCTTCAGCTTGTCCATCAACATGGTGTTGTACGTCTCATGGTCATAATGGGAGTTGTTGATTTACCGAATCCCGGCAGACCCTCGACCATGATCAATTTTGTCTTCATTTCAAATCCCCTTCAAATCTCTAAAATGATTGCAGCTTCAAGTTATTCTGTGGAGGCCAGCTGATATCCTCTTCTAGAAGGATCGACCTTCTAATCTTCGTGTAAAGGACGATCTAACAAAAGAAACTGGCGTCAATATGATTGACGTCAGTTCCTCGTTAAAAATCGATTTGGGATTCCTTATAGAAGATCCGTCCGAGTGCTGCCTTGTTCCCTTAGACTAAGAGCCTGATATTCTACTTTTTGGTTATCCCCATTTTATCCTCAACGCAATCTGGAATTCTCCTCGCGAAGAGGTAATAATCGATCCACCGCTTGCTTTTGGATTCATTAATAATCTCGGTTAATTTAGATACGGTTACTCCCTCTTCCTTGCATGAATGAAGCATTTTGTTATTCCCCAGGTAGATAGCAATATGAGCCACCCTCTTTGTCCCTTTTCTCCTGTAACGCCATCGATTCGTAAAAAACAACAAGTCTCCGCGTTGCAGCTCTTTTTTTTCTACCTTCTTACCAAGCAGACTTTGCTGGCGGGAGGTACGGGGGAGAGGTATGCAAAAATGACTATGCAGATATTGAACAAATGAACTACAGTCAAATTCATCAGTCTGAAAAGGTTTTGCTCCCAAACGATAAGGTGTTGAAAGATATTTATACCCTTTCTTTATGATCATTTCTCTTTTATTTTTGATGTGCAATTTTGACTTTGACTTGGCTTGTAATTTCACTGTATTTCACTCTCCCGAAGAGTTAAGCCGGGGATCATGGCTTCTTTTTAGTCGTCCGCTGTTATAATGCCTTTGCGCTTGAGGACTTGTATAATCTCCTGCGCTCTATGCTTATACATATGCTTTCTGACCGTTATCTGGCCTTGGTGTTGAATGGCTTTTCTTTCAGCAGGATGGTTCAAATAATAGTGAATGACTCTTTTCATCTCTTCTTTGTTCCCGGCAGTAACCAGGTCTTTTCCGGGTGTAAAATAACGCCTTACCGCAGGTGTATCACTCGTTAGCGTAAATTTCCACCGAAAGCGCGAATGATCCGGCTCTTCGCGATATAGCTTCGGATAAGCATTCGCGATGAGAGCAATCTCCGAACGGTATTTGTGCTGTTTTTCTTGAATGGAGTTATTCGTTGGGAAAGCCCTCAGATCCACCTGGGATGGCTTTCTAAAAATAAGATGCGAACATTCCCTGTTCCCTTCGTCCATAGACTTATCCATAGATTATGCACTCATGTTCGGGAATGTCACTTATGGAACAAGTGATTCGTTTCAACGATACTGCAACAGAGACATCAAGTATTTAAATCGTACAAGAGTGGAGACGGGATATCTGTTGTGGAAACTGCTGCAACGAGACCTTAGTCCATAGAGGATCGTTGTAGGAGTGATTGCCAATCGCATGACCTTCGTTATGAATTCTTACACCAACCAGCATCTGAAATAGTTGCCCTTGAGCGCCTGAGATTCCATCCTGTGAATGATTTAATGAAGGCGGGAGTTATGTTGGAGACTGTTGAGTAAGGATGAATGATCGCTATATTCTCTCATATCTATTCGCCTTTAAACTATGGACATCTCTTTTTTAACGGACTATAATGACAAAAGCGCTCCAAAAAACGAACATTAAGGCGGTAAGTATGAGTAAATATATGTTATTATTTCAAGGGACTTCTTTTTCAAGCAAATCTCCCAAAGAAATTCAAGTATTGAGGGACTATCTTTACTGCGTCAATACGGGCGGCATAATTGAGCGAGTCGTAGCGCCGGAAGACGCCGACTACCAATCCCTGCTGGATACATATCAAGGCACCGACAGCTTTCATCGTTTAGAGGAAGGACAGTATTTCTTGCCCGGTTTTGTCGACTTGCATGTTCATGCGCCGCAATGGGCTCAATCCGGAACCGCATTGGACATTCCGCTCTATGATTGGTTGAACACCTATACCTTCCCGCTGGAATCGAAATTTTCCGATCTGGAGTTTGCGCAAAAGGTTTACGACGATGTGGTAAGCACCCTGCTGGCCAATGGAACAACGACGGCCCTTTATTTTGCCACGGTGCATAAAGAAGCCAGCTTGTTGTTAGCCCAAATCTGTGCAAGCAAAGGCCAGCGCGGACTTGTCGGAAAGGTCGTCATGGACGATCCCGAGCAGAATCCGGATTACTACCGCGATGCGAACACATCCACAGCGCTGGCGGATACAGAGGAATTTATTATCGCTGTACAGGAACTGGCCAAGACCACAAAACAAGGCGTGTATCCCGTCGTCACCCCACGCTTCATTCCAAGCTGTACCGATGAGGGACTGAAGGGTTTAGGCGAGTTAGCCGCTAAATATGATACATATGTGCAATCCCACTGCAGCGAAAGCGACTGGGCGCACGGGTATGTGAAAGATCGATTCCAGAAAAACGATGCGTTTGCCTTGCATGACTTTGGCCTGCTGCGTGATAAATCGGTCATGGCTCATTGTAATTTCCTTGATGATCAAGATGCCGAATTATTTGCTGACACCGGCACCGCGATCGCACATTGCCCAATATCCAACGCGTATTTCGCCAATAGCGTCATCCCGGTCGCTCGCTTCCATGCCAAAAATGTGGAGATCGGTTTAGGCTCTGATCTATCCGGCGGCTTCTCACCCAGTCTCTTCGATAATATAAGACAAGCCGTGATGTCTTCCAGGATGCTGGAAGATGGCGTGAACACCTCCCTTCCTGCGGAAAATCGTGGCGTACCTAAGTCGCGCATTACGATTCATGAGGCATTCTATCTGGCTACGGCCGGAGGCGGTGAAAGTCTGAGCCTGCCGATCGGTCGCATTCAGGAAAACTACGCATGGGATGTGCAGGTGATCGATACGAGACTTCCATCTGCGAAGCTGCCGATTTTTGATGAGTTTGAAGACGCACAAGATATTTTTCAGAAAATCATGTATCTGGCACGTCCTGAGCATATCCGCGAGGTGTGGGTACAAGGGGAAAAGGTTCATACGCGTTAAGAAAGATAGAGGTTATTCAAAAAGCAATTCATCCTAACATTCGAGGTGTCCAGCGGAGTGAAAACACAAGCAGACAAGCAAAATGACGAGCAAACGAAGTCACAGCATCTAACGGTTCCCCCTGACGGCAAAATATCATTCGGGAAATCCGCCATTCTCGGTTTACAGCATGTCGTCGCGATGGACGTTTATGTCGTCCCTTTCCTGATTGCCATGTTAATCGGCTTAGCCCCCAATCAGTCCAGCGCATTAATTCAATCCACGTTTATTGCGGCCGGGCTTGCCACGATCGTGCAAACGTATTTCTGTATGAAGCTGCCGATGGCGCAAGGACCTTCCTATGTTCCGCTCGGCGCAATTGTTGCCATTTATGCCGCCAGCGGCGGCGGAGAGATGGGTTGGAGTTCCGTGCTGGGCGCGAGCTTAATTGGGGCGATCCTCGTGATTATTTTGGGGTATACGGGAGTTTTCAATAAAATCGTTACATCCTTCATCCCGCCCATTGTCGGGGGCACGATCATTTTCATTGTAGGTCTGTCTTTATTGCCAGTAGCCATTCGAGACAATATCTACGGCGCTACGGACGCTACTATCAATCAAAACGTGCTGCTGGCCCTGATCTCAGCGGCTGCACTCATCCTGTTCGTGATCCTGGGTTCTTTGTTCCGAACGAGAGGCGCGATATTCCGAGTTACGTCCGTGATGGTCGCATTAATTATCGGATGTATTTCCGCCAACTTTATGGGTGTGCTGGATTTCAGCGCTGTCGCAAACGCCAAGTGGTTCAGCATGCCGCAGATTCCGTTTAAGGATTTTGGCTTTTCGTTTGATCTCTCGGCGATCATCACCATGATCATTATATATCTCGTACTGTTGGCAGAAACCACAGGTACGTGGTTTGCCATCAGCAACGTTATTGATAAACCATTAACGGATAAGAACATTAACCGCGGGGTGATTGGAGAAGGGATTAGCTGCCTGATTGCTTCGGGACTCGGCTCCACGCCGGTTACCGGCTATTCCACGAATGCAGGGATTATCTCCATCACGGGTGTGGCTAGTCGCCGTGTCTTCCTTGCAGTAGGCGGATGGTTTGTCCTCTTCGGGTGCTCCGGCAAATTGGCCGCGCTGATCTCCTCGATCCCAACCGCGGTCATCGGCGGCGTATTCGCCATCGTCTGCGGCATCATCTCGATTAACGGGATCCAGGTCATGAAGAACGAAAAAATCGGGGAAAAAGAAATGTACATCATCGCCATCCCGATGATTTTGACGTTGGCGTTAGTGCTCATCCCTAAAGATTTCTTGTACACGTTGCCTACGTTCGTGCAGTATTTGCTGGGCTCACCAATTCTAGCTGCTTCGCTTGCAGCGATCTTGTTGAATAAATTGCTGCCTAGTGCGAAGTAAGTTGAAGGGATAGGACATTGGAGTTGTATGTAAGCTAAACGGGGCTGCCCTCAAAGAGACTACGTTTGTTGTAGGCTTTGGGGGTGGCTTTTTTTGTATGGTAAATTTCTCATCACAACATAGAGTTATTAGAATATGTTATACTTGCCCAAAAAAGGTAATAAGGATAGAATTTATATAACCCTCAAAAAATTGAAAAATCAGAATTTATAGAGAGTTAAGGAAGGGAGAAACTTATGGCGAAAAACCCATTAAAAATTTCAATATTCATGATCGGTATCTTTATCCTGTGCGTTGTCGCATTAAAAACATTTCAAAACGGCTTAAATCTAAATGGTGTTATTGATTTTATAGAATGGGTAACGTTATACATTTTGCCTTGGATTTTTCTATACTGGTTCATAAAATACGTTAAACAAAAAATATAAAGGCAGTTCCAAAAGCTATTGATAGCTTTTGGAACTGCCTTTTTAATTCATTTAAGAACTAGTATGCATAATCAGGGCCGATTAAAGTATCTGTTGCAGCCGTTCCACCTTTGATTGTAACAGAAAAAGAACCATTGCTGTTTAATGTAACATTATCAACATATGTTTTATCCCATGTATGACGCATATACGCTACAGCATTTCCACTTGCTCCTGAAAACTTACTATCATATGCAAGTTTCACTGCACCAGATCCAAAGTTCATTGCATATTTGGCATAACCATCACTACCTAAACCAAAGCCAGATACGCTATCTTGGAATTTGAACATTGCGCCATGCTTACTATCAAAAGTACCTACCCGGTTTGTTTGTTGAGGAGCTGAATAGGCTCCTGTTTTTCCATTATTGTATGGAGACGGTGCATCTTGCCATATTGGTTGCAAGTGGAACTCTTTAAGAGCAGCACCATTAGTGCCACCAATTAAGTTAATACCTGCAGTATCAGCACCACCTAAAGGTCCAGTGGGGTTTGCAAAACCCAAATATTTTCTTGCTTCTTCCCACCATGCATTAGCATTCGTCCATTTGAAACCGCCCCAGATCTCCCAATATTTCGTTGTAGAATTGTAAAGCCCAAACGGAGTGTTGACTTGAATATCCCCATTTTGTGCTTGAGGTGTTACTACAGAATTATCTTGGCCTAATTCGTAGTAAACAAGTCCGTTACTTTCTAACACTTCAAAAAATTCATCAGTAAATTTTTCCTCTTGGCCTACGGCGACTTTAGCAAGATACATATCCAGTTCTTCAGGAGACATTTGTGAGGCACTTGTTTTGAATGAGGACACATTATTTTCCGCTGCATTTGCAATTAAAGGTTTTACATTGACTTCATTTTCATATCTAACTACTTTACCAATAGGGTTTACCGAAGGGTCTGAAACTAGATCTACGACATTTTGTGAATATTTAGATTCGTCTGCGAATACCGCCCCTGAAAGGCTTGAACCTACCAAGGATAGTAGTAGCAATGATGAGAGAATTTTTTTCTTCATTTTGAATCATCTCCTAAATTATAGTATTTAAATCCTTACATTTACATTAACGTTATATTTATACTAAAAGTTTGATATTTTTCAAAAATATTTTTTTTTGAAACTGGTAGGGTACACTTGATAGTTTCATGACACTAATCGGATTAGTCACAACGATTGGTCTTGCTCTTAGAACCAATGCAAAAAGAAATAAGCCGCCCGTGGATGAGAAAACGACCTATTTCTTGTCCCTGTCCCTACTTTCCGCCTTTAATGGCGGCTGTTGTTAGAAGTGAGCATCTTCATTCCTCTGTAATGCGTTGCGTGTCTACCGGTCTACTGACAGATTCGTTCGAAATGCAGGCAAATTGTTTGCTTTCCCCATCTCCCTCAACAAACTCTCCAAACTAGTTTGCTCAAAGGACGCCAGGTATACAGCCAACAGTTCATCCGTCTCCTCCTCGGATACGTCGAGTTCAAACACGATCAGCACATCGTCCTTCACGTAGATTTTCCACGCATTCAGTTCAGACCCTTCCTCTACCTCATGCTCCGGTTCCTCCAGATGCATACATCTGCGATGGTCGGGCAAGCTCCACATGCTCTCATCGAAAATGGCCCAATACGGCAGCCGATCCTCCACGCCCAACTGAACGAGTCCCTTGCCAGCAAGAAAACGTTGAAGCGATCGATTTTCCAGTTGCCAGTCGGGCGAGTTCCACGCGCACAGATAGACCGATGGATCTTCCTGCTCCAAATCCTGAAGTCGGATGCCGCAATATATTACGGATTCCTCTACTTGATAGAAGATTAGAAACGCCTTATCTGTCGTAAAAAATGTATCATCGGGAATAAACACATCCTGCAGAGGGAGCGGTTCATATTGGTTATTGCACCCTTGAGTGATATATGGGGATTGTCCCAAAATCTTATAATATTCCCGCAGCACCGTCGGCAACGGGAAACCCAAGCTTTGTTCCTTTGCTTGAATGTCCGCCTCCGGAATGCCGTGGGCCTCCTTGTGATGCTCTCCTAATACGCGGAGAAGTCCTTCGATTGTCGCTTTCATTTAGTTGGGTCAACCTCCTCGACGTATATCGTTCAACAAGCTTCTGCTAGTCCTTCTAGTGAACATTGACACGCTTCAATCTAACAATCATGAATTTAATAAGTCTGATTCTGGAACCCTTTTCCAGCCTTCAAGTCCTATTAAATTTAGTATCCGTTCTTTTTCGGAAGCATCAAATTTGTCCGTATCTTTTTTAAGACTCCCTTCAAATTCCTTCATGTACTGCTCATTACTCGTGTCGGTAACATACATATAATAGACATCTTGGATCGTGTCTCCGTTGCGAAATTGAAACTGAAAGACATACATTTGTTTAATTTCTTGAATATTAGGCAGTTGTTCGGGTTCTCCACTCTGTGGCCATTGCGCGGCATTCCTCAGCAAATCAGGGTCACTTTGAACATTGATCAGTTCGGGTTGAACGCGATGGGTATCGTTACGGTACAAATAGATATTTACCATCTCCAACGAGCCGGATTCTTCTATTCGCTCCTGATTTCTTGGCGAACAGGAAGTTATGATGGACGCAACAAGAACAACATACAACAAGACTATTTTTTTGTTAATATGAAACACTCCTATAAATCTTCATCAAGTAAGTATTTTCCGTAATGAGAGAGAATTCGTAGTGCACCATATTTTAACATAACTTCAGCATAATTCAGGTTGACGAAACTAAAATCGAGAAGTATAATCAAATCCATATTAAACTTATAGGAATTATTAAACATTAAAAAGATACCGACCATTCAAATGGAGGTCACGGCCTCAGCAGGATATTCTGCTGGAGTTGTGGCCTTTTATTGTTGATCATCCTCTTTTTGAAAGCTAGGTGAGTTGAAGTGATGAGAAAGTTCCTTTCCAATCCATTGATCGGAAAATGTTTGCCTTGGGTTCTACCCATCTTATTAATCGTTCTGTGGTCCATCTTATCCAATCTTGATGTGATATCGAGGAAGATCCTCCCCCTGCCTCAAGACGTTTTATTATCTTTCAGGGAGTTGCTGTTGTCAGGAGAATTAATCGAACACATCTCCATCAGCTTTCAAAGAGCGTTCATTGGTTTCTTAATCGGCGGGGGGATCGGTCTTGTGCTTGGCTTTATGAATGGCTTATCTTCCATCGCTGAAAAATTGTTAGATACGACGATTCAAATGGTACGCAATGTTCCTCATCTGGCGATGATTCCACTAGTCGTTCTATGGTTTGGCATTGGCGAGGAGTCGAAAATATTTTTGGTCGCGATCGGCGTGTTATTCCCGGTCTACATCAATACCCTGCACGGCATCCGCTCCGTGGACAACGGCTTGATCGAAATGGGGAACGTATACGGGCTGCGCTCCGCTTCGCTCTTTTGGAGAGTCGTTCTGCCTGGCGCACTTCCTTCCATTCTAGTCGGACTACGCTACGCTTTGGGCATCATGTGGTTGACCCTAATCGTATCCGAAACGATCGCTACGAATTCGGGCATCGGCTTTCTGGCCATGAACGCAAGAGAATACATGCAAACCGATATCATTCTGCTTACCATTTTGCTTTATGCCTTATTTGGAAAGCTGGCCGATTCCATCGCTAAGCTCTTAGAGAAGCGGTTCTTACAATGGAACCCGAATTATCAAAAGTAAGCACTGAAAGGATGTGTCGACCCTGAATTCCTCAACCCATGGTGTACATCTTCGTACAACAAGATTACAGAAAAGCTTTGGCGAACAACCTGTACTTCAAGGCATTGAGCTGGACGTGAAGCCAGGAGAGTTCATTGCCATCATCGGGCGAAGCGGCTGCGGGAAAAGCACGCTATTGCGCGTGATCGCCGGATTGGAACCCTCCACGTCGGGAGACATATGGATCAATGACCATCCGGTTCAGCATGTACATCCAGAAACTCGGATGATGTTTCAAGATGCGAGGCTTTTGCCTTGGAATAAGGTCATCGATAATGTTGCGATCGGACTTCGAAAAGAAGACCGTCATAAAGCCGAAGCCGCTTTAGAGCAGGTTGGGCTGAGTGCGCGGGCCAATGAATGGCCGTCCGTGCTGTCCGGCGGCCAGAAGCAACGAGTCGCCTTAGCAAGAGCGCTCGCCAGCCAGCCTAAATTATTGCTGCTTGATGAGCCTTTAGGCGCGCTGGATGCATTGACCCGCATTGAAATGCAGCAATTAATCGAATCGCTGTGGCAGCAGCAGCAATTCACGACCGTCTTGATTACGCACGACGTCGAAGAGGCTGTCGTTTTGGCCGACCGCGTGGTGCTCATTGAAGAAGGCCGGATCGCGATGGATCGAGCCGTCCCTTTCCCGCGCCCCCGTCAACGGGGAAATGCCGAAGTGGCAGCATTCATCGATCACATCCTGAAAAGGGTCATGGGCATAACCGAAATGGCAAGCCGACATGAAGCAGAAGACCTCCCCTATCCCTTAAAGAAAGGGTCATAGGTTCTAACACCATCCCGCTTGGGATGGCAATTCGATAACCATTTCTTGAAGGAGGTGGATCACAAGCGGACTTTTGACCGGACGTGAAACCGAAAAAAGAAAGGAGCCCTGAAGCATGCCTAACATCGATAACCCGCAAGAAATCACTAAGGAAATCAGGATTACACGCTGCCCGGTTCCGACAGCAGCCAGTTTGGCCCTTGACCTCGGGCTTCTTCAACAGGAGCTTGAAAAGTCCGGATGTACGGCGGCGGAACTAACAAGAAACGCCAATCACGCTTTGCCCCATGCGCATTTTAATCACACCTTGCCATTCCTGGTGCGAGAAGGAGGAAACATTCCGGCTTTATGGGCGCGCTCAACCGGGAGCGATACGCGGCTTATCGGACTAAGCTGGGTCGATGAATATCAAGCGATCCTTACCCTTCCTGACTCGGATATTCAGGAGCCTGGCGATTTGCGTGGAAAACGAATCGGGATTCCTCGCCATCGTTATTTAGAGATTGATTTTCGAGCGGCCCAAGCGCTGCGCGGTTTTCATAATGCGCTCTCGCTTGCGAATCTTACGCTGGATGATATCAACATCGTTCATCTTGTGGCGGTTCCTGAAGGAAGAAGGGATTCATGGAATACCGAAATCGAGGCGCTGCAGCGACGTGAAGTCGATGCCGTTTTTGTCAAAGGAGCTACCGGGCTTGAGGCCGCCCGTACGGTCGGGCTAAAGGAAGTGATCGAGCTCGGGTTCCATCCGGATCCGCTGGTCCGAGTCAACAATGGCGTGCCCCGAACCGTGACGGTCGATACAGCACTGACGGAGCAGGAACATGTTGTGGAACAGATTCTCACTTCTCTGCTTCGCGCCGCAGATTGGTCCAAAGATCATCCCGATGATTTCATTCGGGTCGTTACGAAGGAAACCGGCGCTTCATCCGAATATGTAGCTTCCGCTTATCGCAATATTTCGCTTCGACCGGCACTACGCGAAGACTATTTAACAGCGCTTGATGCCCAGAGCAGGTTCCTGTTCGAGCATGGTTTCCTCCCGAATCCCGTGAACGTATGGGACTGGATTCTTCCAGAACCGTTAGCCGCAGCTGAATATAACATTGCCAAAGGAGTGTCCCTCACATGACTCAAAAGAAAGCAGATGTAACCATCGGCGTTCATCCTAATAATCATTCGTTATTCGTATTGCGCCGCTTAGGCTTTTTAGAAGAGATTCTTAAAGACCATAACGCCTCCGTTGCCTGGGTCGATTACACCGACGGAGCGAGGACGCCTCTGCGGATTGCTTCCGGAGAAATCGACTTCGGAGGTACAGGCTCTACCCCGCCGTTAACCGCGCAGGCGTCGGGAATCGATATTGTGTACGTTGCGGTCTCGAATCCTCGTACAACTAGCGGAGCTTTGGTCGTTCGCAAAGCAACGCCGGTGCAATCCGTTGCAGATTTGAAAGGGTTGCGCATTGCGCTATCCGAAGGGTCATGGCATACGAGTTTTCTGGCAACCGCGCTAGATAAAGAAGGCCTTCTTTATGATGATGTCGCTCGAGTTGATATAGGCAATGATGGCGCGAATGCATTGCTGGCCGGGAAAGTGGAGGCTTGGGTCGGCAACGATCCGCAGCTTACGGAGCTGCATAACAAAGGACTCATTCGTACGCTGGTGCCGCTTGAATCCCATATCTCTCATCGTTCCGTATGGTTTGCCAGCCGAGATTTTGCGACGAATCGGCCGCAATTGCTCAAGGCCGTTGTCGAAGCTCTGCAGCAGGCCGATGGTTGGATTCAGGAAAATACGCGCGAAGCGGCAGAGCTTTTTGCCCGGGACCTGCCCCATTGGCCTTCCGTGGATTCATGGGAAGTTGCGCTTCAGCGGAGACCTTGGGGGCTGCAGCCGATTACCGAAGAATTTATAACTGAACAGCAGCGGGTTGCCGATCTGTTAGCACGACAGCATATTTTGCCCAAAGAAATAGTCGTTTCAGAGGCGGTTTTACCTGTCCCCGTAGAAATTGGAGGAGAATAGCATGGCTGTACACAAAGAGAACGTTGAAGTGTATTGGTATTTAACCGCGCCGGATGGCCGCAGTCCTTGGTCAACGGAGGGGGCGCGCAAAATCGATTTGCCTTACCTAAGGCAGATTGCCTCGGCTGTCGACCAATTGGGGTTTACCGGCGCATTGCTTGCAACGGGCCCGCATGATACGTGGGTGCTTGGATCATCCCTCATTTCCAGCACGAGCAGCATGCGTTTTCTGATCGCTGTTCATCCACCGTTGATTTCACCCGTGCTGGCCGCGAAAATGGCGCAAACCTTCGATGATTTTTCCGGAGGACGCGTATTATTAAACATCGTGAACGGAAACACGGCGCAAATGCGCGCCTATGGTTCAACGCTTGGGCATGATGAACGTTATGCCTACACGGATGAATGGATTCAGGTGTGGAAACAAGCCGTGGCCGGAGAAAACCTGAATTTCCATGGCAAGTATATTACCGCTGAAGGCAAAGCCTTACAGCTCCCCTCCACGCAGAAGCCAACACCGCCTCTCTGGTTCGGCGGCTCGTCGCAAGCGGCTCATCTCACGGCAGCCAAGCATATCGATACGTATCTTAGCTGGGGGGAGACGCCTCCGCAAGTAGCAGAGAAGATTCAAGATCTTCAAGCATTAGCTGCTGAGCAAGGGCGTACCATGCGATATGGCATCCGGCTATATCTGATCGTTCGCGATACGGACGAAGAAGCTTGGCAAGAAGCGGATCGGCTGCTCAAGACGATGGATCCGCAAACCGTGGAGAACATGCAAACCATCCTTCGAAACAGCGATTCGGTGGGGCAGCAGCGCATGCTTCGCAATCACAATGGCCAAATTCCTAAAGATGCTCGGGAGCTTGAAATTTATCCGGATTTGTGGGCCGGGATGAGTCTGGTACGACCAGGTCCGGGCACAACGATCGTTGGCAGTCCGGCAACCGTTCTGGCGCGCATAAGAGAGTATCAGGATGCGGGTATTTCAACGTTTATTTTCTCCGGTGTGCCGCTGCTTGAAGAAGCTTACCGTGTAGGAGAATACATCCTGCCCCATCTACGCGTGAACCGTCAGGCCGCAACCATACAGAAGCAAGAGGAACAGGAGAAGGTTTTCACTTGGGCTCATCAAATCCACTAAATGATCCGGCAAAAAGGGAAGTGTCCTATGCGAAAAATAAGCTTACATGTACTATTAGTAATTCTGTTAATTACGTTAGCGGCTTGTGGTAAGGCCGGTCAAGCGAAACAAGCCAATGCTGAGGATGAGGCCGTACCCGTTCGTATTGGCATACTGCGCAGTGCCCAGCCATTAAGTTTATCCGAGGAAGGCGGTCCCCTCTATAAAAGGCTGGAAGCAACCGGGGCGGGCATTGAAAAAACAGGCGGTTTTGCCGCCATGTCTCCAGCGATCGAGGCATTAAACGCCGGCTCGATCGATATCACGATCGGCTCGATTACGGCGGCCATCAGCGCACTTGTCGGAGGCTCATCGGAATTTACGATTTTTACGAAGCAGCAAGGCGACCTTCATAATCAAGGCATTGTGGCCAAGCCGGAAACTGGCATTACAGGTCCTTCAGACCTTCGAGGTAAGAAGATCGCCGTCAACCGCGGCGGTACGGGCGAATACCTACTATATAAAGCCCTTGAAAAGGGCGGACTCGATGCGAGCGAAGTAGAAATTGTTTATCTTCCGCCAACGGAAGCAGGACCTGCCTTTGAAAGCGGGCAAGTCGACGCTTGGGCGACATGGGGTTCGTTCACCGCCGTGGCGCTCGTCGACTTCGGTGCAGAGCTGGTCATTTCCGCAGGCGACATCGAATCCGAGAACGATACGGTGTATATTGTGCGAAACGGCTTCCTGAAGGAGCATCCTGAGCTCGTGCATGAAGTGTTTGAAGGCTTGAATGAAGAGTCCGCGCTTCTAACCGACGACGTCGAACACACCGTCCAATTAATTCAGGATATCCAAGGCGTCTCCGAACCCGTCGCGCGTCAGCAGCTGGAAGGCTCTTTATATCCGTTTGACCCGATTGATGACACCGTCCGCCAACGTTGGCAAGCGGTGGCCGATTATATGTTTGAAAAAGGGATTATTCCGAATGAAGTGGATGTCCTGTCCAATACGGTGGATGTGAGGACGTTGAAGTGAGACCGCTTGAGGAAGCTTAGTGGAGCGGAGGATCAGACATTGTTCGGTAAAAATTCCAGTATGCAACCCTTCGAGGGCACGAGGTCTGCTAAGGACTTGGTGTCCTTTTTTTCATGCGAGAGGTCGATGACGGGAATGAAGCGATAGCTGCAGAGGTGAAATCCAACATCATGCGAGCACTCATTTGTTCAGGTTCTGTTCAGGTGAATTTATGCTAATGTTCATTACGGCTTTCAGCCGTGTTTATATTCTTTGATTAAACTGTAGGGAGTGATGTGACATGATGTAACACCATTCAAAAGGGAGCAAAGATGAACATGATGGAAGTAGTCGAGCGTTTGTTTGAACAATACGGATACTTGGTGTTGTTGATTGGATTACCCTTGGACTTTATTGCATTGCCCATTCCCCCCGGAAATAGTACATTGACATTCACAGGGTATTTATCTTATAAAGGCATACTGGATGTCATACCGGCCTTTTCTATGGCGTTGGCGGGATCAATAGGGGGAGTAACATTCACTTACTGTATCGGCTATAAGTTGGGAGCACCCTTGTTAGAACGCTATGGCAGGTGGTTATTTCTGAAGCCCTCCTCTATGGAAAAGGTACGAGATTATTATAAGAAAAACGGGAATAAGCTGCTGCTCATTAGCTTTTTCATTCCGGGAATTCGACAATTTATCGGGTATTTCATCGGCATCATTCGTCTTCCTTTTCGTACTGTCGTAATCTATGCATATACGGGTACTTGTTTGTGGGTGATTGCTTTTTTTGCAATCGGTTATCTGTTCGGAGATCAATGGAATCATATCTTCGATCTTGTAGAAAAGTATATTAAAATTATACTTATCGGATCAGGATGTGTCCTGAGTGGTTATCTCATCATGAAATGGCTCAGGCGTTGTAAGTAAAGCTTCAGCATTCGTTTAAGTGGAGGCGGGAATATGGATGGTAGATTGCTCCTGGTAGATGACGAAGCTGGGTTGCTAGATATGTTGAACTACATGTTAGCGAAAGAAGGCTTCAAACACGTGAGTTTTGCAACTTCAGCCAAAGAAGCGCTTGAGCTCGTTCAAGAAACGGATTTTGATCTTATCGTACTCGATATTATGCTGCCCGACTTGGATGGCTTTGAGCTGTGTCGGCGCCTCCGTGAAGTAACAATGGTTCCAATTCTCTTCTTGACTGCCCGTACGATGGATATGGATAAGATTATGGGGCTTACCATCGGAGGCGACGACTATATTACGAAGCCGTTTAATCCGCTAGAGGTAGTCGCAAGAATCAAAGCGCAATTACGTCGTCAAAGTTTGACGAAACTCCAAGAGGCCCCTGACAAGGAAGTAGAAGTATACGATTTTGGGGCATTCCAATTGTTTAAACAAGAGGGAAGATTGATGGTACATGGGCAGGAAGTCAGTTGTCCGGCCAAAGAGTTCGAGCTCTTGTTATTTCTGTGTGAACATCCCAATCAAATTTTTAGCATATCACACCTATACGAGCAAATTTGGGGATTGGAAAGCATTGGGGACGAGAATACAGTGATGGTTCATATCCGGAGATTGCGGCAAAAAATCGAAAAGAATCCAAACGATCCAAAATGGATTATCAACATTAGGGGAATGGGCTATAAGCTCCTCAGCTCCCCGAAGGAGACAGACAAGTGAACCTGCAGAAGAAATTGACGCTTCACTATGTTGCAGTTATCGTAGCCGTGATGCTTTTTTCTTATGTCGCATCTTCCATAACCCTTTTGCTGTTATTTGGATTCGACATTAGCTTTTATGGAGCAAGACTAGTATGGTCAGGCTTATTTGACGACTCTTTTTTATTAATTACGTTTTTTCTTGCTTTTTCAGTCTTTTTTTTCGGCGCTTCCTTCATGTACGGCCGTGTGATGAGCGAGCCATTATTCTTTTACCTGGCTTGGGTCGAACGACTGTCACAGGGAAAATATAATGTTGTGGAAATCCCAAGGTCCAGAAGAAATAAATCTCCTATTGGCTTTCGTCTTTTCCACGAGTTGACTGAGAAAATGAGGCAGCTATCCGATCGTCTGTCGGCGAGCGAGATCGAACGAATGGAATTGGAAGACTTGCGCCGAGATTGGACTTCCGGCGTAACGCATGACTTGAAAACACCGCTTTCTTATATTCAGGGATACTCCACGATGCTGTTATCAGACGAACACCAATGGACGGTAGAAGAACAAAAGAAGTTTATAACCATTATGCAGGAAAAAGCCAATCATATGCAGCGGCTGATCGAAGATTTAAGCGAGGCATTCCAATTCGAGAACAGTGTCGTACGGCCGATTTTGACACAAAGCGATATCGTTACGTTCGCGGCTAACGTTATGGAAGATGTGCGTCAACAACCCGCAGCTCGGAATAAGGAGTTTCGATTTGTGGCGGATGAAGATTCGATCTTTTACGAGTTTGACGAAAAATTAATGGAGAGGGCATTGGTTAATCTTTTAATGAATGCGATTCTACACAACCCGCCTGAAACGCTCATTACCGTTACCGTTCAAAGGAACAATAACTTATGTATTACGATATCCGATAAAGGTGTGGGAATGAGTGAGAAGGAGAAAAACAACCTCTTTCAGCGATACTACCGCGGGACCTCAACGGAAGCCCCCATTGGCGGTACTGGACTCGGCATGGTGATAGCAGAGCAGTTTATCGCAGCCCATCAGGGCACGATCAGCGTCCAAAGCGCCCCAGGGGAAGGGACTGTGATCACAATCCTTCTTCCCCTATAATTGGGTATTCGTGATAACGTGTTGTCATGCTGCATCTGCTGGTAGCTTGAAACTATGCGTTCTGTCCTACAAAGAAGAAAATTCCGCCCATTGTGACGATTAGGATTAGCCATTTCACAGTGGTGGATATGCTGGGCATTGGACCGTCTCGCAGAATCTTCAGGCCGAGTGGCGCCAACCCAACGCAGAGTCCACCTACGGCTACCAAAGTGTCCCAGCTGGTGCCTTTGAGAACGCCTAAACTGTGTATTCCCATCACCCCCAGCGCGATGGAGCAGGGTAGATTGAGTGTACCGGAACGAAAAGCGCCGATCGCGAGAACGAACCATCCAACCATACCGGAAAACAGAATTGTAGCGATAACGTAAAATCCCTGATAATTATAAGCGTAAGAGTCACTTATAAATGTAGTTGCAAGCTCTAAACCTTGGAATTGAACCAGCCAATAAGCAAGATGATCCACACCAGCATGGTACATGCGCACAAAGAGTCCCATGATCGTGAGGATGCCGCCCCATAAAGCCCATCCTGGCTTTTTGGCGCCTATTAACTTGACAAGTGCAAGGATGCCAGGCCACATAATCATAATGCCGGCTGTGAATAAGCCGTAGGACGCTGCCATCAGTGTCGGTTGCTCTTTAAAGGCTGCGAGTTGATCAGGATAGTAAAAGTGGTACTTTACCCTGAGAAGTTCCCCGGTAAGAAGAAGTACTGGCCCCAGTATTAGCGACAACCCTCCAATCCATCTACCTGGAAACCAAAATCCACCTTGTGTATGCTCTTTTGTTAACAAAATCCCATTCATAAAAGCTCTCCTTCTACTCAATAATTGTGGCTGTCACACTCCCTGCTCATAAGATATCATTCAAAGATAAACGCATTAGAAACAACCGTTGAACAGGATCGGAACTTCACCTGAACTTAACCTGAATATGGTTAGCCACAATTTGAATTGAAGGTTTAGAGGGTGCAATCGATGGGATTTTTCCCCTCATTTTTTCGATATCGTCCCAGGAGCCGCTGGCTGATGGCATAGACGACTTAGGGATCTCTTCGACGATCCGTCTGCATCTTCCCCCTCCCTACGTACTGCCCTAGCTTGCATTATGCTATGAATTCCATTAACTTAGTTTTGATAGCTTCATATATTAACCATGATTATACATGCCGTTGTAAGGAGGATTGGGAAAGGCGTGATTCGCAAAAAGAACCGATATGTCATAGCCATCTTCATGGCCTTCGCTTCCCTTTTTACCGGCTGCAGCACGTCCGTCAAACAAACCGTCCCGCTGAACACGGACCCTGAATCGATATTAAGCGTAATCTATGATTTGGAAGGGATTAAATCCGCTGGATCCGTGAACACGGAGCCTTTGGCCGAAATCTCGGAGATCGAAGACAATATCAGCATCCACTACCAGTATGTTTTCTTGGTGAAAGATGCCGTCAACCAGAATAATCAAGCCGTTCCGGATCGGCTGTATGTCGTTTCCGCGGTCGAGAATACGAGAAAGGATCGGGAGAGCAGCATCCAGTACATCGACGGCTCCATCAATGGGGAAGTAGTTAAGAACAACCCGCGGCATCTTCCCATTACCGTAAACCTATGCCCGGATGATTCCAAATCTCCTTGCGGGGCTGAGGATTCGAAGACTTATAAAGCGAATGCGGTTGTTTTTTCGTTGGACCAATTCCCCGCATTTCGTTCGCATGGCAATGTCGTTGATATTAGCGTCAAGTATGCATTAGGTAAGAGTAAAAAAGAGCTTCGAGAGCAATTTCTAAGTGATTCGGGGTTGCAGGATACTGACGATGCTGTCGTCTCCCTGAAGCTGCCGGACACATTCGTGAAATAACAAGAAACGTTATCGTTAACAGTTGGCAGAACATCAATCCATGCAGCAAAGAGAGAGAACAATCAAAGCCGCGAAATACCGCGGCTTTTCGATATGTATGAGGCATATTCCGTCCGGTGGAGTAGAACGACCTATTTTATTGATTCTGTCATTCCTTACACCTCTGAGTTTCATCAGAAGTGTTGGTCACTCTTAACTGTTAAAATAGTCACTTACGATTTTATCTAGTTTTTCATTTCCCTTTTCATTTTCAGATAAATATTCGATAAAAAAATTATTAACATAATCATTTTTAAATTCACTCAAATACAAAAATGCTGTTTCTACATTTTCATTAAACATACGTTTATTCATTTCCTTATGTGATAATCTAATAACCTCTTCAATAAAGTTACTATCCTTTTTTTCTAACAATAACTCAAGTATAATATCTAGTTCATCTTGATTGTCTCCCTTTATTATTTCACATATTTCTTCTCTGCTCATTTCTAGTTTGTATATATCTTTCTTTGCACTCCGAAAATCATCTACTGAAGTACCTGCTTCATCATATAGCATCGACGAAAACTTGTCATAGCTAATAAATTTATGAGTAAACCTATACTTATTTTCTGATATTTCTTTTTCTAAATAATTAGAATTTTTATCTGAACTGATTTCAAAATACTTTGCATCATACGGAATTACACTTCCGTAATCATCTTGAATTTTAAACATAATATACAGTCTTTCATAAGCATCTGCTATGAACTCACCTTCATAAACTGTATATATTTTATTTATGGTTAAATTAGGCTTTTTGCTATTTTCTATACACTTTACTCGCATTATCTCACCTCATTTTCGTAGGAATGAAATTTTCATCTAGATCTATAATCCAAATCAAGCAAGCTCATCTCAGGCAACGGGGCCTCATCACTATAGCAGTTTGAGAGAACAAACATAGCAATTTATGATCATGCATATATACCTTCTAAATGTATTTTATAGGGAAAAACCGCTCCAACAAATCCGATACGGAGGAGCGGCTTATATAATAATTTACGGTTAGTGAATCAACAAATCGACCCTACTCAAAACCTCATCCAAGGTCTCCTTTGGAACTCTGCAAATAAACTTGACTTGGCGAGATTGCCAATCAAGGCTCTTGATTTGATCAGACAGGATAACCCCTTCAATCGGTAAATCCTGTGGAATAACCACCTCGAATGGGTAACCTTTAGCCTTGGAAGTAACAGGACAGAACAAGGCTAAGCCGACTTTTCCATTATATTGCGCAGGTGAGAGGACAAGGGCTGGGCGTTTTCCCGACTGCTCATGGCCAGATTGGGGATTAAACTGAAGCCATACCAAGTCGCCGCGATCAGGAATGTAATTTTCTATTACCATGACTCACGTCCTTGCGGATCACCCGTTTGAACCTCGGAATGGATATTATCAGGCGTTATTTTCGAAAGTAGATCTTCCAATTTATTGGTCCGTGGCCTGATGACAAGATGGCCATCTTCAACGTCAAGATCGATTTCCGAGCCTTCCTCAAGTCCTACCTCCATGGCCAGAGTCTTGGGGATACGAATGCCTAGACTGTTACCCCATTTTTGAACTTGTGACATACTATCACCCCACACTAATGTTTATACAAAGTATAAACATATTCTGGGATGAAGTCAAATTATTGACCTTTTCGGCGAGTTTTAGTAATCCATGATCGATTAGACTTGCTTTACTTCACAACCACCCGCTGATTTCCATCTTTATAAGCGTAACCAAGCTCAATAGCTCTATGTCCCCGATTTAATCGACTTCTCCAGAGCACTGCCGGATCTAGCGTATCCGAGCGTTAACCACTTGTCTCATTAACTCATCATAAGGAAGACTAATTTGAGAAGGTAATGCCCCATGCCTGTAAAATACGTTTTGTAAGTAAGCTCCGGCTAATAGGTCCTTCTTCTTGAATGACTTTTCGGATCTGTCCCAAAATGTTCTCCGTCGATTCTGGAGAAGTGGATTCAATCAAGGTATAGAGCGCAAATTTATAAATGTATTTTTGAAAGAAAATCTTGAAGCATATTTTTCACTGGTAAGCTCGAAGTTTCCGATAAAATGTTATTAACACGTTGTATTATTATGGGATTATCTAATACCATTTTCTTACTATCATGATTTGTAAAACTTCTTAGTGTGTCAATGCATATCTCGAACAACTCAACATCATTAGTGCTCAGCAATGCTATTAAAATGTTAAGTTCATACATATTACACTCATTATCTAAACAATATGCTAATTTTCTTTGCCATTCTACTGGTTTACTTAGGACTTGATTAGATAATTCATCCCAATCACTTGGACTAAACTCTGCAAGGATCTCGTTTGCAATGACACAGCCATCATCATACCAAGAATCTACTGTTGTATCCGCAGATAATAGGTTATCTAGTTCTTTGTACATATACATTGCCTCCACTTAATGTTGAATTAAAAACCTGCTGGGCGAGATGCATTTACCGTTCGTGTTGGATAGCCACTGGTCACATTTTCTCCAGCTTTAATTACATCAATTTCAACACCATTAACAATAGCTCTATGCCAAGTTGCCCCATCTCTTAACCTGGTTGAAATAGCTGGTGCATTACCAACATTAGTTATGCTATTTAGAATTTGTTCTTCAGTCCAAGACTCTGGAAAGAGTGTACTTGTTTTAATTTTAGAAAGATTTCCATCTAGGAATTGTGTGGTAAACCTTACTTTTCTCGTACCATCAGGGTTAATAGAGATCTCTTCAACTGCATAATTTGGATTACGGTTAGTGATTTCAGGAGAATGCCCACCAATTAAGTCATTCTTATTTGGGTTTTTGCGTTGTCCCTCCAATATCTTATCTTTCATTTCTGGACTAATAACAATCGGAAGTCAACGAACAAGGAACCGAAAGACAAAAAACAGGTCAATCATCATGGTATCTAACCATAATCGACCTGTTTAATGTAAAGGAATAGCGTTATTAAGGATATGAAATTCAAGAATTTTAGTGCGTACAACAGAAATAAAGAAATCTTTATACGGATATTACATGGGTTAGATGTGTTATTGGTTGAATGTTGGGTTCATTCGTGACTGGGTAGCCTTATGTGTAGTACCTACGATACTCCTGTATTCTTCTTAATTTATTCGACCTAAGCAAATCACTGTTCAAATCATTTATTTGTTGCAACAGTTTTAATGTGCTATTCATGATTTCATTTTTAAACTCCGCATGGTCTATAAGTATATCTCCCCACTCCTTGTTGTCAGTATGTAGAAGAGGTGTTTCGGTAATAAAGTCCTGTATCTCTGTCATACCGGGACTATTAATTAAACTAACTCGCAGTCCCCCCTCATTAACAAATTCAATCCATTGATCACTTCCCATTATATTCATAGCGATATAATGAGAACTATCCCTGCTTTCAAGAACCTCAAGAACTTCATTCAACCTACAGAACCAATGAAATATCAATTCATTTCCAAAAGGAACTTCGTCATGATAAAACCCAACAGAGCGATCACCGAAAATTAATTCAATTTGTCCAGAAATATCACCACCAAAGTCCTTATCAAATTGTTCAGAGTTTATTTTCCTAAACTGCTGAATATCTTCGTCTACAAATCTGAAATTAATTTTAAACAAAGACTACACCCCCTAGTAACCAAAATCTGATAGTTTATATTTATGCGATCCCCATGCAGTCTGAAATAAGCCGTCATCGAATGCAACTGTTATCAATTCTTCATCTATCATAGTAGAGTATCGTCCATGGGATATTCCCTTCGCTACCGCTTCATTCGAAGCTCTTTCAACTTGAGAGACAACTTGATCCTTACTTAAATTCTTATTAAAGAAACTAACATTGGATAATTGGTTTTCCACTGCTTCTCTTGATTTGACTTTCAACAAATAAGGAATTTGCTTGCTGAATGACTCGAAAGAATGTCCACTCCAGAAGTGTTTAATGTTACCCAAACTTAGCTCAACTTCACCTTTTCCCTCATCCCCCGACTTCTTACCGTCACCATCACCGCTACCATTACCGCCACCACTACCGCCACTATTACCCCCACCAAGATCATCATGCTTATTATTCAACGGGCCTCTACCCCTAATTCCAGCACGGTTGAGGATAACCTCCCCAAGGATCAAAGCTGCCCCCTGCCCCAAATAATTGGACCAACCGCCTGCTGAATCGACTTCTGCCTTTACGTCTTCGGTAACTTTTTCGCGGTACTCATTGCTAAAAAGCATTCTGCCGGCCCATATCCCCGTGTCCCAAATATCCTCGACCGTCCCGATGGTTGCATTATAGAGCATCTCTTTCCCGGTTCCAAGCGGATCTTCGTACAAGGATATCGCCGTATCCATTAACGAGTTCCCTAACTGGACGGCCCCGATCTTTACGCCCTCCCATAGTTCCTCTGCTTCTTGCTTGACGGTGTCCCATGCCTTCCCCGCTTCCTGCTGTACCGCATTCCAAGCTTCCTCCGCTTTTCTCCCGGCATCCTCTACGGCACTATGGCCTGCGGGTCCCCTCATCATAGGGAATGCTCCCAGCACATGCCCAGCAACTTGGATCGGTTGTACCCGCTCATCTGCTGACTTAAATCGTTGGGCAATCCCTCTCAGCTCCAGGCTTGTCCGATGGATATGCTCCGTGGTCTGCGTCATCTCCCGATGCGCCTGCTGAAAATCCGCATAAAAACGGGATCTCGTCGTACCTTCCCAGGCAGACTCCAGCATATGAATGTTCTGGTTCAGCATGTGTATCATTGCTTCCAGCTGTTCATGCGCCCTGGAGCATTGCGCTGCAACGTGCAGCAACATCTCCGGTGTGACCAAAATTCTACTCATAACAACCTCTCCATCTTGCTTCCGGGATTGAACCCGATCTCCGATCATGGTTAATTTAAATATTTTACTCCACTTGAATTATATGGAAAAGGTTCTCGAGGCCTTGCTATGTTACTTTAAAACTAGGATCTTTTTCTCAGTTAGATACGGGACTTTATTACGAGCGGGGTTTTCAGTAATATGACGATTATTATAGGAGTTGTAGGATGAAGGGAGTCACGGAACATGACATACCGTAAAAAAGGGGGGAATAGATGGATTAATTTATCCTTCATTATTCTCGCCCTTGCTTGCACTGAAAATGTTTAGGAAAGAATAATTTGTCCTTGTCTTTAGGTCCTATATTTTAAAACGGAGTGGTATGATTGGTAGGGCAATTCTAGCAGCCTGGATATTTGGAGAAGGAGCTCATCCGCTCTCTTGATCAGGTTCATCAGTAAGTTAGTACATCGTCCACTCTCCTTAACAACCTCTGAAGATGAGCGGTTTGGATTATATGAAGGAAGGCAGTATCCAAATCAGGGCCTGCGACTCCCAGCAACTGCCCGAATTCCTCTTCGTTCAGACACGCGGTTCCCTCATAATCCGCCCGATGGTCAGTATCCCCCTCCATTGCCAGCCGGGCCTCAATGTTTCGTTCGGTAAGAATAGCATGAATCATACGGGAAGTCGTCGACTTGCCGAATCCCCGGCAGGCCCTCAACCATGATCCATTTCGTCTTCATTTCAAATCCCCTTCAAATCTCAAAAATGTTTGCAGCTTCATGTTATCCAGTGGGAGCCAGCGAATTATTTATTGATTAGGACCTAAATTAAGGTATGATAATGTTACTACTTATAGAGAGGTGTTCGTACATAAATGAAGAAGACTTTAGCACTTTTGTTGATGTTCGCTATCTTAATTCTCCCGTCACAGGCCTATGCCGCCCCACCTTCCGAAAAAATGTCGATCTCCGAGGTTAATAAGATATACTTTGAGGATTACAACCAGAGGTTAAAGGAGGTTAAGTCTGCTATACGGACATATAAAGCTCCTGTGTGTTCTGATGTAACCACCCTTACAAATCAAACCAAGCAGCTAACAACCAAGTACAACAACCTTAAAAAATCCAAAGCCAGCAAGACGGAACTGAGTCAGATGAAGGCTACACTTGATAAGGCTAAGAAAAGTCTCATTGAAGCAAAGAAAGTCTGCAATAAGGAAACAGCTGAAACGAAAAAAGAACTCAATGGAGAAGTTAAAGAAATTTCTTTAGCCAAAACTTCCGGAGTCAAGCTGAATGTCGACTCTTATAATAAAGGAACAATCACCAACTCAACGTTCGATAAGGAAATACGCAGTATCGTGAAGCTTGTAGACGATTATTTCACATACATTCTAGAGGATCTTAAGTAGATCAAGCTGCAGGGTATATCCCTGCCGTTTTTTTATTGAACATGGTTGGGCAAAATAAAAGGCCGTAGATTTTACCATCTACGGCCTTTCCCACACTAAACCTAACTCCCTACTCCAAACTATTAAACTCATTCATACGCGCAAGTTTTACAAGATCAGACTTAGGCCATCCGATTTCTCTCGATTTCATTCTGCAATAATAACAAGAACAATGAATTTTCCCCTTAGCAAGCTCACCTGTAAACTTTGCTGCCAACCAAGCTGTTTAGCAAGCCTACTCTTACGCTGGATCACTCTCCGTCGATGATGACGGTAATACGAACGAGTACGATTATTGCCTTTGCTTTTCATTCCATCACGCCCCTTGGGAAAAGGCCCAGCCTGCAAAGGAGCCAAGAGGGTTAGGTCATCCTTTACAGGCCGAGCGTGATGAAACTGCTAAGTTGCACGAACACCATGGATCACTTCAAATTGGCAATCGGTTCTATCCCGTACTTCTTGTCCCCCATCAACTGAGCCCTTACATCCGTAAAGCCCTCCCCCGGGTTACGCAAGGCCTCTAAAACAACCTGCGCGTTATACCCGTCATAAAAATCATAGATCTGGCCGGACTCTCCATTTAGAATCTGAATGATTTGCTTCAAGATCGGCAACGGGCTGACGACATTATTCACAGGTACAGGCTGCAGAACGGTATCCTTACTGCTTCGGTACAGGTTGCACCAGTTCTCCAATGCCAAGGTGCCTTCCTCACCGTGGACCACCAGGGAGACACGCTCCTCCCCTTCCCGTTGGTCGGTTCCCGACAGGCGAATCTCGATATCATTATGTAATCTGAGCACGGCCTGGACTCGGCTTTCGGACTGATTCGAATCCGGCGGAAACTCGATCTCGCTCTTCACATGCGTAATCGGCCCGAACACCTGCTGGATCATCTGGATCCAGTGAATGCCGACCTCCAGCAGGTATCCGCCCTGCTGCCTTGACGTGATCCAAGGATTCTGCTGCCAGGCCCTCGGCCACTGCGGAAACTCCAGGTACAGATCCATGCTTTGGATCTGGCCAATCGCTTGCTCCTCAAGCAATCCCTGCAACTTCAGAACGGACGGGTCGAGCGGAAGCGAGAAATGAACCGCATGGAGCACATCGGCCTTCTCGGCCAGCTCCACCAGACTCCGGGCTTCGGTCAAGCTATTGGCCAGCGGCTTCTCGCAGAAGACGTGGACGCCTTTCTCAAATGCGATCCGGGCCACGTCATAATGCAGGGACGGCGGAACCGCGATATACACCAGGTCAAGCGTCACCTCATCCAGCAGTTGGCGATAGTCGGTGTACAGCCTTGGACGAATTCCTGACTCTGCGACTTCCCGGTGCAGACTGGATTCATCACTGTCACAAATGGCGACCAACTCGACCTTCTCCGTATATTGGGGCAGTAAGCGACGTATCATATGCCGACCCATATGCCCTAAGCCAATGACGGCCATTTTTTGTTTGTTCATCCTGTTCTCCTGTTCCATTCGCGATTGCATTTTTCCATTGAATGCCACGTCACCTATTATAGATCAAGGTGCTGCAGCCCGTACACTCCCTTTACCTTACATCCTCCTATCTCGTTTCTCTGCCCAACTATATCCATTATTTTACGTCTTTATTATGTAGATATTTAACGTGGAGGGATATTAATGAAAAAGAAGTTGCTTATTTCGTTATTTGCCATAATCATTGCTCTTACAACTGCGGTAGGAATGGCCTTTGCAAAGGGAGCAATCAAAATCGTTGTAAATGGCGAAGAGATTAAATCGGATGTTGCCCCGCAGATGAGCAACAATCGAGTAATGGTGCCAATAAGTTTCATATCAAAAGCTCTGGATGCTAATGTAAGTTGGGACCAAAAAAATCAAACGGTTTCAATAAAAAGTAGCAAGTCAGACCTACAGGAAGATGTCTGGAATCAAAACCTTGATATATCTAGTAGTAGCTGGTCGCAAGTCAAAAATCTTATTGCGCTTTATATCGCTGGTTTTGATACTCGTGATGAGGAGTTAATCAAATCAATTTCTGTTGAAGGATTTGACATGATCCCCATCGGCGGTATGTATCCATCCATTATTGATTATGAGATAATCGATGCTCAGCAATCAAAGGAAACGCTTAAGGTGAGAGTAAGAGTAATCATTCAAGAAGAAAAGCTCTTTGGAGAAGAATGGGACATTGAAATCGCTCAAGGCAAAATTAAATCAATGAATAAAGCTAAACTGTTTGATGTCAACGAATATAAGGTATTCCCAGGTCTTACTTATAATAATAAATAGAATATAAAAGAGAGCCTCTATCACGAAAATAGAGGCTCTCTTTTTTCACTCCACACCCTTCAACGACTCAATCATATGAATCCGCGTCACCTTTTTCCGAAGCAAGAGGTTGGAGAGAAGGGTCAGGATGAACGCCAGAATAACGGATGCCAGCATAATCACAAGGTTTAATTGGTCCGGGATTTGCTGATGCGTACTCGAAAGCGCCTGGATGATGATGGAATAGACATAACTGCTGATCGGCAGAGCGACAATGACCGCAAAAGCGGTTAACAGCATGTTCTCAGAGAAGATCAGCCGGTTGATTTTACGTTTGGGATAGCCTAATACCTTCAGGGTGGCAAGCTCACGATTCCTTTCATAAATGTTGATGGAAGAGATCGTGTAGATGGCGCCGAAGGACAGAATGATGGCGCAGATGATAAACATGATGAAAATAAAGCTGTTTTGCTTCAGCATATATTGCGCAGATTTCTTGAGATCATCCTTGTCCCCAATGGCCTCCACCTGCGGGTCCTGTTCAAAGAAGCTGCGAACGCCCTCCAGATCGGCAGCGCTATGGACGCTCACTAATAGCGAGGTGGGATCGTAGTCGACACCCACACTCTTCATATAATTCGGTGTGCTGTAAAACGACGGATTCGAGTATTGTGTAGAGATGTCCAGAACCTTCATATCGACGATGGTTTGGTTAAGCTCCGGTGCTGTAAATTGAAGCTGGATCGTATCCCCTTCAGCAATTTGATATTGATCCCCGTAAGATTTCGGTACCAGCACGCCATGATCTTCTAACGATAGCCGGTTGCCTTGTTCATCATAAAAGCGAATCAGCTCATTATCCTGCTCCGTAACCACCAATGCAGCGTTTTCTTTGTTTTCCCCTTGGATCAACTCCACAGGATAGGTAGACAGCCCATAACGGTCTGCAATGCCGGAGGGCAGAGCTGCCATATCCGGGAACGACCCTATCGCATAATCGACTCGTAAATCGTACGTATTTACCTCTTCAATCTGGCCAGCTACCTTGAGCAGGGCCGTCTGCGTGCCAAAAGCCGTGATCAACAAAACCGTACTGACGACAACGCCAACGGAGCTTGCGAATGCTTTTTGTTTATTTAAGAAGATATTTCTTAGAATAATCTTGTAACTGTAGGGAAGCCGACTCCACATGCCCGGAACTTTCTCGATGAGCAGCTTCTTCATCTTCTTGGGCGGTTTTGGACGCATCGCCTGGGCAGCACGTTCTTGCAATATCGCTCTACCGCTTAAGTAGCAGGACAGCATGCCAAAAGCACTGGAGCAGATCATCGGAGGTAGGAGTGTAAAGAACGAGAGGGTGAACGTCAGGTCAGGCAGGGAGTAGCTTCTCCCAATCGACGTTGTAATGAGCGGAATGAATAGGGCGGCGGCGATGGCATAGCCCAAGATGGAGCCGATGACGCCTGCCAGCACAGGGTAGCCCATGTAATGCAGCATGATGCTTCTTTTTTTCACCCCTAATGCCTTCATAATGCCCACTTGATTGCGCTGGGAATCGATAATCCTCGACATGATCAGAAACAGGATCACCGCTTCAATCAAAAAGAGAACGATCGGGATCACCCTGCTCATCAGCTTATTGTTATGAATCGTTTGCTGGGTCTGGGAATAGTTGAAGGTTCGTTCTTTGCTGACCTGGCTTATATAAGGGAGGGACTGGGAATGTGCTTCAATGGCCTGGCCTAACTGGTCAATATCGTAACCGTCCTTGGCATCAATCAGGATCTCATTGTAGAACATATCGCCTGCAATTTCAGGAATGGTCTCTTCGGGGATATAAGCGATTCCATGAGCTTGATGGTCCTGGGTTTCGTTCTTCTTGGCATGCTCCACATTCTCATTCAGGCCGCTAATCGTGAACGTCATGTCCTTGTCATTCACAGGGAGGCTGATGGAATCACCGACACGGTAATGATGCGCCTCGGCATAGTGGGAGTCCAACAGAATCTCATTCCGCCCAGCTGGCATCCTGCCCTCCATCATCCTGGATGTGTTGATTTCATTCGGTACGGGGATCGAGTGCACCGTTAATAAGGCTTTATCACTTTCAAAAGCCTGTTCGGCCTGGACGGTATAACGCCCTTCGATATGTTGAATGCCTTCGATGTCTCGTAAATCGGCCACATTCTCTGCGGAAATTTGACTGTAATAGACGTTCAAGTCGCTTAGATTATGTTCTTGAAAGTACCCCTTCGTATAGCCGCTAAGATTGTCGCTCAGTGTGACCAGTCCCGTGTAGAAAAAGGCTCCCACCGCGATTACCAAAACAATGGCTATGAATTGTCCCACCGACTGTTTCATGTCCCTTAATAATTTTAACGCTAAAATCTTCATCACCACTCGATCCCTTCAACGCTTTGTTTGTGCTCATTGATCGTGATGCTCTCGATCTTCCCGCTCTTGACGCGGATCACTTTATCCGCCATCGGCGCGATGGCCGAATTATGGGTGACCAGCACGACGCATGTCTTCGTTTCCTTATTCAAATCTTGAAGAAGCTTTAAGACCGACTTTCCTGTCACATAATCCAAAGCACCGGTGGGTTCGTCGCAGAGGAGCAGCGCGGGATTCTTCGCAACCGCTCTCGCAATCGCAACTCGTTGCTGTTCGCCGCCAGAGAGCTGGGAAGGGAAGTTCTTCATCCGATCCGTTAGTCCAACCTTATGTAAAATATCACGGGCGTCCAGATGGTCCTTACATACCTCTGTCGCAAATTCCACGTTCTCCAGCGCATTCAAATTCGGAATCAGGTTATAGAATTGAAATACGAAGCCAACCTGCTCGCCGCGGTATTCGGTTAATCTCTTCTCGCTCCATCCCGTAATTTCTTGATCCCCAACCAACACTTGCCCCGAGGTCGCCGTATCCATCCCGCCGAGGATATTCAAAATCGTGCTTTTCCCAGCCCCACTGGCCCCTAGAATCACGACGAATTCCCCCTCCCGGATCGAAAAATCAACCCCCGCAAGGGCTTGAATCGTCACTTCGCCGATTGGATAAGCCTTGGTTACGTTTTTGAATTCGATTAACGTTGTCACTTCGTACATCTCCCCGTATTGGATTTTCGGAAATGGGTTGCCTGCCACTCCCAGTCAATTGTGAAGAAACTACCGTTTCTCACTAACCGCTGGTTTCATTCTATATCCATCATATCTAGCCTCATGGATATTTCTTCCTGCAGCCGATGTATTTACGTATCGGTCTTCAGAAGGGTCTTTGTCGCCGCTTCTCCCGCTTGGCATTATGAACACAAAAAGAGTCATATAAGTGAACAACACCTACATGACTCTTATGCTTCCTATCTGAAATTGCAACACAATCCTTTTATTCTCTGTAGTAAGCGTAAAGCCTTCGATGACGGGAGCCTCGAATGAAGCTTTTGCTATTCATTTGGTGCGGCGGTCAACGTACTGCGTTGTTTGATTTTTTGTATGGACAGATTCAAGCTGTAATTTCCATAATCGAGAAGTTTATTAAGAAAAAGGTTCAGCTGATCTTGGGATGAAACTTTTATCGTTAAATGGTAACAGCCTTCTCCCGAGATTCGATGTGCTTCAACTATCTCATTTTGATCCATAATAAAACGAATAAACGAATCGTGATTGGCTGTTTTCATATGAATGATAACAAATGCTGTATAAGCAAGCCCTAATTTCATTTCATCGATGATTAGGGAATAGGCTGTAATTACACCGCTCTCCTCAAGTTTTTTGATACGATTGCCTACTGCTTGTCCAGTCATATGAATTTGTTTCCCTAAGTCTTTCCATTGAATCCTTGAATTTTCGGTTAGTAACCGAAGGATCTGATAATCCGTTTGATCAAGTTGCATACCATAATCCTTTCACCGTGAAATGATTTAATGTAAAAGCGTTTCATCGAAGCATCGAATAAATTCAAGATGTCCTTTATCATTTTACTATACAGTAACCCTTATCCCAAACTTGACAAAGGGAACCTGTATTGGTTACTTGGCCGCTGAGTAAACTATATCCAAATCAAAAAAGGAGTCTATTGCCATGAAAATACAACTCATTCGAAATGCGACACTTGTTGTCCAATATGCAGGGAAGAAGTTTTTAATCGACCCTTTTTTGGGAGAAAAAGATGCGTATCCGCCTTTCCCTAATTCGTTACGCCAAGATCAAAACAATCCTTTGGTTGGCTTGCCAACCTCGGTTGACAATATTATCGGCAACTTAGATGCTGTGATAGTCACTCATCTACATTTAGACCATTGGGACGATACGGCTAAAGAGGCGCTGCCAAAAGATATTAAAATGTTTGTGCAAAACGAAGAAGACGCAGCAGAAGTCAGAAACGCGGGTTTTCAAAATGTAGAAGTGCTGCAAGAAAATTCAGCCTTTGGAGATATTCGATTAGTTAAAACTAAAGGCGAACACGGCAGAGGAGAAATATTACAACTTGCCGGACATGTGTGCGGTGTTGTCTTTAAGCACCCAAGCGAGAAAACATTGTATATTGCTGGAGATACGGTTTGGTATGAAGCTGTTGGGGAAGCAATCGAAACACACAAACCGGAAATCATTGTTGTAAATGGAGGAGATAATCAATTCCTTCAAGGAGGATCTCTAGTAATGGGGAAAGAGGATATCTACCAGGTTTATAAAGCCGCCCCTGAGGCGAAAATTATATCTGTCCATATGGAAGCAGTTAATCATTGGACATTATCGAGGGAAGAATTAAATATCTTTACTAACGAAAAAGGAATCTCCTCTAATGTTTTGATCCCAAATGACGGGGAATCCTACACGTTTTAGTGTATCGATGGATTAAAGCCAAAGTTCCTACAAGACCCTAAGAGCTTCTAGGGTCTTTATTCTTTCCAAAACATGCTTTTAAATAATAACAAAAGCGGGTTCAGACATTATGGTCTTTATCGCCGCTTCTTCCGCAGCATACTTAACACAAAAAGAGTCATATAGGTTAACAACACCTACATGACTCTTTTGCTTCCCATCCGAAAGTGCAACACAAGCCTCTTTTACTCATGGTATACCTATATATTCTCCGGTTTCCGTACCGCGCCGAAGCTTGTACGATGAACGAGTCTATAATAGCGTCTCTGAAGCCAGCGTAAACCCTTCAATCGCGACATCTTCGTCGACTTCAATCATGATGCAGCGTTTACCTTGGAAATTCACCTGTTTGACATACCTTAAATCCTGCGGGCTAATGGAAATCGTAGCTACCTTTGTTTCGATCTTAATGGATTTGGAAGTATACTTCGGCATGACGCTGGTTGCTTTCATCTCATAGTTCTTATTGTCCACGATGGTTTCGAATGCCCGCTCCACCTTCTCGGTCGTCACGTCCTCTACGCCGCTTGCGTTCAGTACGCGCTCCAGATCTTTATAATCCAGCTTCGGAGGTTCTTCCTCCTTCGTCTCTTCGTTAATTTCGATCACCCGGTTGATTTCCTCGTACACCTGGGCTATGGTGGCTGAATCGAGCTGCTCACCGGCCACTTCCTTGACAATATCCTCGAAGATCGCCCGCTCTTCAAGTGCCGTAACGGATCTTTCCCCGTTCAAGACCTGTTCGACAAAATGCGGATCCGGAAAATTCGATTTTCCCGTACAATACAAAATACGATTCACATCGGAATAATTGTCCGTCACGCTAGGGTACAGGAATCCTTGCTCCGGCGTGCTTAACTTAATAATCGGATCTACAATGACATTGTACTTGAACTCCCGCTCCACATAATCGAACAAGAGCGTCTTCCGTTGTTTCTCCGTAGAATTCACGCTGCATAAAATGAACGGATGGGCGAACACCTCGTTCTTCTCACTCTCTTCCGCTTCATCGTTTCTCGCCTTGGTGGGCAAATAATACTGTCCCCGAACGAATGTGACTACCATATCCCGCTCATATTGGGCATCCTTCAGCATTCGATCCACCAGCATCAGCATCAAGTCCTGCCATTCTTCCGGATCACCCGACACGAGCGCTTGGTGAAGCATGACCTGCGCAGGTTCCTCCGCTGCTTCCTGAAACCTCAATTCGAACAATTTTTGATCCAGTTCGCCGGTCAGCAGTTTTTTGAAATTCCCCATGTATAACTCTTGCTTCTCCCGATCCACCAGCCCGAACGGCAGGCGCTCCCAGTGATAGATTTCATTCGTTTCCTTCGTAATATAGACATTGAGAATATCGTAAATATTCATTAAATCGTGATCCAGCTTAAATTGCTTGCGTATATTGGCGACTTCTTTTTTGTTCATATCCGATTCGGCAGCTCCTTAAATATAATCTGGCTTATTAAGTATAAATTATTGGATCGTAAATTGGTAAGCGATCTTGCGGATTGCATTGCTGCGCCTTTGGGTCCATTCTCCTGCGGCCCTGATCCTCTATTGTTGCATATTTGAATACCCGAGTCGAGGACATTTCCTTGAAATAAGATCGCCAGGAAAGTATAGGTCGCGAAATAAAAAATGGCGGTACGGAATTGGATCCGTACCGCCATTTCTCATGTAACTTGAGTCCCGCGCCGTTCGCCGCGAGCACCGATATACGAATGCTCACTGGCTATGCACACACTTCTCATGCGGCCGCGAATGCGGCCGAGTGAAGCGCATGCCTTGCGCGTTACAGCTTACCCGCAGCTTTCACTTTCACAAGCAGCGCATTGCCCGGCAAATACGCAATCGGAATGTCCTCGACGGACACGATCTGTACGGTCTGCGGATTCGCGCCAGCTGCAGCTGCCTCGTTCATGGCGCTTTCCTTCGCATCGCGGATGACGTCGTCATAGCTCCAGTCGTCCAGCGAATAGATTCGCTCCGACTCGCCGCTAACCTCTCCCAGCGCTGCGCCGATCGCGTTCGCCGCATCATAGTTGTCCGGCCGGATGATTCGGCTTGCCCCTGCAAGCGTATCCGGTACCAACAGACTGCCGCCGCCGACCAGAATGACATCGACCGGGTCGGCACTCGTTTTCATCCGGTCAATGGCATCCTCTAGAATCTGCTGCATGACTGCATCCACTTTACCGCATACAGCTTCGTCCACGGCATCCGCGTTTGTGCCCGGCCATTCTGCACGGCCCAGCTTCACGGCTACGTCCGTCGTCGTCAGCGTATCTCCGCCAAAGATGCGGGCCCGTGTCATCAGCTTGTAGCCCACGCTGTCCGGGCCAACCATCACGCCGCCTGCGTCGTCCAGCCGGACGATGGTGCCGCCGCCGAGGCCAATGGACAAAATGTCCGGCATCCGGAAATTCGTGCGAATGCCGCCGATATCCACCGCTGCCGATGACTGGCGCGGGAAGCCTTGCACGAGCACGCCGATATCCGTCGTCGTGCCGCCGATGTCAACGACCAGCGCGTCGCTCAGCCCGGACAAGTGCGCCGCGCCCCGAATCGAATTCGTCGGACCGCACGCAATCGTCAGAATCGGGTAACGAAGCGCATATTCGCTCTTCATCAACGTGCCGTCATTCTGGCAAATGTACAGCTGCGCATGGATACCGAAGCCGTTCAGCGCTTCCTCAAAGCCGCGCACCACGCCCGCAATGACTTGCAGCAGCGCCGCATTCAGCACGGAGGCATTCTCCCGCTCCAGCAATCCGATGCTGCCAATCTCGCTGGAGTAGGTGACCGGCATGTCCGAACCCAACACCTCGCGCACGATGTCTCCAACGCGCTTCTCCTGCTCACGATTCACTGGAGCAAATACACCGCATACCGCCACGGCGTCGACTTCTCCGCTCATCCGGCGGCACAGTTCGGCGATCTCCTCTTCGTCCAGATTCGCGATCTTGCGGCCGTCATACTCATAGCCGCCAGAGGCGACATAGCTATGCGGCCCAACTGCCGCGCGCAGCGACTCGTCCCAGCCAGCAAGCGGCGGAACGGCTGTCGTTGCCGGAGCGCCGATACGAATCAGGCCGACCCGGCCAAGATGCTTGCGCTCCACGATGGCATTGGTGCAATGCGTGGTGCCGAGCATCGCATAGCGAATGTCTGCTCCATTCACGCCGCTTTCCTGCAGCAGCCGGCGAACAGCCTCCACAATGCCTTCGTTCACGTCGGCAGTCGTGTGGACCTTCACCTTGTGCACACAGCGCAAGTCGGAATCCAGCAGGGCGGCGTCCGTATTCGTCCCCCCCACATCAATCCCGATGCGGTAAACCTGGTTTGCATTAGCCGTTGTAACCTCGGTCATTTCGCCGCACCTCCTTTCGAAGCCAACGTCTCGATCGGCACATAATCAAAGTCATAACCGAAATATCTCGGCCCGGCCGTCTCGATGCCTTTTGGCGTGCGCCATTTGTCATCGCACGGCAAACCTGCTGCCGTTACCCGAGCACCATACTTCAAGTTCTCCGTCGTTACCGGCATACCCGTATCCTGATCCAACAGCGTAATCAGGTCAGGCGTAATAGCAAGCGGTTGATCATCAACGGTGGCGAGCAGGAACTCATTCTGGAAAAACAGCCGCATCGTTTTTCCCTTATTCTCGCCGGTACCTTCGAATACCGCTTCGCCGCGCGTAAAGCCGCCGTCCATGCGGCGACGGATATCCACGGCCTTGCCATGGAACAAGGCATGGCCGTTCAGCTTCGTGAGCAGCTCGCGCACAGGATTCAGCTTCTGCTGCTTCGCTTCGAACAGCGTCCGCCCGATCTCATAGGCGAGCGTCAGCGTGCCGCCGATCGCGCTCTGCTTCGCTTGGGCTCCGGATACCGGATAATCGCAGATGGAGGCAGAACCCCCCATCTCCACCGTCAGCGCACGCGCCATCCGTTCTTCCCACACGCCATCAATCGTATGCATCAGCGCGCTGTTGCCGCGCTCGTCCGCCATCGCCACCGGGCTGCACGGGATGCCTTCCAGATGGAACGTCACCATCTGCGATTCGGGAAACGCACGCCCCATCGCATCGGCATCGACGAGCGGAATTCCGCGCTGCGCCGCCGCAATGACCGGAACGAGCGAGTTGCCGCCGCCGACCTCGATCGGCATGACAGCATCCACCTTGCGGCCGAGTTCTCTCTCCATCAGATCAAGCGGTTTGGTCAGCTGTTCAGCCGAAGGGATTTTCTCCAGCATCACCGTCGGTGCTCCGATCATCGATACCGGCACGATAAGCCCTTCATCGTCCAGCTCTTCGAGCTGGGCGATTCGAACCGGGCCAAACTTGCGGATCGCCTCCATGGCCATCAATTTTCCGACATGAGGATCTCCACCGCCGCCCGTGCCAAGCACCGCAGCTCCTATCGCGATATATTCAATGGCTTGTTCATCCAATGTGGTTAATCTGGTTGCCTTGTTCATGCTTTCATCCCTTCTTTACTACCCATTTGCCTATGATTGCTTGTACGATAAATGCCATCAAGAAGCTGTCCAGCGCCGGAACCTGCGTCACATGGAACCATCCGAGCCCATCCGGGGCCATCGTTGTCATAAACCCGAAGAACGTGGCTATGACCCATACGACGATGGAGCGGGGAATCCAGCTCCGATTGCTGTCGAGCCCGTCAAACGAGAATTTATTTTTGTTCACCAACAAATACTCAGCCGTATATATGCCGCCCAGCGGTGCGACAAGCATCGTAATGTACGTCAGGAACGTCATGAAACGGTCATAAATACCAAAACAAGCAAGTGCCGTCGCAATTAAACCTGCAATAATCGTGATCACGAATTTAGGCATCCGTTTGAAGACAACGGAGAAGCCCAGCCCCGCGGAATATAGATTGTTCGTATTGGTCGTCCATTGTGCCAGTGTCAGCACGATAATCGCCGGAATACCGAGTCCGAGCGTCAGAAGAATGCCCGTCAGATCGTCGGAATCCATTGCACGCGACAGGAAGATCGCAATGATGGTCATGAAGCTGTTGCCGACAAAGAAACCGATAAACGCTGCGGTAACTGCATGCTTTGGCGTTTTGGCCCAGCGCGCGATGTCAGGGGACAGCGCCGTTCCAAGGATAAAGATACCGATGACCAGCGATATCGCCGTCCCCATCGGCAGGGCCTCACCCTCGAACGGTGACCAGACGGTGCTTCCGCCTTCCCCGTTAAGCGCCATAACCAGCGCGATAATAATAAACACAACGAGCAGCGGTACCGACCAGACGCTTAATTTTTCAATCGCCCTGTAGCCCCAGATCGCCGTGGACATCATGAGAAGTCCACCAATGATCGACAGCACCCAGAGCGACCAATGCCAACCCCATAGCTCGCTCAACGCCGTCTGGAAGTTGGAAGCGAAGAAGCCGACCTGAACGCCGAACCAGCCCAGCGATGAAATGCCGAGAATGACCGAGACGATCAGTGCCCCTTGGTTCCCAAACAGAAACCGGCTGATCATGGCCGTCGACAGGCCCGTTTTGGCTCCCACATATGCGCAGACAGCCCCGATTATGCCCAATATCGCTGAACCGACGATAACCGCCGTAAACGAGTCGCCGATACTCATGCCCGCGCCGAGCTGCGCACCCAGAAACATCGCAGACAGGTCAATGCCAATCGCAATCCAGACAAATGCCATCGAGAGCCACGATTTCCGCAAATGCTGGGGTACGGGCTCCCGTTCGTAATCTTCTATTTTCGTATCGTTGCTCATGTTCCACCCTCTGCTTTCTGTACCATCTTGTTGAATGCCTAAGCTTCGACGGATCTCCAGAACATCTCAAAGGCATGTTTCAGTTTCCGTTCGAACAGCTCCGGCGATTTATAGTAGTAATATTGCATGCCCAGCCCGTCCATCAAGGTGAGGTACGAATCCACCAGCGTCTCCATCGGGACGATGGCCAATTCGCCGCGATCCAGACCTTCCTGCATGATCTCGACGATAATGCGGCTCAACAGCGTATCGAAACGCCCAAATGCCTCCTGCATCCGTTCCAGCAAGAAATCCGGCGGGAAAATTAAGTACCGGAAGGCAAATACGGCAAGCTCCCGCTTGTCCCGGTGGAAATCGTATTGGCGAAGCAGCAGCGCATGCAGTTTTTTCTCCGTACTCATTCCTTTGCTGGTTTCTGCCATCGCTTGGATATATTCGTTATAGGCGCTCATCGATTCTTCGAAGACCGTCATGAACAGATCTTCCTTGCTCTCAAAAAAGGCGTAGATTGCCGGTGTCTTGACGCCGACCTCCTTCGCGATTTCCGATAATGCCGTTCCGTCGTAGCCCTTCTGTCCGAATAACCTCAGCGCAGCTTCTTTCAGCTTCGTTCTGGTCATGTTCATCCCCTTTTCTCCATTTTAATTAACGTTAATTAAGTAGATTATACAACTTTCTGCATAAAAATCAATCTATTTGATTGTTCTTCCAAATGGTCTTCCAATATTTATACGTTCAGCATTCAAGCAGGACCATGTACTGAGGTGGATAAAATACCATACCAAAAAGAGATATCCTTACTCGAAGGATACCTCTTCTGGAAACTTGAACCCTATTCATTCAAACAATCTTTGATGTTTATGAAAAAATCGGTAAAAGAATTGCACATTGTCCAGCTCAAACCATTCTGCCGTCTGCAAAATCTTGGCATCGAGATTGTAGATCTTGGCATGAAGCGTGCCCAGAACAAAGGGAGAGTGCGTAGCAATAATGAATTGACTGTCAAAATAACGCGCCAGATCGTTCATTTGCTCGGCCAGCTTGATTTGATTCGCCGGAGAAAGCGACGTTTCCGGTTCATCCAATAAATACAGTTTCCCGGGAAGCAAATATTCCTCAAAAAACTGCATCGAGCTTTCCCCGTTCGAATACTTCTCCTGAGCGAATTGAATGATATCCATCTTCTTCTTGAATTCATACGACTGCTCCAGCTCTTCTACCTCGGCCTTGCTCTTTCCCTGAACGAGCTGCTCATGCAGCAGCCCCTCGCGAAGCACGTTTTCCTGCTGTATTTTCTTGATTTCATACAATAGATCCTCTGACTTGATGTACCGGCTCCCGTCGGGAAGCTTATATATGGGACGCTCCTGTTCATCATGCCCGAGTTGATAGCTGCTCTCCTCGATAAACCGCTGCGCGTACACGTTGTGACCATAACTTGTCATTCGCTCAGCGCCCGCAATTCCCAATTTGTTGGCGATCAGATTCAGCAAGGTGGATTTGCCGGAGCCATTACTGCCGTATAATACCGTGATTCGATCAAACAGCAGAACTTCCCCTGCCATGTGTCTGAATACATGATCGGGATATATATTCGGGTTGCTGGAAATGTAAGGAGAGAGTTTGAAGTTACTTAAATATTGCATCGTCTCGCTCACCTCTCGGAAAATGAATTAATGCGGTTTAATATTCATACCCCGCAACCTTCAGCAAAGAAAGCTGGAAGCATATAACTTCTTCATAAGCGAAGTCTTCTCCTGTTCGATTCAACATTTCAGGCCGACTTAGCCTATGGAATGGTCTTTTGCAGCTTGCTTGATGTATAGAAGAAGCTAGGCATACCTATCAAATGTCTCGAACTACATCAAATGTCACGTCCTGATTCGCGGTTTCTGCGTTTGAACGACGGAAAACGCTGCATACAAAAAGAGATGACTCGCGGGGTCCATTAGCGGCCCTTTGAGTCATCCCTTTTAGCTCAAGATGATGTTTATCCGAATTTAGTTATTCCAGTATTGCTTGGCAATCTGTTGACCTTGATCGATTTTTGCCCACTGCTCGGCTTCGCTTAGCTCGTTTCCGCCATCGCAGGACGCAAAGCCGCATTGATGTGAGAGCAGCAGACGATCCTTATCAATGATTTTGGACGCTTCGTCAAGCAGACGGATGACGCGTGCTTCATCATCAAGCGTATTTGTTTTGGAAGACAGCAGGCCCAGAACAATCTCCGTTTCCGGTCTGTCCTTGAAAACCTCCAGTGCTTCAATCGAACCCGCACGATCATCATCCCACTCCAGGAAGAAGCGATCATATTTCAATTGCTTCAGGAACAGGTTGGCGATTTTCGCATAAGATCCACCGCCCATGTTGCGGGAATCGTAGTTACCGCGGCAGTTGTGTGTCCACATTTTCAAGCCGAGGCTATGACCGAAGTCAATCACGGTATTGTTAATCTCAATAAATTCGGTGGCGAGACCCTGTACTTCCGCTTGATTAATATGCTCCCCTGTAAACGGAGAGTTCGGGTTGTCGTCTGCAAACAGCTCCCATAAGCAATCATCGAATTGCAGGATTTTGCCGCCTGCCGCAGCGAATTCCTCCACGAATTCTTTATAGGCGCTCACAAGGCCCGCTTTGAGCTCCTGTTTGTTCTGATAAACCGCATCCGTACCGCCAATGTTATCAGACCAGGAAAGTTCACCGTAGATATGGGAAGGAGAAGGGACACAAAGTTTCGTTTGCTGATCGCCAGCCGTTTCTTGCAGCTGTTTAAACAGCTTAATGAAGTGATGATTCTTTCCGCTTAGTGCGCCAGTAATGCGCAGGCCAATATCTTTGCGTGTTTCATATTTTGAGGTTCCGTCCACATCCCGGAAAAAGTAGCCATGGTCCGCGATATAACGCTCAACTCCGCCAAAGCCCCACACAAAATCAAGATGCCACATCGATTTGGAGAATTCGCCGTCCGTAACAACCGACAGGTTATGCTCGATTTCCTTTTTCACGACCTGTTTGATCGCCTCGGTCTCGCACTCGGCATACCCTTCGAAATTCTCATAGAACGGATACTGGATATCATCACGATGTTCAATTTGCGTTTTATATTTCAGCAGCTCTTCGGGCCGCAACAAACTTCCTACGATCTGAAACTTATCAGTCATGTACATAACCCCCTCGTTGTATAGCGATATCATATCACGACGAGCGGGGTTATAAGGCATACCAAAATCTCATAACTAGTTATAGCTAAAAGCTATAACAAGCATGACGGCTGAGATTACTATGGATACTGAATGAGACTGGAAATCGTTATTTTAAGGCTTATAATACAAATCAAATTATAGGTGTCCATTTAGAAGGAAGTAAGGAACAGTGCAACATGCCATTTGGTACTCACGCTTATGCTACCAAAATATATGGGCTTTCAAATGTTGGTAGAGTAACGTTGTATACTAGTAGTACTGCAAAATCATATTAGGGTCAGCCCCGTACTCACTTATTTTCTTTCTCAATTCGTTCAATTAGGTCCCTTAAATCGTTAGTGGATTGATCTGGTTTAAGAAAGTATGCAAAGTTTGTTTCCGAGACGACAAAGTAATGTCCATTCCCTCCGAAAATTAGATTTATCTCTTTACCGTCTTTCATGCTAATTATAACATCGCGATATCCCACATCATTTACTGCTCCTGGACTTTCAGTTTGATATTCAGAGTTTATGAGGTTGATAAAATTTCGTATGTCATCCGGATCGGTAATTTCCGTTCGATTTCCTTGAGAACCTACAATAACGATAGTAGCAACATCATGCAATTGAATCTTAAACTCCGGTTTTATCTGTTCTTCTTTGGCTGGAGGTATCACTTCTTTTGAACTGCTACAAGAAGTAGTCAGCGGCAAGATACAAAAAAATAAAACAATAAATATAAATTTTTTGCTCATCACAAACCTCCAATTTTATTGTTAATTCTTATAACGTAATAATTACCATTAAGTTATCCGACTAATTTTTTCTCGTTCCGGATCTACGCTGAATCTATCCACTCTTGCTTCTCAACTTTAATGGTTCTTTTATTATATTTTAGATTAAAAAAGCAGAGAGAATGTAATGTTCCCTCTGCTTCATTTACCTTTCGATTTACTGCCCCTAACCAACACACCCACACTCTCCACATGTGTGAACTAAGAAAAATAGACAGTCGTGAAAGAGAATGGTATCTGCACTTGATCCTGATCCCGTATTAATATGAAATACCGACACGTGATTTAATATATTCGCTACTGTGAATCTGGCGGTATGTGAACTCCGCAGTATCCGAAACAGCGATAACAAATCCACCCTCAGGCAAAAAGTCACGTTCTTCACGATACTTCTCCATCCGTTCTCCGTCGGATAAATAGGCAGGACAGACAATCGTCCATTCGAGGTCTGATTGTTTCAGCATGCTGTATACTTTATGATGTTCTTCCGCTGCACGGGTAGACTTACGTTTGGATTCACTTGCCTGATAACGAAGGATCGCAGGGCTGGTTCTGCTTTGCAAAATTCCCGCCGTTCCAATGGTGATAAGTCGTTTTTTGCCTTCGGTTTTCATTGCTTCCATAATGAGCGGCATACTTTCCGATAAAGTAGTGGTTCCATCTGTACTTAATGCACTAACGACCACATCTATGCCACGTATAGAACGCCTGATATCATCTTTATTTAAGGCATTCCCTTGGATCAGGGTTAAATTTTCATCCGTATATTTCATCTTAGCTGGTGTGCGAACAAGTGCAGTAACATGAAGTCTTTCCCTAAGTGCATTCAGTGAACTAAAAAGACTGATTCCGTCGATAACCCAAAAGATGCTGACAAATCAATTACGGGAATTAGAAGAACAGAACATTATCCAGCGAGTTGTCTATCCTCAAGTCCCGCCCAAAGTTGAATATTCCATTACCCAGTATGGGAACACGTTGAAGCCTATTTTGTTCATGATGCACGAATGGGGAGCTGCTCACTTGGAATATATGGGTAATAAAAGCGGCACACAAGATCAGTTGTTACCATAAAGTTAAATGAAAAAGAGGGGCATGAGCCCCTCTTTTCTAATGTAGACTACCAGCCTACCTATTCTGTTCCTCCACCACAAATTCATCAAGCAGCGCCCTTACTTCACTTGTTGATTTTGCGTTCATTAAGTTATTTCTGAGTTCACTTGCCCCTCGGAATCCACGAACATAGATTTTGAAGAAGCGGACAAGTGCGCTGAAGGAGCACCGCATCTGTGCCGAATATTGATCATGGAGATCCAGATGCAGCCGGAGCAGATCAAGCAATTCCTCACTGCTATGATCCCTCGGCTCCTTCTCAAAAGCAAATGGATTATGGAAAATCCCACGCCCAATCATAATGCCATCCACACCATATTGTTCAGCGAGCTTGAGGCCGGTCTGACGGTCAGGAATATCCCCGTTAATGGTTAGCAGCGTATCGGGTGCTACCTCATCACGAAGCTTCTTAATCTCTGGTATCAGTTCCCAATGCGCGTCGACCTTGCTCATTTCCTCTCTTGTCCGCAGATGAATGGACAGGTTCACAATGTCTTGCTTCAAAATATGGGTCAACCAGTCGCGCCATTCGTCTACAGCCGTGAAACCGAGCCTTGTTTTTACACTGACGGGCAGTCCCCCGGCTTTGGCCGCCTGGATAATATCCGCTGCAATATCGGGACGGCAGATCAGGCCGCTTCCCTTCCCATTCTCCGCTACATTCGCTACAGGACAACCCATATTAATATCAATGCCTTTAAACCCTTCTTTCGCCATCCCGATACTCATCTGACGAAAGAATTCCGGCTTATCTCCCCAGATATGGGCTACCATCGGCTGTTCATCCTCTGTAAAAGTCAAACGTCCGCGTACACTATGGTTCCCATCCGGGTGACAATAGCTCTCGGAATTCGCAAACTCCGTAAAAAACACATCCGGTCTGGCGGCTTCACTTACGACATGGCGAAACACAACATCTGTCACATCTTCCATGGGCGCCAGTACAAAAAAAGGTCGTGGCAAATCACGCCAAAAATTGTCTTTCATATCCAATACCCCTCTATAAATATCAGGACAAATCTTTGTCCTCGAAATGATAAATCTAACCTGTTCATGTCCTTGCTTTTCCTTCACTTATAGCATGTTTAAGCAGCGTAAATCAAACGGCAGTATATGTTAATCGTAGACCCTTATTTTATCGCCTTATGCATTGCCGCGACACCGCCACTATAGCTTTTTACATCTACCTTGGAAAATCCCGCTTCCAAAAACATTTGTTTCAGTACATTTTTATTGGGGAAATGACGGGCTGATTCTTGTAACCATGAGTATTCATCATAACTTTTGGCAATAAACTTTCCAAGCAAAGGCATGATATAGCGAACATAAAAGAGGGAAGCTTGTCTATAACCGATTAATGTGGGTTGGGATGTTTCTAAACAAACGACTTGTCCGCCTGGCTTAGTTACTCGATACATCTCCCGCAACACGGTTGAATAATCGGGTACATTTCTTAAACCAAACCCAATGGTTACATAATCAAATGAATCATCTTCAAAAGGAAGATCCATGGCATTTCCCTGAATAAGGGTAAGCTGCTTTAAAGCTTTTTGCTCTTGCTTATCTTGTGCTATTTTCAGCATGTTTTGGCTAAAATCTAATCCAATGACTTCTCCATGCGTTCCAACAGCATTTGCTAAAGCAATCGCCCAATCTCCGGTTCCAGTGCACACATCAAGAGCTTTACTACCTTCTTTCACATTCATCCGTTTCATAACATCATGTCGCCATGCGATATGTCTCCTAAAAGTGATGACCGAGTTCATCGAGTCGTATTGATCCGATATCTTTTCAAATACCTGATGAACTCTTTCCGACTTTGTTTGTTCAGACATGAAATTCCCTCTCTTCCACAAGTGCAATATGATTCTTTCTACGAAAATTATTTATGCTCATCACGCCCTGCGCCGCAGTTCATAAAAATATTGCACAATCGGATGCTTTAACTTCATCCTATCTGCCATGTTTAAAACCCGCTTTTTGCCAACTCGTCTGTCCACCAAAGCTAGAATATTCAATAAGATATCGTCGCTCTCTATGCTTTCTTCTATAGAAGTAGATAAGAACTTATTCGCTGTAGCGACAAAATTGGATTTACTTAATGCAGCCTGTGCTGACAAAAGCTCCTTTGCGAGTACGGATACTTTTCTATTTCTTGCAATGACGTTTAGACGATCCTCTGGAACGGTCCCTTTGGTTTCCTTTCTGACGGCTTCCAATTCATCATCGCTGATCGGAATTTGGATATGGGGATCATTCTTAATTTCCAGCTCCGTCTGATACCACCTTATTGAGCTGGTTTTATCACTCATATGGAGTACGTTCTTTTTATCTACCGAAATATAACAAAGCCCTGCTTTATCAGGTAAATAACGATAACCGGTTGCGCGATATTCAACTCTTCCGGCTAATGCAGGACTGAGAAAACTCTCCAGCTGTTGCTTCAATTTGCTCCAGGACATGGTTCCTCCTATGTTTTCAAACCCTGAGGGGCGCGGTATCAATCTGCACATCTTATTCAGTATGAATAAACCCCTGCCAAAAAACAACCCATAAACATGTCCCACATATTGAATGGAATATCTGCTTCTAGGTTCGTTTAGACAGCTCATCAAGGCTTCCTTGTCTGCCGTTCCCCCTATGTCCGCACCGTTTTTTTTCCAAATAATGCAACAACAAAGACCATGAATCGTATACAATGATAGTATATTAGAACCATTATACATACATTTGATAGTACCGCATTTTGTTGTAAGCAGCATGGTATATATATCCCCATTTATGTATGGATCCCCATCAATTTTTCTGCGTTTTACCATAAAGCCGGCTGCTTCATATATGTCTTCATTGAGCTATCGTTCCCCGTTAGCTTAATAAACTTCTTCGCTGTACCATATGTTTGTGATACGCTTCTCCGCGCTGCCTTTGACGGCAAGTTTAAGGGCCATCCTTTGTGGGATGGCCCTTCGCTTTCTCCCGGCTCCCCCATCGTAAAACGACCACAAAAAAAGGCCAACCAGAAGATAAAATGTACCCCATGTAAAGGACAATTAAAAAAGGTTAGGCACTCTGAAGAAGATGATTTCTGTACTGTACTGTACAGGAGTCATCTTCTTTAAGTTCCATTGATATCGATAGTGGTTGTAATACGTCATATAGCTTTTAATCTCTTATTTTAATTCATCTAATGATTCGCATGATTTAATTTCTGTTTCATCTTTAAAGTGTCCAAAGAATGATTCTTGAGGGGCGTTATCCCAACAGTTTCCACGTCTGGACATGGATTGTTTTAACCCTACTTTTTTTACAAGCTTTTGAAACGTTGGATTTGTGTAGTGGAATCCTTGATCAGAATGAATCAGTGCTTCTGATGTAAGTGTTATTGACCGGTTATTTTTTAGCTTTTTAACCGATTCTAGTGCAATATCAAGCGTAATCTTATCCGACACCTGATAAGCCAAAATTTCATTGGTGGATGCATCTTGAATCGTGGAGAGATATGCTTTCTTCCCTTGTCCATAAAATAAATAGGTAATGTCAGTAAGTAGTACTTTCCCAGGAGTTTCTTGTTTGAATTTACGGTTTAATTCATTTTTAATACACGATGTTCCTGCGTAGCCTTAGCCATTTGACGATAAGGATTTGCTTTTCGGATGGGGCAAACAATGTTATATTTTTTCATTATTCTACGGATCCGTTGACCACGTTGTTCACAGGGATCTTCCAAGCAACAGCGCAAGGAACCGCCGCATTTATTATGTCAGTTATTCAAGGAATTACTCTGATTCCTGTGCTCTATATCGCCAATCGGTTGAACGGCTTCCACGGGGTGGTCTGGTCGCTCGTCATTGCAGATGCCGTCGCGTTCCTTGTTGGTGCCATTATGCTGTATGTTTTGCGGAACAAATTGCATCCGGATTTGGATAGTTTAGTACAGTAGAAACCAAAACCTAAAACACGCAAGAAGGCAGGATAAAGGCACCCCATGCTCCTGTCTTTTTTAGTTACGGTGAAGCCGAAAATTTCGCCGTCACTTATGATACGGTTCAGCTTAACGGGGCTATCGGCGAAAAGTAAAGGCCACCTAATGGTGGCCCTAATTCAACCTGAAATATACTCTAAAGCAGCATTTACAGCAATACTCATAATTTTTCTGGATCGTTTTTCACCTATCATGCTGACTTTTCTCAAATCTTCCTCTGTCAACTTTAAAACCTCTCCTACATTGTTTACGCCTAATTCGTTTTTTAATTTCTGGTATAAAAAATCTGTTATATCTAATTCCTCAATTGGTCTTGTTAGAATAGATTCTATTGCGGACTTCATGTCAATATCAGCATCCATTGACCAAATTACCTCTAGGTCTTTAAACGTAGGATGATTAAATCCAAATTCCGTAAACCTTTTATTAGTTAGCCCTCTGCGAACCTCCGTAGCTTTAGGTACAGGATTACTTTCTTGTGATAATAAAATTCCTAGGTTTAGAGCATATCTATCACCAAGCTCTGACCTAGTCATTTTAACCCCCTCGGAATGGAGCCGTACTATTCCCGAATACTCCAAGATGCGAATAGCAGCCATTATTGCGGCAGGAGCATCTCTATGAATAACGAAGTATATAGTTCTTTCTTTCTCTCCCTTATCATCACGGCCATCATTCTTTTGCTTTGTATCAGGTAGAACAGTTGACTCTATGAAGGATCTTCCCCAATCAATTAAAGGTCTATGACCAACATAAGTCTTTGATAGTCTTGAATGTTCATTCCAAATATCAGCTCGATAAAAATCTCTTATTACCTCATTTACATTGCTCGTCCTAAATCTTGTCAAACTTTCGGAAGCTAAAGTTAAACTTTTTAACAAGTATCTTGGATTACCACTTGCGGCCAGCATTAAGGCATGTAAACTTTCACCGTTGTTCTTTAACATTTCCCACGTTTTATCTTCCACTCGTGCTTTAATGATTTCCTCCATTGTATTAATATAATCAACCGAATCAATATTACGCTCGACTCTCATTACAATGGCATCGTGAAATGCTTGGAAAGTTGCACCATAGGTTGTTAATCCAGGGTAGACTGCAGCAATGCCACATAACTTTGCAAACCTTAGATCCCTAAACAAACTAAAAAACTCTCTTTGCTGTTTTGGTATAAAATTATGTGCAGCCTCATCAAAAAAAACATTAATTCTCTGTATGTTGAATTCCTCACATATATCTTCTATTAATGCTTTAAAATAGTCGGTCTCGTTTAATGCATCTATATATTGAATATTTGAACCTAAGATAATCTTAATTTCCTCATCCTCTACTGTAAATCCATTCCCACTTTTCCAGGAGTTCTCAAGGAGGGATATAAAACTACTTATCTTACTACCTAAGTTATCATCGTCAATATCAATGCCTGTATATCTCCGGAACAGCCCTGTTGATGACGAAATCAACCCCATCTTTGATAATCTACGCTGTAATTGAAATAATATTTTTGCTAGCATCCATGGCCTGAACAATCTAGGTTCTACAAACGGGCTACTACTAAAACTAACCTCTAATGGCAATACTTTATTACTTCTATATTGGTCTAATAGTCTTCTTTCCGCTACCTTTAACAACATGGTCTTTCCAGTCCCACGGCTTCCAACAAGCAAAATAGGTGTAGATCCCATAATAGAATTCAAGATTGTTTCGTCTACTGGTGATGGGACGTAATAATCAAGTAACTCATCAGGATCAATATCTTCCGTTCGAATCCATGAGATTGCCTGTAAACCTTTACTCATCTCTCCACACCTCTGCACATTCTTTTGTCATCTCTTTTATATGTGCAACTATCTCTGAATCAAATGGTGGTATCCGGAATCTTATAGTCAACAAAGTCACTAATGCACTAACAATTTCATTAAAAACCCGCTTCCAATCATCGTATTGGCGTTGATTGAAAGCAATTTGCGCCCCATTGACAGTATGCATATAATTATATTTCCCATGAACATACTGTGAGCTTCTACGATAAAGTTGAACTATTTTATCACAGAAGCCCTTTGCTTTGTCACCTAATTCCGGACAAAAAAAGTGTATGTAATAAATTGAAATAATAGCATCCTTTTTCTCATTACCTGTAGGGTCGTTTAAATTTGCCCATTTGACATCATACATATCTTTTTTCCACTGTAAAAAGTCGTAGTTATGGTCATAAAAATACAGGAATGATATTCCCAGCTCCAGTGAACTTCTGAGCGACATAAACGCGTTCCTATATAATCCATTTGCTGCAGAATAAACTGACGAGAATAAGTCCCAGGTTGCTTCCTGTAAAACATCAACTGCTTCAATTTGCTTTTTTTCTCTTAAGAAAAGTACCCACTGGTCAAGGACATTTAAACTTATATGGGCAGTAGCAAAATCTTCTGGACGTTCTTCTACACAACGTTCCAAATTTGAACTAATGTGCTTGGAAACTTGCAGCATTTCTTCTACGATTCTTGGTAAGCTCATATTCCCTCCAGTAGCAAGCTCTGCTCATACCATTTTACTAATGTTATAAATATTAATCTACAATAATATAAAACAACCAAATCTATTATGCCCGTTGGCCCATTTACTTCCTATATTATACACCAAGACTTAAAATTTGCGTCACTTGTGATACGGTTCCCGCCCGGTAAATCTGCTCCACCAACACCAGCCGCATCAGCTGGTGTGGCAGGGTCATGCGCCCGAAGCTGAGTAAATGATATTCATTGGGAGAATCTGCAGAACGGAACCTTCCGAAATGAGATCATCGATTATACCATTCGTTGCCTGTTCATGAAGCTTAGCGATATTCGAAATTATCTGGAGCCACACCATCAGATTAGTAAATATTATGATCAGTTCCTGAACCTGAGAAATGAAGTTTTCAGTTCTCCTTCTACCTGGTATACTGTCGAGTTCTTGGCGGATAAGATGAATATGAGTCGGTCTTTTTCCAGCATATGTACAAACCTTTGGCATATCGGTAATTAACGATATCATCCTTAACAGAATAGGATATGCCTCTTATTTAAAGAACACATCGTATGCGATCAGCCATTTTCTGAAATTTGCGGTTATGAGAACGATGTACATTTTATGCGGCGATTCAAAAAGTTCGTAGGACTAATTCCAAATGAATACAGAGGAAGGTCTGAGGGTGGGCAATAAGTCTATGTTCTCTCTCTTCTCTTCCCCTTTCTTTAGACTTGGTTGACGGTTTGAAAACACTAAACAACTCCAAGAACGGAAGTTGTTTTTGTGTTTAAATTCTTTAATTTTAAAATTTGTATCAGCTGGTTTCATTCTTCCATTGTCGACTCGTTGAGTCCGCAAGTGACTGATTGGGTTCTCTATTACTTCTTTGGAAAATAAGCATCTTACAAAAGTATACCCAAAGGGTTTAGACATTTCACCGAGAATGGGGTTACCTTCCACTTCTTTCATTTCATATGTTCTGACATCTTGTCATGATGTGCTCGAACGATAAACCTCTTGATTTTTATTGTTCAGTGATTCCAGATTTACCACTTCATCTATAAAGATTGGACGGCAACCACAAGTTTTCGCAGAAAAGTTTGATACGTGAACATGAATGGTATTTGAGGCGAAGAGCTCATTCATAACCATTGCTCCAAAATGGCATCCTCGAACTTGAGCCCGAAGGGTATCATGAAGCATATGATGCTGATTATGATGAAGAATATGTTGACGAATATGGTGATGAGGAATATGAAGACGACGAATACGATGAAAGCGAGGATCAGGAGCGCGGACCTAGATCTATGGAATGCCCGAGCTGCGGAGCCAGGATCATCATATATGCTAATGATGAGAAGGAATGCGACTATTGCGGTAACGTGATTAGCGCGTAAAATGCGATGAAGAACGTTCTGCAAGCTGAGAAGCTGCCTCGTGCGATCTTTGCTGCTTCCGATCTAATCGCCATTGGCGCGATGAGAGCTATCGAAGAACATAATTTATACTCCTCTTTCGATCGCAACCACAGAAAGTACCTGCTCCAAGGATGAGCAGGCACTTTTATTTTTGAAAATAATAATCAGATCTTTAGGCTGCACGTAGTTTTTCAATTCTTCTAAGATTTAAAGCAGCGGGTTCTCGTGTTTCGCTTTCAGAATCGACCAGCGCCGCTCCACTTCTTTTTCAAATTCGCCAAGCATTTCTTTGTTTTCTTCCTTGAGCAGATGTCTTGATTTGCCCATATATTTCAGCCAGTCGCTGAGCGGTACCTGTTTTTTCTTCGCTTCAGGATCGTACGTAATATTCGTTTCTCCCTGCTCCACTTCATACAGTGGGAAGAAGTTTGAATTCACGGCCGCGCGGACGATGTTCTCCCCATCCTTGTCGCTCGATTTCCAGTTCAGCGGGCATGTGATCAACAGCTTGCCGTAGACGGTACCAACATTCTGAGCGTACCACTGCGCTTTCGCCGCCTTTTTCACAAGATCCTGCGGGAATGCTTCCGTCCCCGTGAATACGTACGGAATATGTGCCGCTGCCATCATTTGCACCGTATCTTTATGATGGAACGCTTTGCCCTGCTGCTGTTTGCCGACACCGGACGTACTGGTCATATGCCCTAATGGCGTAGAGTACGAAAGCTGCGCACCGGTGTTCATATAGCCTTCATTATCATATTCCAGAATGATCAGATTATGGCCCCGCAGCGCCGTCCCGATGGCCGAACCCATCCCGATGTCCATGCCGCCGTCGCCGGTCACCATCACAAAAGTGAAATCCTCAGGAACTTCGATTTCCCCACGGCGTTTCTTCTCAAGGAACGCTTCTACCGTGCCGGATAAAGTAGCCGGTCCGTTCTGGAACAAATTATGAATGAAGCTCTGCTTATGCGAGTTATATGGATAACCCGTTGTTGTGATATAAGCGCAGCCGGTATGGAATAAAGTAACGACATTGCCTTCAATCCCTTTGAAAAAGAGCTCCAGCGCCGGGAAAATACCGCAGCCCGGGCAAGCTCCGTGACCGGAAGCAAACCGTTTCGGTTTCGCGGCAAGCGCCCGCATCGGCGGTACTTTAACGGATAATTTACTTGTCTCTTCATCCACCTTTACAGTGATCAGGCCAGATTTAAAGCTGTCTCCATTCATCGGGGTAATGACCGGCTGCAGTCTCTGCTCCTCAACTCCCGGTGTTTGGCCGTAATAATCAAACGGCACTTTGGCATAGCTGAGCTCCATTGCCTCGATCGTCAAGGCAAAAAAAGCTTCCGCGTCATCCGCGTAATAGTCTTTCCCGCCAAGTCCAAATATGCGGGACAGCACAATAGGCTGCGGACCACGGATTTCCTGCAGGGCCGCTTTGACCTCATGGGTCAGATTGGCCCCGTGTGCACCGTAAGAATCGGCACGTTCGCCAACCAGTAGTGCTTTGACACCTGTCAACGCCTCGCGGATTTCTCTTGCCGGGAACGGCCGGAGAATATTCGGGCTGATTATGCCCGCTTTAATTCCTTTCGCCCGCAGCCGATCCACGACGTCTTTGGAGGATTCGGCCGCCGAATTGAGCAGGAATAAAGCCACCTCCGCGTCTTCCATGCGATACAGATCAAGCGGCGAATAGGATCTACCGGATAAAGCCGCGTATTCCTCTGCCACTTCCTTGAATACCTCGCCCGCACGGTACATGGCGTTTGACTGTTGGTAGTGGTTGTTCATCAAATCGTCGCCGTTCATATAAGCCCCAACAACGATCGGGTTGTTCTCGTCCAGCACATGTGGATATTCAGGTGCCTTTTCCCCTACAAACGCCTGAACGGTTTCCCGGTTCGTAAATATTTGTACCCGGCGTTTCTGGTGTGATGTAAAAAATCCGTCATAAGCTACAATGACCGGCAGGCGTACGTCTTCATGTTCCGCGATTCGCAGCGCCATGATATTCATGTCATAAACTGCCTGCGGTGAACGAGCGGTCAAAATCACCCAGCCAGTGTTCAGGCCGTAGTAAAGATCCGAATGGTCACCACGAATATCCAGCGGTCCGCTGACCGCACGCGTCACCAAATTCATGACCATCGGGAAACGTGTGCCCGCCTGCACAGGAAGCTGTTCGATCATATACAGGAAACCATTCGCGCTGGTAGCATTGAATACCCGTGCTCCGGCTGCGGCCGCACCGTAGCAAATCCCCGCCGATCCATGTTCGCCGTCAGCTGGAATCAGCTTGATGTCATGTTCGCCGCGTGTACGCATCATGTCAAGATATTGGGCGATTTCCGTAGAAGGTGTAATCGGAAAATAACCCATAATGTGATAGTTAATCTGGGCAGCCGCCATGGCAGCCATTTCGTTGCCCGATTCGAAGACTGCCGTTTGAGCGGCCGTCAGCTTGTTCTCCGTTGTTTCTTGAATTTGCATATTCATGATCGGACTCCCTCCGCAGTTAAATAGGGAAATGATTGCGGCACACGGTGCTGCTCCGCATAGTACGGCTCTTCTAACATGGCAGCTAAAGCGGTGGTCGGACAAGCTTCGATACACTTCAAGCAGCCTTTGCAATACTGATAATCGATACCTTTCATAAACATCTGCATATTCCCGCGCTTATCCGGTTTCTGCTCCCACACGATGCAGAAATCTGGACATACCGTATCGCAGGCGGCACAGTGAATGCAGTCCTCTATCTTGTACTCTGGCAAATATCCCTGCCGGGAGCCGCTAAGATCCTTCAGGACACTGTTCGCAGTAACGTTCAGAATCCCGCCCGGCTCCTGCGTTTCATATCCAAGAATCGGCTGCGGTCTTGCGAAAGCGATTTGGTCTATAAGCTCTGCGCCATTTCCTAAGGAAAGGAACTGGACTTCGTTATATCCTCTGTCAAAGGTCCGCACATTCGCTTCCACGAGGTGGGGCAGCTTTTTCTCAAATGTTGTGCGGATCACCAGCCGCATATCGTCCGGGTTCAGGAAGCTGCAAATCCGGAACAATGCCCCCAACATGGCCGTATTCACTTTGGTTTTTTCCTCAACGGAAATTTTCAGCGCATCAACTACGGCCAGCGTTCCCTGCGTCATGTTCAGATCAACGGCCACTTCGGAAAGGGCTCGCGCCGTATTCACAAGCACCGTTCCATCAGGCTGTAATCCGCTTATGACATCTATCGTCTTATACAATGCTTCATGAAATACGCCGACGACATGCGGCTGCTCAATGGGACTGTGATCGCGGATTTCCACCTCGGAATCGCAGAACCTTACGAAACTCTTCACGGGCGACCCTTTTTTCTCCGAACCATAGCTGGAAAAATTCGAACCGTTAAGTCCGGAGCCGGTCACCCCGGCTTCGGCCAGCATTTTTCCGGCCAGATTGGCGCCAAGCCCGCCGATGGATTCGAGACGGATCTCGAAAAATCCCAGTTCATTCTTTTGAGGTAAAATCGACATGTTCTCTCCTCATTTCTTCTTAGGTCATTAATTCCAGTTTAAAAGAAGAAACGGACCGGGTTTGTGATTAAACTCACTACTTAAGAAATTGTGATTCCAATCACTATGTCGGTTGTGGGAGCGAAGTATACTGTCTTCAACAGTCCAATTGCGAGGCAATCTTATACTGACCTTAAGGCAAAAAATCACGAAATTGGAGGAGAAATAATGTATAACAACGCCCAAGAGACCTTAAAGCATCAACCGTCCATGTTCTGCTTTCAATGTCAGGAAGCATCCAAAGGAACAGGCTGCACCATTGTCGGAGTATGCGGCAAACCGCATGATGTGGCGAATCTGCAGGATTTGCTGATTTATCTGCTGAAAGGTATCTCTTTTCTCAGTCTGGATGTCCGGCTGCCAGAGGTGCTTGAACAGCGCGTATCGCTGTTTATGATGGACTCCTTGTTTGCAACGATTACGAACGCCAACTTTGACCGCGAGGTTTTTGTGGGAAGAATCCGGGAAGCGATCGAGCTCCGCGACGAGGTGCGAACCTATTATAACGAACAATATCCGGAAGGAACCGCCAATCTCCCTGATGCTGCCGTCTGGCAGGCGGATAACGAAGCTTCTTTTGATGAAAAAGCACGTACGGTTGGTGTCCTCTCGACCCGCAATGAAGACATCCGCTCGCTGCGCGAATTGATTACTTACGGCTTGAAGGGGATGGCTGCTTATACGTACCACGCGCTTCATCTGGAGAAGGATGATAACGAATTAAACCGGTTTATGCGCCGTGCGCTTGCCGCCACGCTTGACGACAGCCTTGAAGTGCAGGATCTGGTAGCTTTGACGATGGAAACCGGTAAATACGGCGTCAACGCCATGGCGATGCTTGATGAAGCGAACACCTCTGTTTACGGAAATCCGGAAATTACGAAGGTCAATATCGGGGTAAGAAACCGGCCCGGCATTCTCATCAGCGGCCATGATCTGAAGGATTTGGAGGAGCTGCTGAAGCAGACGGAAGGAACCGGCGTGGACGTGTACACGCACAGTGAAATGCTGCCTGCCCACTATTATCCGGCATTCAAGAAATATGAGCATTTTGTAGGCAATTACGGGAATGCCTGGTGGAAGCAGAATAGCGAATTCGCAGCCTTTAACGGACCGATATTAATGACAACCAACTGTATCGTTCCGCCGAAAGACAGTTATAAGGACCGTATCTATACAACAGGCAACACGGGGTTTCCGGGTGTCCGCCATATTCCAGAAGGAACAGACGGTGCTCCCAAAGACTTCTCCGCACTAATCCAGCAAGCGAAAGGATGCCCGGCTCCAACGGAACTTGAAACGGGTGAGATCATCGGCGGTTTCGCTCATGCCGCTGTCATGAACGTGGCCGATCAAGTCGTCGATGCCGTGAAATCCGGGGCGATCCGCCGCTTCTTCGTCATGGCCGGCTGCGATGGACGGATGAAATCCCGCAACTATTACACGGATTTTGCGGCTGAACTTCCAACAGACACGGTCATTCTAACTGCAGGCTGTGCCAAGTACAAATACAATAAACTGGATCTAGGCGAAATCGGCGGTATTCCGCGGGTCCTGGACGCTGGTCAATGCAATGATTCTTACTCCCTCGTCGTGATTGCATTGAAGCTGAAGGAAGTATTCGGCCTTGAGGATATTAATGATTTGCCGATTTCCTATAACATTGCCTGGTATGAGCAAAAAGCGGTTATCGTGCTGCTTGCCCTGCTTTATCTTGGCGTTAAAAATATTCATCTGGGCCCTACGCTCCCTGCATTCCTGTCGCCTAACGTCGCCAAAGTCCTCGTGGAAAACTTCGGTATCGGCGGCATTACCAATGTGGAAGATGACATGAAATTGTTCCTTGGTGCCTAATTAGTAGTCGAAGAAAACCTGATAAAGAAAAATGGGCATGGGTTATGCAAGCAATGATCTGCTTGGTAACTCATGCCCTTTCAAATTAAATAAGCCGCTTCCACTCAACAAGGAAATCCTTCCACGTCGCTATTTTTCAATTTACCTATCAATGTAACACCTTAATTCTTACCGCCATAGCCCTTGTAAGTAGCGTAAACTGCATCTGCATATTGATCTGCCAGAATAGGACGGCCATAGGAATCCGTAGCTCCCGGATACCAGTTATCTCCACCGTTGTAGTGTAATAATCCGTTGTAGATATTTCCAAACTTCACAATCTTCTCATTTAAAATCAACGCGCCCAGATATACCTGATCTTGTTCACTGCTATGATTATACGCACGGCCAAATTTTGAGCTGAATTGAGATAAATACGCATTGCGTGTGTTTGGTTCTACCTGCATCAATCCGTCGCCGGCCGATGGACTACCTGGTAAACCGGCTCCAAAGCTGCTTTCCTTTTTGATAACAGCACTTAACAATAAAGCAAAATCTCCGCCTTTCCCATAGGCATTGTCCGCATTCATGACATATGTCCATATATGGCTTGGAACTTCGGCAGGCTTTGTTACTGTAGGAGGTGGTGAACCCGTATAAATCTTGACCGATGACATTTTGTCATTGATCGTGTTGCCAACCCAGGAAGAATCTGAAGTAAAGGTCCACTTGGTTCCTCCAAAATTATCATTCTCGTATACTTCAACCGTCCAACCGCTTGGAACCTTAAGAGACGACATCCAGTCATTCGGAATTCCGTTTGCGTTCAACTGAGACAGTGTATAATTGCCTATCCCGAGTGTCACTGCTTTTCCTCCATAGTTTATATCTGCATAGAATGTTACTCCGTTCGTTGTCGGTGGTGTGGTTGGTGGCGTAGTTCCACCGCTACCGTCTTTCTGCCATAAAGCAGGGACATTGGACGGTTCCCAACCTACGAGAGAAGTATGTGCCTGAAGACAGGTATAAGTGCTTCCACTATAGGTTACTGTGTCATTTACTGCATATGCGGTATTTGGAGCCCATGCTCCTCTAGCGGCTGCGCTCACTGACGGTAAGGCTGCGCAAAATGTGGATAGAAATACTGCTAAAACTACCAAAAGTGATAAGGGCTTAAAAGGAAACCTTTTATTAGTCATTTTCAAACCTCCTTGTTTCTTTATTTATCTGTAGCGCTCCCATGAGACATTCCACAGGTTTTTGTTGTACTATTATCTTACTTTATTTCCATTTTCTAAATTAATTCCACAAAAACAGAAGAAAGACTATGGAAAAATGAAGGGGGACGGATTAAATAAAAAAACCGAGGAAAAACAGGAGTGGATACCTGAATTTCGCCCGGCCTGTAACACAACTTTAGGCTTTAACACGACTTTATAGGCTTTGAGATGACTTTAATTACGTTCTACTCCTATCGCACTAACAGTGCGCAACACTCCACATGTGACGAGTTGACAGTGATAACAAATTACAGGAGCTATTCGCCCCTGCATATCAAAACTCTCGTTCTATCAAGCCCTTTAGTCATATGTAGATAGATAGTCCGTTCAATAATTGATGGGGTGTATCAAAATTTAACCCACCTTACCACTACATATAGATTAGTACCAGTCCCGCGCCAATAATTAATATCATGACGACAATGGGTAATGTTGTTAGAGTAATCCCCGCTATCGCCATACCTCTTCCTTTAGAAGATTTTCTTGCAATAATACCTAAGAAAAAACCTACAACACTAAGTATAAAAGCAAAGAGAATTGTGGCCATAGTACCTGTCGAAGGCATGTAGCTGTACTGGGAATCAAAGCCCAACTTTAACATTCCTACTATGAAAAATAATATTCCGAATATACCGAATATTAATGATACTACAGCTTGCCCTAGTCTATCCTTTGGCTGATTCTTCATGGCGGCTTTTGTTGTTTTACTCGTGTTACCAGAAGGACCATCCGCTCCCCCCCACTTTATTGATTGCTGTCCTGTTTACTTGAGGACTAGCCGCCCTAGATTTACTGCTAACGGTCCTGTTAGCTTGGGCGGGCGTTGTCCTATTGGGCTGATTGAATGCAGTAGTTCTATTATCCTGTTTCACTTCTTTTGACCCCCTTCTGATATGTGTATGTAGTTATTTAGAACTATTCGACGAAACTTCCCAATATCCTCTTTACAACCTCTGAGTCGAAAGTAAATCCATTGACTCTTTTTTAAGACATATTGATATAATTATCGAATCGGTAAGGGACCAAGTTCTTGTCCTGAGCAAAGGACAAGAACTTGGTCCCTTAAAACAGAAAACCCGCGCTGGGCGCGGGCTATTATGGGACTATGTTCTTGTCCACCCACAGTTTACCAGGTTGGCAATAAAACAAGAAGGAGCTGTATTTACGCAGCTCCTCCTTGTTTTATTTATTTTCATTTGATGAACGGTATTCAATCGAAAATTTTAAAACTTAATCTCAAATATATTGATGGTAAAAGGATCAGAGGACAGACTAGCCATATATCCTACATAATAATCTGAAACTGGAGCCTTATATGTGTCTGTTACTGTTTGTTTTATACCTTCAGATCTCCATTCATAAGGTGGGGTGGTCAAAGCTCTAATCCAAGTATAATGATTAGCAGGTCTGTTTAGTTGGTATCTAATGCTCATATTTGTACCTTTGACTGCATATAGTCCACTAGAATTACCTTCCGGAGTAAATGTCACCGCTTCATTATTATACAGCGTTATTCCCCGCCAAGCATATTGAGGCTTAATAATACCATCATCTGAGATTTGCATTGGAATAATTCCTTCTTCAATTACATTGCCATCAGCATCAAACTTTGTATAACTCCAGCTAATATCTGTGCTAGAAGCTTCTTCATTGGTTCCACTAGTAGATCCTGCAGCGCTTACCGATGTAACTAAAAAGAGTGACAATAATAAAACCGATACTAAACTCATCATTTTTTTCTTCATTGTTTATTGTCTCCTTAAAATTAATATAGTAGAATCAATTCCAAAATAAATGGTCTATTATGGTTCATAAAAATATCAGTTATTTTTTGTGAGCCTTAAAGTTCCCTCTCTCAAGGCAATCGTATCAGAACTTGCATTTATTATGTAAAAGTAATATTGCCCTGGTTCCTCAATAGTTAAATTGTAATTCCCCTTTAATTGATCGAATTGTTGCGATGGATTTAGAACACCGTCTTTAACGTAACCAATTAATATATTTTGGTTTTCGACCACCTCCGATTTATACTTTTCAAATACATATTCTACAGAGTCACCGGCTTTTAGTTCCCACCCCCTTCCATTAGTATCTGTTAAGACGCTTATTGAACCATTTACAGTAATTATCTCAGGGGAAATAAATACTCCGTTTTTTTCTTTGGTTTCTAACTCAAATATTGAAGAAGGCATAAAATTTTCTTCCATTATCTTTGTGATAATCCGGTTCTCAGGAAGACCATTTCGTGTTCTATTCTTTAATTCTTCTAGTGAGTACTCGATTCCATTAGAATCAATATATACTCCGTTTCGATATATCATATAATCGCCACTTGTTTCTTTTCCAATCAAATGCCGATTATAATCAGTTATTAACTGTGTTTCTTTTATTTCTTTAGGACTACAAGCAATAATTGTTGATAAACCAACAACGATTATACCGATAAACAAACTTTTTCGGATTTTTTTAGAGTTATTACTATTAAACACCATAAATATGAATCACCTCTCAGAGTAATTATCAGATATGTTATATGTTAATTCTACTGGATAAGATACGCGGTTCCTTTGCTATTGACGAATAACCCATATTCATCTCCTATATTTTGCATTATTGTCCATTCATTATTAATAACACCAATTACAAGGGGAAAGTTTGGTGTCTCTATTTATTTTTTATTGAATTAGCCGGCCATGAATGAAGCGTCCCAATCTACATTGAATCAAATCGGATAGGAGGCTACCCATCGAAGGCAAAGGTCTTCCAGAAGGGATGAGAGTTTTTGGCGACATTTTAAAAAAGTTCTATTACCTTTGCCTGGAGGGGTTCTGGATGATTGGCTATCATGACGGATACGACACGCCCACGGATTATTGCGGAAAAAACGAGAACCAGCCGCCATCGCATAACTAGGATCTGTTCGCTAACCTTCAATCTCTACATTTTCGAAACATCAAAAAAAGAGCCTCCGCATGTGGAGGCTCTGGTCGTACAGGTATGGCTTTCAAAAGGATTCGGAACCAAAGGGAAATGAAATCTACAGTCTCTTGGCAGCTTGCTGCGTAGAGCCTGTGAGTGCCCCCATCTGGATTTTTTGGATAGCGAATAACTTCCACTCCAGAAGATGTAAAATACTGATGCTCATTAAAGGCTGTCTCGACTTCAACCAAGTCGTATGACATTTTAGCTACGAAAAATAGAACCCATTGTATAAACTTCTGGAGAAATAATTCATCTAACAACAAAAAATATATATTGCGTAACGATACGCTATATAATATAATCAATTTAGGTTAGAGATTTCTTGTATAATTCAGTGAGGGATACACTTGAGTTATACTTATCCCAGAAAGTCTCCTTCCTTATATAATGCGTAACGAAACGATTTATAACATATTATTGGAGGAATTTAATTATGCCAAAGATACCAACTTGTACAACAAATGCATTGAACGCCGTAACTATCCCGAATGTAGCACCTACGTTAAATCTTTACGGCCAAAGAAACAACACACGTCGGTTCTTAATGTCTGACAATCCCGAATCGGTATATACAAACAACTTTACAAACGGAACTGCTGTACTTTGGCACGATTCCGTTTCTGGTCAAACAACAGTTTACTACCGCGTATACGTTTGGCATGTGAATAGAACCGGAGCACCCATGAAATTCGGAGTAACGATTGGAAATGCTGGCGCGAGTCCAATTACCGTTTCTAATCTTCAACACTGTGTTGCATTAACAACCAACTATATTGGACAAGGGCAGTGTACAGCAGCCTCACTTGTCGGTTCTTCTTTGACGAGTGACACCATTATTGACACATCGGTTGCCGCTGGTAAAGTCGGATTGATCCAAGAATGGACCGTTCCAAATGGTCAGATTGTTGGCGGCGCACTCGAGTTTCAAATCTCCTCTTCCGCAGCAATGTCTTACAAAGTGCGTACCGTTGCTTCGACCAATACAAGCACAAATTTGAGGACCATTAATAATAAGGTTGCAGATGCAAATAGTGATCACCCTCGAGGATCCTGGCCGTTCTCTAATATTACAGGATTTGCTAATTCCACTTTCTCCCAAAACATTATTTACGATCTAGGAAGTGGTAATAAAGCGTATGCGATCAACAACAAGGTAAATGATAATATCATGGTTAAAAAGGACAGTTATGACGAAGCCAATGCAATAGAATCGAACAAGGGGCACTATGGAGTTGTCTATAAGACTCCTATTACACTTAGAAACCCAACCACCACGGATCGAACAGTTAAGATTTATCTTACAGGTCGAGGGGGAAGTTACGGTGGAGCTGTAAGGTGGAATAATGGCACGACATATAAAGTACCGAAACTTGCGTCGAGCACAGAAGGAGTTCTGGTGGCAACTGTAACGGTGCCGAAGGGAACGAGTGTAAACCATGACATCTATACATCCACTGCCGGATCCCTAAGCACTCCTGCTGCCATTGTATGTATCTCGTAACAAAGAAGGTTTCCAAGAAGCGTATACGCTTCTTGGAAACCTTCTTCACTTTTTAGCCTTCATCTTTGAATGTCAGACCAGGGAAAACCGTGTACGATGATAGCCCCTTTGCTGATCTATCAATTTTCTTAATTAGATATTCATCCACTCTCGCTGGTTTCGGAGTTAAATCAATATCCCATGTGTTTTCAACTGGTGAAGAGCGGCCAACATAAGTTACGAATTTAACGCGTACTTTATACTCGCCTCTACCGTCTACTGTGCCCGTCTTTTTCGCATCAATGATGTCATGATCTAATAATGAAGGATAATTTCCGCCTACAGGGACATAAACTCCTGGGGCAATGAATGTCTTATCGAAACCTTCAACGACAAGGCTCTTAACCAACTCTTCATCCTGGCCATCGTATCCTAGAATAAACTGATCAATCACTCTCTTGACCGCAGCCCACTCCTCGCCATACGTATCATCAAGGGACTGGTTCCAAACATCGTTTGTTACTGGAGCATTAGAAGTTCCTTGTTTGATGGATACTGTCTGTGACTTGGGATCCCATGAAACGTTGGCCCCAAGTGCCTTAGAAATGGTACTGATTGGTACCATCACTCGGCCATTTACATTCTTAGGAGCAACATCAGTCGCGATACTCTCCCCATTCACAACGATTTTAATTTTCCCAGACCCAAAAGTGTAAACCCCGCCCATTACCAACGAAATACTTAGGACTACTGCTGAGACCGAGAATAACTTTTTTTTGTTCACTAACAATACCTCCTCAAATGATCTGCATTAATATAAACGCAATCTATGTTCAATTTGTTGCCAAAAAAGTAAAAAACTATTTATATTCAATTACCCATTTCCAAACATCCCTATACACCAACAAAAAAATATCTCGTCCTCTTTTCCCTCTAGGCATTCACACTTACTTAGAATAAACGAAAAAAATTTAGCGCACTTATTAACGCAGTTATCTTTATGGAAATTATATCCTCTCACAGTATTCCGTGACGATACGCAATATGATATAATCGATATACATACAAAAAAGTAATATAATTGCAAAAATGTAACCGAATAATCTGAAACAATTTAGCAATTAGAGTCGTAAAGAATATACAATAGAGGAAATTATATCCTTAACATGGGAACGTATGTTTGGTATAATTAACAAACCTAGTACAGATTAAACAAAAGGGGGCGTGACATATGGTAATTTTCAAAGGCAAATTCTCTACCAATCAATCCGATTTGTTGAAACCGCCACGACTATCAACAGAACTGTACCTACATATCATGGATATAATAGGATCAAGTCCCACCTCTAATTTTTTCAGCAGAATCAGTGAGAACTATCCTAATGTGCTCATTTGTTTAGTAGAACAAAATCAATTGGAATCGTATACAATGTGCCACATTTTTTCATTTGATCATATTGGAAAAGAATATTCTTATCAGACCGTTACAAAAGAACAGATAGCTTTCATAGAAAGCTATCTGAATGAGCTTAATCTTGTTTAGTGGACCCTTTTTGTTCTTGCATTACACGTTCATATTCTTCTTCAATCGTTTTTGAGAGCAGGTCTGTGGCTGTCATGTTAAGCTTCTTGGCAGCTTCAGCCAACTGCTTTTTTATATAAGCCGGAACATCATAATGAAACTTTACTTTATTACCGTAAGCCAATGCCTTCTCCTCCTATTGACCCATGACTTCTTGATACTTTTTCTCGATTATTCGTATTAACAGTTGCGTCGCGGACATGTCCTGTAAAGCAGCCGCTTCAATCAGCTTTTCTTTGATCTCCGGTTGGAATTCATATGGTAACTTAAGTTTAGGCTCAACCATACGTCCATCTAATGTTCGTTCAGCTTCTATTGCAAGATCCACTAACAACTGCAACGGTGAATCCACTGAAGCCTCTCTCCCATACTTTGGAAGTACGCGAATCAAGTATTGTTTAAGGGCAAGTTGATTTTCTTCCGGAATTTCAATACTTAAGGCATCATTGTTGACCCTGATTTCACAATCCACATTATAACCAAAAAGGTTAACCATGTATTTCATACAAACCCTCCTTATCGCTGTTGTTATTATATAGTGAAACGTTACGTACTACAATATACCTTCTTCTTTCTTGGGCTCCATTTTCAATAATTCTGTAAATATACCATTACCCCTAGCCTTATAATTTGCTAGCAGACCTAGCGTAGCCATAACGACTAATTGCGATTGGGATAGGCCGGTCTGATTGGCCATCTGTTCCAATTCACTCTTCGCAAGATCAGGAAGATAAACCGTTAGCCTAGGGGGTTTTTCTTTACTACTCATTCGTGCATCCTCCTAATTATATAACACATCTTTCATGTTATTATAACATATATTTTATGTTATGTCCTCAAATATATATAGCGTTACGATACGTAATATATTAGAATAAGAAGTATCAAATCTAGAAAGGAGGTACTTTTATGGAATTCGAAGCCTTTGTACAACTCATTGGAAATGTTGGGTTTCCCATCGCATTATCCCTCATCTTACTCCAGACGATATTGGTTAAATTCAACAAGCAGATGGATACATTGGAAAAACGGCTAGGGCAACTGGATAAAACCATGAATTTGTTAGTCCGAACCTACTACCAGAACACACCGAAAACGGAAAAAGATCATGATCAGTAATGGATGTTTGACACAAACAAAAAAACTGGAAATAAATATCGAAAATTATATTGCGTTACGTTACGCTATATGATACGATATAACCAAGTTGAGAAACTGCTAGACGAATTGATAGATTGAGGGATACAGTCTATCGGTCGCCTATATCCCAGCTGTTAACTTAACAAATAATATTATGGAGGTAATTTATTATGGAATATCGTGAATATACAGGAACAATTAGTGTGAATTTGAGTGATATGGGGAAAATCGTTGATATGCACACGGCCCTACTTAACCACGCAGAAACAAAGTATGGTCAAAGCAGGTTAGAACAACACCTTGCCGGTCTCGGCCTTTCTGTTAGTGCTGTTATTGGATATTTTTCAAAGATACCTGGTCCTACTGGGAAAATTGCCTTGGCAGCGGCAGCAATCGCTGCGCAAACGTACGAGATCCTTAGAGCCATCGTTTCCTCCCCATTTACTCTCGATAAAGTTCTTAAAGTAGGTCTTCAGGGAAGCACCAACTCAGTTGGCTTGGCTCGTAACCTGTCGTGGTTTGCGAGCAACTCTTCAAAATATAGAACTATTGAATTTGAAGCCGCATTCTTGGAGTATACCTATACTACATCATCGGGTCGCGAAAGTATCCGGTATATTCAAAGTTGCGCTTCCCCTCGTCGTCTTCAATTACATGACGGCACTTGGATCAGCGCTTCCTAAAATGATTACAACAAAAAGACGGGCCGTAAGCACGGCCCGTTTTTCACTTCAATATCCTAAGTAGTAGCAAAACGATCGTGAAAAAGATAAGTACAAATGCTAAACTAAATGAAACTTTATATCGTTTTGTTTCCTTAACATATTTCAACTCCATATAACCACGATAAAAAAAAGGTAGTGCGAATAGAAGCGCTAGCAATGGTTGTGGTTGGCTTCGATCCAAAAGCCATATTGCGAGTATTACAGGTATGAGTAAGAACCATGAAATTAAATTATACCGCTTATGCGCTGATGTATCACGAACGTCTTCCTCCCCGTCAACAAAAACTTTATTAAGAATAAATTGACCGATTATAACCACAAGAAAAATAAAAGCATACAAACCTTCCATTACAAACCTCCTAGATTTTATTTCAATAAACAGCAAATAAATCCACTTAATTTAATATTATAACAAATAAAATCAGAAAATAACTTGAAATATTTTCCATTTAATTTTCTTGTATTGGGTACTTCTTTCATACACAACAGCATAAAAGACCCGGTCTCCAAGGGTTGAATCTTCTCAGCATTTACCTCACACCCACTTTCAAAAGTGGCTGGGTGAATCCGAACCTCTCTACCGGTATCATTAAAAAAGTCAAATTTCATACGACACCCCTTCTCAAAGAAGAACTCTGGATAACCTCCAACGTTCCATGCTAGGTAATTGATACATGTCCTGTTGTTGAACCTTGGACATTGTTTGGTGCATCTCGCACTTGGATAATTTGTTCCCTACAGCCATAACCTGTTTGGTACATTCTTTCAGTGCTTTATCCAGCAGCTCCACAAGAGAAACGGTAGATGCAATTGAAGCCTTGATTACACATCTCGGCCGGACCAAGAATACGCTGCTGGATGATTTTAATATCTCGGTTAACCGAGTTTTGACGCTGTACGACTTTCTCAAGCTCATGTTTGTTCGGCTGCCGTATCTTATCGATCATCGATTTTGGTTTTAAGGCCTCATAGCGCTTATCCAGGTCTGCTTTACGAGCCTCTAATTTCGACAGCTCATGTTGGGCCCTAATCGGATTTTCAAGCTCGTATAATTTTTTCCGGACTTCTTTCAGCTGCTGCGAAAACTGTTCATTTTGTAACTCTTTATGTACTTCCTTTAATCCTTTATTCCATTCATTCATCGCTGTGAAGTTACATATCACCGGCGAATATCTTCTTCAGGAATGTGGTGACCTCCCTTGGCTACACGTTGAGCTACACTCTCGATATGAAGATTCACATTATCAAGGCCTACAATACAGATTGATATTAAATCCAGCTTGTTTTGCAAGCTCCATTTGCCTTATTGCATTCTGCCCACCCAAGGTAGTTTCGATCGAGAAAGACTTTCCGGATTGAATACAGTCCCGAACACGCTTCACAGCTTCACGGCCGGCAGCAAAGTCGGCTTTGTTTTGGTGTAAATGACGATATCCTCTTGCAATCTCATCTCCGTATCGATGACAACTACATCTGGATTCCGATGTTTAAAATGTTCGTCAACTCGGACTTACCCGCACCATTTGTGCCGGCAAAAACCGTCATCGAAATGAATGTTTTAAAAAAACCTGATCAGAGCCTATCGAATTTATCATAAACTCGTAGTATCACTCCGATCTATATTTGGCTTATAACATCACGACGGACAAAAACGAGAAATGCTACTCATTAACTCATATAAAAGACGAAATACCACTTGTATTTTGCAAGTGGCCTTTGATCTACCCGTTAACACCGTGATTATATGTGCTCTTTTAGAAATTCATATGATATATTCACAGTCTTTTAACTTTCCCCATTAATAACACTTCAACCCATTAAGTCAATAAGACTTCATCTAATCCCTAATCAATTAGCGCAACTCTCCATGAATCATCTTTATTTTTTGCAAATGTTGTGGTATGCATCTTAAGTTCTCTTTCATCTCCGCTTGTTCTGTAATAGAACACAATGTTAATTCTTCCGTTTTCGGAGAACTGGTCGATTATATAAGGTGTGCCGACAAATTCAAAGTCTTCATCGTTTTCAAGTAAAAACAGTTGACTATTCGCTACATCCTCCGAAATAAAACTATTTTTAAATGCAGTTTTATCTTTCGCTGCCCATGCAGTTAAATTCTCTTTGAATATGGTAACGATATCTTGATATTTCTCATCATATTTCATTTCATCTAGTGAGAGTCCCTTTTTGAAGGGGCCGAGTTCATTGATATCCACTTCTTTTGGATCCTCGACCAGCCCACTATTGCTTTGGTTCGTGTCCTCAGAGTTTTCTTGTTCTTGAGTCTGTGATGTTGGATCATGATTGGAGCCACTATTTGTTTTTTCAGAGTTACTCGTACATGCTGTTAAGATTAAACAAACACACAGGATTGCAATAAAAAAAATACGCATAAGGAAATCCCTCCAATAAATTATATTGCGTAACGCTACGCTATATTATATAATATGATTATAGCTTACGTTTGATTCGAAGATGAAGGGTACATTTTCGAATCAGATACCCTCTAAGTTAAACAAAAGAAGGAGTGATAGTAATGGCACAAGCAAAATATTACAACAGTACAATCAGCGGAAAGACAGTTCACTATATTGCTGCAGATCCAGAAGCGATTAATGTTGAAGATTTGGGTGGCGCAGTATTGAGTAGTAGCTCTAAATTCGGAATCAACGGGACATTTTTTGATGATAAGTTAAAAAAAGTATTTGGTATTGCTTGTACTCGATTTGGTCACAGCGTCCGAGAAGCAGGGAGTAGCGCTGTTTACCAACGAGGAACCATGGTTTGCTTACAGCAAAATGCAAGTGCTGCTCATGAGTTAGGAGTATACCAACTGCTCCAGATCGCAGATCTACCAAATAAACATGGTATCAGTCCTAACTACATTAAATGGGCCATCAGTGGACTGGGCTTGTACCTCAATGATTCTAGTATTACTGATAGCAAAACGTTGACAAAAAGGCTGGTAGATAATGAACATGGTCAGTCTGTGAATGCCGTTTCTCCAGCAGCTAATTCAGATCGTGCAGCAATTGGTTACAATAGTTCTACTAAAAAAGTTATTTTAGCAAATATTCTAAATGCTACTCCGTGGGATGTGCGAGTAGTCATGAAATCCTTGAATTGTTCAAGCGCTGTTATGCTTGACGGTAGTTCGGCAACACAACTTCGAGCTAAAAAGGCTGATCAGACTGTTGTTAAGAATGGTGGAGGTCGCAATATTTATAGCATTGTGACTGTCAACGCAACTTGGGTTTAATCTCTTCATATAAGTAATAACGTTATCAAATTCAGGATGTTGCTAAATAATTTGGTTGTTTTAAATTTTGTTATATATTTCCAAAAATTAAACTGTGAAAAGCCTCTCTTTTGGGAGGGGCCTTCGCAGTTATTTTTATTGTGATTTGCTTATTGTCGCACGGAAAGTCTCTTGTAGCACTAGATACGTTCCCGCCGAATGACAATCCTTCCGTCACTAATCAACAGATCAATTCGTTCCCGAGTATGGATAACAGCCGTCACCTCTTACATGCTTCGTACAATGGCCGAGGATGAGCCCAGCTAGGACGTTTACGTTTGGAAATCGTGTTCTCCATGGAATCGCTGCGAGTCAAAATCGCATACGTGTAATCGTTTGCTTCACACCTTGTCCCCAACTGTAAAGCCGGCTGCTTCCAATGATGTTGGCTCAATCCAGATCCGAGTATTTTCACGGTGATAGCTAGTTATCTTTGGTTCTAGTTTTAAATTGATTGGGGCAATTGGTGGTATAGGTATGTTTATTATGTCCCTTTCATTACCTGTAAGTATCTTAGTTGGATTCGTTGGGAGAAGCACTCTTTTGTATAAGCGTTATTCATCCCTGCAACAAACCCCTGTTCATCCCCGGCCACTCTGAACAGCAGTGTATTGATCGTGGGATGCAATATATTATTAAACGTAAAGAACAACATCGTGACTACCATGACATAGTAGAAATGACCTGAGAATAATAAGAATACAAAGGATACTGAGGATAACAACAGCATGGCAACGATGATCCGTTTTTCTCCGAATCGTCGTGTGATCCGGTCGGTGAACAAGAGTTGGTTCAACGTGCCGATGAGTGAACATACGGTAAGCAGTATAGCGATCTGGCGAGGATGCCCTTGTATTCTTACGGCGACCGACATATCAAGTTCAGAAAATCGTTTTTTTTTGAAAAGTATCTATATTAAAAAGAGAACGCCCCTAAATTGGCTCAGTTTTGAGAATAGAATACTACCTGTCGCATCTAATCTATTCCTTCGCGTACCATCAATATTAGGCACTCCATAAGTGACGAATACTTAATATTGATAGAATGTAAGGTATGAAAGGGAGAATCTAAACTCCCGCTAATATCAAGTAGAATCCATTAGTCGGCTTGGGTGAGCATTTTTGCGAGCGGCGAGGGAAACTTCGGCAGGACGCGTTTACCGTCGAGCCAATCGCTAAGCCGTGCGGCTTCGTGCTCTAGCGAGGCCAGCCCTTCTAAGCTGATATCCTTAATAAGTTGAAGGATGACCTCACCGGTGTCACTTTGGACCCAACTCCCCACGATCTGCCCGTCCCACCAAGCTGTGGGTCCTGCGTTGCCGCTGGTGTCGAACAATAGCTCTTTATACGGGCCGAGATACCAGTCGCGTTCAAACCACCCCATGGTCGTAGGATCCAGCGGCGGTAGGAGCGCGGCCCACAGTTCGACGGGATCGACCGGTTCCATATCATCAGGAAGAGCGTAGCCGATCTGGCCGTCGAGATCGACTTCAACCGCATGGAGACCGACAAGCGCCCTGCGTACCGCGGTGAGCGTCGATCCGAGCCACTACTTGATGTCGGTCACAGTGCCGGGGCCGAAGATCCGCAGCCACAGTTCGATCAGCCGCGCTTTACCCTCGGCTTCGTCGCAAGGTTCGATGTCATACCTAGCCAGGAGCTCATCGTGGCCCAGCGGTGTCGGGATGTGCTCCAGGAGCCGTCGTTGGATGCGCGCACAATTTGTCCTGCTGCGGACAGCGTGGTTAGGGCTCTTGGACCGACCGTGACTTTCCCTCCCCAGGACTTCCCTTCTCCATGGGTTATCGAGCCGGTGAGAAGTGGTATCTTCTCGCGCAATTCGGACAGAGTCGCCTCGCGCCCGTCCGCGAGCGAATAGAGTTCGTCGCATCGCCAAGTGCTTGATAAGAGAGCGATCAACGTAAAGGGCGTGATCCATATCTTCCACGGTCATCCCATCGACACGCGCCCAGGCAGAGAGATACACGGTAGGCTGGTCCGTCCCGTGGAGACGCACCATGCTCCTCGCCGCGTCAACAACTTCCTTCGCCCTGAATTCGGGTGCTAAACGGTGGCGACGCGCAATCGCGCTCGACGTTCGGCTACACCGAAACTCCGGGTGGAATGAGTAGTCATTGCTCCTATACCTCCTCTGTTTAAAAAACGATCAAATGAATGACAATCAAATCATTCATCAATGAAGTTAGCGATTATTTTTAGTCAGATACAATTACAACGTTTATTAAAGCAAAGATAACGATCAACAGCAAGCAAACGCCAAGTCAATGTTCGTAGTGCTCTTTTCACTCCTCTCCTTCCACGATTTATCGGCTCATTTGTTTGAAGCATAACATTCTAATCCTGACATCATATATGTCAGAATACCAAACGCTTAGTATCTTGTCATAGTTAGTCCTCTTAGTCTGTTTATGAGATTGTATCCATACTGAGGCTATTCTTCATGGCATAAAAACGTAGTAGATGGAAATGCGGCATACTGTAAATAGTGTATACGATAGCCCACTTTCAAGTTTTCCCTCGATCTTTCTTGTGATTTTCTTCCGCATCAAAAATACCACTGGGCTCCATGATGTTTCGTAAAATTTTCAAAATCAAAATTAGTAGTCGAAAAAAACCTGATAAAGAAAAAAGGGCATGGGTTATGCAAGCAATGATCTGCTTGGTAACCCATGCCTTTCAAAAATCGTCTCGATAATCCTCCAATGCCTTTGTCAATTCTGTCAGACATTCTCGACAATTGTGATCGTGATCTTATTATGCGCCTTCGGTCCTGATGACTTGCGATCATCAAGAAAGATGCAAGATGAGGTTTCAACGATAATTAAGGGTTTAGAAGCAGACGATCAATACGATGAATTTGAATACAGTATAGAAATCTGGGCATATCTTAACATCTGTTGCTGGCTGGATGAAGTATGGCAACTCATCACAGATAAAAATAAAAAGGGAGATCTACAGTATTCGTAAGTAAAAATAAAGCCATTTATTGCGGTGTCGTATGTATGTGATTTTAATAAAAAAATGCAATTATCCATTAGAAGGATAGCTGCATTGGTATCTCATAATTTAACGTTTGTTTAATTTTCTCCGCGATTATTTCTGCCATCAGTGGTGGTACTGCGTTGCCGATTTGAGTTAACACCGCAGTGCGAGGTCCCTCGAAGAAGAAGTTGTCTGGAAATGACTGAATACGCGCAGCCTCTCGAACAGATAAGGATCTAATTTGCTTATTGTCAGGGTGTATATAATAATGCCCATCTTTTGCAATATGAGCAACTACAGTATGTGAATAAGGTAAATCACCACTTACAACCTTGAATCTGTCTAAGAATGAGCTTAAATTATTATGTGTTCTAAGCTCTTCTGGCAAGTCAGTATAGACAAGCCGTTTTTTCTCTTTGTTCCAAAGTTTAATTGCTGTCTTATAAATTTCTCTGTCTCTCTCATTATGCATTCGAGTAATATGCTGAGTTAATATATCGTCGGGTTCCCTTAACCTAGAATCCAATAAATACTGGCTAGGCTCAGATATATATTCCAATGCCTCTCCACCAGGTTTTAGTTTTGGAAGGTCCTTTAGTAAATCATTTACGATGTAACTATGAATAACCTCTTCAAACTCGGGGTAACAATATGGTTTTTCTTTGCTCCAACCTATAAGAATAACTCTTCTTCTTTGTTGAAGCACACCAAACTTACAGGCGTTTAAGGTTTTTGCTTCTATTTCGTATCCCGATTCCCTCATTATAGCTTTTATATCATCGAACAAAGTACCTTTTGCAGCATTTAGAATACCAGGAACATTCTCAAATACAAACATGTCTGGTTTGTATTTCTCCAAGAACTTCACATATTGTTTATACAAATGATTTCTAGGGTCCCTCTCCTTACCATAAGGATCCCTAGCTCTTCCAACTAATGAATATGCCTGACAAGGTGGACCACCGATTATTACGTCGACTTTACCATTTTCAAAATTCTTTAGGTTTTTGTCGATTGCACTAAATATTTCATCTATAGTTTCATCTGATATCTCTGCATTTATAATAGCTTTACTTAAATCTTCTGGAATATGAGTATACAGTTCTTCTCGAGTAATGTTCCCTTTGAGGTAATCTCGATAAATTTCTGTACGACCGTTTTTCTGCAAGTGGAAATAGGCCGCTCTAGTTTTTAGGGTTAGAGAAGCATAGTGATCCATCTCAACATGCGCGACGGGCTCAAACCCAGCTCTAATGAACCCCTCTGATAATCCTCCTGCTCCTGCAAATAAATCAATAAACTTCATTAGCGAATCCCCTATCTTGCTCTATGTGTCCTATTATAGTAGTTGTCATGTATTAACTGAACTAGAAATTCAAATCCCAAGAATTTCCCCGAGCTCCATATCCCTAAAAGCTATCCAGCACTCTTCCTTCTTTGCCCATTCCCCAAAGTTTTGATTTGTAGGAGGATTTGTAATATGTTTATGAGCTGCGTTCATCACTTTTATAATCGTTTCCTTCAAAGATTCAGGTAGTTCTTGCTTTCTCCAAATCTCCTCAAAACCTATAGCTTGTTCTGTTTTGTTTGAGAGCCAAGCTATAGTATAAGTGACAATATTTGCTCTATGTTTATACGGTACTAACTTAGTTATATCATTGTATAATATTGCTTTAGAAACGATATCTTGAAAATACCCTTGATCTGGATCCTTTATATCTCCAGTCTGAAGGAGCTTTGTAAATTCAACAAAGTTCTTTTGAGCCCCTCTACTTACAATATGGGGAAGCTGATTCCATGAATTTATATATTTCGCAAGGTCAGTTTTTGTAATTAATTGTGACTTCGGATATATTTCATCGAATTCTTTTTTACGAGCCGGTGTTAATTCCTTATTTTTCAATCCTAGATACTGTCCTCTTGCACGTTCATAGAACCATTTGGTTTGACGGTTCTTCCCTTCTTTAGCGGGTGCCCATATTGTTCTTGAGAGTTGCTCTAACTTGCGATGATAAGGATCGTTGGCATAAAAATCTGCCGTTTGAATTTTATTTTGACTATTTGCATACTCAGAAATCCTTGGAACTACATCATCCATTTTTTCAGCATCTTTAATTTCAGTGATCTTCATTTGAACAAATACTTTTGAAATGTCAGCATCTTTCTCTTTTTTAATAGTATGATAGATTGATGCTGTCGTTTGCCCACCATTTACAATTTGTAAATCCTTAAAAGATTTAATACAAGGCAATCCCTGATCATTTTTTTCGACAACTACATGTTCTGCTGTGGCCGAAATCCCATTATTATAAGCTAAAAACATGTGAGGTTCATTCATGATGGTTTCTTTGATTCCTTTATTAACTCCTCTAAACTGTAAAAACGATCTCACATTTCTTTCAATCAATCTCTCACCATACTCTTCATAGAGTTGAGATAATAATGTTCCAGGAATGATTGTAAGATATGAATTATAATCATCATTTGATTCTGGCATCTCTAAACACGGCAGTTTGGATCCGTACTTTTCTTCAATATCAATCTCTATGATTTCCCGCTTCCTTCCAGAAGAGGCAAGACGAAATAGGCGTTCCATATCCCATGATTGATATGTCACTTCAATACCTTCAATGTCAGTTTCATCTAATTTAATGGCTTTTGTAAGCCCATCTGTAAGGAAGAATAATCTTAGGCTTGATATTTTACCTTTATTATCATAAATATATTTTGAGAAACTACAAATATCAGAGTTCTCCGAGTCTGAATCCAGCACTAAAGCATTGTGTAACCCATTTAGACTTTTCTTGAAAAAATTAAAACCGCGTTTAAGTACAGGTTCCCAATCATTTTTATTGATTGTTATGGGTGGTATGATCCTTGTGTGTAATGATACATACAAATCGATAGAGACATTTTCTCCATCTTCATTGACGGAGTAACCATTAATCTGAATGCCGGTACGTCTAAAATAATTCACCTCATATATGCCTATTTCCCCTGAGTTTTGCAGCGTATCCAGCATAGTCTCAGTAAACACATTTTGATGACTATGCTGGACTTGCCCTGCTACAACACCATCGATATAATTTTTGAAGTCTTCAGCATATAATCGTAATTCTTTATCCATACCAAGCCCACTCTCTTATAAACTTTCATTATTGTATAAAAACATCTAATTCCAAATTAGAAGCTGTTGTATGCAACTTACCAAGGGCCTTTTTCTCGATTTGTCTCACACGCTCTCGTGTAAGATTGAAGTACTCTCCAACAGCCTCTAATGTGCGTTCTATACCATCATCTAAGCCAAACCGCAGCCGAATAACTTGTTCTTCCTTCTCGTTAAGCTTGTTCAATAGCTGTTTTATGACAACATCTTTTAAAATTCTTCTGTTAACGACATCATCTACTATTATAGCATCCCATAATATTTCTGTATCTATTTCAATACAATTGTTAAGAAAATCCAACTCAAAAACCAAGGTTTCTATATCCTTTTCATCGTGATACAAAGGCTTACTCTTCGCATCTAAAATTGCACTACTATAAAGGGAACCTAACATATTACATGCAATGTCTTCGGACCACAAAACTTCAAATGAAATGTAATCTATTTTGCGGTGTGTATCCAAACATATAATTTCATTTATACCTAGACCATATTCGTTATATAAATCATTATATTCTGGCCATTTCCCTTGTTCATATATAAATGCATTAATATATTGGTCTAGACTTCGAAGCTTCTCATGAATGTGAACAGGCAAACGGATAAGTGTTTCAGAATCAATCATTTTTCTTAGCATTTTACTTAGCACATGACTTTTCGCGTAATTACCGAAGGATACTCCCTGATCTGGAGAATAAAGTTCCACAGCCCTTATAAAACCAAAGAATCCTTCTTGAACTAAATCCATTTCTTCAATGTAATATCGTTTTCTCGAAGAAGCAAATCTACATAGTAGCTTTGCGTAAGCAGGAAATAAGATTGAAACTAAGTCTTCTTTGCTCTTACTTTTACTAATAGCCGTTTCATACCTAATCCCTCGTTGCTTTGATGCCCACTTACTGAACTCGTTCCACAAGGATTGAGTAGTGTATATTTGTTTTCTTCTAGTTCTTTTTTTTCTAACGGTTTTCTCTTTAGAAGTGGATTGAACAAAGTCAGGTATGTCCAAATCATCATCTTCTTCAATTTCGGTTCCAGATTCATCAGTGTAAAATCTAGATAATTTAGTAATATCGATTCGCCAATATCCCTTTTTATTATCATCAACCTGTACGAAACATTCATTTTGAGACAATATGTTATAGATGGTGTTCTTTGTTGTCATTCTTAGTGCATTTACTTTATTGAGTAAATTTGTCCAGTGCATGCCCGCTGGGTAGGTAGCAAGAATCTCACACATAATAGTGAAAAACGATTTGTTAACTCGCTGACTCTCTTCAACTAGTTTCCCTATATCTAAGTATCTAGCTTGTTCACTAGCTATATCTTTGTTGATTTCTCCAATGAAAATATCCACACTTGATTCATCATTGAAATAATACTTCAGTTCATGACCTGGTTCTAACGAAAAATCAAAAAACAAATCTTTGATTCCGTTACCATAAAAATAAACTTTGCCATTATGTCTTTTCCATAACCAACTATATAAGTAGCCATCTACGTTAACACTAATAATACCTCTATCTTCAGCATTCATTTCGGACCAAAATTTAGGTGCAAGTAAATAGCCCTTAACCCGTTCGTAGTAAGTAATGTGATGAATATACTCAGTTTTGTTTTTCCCTTTTTTATTGCTAATATCGCTACTTTTCTCTCCTATAGTACTTGGTTGATCTATTTCAATAGCAATTAATTGTTCTGCATTCGGAATGACTGGAACCGAATTGTAAACAGAATAATCCCAGTAATTAATCTCTCCCAATTCAAGAGATGCACTGACCTGATATTCCCAATTACTTTGCTCATTTAGACTAATTTGACCAATACCACCTAAGAATTTTTCTAGTGAAAGTTTATAGAGTGGGTAGACCTTTTCATAGCTTTTTGTATTAAAGATGTCGTGAATGATGTCCTTAGCCGAAGCTTGTCCACATGATTGAATGTACTTGCATATCAACAAACTACTGCGTGCTACTTCTTCATTGATTTCAACAGGTACATCCTCTAGCAATAGGGGGCTCTTTACTTCTTCATCCTCAATTAAGTCAATTCTAATAAGACCAAGATGATAATAAAATCTTTCATCGATATCTGGAGCGAAGATTACTTCCTCGGGATTAAAACCAATATCAGTTGTCATTATTGAAGTTGCTTCTTCCCATGTAATGGTCTCTTGTTTATTGTCAATTAAGAATGAATAAACATGATCGTTAACTAGAATCCAGTCAGATAACATCCAATATTCCGTACCCTTTGACTGAATTGATGTGAATCTAAGATCGCAAGACAGTCCGATTAATAAAGAGGATTCATCTCTCCACTTAAGTTTTTGGGCCAACTGCTTAACTGAGAGTGGTTCAGGCTTCTTTTTTAGGAATTCCACAACAATACTAAGATTAGGATCATTATGACGTTTCACAGACCACAAGCCAGTTTCCAAATCTTCTTCAAAGAATGAGCGTTTGGCATATAGCGCGTAGATAACAAACTGTTCGGCTTCTGTTCTCCCAATACTTCTCCAGTTTTTTAATAAATCAAGCACTATATCATAAAAAGGCAGAGAACGAGTTGGACTTTGATACAGTGCACGTTTAATAAAACTTAAATTACTATAAACTGGGCCAGATTTTGGGGAATCGCCAGCCATGCCCTCAACTCCTAATCTTCCTTGATAAACCAGTGGTCTTTACTAAGTTCTTTAATAAACATGCAAGGATTATTCTTGTTATATAGCACCAATAATCCTCTCATAGCTCTAGTAAACCCAACAAATAAAGTCCTTCTAGCCACTTTGAGCTCCTCTTCTAGTTCATCTTCATCGAAATCAGTAGAGACTCGAGGGTATTTCTTATCTAGACTTGATAAAGCAACAATTGGAAATTCCAACCCCTTAGAAGAAGCTAAAGTAATAACCTTTACTTCATCAGAATCCAGATCTAGTTGAGATCCTCGCATAAATCTAGCTGGTACCCCTGCTTGAGTTATCCCATCTGCCACTTCCTTGCCTATAGTTGAAGAAGGAACAAGAATTGCTGCTGCAGATACCTTTAGCCTGAAATGACGGGACATTTGTTTTAGGAACTTAACGATGGTTTCATACTGACTCTGTTCAGAACTATAACTAGTCAATATAGGTTGGGGCCCATTTTGAATAGATCTTGTCATTAAGGATTCAGAATCACCACTATTTGTATCCTTCAAAAATGTATTTGCAGCCTCAGAAATTTCACGCGTTGAGCGATAATTTCTTCTTAGAGTTAAAGTTCTGCCTCTAAACTGGAGATTCTCATGAACTTCTTTCCATGAGAAACCTTTGAAATAAATAGATTGGGATGCATCGGCTGTAAGATAAATCCCTTTATTATCGGAGGCCAATTCGACTAGAAAACTTAGACTTATTGGTGTTAAATCTTGTGTTTCATCAATAATAACCGAGTCATATTTTTCTTGATAAAGTCCTGACTTGACGATTTCAAAAGCTTTACAACGAACTTTAGAGATGGTCCACAAACCTTTTCCAATTAGTAGTTTATTTAAAGATTCATATAGTTTCCAGATAGCTTCTCTAGATTGCTTAGTTAAAGCTATTCCTCGTCCAATTCTAGAAACCTCTAGGTATTCATTCAGGGACTTCAAATTCCTTCCTTCAATTACCCATTCAATCTCATCAAGTAAGTATTCAACCCTGAAGCGATTAAGTGACTTATAATCACCATCGTTATTTATTAACATCTCAAGAAATGTCTTAAGTTGTTTTTTATCTGCTACCTGATCAACTTGTTCATAAAGCTTAACTACTTTTAACGCTAGATCATCAGCTGTATTTACATGAACAAGATTCATATGGGTACCTAATAACTGTCGCAAAAGTTGCTCTGAAAACTTTGCCAAAGCAAGGGTATACGTCGTAAACAGAATTTTCAAATTAGACTTACCTTTGCTATGATGATGATCTATGATTGATCTCACTCTGTACAAAGCAATCGTTGACTTACCTGTTCCTGGTCCTCCTTTTATTAAAGCAGGCCCTTGTAATGCCCAATCAACTAATCGTTCTTGCTCTGAATCAAGTCTTAACAAGAACCCCAAAAGATCCCCCTCCTTATATCGGATAAGATCATTTGTATCAAAAACTATTAGATCAGGTTGTTGTATTATTTCTGTCACAGGCCTCGGAAAAAGATTATCAATAACGCGTTCTATGTAATTATCCGGTGTCTTCGATAATAACAAATCATCCTCTGTTTTACAGGATGTTAATTCTGTATGATATTCTTCAGGAATTTTCAAGGAACTTAACCATTCTGTATTAAGATCAACAGGCAATTTCTTTGATTTTAAAGTATCATCTTCAACGGTAGTCCAATTTTGTTCAACGCCAGCGGCTACTTCCTCATCTAATAATAGGTCTGGATCGGGACCTACTCCTAAATTGGTAGGTTCCTCAAAACCAATATCTTTTTGATACGCTTGCTTTCTAGCCCTTATACTTAATAATCTGATCCAGTTACTACCGAATGAATAAAAAATTCTGTAGTCTCCGACCCTTAGCCTGTAAACATCTGCCCATTTATTAAGTTTTTTCTTAAGATGTCCGTCCGGTATTGGATTCTGAGCAAGGAAATTAATTTTCTCCCATACTTGATCACCTAGCTGGGAAGGGAGGGCATGCAGCTCCCTTAAGAAGGATGGTTTAATATTTATATCCCTAGATAAACTCATTTAACTCCTCCTTAAATTCTTCGAAGTATTCTGGAACGCTCTAGAGAAGCAAAATGTCTCGCAATCAGTTTTGCTTCTTCCCCCTGAATTTTGACACCTAACTCTATATTAGAATCTAGACCATGATAAGTCATATTTGCTGAAGTTATAAATATCTCTTTCTGATCAATGCAAAGTAATTTAGCATGTAAACTGGCCATTGTATCGTTACTATTTCCCTTCCATTTCAGCAACATAGGTAGGGGCTTATTTGGCGGCCAGGCCTTTTTAACATTTTCATGATTAAATCCGTCATCGTGCAATGCAATCTTGACAGCACATCCCCTTATATGGGCTTCGGATAGTTTGCGAATTATATTCCTAGTAGTATCCGAAGTAGCTGTGAAACTATATCCCACTAGTAGAATAGAATTCTGAGCGTTCTCAATCATCTCCGACATCAAGGAATAAGTTCCTCTAACCAAACTTGTTGAAGGATTATATGGGCCAGTCCAAGCTAACTCTATTTTAGGAAATCTGCAATACGCTTGGCGCTTTGTCTCCAATGCGCAGCGAATACTAAATGCTAATACATTAGAATCTATATCAATTTGTTTCCAAGACTCTAATAGATCGACCAACAATGGAGTCGGGATGAAATAAGGAGTTAATAGACGTGTCCATGTATTTGCAGCTGATTGCTTTGTTAAATTACCCAATTCCAACTGGGTAATTATTTTTTCAGACAACTCGCTATCTAGTTCGTTAACTATTCGAGAAATCACACCTGCTATTTGGTCAGTTATTGCCATTTTACACCCTCATGAAGAATGCTAGGTCTTGTTCTGATACAGTCGGAACTAAAAAGGACCTATCCAAAAATCTATTTGATTTCTCACAAGATGTCTCAGCTGCCAATTGACAAGCATGGCACGCCGCTCCATTCAAATCACCGATAGAATCAGGCTTATGCTCCGAGCACAATGGATCACCAGAACAAAATTTTGCTTCCTGCAAAGCGTGCCATAATACTTCCTCGAACTTTTCCTTTTTGCCCAGTTCAACTAGCCCACCTAGACTTCCTTCCGAGTCAGGGGTGGAAGTATAAATCAATACTCCAGCCATTTTTTGCCCCTCAATTTCCCTTGAATATATTCGTTCACGTAATGAAGTAGAGGAATAGCCCGAGTCAAGACATAATTGCCTCATGATAGCGTGGGATAGAGTGTGTAATAAGATATACCTTGCCCCTGGTATTTTCACATCGGTTTCATGTCTATCTTCGCAATATTTGAGATATGCATCGTTGATAGGTAACTGTATTATATTGTTGTCATCTCTCCCATATATATTGGCAAGCTTTTGTTCCCACTCGTGAAGTGTATTTTCGTTAAGCGTAAAGAATATGCCCTCGCCGCGGGTAATAATTCCCGGTCGCCAAGAAAGGCGTTGATTACTCAATGGCGCTTTATGAGAATCTCTAACGGTTTCATCATCTTCCGTAGTTGTAGCATCAGGTAGGGGTTCTATTCTGCTGAACCCATCTAGTACCCTCACTTCTGTTAAACGTCGTACCATTACTACTTTTGATATCCATTTCTTAAATCGATCTGCAACCTCTTGCTCTTCTGTTTCAAATTCAAATTCCACATCTGGATTATTTTCACCATGTAATAGTGCATCCCATTCGGGATAATAAAGATCTAGATCTTCCCCTGCTTCCATTCCACGTTGATGTACCATCGTGTCCCAAACCAAATCAATATCAAATTCCTCGAGCTCAGGAAGCGTGCCCATCTCAATTGCAAAAGCCAATTTTTCTTTTGAATCTATTTTCTTGAGTCGTTCTTCTAGAACTTCTGCAACACTTTGATGAAGTGCGTTAGTGTAAGGTGGAATTGCTAATGCGCTAACTACTGATGGGAAATACAGGTTTGATGCTCCCCTTAGAAGAGCTCTTGGTCTTTCATCACAACTAACAGAGTTTCTGGGGCCTAACCAGTGTCGATGCCCTTGACAGGAGGGGAGGCCCCTTCCCGAAAATGCATCTTCTAGTGTTCTAGACTTTTTGCATTTTGTACAGTAGACCTCAACATCTGAAATTGAACCAGTAGCTCCCTTATCATTTAAGCGCAATTCACCCTTACAATCTAGATTATGGTGGTGTGAGTGAAGGTAAAAGTCCCATGGAAAATCATCGATATGTCCCTTTGCACAAGCTAGGATAAAACGCGCCGGGAACACCTTAGTCTCAGCATCACAATGACAGTATGCAACTTCATCTTCATGTAAATTAAACTTATAAAAAGGAGCAATTTTTCTACACTTAGGGCACACCATAAATCTAGGAAATCTATAAGCTGGGAGTGTCCCTTGTTTGTTGTCCTGATCCCACTCTAAAGCTGGTGGTGAATATATTCTACTTATATTTAATTTCTTTAGAAGACGAGGTTCTTTGATAATTTCACAAAGACGTGTATTCCAATTATCTATACCTGCTATGATAACTGAGAAGTCTGGCAAATCCATTATTGCTCCAGGACCAAAAGTAGAAATTAACTGACTGTTTCGAAGTTCTCCGACTTTTCCATTCATATTCTGCTACTCCCTTAACAAATAAATTCCAACGGTTTTTTCTACATCACGCATTGAGTTAGGAACTCCAAAAGCAGCACCTTTCGGTTTACCACCTAAAGGATACATTAATCTGGGCTTTTTCTGAGACTTATCATAATAGAGTTCTGGGCTTACTGAGTGTTGTTCCCAGCGATCTATATAGACTTGCAGGTCATTCAGTACTTCTTGAACCTTTGCCTGCTCAATATCTTTAACTCTGTTTTTAATAAAGTCAGCTAATTTCTTGACTGATTCACTCTGGGGTTTAAACTTTTTTGCGTGCTCCCTCTTAGCCAATCCCGGTGTCATCAGTCTAGTCATTGCTACTAAAGTAGCGGATAGAGCCCTATCCCTAGCTCTAGACGAAAAAGGAGTCACGCTTATAGCTTCTACATAGCGGTATAAAGCAGAATGATAAGAATTAAATCTTTCGTAATGGGATACATCCCTTGGTCTAGCCCAGTTATATATAGTGAATACTAACCCTGGATGCTCACGTCCAACCCTAGATGTTGCCTGAATATATTCTGCTGTAGTCTTTGGCTGGCCTGTAACCGCCATTAGCCCCAAACGCCCAACGTCTACTCCAACTGATATCATATTACTTGCTAACACAACATCAACAGGAGCTACTTCTTTAGAAGAAGCGCTAAAAGGCTGTTCTAGTCTTTGCAAAAGTGGAGGTATTTCACTTGAATCTACACGGCTAGTTAACTCAGGAACACTCTCCCTTATCACTCTCTCTTTGTAAAGATGTAATTGTCCTTTGTCTCTTTGAGCCAGCACTTTCATCCTGGCTTTAATGTCGTCTTCAATTAATCGTACAGCGCCACCTAGTTCCCGCAAGCTGTTATAATATCCAACTATTGTTCTGTATGGGTCTAAGTCATCTATGTCATACTCCATTGCTTCTGTAGCGGATAATAGTGCTGCATAAACCCGAACAATAGCTGTTTTTACACTTCGTCCTGGAGCAAAGATTCCGACATATGTTCTACCTGGAGTATCTTGTATTGGTTGTTCCAGAGCAAAAAAGGAATCCTCTGCTAGCAAGCCAGGACTTGGGAAGATAGCGAGTCGTCTGGCGAAAAGTGACAAGACTTGTTCCTTTGCTCGTCGAATTGTCGCTGTTGAGGCTACCACTTTTGGACCGATTATTTGGCCATCAACATCTCTAGAGCATAAATAATCGATTGCTGTTTCATATAACCCAACCATTGTCCCTAGCGGACCGGAAATTAAGTGTAATTCATCTTGAATAATTAAGTCGGGCGGTAACAATGTACGCTCATCTTGGAATTTCATAGATCCTTTATTAGAATCAACGACTTGCTTGATCCAAGTTTCGGTATTTTTGTCTGATCCCTCAGCAACAAAGCCCCAATGATTTATTTGGCCCTTCACCTTTCCAACAAGTGCTTGTGTTTCACCTACCCAAGGTAGTCGAGCAAACTTATCCACCGTTCCGATGATCATAGTAGGTAGTAATCTATAAATTTCCTCATCAGATACTACTGCTGGAATACCTTCAAAGGGTCTTTTGGTACGGCTGAATTCGCATTCTTTTCGGGAGCAACCGATTATTACTCTTCTCATTTTTCGAATTGCATTATAATCTTTCTTAGTTAACTTCGAACCACACCACGGACAGGCAACTAACTGAACAGGAGTAGTTGTAGTCGGATTTGAGTTTCCAGGCCTTAATACTTCTTCACACTCGTCATAACTATTCGGGGTATTTTTCCCACCGACCCATAAACCAATCCGAAATGGTTCTTTCCCCCATGTATTCGGATCCTCGTTTCGAACAATTTCACACGCACATATCAGAGTAGATGCTCTTTGAAATTGTTGTATTGTTAGAAGCCGTAAAGTGTATCTCATTAAAATTGATACACCCGCATCCCCTCTTAAGCCATTTTCTTCTTTTCTTAATCTACGGATTGCCATTACAAAAGCAGCCAGCCCTAAATAAGCCTCTGTTTTACCACCACCAGTTGGGAACCAGAGCAGATCTGCTATTTTCCTGTCACCATGCTGTGGCTCAACAATACCCGTCAGTGATTGAAGTATGAACGCAATTTGAAATGGCCGCCATGTTGTTTTTATCTCTTCAGGACCATTAGACCAATCTTTTTTCTTACTTGCATTTCTTGCCCATACACTTTGTGTGCGTTGCATAAACATTACTCTATTTGCAAGCTGAAAGGCTTTGAACACTTCGCCATTTCGTCCATTTGAACGAATTAGATCCAAACCTTTTCTCATTCTATTTAACGATTCCCTACATAATCTTAAATGTTCCTCTCCGGTTGATTTCAACTCTGAGTTAAGATCATCCACTTCTAATTCTCTTTCGAATACCCACTGATCGTATTTATCCAATAATGGTTCAAGATATCCGTAAATCTCCTCGCCACTCGTTGCACTTGCTATCTTTTTCATATCCAATGTACCTTGTCCATCCCAATCAGGCGGAATTACGCGAGGAATTTCATATACTGGCATCACCTTCGTGGTTAATACACTTACATGTTGTCTATCATCGGAAATTCCATCCCAATTTACTGATACCCCATGCCCTACCGCAAAAACAGTCTGTTTTCTATAGACTAACTCATCTGCAGCAACATCCGGTAATTTGTAAGTTTGTTCTAAATTCATTCTCCGGACAGAAAACGGCTTACTATTCTTAGGGCCTGTAACTATTATTATTGGCTGGAATATGCATACGGCATCCTTTGGACCCTTTTCAGGCTTTTGCTTTCTATTAACTAAAAACAAACTCACCGCATATCTTTTTAGTCCATCTTTTAAGGGTCTAGAAATCCATTCTAGTTGGATATCAGGATCTTTGTCATAGCTTTTAGAATATCGCTTGCCATCAGCGGGCACTAAGTTAATTTCTTCAGGAAAGTCATGGGATATTCGTTTCCACCCCCTATTCCCCTTGCCCCCAGTGGGTATATAAGTCCCCCAACTACAATTGACATTTATTTTTTCGAACTCTTGTTCAACTACGAATGATAAACCAATTGATGATGGCTTCATTGCCTGCATTAAAGGAGCTGCATTGTCCGGAAGCCCTGCTTCTTCTCCATCCTCTTCAGTCTCATTTCTCTCATCATCTTCCTTGTCTATCTCCGTACCAATTGGCCACAATATTCCCGACAAGTATCTTTGTGCAGGTGACTCGTTAAGCTCTTCATTATTCTCATTTGGGCCAATCAATTCTAGATCAATTCTTCTGATAAGTTCACTTCTAATGCTTACTTTATCGTTATCTGCCATAATTTGACCTCCAAAACTGATTGTCTATCCTCGATAAATTAGACCAATGTACTATTTTAATTCGACAAGGCAGGAAAATATTCCTGTCTTGTCGAACTTGAAATGTAATAATTTCGCATAATATCTAGAACTGTGGTGGTATCTTGAGCTTTGACGAACTATTACAAAACTTCAACAAAGAACAACGCTATTCAATAACAGCTCCAGAAGGTCATTTAGTTATTAACGCTGCTGCAGGCACAGGGAAGACAAGTACACTGGCCGCAAGAATTTTATATCTACAGCTCGAACTTGATGTTCCTCCAAGTTCCATTATTGCAATTTCATTTTCAAGAACAGCCCGCGCTCGACTGACCGAAAAGTTAGCACAACTTATTAAACAGGTTGGTGCTGGAAGTCTTATTCCTGTTTATACTTTTCATGGATTAGCTTATCGAATTATAAGAATTGCAACAGGCAATCAAGAAACTTGGTTGAAACCAAACTTTGAAGTATTAGTGCCAAGTTCGGCCCCTAACTTTGAGGGAAGCAATGAAATTTTTATCCAATATGAGGATTTCCTATTCAACAATATTAGAGCCAATCTTGATAAAGAAATATTAAGCAAATCCTTCACTAAAGTAATAGATCAATTACGCCAAGGCGCGGATGAGATGGAGGCATTACTTGAACCAGAAGATCTTCCAAGAGGCTATGAATTACAATGTGATATAGATCAAAGCACAACAATCAATGTTATTACTGATGATGTCATCACAGTATGGAAAAGATATTCCGAGCTGCTAAAACGTAATAATAAAATCGATTATAACGGGTTAATAACTGAAGCCATTAGAATATTGCAACATACAAATCATAGAACCTTAGATCGTGTAAGAGATGGATTAAAATATATACTGGTAGATGAATATCAGGATACCTCTCGTGCACAGGAACAGTTGTTATCAAAATTAGTATCCTCGACGAATATTTCAATCAATGCAGTTGGTGATATTAACCAAACAATATACACTTTTAACGGTTCCAGCATCTCAAATTTAAGGGATTTCTATACACGCATGGGGGATACTAGCACTAAAACTTTACAACCGATAGTATTATCTGAAAACTACCGTTCCTCTAAGGCGATACTTGATGTAGCAAATAGAATTATACGTAAGGACTCCCAAATCAAATTAGTACCTGCTTCAGGAGTGCTTCCGGAACCATTAAATAAATACAGGGATCAGAACTATCCTGTTCAAATAATTCATGCAACTACACTTGAACTTGCTGCTGATTTTGTTGCCAATGAGATTTCGAAGCTTACAAAAGATGGTGATATTTCTCCAAATGAAATTGCTGTGCTTGTTAGGAAGAATTCTGAATTTGCACCGCAGAGCGATAAAGTAAAAGAATACCTGGACAAATATAATATTGAATATATAGCCTCAACAAACATTATGGAAAAAGAAAATAAAAATAATCAAATGCGTTGTGTATTCGATTTTTGTCAAGAACCTGAAAACTACGTAGAACTAATTGATGTTATTATCGATAGGATAAATAATAAAGAAGTTGAAGTCCCTGAGGAGGCTACCAGCGAATTACTAATAATGTATTTAAATGAGGCGTTAAATGCAGGAGCACAGTATTGCTATGAAGCAGGCGATCTCCTCTATGACAATATTAATGCTGACCCAGAGCCAGATGAATTAAACGGATCCGTACAAATTCGTACAGTGCATTCCGCGAAGGGTGAAGAATTCAGAGTAGTTTTTTTAATGTATTTAGGAGACCGCTCATTTCCACATAGCAGTAAGCCTGACCTAGAGGAAGAGCGGAGATTACTATATGTTGGAATTACTAGAGCACAGGAGAAATTATACATTATAGGAAGACCAGGTATTAAATTTGATGATTATTTAAATGAATGTAAAGGGGGAAATACTAAATTTAACGAGTACTTCTCTTTTAATAAAGAAATGGGACAAAACAGTAAAAACATAATAGAAATATCAAAAAAGGATTTGGGCTTAATCGAACAGGCTAGGTTGATTCAAAAAGAAGAAGAACGCAAGTACCGTCAAGAAATAGAAGCATGGTTTGAAGAAGAATAGATAAATTAGGGGAGAACAGCATGGGAATAAAACTCATAAAGTTAACCGAACAACAGGAAGATTGTGTTAAGTTTAAGGCTGAAGGCGAATTATTAATTCGAGGAATTCCTGGCGCGGGTAAAACTACGGTTGTGCTAGAGCGGGCCATATTTTTACAGAAACAAGCAAGAGCACTAAACTCCTCAAAAGTTGTTTTATTAACATATAACAAAGCACTCTCTATCTATTTACAGCAAATCGCTAGGGCAAGTAGTGATGAAGCCGTTGATGCATTAACGTTTCATACTTGGGGTTCTCAGTTGTTACGCCAGAATGGATTACTTACTAGAAGGATGATAAAAAAAGGGGAGGGTATAAACATTGTATTACATGCAAAACGAACCGTTTCCAAATATGGTGACCCAGACTTCCCCAAAGTAAATACAAAAGGTATGAATGAAGAAAGAGCATTAGCAACTTTCTTAATGGAAGAAATCTCATGGATTAAAAATAATAACATAAAAGATAGACAGAACTATTTATCTACACAACGCAATGGCAGAGGGAAGCAGGTATTTATTAACAAATCCCATAGAGAAACTATATACGATACATTTGAGAAGTATCAACAATTACTAAGAAATAGATATTATTGTATTGACTTTGACGACGTAGCGGTATTATTATTGGATAATTATAATAAAATCCCCTCTGGGGATCTCCCAGATCATATACTAATTGACGAGGCTCAAGATCTATCACCTTTACAATTCATGGTGATAAAAAAACTAACTCAAAAAAGCATTACAATTGCAGCAGACAAGGGGCAACAAATTTATAGACGTACATTTACTTGGAAAAGTGTTGGCATTGAAATTAGGGGTGGACGAAGTAAACTCCTTAGCAAGTCTTTCAGATCCACTAAGCAAATAATTCAGTTAGCTAGAAGCTTGCAAAAACATGATAAAACATTAATCAATGATGATGAGTTCTTACCAACTGAAGATCCAGAAGCTGAAGGACCTAAACCTGAACTAATTATAACTCAAAATAACAAAGATGAAATTCAATCGGTCGTTAGAAAAATTCGTCAAATTAAAGGTACCTTCCATACCGACACTATAGCAATAATTGCTTATTCTCATAATAGATTAATTGAATTTGAAGAAGAACTAAAAGAATTCAATATAGTACCTATACATATTAAAAGTGAAGAAGCAGACCTACTTACGCCAGGTGTAAAGCTTGTTTCTTTTCAATCGTCAAAAGGCTTGGAGTTTGATCATGTTATAGTAACAGGATTAAAAGAAGGCATACTTCCACATTCAAGAATGGAACCTGGTGATGATCCTGATGCTTATGAAGCAACTGAACGAAGAAAATTGTATGTGGCAATGACCCGAGCAAAACTTACCTTAACTTTATCTGCTGTCCGTCCAATTTCACCATTTGTAAGAGAGTTAGACTCAGACTTATACCAGTAAAGAAAAGACACTGAGGCATTTCCTCTCAGTGTCTTTTCTCTTTATAACGATTATTCGTTACCCCCTGCATTTACATTGTGAAAGTAACCATTCCACTTCTTCATCAGATATTTCTCGATGGGATCTTGTTGAATCTGAAATTGTCTTTAATTCCGTTTGTTGATTGGATTCCACCCAGTTCCAATTTATATTTAGAGACCGAAGTTTATCCACCACTTTCTTATCAAAGGATATGGGGAAAGTAAGTATTTTTGAATGAGTTCTACTTCCTATAATCACCACCTCATCAAATCTAGAGTCAGCTTTCAAACACTCTATCTCTTGTCGGTTATCGCCTTTTGTTAATATTTTCTCGACATAGAAATATGCTGTTATATATGCGCTATTGGCATATGAGGTATGAAAGAATACGTAAGATCCTGGAGTTAATGTATTTTTTATTTGGACACCTTTGTTTCCACTATCCCCGTATGTAAGCCATGTGAAATTAGGATCTACATGATTATCTTCTCGCGATATATATTTAATTAACAGGTGTCGCATCCTATTCACCTCATTATAAGATATCTTCTAACAAGTCATGACCCGATAAATCTACTTTTCCGTTATTCAACAATGGTGTTAGCTCTTCATGATAAAAAATATGCAGATCATGGTGAGCTCGGGTAGCAGATACAAATAGCATCTTAGCATCTATTGGGTCACTAGGATCAAATCTTTCCTTACTTGCATTTGCTAAAATTACTGCATCAAATTCCAAACCCTTTGCCAAGTATCCTGGTATCACAACGATTTTCTTTTCCAACTTCTGGTGTGGATCGCTAACTAGTTGTATAGACGGCTCATTAACATTTTCAAAAAGATTTTTTGCTTGTTTAAGATCCTTACAGATAATGGCTATAGTCTTATACCCTTTATCTTCAAAGATACCAATGGAGTTCCTTATATTATCTATGAGATCTTTTCCGTTAAGTATTCTTTGAATAGTAGGCTTTTCACCGTGTCTATTTATCGGCACAATTTTCGGCAAGGATAAGTTAGACTTTTCAATAATACCGTTTGCTAAGTTCATGATTTCGAAGGTTGATCTGTAACTAAGTTGTAATTTCAAAAAAACTGCGCTTTGTTGGAAAACTTCTTTTATGACTTGATCCCATCCTGAGATACTCCTAAAAGAATAGATACTTTGAGCCATATCACCTAATATGCAAACTGATTTTGCGGTGTTATGTAATAGACAAATCTCAAATGGACTCTGATCTTGGGCTTCATCTATGACAACATATTCATATTTCTTAGCCCACCCATTCACCCTTGAATTTATATAAGATAAAGGAGCGAGGTCTTCATAACTAAATGGTTTCTCACCCTCAAATCTCATATCAGAACACAATAATTCTACCTCTTTGTCACTAAGTCCAAGGTTCATTGACTTTAAGATCTCTGGTTCAAATAACTGGGAGTAAACTGTTACTGGATCAATTCGTGTTAAACGCTTCAAATATCTATCCAGTAACATTTTAGAATTTGACTTTATTTTCGTTATTTTCAATTCTTTTATCTTATCAATTTGCTCAAATAATACCTTTCTTCCTTCTGATCCTTCTGGTAGCATGCCTATCCAATTTTCTTGGATATCATTTGCTTTATTTTTTATTTCGTCCACCGCGTTATATTGTTGCTCAATCGTCCAGTCTTTCAAGTGGTTTATTAATTCCGTTATTCTTTTATTAACCGGAAGGTATCTCTTACCCTCATAGTATTTAACAATGTCCGAATGTTTATATTTGGTAATACCAATATCTAAATCTCCTTGTGGCAAAGGGCTACTCTCTAACAAATCAAGGAGTTTATCAATGGCTTCTTTAATTTTTAATGAGCCTTTAAACTTCAATAAGAATTCATTTCTTCCCGACTTATCATCCATATAAGTTTGTATAGTATCATATGGTTCTTTGAACTCTAATTTCAAACCCTTGAGTCCCTCTGTCGCCCATTCATAAAAAGTACTTTGACGAGCTCCAGAGATTTTCAATTTAGGCAATACCGATTCCATATAAGAAATAAACATCTTATTGGGTGCAATAATCATTATATCTTCCGGTAGCCACTGCTCCCGATATTTGTACATTAAGTATGACATTCGATGTAACGCTATACTGGATTTCCCGCTGCCTGCTGCACCCTGAACCACAATGGGTTTATCTAGTCCTAAGCGGATTATTTCATCCTGTTCTGATTGTATTGAAGCTATAATATCCTTGAATTTATGTGTATCGCTTTTACCTGAGAGAATGTAACTTAAAAAATCATCAATTGTACCGGAAGTCGTTGTTTCTTCACCTTGTGGACTTTTCCTTGCTATTGTTTTTTTGGCAATCTTACCACTTTCATTTTCGATTACATTTAACACTTTGCGATCTTCTATATGTATTTGTCTCTTTCTCTGAACATCTACTGTTCTTTTTTCATCATTAGCAATGTACTCGACTTTAGGATTACCACCGTTGTAAGAATAAAAGACCTTGGCGATATCGGCCTGCCAATTAACTACTATTAACTCATTATTATCATTTGCTATACCAACTTCACCAATATATAATGTATCAGGTATCCCATCTTCGATTATATCGATACGACCAAAGTAGGGACTGAATAAAGCACCCTCGGTCCACTTGATTTTTTCTCTGTGTTTTTCAGCAAGTTGAAAATCAGATGGAGTTTTTTTACTTCTTAGATCATTTAATACGCCCTCAATTGCAACCACTTTATCGTTTAGAACGATCTGCTCTTCTTGCACAGGGTTATTTTCTTTTGAGGCGACGCTCTCACTATCAAAATAAGCATCTAGAGCCTTTTCAGCATAATTCTTTAATTCCTCAATCTGCTGTTTCCCCATATAGGCCCACACCTCTCTCTTGAAACTAATATTTATAATACCTCTTTTCGACTCAAAAAATCTATCTAATTCGGATAAGGTTTCATCAAATAAACCAAGAGGTCCACTACTTTTCATTTCAGTCCAATTGTTTGCAGCACTTAATGGGGGGGGATCGCAAGGCTAGCCCTTAACCTCGCGTATGTAATAATAATTTATTATGTTCATTACCAATTTAGAGTAGTTGCTTTCCCCATTATCTCTTGTCATTGTTTCTAAGAATGCTATAACAAAAACTATTCTATATGAATTTTTACAGTCATCAAATATACCAGAAAAAATTTTAGGAAGCCCCATCTCAATTATCTCCTTCATACCCTGCTATTGTAAACTTTATCGTTTTGTTTTTTTCCACTAACATCTTTGCATTTCCTGTTTATCAATATAAAAAAGCGACTACACTTATCACCATTACTTTGAATCCACCTTCTACAAACGATATAGCTGTAATGATTCATGAGTTATTTCACGCAAAATTAAAGCTGCTTGGATTTCCAGATGTATCAACTTATTCAGAAATATCACTACCAGATCCGATTCCCATTTTGCACCATTACATTATACAATACAGCATACATACATCTTCCGAGAAATGCATCGTTTGGGGATTAGTCAAAAGCATATAGATGAATAAAGTGTAGTACAGGTTATAAATATTGGTGATACAGTGGTCTGAAATTAGGTTTGATGTAAAATTGATGTGCTCTGCCTAAATGAACTAATGAGACCAGAAAACTCATGCATCTAATTAAGCTTTTAATCGAGGGAGGGAAATATGAGTTCCAGCTCGTTCCAATAAATTTTGAAGAAGTGCTTGAGCGTATTACAGATTTGGGACAAGCTGTGCTCACTTCCCATGTAGAAAGTGAAACGGAATTCGAGGCACTCCGTAAATCCATCCAGGATTTCATACTCAAGGACGCTTCTCAGCCCTTCCTCCCCCATTTCCCCAATTTCTTTGGCAATTAAAGTTTGCATAAGAACGGGAGAAAAACAGACTTAGGCGGGGAGAATCGGGTGCAAGAAAAGCAATTAAAGTCTGCCTAAAGGCAGTAGTAAAACAAAAGGAAACTCTTGAGACAGTGCTTAAATAGTCAGAGGGAAAATCGGAGGAAAACCTGGTTTATCAAGGAGTATGGAGAGTTTCTTCCCCATCAAGCAGAAAAAAGAGCCGAGGAAAAACAGGAGTGGATCCCTGGTTTTCGTTCAGCTCTTAGGCAAACTATTTAGGCTTTAGGTATACTTTTTTGGCTTTTAGGCAAACTTTGATTGCTAATTACACCCCCGCCAATTTAGCAACACTGTACTCTCCACATGCACCGTATGCGGAAACATATCCACCGGCGTAACCTCCACCGTTCGGTACCCGCCATCCTCCAGCACCCGCAAATCTCTTGCCAGCGTGGACGGATTACAGCTCACATAAACCACCCGCTCCGGCTTCATCTCAAGAATCGTCTCCAAGAGGCGCGGATCGCACCCTTTACGCGGTGGATCGACCACGATGACGTTCGCCTCGATGCCCTGCTCTTTCCAGCGCGGAATCACGTCTTCGGACGCGCCGACTTCAAACTCTACATGCTTCATACCATTGAGCTCCGCATTCGCACGCGCATCCTCGATCGCTTCCTTCACGATCTCGACTCCATACACCTTCTTGGCATGCTGGGCCAAGAATAGGGATATCGTCCCGATGCCGCAATAGGCGTCGATCACGGTCTCTTCCCCGGTTAATCCCGCATACTCCACCGTCTTGCCGTACAGCACTTCGGTCTGGGCCGGGTTCACCTGATAGAAGGAACGCGCTGAAATCGCGAACTTCACATCGCCGATATAGTCATGGATAACCTCACGCCCCCATAGGACGCGGGTAACATCCCCAAAAATAACGTTCGTCTTGCGTGTATTGACGTTCTGACAGACACTCACGACAGCTGGAAGTTCCTCACGAATAGCAGCGACCCACTCGTTCACGCGTGGAATACGCTCGCCATTGGTCACGAGTACAATCATCATCTCACGGGTAGCAAAACCGATCTTCACCACCACATGGCGAAGCAGGCCTTGGCCGGTCTCTTCATTGTAAGCAGTAATGCCTAGCTTCCGGCCGATGGCTTTGACGCGGCTGACGACCTCGTCGTTCTGCTCATGCTGGATGAGGCACGTCTCCATGTCCACGATCCGATGGCTGCCGCGGGCGTAGAAGCCGCCGACCAGGCCGCCTTCCGTTACGCCGATGGGCACCTGGGACTTATTCCGGTAGCGCCAAGGCTCGCTCATACCGAGTGTCGGCCGCACGAGGATCTCCTCTTGATCTGAATCAAGGCCGGACACGGCAGGACTCGCCCCATTGGTTTCAGAATTCTCAATGTCCCCTCCAGCACCTTCCGCCTCTCGCACCACCCGCAGCTTCCCGATCCGCTCCAGGTTGTCCACCACCAGCTGGCGCTTCCACTCCAGCTGTCCGGCATAATTCATATGCTGCAGCTGGCAGCCGCCGCATTGGTCGTAGATCGGGCATGGGGCCGCGATGCGGTTCGGGCTCTGCTCGACCAGCTCCAGCAGCTTGGCGTAGCCATACTGCTTCTTGGTCTTGAGCACCTTCACCCGGGCCTTCTCGCCCGGCAGGGCGCCCTGAACGAACAGAGTGTAGCCGTCGGCACGGCCGACCCCTTCCCCCTCATGGTTCATTCCTATAATATCAATCACGACCTCGTCGTTCTTGGCCACCGGCAGGTCCAGGAGGGCCGCCGAAGCCGCGGGCTTGCCGCTGCGGCGCGTATCGCTTCCCTTGCGGTTCTTCTTCATGATGTGCTGTTCACTTCTTTCCGTTCAACTTGTCCCTTACTACTCTATATTCCCAATCGGAACACCATCCATAATCGAAGCGGATGATCTTCCGTTAACCTTCATTCGCTTAAACAACAAAAAGCTCCCCCAAGGGAGCTTAACGCACAAGCTCACGTCCATCATTATACGGGAGCCTCGTATGTTATTCAATCCATATAGCCTGCAAATCCATTCATTTACTTACAAGAGCCTGGAGCCTAAGCGGCGATCCTCGGCCTGTTCCATCATTTAAAATGCCTCATCTCAGCCAAAAATCCTTAAGTGCTGCGGCAGGACACGGAACGTGCCCGGCAGAACGCCGCCGAACTCGCCGTCCAGGTTCAGCTGAACCGGTCCCGGAGAGACGACCTCCATATAGTCGGTGCGGAAATGCACGACTCGCTTGTCGTTGATATGCTCGCCGCGCAGGGCGAGCGTAGCCACGCGTACGAACTCCGCCAGATTGCACTTGCGCAGGGCAATGACGTCGAACAAGCCGTCGTCGATGCTCGCGCCCGGCGCGATTTTGTCGAAGCCGCCGACCGAGTTGCTGTTCGCAATGAGGAACACCATGAATTCGTCATGGATCGCCGGATGACCGCTGGCGTTGATGATGAGCTCCTGCGGCGCGAGGCTGACCATTTTCTCGATCCCCTTCAAATAATACGCCAGCTGCCCGATCATCGTCTTCAGCTTGCTTGGCACCTCATATGTGAGCTCGGTCAGCGTACCGCCGCCCGCGATATTAATGAAGTAACGATCATTCGCTTTGCCCACGTCAATCGGGCGTGTCTCGCCCCGAATCACTAGGTCGCAGTACTCTTCCCAGTTCTTCGAGATGCCGAGTGCCCGCGCAAAATCGTTCGTGGTGCCGAGCGGGAAAATACCCAGCGGCGGGAGATTATCCCTGCCAGCCATCCCGTTAATGACCTCATTGAGCGTACCGTCTCCGCCGGCCGCGATCACAAGATCGTATCCGCGTTCTACAGCATCCGCCGCTTCACGGGTCGCATCCCCCTCTCCGGTTGTTGCATGACAGGAGGTTTCGATGCCAGCACTGTCCAGACGGTTCAATATATCAGCAAGCCGACGCTTCATTTCCTCCCGGCCGGAGGTTGGGTTATAGATTAACCTTGCATTTCTCATTAACGATACGCCACCTACTTATGATTTCAAGGATAGAAGAAGAAGTTTAGCCTGCGACTCCATCCACTGCGGCAGCAGCGGATGCGGAAGCAAGGTTCTGCCTGAATATCGGCATCCAAGCCCCTCGAGCCGATCGGGTATTACCTTCTCCGTAAAATATCCCTCACTCAAAAAAAGCGGAGCTACGATCACATCGCAGCCGCGCTCCATCCATGCTGTCACCTTGTCCCGAACATCGCCGGGACTGAGTAGGGCATAATCTGCGCTTGTTCCGCTTACCTCGCTAACTCGCTGTGCCAAAGAGTTAATACCCTTTTCCCAGCGGCTGCGAAACAGATCATGCCGGCTGCCGTGTCCGACGAGAAGAATAACCTCCTTCGCTGGGTTCACGGACAGCTCTTTTACCTTATCCCATACCATGGCTGCAATCTCGGGGTCGTCGTCCATCGGGGTACCAAAATGAACCCGGGACCGAACCCGAAACGGCGCCAGGTCCGTCTCCATGTCTGGAACGGCCTTCGCTCCTATAGCATAAGCTATTTCGTCGACATGTGTGCTGCCTGACGAGACAAATAGAGGAATGACCACAATGTCGGTAACACCCTGGTCTTCCAAAGCCGTAATGCCGTCCTGAATCAAACGGCCCTCTACCAATTCCAAGTACGAAGAGACGACCGGTATATCCATGTGAGAGGCCAGCTTCCGGACGGCTTCGTCCACAAGCGACACCCATTTCTGTTCACGTGAACCATGACTGATCACCAGCACACCCGGCTTCGTCATATTTTAACGCCCTAGACGCTCCAGCGTCATTTTATAACCGTCATTGCCGTAGTTCAGACAACGCTTCACGCGCGAGATCGTTGCGGTGCTGGCTCCCGTTTCTGCTTCAATCTGGTTGTATGTGCATCCCTTGCCCAGCATGCGCGCCACTTCCAGCCGCTGCGACAAGGACTGAATTTCGTTAACGGTGCAGAGATCATCGAAGAATACATAGCACTCTTCCACACTGCCCAGGGTTAATATCGCTTCGAATAATTGATCGATGCTTTTATCATTTAGCTTCTTTAATTGCACTGGATGATCATCCCCTATTGTTACTGTGTATAACACTCGCACTCCCATTGTACCCGAGCGGATATAGTATTTTCAAGCATTAACGATTTCACGCACTACAGGACAACCATTACCCAGAGGCAGCATCCCTTATACACGCTCGCATTTCGCCGCTCCAATGCCCGCCAAAATCTTCCTGGGCTATCGCCCGATTCCGCTCCTATCCCGAAAATCGGGACATCCGCCTAAACCCAACGCCCGCCCGTATCATACAGTATAGTATCTTAACTCAAAAAGGAAAGTGATATCATGACGCGTCATTCTCACTATTATCATCGCCGACCCACTAATAACCATCGCTCCCTCAATCAATATGAATCACTGCCCCAGGATCCAACACCGTACCCTGGCATCACGCCATACACCACCGATTATCCGGAAGTGGGTGAAACCGCGTTATATCCATATAACGACACGGTATCGGACATGGAAGCTTCAGCTTCGGCTCTGGCTCCATCCACGAATTCCGGCGGTGGCGGACTGGCAGGTCTCCTTGGCGGAGGAGGCGGCAGCGGCGGTGGAGGCGGATTAGGCAAGCTCCTCGGCGGGCTCGGGGTCAACAATATGAGCGACATCAAGGGCCTCATCGATCGGATGGGGGGCATCGACGGCATCGTCAACAACATTGGCAAGGTACAAAAGGTCATGCAGGGCTTCCAGCAGCTTGCGCCCATCGTCTCTCTGCTTGCAGGCGCGCTGGGCAAGAAGAAAGGCGGAGGCGGCAGCGGCTCCTCTCCAAGCGCATTTACGGACCAGAATGAAGACGGCTACGAATATAAACCGCGAAGACGCCGTTCCTCGGGAAGCCGGCGCCGTTCCGGCTCGCGCAAAACGTCCGGCAAAGGCAGACGTCGTCGTTGACCTATGTAAAAGGGTATAAACCTTACCGTGCGTTTCAAAAAACACGGCAGCCTCTGATCACACGATGGGTTTAGCAGATACGTTCCTGAAACTCACCATAGGCGGGATCATCCGAACCTTCATACATCAAGCAGCTGGCTCCAGTCGGTTACCCTAGACTGGAGCCATATCCTTTTATCAACCTATGATATCCTCATCAGCGCGTCCAGTCCTCTTCGGGGCCGGCTTCTTTATTCTCGGCGCTTTCGAGTGATTTTAACCGAAACCAATAGGATCCGCGCAGACCGGAACGCAGCAGCATCATAATGCTGCCCATCAAATACAGCACAGTTGGGATCCGTTTCATATGGGGATAGAACATGAGTATGCTGCCTGTGATGAACAACAGGCCGGTCGCAATCTCGCTGATGACCATGCCCACCTCATAGCGGTTCGTCACGGCGAGCTTTCGTTTTCGTTTCCATGCCAATCGAAGCATCCGGCGCAGCAGCCGGGAACGCAAAGGCTCATCTGGTTGATGCGATGAACGCTTCTTGGGATGTGGTCTGAGCCTGAGTTTCATATGCAGTCCCTCCTCTGCAAGCCTTTACCCCTTACGGAGGAATAAGAAACGAAAGTTATTTAGCATTCGCCTTATGATGCAGGACAACCTTACCTCATTTTAGATAACCGCATGGCATGGACTTGGGCCGATAGATACTCCCGGCTGGCATCTCTCTACTTACGAATCGCATCACCATTTTTCACGTTAACCATACTCAAGAATGAAGCTCTCTATTTAAACCAGCCTCTGCGCACAAACCACATCACCATGCCCCCGCCAAGGATAAACATGAGAATCAGCACGAAGAAGTATCCATAATGCCACTCGAGCTCCGGCATATTCTCAAAATTCATCCCGTATATCCCGGCAATCAGGGTGAGCGGCATGAAGATGGTCGTGATGACCGTCAGCGTCTTCATGATTGTGTTCATCCGATTCGAATTTACCGATATGTAGCTGTCTCGAAGGTCCGCCGTCATCTCGCGGTCGGCCTCGATCATGTCCGCCAACTTCAGCAGATGGTCATAGATGTCGGAAAAATAAGCATGGTGCGCGTGATGCTGCAAATGCTGCGAGTTCACGATCCGGTACAGCAAATCCCGCATCGGCACGACCGTCCGCCGCAGGCGAAGCAGCCTCGAACGCAGCGCGAACACCTGATTCATTAGCTCCTCGACCGAATCCTTCTCCCCATGGCTTTCCAGCTCGGCTAGCTCATCCTCGATGGCAAACAAGCTTGGAAAGTACTGGTCCACCAGCTTATCCATGATCGTATAAGCCGTGAAGCTCGGACCGTCCTGGCCCAGCGGACCTTTACCAGCGACCGAGGTAACACGTTCCCAAGCATCATTCATTTCGGGCAGTGCCTTCTGGTGGAAGGAGACAATAAACGAAGGTGCAAGAAACAGATCCACCTCAACGGCTTGCAGGGTATCCTGCTGTAGGGCATGGAGGACAAAAAACTGCATCTGTTCGTAATAATCCAGCTTCGGCCGCTGCAGGATGTGCAGGCAATCCTCCACCGCGAGCGGGTGAAAGTGAAAATAGCTCTCCAGCTTCCGCGCTTCCTCCGGCGTCGGCTCACTGAAATCGGCCCATACCCAGGCGTAGTCCTCCATTCGGATCTCTTCGAGTGGAAGCCCGATTACCGCTTCATAGCTTGGCGTAATAGCTAACGTGCGAATCATGATAAGCTCTCCTTCCTTTGCGCCCTTTAGTTTCGTTAAACAAAAAAAGCCAATCGATTCCTGATTGGCCCCACAACTATCCATTATCTATGTGTAATTATGTTTTAGAAAAGAATTTTAAAGATGACTCCTGCCAGTACGGCCGTAATCGGAATCGTAATAAACCAGGTCACTACGATGCGCCCTGCAAGGGACCATTTCACGGCGGAGAAGCGTTTCGCTGAGCCTACGCCGAGAATCGCCGACGTAATGGCATGCGTCGTACTGATTGGCAAATGAAGCAAAGTCGCCGAGAAAATAACGGAGGCAGCCGAGAAGTCTGCTGCGAAGCCGTTGATCGGCTCGATTTTGAATATTTTCGTACCCATGGTCTTGATGATCTTCCAGCCGCCCACCGAGGTTCCGAGCGCCATCGCTGTTGCTGCGGAGACTTTAACCCAGAAGGGTACTTCCATCTCCTGCAATTGACCGGAAGTGACGAGGGCAAAGGTGATAATCCCCATCGCCTTCTGTGCATCGTTGGTACCGTGCGTGAAGGACTGCAGCGCTGCCGTAAAGATCTGCATCGTACGGAAGCCCTTGTTCACCGTATGCGGACTGCGCTTGGCAAAGATGACCTTGAGCAGCTGCATGACCAGATAACCGATCACGAATGCGATAATCGGCGACAGGATCAGCGCTAATACGATATCCTTAAATCCGCCGTAATTCAGCATGTCGCTTCCCGCGCCGACGAATACCGCACCAGCCAATGCCCCGATCAGGGCATGGGAAGAGGACGAAGGCAATCCGAACCACCAAGTAACCAGGTTCCAGATGATGGCTGCAAGCAATGTTGCAATAACTACCTCGATCCCGTTATCCAGCTTGGTCGGATCCGCGACGCTGCCGCCGATGGTTTTGGCAACGCCCGTGAACATCATCGCGCCGACGAAGTTCATGCTCGCTGCAAGCAGTATGGCTACCCGCGGCTTCAGGGCCCGGGTCGAAACCGACGTTGCGATAGCATTCGCCGTATCGTGAAACCCGTTGATGAAGTCAAATGCAAGCGCCAAAAAAACAACAATTACTAATACTAACATCGTTGTATCCATTGTTCAGGACTCCCTTACGAGTTGCGCATAATGATGGATTCCAGCATATTTGCCACGTCTTCGCAGGTGTCCGTGGTCGTCTCAAGACGTTCGTAAATCTCTTTTTTCTTGATCAGCAGAATCGGGTCAGAGACGGTGGCGAACAGATCCTTGATACAGATGCGCAGCAGCTCGTCGCCTTGGTTCTCCAGATCGTTCAAGCGGATCGTGTACTCACGAATAGCCAGAAGTTTCTTCTGAGAAAGCAAATGAATGGCCTTCTGAATTTCGTAAGCCGATTGACGCAAAATTTCGGCAAACTGTACCATGTACTCGTCAGGTTTCCCCAAATTGTACATATAGAAACGGGATGCCGTTGCTTCCAATCCGTCCATCACATCGTCCATGCTGGTTGTCAGGTCCATAATATCGTCGCGTTCGATTGGCGTGATAAACGTTTTGTTGAGCTCAGTAATGATGGTATGCGTATAGGTATCACACTGGGACTCGTATTTTTTCATTTCATTGGCAAATTCAAGCACATCTTGAAGATTGGAAACGTGCTGCGAAAAATAATCTGCGGCTTGTACCACCGTATCGGCCATATTCTCCAGCGTTTGGAAGAATATATCCTTCTTCTTCAATTTCATACTCTTAACCCCTTTTTTCGATAAATTGCCGCGAACGCCCTCAAAAGATAGACAACCTTGACTATCTTATCACATCCATGGCAGGGTGTGTATAGAAAAGTAACACTCAAAAATGTAAGGAACTAACAAAATAGAAGATGCATGGATATCGCTTCATTTCCCTTGCCTATTAACATCTCCGTCTGAGTGCAAATTATCCCGATATGCATCCAACATCCACTTCTTATACATCAAGGATTCGTAATGGTCACATGGCTTTCAAAAGAAGGCGAATTCGGCACAATATTGAAATACGTCGTTCCCGGCACCAATGGCACTTCCTTGCCGTCCTTCACAAAACGGATCGCATCGCCCGCTGCGCGTACCCACTGCCCCTCGATGACTTCTCCGCGCTGGAACAGCATCGCTTTCCCGCCCGCTTCCACATTCACGGCAAGCCGGCCCACATCATCCAGCACTTTATGATCCGCCCCGAGCACGATGACATTCGCGGCCTCAAGCTGGACATTATCGTTGAGATCCACATGTGGCGAGCCATTGACCCACCGTTTGTACGTATTGGACGAACCGTCATACTGATAAGCCACCACATAACTGTCTAGTAAAAATTTGATTTCTACCTTCTCCCCGGGTTCACCGGAAATAACCTCCACAGGCGCCGTTCCCTCTGCACCTTCGCCGCTTGCAGCCGTCGGCTCCGAATAGAACGAATATTGCGGCACCTTCACGTCGTTGCCATAGTTAAGCTTGGCCGCTCCTTCACGGAGCTTCTCGTCGCTGGAATACAGATTATGCGGCGCTTTGCGGTCCTTGGCCCTCCAGAAGTAGGCGCCTGCATTTCCGATCTCGTCCATATCCTGCTTGCCTTGCTTTTGGATGATGCTATAAGCTTCAGGGCTGCCTCCAGCATGTACAAGCACCCCGCCGTAGCTCTCGCCTAGATTGATCAGATAAGGACGAATGCTGCGAATCGGCCCGATCTTCTCAATCCCGCTCTGGCTTTGGAATATGCCGATCAGTCGCGTGATCCCTCCCTCCGCCAGCACTTCATATACCATGTCCGCTTGTCCCAGACCCGACTGCGGCCTGGCCGCCGGTGCGTTATTGATCATAACGGCCAGCGGCCGCTGCGTCAGTGACGCTTCTAACGGCATTCCGGTCAGCGGTGCCTTATATGGAGAGGACGCTTCCTCTTGAGGCACTTCGACCGGCTGCTCGACCGGAGCCTCCACCACTGGTGCCGGCGTTGATTCCGCCTGCTGTTTACCGCCGCCGCTGCATCCGGACAGCAGCAATACTGTCGCCATGGACAACAAGCTTGTCCTCCACGCGAATTTACGGAAAGACAAAGACCCTTTGCTAAACATATGGTTTCCCCCTATGAACGCTCCCATTACTTATTACCCTAAATTTCCAACCTATTTCCCCAAAATTCCCAACCGACAATTCAACTTTAGTTTACATTTAATCACAAAATCCGTGCTTTGTCTGTATCGTCCTTTGTCTGTATATAGAAGAGGAAACATCCAGATGAATATCAAAGGTAACCCGATTTCTTAAAGCAAGTCTTCGATGTTCACTGAAGAAAAAGACCTGACACCGCAGGTCCTTTTCTTCTTTGCTTAGTCAAAGGCTGTATTTGGGATATATGTAATTGGAGTTGATCTGAATTTCCCTCTTTTTTATCTCTTAAATTAAGATCTTCCATAGATCGGTATATTTTTTATATTTTCCATAACCTTTTCCTGTTTATAGTGTTTAAACTGTATAGAGCCACAATTAATAAGGTTCAAAATACAAAAAGGCAGGATTTATTATGTTAAAGAAAATCATGAGGCTGGCTTTGATACCATTACTTGTAATGGGACTAACTCTTAGCGCAGTTGGTATGGCATTCGCAGCGCCTGAAGAAGGATTATCCGATCTTCAAATTCGAGAAAAGTTGGATGAAATTAACGATCGTTATGAGGTCGGAGAAGAGTTAAGTGAGGAGGATGCGAATTTTGTGAAGAAGCATGCTACTTCGGTCTCTAAAAAGAGTGTACAGCCCAGCCTCCTATGGCAGAAGGTAATAAAACTTTTTCTGATTCACTTGGTGTTGTAGGTGGATTGGATTTATCAAATATAACACCGACCCTTTTGGAGGATCTTTTAATGGTCTCATTAATACCCAGACTTCTGACCTCAGTAAACGTAGCAGTATTGGAGTGCCACGGAGGCCTTAAAAAGGAAATCAACGATAAATATAAAAAAAGGCACCCATAGCCAGGGCGCCTTTTTTTGGGCAAAGATAACTCCTATTATTTTAGGAGCAATCCCACATCAATGACACGGCTTGTTAAAGCCAAGAGGTCACCGATCGTGAGGGTCCCTTCGATTTCTCATCGCCGGCATCCCTCAGAGCGGTAGTTGGTCCCGATGACCTCATAATGATACAATACTTGATCTTCGAACGGCTCACCGTTCAATGCATGTAATAGGAATAGTCCCCTACCCTAATGTTAGGCTTTGTAATTGTGTTCTGAATAAACTGTAAGTCACGATTCCCCGGTATCGGATACTTTTCATTGGGATTTGGATCTAACATAAGCATGCTCACCTTTACGACTATTCTTATTCCTTAATCCGTCGAATCCCTCGCGCGATTTGTTCCCTCTCATAATCGCTCAGCGAATATAGTACAGGTGCCCTGGGAATGTCGAACTTCAGATGAGAATGAGGGATTTCCGTCAGTAAGGTTCCAATGGGCTGTTGACCATTCTTACTACGTATCACGTTCCAGAATATTCTAGCCCTATTTTCCTCGGTTCCCCATTTTTCAAGCGAATTGCGAAATAGCAAACATTTACCGATGATGAAATCATGCTCCTTGAGGGGCTCCATTGCTTCGAACCCGGCGTCTTCAAGGCTCTCAAATAGTGCGGGCATCAACTGATCCAAATAGAGCCCATAGGCAGCATCCTCGATTTCACGAAAAGCGATCGTTAACTCATCAAACATCGAATCGTATCGTGTTTTCCATACCGATTCAATATATTGATTACCTGCCACACAAATCTCCTCAATGGTCATGTCCGAACGCAATACTGGTTTTACTGTCATATAAACTCCTCCTTGAAATGGATTATTTTCATCATACAACATGAAAGCCAATTGGAAGGTTTAGGAGGTAAATATGAAGGAAATCAATAAAAAATACAGAATAACATTACAATGGTTTTAATGTTATGCATTTTTTACGAAGGTGGGATCACATGAGCTTTCGACCCAAAAGACTGGCAGAGAAATACGGGTTAAGTAGCAGCACTCTGCGGAACTACGAAGCGAAGGGGTTGATACCTCCTGCAGATCGATCTTCAAATGGATATCGGATGTACACAGAACGGCATGAAGCTTATCTGGCATGTATTCAAGCCATGGCTGCCGCATTCGGTATGGAAGTAACGAGCGAGGTAATGCATTGTCTTGGGCGAAATGAGTTGGATGACGCATTGTGGATCGTCAGGGATCGAGAAGTTATGCTGCATCGGGAAAAAGTAAGTTTGGATCAACTGGTAAGGGAGTTGAAATCGTGTTCTGAAGGTAGTCGAGCTAACGACTCTAACCAATATTTCAGCATCCACGAGGTTTCCAGACGGACAGGAGCTCCTAAATCGGCAATCCGTTACTGGGAGCAGAGCGGCCTGTTCACTGCAAAGCGAGACCCTGATAACGATTACCGTCTTTATAATGAATCGCATCTCTTTAAAATTAGGATGATTCAGGTACTGCAGAGCTCCGTTTATTCCAAGGAAACCGTGAACTTAAAACAATCCATTGCACGCTTAGAGCTAGAGAACATCGAGCATGCGATGAAGCTTTCTGAAAGTATTCAAGCTTACCTGCACAAAACGATCAAACTTCAGGCGCGAGCTCTCTATTTTCTATATCGCTTGATTCAAACAACAGGCTTCTCGGAAACAATCGAGGACAATCTTTAATCCGTTCTCCTGTGCTGCCTGTTACTTTATAGGTTTAGGTTTTATGAAATCCATTATGAAATGATGTGCTAAAACATTTTGGACAAAAAGCTTCGTCTTGATCGCATCGCTGATAATGTTGGAGTCAACAACCCCCAACAATGATCGTTAAACGTAACAAACAGATAATGGATAACATGATGACATAGATATAGCAGTACTTTATGGCTCTAAGCAGAAAGCAGGTGAATGGCAGCCTGACAGCCATCCAAGCGTGCTCCTAACTAGGCATCGCGCACCCAGAAATCGGTGCCCACATTGGATATAACCCCCTCTGCGGAGCGCTCATACCGAAACGTTCACAACTTTGTGATATTTATCACGTGAATTGTGAATATTTTCACTTATAATAAAGACATAGAGAAGGTGATCACTTCCCAAGGCAACAAGAACCAACAACAACGACATTAGAAACATCGTAATGACCCATTAATCCAAACAATCAAAACTCACTTAAGGAGTGGTTTATATGTTTAACAACTGGCTGAGAACAAACAAATGGGCAATGTGGCTGCTAACCATCATTCGGGTCTACATCGGTTATGAATGGCTGACGGCAGGTTGGGGTAAATTGACAGGCGGCGGATTTGACGCAGGGGGCTTCCTGCAGGGCGCGATTGCCAATGCAACCGGCGATCACCCCGCCGTACAAGGCTGGTGGGCAGCGTTCCTCGAACACGCGGCACTGCCGGGCGTGAAGCTCTTCAACTTCATCATCCCGCTCGGTGAATTCTTGGTAGGTCTCGGACTCATTCTCGGTACCTTCACCACCTTCGCCGCCCTAATGGGACTGGTCATGAACGCCGCATTCCTCTTCTCGGGCACCGTGAGCACCAACGCCCAAATGCTGCTGCTTGAAGTGCTGATCATCGTCGCTGCTGCCAACGCTGGTAAAATCGGTCTCGACCGTTGGGTACTTCCTTACCTTCGTGGCTTGTGGAATAAAATGACCCACCGCGGTCATGAGCCCAAAGCGCCGACAACTCATCTGAAAAAGCGTACAGCTTAACATCGTAACGATCATACAAAGATGGTGGAGAACTCCGGTTCTCCGCCGTCTTTTTTTCATGTCAAGAACCTATGCCAAATCGCAGCCTATGCGAATACTGTATTTAAATACAGATTTTTGCAAATATGAATAATTTGTTAATATGCGACATTATATAGATCGTTGCTGTTTTTTCGGCTTCGTCACGGCTTACGAATTTCAAATTTGCAAAAATCTGAAAACAAAAAAGAGAATGATTATTCATTGGAGGAGTGGTGCTGGTGTTTATTCAATGGTTGCAATCAAGCAAAATCGCAATGTGGCTGCTGACGATCATTCGGGTGTACGTCGGGTATAAGTGGTTGACGGCAGGCTGGGGTAAGTTAACGGGAGGTTTCGATGCAAGCGGATTTATGCAGGGGGCCATCGCCAAATCCACGGGTGAGCAGCCTGCGGTTCAAGATTGGTGGGCCGTATTCCTAAAGCATGCCGCGCTGCCCGGCGTCAAATGGTTCAACGTCATCGTTCCTTTGGGCGAATTCCTCGTCGGGCTTGGCCTCATTCTCGGCACATTCACTGCGTTCGCCGCGCTGATGGGGCTCGTGATGAACGCCGCGTATCTCTTCTCCGGTTCCATCAGCATTAACGGTCAGCTCTTACTGCTCGAATTCCTGATCATCCTCTCGGCTGCCAACAGCGGAAAGATCGGGATTGACCGCTGGCTCATGCCCTACCTCCAGGATAAATTCACGCGCAAAGCAAAAATCAGCAGCGACCCGTCCTCTCTACAGAATCAAGCGGTCTGAAGTTACAAGGAATGCGGGAGTAAACTAACGAAAAAGCCAAAGTAATCACAAGGCGACCGCTTGCTTCTCATCATGAGAAGTTGTCGCCTGGCTACTCCAACTCCTAAGATAACTCCAACTCGTTTCATCTGTCTTACAGAAAGTTTGAAGGTTCTCCTCTCTCCGATCTCTTACTGCTTGCCTTCATCAATAAATCTACGGGTGATCGCGGCCATCGGTACCGGTCATCCGTGTCCTATAATCAGATTTGCCCCTTTTAACAAATTCACACCGAACCCAATGATTCTAGCGATATGATATCCCTCCTTTCGCTCCTATCCACACGCTCCACGTACTGGGTGCTGCCTTGCGCTTACTACTTACTGCTTACTGCTTATTAGCCTACTGGCAACCATCCTGCAAGCAGCCATTCTTCACTATGAGCATCATGCTGTTAGCTTACACATCTCTTTGTCCTCTATTTCTTCCCCATTCTATATTGCGTTTGTTATCCCTACCGCTTGCCACCTGTAACTTACCACCTGCCAACTCACGAATATAAAGTTTTTTATGATATTTATCACGAATGTGATTTAAATCACATATATTGTGATTTATTTCACTTATAATAAAGACATGAAAGAGATGATCATCTTCCTAAAGAACAGCATCGCAGAACTTAGGCACATCCGAGAATTGGCAAGGAAGCTTTCATAAAAAAGAAATCATACTTTTAAGGAGTGGTTTATATGTTTAACAACTGGCTGAGAACAAACAAATTGGCAATGTGGCTGCTGACCATCATTCGGGTCTACATCGGTTATGAATGGATGACGGCAGGTTGGGGTAAATTGACGGGCGGATTTGACGCAGGAGGCTTCCTGTAAGGCGCGATTGCCAAAGCAACCGGCGATCACCCCGCTGTACAAGGCTGGTGGGCAGCGTTCCTCGAACACGGAGCACTGCCGGGCGTGAAGCTCTTCAACGTTATCATCCCGCTCGGTGAGTTCCTCGTAGGGGTCGGTCTGATACTCGGTACCTTCACCACCTTCGCTGCTCTGATGGGACTTGTGATGAACGCCGCATTCCTCTTCTCGGGCACCGTGAGCACCAACGCCCAAATGCTGCTGCTTGAAGTACTGATCATCGTCGCTGCTGCCAACGCTGGTAAAATCGGTTTCGACCGCTGGGTTCTCCCTTACCTCCGCGGCCTGTGGAACAAAATGACCCATAAAACAACCAAGGGCGACGGAACCACGCACACACCGTTCAAAAAACAAACGGCATAACACGGTAAGTAGCTAACTGTAGAAGATAAATTCTACACTATTGATTAGACAGCCCGACTTGAGCAATCAAGCCGGGCTGTTTTTGTTGTGGCATATGTTGGAGCTTTGTCATACGTTAGAGCTTTATCATATGTTGGAACTTTGTCATACGTTCGAGCTTTGCCATACGTTGGAGCTTTGCCATACGTTAGAGCGTTGTCATACGTTCGAGCGTTGTCATACATCCGAGTGTACATACGACACTCAGAGCGATTACAATTTTAGCGGACTCAGAGAACCTTATTTTGACCAAAAACACCCTTTCTTTAACACTAACGGACCAGAGATCCGTTATTCACCGAAATAGGCCATCATTTTAAAAGTTATCCGCAACTTAACGGATTCTGTGTCCGATAAATCCCGCAAAAGCGAGCCATTAGCGAAAATAGCGGATCTGAGGTCCGAAGAGCGTTGTCATACATCCGAGTGTACATACGACACTCAGAGCGATTACAATTTTAGCGGACACACCGAACCTTATTTTGACCAAAAACACCATTTCTTTAACACTAACGGACCAGAGATCCGTTATTCATCGTATAAGGCAATCATTTTGCCGATTATCAGCAACTTAACGGATTCTGTGTCCGATAAATTCCCGCAAACGAGCCGATAGCGAAAATAGCGGATCTGAGGTCCGAAGAGCGTTGTACTTACGTTCGAGCGTTGTACTACGACGCTGCATAGCGATTTACAATTTTAGCGGACTCAGAGAACCTTATTTTGACCAAAAACACCCTTTCTTTAACACTAACGGACCAGAGATCCGTTATTCACCGAAATAGGCCATCATTTTAAAGATTATCAGCAACTTAACGGATTCTGTGTCCGATAAATCTCGCAAAAGCGAGCCGATAGCGAAAATAGCGGATCTGAGGTCCGAAGAGCGTAGTACTTACGTTCGAGCGTCGTCATACATCGAGTTTACATACGACACTCAGAGCGACTTACAATTTTAGCGGACTCAGAGAACCTTATTGTGACTAAAAGCACCCATTTTTTAACACTAACGGACCAGAGATCCGTTATTCACCGAATTAGGCCATCATTTTACGGATTACCAGCAACTTAACGGATTCTGTGTCCGATAAATCCCGCAAAAACGAGCCGATAGCGAAAATAGCGGATCTGAGGTCCGATACTGCCGGGCCGACGGACTGACCAAGTGCACGGGTTAAACCAACAACAGCCCCATTATTCCTGCTTCTTCCCACAGACATCTACCCCGACTCGCTGCCTACAGAAATCCCCCACATATCCCCTCAAACACAACAAAAGCCGAGCTTGTGAACCAAGCCCGGCATCTCATTATTCGAATGACCAGCAGTTTAGACTCAAACTGCCATATTGGTAAGATTGAAACAATCGCTTTGCCTTGCGGCCGTTATCGGCAGCTCCCATTGCATAAAACAAAGGGACAAAATGCTCCCGTCCATAGGAAGGGACAGCATCGCCGGCATGAGGCGCTTTTTTGTCAAACGCAAACAGATTACTCAGATTCCATTCCGTCAGCTGCTTCGCAATCCATTCATCGAATGCAGCCGCCCATTCATCAGGCTCATCGCTCTCATGCACCATCCGCAGATTGTGCACCAAACCGCCGCTCCCGATAATCAGGATGCCTTCTTCACGCAAATCGGACAGCATCGCACCGATGGAATATTGTTCGTTAGGCGAGCGCTTGGAGTCCACGGACAAGGCCACCACGGGAATATTCGCATCGGGGTACATTTTGCGCAGAATGACCCATACCCCATGGTCCAGTCCACGGCCGGTCACGGCTTTGGCATGCAGATTGTTTGCCTCAAAACGCTGACGAATCTCAGCTGCCAGCTCCGCGCTGCCTGGGGCAGGATACGTGATATGGTACATTTCCTCCGGAAATCCGTAAAAATCATGCATCGTACCATGCTCGGCATCTTCGGTCAGCCGCTGATCCGGATCGTCCCAATGGGCAGAAAATACAGCTATGCCCCTAGGTGCAGGCAGCTCCCGCCCCAACTGCTCAAGGAAGCGGGTGTACTCGTTGTCCTCCAGGGCCATCATCGGCGAACCATGGGCAATAAATAAAGCAGGTAACGTCATCGATGCCACCTCCAGCTTCAAAATCAAGGGACAACTCTATTGTACCGTTAAATCGCCCATTATGCCAAATAACTCCCTTAAATCATCCAGTGCTGCCATTCCTGCTGAATGTTCTCCTGTTCGTTCAACCAATCCCGTGTCCGCTGAAGGAGCAGCTCGCGCTGAGGCCCGGCGGAATACGTGTGATCAGCCTGGAAGATAATCTCCTTATCGCAGCGGCCTTCCTGGCGCATCCAGAACACTTTTTGAAACAGGAAAGCGTAGTCCACCGGAATGACTTCATCCGAGGTACCATGTATCACCAGCACATTGCCCGTAAACTTGATCGCTTCCTGGAAAGGCTGGCCCTGTGCCAATGACTCGAAAAAGACCGGGGTAAACGAGTATCCCAAATAATCAGCGGATCCCGACTTAACAGAGGTGTCGTACACATCGCGGCCGGTGATTTTGACGATATCATTGAACGGGTATCCTACCGCAGACCACAGGATCAGATTCTTCACGCGCCGGTCACGAACGGCGGTCTGCAGGGCGACAGCGCCGCCCAAGCTATGTCCAATGAGTGTGATGCGCGTCGGATCGACATCGGTACAGCTGAGTCCATAATCGAGAACGGAACGCGTCTGGGCAATCATCGAGTCGAGCCCCTCGCTGCCATAATTGCCTGAGCTCTCTCCGCATCCGATATAATCGAACCGGATCACCATATACCCGTCCTCGGCAAACGCACGCGCCGTTTTGACAAACAGTCGGTCCACGCCGATCCGGCTTCCAACAAAGCCGTGGCAGATGATGACCAACGGTACCCGATTGCACCGGCCGCCTTGGGCCGATTCTTTTAATGGGTAATGGATAGTTGCCGTAAGTTCCTCTTGATTATGCCGGATTGTAATTTGCCGTTCCATGCCGATTCCTCCTTGCGATAACGCGCCGTAATCATAATATTAATAATTCCGATAAGATTAATATGAATTAATTAAACTTATCTTAGCATCGTGATTATGGATTGTCAACGCAAATGGCAGACGGCGAACTGCAGTGTAAGGACAAGATAGTGGGATATGATAGTGCGATGCGAGTGGATTTTGACTGAAGCGAGGCGAGATTATAGCCATGCTTAACTCCTAAAAATCAACCTTATGCAGCGATTCAACCTTCTACTAAAGCTACATAGGTTAAGAAATGGTCCATTCAGCATCCATTCGCGGCTCTGCAAAACCCAGCGTGCAACTCTTCTTGTCCACTTCAACCTTCATTCAGTTTTCGCACCGCATCTTTAACCTCTACTCATAGCTCTGGCGAAACATTGCATGGGTCTCTTCTCGTCCGCTCCAATCGTTCATCCAGGTCTTCCCGACAGGGTCGTTCTCCCATAAGGATGAGGCAGACAGATCTGTTTCATCACCCTCGGAGGCGTATGCTCCTTCAGGCTGGCCAAATATCCCATCCGCTGCACTGCTGCCCGAGACAACCTCTTGCCCGTTTGCCGGCACAGCGTCTCCACCATGCAATTCATCGTCATAAAAGTTAGCACTCACCTGAGAACTCCTCCTTCTTATCCCTAAATGTTTAGAGTGTCGTCTATTGCTTAGAATGCTTATTATTGTGAAATAGGAGCCGGGGAATTATACCTGGTTAACGAATACGACATATATTTTCTAGCTACCTTGCATTGCAAGTATGTTGCTGCTATGATATATTGCATAACAAGGTAGTTGCAGGGACATTCATTTTGTAGGGAAAAGGTGCGTATTGACTGGTTGCTATTGCTATTGCTATTGCTATTGCTATTGCTATTGCTATTGCTATTGCTATTGTGCTGTTGCTATTGTGCTATTGCTATTACTTTTGGCTTTTGATTTTGGTTTTTGGTTTTTGCTTTTGGCTTTTGGCTTTTGACTATTCGTTATTTATTTTTCGTTGTTCGTTCGCTATTCATTATTCATTATTCATTATTTCTTTATTGGTCAATTGATATTTTTTCATTCGCCATTGTTCATTGTCATTCGCCATTGTCATTATCATTCTCATTCGCCATTGTTCATTGTCATTCGCCATTGTCATTATCATTCTCATTCGCCATTGTCATTGTCATTCTCATTCGCCATTGCCATTGGTCATTCGCCAATGTCATTTGCCATTATCATTTGTCGTTCGTCATTGTCATTGTCTTTCTCATCCACCATCGCCATCACTCGTCATTGATCATTCTCATTCGTAGCCCAGCCTCAATGCGCCCCACTACCTTGCATAGCAATATAATTGAAGGAGGATAACCCCATTCATGACCACCCAAAGTCAAATGCTAAAAGGCATTCTCGAAGGCTGCATTCTCTCGCTAATGGAGCATCGGGAGGTATATGGTTATGAGATTAGCACGCTGCTGGAAGACAGTGGACTCACGTTTGTAAGCGAAGGCAGCATCTATCCCTTGCTGCTTCGCATGCAGAAAGACCAGCTTATTGAAGGTACACTACGGCCTGCGCCCGGTGCCGGGGGGCCGCCCCGCAAATATTACAATTTGACCGATAAAGGCCTGCACGTTCTTCAACAATTCAAGGAACATTGGGGAACGCTTAAAGATAGTGTGGACCATATTCTAACCCGCGGAGGACAGTAAAGATGAATACCAAACAGATGATCAAAGAGAACAACCGACTCCAGGATGCCATGAAGCCAAACAACCTGAGCTATTACCAAGACATGGTTGTCTATATCCGCAGCAGCTCCGTGCAGGAGCAAAAAGGCGAGGAACTGCTGCTCGAAATCGCCCAGCACCTGCTGGATGCCCAAGCCAAAGGCAAAAGTGCTGAGGATGTATTCGGAAGCGATCCCGAGTCCTACTGCAAGGAGCTGGTGGAGCAGCTGCCAAAAATGAAAGGCCTCAGCAGTCTCCAATACCATGTCATGATCCCATGGATTGCCTTAACCTGGTTTTTCTTCGTCCAAGCGCTGGTCGGATTCATCACAATGTGGGCCGGGGGACCGGTTGAGCGCATGACGCAGGTACGTATTTCCACCCTGATTCTGATCGCAGGCGGCTCCTATGTGCTTATCCACGCACTATTAAGATGGATGAAGAGTGACACCTTCAAACCGGAGGAGGACAAGCGCAAGATTAATGTCCGCAATATGGGGATTTATGTCGCCATTACCGTAGTGATTCTGGTTGCCGGCGTATGGCTGGGGCGGCTGCTGCCGGTTCTGACGATAGCGCCATGGATCAGTCTCGTTATCTTCCTGGTCGGAATCGCAGGGACGAAACTTCTTTTTTCGAGCAAATAATACAAACTCGTCATGAATTCGCGTCCGGCGCATAACAAAATCTTTAATATTTTTTCGTTCATTGTAAACTAATGTTCTATAGAAGATGATAGGATAAGGGTAATGTGTGGTAAGGGAGGAAGATATATGTCAAAATCAAAAAAATCCGCGATGGCTGCCATCCTTGCACTTATTCTATCGATCCAGACTGGCGTCATCGCTAACGCGGCACCTGCATCCGTATCCCAAGCTGGTTCAACCGCCGTCTCAAGTAAAGCTACTGCCTTCGGCAATGCGGTTTACAACAAAGCCAGTAAACTGCTGAAGGAATCCGACGTGGCTTATGCCAAGTCTTACATCACCAAGCATATCCGCAGCGTAACCACGTATCAGGCGACCATGCTGGTGCTCAAGCTGGAGAATGCGATGAATGATGCGCTCCCGGCCAAAACCGACAAGGTGTATGAAATCGGCATTCAAGATAAACTGATGAACCTGTACAAATTCGGGGAACCGATTAACACCACCATTAACAAAACCAAGGACGACACGCTTCGCAAGGTGCTCATCAACCTGCGGGACAGCGGCTACAGACTATATACGACCGAAGGCGTCATCTTCCCGATTATCGACTATACGACACTGAAACCATACAAGCCTTATATCAATAAGGATATTCAGGCCTATATCGACATCATGATCGTGGAATCCGAAAAGCCTGCCGTCAGTGATGCCGCCTTGGTGATCCCTTGGTCCGAGGTCATTGAACGTGGACTTGCGCAGGAGGCCTTTATTACGACGTATCCCAAATCAAACCGAGCCGCTGATGTGAAGCTGAAGCTTCGTTTTACTGAGCTAAGCTTATTCTACGGCTATAACAATACACCGCTATTCAAGTACGAAGACAATCTTCTGGACCCCGAAGTGCGGCAAGCCTTCGATAACATCCTCAAAGACAGCGACACCGTCTCCAAAAGCGCTCTCTTGAAAAAGCTAAAGTCCTGGTCTGAAGTGCTTGAGAGCAACAAGGACAAGTTGACCCAGGAAGTGGAGCAGTATCGTGCGAAGGCGGTTCCGCTCGACTAGACAAACGAACCACAGACCATTCCCAATGGTTCAGCAAGATTCCCACCCTAATGAATATGTATAAAAAAGCCGGATTCCCGTTTGTAGGAGAATCCGGCTTTTAATCGTAGTCTGAGCCTATTTATCGCGGCCTGTATACCTCTTAAATCAGCAGATTGAACAAGTTCATGTTCTTGTTAAGCTCTGTATAATCCAGTCCCTTGCGCTGCATCCGCTCTACCAGCGGACCGTAATCCTCGGGCCTTAACAGCTCGATGCCCACCAGGGCCGGCCCGTCTTCCTTGTTATGCTTCTTCGTGTATTCGAAGCGTGCGATATCGTCGTCGGGACCAAGCACTTCTTCCAGAAACTCGCGGAGTGCTCCCGCACGCTGCGGGAAGTTAATCATGAAGTAATGCTTCAGCCCTTCATAAATTAAGGAGCGCTCCTTGATTTCCTGCATCCGGTCGATATCGTTATTGCCGCCGCTGATGATGCATACCACCGTTTTTCCGCGAATCCGGTCCCGGTTCATATCCAGCGCAGCCACGGCCAGCGACCCGGCAGGCTCTACAACGATCGCATTTTCGTTATATAACTCAAGGATGGTGGTGCAGGCTTTTCCTTCCGGAACCGTCACGATGTCATCAACCAACTCGCAGCATATATCATAAGTCAGCTGCCCGACACGCTTCACGGCGGCGCCATCCACGAATTTGTCGATCTCGTGCATGGTGACGACCTCACCCTGCTTCTTGGATTCGATCATGGACGCAGCCCCGAGCGGTTCAACGCCAATAACTTGCGTTGTTGGACTGACGGTTTTGACATACGTTGCCACGCCAGCCGCAAGACCGCCGCCGCCGATGGTGACAAACATATAATCGGCCGGCGCGTCCAGCTCCTCCATAACCTCCATCCCGATCGTTCCGTTACCCGCGATAATCTTCGCTTCATCGAACGGGTGAATAAAGGTCATGCCATACTCATCGCAGGCCTTGATCGCTTCAGCATATGCATCGTCGAAGGTATCGCCTGTCAGAATGACCTCAACACTGCCCCCGCCAAAACGCTTCACCTGCTTCACCTTCTGGTTCGGGGTCGTGCTCGGCATGTAAATCTTGCCTTTAATATTCAACGCGTTACAGGAGAAAGCCACCCCTTGCGCATGGTTACCCGCGCTCGCGCACACAATGCCGTTGCTGCGTTCTTCATCCGACAAGCTGCGAATCATATTGTAAGCGCCGCGGATCTTGAAGGAGCGAACCACCTGCAGGTCCTCGCGCTTCAGATACACTTCGCAGTCATACTTAGCCGATAGCACAGCGTCCCGCTGCAGCGGCGTGCGTACGATCACTTCACGAAGCACGTGGTGTGCGCGCACGATGTCCTCCATGCTGACTGCCCGTTTTGCCGTATACGTCTCTTCCATTCTCTCGATCACACTCCCACTTCGCTGCCAGGTAAACGTTGATCCTTCCGCTACCCTTATTTACGTATTTCTATCATTGTATCACTTTTCATGAAAATATCCCGCCCTTTTCTGGCAAGCCTTCGCAAAATGGTGATGATTTCAAGAGCATGAGGCCTGATTTCCAGTCGAACCTATCCCGCCCGCTTCTCTGACGCATGCTGCAAAAGCAGCAAACGCCTTGCTGCGGAACGATTCATTGCGACGGACGAGCTGTGTCGTGGCAATGCGATACCCATCCGGAACGGGGTAGGACCTTAAACTTGGATCGGACCAAGGAATGGCCGATGCCGGCAGAAGCGCGCAACCCAATTGGGCTCGTACACAGCTGAGCATCGTTTCCAATGTACTGATCTCGATCATGTTTGCTGTGGCGATCCCTTCGCTGCGAAGCCATTCCTCGTTAGACTTCCGGAACGGACATCCCTTGGGAAACACGATCCAAGAAGCACCCGATAGACCGAACGCCTCGAACGTCTCCTCTTCTCCGTATTTCTCCGACGAAACAAGCAGCGACACCTCCTCCCGGATTTCCAGCTCGATCTCCAGCCGTGACCTGTCATAATCACCGGTAATGAATGCCCCATCCAATTTTCGACGGAGCATGCTTTCCTCATGCTGTGGAGAAGTTCCGCTGACGAGAGACAGCGCGACCTCCGGATAGATTCGTTGGAATTCGGACAAGGCTTGAATAAAGGATGGCGATGTCGCCATCGTCTCCACGACGCCGATCACAAGCGGACCGCTGGGATACGGGGGCTCCTTCACTGCTGCAACGGCTTCCTCAGCCATGCCGAGAATCTCCTTCGCATATCGATGAAGAACGAGCCCCTTCTCCGTGGGGGAGACGCCCTTTGGATGTCTGTCGAACAAGGGAACACCCAGCTCGGACTCCAGCTTGCGTATGCGCGCTGTCACGTTGGATTGCACATACCCCATCTTCTCGGCAGCTCCCGATACGCTGCCTTCCTCCACAATGACGGATATAACCCGCAGATCCGTTAAGTCCATCCAGCTCACCTTCTTGGTATCATTTTTATTGATATATACATCAATTTCTATCATTTTACAGTATAGACCATGCGAAATACAATCAGATCATACCCACTAACAAGCGTCGGTCGCAATAAGACTGATCAACCAATGAGGAGGATACAACCATGCATTCATATCCCAACCTGCTAACCGAAGCTTCATTAGGATCTTTGAAACTGCCCAATCGCGCCGTACTCTCACCCATGACCAGAACGAGCGCAGAGCCGAATGGCCTGGCTAACAACCGAATGGTTCGATATTATCAGAGATTCGCGAAGGGCGGGTTCGGTCTGATCATTACGGAAGGCCTTTATCCGGATGCCGTACAGAGTCAGAGTTATCTCAACCAACCCGGCATGGCCAATGCCCAGCAGGCCGCGTCCTGGAAGCCTGTCATCGAAGCTGTTCATCGGGAGGGGAGTAAAATCATTGCACAGCTGATGCACGCCGGGGCCCTGGTTCAGCATGATCGATTCGTCCCGGTTGCGCCTTCAGCGGTGAAGCCGGTGGGCGCCATGCTTGAGGATCATGGAGGAAGCGGAGAATTCGCCACCCCTCGGGAGTTAACGCAGCTTCAGATTAAACAAACCATTCAGGATTTTGCTCATGCGGCACTTCGCGCCAAGGCCGCTGGATTCGACGGGGTTGAAATCCACGCGGCAAACGGCTATCTGCTCGATCAATTCATAACCGATTACACCAACCACAGAACGGATGAATACGGCGGGTCCACGGAGAATCGGATTCGAATCGTCGTTGAGGTGCTGGAAGCCATTCGCTCAGCCGTTGGCCCGGACTATATTGTGGGTGTTCGGGTTTCCCAGGGCAAGGTGAACGATTTTCATCATAAGTGGGCTCAGGGAGTGGAGGATGCCAAGATCATATTCGGTCAATTGAGTGGGGCTTCACCGTCTTACATTCACACGACGGAGTACAAAGCTTACGCCCCCGCTTTCGCTGAGGGCGAGGCGACCTTAGCCGAGCTTGCCACCATGTATAGCAGCGTTCCCGTCATCGCGAACGGCAAACTCGGTGATCCGGCTGTCGCGGAACGACTCTTGGCTTCAGGCCATGCGCACTTCGTTGCGATCGGCACCAGCGCCTTGGTCAACCCGGACTGGGTGAATAAAGCTCGGGCAGGGACTGAGCTCCGGCCCTTCGATCATCAATTTCTGCAGCCCATCGCCACGATCAGGGAGGATGAGGTGCTTATATGAAGCGCACGAAAGCCGGGGTTATCAATCCCCCGGCTTTCGTGGTTGTATTGGGTACAGAGACGAATCCGCCTCCAACTTACGAATGACGGCATGCCCATCAGTCCATCGGAATCACAATAACATTCCCATTCTGCGTGGTTATCTTAATCTGACGATGTAAGATTTCTACGCCCAGCCCCTCCTTCACGGCTTCCATGGAAGGCTCTTCGATGACCGGAGCGCTTGGATCGCCAAACACGGCCGATATAAGCCAATGGGTTCCGGGTTTGAGCGCCGCCCTCAACGTAGGAATGACGGTTCGGGGACGCAGCAGATTGGTTTGGGCATGGGGATAAATGAGCTCTGCCGTATCGTAACCGAGCATGCCATAGATGGCGCTCGTGCCGAAGGTACCGGAAGCAGATGCTACTCCCTCTCCCGCCGAGGAGCTGTCCAGAGATCCTAAACCTAATGCAAAACCGCCTTCTGCAGCATCAAGTATTCTGCCCGTGCTGATCCGGTGAATGCGGATATGCCAAGGCAGCCCCGCAGCTATCCATGTCCGTACCTCCACGTCTCTCCACGGCTTCCATCTGGCATACAGCACATGCTCCTGAATCCGCGTCTCCTCGCCTAAACGTTTGACCCGGTACAGTCGATCACCTTCGCTTAGCGCCAGCATGGAATCAAAAGCACCTTGAGCCAGTCCCCATTCCGCCCTCGGCACGCTGAACGCAAAGGCGGTAGAGTAGACAAACTTCTCGTACTTGGCCGAAGTATGCGTATGCTCGTTGGTAGACGGATGGCCCGTATTGAAGGCGGCCACATGACCAGTCTGCTCGTCACGGCAGAGGACCAGATGTGCAGGCTCCTGGACCGAAATACTTCCCGTCTCCGCCAGCTCCTGCTCCTCGGCCGTCCAGAACGGATGCTCCTCCGGCAAAGCCAGGATCAGAAACGTCTTTAACGACCAGTACACGGAGCCGGCCGCGTTATAGTTTTCCGACATAATTCGGTTCGGATAAGCGTACCCCACCGTTAGCACGCCGTCCCGGTCAAAAATAGGCTGCTGAAACCACCATCTGAGATTTCGCAGGACCAGCCCCTTCAGCTGGCCCGGACTAAACCCTTCCAGTCCGGCATAAGCCGCAGCCGACCAGAAGGCCGACTGGGCAAAGCGGTACGTCAAGCTGCGCCCGTAAGGAACGGCTGCCCCGTCGGGGGCAAACCAGTGGACGAAATCTCGTGCAAACAACGCCGCCCGCTCCCTGTAGCGACCAGCGCGTTCGGGGTCCTCCTCTCCCATCAGCTGCGCATAGATCAGGCCGTAGAAATGAAAAGCATATGGCACGTAGTAATCGCTGTGCCCCCCGATTCCGTCGCTATACCAGCCTGCATTCAGATAGAACTCCTCTATTCGTTGGAGATTGTTCTCCAACTGCCCCGCATCGTACGGTAAGCCAGCTTTGCGGAAACCGACGTTGACAAATACGTGGAAAAACAGCCAATTGCAATCATAGCAAGGATGGTAGTTGATCTGATCGAGCCACTGATAGAGATTAGACTTCTCCTTCTCGCTCAGCGGCTGCCAGATGCGCTCCGGAATCAGGGCAAAGGCCAATCCGAACACCGCCATCTCCACCAGACGTTGATCATAGTCCTTAACCTTCCCCCAGTACTCCGCATGCTCCGGATCCGTCCCTGAGCGTATCCCTTGCAGAGACAGCTCCCACAGCTCGTCATGGGAGCCTCCGGCAACGGCGGGAACGAGTCCCCACAGCACGCGCGAGAAGCCCTCCATCTCCGCAATATCGGCATAGGCGTCGACGCCCAAACGGTCGAGGATTAATCGTGCGCGCCCCTCGCTATAATATGTATTCAGAGGCTCGAGCAGTTGGGTGAGTGCTTCCTGCACATCCTCTCTTGTTCGCAGCGGATTCCGGGCAACCGGATGGGTCGAGCCGCCCTTGGGACCCCCAGCAGTCTGTATGCTCATTTTTAAATTCTCACTCCATTTCCGGAATGCTTCTCTTATTCATTTCCTGTACTTCTACATCTCTTATCCTCTTACTCGCATCTTTTATGACTTTCCCGAGCACCTGCTTCTCTTATTCTCTTCCTGAGAATCTACCTTACTATCCATTTCCCAGTGCTTCTTCTTCTCTTATCCTCTTCCGGTACGTCTGCTCTCCCTCTACTCTTCCTCAGCTTTTCTTTTTTTCTGTTCCTAACTCTGGTCCTGGTCTTGTCCCTGCCCCCAGTCCTAGTACCCCATCCGTCCGCTTCAATCTCCTTTATTCCCAGTAAAAGGGCCCCTTTTCTCTTAGCCGCGCCAGTCCTTCGACAAAGAAAAAGTCGCCGTAAATCAGGGGCACGTCGATATTCCGGCCTTCCGGATAATGACTAGTGCCGTGGAGAATCAGGCCTTCCTCTTTATCGTTGTCCCACGTACCGTAATTCCGGTACAGCGATTCCAGAATTCGGACTGCGGACGTCCGGTATACGGCCCCCTGCCCCGGTTCCACCTTGTCCGCCAGAAGCAGCAGGCCGCTGGCGGCGCAGGCACCGGCGGAGGAATCCCGGTAGATGCGGGCCTCATCCGGCGCGCGGAAATCCCAGAACGGCACATGGTCCTCCGGCAGATTCGCCAGGAAGAAATGCGCAACCGTTTTGGCCGTGTCGAGGTATACCGACTTGCCTGTATGATGGTAGGCAAGCGTTAAGCCGTAGATCGCCCACGCCGTTCCCCTGGACCAGGCGGATTCCGGCGCAAAGCCCTGCCCGCCGATCCCTTCCAGGCGCTCACCGGTTGCCGGATCATATCGAACGATATGATAGACGGAACCATCCGGCCGAACGAAGTCCCGGACCACCGTATCCATGTGCGCTTCGGCCATATGCCGATAGCGGGGATCGCCGCTGATCTGCGACGCCTGGAACAACAGGGGCATGTTCATGGCGCAATCGATGATGGCGAGGCCCGCGTTATCCTCCCCTTCCGACCACGGATTCCAGGCTCGAATATAGTGGCCCTTCAGGTTGAAGCGTGCCGTGAGGAAGTTGGCTGCCTTGAGCGCACGGATCTTGGACTCTTCGCTGCCGGTCAGCTTGTAGGAAGCCATGCTGGTCAGCGTCCACATGAAGCCGAGATCGTGATCCAGACGTACATATTCGTTCAGCACGTCATCCAGAATGAGCTCGCACTGCTCGGCGGTGGTTCTAAGCTCCGCCAGGCCGCTGTCATTGTACAGAAGCCACAGCATGCCCGGCCAGAAGCCGGCCGTCCACCAATGCGGCGGCTCCAGTTGGTAGACTCCATTCTGGCTGGCATGCGGAAACCTTGCTCCGACCCGCGTTACGTTTCGCTGCGTCTTCGCAAGCGATTTCTCCCAGGCTTCCGTCACCCAATCCAAAGCGATTTCCGTTTTCATCCCTCTCCACTCCTCTGTTCATATGAATTGAAATCTGAAATCGATATTCGCATGCAAGCCAGGGACCTTCACGTTAAAATCCACGGCATACCAAGCCGCTTCCTTGCCGAAGTGATCACGGAAGGTATGCCTTGTCAGCTCAGGCTCCACCAGTTTGCTGTCATAGTGGATCAGCAGGCCGGGCCTGTCGTCTATGGAAAAAGCAGGACCCGGGATAGTGTCCTGTACCTTAGGCTGCTCCCGATTACCTCCTCGGTGCTGAGCCGGTCCCTCCCGGTTCCCCCCTTGGCCCTGAGCCGACTGCTCCCCGGTTCTTTCTTCAGCCGCAATCGGCTCCCCCCTCTTCTCCAAGGCCTGAACGGCTTCTTGCCCTCCTGCCTCTGCTTGCTCAAGAGTTCCCGCTGCCCGTAACATAACAACCCGCCGGCCATCGATCAGCGCCAGCTCGGGCGGTATCCTGGTGACGATTCGCTCCACCAGACTCTCCGGGGGCGAATCGAACGTGAACCGGTCGCTCAGCGTTAGCTCTGGCTGATCTCCCTCCTTGTTCCACTCCAGCGTCCTCGTGAATGCCCGCAGCGCAGGAACGCGGTAGGCTGAGGTCAGTTCCAGCCGCAGCCGATCCACGGCTTCACCCGTCGCCGCTTCCCATACAACCGCGGCGCTATCCGAACCCTCTCGCTGAACATGGCCATCGATGATCGGCACGGAGTGGCCTTGGGAGCCGTTGCAATCATAGCCATACCGGCCTTCGCCGAAATACTCCGCCGTGTATTCCCCGCAGCCAAGGTCCGAGCACCATGCTTCCCCGGCGCCGTACAGGATAAAATGCCCGAGATCATTATGATTGTGCGGCTCGCCATTGCTGCCGCCCTTGGCCGCAAACGCGTACACTTCGCCTCCATGGGAGCTGCGGGAGATCAGCCACTGGGCATCGGGCAAATAATAACTTGCCTCTCCCCAATCGCTTCCCGTCATCAATGGATCCCGCCAGATCAGGTTGCGCAAAGCCGGAGCCCAGCGGCTGCAATGATCGTCACGGTAACCCGACCGGAGAGACTGCGGCGGAGACTCGAAGTCTGCGTACAATCCGGCCAGATAATGAGACAAACCGATATGTACCGTGCTTTTCGGCTGCGAATCGGAGAAGTTGACGACCGCCTGCCCTCCCAAAAAGCACTTTTGTTGAAACAAAGCGATGCGGCCGACCTTCTCCGCCAGGAACCAGTCCAACGCGCCCCGGCTGCGCTTGCGCAGCAAATCGGCATAATACACAAAATAACCGAACCCGTAATTCCAGTATCCCAGCCCTTCCAGACAGGCTCCATCGGGGCCAAAGCCCTGCAGGTAATAGTCCATGCACTGCTCCGTCTTCAGCAGAACCTTCGCTAGAGAGTCCCCGCTTTCCATAAGCAGCAGCGCGGCGGAGCCGATGGAGCCGGCACAGACGGCAGACCAATTGTGCGTGGCCGTCTCCCAGCCGTGCTCTTGGCTCAGGAAAGGGATGAATAACCGCTCTTCAACCTCCTCCCCGATTCTTGAGGTCAGCAGCGAGGGCAGATGGTCCCGCAGCAGCACGCGGATTTCGCTGAGGGTAAACCCGGTCTCGGCGCTGAACAGATCAATCGTCCCCTTGATGCCGCCCGGCGATTCCGCGTTGAGATGCGCCGGCAAACACCAGGTATACTCATCGCAGATAGACCAGATCATCTCCTGAAGAGCCGTCCGATACGCTTCCTTATCCGGCTCGAGAAGGGTCAGCAGGGCAAACGTATTCAGCCTGAGCCTTCGCTCGAAATAAACCTTCTCATAATCCAGCCTCGTTCCCTGCCGGGCAAACCGGATGAATAAGTCATACGTCAGCGGCGGGTTCGGAACAGACAGCAGCCGTTCCCCTTCCTCGCGAATCTCGGATATGTCCTGCTCGTAATCCTCGCTTAGCCGGATGCCTTCCCAGAAGGACCTCTGGTCCCCGCCTTGGTAATACATCCGCAGATCGGCGGGAGCCATCCCGTTCACGATCGTTATCAGCTCCTGTATTCTGTTCATCGGGCTAAAACCTCCTCCTTCCCGTTTCTCCCCCTGTTGGAGACGCCCTTTCAACCGTTTCGGAACTCTACGGGGGTTACCCCCGCATACGCCTTGAATGTCTTGCTGAAATAACTCACATTGTCGTAAGCCAGACTTTCACAGATTTCCCCGACCGTGCGGTCCGTCTGCCGCAGCAGCTCCTTGGCCCGCTCCATCTTCATCCGGGTGACGTATTCGATGAAGGTGACGCCGGTTTCTTTTTTGAACATGCGGCTGAAATAGCTCGGATTCAGGTGCAGGCAGCCGGCAACGTCATCCAGCGTGATCCTCTGGTCAAGCCGAAGGGACACGTATTTGCAGGCCTCCGCCACTTCCGATCTTCGGCTGCCCCCGAATCCCCGGTCCATAGCCTGTATGGTGGATTCCAAATAATCGTGAAGCCAGGATTTCAGCTCGTTCAGGGAGTCCATGTCCATGATCTCTTTGTGCAGCGCATCGGCCGTATACGCGGGTGACAGCGAATGCAGGAGATGAAGCCTCAGCTTTAGATCCAGCAGGAGCTTCAATACCCAGTCCTTGACCGATTCCGGTGAGTACCGCTTGCCTTGAATCCAAACGATCCACCGATCGACTGTGTCGCTCGGCCCGCTGGAACCCTCTTTTCCAAGCAGTGATTCCCGCAGCTCCGAGCTGGCCCGGTCATAATAAACGAAGAGATCGGGATCTCCAGGCACACTTTTCTGTTCAAGCGTTCCGCTCAGTTTGGATATCTCCTGCGGCTCCAGATAGAATCGTTGATGCTGGCAGGCCAGCAGTTCATTGAGCCCTGCCTTTAAGCCTTCAGGATCCGCGCAGCCCCGGCCGATCAGGAACGACATGCGGATTCGCAGCACGCGTTCGAGCGTCCGCTGCACCTCCTTTAGGCAGGCGGTGGCCTCATCGTATATGTTGCTGCCCAAGCCGGGTCGATACGAGAACAGGAGCAGCGAAGACTTTGCATCGTATAGGACATGCACCGCATCCGGATTTAATTGATCCAGCACCTCCCGCAGCACGTTGCCCAGGGCAAAATGCAGCGTCTGGTTGGAGGCAAAGCGGTGCCTGATCTCCCGCACATCCTCCAGATGTCCGACCACGGGAAGGCAGTGATAGCCCGGCTTCAGCACCCCATATTCCGACAGCTCATGCCGCCATTTTTCAGGGGACAGCAGGGGCTGGTGGATGAAATTTTTGAGACTCTGCTCCTTCCGCAGTTCCCTGGATTCGTCCACCAGATGGATCATCCGTGACTGCTCCCAGCCCTTCTGTGCTTCCTCGTCCATCGCCTGCTTGAACCGCCTCAGCAGCTGTGCCAGCTCTTCGGGATCGAGTGTGTCCTTCAGTAAATAATCCTGCACGTTCAGGCGCATGGCCTGCTGGGCATATTGGAATTCGTTGTGGCAGGACAGAATGGCGATCCGTACATCGGCCTTCACCTCTTTAATGCGTGCGGACAGCTCAAGCCCGTTCATTTTGGGCATGCCGATATCCGTAATCAGAATGTCCGGAGGCGAAGACTTTGCATCTTCCCAGGCACTCATTCCGTTCTCATAACTTCCCATCAGATTCAAGCCCAGCTCATTCCACGAGATGGCCTCCGACAACAGCTCGATAACGGGATAATCATCGTCCACCAGCATCACGTTATACATCCGCATTCCCTCTTTCCGGTATAAACATCTCGATCACCGTTCCTTGGCCAGGCTCGCTGTAGACGCGGCATTGGAAAGCCTCGCCGAACACCATGCTCATCCGTTCCATCACATTTTGCAGACCGATATGAGAGAAGCTGCCTCCGCTTGCCTCCTCCTGTTTCGAAGACCCGTCGGATCGGCCCTGGATTCTCCGGGCAATCGACTCCCTGACGGCGGCATCCATGCCAATCCCGTCGTCCTTCACCGTCAGCACGAGGTGCCTGCCCTTCATGGCAGCTGCAATTCGAATCGTCCCTGCCTGCTGGTTGAGCCCATGGATTAATGCATTCTCCACGATCGGCTGCAGAAAAAAGCGCGGCACCTTGAAGAGGAAAGCCTCCGGCGCGATATCCAGCTCCAGCCTGACCTCCTCCTTCTGCCGAAGGTTCATGAGAGCTACATAATGCGAGATCAGGTCAATTTCCTCGTGAAGCGCAATCTCGTCCTCCTCCCGGCTGATCGTCATGCGGAGCAGCACCGACAGGGAGCCAATCATCTTGGCGCTTTCGGGATCGCCCCGTTTCATGACCTTCATCCGGATCGAATTCAGGACATTGAACAGAAAATGGGGATGGATCTGGGCTTGGAGCATTCGGAGCTCCGCTTTTCGTTTTCTCGCCTGGTTCTCGGATATTTCCGAGATCATGGCTTTGAACCGGTCCAGCATATCGTCGAATAAGTGACCCAGCCGTCCAACCTCATCATTGCCATGAACATTCGACCTGACTTCCAGGTTTCCGCGCTGCACGGAGGTTGCCACTTTACCGAGCTTGACTAACGGCTTGGTAAACGTGCGGACAAGCGCAATAAGCAGCAGTAGAAAGATCAGAAAGGAACACATCTGAAACAAGAACACCCGGTTAAAAATCGAGTTGATATTGACGATCGCATCCTTGTACGGCTGCATCAGCACCAGGCGCCATCCGGCAAACGGAATGTCCTGGTGTACCATCAGCTGCTTCTCCCCATTCATCGATACGATCGAATACGGCTTCTCTTGATCCAAGTCATCGAGATAAGCAAAGGTCGCTCCGATCTGGTTCTGATGGCTGCCGGAAACGATGGTTCCCTTGGCATCCAGCAGCACCATATCATTGCCTTCTGAAAGGGAGTTGAAGATCCCGCTGATCTGATCCTCCATGAACGTCACGATCACGTAGCCGTAAATTTCGGAATCCGGCAGCCGGAGGGTGCGCACCACTGATAATTGCGTCGGATGATCGATTTGGTCGGAGCGGAACATCGTGGCCTCCGGCTCCGTCCACAAGGACTCCAAGCCTTTCAGCTCCGAAATCTGGCCGAACCAGGGGCGCTGCCTGTAATCAAGCGGATTGTAATCGCTTACGGAATAATTCATGTAATAGGAGCCGTTCTCCAGAATGACGGTGACATAACTTTTCTCGCCGACAACCGTCAAGCTGTCCAGATGCTCCAGCACCCGGTTGGATTCCATGAACCTGCGATAAGGATCCGGGTCCTCGTTGCCGGAGACCACCTGCTTGAAATAGGAATTCAAACCGGAATTCATCTGGATATAGTTGGCGATATTGATTTTGCTTAAGAGCAGATTCGTCACCGATCCGCGGACCAGCTGAAGGGCATCGCTTGCGTTGGATACCGCCTGCTGCCTCAAGGCTTCCTTCGTTAATGAATTGTACAGAATCAAGCTGACGATGGCGGGAACGACGATGCAGGTGACGGCAGCTAATATCAGCTTATGCCTGATGGAGCTTGGGACCAGGCTCTTCAGTCTTGCGGGCATAGGATCCACCTCGGGTATGGCGTGACGGGAATGATGTACGCAAATTCAAAAAAAGGGACGAAGAGTTCCGTCCCGATTTTTTTGTCTATTATACCAGATCATTTTTTGTTGGATTCTATAATTTTGTTCACTCGCTCCTGCGAATTCGCGATGGTCTGATCAATATCCTGATTACCCAGAATCAGCTTCTCGTATTCCTCGTTCACCGCCTCGTACACTTCCGCCTGATAAGGCGCAGGCGGCACGATGGCCGAGGCCTTCGAGGCAACCAATGTGTCCACGAGCGATTTCTTGTCTACCTTTTCCGGACTTTTCGTGCCCGACAGAATGGTGTCAATGATCTCTTCCACCTGCTCGGTCTTCACCTGCTGCCAGGCCGGAATATTCTTGCCCTGCACGATTTGCCCTTCCGTTGTGTACCAGCGGACGAATTTATAAGCTTCTTCCTTATGCTTCGACTTGGCAGCCACCGCCACGTAATCCGTGGTTACCGGCGTAAGTCCCGTCGGATCGCCTTCCTCGTTTTTCGGGAATGGGGCTACGGCGACATTGAAGTCCAGCGGCACTTTATCCGTTCCGCCGATCTCCGTGTTCATCCAGCTGCCGATCGTGATCATGCTTGCGGATTGATTGAAGAATTGCGTCCGGTAATTCAGCTTCTGGGAGATCATGTCCGTATAAGGCACCGAGGATTGGTCTTCCTGCTCCATTCGCACGCGCAGCTCCAGCGTCTGTCTGAAGGTTGGGTTATCCAGATTGGAAGAGCCGTCGGCCTTCAAATAATCGGTATCTTGAGGCTGATTGGCCATCATCAGCTTCAGAAACTCCAGCCATCCGCCCCCTTGCGGACCATGGAAATACGTCCCGTAGCGCTTCGACGCTCCTTCGCCCTGGGTCAATTTTTTGGCATAATCCGCATATTCGTCCCAGGTCCAGTCCGTTGGAACCGGCAGTCCCGCTTCCTCCAGATGATCCTTGTTCAGCAGCACATACCATGGGTTGAACTTGCCGGGCAGCGCGTAGACCTTGCCATCGAGGCGAGTATCCACTTTGTAATCCGTTTCCACGCTGTACCCGTCCTTCGCGATAAAGTCATCCAGCGGCTCGGCCATGCCGAGCGCCACCCGCTGCGCATAACCTGCCGGATCGCTGAACATCAGAATGTCCATCTGGGCCGAGGATGCCGCCTCCAGGTCAAGCTTCTTGAACGCCTCCTGCGTATCTCCCTTCTCGCTGAGCTGCACCAGCTCAATGGTTACCCCCGGCGTTGCCTCTTCATAGGCTTGGATCGTCTTTTTCCAATTGTAAGCTTCCTCCGTGCCATAGGTGTACAGCCTCAGATTGGTCTTGCCCCCGCCTTCTGCGGAACCCTCTTGTGTCGCATTTCCCTTCGCTCCGCCGCAGCCGGACAGCAAGCCGATCACCATCGCGGCCGTGAGAACGCCTGACCACCATTTCTTGTTCATCATTGTCTGTAACCCTCCCCATTGATATCTATCGGTATGTAAGGTCGTGACGATTCTAGCTGTAACTACCCACATTATATAGAGCGCTTACATCTCAACCATAAAACAATCTTTACTGATGTTGGAACTATTTTTACCCCGTTCATTCCCGAGGCTCCTACCCCTTGACTCCGCCCAGCGCAATGCCTTCGATGACACTCTTCTGGCCGATAATAAAAACGATCAGCAGCGGGAATATCGCCGACACGGCAGCCGCCATGATCAGGGAATAGAATTCTCCGCTCAAGGACGTGAATTTCTGCATCGCCAGCGGAATCGTGAAGAGCCGGTCCGTCCGCAGGAAGATGAGCGGGTTCTGATAATCGTTCCACGTCCAGATGAACCGCAGGATCGCATAGGTGGCCACAGCGGGTTTCACCAGCGGCAGCGCAATCGACCAGAAAATCCGCGGATGGTTCGCGCCGTCGATTTTGGCGGATTCGATGAATTCCTGATGCACCCCCATGAAGAATTGCCTGAGCATGAACGTTCCCAGCACGCTGAAGCTTCCCAGCATAATGAGCCCGAAATGGTTATCGAACAGCCCGATATTGCGGTATAGAATAAACTGCGGGATCAGGATGGCCTGGCCCGGAATCATGTAGGTCACCAGCACGATGATGAACAGCCAATTGCCGGCGGCAAACCGGATTTTGGAGAAGCCGTAGGCAGCCAGGGCGGATACCATGGCCGAGATGATCGTGGTCAGTAGGCTGACTTTGATCGAGTTCCAATAATAGAGATAGAAGGGATAATCGCCGAACCATACCTCCTTGTAATTCTGAATCGCATTCCACTCCCGCGGAATCCACTGAATCGGATATACGAATACGTCTCTCTCCACCTTAAAGGATGTCACCAGCATCCAGATAAAAGGGAGGAGAAACAGAATGCTCACCACGAACATCACGATCGTGACGATAAGCTTGCGCAAGTCAACGCCGACTCTTGTCCCCATAAAGCAGCGCCCTCCCTCCTAGTAGTTGACCCACTTCTTCTGAGCGGCCCACTGTCCCAGCGTAATCAGCATGACAAAACCGAACAAAACCGCGGCAATGGACGATGCATAACCTACCTTCAGATTAATGAAGGCTGTATCATATAAGTACCAGACCATCATCGTGGTGGAGCCAATCGGCCCGCCTTGGGTCATGACGGCAATAATTTCAAACACCTTGAATGTGGAGATAATCCCCGTTACCAGCAGGAAAAAAGATGTCGGCGACAACAGGGGCAGCGTAATGCGCCTGAACTTGGTCCAGTCGTTCGCTCCATCGATGTCCGCCGCTTCGTACAGATCCTTCGGTATGGCTTGCAGCCCAGCGATATAGATAATTAAATTGAAGCCAATGGAAATCCAGATCGAAATCAGCATAATGGAAATCAGTGCGAAATTCGGATCGGCAATCCACTTGGGCGGATTGGACATCCCGAGCGTCCGGAGGATTTCGTTGATCGGCCCGTAGGACGGCTGGAACAGCACCTGCCATACGACGGCAACCGCCACGATGTTGGATATGTAAGGCATGAAGTAAGCCACTTTAAAATAGCCCTTCATATATACAAACCGGTCGATCAAAATGGCCAGCGCCATCGAGATCATCATATAGATCGGTACCGTCAACAGAAACAAGATGTTGTTGCGAACCGACTTGATAAACATGTCATCCTCCAGCAGCTGGCGGAAATTTTGAAACCCGACCCACCGGATGCCGTCCCAGCCCTGCACGAAATTCCAATCGGCAAACCCCAGCACAAGCGTTGCCAATATCGGAAACAGCACCAAAATGATAACGCCGATCAGCATCGGGCTTACAAATGCGATCCCCCATAGGTTCTCTCCCCGCTGCAAGGATCCCCGGGACTTGTACCCCCGCGTCGGCTGGGTGCCAGGCTTCTTCATCGTCTCCATTGTCTGTGCCATGTCGGACCCCCTCGATTCTTATTCGATGGGTTAAGTATAAAAAAAATACCGCCAACGCATTGACGGTATTTTGATCATATTCGCTTTCATTTTTACTTGATTAGACAGGGAACGCATCATGGATCTTGGCATGCCCGGTATTACAGGAACTTCTCCTTAAACCAGGAAGCGGCCATCCCGACCTCTGCACGGCTGAGCTGATGCCCCCCGTTCTCCCAATGCAGCTTCACGTCCGCGCCTGCCCCGCTCAATAGCTCGTTCAGATCCTCGCTCTCCTGCGGCGTGCACATCGGATCGCGCCGGCCGGCCGCGATGAAGACCGGTACGCCGGTCAAATCCGGCAAGGTTTTATCCCGCAGCGGAACCATCGGATGGTGGAGGATGGCCCCTTGCAGCGCGTCCCCTTCGTGGAACAGCAGGCTTGCGGCAATGTTGGCGCCATTTGAATACCCGACTGCCACGATGCGGCTGCGGTCAAAATCGTACTCGGCGGCTGCCCAGTTCAGGAATTCATTCAGATCGTTCGTGCGCTTCACGAGATCCTCTAGATCAAACACGCCTTCGGCCAGACGCCGGAAAAATCTCGGCATGCCGTTCTCCAGCACGTTCCCGCGGACCCCGAGCACATTCGACGTTGGCGAGATCATCTCGGCCAGCGGCAGCAAATCCTCCTCGTTCCCCCCGGTACCGTGCAGCAATAGTAAGGTTGGTGCCTCCGGGGAAGTTCCCTGGCGGTAAATATGCGTATGTTCCATATATTTGTAGTCTCCCTTCGATTGGTGATATGGTTAGATTTCCGTTTGACACCATTAATGTTAGAATGCCCTGGAATAGCTCAATAGGACCAAAGGCAGCCCTAAAAACCACATCATAAATTAGGTCGCAATCCCCATCAAAGGTTGCCCTAATATCCTGTTATAATATCTTTAATTTAAGATTCTTTAAATACATCATACCATGGATTTTAAAAAATGCAACAGCCGACCCTCCCCCTCCACGCCAGAGCTGCAATCGGAAACGCTATATCGCCCGTAGCCTGTGTATCACAACCGGTGACGAACAAAACGAAAAGAGAGGAAGCCTCCACTATGGAAGACTTCCTCTCCTGTTTGTATTCTCTATATATGATTCCGTACGTGTTCCCCCGTAACATCACTCATTATATCAAAAGATAGGTATAATGTCAGTGGATGTTTTGGCATTTCTCACAATTTTTTTGTGATTTCATTAGGTATTATTCCAGTTGTCTGGATGTAAAACCATATATTTAGAAAAATTGTAATCGTTTGGTTAACGCGCCTCTCGGAACGGCAAAGGCTTGAGCCCGCTTGAAGTTCACCGGAGCCCCCCGCACGATCGTGAGCGCTTCGTAATATTCGATGAACGGGAAGCCATAGGTTTCCCCGCGCGCATAAGCGTACACGTTCATGGCTCTCACCCACGTTTCATAGGCTTCGTCCGGAATATCGATGAATACCTCGGGATGAAAATCATACGGGTCCTCCCAATTGTCCGCATAGTATAAATGCTGGGCATAGTGGGCCGGAAGCTCCCGTTCAATCGTCTTCAGCCCCGCATAGAAGCGGGCGTCCTCCACAATGTAATGGGTATTGGAGTGGTCCTTATGAATGCTCTCCTTCCAATGCGTAATGATGATATCCGGCTTCACTTCCCGTATGACGTCCGCTACCTGATATTTCACTTCCTCATCAAGCGGCAGCTCGGCATCCTTGTAAGCAAGGAAGCGGACATCCGCGCCAACGATATCGGCAAATTGGTGAGCTTCGTCAATCTTCTGCTTCGCGTACTCCTCGGGCGTCAGTCGAGGGTGTCCCTTCTCCCCCGGCGTTAAATGAAGAAACGTTGCTTTGTGGCCAGCCTGCGTGTATTTAGCGATTACGGCTCCTGCCGTTAGATCCATATCGCCCGCATGTCCGCCAATCGCCAAAATATGATGCTGCTTTGCTTCCGTCAAATCGGATCTCCCCTTTTGTATGAAAAGTAGTAGAATCTATTGAAGCGGCTTGCTCATAATATCGAACCGGCGCGTCACGTGAAATCCGGCTTTGCGGTACAGATGTCCTGCGGGGCTTTGCTCACCCGTCCAGAGGAACCAGGCACCGTGCAGTCCTTGAGCCCGCATGAGAGCAAGGCAATCATATAATAGGATTTTGCCGAGGCCCTTCCCTTGCATCGACGGGTCTACGCCAAACGGACCGAAGCGTTCAGTCACACCTTCATATCCGTTATGCAGGCAGAATCCCACCAGCTTTCCTTGATCGCGCGCGATCAGGATCTGATCCGTTCTTAGTCGCTGCAGCAGTCCCTCACGAATCGCCCGGCCCCAATCCGGGTTAAACACGTCCGTCGCAAACTCGATCAGCTCCACCAAATCGCTGTCCTGGGCCAGCGTGAAGGTAAAGCCTTCTTCCTCTCGCTGCCGCTTCAGCTCCGTTACCTCCGGCGGCATATGAAAATCGACCAGGGAGCGATCCATCGCCACCGCCGTGTAATTGCGGGTAAAGCCGCTGGCCGCAAGCCACCCCAAGCCTTCCGGATATCGCTCGCCATCGATGCCCGGCACGATATAATTCGGGGCATACGAGGAGAAAAAGACTTTGCTGCGCCCATGACCGCGAAGATAGTCTTCGCCTTCCTGCAGCAGCCGCGACGCTACACCCTGTCTTCGAACCGACGGATCGGTATAGAAGAAGGTGATCCAGCCGTGATCCGGCTCCAGCTCGGTGCCGATCATCGGCAGCCTCCGGCGCACCGCATACAGGACGCCCACCATGCGGCCCTCCTGCTCTGCAATCCGCAGTCCCTGCGGATCAAAGTTCGGATCGAGCAGCACCAAATTCCGAAAGCGGAGCCGGGTGATGGGATCTCCCGGCAGGCAGGCGTTCCACAGCGCAGTGATACCGTCCTCGTCCCCAGGCCGGTAAGACCTGTAGGTTAAACTCGTCATTGCGTATTCCCTCCTTATTGTCGTAAGTCCTTGGATTGGCTGCGATTGCCGCAAAACGGCGTGCAACCGGTTCATCTTAATTAACCAAAATATTTCATGTACTGGGCGGTACATCTATTTACAAGTTCCATAAATGAACCGGCTCAATTTGGATATTGCTAATGTCCATCCGGCGTCATATTGCCTCCCGATTGCCGTTGCCCCTACCGAATTGAACGGCGGTTATTGTGTACATCGTGCGCACTACTCCCTGTGCACACGGCGCATGGTCCGGGGCATGCCTGGATGGCTGTCAACCATACGCCGCGACATCCCCGTCTCACCATGCCACGGCTCCCGTCAGCGCGTTGTGGACCTGTGCGCGCAGCTGAGCCACGCTGCTGCTCCGCCCCCCGTATACGCGGTTTGTCAGCAGAACGACCGCAAGATCCAACTCGGGATCGATCCACATGCTGGTTCCGGTAAATCCGGTATGTCCATAACAGCCAGGACCCATCCAATCACCGGAAGCATCCATCTTATCCCCTTTCAGTACCCACCCCAGACCACGGTTGGAGCCATGCATATGTCCTGTATGGGTACGAGTGGCCGCAATAGCCCCAGCCCGAGATAAAATGCGGGATTCCCCGCCCTCCGCCTCTGGACTCGCCGTTGCCGGGATCGCCCCTTGCTCCAGCCACATTCGCGTGTACCGCAGCAGATCGCCTGCTGTGGCAAACAAGCCGGCATGGCCGCATACACCACCCAAGGCCCGGGCCTTCTCGTCATGCACGATCCCGCACAGATGATCCTGGATGGTATCCTCATACTCCGTTGCGGCATAGCGGCCGGGCTGTTCCGGCGAAGGAGTCAGTGTAGCATGACGCATGCCCAGCGGATCCGACACCCATCGCTTAAACGCTTGGTCCAAAGGTAGTTCGAGCGACCGTTCTATGATGCGTCCAAGCGTCAGATATCCCAAGTCGCTGTAAATCACTTCGGTATCCGGCTTGGTCACGAGCGGTGCTGAAAGAACGGCATTCCACATCTGCTCCCTGTCCCAGCCATGGGAATGCAGGTTCATATCCGCCTGGAGCCCGGAAGTATGCGTCAGCAGCTGGCCTACCGTAATCTCTTCTTTGCCTGCCGTTCCGAATGGAGGGAGAATGTCACTCACTTTTGTGCTTAAGGTCAAGATTCCCTCATCGATCAATTGCAGAATCAACGGGAGCGTAACCACCACCTTGGTTAAGGATGCACAATCGTATAACGTATCCTCGCTGACAGGCACAGGCTGCCCCTGCGCTGGCTTGGGATTGGCATAGCCGGCTGCGTAGAACCATTTTCTGCCTTCATGCAGAACGCCCAGTACGGCACCCGGTGTCGTCCCTGACGCAATCTCGCGTTCTATGGCGGCGCAAGCCGACTTCACTCCCTTGATTCCCAATCCAAGCTGCTCTGCACCAGCCTCCGCATGACGCTCCATTGTTCTCTCCTCCTTTGCTTCAAGGCCTTAAGCCGGATCAACTGAATAACGATCATGCCATTCGCTTCAATATCATCATCAAAATGTAAACGTTTCCTAGACCTATTATATGACTTGTAAAATTTTGTTTCAATAATAATTAGCAATAATAAAATTTAATTTCACCATATCCTACATATATTTTCCTTTTATTTGGATATTACGTATTGATACTTGAATTCGCTTTCATTTACAATATTGTTGAAATCAAACACTCGCATAATTTAAGGGCCATGCATTCCGTAACCGCACACCCGGTATGGAACAACCCCGGTTTCTCTACAGGAGATTCCGGGGTTTTTTGTTGCCCGATTTTGTATGGGAGGTGATGCTCAAGCAGCCGATAAGCTAGTAAAACCAACCTTCTCTATATCAACTACATAGGAGGAATTACGATGAAAAAGTTTTACAAACTGACAACCGCTCTTGCCCTTAGCTTGTCCCTGGCCCTGAGCTTGCTCGGCCCAGCCCATGCAGCCCCGGATACTTCGGTATCCAACAAGCAAAATTTCAGCACGGATGTCATTTATCAAATCTTTACGGATCGTTTTTCCGACGGCAATGCGGCCAACAACCCGACCGGACCTGCCTTTGACGGTACCTGTACTAATCTGAGGCTGTACTGCGGCGGTGACTGGCAAGGGATCATTAACAAAATCAACGACGGCTACCTGACCGGCATGGGCGTTACCGCCATCTGGATCTCCCAGCCTGTCGAGAACATCTACAGCGTCATCAACTATTCCGGCGTGAACAACACCGCTTATCATGGCTATTGGGCCAGAGACTTCAAGAAAACGAATCCGGCTTACGGCACGATCGCCGATTTCCAGAATCTCATCGCTGCCGCTCATGCCAAGAATATTAAAGTCATCATCGACTTCGCACCGAACCACACCTCTCCCGCTTCTTCGGACCAGCCGTCGTTCGCGGAGAACGGGAAGCTGTACAACAACGGCACCCTGCTCGGCGGATACACAAACGATACGCAGAATTTGTTCCATCATAACGGGGGCACAGATTTCTCGACGACAGAGAACGGGATTTACAAAAACCTGTACGACCTTGCTGACCTGAACCACAACAACAGCACCGTGGATACCTACCTGAAGGATGCCATCAAAATGTGGCTCGATCTGGGCATTGACGGCATTCGAATGGACGCGGTGAAACATATGCCGTTTGGTTGGCAGAAGAGTTTTATGGCCACCGTTAACAACTATAAGCCGGTCTTCACCTTCGGCGAATGGTTCCTCGGCGTGAACGAAGTGAGTGCCGAAAACCATAAGTTTGCCAACGAATCCGGCATGAGCCTGCTGGACTTCCGTTTCGCACAAAAGGTACGCCAGGTATTCAGGGATAACACCGACAATATGTACGGTCTGAAGTCCATGCTGGAGGGCTCGGCAACCGATTATGCCCAAGTGGAGGATCAGGTCACATTCATCGATAACCATGACATGGAACGTTTCCACGATAACAGCGCCAACCGCCGGAAGCTGGAACAGGCCTTGGCCTTCACGCTTACCTCACGCGGGGTGCCGGCCATCTATTACGGAACCGAACAATACATGTCCGGCGGGAACGATCCTAACAACCGGGCACGGATTCCTTCGTTCTCTACGACGACTACCGCTTACCAAGTAATTAAAAAGCTGGCGCCGCTGCGTAAATCCAATCCGGCCATCGCCTATGGAACGACGCAGGAGCGCTGGATCAACAATGATGTGCTGATTTATGAACGCAAATTCGGCAGCAACGTGGCGCTTATCGCTGTAAACCGCAACGTGAACACGCCGGCCTCCATTACGGGATTGGCGACTTCATTGCCTGCCGGCAGCTATGCCGACGTCCTAGGCGGACTTCTGAACGGCAACAGCTTGACCGTTGGCACAGGCGGAGCAGCTTCCAACTTTACGCTCGCTGCGGGCGGTACGGCCGTATGGCAATATACCACGGCCGTGACCTCGCCAACGATCGGGCACGTAGGACCGATGATGGCCAAACCAGGCGCAACCATCACTATTGACGGTCGCGGCTTCGGCGCAACCAAAGGCACGGTATACTTCGGCTCGACGGCCGTAACAGGCGCTAACATTACGGCATGGGAAGACACGCAGATCAAAGTGAAGATCCCTGCGGTAGCCGGTGGCGTATATAACATCAAAGTCGCCAATAGCGCTGGCACTTCAAGCAATGTACACGACAACTTCGAAGTGCTGACCGGGGACCAAGTCAGCGTCCGGTTTGTGGTGAACAATGCCACCACCGCGCTCGGACAAAACGTATACCTGGCAGGCAGCGTAAGCGAGCTTGGCAATTGGGACCCGGCCAAAGCCATCGGTCCGTTATATAATCAGGTCATCTATCAGTACCCGACCTGGTACTATGACGTCAGCGTTCCTGCTGGCAAAACCATTGAATTCAAATTCCTGAAAAAACAAGGCTCAACGGTAACGTGGGAAGGCGGATCAAACCATTCCTTCACCGCTCCAACGAGCGGCACGGCCACGATTAATGTAAACTGGCAGCCGTAAGCCGGCCGTATGCTACCACTTCGGACGCGAGCCGACAACTGTTAGCACGCCGCATGCTACCACATCATAACCGCTCCGGCGAGCGGCACGGCCACCATTAGTGCGAAGCAGTGGCTGCAACCCATAGGCTTTTGCTAAGAGCAGCACCTAAACAAAACCAGCTCCGGGAATTGTCCCAGAGCTGGTTTTTATTCGTGCAACTTTAAAAAAAGCGATTCCGGCAGGCAATAACCCGTTAAACGCACGAAGTTCCCCCCTGCAATACATGAAGCGACTCCCAAAGGGAGAGCATGCCAGCGCAGGTAGTAACTCAACAAGTGCACGAGATAACTCAACGATCCCTCGCTATATCCCAGCACTCCCGAGTAACACGCCACCAACAAAAAGCCGATGAAGATGTTCCCCTTCATCGGCTTTTTTCCATACTCCCCCACACCCTAGCGTAAATAGTTATGCGCATAGCACGCAGTAGCGAAAGAGGACGAATCGATTCCGGAAAAACGATAGTGGTCGCCTTTGCCCCCGATTTTCTACTGCAGAATTATAATCCCAAGAAAATTGGGGGCAACAGCGATTGGAGGAACGATACGTACTCGCAGCGTCTCACTATACAAAAACCATTTACGTCCTGAACATCACCAATGACTTGCGCAATCCCTCCGACAGCTCCTCCAAGCGTGAAGACAGGACAACCAGCTTCTCGCTCACCTTGAACTGCTCGGATGACATCGAAGCGACCTCCTCCGTGGCGGCGCTGGTCTCTTGCACAATCGAGCTCGCCTCCGAGATCGAGTCGGTCAGAGTAAGCTGGGAACCGATCAGTACCTCTACCGAACGGGTCGATTCGCGGATCTCGGTTAAAAGAGCATCCATCTCGTGGCGAACATGATCAAATACGCCCTGAGCTTCCTGAACCGAATGCAGCTGCTCGTCAAAGAGCGGTGATGCCGACGTCAATGCATCAACAGAGCCTTGCACTTCAGCCCGGATATCCTTGATCATCGCGCCTACGGTATGGATCGATTCCTTGGAACGATCCGCCAAGCTCCGAACTTCATTGGCTACAACCATGAAGCCGCTGCCTGCTGCCCCCGCACGGGCCGCTTCAATCGTCGCGTTAATGGACAGCACGTTGGTTTGATGCGTGATCTCCGACATCAGCTCCAATATTTTGTGAATCGACGCGGTATTATCCTTCAGCTTCTCCGCATTCTGGACGATGGCCCGGTTCACCTGATTAATCCGCGTGGATTTTTCCACCAGATTGTCCATATGCCGGGCGCCCTCTCCCGTCACCCGAAGCACCCGATCAGCCGCTGCCTCCATCACTTGATTCGAATCCGAAACCTTGCTCATCTGGACGCCAATGTTCTCAGCCAGCTGATTCTCCCGTTCGGCTTCCATCGCCAGGCTTCCGCTTCCTTGTGCAATCTGCTCCATGGCCGATGCAATTTCACCTGCCGTCAACGAGGTTCCCTTCGATGCTTCCGCCAACTCCTCCGCCGTAACCAGCACTTCCTTCGCGGAAGCATTCGTCTGATCGACCAAAGCCGAGATTTGCCCCATCATCCGGTTGAAACTGTGTCCGAGACGGCCAATTTCATCCACGCGCCGGAATTCGGTCCGAACCCTCAGATTCCCCTGCTCCCCCTCTTCCATCAGGCTGCACATCTGGTTCAGCGGGCGGCCGATGGAACGCATCATATAATAGCCGATCAGTACCGCAATAAGGATCGCGGCCACAATGACCACAAGCGTCACGGCCAGCAGTTTGTCCGTGGCTTGCACGAAATCGCTAACGGGAGCAAAGCCGACCATATGCCAAGGAGCCGTCTTCAGCGGCGTATACACCACCATCTGCTCGTCGGCGGTGTAATAAATCCCTCCTTCTTCGGCCTCTTGAGGAACCGTAATGGTGGACGGCTGCATCAGCTGGGCCGTGTCCATATCGTGCACGATCCGGTTATCATCGGCCACGATTCGCATCTGCCCGTTATTCCCTATTTTTAAATTCGCCAGCACCTCTCCGACCGCCTCGTCCTTGATATCGATCAGCAGGATGTACTGCGCGTCCGGATTCTTCAGGTTTTTCAGCAATCTCCCCATCGTCATGGTGGCGGTTTTCTCGTTCTCCATAAAGCCTTGCACCTCTGTCGGGAACCATACCGGTTCGCCATCGGCCTGTATAATCCGGTCAATCTTCGCCTTCACGCTATCCGCGGATGACATGCCCGATAAGCCCGTGGAATTATAGGAGCTTTGAGCTTGAAGATTGGGCGCAACCAGACGCATGCCCTGCAGACGTTTATCCGAAGATGCCATCCCGTTCAGCTTCTCACGGATTCGGTTCTCGGCCTGCGTTTTGTCCCGAATGCCGATATCCGCAGTACTCACCGTAATGAGATCCTCGCGAAGCACCGTGTCCAAGGCCCACTGACGGGAAGCGGCTTCATATTGGGCCAGCAGAAAATCCAGCTTGTCCGCCGCCTGCATCATCTGCCCCGAAGTCGCTTCCGACACCTGATCCATCACCGTGTCCTTGGAAATGAAATACGATAATAAGCCCAACGCCGAGGATAACAGCACGATCGTGGTAAAAAAGATAACAAACAGCTTCATCCCAACTGCTTTGAATTGAAAACGCCTCATCATGTTCATATGTAGATGTCCCCCTGCATCGATGTTTAAATGCAAAAAGACACAGCTAGCGGTTACCGGCTGTGTCTCTTCGATGTTCTCTCTATCAGTCTTATGATGAATCCATACGATTAGCTATCCATACCTTACCCTTTGCTTGCACCAGCCGTCATGCCATCGACCAGCAAACGCTGCAGGAACACAAACAGCAGGGTGATCGGCAGTGCGATCAGTACCGATGCGGCAGCGAACAGCGTAAAGTTACTGTCCTGAGTCGAGTTGACGAGATCCCACAAACCGACGGCGAGCGTCCAGTTTTCTTTTGTCCGGAGCACGAGTCTGGCAAAGATAAAGTCTACCCACGGACCAACGAACAGGGTCAAGCCCATATACGTGATCATCGGCTTCGACAACGGCAGAATGATTTTGCGGAAAATCTGGAAGTTGGTGGCTCCGTCGATCTTCGCCGCTTCATCCAAGCTTCGCGGTATCGTATCCAGGAAGCCCTTCATGATCAGGGTTCCGCCTAGCGGTGCCCCTGCCGCATACACGATAATCATCGCCGCATGCGTGTTCAGCAGATCCAGGGAGTTCAGCAAGATATACAGGGCGATCATACTCATGAAGCCCGGGAACATCCCCAGCACGAGAATGACCGATAGCGCATTCTGCCGGCCTTTAAACCGGAACCGGGATACCGCATAACTTGTAAGCAGGACAAGAATGGTCCCGATAATCATGGAGAATATCGCAATTTTCAACGTATTCATGTACCACGTGCCAAACAGAAAGCTTTGGGACGTAAACAATTCTTTATAATGACTGAGCGTAAAAGATTCTGGAATCAAGGATTTGCTGTACAACGACTTTCCGGGACGGAAAGAGGCCAGAATAATCCAGAGCGCCGGGTAAATACAACCGATCGCGATGATGACAAGCGTAATGTAACTTGCCGTCAGGCGAATCGCATTTCTCATTTTAATTCCCATTATTGGATCATATCCTCCTCTTTAAAGGATCTGGTTCTGCGATAATTGTAAATCGAGAAGGTCGCAATAATCATGAAGATGATGATACCGATGGCCGATGCCATGCTGTAGCGCTGCTGATCCAGGGTCAGTTTATAGAGCCAGGTTACCAGCAGGTCCGTCGCCCCCGCATATTGATAGTCACCCACAACCGGGTTACCGTTCGTCAGGAGGAAAATCAAGTTAAAGTTATTAATGTTACCGGCAAATTGCGTAATCAGTACCGGTGCCGTCGAGAACAAAATCATCGGCAGGGTGATAATTTTGAATTTCTGGTATCCGGTCGCCCCATCCACATCGGCCGCTTCATAAAGATCCTTCGGTATCGTAGTCAGAACACTCATGACAAGAAGCATGGATACCGGAATACCTACCCACATATTGACGATAATAACGGTCACTTTGGCCCAGACCGGATCGGTCAGCCATGGCAGTCCTTCCAAACCGAAATATCTTAAATACTGGTTGATCGGTCCGAATTGTCCGTTAAACATATTACGCATCACGAGCAAAGAAATCAGCTGCGGAATCGCATATGGAATGATCAGAATGACACGCCATACGCCTTTGAAACGAATTCCTTTTTGTTGAATAAGCAATGCAACGAGCACACCGCCAAAATACGTCGTTACCGTGGCCAACACAGCCCAGATGATCGTCCAGGTCAGGACGCCGAAGAAGGTGTGGCTCCACGATTTCAATGCGACGAGATTGGTGAAGGTTTTGAAACCGACCCAGTCAACCAGATTCGCCGGCGGCAGATTGTTTGGTGCGGAATAGTTCGTAAACGCCAGCATGACCATGAAGATAATCGGCATAACCGTAAAAAACAAAATACCGATGGCCGGCAGTGTCAGGAAAGATTGCGCAAATTTCCATTCAAAAATATAGTAAAGGGTCTGTCTGAAATTGTTGGGTTTCACACCCTGTTCCCTTAGTTTTCCAGCGTTATATGCGTTTTTGATATTGGCATAATACCCAATAAGAAAAAGCGCAAACATAATCATGGTGATAAGTCCTTCAATCAGCAGATTGATGGAATGGTCACCTGCTACCATTTGGGTTAATCCGTTGACTTTCTCTAAATGGCTTCCCTGTTCCCCCAAAGTTGTCATTCCCCAGATGGCATCACCCAGGTTGTTGATGAAGTAATACAGACTGAATATACCTACGATAAGTAAAAGAACGCCTTTGATCCATTGCCGGTTGTAAAGCTGACCCAGACCCATACAGATGGCTGATAATACGGCTGCTGTCGTACGATGTTGACGCATGCTCCCTCCATTCTCCTCTCCATATAATCGAGGAATCACCCGCCGGTTGTTCGGCGGGTGAACTTCTTCATCTATCTCGCATTATATAAGAACGTAATTACTCGCCAGCTCCACCACTGTTGAGATCTTTCACTTGATTTACAGCTTTATCAAGCGTTTCTTTCACGTCTTTGTTGTTATCCCAGATCTCAGCCAGCGCAGCGCCTACAGGAGACCATACGTTAGCCATTTCAGGAACGGATGGCATCGGTTGAGAAGATTTGAATTGCTCTGTGAATGCCGATACATACTCGTCATTCTTGATTTGATCGTCTTCTTGAGCTTCGTTGTTGGTTGGAACCGATCCAACCAATGCGCTCAGTTTCAATTGCGCTTCCTTGCTTGTTGCAAAGTCAGCAAACAAGCGAGCAGCTTGCGGGTATTTCGTGAACGAGCTTACGTACCAAGCTTTGATACCGGAGAACGATACAGCAGGCTGGCCACCGATCGTTGGGATTGGAGCAACGCCAAGCTTGTCGCCAAGCGCTTCTTTGTATCCGCCAAGCTCCCAAGGTCCGTTAATGTCCATAGCCAGATCGCCGGATGTGAACAGTCCGCGCTTGATATCAGGCGTAATGTCGCCGGATTTAACCGGAAGGATTTCTTTCAGGCTTGCGTAAACTTCCATACTCTTGACTGCGCCTTCATTGTTGAGGCCGATATCGTTGACATCTGCGCCGCCGTTACCGAAAATGTAGCCGCCATTGGAAGCAAGGAATGGATATGCGAAGTACAGGTTACCTGTTTCGAACATAAATCCATATTTGTTCTTGGATTTGTCAGTGAAGGTTTTGCTGAATTCAATAACTTCTTCCATCGTTGTTGGAACTTCTTTTACCAAGTCTTTGTTGTAGTACATCAGGTATGTTTCAGCAGCGCGCGGGTATCCGTACAGAACGCCGTCATAGCTTACGCCTTGGATAGCGGCTTCCGTGTTGCTGCTCTTCGTTTTTTCTTCGAAGTAATCATTTGGCAGAACCAGGTTTGTAGCTACGGCTTTACCCAGGTTATCGTGAGGGAACAGTACAACGTCAGCACCCAATCCGGATGGTCCGTCTTGTTGAAGCTTGGTAACTTGGTCGGTCGGAGACAATTCTTCGATGGTTACTTCAACGCCGTATTTCTCGGTAAATTCTTTTGCAACCGCATCCGTGTAGGCTCTTTCGTCTCTACTTTCCCATACGATCAATTTAGCGCCTTCTTCTGGCTTAAGTTCTGGTGCTTCTGTATTTTCGGCCGGCGTCTCCTGGGCCGGTGGATTCTCAGCAGGTGCCTCAGCAGCAGGAGCAGGTGAATTTCCTCCGCACGCTGTAATGGAGAACGCCAACGTGAAGGTTGCAGCTAGCGTAAGTAGTTTCTTCATCTTCATTCCATGATTACCCCTCTCAATAAATGATCAGAAAATGTTGGAAATCTGCGCAAACGATTTCAGAAAATTTTCAGCGTCTCTTTTTCTATGTAGCATCTGACGAGATACTTTGGAAAAATCCCGTTGAGAAAGCGCTTCATTCACTGAAAACATCATACAACATTTAATATCGAATGTAAAAACGTTTGCACAGATCATTTTTAGCCGTTTTAAGCATATAATCTCTTATTACCTTCACTATTCACTCTATTTCGTAAGTTATCATAAAAATAGTTGTGCATATGCTGTGCAATTCAGTCATTTCACACGTTATTTGAGACAAGAATGCATAATAAATGGTTGCTTGTTGAACAAACGTTTGCACAATAATGTGAATTAGAAATGATTAAGCCCGACCTACCAGGAGGCGAACTTAAATCTTAGCTTTACTCCCTTTATGCATTTCCGATAACAGCAAGAAAGGACTACCGCTCATGATCTTTGAATACAGATCGGCGGCAGTCCCTCCATTTTTTTGCATGGATGTTAGCGAATGAAGCTTGCTTATTGCAGCGCCTTGAGCGCAATATCCGTCCGGTTAAACTTCCCTTCAAATGCAATCGCTTCTGCCCGTTCATAGGCTTTCGCACGTGCTGAAGCAATATCAGCCCCTAAACCGACAACGCCCAGGACACGTCCCCCATTCGTTCTCCACGTTCCATCGGCATCGCGAGAAGTGCCCGCATGAAATACAATCGTCCCGTCCTGCTCGTTGTCCAGCCCAGTGATCGCAATTCCTTTCGGATACGATGCAGGATAACCGCCGGAAGCCAGAATGACGCATACAGCTGCTTCGTTACTCCACTCCAGCTCAAGATCAGCCAGATTTCCATTTACGGCTGCAAGGAAAACGTCAAGCAGATCGGTCTTCAGACGCGGCAATACGACCTGCGTTTCCGGATCGCCGAATCTGGCGTTGAATTCGATCGTCTTCGGTTTGCCGTCCGGCGTGATCATCAATCCGGCAAACAGAACGCCCCGGAACGGACGCCCTTCGGCTACCATCGCTTTGGCCGTAGGCTTGATGATCGTCTCAATCGCCTCTTCAATGATGGATGACTGAATATGAGGCAATGGCGAATAAGTTCCCATTCCTCCCGTATTCGGTCCCTGATCTCCATCATAAGCCGGTTTATGATCCTGTGCCGCCGACATCGGCTTCACGGTTTCACCATCCACAAAGGCCAAAATCGACATTTCCTGGCCTTCCAGGAACTCCTCGATGACCACCCGGCTTCCGGCATCGCCAAACACCTTCGATTGCATAATATCGCTGAGGGCCTGCTCGGCTTCCTCGATCGTCCGTGCAACGGTAACGCCCTTGCCGGCTGCGAGCCCGTCTGCTTTCACGACGATCGGCGCACCTTGCTGGCGCAAGTAAGCAAGCGCCTCCTCGTAATCGTCGAACTTCGCGTAAGCTGCCGTCGGAATATCGTATTTATGGAGCAAATCCTTCATAAAGGTTTTGCTGCCCTCGATTTCGGCTGCATTTTTACGCGGACCGAATACCGGGATGCCTGTAGCGTCAAATGCATCCACAATGCCGTCAGCCAGCGGATCATCCGGACCGACGACGATGAGTCCCACTTGCTTCTCCACGGCGAATACCGCCAGCTTATCAAACTCTGATACCGCAATCGGCACGCACTCGGCCAGCTGTCCGATGCCGGCGTTGCCGGGTGCGCAGTAAATCTTATCCGCTTTCGGGCTCTTCGCCAATGCCCATACGATGGCATGCTCTCTTCCGCCGCCTCCGATAACCAAAATATCCATGGTTTTCCCTCCCGCTTCATTTCAAATTCACCGATAAAATTTCATAACATGAATGATTTACAGGGCAAAGCGTGAGGTCGCCTTCACCTTCTTGCCCCCTTAAACTTAAAGGCGGCGCGCTCGAAAGAGCGGCGTCGCCTCTATATGCTGCTGAATGAAAGGTGATCCTTCAGCTGCAGCCTGAAGGCTGCAGCGAAGCCCCCTTTTTAAACGCATGAATTAGTGCTTGAAATGTCTCACGCCGGTAAAGACCATGGCGATCCCGTATTCGTTGGCTGCCTTGATGGATTCCTCATCCTTAATGGAGCCGCCCGGTTGAATGATGGCCGTAATGCCGGCTTTCGCCGCAAGCTCCACGGTATCTCCCATCGGGAAGAACGCATCGGAAGCGAGAACGGCGCCTTTGGCTTTCTCCCCCGCCTGCTCCACCGCAATGCGCGCGGAACCGACACGGTTCATCTGCCCTGCGCCAACGCCAACGGTCATGTCGTCCGCTGCCAATACGATTGCGTTCGACTTCACGTGCTTGACTACCTTCCAGCCGAAGAGGAGCTGCTTCAGCTCGGCTTCCGTAGGTTTACGATCCGTTGCAACTTGCAGGTCTGCGACATCCAGGGAATGCACATCGCTTTCTTGTACAATCATGCCGCCCTCGATGGTTGTCACGGCAAGCGTGCTTTGGCGCTCCTTGGCCGAGCCGAACTCGCCCATCTTCAGAAGACGGATGTTCTTCTTCTTCGTCAGAATCTCCAGCGCCTCAGGCGTGAAGTCAGGTGCCAGGATAATTTCAAGGAAGATATCCTTCAGCAGATCTGCCGTCGGCGCGTCAATCGTCCGGTTCGCCGCCACGATGCCGCCGAAGATGGATGTCGGATCCGCATTGTAAGCTTTTTGATAAGCTTCCAACACATTCGTCCCGATGCCGACGCCGCAAGGGTTCATATGCTTCACCGCCACCACGGTCGGCTCGTCAAACTCCTTCACGATCTGCAATGCCGCATTCGCGTCATTGATATTGTTGTAAGAGAGCTCTTTGCCGTGCAGCTGCTCCGCTGTCGTCAAGGTACCCGCTGGTGCCAGCGGTTTACGGTAAAATGCCGCCTTTTGATGCGGATTCTCACCGTAACGAAGGTCCTGAATTTTCTCGTAGGTTACGCTAAAGCGCTCAGGAAGCGGATTCCCTGTCACATTCGACAAATAGTCGGAAATCAACGTATCGTAGGCCGCCGTATGACGGAATACCTTGGCTGCAAGACGTTTACGGGTTTCCAAGGTCGTGTCGCCGCCGCCCCGGATCTCCTCAATCACGCTGCCATAATCCGCAGCATCGACAACCACGCTCACAAAAGCATGGTTTTTCGCAGCCGAACGCAGCATCGTTGGACCGCCAATGTCGATATTTTCGATTGCATCTTCATACTCGACATCCGGCTTCGCGATCGTTTCCTGGAATGGGTACAGGTTCACCACGACCATATCGATGTAATCGAGGCCCAGCTCCTGCATCTGACGCTGATGCTCTTCACTGTCGCGAATGGCAAGCAAGCCGCTGTGCACAGCTGGATGAAGGGTTTTGACACGTCCGTCCAGAATCTCCGGGAATCCGGTCACATCGGAAATACCGATGACAGGAACTCCTTCTTTGGCGAGGAGGTTCTTGGTTCCCCCTGTCGAAATGATCTCTACACCCAATGAAGACAACTCGCGGCAAAATTCCACGATGCCGGTTTTATCCGAAACGCTGACCAAAGCTCTTTTGATACCCACGTTCATACCCCCTATTTTGAATGAAAATCAACTAAGTAAGCCTGTCTTGATTCCGTAGATGCTGTCGAAGATCCATAATTGCAAATTATTTCCCGAGAAATATCGAACATGTCGATTCACTGTAAGACCTTGTCCGCTTTTATTACAAAAGCCATTTACGCAATCGTCACATTCCGCCCGTTCAACGAAATCCGGCCCTGAGCGAACCAGGAAACGACTTCAGAGTATAACTTCTGCTCCACCGCGTGAATACGCTGTGCCAGCACTTCCGCCGTATCGCCTTCCTTGATCTCTACCGCCTTCTGAGCAATAACGGGTCCGGTATCCATGCCACCATCCACGAAATGAACGGTGACACCGGTCATCTTCACCCCATAGTCCAGCGCTTGGCCAATCGCGTCTTTACCTGGAAAAGCAGGCAATAGCGAAGGATGAATGTTGATAATCCGGCCGCTATAGAACTCGACAAAGGAAGGGCTCAGCAGCCGCATATATCCTGCAAGAACAATCAATTCGACACCGCGCTGCTGAAGCTCCGTAGCAATCTCCCGTTCGTAATCTTCCTTCGAGGCATATTCCTTCGGCTGAAACGCGAATACATCCACATTCGCCGCTTTAGCCAGCTCTACGACGGGAGCCTGCGGCTTGTCGCATACCAGAATACTGATCTCACCGCCCAAGGCTCCCCTGTGCTGCGCGTCTGCCAAAGCCTGAAAGTTGCTGCCCCTGCCGGAAGCGAAAACCGCAATCCGAAACGATCTCATTACACCTTAGCTCCCGTGAAGGTTACGATGCGCTCGCCTTCCGTCACGCGGCCGATCACATAAGCCTCTTCGCCTGCGGAGCGGAGGTATTGAAGCGCTCCGTCTGCATCCTGTTCCTTGACGACAAGCACCATGCCGATTCCCATATTAAATGTCGTAAACATATCCTTGTTCGAAATGCGGCCTTTTTCCTGCATCAGCTTAAAGATCGGCAGGATCGGCCAAGCACCGTATTCGATGTCGACATTGACGCCATCCGGCAGCATACGCGGAATATTCTCGATGAATCCGCCGCCCGTAATATGCGCCATGCCCTTTACTTCGATCTCTTTCAACAGTCCGAGCAGCGGCTTCACATAAATTTTGGTCGGAGCGAGCAGCACGTCACCAAGACGTCCGCCCAGTTCCGGAAGCTCTTGCTGAAGGGAGTAGCCGGCGTCCTCCAGAAGCAGCTTGCGGACAAGCGAGAAGCCATTGCTGTGCACGCCGCTGGATGCTAGACCAATCACCGTGTCCCCTGCCGCGATATTCGACCCGTTGATCATTTTGCTTTTGTCGACAATCCCTACGGTAAAGCCCGCGATGTCATACTCGCCTTCGCTGTACATACCCGGCATTTCCGCCGTCTCTCCGCCGATCAGGGAACAGCCTGCTTGGTTGCATCCGTCTGCGATCCCTTTGACAATGGATTCGATTTTGGATGGAATGACCTTGTCGCACGCTAAATAGTCGAGAAAAAAGAGCGGTTCTGCGCCTTGCACCACAATATCGTTGACGCACATCGCTACCGCATCGATGCCGATGGTATCGTGTTGGTCCATCGCAAATGCGAGCTTCAGCTTTGTGCCGACGCCATCCGTGCCTGAGACGAGTACCGGCTCTTCGTATTGGTCTTTATTCAGCTTAAACAGTGCGCCAAAACCCCCGAGGTCGGTCATGACTTCCGGTCTGAAAGTCGTTTTGACATGCTTTTTCATCCGCTCTACCGCTTCGTTGCCTGCAGCGATATCCACGCCTGCTTGTTTGTAAGTATCCGACACGCGCACAACACTCCTTTTTCGTTATGACGAAAGTATCCATTCACATATCATTTATGGGCTTAATCAATAATCAGCTTAAAGAGGTTGTTCAAAAAGCTCTCTTTTGATAAGAAAACCAATCGAGGCCAATCAAGGATGAGCGACCGCGATTCAAAGGTAGGTTTTCTTGCGATATAGAATTTCATCAGCTCTGCTGATAACGAATAAATTCTATATCTAACACGAAGTGAATCAGGAAGCCACTCAGCATCGAATCTTGAATTCAGCCAGGCCTTCTGGTGCTCACGTACCAGACGTACGCTCCGCTCCTCAGTCCCTTTCTTCATCCAACCTTCTCGGTGCTGAAAACCGACCTTTTTGAACACGCACTTAAAGGATAAAACCTAGAAAAAATGGCTGTCCACTGCAGAATCAGCAGCTGCAGCCCATCTTCTCTTCCCCGTTAAAATCAATCTGCGTCGGGTAATCATTATCAAAGCATGCCATGCACAACCCGCCTTTAGGGCTCTGCTCATCATAACCGCCAATAGCGGAAATAAGTCCCTCCGGGCTCAGGAACGATAAGGAATCCGCGTTGATTTCCCGGCAGATTTCCTCGACGCTTTTCTCGGAGGCGATCAGCTCCCTGCGGTCCGGCGTGTCGATGCCGTAGAAGCAAGGGTTTTTGAACGGCGGCGACGTAATCCGCACATGAACTTCGGTAGCACCCGCTTCGCGAAGCAAATTGACGATCCGGCGGGACGTGGTTCCCCGTACGATGGAGTCATCGATCATGACCACCCGTTTGCCTTCGACGACGCGCCGTACCGCGCTCAGCTTCATCTTCACGCCCTGCTCGCGCAGCTCCTGGCTCGGCTGAATGAACGTCCGGCCCGTATATTTATTCTTGATTAATCCCAGCTCATAAGGAATGCCCGTTTGCTCGGCATAACCGATCGCGGCCGAGATGCTGGAATCCGGTACGCCCGTAACGACATCCGCATCCACGAACGATTCCAGGGCCATCTTGCTGCCCATCCGTTTGCGGGCCGAATGCAGGTTGGAGCCGTTCAGATCGCTGTCCGGACGGGAGAAATAAATATATTCCATCGCGCACAGCGCTTTGCGTCCCGCTTCCGTATACCGTTCTTCCCGAAGCCCGTTCCGATCAAGGATCAGCAGCTCCCCGGGAGCGACGTCGCGAATCGCTTCCGCCCCGATGACTTCAAGCGCGCAGGTCTCCGAAGTGAAGATATACGCATCGCCCAGTCGACCCATCGTGAGCGGACGGAGTCCGTTCGGATCCGAGGCGACGAGCAGCTTGTCATTGGTCATGAGCAGAAAAGCAAACCCGCCCACCAGACGCTGCAAGGCATCCTTGGCAGCCTCGACAAAATCCTTCGGCGAACGCGCGATCAAATGCGCAATGACCTCCGTATCGCTGGTCGTCTGGAATATGGAGCCCGCCATCTCCAGCTCGCGTCGAAGCTTCGGCTCATTCACGATGTTGCCGTTCGTAGCGATCGCCAGATTGCCCTCGCGATATTTAAAGACAAGCGGCTGCGCATTTGTCAGTCTGCTGTCCCCGCTGGTCGAATAACGGACATGCCCGATCGACATGCTGCCCTGCAGCGATTCCAGCTTGTCTTTATCAAACACTTCTTTTACAAGTCCCATCCCGCGGTGATAATTGAAATTCTCGCCATCGGCGACGCAGATTCCTGCGCTTTCCTCGCCGCGGTGCTGGAGGGCGTGAAGCCCGTAATAGGAAAGGGAGGCGGCATCGGGATGCCCAAACACCCCGAATACGCCGCACTCTTCTTTTAATGTATCGAAAATATCGCTCTGACCTGTTCCCTCATTGTAGTAATCCCCTGTCCACAGTCCTTCGGGTATCAGTTCATGAGACATGGAATGGCATCCTCCCAGACGGATTTCAAAGCCTCCACGGATTCTTCCAGCGCAGAAGCACCGTTAATGTTAATGCTAAGCTTGTTTCCGCCGACTACGCCAAGCGCGGTAAATGGAACGCCTGTTTCTTGCAGAAGCTTCTCCAGCGCGTTCTTATGATCAGGGGACACCGACAGCACGATCCGGGACTGGCTCTCGCTAAAGAGCGCTACGTCGCTGCGCAGATCGGTTGACCACTGCACGCTCGCCCCAACGTTGCCGCTGATGCAGCTCTCTGCCAGTGCGGCTGCAAGTCCGCCCTCCGACACGTCATGCGCGGATTGTACCAGACCGGATTGGATAGCCTTCAGTACGCCGCCGAGCAATTTCTTCTCGGTATCCAGGTTGAGCTCCGGCGGTCTGCCTTCCGACACCCCGTGAATCATCGCTTGGAACTCGCTGCCTCCCAGTTCGGGACGGGTATCGCCCAGCACATAGATGGCATCGCCTTCCGCCTTGAAGCCCTGCGTTGTAATATGATCCGTATCATGGATCAGGCCAACCATGCCGACAACCGGCGTCGGATAAATCGCGCCTTTGGCATTCTCGTTATAGAGGCTGACATTTCCGCCGATAACCGGAGTTTCAAGCACACGACAAGCTTCCGCCATGCCGTCCACGGCTTTTTCCATCTGCCAGAAAATTTCCGGCTTCTCCGGGCTTCCGAAGTTCAGGTTATCCGTAATCGCCAGCGGCTCGGCACCGGAGCACACGATGTTGCGCGCTGCTTCGCTGACCGCGATTCTGCCGCCAAGCTCAGGGTCGAGATAGACGTAACGTCCGTTACAGTCCGTTGTCATCGCGAGCGCTTTGCGCGTTCCATGCACCGTTACGACGGCAGCATCCGAACCCGGACGAACGGCCGTGCTGGTGCGAACCATATAATCATATTGGTTGTATACCCATGCTTTGCTTGCAAGACTCGGCGAACCGAGCACCTTCTTAAGAGCACCGCCCAAATCCTTCACTTCTTCATAACGGAGCGTATCCACCGCAGCCTGCTCTTGGTAATAAGCCGGTTCTTGGGATGGTTTGTTATAGATCGGGCATTCGTCGACGAGCGCTTTAACCGGCATGTCGCCTACCACCTCACCGTGGTGGATCAGCTTCAGGCGGCCATCATCCGTCACTTTGCCGACTTTGGCGCAGATGACGCCCCAGCGTTCGAAGATTTCACGTGCTTGCGCTTCATGCTTCGGCTCAACCACGAACAGCATCCGTTCCTGGGACTCCGACAGCATCATTTCATAAGGCGTCATGCCCTCTTCGCGCTGAGGCACTTGGTCCAGGTACAGCTCAAGACCATTGCCTGCTTTACTTGCCATTTCCGCACTGGAGCAAGTCAAACCAGCCGCGCCCATATCCTGAATGCCCAGCACGATGCCGGAATCAATCAGCTCAAGGCAGGATTCCATCACGAGTTTCTCCATGAACGGATCGCCGACCTGAACGGCCGTACGGTTCGCTTCGGATTCCTCCGTCAGCTCTACGGAAGCGAAGGTCGCCCCGTGGATGCCATCTCGGCCAGTTGGAGGCCCGACATAAAAGACCGGATTGCCTACCCCTTTTGCAACGCCGCGCTGAATTTTATCATGGTCGATAACGCCGACGCACATTGCATTGACCAGCGGATTGCCTTCATAGCTTTCGTCGAATACCACCTCGCCGCCTACCGTCGGGATTCCGATGCAGTTTCCGTAGCCGGCTATGCCGGATACCACGTGTTCAAACAAATATTTAACGCGATCGCTCTCCAGCTTGCCGAAGCGAAGCGAGTTCAGAATCGCTACCGGTCTTGCCCCCATGGAAAAAATATCGCGGATAATGCCGCCAACGCCCGTGGCTGCACCTTGATAAGGCTCTACAGCGGACGGATGGTTATGACTTTCGATTTTGAATACAACCGCCTGGTTGTCGCCGATATCGACGATCCCCGCACCCTCGCCCGGTCCCATCAGGACGCGGGGGCCGCTTGTCGGGAAACGACGAAGCAGCGGCTTGGAATTTTTGTAGGCGCAATGCTCGGACCACATGACACTGAATACGCCGATTTCCGTATAATTCGGCTTGCGTCCCATGAAGGAACAGATCAGCTCGTACTCGCTGTCCGAAACTCCCATCTGCTTGTAAATCTGATGCTCTGCGATCTGTTCTGCCGTCGGTTCCTTAACGGACGTTTGCTGCGCCATGAGTATCCCTCCATGCCTGTAATATGGATGTAAACATTGCTTTACCGTCATCCGAGCCGAGCAGGCTGCTCACCGCGCGCTCCGGATGCGGCATCATGCCGATCACGTTGCCCCGCTCGTTGCAGATGCCCGCGATATCCTCGATCGAGCCGTTCGGATTGTTCTGATACGTAAATACGATTTGCCGGTTGTCCCGGAGCTTTTGAAGCGTTTCTTCGTCACAGTAATAGTTGCCTTCGCCATGCGCGATCGGAATGACAATCTCTTGTCCCTCCGCATAGTCGCGGGTAAACGGCGTTGTATTATTGTTCACTTTGAGCACCGTGTCATGGCAGCGGAATTTCATCGAATCGTTGCGGCGCAGAGCTCCCGGAAGGAGTCCGGCCTCCGTCAAAATCTGAAATCCGTTGCAGATGCCAAGAATATACTTGCCCTCTTCTGCCGCTTTCGCCACTTCGCTCATAACCGGGGCGAATCGGGAAATCGCACCACACCGGAGATAATCTCCATAGGAGAATCCGCCCGGAACCAAAATGCAGTCGTATGGGGAAAGATCCGTTGCCGTATGCCATACATAATCCACCGGCTGACCGATCGTCTCTTCTACCGCCTTATAACAGTCAATATCACAATTGGAGCCAGGAAAGACCAGCACTGCAAATCTCATTGGTTTAGCCCTCCAATTCATAACGGTAGTTCTCAACCACCGTATTCGCCAGAAGCTTCTCGCACATTTCTTTCACTCGCAGCTCGGCTTCCTCACGGTTGTCCGTACCCAGCTCAAGTTCCATATATTTACCGATCCGCAGACTTTCCACTTCCTTGTACCCAATCGAATGAAGCGCACCCTGCACCGCTACCCCTTGAGGGTCCAATACGCTCTGCTTAATCGTGACGTAGACCTTTGCTTTCAACATTGTATCCTGTTCCTCCTCGGTATATATGAATGAAATGGTTTATAAAAGCTTACAGGCTTGCACCCGTGATTCGGCTGTAAATATCGGTGTAGCGGCGCGTCGTCTCCTCCACCACGGCTGGCGGCAGGGGATCCGGCTCACTGTTCTTATCCCAATCGGACGAAGCGAGATACGTGCGCACAGGCTCCTTATCCATACTGTCAATCTCAATGTCGAGCGCATAATTCTTCTCATCCCAGAAACGGGAGGAATCCGGCGTGAAAATCTCATCGATCAAAATGATCTCTCCATCGATCAATCCGAACTCAAACTTGCAGTCGGCCAAAATAATGCCGTGCTCGCTGCAGTAATCGCGGGCAAACTTGTACAGCATCAGGCTTTTGTCCTGCAGCTGCAGCGCCAGCTCCTCGCCGACAAGCTCCTTCATGCGGGAGAGCGAAATGTCCTCGTCATGACCGACATCGTTCTTGGCAGCCGGCGTGAAGATCGGCTCCGGAAATGCCTCATTCTTGCGCAGGCCCTCCGGCAGTTTAATGCCGTTGACCTCTCCCGAGGACTGATACTGCCTCCAGCCCCCACCGGTAATGTATCCGCGAACCACGCATTCGATATCGATGCGCTCGGCCTTGCGGCACACCATGATTCGTCCATCCAGCAGCTCCTTGTCCTTGACGGCATCGCCCAGGAGGTTCACGTCCGTATGCACGACATGATTGCTGATAAGCTGTTCCGTTTGTTCAAACCAGAAGGCGCTCAGCTTGTTCAGAACGGTTCCTTTGGCTGGTACAGGCGGCTCCAGCACATAGTCAAAAGCGGAAATGCGGTCGGTTACTACAATGAGTACATGCTCGCCCAGGTCGTATAGTTCGCGAACCTTGCCCTTGTACAGCAGCGGTACGTTGACCAGATGCGTGGCGGTCGATAATGCCGGTAATGTCATGTGTTCCTCCCCTTGGGACGACGTATGGCTCGGCTTGAGACTGTCGCTCCCTGTATTTCTATCGGATGAAAAATAGAATGCTCAGTATCATGTTAAAAGTCTTCAGCTTATTCATCACTACGAATGCGGATTGTTTTTCCGATCCCTGTTGCCCCCAGATTTATTATGAATTTTTAGTGATTATGTTTAAATCCGAGGGCAAAGGGGACCGCTGGCGCTTCTCCAAAACAATTCCGCCTTCTCCGTTGTAGTGATTCTCAAGTTCATAGAGCCTTCAGGCCCTAATTCAAATTTCTTAACTACTCCAGTCCCAGCTTGGCAAAAATCGTATCCACATGCTTCAGATGCCAGCTTGGATTAAATGCATCTTCGATCTCCTCGGCGCTGAGCACCTCGGTGATCTCAGGCGTGGATTCCACGATCTCGCGGAATTGACGCTGCTCTTCCCATGCCTGCATGGCGCGGGGCTGAACGGTGTCGTACGCTTGCTCGCGGCTGAAGCCCTTGTCGATCAGCTTCGTCAGGATGCGGCCAGAGAAAGGAACGCCGTATGTGCGAGCCATGTTGCGCTTCATGTTCTCCGGGAAGACCGTCAGGTTCTTCACGATGTTGCCAAAGCGGTTCAACATATAGTTCAGCAGCATCGTAGCGTCCGGCAGGATGATACGTTCTACCGAGGAGTGGGAAATATCCCGCTCATGCCAGAGCGACACGTTCTCGTAAGCGGAAACCATGTGACCGCGAATGACGCGCGCAAGGCCCGAGATGTTCTCCGAACCGATCGGATTCCGTTTATGCGGCATCGCGGAGGAACCCTTTTGTCCTTTGGCGAATGCCTCTTCCACCTCGCGAACCTCACTCTTCTGGAGCGCGCGGACTTCGGTAGCGAACTTCTCAAGCGAAGTAGCGATGAGCGCAAGGGTTGCCATGTATTCCGCATGCCGGTCACGCTGCAGCGTCTGGGTCGAGATTGGCGCCGGTTTCGTGCCAAGCTTGCGGCAGACGAATTCTTCTACCGAAGGATCAATATTGGCGTACGTGCCGACAGCACCCGAGATTTTGCCGTACTGCACGCCGTCAGCCGCGTGGCGGAAACGCTCCAGGTTGCGGATCATTTCTTCATGCCACAGCGCCATTTTCAAACCGAAGGTTGTCGGCTCTGCATGTACGCCATGCGTTCTGCCCATCATCGGGGTATGCTTGTAGGCCAGTGCCTTCTCTTTCAAAATACCGATAAAGCGCAGGATGTCCTGCTCCAGAATATCGTTGGCTTGCTTGAGCAAATATCCCATCGCGGTGTCCACCACATCCGTCGAAGTCAAGCCGTAGTGGACCCATTTGCGCTCCTCGCCAAGGCTTTCCGATACCGCCCGGGTAAAAGCGATGACATCATGGCGGGTTTCCTGCTCGATTTCATAAATCCGATCCATATTAAAGGTCGCATTCTGGCGAAGCTTAACGGTATCTTCCTTCGGAATGACGCCGAGATCCGCCCATGCTTCGCATGCGCACAATTCCACTTCCAGCCATGCTCTGAATTTGTTCTCCTCGGTCCAAATCGCCCGCATTTCCGGTCTGCTGTAACGTTCAATCATCGTTTAATCCTGCCTCCAAATATTCATTTTCTCTACCCATTCGAGCGCTGCATCGACATCCCCGCACAAGAGGTTGATATGTCCCATCTTGCGGTTGACCTTCGATTCGCTCTTGCCGTATAGATGAAGCTTAGGCACAACGCCGAGAGATTCTGCAAGCGCGTCGTGCTCTCCAAAACGCCGTACTGCTTCCTCCAAATGCTGCCCCAGGAGGTTCACCATGACGACCGGGCTCAGCAGCGTTGTGTCCCCGAGCGGCAGATCGCATATCGCTCTCACATGCTGCTCGAATTGGGAGGTTGAGCATGCTTCCATCGTATAGTGACCCGAGTTATGCGGACGAGGGGCAAGCTCGTTCACGAACAGCTCCCCGTCCTCGGTCACAAACATCTCGACAGCCAGCAGGCCAACGGCTCCCAAGCCTTCAGCCACGCGTTCTGCGAGCTGACATGCTTTGCGCTTTACTTCGCTCGTCACACGAGCAGGTACAATCGACAAGTGCAAAATATTGTTGACATGCACATTCTCTGCCGGAGGGAAGCTCTTCACGATGCCGCTGGGCGTACGCGCCGCGATTACGGAGATCTCGCACGCGAACTTTACAAACTTCTCCAATACCAGCTCTGTCCCGCTGGCGGCCAGCTCTTTGTAGGCTGATTCCAGCTCGTCTTCGCTGCGGAGAACGGCTTGCCCTTTACCATCATAACCTCCCATGGCGGTCTTAAGCACGCACGGAAGTCCAAGTTCAGAGGCGGCGGACCGTAAATCTTCCAAGCTTGTTATTTCACGATACGGCGCAACCGGTACACCGGCCGCTTCGATCGCGGCCTTCTCGCGCAAGCGATGCTGTGTGGTGTACAGCAGCTTGCTTCCTTGCGGAACATAAGACTGCTCCTCCAGAAGCTGGGCCACGCCTGCATCGACATTTTCAAATTCGTACGTAATGACATCGGCTTTCGCCGCGAGCTGCCGGGCAGCCTCCACATCGTCATAACGGGCTGTAACCTGCTCGGCCATCTGGCCAAGCGGGGAGTTCGGCGTCGGATCGAGGGTGACAAACGAATATCCCATCCGGATCCCGTCCAGCGCGATCATTCGTCCGAGCTGGCCGCCGCCAAGTACGCCAATGACGGAACCAGGCAGTAGCTTTTTGCCAGAGACCTTCGTCTGCTGTGCTCCGTTCTTCATCATAGGTTATCGCTGCTTTCCAGCACTTCATCCCGGATACGGTCACGGCGCGCTTGCACTCTTTCCCGAATCCCGGCATCCGAAGTGCCCAAAATCTGGGCTGCGAGCAATCCGGCGTTCGTGGCTCCCGCCTTGCCGATCGCTACGGTTGCTACGGGAATGCCCCCTGGCATCTGTACGATCGACAGCAATGAATCCAGCCCCTTCAGCGCTTTCGATTTAACCGGAACGCCAATGACCGGCAATACCGTCTTCGAAGCGACCATTCCGGGCAAGTGAGCGGCTCCGCCGGCTCCGGCGATAATGACGCGAAGCCCCCGGCCTTCCGCCTCCTCGGCATAACGGAACATCAGGTCCGGCGTCCGGTGAGCGGATACGACTTTTTTCTCATAAGGAATTTCAAGCTCGTCTAGCACCTGGCATGCATGGGACATCGTATCCCAATCTGATTGGCTTCCCATAATGACTCCTACTTGTGCTGTCATGAGTTACCCCCGCTTTCTTCGAAATTCGACAATCGTATGGTTAACTGCTGAAAAAAAAGTCCGATCCCGTAAACACAAAGTCTGTGCAGGTCTCGGACATACAAGGATTACGAACGCTGCTGCCTGCGTCAAGCAGAAGAGTCTTGCGCATCCGCCGCCAAAGAGGCAACCCTGAAACCAAGCCCCGTCGTAGCCGCACCGTTTGTATTCCCTCGTAGTCCGAAAATTTACGGTTTCCGGGTAGAGACTTCCGGGCCATATCCCCGGCTTTATACGAGAAATATTAAATTTCATCAATCACGCTTCATAAGTTATTTTGAACCTTAACATCCTCAGTTTATCAATTTCTGACACCTAATGTCAACCTAAACACGAACAATCGGATTTACACAAAAAATAATGTTCGTATCTAGGGAGTAAGCATGCAGCAGCAAAAACTTCCTGAAGTTTGCGGGCTTTATAAAAGGCGTGGGCTACGGTCGGACACGAAAAGCCGTAAGCAATACATAGGTGGAGCATTGGCGGCCGCTGCGCTGACGCATCGTGATTCCGATCGCTGTTAAACACGGGAAACTGGATTGAACCATACAGGGTGTTTCCCGTGTTTATAGGCGAAAGCTGGCGCTTCTCCATCCACGATTCGTCCGCTCCGCTGGAGCATATTCAACGAGTTTTTTTTGCTGCTGCATAGAGGGTAAGGGAAAAGTATTTTCGCAGAATAAAATAAGGCATATTCTGCTCTTTCATTGTGGTTACTTACAAGGAAGATAAAAGCGAATGTCGAATTCTTAACAACCGTCACTAATATTAAATATGACAAAACATCTAACCCGACATTTATATTTGAATGCCGCAAACAGAATCTATTCTTAGGAGGAACCCATGGCTATCTATCTCGTAAGGCATGGTCAAGATGAAGAAGGGTACCGCGGAGGTTGGAGCCAGCGGGGACTCATAGAGGGGAAGGAATCAGGCAAGCGGAGAAGCTGGGGAAGTACTTAGATCAACATCGTCATGATTTTAATATCCATCGAATCGTATGCAGCGATTTGCAGAGAGCCGATCAGACTGCCGCCATCATTGCCGATAAGCTTGGCCTCCCATTCCAAGCTTTTGAGGATTGGAGGGAGATGAATAACGGTCTGCTCGCTGGAATACCTCACTCTTTAGCAGAGGAGAGGTATCCAGGATTATATTTTTCAAGCTTACGGATGGACGAAAAATACCCTGGCGGTGAAAGCCCCCAAGAGAATTTTATGCGGATTAAGGAAACCTTCACGAGTTTATGCCAGGATCAGCTTGCGGTTAACGATCATGAGAACGTATTGGTCGTCACTCACGGGGGAGTTATCAATATGATTTATCATCTCATTAAGGATATGGCTTGGAGCAATAAGAATCCGTTCTTCCCGGCGGCGAACACCGGGCTGCACAAGATCGAATACCGCGGCGGACGTTGGGAACTTACCCTGGAGAATGCAACACCTCATCTATAACCGAAAGAAGCCTGCCTTTTCCATCACGCCCTGTTCTCTGAAAAAAGCATAGTCTACTGCTCGCCATACTTGATTGCATCTACATATTGCTTGGCTTCAACCAAAGACAATCCTAATTCTTCCCTTACGATTTTAATCGCTTTAATATCCTGTCCATCCGCCAGCAGCTGTCTGACTTGAGCATGAACCGGCGGCTCGGGTATTCCTAGTTGGTTTGCAATTTGATTTAACGTGTTCTGCTGCTGTTTCATTCGCTTCTCCATTGCCGTCATTCGGCTGGAGACCATAAGACCGACCAGAACAACCAAGACCATAAGAAGAATAATTTCCATTTGAACCTCCTCTAACTTTAAAGCACCTACCCTCCTAACGGACCGCTGCTAAAAGAAAAACGTCGATCGACGTACTTTCTCTAAGGCAGACCGCTTTTAGCGGAAGTTTATCTTGCGAGATAAGAATGGGGAGCCTCTGACGTTTATCATTTCTCATCTCTTAAAAAAAGGGACGCCTCAGCGTCCCACTATCCCAACAAACTTTATTTTACGACCAGTACCGGAATTTTTGCATGCTGCACCACGTTATGGCTGACACTGCCTAGTACAAACTCGCGGATTCCGCCAAGACCCCGGCTGCCGATGACAATAAGATCACTGCCATTCTGATTCGCGTACTCCAGAATGACTTCAGCCGGAGGACCCTGGATCATCTCCACCTGCCCGGTGACGCCTGACTTCTCAATCCGCTCGCGGATTTCTTCTTTCGTCTGCACGGCAAGATCGTAGACATCTTTATTAAGTGAAGCTGGAATCGGGGCAAGCCCTTCCCCAACGAAGAAACGCGGAAAATCGTAAGCATGAATGACATCCAGCGTAGCTCCCGGCGTTACTTTGGCAAGTTCAACCGCACGTCCGAGCGCTTTGTTCGCTGCTTTGGAGCCGTCGTAAGCTAGAAGAATTTTAGTAAAAAGCATACAGGCCACCTCTTTCTATAATGAAAAGACCTACTACTTATTATTAAACAACTTCATACCGATATGAAACGAGCTTGCTGACTTGCTGCGATGTTCCTATGTAGTTCAGATTAAACAGACTTATCCCCAGAAATACGTGTATAGCGCGACATTCACGACTAACAACAGCGGCACTCCCAGTTTAAATGATAAATGCCTCGTTTTATGACGTTTGCGGTACATGGCAATCCATACACCCAAGGCCCCGCCAATGGCAGCCAGCAGAAACAGCGTTCTCTCCGGAACGCGATCCCGTCCCAACCGGGCACGCCGCTTATCCTCGGACATGACCAGATAGGCTACCGCATTGATAAAAATAAACCAAACGATCAGTGCAGGTCTCACGTTGGTTCACGCACCCCCATTCCAACTGATCGATCTTGCCCAATCAGCCATTCGCTTTACGTTCTACCGCTATTATAAAACCGCAGGCTAATGAAGACAATGCCGGCTAAATAATCTTAGCCATGACCAAGCCATATATGAATGCCATTATTAGGACACGGCCGAGATCATAAATCCAACGGACCCGTGTCCGGCATAATGACAACCAGATCATGCTCAACCACTACGAAAACTTATGATTCATTCTTGGATATTTCATTCAGGCTTGGAACATAGTCTGCAGCCTTTTTCGGTTTGAGGGTCTTGCTCTCCTCAAGAATGCTTGATTTGTTCTGCTGGTTTTCGGTTTTTCTTGCTTTATGATTCGGCATGCAAATCACCCCCTGTCCGTAGAATGAGCTATTGCACCCGAGGTTATGCTAACAACGGCAAGAAAAACGCATTTCAAGCCTTGGGAGATGCACCATTGCAGACTATTCCTTCCCCTTCTGCTCAAGGGCCGCCTTCAACAGGTCGCCCAGGTTCGAGCCGATCGTCTCCGGCTTGCTGTATTGCTGCACGAGCTTCCGCTCCTCGCGTTTGTTCACATGCTTGGCGTCCTTCTTCAGCGTTTCCGTAATGCCGCAGCCAAGGCACTGCACGAACAGCCCCGCCTTGCCTTCTTTCATCTCCATCTTCTTGTGGCACTGCGGGCAGCGGCGGTTGGACAGACGCTTCTCGCCTGAACGCTTGTATCCGCAATCGTCGCTCGGACATACTAGCAGCTTGCCGCGCTTGGTCTTCTTCTCAAGCAGCCTGGTGCCGCAATCCGGACAGTGGCTGTTTGAAACATTATGCGGTTTGTACTCCGCATCGCTTCCCTTTACATCCGTGACCAGCTTCTTGGTCATGTCCCGTATTCCGCGCAAGAACGGTTCCGGCTTGCCCTGCCCCTTTGCGATCCGTTCGAGCTCGGCCTCCCAACGCGCCGTGAGCTCCGGTGTTCTTAGCTCTGGAGCGACAAGCTCAATCAGTTGCTTGCCTTTGCCTGTCGGATGGAGGGTTTGCCCCTGCCGTTCGATCGTGTCCGAGCTAACCAGCTTCTCGATGATATCAGCCCGGGTCGCGGGGGTTCCAAGCCCGTGCTTCTCCATCTGGGAGAGCAGCGCCGCTTCGTTATAACGCTTCGGCGGCTGGGTACGTCCCGGTTTCAGCACGCAGCGGACCACCTTCACCGACTCTCCTTCTCGCAGCTCCGGCAGGAGCTTGCCTGAAGACTGGCCCTGAACATCGTCCTGCTCGTCATCAGCGTCATCATCATAATCGCCGCCGTATACCTCGCGCCATCCGCTGTCCTTGATCGTAGTCCCTTTCGCGTAGAGCTGCTCCCCCTCAATCTGAACGGTAACCGATACGTTATCGTAGCGGGCAGGAGGATAGAACAAGCTGATGAACCGGCGTACGATAAGATCGTACAGCTTGCGTTCATCGACAGACAGCTGATTCAGCAGCACGGTTTGTTCGGTTGGAATGATGGCATGGTGATCCGTAACCTTGCTGTCATCCACGACCCGTTTGCCTGGCGATAAATTTTTGCGCAGCAGCGGGCGGGCAATGGACGCATACGGTCCGATCGCAATGCTCGACAGTCTCTCCTTCAACGTTCCGACCATATCGGATGTCAGGTAACGGCTGTCCGTACGCGGATAGGTGACCAGCTTATGCTGCTCATACAGGCGCTGCAGCACATTCGAGGTCTGCTTGGCCGAGAATCCGAATCGACGGTTGGCATCCCGCTGCAGTTCGGTCAAATCGTATGCCAGCGGATGCGGTTCAGTTTTCTCGCTCTTTTTCACGCTGACGATTTTTCCGGTGCTGCCCTCCAGCTTCTGCTTCAGCTTGGCCGCCTTATCCTTCTCGAATAAACGACCGTCTCCGCCGGACGGACGCCACGATACCTCAAAGCTCCCCAGATCCGCCTGCAGCGTCTCATACTCCTGGGAGCGGAAATTCACGATCTCCTTCTCCCGGTCCATAATCATCCCGAGCGTTGGCGTCTGAACCCGGCCTGCCGACAGCTGTGCATTAAATTTGGTCGTCAGCGCACGCGTCACATTCAGTCCAACCATCCAATCCGCTTCCGCCCGGCAGCGTGCGGACTCATACAGCCGGTCGAACTGCTGCCCCGGCTTGAGCGATGCAAAACCTTCCTTGATCGCCTTATCCGTCTGGGAAGAAATCCACAGCCGCTTGAACGGCTTGTTCCACTTCGCCATTTTCAGGATCCAGCGCGCCAGCAGTTCTCCTTCACGGGCGGCATCGGTGGCAATAATCATCTCGCCAACGTCCGCGCGCTTCATCAGATGCTGAACCGTCTTGAACTGGTGGCTTGTTTCCTTCAGCACCTTAAGCCTTGTGTTATCCGGCAGGATCGGCAAATCCTCCAGAACCCAAGTCTGGTACTTCTTATCATAGTCCTCGGGTTCGGCAAGTCCTACCAAATGTCCAAGCGCCCAGGTCACAATATATTTCGGTCCTTCAAAATAATTCTTCTGCTTCTCCCGGCTGCCCATTACTCTCGCAATTTCCTTCGCAACGGACGGCTTCTCAGCCAATACTAATACTTTCATAGCCCTCCCCTTCCTCTGTTCTCCTATTATAACCTCCCCTCGATTGTTTCCACAAAGCTAAGTCAGATCGTTTTCTTAGCCAGCCATGTGAACGTAGGATTGGCACATACCGGACAGCCCTGCTTCTTCAAATCCTCAATCGTGGAAAAATCACCCTGCACGCCCACCTGCAGCTCGCCCTGACATTGGATGCATCTGTAGGTTCGAAGCGTGCGCCTAACCTCGCCTGTGTAGAGCTCATCCTCGAAAGTGTCCGTCAAATGCGGCACCGTAAATTCCGTCGTTGTCAGCACGATCATCTGACTGCTATTGCCGATCATCTGCGCTCCGATGTATTGATTGAAATGAAGCAGCACCTGCTTTACCGACAAACCCATACGGACGAATTCACGCTGCATGGACCATGTGAAATCGGGAGATTTGTGGGCGAAGGAGAGAAAGATGGGGCATCCCTTCTCGCGTTTCAACGCGCTAATCCCTCTGGATAAGAACAGAGTCAGCCCTGGGAGCGTGTACGGCGGATCCGTGAAAAAGCAGTCATATTGCCCGTCCCAGCCCTCAGGCAAAGGCTGCCTGAGATCGATATGCCTGCATGTAACCGATAAGCCTTCTTTTGCAGCCGCGCCCTGGATAAACCGGAGGAATCGCTCATCGATATCCATTACGGTAATGTTGGCTCTCTGGTCCTCTGCGTTCGGGAACAGCCGTTTAAGCAGCAGGCCCAGCGAGATGCTCACGAGATCGTCATCGCCCACGCACAGGATGTTTTTCCCGATCAGGCTGTGCTCCCTCAGAGACAGAATCGCCCTCTTTAAACTCGTCTCTACCGTGCACTGGGATTGGTCGATCTGTACATCGACTTGGGGACGCAGCTCCAGAATCTCGGTAAGTCTTGCGAGCACATCCGACAGCTCAGTCCGCCAATCGGTGTCGCCGGCTAGTAGCTTTTGATACAAATCTGCATCGATTCCTCCGTATCCCAGCTGTTGTTCGACATAGAGCTTCCCGGCAGAGGTGCAGCGCACCCCCCGCTCTTGAATGAGAGCCCCTGCCTTGATGAGCTCCTTCTTGATCGCCGCAGCGACCGGAACCGGTAGATACGTATGACGTGCCAGCTCTTTGGTTGATATACCGGGCTGCATATAACTCGCTACCAGCAGCTGTTCGATCACCTGGACGCCCTCCTGCAGAGAAACCTTGGTTTTCACTTCTTCTATATAATGGATCATGTGATTCACGCTCTTTTCCTGAGATATGGTGTTGCCATTGCCCCTGGAAAAGAACACACGTGACCCCATACGTGCTGCGGTCATGAAAAAAGGACAGAAGTCTATGAACCATCGTCCACCTTCTGTCCCCCGAGCGGGAAGCCGTGCCCAGGGCACGGCTGTACAGTCAATATATAAGGGATGGCTGTTGTGTTCTTAACCAGGTGGACTCAAAGCCATCGCGCCATGACAAATAAACCTCACATAAAGTGGGTTTTTGCCGCAAAAAGCACAAGCCAGAGTCCTATACAATTTGGTTAGTTAAGAACACGCACCGACATCAAGACAGCTCCCCTATTTTCGATATGAATCCCGCCGACTAAAATCTGTTGGCCATAAAAATAACATCCTTCTTCACTTCAAAACCGTGTTTCCGATAGAAATCTTCCGCCGGAAGATCCTTTTCTGTAAGCAATACCATGCAATGAACGTGAACTGAACTTAAGTATGCCTTCATTCCGTTCATCAGTGCCGAGCCTAATCCGCTGCCCTGCAGATCGGTATCGATAAAATACTCCTGGATATAATATTCCTTACCGCTATACCAGCTCTTCGTATGACCAAAAGAGGCTCCCAGGATCTTGCCCTCCTGTTCGATAACAAATCCCAAAAACACCGGATTGTCCATGAATTCCGCGAGGTATTGCTGCACATGCAGCACGGAGTCCCACTGGTCAAACCAGGGTTCGCCGCTAAAGACCTTGAGCATCAGCTCCGAGCATGCTTCAAGGTCGGATTTGTCCATCAATCTAACATTCTGATTCGTCCCCATTAAGCCGCAACCTCCCAGGATCTGTGAATGATATCGTAATCCCCGACAAACCTAGCCGTCCGGATCGTTATGATAGGAGCAAAGTCATTCCGACTCGACTCCTTACCTACTATCGGGTCATGGCTCACGTTCCTTTCCGTGGAGGGATCCAATCTTTCCGCCAAAATAGCGCGCGCCCGGTACAGTCGGGATTTCACCGTTCCTTCCGGTATCCCTACGATCTTGGCGATATGGCTAATCGGCATATCCCGGTAATAGTGAAGCTGAATAACCCTGCGTAAATCTTCTTCCAGATAAGTCACGGCCTCGTTAAGTTCGATCGCTTCATACGGCAGGACATCGGCACCCCCGTTGTCAGGTTCAACCTTACGCAGCCGCTGCTGGGAGCGCAGCAGTTGCAGGCATTCATGAATGAGAATACGGGACAGCCATGTTTTGAAATAAGCAGGCTCTTTCAAGGTAGGGATAGCGATGAAGGATTTATAAATCGCTTCCTGTACCGCATCCGCGCAATCCTCTTCCCGCTTCAGATACAAGCGGGCTAGTCCATACAAATTACGCTCGCAAGCGTGGATCAGCCGGCTAAAGGCTTCCCGATCCCCACGCTTGGCAAGCTGAACATCGCACTCTATATTGGATTTCTTGTTCAAGTTGGGAGACCTCCTTTGCAACACTTCCTTGGCCTTACATAAGTTAGATGCCTGAGAACGTGCTCAGGTTCACGTCAGTTCATTATTTTTTTAAAAGCTGGTGTTACAATTACCTTCATCTTCGCACATTTCCGCTAATCATTTCCATATTGAATATTTATCATATTAAAAAACACCGCAAGGTCATCGCCCTCACGGTGTCTCGTTCAGCCTATAAATCGTTCATATCATGAATTGCATGATTAGATCCGTTCTCATTCAATTCGTACCCTTATCCACATATCGTCCTTGCTCGGGAACGGCCAAACGGTCAAAGTCCCGGGCCAACCGCGCAAGCGAAGCTGTTAGCTCTTCGCCGCGCATGGAGACCCCGTGCCCCGTGACCAGAATTCCGGGATTCAGGCTTGCCAGGCGGCGAACCGATTCACGCGCCAGATCCCAGTCCGGGGTAAAATACATCGGCGGCCCGTGCAGCTCCTTCTCCTGCCCGATGACGGCAAGCGCTGACTCTTGCTTCACCGTAATGACCGCGTCTCCGGCCACGAGGACTCGATCCCGTTCACGAAAAAGGGAGATATGGCCTGGGCTATGACCCGGTGTCGGGATCCATTTGAATTCAGGAAGACCCGGCACGCTGCCGTCCTCCGGCAGAGGTTGTATCCTTGCGCCCAGATCGATGGCTTTGTTCGGATACATCGGGGCAACGCGGGCCATCAATCCGCCGCCTACGCTTGGATCTCCCGGTGGATAGTCTTCCTTTCCCGTGAGGTACGGCAGCTCATCCCGATGAGCATAGACGGGGACGTTCCAGCGATCGGCCAACTCCTTTACATTGCCCACATGGTCGAAATGGCCGTGCGTAAGCACGATGCAAACCGGCGGCTTTCCGAATCTTTTCTCAGCTTCTTCTACTATGGAGCCTTCGAAATTTCCGAGTCCCGTATCAATCAGTACCCAGTCTCCGGTTCCCGGCGTACCGACCATCTGGATGTTCACCATGACGGTACGCAAGGATAGAATATCCGGCGTAATCTCCTCGGGCTCTACTGCACCCGTCTTTAACATGCTGTGGTCATTCATTATGGAATCGCCCCCATTTCTCGTTGTAAGTGCTTCTTGTAATAACATACCCGTTTTGGCACTTTTCAACGAAGAAACGGTGATTTTTACTGAATGATTTTGTTGAGACGCTCCAGATAACGCCAGCGAGTAATAAAGAAATAAATGATCTGTATGCTCAGGAAGAATATGAAAATCTTCAAACTGTGCCCTACGATCGAGAAGTCTACCAGCTGCTGCAGGGCTACGAAGGCAACGCCGCTGTGAATAAGTGCAATCAGCATCGGCAGAAAGAACATAATGACAAGCTGCTTAGTAATGATGGTGCCAAGCTCTTTTTTGCTGAGACCGACCTTGGCTATCATGCGATACTGCTGTTCATCCCGGGCAAGATCCGCGTATAGCCGGAAATAAACAAAGCTTGCCGCGAAGGTGAAAAACACGATGCCGACCAAGCCGCTCACCATAAGCAGGATCCCGTTCTGCTGCTGGGCGCTTTTCCAATCCAAATACAATGATTTTAGATAATAGCTGTAGTCTTCATTCTCCTTGAGACGATCCAAAATCGCTCTAGACACATCCCCTGTATTCTTCCAATCCTGTACGTAATACGTATGGTATGCCGCATAACCGTACTCCTGATCCTGTTGTGCCTGGAACGCATCCTCGTACAAACGGTCGGATACGACCAGCGTCTCGCCGTAGGTTGCCGGTACAGCAATGAACGTTTCAGCTTTGAGCACTTTTACGGTTTCCGATTTCTTGCCGATTAATACTTCGAACTGATCATTCAAGGGACCATCAATTCGGTAGCTGTTCTTCTCCGTTACCGTTCCCGGAGTCAAGATCCCTTCAAGATCGCTCAATGTTTCTGCCGGGTAACCCAGCGACTGAATGAGACTGTTATATTCGCTCAGCTTAATCAGCTTCACCCCGTTATCCGAGAAAATCGGGGTAACCTCCGCTTCCTTGTAATCGAATCCGCTCTTTCTGAGCTCCTCCCTGATGATATCCAGATGTCGATTCCCTCTGTCCGCATCCTCTTCATACATGGAATACGTAAAGGCATAAGGGTTCTCCATGGCCGACAGTCCCGGATCCCCGATCGCGAGCGTGGTACCGATCCCGGTAAAGGCGGATGCCGAAATGACCGATACGAGGAAGAACATCACCGCATTGTCCTTGATTCTGTACAGCAGCTCCGATATCGTCAGCAGATTGGTTCGACGGAAGAAAAATCGTTCCTTCTTCTGCAAGTACCGCATGAAGAACACGCTGAACTGGGTGAACAGAAAATACGTGCCGATGATGACGAATACAACGCCCCCAAGCAGCAGAAACAGATTGAAAATTTGAAGAATCGCAAAAACCATAACCATGCCGTATCCGGCACCAATCAACAGCACAGCCAGAACCGCCAGCCAAGGCGATGCTTTCGGCTGCGGCTTGGGGCTTTCCTCTGCTTTCACGAGCGCAAGCAGCGTACCCTTCCGCAGCATGAACGAGGAGAACAGCGCAATCAGCAGGAACAAAACGGCATAAGCCGCTGCCGTGATGATCAGCGATTGGAGCGGAAAATAAAACGGAAGTCCGGTATCCACAGCCAGCAGCTTGGCGCTGATTAACAGAATCAGCTTGGAGAACAGCATGCCCGTCCCAATCCCGGCAACGATCGCCGCAACGCCAATCAATATATTTTCGATAAACAGCATCCGGTTCAATTGCTTGCGGGACATGCCGAGAATCAGCAGAATGCCGAACTCCTTTTTCCGGACCTTGATGAAAGCCCCCACCGAATACAGCAGGAAGAAGAATGAAAAAACGAACACAATGTACTGGGATACCGTCATGCCCATCGTTCCCAGCATGGACATGGTACCGCTGGAGGAGACCAGGCCGTCCTTCAGCTGCGGGTGAAACGACAGCAGCCCGTAAGTAAAGAAAATCATGACGGAGAAGGCACTGCTCAGGAAATGGGCAATATACGTGCGCTTGCTGCGCAGGACATTGTTAATGGCGAACTGGCGAAAATTCATGTCCCGAACCTCCCAGCAGCGATAACACATTGATGATTTTTTGATAGAAGGCCGATTGGCTCTCACCGTACGTGATTTCGTTGTACAGCTGTCCGTCCTTGATAAACACCACCCGATTGCAGTAGCTTGCGGCAACCGGATCATGGGTGACCAGCAGCATCGTCACGTTGTCTTCCTTGTTTCTCCGGTCCATAATTTCCATGACGTCGCGCGCCGATTTGGAGTCCAGGTTCCCCGTCGGTTCATCGGCCAGAACCAGCTTCGGTACGTGGATCATAGCCCGTGCTACTGCTGTCCGCTGCGCCTGTCCCCCCGATATTTCATACGTCCGCTTGTCCAGAATGGATGTGATGCCCAGCTTCTCGGCCAATATACCGACCCGGCGGTTCATCTCATCCAGATCCACGCCGTCCAGCGCCAAGGGCAGCAGAATGTTCTCCTTGACTGTCAGCGTATTCAGCAGGTTGAAGGACTGAAAGACAAATCCAAGCTCACGGCGGCGGAACATGGCCAGTTTATCCTGGGATAAACGGAACGGATCTTCCCCGCCGATGGTGATCTCCCCGGATGTGGGACGGTCGATGGTGGATATCATGTTAAGCAGCGTCGTTTTTCCGCTGCCGGAAGGCCCCATAATGCCAACGAATTCCCCTTCGTTGATGCTCAAATTGATATTGGAAAGCGCCTCGTGGGACACCGCGGCCTTATAGACCTTTCCCAGATTGCGCACGTTTAGAATTTCCATCTTGTAAACCTCACCTTCGTTATTTCAATCTTGTAAGGTTAGTGTATAGCATCCCCGGAGCTTCTCCTATCGATCACTCTTTCACCAATCTTACATCGGTGTAAGATTCATGCGCTAATGACAAATCTACAGCTGGATTACGCTAAGGCGATCTGAATGCGTCTTGTTCGTTTCTCTAGGACGCGTCGAGTACGTCACTTATGCGCTTCTTTAGACCGCTCCAAGTGCGTAACGTTCCTACGATCGCTGTTGCCCCCAAATTTTCTGAACGATTACACTGTGGTGAAAATTCGGGTGCAAAGGCGACCGCTTCGCTTCTTCGGAATCGTTTCGTCCTCTTTCGCTGGTGTGTGCCGATACCTACACATGATTTAAAACAAAAGAAAGAACCTTATCTCAGGGCTTCATGATGATTTCAATAACCATCGTTTATCCGAGATAAGGTGCTATCATAAAGTATTTATGTGGATTACTGTACCGCTCCATAATCTAAGAATGACTTAAATATGGTCTGATTGACCCTACTCGGCGCCTAAATCCATACTGTTATTTTAATTTTAAATAGCCAACAACCTTACTTAACATCATAAGACATCGCCAGTCAGACGCCAACAGGACTACTTGTCCCGAGTCTCACCCCGAGAAAATCAACCTCACGGTCGTTCCTCTCCCCGGCTCGGATTCCAGCTCGATTCGATGGTTCATTTTATGGACGACCTCCTTGACGAGATACAGGCCCATGCCGGTGGATTCCTTCAGCTTGCGCCCGTTTTCCCCGGTATAGAACGGGTCGAACACCCGCTTCATGTCGGATTTGGGTATGCCCATTCCCCGGTCCGTGATCTCCAACACAACATGGCGGCGATCCTCGCTCCGGTGGGCTTGAATCGTCACTTTCAGCCCGGTACCGGCGGAATATTTGATGGCGTTGGACAGCAGCTGCAGCATGATGAACCGAAGCCACTTGGCATCCGTCTGGACGGTGAGATCCGAGTCTATTCGCACTTCCGGATACACATGGCTGTGAATAAAGTAGCGCTTGTTCTCGTGGACCGTTTCGACTGCAATCTGATGAAGCTTCACGGGCTCCACGCTGAAATCCTGTTCAAAGGTTTCGAGCCTGGACATGTAGAGCACCATCTCCAGCCCGCGCCGAATCCGATCAGACTCTTCGGATATACTCTTGAAGGAATCGTTATCATCCTCTTGCGTGATCATCTCAATGACGGACAGCGGCGTTTTCATCTGATGCACCCATTGATTCATGAAGATCATATGCTCTTTCCGTCGGCGCTCCCACTCTTCCATGACCGTGCGGTATTGACGGTACTGCTCTTCCATCAGCTCGCTAAGGGCCGTAGGCAGTGGGGCCGATTCATTATGCTTGATCGATTCCTCCAGCGACCTGATGGGCTGTGACAGCCGCTCATAGAATTCCCGGTGCGTGAAATACCGGAATGCCAGGTATCCGCCCAGAATGGTCAGACCGAGGAATACCGCATAAGCCGCTGTCACCGGATGATCATAACCGTCATACCAGAATACGAGCAGCACCACGAACAACGCGGCGACCGTAAATAAAATTAAGGGCAGTTGCTCACGCCAAAACAGCTTTTTCATAGCCTTACCTTACCTCTTCCAAACCGTGTGCAGCCGATACCCGGAGCCGCGGATCGTTTCCAGCGCATTCTCAATCCCTAACTCCGCAAGCCGTTTGCGCACCCGGTTAATATTCACGCTGAGCGTATTATCGTCAACGAACGTATCATCCCACAGCTTCTCCAGAATCGTCTCGCGCGTCACAAGCCGGGGGCTCCGGCTCAGCAGCGTTTCCAGAAGGATTGTTTCTTTTTTCGTGAGTATGGATGTCCGGTCCTCGAGAATCAGCTCCATCCGTTCGGGATACAGGACCAGCCCGTCCTTCTCAACCGTACGCTCGGCGGATGCTGCCGCATAATCGCCATATACGCGGCGCAGCTGGCTGTGGATTTTGGCGATGACGATATCATAAGCAAACGGCTTGGTGATATAATCATCGGCGCCGTTCTCCAACGCCCGTAACTGATCGGGGGTCCCGTTCCGAGCGGATATGAAAATAATCGGACAGGTGGATACCGATCTGATCTGCCGGCACCAATAATATCCGTCAAAGCTTGGCAGATTCACGTCAAGCAGAACGACATGCGGCTTTATCTCGTGGAATTGCTCCAGCACATGATCGAAATCCTCGATGATTTTCCCATCATTTCCGTACCGTTCGATATGCGATTGCAGCAGCCCCGCCAGCTTGGGGTCATCCTCAACAATCATAATTTTGTACATCCGTTCTCCCTCCATGAAGCGTCAGGCCGCCCTTTCCCTTCCGAGAAGAATTTGCCTGATGGTTTATGATTCCCTAACGATAGCCGCTTCAAAAAAGTTGGTCCCGTCCGGCGATATGCCCTGTACGTACACCCGATTGTTCTCTTCGACCGAACGTCTGATCAGCATCGTATCCTTCAGCCTGGCCTCGTTATGATATGTAATCTTGAAGCCGGTCACCTGCCCTTCCCGAAGCTCCTGCACATCCAGCACGTCAAAGCACAGGTCTGCATAACGGGCATTATTCAAATGACCATTCGTATCGATTCCACTGTACCGGACCATATACGTGTACGCCTCATCCAGCTGTACTCCTTCCGGCAATACGGCTTTGCTTGGCAGTTCACCAACCGTTTCCTGACCGATCGGCACCTCGAATGGAAACATGGACGGACGCAAAATTTTCCGTTTATGAATATCCACGAGCGCCCATACCGAGCGGGCTTCGCCCAGCATTTCGCCATCGCCGTTCTTTATTCGATAATCCCGATGCCACAGCGCTCCTTTAGACCCGCGGCTCCAAGTGTCAACATATACGGTTTCCATATCCCTTGGCATCCGCTGCATATTAAGCTCCAGTGTAATCAGCATCCAGCCCATTCCCCGCTCGATCATCTCCTCGCGACTAATCCCGAGCGCCTCAATATGCCGGTCAGCCGCTCTTTGCAAAATACTGAGCAGCGAAGACCAACGGCAATCCCCTTTAAAATCTGCATCAACCGATTGAATCGTATATTCTTCTGTCCATTTCTCAACCATGCGTCCCATGCCAGCTCCTTTATTATTTTCAATCTCAGAATAATTCAAGCATAATCAAAAGCCCCGCATTTATCAAAGAATGTCATGGTATTTCGACTACTGGAAAAAAGTGATTTCGTCATCATCCGGTTTAAAAGTCACGTCTTTGGTTAATAGTAAGGCACAAACAACTATAACTTATACGAGGTGATAAACAATGAGTTTTCTTTGGTCATTAATCGTTGGTGGTATCATTGGTTGGATTGCAGGCTTGATTATGGGCAGAGACATTCCCGGCGGTATCATCGGTAACATCATTGCTGGTTTTGTCGGTGCTTGGCTGGGTGGACTTCTGCTTGGATCTTGGGGACCGGAAATGGGAGGATTCTTCATCCTACCTGCTCTGATCGGCGCCGTCGTGCTTGTCTTTATCGTCAGCCTGATCATGGGTTCGATGAGACGCGGCCGTTCCTAACTTGATTGACATGGATTCTTGGCTTTCATGATGCGAGTTACCGGCAACTGCACGATCCAGATCACCCAACGGTATTCGCGAATGAACCGATAAAATCCACAACAAAACAGGGTGACCTATTCGCCATCATGGCGGTAGGTCACCCTGTTTTTACATGCTCCCCTTTCTTTTTCAAGGAAGAGGAAGTCCTTGCTTCTTCGCATAATTGCCCCAATGCGGCCTGCGTCCGTCGATGTCGCTAAACCCGTATTCATCCGATAAATCCCAGCTGGTTAGCGCCTTGCCGCTCTTGTCGGCAACACTGGGGTCGGCTGCAAGCGCCGCAATGCCCTGCGCCAGGAAATAGGGGGTCTCCGACTCGATGAAATGCGGATCTTGCGCTGCGGCATCCTGCCAATTGTCTTCCGTCACGCCAAAGTGATCCAGCATTTGTTCGGAACGCAAAAATCCCGGCGTAACGGACAGTGCCGTTACCTGATAGGGACGCAACTCCTCCGCCATGGCTGCAGCCAGGTGGATCGCCGAAATTTTTGCCAGGCTATAATACAAGTTCCCGCGATATCGATACGTAGATCCATCCGTAACCTCAATGACCAATCCCCCGCCGTTCTCCACCATAAGCGGAACACCGTAATAACTGGTGATCATGTGCGTGGTAACCGCTCGTTCCTGCATCAGCAATCCATCGGACAGAAACTGCTCCCAGAACGGGATATTCCAGTGCGTGAGGTTCTCGCCTCCCCATATATCATTGACAAGGATGTCAAGCCGTCCTTGCTGCTCCTCACGAATCCGTTCAAACAATGCCTTTACTTGCTCCTCCACCGTATGGTCACATTGCACGGCGATGCCGATTCCGCCTCGCTCTGTCACCATATCCGCCGTGTCGTCAATCGTCTCGGACCGCTTGATATCCGATACCTGACCCCGTACGCTCCGTCCTGTGCAATACACCGTTGCCCCAGCGGCGCCCAGCATCACCGCAATGGCGCGGCCAGCCCCTCGGGTCGCTCCGGCAACAACGGCTACTTTTCCTTGTAATGGCTTATGATCATTCTTATTCATAGCGAGACCTCCAACCTGTATACTGAATGTTCTCAACATCCTTATCGTATCAGTCATATATGACATCCCTTGTCTTATATCCGTGCTACAATACAATTATCTTCTACAGATATTAAAGAGGTGACATGACTTGAGGGCGGATCGTCTATTGTCCATTATGCTGATGCTCCAGAACGGAGGTAAGAAGAATACCCGGTATTTGGCGGAGCAGCTCGAGGTATCGGAACGAACGATCATACGCGATATGGAAAGCTTAAGCTCGGCGGGTATTCCCGTCTATGCGGAAAGAGGCTCCCTCGGCGGCTGGGTGCTGGAGGAGAGCTATCGAACGAACCTGACCGGGATGACGCCTGACGAGCTTATCTCCCTGCTAGTCTCCAGTCACAGCCCGCTGATCGGGGATTTGGGAATCCGCAAGCAGTTTGATGCAGCATATCAGAAATTGTTAGCCTCTTCTCCGCGCTCCATTCGGCAGGACGCCGAAATCATTCGGGAGAAAATCCATATTGATGGCGCAGGCTGGCACTCCTACCATGAATCCCATCCGTATCTTACCGTGCTTCAGGAGGCGCTATGGCTGGATCGTATCATCCGAATACAATATATGAAGGGGGAGGAGCGGGTCGAAAGAATCATTCATCCGCTGGGGCTGGTTGCCAAACGCAGCACCTGGTATGTGGTCGCGGAATCCGAAGGCGAGCTGCGAACCTACCGTGTATCGAGAATCGTGGATGCCGTCATGTCCGAGGATACCTTCGAGCGCCCGGCTGATTTTAATCTAGCTGAGTATTGGGAGGAGTCGCTGGCACGGTTCATGCAGAATCTCCCGCAGTATCCGGCACAGGTTCGAATGACCGTTTCTCTGATCAAACGCTTTGAGCGGGAGCGATACGTAAAAATAATCCGGTGCGACTTGGAAAGCCAGCACGACGGATGGGTTGAGGCCGATTTGGAATTCAACACCTTGGAATCGGCTTCGGCATTTCTTCTAAGCTGCGGAGCGGAAATCGAGGTGATTGCTCCGCAGGAGCTGCGCGAGCATGTCAGCACAGCCGCAAAAGCCATTTCACGGCTGTATGAATAGATCATAAGAAAAACACCTACCGACGTACCTTCTCAGATGACAGACCGCAGTTAGACGAAGTTTTTCTTGCGATATCAGGAAGTCCAGCTTCGAAGTTTATACTTTCTGATATCTATAAGAAAAACGCCTACCGACGTACTTTCTCAGATGACAGACCGCAGTTAGAGGAAGTTTCTCTTGCGATATCAGGAAGTCACAAGCTTGGAAGTTTATACTTTCTGATATCTATAAAAAAGCACCAGGCAAACCGCCCCGAAATTGGAGGCTTGCCTGGTGCTCTTTACTTCGTTGATATGAGCCATCATTATTGAATGGTGTGGAGAGGCTTTAGGTTGGCTTCAATCTGTTCCCGCTTCGGCTCCAGGAACGGCGGCAGCGCAAGGGATTCGCCGAGATGATCGATATGCTCATCCGTGTCAAAGCCCGGGCCGTCGGTGGCCACCTCGAACAGAATACCGTTAGGTTCCCGGAAATACAAGGAACGGAAGTAGAAGCGATCGACAAATCCCGAATTCGAAAATCCAACATCGCCAATCAGATCAATCCAGGACCGGAGCTCCTCCTCGTCCTCGACGCGGAATGCAACGTGATGAACGCCGCCCCGGCCAAGCCGTTCCTGCGGAAGATCCGTTCGTTCCTCCACGTGCACTTCCGCTCCCGTACCGCCTTCTCCTGTCTTAAAGACCAGGATATCCGGCTGCCCGTCAACTGGCGAAGCATAGTGCCCTTTGTAGCGGAAGCCCATCAGCTCCGTCAATACCTTCACGGTCTGCACCGGATTAGGCACGGTCAGCTGCACCGGACCTAAACCGATGATAGCGTATTCCGCCGGAACCGGACCCTTTTCCCATGGGATGCCTCCAGGAACTCCCTCATTATGTTCATCCGAAACCAGAATGATGCGCTGCCCCTCGAAGTCCCTGAAGAGAAGTGTTAATCGGCCGGCGCGCTCCTTGATCTCCTCGCGTTCTACCCCGTGTTCATCCAGCCGCCGGGTCCAGTATTCCAATGCGCGGTCGCTGGGCACGCGCAGGGATGTTGCCGAAATGCTGTTGTTTCCCTCACGGGTCCGGCCGGCCATCGGAATTTCGAAGAAGGTAAGCTCCGTCCCGGGGTTTCCTTTTTCGTCGCCGTAAAACAGATGGTAGACCGACACATCGTCCTGGTTCACCGTTTTCTTAACCAAACGCATGCCAAGCACCTTTGTATAAAATTCGAAGTTGCGCGAAGCCGCAGCCGTTAACGCGGATACGTGATGAATTCCTTTAAACTTCATGACTTCAACCTCCATCTATATGATTTATTCGTCATTAATGAAACCATGGTAACCATCCTAGGCACCTGTCCTGTTTGGTTAAACGCCTTATTCGAAAAAGCAGCTTCATCCTTGCTTCTTTAACTTATCTTGTGTATCTGCTGCTTAATCTCAGTTTAGTATTTAAACCTTAAATCGTCAAGTCTTAATATTAAGATATTTAAAATAAAAATAACAGAACTCCCTTTTTCCCTGATCAAACCGGAAAAAATGGATCTGTTATTCATTCCCTGCTGTACTGAAACCTATCCTCATAGGATTGGCCCATTAACACCACGAACAAGGCATAAGCCTCTTTATGTCTTGGATATCGCCTCTTCGCGATACTCGGAGGGCGTTTTCCCTGTTATTTTCTTGAATACCTGCGTGAAATATCGAGGATCCTGATACCCTACCAGCGGCGCTACCTGGTATACCTTCACATCCGTATTCAGCAAAATGCTCTTGGCCTTCTCGATCCGGCATTCCGTTAAGTACTCCAGAAACGTATATCCCGTTGTGGCCTTAAACAGGGTACAGAAATGGCTGATGCTCAAATCCGCCAGCTCCGAAACCTCTTCAATGCTGAGATCCTTCTGATAATTTTCCGCGATATAATCCTTGGCCTTACCCATAACGGCCTGGACATTGTCCTTGGCCTGCCCCGACCGGCTCTCGGCAATCCATTTGCTGAAATGGCTTTTAATGACATCCATCAGCTGCTGAAGGGTGCCGGATGCATGAAGCTCCTGCAGCAATTCCTCCAGCGACCACTCAAACAGCACCTTCATATGCTCAAACTGCCGATACAGCACAACGCTCATCTCCAGCAGCACCCGCTCGGTCATTTCCCGGCTGAAGGCATGCTCCTCGATATAAGCCTTGGTCTCGTCAAAAAGCTCCTGCAGCCGCTCCTTGTGAAGCGTGCGGATGCTTTCCACCATGAGCGACTCGAGATGCTTCGGATACTTCGCTTCGCTGGCCGTTTCCATTACGGAATCGGGAGTCCCGACAAACACACCCTCTTCCCCGGAATAGAACCGCTGGTATAACGCGCGGACTGCCGTCTCATAAGCCGTTCCCAAGCGGTCAATCCCGGCCATACTGGGACTGAAGCCGACCGAGCAGGACAGCTTCGTATTCCGCTTGATCAATTGCACCAGATCCCGGCCGATGACCTCCTGCCGCTCCCTCGTCAGGTTCGGAAACAGCAGCACCCATTCCCCGCTACGGAAAGGAAATACCGTTAACCCGCCATGCTGCAAGGACCATTCCTCAAGGACGTTCCGTACGGCAAACAGCCACAGGCGCTTCTCGTCCATGCTCCATGACTCGTTAAGCCGCAAGTAATGATCCAATTGAATGACGGCCATCGTGTATCCATGCTCCAGCTCGCTGTCCTCCAGCCACTGCATATGCTGCAAGGGGCTTCGGTTCCCCTCGATAAATTCCGTCAGCATCCGCTCCCGGGCCAGCAGCGATAGAACCTTGATCGAGTGCAGCATTTGGTCATCCGCAATCTGCTTCTCCAGGGCTCTGGCCGCCTTGGCTATCGTCTCCGTCAGCTCATCATGATCGATCGGCTTCAGCAAGTAATCGAATGCCCCTTCGCGCAGCGCTTCCCTTGCGTATTCGAATTCACCGTACCCGCTAATAAAAATAATGATCCGCCGTGCCTGATCCGCCTTCAGCTCCTTCATGAGCGTAATGCCATCCATTCCCGGCATCCGAATATCGCTGATGATCATATGCGGCGACACTTCACGCGCCAGCTTCAGAGCGCCGTCCCCTGTCTTAGCCTCCCCTACGACTTCCAGATCCAGCTCATCCCAGGGAATGGCTGCCCTTAGACTGCGCAGAATGATCGGCTCATCATCAACCAGAATGACTCTGAATTTACCGTCCGATCCGCCCATGATGTTCCCCCCCTGTCTCTTTTGGTTACTCCGGCACCGTGTTTCGCCTAAGCTGCCAATAGCGCACCGAGGCCTTCTGAATCTGTTCCAGTGCGGCGGCAGCTTGCGTCCGTCCTCCAATCATATCCTCGATCACTTTAAGGAATAAACGGTTCACCTCAGGTGACAGCTTGTTATCGTATGGCAAAAACGTACTCGTGGATTCCTCCATCAATTCCGTGACCTGGGCAAACACCGGCCCGGTTTTGTTTGAATCATAGGCAATCTTCATCGAAGGAACGCGGAGCCCTTCATACACCAGCCGTGTCTGCATCTCTGGGGTATAGAACATGCCCAGCAGCTCCAAAGCCGCTTGCTTTTTTGACTCATCCAAATCCGATGACAGCCCGATCCCGATCGTGTATCCGCCTGCCAAGGACCGTTCTTCGCCGGGAAGAAGGGAGGGAAAGGGAATGACGCCTACCTCATTCTGAAAATCCGGATGATCCTCATTCCGGAACAGCGTGATATCCCAGCTGCCGTTCAGATACATCGCCGCCTTTCCTTCGGTGAACTGGGCTATCGCTTCTTCCGTGGAAATATTATTTGCGTTCGGACTGAACGCTTCTGCGTTGATCCACGACTCCAGCTGCTCAAACGCCTCCAAATACGACTCATGCACAAAGCTGACCTGATCCTCTCCTTCAACCAGACGGTCAATCAGCTCCGGGCCCGCGTACCGATCCATGAAATAATGCGCAAAAATCCCTGCCGGCCAGCGGTCTTCGTTCCCAAGCGCAAAGGGAATGATATCGTTCTTGCGAAGCTTCCGAATCACCTCATTCAGCTCATCCAGCGTCTTCGGAGGCTCCAGGTCCAGCTGCCGGAATAAAGCCCGATTATAATAGATCGGCTCCGCGTGCCCCTCAAAAGGCAGACCGTAAATCCGATTGTTGAAGGTCCAATGGTGCAGATCCTTGAATTGCTCTTTCAGACCGGTATCCTGCAAAAAATCCGTTAAATCCATCAGCCGGTTGGATCTGGCATAGGGCACGATCTCGGCTCCGCCGAATAGGACAAACATATCCGGCGGCGTACCGGTGACCATCTCGCTCTTCAGCTTTTGTTCCCGGTGAATCGTTTGATCGATGCTTTCAAAGTTCACCTTTACATTTGGATGCGCTTTCTCATACGTGCGAACAATGCTCTCGAATATGGCCAGCACCGGTCTGTCATGCTCCTTGTTCCAGAAATGCCGAAACGTCAGCGTAATTTTCTCGGGCTGTTCCTCCCGGGCCGGTCCCTGACTCTGCACCGTAACCCACGCGACAGACAGCGCCAACAGAGTGGCATATCCGACAATCCAGCCCCAATTCCAAAACCATCTCACTCTGCAGCACCCCCTGTCATGTCAGTATTTTCGGTATTCGGATTCGTATCAAGGAGCCGTAACCGGGCGAGGAACAAATCATCAATCCGTAACGGCTGCCAAACCGGATCCGCAGCCTTTCATGTACATTCTTCAGACCGACCCCGTTCTCGCGATACTTCTTTAGTTGTCCCGGGTCCGTATTCCATAGCTTGATCAGCGTTTCCGGATCAAAGCCCGGACCGTTGTCCTCCACATCGATCACGATATCCTCGCCGTCCTCGGACACCCTGATGGAGATCAATCCGCTTTCCTCCATCGGCTCAATCCCGTGATATAAAGCGTTCTCAACAATCGGCTGAATAATCAGCTTTTGTGTAACGTAGTGCCTCAGTTCATTCGGAAGCTCAATGCCGTAATCGAATTTTTCCTCAAATCGGAATTTCTGTATCCGCATATAATGCTGGACATGTTCCAGCTCCATGCTAACCGGTATGAGCTCATGATGCTCGCTGATGCTGATGCGAAGCAGCTTACCAAGGGAGACCACCATCTTGCTGATATCCTTGTTTCCCTGAAGCACGGCCATCGAATTAATCGATTCTAGTGAATTGTATATAAAATGCGGATTGATCTGAGCGACCAGCGCCTGCATCTCCGCTTCCTTTTTCCGTGCTTGTTCCGTCTCAACCTGTCCGATCAGCTCCTGAATCTGCGTGCTCATCCGGTTAAAGCCGTCAATTAACAGATCCGTCTCGTCCTCCGCCACTTTATGCGATGGGATCGGAACGAAGATACCCTGCTTAACGCGCTTCATCCCGTTTACCGCGCTGATGATGCTGCGCACCATTCTGCGCACAAAAAAACGGTCGAACAGAAATGCCGACACGAGCGAGATCAATCCCAGAATCAAGGCCAGATTACGAATCGAGACCGATTCGGCCGAGATGAGTTTGCTTGGTGTGATGGCGACCAGAAACCATTCTTTATTGTGAGAAGGTGAATACGTGATCAGCGATTTTTCATCTGCATATTGATCGATATAATAGCCTTTTCCATTCGTATAGCTATCCGACAGAAACGGGAATGCCGTCCGCTCCCCGATATGCCCGCCTGACTTGCTGAACACGATCCGCCCCTGCTTGTTGACCAGCAAAATATCTCCCTGCTTCAGCGTTGCCGCCTCCCAGAATACCTGATCGAGCAGATCCGGCTTCACATAAATCACGACGGTCCCGATATCCTCCAGCGAGTAATAATCCTTAATGACTCTGGATTGAATCAAAACGGGAGAACCGGATGCCGCAGAGCCGTTCTCGCCTGGACCGACCCATACAGGGCGCCCTTCCGCCTTCTCCACCGATTCATACCATTCCTGGTGCCTCAGCTCCTGAAGCTCCATTCCGCTATTCGTATGATAAAGCAATTGGTCGTTCGAATAAAAGGCAAACGACGCAATCATCGGATGATTGATCAAATTGTTGATCTCCTGCCGCTGCTCGTAGGTAACTGCGTATTCCGGCTGCTTCAGCATCTGCTGAACCGACTGCTGGGTGATCGCCGAGTTCGAAATCGTCGTGATTTCATTCAAGGCGAACTTCAGCTTCCGATCCGTCTCCAGAAGCGAAATCCAGTAAAAATCATTCGACTTCTTCTCCATCGCTTCCGAAAAGCTGTAATAAGATACCCCGCCCAGCGCGATGACCGGAATGAAGACCAGAAGAATAATAGCCAGCAATATCTTTCGGCGGAGTTTCATGGATCCTTCCTCCCTCCACTCTACTATGTCTATTATTCTTCATGACAGCCCGCATTCCCTGTAGGACATCACCCCGCATGTTAACTTTTTATCGCGCCTGATGTCAGACCCGCGATGACATAGCGGCTGAACAATAGAAACACAATGAGAAGCGGCAGCGTAGCCGTGAAGGTAGCGGACATGATCATCCCGAAATCAAGGCCGTCCTTATTGGTGAACAATTGCTGCAGCGCAATTTGAATGGTGTAATTTTCTCTGTTTTTCAATACGACAAGCGGCCAGAAGAAATCATTCCACACATTCATGAAATTCAGAATTCCCAGTGTAGCCATCGCCGGTGTTACCACAGGAATAGCTATGTTCCAGAAAATCCGGAAATGTCCGCCGCCATCGATCCGCCCCGCTTCGATCAGCTCGGTATGAACGGCAGAAGCGATGTACTGCCTCATCCAGAAAATGCCGAAGGCATTGACCATAGCGGGCACGATCAGCGCTTTATAGCTGTCGATCCAGTGCAGCTTGGCCATGATGACGTACTGTGGAAGCACGCCCAGCTGGGCAGGCACAAGCATCGTGGCAATGACAAAGACAAACAGCGTCTTCTTTAATGGGAACTCATACTTGGCAAAAGCATAACCCGCCAGCGTACAGAGGAACACAACGGACAAGGTCACGGCCGTAGACACCACGACCGAGTTCATCAACGCCCTGAAAAAATCCGTTCGCTCCAGCACGCGCGCGAAGTTATCCAGAAACTGCGTGCCGGGCGTAAGCAGCGGCGGAATATGAAATGCCGCATCCTTATCATTCGTAGCCACGACAAACATCCAGTAGAACGGGAAGATCGAGACCAGCGCGCCAAGGATCATCAAGAGGTAGAAGAAAAATTTAGCGATAACACCGGGTTCATCCGGTTTTTTTCGGCTTATGGCGACTGTGCTCATGCTTTTTTACCTCCCGTATCTTTACCTTCTCGGCCCAGCATCATATTTAACACCGAGAATAGAATGGTGGCGATAAACAAGAGGACCGCCGTTGCCGCTGCCGTACCGAAAAATCCGTTCTTAAATGCTTCATTATACAGATAAGTGACCATCGTTACCCCTTCCTGACGCGTAGAACCCGTGCCGGACTGACCAAGGAATACATAAGGCTCCGTAAACAATTGGAGCGCGCCAATCGTTGATACCAAGGTAACAAACAGAATGAATGGCCGAAGAAGCGGCAGCGTGATATAAAGCAGCTGTTGGCCTCGGGTGGCGCCGTCGATTTTGGCCGCTTCATAAATGTCGGTCGGAATGCTCTGCAGCCCCGACAGAAAAATAATGGCGTTATAACCCATCCACCGCCACATAACCATGGTCGATATCGCGATTTTGACTCCCCACCAGCCGGAGTTGAACGGTACGCTTTCCGCACCGAAGGTGTTCAAGAGCCAGTTGACCATCCCGTTGTTGCCGAACATCGTACTGAACACGAGCGTCACGGCAACGATGGAGGTGATGTTCGGCATGAAATACAGAATGCGGAACGTATTCTTGAATTTGTTCAAGGCCGAGTTGAGCATAACCGCCACAAATAAGGCCACAATCAGCTGCGGCACGGTTCCCATCAAAGCCATAATGAGTGTGTTGCTAAACGCGATCCAGAAGGTCGGGTCGCTTGTAATCAGCTCGTAGTTTTTGAAGCCGACGTATTTCATCGGTCCAAGCGCGTCCCACTTGAAGAAGGATAAATAGATGGTAAAAAGAATCGGATACAGGCCAAAAATTGCAAACAATATGAAAAATGGCGATATGAACGTATAGGCCGTAAACCGGCTGCGCACGGTCTCCGTCAACAAGCGCCGCCTTTGCGGCACCGGCTTCGGCGATTCTGCCGTTGCTGTGTCTGCCATGATGCACCTCCAGGTAGGTAAGGATAAATCCGAATCCGAGCAAAGAGAGCTTCCTCCCAACTCGGATTCGGACGGATTGCGGGATGAACGTGCTAGCGAGGAATGATCCTTTTCCTAGCTGCGATCCACCAGCGTCTTGATTTGTTTCATGGCGCTTTCCCATTCTTTTTGCGGGTCGGCTTTTTTCTCCAGTACGTTTTTGAGCGCGTTCTTGATGATCGTGTCGGTCTGGTCATGAAGCGGTCCGTAGTAAACCGGCTTGATGCGTTCCGCCGATTTGGCATACGCTTCGGAAATCACCTGGCCGCCGAAGAATTCATCCTTCTCCTCCGTGAACGAAGGCTCGCTGTACACCGCCGGGATAGACGGGAACAGACCGCTGTCCTTGAACGATTTCAGCTGATTCTCCTTGTTCAGCACCCACGAGATGAATTCGTAGGCTTCCTTCGAATGCTTGCCTTCCTTCGGCAGGGTCAGGAACGAACCGCCCCAGTTGCCTGCTCCTTCAGGAAGCTGGGCAATCTGCCATTTGCCTGCGGTATCCTTGGCATTGCGGATCGTGCCGGCAATCCAAGCCGGGCCGAGCATGACGCCAAAGTCTCCATCATTGATCGCTTTTTGCCATTCAGGAGACCACAGAATCCAGTTGCCGATCCAGCCTTCCTGAATTCCTTTTACCGTAAAGTCGTAAGCTTTTCTCACTTGCGGGTTCGTATCTCCGATAAAGGAGCCGTCCTCTTTGTTGAAGTAGATTTGATCCGGGGACTGGTCGCGTACCCCGTTATATACCAGGTCCGTCAAGTCGGCGAACGGTTTTCCTGTTTTGCTTGTGAACTCCTTGGCTACGCTGGCGAATTTGTCCCATGAATCAATCGCTGCGCTAAACCCGTCCGGATCCGTCGGCAGTCCGGCTTGCTCAGCCAGATCCGTACGGTAATATACGACCGTAGGGCCGATGTCTGTTGGCAAACCAAGTTGGAAGGTGCCGTCAACCGATGTGGCCTGCTTCCATTTCCACTCCAGGTAGTTGCCTTCTAAGTCTTTGGCGCCGAGATCGTACAGATTGTAGAATTTATCCTGGTTGTTGATAAAACGCTCCATAAACGCGATTTCCAATTGGAAAATGTCAGGCGCGCCCGAGCCAGCGGACAATGCTGTCGTCAGGTTGTTGTGATGTGCGGTTTGGTCCGACGTATTCTGGAATTTGAACGTGATGTTCGGATGTTCTTTCGTGTATTCCTTCGCCAGATCTTCATAGTTGGTCGTTCCCAGCGACCAGAAGGAGAGCTCGATTTTCTCTGTGGACTCGGTTCCTTCTTTCGTATTGTCCGTCCCTTCACTGCTGCCTCCCCCCGGAGATTCAGCCGTACTGCTTCCGTTGCCGCCACCGCCTCCACATGCGGCCAGCGTGAACACCATGATGATACTCAGGAGCAGCAAGCTCCATGATTTAAACCTTTTCATTCTTCTACCCCTCTTCCATGAAACGTATTTTTCCTCTTTAGTCTAATGAAAGCGGCGCCAAATTTTGAGGTGGTAAACTTTCGAATTTGAGTTGAATTTATTACGATTCAGGTTCGTTCATCCAAAAATCGCAGCACAAAAAAACCGCATATCGAATGTCGATAGCGGTCTTATGGATTAACATGATGAATCTCTCGCGTTGGATCAGCACTTCGTCAGTCGGATTATTCCTCCGGTTCGTGGACCATTGCTGTGAGTCCCGCTTCCTCCGGAGTCATCCGCTTCTCCATAATCGGTGGTTCGTTCCATCGTTTTCATGTCACGATTTTATATCGTCCATTTTACGATAGAGCCGGCATAGGTCATTCCCCCGCCAAACCCATAGAGTAGGGCGTGGTCTCCCGCTTTCAGCCGTCCTTCATCCACCGCCAGCTGGAGTGCAAGCGGAATGGAGGCTGCCGACGTATTCCCGCGGTACTCGACGCTGGTTAAGGTGCGGTCCATTGTAAATGGCCCCCGCTCGTTAATCGCTTCAATCATGCGAAGATTGGCGCTATGCGGGACAAACCAATCCACCTCTTCTGCGGTCATGCCTCCTTTGGACAAAAGGGCACGGACGCCGTCCGGAATGTTCCGAATGGCCCACTTATAAATTTCACGCCCATTTTGAACAAGGCAGCCGCTCTTTAATTCCGTGCCGTCCATTTGCTCGGAGAGCGCTGTTTTATACAGATGAATGCCGCCTTCGCCAAAAGTGCCCGATACGGAAGCTATCACACTTGGGGATTCCTCATCTTTCTCCAACAATACGGCACCGGCGCCATCCCCAAACAATACGCATGTCGTTCGGTCGGTGTAATCCGTAATCTTCGATAAGGTCTCTGCACCGATAACCAGAATCTTACGGTAGGCTCCTCCGGATATTAATCCGTCAGCCATCTGTAGTGCATATACAAATCCCGCACAAGCGGCATTCAGATCCAGCGCACCCGTGCTTGCAATGCCCAGCTTCGATTGCACCCGGGAAGCTGTACTGGGAAAAGAATACTCCGGCGTGCTTGTGGCCACAAGAATCATATCGGCATCCCGCACGGTAACGCCGTACCGATCAACCATATCCTCTACAGCCTTGATGGCAAGATCCGACACGTACTCATGCGGGGCAGCAATCCGTCGTTCCCTCATGCCTGTTCGCTGCACAATCCACTCATCACTCGTTTCAACCATCTTCTCTAAATCCGCATTGGTTAATATCCGTTCAGGAACATAGGTCCCGATTGCCGTCATTCTTGATTTTGATTGGCTCATCATTCACACCTCCAAGTTTATAGTTATTATATCACCAAGTACTAGTACTTGGTACTAATTTATTTTTATAACTGTTCATTACAGCCTTCACCAACTTCACCTACATCTAAACACACAACAGCCATTCCACAAAAAAACCTTTATCGCTGGAGCGATAAAGGTTCTCTAATCACGTCTAAAAGTATACTTCCTCACCAGCCGACATGGAATAAATGTGGAAGTTGGAGTCCGATGCTTCCTCTGTCAGACAGTCTCGTAACCGGTCCGTTTCTCCTTTGTCTGCATGGACGAGTACGGTATGCAGTGCCGGAACACCGGTTATCATCTGGCGCACGTCCGCCAGGCCCTGGTGTACCTTATACCTGATTTTCGTGACAGAGCAGGCACCATACGACGCCGAATGTTGAAGGAGACGTTGTCCAAAGGTCCCCTGAGCAACATGACCCGTGAGCAGAACCAGATTCCGGGTATCGCCCGACATCTGGTGATAGTACCACTGCGCCAGATTCGACTGCATCATCCCATCGGTTACGAACCATAGCGATGCCCCGTGCTTATGGAGCAAGGACTTACGTTCCGCCTCACTAGCGGGTATGATCCAATCGTTCCGGTTCAGTAATGACTCCAGCTGATCCCTCATTCCCTGATCGGATTCCTGGCTGCGAAGCCACTCCGAACGTCCAAGCAGTCGCTTCATCCCTTCGATCAGCGGCGCTTCGATCACGATCGGCACATGGCCCCAATTCCTGTATGCCCATAGGATCATTTCCTGCCCTCGTCCGGCGGCCGGCACCGGTATCAATACCTTCCCGCCGGTTTGCAGCGTGCCCTCAATCTTTTGTTCCAATTGCTTTAGCTTATCGGCCTGTGAAGTAGCATCGGTCCCGTAAGCCGCATCCACAATAGCCAGATCCAGCAGCATGGAAGAGGGCTTGTCTACCAGCGCTGGGCTGTCATCCTCAAGCAGCAGCGATTCCGATGTGTAGTCGCCAGAATAGAAGATCCGTTTTCCTTCAGCCTGTACGAAAAACCAAACAGCCCCCACCATATGGCCGCTTCGTCCCCACATGATCTCTACGCCCGGAAGCGCCTCAAACCACGTCAACTTCTCCGCCTCTTCCTCCAGATACCGGTAGCGGATCGCCAACTGATCTTCATCCATATAAGGAAGCTCTACGCCTGCCCTTGCCGTGTACTCTTTCCAGGAGGCAAAGTAGGCCGTTAACTGCGCTGCCGTCTCCCGGGTAGTCCATACCTCCCCTTGATAGCCAAGCCGGTACAGGAGCGGAATCGCCACCGAATGATCCTCGTGGGCATGCGACAGAAACACGGCATCCAGCTTCGGCACCTGTTCTTGCTGGATCATGGGATAGTCTCCCGATCCTTCCTTCTTGACGCCGCAATCCAGCAGCAAATGAACCTGGCTGCCGCTTAGTAAATAGGCGGAGCGGCCATGCTCGCCTGCACCGCCCCACACTGTCAGTTTCATCATGATGCATTCCACTTTCTTTTAGAATTCATAGCTTCGACCAGCAACAACAGCAGCACCGTCATGCCGACGGAGACAACGGCCATCGCCATCCCGAGAGATACCTGTCCCTGCTCAAACTGGGCAAATATATATGTAGCCGATGTCTGCATCGATGGGGGCAGAATGAGCAGTGATCCGACCAGCTCCCGTGACGCAATCGTGAAGGTCATGATCCATCCTGCCAGCATGCCGGGCATAATCAGCGGCAGCAGAATCCGCCGCAGTATAAGCAGAGGACCGCCTCCAAATACCTGCCCCGCCTGAAACAGAGTACCGTCAATCTGCGTAAAGCTGGCCTTCACGTATTGCACCGTATATGGAAGGAACAGCACGACGTACGTCAGCACGACCATCCCGTAGGTATTGTAGAGCGTAACCGGCATCCATGGCGCATTCCAGAGGAGGATCAAACCGACCACCATCACAATGCCGGGTACCGTATTCGGCAAGAGGCTTAACAGATCAATGACCCGCTGCATCCGTGCCTGGGACTTGCCTATCGTTAGGGCAAAGCCGGTACCGAGCAGAACGGCAACCGTAGATGCTGCAAGCGACAGACCCAGACTGTTACCAAGCGCTTTCTGGCTGACCGATCCCCAGGACAGCAATTCCTTGTAATGGGCAAACGTTAGATTATCCAAGGATAATCCGGCTCCCCGGAGCTTCATCAAGGATGCCGCAATGACAGAAAAATAAGGAATGCCGACAGACAATATCAGCAGCAAACCGATGTATAGAGCGCAGACGACGCCTTTGCTGCCGCGCAGCGAATATCTTTTGGAGCGTTGACCTTTGCCACCGACAAGACGATAGGTAAACCTCCGGCTGATCGTAGACTGCATGTACCACATCACCAGACAAACCGACAGCAGGACCGACGCGAGCGAGGTCGCTTTACCGAAATCGATGGGCCAGCTTGAAATATATTTGTGGATTTCCGAGGTCATCACATAATAGCCAATGCGTCGACCGAACGTTGCCGGGGTACCGAATTCAGCAATAGTTTTGACGAACACCAGCATCGCGCCCATACCGTAAGAGGATAACAGCAGCGGCAATATGATTCTTCTAAACCGGTATCCTGCGCTTGCGCCATGAACCGCTCCGGCCTCTTCCAGATTACCGCCGATCCGGATCAGAGCGTCCCGCAGCAGCAGGTAGAGAAACGGGAACAAATGCAGACTCATGATCAGCACCATACCTCCGAAGCTGAAGAAGGAATCGCTCCATCTCGCTGCTCCCGGCAGCCACTGCTGCAAATATCCGCCCTTTTGCATAAACAGAATCCAGCCCATCGAACCGATATACGGCGGGGTCATGAACGGAATCATCAAAATCACGTCCACCCACCGATGCTGTCCCAACCGGGTTTTGGCCATCATCCAGGCGAGCGGCAGCGCGAGCAGTGTCGATCCTGCCACCACGCATACCCCCAGCCAGATGGATTGCAGCAAAATGCCGGACAGCTCATGACCGGCTATCGTTCGTATCGGCGCCAGCCAATCAAAGTGCTGATCCGGGTATACACTTTGCCAGAAAATAAGCAGCAATGGCACACCAATGCTTATAATAAGAAGAAAAAGGGCGAGAATAACGCCCATTTTCCGTAAAAATCGCTGACTGTCCATGATGACAGGTCTCACTGCGGTTCACCTCACATTGCCTTCCTGTGCTTCACTCCTAGAGGTTGTTCAAAAAGTCCGATTTTGATAAGAAAACCTCTATCGAGGCCACTTCAAGGATGAGCGACCGCGATGCATAGGTAGGTTTTCTTGCGATATAGAACTTCATCAGTTCCACTGATAACTCATAAATTCTATATCTAACACGAAGTGAATCAAGAAGCAACTCGGCATCGAATCTTGAATGCATCCGGGCCTAAGTAGTAGCTTCCGAAGTATGCTTCCTACGGAAACATTTCAGGTGCTCACGTACTAACTACGTACGCTCCGCTCCTCACTCCCTAGCTTCATCCAACTAAGGCGTTTTGTAAAAACGCACATCGGAAGCATAAGCTTCGGTGCTGAAAACCGACCTTTTTGAACACGCACTCTTATGCACTTACTTGAATACTTCGGAAAAACGTGCCGCCGTCTCATCCCCATGGTCATTCATCCAAGCCCAATCCACTTTAAACACCGGAATATCCTTCAGGTTGGTCCGGCCTTCGGCCTCCACATCCTCACGGCCCGGAATCAGATAGGCATCCGCCACCAGCTTCTGCGCTTCGTCAGACAGCAAGTAGTCGATGAAAGCCTTGGCATTATCCACGTTCGGGCTGGATTTCAAAATCGCAGCCGGTCTCGGACTCACGACGGTTCCTTCTTCCGGATATACAATGTCAAGCGGCTCGCCTTTGGCTTTGGCCGAATACGCCATATAATCCACGCCTGCGGCAACCAAACTCTTGGCACCGGTGATCACAGGGTCCAGTGCTTCTTGGTTCGCTCCTGCCATAGCCGTGCCATTGGCTTTATAATTCTCGAACAGTTCCCAGCCTGCGTCGCCCTTCACGCTCAAATAGCCCGTGATAAAATCCAGCGCCGATCCCGACAGCGTCGGATCCGGAATATTGACCGCATCCTTCCACTCCGGCAAGCCCAAGTCAGCCCAGCTTTGAGGCGGCGCAGAGACCAGATTGGTGTTGTATACAATCCCCAGCGCCGATGCGCTAGTGCTGAAATAGTTTCCTTCGGCGTCGGACCAATCCTTATTCAGCTTGTCAGCATTCGCGGCTTCAGGATAAGGCAATGTCAGCCCATCCGCCTTCAGCGCTTGTGCGGAGGGGAGAGATGCAAGAATGACCACATCCGCGACCGGATTCGATTTTTCCGCTTCCATCCGTGCTAAAATTTTGCCCGTTGTGCCTTGGAACATCTCTACCTTCACTCCGGTCTTGGCTTCAAAACCGCTCACGATATTGTCGGCAAGCTTTTGAGGGCCTGCGCTGTAGAGAACGAGCTTGCCTCCGACTTGCGTACTCCCCGATGCAGATGATTTGCCTGTATCCTGTGCCGGCATCGTAACTGAATCCCCATTTGGGGTACTGCCGCATCCAAACAGACTTAGGCTCATGACGGATGCCAACAACAGCATCGCGCTTTTTCTCCGTAATTTCAATTGACTCATTTCTCCCCAACTCCCCTTCATCTTAGCCTGCAGCAGCAGGCGTGCGTTTTGCCGTATTGTGTTGCATGCTCGTGTTCGTATCATGACTTGGTCCTTCACCCATCCGGCAGATCGTATGGGGAGCCACGTACAGATTCACGCGTTCTCCGACTGGTACCCTCTTGTCCAGGAAAGCGGTCCATTTGTCAAAACCATCCACCTGTAAGCGTATCTCGTATCGCTCGCCGACATAACTCACGCTTAGCACGGTTGCCTGATAGCATACATCCTCCGAGCTTGTCCTGCTCCAGGTCACATGCTCCGGCCTCACCATGGAGTGATCGACGGTCAGCCAATTGGACTTGCCGATAAACGAAGCCACAAAAGGATGACTAGGGGTTTCATATATCGTTTCCGGGGTTCCACGCTGCAGGACCTCTCCCTTCCGCATGACCACGATTTCATCCGACATCGACATGGCTTCCACCTGATCGTGTGTAACATAAAGGGCAGTCAACCCCATATCCTTCACAAGCGACATCATTTCGATCCGCATTTCCTCCCTAAGCACGGCATCCAGCGCACTCAAAGGCTCATCGAACAGTACCAGTGCCGGACGGATCGCTACCACTCTGGCAAATGCAACCCGCTGCTGTTGTCCACCGGACAGCTGATGCGGATAACGGTCCTCCATCCCCTCCAAGCGGACCATGGCCAGCGCCTCGGTTACTTTTTGCCTGAGATCCGTTTTAAGCTTGGCCGCTTTTATTCCAAAGGCAACGTTCTCGTATACCGTCATATGCGGCCAGAGGGCAAAATCCTGAAATACCATCCCGAAGTTGCGTTTGTGCGCCGGAACGTCAATCTTTTTGTGCACGGAGTAGATGCACCGGTCTTCCGCATAGATTTCTCCTCCGTCCGGCTGTTCCAGCCCGGCGATCATCCGCAGCAGTGTCGTTTTGCCGCAGCCTGACGGCCCGAGCAATGTGGTGAATTGACCATGACGCAGTTTTAAATCGGTAGGAAGCAACGCGGGTGTACCCTGAAATGACTTTTCAATGCCCCTGATTTCAATATCCACTTTCGATCCCAACCTGTCTTCTTAAGCTGTTTCCAGTGTAAGGGTTACGTTTAAGCGTTGTATTAGACTAATGTAAACTTGGAATTAACTTTTTGTTTGAATTCTGTTGATACTCATAGATTAAATCTATATAGAGAGCATAAATAAGGAATAACCAAGGGAGAGATATACGAATGAATCTGATGAAGCTGCAAATTGTGGAGCTGATCGACCGCCATCATCATATGACCAGCGTGGCAGAAATACTTGGCATTAAGCAGCCCACGGTTACTTTTCATATGAAGTCACTGGAAGAAGAACTGCAAGTCCGACTGTTCGAGTCCCGAAGCGGAAAAACATTTCTCACCGAGGCCGGACAAGCTCTGCTGCATTATGCAGTAAAAATTAACGCGCTTGCCAAGGAGTCGAAGCGTGTCGTCCGCGAATACGACAGCTTATATCGGGGAACGCTGCACATTGGAGCCAGTTATGTCCCTGCCACCTATCTGCTGCCCGCGATATTGAATACCTTTGCCCGTGAGTTTCCCGGCATACGGATCTCCTTATCCGTCAAGCCTTCACCGGTTATCCGCGACATGCTGGCACGGCACCAGATTGATCTGGGCATTATTTCATCAGAGCCCTTTACGGGTTCCAGTCTCCAGGCCGAGTCCTTGTGCAAGGATGATCTGACCCTAATATCTTCACCTGACCATCCGCTGGCAAAATCGGATTCGCTGCAGCCCGAGCAGATTATTCGCAGTCCCTTCGCCTTGCATGGAAGTGAATCCAGCACAAGGCAGCTGACCGACCTTTGGCTGGAGCAGCATGGTTTGCATATGCGGAGCCCGGTGGAGCTGGACTCGCTCGAAGCGATCAAGCAACTTGTGTTATTGGGGGACCATATTTCTTTCATGTCACGGATGGCGGTACAGCGGGAGCAGCAAGAAGGTGTACTGCACGTTATGCCGATTCCCGGCCACCGGGCATCCCGGCATATATACAGTGTCCAGAATAAAGACCGACTTCCCTCCGTACAAATTCAGCGTTTTCAAGAGGTCTTGCGCGAAGTGGGCACCCAATTGGAGCAGATCCTGTGATTAAGGGGAGTTTATGCTGTAAGTCAGATGGATAGATTAACAAAAAATGTATGTCGGTATTCAATAATTCTATACATATTTGATACATTCGCCATCCCCCGTTAACAACTCACAATTATTCAGCGTTTAAAGTAAGCTGTGTACCTAAATCCAGCTTATGGGAGTGATTGTATTGAGAAGATGGAAACAACTGACGTTGTCTTTCATGGTAGGTTTCGCGGCTCTAGGAAGCGGATTCACCGGACTCCATGGAACGGAGGTTTCTGCCGCAGCCAATGCCGTGCCTACGTATGAGGTGAAGTTCCTTGCCAAACCCGAAAGCCTGCTGGAAAACGGCGAAAGCCTGCGGAGCGAAGTCATTCAAGCATTCGGACTGGCCGCTGTTCCCCAAGCGATCGTTGTAGCTTATTATGATACGGACAACCTGGAATTGGATGCTGAAGGCTGGAACGTACGCTTTCGCAAAAAAGAGGACAAAGATAACTACGAGCTTACCTATAAGAAACGGTATCCCATCGTAAATGGAGATATTAACGCCGCGCTCAGCTTGGCAAACCAGGAAGGCTTTGATGCTTCGGATGACAATTACGAGGCCGAGATTGATTGGGGCTACGGCAAACAAACGCTTAGCTTCTCCAACACCAAGAAAATAAGCACGAATACAACCGGCACAACACTCCCATCCGAACAAGACGCCTTGGCTTTGCTGCTGGACAAACTCCCAGGTAAGCTCAAAAAATGGTCCTCCCCGAATTGGGGTGAACAAAAGCTCTCACAGTCCCGAATTCATGGACCGCTGACGTTCTACCGCTATGAAGGATCTTGGAATGGCCAGAAAATGAGCCTCGAAGTTTGGCCGATTCGCAATGCAGACGGCACAGGAACCGAGAATCTGATCGAAATCTCTTTTAAAACATCCGATGTCTCGGTTGCTTCCCAGCTTCGCTCAGAGCTTATGGATACCCTCGAGTCTAACGGTTGGCTGCTTCCCATGGACGGCTTGAAGACACAGCTGATCTTGGAAAGATATTAAGCTAAGAAAACATGTTAGAGAAGGAAGCTTATTAAGGTAAAGAAAAGAAGGGCCCCCAGGGTACCCTTCTTTCTGATGATTCATGATTACTTTTTATGTGTAACAAAAAAGACCGCTATCGATGACTCGATAACGGTCTTTATGGTTGTTCGCTTGGCGACGTCCTACTCTCCCGGGACCCTTCGGTCCAAGTACCATCGGCGCTGGAAGGCTTAACGGTCGTGTTCGGTATGGGTACGCGTGGAACCCTTCCGCCATCGCCACCAAACGGCTCAGATGCTTGATCACCTGAAAACTAGATACGAAACGAAATTTGCGTTAATTAGACTCCGTAGCATTTCCCCAATGTATTATCGGGGTCCCCGGAAAGTATTCGGCGTTGCTTCAAAGCTTCGCTTTTTGGGGTGTTTTTTGGATAAGCCCTCGACCGATTAGTATTGGTCAGCTCCATGCATTGCTGCACTTCCACCTCCAACCTATCTACCTCGTCGTCTTCAAGGGGTCTTACTAGTTGGGAAATCTCATCTTGAGGGGGGCT
>NZ_JBHDJG010000004.1:0-583708 GCF_043195395.1 Paenibacillus ilasis
CGTCAGGCTTTCGCCCATTGCGGAAGATTCCCTACTGCTGCCTCCCGTAGGAGTCTGGGCCGTGTCTCAGTCCCAGTGTGGCCGTTCACCCTCTCAGGTCGGCTACGCATCGTCGCCTTGGTGAGCCGTTACCCCACCAACTAGCTAATGCGCCGCAGGCCCATCCCCAAGTGACAGATTGCTCCGTCTTTCATTATTCCACAATGCTGCGAAATAAATTATCCGGTATTAGCTACCGTTTCCGGTAGTTATCCCAGTCTTGAGGGCAGGTTGCCTACGTGTTACTCACCCGTCCGCCGCTAACCTTCAGGAGTGCAAGCACTCCATCAAGTCCGCTCGACTTGCATGTATTAGGCACGCCGCCAGCGTTCGTCCTGAGCCAGGATCAAACTCTCCAATAAAGTGTTTGACTTGCTCATTTCTTAACTGACGAGAATTTGTTCAATTCTCTATTTCAACGCCCCACCAAAGTGGTTCGTTTTACTCACTCGTTGTTCAGTTTTCAAAGATCAACTTCTTCGTTACCGGTGAATCTCGTTCGCACCAGCAACTCTTATAATATATCACACTCTCAATTACTTAGCAAGCTTTTTTTTGAAAAACTTTTATTTCATTGAAAGCTGCGATATATATCCGCTCAGAAGCGGCAAGAAATAATATATCACAGCATTCCTATGTAGGTCAACCCTTTTTTAAAATCAATAAATGACTTCTTCTATATAGAGTTGGCGCTGTTGCATCAAGTTAATGATCTCTCCCTGAACCGATACCATCGGTCTCGTTGGATGCTGGGCGTCCGTAAATACGATTTCTCCCGAAGTGCCATTACTCAACCGCACTCGAGTACCTGAATGCAAGGCTGTTACCTTTTGGATGAAAGTCTGAACGATCTTTGGATCCAGCTTGCCAAAGGCCTCCAGTTGGATTTGTTCCAGCACAACATAAGGAGATTGGGCATTCCGATAGAACTTATCCAATGTCATCGCATGAAAGATATCTGTAACAGCAACGATCTTGGCGTAGATATGAATCTTGTTCCCCTCCAGCCGCAGTGGATACCCCGTGCCATCCACTTTCTCATGATGCTGGAGAGCTGCGAGCCGAACTCCTTCATTCACCGCCGCAACATTCTTGAGAATCTGATAACCGTAGGTCGTGTGCTGACGTACTTCTTCGTTCTCTTCTTCGGTAAGTTTGGAAGGTTTGTTCAACACAATCGGATCAATCTTGGCATTTCCGATATCATGCAGCAGTCCTGCAAAGGCAACCTGCATCCAATCTTTCTGCGGGAGCCCCACCCATTGTGCCAGCTTATAGGAGGAAAGGGCACATAGCACTGCACTGTGATACCGATAATCATGGCGATTGGTCATGCGTGGAATAAATTTAAGGATATGATACTCATGTTGGTGTTTTAATAAGTTGTCCATTTGATTACGAACTTCATACATTCGCAACTCGCCCGTTATGGCGGATTGGTAACAGTTTTTGATCAGGGTCATGGTCTTGTCGTATTCCTCATGCAAGGCCAAGTCTTTTCGGACAGGTGCCTCTTCGTTCCCACTCCCCTGTTGATTCCCCGTAAAGATCAGCGACGGCTTCTGTCCGGCAGATTTTACGGTCGGTATTCTAGTGCTGTCTGCTTCAACGGATTCTACAGTAACATGGTCCACCATGAAAGCTTTCAGTACCTCTAGATCCCGGGGAAGTAAAACCTTCCCTTTTTGAAGCAAAAGGCCTCCCAGAGGCGTATGCACATCTTTGGCCAGCTTTACTCCAGCCACCACTTCATTCACGGCTTTGATCGTCATGATCAACCCTCTCCATCTATTAAGCTGCGTCATCGCAGCAAACTTCACCTTATATTATACATATTATAGTTCGTCTTTCGCGGCCTGTACAATACCAATTCCCTGAATTTGTAATCCGGTAAGCAAAAAAAGAGCATGAATGCAAATCTGCATCCATGCCCGCTATTATCGTTTAGTCTTCCGTCGGCTCAAGCGGCTCCGTGCCGTCTTGACCTTCTTCTTCCTCTTCGCCCGCTTCAGGCTCATCGCTCTTATCCGCACGGCACACGGTACCTACGGAATCATCCTCACGGATGTTGATCAGCTTCACGCCCTGAGCATAACGGCCCATGGTAGAGATGCCCTCCATGCTCGTACGGATGATGGTGCCGCTAGCCGTAATGATCATGAGATCCTCTTCCGATTTCACGACCTTAAGCGCCACAACCGGTCCATTTTTCTCCGTAATATTGATGGTCTTGATCCCTTTACCGCCACGGGTCTGGCTGCGATAGTCGCTTGCAGGCGTCCGCTTGCCGTAACCTTTGGTCGTTACAATGAGGATATCAAGTTCCTGGTCCACTACATCCATGCCAATGACTTCATCATGGTCATCCAGCGTAATCCCTTTAACCCCCGTCGCGCTTCTTCCCATCGAGCGAACATCGCTCTCCTTGAAGCGGATGGACATTCCCTGTGCCGTTCCCATAATGATCTCCTGCTGACCATCTGTCAGCTTAACCTCGATCAGGGAATCATCCTCGCGCAGGTTAATCGCAATCAGACCGCCCTTGCGGATATTGACATAATCCTCAAGCGGGGTTTTCTTAACGACACCCTGGCGCGTTGCAAAGAATAGGAAATTATCGCTGTCAAAGCTCTCCACCGGGATCACGGCATTGATCGACTCGCCCTGTTCAATCTGAATCAGGTTGATGATCGGCGTTCCGCGGGCGGTACGGCTAAGCTCTGGAATCTCATAAGCTTTCAACCGGTACGCCTTCCCTTTGTCCGTGAAGAACATCAGGTAGTGGTGGGAATTCGTGACGAAGAGATGCTCGACAAAGTCCTCGCTCTTCGTATCCATCCCCACAACGCCGCGGCCGCCTCGCTTCTGGCTGCGATAGGTGTTCGCAGGCAGACGCTTGATGTAACCGGTATGCGTAATGGTGATGATCACTTCTTCCCGTGGAATCAGATCCTCGTCCAGGATGCTGTCTTCCCCGACTGTAATTTCGGTACGGCGTTCATCAGAGAAGCGCTCCTTAATCTCTTGGAGCTCATCATTGATAATCTGAAGCACAAGATGCTCATTAGCCAAGATCTCGCGCAGTTCTGCGATTCTGGCAAGCAATTCCTGGTACTCGTTCTCAATCTTCTCGCGTTCGAGTCCGGTCAGGCGCTGCAAACGCATATCCAGAATGGCCTGCGCCTGCTCATGACTGAGACCGAAACGCTCCATCAAGCCTTCGCGAGCAGCCTCTGTGGTTTGTGACGCGCGAATGAGGGCAATAACCTCATCGAGATGATCCAGCGCAATCCGCAAACCTTCGAGAATATGGGCACGAGCTTCCGCCTTCTTCAGTTCAAACTCGGTCCGGCGACGGATAACGACGACCTGATGCTCCAAATAGTGGAACAGCACGTCACGCAGGTTCAAAATTTTCGGCTCATTGTTTACGATGGCCAGCATGTTAATACCGAAATTAGACTGCATGGCCGTATGTTTGTACAGGTTATTCAGAACGACATTCGGATTGACGTCCCGGCGCAGCTCAATAACAATCCGCATACCGTTACGGTCCGACTCATCGCGAAGATCCGTAATGCCATCAATCCGCTTATCGCGAACCAGTTCCGCGATCTTCTCAACCAGACGAGCCTTGTTCACCTGGTACGGAATCTCGTGAACGACAATGCGCGCCTTGTTGTTATTCTCTTCAATGGTGGCCTTTGCCCGCATCGTAACGGACCCTCGCCCCGTGCGGTAGGCTTGACGAATCCCTTCACGTCCCAGAATATATCCCGCTGTCGGGAAATCCGGTCCTTGAATATAGTCCATCAGCTCCATCGGTGTGATATCCGGGTTTCGAATCATTGCCTGAACCCCATCTATAACTTCTCCGAGATTATGAGGCGGAATATTAGTAGCCATACCTACGGCAATCCCGGATACGCCGTTGACCAGCAAGTTAGGATAACGCGCAGGAAGAACGACCGGTTCCTGTTCCTCACCGTCATAGTTAGGAGCAAAGTCTACAGTCTCTTTATTAATATCACGCAGCATTTCCATCGCAATCTTCGATAAACGAGCCTCGGTATAACGCATAGCCGCTGCCATATCGCCGTCAATGGAACCGAAGTTTCCGTGTCCATCAACAAGCATATAACGCATGGAGAAGTCCTGCGCCATCCGAACCATGGATTCATAAACTGCGGAATCACCATGAGGATGGTACTTACCGATAACCTCGCCAACAATTCTTGCAGATTTCTTATGCGGTTTATCCGGGGCCATTCCAAGTTCAGACATCGCATATAAAATACGACGGTGTACTGGCTTCATTCCGTCCCGTACATCCGGCAAAGCCCGGCTGACAATGATGCTCATTGCGTAGTCCATAAAGGACTCGCGCATCTCGGTACCAATGTCACGATCTTTGATTTGGGAGAAATTTTCTTCCGCCATGCTGGACCTCCTTCATTTTCCTATCAACCATGCCTTGATCTATGTGAAAAAAGCAGAATAGTGATCAGAAACCTAAAAACGCACTAACCTTTATTATATTACTTTCACAAACCGTGCACAATTAAACACGGGATGGATCAAGTGAAAGAATGATTTTTGCCCGGAAACCGGGATATACGCCCTGTCCTCCGTGCCCCTTTTCACATACAATGCATTGCACAGGACTTTTCGTATCATCACATCTTTATATTATACCACTGTTTGTCATACTTGTCCTATGTTTTCCGGGTATAAGCTCTCTTGCTGGAGATGACCCGATTCTTTCAAATCACCCGGATCGACACGAGTTTGTATTACGAGACAGGCCAAATCCTGTCACTCCCATCATACAGCTGGAAAGGATGAAGATGGTTGACTATTCAACGCGTTGCAAGCAAGTGGGCGAAAACGAAAATACTCTTGAAAAATAAAGGTCTCGCCTCTTATGTTCCCGCTACCCGCCAATATTCTTTGGAGGCGCTTGGCGACATGCTGGGCACACATACGCTTGTATATATCAAGCCTGACCGGGGGACCTATGGCATCGGCGTCGTGTCAGTCGAGCAGCTCCATTCCCAAAACGCTGATGCCGACGAAACCCCGACTACTTCCTACAAGCTTCGTTATGAACAGAAAACCGAAATATTTACCTCCCTGGAGAGTCTCGATAAAACACTGAGCGCTTTATTTCAGGGGAAGGAGTATCTCATTCAGCAAGGCATCCACCTGCTTCGCCATAAGGACCGCCCTTTCGATCTTCGTGTGCTGACACAGAAGAGTCCTTCCGGTCAATGGGTGAGTACAGGAATAATCGGACGGGTGGCAGCCAAAAATAAAATCATTACCAACCATCACAGCGGCGGTGTGGTTCATCACTATAAACCGCTCATGCTCGAGCATATGACGGCACAAGAAGCGGAAAACATCCGAAAAGAACTGAACACGCTTGGAGTGAACGCCGCTGGGCAGCTGCAAAAATCCTATCCGAACCTGAAAGAAATCGGACTGGATGTAGCTATTGACGAACGCTGGAACATCTGGATCCTGGAGGTTAACACCAAACCTGCCCTGTTTCCGTTCAAGAAATTCTTCAAGGATCCCAGCATCTACAAACAGGTGAAAAAATACGCCAATGCTTACGGGCGTGATTTATCCAGCAAGAAAAAAGCCAAAAAAACGGGTTAGCCAGTTCGGAACCATTGAGACCCGTTTATGTGAACGACCTCGGCCCTCCATGGTGCCATACTAAAAAAGGGCAACCCTGAGGCCTTCAACAGACCTTGGGATGCCCTTTTTTGGCTTGCAATTTTACACGTCCAGATTACGGACCGACTTCGCATGCTCTTGAATGAAATCCCGTCGGGGCTCCACGTTATCGCCCATCAGGGTATCAAACAACGTATCGGCCAGGATCGCATCTTCGATTGTCACCTGAAGCATGGTGCGGCTCTCCGGATCCATTGTCGTTTCCCACAGCTGTCCGGCGTTCATCTCGCCGAGACCTTTGTAGCGCTGTACGTTAATTTTGACGTTCTCACCGAATTCCTTTATGATCTCGTCGCGTTCTTTCTCACTGCCGGCATAACGGATCACCTTATTGCGCTCGATCTTGAAGAGAGGCGGTTGAGCGATATAGATATATCCCGCTTCTACCAGCTTACGCATGTAACGGTAGAAGAACGTCAGCAGCAGGGTACGAATATGCGCACCGTCGACGTCGGCATCGGTCATAATAATGATTTTGTGGTAACGGGCCTTGGACAGATCGAAATCTTCCGCAATCCCCGTGCCCAGCGCCGTAATGATCGCCCGGATCTCCGCATTGGAGAGGATGCGGTCTAGCCGCGCCTTTTCCACGTTGAGAATTTTACCCCGAAGCGGCAAAATGGCCTGGAAATGTCGATCGCGGCCCTGCTTGGCAGATCCGCCGGCAGAGTCACCTTCGACGATGTACAGCTCACTGATGGAGGCATCCTTGGAAGAGCAGTCTGCCAGTTTACCCGGCAATGCGCTGACTTCAAGCGCACTCTTCCGGCGTGTCATCTCACGGGCTTTACGCGCCGCTTCACGAGCACGTGATGCCTGGAGCGCCTTCTCCAAGATCCGACGGGAAACCGACGGATTCTCCTGGAGGAACTCCTGCAGCTTCTCAGCGAACAAGGATTCCACAATACCGCGCACTTCACTGTTGCCGAGTTTGGTTTTGGTTTGCCCTTCAAACTGCGGCTCCGGCACTTTAACCGAGATGATTGCCGTCAATCCTTCACGGACATCGTCACCCGACAGGTTGTTGGTGTTATCTTTGATCAGTCCCGTTTTGCGGGCATAGTCATTGATGATTCGAGTGAGCGCACTCTTAAAACCGGATTCATGCGTTCCGCCTTCATGCGTGTTGATATTATTTGCAAACGAATAAATATTCTCGGTATAGCTGTCGTTATACTGAAGCGATACTTCGACCTGAATATTATCCCGTGAACCCTCAACATAGATCGGGTCTTCGTGCAGCGCTTCCTTCTTCTCATTCAGGAACTTGACGTATTCAATGATTCCGCCCTCGTATTTGAAATAGTCGGAGGCACCCGTACGTTCGTCCGTCAGCGTAAGCGCAATGCCCTTGTTGAGGAACGCCAGCTCACGAATCCGTGTCAGCAGCGTGTTGTAATCATATTCCGTTGTTTCCGTGAAAATCTCCGGATCCGGCAGGAAGGTTACGGTTGTACCGGTATCGTCGGAATCCCCGATGACCTTGATATCATATTGAGGTACGCCGCGATGATACTCCTGTTGATAGATATGCCCGTCACGTTTGACCTGAACCACGACTTTCGAAGACAGTGCATTCACAACCGAGACACCAACACCATGCAGACCGCCGGATACTTTATATCCGCCGCCGCCAAATTTACCGCCGGCATGAAGTACGGTCATAACGACTTCCAGCGTCGACTTCTTCAGTTTGGCGTTCTCGCCGACCGGAATTCCGCGCCCGTTATCGACAACGGTAACACTGTTATCCTCATGGACAATGATTTCGATATGGTCGCATATTCCCGCCATCGCTTCGTCAATACTATTGTCCACAACTTCCCATACCAAATGATGCAAACCCTTGGCACTGGTAGACCCGATATACATCCCCGGACGTTTACGAACGGCTTCCAATCCTTCCAGTACCTGAATCTGATTCTCATCATATGTCGGTTGATTCATAGACATGCCTTCACCTACTTCTACAGATTCTGTTATGCCTGAGCTACAAAATGATTTGCTCTCTTCTTAAGCGTTGCAGAGGAGATCGGAGAGTAATAGACGATCGATTTCGTCACCACAATGGATTTCGGATCTTCTTCGCCAATCATCTCCACGACTTTATGCTGCTGGGCATGCGTGACGAACTGCTTGGAGATTTTTGAAGATTTCTCTATCGAGATATCAAAAATCCCAACCAGCTCCGACGAACGGATGATCTTCTCTCCGCCCAAATGAATATACATATGGAATCACTCCTTAAGAGCCCACCTGTCCGTCATGGACATGAAAAATGCTGGCACCCTTCAATTTGTCGGTATTCAAACTCTCAATGCCCGTCGCCGTGATGAATGTCTGCACTTTGCTCTGGAATGTCTCGATCAATTGTGTCTGCCGGTACGGATCCAATTCAGAAAGCACATCATCCAGAAGCAGCACCGGATATTCACCGATCTCTTCCTGTATCAGCTCGATTTCAGCCAGTTTCAAAGATAGCGCCGTCGTCCGCTGCTGACCTTGAGATCCATACGTTTGGACTTCTTTGCCATTAATATAAAAAGCCAGATCATCTCGATGAGGACCTGCCAATGTCATACCACGCCGTATTTCTTGCTCTTTCATTTGTGATAATTTTATCATAAATGTCTCAAATAAGACAGCTTCATCTTCTTCCTCCGCGTCAGCAAAGGACGGAAGGTAGTGTAAAGAGAGCTCTTCCAGGCCGTTTGTGATTCCCTGATGGATGCTTTCAGCCCACTTTTGCAGCTTTTTTATAAATTGTTTCCTCTTCTTGACGATTTTAACACCATGTTCTGCCAATTGGCTGTTCCAAATGTCCAGCATCGCTTGTTCGGCGCTGCCCTTCCCCCATAATTGCTTCAGCAGATTGTTGCGCTGCACAAGCACCTTCTGGTATTGCTGCAGATGAAACAGGTAGCTCGGTGCCACCTGCCCGATCTCCATGTCAAGAAACCGGCGGCGAACCCCCGGCGTGCCTTTGACAATCTCCAGATCCTCGGGTGCAAACATCACGACATTGAGCGAGCCGATGAAATCGCTAAGCTTCCGCTGCTCAAGTCCGTTGATTTTTGCTTTCTTCCCCTGCTGGGACAAGCTCAGCTCCAGCTTCAAAGCCCCGTACTTGCGATCAATCTCGGCCGAGATATGGGCTCTGGATTGCTCGAATCCAATCAATTCGCGATCCTTGGAGGTACGGTGGCTCTTCGTTAAAGCAAGCACGAAGAGCGCCTCCATCAAATTCGTCTTTCCCTGAGCGTTGCGTCCGATAATCAAATTAACGTCACCAAACGCCTCAAGCTGCAGCTTCTCGTAGTTTCGATAGTGCTGCAGGCTGACATTTTTGACAAACAAGCTTATCCTCTCCCTCGTCTTCCGCGCTTAGCGCCAAAGCGGCTGCGGGAGGCTGTCTATTGTGCTGCCACCTGAAACGTTCCGCAGTCCTCCACCTTAACGATGTCGCCAGGAACCAGTTTGCGTCCGCGCCGCTCTTCCTTTTCGTCGTTGACCAGAACTGCTCCTTCCTGCAGCAGGGCCTTCGCCATCCCACCTGTGGATACGCAATCTGAAAGCTTCAAGAACTGATCCAGCTTGATATATTCACTGTGGATAAATATTTGTTTCATGACTTCGTCCTTTCATCCCTCATCAACATGGGGATAACTTTAATTGGCCGTACGGTACGGCAGGATAATATATTGGCTCTTGCTATCGTCGAGAGGTTTAAGAATGATCGGGCTCATAACCCCCATGAAAGCGATCATCAGCTGTTCGCTTTCAACCACCTTTAGCACGTCCAGCATATATTTCGAGTTGAACGAGATGCGCAGCGGATCCCCTTTGAAATCGATCAGATCCAATTCTTCACGCACTTTACCAAGCTCGGAGGAGCTGGATGAAATCTCGATGCCGCCATGTTCCATCGTTTGCAGGAGAACAATGTTCGTTTTCTCCTCTTTGGAGAGCAGGTAGGCGCGGTCGATCGACTCGCTTAATTTTTTTGTGTCCAAAACGAGTTCTGTTTTATGCGATGTTGGAATAATTCTAGAAGTATCGGGATAAATGCCGTCCAGTATACGGGAATAGAACAGAACACGGTCAATTTTAAATAATACCTGATTATCGGCCACAACGATATCCACCAGCGTATTTTGATCCGGAATGATTTTGCTCAGCTCATTCAGCGTTTTACCCGCAATGACGACATTGTTGAACGAAATGTCCTGCGCATTGTCCAGCTGTGCGGAGCGAGTTGCCAATCGGTGACGGTCTGTAGCGGTAAATTTCAGCTCATTGTCGTTCAGACTCCATAATACCCCGGTCAGAATAGGCGTTGTTTCATGGGTGGAAATGGAGAATACCGTTTGCTTGATCATATTTTTCAGCAGATCTCCAGGCAAAGAAACCGTTTGGCTGTCTTCAATGTTAGGCAATACCGGGAATTCTTCCGGGTCCAAGCCGACCATCTGAATTTCCGTAGCTCCCGAAGAAATAAAGGTATGGAAGTTCTCCTTTACCTCCATCTGGATTTCTTGGGAAGGGAGTTTCTTGATGATTTCAACAAAAAATTTGGCTGGCAGCACAACGCTACCAGGCTGCTCTACTTGGACGATGGTATGCTTCTCATCTTCCGCAGGAATAAACGATTGAATGGAAATATCAGTATCACTAGCCGTTAGTGTGACACCCGAATACGTGACATCCAGTTTAATGCCGCTGAGGATCGGAATCGTGGTTCGGCTGGAAATCGCCTTGGATACGTGTTGAATGGATTCGTTTAATACATTTTTTAATATGCTGATTTTCATCAATTTCACTCCTTACGGAAAAATGAGAGGGGTTTTTTCACTTGGCGAAAGCCAAGAGGATCCCCCTCTTTATGGTTAAATTATTTATTAATTATTATTAGTAATAGTAATAGGGGCACTGAATATGTGGATAAGCCCCAGAAAAGGCATAAAATTAAGCCTATCCACATGTGTATAGATTGTGCATAGGCTTTGAACTTGTTCAGGTTGGATTTTTGATTTTCTCCGTAATATTATTGACCACTTTGAACAGCTCTTGGTCATTTTTCAGAGATTGGGTAATCTTCTCATGGGCATGGATGACAGTGGTATGATCCCGGCCTCCGAATGCTTCTCCAATCTTGGGAAGGGAATAGTCGGTTAATTCGCGGGATAGGTACATGGCAATTTGCCGCGGAAACGCGACGGCTTTGGTCCGCTTGCGGGCTTTAAAGTCTTCCAGCCTCAGGTTGTAATACTCGCCGACCTTTTGCTGGATGTCCTGAATCGTAATCATTCTCGGCCGACTGGACGGAATAATATCCTTCAGGGCTTCGGCTGCCAGATGCGTTGTTACGTCCTGATTGGTCAGGGAGGAATAGGCAACGACACGGATAAGGGCACCTTCGAGCTCACGAATGTTCGTATCGATCTGATTGGCGATATACATCATGGCTTCGTTCGGAATATCCAGATTCTCGGCCTTCGCTTTTTTGCGAAGGATAGCGATCCGCGTCTCCAGATCCGGCGGTTGAATATCGGTGATCAATCCCCATTCGAACCGGGAACGGAGCCGTTCTTCCAGCGTCGGTATCTCCTTGGGCGGACGGTCACTGGATATGATAATCTGCTTCCGCTCTTCGTGCAGGGCGTTAAACGTATGGAAAAATTCCTCCTGCGTCGATTCTTTGCCTGCCAAGAACTGAATATCGTCAATGAGCAGAATATCGACGCTACGGTACTTGTTGCGGAAGCTTTCAGCGCGGTTGTCCCGAATGGAGTTGATGAACTCGTTGGTGAATTTCTCGGAGGAAATATACACGACTCTACTGCTGGGATTGTGCTCCAAAATATAATGGCCAATGGCATGCATCAAGTGCGTCTTTCCAAGTCCAACTCCACCATATAGGAATAATGGGTTATACGCCTTAGCCGGAGCTTCGGCAACAGCGAGCGAGGCAGCATGCGCGAACCGGTTGCCCGAACCGATGACAAAGGTATCGAACGTATACTTCGGATTCAGCATATGGGACTGAATTTCTTCCCCGGATATTTCAAGCGGCGGCGAGGGCTGCTGCGGAACAGGTTCATGTCCTTTAGCCTCTTCAATAACGAAGCGGACATCCACCTGCTTGCCCACCACCTCCAATACGGTTGCACTAACCAGCTTGGTGTATCGGCTCTCCAGCCATTCTACAGCAAACGTTGTCGGTGCAGAAATGACGACGGAGTGATCGTTAATGGTCAATGCCTTGGTCGCTTTAAACCAAGTGTCAAAACTCGGTTTACTCAGCTTGGTTTGTATGATCGATAATATTTCTTGCCATAATTCGGAAGTATGGCTTTCCAAAACTGTCACTCCTTTAAATCTTCCAAATGTGGCTAGAGCCATGTGTGGAATTGTCGAAAGAAAATGAATGATGTCTAATTATCCCCAGAACTAACTCCTGTGGAAACAAAAAAATATGGATAAATTGAAATTGTTCACAACTTTATCCACAGCCTGTTGATAATATTATATCTTCATTCACATATTCACAACCAAAAGTAATATCATCATAGCAAAAGAAGGCCTTATTTTCAATGTATGTCGCTAATTTATCCACAAATTCAATACGTTGTGCATAATTTTTATTCACACCACTATATATTGTTTATAATTTGTTTAGCCTTCGACATCATTGGCCTCAAAACGCAAAAAATTATTCACAGGTTGTCCGATTCGCAAGCAGAATTTTCTTCCCTCACCATCTGTTCATAACTTATGGTTGAATGTTCTAGCCCCAATAAATCGACCAAAGGTGAAAAATGACTGTGGATAGTCTTCAAATGGAATCTATCGATTCCATTTGAGGGCTTTTTTTGAAGAGATAAGAGAGTATGAACATCCGAGGCTTAGCATCCTTATCTCGCACGATGGGTGTCGTATAACGGCGGTTAATCTGAGGGACTCAAGTTGGAAATAGACAGATAACACGTTCGCTTTGCAACCTTTTTGCGCTGGGACCGTATGATTAGAAAAATCGGGACGGGGGAACCACGGATGCAGACGAAAGGGAAGGTCTTGAATTGGAGAAGAATAGGGGGACTACTCGCTCTGACCGCTACATTGGTTCTTATTACCGTGTGGGCCCAAGACTATTATTCGAAGAAAGTGTTTTATATGGAGGGACTAAAGTACGCCAAATATGCCGATTCGGGAAGCGGGAGCAGCGAATATAGGACATCATTTGGCCGCGGCCAGCCGATTTATGTTCATACTTATGCAGAAAATAAACGGGTTGAGATTGCGGGCGAGGTATATGAAATCCGGAAGAGCCTCACTATTTTCCGACAGAGCTTGCAAAGGCTGCCGACGAGCAGTTTCATGACCCTAATGGCAGCGTAGGATTCTTCATATTGGCGCTCGTGATGCTGATCTATGCCTGGTGCGGATTCCGTTATGAAGCCTTTCAACGCTTTATGTTTCATATGTCGCCCTCGAATCTGATGATTGATCATCCGGAGCCCAGCGATTTCTACTTCTTTATGTGTAAGGCAGGGGGGGATTTTCGGTATGGGATTCGCGTTGTGGATATTTTTTGCGCAGGCATTATGACAAAAAGAGCCCGTTTTCGCCATGGATCGAATCCATCGAAAACGGGCTTTTACTTAAGGTATCAGAAGTATAAAATTCGAAGCATGGCCTATCTGATATCGCAAGAAAAACAACATCTACACGTGGTCTGTCTTCTCTGGAATGTTCGTCGATAGACGTTTTTCTTACTATAGTAAGCTTACGATTGCTCGAATCGGCGCTGGAATTCGGTAATGGCTTCATAATCTTCCTCCAGCTTCCGCGAAATGCGGATAAAGATCGGCAACAGAGACTTATAAACATCCGAACTTTCCTTCACAGGCTGGTGTTCATGGGTGCCGCCGACCATCGTCTCTACAATGTCGAGTGAATCCGCTCCTCCTGTAGCATACAGACCAAGGACTACTGCGCCAAGGCAAGAGCTCTCGTAGCTCTCCGGCACGATCACCTGCTGGTCAAAAATATCCGCCATCATCTGCCGCCAGATCGGTGAACGGGCGAAACCGCCGGTGGCATGGATTTTGGCCGGCCGGCCGATTTGTTCCTCCATCGCTAGCAAAACGGTATACATATTAAAGATCACGCCCTCCAGAACGGAGCGGATCATATGCTCTTTTTTATGATTCAGGGTTAAACCAAAGAACGATCCACGGGCATTCGGATCCCACAACGGCGCGCGTTCTCCTGTCAGGTACGGGTGGAATAGCAGTCCGTTCGAGCCTGGCGGAATACGGTCCGCGATTTTGGTGAGTACATCATACGAATTGATGCCGAGCCGCTTGGCCGTTTCAACCTCGGAGGCGGCAAATTCATCGCGAACCCAGCGGAAAATCATGCCGCCGTTGTTGACCGCGCCCCCGATGACCCAGTGCTTCTCCGTTAATGCGTAGCAGAAAATCCGTCCCTTCGGATCGGTCACCGGCTTGTCAACAACCGTACGGATGGCACCGCTCGTACCGATGGTAGCGGCAACGACTCCCGGCTTTATGGCATTCACGCCGAGGTTCGACAGCACGCCGTCGGCAGCTCCAAGCACGAAAGGGGTGGAAGTGGAGAGCTCCATGGCTGCGGCATACTCACTTTTTAAGCCTTCCATGATATGTGTAGTTGGTACGATCGTAGATAAATGGTCCTCCGTGATGCCAGCGAGCTCCAGTGCCTGCTGGTCCCAAGCCAGGGCTTCGAGGTTCATCATACCGGTACTGGAGGCAATGGAGTGGTCTACAATATACTGGCCAAATAGTTCGAAATAAACATATTCTTTAATCGAAATGAATTTGGCTGCTTGATGAAATAGGGAGGGCAGCTCATGGCGCATCCACATCAGCTTGGTCACAGGGGACATCGGATGAATCGGAGTTCCGGTTCTAAGATACAGCTCCATGCCGCCGAGTTCCTTTTTGAGCTTTGCAGACCAGGCAGCACTGCGGTTGTCGGCCCAAGTAATGCAGCGAGTCAAAGGGGTACCTTGGCTATCTACGGCAATGACGCTGTGCATGGCCGCGCTGAAAGAAACAAATAGTACATGAGCCGGATCAATCCCGCTCTGCGTCATAACCCCTTGGACAGAGGAAATGACGGTCTGAAAGATTTGCTCCGGATCTTGCTCCGCCGTAGAGGGAGTGGGGGTGAGCAGTGGATATTCACCACCGGCTTTAGCAACAACCTCACCATTCTCCTTAAATAGCACGGCCTTGGTGCTGGTTGTTCCGATATCGACACCGATCATATAGTTCTGAGTACTCATGAGACATACCTTCTTTCTACGTAAGGGCACCCGGTTCGCTGTTTAAAATATCAGCATTCCAAGGAGCCCCCATGTGTCTTATTGCTTCATTATACAATTACATTGAGAACCAGAGCCAACACCAGTCCGGTCAGGGATAGGATCGTCTCCATCACGGTCCAGGATTTCAGCGTCTGAGCTACCGTCATGTTAAAGAATTCTTTTACCATCCAGAAGCCGGCATCGTTTACATGTGACAGTACGATGGAGCCTGCCCCGGTAGCGAGTACGACAAGCTCTACGTTGGCGCCAGGCGTCATGGCAAGCACAGGAGCGACAATCCCTGCGGCGGTCGTCATGGCTACGGTAGCGGAACCGGTTGCAACCCGAATGAGTGCAGCCACAAGCCACGCGAACAGGATGACATTGATATTTGCACCGGTTGCAATTTCGGCAATGGCATTGCCGACGCCGCTGTTGATCAGAACCTGTTTGAATGCACCGCCCGCACCGATGATCAGAATGATCGTAGCAATCGGAGCAAGGCATTCGCTGGTGAAGCGGGATAGATCATGTTTATTAAAGCCGCGTGCGAATCCCAGCGAGTAGAAGGAGAAGACTGCAGCTATGAGCAATGCAATGATTTCATGACCGATAAATTTGCAGAACACGGATATCATGCTTGTGGATTCCGGATCGATAATATCAGCTGCGGAACCGATGAGCATCAGAATGACCGGCAGCAAGATGGTAAACAACGTGATGCCGAAGCCGGGCAATCGGCGATCGGCTTGGCTTGAAAACTGCTCGGCAAGCTCCTCGGGCGGCTCGGTTCGGATTCGTTTGCCGATGAATTTACCGAACACCGGGCCAGCCAGTATCGCTGCGGGAATCCCAACCAGGAACGAGTAAAGTATTGTCATGCCAAGGTCCGCATCATATGCTTTAATAGCAATCATCGGAGCGGGATGCGGAGGCACCAAACCGTGAACGGTGGACAGTCCGGCCAAAATCGGAATGCCGATGTGCAGCAGAGACATTTTCGTTTTGCGTGCAACCGTGAAGACAATAGGAATCAAAAGGATGACGCCCACCTCGAAAAATACGGGAATACCGACGATAAAACCGACAATCATCATGGACCAATGGACCCGCTTTTCGCCGAAGCGGTCAACGAGTGTGGTCGCGATTTGCTCGGCGCCTCCGGATTCGGCCATCATTTTTCCGAGCATGGTACCAAGGGCGATTACGATGGCAATCGTTCCAAGCGTTCCCCCCAGCCCGCCGGTTATTGAAGTAATAACATCCGCAGGCTGCATGCCCGTCAATAGACCAAGGATTAGTGCGGAGATCAGTAGGGTCACGAAAGGATTCCATTTATATTTGGAAATCAGCACGATCAGGAAGACGATCGTCAGCAGTGTCCAGATCATTAAGGTAGCATTATGACTGAGACCGAATAGTGAATTCATATCTTGCTTCCTCCTATAGATTACCCATTTGAATTGGGAAATGGTTAATATCGGGCTTTTCTGCGGTAGTATACCCAAAACAAAAGCGAATTCTATTGTATACTTGTCGACAAGTTAGAGCGTGCACATTCAATGTCGGGGCGGAGGAAGGGAGGATTAAGCTAACCCTCCGGAAAACTAAGATGAAGCGTCTGACGGGAATCATCGAAGTAATGCTGAACCGCCGTTTGAATCCGTGCAGGATCCAGGGATTCCATCTCTGCAATAAGCTGAAGATGCTTGTCCATGACATACCGAATCTTGGTGCCTCCGCCACCAAACACCTGACGGGTCGTAATTAACATGACCGTGATCACGATAGGGCGAATGCTCTTCCATAGATGAAGAATCCTTTTATGATTCGCTTCCGTAATGATCCGTTCATGAAAAGCCAAATCCTGGTAGGAGAATTCAACCGGGTCCTGATGTTTGGCGGCAAGTTCCATCCGATCAACGATTTGTTTTAAATGTTGGATTAATTCCGGCTGGGGATTCGCAAACACCTGGCCTTGAACAAAGCTCTCGATAAGAAAACGGACATCGTATAATTCCTCTACTTCCTTAAGCGATAAGCCCATGACAACGGCGCCCATGCGCTCCAATTGGATCAATCCTTCGCTGGACAGCGTTTTCATTGCTTCCCGCACAGGAGATCGGCTGGTGCCGAATTCACCTGCAATCCGGTTCTCGGACAGGATTTCTCCGCGCTTGATGGTACCGCTAATAATCTGCAATCTCAGTTCACTGGCGATGGCCTCTCCGAGAGAGGCTCCCTGAAGCCACGTTGAGGGAAATTTCATAGCCTAATTCTCCAATCCGTTACTGATTCTAATTTTCTCTAGTGGTAATGATACCACATCGAAAGGATAAGGGACCATGTTGAGGCCATGACATCGATGCCCTTAAGAAACAGCAGGTAATAGAAGAAAATGAATATTATTCCGATTTCTCAACCGCATGACCGCCGAATTCATTACGCAGGGCTGCAACGACTTTGCCGTGGAACGTATCTTGGTCAAGGGAGCGATAGCGCATGAACAGCGACATGGCGATGACGGGTGCGCTGGCTTGAACCTCAAGTGCCGTTTCAACGGTCCACTTACCTTCGCCGGACGATTTCATTACGCCTTTGATGCCATCCAGCTTCGGATCCTTGGAAAATGCGTTTTGCGTCAGCTCCATGAGCCAACTGCGAATGACGGATCCATTGGACCATACCCGCGCGACATCCTCATAGTTGAAATCGAAAGCGCTTTTTTCCAATACTTCAAAGCCTTCCGCAATGGATTGCATCATGCCGTATTCGATTCCGTTATGGACCATCTTCAGAAAATGGCCGCTGCCGCTCTCACCGGCATATAAGTAACCGTTCTCGACAGCCATATCCTTAAATAGGGGCTCAATGCTGTTGAATACGTCGCGGTTGCCCCCAATCATAAAGCAGCCACCATGATGAGCGCCTTCCATACCGCCGGAAGTGCCGGCATCAAAATAATGAATGCCTTGATCCGCCAGCCGCGCTGCACGGGCTTTGGAATCTTTATAATGCGAGTTGCCGCCGTCAATTAGAATGTCACCGGACTCCAGGAGTGGGGTGAGGGAATCGATGACGGAATCCACGATATTTCCGGCTGGCACCATCATCCATACGATGCGGGGTTTTTCCAGTTTGGCAACGAGCCATTCAGTTGATGCTGCCGCTTCGGCACCGCACTGGGCAGCTTGATCGACCAATTCCGTATTTAAGTCGTAAGCTACGACCTGATGCTGATGATGAATCAGATTCTGAACCAGATTGAGGCCCATTTTCCCCAGACCGATCATGCCTATTTTCATAAAACAATGCAGCTCCTTCTTGGGTGTATACTTGTATACAACTTAAATTCAATTATTTATACTACTCCTTTATAGCTCTTGTGTAAATAAGGGGCATTTGAGGGATGAAAGAGATTATATTGATCGAAAAATGACATCCACAACCTATTTAAATAGGTTATCCCCATGTGGATAATTCAAAACTAGCAATAATGACTACTTGTGGAAAACTTAAGTGCTTGCTGAAGTCAAGATAGGTTTGACTTTTGGGCCTGAACGTGATTAAATATATAAAGGCATTTTCTGTGAAGATGAGAACATTATCCGCTACCATTTAGCGGTCTGTTTACAAGAGATACGTCCATAGACGTCGGTTCAACAAATCGCGGTCTATTCTTCCGTGAAAGTGCGTCGATTGACGTTATGATCTTAAAATATGGGTAAGACAGATTCCTGTAAGGGGGTGCATTAATTCATGAGACCGACGTTCAAACCGAATGTAAGCAAACGTAAAAAGGTACATGGCTTCCGTAAAAGAATGAGCACGAAGAACGGACGCAAAGTATTGGCTAACCGCCGTCAAAAAGGCAGAAAAGTACTGAGCGCGTAATATTGTGCCACGAAGACCACCGAGGTGGTCTTTTTTTCGTAATATCTCCTGCAGTGTGAGGAGTTTCCTTTGAAACCGGCAGAATATAAGCTACATTGAGTGGTAACGTATTGCAATTGAGGTGTTTAGCGCGGTTTTGGCATGCCTATACTATTATAATAGAAGATATGCCAATGCAGCGCAGGATGTAATGAACTTGATTAACGGCAGGGCGGGAGAACTTGTGCATAGAAAACTTCGTTTACGGAACCGCGCTGATTTCAGCCGGGTATATCGACACGGAAAGTCCTTCGCCAATCATCAATTTGTTGTATATTGGTCACGCAAAAAAGAGGTAGAGCAGTTTCGCGTTGGCGTTTCATGCAGCAAAAAGATCGGCAATGCGGTTGTCCGCAACCGGATGAGACGGCTGGTTAAAGAGATTGTCAGGCTCCATCAGCATCAGATTATCGAGCATGTTGATCTGATCTTCATCGTTCGAAAGGGAGCGCTCGATAAGTCTTATCAGGAGCTGGAGAAAAGCGTGCTTCATGTATTGAGGAAATCGTCCCTTTTGAAAGCGAAGAGGGGCTGAACCATGTGTTTATTTGTCCATATAAATATGTTATGATTTACCGTGGAATGGAATGGCGAAGAGAGGGGTTTTGAAGTGTCGTTCATGAAGACAAGACGAGGAAAATGGTTCCTCCTCACCGCTGTAATACTTGCAGTGGCCGTTATATCAGGTTGTGCGCCTGGTGGAGCTGACCAAACGCGTACCATTGAAGATTTGAAAAATGGAGGCTTTTGGCAGAGCAACGTTGTTTATTACTTTACATGGGCACTTGATACGTTTGCTACATGGTTTAACGGTGAATACGGATTGTCCGTACTCGTGATGGTGCTTATCGTCCGTACCTTGATTTTACCGCTGACTCTGAAACAGGTCAGAAGCTCGAAGGCAATGCAGGCCATTCAGCCTGAAATTCAGAAAATTCGCGAGAAATATAAAGATCAACCTGAAAAAGTTCAAATGGAAACGATGAAGCTCTTCCAGGAGAATAAGGTTAATCCGATGGCGGGATGTTTGCCGCTGATCGTACAAATGCCGATATTTATCGCACTCTATCATTCGATTTACTATAACAATCTCCTTCGTGATCACGAATTCCTGTGGCTGCAATTAGGCCAACCGGACAAGCTGTTTATTTTGCCGGTGCTTGCTGCTGCAACCACTTATTTCCAAACAAAAATGATGATGAAGATGAACCCGTCTCCGCAAATGGGGATGATGCAGTTCATGCTGTTCGTTTATCCGATTCTGATCTTTGTAATGTCCTTCCAGTTCCCTTCAGCACTTCCGTTGTACTGGTTCTACAGTAACCTCTACACGATCGTGCAGAACTACTTCTTGTACCGCAACAATGACAAGGCTGCTGTCGTGGCAAGCGTTGCCAGCGCAACCGACGGTCAGAAGAGCAATAAGAGCGGTAACAAGGGCGGGAAAAAGAGTGGCAGCAAAGGCGGGAAAAAAGGTTCGAAGGGAGCCAAGAAGTCGAGATGAGTAAAATCGTCGCAACAGGAAAAACCATTGAAGATGCTGTCGCACAAGGGCTGGCCCGATGGGGTGTAAGTCAAGACCGTGTATCGGTTCAAGTATTGAGTCAGCCATCAAGAGGATTCCTGGGCCTGTTCGGGGTCAAGGAAGCGAAAGTCGAACTAACGCTCCTGCCTGACGGTGCCGGCGGCGATTCATCTGTGAAGGAAGAACCTCCTACGAACGCGCAAGCTGTTCCGGCCAAAGTGGTTCAGGTCTCGAATACCTCGGTAATGACGCAGGAACCTGCTGCTGTCAGGACGGAGATAGAGAACATTGGCACAGCTTCGTTTGAAGGCAAGGATCCTTACCAGGAAGCCATCACCTTTCTGATTGAAACCGGACAAGCCATGGGGCTAGATATTTCGGTTGAGGTTGAGAAGGGGAAAGACTTTACCACGCTTCAAATTTCCGGCGCCGGACTTGGACTAATGATCGGGCGCAGAGGTCAGACCTTGGATGCCCTTCAGTATCTGGCGAATATCGTAGCTAACCGTTACTCCGACAGCTATCTTCGCATCGTACTGGATGCCGAGAACTTCCGTGACCGTCGCAAGAAGACGCTGGAAGATCTGGCGGATCGGTTAGCGGGACGGGTTCTGAAGACCCGTAAAGAGATTGTGCTTGAGCCTATGCCTGCTGCTGAGCGGAAGGTAATTCACGCCAAACTCCAGTCGCATGGAGCCGTGAAGACGTACAGCAAAGGCGAAGAGCCGAACCGGCGGGTTGTCATTACACCCAAGTCGTCCTAAATGAGTTGAAGAGTATATATAAACAATGACTCCTTAAGTTTCAAGAGGGAGTCATTGTTTTTTAAAGAGACCTATACGGAAAGACTTTCGCAGGAGGTTTTTCTTAAGAAAATAGATCAAGCAGCGGGTAGTACACCGTATGGGTGTAATCCCGAGGTTTTTTAAAAAGAAAGAGGTGAAGGAAACGATGTTTAGCGATACGATTGCAGCCATTTCTACGGCAGTCGGTGAAGGCGGCATCGCGATTATTCGCGTCAGCGGGCCGGACTCCGTTCAGGAAGTGGAGCGTATATTCAAAAGCAAAAACAAGTTAACGCAAGTGGAGTCCCATACCGTTCATTACGGTCATATTGTGGATCGGAAAACGGGGGAAAACCTCGAAGAGGTGCTCGTGACCGTGATGCGTGCCCCTCGTTCGTTCACGACCGAGGATGTTGTCGAGATCAGCGCTCATGGTGGCGTCATCTCCGTCAAGCGGGTCATGGATCTGCTGCTTCAATTAAACATCCGTTTGGCGGAACCCGGTGAATTTACGAAGCGGGCTTTCTTAAATGGCCGGATTGATCTGTCCCAGGCGGAAGCCGTTATGGACCTGATTCGTTCGAAATCCGATCGCGCCTTTTCCGTTGCCCTCAAGCAGGTTGAAGGAACGTTATCCCGTAAGATCAACGAGCTGCGGCATACCTTGGTCGAAACGCTGGCCCATATCGAAGTGAATATCGATTATCCTGAGCATGACGTGGAGTCGCTTACTTCGGAATTCATTAAAGAGAAAAGCCAGCTTGTTATGGGGGAAATTGATAAGCTGCTAAAGACCGCGCAAGAAGGGAAGATCCTGCGTGAAGGGATTACGACAGCGATTATCGGTCGCCCCAATGTGGGCAAATCTTCGCTTCTGAACACGCTGGCCCAGGATAATCGGGCGATTGTCACGGATATACCGGGAACGACTCGCGATGTGATTGAGGAATTTGTCACCATTAACAACATTCCGTTGAAGCTGCTCGATACCGCGGGCATCCGGGAAACGATGGATGTGGTCGAGCAGATCGGTGTTGAACGATCCAAGCATGCGGTCAACGAAGCGGATCTCATTCTGCTCGTGCTGAATGCCAACGAACCGCTGCATCAGGACGAATTGGAATTGATGGAACAAATACGCGGTAGACAATGTATTGTCATTATGAATAAAATGGACTTACCGTCTAATCTCGATCTGGACATTCTGCATCGGTACTACCCCGATGAACTGATTGTTCCGATGTCGGTGAAGGCACAAGAGGGGATTGACCGGTTGGAAGAGGCCATATCCAACTTGTTCTTCAGCGGCCGGATTGAAGGCGGAGATCTGACCTATGTGAGCAATGTGCGACATATCGCTTTGCTGAAGAAATCCAAGCAGTCGCTGCAGGATGCTTACGATGCGGCTGAACAGCTCATTCCGATCGATATGATCCAAATTGATGTGAGAATGGCCTGGGAGCAGTTAAGTGAGATATTGGGCGAAGCGGTTGGCGATTCGCTCATTGATCAGATTTTTTCACAGTTTTGCTTGGGTAAATAAGCTCCAACGATTACTATATATAGTAGGAACAGCTCAGCAATATCAGGGATATCCGAGGTGGATGCCCTTTGATTACGTATATAACTTAACACAATAAGAACAGGAGGGTGAGCTATGAGCTATATGGGTGGCACTTATGACGTGATTGTAGTCGGTGCAGGACATGCCGGCTGTGAAGCTGCACTTGCATCTGCACGAATGGGTGCTGAAACGTTGATGGTTACCATCAACTTGGATATGGTTGCTTTTATGCCTTGTAACCCGTCCATTGGAGGGCCTGCAAAAGGCCATGTCGTTCGTGAAATTGACGCACTGGGCGGAGAAATGGGACGTAATATCGATAAAACCTTCATTCAAATGCGAATGTTGAATACAGGTAAAGGTCCGGCTGTTCACGCGCTGCGTGCTCAAGCGGATAAGTTTTCTTATCAGCATACCATGAAAGAGACGATGGAGAAGGAAGAGAAGCTTACCCTTCGTCAGGGTATGGTGGATCAGCTCATCGTAGAAGATGGCGTGTGCGTGGGGATCGTGACGCAGACGGGCACGGAATATCGTGCGAAAGCCGTTGTGCTGACAACCGGTACGTATTTGCGTGGTAAAGTTATTATGGGTGAATTGATGTATGAGAGCGGTCCGAACAATCAACAGCCTTCGGTAAAACTTGCGCATAACCTGCGCGAGCTTGGATTCGACCTTGTTCGCTTCAAGACAGGTACACCACCACGGGTGCATAAGGATACGATTGATTTCTCCAAGACCGAAATCCAGCCTGGGGATGAGAAGCCTAAGTTCTTCTCTTACGAAACGAAATCCTCCGACAATGAGCAGCTTCCTTGCTGGTTGACGTATACGTCGGTGGATACGCATCAGATCATCAATGACAACCTTCATCGTGCACCGATGTTCTCTGGCGTTATAGAAGGTACGGGTCCACGTTATTGCCCGTCCATCGAGGACAAGATCGTTCGTTTTGCCGACAAGCCGAAACATCAGATTTTCCTGGAGCCTGAAGGTAAAAATACAAAAGAATACTACGTACAAGGGCTATCCACCAGCATGCCTGAGGATGTTCAGCTTGCGGTGCTTCGTTCCATTCCGGGAATGGAGAAGGTAGAAATGATGCGTAACGGATATGCTATCGAGTATGACGCCATGGTGCCAACGCAGCTATGGCCGTCTCTGGAAACGAAAAAGCTACCGGGTCTGTTCACGGCCGGACAAATCAATGGAACCTCGGGATATGAAGAGGCAGCGGGTCAAGGCATTATGGCGGGAATCAATGCGGCACGGAAAGTGCAGGGTAAAGAGCCGGTTATTCTGGATCGCTCCCAGGGTTATATTGGAGTACTGATCGATGACCTGGTGACCAAAGGGACGAATGAGCCTTATCGTTTGCTCACCTCCCGTGCAGAATACCGTCTGCTGCTTCGTCATGATAATGCCGATCTGCGTCTTACTGAAATCGGTCATGACATCGGACTGATCTCGGAAGAACGTTATGCCAAATTCGTACAGAAGAAGCAGCTCGTTGAGCAGGAGATCGAACGTCTTCGTCAAACGAAGGTGAAGCCGGTTGAAGTGAATGCTATGCTGGAAGCCGCCGGTTCTGCACCGATTGTGGACGGAAGCAATATGCTGACGATTCTGCGTCGTCCTGAAATTACGTTTGCCATGATTGAGTCGCTCTCCCCGTCTCCTTACGAGCTGGATGAGGAAATGAAGGAGCAGGTCGAAATTCAAATCAAATATGCGGGTTATATTGAGAAACAGCTGGGACATGTGGAAAAGCTGCAGAAGATGGAGAAGAAACGCATTCCGGAGGATATCGTTTATGACGAGATCAACGGACTGGCCATGGAAGCCCGTCAGAAGCTGAACAAGATCCGCCCGATCTCTATCGGTCAAGCATCCCGCATTGCAGGTGTAACGCCAGCGGATATTTCGATACTTCTCGTTTACCTGGAGCATTATAACCGGGTAACCGCAGCGAAAGGATAAGGAATGGACGACATTCAGAAGGCTTTTGTTGACCGGCTCGGGGAGCACGGGATTACGATTGATGAGAAACAGCTCCAGCAGTTCGAGATGTATTACGAAATACTGGTAGAGTGGAACGAGAAAATGAATTTAACTGGGATTACGGAACGGGAGCAAGTCTATACGAAGCATTTTTACGACTCGATTACGCTCGCCTTTTACGTGGATATGACCCAAATTGGCAATCTGGCGGATATCGGATCAGGCGCAGGCTTCCCTGGTATCCCTCTGAAAATATGTTTCCCGCATGTGAAGTTGACGATTGTAGATTCGCTCAACAAACGGATTAACTTTCTGAAGCATGTCGTGGATACGATTGGCCTAACTGGGGTTGAACTGATTCACGGGCGTGCGGAAGAGGTAGCTCGTAAGCAAGGATACCGTGACGGGTTCGACTTGGTCACTGCAAGAGCGGTAGCTCGCATGGCTGTGTTGAACGAGTTCTGCCTACCTTTCACCAAGGTTGGGGGTCGATTCGCCGCGATGAAGGGCAGTGATCCTACGGAAGAGGTGAAGGAGGCAGCCCGCAGCTTGAAAGAGCTGAGAGGGGCCTTGAACAAGGTTCATTCGTTCTCCCTACCCGTAGAGGAATCTGGCCGGCATATCGTGGTGATCGATAAAAAGGGAGCCACGCCTTCCAAGTATCCCCGCAAGGCAGGTACGGCCAGCAAAACGCCGATTGTGTAAGGTTCTTGCGCATCGGGGAAGATATGCAAACGATTCAAAGAGAGGGACTCTATGAAGTCCTTCTCTTTTTTTATTGGCTGCGTAGATTTATCTTGAGCGGGAAGGTAATCTTTAACAACCCTTTTCTTTTTACATATGAAATATATTGAAATAGAAATCGTTTTTTAAATTTCATTGGTTAAGTCCATTCGCACGTTTATCTAATTCTTTAAATTGGGGGTGTGGGGTGGAAGAAGAAAATAGATTTAACTGGGATTTACGAGTGGGAGGATACCCAGTAGAAGTGTTTTTACGACTAGATCGCGCGCACACCTTTTAAGCGGATTTTATTAAACAGAACCAAGACTGATCTCTAAAAGGGAGGGGGATGTGATTTTTGAATAAGAAGGGAATCAACTATGTGGATGTATCTATATAAACTTCAAATGTTTCACGTGAAACATTTGAAGCATGCTGTCTGATATAAGCAAACACCTCTTTGGAAGCATATTGGCTTGCCAGATTATTTTGATATCAACTACGCCATCTAACTTCCATAATGAAAGATTCCCCCAAGGAGAAAAAGTCTGGAGCTATCGTAATCATGCGCTGGACATTCAATATGAACACAGGGAGCATTGACGCACAATGTTCATAGTTTGGATACATCTATTGTGTTTGGAGATTCAGATTGTGTCGAACGCTTGGATTATATTGGTTGTTGGAAAGATTTAATTTATTGGCAAATCCCACAATTATTCTAAATGTTAGGATCGCGAGATAGGCTGCAGGATGGGTGATGTGGCTTCATAACATGATATCGACGCAAAAACTTTGGAACTGTGTACAAATCATGTATAAAGCAAGCGAGAAATGAAGGAAAAAAGGTGATATTGGAGAATAGAGTTATAGGACAAAAAGTGGTAGAATAGAATCGTAGTATCCATTTGGACAGAAGGGCCGGTTTGCCCGTTCTTTAATAGGATGAAAGAGTATAAATCCTGGTTTGGTCACTTTTCCATCCTTGCTTCGTGCAGTCAACAACATTGATCGTTGTGGCTGCTGTTTTTTGGAAAGTGCCGTGCGATCCGAAGGGAATCATGGCCTTATACGAAGTAGAAGACATATATACCACTTGTGAGATATCGATTGATAGTAAGCATCATGATAAACCTCCTGTTATATCTCTCAAGAAGCAACCGCTTCATGCAGCGGTTTGATTCAGAGTAATACGGCTATGATCACCACAGGCGTCTTTTCTCTGATCAGCATGAAATCTGTTTTTGCAGGGAAATGCCTGGCACCACAATGGATTCTAGCGCCAATGGATGGTGGAAGCATCCGTGTATGACTCCATATGTTGGTTGTCCAATCGTTTAACCGATTCCGGGATCTTCGGAGGCTTATCCGTGCTATCATGAAATTAGGTGGTAATATACGGAATGAAGGAACAATTTTCGAGATTGTTTGGCTTAGCGGCAGAGCGGAACCAAGGGGATGAAGTGAAACAAATCCCGGTAAACGAGATTGTCAGCAGCCCATACCAGCCACGGACGATTTTTGATGATGAGAAGATTGATGAACTGCTCCAGACGATTAAAACGCATGGAGTCATTCAACCTATCGTTGTTCGTGTCCGTAATGGCATGTATGAGATCATTGCAGGGGAACGCCGCTGGCGTGCGGTTAAGAAGCTGGGTCTGGACACGATTCCGGCCATTGTTCGGGAGTTCAACGATTCACAGGCGGCATCGATTGCATTAATCGAAAATTTGCAGCGTGAAGGACTGACATCCATTGAAGAGGCTGTTGCTTATCAGAAGCTGATTGATCTTCATCAACTGACACAAGAGAGCTTGGCACAGCGGTTAGGAAAAAGCCAGTCCACGATTGCAAACAAGATTCGCTTGCTGCAGCTGCCGGAAGCAGTTAAAGTGGCATTGATGGAACGTAAAGTGACGGAACGCCATGCTCGTGCGCTGCTTTCATTGGATAATGAAGAGACCCAGCTCAAGGTGCTGGATGAGATCATTACCAAGGAACTGAATGTGAAGCAGACGGAAGCACGAATCGCCTTTTATAAAGAAGTAACAACGATGAAGAAGTCCAAGCGCATATCGTATAGTAAGGATGTTCGCCTGGCTCTGAACACGATTCGCCAATCGATCGATATGGTCTCCGGTTCCGGGATGGCTATCAAAACAACAGAGAATGATCATGAAGATCACTATGAAATCGTTATAAAAATACCTAAACGTTAGGATATGGTGTGAAGCGGTATGCATCGTACCGCTTTTTCTGTTGATCAAGAAATAATGCTCTGCAGCAGGCTATTTCATATAACGAAGAGGTTTGGTTTGATGTTACAGATGAGAAACATGTAATGTATTATTACTCATTTTCATCGCCGCTTATCCTGGGTGTTCCGAAGTTCCGGGATCGTTCACTTAATACATATACAGCCTATCGCTGTATATCATCTATTGCGACTACTTAGAAGAGTCTTCCTACATTGAGGTGAAATGAGTGTCAAAGATAATTGCCATAGCAAATCAAAAGGGCGGTGTCGGCAAAACGACGACTTCCGTCAATCTGGGAGCTGGATTGGCTTCGCTAGGCAAACGGGTGCTTTTGGTGGATATAGACCCCCAAGGAAACACAACGAGTGGGGTTGGCATTAATAAAGCCGATGTTGCAAATTGCATATATGATATTATCATCAATGAAGTACACCCGAAGGACGCCATCTGTGGGACTAACATAGAAGGATTGGACATCATTCCGGCAACCATTCAATTGGCTGGTGCTGAGATTGAGCTTGTCCCTACGATTTCCCGTGAAGTACGATTGAAGAAATCACTCCAATTAATCAAGCCTCAGTATGATTATATTTTGATTGATTGTCCTCCATCGCTTGGCATTTTAACGATCAATTCATTGACCGCGGCCGATTCCGTGATCATCCCGATCCAATGCGAATATTACGCACTGGAGGGTCTGAGTCAGCTGCTGAATACGGTTCGCCTTGTTCAGAAACATCTGAATACATCTCTCAAGATTGAAGGCGTATTGTTGACGATGCTGGATGCGCGCACGAACCTGGGCATTCAGGTGATTGAAGAAGTGAAAAAGTATTTTCAGGAAAAAGTGTACAGAACGATTATTCCTAGAAATATTCGTTTGAGTGAGGCACCATCTCATGGACAGTCGATCATTACTTATGATCCTCGATCTAAGGGAGCGGAAGTATACTTGGAGCTGGCAAAGGAAGTGATCTCGTATGAGTAAACGATTGGGAAAAGGGCTGGATGCGCTTATTCCATCTTTGTCTATTCATGATGATGACAAGGTAGTGGAAATTCCGCTTAGTCAATTGCGAGCGAATCCGTATCAGCCGCGCAAGACATTTAACGATGAGGCAATCCAGGAATTGGCAGAGTCGATCCGTCAACATGGAGTTATACAACCGATTATCGTCCGCAGTGTGCTGAAAGGGTATGAGATTATTGCTGGGGAGCGCAGATTCCGGGCATCTCAATATTGCGGCAAAGCTACCATTCCGGCGGTGGTTCGATCTTTTAGCGATCAACAAGTGATGGAAATTGCCTTGATTGAGAACCTGCAGCGGGAGAATCTGAATGCCATGGAGATTGCTGTAGCTTACCAAGGCTTGATGGAACAATTTTCCTTAACCCAAGAAGAGCTGTCCTTGAAGGTGGGTAAGTCTCGTTCCCACATCGCTAACTTTTTGCGGTTGCTTTCTCTACCAGAAGAAGTGAAGGACAATGTTTCACGTGGAACATTATCCATGGGACATGCCCGAGCGATTGTTGGAATCAAGGATCCGATTCTAGTTAAACAGTTGGCAAAACAGTGTGTGGAGCAAGAGTGGAGTGTTCGTGAACTAGAGGAAGCTGTTAAGAACCTGGATCGTAAACCAGCTGACAAAGCGAAGCCTAAGGCTAAGAATAGAGATCCTTATATCGATCATCTGGAAGAGGATCTGAGAGAACGGTTTAAAACAACTGTCAAAATTAAGCACAATAAAGATAAAGGGAAGATTGAGCTTAATTACTATAGTAGACAAGACCTGGAGCGGTTGTTGGAACTTCTTCAATAAAAGGTTCTGGGTTTGTTAAAGAAGATGGTTTTATGCGTGATGGATTGAAAGCAAATGTGTGCGATTAAAAACCAAAGACATGTCGACGTTCCTGTGAGGGAATGAGATATGTCTTTATTTAACTAAACGTGAACGTAAGCGTAAACCCATAGCCTTGATGATGGAATTTAAAGATGTTCGGACATATTCTGTTAAGAGACACCAATACGGCAAAAATGAAGGGGAAACATCATGGACCCGATCGTTTATCTGGATCATGCAGCCACTTCGTGGCCAAAGCCGCCTGAAGTATTTGAGGCAATGAGAAAGGCGATGGAGGAGGCTGCTGCAAATCCGGGGCGTGGGAGTCATCGGATGGCGGTGAAGGCTTCTCGTGTACTCTATGGAACACGGAAGACGCTCGCAGATTTGTTTGGGGTAAAAAACCCTAATGATATTGCATTGACATCGAATACAACAGAAGCGTTGAACTTAGCAATCAAAGGGTATTTGCGTGAAGGCGATCATGTCATTGCCACCATGATTGAGCATAATTCAGTGCGAAGACCGTTAGAGTATTTGAAACGCACCCGAGGGATACAAGTAGACTATATTCCTGTCGATGAAGAAGGTCAGCTTGATATGCAACTAATGGAGGGCGCCTTTCGTTCTAATACTAGGCTTGTTGTATGTAGTCAAAGTTCCAATCTTCTTGGTTCGATTATTCCTCTTATTGAAATAGGAGAGCTGGTGAAGAGAAAAGGGGCTGTGCTGCTCGTAGATGCTGCCCAGAGTGCCGGTATGCTGGATATTCACGTGGAGGAGATGCATATAGGCATGTTGGCTTTTCCGGGGCATAAAGGGCTACTGGGGCCGCAGGGAACAGGCGGGTTGTATATCTCGCCTGATATTGATCTGGAACCATTACTGCACGGAGGCACAGGGAGTCAATCGGAGGCTATTGAACAGCCAACGGTACGTCCGGATCGATATGAGGCAGGGACGCCTAACACGATTGGGTATGCGGGACTGCAAGCAGGTGTGAGGAAGGTGCTTGAATGGACACCGCAGCATATTTACCGGCATGAATGGGAGTTAACACAGTATATGATGGAGGGTCTGCAAGAGGTAGGAGGCTTTCGTATACTAGGTCCTGCTTTTGGACAGGCGAGGACTGGCATTGTTGCTTTTGTGTCGGAGCGATACAGCGCGTCTGAATTGGCTTTTCGACTGGACCGGGAATATGGGATTGCCGTGCGTGCCGGTTATCACTGCACACCGCTCGCCCATATGGCATCAGGCACGGAACAGACGGGTGCAATCAGAGCAAGCGTGGGGATTTCTACGAGCCGTGACGAAATCGAATTCATGCGAAAAGCGATCAAGGAAATTCACAGTTAAATAAACAGATCAAGATGGAGAAGAGGAAGGAAGAAAGCATGTCTGAATTAAATGAATTGATCATGGAGCAGCTTCATTGGTTTGTCGTCGGAATGGTCATGATCATCTTGATCTTATGGATAACCTTAATTGTTCAAGGGGCAAAATTGCGTAAAATGAGACGCAGATACGATGCGATGATGGCAGGCAGCGGGGTAGAGGATCTCGAATCTCTGCTGGTCCAGATGAAAATCCAAATGGATGAAATTGAAGAAGGGCATGCCAGTCATCAAAAAATGCTGGATACGATCAGCGGCAGCTTGAAAGGGATGAAATCCAAGGTTGGCATCGTACGATATAATGCGTTTGGCGAGCGGGGAAATGAAATGAGCTTCTCCCTGGCTATTCTCAGTGAAGAGGAGGAAGGGATCGTGCTGACCGGTCTGCATAACCGGGAGAGCTCCTTTGTGTACGCCAAACCATTGAAGGATGGGCAATCCAAATATCCATTGTCTCCGGAAGAAAAAGAGGCCGTCACTCTTGCGCTGCAAGAAGGGAAGAACGGTTCCACTCTTTGATACCTGCAAACAGGCAGGTTGCAATGATATCAGACAACCGCATGACCAAGCTTAAGCGAGTGTTCTGCAATACGAAGTATTCCATAAAGCCGCCGACATTGACGATACCCGTTACGTGGATATCGCCGACCGGCGGTAATTCTTTGTGTACGCCGGCTCCAGGCTTTAGAGGACCATCGGATATTTGAATAGAACCTACACTTGATGATTGCCCCAGGCAGGCGTCAATCCCGATCACAAAAGGGTTATCGAATTTCTCGTATATGGCGGTCAGCGTATCCTTCAGATTCATGGCGTGGACAGGCTCGTCCAGCGTGCCGTAGAGATGAAACAGCGGACTGTTGTAGCGGGCTAGTGAAGTGCCGACCAGTGGCCCCAAGCAATCACCGGTGGACCGATCAGTACCGATGCAGACAATAACCAGCGGACGGTGCTGAATACGAGCGTCAGAAAGATGGAAGAGCAAGCGATGTATAATAGCAGAATGGATATTAGGATCCGTGTGTGGTATTTTTAAGCTGGAAGCCTCCGGGCGAGACGTGATTTTAGATAGACGGTTCATAGAATCTTCCTTTCGTCTGCATTTGGTAGTATCAGTATATGGATGAAAGACTGTTTTTATACTTTGGGATTTGCTAAAAATGTGATTTATATTCAACTCAACACAGAAGGATGTTCTTTGGAACAGCATATGTGACTAGGCTGCATGAGTTATATGAATAAGTTGATCTATGAAAAGGTTTATATAAAACTCTCAATCATGGGGAATGATGATGAGTAGACCATAAATAGAAATGATAGGCACGATGGAGGGGGACGGGGAAGTGGAAGGCGCAATGTTGATTGCATTCGATTCCACCCAGCAGGCGCTGCGTGCGGAAATGCTGTTGGAGTACGCGGATATCGAAATTGATCTTTTTCCTACACCAAAAGAGATTACGGCTGGCTGTGCATTATCGATTCAATTCCCACCTGATGCGTTAAAAGATGTTCAAGAGATTATCCGGCAGGAGCATGTGGAAATCCGGGGCATCTTTGCACTGGATAGCAACGAGAGGTACATCAACATCGAAGAGTAATGGGAGGACATCAAGATGAGGGGCTTTGGTTACTTATCAGAGGATGCAGATGATGTGGATTTAGTGGGATTCGCTAAGGAGGCTGAGGGATTGAAAGATAAAGTTTGGGGATGGTTAACGAATGAAGAGATGTGGATGCATATCCTGTCGTCCGGCATTCGGGTTATCATCATTTTTATTCTGACGCGTATTGTGATACGGGTTGTGTATAAAATGATTGATCAGTTTCTTCTTAGGCAGGAGAAGAGCCGAATTCAAGTGAACTCAAGACGTTTTGTCACGGTAGGGGAGTTATTAAAAAATGTAACCTCCGTTGTGTGCAACTTTGTTATGATTTTGATCATTCTTTCAGAGTTCAACTTCAAGTTAGGACCGCTGTTAGCCGGTGCCGGGGTGCTTGGGCTTGCAATAGGTTTTGGTGCACAGAGTTTAGTGAAGGACGTTATCACCGGATTCTTCATTATATTTGAGGATCAGTTTGCAGTAGGTGATGTAATCAAGAGTGGTGAGTACCGGGGAACTGTCGAAATGATCGGGCTTCGCACATCGCGTGTAAAGGGATTGAATGGGGAGACCTATATTATTCCGAATGGGATGATAACCAGCGTCACAAATTATTCCCTTTCCAACTCATTAGCCATTGTAGATCTACCGGTAAAGAACGATCAGCAGGTGAAGGATACGATAACGCTAATTCAAGCAGCCCTAACGGGAATCATGGACCGTTGCCCAGAGGTACAGCGGACTCCGGATGTGTTAGGAATCCAGTCATTGAGTACTTCCGAATATGTTGTTCGTATTGTGGCGGAATGTAATCCGAATGCAAGGGAACACGTGGAGCGCCAGATTTTTACGGATATCAAACAGGCTATTGAAGCACGGGAAATGGGACAAGAACGCGTTCAGGGTTGATCTAATTGGTAATCCAATGATATATAATAGATAGAAGAAGTGATAGAAGTAAAAGGGAGCGATAGCCATGGAGCGCAAGGTATTTCAGTTAGGGGATATCGTTCAGATGAAGAAGCCTCATCCTTGTGGAAATAATGAGATGGAGATTATTCGCATGGGGATGGATATTCGGATCAAATGTACCAAGTGTCAGCATAGCGTGTTGATCCCCCGTGTAAAGTTTGAGAAGAATATGAAGAAGGTATTGCGTTCGGCTCAGGAGACGGAAGGGGCAGGGGATACACCGTAATATCTCCTCCCTAAAAAACTCCCCATTCGGGAAGGCTCGTGTCGTTGAACGTTGCTTGAGATTATAAGTTATGCAAGACGAATCATCCGTTCTATTAACGAATACCGATACATCGGAGAGATCTTGCAGGCTTGAAGGGAAATCGAGCGCTAACGGAGCCAATAATCCCGGCATAGCGGGATTGAAGGCAAGCTATTGACCAGATAACGTTTCCATGATATAATCAATTCTGCTGTGGAAAGGTACCCAAGAGGCCCAAGGGGGCTGACTCGAAATCAGCTAGGCGTCGCAAGGCGTGCGTGGGTTCGAATCCCACCCTTTCCGCCACCAATCGTTAAAGTTCCGCTGTTATGGATATAAACGATGTAGATACATAAGTTAGGCGTTAAGATGTATAGCGCCTTTGAATAAAACACCCTGATGCAGACGACCTGCAGAGGGTGTTTTTCGTTGTAACAAAATTAGTTCGTCCTGAGCATTTAAACGAAAAAGAAGGGCCCGATTGGGCCCTTCTTTCTGGGTAGGCGGTGCTTGTGAATTGGAATCATTTTATCAGCACTTCTGCGAACCTTGTCAATAGCTTCACTTGTCCAAGAGGTCAAGCATTCGGCTCATTTCCTCAGCTTGCAATCCGTGTGACGATCAGAAACCTCATGCGTCGTTCTGCTGCAACGTTCAACGGAACCACACCTCTCTCATGCACCGCCTGATTATAATGTGCGCCTAAAGGTGCATTTGTATACATGCTAATTTAACTGTGAAAAAATCCCAATATTAAACATTTAGTATTCATGGCTTGGTCGTTGGTTATTCAAGCAATACCCTGACTACGTACCGTTCGCATAGGATGCAGTAGTCACGATCTACAAAGCTCCTGGGGCTAATCACTCAGGCGATTACTTAGGCTGCACTCGGCGCTTGTTTAACCATACACGATCGTCATTTTGGGTTTCAGGAAAGGTATCACCCTTGCTCATTTTAATTTGACGCGGGTTTTCGATGCCCATGATATGGTCTCTGACGCCAACTTCCATATAAATGCCGTTGTTCGGAGCTTTGTCACCTGCACGAAATTCGGACTGTTCTCCCATTGTGGAATTCCTCCTCATTATGATGGATGGACTGCATGTATTATCATGCGCCATTGGACACCAAATCATCGCAGGGAAAGTGAGAAAAGCGCGGTAATAAAGGGAAGAGGGCATATTCAGCATCGAAAAGAAACTTGCATCCGATCACCCGTTCTGATATAGTATTATGGTGCGAGTTAGACTCGCTCCTTGCTCTCAACAGAGATTGAGGGCCGAAGTCCATAAGGAGGTGAAACATATGCGCAAATATGAAGTGATGTACATTATTCGTCCTGACATTGAACAAGAAGCTGTTCAAGCTGCAGTCGATAAATTCCAAGGCATCATCTCCAACGGCGGAGAAATTACAAAGCATGACGTAATGGGTAAACGCCGTCTTGCGTATGAGATCAAGAAATTCCGTGATGGCGTCTACGTTCTGGTAAACTTCAACGCAACACCTGAAGTTGTAGCTGAACTTGAGCGTCTCATGAAGATTTCTGACGAAGTTATTCGTTATCTCATCACGAACGACGTTGCTTAATACGTAAAAAACTTTGTAATTGATTTCGTTCTAAGGAGGGGATTGGATTGTTGAACCGTGTCATTTTGATTGGCCGACTGACTAAGGATCCCGAGCTGCGCTATACTCCTTCAGGTGTTGCTGTAACGCAATTTACACTTGCTGTCGATCGTCCGTTTACTGGACAAGGCGGGGAGCGCGAAGCGGATTTCATTCCGGTCGTGACCTGGAGACAGCTTGCGGAGACATGTGCAAACTATCTGCGTAAAGGCCGTCTGACGGCTGTAGAAGGGCGCATTCAAGTGCGGAATTACGAGAATAACGAAGGTAAGCGTGTATACGTCACCGAAGTCATTGCCGATAATGTTCGCTTCTTGGAGTCAAACCGTGAAACAAGCGGTGGCGGAGGAAATCGTGAGGAATCATCGTTTAGCGGAGGAAGCAACAGCACCAGCAATAGCAGTGGCGGAAACCGTGGGAACAATAACTACTCGCGAAACAACAATCAGGATCCTTTTTCCGATGAAGGAAAACCGATCGATATTTCGGATGATGATTTGCCATTTTAATACGGAAAGGACTGACAACACATGGCTTTTAAACAAAGAGAAGGCGGAGACAACGACAAAAGACCGGCACGCCGCGGCGGCCGCAACAAGCGTCGTAAAGTATGTTTCTTCACTGTGAACAAAATTACTCACATTGACTATAAAGATACAGACCTGCTCAAGAAATTCATCAGCGAGCGCGGAAAAATCTTGCCTCGTCGTGTAACAGGTACTAGCGCTAAATATCAGCGTGCCCTGACGATTGCGATCAAACGCTCCCGTCAAATCGCATTGCTTCCATACACAACTGAGTAATCATTTGTGTCAGAGCGGTCCAGCCTAATTGTAGGCTGGACCGCTTTTTTATTATGGAAGAGTCTAGCCTGATTACGGTAAGGGTAGGGTAGGATGTTAGGATGAGTTCTTAGTGACGAGAGTCTTACCAGTGTAACAATCCAAGAGTTCCTCACAGGTATAAAGCTCAATACTCTTGATGTGGAAATTATTCATTTCGGGATGACTTGTGATCATCCAAATGTTGGGATATATAATGTCTCCACAGAAGAATCATGTCTCCCCTGAGTGTACACTGTGAAGGAAAAGTAGCTACCGACAAACACAAGCCTGGTGTAAAGCTTTCCAGTTTTAAAGCCCTGAAATCATGTCTGCTTCAAACGGACAGTGTCTATTGTAAACAATACAATTTTAAACATATTGGAGTTCCTCTTGTAAGGTATAGAAATACGATGATGAAGACGAAAAGAAGCTATCCGAAAAAATTTCTTCTATTATATATAGGTACGTATCGCCTCATTAAATGAGAGCTGGAATGATCTCAAAATTGAAAATAAAGTACCATCAAAATGGTGCCTTACCAAAGAGAGGATTATAGGCAGTTCTCAAGCTTGCCTGATCGAAGAAGATGTCTATCGTATACAAACAGAATATAAGAAGATGGCTACGTCAGAGCGCTAAAGAAAATTTAATAATGTGATTACATAAAAATTGCAGAAATCTTTCAATTTTATGATGTCCACTCCAGAGATACAAGCGTACAAGTAGTGGAAGCTCCATGTTGTTAGTCTTATTATGCATATTCCACCTCCATTATCCAAACGATAAAGGAAAAAGGAGGTAGTTGTATGTGCAGACGATTCTCGCTGTCCGCTGGGATCGATGAAGTGAATCAACGCTTTGGCATCAATCGGGTAATGTATTACTACAAAAGCCGATACAACATTAGCCCTACTCAAACCATGCCGGTCATTGTACAGGAACAGGGAGAGCGGGTGCTCGACGAGTATCGGTGGGGGCTAGTGCCCTATTGGGGGAAAGATGCGGTCAATGCTGATATTACTACGGTTGATCAAAATCCCACTTACCGTAGAGCGATTGACACAAGACGTTGTGTGATCCCATGTAACGGTTTATATTACTGGAGAACGGTTGGCAAACGGAGTTATGCGGTACGGACCGTTATCGGAGATCATGAAATATTTGGTATGGCCGGTCTATACGAGACATGGCGAGATGCAAGAGGAAATGAAATGAGAACATGTACGGTTCTAATGACAGAGGCCAATGAAGCGATTCGAGAGTTCGAGACCCGAATGCCGGCGATTTTGTCTGAGGAAAATATGGCAAAGTGGCTGGATCCGGAAATCCAAGGAAGACATGCGGTTCATCCGCTGCTTCATACGTACCGCGGAGAGATGCGAATGTACCCGGTCACGCCGTTAGTGGCTGATGATACACATGATCACCAGCAGTGCATTGAAGAGATGGATTTAAAACTCGCTTGGGTAAAGAATCTATAGTTCGCAAGTATGAAAGAGCAAGGTTGATTTATCTGACATGGAATTCAACGCAAAAGCAATCCGGATTACAGTCCAGGGTTGCTTTTTTTAAGCTTTAACGCTGTAGGAGCCTAAAACTATGAAAAAGTAGAACCATAAATCTGCGTCATCTAATAACGGATTGAAGCATATCGTAAGGATAATATATTACATAAAAATGGTTCCTAGTTGTATTCAGGGTAGACCAACCCAAGTTGTGTTAAATTAAATAACATATACATTACCTAGTAGACAAAAAAATTAACAGAAAAAATTGAACTCCGAAGTAAATGTGATTTAATATTACATACACACTGCAAAACTATGAACGAATATAGCTATAAATTGTAAATAAATCTTGATATTACATACATTTTCAGTAAACTAAGGATATCCAACGGAGATAAACTTAATTATTAACCTCGAAAATGACGTTAAAAACATGATTTTTGAGAAAAATGAAAAAAAGTAATTGACGTTACCTAAATTTACACGTATCATAACATTAATTTTATAGGCAAGAAGATTTTGCTAGAGACTTTGGCACTAATTGACCAATGGTATATTTTCTGTAAAACTTTCAATTTATTTCACATCATGCAATGACATCCTAGAGAACTTCAATACCGAAATTATTTAAGGATGATTTCAATATTCGTCCTGATAATTTATATTGCAACAACATTTTTTAAGAGGAGGATTCGCATGAAGAAAAGAATGTCACTCCTGCTTGCAATCATGCTTTTGGCCATGACGGTATTGGCAGCATGTGGAGGCGGAGGAACAGCAGAACAGCCAAGTCAAGGGGAGCAAACGGAACAAACACCACCAGCTGAAGGCGACAAAGATACTACAGAACCGCCTGCTGAAACTGGAGACGAAAGCCAAGGTTATTTCGAAGCAGCAGATCCATCTAAGAATCCAACAGCTGCTAAAAATCGTAAAGATACACTGATCGTTGGTATGACTTCACCAAAGGGTGTTTTCAACCCGTTCTTCTGGCAAACAGCATATGATAAATATGTTGTAGAAGCAATTTTCGATTCTTTCTTCACGTTGAACGGTGATGGAACATATTCGAACCGTTTGGCAGAAAGCGTTGAAGTTTCCGAGGATAAATTAAAGTATACGTTTAAATTGAAACAGGGTGTAACTTATTCTGATGGCACACCTGTAACAGTAAAAGATTATGCATTTGCAATGAAAGTTCTTCATGATGCTAGCTATGACGGTCAATCTGATATCTTCTCGACACATGTAAAAGGTGGTCAAGAGTATCATGATGGTAAAGCAACGGACATCTCTGGTGTTAAAGTTATCGATGACCACACCATTGAGATTGAAGTAACTGAAGCAAACGCTATGACGAAGGATTCTCTGGGAGACATTTCTTTCGTACCAGAAGCATACTACGGTAAAGATTACAAACAAGGCAACCTGGAGTACATGAAGAACCTGCATACTAAACCAATCGGTAGCGGTCAGTATGTACTGAAGAGCTTCGCTCCTGGTCAAGAGGTTGTATTGGAAGCTAACCCGAACTACTTCCTGGGGGCTCCGAAAATCAAAAACGTAATTTACAAAACAACTACTGATGAAACTAAATTGGCCATGTTCCAATCCGGTGAAATCGATATGGATATGGTTACCGTTAACGAAGATACCGTAGAAGAGTTGAAATCCATGGGCTTCTTGGATATTAACATCTTCCCAACCAATGGGTACGGTTATGTTGCCATGAACCATAAAAATCCTAAGTTCCAAGATGCGAAAGTTCGTCAAGCATTATTATACGGTTTGAACCGTGCAGAAATCGTTGAAATTATCTATGGTCCTTATGCTAACGTAATCAACATTCCACAGTCGAATGTATCATGGGCATACACTACTGAAGGTATCGACGCACATGAATTCGACATCGAGAAAGCGAAGCAGCTTCTTGATGAAGCAGGCTGGGTTCCAGGTGCTGATGGCATCCGTGAAAAAGACGGCCAGAAATTTGAGATTCACTTCTCTGCAACAGCTGATAACCCGGTTGTAGATGCTTTGATTCCGGTAATGAATCAGAACTACCAAGAGCTTGGCATTAAGATCGTTGCAGAAACATTAGACTTCAATGCGATCATGGATAAGAAGGATAAAGGCGATTTCGAAATGTTCTTTGCTGCATGGGGCTTGACTCCGGATCCAGAATCCACGGTATACCGTACGGATGGACAGCAAAATGATATCGGATACTCCAATCCTGCTTATGATGCAGCAATGGATAAAGGTCTGAAAGCCTTCGATCTTGAAGAGCGTAAAGCAGCATATGCAGAAGCATATCAAGTGCTGAATCAAGACGTTCCGGATCTCCCGATTTACCAAAGACGTGATATGTGGGGTATCAACAGCCGAGTTAATGGTATGGAAATTACTCCATATAAAGACTTCGTAATTGATCTTTACAAAGTCGAACTTGAACAATAACAGCAGGAAACATATGCTCAGCTCGCAAGAGCTGGGCATATCCACTTATAAGCCGGGAGGAATATTATGAAGCAGTACATTATCCGGAGGCTGCTGCAGATTATCCCGACAATGATCGGGATCTCGATTCTCATATTTGCAATATCAGCAATGGTGCCAGGTGATTATATCACTGCAATGGATAACCCGACGATGACTGCTGAGAAAGCAGCTCAGCTTCGGGAAATTTATGGTTTGGATAAGCCGCCGGTAGAGCGTTACTTTACATGGGCTGGCAATATGTTAAAGGGCAATCTCGGAGATTCCCTTCAGCACAAACAACCGGTTACCACCGTTATGGGTAACTATGTATGGAACTCTTTTTTTATTGCTATTTTTTCGTTGATATTAAGCTGGATAATCGCTATCTTTGCTGGGGTATTCTCGGCTAAATTTCAGTATTCATTGTTTGATAAGATCGTAACCTTATTTATCTTTTTGTGTATGTCACTGCCTTCTTTCTTTATCGGACTCCTTCTCATCAAGATTTTTGCCTTGGATTTAGGATGGTTCCCGGTTGGTAGTATGAAAACATCAGGCTTGAATGGAAACACATGGCAGCAACTGATTGACATCGCATGGCATATGTTCTTGCCAGTAACTGTACTTACAATGCTCAGCACGGGCAGCTTGACGCGGTATTTCCGTACAAGCATGCTGGAAGTTATCCGCCAGGATTACATCCGGACAGCACGTGCAAAGGGCTTAAAAGAACGTACGGTTATTTTCAAACATGCTTTGCGTAATGCAATGCTTCCTGCGATCACTTTGATGGGCTTCGAATTGCCAAGCTTATTTGGTGGAGCCATCATCTTGGAAAAGATATTCATTTGGCCTGGGGTTGGTCAGGTATATCTGGAATCGATCAGTATGCGGGATTATCCGTTTATGCTCGGCTTCACGATATTCATCTCCGTATTGACATTGCTCGGTAACTTGTTATCTGATGTCCTGTATGGCGCCGCTGACCCAAGAATTCGCTTAAAGTAGGAGGAGATTCATTTGTCCGCAGAGGCTGCACCATTAAAAACGAATCTACCAGTATCGAAGAAGCAGCCGGATTCTCCATGGAGAATGGCCATTCGCCGTTTTTCCAGAAACCGTCTTGCTGTCATCGGACTTTTCATAATTGTATTTATGTTTTTGCTATGTTTTATTGGCCCGGTCTTTTCACCTTATTCCCTATTTGATTACAGTGTGGCTGATAAGAATTTGCCTCCAAGCTCGAAATATTGGTTAGGAACGGATAAACTGGGGCGCGATATTCTCCTGCGGATGATGCTTGCAGGCAGGATTTCCCTCACAGTAGGACTGGTAGCGACAGGTATTTCCGTTATTATTGGAGCGACGCTTGGCGCATTGGCCGGTTTTTATCGCAGATGGGTAGATACATTGATTATGCGTATTGCCGACGTATTCATGGCTTTGCCGAGCCTTCCGATTCTGATCATCTTGGGTGCGGTATTGTCTGACTTGAAGGTAGAACCTTCAGACCGCATTTATTTCTTGATGCTCATCATCGGTATATTGGGTTGGAGCGGTATTTCACGTCTCGTACGTGGTCAAATCTTAACGCTTCGCGAACAGGAGTTTATGCAAGCAACGGAAGCCTTGGGACTTAAAGATCGCCGAAAAATCTTCCGCCATCTGCTTCCTAATACGATTCCAATCATCATTGTATCTGCAACGCTTGGTGTAGCAGGGGCTATCCTGTATGAATCGGCGCTGAGTTTCCTAGGAATCGGGGTAGTTCCACCAACACCATCCTGGGGAAACATGATTTCTGCGGCAAACAACTTGATTGATTTCCGGAAGAGACCATGGTTATGGATACCGCCAGGCATGTGTATTCTGATTACCGTAGTTGCGATCAACTTGATCGGTGACGGGCTTCGCGACGCACTTGACCCGAAAATGAAGAAGTAGGAGATGCGAATATGGCAAAAGAATTAGTTGAATTCCGCAATTTAAAAACGCATTTTCAAACCTCCGCAGGAACCGTAAAAGCCGTCGACGATGTAAGCTTCAAAATCCGTGAAGGTGAAACACTGTGCGTGGTCGGTGAATCGGGCTGTGGTAAAAGCGTGACAGCCATGTCACTTATGCGTTTAATTGATACACCTCCTGTAGGAGGAGAAATTCTGTATGAAGGCAAGGACCTGCTGAAGATGAGCAAGCGTGAGATGAGCTTGATCCGTGGTAACGATATCGCCATGATCTTCCAGGAGCCCATGACCTCACTGAACCCGGTATTAACGATCGGGGAACAGATTGTAGAGCCGATTCTGCTGCATCAGCTCGTAGACCGTAAAGAAGCTAAAAAACGTGCCATCGACCTCATTAATCTGGTAGGAATACCGCGTGCGGAGAAGATTTTCGACTCCTATCCGCATGAGCTCAGCGGCGGTATGCGCCAACGGATTATGATCGCGATCGCACTCAGCTGTAATCCCAAGCTTCTGATTGCGGACGAGCCAACAACAGCACTTGATGTTACGATTCAGGCCCAAATTTTGGATTTGATGCGCGACATCAAGGGGAAGCTGAATACATCCATTATGCTGATTACGCATGACCTGGGGGTCGTAGCGGAGATGGCGGATTATGTTGTTGTTATGTATGCAGGAAAAGTCATTGAAGAAGCCCCGGTCATTGAGCTCTTCAAGCAGCCGAAGCATCCATATACCAAAGGACTTTTGAAAGCTAAGCCCATCATTAACCAGACTCAAGAACGTCTGTATTCGATTCCGGGACAGGTACCCAATCCGGTAGATCTTGGAGACAACTGTCATTTCCATGATCGCTGTGAATCGTGCATGCAGATTTGTAGAGAGAAGACACCTCCGCTCGGCACGGATCCTAACGGCCACAAGGTCGCCTGCTGGTTGTATGAAGAGGAGGGGAAAGCATAATGAGTCAAGCATTGATTGAAATTGATGGTTTGAAGAAATACTTTCCCATCACCGGTGGCATATTGCAGCGGACGGTGGGTAATGTAAGAGCCGTTGACGGAGTCAGCTTTACCATCAATAAAGGGGAATCCTTTGGGCTTGTAGGCGAATCTGGCTGCGGCAAAAGCACGATAGGTCGTACCATTCTCCGTTTGTTGGAGAAAACGGAAGGTAAAGTTATCTTTAATGGTCAGGATATCCATACATTATCCAAAGAGAAAATGCGTGCCCTGCGTCCGAAGATGCAGATCGTATTCCAGGATCCATTCAGCTCACTGAACCCAAGAATCAAAGTGGGCGAAGCCATCGGCGAAGCACTCATTGACCATGGGTTAGTTAATCGTAGAGAATTGAAAGACCGCGTGATTGAAACACTGGAAATTTGCGGCCTTGCCGCCTATCATTACGATCGGTATCCACATGAATTTTCCGGCGGTCAGCGTCAACGGATCGGGATTGCCCGCGCGTTGATTCTGAATCCCGACTTTATCGTAGCGGATGAGCCGGTATCTGCATTGGACGTATCGATTCAAGCGCAAATCATTAACCTGCTGAGTGATTTGCAGCGCGAGAAGCAGCTGACTTACTTGTTCATTTCTCATGATCTCAGTGTTGTAGAGCATTTGTGCAACCGAATTGGGGTAATGTATCTGGGATCGATGGTAGAATTGGCAAGCAAGGAAGAGCTGTTCCGCAACCCGCTGCATCCGTATACGAAAGCATTGCTGTCTGCCGTGCCGGTACCGGACCCAACGCTGAAGCGCGATCGGATCGTACTGAAAGGCGACATCCCAAGCCCGGCGAACCCGCCATCCGGGTGCAAGTTCCATACTCGCTGTCCGCTGGCTTCAGACCTGTGCAAACAGCAAGTGCCGGAATACCGCGATGTAGGCAATAATCACTTTGTTGCTTGTCACTACGCTTAATAAGACTCTTCAAATCTAGGTTTTCTGACAGCAATTAGCGTGATGATTAGAAGATTTACACATTCATAGAAGGACTTCCTATCGTCTGCGGACGGTTGGAGGTCCTTTTCGTTTTCCGGGCACATTCGTTTTGTTTTACAAAAATTTCTATACGATAAATTCAAAAAAAAGCAGACCAAATGCCCCTTTCAACCGTCTATAACTATGGAGGGCTAATTCTATGAAAAAACGGTGGCTTTGGTTGGTCATGATGTTGTTAATGATCGTCCCGATTGTGGCGGTTGTCATAGGAAATATAGAACGAGCGGGGTTTAAGCCGAAGGTGGACGCGCGAGCGGTTGTCTTAATGGATTTAAACACCGGGCGTATTTTGCTTAGCAAAAATGGCGATATCCCCTTACCGCCTGCAAGCATGTCAAAGCTGATGACCGAGTTGGTTATTCTGGATGATATCAAAACCGGGAAGAGATCCTGGGACGATGAAGTCATAATAAGCGATCTCGCAGCGGACGTCAGAGGGGTTAAGATTTCCCTGAAATCGGGCGAAATTTTGACGGTGCGCGAATTGTTCCAGAGCATAACGGTGTATTCGGCGAATGATGCCGCCGTAGCACTTGCCGAGCATTTTGCGGGCTCCGAGGAAGCGTTTGTCCGGAAGATGAATGCCAAGGCCAAAGAGATTGGTTTATCCAGCGCGACACGATTCGTAAACGCGTCGGGAGTCGAGCGAGACACAGCCAACGATCAAGTCTGGACAACGGATGAAGAAACGGTGATGACCGCAGAGGATACAGCCAAACTGGCTGCGCATTTGATTCGAAGCCACCCCGATATTCTAAGCACCTCCAGCAAGACTCAAACGAAGATAAGTGGACGGAATTTATATTTAAGCAACACCAATTGGATGCTGCCATCGCTAGGGGGCCCTTATTCCTATGAAGGCACCGATGGATTAAAGGCAGGGTACACGGTGAATGCAGGATACTGTTTCACGGGTACCGCGGAGAAACAAGGCAGTCGGCTTGTTGCCGTAGTCATGGGTACCGAGTCCAAAGAAGCAAGATTTGAAGAGACACGCAAGCTGTTTGACTACGGATTCGCTAAAACGTTAACATGGAAAGAGCGGCTGGATGACTGGTTTCAATATTCGGGAATCTCAGCCGCGATTACGCGTGATAAGAGACCTGTTTAGCGGATCGATGAAGATTTGGTAGATTTATAGAACTGCCCGTGAAGGGTTCACATTTGACAATAATCTGGTTTACAATAGATGATGTGTGAAACTGGCCTACTGATATGAAGTGAGTCAACGGGAGGAGTTCCCGTTTAATAAGGAAGGAGGGTGAGCCAAGTAGCTTGGGGTGCAAGCAAGGACCTTTAACGATCTGACTTATCCATTAATTTATTTTATAATAAAGAAGGAATTGAACTCATGAAGAGGAAATCAATATATATTACTCTCGCTTTGGTCATACTGCTTGGCTCAACCGCGTTTCTGTTCAGAACGCAGCTAGCGGTTGTAGCATTTGATCTGTTCATGGCAAAGGATGTAGAGGAATCATTGCAGAAATCGTATAAACCGCTCCAAAGCGACAAGACACCCGAACCTGTCGTGCTCCAGAGCGAGCCGTTCTCGGTTATGCTGCTCGGGAGTGACCAGCGTGAGGATGAACCTGCGCGTTCGGACACGCTGATCTATGTGGTTGTACGCCCCATGGAGTCCAAAGTGCTCTTAATTTCGGTTCCAAGGGACACGTATGTCGATATTATCGGTAAGGATAAGAAAGACAAGATTAACCACGCGTTTGCATTTGGCGGTCATCAAATGGCCAAAGATACGATGGAGGCATTTTTCGAAGAAGAGCTTGATTATTATGCTTCCATTAATTTTCAGGGCTTGAAGGATGTTGTTGATGCTATTGGGGGCGTGGAGCTGCCGATCGGCAAGGATATCGTCAATAAAGGCAGAGACCATGAGAAATTCACGATTGAAGCCAACAAACCGATTTATAACGGCGAGGAAGCTTTGAATTATGTCCGTTATCGAGAAGATAGCGACTTTAATCGTGCGAAGAGACAGCAAGTGTTTTTGGACGTAGCGGCCAAGCGGGTGATGAAGCTTGATCAGATCGGCAAGGTGCCTGAATTGATTGAGATCATGGGAGATAATTTCCAGACCGATATGCAGCCTAAGTTCATTATTGACCTGGCAAAGCAGATGCTAACCGGGGGCAAAGTGGATATGACCAGCTATACGATCATGGGGGAAGGCATGAAAATTGGCGGCGTCTATTACAATGAGCCTGACATGGAAGACGTGCAGGAGGCCCGGGATCTGATTGACAGCTGGATGAACCCGGATACACCGGCTGACCAGCTGCTGCAGCCCAAAGATGCTGAGAAGCAAAAGTTGAAATAAATAAACACCGGTCCACCCGGATGATGTCATAGTACGTTGCTTCATCTCAATCAGCAGTCGGATGGCTGCTGATTTTGTGCCCTATACAAGGAATCAGAACGACGAAGTTAACGTATGTATGAGTATGGATAGGGGAAGGAGTAACCTGCATACCTAGGCTTTAAATCAGGAAGGTTACTTAACATGACTTCAGAAGTTGGAGTCATAAGGAGGATAATGCATTATGAATATCGCTTTTTTTCTATTACCCAAGCAGGAAGTGATCTGTTTAACACTGGATTCTACGCTCAGGCAGACGCTGGAACGGATGGAGTTTCACCGATATACGGCCGTGCCCGTACTGGATAAGAACGGCCAGTATGCAGGGACTGTCACGGAAGGTGATCTGTTGTGGCACATGAAGAATTCAGAAGGCAAAATCACTTTTGAGAACGCTTCGAAATTTTTGTTGAAGGATGTTCCTTTTCGTATGGACATCAAGCCGGTGTCGATTGACGCCCGGATGGAGGATCTGATTAATCTGGCCAAGGTGCAGAACTTTGTGCCTGTGGTGGACGATATGAACCGCTTTATCGGCATTGTACGCAGAAGCCTCATTATTGAGTACTGTGAACGATTTGTCTCCAAGGAGACGGTGGAGTCCCACGGTGCATCATAATCAAGTAGGCTCGTAAAATAATCAAGGGCGTGGGACCACGATCACAATGTGGATAACACGCCCTATTTTTGTAGAAGCGAGGCAGCAGTGCAAGAGCGGGGAGGAATAAGCGGGGTCCGATTGGAGTACAAAGAGAAGGTGGGTTATCGTTTGCTTACTGGGACTAAGGATGGACAAGGGGCACGGGGCCTTTGTGTGGGCGGCTTTTTTTTATGCTATAATGGAGAATAAAGCTGTTTTCAGGGAGAGATGGATATGCCAAATATGCCGAAGGACTTGGATGTAGCTAAACGCGCCAAAGTGATTGAATGGCTCAAAACCGAAGTAATTGACAATGTATCCCGGTTATTCAAAGCTCTATGGGAAGGCAGCACTACAAAGGTTGGAGACAGTTTGGTAAGCCTGATGATGAGCTCATACATACTGGGCCGAAGGCTCGGCTTGACCTATCGGGATTTGGATGATCTCTTGTTAGAGAAATTGAAAAAGCATAAGCAGGAAGGACATCAGCTGGAAGATTGGTACCAGGATATTTCCGCGCTCGAAGAACATTTGCGTAAGAGGTGAACATATTGAAACTGCGCTGGACCACGGCGGTATGGAGCGTTATTTATTTGCTTCTGCTGCTATCACTACTCACACCCTTTTCGATCGTAACGGCTTTCTTGTTAATTCTGCCGGTTGCGATTCTGTTTACGGCTTTGAATACAAAATCATTTATCATGCATGTGGTGCCGGTATGGCTGATCGCGCTTCTGATTCATCCCATTTATGTGTTATTTGCGATCTATTTTGCCGTTCCAGGAATTGTCATGGGGTATTTGTACCGGAAGCGGAAGGCAGCCATGCAGGTATTGAAGTACGGCATGGCTGTCATGCTGGTGGAAATGCTCCTTCTGCTCATGATCAGCACAGCCTTCTTCCAATTAAATCTGTCGGAGTATGTGGATGAGATTGTGAAGATGACGACCGCTCCGCTCACTGAGATGGGTGTAGAAGGAGGTCTGGGAGGACAGTTCCTTGGCACCGAACTCGATACACAGTTCATTAAAGATCAAACGATGCGCCTGGTTCCATTTGCGATGATTATCAGTTCGTTCCTTATGACGGTGGTAACCCATGCTTTGGCTCGTCCTACACTGGGCAGCATGGGCTTGTCCGTGCCGCGGCTGAAGCCGGCTAGAGAATGGATGCTGCCGCGTTCCCTGATCTGGTACTACTTGCTCATTTTTTTCATCAACATGGCAACCGTCAATTCGGACAATACCTTCATGAAGATGATTGTGGCAAACGCCACGCCTTTGCTGCAGATTTGCTTCATGATCCAAGCGCTGGGGTTCTTCTACTATCTCGCTCACGAACGGAAGTGGCATCCGATTGTACCGCTTTTGACGGCTATACCGATTGTGCTGTTCCCGCCGGCTATGATTATCGGAATCCTGGACTTGGCGTTTCCACTTCGTCAGGCGTTTAGTAAAACCAAAAGATAGGGTGATGAGTCATGCCTAAATTTCTGCAGAAGCGCTGGCACGGCTATCATACCGTCTGGGCGTTTGCGCTGGTGCTTCTGCTTGTTATTTTTCTGTCGTTCTACAATACCATTCTGGGGCTGGTCGGGCTGCTGCTTGCGGTGGTAGGCGGCTATGCGATGCTGAAGACGGAGATGAAATTCCGCCGCGAGCTGGTGGATTACATTGGAGATCTGTCATTTCGAATTCAGCGGGTCGAGGGCGAAGCTGTCAGCGTGCTGCCATTTGGCATTGTGCTGTACAGCGAGGACAAGACAGTGGAGTGGCATAACCAATTCGTGGTCAATATGTTTCCGCATCAGTCGTTGGTCGGCGTCTCCTTACAGGAGTTGTTTCCCCAACTGGTTGTAGCGATAAGGGAAGCCCAAGAGAAGAAGGATAACAAGGAGAAGCTGCCGAAGGAAATTCGTCTGGAGATCTCCCACGAGGATAAGTTCTATGGAGCAACGGTCATTCCGGATGAGCGACTGATCTATCTGGATGAGATTACCGAGCTGGCCGTGCTGAGGCAGCGGTATGAGGATGAGCGATTGGCCTTGGGCATTATCATGATGGATAACATCGATGAGGCCTCGCAGGGGATGGATGATCAACAGCGGACGGCATTGATTGCGAAGGTAACCAGTGAGATCACCGATTGGGCGCGTGAATTTAACGTCTATTTGCGGAGACTTTCCTCAGACCGCTATTTGATGATGCTGAACCACAGGTCGCTCGATGCGCTGGAGAACAGCCGTTTTCTCATCTTGGATGAGGTCCGGGAGATGACGGCGGATCTGAAGGTACCGTTAACGCTAAGCGTTGGTCTTGCTTTCGGTTCAGACGACATTACGGAGCTGGGGCAGCTGGCCCAATCCAGTTTGGATATGGCGCTGGGCCGCGGCGGAGATCAGGCGGCTGTCAAAGCGGGTCAGAGGCTCTCTTTCTATGGCGGTAAATCCAATGCCGTGGAGAAACGAACGCGCGTAAGAGCACGCGTCATCTCCCATGCGCTGCGTGATTTGATGCAGGAGAGCGACAAAGTGATCATTATGGGCCATAAGCTGCCGGATATGGACGTGGTCGGCGCTGCAATCGGCGTGCTGAAAGCAGCCCAGATGTATAAAGTGGAGGCTTATATCGTGATGGAGGGAATGAATCCGTCCATTTCGAGGCTTATGGAAGAGGTCCGGAAGGACGAAGCCTTGATGAACCGATTCATCTCCACCGAACAAGCGATGCAGATGATGACAGAGCATACACTGCTCGTTGTTGTGGATACGCATAAAGCCTCCATGACGATGGAGCCGCGGCTGGTTCATCGTGCAAGCCGGGTCGTTGTGATGGATCATCACCGACGCGGGGAAGAGTTTATTAACGACGCAGTGCTGATCTATCTTGAACCGTATGCCTCTTCAACCTGCGAGCTGGTTACGGAGGTGCTGCAGTATATTCATGAACGGGTATCCCTTACGCCGGTTGAGGCGACGGCTTTATTGGCGGGGATCACGGTGGACACCAAGCATTTTGCCCTCCACACGGGATCGAGAACGTTTGAGGCTGCCGGTTTCCTGCGGCGTCACGGAGCCGATACGATGATGATTCAGCGGGTGCTCAAGGAAGATCTGACAGAATTTATAGCGAAGGCAGAAATCGTGAAACATGCTAAAATGGTATATGACCATATCGCCATTGCGGTATCGAAGAGCGGGGAGCCTATGCCGCAGCTATTGATCGCTCAAGTAGCGGATATGCTGCTGAATATGACGGATGTGCAGGCATCGTTTGTTATTAGCGAACGCACAGACGGCAAGATTGGCATTAGCGCTCGCTCCATGGGCAAGATGAATGTTCAGATGATTATGGAACGTCTCGGGGGAGGCGGACATTTAACGAACGCCGCAGTACAACTGGATACGACGCCTGAGAAAGCCGAGGAGAAGTTGATGGAAGTACTGAAGGACATCGAAGCGAAAGAGGGGTTATTTGAATGAAAGTCATTTTCATAAAAGATATGAAGGGTCAAGGCAAGAAAGGCGAAGTGAAGGAAGTTTCGGAAGGATACGCAACGAACTTCCTGATTCCGCGGGGAGTCGCTCGTCCGGCAACCGACGGTAACATGAAGACGCTGGAGCAGCAGCAGGCTTCCGAGGAGAAGCGTAAGGCTCAGGAGAAGGAAGAGGCGCAGGCGCTCGGCAAAAAGCTGGAAGAGATGACGGTTGTCCTGAAAGCTAAAGCTGGAGAGGGCGGCCGTTTGTTCGGGGCCATCACCAGCAAACAAATTGCTGAAGCTCTGGCAGGACAGAAGATCAAAATCGACAAACGCAAAATTGAACTTAGCGATCCGATCCGCAGTCTGGGTGTTACCCAGATTCCGGTGAAGCTGCACCCTGACGTCAAGGCGACGCTCAAGGTTCAAATTACGGAGGAGTAATATGGGAGGAGAACTCTATTTCGATCGGGTCCCCCCGCAGAACCTTGAGGCAGAGCAGGCGGTGCTGGGTGCCATTCTGCTGCAAAGTGAAGCGCTGATTACAGCGATGGAGCGGGTGCAGGCCGAGGACTTCTACGACAAAACGCATCAGATGATCTATGAAGTAATGGTGCAGCTCGGGGAAGGCAATCAACCGATCGATCTGGTGACCCTTACATCTCTCCTGCAAGATAAAGGGCAGCTGGAAGAGGTCGGAGGCGTCAGCTATTTAGCCAAGCTGGCTCATGCGGTCCCGACGGCTGCGAACGTAGATTATTACGCCCAGATCATCGAAGAGAAATCGATGCTGCGGCGGTTGATTCGAACCGCAACACAAATTGTCAGTGAAGGATATACCGGAGGGGAAGATGTATCCGGTATGCTCAGCGAGGCGGAGCGCCGCATTCTCGAGATTTCCAATCGACGCACAGGCAGCGGATTTATTGCGATCCGCGATGTGCTGATGGAAGTGTTCGAGAAGGTGGAGGTTCTCCATCAGAACCGGGGGAACACAACGGGAATTCCATCCGGGTTCGTGGACTTGGACAAAATGACAAGCGGATTCCAGCGCAACGACTTGATCATCGTAGCTGCCCGTCCTTCCGTAGGTAAAACCGCATTTGCATTGAATATTGCCCAGAACGTGGCGATTCGTGCCAAGGAAACCGTAGCTATCTTCAGTCTGGAGATGTCGGCGCCGCAGCTCGTACAGCGTATGATCTGTGCTGAGGCTAACCTGGATGCCGGCGTCATGCGTAACGGGGATTTCAAAGGTGATGAGGATTGGTCCAAGCTTACGATGGGCATTGCCGCTCTGTCGGAAGCTGAGATTTACATTGATGATACACCAGGCGTAACGGTTGCTGATATTCGTGCGAAGTGTCGTCGTCTGAAGAAGGAGAAGGGGCTCGGCATGATCCTGATCGATTACCTCCAGCTCATTCATGGACGCGGCAAGGCCGGGGAGAACCGGCAGCAGGAGGTATCCGAGATCTCGCGTACGCTTAAACAAATCGCCCGTGAGCTCGAAGTGCCGGTTATTGCGCTGTCACAGCTCAGCCGGGGCGTGGAGCAGCGTCAGGATAAGCGTCCGATGATGAGTGACCTTCGGGAATCCGGTTCGATCGAGCAGGATGCCGATATCGTTGCGTTCTTATACCGGGATGATTATTACAATCAGGAAACCGAGAAGAAGAACATCATCGAGATCATCATTGCCAAACAGCGTAATGGTCCTGTAGGTACGGTGGAACTGGTCTTCTTGAAGAACTTTAATAAATTCGTCAATTACGAGCGAACGCATGCCGACGCCTTCGCTGCTGGATGACGACGATACAGATTAGCCGCGATTCTAGGGTGTCTTAACGAAATACGAGGCTTCTTTAACAAAGTTCGGAGATCAGGCAGATACCTGCCGCTGGCTGTAAGTTAAGGGCATTTCTTAAGATATCAAGTATAAACCTCGAAGCTTGGGCCTTCCTGATATCGCAAGAAAAACTACCTCTAACCGCGGTCTCTCTTCTGAGAAAGTACGTCGACAGTCGTTTTCTTATGGAGATTCCCCGAATAATGCTGCAATCATTCGATAATCTCGTCCTAATTCCGAACAATCGTACACACTGATGTGCGATTGTTCGTTTTTGTATTTGACTTTAAAAATGGGGACTGTTACACTGGTATTGCTGCTTTAGTGCAGTGGGGTTGAATTTTAATCATCATGTAGAGGTTATTTCATCAGTGTTTCGCGAAATATTAAGGGTGTAACAGCCCGGGCGGAGGAATGAATATGTCAACGGTAGTCGTTGTGGGAACACAATGGGGAGATGAAGGGAAAGGGAAAATCACGGATTATTTGGCGGAAAGCGCTGACGTGGTAGCCCGTTACCAAGGCGGCAACAATGCCGGCCACACCATTCTGATTGACGGTAAAAAATTCAAGCTTAGCTTGATTCCATCCGGAGTATTCTATAAAGATAAAACCTGTGTGATCGGAAACGGTATGGTCGTTAACCCGGCTGCACTTATTGAAGAGATTAATTATATTCATGATAACGGGTTCAGCACGGATAATCTGGTAATCAGTGATCGTGCTCATGTTATCATGCCTTATCATATGGTATTGGATGCTCTGGAAGAGGACCGTAAAGGTCCGAACAAAATCGGTACGACCCGCAAGGGAATCGGCCCTTGCTACATGGATAAAGCGGCACGTAACGGCATCCGGATCGCAGATCTGATGGATGCGGAAGAGTTCGAACTGAAACTTCGCCATATGGTGAAGGAGAAGAACCAAGTGATTACCCAGGTATATGGCGGGGAAACGCTCGATGTTGAAGAGATTCTGAGGCAATACCTGGAGTATGCCGAAATTATTCGTAAATATGTGCGTGATACTTCCGTCGTCCTGAACGATGCGATCGATGAGAATCAAAAAGTATTGTTTGAAGGTGCGCAGGGCGTCATGCTGGACATCGACCAAGGTACGTATCCGTTCGTAACCTCCTCGAATCCTTCTGCCGGCGGTGTATGTATCGGTTCCGGTGTAGGACCATCGAAGATTCAGCAGGTGATCGGGGTGGCTAAATCCTACACGACGCGTGTAGGGGATGGACCTTTCCCGACGGAGCTGGACAATGAAATCGGTGAGTACATTCGTGAAAAAGGACATGAATACGGCACGGTAACCGGACGTGCTCGCCGCGTAGGCTGGTTCGATAGCGTAGTTGTACGCCATGCCCGCCGCGTGAGCGGAATTACCGGCTTGTCCCTGAACTCGCTGGATGTGCTGAGCGGTCTTGAGACCGTTAAGATCTGTACCGCATATAAATTCCGCGGTGAGGAGATTACGCACTACCCGGCCAGCTTAAAAATGCTTGCGGAGTGCGAAGCAATCTATGAAGAGCTGCCAGGCTGGAACGAAGACATTACCGGAGCAAAAACGCTGGAGGATCTGCCGGAGAACACCCGTCGCTATGTCGAGCGCGTGTCCGAGCTGACCGGCATTCCGATTGCCATCTTCTCTGTTGGCCGCAACCGGGAGCAGACGAATCAAGTGCTTCCGATTTACGAGAAATAATCAGGGTTGGACCATGAATAGAAAGACTAGAAGTTCAACGTTTAGATAAGTCTATAAACCTGCCGATGATATTATCGGCGGGTTTTTCTTTTTGGTAAAGAAAAAGAAAGTGGAGACCAGAGCGTATCATGAGATAACAGTGACACCCTAAAGGTGGAAGAATTTGTCCCTTCATTTGAAGGATATTATCCCTTAGTCGAATGTCCATCCACCCTATAATGGAGAGAGACATAGAGGACAGCACGCTGAACATTTGGAATTGGGGCTATAGGCAGCGGGTATATGCAGTCAGATCAACGTAGGGGGGACAGAAGCCATACGAATCCCATGAGGCGTATGGCCTTCTTGAGAGCTGGAGAGGTACACGATCCAGCATAATAAAAACCGGATTCATCTACTAGGTTGCTAGGATGAATCCGGTTTTTTCATTCTATAGCAGAGTGGGAGATCGCTGTTCGGATAACTTGCCATCCTCGATATAAATGATCCGATCACATAAATCGAGCATGCGCTTGTCATGCGTGACCATGACGGCGGCTTTCTGGCGCAGCTTGACCTCATCGGCGAGCATTTGAACTACGGTTCGGCCGCGCTCCGAATCCAGACTTGCGGTTGGCTCGTCTGCCAGAATGAGCTCCGGATTGTTCATCCATGCCCGGGCAATGGCAACACGCTGCCGTTCGCCGCCTGATAAGCTCTCAGGGTAATGAAACCTGCGGTGCGATAAGCCCAGCCGATGAAGCAGATCATCCGCCCGCTGCTGCGGCTCCTGGCCGTGCTGTCCTGCCAGTTTGGCAATCAAGAGGAGCTGATCGCGGACAGCCAGATAAGGAATCAGATTGGAGGATTGAAAGACAAATCCGATATGGTTCAGCCGCAGCGCATTCAATTTTTTGGCGGATAGCCTTGTAACCTCCTGATCACCCATCCATATTCTTCCGCGGGTAGGGGATAGAAGTGCCCCTGCAATGGAGAGAAAGGTGCTTTTGCCCGAACCGGAAGGTCCGACCACCGCGACGAATTCCCCACCCTTGATATCCAGCGAAATGTTGTCCAGTACTTTAACGGAGGTGTCCCCGTCACCGAATTCTTTGCTCACCTGATCCATCAACAGCTTGGATGATGTCATTATGCAGCCCTCCCGATAGCTTCGATTGCATCGATCTTGATGACCCGATATAGCGACAATAGCGATCCCATCAGGGAAACCGCCAGGAACAGCAAGGAACAGAGCAGAACGACCGAAGGCGTTAACGAAAAGGGCACGATGCCGGACAACAGGAGCGAAACCCCGTAAGTCAGGCCGATGCTGATCGCAAGACTGACGATGGTAAGGGTCAGGACCTGAAAGATCAGACTCCTCACCAGATAGCCGGTCCCCGCACCGATGGCTTTCAGGACGCCGAACTGATTCATTTTCTGAATCGTCATGACGTAGAAGAACACGGCCAGCACGAAGGCTGCGATCACAAACAGGAACACAATCATCATGATAAGTGAACCCTGCTCCTCCTGAAAACCGGGAATTCCCTGCAGGGCTTCCTCTTTCGTGATAATCTCGATGCCGGATACGTCCCGGGCCAAGGCCTCCTTCTGTACCGGAGTTCCTTTCCAAGCGATGGCATTATAGATAGGCGCTAGCTTTGCCGGGTTTGGTTGAAGCGTCTTCCATCCCTCAAAGTTCATGTGAATGACCGGGGCATGACTGAAGGATTGTCCCTCCGTAAAGGCCGCAATCGTAAACGTGGCGCCTGTAGCCTGATCCACGATCCGGTCGCCCAGCCGGTACCCGTCCTCTTTCAAGGAGCGGTCGGCCATCACAAGGCCGGCATCCGTATTGCTAATCATGGTGCCTTCAACGACTCGGGGTGCTAGCATGCTCTCCACATCAATGGCAAAAAAGGCCGCATCGAATTTGGCCGCGGAGCCTTCCTTGGTCAAGGTGTTCATGCGTATGCCGAGCGGGGTGGCCGGGTTTCCACCCGGGCGGCTCTGCACTTCGTTCCAGATCTCGCCGGTTAGCACGGAACGATTGATCCGATGATCGGATCCCTCCTGAAGCACCAGGTAGTCGGCTTTCATATTTTGTATGGAAGAGGCGTTATCGGAGGAGAGCCCCTGGGCCAATCCCGTCACGAACAGAACGAGCCAGGCAATCAGAACCATAATGAAGCCAATCAGCAGATAGCGCAGCTTCGCATGCTGAAGTTCACGCAGTGCAAGAAACATGTTTCCCATCTCCATTCCTAATCATTAAGCAGCACATCCCGCGGTTTTTAATCTCTGCGGGATATGCCCCAAGTATAGGAATGGATTATGAACAGAGCATGAACTTGAGATTAGGCTGCATTATACGTGAGGGAGGATCACGGTGAAGGTGGTTCCCTTTCCAGGCTGACTCGTGACTTCAATACGTCCGCCATGCAGTTCGACAATTTTCTGGGTAATGGATAAACCCAATCCGCTGCTGCCCTCGGAGCGGTCGCGAGCCTCATCCACGCGGTAGAACCGGTTGAAGATGTGGGGCAGGTGCTCTGGCGGAATACCAATGCCCGTATCGGAGATCTCGATGCGGCATTGTGTGTTGTGTTTGGTCACACGCAGGGAGATGGCGCCTTCAGGTGCGGTGAATTTAATGCTGTTGGTGATGAGGTTCGTCCATACCTGATGCAGGAGCTGTTGATCGCCATAGACATAGGTCGGCGGCAGCGACATATCGATGGTCAAATCTTTGCTGCGCCAGCTCCATTCGGTGTGGAACAGTACCTGCTTGATTTGCTCGGCCACGTCGAAGGTGGATTTATCGAGAATATTTTCTTCCTTATCCAGGGACGCCAGCATAAGCAGCTGTTTGCTGAGCTGGGACATCCGGCGACTTTCCGCCTCAATGATCGATAAGTAATGCTGCTGTTGTTCCTCGGACAAGCGCTTGGTTTGCAGCGTTTGCGAGAAGCCCTGAATGGAGGCCAGCGGCGACTGGATTTCATGCGAGACATTGGATACAAACTCCTGGCGCATCTGCTCCAACTGCGCTAGTCCTTTGGCCATCTGGGAAAAATGGTCCGCAAGCTGCCCCAGCTCGTCACGCCGGGTAACGTTCAGCTTAATGTCATATTGGCCCTGCGCCACGCTCTGGGTGGCCTCGGTTAACTTCACGATCGGTTTCACGATATAGCGCGTAATAATGCCGACAAGCAGGATGCTCAGCAGGATGGCAATGACCATGATGATGGAGAAGAAGATACGCATCTCCCCGAACTGGACGGTAATATCGGGCCTGATGAAGAGTGCGTGAGGGCTGCCTTCTACCTGTATGGGGATGCCGATGGAGTTGCTTAGGACATTGTCGAAAAAGCCGGTGATGAACAGCTCCGACGGAAACTCCGCGATGCCATGGTACACCTTCCCGTTCAGCACCTGCCGCACCGTTTCGGGCGAAAGGTCCTGTTCACGGAACATGCCGCCATAGAACCACTCCTTGCCTTGATCGTTCACCAAATAGAATTGATAACCGAGCTGTCCGATGTGATGGAGATAATCATGGATGTCCGTCTCCGGGTGGCTGTCATAAAAGTCCCCGATATCCTTGGCCATGGTGGTGACCTTCTGATCGTTAAAGGGCTTGAGATTGTACTGGTAGTAAAGATTAGACAGCACAAAAGCAATCAAGCTGCTGATCACCATGATGGCGATGGTGGTGAGGACGATGCGCGAATGGAGGGTTTTCACTGCGGCGCCGCCTCCAATTTATACCCTACGCCCCGGATGGTCCGTATCCGGAAATCGCCGCTTCGGTCCGCGAAGCGTTCCCGGAGTCGTTTGATATGGACGTCAACGGTCCGGTCATCTCCGTCAAAATCCGTTCCCCAGATGAGCTGAATCAGCTCCTCGCGCGAGAACGTCCGGTCCGGATAGCTCGCAAGCTGGGAGAGCAGCTCAAACTCCTTCATCGGCAGCATCAGTACCTTTCCGTGTCCTTGAACCTCGTAGCTTTTGCGGTCGATGGTTGTTTCGTTCAGACGGATTTTGTCTGCGCTGACCATTTGATACCGCCGCAGCAGGGCTTTGATTCGAAACAGCAGCTCCCTTGGTTCAAATGGTTTGGTTAAGTAGTCATCCGTGCCAACGGCATATCCCTTTTCCTTATCCACGAGCTGATCCTTGGCCGTCAGCAGAATGACGGGAACATCATAATAACGCCGGATTTCGTCGCAGAGCTGATAACCGTCCTTGTTCGGCATCATAACATCCACGACAGCCAGATGAACTTGTTCCTCTGCCAAGCGAGCAGAAGCTTCTTCCCCATCAGCAGCCGTAAACACCGTGTACCCTTCGGTTTGAAGATGATATTGCAGAAGTTCCCGAATATGCGCGTCGTCATCCGCGATTAATATATGAATCATTGCTAGATTGACCTCCTTCATGTGCAGTTCCGATTGACTATATATGTATCATAAATTCCCGTGTGCGGTCGATTGTACTCTCTATAGCACGGGAGTAGTGTGGCCTAAAACCAACCGAATCATGAAATATATCAGATGGAAGTAGAAAAAAAGAGGGAAAAGGGATTGAAGCGATTTCGAACCGTCAATACTGGAAAAAGAAAGAAATTATTGTCATGTCATTTCACCATGCATGAGATAGGAGGAAATTCGTATGAAGTGGACGAAATGGCTGCTGAAAATCAGCCTGACCGCCATCCTGGTGAGCACGCTCACGATTGTGACAACAGGCATCGTGGTCAATGCCTATATTCAATCGGTGTTGTCCAGTTTTAACATTCAGCTGGAGACGGAGCCTATGGGGGTTGGAGGTATTGTGAAGTCGATGTTCGGTATGGGCTCTGGTCCAAAGTCGGATATCGACAGCGTGAACGCCGCAAAGGATAACAACCAAGCAGAAGATAAGGATGCTGCGTCCGATGAACCGGCAACGGGAGCCGGCTCGGATCGTAATGGAGGGGCACAAGAGGACAACGAGGCGAATTCGAACCCGGCGGGAACGACGGATGAGTCACCAGCAGATGAAGAGGCGCCGGATAATTCCTTGCCAGTGATGGGCACGAACACGACAGAGTTGCCTGACGAGTCCTCCCTGGAAGATCAAGAGATTGTCATGACACCAGGGGAAATTGCCGATCGGAAGGACAGCTTGCCAACACAGGAGAAGGAAGAGATTTTTACCATGCTGATGAATAAGCTGCCCCAATCGGAAATGCAGAAGATCTCCGAGGCGATGGAGGACGGACTGACCGCAGCGGAACTTGCAGACATCGAGCAGGGCATATCCAAATATTTGAATGCAGAGGAATTCGATAAACTGATCACCATGCTCAAAGAATAACGGTATAACGGCGTTCAGGCCTGTTCTGTCACTGTTTTGTCACTGTCTTGCTAAGGTTATATATTAGGGAAAATGAGGAAACCCGCGCTGGGCGCGGGTTTTTCGCTGTTTTCGTAAACTTGAAATGATTGTTAAGGCTATGTTAAAGTATACGAAGATCGAAAAGGTTAAAATTTTGATACCTTTTGACAGGTTGTGTCATATTCAATGCTAAGTCAGCAAGTTCAAATGAACAGATTCTTACATATGAACAAGGCTTAAAGGAGAGAGACATGAAAGGTTCTAAGGGGAAACGGTGGATGGATAGCATCTTGCGTAAGCAAGCAGCCGACCATTCTGCCCACAACAACAACTCGAATCGTGAGCCCTCGGAGCCGTCGAATCCACAAAAACGGGGATGGACTTCGCCGCGCAGGTGGATTTGGATTTCGGCAGGGGCATTGCTCATAGCAGGATCAATATATACGGGCGGAAAAGCGTATGTAAACGCAAATACGATTCCGTTCTATCATGTGTATGTAGATGGAAAAGCGATTGGCACCATTCAAGATGATGCCCAGCTTGATCAGCTGCTTAAAGAGAAGCAGAAGGAATATCAAAAAGAGTACCCAGATGTACTTATGGTGCTCAATACCGACGGCATTACAACCAAAGCTGACCGTTCCTATAAACCGGAGGTGAACAGCGAGGAGACACTCCATAAGCTGGATAACCTGCTGAAGGCATATGCCCGCGGCGTGGAGCTGAAGGTGAACGGCAAGACGGTGGCGATCGTGAAAGATCAGCAGACGGCCAAGGCTGCCGTCGAAGCAGCCAAGCTGAAGTTCGCTCCGGCGGCTGCCCAGAAGGAGAAGACGCAGAGGGTCGCTTTCACGAAGACGTCGGCATCGGCATCGAGCAAGAAGAGCGGTGACGGAAGCGGGCTCCAGTCCGTGGACATTAAAGAGAACATCTCGCTGGCCAACACGAAGGCTGACCCGAACAAGGTGCTGGACGTGGAGGAAGCGGTGAAGGTGCTTACGGGCACGAAGGACAAGCCGGTGGTGTACACGGTGAAAGAGGGGGATACGATCTCTTCCATCGCACAACATTTCGGTATGAAGTCGGCTGACGTTATGGCGCTGAATCCCGGGCTGGAGGAGAAATACGTTCAGATCGGGGCCGAACTGCAAGTAACGAAGCCGGAAGCGCCGCTGACGGTAAGAACGGTAGAGACGGTATCGGAGAAGCAGCCAAGCAAGCCGGAAACGATTGTCCGCAAGAGCAGCGAGCTTCCACTTGGGAAACGAAAGGTCGTTCGTCCCGGACGGGATGGCGTCAAAACCGTGGATTATATCGTAACCAAAGAGAACGGGCAGGTTATCTCCAAGCAATGGACGGGCCAACAGGTGGTTCAGGAATCGCTGCCGGAAGTGGTGTACAAAGGCACCAAGGTAACGCCTAAGAAAAAAGCAGTAACGGTGACCCAGAAATCCGGCAGCAGCATGTTCGCATGGCCGGTCAGCGGCGCGCGGATTACGAGCCCCTACGGTCATCGCTGGGGAAGAAGCCATGAGGGCGTCGATCTGGTTGGCGGCAGCACGATTATGGCAGCCGCCTCGGGAAGAGTGGTCTTCGCCGGTCAGCAGAGCGGTTACGGCAACGTCGTCATTGTCGATCATGGCAATGGATATCGCACTCTGTATGGGCATATGCGCAAGATTTCCGTGAGCAACGGACAATCGGTTGGACAAGGCTCCAAGCTGGGCGTCATGGGGAATACGGGCCGTTCAACTGGAACTCACCTCCATTTCGAAGTGCAAAAAAATGGAGTTGCCCAAAATCCGATGAATTATCTGTAGTTCTGTGTTATACTAGGTAAACCAATGCGACATAAGCCATTATTGGTTCATATATCATAATAGTGAAGATGGCCGCTCCTTAACGGGGGCGGCCATCTTTGCGTCTTGCCAGTCGGAGTGGGGATGTGGGGCAGAACGGGAAATAATCTTTCCAGCCGCTGTTGTCCGCCCTTTGTCTGAATTGTATTTTATGTGGGGACAAAGGGCTCCCAAAGGCGTCTTCCAAGATATTTTCCCTTATCTGTCGAATCCATCCCCGTACATTCCGGCTAAGCTGCGAAGCGGGTGGCCGCCCCCTGAATCGGAGCGGTCGTAGGGAGTCGGAGTGGGGATGTGGGGCAGAACGGGAAATATCTTTCCAGCCGCTGTTGTCCGCCCTTTGTCTGAATTGAATTTTATGAGGGGACAAAGGGCTCCCAAAGGCGTCTTCCAAGATATTTTCCCTTATCTGTCGAATCCATCCCCGTACATTCCGGCTAAGCTGCGAAGCGGGTGGCCGCCCCCTGAATCGGGGCGGTCGTAGGGAGGCGGTGTGGGCGGGGCAGAACGGGAAAGTGTCTGCAGTGGGGGCGCAAGTGGTGTCCCTCGATAAGAATTATTCTCTTTTGTAGGCGTAGACTAGGAGATTAACCAACGATAGTATCACCACTGCAATAAACATCATAAAGGAAACAGCGTCGCCGCTGGTTCCTAATTCATCTGCAAGGTAACCTATTTGATAGGTCAGATGAGCGGATACTGCCAAACTAATAAGGGTAATTATTGCGATTGTAAAGCCATTGATTATTTTATGGCGATTCCGAAAAATCATGATGAACAATGAGATGATCAGAATGAGGATAAACAGAATATATATGGGTCTAAAATGAGTAACTATATTTGTACTTTCCATCCATATAACTCCTTCCTATATTTATAGATTGAGCTCTCATTCTTAACTTAAATAAAACGGATGAAACTCCCTTAAAGGATGATTCCATCATAATCCAGAAAAGTTATGAATTTCAACTATCGAGACGGTTTTACAAGAGCACGATCTTCATCATTTTAATCCGCGCACTCATAAAGCGAAAGGAGTCCTCTTCTCTTACGCCTGATCTGTTATTCATTCAAGATTATCATTAAAGTAGCCGCCCCCTGAATCAGGTGAGCTGTTAGGAGCTGTGGGTGTGTAGCGGCGGCAGGTGTGGTAAAATGGGAAGAAGACCGTTTAAGTGTGAGTTCAAAAAGTCAAACTTTCAGCACCGAGAAGGTTGGATGAAGCTAGGGATTGAGGAGCGGAGCGTACGTTATGGTACGTGAGCACCGGAAAGCCCGGCTGAATTCAAGATTCGATGTCGAGTGGCTACCGGTGCTGCTTCGTGATCAAAGAGGGACTTTTTGAACATCCTCTTTAAGTGAAGGTATGAGGTGAACAGGACGATGCAGGGAACCATTCTGGTGGTGGATGACGAACAACCCATCGCCGATATTTTAAAGTTTAACTTGGAAAAAGAGGGCTATGAGGTCATCTGCGCTTTTGATGGCATTAGCGCGGTAGAGATTGCACTCACGAAGCGGCCGGATTTAATGCTGCTTGATTTGATGCTGCCCGGAAAAGACGGAATGGATGTGTGCCGCGAGGTACGTGCCGCGAACCTGCAGATCCCGATCATCATGCTGACGGCAAAGGACGGGGAGATCGACAAGGTGCTGGGACTTGAGCTTGGTGCGGATGATTACGTGACGAAGCCGTTCAGCACCAGAGAAATACTGGCACGCGTGAAGGCGCATCTACGCCGTCAGCAAAAGCCGGACAACTCAGCGGATAACACAGGCGGCACAAGTGCAGGCGGACAAGGCCTGCGGCTGTTTGAGCTGTTTATTGATACCGATATGTACATGGTATACAAAAGCGGGGAAGCGCTCGACCTGACGCACCGCGAATATGAATTGGTGTATTATTTGGCCCGTAATGCCGGCAAAGTGATGACTCGTGAACATTTGCTGCAGGCGGTATGGGGGTTTGAATACTTTGGCGATGTGCGGACCGTGGATGTTACCATTCGCCGACTTCGTGAGAAGATTGAAGAGAATCCGAGTAAACCGGAATATATCCTGACTCGGCGCGGTCTGGGCTACCTGATGCGCAGCGCTAAAAACGGAGGCCTGTAATGAAGTGGCTGTCCTTCTTCCGCACCATTCAGGCGAAGGTCATCATCATCTATGTCCTTCTCATTCTGATCGCGATGCAGCTGATCGGGGTGTATTTTGTGAGTGCGATGAAGAACTCGCTGACCAGCAATTTCACGAAGGACTTGCAGGAGCGCGCCGAGCTGATGTCGGTTCTGGCGGCCAAGACCCTTGGCGGCGAGAATGATACGGAGGAGGACCCGATTGAGAGCCTGCGCGTCATGGTGAACAATCTGTTCAATCTGAACGGAGCCGAGATTCAGGTGCTGGATTCCACGGGGCGGGTTCTCACGACTTCGCTGCCCTCCCATGCGGACTACGTGAACACCAAGAATACACAGACGGTTGTCAGCCGGGCCTTGCAGGGAATACAGGATAATGAAGAATACATTATTGATGATGATAATATCCGCAAAAAAGTGGTGGCCAAGCCCGTCATGTATAACGAGAAAATCGTTGGTGCCATCTACATTGTAGCCAGCATGAGCGAGCTGTACAGCACGATGCAGCGGATCAACAATATTTTTATATCGGGCATTCTGCTCGCACTCGGCTTGACTGCGGTGCTCGGCGTCATTCTGTCGCATACGATCACTCATCCGATCAAGGAGCTGACCAAGCATGCCCGGGCCGTCGCGGACGGCCGGTTTACCGAGAAAACGCCGGTGTTCGGCAGCGATGAGATCGGCCAGCTCAGCCAGGCGTTTAACTATATGACCAGCCGTCTGCGCGAAGCCCTTTCGCAGAACGAAGAAGAGAAAGAGAAGCTTGCTTCGATTCTGACCAATATGAGCGACGGCGTCATCGCAACCGATGAAGCAGGACGTGTCATCCTGATGAATCGGCGCGCCAGTGAGATGCTGGGCGTGGAGGGGGAAGAGCTGGCAGGACACGATATCGTGTCCCTGCTGGGGCTTGAGGAGTCCGAATCGGAGGCGCTGGCGCGCAGTGAAGGCCATGACTCCAAGCTGCTGGAAATAATCCCGCGGGAGGACGGCGATCCGTTCATGATGCGTGTGACCTTTACTCCGATTCACCGGCGGGAGATTGGCATCACCGGTACGATTGCGGTGCTGCAAGACGTTACGGAGCAGGAGAAGCTGGAAGCATCCCGGCGGGAGTTCGTGGCGAATGTATCTCATGAGCTGCGCACGCCGCTGACAACCATCAAGAGTTATACCGAGGCGCTGGAGGATGGTGCGCTGGAGGATAAACAGATGGGGCCGCGATTTGTCGGTGTCATCCAGAATGAGACCGGCCGGATGATCCGGCTGGTAACGGACCTGCTGCATCTGTCACGGCTTGATTCCAAGGAGGCTGCGCTGCATAAGGAGCCGACGGACATTGTGGAGATGCTGGAGGACGTAGAGGACCGATTCTCTTTCCAAATGAAGCAAAAGCATATCCGCACCATTATTGAGGTGAAACCGGGCGTATCGACAGCTATGCTGGACCGGGATGGCATTGATCAGGTTCTCGATAACCTGATCTCCAACGCCCTTAAATATACGCCAGACGGAGGCACTATCACCATGGATGCAAGCATAACCGAGGAAGGCATGCTGTCCTTATCGGTAAAGGATACCGGGATCGGCATTCCGAAGAAGGACCTGGACCGGATCTTCGAGCGCTTCTATCGGGTAGATAAGGCCCGGACGCGCAATTTGGGCGGAACGGGCCTCGGTCTATCCATTGCCCGGGAAATTGTCAGGGCACATGGAGGTTTTATCACGCTTCAATCCGAGCTGGAGAAAGGCACCACGGTGACCTTCACCTTGCCCCTGGACAATGAGGGGAGGGCGTTAACGTGAAGGAGAGATTGAAGACCGTTCTGCTGGTCGTGTTGGTCGTTGGCAGTTTGCTGCAAAGTTACGTTTTGATTTTCCGTTTTCCGGGCAGTGATTCGGTTGTGCAATCCAAGGACGCCTATATCCGAACCGAGGAAATGGGGCCGGAGGAAAAGCCCGAAAATCTGCTTTTTCCCGACAAGATGATCATTCATCAAGGCGAAGACAAACATACGGTGTTCTATCCGAACGATACGTTCTACAATCTTGTGTATAATCGGCTTAAAGGACGGACCTTTGATAATTTCCAGCGGCGGATGGTCAACAACATCGACTGGGCCAAGGTTCGCTCCGAGAATCGGGGCATTGAGCTGAGCTTTGATTCCGGCATTCCGGTTACCCTGCTCCAGAGAGTGATGCAGATCGTCCCGGACACCCTGTTTGAAGGGGAAAGCATCAATAAAATATGGCTGTACAGCGTGGAAGGCGAAGCGAAGATCCATGTCATGTTTTTCAGTACGGAGGGCGATGTCGTCTATGAAGCCGCGCAGGCGGATTTGACCGTACAGGACGTGGATCAACTGGTGGACTTCGGGCTGAGCTGGACGTCGTATAAGATGGTGGATGGCCGGTATTATACCCCGGAGAAGGAACTGAATATGGTCAGCATTGAACTGCCGATTGGCGAATATACGGTAGAGCAAATGCAGCGAAGCCTGTTCTTTGACCCTAGCATCACCCGCAACATCCGGGAAAAAGACGGCTCCGAGATTTATACGGACAGTAAGCGGAGCCTGCAGGTGGACCAGGGGCAGAAATGGATCAGTTACACCGATCCGGCTGCGCCGCCATCCGGTGAGAGCAGCCCCGGCAAGGACGTGCTGTCCGCCATCGATTTCGTGAATCAGCACGGGGGCTGGAATGGCACGTATAGACTGGCTAAGGCGAGTGAATCCGAAGATCGGACGCTGGTAAAATTCCAGCAGTACTATGGCGGATTCCCGATCCTGAATACGCCAGGCTTCCAGTATGGCGTCATGGAATTGGATTTACAGCAGGGAACGGTAACCTCGTATGAGCGCTCGCTGTTATATCTTGAGTCTGCTGCCTTAAAGAAACAGATGGTGAAGCTGACAGGGGGCGAGGCCTTGGAAGCGAAGCTGAAGCCTTATGTCGAGGAGAAGAACGTGGTTATGGGTCTGGATCCCGCCTATTTACCAGTGCGGACGGGAGAAGGGCTGCTGCTGAAGCCTGTATGGGCCTTAAAGCTCCAGAACGGGTCGGTTATCACACTTGAATAAATGAGGAAGATGGCAATTGAATGACAAGGAGGGAAAATCATGGATTGGGGCCGTGCCAAAAATGTATTGATTTACGCGTTTTTGCTGTTAAATCTGGTACTGGGCTATCAGCTCTGGATGGATTACCGCGAGCAGGTCGGCTCCAATCTGGATTTCACCTCGCTTTCTGAGAGCACTCAGCAGGTGATTGAGGAGAATCGGATTCAATTGCTGAGTCCGATTCCGACGGAAACGCCGCAACTGCCCAAGATTAATTATATCTACAGCGCGGAAGCGCAGGGAGAGCCGGTAGGTTTGGAACAGCCGATTGATACGGAGCTGATTTATGCCGATGAGAAGGAACTGCGGAATGCGCTGGAAGGCAAGATGACGGATCTCGGGAATTATCGCCATGATCCGCAGTCGGATAAAGAGAACATCATCGTATTCCGGCCGCTGGTGAAGAAGGAATGGCCGCTGTTCAATGTGGAACTGGAGTTTATTTACGAATCCCAGAAGATCCATGCGTACCGGGAGCCAGTGTTTGAGATTATGCCAACCGACGATACGGAGGAACAAAAGGTTCTGCCCGCATCCAAGGCTTTGGAAACGCTCATTGAACGTAACTTCATCCCGCCTGATTCAGCGGTCAGGGATATTCAGCTTGGCTATTATGGACAGTTGTTTAATACGGAGGATCAGTTAGCAGCGCCAACCTGGCGGTTTACATTGGATCATGGCGAGATGATCTATGTACAAGGCATTAGCGGGGACGTGCTGACGCCAAAAAGCGATACGACAAAGGAGTAACAAGACTATGGGGATTTCATTTTCCGTGCTGTCGAGCGGCTCAACGGGCAATGCAACCATTGTCCGCAATGAGGATGCGACATTGCTAATTGATGCGGGCTTAAGTGCAAAGCGCATCGATGAGCTGTTGAAGGAACGCGAAATGATGGGGGAAGAAATCGACGGGATCCTGGTTACGCATGAGCATTCGGATCATATCCGGGGGCTTGGCGCGGTGGCTCGCAAATACAATCTCCCGATCTATGCGAATGAGAAGACGTGGGAAGCGATGAGCAAGTCGCTGGGCAAGATTGCGGAAGAGAACCGGATTGTGCTGGAGAGTCATGAGGTCAAGGATTTTGGCACGCTGCGGGTGGAGCCTTTTGAAATATCCCATGACGCTGCGGCACCGGTCGGTTATTGCTTCTATGACGGTGACGAGAAGCTGGGCGTTGCCACGGACCTCGGTTATGTCAGCGATAAGGTGAAGAAAGCGCTGGATGGATCGGATGTCCTGGTTCTGGAAGCCAATCACGATATCGAGATGCTCCGGATGGGACGCTATCCGTGGAATACCAAACGTCGGATTCTCGGCGATATGGGGCATTTGTCGAATAATTCGGCAGGCGATGCTTTAAGCGAGCTGTTGACGGGAGATACCAAACGAACGTATCTCGCCCATCTCAGCCTGGATCATAACATGATGGAACTGGCGAGAATGACCGTACGCGATACGATGGAGGACCGCGGCTGCTTCTTCAAGGATAGCGAGTTTAAATTATGCGATACGTATTATGACCGTCCGACCCCTTGGGATAAGGTGGGGGAATAGGTTTAGGCAACGACAGGTATACCATTGACGATTTTATTTTAGAAGCCATCATATATTCGTTATCATTATATAGGCATAACAAAACAGCCCCACGATCATAGGGAACTATGACGTGGAGCTGTTTTGCTGTTTAAGGGATGCCGAGTTCCGGAGAGATGAGGCTCGTTCTAACGCTTGCTCAGGCTCTCTTGTGCCATACGCACCATCTCCCGGACCATGGAACCGCCAATCGCACCGCCGACTTTACCGGCCTGCTCGGTGGTCAGATCTCGGTTGTCGCCCGGTTTAAGGGGTACACCGAGTGACTTGGCCACCTCATATTTGACGTCCTGCTGTCTCTGCGGATCCACTTGATAGCCTTCGTCCCGCATGACGTCGGTCATGAACTGCTGCATTTCGGGACTCCGGCGCCGCCTTGATCTTCTTGCCATCCCATAACCCTCCTTGCAGAATGGTTTCCCCTTCATAACATTCCCTGCAGGTCACCTACAGATGAATGGATAACCTAACCAGTTCAAATCCTAGGGGAGGGCTGAAGAGAATGGAACCGAGGCATATTGGATGAGGAAACAGGATAGACTGGCCTTGACTGAAGGGGCGAAGCGGAAGGGAACAGAAAGTATTTTTCCAATGGGCAGCTAAGGAAGAATAAGTTGCGGGGAAGCCAAATAGGAATGAGGTGTGGGTCGCCGGAGCCACCTTTAACGTTGCGTTCCGAACGGGATCGTTTGGTCATGAGAGACTGACGATATTGCCATTTTCTTTACACAATTGTCCGGTATTCTTTTTTTAAGGGGGAATGCGCGAATGAGGGTTGCAGGCGGTTAGGAATAGCGGATACGCCGGAAAAGAAGAGTTGGACCGTTGAAGAAAATCCCTAAATAGTGGAACCATTCGGTTGTCCGTCACGTATACAAGGTTAATATGTTCATCCGGGCTATACGTTGTATCGAATGAAGAATCTCGCATTGTACAGCCTCTTAAAATTGCCATCAATTTGGCATTTGTTTTTATTAAAGAATGCTGACGTGAACCTCTGTTCGTGTGGTACAATAGGAGCACTGGAAGGTCTGAATGCTTCTGTTAAGCACTTGCATCGAGCAAGGCACCAGGTCATTTGCACTTTTAAAATACGGATGGCCCAGGTTTTCCCATCTTTTTTTAGAAAAAACAGATGTTTCGCGCTTAAGTCGCCCTGTTTGTGGTAATAGAAGAATACAGGGTTTTTTTTGAACTGTCGGGTGGCAATACATACCTTTTATGGAACTAGATTTCAGGCGATGGATTGAGATATTCGATGTAGAGCGATATTTCGATAAAAGTTCAAATAGAATGCTCAAAAATGCAACTTTTTGAGCCGCTGAAGAGTCATTACAATAGAGAGATATTAAACAGGTGGCACGCTGCCGATTTCATAGGAAGCTAGATACACTCGGTGCAGGGCAGGTTGTTATGACGACAAGATGATTTAATAGGTCAGTCGGTAATGGCGGAGAGTCTGAAGCTGGTAAAGTATCTTGACGCGTAGCAACCAAGGGGAGAGAGGGATCGCAATGGGATTATTTGACGATGATTTCTATTCAACTAAAATTTCCAGACGGAGCAAAAATACCAGCGAGGACCGACCTGAGCGAACAAAGTGGCGGACGACCCGCCGTAAAAAGGGCTTATCTACATTCCAGATTTCCGCGATCAGTTCTGTGTGCAGTGCTCTGATAGCGGTGATGCTGTTCAGCTTCATAACGGGCCATCCAGCGACCTCTTCACCACTTACCATGATAAATGGCAGCCATCAGCTGTCCACGTCTGATGGAGATCCCTATGAACGGATTATTAGCGCTGCCCAGAAGGTGCGTCCGGCCGTGGTTAGCGTGCTGACGCATAAAGAGACCGTGCTGCCTGAAGAGGAAGGTATCGAGGGTGAAGGTCTGGAGGAGGAATCCGGCACGCTGCCTGAGGATGAAGGGGACTTCGAGCTTCCGGAAGGGTTCGACTTCGGCGAAGATTTTGATTTCGGCGAAGATTTCGGCGGTTCACAGGAGGACGCCCTGGGCTCTGGTGTTATCTTCAAGAAACTCGAAGGCAAAGCCTTCGTGATTACGAATAACCATGTGGTGGAAGGCGCCGACTCCCTGGAGGTTGTGCTGGTAGGCGGCGAGAAGAAAAAAGCGACCTTGGTCGGCACAGACAACGTCAGCGATATTGCCGTTCTGTCAATTGACAGTAAAGGCATCGGAGAGGTTGCAGAGTTTGGAGATTCCTCCAAGCTTCGCCTCGGCGAAACCGTCATCGCCATCGGCAACCCGCTGGGCCTGGGTGACACGCTCACATCCGGAATTGTCAGCTACACGAACCGTGTGATACCCGTATCCCTGAACCAGGATGGCATCTACGATTGGGAGCAGGAGGTCATTCAGACCGATGCTGCCATTAATGAGGGGAATAGCGGGGGCGCTTTGGTGGATTTGAACGGTAAAGTTATCGGCATTAACACAATGAAAATTGCAGACACCGGCGTAGAAGGACTTGGGTTTGCGATTCCGGTCAATGAAATTACGGAGGTTGTAACCGAGCTGATGCTGAAGGGGCATATTGCCCGCCCTTATCTTGGCGTATACACCGTAGACTTGAGTAATCCGTATGCTCCGTTGAGTAAGAAGGAGAAGGAGGGCCTCAAGCTGCCGAAGACGGTAACGGAAGGCGTAGTCGTGCTGGATGCGCTTGGACCTGCGCTCGATGCCGGTCTGCAGCTGAACGACGTCATCGTGAAGCTGGATGGCAAGCCGATCACGACGACGCTGGAGCTGCGCAAGCACCTTTATTACAACACGAAGGTGGGCAAAGACTTGGACGTGACCTTCTACCGTGACGGCAAGCTGCAGTCCCTGAAGGTAAAGCTGGAAGAGAAGCCTGGAGAGTAATACAGGCTGGATCGGCTGACTTGGTCGGCCCAAGGCAATGTGGATTTTTTCAAATTCATGTGCTTGTCCATTGTTTAATGCAGCCGTTCATGGGTATATATTACCGTTAGCGTTGAATAGTATCCAATATAGAGAGATTTGAAAAAGGTTAGATACGAGCCGTGAAGCGGCCGCGAAGAAGAGCGTGGATTACGCTCTTTTTTGCTGTTCGCATCGAAATGATATTGGGTTGGGTGTAAGGACTGTTAATGTGAAATCCATGGATGGATAGGAAGCTTTTGTGGATTGAAATATGGCCGGGATGAGCAAATAGGTTAAAAGCATTTCTTTTTCTCGTAGAGTGTGGTAGAACAGAAGAGTGGCTATACTGGTTTGAAGATATAAACACAACATGAGGCGAAAGATAGAAAGGATGCATAGAATGTACGTCGTATGCAAGGAACATGTGGAACTAGCGATCGAAAATTTCGTGGATGAATATGAGGATGCCCCGGATATTGTTGATCTGAAGGAGACCGAGTTTTCGGACTGGGACCCACCGGTGAAGTGCGCGGAGTGCGAGAAGCATGCTGAATTTTTAATTGTGTAACGTGAATATTTTAATTAAATAGATAATGCGGATGAGAAAGCGTGATGAATTCACGCTTTTTTTGCGTACATTTTCGGAAGACAATGCAAAGAGAAGATCGAGACCCTTATTCATCATACGAATCAGAAAAACTTTATAAAAAAATTTAAATAAACTCATCCTATCCTTTATCCGCCTTTTCATGGAGTGGACGAAGAGGTCAATAATAAGTACGGCCGACATTCCGATCGTTGTCTCTGGAATGAGCAACCGGCTTCGTTGTACAGACCTTCGTAGTGTATGATGGATATATAGATGGAACGAGGCGCGATAACCTATCGTGAATGGAGACGATAAGAAATGGGTGACTACGGAAGATCATGGGAAGAGGAGATCAAGCGGGCAGCGGATGAGGCCTATGAGAAGGAAATGGATGAAATCAACCGTCAGTTGAAGCAGGAAATTCTCATCGCTCTAATGGGTGATGTGAACACAGGTAAGTCCTCCACCATGAACCGGATCGTGGGTGAGGAGGTCGCTGGCGTCGGGGCAGAGCCTGGAGAAACGACGGAAATTAAACCACATAAGTACAAGGAACATATATACTTCATAGATACACCCGGGTTGAATGATGTGAATACCACGAACTCGGAGATAACCTTGAAATACTTTAAACAAGCAGATATCGTTTTGTTCTTTCTTAACGCTGCAGGCACGGTCTTCTCCGAGGCGGAGAAGAAGTCTTTGGAGAAGATTCAGGGCGTAAACCCGAACATCTTGATCGTGCTGAACAAAATCGACGCCGCGGATGAAATCGACCGCCTGGTGGAACGGATCAAGAAGGAGACCGGAGGGCGCTATGAGGTTGCGCCGGTATCCTCGCGGACGGGCGAGAACATCGACCGGCTGCGGAGCAGTATTCTGGAGATGCTTAAAAAAAAGTCTAAAGACATCCTTTTTGCCAAAAGCATTAAGGAAAAGTCGGCGACCGCCAACGGGTGGATCATCGGAGCCTCGATCTCGGCAGGAGCGGTAGGCGCATCACCCATTCCGGGATCGGACATCATTCCGATTACCGGCATTCAGGTAAGTCTGCTCACCAGGCTTGCGGTGCTGTACAATAAGCCGATCAGCAAGGAGACGGCGAAGGAACTGGTCATTGCCACGATATTTGGGAATATCGGCAAGAGCCTTTTTCGGCAGATCGTGAAAGTCTTCCCTGGAGCGGGATCGGTCGCGGGAGCGACGGTAGCGGGTGCCACCACCCTGGCGCTTGGTTATGCGGTGAAATACGCTTACGAGCACAACATTGAGATCAATACGGCGAATATTACGAAACTCTACAAGAAGTTCAGGGATAAGGCGGAGGCGGGTACGGAATCCAAGTCCGAGTGAGCATGAGAATTGTCATATACTAGCATGGATGACCGATGGAATAGAAAAAGGGGCCATCGGCCCCTGATCATAGCTGCGTGATAGCAGCGATATTATCATGATTTACTTAATGGCAGCAGCGTGATCGGCTTTTGCCTGCTCCAGCATCGATTTCCAATCCGGGAAATCGGTTTCTCTAGAGACATGACGGTCAAACAGTTCATCCGGAATGTTATCGATATCTTCGTGCGTTTCCACTTGGAAGTTACCTTTTACGACAAAATCTCCAAAACTGTTGTGCGATGAATGTTTACGCATAAACGATTCATTGAACAGCTTTTCCAAAGAGATGTTATCCGGATCCTCCTGTACCGATTTTTGGCCTTGTAATTCCTTCAACAGATCATCAAACGACATGGGCTTTTGCTTTCTCAGAGTACCACTCCTATAACTAATATTTGTGTTCAGTATAACATAACCGGATTTCTCATATACATGACAGCATCCGGAAAGCTTGGCGTGCTGTTATCTTCTTAATAACGAAGACCAAGTTTGCTCCAGCCAGTGATCAAAGTCAGCACCTTTGTCACCTTCGTACGTATCGTAGATGTCGATTCTCATCTTTTTTAATTTCTCTTTGAAGTCTTCATACGTGTGGTCACGGGGAAGGCTTTTTTTGATACGGAGCAATACCTTCGAAACATCCTTCATCAGCTCGCCTTTAGGTCTTTCCGGCATCTGGACGTCCTCGCCAAAGGCCAGGAGTTTACGATAGGCTGCCTCTCGCACTTGATAAACCGCATCCGTATTCAGTCTATGCAGCAAAATATCAATGGATTTCTGATTTTTCCAATTTCCCAAAGCTTCTACCGCGTCTAACCGTTCTCTCCAATTGGCGTTCCGGTTGGCGGAGCTTTTAAGCTCCTCATAATTCTCGGGCGTATCCGTTATCAATTCTTGATTATCCAATCCGTTCATCTCCTTCAAAATGATGTATCAGGTCAATCTGTACCATATGTTCATTATGGGGTTCCTTTATGTTTCTCGGCTTCCGATGTACCGTCTGCCTGCTTGGCCCCTTTACTGGTATAAGGTTTGGGTTTGCTCTTTGCTCTTCGCGCACTTGCATCCCAGCGGCTCCAGCCCTTCTTGCCCGTGCCTCTGCCTGTTCCGCCCTTGCCCTTGGATTTACTCAATCAATCACTCCGTTACGGTAAATTCTTGTCCCTATATGCTGATTGTTTACCAGCACTGTTGAAATATACACTGTATTGGGCCATATGTATAGGATACCACGGAAATCAGCATAAGAATCGAAATATATGGGCATGAATTCCGGTGTCGGTATAGGCATGTCTTTCGGTTGACTAATTTTTCCCAGCGTGGTATCTTATTTTTGAACTGACCAGTCAGAATAAGAACGGTGAACTGAAATTTTGTTATGAAAGGGCCGATCGGATTGTGAGCAAAGATAAAATTATCCAAGCAGCTATAGAAGTCTTCTCCGAGAATGGATATCACCGCGCAAGCATGGACGAGATTGCCGCCCGCGCACAGGTTGCCAAGGGGACGCTGTACTATAACTTCCCTGGCAAATCCCAGCTCTTCAAGACGGTTGTGAAGCAGGGCTTCGAAGATATCATGCAGCGGACGGAGGCGGATCTGAATTCCTCCCTGCCGATGAAGGAGAAGATTGAGCGCACCATTCGCCATCATCTGGATCTGTTTCTCGAATCCCGACATTTCTCGCACATCGTATTTAATGAGATTTCGAACGGCATCGAGCAGGATGTTTTGGATGAGTTGAAGGAGCTGAAACGGAAGTATTTAAGCTTCCTGGCCAGCATTATCGAGGAAGGACAGTGCGAAGAGAACCTGTGCCGTGCCGTTGATCCTAATCTTGCCGCTGCCAGCATTGTCGGAACGCTGGAGAGTACCTGTAATTATTACCTGAATCATCAGGATACGTATTCGCGTGAGGATCTGGAGCGGTTTGCCTTCACGATGATTACTCAAGGCCTGTTTATATCGCTTGAATAAGCAGGGCCTTCTTTTTTTAAGCGTGTATAACTGACCAGTCAGTTCAAGATTAGCGATGGAAAGCGAAGGTGTTAAGCATGGAATGGAATAAGAACGGTTTACTCCCGTTGGAATGGTTCCGCCAGATGCGGACGGAATCTCCGGTGACGGCAATGGATGGTAACGGAGCCTGGAATGTTTTTAAATACGAGGATGTCAAAGCCGTCTTCACGAATTACGAAGTGTTCTCTTCCCAAGGGGGCTCTTCAACCGATGATCCCATCGAATCCAGTGTACTGCGGCAGGATCCGCCGAAGCACCGTCAGCTGCGTAAGCTGGTATCCCATGCTTTTACGCCTCGCATGATCGAATCGCTTGCCCCCAAGATCCAGGAGATCACGTCATCTCTGCTGGACGAAGCGGAGAAGAAGGGAAAGATGGATATCGTTGCCGATCTCGCAAGCCCGCTTCCGATTACGGTGATCGCCGAGATGCTCGGCGTATCAATGGAGGATCGGGAACGATTCAAGGCGTGGTCGGATGCGTTGGTGGGTGACAATGGGGAGGCTTATTATCAGTGTCAGCGGGAGATGAGTGAATACTTCTCTGAGATCGCGGAAGATCGCCGTCGTCATCCGCAGGAGGATCTGATTACGAAGCTGGTGGAGGCGCGTATCGACAATGAACACCTCACCGAACTGGAGATTATCGGGTTCTGTATTCTCCTTCTCGTAGCGGGTAATGAAACGACAACCAATCTGATCTCATCGGCGGTGCTTGCCTTTGACAGCCTGCCAGAAGTCCGGGCGGAGGTGCTTCAGGATCCCTCGCTGCTTCCAGGCGCATTAGAGGAAGTATTCCGTTACTTCTCGCCTGTTCAAGTGATGTTCCGCAGCGTTAAGCAGGACACGGTGCTGCGGGGGCAGGAGATGAAGCAGGGACAGTTCGTTTATATCTGGATGGCCTCTGCGAACCATGACGAGGATGTGTTCGATCAGCCGGATGTATTCAACATCCACCGCAACCCGAACCCGCATCTGGGCCTGGGAAGCGGTATCCACTACTGTATGGGCTCTCAGTTAGCCCGCATGGAGTCCCGGATCGCTCTACAGACCTTGCTGGACCGTTTTCCCGAATACCGCCGCGACCGCTCCGCAGAGCTGGCACGGATGGATAGCACGATGATGTTCGCGCTGAAAGAGCTGCCGATCATTTTAAAATAGATAGGAAGTCAAGAAGAGTCGCTCTCGATGGAGGGCTCTTTTTTTTAGATACTGCGCCTTGAGCTAATGGAACTCCAATGAGGGTGAAGGCTCTCTCTGAAGGTGGGATGGGTGTCGGGTATGTCCTTTAATTGGCAGCGGTACAATGTTAGAATGGACGTCATAACAGTCGAGTTTAAGGAGCGAAAAACGCTATGAATATACAGATGGTATGCGTAGGCAAGTTGAAGGAGAAGTACCTGGTGCAGGGCATTGCGGAGTACAGCAAGCGCCTTGCGCCTTATGTCCGTCTGTCCGTACATGAGGTGCCGGATGAGAAAGCCCCAGAGAACATGAGCGAAGCGGAGATGCGCCAAGTGCAGGAGAAGGAGGGCGCCGGCATTCTCGGTCACATTAAGCCGGACACCCACGTCATCGCCCTGGCGATCGGCGGCCAGCTGTGGTCCAGCGAGGACCTGGCGACCCATATGGACAAGCTGGGCACGTACGGGTCCAGTAACGTTGCCTTTGTTATCGGCGGCTCCAACGGCCTCTCTGAGGACGTCCTGAAGCGCGCCCAGACGAAGCTCAGCTTCGGGCGGATGACCCTGCCGCACCAGCTGATGCGGCTGGTGCTGGTGGAGCAGATTTACCGGGCGGTGAAAATTAATCGGGGGGAGCCGTACCACAAATAGGGCGAAATTTTTGATACAATGTAGATTACGGCTAGCAATTAGGGACGGTGATTAACATGGGAAGAAAGCAGGCTTTTACAAAATCGGAGTTGCTTGACCAAACCAAGAGAGTGCTTCTCGAATACGGTTATGAGGGTTTTCAACTTAAGTTGTTATCCAAGAGCTTGGTTGGAGCAAGAAGCACGATTTACCAATATTATGCTAACAAAGAAGAGATAGTTGCTGCATGTATGAAACGATCAATGGAAAATGTATTACAGAAGGCGTCAGCTATTGATGAAACGGATTGCATGAATGCCCTTCAACATCTGCTAGATGTATATCTGGAGGAAGCTAGTTTCCATCAATTGCTTGGATATGCTCATAAAATAAATAAAGCCAATTCTGCGGCTGCGGCCAATGATCTTGAATTTGTTGAGCAAGCGCATGTGACTTTAAAAAATCAACTGGAGCGATTGTTTGTTCGTGCTCAGGAAGAGGGACACTTGAATACAAGCATCCCACTTCCTGCCATTATAGGTGTATTTTTTAACCTGATTGAAACGCCCAATATGATGAATATTCCTACACCTCAGTGGAGTAAGCTATTATACCAAATGTGGCTAGGAGGGGCAGGAAGACGATAAGGAATACAAATATATTTGACACGCGTGTCACATAAAACCTATAATGAAAACGTGCCGGACGAGATGTGATTAATTTGACACGCGTGTCATTTATTTGTGTTGAGGAGAGGAATAGCATATGTTTTTGGCATTGAAGGAATTGAGACACAGCAAGACAAGGTTTTTGATGATTGCTATCATTTTTGTGCTTATTTCTTGGTTGGTGTTTATATTGTCAGGTTTGGGGAATGGGTTATCTACGCTTGCGGCTTCGACGTTTAAGACGATGAGGGCTGATTATGTGGTTTTCGAACAAGGGTCGAAGGCTTCAATGAGTAAGTCTTTACTGTCTAATGATCTGTCAGCTAAATTAGCAGAGATGCCGAATGTAAGTGCCGTTTCACCTATGGGAACCATCATGGCATCGGCAATCAAAGGGAGTAGCAGGTCGAATGAGGATAAAGTAGATATAGCGATTATTGGAATTAACCCGGGGAGCTTTCTTGAGCCGGCGATTATTGAAGGCACCGGGCTGACATCCGATCAGATGACGAAGGTCATCGTTAATGAGACGATGAAAGACGAAGGATTTAAGCTAGGGGACACTTTCCAATTAGATGGCTCGACGGTATCGTTGACGATTGTCGGCTTTGTCAAGAATCAGACGTATAACCACGTAGCAGCTGTATTTACACCTATTGAAGAGTGGCGTAAGCTTGCGTTTGCGGCACCAGGCTCGGACAAGGGAGTCAAGGACCCCGTCAATGCGATTATGCTTCAAGGTAAAGATATTGATCGGAATGCTATAAATGAACAGCTTTCGGGTACCGATACGGTTACTCGTGCGGCAGCGGTACAGGGAATGCCTGGATACAAAGAAGAGAATGGCACAATCATGATGATGCTTGCGTTCCTGCTTGCGATCTCTGCATTCATCATTGGCGTATTCTTCTATGTATTCACGATGCAGAAGTCCAACCAGTTCGGGATTATGAAAGCGATCGGGGCCAAGAATGGATTCTTAGGTAAAGCCGTCGTCTCACAGGTGTTCGTCTTGTCGCTCTCAAGCATTATCGTTGGCATCTTATTGACGTATGGGACAGCGGCAATCATGCCCAAAAGCATGCCGTTCATGCTGGATACGAAGCTGGTGTTCACGTATTCCATTGTATTGCTGGTGATCTCATTGCTTAGTTCGTTGGTATCCGTTCGCACGATTTCGAAAATTGATCCGCTTAAGGCACTTGGGAGGGTTGAGTAATGACTAAAGGCTTGCAAATATCAGCAGCTTCCAAATATTACAACGAAGGATTGAATCGTATTGCGGCATTAGACCGAGTGTCCATAAAAGTGGAGCCAGGTGAGTTCGTCGCAGTGGTAGGTCCGTCCGGTTCTGGAAAAAGTACCTTCCTATCCGTCGCGGGTGCACTGCTTAAAGCTTCCGAGGGAGAGGTCATACTAAATGGCAAGGACATATCGAAGCTGTCAGGCAAACAACTATCCGATATCCGATTGCATGAGATTGGTTTCATCATGCAGGCCTCGAATTTGGTTCCATACCTGAACGTTCTTGAGCAGTTGCTTGTCGTGAAGCGGATGTCAGGGAAGGTTCGTGCAGCAGACAAAGCTATGGCTATAAAGTTGCTTGAAGAGCTTGGTCTAGGCACTAAGCTGAAGAGCTACCCGGAGGAGCTGTCCGGGGGCGAGAAGCAGCGTACCGCCATTGCCCGCGCGTTAATTAACGATCCCAATGTCATATTGGCGGATGAACCTACAGCAAGCCTGGATACCAAGCGCGCCCATGAAGTTGTCTCCTTGATTGCCCATGAGGTGAGAACACGCCACAAAGCGGCGATTATGGTCACACACGATGAGCGGCTGCTTACCTACTGCGACAAGGTATACCGGATGGAAGATGGCAAATTATCTCTAGCGGAATTGAAGTCCATCCATTAAGGCGTTATTGGAAGTCGATGGCCATTATCGCGTGGTCCAATTTTCAGAAATCAGAAATTCAGTAAAACAAATAGGCTCCCACATATCGGGGAGCCTATTTCGTATTTCCTTGCTAAGCTAGTGGATGGTTTTTAGTCCGCCTGTTCGTCGGCGGAGCCATATGCCTGATGGAACCCTATGCACTGTGTCCGTTTGCAGAGACTTCGGTTTCATGACAGCCAAGCTTGCGTTTTTGTATAACGATATTCCTCTGCACTAAGGTTTAGGATGACTTTGTGGCAAGTGTGGATTTGCCGGTAGGCCAGGTGGAGAGCGCCTGCTCAGCAACAGCCTCTAGCATATTGCGACTGAAGCCGGCCTTGGCTTGAACGGCCATACCGTGGAGCACGGCCATCACGAATGCAGCTAACGCAGCACAGTTCGCGGTTTCCGGCAGATCTCCCTCCTGCTTTGCCCGCTCGAAACGATCACGCAGCGAAGCCTCTCCGTCCGCACGCGCATCGATCAATGCACGCCGAATAGGTTCGGCATCGTCCGAGCCGGCCAAGTCACCGTGGACATATAGACACCCCTTGTGATCCGGGTAACGAGTTTGCAATTCGGCCGCACCGCGAAAGATGTGTGCGACCACCTCCCGCGAGGTCGGCAGCTCCAGCGCCGCCGGGAAGAAATCATGATAGTGCTCGTAATAGCGCTCAAGAACTCGGCGGAACAATTGCTCCTTGTTGCCAAACGCCGAGTAGAGCGCCGGGCGTTCAACACCCGTGGCCTGCGTCAGGTCAGTGTACGACGCGCCCTCGTAGCCTTTGCGCCAAAACACGCAAAGCGCTGCGTCCAATGCCTGATCCACATCGAATTCGCGGTTACGTCCCATCAGTCAGATCACCTCAACTTTTTTTATAACGGTCGATATTAAAACGGTTCCTATTCAATCTTCATTTTCATACTTCACGTTATCATAACACACGTTACAGAATGCGGCCAGTCCACCGGGCAAGGACCTGCGTCAGTGTACGATCGGCCAAAATCTCGGCCGTCTGGTTCTAGTGTCACGTATCACACGTATCAGGCGCCATACCCGGCCTGCACTGATGGCCTATCTCGTCAGAGCGCCACACATCGTCCTAACGTGACGCCGCCTGATGCCCCTGTAATGGAACGAATGACAGTTGTGAATAAAAATGTATAACATTATTTAACATAATGCTCATTATGATATTGACAATGGTAATATGAGGGTATAATATAACTTAACGTAATGGTCGTTATAAAATACGCCGATCACCGGATCGAGGGCGTCCAGCGACGTACATAGAGATTCTTTATCATACAGAAAACGTTAAAGGGGGTTCTTTTCATGTAGAAATCATCGATGGACTAAGCGAAGGTTTATTTACAATATGGGGGTACCGCCAGCTAAATAATTTTAAACTCGCGCTGAGGAAGTTTTAGCCAAAATATCATTTAAATTCTCTTATAAGGAGTCAATTATATGTCGACAAATGAAGGAAGATTCAGTGGTAAGGTTGCTTTGATTACAGGGGCAAGTCGTGGGATGGGGGCTGAAATAGCCAAAAAATTAGCTGCAGGCGGAGCGGAATTTATAGGCGTTCATTACGCCAGTAATAGGGATGCTGCTTTAATAGTTGTTGAAGAGGTTAAGGCGCTGGGCTCAAAGGCTGTGGCTCTGGAAGCAGAATTAACCACTGGTATTACCGGTGTAAAAAAGCTTTGGGCCGCATTTGAAGATGCTGTTCGCTCGGAAATCGGATCTGTGCAATTGGATATCTTAATCAATAACGCAGGTATTGCACCGGCCATTCCTTTTGAAGAAACGTCAATTGAAACGTTTGAAGATGTCATTAATGTTAACCTTAAAGCTCCATACTTTATTACTCAAGCAGCTAGTCCGTTTATACGGAACGGTGGACGAATCATTAACATTTCTACTGGCTTTACACGTGTTGCCGGTCCAACGCATTCCATTTATTCGGCTTCCAAGGGAGCCATTGAGACACTTACTTTGGCGTTAGCTCCACTTTTTGCAGCAAAAGGTATTACTGTTAACGCAGTAAGGCCAGGAACTACGGCTACTGATATGAATAAGGATTGGCTCGCCAACCCAGAAGCTCATGCTGAAGCAGCTTCAATGTCTGCATTCGGGAGAGTGGGCACCACTAAAGACGTTGCTGATGTGGTTGCGTTTGTAGCATCTGAGGAGGCGCGATGGATCACGGGGCAATTTATTGATGCCACCGGAGGAACTAGGCTGTAAGTATGTCTGCTTTATAGCGTATGTGGTTTTGATCACATTCATTGAAGCGTCAAGGAACATTTCAATGTCCTTGACGCTTTTGGGTTGTATCTTATTTTGAAAGCTGAATGGAGCCGATCAGTTCATTTAATTCGGACTGTAATTGCAGATGGAGTTTCTCTACGATCGAAAAGTCGGTGGCCGCAACATAGTAGCCCTTAATTTGAGAATCGATGGCTTCAGCTTCCGCCAGATGGGAGGTGGCCTCTTTCATTTTTGCCGAATAGCGTGCTTTGATCCCAGCTATTTCGTCAGCATGGGCTTCATCGGTTCCAGGAGCTATAGTCCGTGTATACATATCTAGGATCTCATCCCCGTCCCGATCGGGAAAGTATTCATGCGGAGCGGTACTGTCGAAGATCGCTGTTCGAAGCTCCGGGAATATCAGCATATCCAGACTGTTCGGATCAAAGCCGCAATGAAACACTTGAACGTCGATTCCTTTCTGTTCGGCAGCGGAGGCAAGCTTTTTCAGCAGCGTCGATTTGCCGGATCCCGCCCTTCCTTTGATGAAAATCCGTCTTTCCAGCTGAGCGGTCAAGCTTTGAATAAAATCGAACGCCCCCCTCGGAGTCGCAGCTCCGAAAAATACGTGACGTGAAGCGGTTGACGTATCGCTTTCATGACCGGCGAATAATTCTTGAATCAAATCCTGCGCAAGCTGGTCGGCCTTCGAGAAGTCCATATTTTCGATATAAAATTTTTCCCACTCGTCATGAATCCGCAATGCCGTTTCGAACGTTTCATACGCTTTTGAATAGGCTCTCTCAAGCTCGCCTTTAAGATCTTCTATCGTGATGAAGTGTTCCGGTAAAATAAGGCTGTCATCAAACGCTTCCTGAAAATCGATAAAGACGATTTCACCCGCCGCGCTATCCGAAATCCCTTTACAGACTCGCCCGTCGACAATACCAACCTTCAATTCCGTGCAAATGATGCCATCCAGTTCGTCGGGACGGAGAGGGGAGTGGAAGCATTGCACATGCAAGCCTTGATCCAGCAGGCTATCCGCCAAGTTATGCATGACCGTCGATTTCCCCGTACCTTGGGGCCCCGTAAGGACAAATATCTTGTTCAGCCCATCAAATGCGGAGTTATACAAGAAATGAGCCCCGCGTGCAGTGTTGCCGTGGGCAAAATAGTGAGATGATTTTACTACCAACTTGAAACACTCCTTTGTGCCTATTCCGAATCGCAAAGATTGTAGAATAAGCATGATTGGGATAAGTGCCTATTCATTTGTATATTCCGCGTTGTAACAAGTGGTGTTCGTCCTCTCCCATGATTTTCGCTATTTGTTGAAGGGACTACAGAAGGTAAACGATCAAGCCTGGGAAAAATGGGGAGATTGCCACTTGCCCTATGCAGGCTTTTCTGTTATTTTTGATAGTAACAAAATGTTATTAACATTATGATACTAAGTGTAATGATGTGTTTCATTCTATAAATGAGTGGAGAAAGCGGAGGGGATGCAATGTGAAGAAGGTTGCGAGTGACTGGAGCCTGTTCGAGTTAGCGTGGTTGGTGCTGTTTACCTCGATCGCTGTCGGGTTTACGGTGATTTCCAAGGACTCTTTATTCGGATTTACCGTTTTTATTACTGGGGTGCTATGCGTGGTGCTTGCGGCGAAGGGCAACCTGATGAGCTATGTTTTTGGCATGTACAATACGGTCGGTTACGCTTATCTAGCCTATATTAACGGGTTGTTTGGAGAGGTCATGCTGAATCTGCTATTCTTCGTTCCGATGAACGTCATTGGCTTCTACATGTGGAAAAATAACCGCCAAGACGGCAAGCTGATCATGCGTCAAATGGAGCTTAGAGGCCTGCTTCTCGTTGGGGTGGTCTGTATATTAGGCTGTTTGCTGCTGGGATATGGGCTTTCATTCATCCCGGGACAGAACTCGCCTTACATCGATGCTATAACGACAGTGCTGTCCGTTGTGGCCACCTTTTTAATGGTCCGCAGATTCAAGGAACAATGGCTGGTCTATATTGTGTTGAATTTGTTTACGGTGCTGCTATGGGCGATTCGATTGCTGGAGGGCAGCAGCGAAGGCGTGCTGATGATCGTCATGTGGAGCGCATATTTGGTCAATGCGGTATACGGCTATTACAATTGGAACAAAGGGGCCAAGGAGGTGGCGGCATGAAAACGCTCGGATTAACGCTGGGGAAGTTTGCCCCGCTGCATAAAGGGCATCAGTTCATGATCGAAACGGCGCTGCAAGAGGTCGATGAGTTGATCGTGGTCATTTATGAGACGACGGTCACTCCGATCCCGCTTCATATTCGGGCGAATTGGATTCGGGGGCTATACCCGGCAGTCCGGGTCATCGAAGCTTGGGACGGACCGGACGGGTATTCCGATGACAGAGAGCATGAGATTCGGGAAGAACGGTATATCCTCCGTTTACTGAACGGCGAGCAAGTCACGCATTTTTACTCGAGCGAATTTTACGGCAGGCATATGAGTCTCGCTTTGGGCTCGGTCGACCGGCGGGTCGATGAAGCCCGCAAGCGGGTTCCGATCTCTGCAACGATGATCCGTTCCGACCCATATAAGTACAGGGAGTTCATAAGTGATATCGTGTACCGGGACTTAATCACGAAGGTGGTATTTGTTGGGGCGATGTCGACGGGGAAGTCGACGATCACCGAAGCGCTGGCACGGCGGTATAACACGACCTACGCGAGCGAATACGGACGCGATTATTGGGCTGAGCATCAGGTGGACCGCAGAATCGGCTTGGAAGCATTTGATGAAATCGCTGTGGGTCATATCGAGCGCGAAGAGCAGGCTTTGCTTGCGGCGAACCGATTTCTGTTCGTTGATACCAATGCGATTACGACGTATATGTTCGCCATGGATTACCACGGCCGGGCCCCGGAGCTATTGACCCGGATTGCTCTGCAGAATGCGCAGCGCTACGATCTGTTCTTCTTGTGCGACGACGATATTCCTTACGACGATACGTGGGATCGAAGCGGGGATCAGAAGCGGCATGTTTTTCATAAACAGATTATCGCAGATTTGAAGGAGCGGCGCATTCCCTACATTACGCTGCGGGGGAGCCTGGAAGAACGTATACGCAAGGCAGACGAGGTGCTGGCGAAGTTCGAGCCCTATCGAAACTATTTCGGGGAGCTAAAACGGTTAGCATTAGATGCAGGCAGGGAGTAAAATAAACCCATAACCGCAGCTCATTTAGAATCAAAAAAACAAGGAGGCGCCCCCATTGAATTTGTTGGATCGGGACGGACTTACGGAACGCGAATTTTTGGAGAAGTACCGGGCAGAGGAATACGAGCGGCCTTCGGTGGCAGCCGATATGGTGATCTTCACGGTTACGGATGAGGCGGCTGACAGCTATCGGAAGTTACCCGAAAAAGAGCTCCGAATTCTGCTGATCCGCCGGGGAGGTCACCCTTTCCTGGGTAAATGGGCGCTGCCTGGCGGCTTTGTCCAGCCGAGCGAGACGACTGAACAGGCTGCGGCAAGGGAACTGCGCGAGGAAACCGGCGTGGACGACGTTTATTTGGAACAGTTGTATACGTTCAGTGATATCGGGCGAGATCCCCGAACCTGGGTTATGAGCTGCAGCTACATGGCTTTGATCAACAGCGATAAGTTGGAGCTTCAGGCTGGAGACGATGCGGCCGACGCCGCTTGGTTTAAGGTCTCCTATCGGCTGCTGCGGGAGCAGAAAGAGCTGATGGAAGACGGATACGTCAAGACGCTGGAGTATGAACTCAAGCTAAGCGGTGAAGAGGAGCTTTCGGCGGTCGTGGCAAGGACGTTGACCGTGAAAACGACATCGACTAGCACGGATTATAAGATCGTATCGAATAACGGGTTGGCCTTCGACCATGCGAAAATTATAGCATGCGCTATCGAGCGGCTGCGTGGAAAAGTGAATTATACCGATATTGCGCTGCACTTAATGCCAAGGCTTTTTACCTTGACGGAACTGCAGCAGGTTTATGAGGTCATTATGGATAAAGAGCTATTGAAGGCGGCCTTCCGGCGCAAGGTGGCCGATCTTGTGGCGGAGACCGATCATTACACCGAAAATGCGGGACATCGGCCATCCCGGTTGTATCGGAGAAAACTGGAGGAATAACGATGATCTACAATCTCGATGAGCTAAGAAAAGCATATAAAGAAGGGAAAACGTTCAAGTTTGTATTCTTTTGGGGCCATACGCCGCCTAAGGACGGGAGCATCGACAAAAGCTGCTTCAGCCAGTGGTGGATGTGCCCGTTCACGGTAGAGGGGACGGAGTGTTCCTGTGCCGAGCAGTTTATGATGGCCGAGAAGGCAAGGCTGTTCGGCGACCACGAAATGCTGGAGTCGATCCTTACAGCTAAGCATCCCAAGGAGATGAAGGCTTATGGGCGTGCGGTCCGAAACTTTGACAAGGATACTTGGGACAAGGAATGCTACGGCATCGTCAAAAGAGCCAGCTTGGCCAAATTTTCGCAGAATGCGGAGCTTGGCGATTATCTCAAGTCGACGAAGAACCGTATCCTCGTCGAAGCCAGCCCGCAGGACCGCATATGGGGGATCGGCATGGGCCAGTCCAATCCGGATGCGGAGAATCCCGTGAAATGGCGGGGCCAGAATCTGCTGGGGTTCGCGCTGACTGAAGCGCGGGATGAGTTGCTGCAGAGATAGTTTTTGGCAGAATTGAGGGTGACTATTTGAAAGTCATTTTTGAGAGTGGGATTACCGTACTTTAATGACCTTATCATAAGTGACGGCAAGTTTTTCGATTGACAGCAACAAGTATACGTGATAATTTCACGGAAGGATAATAAAGGCAATGCAACCTTCGGGTTCAACCTCGCTGAGAAGTGGGTTGGACCCTTTTTGCATTCCAAAACAAGGGGAGGATTCGTAATGTTGAGAACAGAATTGCTGTTACAGCGGTTGGGCGAGATCGGCAAGTCGCTCGAACGCAAGGGGGGAGCTCTTTTATTATTAGGAGTTGGTTCCGTTGGGGTCGAGACAGAACGGTTGGATGAATATTCGGATTTAGATTTCTTTGTCATTGTAAAGCCCGGGGAGAAAAACAGATATATAGACCGGTTGGATTGGCTCGAGGACGTACGCCCTCTTGCCTATTCATTTAAGAATTCGGATGTTGGCTACAAAGTCCTGTTCGAGGACGGTATTTTCGGGGAATATGCTGTATTCGAGGAATGGGAGCTGGCGAACGCCACCTATACGGAAGGCCGGGTCATTTGGAAGGATCCCATGTATGCCAATACGGCAATCGCCAAACCTTCCAACCCGGTCCCCAGCCTAAAAGTGGATTCCTTGGACTTTCCTTTGAATGAAGCCTTAACCAATCTATACGTGGGGCTCGGTCGCTATGCTAGGGGAGAGCGTCTATCCGCGACGAGGTTTGTTCAAGGATACGCAGTGGACAGGATTCTATCCGTGCTCCATCTGCTGGAGCAAGAGGTGGACTACTATCCCGACCCATTCGGCAATGAGAGGCGGTTAGAGAGGAGATACCCCCGTTTTGCGGAAATCATAGGAGACATGATACAGGGTTACGATCATGTTCCCGAATCGGCACTTCGCATTTTAAATTTCATAGAAGAAGTGTATCCGGTCAATCGAAGGTTAAGTGATGAGATCCGACGATTGGCTAATCTAACTTGCCGAGTTGATACGCAAACGGAATCGACGCACTAGCGCACAATAGCGTCTACTAGGGGTAATAACAGCGTACTGTCGATATGGGCGAAGGATATGGATAACAAAGAAAGAACTCTCCGAGTCTGGAGAGTTCTGTTTATTGCGTACGATCGATTTATCCATTTTAGGAATGACATCAAAAAACGGGGTCAATTAAAGAGATAAAGTATCCAGCGGTATTTCAAATGCGCGTTTAATAACTAACCCAGCAGCAAGCTTGGTTTCATCCGGTTTGTTATAAAGGTAGATCAATTGTACGTTATTAACTGTCACAGGCAACTGGTGCATCACCCTGGCTCTAATCTCGTTGAACATTTCGGGACTGATGGTATGAATGACTCGGCCCGTTATAAGCAGACTGTCTGGATTTATAAATGTAATTATATTGGTAACGGCGATCGCGATGCCATCGACAATTTTTTCGTATAAGCTAAGGAACTTAGGATCTCCAGTTCTTATGCCTTCTGCGAACTCCTCTAGTGTGCATTTGATGGAAACACTAAGTCCGCTGCTGGAAGCCAATGTCGTTAAGCATCCGGATCTGCCGCAATGGCATGGATAGGCATCTTCTCCATAGAAGCCTTTATAATGCCCGAATTCACCTGCAACAAAGCTTGATCCTGCAATAATTTGTTTATCATGGACGATCGCGCCGCCTGTACCGTAATCAAACTTGATTGTGATATTGTTATGGGAATCCTTCAAGCAGCCGTTCATATTCTCGTTGACAGAGAGAAGATTGACATCGTTCTCGATATACACGGGGATGCTATATTGGTCTTCAAGCAGCTGCTTGAGCGGCAGGCGATGAACGCCTATGCCGGGTGTCCGTAGAACGATGCCATGCTGAGAATCTACCAGGCCCTGCATACTGATTCCGATCCCTTTTACTTTGGAGGTGTTGGGCACCTGGGTGAGCAGCTCATCGATAACTTCATGCAACAGCTGCATCAGCACATCGATAGAACCATATTTGTTGCTCGTGCGTTCTGCGGATGCGACAGCTTCTTGACGCAGGTTGAACACTTTTCCGCGAATGTATTTGCCGGCGAGCTCAAGCCCGATGGCATAAAAATGGCCGCTGTTGATATGAAGGCCGACTCTTTTCCTTCCGCTGCCTGCCTCCAAGTCAATAAGCTCCCCTGTCACGATTATTTTTTCCTTCAACAGGCGATTCACGATATTGGTTACCGTTTGTCTGCTTAGTCCAGTCTTTTCCGCAAGCTCTACGCGAGAGATCGGCCCCTCTGAATAAATGAGAAAAAGAACCTTCTGCTGATTAATTGATTTTAATAACATATGGCTAGTTTGTTTAACCGAATCACTCACAATATGCATCCTCTTTCCAACAACGTTTTATATAATATAGATTCAAAACATTTGACAAATTAGGAACATACTTTGCTTCAAGTGTAGCATTAATACGAGGCGAATAAAAGTTGCAAGTTCGTTTAATTCAACAAGCATATCATTTGAATTTTCATAAAAACGACGATAGATGGCGGTATTATGCAGCAGAATACAATCAATGCGGAAAGTTTTATTCCGAAAATACTTAAAAAATGAAACGGATTGTATTGACATTGTAATAAAAAAAGATATTATATTTGTAAACTGATTTGATTAAATGCAGAAAATGACGCCTAGAGGAGTAAGTAATGGTATGGATCGGATGGATAATTGCAATAGCAGCGATGACGGTGCTGGCTTACATATGCTGGCTGCATGCAGTTATATTACAACCTGGTAAAGCAGATGCGATTATTGTACTTGGCTATGTATCTAAAGACGGCCGAATACACCCTTTGCTTAAGGAAAGATTGGATGAGGCTTACAAACGATTTCAGCAGTATGGGCACAAATACATCATTGTATCGGGGGGAGCAGTTGGTTCACGTCGCTCGGAGGCAGAGCTGATGAAGAAGTATCTGGTTGAGAAGGGCGTTCCGGCGAAAAGAGTATTAAAAGAAGACAAGTCACACAACACCGTTCAGAATTTAATCTTTAGCAAGCAATTGATGGAGCAGTACCAGCTAAAATCTTTTATGATCATAACCAATTTATTTCATGTCCGCCGCACGAAGTATATTATGCATCGTCTTGGCATGAATGGCGGTTTCAGCGCTAATCGAAGCCTTAGAAGCATTGTGGGATTCCAGCTCAAATTAACATTTTTGGAAATTCGGGCGTTTCGATTAACGCTCCCCATTATCAGGCGAGAAATCAATGATCAAAACAATTGACAAAATGGTTGACAACTGGCCAATAAGTGATTAGAATGTAAGCGTTTACAGAATATATGGGAGGTGAGGCTTAAGTGGCTATAAGCCAAAAGTTATTTACAAATTATTTACCCGGATTTGATTGGTAATTAACAAATCATAGTTATGCTTAAATAGTTAATCCAATTTATTTATTAATTAACGGGGGCGAAATAATGTTTAATGGAAAAATGAAACGATTCATGAGCACGGGTGTTGCAGCGGCATTATCTTTAGCTATGCTGGCTGGTTGCGGTGGAAACAGCGGGAAAAACGAGGCTAGCCCAAGTACAACTCCTGCTGGGTCGGATCCAGGTGTATCTGCAGAGGTAGATGTTTATGAGAATGGATTGCCGAAGAATGAGGAAGTAACGCTAAAGGTAGGCTTCTTTGTAGGAGGATATGGCCGGGAGTGGTTCGATTATGCAGTTGAATCGTTCACAGCCAAGTATCCAAATGTCAAAATAGACATCACGGCTTCAGCCGATATGAAGACGATTCTTTCTACAAAAATCTCTGCAGGCAATGATAATGACATGTTTGATCTATTTAATACGGATCCAGCGGGAGGTATTGTGGGGCTCGCTGAAGCCGGCAAGCTTGAACCAATGGATGACATTTGGGAATACCCTCTTCCAGACGTGCCGGACAAAAAGGTCAAGGATCTTATGATGCCGGGCATGTACGAATCAACGCAGCTGATCAATGGGAAAAGGTATGAATTTACGACGGCGAGCAGCTTTGGCGGGTTGTTTTTTAACAAAAAGCTATTCGAAGAGCATGGCTGGAACCAAAACCCGAACACATGGGATGAATTTAAAGCACTTCTAGCAGACATTAAAGCGGACGGCATTGCTCCCATAACGTTCCCGGGTATTCATCCAAGCTACCATAACTGGGCTTTCGGAACAGCCAAAAATTTTGAGCTGGCTGATATCAATGGACATGTCGATGAATTTATCGAAAATTATAGAACCTATGGTCTGCCGCAATATACAAATCCGGAGACGGTTGAAACCTGGACGCGCATCTACGAGCTTGGCCAACAAGGATATTTTGCAGAAGGACTTCCGGCATTGAACCATACGCAATCGCAAATGCAGGTTATTCAGGGGCAAGCGGCGATGGTATCGACAGGGACTCATGTCGAGAATGAGATGAAGGAAGCAACACCCGAGGATTTCGATTGGGGTTTCATGGCTGTTCCTTTCAGAGATGACACAAATCAAACGCTTTGGATTCGAAGCGGAACTTCAAACTTCAACTATATCTGGGCAGCTAAGCCGGAGCTTAACAAAAAGTGGGCCAAAGAATTGATCACATGGATGGTTACGCTTGAAAATCAACAATTTGCTGCTGAAAAAGCAGGCGCTTTGCCAATGCGCAAGGATTTGACGGAAGACCCTGCCAGAACGGCTAACCTTTCCAGTTCCGCTCAATCTGTTCTGAAGTACATTGCGGATAATAATGCTCAAACTTATAAAGCAAGCCGGTCTATCAGCATTTCGGATCCGAATCTTGCTCAAGCGGAAAAATTATTGAATGAGAATATTGTTAAATTTGCTATGGGTATGCAGGATCCGAAACCGATTCTGGAGCAAGCTGAAGAACTGCTGAAGAAAGCTGTAGAGGCTGAAAAGAAAAAATAAGACGTGATGGAGCGGGGAGGATTCATCTCCGCTCTTCCATTTTAACTTTTGAGACCCTATAGGCTTCACACTGAAAATGACTAATAGTGCGTGTTCAAAAAGTCGGATTTTCAGCACCGAGAAGGTTGGATGAAGCTAGGGAGTGAGGAGCGTAGCGTACGTTCTGGGTACGTGAGCACCGGAAGGCTCGGCTGAATTCAAGATTCGATGCCGAGTTACTTCTTGACTCACTTCGTGATCAAAAGACGATTTTTTGAACAACCTCTTATAAACGTCTAGTAAGATAGGAGTTGACCTCTCGTGTCAGATTCAACCGTTGTGACGACACCAAAAGCCCCTATGCGCAAGCGTATGGGTCTAGATAAAGCGAATACGCAGAAGTGGATATTTCTGTTCATAGCCATTGTGCCTCCCTTTGGCGGATATTTGCTGTTTACGTTGTTTCCGAACATTTTATCCGTTTATTATGCGTTGCTCAATTGGGACGGGTTTACGGATGCAACGTTTGTGGGGCTGTCCAATTTCGTCACCGCATTTCAAGATAAATACGTGTGGCGCGCGCTTACCCACAACTTGATTTTAATGATAACGGTGCCCTTCTTTGTTATTATCATCTCTTTGATACTTGCCTATTTAATTACAAATAAATCGTATAAAGAAAATAAGTTTTTGAAGATATTGTTTTTCTTTCCGAATGTTTTATCTACGGTCGTAGTCGCGCTCCTCTGGGCTTTTATTTATGACGGATCGTACGGTTTGCTGAATGGGCTTCTAAAGTTCATTGGCATTGATACCGGTAATTTCTATTGGCTGGGCAATGAAAATACGGCGCTCGCGTCGATTATCCCGGCATGGGTATGGGGCGGCGTCGGCTTGTACGTCATTATCTTTGCCAATGCGATGCTGGCGATTCCAAAGTCATTGTACGAGGCGGCGATTCTTGAAGGGGCCGGACATATGTCGCGCTTGTTTAAAATTACAATGCCGCTTGTTACGCCAATTATTCGGGTCAGCGCTTTGTTCCTGATCGTTGGCACGATGAAGGGCTTTGAAATCATCCTTATTATGACAAATGGGGGCCCGTTCGGGTCGACGGATGTCATTGGCCTCTACATGTTTAACTTGGCTTTTGGCGTAGAGTATCGGAATTACGGCTACGCTTCCGCAGTCGGTATGATCCTGTTCGTCATATTAGTAACGGCAAAGCTGTTAATCGATAAATTTGTGCCGAACAAAGGCTACGAGTATTAGTTTCCATATGAAGTTCGGAGGGATAAAGTTTGAAGGAAAAACGAACGTTTATGGACGTTGTGTGGCGTGTGCTGCTTTATGCTTGGTCGCTGACCATATTATTTCCTTTAGTCTGGGTTATCTATGAATCGTTAAAAAGCAATCCTGAGTTTTTTAAAGATATATGGGCGCTGCCTTCGGAACCAAGATGGCAGAATTATTCGAAGGCTTGGAATCAATATGGCTTTGGACAATCACTCTTAAATACCCTTTATTATGTCGGCGGAAGTCTGGTGCTTGGACTTTTCTTTACGACAATTAACGCCTATGCGCTTACTCGAATGCAGTTCAAAGGTAGAAAATTGATTTGGGGCTTGATTATGTTGTCCCTGTTCCTGCCCGGCATCAATGCGCTTGTACCCCAGTATGTAGTTATGAGGGAACTGAATTTAACCAATAGCTTGACCGGATTAATTCTCCTGTCCAGTCTGGGGGAAAGCGTGTTCTACCTTATGCTGCTCGGAGGGTTTATGAGCTCTCTGCCGATGGAGCTTGAGGAGAGCGCAACGATGGATGGCGCTACATTATTCCAAAAGTTTTGGCGTGTTATTGTTCCTTTGTCTACACCGGGAATTGTAACCGTTGGCGTATTCAAGTTCCTAGGGTTCTATAACAATTTCTTAGCGCCGTTTATCTATTTGAGCGATCCCAAGAAATATCCCATTGCGGTGCAGATGTATTCTGCGAATAAGCAAATGGAGTTTACTGCGGATTGGGTAACTTTGTTTGCCGGTGTAACCATTGCGATGGTACCGTCCATTATTATTTATATCTTATTCCAAAAACTTCTGATGGAAGGCGCGACCATGGGAGCGGTGAAGGGATGAATACTGTGCAGCAAGTGAAGGCGAAATATAAGCTGATTGCCTTAGATCTGGATGGGACTCTTCTGACGGATGAAAAGCACATTACGGAAGAGACCAAAAAGTGGCTTCAATATGCCGTAGATCAGGGCGTTAAAGTGATGTTCTCCACCGGAAGAGGCTTGCAAACTGCACAGGGCTTCTGGGATGAGCTGGGGCTTGATTCCCCAATGGTGCTGCTCAATGGCGCGGAAATTTGGGAGAGGCCGGGCAGGCTTAAGAAGCGAGTCTTCCTCCCGCGGGATACGGTCCGCCATATGCACGCCATTGCTGCCCAACGGGCCGAGTGGTACTGGGGCTACAGCGTGGAGAGCTTGACGGGCGACAAGGATTGGACGCCTGAGATGTTTGAACGGGATTGGATGAAATTCGGCATCGGCAGCCATGATCAACAGAAGCTCGCGGAAATTAAGGAGGAGCTGCTCCGATGGGGGATGCTTGAAGTTACCCGTTCGGCCCCTACGAATATGGAGATATCAGTTAAAGGAACTACCAAGGAAAGTGGAGTGCGTGAGGTTTGCCAGATGCTGGGCTTCTCGATGTCCGATGTCATTGCGATGGGAGACAGTGATAATGACGCGAAGCTGCTGAAGGCGGCAGGTCTCGGTGTGGCGATGGCCAACGGTGAAGAGCATATCAAATCCATAGCCGACGTAATCACGGCTACCAACAACGAGGACGGCGTTGCTCAGGCGATTCGGAAATATGTATTCCAAATGGAGTAAACGCAGCAAACGTATTTTAGAGGTTGTTCAAAAAGTCGTCTTTTGATCACGAAGGGAGTCAAGAAGTAATTCGGCATCGAATCTTGAAAGTGAGGGAGTAGAAATAGATGACCGTTCAATCGAAAGAGATAAACTTAGATCAACTGGGCGGAACGATATACCCGAAGACAACCAATGGCGAACAGCTGAGATGGCATTCTCCGCTTGAAGCGCCCTTTCACATCGCGGGCTTTCCTTGGCTCGCGCAGGATGGGATATACAGACGCCTGCCCTTGGCTTCCGGGGCTGTCTTGCCGCCTGCGGTTGATACGCTTGCTTATTGTACGGCAGGTGGGCAAATTCGCTTTCGCACCAATTCTTCAAGGCTGGTCATAAGGGTGCGTCTTGCCGGACCGGCCAATATGTATCATATGCCGCCTACAGGGCAGTGCGGGGTTGACTGCTATCTTGGAGAGCCGGGAGAGCAGAGCTTTATCACCACGGCTAGATTCAAACCAACGGAAAGTGAATATGAATCCCAGCTTTATCAGTGGGATACAAAAAAAGATGTGGCTGTCACCTTAAACTTGCCGCTCTACCAAGGGGTAGAAGAGGTATGGATCGGTGTAGATAAGGATGCTGTCATAAGCGATGCACCTGCCTATGCAAGCAGTAAACCCGTCATTATATATGGAACTTCGATTACGCAAGGGGGATGCGCCTCCCGGCCGGGTATGGCTTATTCTAATATTCTCAGCCGTATGATTCCAGTGGAGTTCGTAAATCTAGGCTTCTCGGGGAATGGAAAGGGCGAGCCGGAGCTCGCGCAGATCATGTCGGAAATCGATGATCCGGCTCTATTCATTCTTGATTATGAAGGGAATACGGGCGCGGCCGGAAACATCGCACGAACGCTGCCTGCCTTCATCCAAATTTTAAGAGATCGGCATCCCGAAGTTCCTATAGTAGTAGTCTCAAGGATTAGCACTGCCGAAGACCAGTTCTATATGGAGAGGAGGGAGCTTAATGATCGCCGCAGGCTGATCCAAATTGAAAATGTGGAACAGAGAAGGACAGAAGGAGACCGTAATATTCATTTCGTTGACGGCTTGAAGCTGCTGGGCGATGATTTCGTCAATGATTGTACGGTAGATGGAACACATCCAACAGACCTCGGATTTTTGCGCATGGCACAGTCGCTTGCACCTATCATTAAGCCATTGTTGCGACTGTGATGAACAAGATAGATGTTATGAACAGCCTTCAGACTGCATTTTTTGGTTTAGGGGCTGTTTGTTTATCCAACATCTGTATTACCAATTTGAGCCGAAAAAGGAGAGGATTTTGATTGAAGTCCCAAAGAAGAAGTCTGCCTTTTATTGTGATGGCTTGTTTCATTGCGGGGGTTGTTAGTCTTTGTTACGGCATTAATGTATCCGCGTCTTCAGACAAAGAAGAGGGTGTTTCTCAAAAAGATAGAGCTAAGTACTCAGGAGCTTCACTCTTCAAAGGTCACATGCACAGCCATACATCTCTCAGTGATGGGATATTGTTGCCCAATGATGCTTACGATTTTGTGAAAGCTAATACAGACTTTGATTTTTTTGCAGTGACTGAACACGACGTGACTTATGACATCAGTACGGGCAGTGATTTTATTACGAATGTTCAAGACTCTTATTCAGAAGAATACAAGCTGCTGCATGAGCAATCCGATGCTCACAATCGTGATCACGAATTTATTACGCTGCCTGGTACGGAAGTGACCTGGTATGATGAATCGGGTCATATCAACCTATTTAATGCCCCATGGTTTGCAAGAACACATGGAGTAGGCGCGGATGGCACTTGGGGCTGGAGCGACATCAAATATGATTTGCCAACCTTTTACGCAAGACTTGCCCAAGATCCTCATGCGATTGCTCAGTTTAATCATCCACGCTTGTCAGGTAATTGGAGTTTCAATGAATTTAAACATTATAACCGAGACGTTGACAGTAACCTTAATATGATCGAATACAAATCCTCCAATGATTTTGCAATCTATACCAAGGCATTAGATCAAGGCTGGCATGTTTCTCCTGTGTTTGGCGGAGACGAGCACAAAGGAAATTGGGGAATGGTTCAGCCCCATGTGACCGGTATGTGGGGAGATAACCTTACTAGAGAAGGTCTTTACGAGGCGATGCGAAACCACCGCACCTATGTATCATTTGATCGGAACCTAGAAATGGCGGTTTCCGCAAAAGGTCAGATGATGGGGGCGATCCTTCCAGCCGATACAAAAGAAATTAATCTTTTCGTCCGCATGAATGATCCTGATGCTAACGATGTTTTGGATAAAGTCGTTATCTACAAAAACAGCGGTGAAATTCTCAAGGAGTACCGCAATATTGCCAGTAATAAATTTGAAAAGGAAGTAACCTTAGCAACTAAAGATGGGGATTATTTCATCGTTAGAGCTTTTCAGGCAGACGGTGAAGAAGCGATAAGTGCTCCAATTTGGATTGGTGATGAAACGAGGGGCACGGTGCACGCGCCTGAAATTACGGTCCATGGAAAATATCCGGACACCATTAAGCTTGGGGATCAAGTAGAAGTGCTCGGCGCCTCGGCGACGGATAACCGCGGTCAATCTTTATCAGTGGAAGCCATCGTTTTAAATGATAAGGGAGAAGTAGCCGCTCTAAATCAGCATTTCAAGGTCGATATGTATGGAGACTATTTCATTAAGTATGTAGCAACCGACGCTCAAGGAAATACGCGTGTTGAACTTATTCGATTGCTTGTTGATCAACAAAATCTGGACGCTGATAACATTTTAAATGAATTTCAACCCATTGTTAATGTAGGTGCAAGCGAACGTGAAGTAGGAATAAATGTAGTAACCGATAAGGCATTAGAAACAACGTATATTCAGTATAAACCTGAGTCAGCGGCGACGTGGGACAATGCTGAAGTGGTACAAGCGGAAGTATCTTATTTTCAAGTCGCCTATGGTGATACGTTTGCGAAGAGTAATTATCGCGTGCTTGCAGCTCATGAAGCGAATATAACTGATCTCGACTTAGGGACTACGTATGACTATCGGTATGGAATGTCACCGACTGGACCTTGGAGCGGCAGTTATAGCTTTAGGACCGCGCCAGCTTCAGAGGAAGCCGTTATGTATGTGATGGGGGATCTTGGAGTTCCAGATCGAAATCAGGAAAGCTTCCGGCTCTTTAAAAATATGCTGGACGTTTTGCGGGAGAAAAATCCAAACGGACAGACGGTGATTCAAGTCGGAGACTTGGTCGAGAACGGCGGCAATATGTATGCTTGGGATGATGTGTTTAACAACATTTACAACAACGATATGGGACTAGTTTCTGCTCACATTGTCGGGGACCGTGAACGTGCGACGGAGCGGAAGCTCGTGCCGTTCTCCGGGTTTTTCAACCTGCCGAAGAACGGTGAAGGCAGTTACCGGGAAACGAATTATTCGTTTGATTATGGCGATATGCACATTGCTGTTCTGAATTCTGTGCTGGATTTCGACAAGCAGCTGTCATGGCTGGAAAAAGATTTGCGGGCAACGGACAAGAAGTGGAAAATCGTTATGGGGCATTATCCTTATTATGGCGGTCAATCCGGGGATGAGACCGGTATGGACATGATGAGAGTGAAATTGTCTCAAGCATTTGAACGCCTTGGCGTTAGTTTGTATATTGGCGGTCATGATCATGTGTATAAACGGACAACCATACGAGACGGTGTAAAAGATATATCGGAAGAAGCGATGAATTTAGGAACAACTTTTGTGACAGTTGGTTCATCAGGTCCAACGTTCTATGATAACAAATCATTTGACTGGGATCATATCGTATATGATGAAAATAAGCAGACGGGTGTTATTTTAGAATCAAACGATCAATCGCTCACCTTGAAAGCTTACAACAGCGACGGTGTTGAGATTGATTCATTTACGATTAAACAACCGGCCAATTATTTGGAATTAACGAGCGCAATTGTGGAAAATAACATCTTGAAGGGCGTTGGGGTCTTGAATTACCCGAGCTCGCTTGAACGTGTCACCGTGATCGGGGAAAAGCGGGATCATACAGGTGAACAGCTGTTGGAAACGGTTATTCAAGAAGCAACGCTAGAACATCTCGGACGAGAACAAATCATCTTATTTGATAACCCTCTTGCATTTAGCGATGAACATACGATCGTCGTAAGATTGGTTAATAATCCAATCGATCAAGAGCCGTTAACGGACCCGTTAATAGCTAAAGAAGGAATGCTGGGCGATGGTTCGGAAGACAACCCATATCAAATCAAAAGTGCCAGCGGACTTTATAAAATGCATGAATTCCCGGACAAACATTTTATTTTAGATCGGGATATTGACGGTAATGGCATGTATTTTGAAGCCATTGGCGTGAATGGGGCTCCATTTACGGGTACGTTTGATGGGCAAGGGCATACGATTACAGACGTTATGATCTCTTCAGGCGGCGCAGGCCTCTTTGCCATTAATGAAGGGACGATTCGAAATGTAGGAATCATCCATGCAGACATTGATGTTCGCCGGAGCAATGTTGGAATCCTGGTGGATCAGAATGATGGGATCGTGGAATATGCCTACAGTACCGGAGCTATTAGAGGCAATTCTACAGTTGGCGGTCTTGTGGGCTACTCGAACGGTATCGTTAGAAACAGTTATTCAACAGCTCGAGTTAATGCACGGGGCAAGCAAGCCGGCGGCATGATCGGGATTACGAATCGGGGGAGTATAACCGAACAGGTCTATGCCATGGGAGCCGTAATAGCAGAAGAATCCAATGCTGGCGGCATCAGCGGATACGGTTATAACAATACGGTCATTCAAAATAGTATGGCATTAAATCCATCGATTGTTACAGGTACGGCATCGAATCGAATTGTTGGCAGAGTGTTAGCTGGGGAGAAGGCAACTCTAGTCAACAATTACGCCGATGAAAATATGTTTGTTAGCAGTGAGAACGTTACGGTTCCTGATCCAAACAATGAAAAAGGACAGGGGGTGGGTGCAGAAGCATTCACGAAGCCAGCTTTTTTCATGGAGACCCTCGGTTGGGACTTTGATTCGATCTGGATCTGGAATGAAGATGCCAAGCGTCCTTTACTGCAAAGTAATTTGGAGGTAATTAACGAAGACGATATTCCAAAGCCGAAGCTGGATCAAAACGAAGATGGGTACTACATCATTCGTTCGGTTAGCGAATTAAAGACCATTTCAGACTTTCCAAATGAAAATTATATATTGGAAAACGATCTTGATTTTGAAGGGCAGCTATTTGAACCCCTATTTAAGGGGACGCCTTTCCTCGGCACATTGGATGGAAATCATAAAACGTTAAAGCAATTTAAATCAGAAAATGGCGGCTTATTTCATCTCAATGGTGGAACCATTAAAAACATAGCTATGGTCGATGCAAGCGTCACTGGCGGGAGTAATATCGGTATACTCGTTAACACGAACAACGGAACGGTAGAGAATAGTTATGTAACGGGCTCAATCGAAGGCTCCAGCACAGTGGGCGGTCTAGCGGGCTATTCCAATGGCATCGTGCGAAACAGCTATTCTACTGCAGATGTAACGGCCCAGCTGAACCAGGCTGGCGGCTTGATCGGCATTACAAACTCAGGCAGTTTAACGGAAAACGTGTATGCATCTGGCGCCGTTCAGGCGCTTAGAAGTAACGCAGGCGGAGTGACTGGCTACGGCTATAATGATACGGTTGTTAAAAACGTTATTGCTCTCAATCCTTCAGTCGTAACACCGACGATGGCGAACCGTGTGGTGGGACGAGTTCTTGCCGGGCATACCGCAACGCTTGAGAATAATTATGCGTTTGATGGCATGATTGTGGATGTAGAAGGCGAAAGTATTGCCGCTGCTGACAACAGAAAAGGTTTAGGGCTATCCCAGCAACAGGTTGAAGATTCTAATACGTATATCCATATATTGAAATGGGATTTTGAGTCGGTTTGGACGTGGAATGATGCTTTAAAGCGTCCAGTATTGAACAGTAATCCCGAAGAGGCGAGCGAGTCTGTCGTGCCTTTGGAAAGAAATGAAGCAGGTTATTACAGAATCAAATCCATTGCCGATTTGAACGTTATGGAAAACTTCCCGGCGGAAAAGTATATTTTGGACCATGATTTGGATTACTCTGGACAACCGGCTGAGTCGCTTTTTAAAGTGGTTTCGTTCACCGGTGTTTTGGATGGCGACGGGAAGAAAATAGTTAACTTTCATTCTTCGAGCGGCGGCTTATTCCATCTCAATGGCGGAGTGATTAAAAATATAGCCATGATCGATGCCAGCGTCACTGGCGGGAGCAGAATAGGCATACTCGTCAATACGAACAATGGCGAGGTAGAGAATAGTCTCTCAACAGGCTCCATTAAAGGCTCCAGCACAGTGGGGGGTCTAGTAGGCTATTCCAATGGTATCGTAAGAAACAGCTATTCAACCGCGGATGTAACCGCTCAGGTAAGTCAGGCCGGCGGCCTAATCGGAATTACGAACTCGGGCAGCCTAACAGAAAACGTGTATGCATCTGGAACCGTTCGAGCGATCACGAGCAATGCGGGCGGAGTCACTGGCTACGGATACAATGATACAGTCGTCAGAAATGTCATTGCCCTGAGCCCTGCGGTTACGGCGCCAACGATGGCAAACCGGGTGATGGGACGAGTTCTTGCGGGGCACATCGCTACGCTCGAAAATAATTATGCATTTGACGGCATGATGGTGAATAAAGAAGGTGTCGCTGAAGGAGCATTAACAACCCTTAAAGGATTAGGCCTATCTGAAACTGAAATAAAGACTCCATCCACCTATACAGACAGGCTAGGGTGGGACTTTAACGCGATTTGGAGATGGGACGATATTGCTAAACGACCTGTTTTACAATCGGTATCAGAAGGTAATGAAGAAGAGCCGGTTAGCCTGATTGAGCTTGAGCTCGAAGGAATGTCTACACTGGTCGTTGGCGAGAGTGATCATACGGTGACTACCGCAGTATATAGCGATGGAAGCCGTGAAAAGGTAGAGACAAACGTCATCTATACAAGCAGTGATCCAACTATAGCGGAGATCAGCGCTAGCGGTATAGTAACAGCAAAGTCGGAAGGAGCCGTACTCATCACGGCAGAGTATGATGGCTTGATTTCATCCTATGAGCTGAAAATCTTGACTCCGAAGCAGATCGATATGGAGAGAGTCGACCCAGGCATGGATTCTGAAGTCAAGCTTACATTCACTTCTTCGGCCTTAATCGGAACGGGGGGTGGTGGATTGCGAACCAGCCGCACCCTCCTACCTTCATGGCGGAGCAACCATGAGATCGTTTGAATGGCACCATATGTATTAGGCAGTTTAATGAAAATGAGTCCGGTCATGATGCCGGGCTCATTTTCATTTATGTCCGCAAGTGAACTTATTACTGAACGTGTTACTTTTTGAACAAGCCCCCTTTCCGGTAACTGAGATCGCTTCAGGAATATCCTTTCTCATGCTCCCTCCCAATCTATTATTGTGCCAGGAGAAGGCAATTCTTCGCATTGTAGAGATTTTGTAGAGCTTAGGTTTTTAAACTATGAAAAAGAAAGTGTGGAAATTCGGACTACGGGAGGAGGTATAAAGGAGGGAACTCCGCAAGATTTTGATGATGCAAAGAGCTGCTGGGATCAAGCAAACAGAAGGTGTCTATTCGGTTGAGTGTAATCGGGTCGATGATCTTATTGTCGCTAAAAATTCCAGCAGTTTCGGGAATGGAGGAGAAATGTTTCTTGAAACGAAAACGCAGCATAGGTAAAGCAATACTCTCTTTATGCCTGGCAATTATGCTTGTCTTGCAGACGGTGGCGTTCTCTGTCACTGCATATGCGGATAGTTCGCCAAGCGATTCCGGGGCAGCGGCTGTTAGCGAAGCCGATTCGCCGAGCTCGGACGAACCGCCGTCAGTAACTAAGGCGGTATACGATGTACCGAACGATTCTATAGTGATGATTGCTGCACCGACGGACAAAACGTTGGTGTTCATGGATGCAAATTCAACCTTTCCGCTAAAGGTGACGCAGGGAACGGACATTGCTCCAGGCGGTACGATCCAGGGCCGACAGGCATTCACCCTTAAATCTGAGGGCCTCAAGGTGCCGGTGAATGGTGATGACGCTGATCCGACTAATGCAGATCCAGACCTATACATTCAGAAGGGTGACTGGATCGAACTAAAAAGGGATGACTACTTCGAGGAAGTGGTATTACCAACAGCTACCAAAACCTTGATGGCAACAACTGAAACGGGTCAGAAGCAGCTTGGCATCGCCTATTTCACTCCGGAAAGCATCAAGATTGTATTTAATGGCGACGATGGGTTTTTCAATGGTATTGGACGAGCGGTTACCTTCGGCTTTGAAACCACGGCCAATGCGGATGTAACGGGCATGAATTACGGCGATACAAAGCCTATCTCGATTTTCGGGGGAGCGTATGAGCTGAAGAACCCGGATGTTACGCCGGCGTACAGCATCAACTTGACAGGAAACAACTGGCCAAAGAATGGGAGCTGGACTTGGTGGTATGTGACCGTCCCAGCTTATCAAGATGGTTATTTGTCTATCCAGTCTACTCCATCCTCTTTTGATGTGCTTGATGAAGCAAGCAAGCTGCCGCTAGATGGAATGACGTTCTATACGAAGCCTTCCGATTACCGTATGGTCTATGTACCGGGATCCTTCAAGGTAAACGGCACTAAGGTAGACCCAACCATGGATGTAGATGGCAGTCTGAGCTACATCTTCCCGGCAGGAACGGGGGGGGATCCAAAGGTTGAGTATCAAGCATGGTTTCATAAGGATCTGTATTATAAAGAGTATCGGGGCGTAGCAATCGATCCCGGTCGAAGTGGCGGACAGCGTCTTGATCCAAAAGTTGAACTGAGGGATACGAGTGCTGATGTAAAAGCCAGTGCAACAAGGGAAACGTGGGTTGCACCCGACTGGATTCAAGCATCGGGCTCTTATGACCATCCGAATGAAACCATTACATGGAGGGTCACTGTTAACCAATATAACAAAAAAGGGTTAAAGGACTTTACAATCACAAATGTATTACCTGCTGGGCTGGACTTTTTATCAGCTGAATGGCAGACATGGGAGGATGGCGCTGCATCTGGAGAAACACAAATTACACCAGATTCGAACGGCGTTTATTCCTTTGGGGATATTAACGGTAAAGTAGAATTAGTGATTAAGAGCAAGGTAACAAGCGGTTCCAGCTTCAGAATTGATCCTCGTGCCAACTGGAATATGGATACACCAGATGGCATACAGAACAACGATGTCATGATCGGTACAAGACCTAATGCAGTGACTGATGAGGCCATTGTCAACATCGGCGCGCACTCGTTTACAAAAACAGGCTCTATTTCGATGGAGGATTATAACCTGGGCGGTATCACATGGACCGTTAATCTTACGCCACAGTATGACCTGCCAAATGCTGCCGTATACGATGTGTTGGTGCATGGCGGGGATTTGAACGTCTTGGATAACGCTGTGGATGGAACCGGCGAGGTGAGCGCGGAAACGATTGCGAAAATCAAGGCAAATGTTAATACTGCTCAGCTTTGGAAGCAATATCACGAAGGTACCCTCAAGAGCGCAAACGGCTTAACCTTGAAAGCTATTCCTTTAACCGTGAACGGTAAAGTGGTGGCGGATTTGATCAAGGTGACCGGATATACCGATAAAGCTGCATCTTTCAGCTTCCGTGCACTTGAGACCAACCCAGACATCCTCTTCAGGCAGGATATCAACGCAGGGAAAACAAGCTGGAATCGGGCTTTGCTCATTGACGGCGACACCGTAAAACAAGCACAAAACAGCACCAACCTGCATCTGCGTATGCTGAACAAGGATATGCTCTTTGCGTCAAAGCCATTGCAAGCAGATGGTACGCCTGAAAATGTTAGCCCGAATAACGTTAGCAGTTATATTAGAAACGATAACAATGAAGCATGGACGATTTCTGCCTATGACCGAACAACTAAGACTGTCACATTCCGTCTAAGTGTGAATATGCCAGGATACAACACAGAAGAAATGGCTAAGGACGGCGGTAATCGAGTCATTAGCAATATCAAGCTAGTGGACACACTGCCCGAAGGCTGGGAATTCGTGCCGTTTTCTGAAGGTAAGGATTTTGAGCTTTGGAAAGGATATTCGGACAATGGTTCGGGTACAGAATATGGTGTTAGAAACGATGCCAAAACACTTATTGAACCAGGTACTAGTGCACATGTGGTGAGTTTCTCCCATAGCGGCAACGTAGGCACCTTCACCTTCTCCGAGCTGGAGAGCCCTTATGTCATTTTAGTAAAGGCTAGACCTTCCAATGCGGCTCTGGAGAAATATTTGGAGGAATACACCACGAACGGCACAGACAAGCAGGTGCTGTATAACAAAGCCGACCTGCACATGACATGGGGCGGCGTGGAGAAGGTCGTCACCGAACAGCGCAAAGTTATTGTACCTATTCAGACCCTGGGCAAGTCGGTAACGAAGCCAGTTCCAGGCGTGCTGGAATGGACGGTGAACTATACTCCGCCATTCAACATGACGCAGGGCGTTTATTTGCAGGATACCCTAGGTGCAGGTATGAACTTGCGCTATGAAGAAAACGGAAAGCTTGTGCTGACAGCGCCTAGTATGGCAGTCTATCCTGCTAAACTGTCTGCCAGCGGTGCTCTGGAACGAGAGGGCGCAGCGCTGGACCTCACCGACCCGAATGGTGAAGTTCAAGTAGAAGCTGCACCAGGCGCGGGAGGCACCACCGTTCTCATATTCAAAATGAAAGACCCTAATAAGTTTTACCAGTTTGTGTACCAAACCGAGGTTGACCCTTCTAAAGCGAAAGCTGGCGATAAAATGGGCAACGAGGTAAAGCTGATGGGCGATGATAAGCTGAAAACGGTCAGTGCCAAAAGTGAAAGCACGCTGGACAGTTCAGACGTAGCCGGCAGTTCAAGCTCCAATGCCCTGCTGCCCCTGAAAAAGGTAGATCCCGATGGCAATCCGCTAAAAGGCGTAGAGTTTACGCTCTATAAGAAAGACGACGGAACTCAAATCGCCAAAGGAACAACCGATAGCGGAGGGAAACTGAATCTGCTGTTCCCGGATCCGGGGTATTATGAGTTGAAGGAAACCTATATTGACACAAATACCTGGCTGCCGATCACCCATGTGTATCAGGTGTATGTAGGAAATACGCCAGGCAAGCCTATCTGGGTAGATGGCGTAAAAGTAACCTCCGATAAACCGCTGGTCGTGCCTACGCCGGCGCAAGGAATGCTGACCATTAGCAATAAGGTGGAAGGAAACGGCAGCGATGCCTCCAAGGATTTTGAATATACCGTTACCTTCGCCGGCGAGGGCCAGAACGGAGAGTACACCTATAAGAAGCCGGATAATACGTTTGGTATAATCAAGAGCGGAGACAAGATTACCCTCAAGCACGGGGAAGCTGTGACGCTCCCAATATTGCCTGCGGGTCTGGTCTATACCGTAACCGAGGCCGATTATACGACGGTTGACGGTTATATCACCACGCCGGAGACAAGAGAGCTGTCCGGCACAATCGAGAATAAAGGCGACCATAAGGCGGACTTCATCAATGAACGGACCGTCAACAAGCTGACCGTCAGCAATACGGTCATGGGCAACGGCGGTGACAAGACGAAGGCGTTCGAGTACACCGTCATCTTTGAAAAAGCAGGCAAAGATGGAGACTACACGTATACGAAATCGGATGGCGCGACGAGTACACCGGGCACGATCAAGTCTGGTGAGTCCTTCACACTCAAGCATGGAGAGACGCTGGAAATTGTAGGACTGCCTAAGGATCTGAAATACACGGTGACGCAGAAGGACTACACAACTGACGAATACGTGACCACGCCTAAGGAACGGCAGTATACCGGGGTCATGGTGGGGAAAGATGAAGTTGCCCCGTTCACGAATGTGCGAGTTATCGAAGGCAGCCTGCTTATCGGCAACACGGTTAAAGGCAAAGACGACGACAAGTCGAAGCCGTTCCAGTACACGCTCACCTTCACAGGCGAGGGATCGGACAAATCCTTCGCCTATGAGAAATCGGACGGCAGCAAGGGAACAATCACGAGCGGAGACACCTTCGAGCTTACCGACGGCCAGACGCTTGTTATAGAAGGTCTTCCGACGTATCTCAAGTATACGGTGACCCAGGATGATTATTCGAAGAACGGCTATGTGACGGATCCTGAGAGTCTCGAACACACAGGCACCATTCCGGAGAAAACATTGGCAGAGGCACACTTTGAAAATACTCGCCCGTATCTGGAAGGCGTGCTGCGTGACAACAACACGGGAGAAGTCATTCCGAATGCATCCATCACGGTGACCAATCTGAAGACAGGTGAGAAGCAGACGATTCAGACGAGTGAGAAGGGTGAATATTTCGTCCCTGCCGAGGCGGACACCGACTATACGATCACGTATACGAAGGTGTATACGGTAGACGGAAAAGATGTGCCTATCGAGTTCACGCAAAAAGCAAATGTGGACGGCAACGTGAAAGACGAAACCGTTCCGGCGGTCATAACGGCGGTAGGGATCGTTCTGTTCAAGCAGTTGGATGGGACAACAGAGCTATTCAACGATTCGTTCACCAGCCAGATGCGTATCTATTTGAAGGACAAGGACGGCAATTATATTCAGGAGAACGGTCGTCCTAAGGCGTTCCCGCTGGCTTCGAACGGCACCTTCTCCATAGAAGACGAAGAGCTGAGCGCGCAGCAATACACCATGGAAGTTCGCTATCAAGCTGAAAACGGCGAGGAACTGCTCTTCAAAGTGACGCAGCTGGACGTGAAGGCTAACGGAGAGCTGAATATTTCCGAGGCATTGGTCGACCCTTACGGTACGGTTTATGATGAAACGACAGGAAATGCCACCACTGGCAAGAAAATTGCTGGAGCCAAAGTTACGCTGTATTATGCGGATACGCAGCGGAATAGAGATAACGGCCGCATTCCGGATACGAAAGTAACGCTCCCTACGGTTCCGAATTTTGCGCCGCATGACAACAAGAGCCCGGAGCAGGATAGCGATGCCAATGGCTTCTATGCATACATGGTGTTTCCTGAGGCGGATTACTATCTGATCGTAACGAAGGACGGATACGAGACGCACAGGAGTGATACGATTTCTGTCGATTTTGACATTGTAAGATACGACGTGCCAATGAAGCCGATCAACACTGGAGGCGGACCGGGCCCTGTTAACCCTACTCCAGAGCCGGAGAACCCAGGCCCTGTTAACCCAGCCCCAGAGCCGGAGAATCCAGGTCCTGTTAACCCAGCCCCAGAGCCGGAGAATCCGGGCCCTGTCAACCCAGCACCAGAGCCGGAGAATCCGAGCCCTGTCAACCCAGCACCAGAGCCGGAGAACCCAGGCCCTGTCAACCCAGCACCAGAGCCAGTGAATCCAGGTCCTGTCAATCCTGCACCAGAGCCAGTGAATCCAGGTCCTGTCAGCCCTGCTCCTGACCAACCTGGCAACATCGACAACGTGCCTGATGTCAGCGACTTAGCTGATGAGGGTGCAGGCAATGGAAATAACGAGCTGGACGATGCTCCGAAAACCGGAGACAACAGCGTATCGCCAATCTTCTATCTGGCTTTGGCGCTGATGTCCTTGATGACGATCGTGCTCTGTCTGCTCGGTAACAAGAAGAAAGCGCACATCCAGTAGACCGGAAAGGCGGTAAGAAAATGAGCAAAACCAAAAAAATTCTTATCGCCGTTTCTTTCCTTGTATTGGTATTTTCGCTCGTCAATTTTTCGCGAGCTCTCTTGCGGGATTATGTGGAGCAGCAGAAAATCGAAGAGCTGGCAACAGCTTGGGAGGAAGGGTCGGACAAAGGCGGAGGGGCTGCATCCCCCTCCGTTTTGTTCCATAAGGCGAATGTGCCGGTCATGCTTACCGAATTTCGAGAGCTTTACGAGAGGAACTCGGACATCGTCGGCTGGCTGAAGATGGACGGCACCCGAATTGAGTACCCGGTCATGCAGAATCCACAGGATGCGGATTACTATCTCAATCATGATTTCGATAAAAAGGAAAACAAAGGCGGCCTCCCCTTTTTGGACGCGCATAGCCGGACCAACGGTTCGGACATTTTGCTGATTCATGGCCATCACATGAAAAGCGGCTGGATGTTCAAAGATTTAATGAAGTACAAGAACGAAAGTTTTTACAAAGAGCATGCTGCGTTCCAGTTCAGCACGCTTTACGAAAAGGAAGAGTATGAGATTGTTGCCGTCATTCTGTCACAAGTTTATCGCAAATCGGAGGACGTTTTTAAATACTACCAGATTGAGAATGTAAGTACGCCCGCCGAGTTCGATTCGTATGTTCAGAACATCAAAAAACTCGCTCTTTATGACACGGGCGTATCAGCCCGGTATGGCGACCAGCTTATTGTACTGTCCACATGCGAGTACTCGACCGAAAACGGCCGGTTAGCGGTGGTTGCCCGAAAGCGTTAATGACGATGTTGAAACACAGAGTCAAGTTGTTTTATATCGCGTTCTCCCTTGGAGGACGCGATTTTTTTAGGCTTTATTTGATCCAGTTTAGGGGGACCCGTGTAGGTGCTCTTATTTATCGCCGATGGATCCGTTATGCTGTGCCGCACCATAAATAACGTGAGTTTTGTAGACATATGTCGACAAGTAAATCTGCGATCGCAAGAAGTTCTATCAAGGCAGCTCTTCGTGCTGAAGGAAGGTTCTCCATGATGATGCGAGATTGATCGGCCTAACGCTCCTCCGGCTGATATCATACAAGTCATGCTTACGCTGATCACTCGCATTGCGGGTGATTGGAGAGACGTAAATAGGGGCGTGGAGAGAATGAGCAAGTTCGAGGACATAGCTGGAAAAACTCATAGAAAATCGCCCGTTCACCATCGGTGAGCGGGCGATTTTTTTACTCCTCTTCCTCTGTGATAACCGTGACCGATGCGCTCGCTTCGCGAGTTGGTCCGTTATCCGATGTTAGCTTCACTGAATTAACGATGAGGGTGTCTTCCTCCACATCCGGAAGCACGAACGGTACTTGCAGTGTCTCGCAGGCTCCGACCTCGAATCGCACAATTCGCACTTGTATACCGAGCAGCGGGTCGGTCAGCAACACGTTCAATAGCGGGACATTGCCCGTGTTGCATGCCCGAATAGTGAAAATTACTTTATCCCCTGGTTTTCCGACCGGATGGTCAACCGTTTTGGTCAACGACGCGTCCGGGAGCGACTGCACTTCTACGGTGACCTCTTGCTGCTGAGGCGGCGTCTGGTCAGGGCGCATCGTGACGATGTTTCGGAACTCCGTTCCGCCTACCGTGCCGGGAGGTATCGGGAGCTGCAGACTGAACACGCGACTCTCCCCGGGTGCAAGCGAAGGAATAATCGTCTGGAAGCCAATCAACTGGTCGAAGACGTTCACGTTCGTCAGCGTGATGTCCGTGGTGTTCGTTACGGTGATCGTCTTAATTACCGTCTCTCCCGGACTCGGCAAATCCGGCGTAGCTTCGACATCCAGATCCGGCAGTTCAGCGGGAATAGCAATGTCTACCCTTACCTCGTCTTCTGCGGGCGGTGTATCGGGAGACTGCTCGGTCCAGGTCACCGTGACTCGGTTAGCGATCACTTGCCCTTGCGGTGTACCTGCCGGTACCGTGAACGAGAACTGCACCCTCTCGGTCGCACTTGGCGCAATGACCGGGATCGTGAGCTGTTGGCCGGTGAGCGAGTCGCGCACGACAACGTTGGTCGCCGGAATTGTGCCTGTATTCGTAACTTCGACAGTATAACGAATCGTCTCGCCCGGTTCCGCGGTAGTCCGATCAGGAAGTTTGCGAACCGCTAGAGTCGTTTCTACAGCGGGACCGATCTCGACGTTCACTTCGGCAATCGTCTCCACTTGCGGCGATTGATCCGAGACGGCTATGAACGTATTCCGAATGACGCTGCCATTTGGTGTGTCCGTTGGAACGGTGAACGTCACCGTCCGGGTAATCGTACCATTCGCAGGGAGTTCTGCGATCGTCTCGCTAAACCCTAGCAGTTCGTCGGTCAGCACGACATTCGTCTGTGGTGTATCCAGTAAGTTCGTTACGGTCAGTGTATACGTAATCGTCTCACCCGGCGCGGCCGTATTGCGGTCAGGCACCTTCTGGATTAGAAGCGACGGCCCTGGGGGAGTTTGCACGAGAACCTCGGCAGATGACTCCAGATCCGGCGATTGATCCGAGGAGACGGTGAACGTATTTCGAATGATGCTGCCAATCTGGGCGTCCGCGGGAACGATGAACGTCACCGTTCGGGTAATCGTCTCGTTTGCCTGCAGGACGGGAATCGTCTCGCTCAGCCCGAGCAGCGCGTCGGTCAGCACGACGTTTGTCAGAGGAATGTTCAACAAATTCGTTACAGTTAGCGTATAAGTGATCGTCTCGCCAGGGGAAGCCGTATTGCGGTCAGGAAGCTTTTGGATCCGAAGCGCCGGGCCCGGAGGCGGAATTACGACAACCTCGGCGATCGTTTCCTGCTCTGGTGTTTGATCGGAGGCGACCGTAAATGTATTTTGAATGACGCTGCTAATCTGAGCGTCCACAGGAATGGTGAATACCACCGTTCGGGTAACCGTTGCATTCGCAGGGAGGAAGTCTATCACCTCGCTTAACCCCAGCAGTGCATCGGTTAGCACGACATTCGTCTGCGCCACATCCAGCAAGTTTGTTACGGTCAGCGTGTAAGTGACCGTCTCGCCGGGAGCAACGGCCGGAAGATCCGGCACCTTTGTCAGCGACAGCCCGAAACCCGTTACCGTGACTGACGATTCCGCTTCCTCGGTTACTCCCTCGTTCGATGTTACGCTAACGATATTGAAAATATCTGATCCGATTGGGGTATCCTGCGGGATGGTGAAATCAAATACAAAAGTTAGAACTTCCCCTGGGAACAGAATGTCTACGAATCTTTCGAATCCAAGCAGCGGATCGAAGACCCGGATGCCTGTCAGCGGCACGTTTCCGATATTCTCTAGCGTGATCGTATACTGGATCGTCTGCCCGACCACCGCGGTGGTCGTCGCCGGAACCTTGCTGATCCCAAGACGCGGATCGCTTAGCACCGTCACATCCGTGCTGTCGGATACGGGCTCCGTCTGATCGCTAGTGGCAACCGCCGTATTCGTATACGTCTGAGGTGGCATTTCCAGCGGGAAGAAGAACGGTATTACGAAAGTCTCGCTTTGTCCGAACGGGAGAAAAGGAATGATGATGTCGAATCCGGTAAGATCGTCCGTCACATGAACATTGAAGAGGTCCGTATTTCCGGTATTGAAGACCTGAATCGTATAATTTACCGTTTCGCCCGGAAAAACGACGTTGCGATCTGCCGTCTTCGTGATATCCAGTCTAGGAACCGGCAGCACCTCGACCACCGTTCCAACTTCCTCTGGATTAGGCAGATTGTCTGCGGTAATCGTCACGATATTGGAAATGGTCAGTCCTGCCTGTGCATCCTTGGGAATGATGAACGGCCAATCGATGACGAATACCTCTCCGACGTAAAGAACGTTGATAAACTGATCCAGTCCGATAAGTGGATCGACGATGTGAACATTGAATAACTCGACGTCGCCTTGATTCACGAGCGTAATTGTAAAGATGACCGTTTCCCCCGGAGCTGCGGCGGGCGGGTTTACCGTCTTGGTAGCTATCAAAGCAGGAGATGGCGTTATGAGAATTTCCGCTTCGCCTGTAAGCGGCTCGCCGAATTGATCCGAGGTGATGGAGACAATATTTCTGAGCGGTCCGAAAGGCGCGTCAAAAGGAACAATAAAATCAAATTCCAAGATGTGGACCGAGAAGGGAGGGATTTCAGGAATGACCTGGAAAATGCCGAGCGTTGGATCTTCAACGACCACGTTCGTAAGCGTTGTGGCGCTTGGGTTGTGGATCTCGATAAAGTATCTCACCGGTTCGCCGCGACGCACCTCGTAGCGGTCCGGAAACTTATTGATCGTCGTCCCCAGACTTAAACAGAGTCTTATGACAAAAGCATCGCTGTCCCCACGTAAAAACGGCTGAAATACGCCAGTAACCGGGAAATCGAAAGAGAAGGTTTGACCGGTCACGAAAACGCAGCCTGTATTGTCAACGGCGATGGCATTCCCGGTGTCGCTTGAGCTGCCGCCCAAGTATGTGGAGAAGACAAGCTCGTTGCCCATGATGTTGAGTTGTGTAATAAAACCATCGCTACCGCCATGGAGGGACGGCTGGAGCGCGTCAGGAGTAGTGGGGAAATTGAACGATGTGGTGCTTCCCGTCACATAAGCGAAGCCTGTGCGCACCGCGATGCCATTGCCTGCATCCGACTCGCCCCCGCCAAGAAAGGTGGAATAGACTTGATAATCGCCGCTCGGACTTAATTTCGTTACAAAGGCGTCGGAAGACCCGCCGCCATAGAAGGGCTGAAATGATCCCGGCGTAACCGGGAAATCAAAAGAAGTAGTGCTTCCCGTCACGTAAGCCTGGCCGAACTCATCAGCTGCGATGCCATGCCCCTCGTCGTCGCCATTACCGGTAAGGAAGGTCGAATACACGAGCGCGAGTCCGCTGGGATCCACTTTCGATACGAACGCGCCGATGACGCCCGTAAGATTGATTTGGAACGCTCCCGGTGTGGTAGGAAAGTCCACGGAGGTCGTCAGCCCCGTCACGTAAGCCTGGCCTGCACCGTCTACCGCAATGCCGCGCCCCGTTTCGATGCCATGGCCTCCCAGGAGCGTGGAATACTCAAGAGCGCTGCCGCCAGGATTCAATTTTGTAACAAAAACATGCTCATTTGCAATAAACCCTTGAAATGCGTTGATGAGGGGGAAGTTGACAGAGGATGTACCTCCTGTAACATAAGCACTTCCTACGTTATCGACAGTAATGCCGAATCCGGTATCAACTCCCTCTCCGCCAAGAAACGTGGAATATATGAGGAAGCCGCCGTCCGGACTTAACTTGGTTACGAACGCATCCTGGGCTCCGCCGATGAATGTCTGAAAAGCTCCCGGCGTCGTAGGGAAATCGGGGGAAAGGGTCTGCCCCGTTACATAGGCGTGGCCGGAATCATCGACAGCAATACCGCGTCCTAGATCAAAGCTGTTGCCGCCGATAAAAGTAGAATACTCGAGAAAGGTGCCGCTGGAATTCATTTTCGTGACAAACGCACTGGAAGATCCGTCTTTGCCAGGTTGGAATGCGCCAGGGGTGATCGGAAAATCAAGGGATAAGGTTTGCCCCGTCACATAGGCATTGTCCTGATTGTCTACCGCGATGCTAAAACCGATATCCGTGTCGCTTCCGCCAAGATAAGTGGAATAAAACAGCACAAACGGATCAATGACGAGCGGATGACCCGGATGATATCCATCGCCGATTTCGAAGCCAAAGACGCAATCCCCTTGGCCCTCAGGCAATACAAATCGGCTTTCCACCGGAACCCTGCTGTCATCAATCACCTGATAGCTGACGGGTCTTTCCTCCGTCAGAACGCCATGAGAGGTATGAATTTGAAGATTACCTTCTTCACTCAAGGACAACTCGTCTGCACCGCGGTAGACGAACCGGATATCGTCAAGTCTGGCGCCGGGCTGAACAACGACATCGTATTTGAATTTTCCGTTGTCCCCATAGAGGACTAAGTCGACTCCGGACCACAGCTCCCGATAGACAATCTCCCGATAGGTTGGGACACCGGTATGCCACTTCGCCGGATCGTTGCCGATAAAATAATTGAATTTCCCCGTGTCTTGGCGACGACCTTCGATTTGCACGTCCGCGTTCGCGCCGAGAAATTGCAGGAAGAGCGCCATCCCCTCCCGCCGATCCGGCGTATTCTTCGTAAGAACAAACTGAATCTCCGCGGAGGAGAACCCGATAGTAACTCCGGGTTTATGCGATAAATAGCAGATATCTCCTCGCGTTTGACCGACATTTTCCGTGAAAGTAAGCGGAACGTTCCTATAGCTCCCGATAGGCGTCTGACGCTTCGTTTCGTTTGGTATCATGGCGTCACCTCCCATATTTTTCCTGGCTCACCAGTAAACAATCACTGTATTCATATATGCGCCGGGCGTTTTATAATGCATATCCACATTTATAAATTTTTCCTTTTGTTGAATGGCGTCATTACGTTCGGCTGCTTACCGGCGGTGAATGGACTCGTCTGAGGTTACAAGGCTATTTTCCATAAATACGGAGTGGAATTTGATGCATAGCGAACGTAAATGAAGAAGAAGGAGCTGCCGGAAAATATATGGATAAAAATGAAAGAACTCTCCGAGTCTGGAGAGTTCTTTTCATTGAGTACCGATCCACTTATTCACTTCATGAATAACATCAAAAACGCAGTCATGTCGGCGGGGCTTCACAAGACGCTGAAGGCCCTGTTTTTGTCCTTTCCGCAAGCTTAGTGATCGATTCAATGTCTTGATCCGTTAATTGATCAAGGAAATGTTTGCGTATTGCCTTAGAGACTATGGGACGGGCATCATCCAATGCCGATTTTCCAGCTGAAGTGATGATGACTTGAACACCGCGATCTGTGTCTAATGGTTTCCTCATCACAAGTTTGCGTTTTTCCATCCGCGTCAGATGATGGGATAATCGACTCTTATCCCAGTCCATCGAGTCGGCCAACTCCTGTTGGCGAAGGCTCCCGTTCCCCAGAAGGACTAACCGATCCAATACCCCATAATCACCCTCTGATAGTCCTGTGTGTTCAGACATCTCTTTTATTACGCGACCGAAAATGCTCTGAAAGGAGCCTTTCCACATATGCCATATTCGCATTTCCTCTTCGTTTAGCTCGTTCTTATCCATAGGAACATCATAACACGGTTGACGTGTCAACCACAATATGCTACAGTTGCTTATAGTTGACGTGTCAACCTATTGTTCTGGCTTATTTCAGGGAACCTGCTTGATCGCTTCCTTCCAGAAGCAGTTTGGCTAATATTTCTTCAAGAAAGGAACATTTATGATGAATATCAACATTAGTTCGCCTAGTCCAGTCGTCTCGGTGAAGCCGGTAGTGCTACCAGCTCCAGATCGCGGTGAGAATCTGCAAGTGCGAGTGTCCGCGCCCGCGGTTGGGAGTGAATTGCCTATTATAGTTTTCTCGCACGGCTATGGCTGGTCGTTGGACGGCTACGGCCCGTTGGTCGACTACTGGGCTGCTCACGGCTTCGTGGTCATTCAACCCACTCATCTCGACTCGAGGACGCTGAACCTTCCTCCTGACGATCCCCGTACGCCACGGATCTGGCGTTTCCGAGTCGAGGACCTGAAGCGCATCCTCGACCAGCTTGATCTTATTGAAGCTTCCGTTCCCGGTCTCAGTGGGCGCCTCGATCGAAGCCGCATCGCCGCAGCCGGACACTCCTGGGGAGGCCAAACGGTGAGCATGCTGCTCGGCGCGCGAGTCCTCGATAACCACGGCGAGCCGGGAGAGGACATGTCCGACTCGCGGATCAAGGCGGGCCTGCTGCTTGCCACGACTGGCAAGGGTGGAGCTGACTTGAGTCCGTTCGCGGCAGAGCACTTCCCCTTCATGAACCCGAGCTTTGCGGAGATGAGCACGCCGACCCTCGTGGTAGCGGGGGACCATGATCACTCTCAACTGTCCACTCGGGGGCCCGACTGGTTCACCGACCCGTACTTTCTGAGCCCGGGCAGCAAGAGCCTGCTCACCCTCTTCGGGGGAGAGCATTCGCTCGGCGGGATCTCCGGTTACAGCGTCGCGGAGACGACGGACGAGAACCCTGAACGAGTCGCCCTGATCCAGCGGCTCACGCTGGCCTACCTTCGCAACGCGCTCGACCTCGACGATTTCAGTTGGCCGGCAGCTCGTGCGGCTCTGAAAGAGAGCGCCATCCCGTTGGGGCGTATTGAGTCGAAGTAAGGGTCTGGCGGGCAGTAACGACCCGACAGCCACGACAATGCCTACTGGCCCTTATGGTAGTGTAAATATTTCAATGAAATAACGAAGGAGCTGCCGCAGCAGCTCCTTTCGTTTTTTTTCGCCTATAGTCCCGTTAAGGAGAACCGTACAACTAGTGACGGATATTTGAAAGTTAGCATTACTAACGAGAAAAACGGGTCACATCGTTGATGAATCGGCATCTCGAAAGAGGTGCTTTTTTCGTTACAGCAAGATTGGGAAAGTGCAGGTCTAGCCATTATGTTATCTTGTGAGCATCCCATCATTATTGCATCAGAATGGAGGGCTTAAAGGAGATTAGGGGTGGCCGGAAGAGACCTATTCATAATCCGAATCAATAGGCAGTTTTTTAACAGGTGCATAGATGTGGTAGGTCGATTCAAGATTGTGAATATCATCAAAAGCTTGAATGAGTTCGATGTGTGAATGTTCAGTTTCCTGCTTGGAGATCTTTAAAAATCTTGCGTAATCCGTTTTGAGGACATCTCCTATATCAAGAAGATCACCAAAATATTTGAATTTGGCACAGAAGAGTTGTGGGACATCAACGGTAAAATAAAAAGGTTTATGGATCTGAATGTCATATGGAATTCCGAACAGGACCTTGAATTGGGTTGAATCGGGTTGGCAATTTGAATAAATGACATAACATGGGCCATGTACGGTTTTATCAATGTCATGTAACAGTTTATGCGAATGAGACCGGATCTTCGTCTTGTAATCATCCGTTGCCAGGTCAACCTCAAAGGCTATGCCGCACACCCGGATGGATTCGAAGTCCATTAGGGTGAAATCGGTAACGATATCACCATTAATGTTTTTGATGGGTCTTCTAACCACGGAAGGGATGGGTGTCTGGGAAATGGTTGAATTTTCTACTCTTAGAGTGCTTGGAGCCATACCGTATTGGTCTTTGAAAGCGCGGGTGAACGATGATGGAGTTCCAAAGTTTAGCTGATAGGCGATATCCGTTAGTGATAAGTGACCGGTATGAATGAATTGTAGGGAGGCGTTCAATCTTCTGGATCGTATGTAGTGGTTTAAAGAACAACCCATCATGGCAGAAAAAAGTCTGTGAAAGTAATATTTGGACATGTTGAAGGAATTAGCCACAGACTCAAGTGATAATGGCTGGTCTAAATTGTTCTCAATATGGATTAAAGCACGCTCTATGACTTCAAAATGGTCCATAATAATCCCCAATCCATGAACAGAATGTTCTGTAACTTATTGCAATTATGGTAATAGCCAAAGGAGGAACGTTATATGACGCAAGACAGAAAGAATGGAATTCTGATCGGAATTTTTTATATTGCCGCTGCGGTCACTTCGGTCATCGCTGTTATTTCTTATGAGCCGGTATTGTCAGAACAATGGTACAGGTCCGCGGCCAATGGATTGAAAACACAGGTTATGATCGGTGTTATTAACGATCTTTTGCTCGTCCTGACTGCAGTAGGGACGGCGGTTATGCTGTTTCCTTACCTTCGTCGATGGAATGAACATCTAGCCCTCGGGTACCTATGCTTTCGATTTATGGAGGCTGTTCTTATTGCCATAGGAGTGGTGAGTATATTAGGTTTAGTTCAGCTTAGTATTCATTATGAAGCAAACCGCATAGCAAGTGAAGACCATCTTCACGAGATCGGCTACATGCTGCAAGCTTTCCATCGTTGGACTTCGACGTTAGGCCCCAATTTTATGCTGGGTATCAATACGGCATTGTATAGTTATTTGCTTTTTAGAACAGGTTTGGTGCCAAGACCGTTAGCGCTATTTGGTATGATTACAGCAGCACTCGTATTCGCAGCCGGTCTATTAGAAATGTTCGGTCTGATCGAACCTCTCTCCGCTGCAAAAGGTTTCCTTGCTCTGCCTGTGGGTGTTTATGAAATGAGTTTAGCAGTCTGGTTCATTGCGAAGGGGTTTCACCAGCAAAACCTTGAAAAATTAAAAGCGAGATAGAGGTGCTTACAGATGCTAACGAGAAAAATTTTACACATTTCTAACCTTGCAAGGTCAAACCAAAATTCAGGTGAAAAGTAGGTAGACTCAGGACAAACGATCTCTATAATGGAATAAGAGACATATGATGCGAGGGGAAAAGGTGAGACGATTTGAAAGCAAATCGGATGGAAGCATTCAGCGATGGTGTGTTGGCCATTATTATTACGATCATGGTGCTGGAATTCAAAGTGCCGGAAGGCCATGACTGGCATGCGCTAGTTGAACTGGGACCAAAAATTATTAGTTATATTTTCAGTTTCGTATATGTCGGCATCTACTGGAACAATCATCATCATCTGCTGCATATGGTTCGAACGATGAATGGACGGTTGATGTGGCTCAACTTGCTGCTCTTATTCTGGCTATCCCTTGTGCCGTTCACGACAGCTTGGATGGGGGAAAGCCATTTTGCACCTACTCCAACGGCGCTGTACGGGATTATTTTATTGCTAGCGGCGTTCTCGTACTGGCTGCTTCAGCGCATGATTATGAACCAGCATTCCGGCGATTCCTCATTCATCGGAGCGATAGGAAAAGACTGGAAGGGAAAACTATCTCCTTTACTCTACTTGACTGCTGCCTTGACCGCTTATGTGAGTGTTTGGATATCCGGCTTCTTTTTCGTACTTGTTGCCGTAATCTGGTTCATGCCGGATAAGCGAATCGAGCACGCGTTGAGAAGCCACTAAGAAAAGCTCTTCGATTCTCGCATGCAGGCGGGCTTCGAAGAGCTTTTTTTGGTTTATAGAGCTTGCTTTCGTTCGATCATGGTCTTGCTTTTCATAGGCATAAATAATGTTATAACCAATGCGATCACGGAGAGAATCATCATGAAGTAGTAGGCGTCGCTTGCCCCTAAAATGGATGTAAGGGATTTAAGGAGCTCAGCAGTCGTTGTAGGATTGTTCTGCATCACATCCGCTGCGTGGCTGGTTGCCTGCACGGTATAAATCGTAATCACGACGGCTGTACCAATGGCACCGGCAATTTGGCGAACAGTATTATTCACGGCTGTACCGTGCGTACCGAGATGTTTAGGCAGCGCATTGAGTCCGGCCGTATTGAGTGGCATGGTGATGAAGCTTAATCCGATTCGCAGGCAAATGGTACGAATCATCAAATACATATACGTTGTTGACTCCGATAAATCTGTTACCGCCCACATGGATGGAATAATAAACAGCAAACCAATGATGAACAGCGGTCTCGCACCGAAACGGTCATATAATTTACCGGTGACGGGTGACATCAGTGCATTTACAAGCGCACCCGGCAATAAAAGCAGTCCTGCATCGAATGCTGTAAAACCCCGACCATCCTGCAGATAAATAGGCAGTAAGATCATGTCTGCGTACATCATCATCGTGACTAGTACGTTAATAAGAGACGTTAACGTGAAGATTTTATTTTTGAAGACAGACAGGTTCAACAGTGGATCATCGGACTTGACTTGTCGAATACAGAATAGGGCCGTTACAACGATCCCGATGCATAAGGATAAGATGACCATTACATCGTCCCAGCCTTTACTGCCTGCACTACTGAAGCCGTATAAAATAAAGCCGAATCCGACGGTTGATAATAGAACGCTTCCCACATCAAGCCTCGACTTGGCTGTTTCGGATACATTGACGAGATACTTGAATGCCAATGCGATGACCATGATGACAAGCGGGATGAGACCGATAAATAACCAGCGCCAAGAGTGGTATTCGACAATAAATCCCGAGAGCGTCGGCCCAATGGCCGGAGCAAAAATCATGGCCAGCCCCAGCAGCCCCATAGCGCTGCCGCGTTTTTCAACGGGAAAGATGGCGAGCACAACACCCATCATGAGCGGCATGATAATGCCGGCACCGGCTGCTTGGATCATCCGTCCTAACAAGAGCACAATAAAGCTGGGCGCCGCCGCACAAATGATCGAACCGATTAATAGAAACGACATGGCGCTTATAAATAATTGCCGCGTAGTAAAGCGTTTCATTAAATAGGCCGTAATCGGGATCAATATCCCGTTGACCAGCATAAATCCCGTTGAAATCCATTGTACCGTTGCTGCCGTGACATTAAATACATCCATTAGATTGCTTAAGGCGACATTTAATAGCGTCTGATTGAGCGTGGATAAGAAACAACCAAGGATTAAGATGGTCAGTAATATCCCTTTATTTATTTTCTTTATGTCTTCTTGCATGGCTGCTGTCCTCTCTTCATTGCTTTTTCGACACAGTGTCAATAAAATATATCTTATCAGCATTGAAGAGTGATTCCTATTTACAATTCGGCTGAAACTGTCAACTAAACGACAGTATGGGGAGATTGGTCGATGAAGTGACAAATAAACGATAATCGAGGGATGACATGGCTGAACATAAAAGAGTGGATCCACGAGCCATTCGCTCCAAAAAGATGCTGAAACAGGCCGTTTTTTCATTACTGGCCGACAATCAGGAAATTTCCCAATTGACCGTTCAAAAAATTGCAACCCGTGCAGACCTAAATCGTGCCACGTTCTATTTGCATTATGAGGATATTAACGACTTGCTGCGCCAGATCGTGCATGAGATCTTTGACGACCTGTCCATGAAAGTCGAGCCGCTATTACAAGTGAAGAGCCGAAACGAACGGGAGCAGCTGATTACATTTTTAAATTATTTTTATGAATACCGGAAAATTTTCGCCGTATTGGTTGAGCATACGGGCTTCAAAACTCACTTGTCGAACCTATTGAAAAATACGATAGAACAGCGCAGAGACGCTAGAAACATCAATTCCACGAGTCGGGTTGCCTCCGTTGATATTGTGGCATCATCCCTTCTCGGGATTATTATGTGGTGGATTAAGGATGGTACCGAGCATAGCGCTGAATACATAGCGGATCAGATTACCTTGATGTATAGAAGAAAGTATTTGTAACCGATTAGGCGCAAAGAGGCCAAGCTTGGAACGTTAGAACCAATATGCATAGAAACATTGAAAATATTCCCAGTCCTCTTTATCATGGACGTATCTTCAATAAAAGTTATGACAGCCAGTTTTTGATATCCTGGCCCAGGAGGAGAAGAATATGCACACATTGGAAAGCATAATGAAGCAATTAGAGCAGCTGGGCATTGACGGCAAAGGGACGCTGTTGGTCCATTCTTCCATGAAGAGTATGGGGCCGGTCGAAGGCGGCGCGGACACGGTCCTCGATGCGCTAACAGCGTATATGAAAGAGGGGCTGCTGGTGCTGCCCACCCACACGTGGTCTTATATCAATGCGGATAATCCAAGATTTTACGTGGACCAATCCCCATCTTGTGTCGGAGTCCTGCCGGAGCTTTTTCGAAAACGCCCGGATGTGGTGCGTTCGCTGCACCCCACGCATTCCGTGGCAGCATTAGGTCGGGATTCCAAAGAGTTCACAAGTGACGATCATCGTTTCGATACGCCATGCGCTAGGGGATCCGCTTGGGGCAAGCTGCTTGACCGCAAGGCGACGATTTTGTTAGTGGGTGTCGATTTAAAGCGCAACACCTTTATTCATGGCGTCGAGGAGTGGGTGGACATACCGGGCAGGTTAACGGATGACCATGAGAAGCTGTATACGGTGTTACCGGATGGGACGGAAATCCCCGTACCTTCACGCAGACATTGCGGGTTGTCGTGGTCGGAGCATTTTTGGAAAGTCGATGAGGTCCTTGAAAGTCGGGGTGCGATGCATAAGGGGTATCTTGGCGATGCCGTTGTCCGCGTATGCGATGCAGCCGCGGTGGCGGATGTCATAACGGAAATGCTCAAGCACAATCCGGATTTGTTCTCGGATAATCATCCTTTGGACCATACCATGCTTAACGTTTAGAGGACGTCATCGACCTACAGATGACGACATGAGAACTGCGGGACGAACTGAATGAAATGTCCGAAACGCTGCGGGTAAAGACTCAATACGAAGTGATTCAGAAGCTTTTGGCGTACTATCACCGGAGTGAGAAAGAAAAAAACGATCTGAGGGATTACCAGGAGCAACAGATGGTGGATTTAGGAATGGATTCAAAGATTCGGTTCAAGGAAATCCAGCAGGTGTTAGGATTGCGGACCGAAGGCGGGGTATTTCAGTTCCTGGGCGACTGCTATCAGGGTTCGTTGCAAATGCCTATGGTGGCGTTCGATACGTACCGAAAATTGAAGATTGATGGTAAGTAGTATACAAAATAGGGGCAGCTGCGCGAGGCCACTCACCCAGCCTATACAAAAAGGAGTTACACAGCAAACGGAAGCAATTCAGTTCCAGGGAAGCGAAAACGGCGCTCACGGTGAAAACGGCTGAAAACCGGAATCGGAGCGCCGGACTATTTCACCAAATTCCGAAATGTCCGGCGAAACGGGAGGTTTTGGGTATGATGTTTGAAGAATCAACGTAGAAGGAATACCGAGTGCTTGACGTGTTCAAAGCCATTTTGTTTCTGCCGAGATAGTAGTGGGATTTCAACACAATAAGGTAGTCCGTATATAGTTGAAGGCAAGTTTTTACTTTAGGTGGGCATAATGGAACCATTGCATGCGACAGAAAGGAAGGATGGGCATGTCTACGGAAATGGATTATCCCTGCATCATCTTGCCGGAAGAGCAAGCGCCCGAAGGTATTCATTGTGAGCGCTGCGAACTGTTCAAACAGCGGAATCGCGTCGTCTGGGGGGAAGGCAATCCGCAAGGCTCGCTGATGATGATCCTGGATAATCCGGGAGCCCGGGAGGACCGGGAAGGAAATGAGTTCTTATGCGGTACCCGGGAAACCCTCCAACTCGGCATGAGGGAAGCGGGTATGGATATACATACGGTTTATGTCACTTATTTGCTGAAACGCCGGCCAATCCGTGCTTACGATAAACCTGCAACCCGAGCGGCATGTCTTCCGCATCTGCAGTCGCAGATCCTTCAGAAGCAGCCGCTAGTACTATTTGGCTTTGGGAATGCCGTGGCCGAAGGATTATTCCCGCAGAAGGAGAATGCCACCGTCAAGGAGCTTCGAGGAAGCTGGCACGAGTTCCAAGAGGTACCGATCGGCTTTACCTATCACCCGCTGGCAGTAAGAAGAAGACCCAATTTGCTAAGGTTCTTTGTTGAGGACTTGAAAGCTTTGAAGGAGAAGTGGGAGGACAGGGCAGCAAGGGAAACATAAATCAACGAATTCTATGAAAAGAGAGCCGCTACGTTACCAATAGATCCTTCGGGCCTCCTCGACGTAGAAATCCAGAAAATAGGCTCCGAACAAATCAAAGGTTATCAAATGTTCACTTATGAAGAAGACCCCTAAATCGCTAAAATAACACGGTGATACATTTACTTGGAGGGGTGATGATAGGGGATGGCAAACCAGAAGTACGTAGAGACAAGACTGCCCAGAAACATCTAAAAGTGATTCCTATGATGTGGGTCATCGTCGTGTTATGCGTAAAGATAGTTGCGGGCCCTCTCATTAGTAAGGTGATGCCGAAATTTGTAGGACAGACCGATGGATTTAATGCAAGAGTATTACTAAATATCGTACTAAATGTAACGGTATTATCTCTTTTGCTCTCCATTATAGGCCCTATGGTTGGTACCAAACAAATAAGTCTGGACCGTTTAAAAATTTCCTCCATACTTGGCCTCGAAACTTTGGCGTAGCGTTCTGAATTGAATTGTTGATCGCACAGCCTATAGCAAGATTCGCAATGAAAGTTTTACATTCAAGACAGGCGGGTAAAGCGGCGAGTGCACATTCGTAATTTTGAAGCTATATGCAAAAAATATAAGAGATTCAACTAACGAGAACCAACGATAGATGAATATTTATGGCGGATGAAGGAGAGCGAGTTTATTTATATGTAGACCCATATGGAAGGAGGAAAAGCCCGATGTTGTGCGATTTACAAGGGGAAGCGAATATGTCACCGATCGTGGGCATGCTGTTCTCGGCTGTGAAAGAAAATAGCCAGCGACTTCAACTGATCACGAAGGGGATGACGCAGGAAGAAGTCGATTACAGGGGGCTCAATGGCAGCTTTAATAGTACCGCCCAATTAATAAGACATATCCTGTATGTTGATTTGAATTGGGTGTACCGAATGAAAGGGGAGCCTCTTCCTCAATCTTTACAAGAACAATATGGCCCCATGATTGATGCGAGTAACCGACTTCCGATGGTCAAAGGCAAGGCTCTCAACACCCTGATATCGGAGTATGAAGATGTGTTAAACATGTTGAAAGACACCTGCACCCAATTACAAGATGCTGATCTAGACCGAGTTGTCACCTTTGGCCATGAGAATGAAAAGCAAGCAACCATTCGCTGGGGATTATGGCATATGGCTGACCACAACCGATACCATCAAGCGCATATTAATCTATTAAGAAAGTGGTATGCAGAAAATTCAATTTCAAAATAAAAGGGGTTATAGGGCAAGCAATTGCCGTATTGAATCCATTTCCATAAAATCAGGGCCCTCTTATGAATGAGAGAGCCCTGATTTATTGGATATTGCGCACTTGCAACCCGGAGCAGACACCGGTTTTTCAACCATTTACATGTTCGCCCAGACTTACCGGGTTACTCCGGCGTTCCTTGCGTTATCCCATGAACATACGTCTGCCAAGGGGTGTCCAGTGCTCCTTGCCCCGGGTTATAGGTAAAGAAGTACTCGACGGTATCCCCATGCTTCAAGTTATTGACAGGGTAGGTATAGCTGCCGTTCCCCGTTGGGGCCATGGCTACGTTCAGCTGCCCGCCATGATTGACCTTATAGTGTAAATCGGCAAAGGTCGCGCCATTGACATAGAACATCAAGTCATCGCCGATTTTCTTCAGGCCCTTCACCTCATCGCCGATGACAATCACGGTGGATGGTGCCTGCACAACGGTAATGGTAGCGCTGGCTGTTTTATTGCCGTCAGCGGTCGTCGCCGTGACGGTTGTCGTACCCGGGGCAAGCCCTGTCACGAGACCGCTCGGACTCACGGATGCGATGCTGGAACTCGAAACGGACCAGGTGACCTGCTTATTCGTTGCATTGGACGGTGCCACGCTGGCGTTTAATTGAGCACTCTGCCCGACTTCCACCTGTGCTGTGGCTGGATTCACCGTTACGCCGGTAACGGGCACGTTTCCCGGATTCTGGCCGCCGCCTTCTCCTTCTTTATACACACGCACATAGTCCACCTGCATCGTTGCAGGAATATCGGACGGATCCGGGGTCCGGCCGCCGTCAAAGGTCCCGCCGATCGCCAGATTCATAATGAGGTAGAACGGCTGATCGAAAGGAGCATTCGGATTGTTCGGCGCCGCTGCGGAATACCATTGATCCTGGGTTACTTTAAAGAAGAACTTGCCATCCACATACCATTTAATGCTGTCCTCTTCCCAGACGACCGAGTAGACATGATAGTCATTGGCAAAGGTTTGCCCCTCAGGGAAGTGATATTCGCCGGAAAGATGCCGGTTCGTCGGCCATTGCCCCCCAAAGTGTACGGCGCCGCTCGTCGCGCCAGGCAGGCGTCCTCTTGCTTCCATCACATCGATTTCACCGGAGGATGCCCATGTCCCATACACATTATCCTGCGGAAGCATCCAGAGCGCAGGCCAGATGCCGTTGCCTGTAGGCAGCTTTGCACGGAAGTCCACTCGGCCATACTTAAGGGAGAAATGATCTTTGGTGTTAATCTTGCCGGAGGAGTATTGTGCATACCGATTTGGATCCTGCGGGAAGGATTTTGGCTCGTTTAAGGCCTTGATATTAAGCTTTCCATCCTGCACATAAACATTTTGTGCATGATCGGTATAATGCTGCAGCTCCGAATTGCCCCAACCCCAAGTATTGGGATCGTCGCTGAGATAATAGCCTGTTTCATAATTCCATTTGCTGAGATCGAGCGCAGTTCCGCTAAATTCATCCTGCCAGATGAGATCCATGCCCTCGATGGCCGAGTCGCTTGGCGTTCCGATCGGAATATCCTCCTGATCGGTTACATCCGGACGGGGAGCATCCGGGTTGCCAATCAAAGTATAGTTGACGAAATTGCTGCCCACACTTCCACCTGCCTGCCCATTTAGCGGATAGCCGATACGGATCTGCATATCCTCCTGGATCGGCTGAAACCACAGGCCATAGATATGGTCGGCCCAATATCCCCACTGATTGGCATCAGACATGTTGTTGTAGCCATTAGCGGCATATACAAATCCGCTCTGACTCGAATTGTCCAAATCCACCCATTGCCCGTTGATATGGATCTGGTATACGAAATTGCCAAGCTCGTTGCCGATTGGCGCACCCCCATCAATTTTAGGCAGTGGGATGCCGATAGCGCCGCTCGCATCGGCTGTAAAGGTCGTTCCTTCATAAGGCGTAAGGTCATAAGAATTTCTTACGGGCTCATTAAAGGTGATGGTATATACGATGTTAGCCGAAGAGGTCTTTGACTCTAATTTGACGTTAATCGATTCCGTTACGTTAAACCAGTAGCCGCCGCCTCCGTCGGTGAATTGTCCGAAGTTCTGATCATAGATCCAGCCGCTGGCTGCATTGTTGTCGATATCGATCCATTGGCTGCTGTTTACAGGCTTCACATACACCTTTAAATCATCCGCTACGGCCGCATAGGTTATCGCGGGATCATGGTTGAAAGTCGGATAGGTAAAGCCGGCACCGCCCGTAAAACCTGCCGTGATTTGCGGGCCTTGCGTCGGGGTCATCGCCGTGATGGTTGTTTTGTTGATGTTTTGAAAGACAAGTGAATATTCAAGCGTGACCCCATTGGCTTTGGAGTGCAGCTGAATTTCGGTCGTTGCGGTGAGCGTGAACCAATAGCCGGTAAAGCCGCCGTCGTTCCAGTGACCCCAATTCTGGTTATAGACAAAGCTGCTGACACTGTCGATATCAACCCAGCTGCCATTTACTTTCACCTTTACTCCCAGGTCCTGGGCAACATCATTCCAGGTGGCGGAGCCTCCGTTGAAGATCGGCATGACAAAACCGTAGCTAGCCTGATCAACCCCTGATTTTGTGATGACAGGCCCGTCTGCTGCCGAAAAGTAAGACATTGAGGTAATGGTAGTCCCGGCAGCCTCAGCTGCCTGAACCTTCGAGGTCGGCCATAGGCCGATGCCAGCCAGCATCAGGACCGCCAAGAACAAACTCAATCCCTTTTGCCTTAACCGCCTTTCCGTAATGTAAGATCGCCTCATAAATACCCTCCCTTAATCATTATGGATTCTCCCAGACTATGCGCGCAATGGAAAACGCTTACACCTAAGAACATCTTTATTCTATCGAATTTCATAATCAGAAGGATAGGTACCATTTTTTTGGTTGTGTCCCATTATTTCGGGTTTTAGGCGGGGATAGATCATTCATCAAAAAAGGAGTGAAACGCACCCGGCGTTCACTCCTTATGCTGCAGCTGTTTCATCAAGGTCTTCATAAAATGCTCCTGGAACCGCTTGGCGTCGACACCGGTGCAGACGTTGACGTTCGGCCGAGCGGTACAACGCGGACGCAGATCGGCAATGGTTCTGCCATAGGAGTGAATGCCTTCCAGATCCACCTGCAGCACCATCGGCTGAACCTCAACCAGGCTCGGGTCGATCACGACGGCTACCGCCAGCGGATCATGCAGGGCACAGCCGGTCCGGTCGCCATAGGCTTCCCGGTAGCCTCCGATATAGTAGGAAGTCATATCGGCCAAGAAGCGGGTCAGGTCCGAATCCAGGTCTCTCCAGCGCTGAATATCCTCCAGACTGAGCTCGGTCTGCATGGTCACGTCCAGGCCGACCAGCGTAATCGGAGCTCCGGATTGGAAGACGAACTGGGCCGCTTCCGGGTCGGAGTATACATTCGCTTCCGCATGCATCCGGCGGTTGCCCGGCACGCCCACGGCTCCGCCCATAATGATAATCTGACGGACCAACGACGATATCTCCGGCGCCTGCAGAATGGCCGCAGCCAGATTGGTCAATGGGCCGACGCAGATCAGCGTTACCTGCTTCGGATATCGCCGGACCTGATCCACCATAAAGGCCGCGGCGGACGTGGAGACCGGCTTGGCTCCCGGATCGGGGAATGCTAGGTTGCCGAGTCCATTCTCGCCATGAAACTGGACGGGATAAGACTTGATAGAGGGATGGAACAAGGGGGCGGCTTCCCCCATGGCGACAGGGATTCCGGTTGCGCCAAGTCGCTCCAGCACATGGAGCGTATTGCGAGTGGCGTACTCTACCGGAACGTTTCCGAAGGAGGTCGTTATTCCCAGGATATCAAGAGCCGAAGAGCGGACGGCATAGGCAATCGCCAGCGCATCGTCCACGCCCGTATCCACATCCAATACGATTCGATGCATTAATCATGCTCCTTCCTCTGACGGTTATGACAGCACCGTGCGAATGTAATGCTGTAGGAATGCCTCTTCACGGACCTGCATGCAGACAGAGGCATTGGTCCGTGACTGCGGACGCCTGAAGTCGACCAGCGTTGCACCGGAAGATACCTGTCCCTTTGTCTCGATATAGACGTAATAATCCTCCATCTCCACAAGGGAAGCGTCCTCGACGACAGCCAGCGCCAGCGGATCATGCATCAGCCGATATCTGCCCTCGTTCAAGCGGTCGCTTGCCTCAAAGCTGAAGGTGAATATATGGTGCATGAATGCTTTTAATTCTGCCTGTTCATCCGTGAAACCGTTCATAAGCTGTTGAAAATGAGCCTCGCCGAACTTGGCCTTTCCGGTCACGTCCAGGCCTACCATCGTAATCGGAATCCCGGACTCGAACACCCGGTGCGCCGCTTCGGGATCGCCGTGGATGTTGGCTTCGGATACGGGCGTTGTATTGCCCGGCACCTTGATGGCGCCTCCCATCAGCACCAGCTTGGCTTTCTGCGCGATCGACGGGTCTTTGGCGAGCGCCACCGCCAGATTGGTCAGCCTGCCCGTGAATACCAGGGTAATGTCATGTGCCTGTTCCCGTACCTTCCGCACGATGAAATCAGATGCCCTCTCGTTCACCCGCGATTGGCGCGCCTCCGGCAGTTCGTATCCGGCCAGGCCGTTGGCTCCATGAATGGCGGTTACGTTCTCGCGGCGAGGGCGAAACAAAGGGGCGTCCGCTCCCATGGCAACGGGAATTTCGTACCGGGGCTGTGCCAATTCGAGCACCTGGAGCGTATTCTCCGTCGCCTGCTTCACGTCCACATTGCCGAACACCGTTGTAATGCCTTCTATATGCAGCTTATTGGATTTTACGGCAAAGATGAGCGCCAGGGCATCATCCACGCCGGTATCCACATCCAACAAGATGTGCTTTACCTGCTCCATATCGTCACTCCCTTATTCCATCACTTATGCTTGGCAAGCTCGTCCGCAAGCTCCGCTATCGCCAGGATGTTGCGGCCGATCTCCAGGGAGTTGCAGAGCCTGCTAATATGCGGCTGCTTCAGCATCGCCTGCTCCAGTACATCCAGATTCCAGAAGATGGCCCGCTTGTCGTCATCCGCAATGACCTGGCGGTTTGCCATGACGATGACCCGATGGAAGTTGTTCACGACAAATTCCATATCATGCGTGATGGTGATAATGGTTTTTCCTTCCTGGTTTAAAGCCTCGATCAGATGGGCGAGCCGCGCCATGGCCGGAAGATCCTGACCTGCCGTCGGTTCATCCAGAATGATGACACTGGAATCCATCGCAATGACGGAGGCAATCGTTACGAATTTACGCATGGAATAGGGCAAATTATACGGATTGTCCTTAAGAAACGGGACGACGCCTGCCAGCTCCGCCGCTTTCATGACGTTTGCTTTGACCTGTTCTTCCGGAAGGCCGAGCTTGCGGGGGCCGAATTCAATCTCGCTGTACACATCGTTATGAAAGATCTGGTCGTCCGGGTTCTGGAATACATAGCCGACCTTCCGCGATATTTGCGCGGTGGTATAATCCCGCGTATTCCAGCCGTCGATGACGACATCTCCCTCGGAAGGCTTGAGGAGCCCGTTCATCATCTTGACGGTGGTCGTTTTCCCTGCCCCGTTCTGGCCGACAATGGCAACGGATTCCCCCTTTCGGAAGGACATGTTGACGCTATCCACCGCTTTGTAGCCGTTCGGATAGGCATAGGAAACATTCGTTAAAGTCAGAAAGCTCATGCGTTAACCCCCTTCTTCATCCATGTCTGCACGGCCTCGAGGGCTTCTTTTTCCGTTAAGGGGATGCTGCCGAGATCCATCCCCCGTTTGCGCATGTCCAGGCCGAACAGCGAATATTGGGGGAGCGCGGCTCCGAATGCCAGGGCACGCTCATCGGTAAGAATCTCCTGCGTGCTGCCTTGCATAGCCACTTCGCCCTCGCTCAGCAGGATGACATCGTCGGCATATTCGGCAATCAGCTCAATTTTATGTTCGACGAGAATGATGGTTTTTCCCTTTTTCTTCATCAACTCGATAATCTTGAACACTTCTTCCGTCCCCTTCGGATCAAGCTGCGAGGTTGGCTCGTCAATAACCAGCACATCCGGCTCCATGACGATGATGGAGGCGAGCGCAACCCGCTGCTTCTGGCCGCCGGAGAGCTCGAACGGGTTTTTGTCCCGCAGATAATCGATCTCCAGCATGTGGATGACCTGATCCACCTTCTCCCGGATAAGTCCGGGCTCCATGCCCAGATTTTCAAGGCCAAATGCAATCTCTTCAAACACGTTATCCTTCACGCCGCTGATCTGTGTAAAAGGATTCTGGAACACATAGCCGATTTTTTGGGAGAGCTCGCCCATTTCCCACTCACGGATATCCTTGCCTTCGATCAGCACCTCGCCGTGCAGATCTCCCTTATAGAAGTGGGGGATAAACCCGCGAATGACGTTGCACAGGGTCGTTTTTCCGCCTCCGTTGGCCCCGATCAGCGCATACAGCTTGCCTCTTTCGATCGTTACGTTCACGTTCTTGAGTGCATCGGATTCGCTGATCGGATATTGGTAGGATAGATTCTTGATCGTAATGATACTCATAGCGCAACTCTCCAGACGATTAAGATAGCAAGCAGTACGACCAGCAGTATTTGTACCAGCCGGTCATGCTTTGTTTTCTCCAGTTTGTAGATGCTGCTTTTTTTGACATTGGCCGAGAAGGCTCTCGACTCCAGCGTCAGTACCCGTTCCTCCGTGCTGGCCACGGAACCGAGAATGAGCGGGCTAAGAGTCGGCAGGAAGGCCTTCATGCGGACAAGCAGCTTGCCTTCGGTTTCAACGCCTCGTGTTTTTTGGGCATCCATGATGACGTGGGTCAGCTTTTTCATCTCCGGAATGAGCTGCAAGGTGGACAAGATGACATAGGTTACTTTGGAAGGCAGGCCGACCTGTTCCAGGGAATGGACCAAATCCTTGACCTTGGTGATGCGGAAGAACAGAATAAAGGTCGATGCCACCGCGACGATTTTGGATGTCAGGAACAGGGCGAATTCAAGTCCTTCCCGCTTGATAGAGAAGATGCTCCAGCTCCACAGAATGTCGTTGCCGGGATAGAAGAAGCTCTGCAGAATAAAGATGAACACAACAATCATCAGCAGTGCCTTGATCGCCAGATTGGAAAATTCCTTGAAGCTGCCGGCAAAGTAGGCCAGCACCATGCAAATCGGCAGAACGGCGTAGCTAAACCCGTAGCCGGGCACGATAAATGCTGCCATACATAAAGCGATGGTAATCATAAACTTGGTTGTTGGATAAAGACGGCTCAATAAGGACCGTTCGTTATTCACAAGAACCCCTCCTTTATGAAAGCGTATCCATTACGGACTACACGTCATTTCTTTTTGATAAAAGCTGCACCGTAATTGAGCTTGGACAAGTATCTCGGGGACATCTTCATCACGATGACAAAGGCAATGACGTTGCTGATGATTTTGTCGACGCTTTCCACCAGGATTTTGGTTGAGAAGACCGCTGTCCAGATCTGCTGACCGGAGGCCAGAAATGTAGCAACCACGGCATCCGAAGAGTTGCCTGTCGCTCCGCCGAACATCAGCACCTGGATTGGAGAAGCCACGATCAAAACGGTCAGTACGACAGCGAATGAGGACAAGATGACTTTCCACAGCTTCGTATACATGCCTCTCATGGAGAGCAGGCCGACCACCAGACCGACGGCCATTTGTACAGGCGTAAATGCGAACGAGACCGGGTTCGTTATGCCGACAACAAGATTGGTGCTGGCCCCCGTAATCATACCGACCCAAGGACCGGCGATCATGGCCGTCAGAATCGTCCCGATGGTGTTCAGGTAAATCGGCAGCTTGAGCAGCAGTATAATTTGCGCGCCGACAAAGTTGATTGCGATCCCAATCGGGATCAACAAAATGGCCAACAACGAAAAATCATATTTAAATCCGCGTTTGATTCCCATTGATTTTTCCCCCTAGAGCATAGTTTGTTTTCAAGCAATCCCTATTCGTCCGCTAAGATGGTATGGAGCGCGACCTCGACCATGTCGTGGAAGGATTTCTCGCTGTCTTGATGGGACGAACGTTCATTGGTCAGCAGATGGCTGCCTACCGTCAATATGGACAGGGCCCTGACGCCGTATTTAGCAGCCAGCGTGTACAGGGCGGCACTTTCCATCTCAACCGCGAGCACGCCGAAGTCCATAAATTTATGAAGACGGTCCAACGTTTCTCTATAGAATTCATCGGAATTATAGATATTGCCGACAAAGACATTCACCTGCTTCTCCTGAGCCAGTCGATGGGCTTTGCTTAACATGTCATAATCGGCTGTTGGCGCGTAATTGCAGCCATAAAATATTTTTTCCATCAGATTGCTGTCCGAGGATACGGCTTGAGCCAGTACGATGTCGCGGACCTGAAGCTCTTTTTGCATGGCCCCGCACGTACCGATGCGGATCAGCTGTTTGACCCCGTAATCCTGAATCAGCTCCGTCGCATAAATGCTCATGGTCGGGTTGCCCATTCCTGTACCTTGGACCGAAACGGGAACTCCTTTATAAAGGCCGGTGTACCCGTACATGCCCCTCACTTCGTTGTAACAATATACCTCCTCTAAAAAGTGCTCTGCTACAAACTTCGCCCGCAGCGGATCGCCGGGCAGCAGCACACGTTCAGCGATTTCTCCCTTCTTTGCTCCCAAATGTATGCTCATCTTGCTCCTCCTGCTTACTGGCCTCCCTCTTAAGAAAGCGCTTTATTATTGATCTGCCTTCATCATAGTCAGAATCGGAGGGATAACCAAGACCAGAAAGTTACGGAGCCTAACGGAAAAATGCAACCATGAGGTCTCATGGTTGCATTAATTCCTTGCGGATATTTTCCAAATCCCGTTTGGTCGGTATCGTTGAAATGATGACCACGGGTACCGCATTCAGCTCGACAGGAAACGTGCTGATCACAAAATCGATGCCGTGTTTTCGAATCATTTCATCGGTAAGCCCCTCCATAATGGAGGTGTTGATGATCAGCTCGTCACCGATTTCATTCTTGATGAGCTTGGCGACGTAATGGCGGATGGAGAATTCCTCGCCGATCAGCAGGAAAGCCTTTTTGCTGTTATAGCGCAGGCTGGAGCTGATCAACAGCGTCAGCTTCGTCAGATGATAGTCGTTATAATGAATGCCCGGGTAGCGCTGGCTCCATTCCAGCATGCAGCTTTTTACGCTCTGGTACATGGGCCGGCAATCCCTTTGAACATATTCCGTCAAGCTGCTTGCCGAGATGGCGATCAGATCGGGAAGCGCATTTTCCAGCCGCAGCTTCTCGAAGAAATCGCCGATTTCCCAGATGAACCGGTCGTTCATATCAATCGCAGGGAACGCGGCAAGCGCCAGCATGAGGAAATGATTGAGGAGTCGATACTTTTCCTCCCCGATTTCCACTAGGCTTGCTTTCTCCCTCGATATCATCGCGCTGACTTTCGCATCATCATAATAATTGTATTGGCCCAAGCTGAACATGGCTTGCAGAAACCGGATTTCGTCCAGCGGCAGATGAATGGCGTACCGCTGTTCCAGCGCTCTGGCCAATGCGGCAACAGATGCGTGAAGCATGCTGCTCTCCCAGTCATAGTGCCCGTTGGGAACATCCGCATATTTGCCCTGCAGCACTCGGGTAATCATGATCGCCGCCAGAAAAGACAAGCTCCGCTTGGCGTTCAGGAAATACACGATGTCATTCTCCGACTCGATCGCCGTAATATACTCATGGATCTGGGCTTGGTCGATGTCGGCAAATGGCCAGCCGGAGAATTCATAGGCATCGTAATATAATTTCCAGTAAAAATAACGGATACCGATTTCACTGCCTTTGACCTCAGGCATGGAATATGCGATGCGCAAATGGTATCGCTTCAGGTCATGGTTGTTCAGCCGGATAATCAGCTTTTTCAGCGAAGAAGAGCTCATATACAGCTTGTCGGCCAGCTCTTCCAGCGAGTAGCGCCCTCCCTCGGCGAATAGCACATCGAGCAGCTGGTAGAAGGTTCTCTGCCTGTACATGGAAGAGATGACCTCGCCAATCGCGACATTCCGTTTATCATAGTGGAGAATGACGCCTTTTCCACGCGAAATCTCAAAATGAATCGAAGGAGGAAGCTCCTCCTTGGCTTCATCGATAATTTTACGGATCGTTTTGTCCGATACGCCAATCTGCTCTTCAATCTCGGCAAGGGTGAACCAGCGATACTCGGAATCGAGCAGGGTCAGCAGCTTATGTGTCAGTATGAATTCCTTTTCCATGCGTCGGTTCTCCCCCTGCTTTTGGATTACAAATAAATCCTCCGCGCCTCCTCATTAAAGAACGCAATCACATTCTCATACTCGGCAATGTCGATCCGGTGTTGCCGCATGATCTTTTGGATAAAGATAGCATCCGTAAAAAGGGAATTAATCATTCTCTCGCACCATACCGGCGTGTCTTTAAAATAATCCACCAAATGATGAATTTCATCAAACTTAAAATAAAGGATATAACAGACATAATTCTGAAGCAGCATACGGAAACAATGATCGCGATAGGGGTTTGAGCGATTGTCCGAGAGAAAGTCTCTCATCATACCGAATAATGTTGTTTTATTTTCGGAGTACATATGTATTAAACCATCCACGTCATTAATCAGCTGCAATACAGCCGCTAGCCCTTCTTCAAGGGGCATCTCCAGCTTGGCCGATTTGCCCTCGATGGACCTTAACAGCTCCAGTGTAAGGCTTTTGCAGGTTTGGATTTGATGTGGATCGATGGATATTTGATCTCTGTACTTGTCGTGATGCTTGCTGTAGTAATCGTGATAAGCAGTTACATACTGCTCAACATGAATGTTGGTTTTCGTATGGACCAAATCAAGCCCGCGGAATGAAAAGGCGTAGAGGGTCTCCTCATTCACCGGGTGCGCGTATAAGTAGAAAAAGAAGAAAAAATCTCTTAATTGCTGTCTCTGTTCCTCGTTCAACCTGGAGGCATCCGTCAATTGGGCCAGCTGAAAAAAGCAGTAGTTCTTCATCATATCATTCATGGCATTATACGGGTTGAGCTTGGCAATGGACGTCGTCGCATTGATCGTAAACAACAAATAATAGAATACCAATTCATCATAGACATCCAGCTGCTTATAGGAGTCCGAGAGCACAGGCTTCCAGTCCGGACTCGCAACATAATTGGGGTCCCTTGGCTGTAATTCATACGCCCACTCCACAAAGGCCTCATCGCTACGTTCGGCAAAGAATAACGCTGCACTGTCATCCTCAAGAAGGCCATATACAAAGCCGTCCGTTTGAACGGACGGTAATCCTCTATTGAATTTAATATTAAGATATTCATTATATAGTAATTGAAGTTTCATTCGTCTATCCTCGGCTCTTATTTGATTTAACTCGTTATTAACGTTTTGGCGCTTCTCCTACTCTTTTCCTTATAGATATTCAACATATAGCGGGGCATTCCTCTAGTCCATAATAGATGGACGATACCTCAAAGCAGCGGTCCCGTGCCTATCCATGCGCATAAGCTGGCCTGGCTGTTCAATGCAATTCGCAGCATAGGGGTTCCTTGCCGCGTTCGGTCAGAACGAACGCCATGTCGCCCCCCGTACCCTTCGCAGTCCGTTAATGCTGTTCTAGTCAAACGGCGCTTGTTCATAAAGATGCAAATTTCAATTGCCGGGTTTACGGAAAGGGTGTACACTGGGTGCCGAAGTGACCATTATAGAACAGGGTGTGTTTCATATTTTCAGACTGCGCCAATTCTATTTAAATCATCTAAAGCGAAAAATGTTCAACAAAATCGTTGTGCTGTATTCGACCGTCATGATCGTGCTGTTCGCGATTGCGGCAACCCTGGTTTATCAATATCAGACGCAGCGCATACTCCGCGAGCAGACCGATGCGAATCTCAAATCCGCGCATGTTCTGAATATTTATTTGAGCCGGCAATACGAGGGCATACAGAATATATTTCAGCAGATATATGGAGATGCCACGCTGAGCGATGAGCTGATCTATTTTTTGAACAACGAATATGAGAGTTACCTGAAATATCGGCTGGATTTATACACCAGGACGGGAGAGCAGCGTTTACGGTCTTTTAATACCTTGCTGAAAAACTACCTGGAGCAGGAGTCAAGCGCCAGAAGCGTGTCGATCTACAGCTATCCGAACAATTTTTACATGCATATCAGCCGGACCAATCAGCAGTTGAATAATGAAGCGGGTTCCAAGAACAAGTGGGAGACCTGGTTTGCCCGCCGGGAGCAGCACAGCTGGGATACCATGCCTCAAAACGAGTCTTCGGGTTCATCCGGAGGTTCCGGTCCTAGATCATATTCCTATTCGAGAGAGCTGAAGGACCCGTGGACCCTGAATCGGGTGGGGATGATGAATGTGGAGTTCGACGCCCGGCAAATTTCATCTTGGCTGGAGAGCCGAGCTTCGGTAAAGGGCCGGATTTTGGTGTTGAACGCACAGGGAACCGTTATTTACGATTCGGAGGATGAGTACTACGGTCAAACCTATCCCTACCACTTGGAGCAGGAAAAAGCCGGGGACTGGGTGGAGCTGGATGAACCCTCTAAAGTGAACATATTGAATGTCGGCAACGCGGGCCTGTCGGTGGTGGGGATTGTGTCGCAATCCCTGATCAAAGAGAGCACGGAGAGTTTAAGAACCGGACTGATCCTGGTCACGCTTGTGTTTATGGCGGCCAGTTTTGCGATTACGTTTACGATCATTCGAAAGTTCTCCAAAAAAGTGCAGCGGATTATCCGCTCGATGAACCGGATCGGCGAAGGCGATCTGTCGACGCGCATTCAGATGTCCGGCGAAGATGAGCTCCAGCAGATTTCCCGCCGGTTTAACGACATGGGCGACCGTTTGGAGCAATATATCGATAAAATGTATACCTCGGAAATCAAGCAAAAAAATGCGGAGCTGGTTGCCCTGCAATCCCAGATCAACCCTCATTTTCTATATAATACGCTCGAATCCATTCGCATGAAGGCGTATTTCGAAGGGGCGAAGGAAGTGGGGCAAATGATATACAGCTTGTCGGTCATGTTCAAGAACATGGTGAAAAAAAGCACGGTGGTTACCGTTGAAGAGGAAATGGACATGTGTTCTGTTTATCTCGACCTGTTCCGCATCCGCTATGACGGACGGCTGGAGACGGAAATCGAGGTGGATCCAGAAATTCAAAGTGTCAGCATTATCAAGCTGCTGGTCCAGCCGATCGTGGAAAACTATATCGTTCACGGGTTTCGCCCGCTGGAAGATAACAATAAAATTTCAGTCCGTGCCCGCCGGGCAGGGGACCGGGTCGTGATCATCGTATCGGATAATGGAACGGGCATACCGGAGGAAAAGCTTACCCAAATCCGCGGCACGCTGGACAAGGTTCTCCAGCCTCCCGACAAGGGTTACCGTTCGATCGGGCTCATGAATGTGCATGAACGAATCGTGCTGAATTACGGAAATGATTACGGAGTGGCCATAAACAGCACGGAGGGACAGGGAACCGAGGTCCGCATGGAAATACCGATGGTTCGCAAGGGGGAGACGACATGAGGAAGGTATTTTTTGTTGATGACGAGCCTTTGATCGCTCAGGGGTTGGCCACCATTGTGGATTGGCAGAATTACGACCTGCATGTGTCAGGTTCGGCCAACGATGGGTTGCAGGCGCTTGAGCGGTTGAGGGAAGAGCCCGTGGATCTGCTGATCACGGACATTATGATGCCGAGAATGAACGGACTCGAGCTTATCAAGAAGGTAAAGGAAATGCATCCCCGCACCAAATTCATTGTGCTCAGCGGGTACGAAGAATTTGAATATGTGAAGGTGGGGATCACGCTCGGCATTCAGAATTATATTTTGAAGCCGATCAACATCGAGGAGCTGGAAGCGACCATTAAGCATATCCGAGGGGACTGGGAGCGCGAGGAATTGAAACGGTTTCGCTCCGAGGAGGATTGGAAGATCCTGCGCAGCAATATATTGCAGCGATGGGTCAACGGCGAAATCAAAAGCTCGGAATTAAAGCAAAGAGCCGAACTTCTCGGAATTCCGCTGAATTATGTCTCCTACCAGGTTTACGTTCTGCGGCTTATATCCGACGAACGCCCGGTATCCCAGCTCTATCGCTTGACCAGTCTAGCCGATGAATTTTGCCGGGCTTTTTCGGAAGAGCTTGGGGGAGATCATGAGGTGATCTGTTTCCCTGATGCCGATGACGACATCGTTGTGATGTCGGTTGCGATGAATGAACGGAAGGATGCGGCGCGGGAAGGCATGAGAAATGCCATGGCCAAGCTGCGGGTGTTGACCGGCTTGCGCATGTGGTGCTCCGAAGGAAATGCGGGCTTCAATGATTTCAAAGACATTCAGGAGAGCTACAGGAAGGCGAAGGGCCATTTCAACGCCTGCCTGATTGCCGGAGATGACATGACCCTCTTCAGTCCGCCTGCGGAACCGGAGACCGTTCAGGCTTCTTCGCCGTCCGCTCGTCCCGATACGTTTGCAAAGCTGTTGATCGAGGGGGACGTCCCCTCCTTGCAGGCTTATATCGAGTCCGTTCTCGGCGGTGGCAGCGGGGAGCAGACGGTACCCCGGGGAACCTGCTTGAACGCGGCAGTCCAATTGATGATCGCGGCGAAGGATATGGAGAAAAATCCCGATTACAGCGAGGTATTTACGCCAATGCACCGGATTAATACGCTCCAGGGACTCCGAAATCATGTATGGCGTATCGTCGAACGCTGCCTTGCGCGCCTGGAAGAAGCGGATCAGGGCTACAGCCTGCATGTCTCGTTCCTAGTGGAGCAGGTGCAGCACCATTATCCGGAAGAGCTTTCCCTGAAGACGCTGAGCCAGCGGCTGCAGATGCATCCGAATTATTTGGGGCAGCTCTTTCAGCAGGAGGTCGGCGCAAGCTTCTCGGATTATTTGAACCAGTACCGCATCGAGAAAGCCACGCAGCTCCTTTTACATACGGATCAAAAGACGGCGGATATTGCGTTCAGCGTAGGTTATACGGACAGCTCGTACTTTTACAGGCAGTTCAAAAAATACACGGGCGTGTCTCCAACCGAGATGAGGTCCATGTATCGGATCTAAATCAACAATAAACCATTTGCGACAGGCTCAAGGTGGATAACCTTTGGCCTGTTCTTTGTTGTTTTTGGGGGATTCTTTAATTTATCCATCCCGTTCTAGTATTTTTCAACTTGAGCGCGATAGCGCTTACTTGGCACAATGATAGTAGTTAAAGGGCGAGTGATAGAATAGCCGCATCGACAAAGATCATGGGGGATCTTCTACAACAGTCGCATCACTTGTATTTAACAGGGAAGAGGAGGAGTGTTCATGTCGGGGTTCATCAAAAAGGTCATACGCAACCGGTTTATGCTGTTGATGATACTGCCCGGAACCATATGGTTTCTTATCTTTGCTTACTTGCCCATGTTCGGCACCGTTCTTGCTTTTAAGGACTTCCGTATAAGCCCGGACGGGTTTTTCGCCAGCGTGTTCAACAGCGAATGGGTAGGGTTCAAAAACTTCGAGTATCTGTTTACAACCAATGATGCCTATATCATTACGAGGAATACGATTCTGTACAACCTGGCTTTTATTATCCTGGGCCTGATCATTGCGGTGGGCTTTGCGATCATGCTAAGCGAGCTTGTCAACAAGCGGACGGCCAAGGTATATCAGACCGGCATGTTTTTGCCGCATTTTTTGTCGTGGGTTATCATCAGTTATTTTGCGTTCACCTTCTTGAGCGTAGACAAAGGGACGTTGAATCAAATCATCACTTATTTCGGGGGAGAGCCGATCAGCTGGTACGCCGAAGCTAAATATTGGCCCTTCATTCTCGTTTTTGTCGGCATCTGGAAAGGCGTGGGCTATAACAGCGTGATTTACCTGGCAGCTATTACAGGGATCGACAAGTCTTATTATGAAGCAGCTGTTATCGATGGAGCCAACAAGTGGAAGCAAACGCGGTACATTACGATTCCGCTCTTGAAGCCGCTGATGATCATACTGACCATATTGGCAATCGGGGGCATCTTCCGTTCCGATTTCGGATTGTTCTATCAGCTTCCGAAGGACTCGGGTGCTCTCTACCCGGTAACGAATGTTATCGATACCTTCGTCTACCGCGGACTGATCAATATGGGGGACATCGGAATGAGTACGGCAGCGGGCTTGTACCAATCGCTTGTAGGGCTGGTTCTGATTCTAGTCGCCAACTATATCGTTCGACGAATTGAAAAAGATCATGCGATCTTCTAATCCGAGGGAGGTGTACCGTTCATGACGCAGCTATCAACGCAAACCGCGAATCAGCCGGCAAAGCGTTCAAAGAAGAGAGACTATAACGCCATCTCCCCATTGTGGAATACGATTTTCAATATCGTGATCGGCATCTTCTCGTTCTCCTGTATCTTTCCGTTTCTATTTGTTATTATTATTTCCTTGACCGACGAACAGACTCTGGTCTTGGAAGGCTTCAGGCTGCTGCCGAGTCAGTTCAGTACGGCGGCGTACGAATATATTTTCGAAACGGGAGGCGAGTTGCTGTCCTCGTTCAGCTTAACGCTCCTGGTCACGGTACTGGGGACGCTGGTGAGTCTGGCGCTGGTTACGACTTATGCTTATGCATTGTCCCGTCGAAACTTTGAATTTAGAGGGTTTTTCAGCTTCCTCGCATTCTTTACCATGCTGTTCTCGGGTGGTATGGTACCTGGTTATATCGTGATGACCCAGTTCCTGCATCTGCAAAACACGATCTGGGCGTTGATATTTCCTTTATCCTTGAGCGCGTTCTCCATCATTGTCATGAGAACCTTTTTTCAAACGACGATTCCGGATGAAATTATCGAGTCCGCCAAAATCGATGGCGCCGGCGAGTTTCTGACCTTTATCCGAATTGTGCTGCCGGTCTCGCTGCCGGGGATTGCAACGATTGGTTTGTTCAGCTCTTTGGGGTACTGGAACGACTGGTTTAACGCCTTGCTGTATTACAACAATCCACAGGCGACACCACCGCTGCAGTTCATGCTCATGAAGATTGAGAAGAATATGGACTTTCTGACACAGAATGCGCAGAATATCGGTTCATTTGATGCAGCAGCCGGCCTGCCGACAGAGACGGTAAGGATGGCGATGGTCGTATTGGCGACGCTGCCGATTGTTATGGCGTATCCGTTCTTCCAGCGATATTTTGTCCAGGGCCTGACGGTAGGCTCGGTCAAAGGCTAATTTCATAAGGTTGTACCCGCATCACACACGGCCGGAGAAATCCGGCTTTGATGTTCCAAGTGTGTAAGCGGTGCCAATATAGCATTAACCATTAAGTGATACAGGGGGAAAAACACATGTTTAAGAAAAAGGTTTCTATACTGTCCCTTGCTCTTGTGCTTCTGCTGACGGTTGTATTGTCGGCTTGCGGCAGCAAGGAAGGCGCTAATTCCGGCGAGCCTGCGAAGGAAGAGGCAGCCGTTCAGAGCGACGGCACGGTTGATGTTTCCAAGCTGGATCCGGTCAAACTGAAAATGTACATGATCGGGCCTAACCAGAAGGATCTTCCCGTGGTTCAAGAGGAGATCAATAAATATTTGACGGAAAAAATCAATGCAACAATCGAGATCAGTATGATCGACTGGGGCGATTACAGCCAGCGGATGCAGGTGATTACAAGCTCCGGCGAGAATTATGATATTGCCTTCACAAGCTCATGGGCGTTCGATTATCTTCCAAATGCCGCGAAGGGCGCGTTTAAGCCGCTGAATGACCTGCTTGATCAGTATGGAAAAGGCATTAAGGAAACATTGGACCCCCGTTTCTTGGAAGGAACGAAGGTCAACGGCGTGAACTATGGCATCCCGGCCAACAAGGAACTGGCACAGCAGTTTGTATGGCGCTTCAATAAGAAATATCTGGATAAGTACAATTTGGACATTTCCAATGTAACGACGCTTGAGGATCTCGAACCGCTTCTGAAAACGATTAAAGAGAACGAGCCTGCGGATATTACGCCGCTTGCCGTACCGAAAGGCTTTAAGCCGTACTTGCCGGTCGACTTCCCGCTTGGCGATGAAATTCCGATCGGTATGTACCTGGACACCAAAGACTTTAAATTTGTGAATTTGCTGGATTCACCTGAACTGAAATCGGCGCTGACCACGATGCGCAAATACTATAAAGCGGGTTATGTGCGCGAGGACGTAGCGACGCTGGATGGTATTGATAACATCAAAACCGGCAAATGGCTCGTGGACCGCGAGATTACGCAGCCATACGCGGAGCTCGGCTGGTCCAGAAACGCGGGATATGACATTGTGACGAGACCGATGCATGATCCAGTCATTTACACCAGCTCCGCAGCGGGCTCGATGATGGCGATTTCTTCGTACTCCAAAAATCCGGAGCGGGCGATGATGTTCTTGAACCTGCTGAACACGGATGAGAAACTGCGCAATATGATTCAATACGGTTTGGAAGGCACGCACTACAAGAAGCTTGAAGGGCCATACATCGAAGATATGCCTGCTATGCAGGAAAGCTATGCCATGCCTGGATTTGCGCTCGGCAATATGTTCCTGACGTATCTTCATGAAGGCGAGCCTGAAGACAAGTGGGAAGCGTTCGAGAAGTTTAACAGCTCCGCTGTAGTAGCTCCTACATTCGGCTTTAACTTTGACACGGCTCCGGTAAAAACGGAGGTTGCGGCTATCACGAACGTAGCGAAGGAATTTATTCCTGCCCTGTATACCGGCTCCATCGATCCTGAAGAATACTTGCCAAAAGCAAAACAAAAGTTCCAGGATGCTGGTATTGACAAAGTTATCGCTGAAGCTCAAAAGCAGTTTGATGAGTGGAAAGCTCAAAACAAGTAATCCGTCAAAAAGGTATGAGGGGTAGAAACGGCTGGTCTTCACGGCCGTTTCTCTCTGTCATTCCTTGAAACTTTAAATATAGGAGGTTATTCCATTGAAACGAATCAAACCGGATTATTTAACGAAAGCCCAGTGGAAACGGAAAATGACGGTATGGATGAGCACAGCAGTGCTGGCAGCGTCCCTGGCAGGTTTTGCTGGAGAAGCCGAAGCAGCACAGCCATACTCATCATATTGGTATCCGAACACGCTGCTGGAATGGTCGCCGTCCACGGATAAAGATGCACTTTTTAACCGGGGAACGGTGAAGCTGGAAGATCAGCGTATCCAGGGCAATAAGGTAAACAGTAATGCCAAGGAGGAAGTGAAGGTTCTATCGATTGCTTCCATGTATCCAAGTACAAGCGGAGCTCCATCCCAAGGCTCGGAGAAGTTCCACACCTATACGTTCAGTAATTGGCAGTATATCGACAAGCTGGTGATGTGGGGCGGCTCGGCAGGCGAAGGATTGATCGTTCCGCCAAGCGCTGACGTGATCGACGCGGCCCACAAGAATGGCGTACCTGTTTTTGGAACCGTTTTCTTGCCGCAAACCGAGCATGGGGGCAAGATCCAATGGATGCATGATCTGTTAAAGCAGCGGGAGGACGGATCGTTCCCGGTTGCAGACAAACTGATTGAGGTTGCTACGTATTACGGATTTGACGGCTGGTTCATCAATCAGGAAACCCAGGGCGGAACGCCGGAGGATGCCGCCAAGATGGCCCAATTTTTAACGTATCTTCAGCAGAAAAAAGCGCCGGGCATGGAAGTGATCTGGTACGATTCCATGATCAAGGAGGGACCGGTGAAGTGGCAGGGGGCTTTGACGGACAAGAACGAGATGTTCTTCCAAAAGGGAAATCAGCGGGTTTCCGACAATATGTTTATCGATTTCCGCTGGCAGTTCAAAGACGAGAAGAACGGCAAATACGATTACATCACTCCGTTCTTGAACTCCCCGGCCAAAGCGGCCGAGCTTGGCCGCAGCCCGTATGATCTTTACGCTGGCATCGATGTGGAGGCGAACGGCTACGAAGGCAAGTTCAATTGGCCGGTTGTGTTTCCGGACGGCAAGAAAGCTACGACCTCCCTCGGCATTTACCGCCCCGATTGGGCGTTCAACAGCTCCGAGACCCATGAGGAGTATTTGAAAAAGGAGCAGATCTTCTGGGTAGGACCCGGAATGAACCCGGCCAATACCTCGCAGCCTGAAGGAACCGATCCGCTCGCATGGAGAGGGATTGCGAATGATGTGGTTGCCAAAACCGTGCTCACCGATTCCGAATTCGTCACCCATTTCAATACCGGAAACGGCCATATGTTTGCGGTGGACGGCAAAGTGATGCGAAGCAGCGACTGGAGCAATCGGAGCCTGCAGGATATTTTGCCAACCTGGCGCTGGATCACGGAGCTAAGCGGTAAAGGCGAGGCCCTCAAGCCTGGATTTGATTTCAGCAAATCCTACTACGGAGGCAGCTCCCTTCAAGTGGTGGGTGCCGTAAGCAAAGACTCCTCCACCCATGTTAAGCTGTATAAGGCGAATATCCCGGTGGAAGCGACGACCGAAGTATCGCTCGTCTATGCGGACAATGCAAAGGACGCCAAGGTGAAGATTGGTTTAGCATTCTCCGATGCGCCGGATCGGTACGAATTTTTCGAGCCTGGCAAGTGGACTGCCACGGGTGCGAATCAGGATTGGAAGCAGGGAAGCGTCAAGCTGAACAAGTATAAAGGCCGTACGATCGCCGGAATCTCGCTTCAATTCGAGTCCGCGGCGGATCAGGCGGATTATCGGGCCAACATCGGCCGTCTGGCGGTTACGCAGGTGAACGACAAGGCGAAGAAACCGCACGCGGTGACCGATTTGAAGGTCATCGACAACGATTTCCGCGACGGGATCTATGGTGATGCGCGCTTGTCTTGGAAGGCACCCAAACAGGAAGAGGACGTCATGTATTACCAGGTATACCGTGTTCATCCGGACGGCAAGTACGAGTTGATGGGCATGACGGGGAATACCGTATATTATGTGCCGGAAATGAAGCGGCAGCTGAAAGAGCAGGCAACCCAAATGGTCGTGATTCCGGTAAACCGTCATTACGAACAAGGAAAAGCATCGTCGATAAGCTTTGACTGGCCGGAATATCCGAAGCCGGTTGCAGCCTTCGAGGCGGATAAAACGCTGATCGCACCAGGAGAAACGGTACAATTCACGGATCTTTCCTCGGAAGTAACGGAATCCTGGAGCTGGAGCTTCCCGGGTGGACAGCCAGCGTCCAGCACGGAGCAGAATCCAAAAGTAACATATCCGGAGGAAGGAACGTACGAAGTGACGCTAACCGCTACAAATAGCGTTGGCAAGGACTTGGTTCGGAAGAAGCTCATTACGGTTACACGCGAAGCGGAGAATGGCGTTGGCAACCTTGCCCTTGGCAAAAAAACGTCAGCATCCAGCTTCGTGAACGAGAAGGAAGCACCTCCATTTGCGGTGGACGGTAATGCCGCTTCCAAGTGGTGTGCTGTCGGAGACGGGCCTCACTGGCTGACGGTGGACTTGGGAGCCGAGCATAAGATCAGCGAATTCGTGATCAAGCATGCCGAAGCCGGAGGCGAGCCGGCCGCGTTCAATACGCGGGCATTCTCCATTCAGGTAAGCTTGGACGGCAAGGAATGGAAGGATGCGGTATCGGTCAAGGACAATACGAAAGCGATCAGCAGCCATGCCATCGAACTGACCTCCGCACAGTATGTGCGTCTCCAAATAGAGAAGGCGACACAAGGCGGGGATACGGCAGCGCGGATTTATGATTTTGAAGTACTGGGTTTGAAATAATTCCGATGACTTGAAAGAGCGTTCCCCTTAAATGGGGAACGCTCTTTTTTTGATTGCCCATATCGTCAGGACCCGTCATAGAATCGCCGTCAAGGCCCGAGCCCAGCATGCATAGATTTTGTATAGATGGCACCTACACGATATTCTCGGAGCGCGCCATTTGTATGGCTTCTTCCCGGTTATTGACGCCTAGCTTGGAATAGAGAATCGAGCAGTAATTACGGATCGTTCCCTCCGATAAAAATAGCTTGGCGGCGATCGACTTGTAGCGCAGTCCGCTCGAGAGATTCTCCAGAATCTCCATCTCGCGTTTCGTAAGCCCGTATGGGTAGTTTTCCTGACTTGAGCCGATTCGTTCCAACTGCTCACGTTGACGCTTCATCTCTTCGAAGACTTGTGCGGCGACCGATTGGTCGATCCAGGTTCCTCCGTTATAAATAAGTTTCAAGGCTTCCTTCATTTCCCGCGGATGAACTGACTTCAGGATGTAGCCTTCCGCCCCGTGCTCCAATGCAGTTGCAGCCTGCAAGGAATCCTCAAACGTTGTCATGAGCACAACCTTCATATTAGGCCATCGCTGTTTCATCTCAAGTAAAGCTTCAAGTCCGCCCATTCCCTGCATTCGAATATCCATTAACACGATATCCGTTTGGGTTCGCTCACAATGCTCCAATGCTTCCCGTCCGTCCCCAGCCTTACCTACAACGATAAACTCGGCATGCTGTTCCAAATTATGCTTTAAGCTGTCCGTGATGATCGCCTGGTCATCAACGATCAGCAGGCGGATCGCGTCATGTACTGGCTCAGTCTGCAGCGGAATATTACATATGACGATAGTGCCTTGCCCAGACCCGGAATGGACGGACAGCGTGCCGTTAAACAGTTCAAGTCGTTCCTTCATCCCATGGAGCCCAAAACCGAATTGGATGTTATCCATTCCAATGCCGTTATCTTCGATCTGTAATCGAAGCTGCTGACTATCGAAATGCAGCTGAACGGTTATCACGCTCGCCTGGCCGTGCCGAACGGCGTTGGTTAGAGACTCTTGAAGGCAGCGATATAGACTAAAGTTTATTTTTTGCATAACGAGAGTCTCACTTCCGATCACACGGAAATGGATAGTTAACCCTGTCGATTTCATAAACGAATCGCTTAACTGCCACAGCGACTCACTTAACGAATGGCTTAACGTGGTATGAGAGAGCTTGTGCAGATGCTTTCGGATATCCTCGAGACTGTGCTTTGCGATACCGACAAGCGAATCAATTCTCTCGATTTGCGAATCCGGTACGGATGATCGGAGTGATTCGACGCCGACGATGAGCGACGTAAGCGAATGGCCGATCGTGTCATGCAGCTCATGTGACAGCCGGCTGCGCTCCTCCATCAGCGTAAGCTCCTCGATCCGCTTAATATGCTGCTCCAGCAGCAGCTTCTGCTCTTGGATAATTCGGGATTGCTTATGGGACTGAATTAATATATTAAACGCGAAGCCGATGGCAAAACCAAGGCTGCAGTTAACGATATACTCATACGGGAGGCGACTAGCCATCCAACCGTTCAAGATCGGGAATATGATTCCACAGAGGATTCCTGTCCACACATAGCTTCTTCGACTGCTCGTCAAACTGATAATCATCACGAATAGAATGAAAGACCACAACAATTCCGGTGCTGCGTAGGCCAAATAGAGATGGAACAAGCCTGCTGTTGTGACTTCGACTGCAAGATACCGTTCTTCTTTTCTATAGCGTACCGTTAAGGGAATGAGATAAAGAGCCAGAGCAAAAGAAAGTACAACCCAAACCGACGCATGGATCAATGACGGATTGACAATAGCAGTGCTTACGATAATAACCAGCCAAAGTGTTCGTATGGCTACAAGTAACCAATCATACCAGAACCATTTTTTCATTAGGGAGAACACGGATGATGTACACCTGCTTGTATTTATTTGCAAACCAATTTCCAAATAATTCAGACCTATCATGCACCATAACTTCTCGATCCGTCAAGCAATGGAGGAGGTTGTTAGAACTTGGCTGCAGCCGGCACGTCACATGAACCGTTGACACTTTGTCATACGGGATATGTGACAGGTCCAAGTACGATGTCATCCAAAGCTTGGCGGTTTTATCACTGTCCGATTTAACAACCTCGGGGGTAGGGTGAAGGAGTGAAGAACACAACATTCCAAAATCATAGGAGCGATGCATTATGAAATCATTCACCACGCAAAAAGGAGCTGCGCTTACTCTAACAGCCATGTTGGCGGGTACACTGGTATTCCCCGCTTATGGAACCGTACATGCGGCAGTTAAGACACCAACCCAGCAAGCAATCGATAAAGTTGCCAATGCCGACCATATTCCGGGCGTTATTGTTACTGTAAAGAAAGGAACGGCGAGCTGGTCATATGCCTCCGGTGAAGCGAATATCAAAAGGAACCATAAGGTAGACGCCGACTCCGCTTTCCGGATCGGAAGTACAACGAAGACGTTTGTTGCTACCGTTGCCTTGCAGCTTGCCGGCGAAAAGAAGCTAAGCCTCGATGATACGGTGGAGAAATGGCTTCCGGGGTTGTGCACGGTAATGGATTTGATGGAAATAAGATTAAGATTCGCCAATTGTTGAATCATACAAGCAGACTTCCAGACTATTTGACTCCTGAGCTCAGGACTCAATTACTTACAAATCCAGGAAATAATTATACAGCCAAACAGTTAATTGACCTAGCCTTGGAGCAAAAGCCCGTAACAGGCTGGTCATATTCAAACACGAATACGGTTATTATGGGGCTTATTATCCAGAAGGTCACCGGGGAAACGTATACGGAGCAGATAAAGAAAAGAATTATTGAACCGCTTCAACTTAAAGAAACGTTCCTTCCCGGCAGCTCGGCGGATATTCCGAAGAAAAATGCTCGCGGCTACCTGAACACAGGGGATCAATTAGTGGATATCACCATGCTGAACCCATCGTTTACGAACGCCGCAGGAGAGATGATCTCGACCGGGGAAGACATGACCACGTTTTTCCGCGCCTTATTGGGCGGTAAGCTGTTGACACCGGAGATGCTGAAGGAAATGTTGACCAGCACAGCCGACTCCTTTCTTGGAAAGTATGGGCTTGGCATACACCAAACAAAGCTGCCGGACGGAACCATTGTATGGGGACATGGCGGCGGCATTCCCGGATTCACCAACTTTGCAGGCGGAACCGAAGGCGGTCAACATACCATTTCGATCAATATCAATGTACTGGGCGATGCTGATAAATATATCCCTGAAATTTTAGCGTCTGAATTCGCAGTAGAAGCCAAAAAGGAACTCACGGAGGAGGAAAAGAAAAGCAAGCGAAGGGAAGAAGTCAAACACGTCATGGATCAGGTGGTAACCAATAAACAAGTCCCAAGTGTCGTGGGAGGTGGGCTAAAGGACGGGAAACGTTGGTCTTATGCCACTGGTACAGCCAGCTACGAGGTACCAGGCCCCGTAGAGCCGGATTTTTCATTCCGGATTGGGAGCATTACGAAGACGTTCACCGCTGCCGTTGTATTGCAGCTGGCTGAGGAGAAACAATTAAACCTGGATGATTCGGTCGAACAATGGCTGCCGGGGGTCGTAAAGGGGAACGGGTATGACGGCAGCCAAATTACGATTCGTCAGCTGCTGAACCATACAAGCGGAATTGCGAGCTATACAGATGATGATATGCGAGACATGACCTTGCCTCAAAATCCATTCCGTTATTATGCCGTTGACGAACTCCTCCGCTTGGCACTTGCAAAGCCGCCTGTATATGCGCCAGGGAAAGGCTGGAACTATTCCAACACCAATACACTGCTAGCCGGTCAAATTATTCAGAAGGTCACTGGGGATACGTATGCGGAGCAGATCAGGAAACGGTTCATCGAGCCGCTCGGGCTGACGGAGACATTCGTTATGGAAAACAGCTCCTATATTCCGGGTAAGCATGCTAGAGGATATAATATGGACAGATCAGGTCATATGTATGATTTGACTGAAATGAATCAATCATGGGCAAATGCAGCGGGTGACATGGTTTCAACAGTCAAGGATCTGACCACCTTCTTCAGTGCGCTGTTGGGCGGCGAGCTTCTGAATCAAGAGATGATGGACCAGATGCTCACGGCAGTAGATTCACCTATAGGTAAATTCGGCCTAGGGATATACGAAAGAAAAACTTCGGACGGGCAATCCTATTGGGGGCATGCCGGCGGAACTTTCGGATTTGAGACGAGAGCCTTCGGACCTGTAGGCGGAAAGCATATTCTGGTAACAGCCATCAACTCGGTAGCCCCGGAAGTTGCGGAGGCTCACGATAAAATATTCAATAAAGAGTTTGGCCGTTAAGTTAAAAGCCGACATCGCGCCCTTTATTCGAGGGCCGATGCCGGCTTTCTTGTCGTGTTGCCGTTGATTCATGGAATTGGGGTACGCATGAAGCTCCGTTGTGGGCATGCCCGCTGAGACGATGATGGCGTACAGAATAGCAGCGCCCGCAATCGCATCGACCATTTGCGAAACTACGTACCCGATGAAGTCGGTACCGGTTAGCTTACGCCTAATGAGCATAGCAAGTGAAACGTTCATAATCTACCTCCTAGTAGGGCATTTAATTACTGAAAAAAATGACCGGCAAGCGGTCACTTTTTTCAAAGTGCCTCTTGCCGGTCATAGACTCATACTTATTGATTTAATCGATTAAATTCGTAACTTGCAGCAGACGCTGCATCAAGGCTACCGTTTCAGCCCGCGTCATCGTGGATTTCGGAGTCAAGCCCTTATCTCCGCTTCCTTGGACGATATCTGTTGACAGCAGGGTTGCTACGGAAGGTCGGGCCCATCTTGCTACTTGGAACGCATCTTCATAGCCTGCGAGCAGTCTGCTAATTTCGGTTTCGCTAATTGCATGGCCTGGCTTGATCAATTGATAACCTCGAGCGATCATCGCCATTCCTTCTTCTCTTGTAATCGTCTGGTTACCACGGAACGCGCCGTCGTTATAACCGAGTACGATGCCGAATTCACTGGCAATCGAGATCGCATTGCGGTACCAGGCAGTTGCCGTAACGTCGTCAAATGTTGTTTTTGGCTCTTCCTGACGCATTAGGCCAAGTCCCAATACAACAATCTCCGCAAATTCAGCCCGGGTCACATTTCGATTCGGAGCGAACGTATTGCCACCATTTCCTTGCAGGTCAAGGCGAGCAGAGATGTTGTTCACTTCCGTTTGAGCCCAGTGAGTTCTCACATCATCGAAATCCTGCGGATTCCAGATAACCGAGTACGAACCACTGCTGCGCAAATCATGAATCTGCGCGTAATAACGATCCCCAATCTTAGTAACTACAGTTGGCAGATGATATACCGATCCATCCGGATTGACCACAACGCCTGTCGTAATTCGATTCGGGTCAATACCTTCCGGAAGAGCGATATATTTAGGAGCGTATCCGTTCAATTGTCCGGATTTTACGGTCTTACCATTCTGGCTAAAAGTCATTTCCAGGTCGACCGGATCAACCAGCAGCTGGTAGCCTGCCGATGTTGCTTTGTTCTTGGCATTGTTTCTCACAGTCTCCGAGGAGCGCTTAATATCGATATGAACAGCGATATCGTTGAGTGCCGCATTTCCCAGCTGTCCGGACACTGAATTCAAGTCCAATTGCTTACTAGGCACCGGATAGATGGCTAACGGATTTCCGATGTCAAGGCTTGCTCCCTTATCGGCTAACAAACGAATGTCCGCAGCCGTTAAACCATCAACCTGCATATTTCCGTCATTCGGAGATTGAATGGACAGCTTCTGACCTGTTCCATTCGATAAAATATCGCCAAGCTTATCTCTGTTTACCTGTACAGAAGTTTGCTTGTTACCTTCCGAAGTGGTTGTTTTCCCTGTGGCAAACCCACCGTCGTTACCGTTAACGGACGTGCTCACGCCAGAGTCTACAGGAGGTGGTGTAGTCGTAGGCGGCGTAGAAGGAGTTGTGCTGCCTCCGCTGTTGCCTCCATTATTATTATTGTCATTGGACCCTCTGGTGATGGTCAGCGTATATTCCGTCACATTTCCTTGGGAATCCGTTACCTTCACAACAATCGTATTGGTGCCGAATGCTAACGGCAATTCATCACTTGCAGAGCCGTTAGGAATTCCTTGCCATGCCCCGCCATTAAGCGAGATTTCGATCGTGGCGTTCGGGTCATAAGTCGCCAGCGTTACGGTTGTATTGTAAACATCTTGGGTCACCGAAGCCTGATAATGGGTCACTCCCCCGTTAAAGGCTGGAGAGATCGCAATCGGTGTTCCATCCCCACGTTTTAGTTCTAGACCCGATAACTGTGACTCATCTGTTGCGTCTACCGTAACGACCTTGGAGTCTTTGGACACCTTGCCATTTTTCTCTGCCGTTACATTGACGGTATATTTTCCGTCTTTTAAGTCTTCGGACGGAGTGAAGCTCCAATTTCCATTGCTGTCTACTTCCACTTCGCGGGTCTCAATTACCTTACCGCTCTCATCTGTCAGTTCAACGATGACCTTGGCATCCTTGTCAGCTATACCTTTGAATTCCGGTTTGGCCACGTTGACTTTCTCACCGCTTGGTTCAGTGATCTGTACATTCGGTTTTGTGGTATCTACCTTCACATTTTTCTTTTCCGTGCTTGTCTTGCCGTCCTTTTCAGCAGTCACTTCAACCACATAGTCGCCATCAGGCAGCTCTTGATCCGGTGCAAAGCTCCATGTACCGTCCGGATTTACTTGGACCTGAGGAGTACCGATAAGGTTGCCGTCTTTATCATAAACAGCTGCTGTGACGTTTGCGCCTTGTGCGGCTACCCCCTCAAACTCAGGCTTTGCCACATATACTGTATCGCCGCTCGGCTCCGTGATTGTTACACGGGGCTTCAGCTGCTCTTGTGCATCTTTCAGCGCTTTCAGGGCTGCGTCTACCTCGCCTTGGGTTTTACTTTGATTTTTAAGGACCGTATTGGCAGCTTCCAAAGCTTTTTCGAATTCAAGCCATTCGGTCTCAGCATAGTCCTCTTCTTTTAATTGATCAGCTGCCGCTTTTGCTTTTGTAAGCTCGGTAACATTTACAAAAGAGAGGGTCTTCTCGGCACTGATCTGAACATTGTTATCACCTGGCATGCCGCCGTACTCAACAATGTATCCAGTTACCGTATTATTTGTTGGGGAGTAATCGTTCCATTTCCCAGCTTGAGTTCCGGGTCCGAAGATATGGGCAACGAATTCTGTTCCACCGTAGTCATTTGGTTCGCCAGCATCCCAGTTGGTATATAAAATATTTTGTCCGCTGCCTGTATAACCTTGATAGAATTGCGTACCTTGCCCGCCATTCTCCAAGCCTTCCGGTCCCGTTACCCAACGCCAGTCGCCCGTATTTTTAGGGACACCCGCATTCCGCTCGATATCTTTTGCACCAAGCCAACCGATACCTAAGGTCTTTTCCTTTACAAAGGTATTTTCTTGATCACTCGTTATAGTAACCAAATACCCTTTCCGTCCAAAATGTTCACTTCCCTCGGCCTCGGCCTTTGCCGCATCCCAAGTAATTGACGTTTTTTTATTAACATATTTATAAAAATGTCCGTTAGCTTCATAAGGAAGAGCATCTCCGAGCGTAAACTGAATTGTTCTGTCAGTCGTTACATTGGAGGTTGTCGAGAATCTGACATTAGATAAAGCCTCCGTATATTCTTGAACTGAAGACTGTGCCGACGCATTGGTGCTTAATGTCAAAATACCATTCTTTTCATTATAGAGCCCGGTTATCTTATTAGTATCATCGAAATCTAATTGATCACCGTTTTGGAAATTCTTAATAACCACTGTAGCGGCTTCCAAAGTGTACGTCGAGTCATAAACCGTAATTGCCGGATCTATAACTACTTCCAGTGGTTTCGTTGTATTTTCAATATAATTGTAGCTGGTGATTTCACTCGATGTGGTGATTAAAGCCTCCACCGGTTCAGCAGCACTCACGACTTTCGGAGCTAATCCTGCCGGTAAACCGCCAATGATCAGGATACTGCTCAGGAATAATGCTGCCTGTTTTTTCTTGAAAAGCTTGATCAATTTCCCCATCCTCTCATTTTATGATTTCTAGCCTATTAAAGGAATTAGCAGTCTTTTCTTGGATAGTTACAATTCCTCCTTATGCTAGAGTTGAATTTGATGGAAATTGTATCACGCAAATCTCTACAAGAACTCTACATTGGCTGTTGCATTTTGCATGAATTGCTCACATAAATGAAAATCCGGACGAATGATGGGAGGGGAGGGCGGTTGTTAAAAGCTAAACCCATAAAGAAACGCCCTCCGTTATACGAAGAGCGTTTCTCATTCGAACTATTCTCCTTGAAAAGCCGAGTTCGGATACTTCACTTCCGGATAGTCCTCAGTGGGACCGATCAGAAGCTTACTCTCGATTCCACGCAGATGCTGGTTGAAGAATCCCAGCACGTAGCGGTTCACGATCTCCGCTCCCCTTGCTCCATTCATGCTTCCGGTCATGCCGGTCAGGCGGATAAGGGGGGAGTACAGCTGAAGATCGGTGAAATTGTAATGTCCGGCTCCTTCGATATAAATGGTCCGTCCATATCCTTGTTGCGATAGGCGGTCCATCAGCTTCAGTTCGGATTCCCGATTCGCCAGAATGGTGTCGAATTGTTCTCGCGTTAACCGGAGCTCCTTGAGCTCAGCATCTGTGGCTGGGGTTTTGCGGTACTTCGCCTGCTGCTCGTTCACATGCATAAAATCTTCCGATTCCATGAACATAAATGGTTTCTTCATGTCATCCCGGTCCTTCGTGATGAACAACGTGCCATCCATATTCACGCCGGCTTTGATCCGCGGGTTGGAATAAACGGCTTCAAAGGCTGCTGCTCCACCAAAGGAATGACCCAACATGCCGATGTTATCCATGTCCAGCATTCCCTTGAATTTGCTGGCTATGGCGCCTGAATGCAGCTTCTCTAACTGATCCACAATAAATGCTGTATCCTTGTTCCACACATCTAAAATGGCGCGGCTGTCTTCAAATAATCGCTCCTGAGACTGTTCCGTAAGGAATCCGGTCACGTGCCCGTCCGGAAAGGAAGTCATAACGGTACTGTAAGTATGATCGACGGCGAATACGATATAGCCGTGGCTGGCAAGATGTTCAGCCTGCGACGTATGTAAAATTCTGCCGACCCCCATGCCGTGTGACAGCAGCACCACCGGATACGGATTGTCCGCGGGATGCAGATCGGCATTGATAGATGCAGTGGCCCGGCTGTATTTCCAATAGTCGAGGGCAGGAGCGGGAAGTCCCAGATATCCGGAATAAGCTTGCATATAGGCTTGGAAGAGCTCTCTGTCCTTAGGGAACACTGCAGATTTCTCGCCGCTCCGGCCAGATTCCGCAGCGGGGTACCATACCTGAACGACAAGCTCTCGCTTGTCGCCTTTCTGCTCGGTGAACGTTTCTTCCCGGTCGGCATGGATAAAATGGAACATTTCCGTCCCCACACTGAACTCGCCTGAAGGCTTAGGTAAATGAAAGACGGGCAGCAGCACCGATAAGGCAACCGATAAGCTTAGCAAAACAATAGATAGGGCCAATATCGTGTAACGCAGCGGATGCCCGACTTTTCTGCGTCTGAATAAGACAAAGGCAAGGAGCAAAGCGGTGACGATATAGGTCGGAATCATCTGCCACCTATACCCTTCAAACAGCAGCTGCGCGGCCAACAGTAAACCGCAAGCGATGCTGGCTGTAGCACCAACCTTCCGGTTGATTATGTTACGGAACAGTAAGACCATCAGCACCAAAACGGAGAATGCCACCAACAATATTTCCAATACTCTCATACGTTCGCTCCCTTGATTCTGCCAATTTCTTTTATCGTAACGGATCAAGGTTAAAACGAACGGGCAGTTCCGTTTAAAAATGGTTTAAATCTGGACTGTTCTAGTATGATTCCCCGGTGTCTGTACCGGACGCCCGGGCTTTTTACTGAAACTGTATGCCTCTATATACCCGCACCTTCCGGCTCAAGCAGTGCCAGCAGCTCCGAAATGGTGTCGGCATGCTGATCGTTGCCGTTCATAATCGTTTTGAAAACAGGAACCGCTTCCTGCAGCAGTACATAACTGAAGTTATAATAACTGATAAAGGCCTCCGCTTCATAGCCCGGTGGCTCCTCTTCTTCCCATCGCAAATCGTCTTCTTCATCGTCTTCTGGCCATAAGTATTTTTCGTCCAGCAGCTTATCCATCGTCTCAACCGTTTGTGTCGAATCCATATATTCCATGGTTATGGCTGAAGCTATGGATAAGTATAGCTCCATTTCCTCCGAAGAGACCTGCTCCGGTTTCTGTTTGGCAAGCACCCGCAGGAGCATAAGCAGGGCCCACGGCGTCGTCTGCCACAGGGTCCCTTGGTGCTCGATCAGGTTGGCCAATTCCTTATATTGTCCTGTTTCCAAGAGCCGTGGAATATCCGTTCCTCTTCCATAGGCGGTCGTCAACCGCTGCCACGGTACGCTGGTTACCGTTTGGGCCAAAGCGTGCATTCCGATCTCCTCCTTCAAGTCATAAACAAGGTGCACTGGCGTCCGAAGATGTTCACAGCCATCCTTTATCCTCAGCGATCGCCACGGCCTGCTGCCGGGAATCGGCCTCCAGCTTCTGTATGGCAGAGGAGAGGTAGTTGCGTACGGTTCCTCTCGTCAGGAACAGCGCTTTGCTGATATCGCCGGTGGTCATGCCTTCTTTGGTTAAGCGAAGCATTTCGATTTCCCGTTCGCTGAGCGGGTTCTCTTCCTTTATGAAGAGCGCAGCCGCCAGATCGGTGCTCACAACCCGCTCGCCCTTCATGACCCGCCGGATGGCTTCGATCAAGAAATCGATCGGCTCGTCCTTTAACAGGTAGCCTTCTACCTGCGCATCCATCGCTTTTTGCAAATAACCCGGGCGGGCGAAGGTCGTGACGATCATGATTTTGCAGGGCAGACCCGCTTGACGTATGGACTCGGCCAATTCCAGGCCGCTGATATGAGGCATTTCGATGTCGAGCAGGCACACGTCCGGCTGATGCTGCCGGATCGCGTCCCAGGCTCGCTGCCCGTCGGGCACCTCGGCCACGACCTCGATGTCATCTTCGAAATTAAGCAGTGAGGCGAATGCGCCGCGAAGCATTTTCTGATCTTCCGCAATGACGATTCGAATCATGAAGCGTCCTCCTTTTCATGCCGGCGAAGCGGGAGTTTCAGGGACACCCTGGTGCCCCCCTCAGGTGACGGGACGATGGCGGAGGACCCGCCCAGCGTCTTCATCCGCTCCATGATCGACGGGATACCGTTTCCGTCGCCTTGCCCCGTAAACCCAATGCCGTCATCCGCGATATGGATTCCGTAGACATGGTCCTTCGTTTCCAGCCTGATGGTGCACCGCTTAGCCCGGCTATGCTTGATAATATTGGTCATGGCTTCCCGGATGCAGAGCGCAAGCATCGTTTCTTCCACGCTGGATAACAGCGGGGGCTTCTCCAGATCCTCGATACTCAGGGCAATGCCCGCCGTATGCAGCAGCTTGGCCGAATGCTCCAGCTCGCTTGGCAGTGAGACGAACTTCATATCGGATACCAGCTCCCTCACTTGCTTCAGGGCGGTTCTGGTGGTATCCAGAATCTCGCTTAGCTCTCGCTTGGCTTGGGCAGAATCCTTATCCACCCATTTCGTCGCCAGCTCGCTCTTCATTTTGATCATCATGAGGGTCTGTCCCAAGGTATCGTGGAGATCCCTGGCGATCCGCTGCCGCTCCTCCTGCTGGATATACTTTGCGATCTGTTCGTTGGCTTCGTCCAGCTCCCCCTGCAGGCTTTTTGCTTTCTCCTTGATGTAGATGACGATGGGGTATACCGTCTGAATGATCATGACCGGAAGGTAAATGGCGTTGGACGTTTCGAGCAGCGGTTCCTGCCGGATGAGGAACACAAGCAGGTATGATATGGCAATGGCCCCACTGCCGATGGCGATGTGTACCTTGGATTTGGACCGGCCCAGCAAGTCGGCAAAAACGATCCCGAACATCAGGACGCTCGGCTCGGTATACACCCCGAACACGGCAATCGCCGACAGACCGGACAGCACGGCTGCCAGCAGCAGGCCGCCGCGGCACCACAGCGCGAAATAAAACGAAACGAAGTACAGTAGGAGCAGCAAGAGGCTGCCCCACAGTCCCAGCGCCGTATCTGAACGAAACACACAGTAGCATAAAAATACGGTCAGTACGACATCGATGAGCAAATAATTTTTGATCTGGTCCCTCGGGTACAACTTATAGAACATATCTAGCCCCCAATCCGGCTATTTTGATTCGAATAAGCCTACTGCCTGTTTGCGGACGGTCTCCATGGGCCCCAGCTTGAAGCCGCGAAGCCACAAGGACGCCATGCCGAGCTGAAGTGCGGAGATCAGCAGCCAGACGGCGATAATCGCGGCCGAATTCAGCTTGCCGGCAAGCCCTAAGCCCCAGCCGTAGAAGACGGCCGATGCGATGATGTTCTGGAGCACGTAGCAGCTCAGCGACATTTTTCCGACGTTTTCCAGACGGCGCCACAGCCATTCCCATTTCGCATATTGTATCATTCTCGCGATGATTGCTATATACCCCATGGACATCAGCGGGGCGAATAAATAGCGTACCGGTAAATCGAAAGCGCCGCCGGGAACGAATATGAGCAGGTTGAGCGGCACGCCGACATATAGGCCCAGCTTGAATAGCCTTTTCCGCAGTCTTTTGCCGTTCTCGTCCGGGGCGAATACGCCTGCGCGCATGAAACGAACGCCCAGCAGGAACAGAAACACGTTCGTCGGGATGACGAGGATGGCCTCCGCTCGCAGCGGGAGGAAATTCGCCAGCCGATATTGAACTTGCCCCAACCAAGTGCCTTCCTGATAAAGAACAGCGACATCATGAAAACTGCCCAGCGATACCTCTGCGCCGCTCGCCAGCATCAGCCCCGCAAGGGCGAGGATCGCAATGACGAAGACGCTGCCGATCACGTTCATCGTGCGGGCAATGAGCCGGTCGCCGCCCTTTACGATAAAGGCCGCAATGATGGCGGTAACTCCATAACTCATTAAGATGTCATACTCCATGACCAATATAAAATGCAGCAGGCCTTCAAGGATCAAAAACAGGACCGCCCACAAATAAACGCCCGGCCACGGTTTTCCCTTCCGCTTGGCCTGCCGATACTTCATTTCCAGACCGACGCCGAACATGATCGTCAGCAGTCCGAGCAGCTTCCCGTTCACCAGGAACAAGACGACCATCCGGAGAAGATCGTCCGCTCCCCACCAACCGGAATGATCAAAGGTTGTAATGTAGCGAAGATCCCCCGCATGCGCGAAGATCCAAATATTCGTCCCGAGCGTTCCGAGGATCGCAAAGCCTCGCAAAATGTCCAGCAGGCGAATTCTGTCCTTTCGTTGTTCCATCTCCGTATCCCTCTTTCATCTTAGGTTCTCTTGTAGTTTCATTGTAGAATCGATCCGTTTGACGCAACATTCACACCTGTAAAGAGATCCTTATGACACGTGTCATAAATATGGGGAAGGGAATCGGGCGAGCGGAAAAGGGGATATCGTCACCATTTGAAAATTATGGAATAATAGGAGAAGCCGTTGCTTCCGCACCCAATCAGCTTAGGATCATGCGAATCGAGGTTCATTGGCGGAAGAAAATCTGCTTGAAAACAGGAGGAGTGATCATGTACATCGTATCGGAACCAAGGCCGCTGTCGGATGGCCAAAATCAAGTGTTTGGAAGAGAGGGAGCAACTGTTTATCCACCGGGCTACGCCAAGTTTTTGCAGCGATTCGGCGAAGGGACTTACCGCGGGTGGATGAATGTCCAGCTGCCAGATATGGAAGTGCTTCAACCTTTTGCCGAGTACGGGTTATGGGAGCACGGCGAAGACTGCCCGATTACCGAGCAGCAGATTGCAGAGTGTATCGCAATAGGCACAACGGTGGATGGTGATTTTTTGGCCGTGCATCCTAAGACGGCTCAGTTGCTCTGGCTGCCTCGGCATGCGGAGCTTGTCCAGGCGATTTCGCTGCAGTCACGGGAGCAGGACGATGAAGGCCTGTACGCAGAAGTTCTGGACGAAATATATCGTCAGGTGTATGGGCGCAGCCAAGAGGAAGCCGTTTATTATGAACCGTGGACGGGTAAGCGGAGTCATATCTTCTTACGCTTCCCTCCTGGGCAGGATGGGCTGTCATTGCCTGAGCTAGCCGGTATGTGTCAAGCGTCCTTTCCGTCGGATCTGTCTGTGGAAAACGAATATACATGCAGCTTGTTCTACCGGGAACTGGGCGGATATGTACGATTCAATTATGCTTATCAGCAAGAGGTAGCCGTCTTCTATGAAGAGGATGCAGGGCTGGCATTTTCCGTTATGGAGCAATGGTTATTATCAAAAGGGTGCTTAGACCCTACTCCATCGTGATGATGAGGCGAAGTTGCTCAACTATGTCTGGAGCTGCCTGGCATGATTTCATACATAAGGGGTAGTCACGTTACTCAGGGAGGGAGAGTATAGATGATCGTTCTGAAAGATATCGGCAAATTCGAGGAGCTGCCGGAAATAGCCATGCACATCTACAAAGGAAATACTCCGGCATTGCAGGATGCAATCGCCGCTGGTTGGAATATAGAAGAAGGTATCGTACTAAGCAAATATACGACGCTAAGCCCGCTCGATCTGGCGCTGATCTCCCAGCGAATGGATGTTGTAAAGCTGTTGGTCGAGCACGGCGTTAACCTGAATGTCCATCATAATCCGGCTTTTTTAAAGGCTGTTCGCTATGGAAAGGAAGATATCGTTCGGTATATCGCAGCGCAAGGCGCCGAATTGGATAAGCTCAATCAGACCGGGTCAGGCGCGTATTCACAGGCCTATTACGGCAACAAAAAAAACATCCCGCTCATTCAAGAGCTGGGATTGGATCTCAAGCTGCATGGGAGCGCCGTGCTGCGGCAAGCTGTGTCGGATCATGACTATAAGACCATCGATTATTTACTCGATCATGGGGCGGACATCAATTATAATCAGCCCGATATGGTCTATCCTTATCGAGCGACTCCGTTAACCGTTGCTGTGCGGATGGGGAATCTAGCCATGGTTAAGTATTTGATTGAGCGAGGCGCGGACGTGACGATAGCGGAAAAGGATGGGGAACGGTCTTATACGATTGCTGTGAGTAATAAAGATACCGCCCTGGCGGACTACTTGAAATCGCTGGAGCCGGCCGAATTTCATAGTATAGAGAACAAGAAGTATGCGCTGAAAAAATATAAATTGACCGATGAACTCGTTCGCTTTCTGGCAGGAGACCAGCTGCGGCTTGAGCTATCGCAGAATGAATATGAAATCGGGTATATCGACTTCTTTGCACTGACGGATACGGTCGAGATGAAAGTCGCCCGGCAAAAGCTGCTGCGCCTGTCAGCCGACATTGACAATTACTCCGATCTGCAGCTCGTATGGAATCCGAAGAAAAAAGGATCGATCGGTTGTTACGATGTGGAGCATCAGACGTACGCCGATTTATGCAGCTTTACCGAGTTCCTCGCGCAGCCTGAATCGTACCTCATCCGTTTTCTTGAGGGAGAGTTGTAACCGAATCTCAATCTCAAGGCACATGGGCACCTACAACCTCAAATTTTAGCTCAGTGTCTTTCGCCTCCGATGACCGACGAGAGCTTGAACGATCATTTTGCGCACCCGGGCCTGATCAAACATCTTATTTCGCATCCAGAGTCATACAGCGACATCCAGTCGATGGATCAGTCTTTCCTGATCAAATTCGGCGCTCATTTTCCAAAGTCGTAATACTTTCGCCCTGTTGGCGGGCTATCAGGTATGGGATGATGGGTTCATCAAAGATTTGAGGTCGTGGACTTTGAACCTTTGGCCTTCAGGCTATTGCGATCCTTCCTTCTATTTATTTGGCGAACCTAGGGTCACAGCTTTCCTGAGGGAGTTCTATTATGAGAGGAGGCGTCCAGGCTATCATATTCCTTCCTTCTTACTCCTTAAACCAGTAGGGATATGGCTTTCCTGGACTCTTTTATGATGATTAACACCATTTATTTGCGAAGAGCGAACAAATTGATTGTAAATGAAGACCAAGGCTCGGGTCGTCTATCGAAAGCTTATTTGGCAGCGGCCATAGAAAACATGGAACACCTTGGATTTGCGTTTTCATATCCACTATTACACGCGGTGCGCACCTTGTCCAAGGAGCAGTTCGAAGCGTTTTATCAACCACTGATTGACGATTTAAGGGTGCTGGTAGGTGCACACGTGAAATATGAACCGATGTATCCTGCTTTCCCAATGCAGGTAATGGATGAGGACGATGCGGAGCTCTATCTGAATGCCATCTATCATTATCTTACATGGGAATTGCCTGAGTATGAGCTTGCCGAAAGACCTCCGTTGCTGGATGAGGCCAATCTGAAAGTGATAGATCTTGGAAGCACAGCGGATTTTTATGCCATGATACGCCAGCTTATCCAAGCCAAGGGGGCCATCTCCCAGACAGATAAAGATGATATTGAGGCTGTTATCGAGTTTGCGGATCCCGATGAACTGGATGCCATTCTCCCGTCCGAGATTCCGTTCAAAGAGAATGCGGGATTCGTGGCAGCTTCGTTGTTGAAGCATGATAAGGCGAACATCGAGCGGATCGGACGTTATTTTAAAACCGCAACCGATGTCCTTCGTCTGGCTGTGGCTTGGTCAGATGGAGATGTCAGTCTGGCAGAGACAACGCGTTTCCGCAAATTTAAGCGACGCGAGAGACGACTGCTGCTCGGATTGTTGGAGCGATGCCATCCGATAACCGAGGACATGCTGAGATATAAGGACCGCTGGATTCGATTAGGCGAAATCCTGCATCCATCCGAATACAAGCACCGATATATGCATTGTGAAGAAGCTTTTGATATTTTGCGCAATAACAAGCCCTTTACCACGTATAACGGGAGTATTGAACTTGCATTTCAATATAATCAAGCCTGGAATTTGATCGATTTGTTGATGCAGCGCCCGGGCGAATTTGCACGCAGATTGGATCAGTTATTGCGGTCAACCGAACATACGGAATATGTCGTGTTGGCATTTGGCGAGGTCGCGAATCAAGTATCGACGCCGGTACTATTGCAAGTGAAGAATCATTTTGCCCGCCGTCATGAGCCTCAAGAGCTGCGCGTCTTTTTTCCGAAAGGAAACGTGGCCAAAGCCTTTGCCGTACCCGATACGCTCCCGGATATCGATGAAGCAGCATGTCGGGACATCGTGCAGCTATGCGAACAAGTGTTGATCCAGCGGTTCTCCGCACTGCCGCCCTTGGGGAAGGTTTATGTCGATGAACGATTGAAGGACTATCACGTGCCGTTCTCCCAGAGATCGGCAAGCAAAACGCTGCATACAATTGTTCGGGGAAGCCGCGTGCCGATGAAGGAGGGGGATACCATCCGTTTCTTCAGCTGGTGGAAGGAAGGACGCGTTGACGGGGAGCCTACGGGCCGCGTGGATATTGACCTGTCCGCTGTCATGTATGATCAAGATTGGCAGTATGTTGAGCATATTTCTTACACGAATCTGCGATCTTCTAAATACCAGGCCGTACACAGCGGAGATATCGTGTCGGCTCCTTGTGGAGCATGCGAATTCATTGATCTGCATATTCCATCCATCGTCCAGTACGGCGGACGTTATATTGTGGCGACCCTTCATTCGTATACAAGTCAACCGTACTGCAACCTGCCGGAGTGCTTCGTAGGCTGGATGATGCGCAAGAAACCCGGTTCCGGCGAGATATTCGAGCCTTCGACGGTGGCCAATAAAATCGATGTCGCTGCAGATACACAGATCGCCATTCCGGTCATCCTGGATTTGGTGGAGCGTACGGTCATCTGGACCGATCTGTCTCTGACGAGACATCCTCACTACTACAATAATGTAGAGGGGAATCAAAAAGGGATGGTTTTGATGGGCAAAGCCATGACAACCCTACGGAAACCCGACCTCTACGATTTATTCATGCTGCATGCCAAAGCAAGAGGAGAGACGGTAGATGCAGCGGATCAGGCAGAAGCGATCTTTTCGGTGGAACATGGGGTTACTCCATACGATATTGAGCAGATTATGGCGGAGTATGTTGTTTGATCAGAGTTAATTGAGATTAATAGAAGGGGGAGCAGCTTATCACTGCTCCTTATTTTTAGGTAGGAGAGTAAAGCAGTATCTAAATTTTTCTGTTAATCCTATATGACTATCAATTGTAAAAATTTGTGAAAATAAATGATTACACGAGTCCCATACAGAAGGGTGACCTCAGCACAATGTTAAGATCACCCTTGTTATGACAAATTCAACTTTTTTATTTATTCCCTTTGCGCACCTTTAGCAGTTTGCCTTTGACCGTCGTGTTTTGCATCATTTCAAGCACAAGCGGTCCTTTACCGTTCAGAATCTCAACATCGGTCACAAAATCGAGGATCGTAATAATCCCAATGTCGTCTGCAGTTACCCCGTCAAGCTTAGCAATCGTCCCAACAAAGTCTACGGCTCTTAGCTTTTTCTTCTTGCCGCCATTGAAGTTAAGCTTCATGATTTGCTTGTTTAATTGCTCACGCTTATCTTTTTTCGGTTCAGGCTTAAATTTTAGTTTCTGTTCAAAATCTTCTCTATGGCGATCCACTTCCTGTTCGGAGGGAGCCTTTATTTTCGGAATCGCGAATCCAATATACGTCTCAATCTCGGCTAATCGTTTGAGATCCTTCGGCGTGACGAGGGTAATCGCTTTACCCGTCTTGCCTGCACGACCTGTACGTCCCGTCCGATGAACATAGCTTTCTTTTTCAAGTGGAATATCGTAATTGATAACATGGGTAATATTCGAGATATCGATACCCCTGGCGGCTACATCGGTCGCAATCAAGTAACGGAATTGTCCCCTTCTGAACGCATGCATGACCTCGAATCGCTCTTCCTGCTCCATCCCACCATGAATACGATCACATGAGTAACCGAGATTAGCCATTTCTCTGAATAGGTTGTCCACATGCTCCTGTGTACGGCAGAAAACAATGCAGCTGTCAGGACTCTCAACAATGAGTAGATCCTGAAGCAATGCCAGCTTGTCCGCCTCCTTCACCTGAATAAGAGCGTGTTCAATCGTTGCCGTTGTAATACCGCTCGCCTCGATCTCTATTTGGGCAGGATTGTCCATATATTTGCGTGCCAGCTTGGCCACATCCTCAGGAAACGTAGCGGAGAATAACAGCGTAACCCTGTCACGAGGCAGGGCTTGAATGATCGACTGAACTTGCTCAATAAAGCCCATATTTAACATCTCATCGGCTTCATCAATAACGAGATAGGCCATCCGCTCTAGCGATAGCGTGCCACGTTCAATATGGTCCAGCACACGCCCAGGTGTACCTACAACGATATGCGTTCTTTGTTTTAACTCGGCCTTTTGGATATGAAAAGGATGCTTCCCAAAAAGAGGGGTCGCCTTAATCCGCTTAAAGCGCCCAATATTCGTAATGTCTTCGCTGACTTGTAACGCAAGTTCGCGGGTTGGCGCTAAGATTAATGCCTGCGGCTTATTCTCGTTCCAATCCACTAGCTCACAGAGCGGAATTCCATAGGCAGCTGTTTTGCCGCTGCCGGTTTGCGATTTAACAACAAGATCCTTCTTCTTAAGCACGACAGGAATGACTTTTGTCTGAACCTCTGTTGGTGTCTCATAGCCCAAACTATGGAGCGCTCTCACAATCTCTTCACTTAAAGGATAATCTGTAAAATGCTTCTCACTCATCTTTAACCTCTTCTACGATATATTCGAATATCTATATATACAGACTCCCACCGTACATCTATCATATACTCATCCATAATAATCTGAATCCAAAGATATGGATCGGTACATTCATGAACGAAAAAGCCCTTAGATAACTATAACCGTAAATCGGTTGATGAATACACAACGTATAAAAGATTCGGTCCTCATATCGTGTGATCGCTTAACCACTTCCGCCAATCCTGCCGAGTCTGCACGTGTACCGTCTTATCGATTTCCATGTTTTTGGGTCACCCCCGGCTTCGTGAATTCACTATCTCTAAATAATGAGCATTGTACATAATTCCCAGCACGTTGCCGAATGGATCCGTGACAGATGCCGTGATGAATCCTTCTCCCCGGTGTACGAGAGGTTCGTACTCTACAGCACCCATGTATTTTAATTGGCTGAGGGTGGCTTCTATCTCATCGACATGCCAGTACATGATCGCACCGCCGGGGCCGGACGTTGGTTGTGCAGGGGCAAAACGGCGATCGATGAGACCCAGCTCGTGCTGGTAGTCTCCAATCCGAAATTCGGCATAGGCCAGTTGACCATCGGGTCCCGAACGTTCGAAATAAGGTGTTATACCCAGCAGATCCGAATACCAAGCCTTTGCCGCTTCCATATCGTCCGCCCAGTAACTGATGGTCGCAAATCCTCGCAATGTTGGGTGTGTACTCATCATTTATTTTCCTCCTATAACCCGTTATGGTTGGTTTTATAGCTATTATGAGCTGCGATGACTGACGGCAGTATGTCAGTGTTTTGGTTTTTAAGCGTGGGAATATTCCGTTAACAGCGATAGGAGCTGTCATTTTAATGATATGGGTATGTAAAATGACGATGTTCATGACAGGAGTCACGATTTTGAAAGAAATGGACGATATACATTTAGAAGGACGGTTAGATTTTGTCGATACAGGTAGTTCACATCCTATGGAATATGGCGTGAACCGCGATATATCCGGTATTTACATCATTTGATAGATCAAGAAACAAAACCACACATTAGGGGAGGAATATTATGTATTTTGCCAAGAAAATAGGGCTGTTATCTCTAATCGTATCTATTGTAGCGGGGCTGGTGTTTCTCAAGCCGACCGGCATAGTCTATGCATCGTCTCCGACATCCACGATCGTGGTTGCCGATAGCGTGCTATCGATTGGCGAAACTTCAAACGTAACGATCACGTTCTCGGAAGCGGTAACAGGCCTTACGCTAGCAGATCTGACGGTGGCAAACGGTACGCTTAATGCCATGAGCTCGTCCGATGGCGGGGTCACATGGACGGCGACGTTGACGCCAGTCACCGGCATCGCAGATGCAACCAATGTTATTACGCTCGACAACACGGGCGTGCAGAATGCGGCTGGCAATCTGGGAGCGGGTACTACCGATTCGAACAATTACGCAATCGATACACAGAGACCAACGGCTACTATTGTAGTTTCAGACACGGCGTTATCCATCGGCGAAACTTCATTGGTGATTATTACGTTTTCGGAAGCGGTATTAGGCTTCACTAATGCAGATCTGACGGTTGCAAATGGTACGCTGAGTGCCTTGAGCTCGTCCGATGGCGGAATCACATGGACGGCGACGTTGACGCCAACTTCTGGCATCAGAGATGCAACCAATATCATCACGCTGGATAATTCGGGCGTGGCCGATATGGCGGGCAATGCGGGAACGGGTACCACCAGCTCCAACAATTATGCGATCGATACGACTCTGCTGACAGCTACGATCTTGGTTGCCGATAGCACACTATCGATTGGCGAAACCTCACAGGTAACCATCACGTTCTCGGAAGCGGTAACAGACTTCACTAATACAGATCTGACGGTGTCGAATGGCACATTGAGCGTTTTGAGCACGTCCGACAATATCACGTATACGACGACGTTGACGCCAGTCACCGGCATCACAGATGCAACCAATGTTATTACGCTCGACAACACGGGAGTCCAGAATGCGACAGGACATGCGGGAGTGGGTACCACCGATTCGAACAATTACGCAATCGATACACAGAGACCAACGGCTGCTATTGTAGTTTCAGACACGGCGTTATCCAACGGCGAAACTTCATTGGTGACCATTACGTTCTCGGAAGCGGTAAGTGGCTTCACGAATGCAGATCTGACGGTGGCATACGGTACGCTGAGTGCCGTGAACTCCTCCGATGGCGGGATCACCTGGACGGCGACGTTGACGCCAACTTCTGGCATCGTAGATGCAACCAATGTGATCACGCTCGATAATTCGGGCGTGGCCGATATGGCGGGAAATGCGGGAGCAGGTATCACTAGTTCCAACAATTACGCGATTGATACGACGCAGCTGACGGCCACGATCGTGGTTGCCGACACGGCGTTATCGATGGGCGAAACCTCGCAGGTAACAATTACGTTCTCAGAAGCGGTAACAGGCTTTACGCTAGCAGATCTGACAGTAGCGAATGGCACATTAAGCGGTTTGAGCACGTCCGACAATATCACGTATACGGCGACGTTGACGCCATTCACCGGCATCACAGCTGCAACCAATGTCATTACACTCGACAACACGGGCGTCCAGAATGCGGCAGGACATGCGGGTAAGGGTACCACCGATTCGAACAATTACGCAATCGATACACAGAGACCGACCGCCACCATTGTAGTTGCCGACACGGCGTTATCGATCGGAGAAACTTCATTGGTGACCATAACGTTCTCGGAAGCGGTGAGTGGGTTCACCAATGGGGACCTGACGGTGGCAAACGGTGTCTTAAGCAGCGTTAGCTCATCTGACAATATGACATGGACAGCAACGCTCACGCCGAATTCCAATGTAAACGCGGCGACGAATACCATCACGCTTGATAACTCAGGGGTGACCGATTACGCAGGGAATGCAGGGTTGGGCACGACGGAATCCAATTCGTACGCAGTCTTCACGGTGGCAGCCTCTGCGGATTTGAGCAGCATGACGTTATCAAACGGGACCCTAAGTCCTGTCTTTGCTTCTGGAACTGAAGTGTACACGTCAAGCGTGCCTAATTCCGTTTCCACGCTGACCGTGACCGCGACTGCACTCGATAGTCATGCCACGATTACGGTTAACGGTAATTTAGTAATAAGCGGGCAAGCAAGTTCCAATATACTGCTGAACGTAGGATCGAATACAATAGCGATTGTTGTAACGGCAAGCGATCAATCGACGAGAACCTATACAATCACTGTGACCCGTGAGAATAGTTCTTCTACCGGTGGTGGTTCTTCTAATGGGGGAGGTACATCCACCGATGGCGGTTCGTCTACGCCAACGGCACCCATGGACAATACAGTAACCTCATCCGATGGAAAAATTACGCTGCCAACAGGAAGACCTGGGTTGGTTAGCCTGGGGAAAGAAATCATCATCTCCATTCCGGCAGGCGCCACATCTCAGGAGCTGAAATTATCGATAGAGAAAATACGAAATACCGAAGCTCTCTTAAAGAATAACGAGGTTTTGGCAAGCCCGGTGTTTGACGTTCTAACAAACGTCTCGGGGAACTTTAGCAAACCCGTCAAACTGACTTTAGCTTACGACGCTGCAAGCTTAAAGAGCGATCAAACAGCGGCCGTCTTTTATTTTGATGAAGTGAAAAAGGCATGGGTGAAAGTCGAGGGCGGCATGATACAGGAAAATGATATATCCGTAGAGGTCAATCACTTTTCGAAGTATGCAGCACTCGTAGTAAATAAAGCCAACGGAATGCCCGTAGTCGACAGAACAACAGACCCGACGACGGAAATTTCCTTTACCGATATTTCGGGACACTGGGCCGAAGTCAGCATTAAGGAAGCGGTACGTGAGCGTATCGTGACGGGATATCCGGATGAAACGTTCAAGCCAGGCAACACCGTGACGCGTGCAGAATTTTCCGTCATGCTGATGAATGCGCTGAAGTCGACTGATGCTGGAGCGGAGTTAATATTCACAGATACAGCGTGGATCGGGGATTGGGCTAAGAAGGCAGTTTCGCAGGCCGTCCAGGCTGGCATTATTCGAGGCTATCAGGATGGCTCTTTCCGTCCAAATGCAAAAATGACGCGCGCAGAGATGGCAGCAATGATTGCGAATGCGCTCGAGCTATCCACCGAGGACATCCCCACAACCTCTTTTTCAGATGACAAGGTTATTCCTGCTTGGGCGAAAAGCTCTGTTGAAGCGCTGAAGGAACTTGGTATTGTTAAGGGAATAGGCGCAGGCGATTTTAATCCAAGCGCTCAAACCACGAGAGCAGAGGCCGTAATCGTTCTGATGAACATGTTAGGTCAATCCAAATAAAGATTAGCACGAATACAGAGGACACCATATGGTGCCCTCTGTATTTGCATTGAACGTAATAAACCGCAGGTATGCGCTTGCTATCATATACTTGATCAGTTCTCTGGCTTCCATGCTGGAGAGGGCCATGCTGGAATGGTATAATCTCAGAAAGGATGATTAGAGTGGGAGGCATGAACGATGAGTGAGGAGCTTTTGGAGCAGCTGGAAGAGTGGCACGAAGAGGACGAGTTTGAAGAAATCGTGGATGCGATTACGGAGATTCCTGAGGAAGAGCGGGATTATGAGCTGATCAGTCACTTGGGCAGGGCGCTGAACAATCTCGAACGTTATGAAGAGGCGGTTGAGCAATTCATATCCATTCAAGAAGAGGGCAAGGATGATCCCTTGTGGCATTACCGCATTGGCCTTGCTTATTACTATTTGGAGCGGTATGAAGATGCTCGGAAAGCGTTTGAAGTGGCCGATCACCTGGATCCCGGCGATGAGGATACGCTGGAGTTTCTGGAATGGATTCGGAACAAAACGGCTCCGAAACCTGTTAAGGAGTCCACTGCGGTGTCTTATACAGACCCCGACGTGCTGGATTTCTGGGATGATAGCGCGCTTGAGGCAGACCAATACGTGTTGGCTCCGCCTACGGATGAATTGATTGAATCCGTGGAGGAAACACTGGTCTTCAAGCTGCCAGCATCTTATATTCAAGCGATGAAATTACATAATGGCGGGATTCCCCGGAACCGGAAATTCCCTATCGGGGGTGGAGCGCAGGATTATATTGAAATCACAGGCATTTTGGGCATCGGACGAGAGAAGAAAAAATCATTGTGCGGAAGCTTGGGCAGTCGTTTTATGATCGAGAATGGCGGATACCCTGAGATTGGCGTGGTCATTTGCGATTGTCCTTCCCAGTCCGAGGTTGTGATGCTCGATTACCGCTCATCCGGAAATGACGGGGAGCCCGAGGTTATCCATGTGGACAAGGCTAATGATTACAAAATAACCCGTCTTGCTGCGAACTTTGAGGCTTTCATTGGCGGATTGGAAAAATAACATAAGCAAGGTTTTTCCACTTTTCACACTTCTAATGGATTCGTAAAAAGAATGAAGCATCTCCTGAGTAGGAGATGCTTTTTCTATTATATGTAAAGCAGGGGCTTATATTAGTTCTCCCGATGATCCATCGTATCCACGATATCTTTAAGTACACGAAAGAGCAGCTTATTTTCAGCCAATGTACGAGAATAAAGCAGCGAGCTAATGGATTCTAGGACCGCTGCCTTTTCACTTGCGGTATCCAGACTCTCTATCTCATGGAACTGGAACATAGCTGCTGACGATACTCCTAGTCCCTCGATGATCTTTTCCAGTGTTTCAATGGATATATTTCGTTCCCCACGTTCTACCGTTCCTATGTAAGAGGCGTTAATCCCAGCCTTCTCTGCTAATTCCTCCTGTGTCATTCCCTGTTTTTTTCTAAGCTGCTTGATTCGTTCACCTATCATTTTCAGGAGCATCTTTTACCACCTCTATTCCAGATTAAAGAAGTAGTATGGGAACAAACAGAATATAATATTCGATATTTCATTGTAAAAAGTGCTTATATACACTAAAATGATCTTATACATCCAAGTATCTCTAATTTAACTTTAGCTAAAGGATAAGGTGCACAAAGAATGCAATATCTGAATGTGTTGTTAGAACCTTTGGATGATGAGAATCAGGCATATTTCTATGGGGAGCGCTTAAGAATCGATTATGTATTGCTTACAGCTATTCAGCGTGAAGCTGAAGAGGCCAATAAAAAGCTTCGTGAAGAGATTTATCGTCTGATGAATAACATCGTTGGGAGCCTTCACATCAATTTGTTTATCGTTAAAGTAAATTACCTAGTGGACGAAGCCATCCTTGCATTTATGGATGTTTGCGGGAACAAAAGGCAAGTTCGATGTGTTGCAAAAAAAAGACTAATGGTGTGGGTTGCAGAAGAAGATCGTCATGACTTTCAGATCTACGGATTTTATCGGCTTCATCCATAGAGTTCCCCCTTGGATTAGAGTTCCTCCTTGGATTGGTCCCATATTCGGATCATCCGTAATGCAATATTTTTCGTATCCTAAAATATTCCAAACTGTGCTAAAATGGTTACAAAAAAGAAAGTTAGGGAGGCATTTAATTGATAGGGCGCAGTGGAAATCCGACACTAAACGAAGAAACATTTGAGAAGAGTGGGTATTACAACGGCCAGGAAACGATGACGATTGGCGGAACGGTGAACAAATCGTTCATGCTGCTCGCGCTGCTGATCGGGGCGGCGGTCATTTCATGGGTTATGTATTTTAATGGGTATGATGTATTCCCGTTCATGATCGGGGGAGCAATAGGCGGCTTTGTTCTGGCGCTGATCATCAGTTTTGTGCCGAAGGCAGCGCCTTACTTGGCACCGATCTATGCGATTGTGGAGGGATTCTTCCTCGGGGCATTATCCGCACACTATGAATATCTGTATTATGGAATCACATTGCAAGCGGCTTTACTGACGATGTGCATATTCCTGGGTATGCTGCTAGCTTATAAAACAGGTCTGATCCGGGCGACCGCAGGCTTCAAAAAGGGGATCATTGCAGCAACCATCGGCGTTGCGCTTGTATATTTGTTTAGTATGGTTCTCGGCCTTTTCGGTGTGGCGGTGCCTTACCTGCATGACAGCACCCCGATCGGCATCGGAATTTCGGTTGTAATCATCATCATTGCTGCCCTGAATTTCATACTCGATTTTAACTTTATCGAAGAGGGAGCACAGCAAGGTGCACCCAAATATATGGAGTGGTACGGTTCTTTCGGTTTGTTGGTTACGCTCGTATGGTTATATATCGAAATTATCCGGTTGCTGGCGAAGCTGGCGAATCGGGATTAATATCCGGATTGGTAGGAGTAAAATCGCTGTCGAGGCATTCTCGACAGCGATTTTTTTAAGATATCAGAACGTATAAATTTCGGAGGATCTGCTGCCTGATATCGCAAGAAAAACTACCACTAAACGCGGTCCTTCTGCTTGGAGAGTATGTCGATAGACGTTTTTCTTAAGAGATAAGAAAGTATAAACATCCGAGGCTTAGCATCCTTATCTCGCAAGAAAAACTTCCGCTACATGCGGTCTGACTAATGAGAAAGTACGTCGATGGACGTTTTTCTTATGGTATGAAACGTAGCTTTAAACCAGCAGAATAATAAATTTCCTTCAGTAAACCCTACAAAGAGCGACTTGTGTTTAAATAATAAGTAGATACTGTCATCATCAACCTGCTTGAAGAAGGAGATCCCATGACCCATAAGAAAGCCATGATCGATATAGGATGGAATTTTGACAACAGTTATGCCGAGCTGCCGGAGTCCTTTTTTACCAAACAAGATCCCACGCCTGTGCGCTCACCGGAGTTGGTAATCCTTAATGAGCCGCTGGCGGCATCTTTAGGTTTGAACGCCGAGGGGCTGAAGAGCCCAGAGGGTGCAGCGATGCTCGGGGGCAACGAGATACCCGAAGGGGCCGAGCCGCTCGCCCAGGCATATGCCGGGCACCAATTCGGGTATTTTACGATGCTGGGCGACGGCCGTGCGGTTCTGTTGGGTGAACAAATCACGCCGCAGGGTGAGCGTATGGATATTCAGCTTAAGGGCTCAGGCCGGACGCCGTACTCCCGTGGAGGCGATGGTCGAGCGGTTCTGGGTCCGATGCTGCGCGAATATATCATCAGCGAGGCGATGCATGCGCTGGGGATTCCGACCACCCGCAGCCTGGCGGTGGTATCCACCGGCCAGCCTGTCACTCGTGAGAGAGAGCTGCCGGGTGCGATTCTGACCCGTGTGGCCTCAAGTCATGTGAGAGTGGGGACGTTTCAATATGTAAGGGGAGCGGGCACAACCGAGGATTTGCGGATTCTGGCGGACTACACTCTGCAGCGGCATTACCCGGAGGCTGACTTTAGTGACGGCGCCAACCGTTATCTGATCTTGCTTCAGGAGGTCATCAAGCGTCAGGCGGCTCTAATCGCCAAGTGGCAGCTCGTTGGTTTTATCCATGGTGTGATGAACACCGATAATATGACCCTCAGCGGCGAAACGATTGATTATGGCCCCTGTGCCTTCATGGATACCTTTGACCCGAATACGGTATTCAGCTCCATCGACTCCCAAGGCCGCTATGCTTATGGCAACCAGCCTTATATTGCGGCCTGGAATCTCGCAAGATTGGCCGAATCCCTGCTGCCTCTGCTGCATGAAGAAGAGGAGCAGGCCGTCAAGCTGGCCGAGGGTGCGATCGGAGCCTTTACTGATCTGTATCACGAGCAGTGGCTTGCAGGCATGAGAGCCAAGTTGGGAATCTTCCATGAAGAGGAGGATGACGAATCCCTGATCGAAGATCTCCTTAAGATGATGAAAGATCATCAGGCGGACTATACCAATACCTTCCGTGCGTTAACGTTTGACAAGCTGGAGGATACGCCTCTAAACGGCACGCCGGAATTGGCTTCCTGGTATGAGCGCTGGCAGGCGAGACTTGACAGCCAGCAGGAATCGAAGGAACAATCTCATCAATTAATGCGCAGCAGCAATCCTGCGGTCATTCCGCGGAACCATCGGGTGGAGGAAGCGCTGGAAGCAGCGGAACAGGAAGGGGACTACAGTGTGATGGAGCAGCTGCTCCACGCGCTGTCCGATCCATATGCGCATTCCCCGGAACAGACGGAATATGCGATCGTGCCTGAGCTGTCCCGTCCTTACCGAACCTTTTGCGGGACGTAAGGGTGCAGGGATGCTCCAAGAACCTCAACGAGGCCAAGCAAGAATTACCTTGCTTGGCCTTTTTCATCATTCATGAGTCGAGATGCATCAAAAAAGCCCTTGGACCGGTGTCCAAGGGCTATAAATCGCGTGGCTATTTTTTTCGAGACCTTATTCAACATCATAGCAGAACCGAAAGAAACAGTCTATATTTTTGCCCGGAAATGCCATAGAGTGGGGGAGCCGGCAAAAACAAATGAAATGGAGCGTGGTTTCATGAGTTGGACTTGTCACCTCGATGAAACAGATGTACAGGAGTATGTCGGGAAGGTTTTGGGTACCGGTTATGTGGTGGCGGATGTAACGAAGATGCATGGCGGGGCGCAAAAGGTTGTCTATAAGATCCAATGTCAAAATGGATTCCCATGCGTGTTGTATGTGTGGGATTTGACGAAGAATTATTTTCAGGAAGAAATAGCGAACGAGAGTATGCAGGAATGGTCCTTTGGGGGCCATTCGTTCGAAAGCAATAACCGATGGTTAAGGGATCATGGTATTTCTACGCCTGCTCTATATGATCTTCACACGGAACAGGACCGTTACCCGTTTGACTATGCTCTTGTTGAATATATAGAAGGACAGAAGGCGGAAGCTTACTTTCAGAACCCGGATCAACGGGTTCAGGATGAGGTCTTCGAACGGTTGGGTCACATGATCGAACGCATGCATGCAAACCACAGACAGAACTATGGAAAACCCGATCAAAGCGGGAATCAACGGGAACGATGCCATCATGTGCAGTTGAAAAATGCGAAGGAACAGCTGTCCTACATCGTCCTGCATAACGAGAGTATCCGGAAGAATCACGACAGGCTGCTCGCTGTATTGCATGAGCTGGAATCCAGGATAGATTCCCGCAAGCGATATGGCTTTATCCACGGCGAGCTGGGACCCGATCATATCCTGGTGACAGACCGTTTAGAGCCCTATCTGATTGATATTGAAGGTGCGCAATTCTTCGACATCGAGCATGAGCATACCTTTCTTGAGCTTCGATTCGGGGAGCATTACCGGTATTTGCGACATGATGGACTTGATCCGAATCGGATGTTATTTTACCGTCTGCATCACTATATCTCATTAACCTCGGGCGGCCTGAAGCTGCTTCACCGTGGATTCCCGGATCAGGCATTTGCTCGAAATTTAGCCGATTATCACGCACGCAACACGCTGCGATTCATGGAGGAATGGCAGCAAACCCGATAACAGGCCTTCATGAGATGGTCTGAAAACATCATTAACTCTGCTGCATGGGTTTAAGATATGGCTGCAAACGCCTGCTTATAGATTAGCTCTATCGTGCTAAGCAGCTCCGAACCTTGGCTCGAGAATTTCAAAGGCGTTGCTTTACCCTTGTTGAGGAAAACTCCCGTCGATTGTTGGGAGCTGCCCAGCGCTGCTTCATACAGCCGTGAAGCTCCTTGACTGGGATGGGAGAAGAACAGGTTACGGATCGGGATCATAAATTTTGGCATCCCGGCGTTTTTGGTCATGGTTGTTTTATTCCCTCCCGGACAGACGCTCCGGATCGTAATGCCATCCTTCTGTACGGCAGTGGCGATCTCCTGAGTCCACAACGATAGGGCTAATTTGCTCGCCGCATAAGGCCCAGTCAGCTTCTTGAACCCGGCAGGGGACGCCAATGTATGGTGATCGAACCGTTTGAGATACAACAACGCATTCGAAGACGTATTGATTACCGTCTTGAGGCTGCCCTTCTCTAGAAGCTCTTTCATTTCCATCAAGATGACATATGGCACCACGGAGTTTACCTCAAAATGCATCTCGCGCCCTTGTTTAGAGTAGGATAACTCGCCAAAGGAGACACCTGCGTTATTAAACAGCAGGTCGATATGATCCTCGTGTTTCTTGATCTGATCCAGCGAGGCTTGGAGATCCGTGAAATCCGACAAATCGGCCGTGTATACTCTCAGCTGCTGTGATCTAAGGCCCTCTTGTACAAGGGAATCGTCGGATGGAAAGGCAGAACGGATCAAAGCGAGGACCTGCCAGCCTTCGGATAACAATCGCTTGGTTAGCTCCAAGCCAATGCCGGAGCTTGCGCCCGTGATTAGGGCGACGCTATTATTTCTTTTAGGTGTCATGTGTATATCTCCTTTACTTAAGATTCTTCGCTGGTTGCCCTATCGGGTTTAAGCAGGGACTGATTATGGTTCAACTTGTCGTCGATGAACTGCAGTATGCGCTGCAGGTCCGAAATCTGATCGCTAATTTTCTGACGGTAACTCTGGAGCATGGCGTTCAGTTCCGGAACGGATTGAATATTTTCCTTGAAGGGAAGATGCACATAGGCTTTCATATCCTCCAGCGACATGCCGGTCTTCTTCAGGCACGTGATCAACTCCATCATTTCGGCATCCTCTATGTGATAGACACGATGGCCGTTATCTTTCCTTTTGGGAGAGGGGAGGAGCCCGATTTTCTCGTAATAGCGAATGGCATCCTCGGTCAATCCGGTTCGTTCAGACACTTGTTTGATGGAGAATGTGTCTCCCATACGTTCACCTCTTTTCTGCAACAGGGAATCCGTTGCCATAATATCGTACAACTTGGTGTTAACACCAAGTCAATATCGATTTTTACGCTCTCGTGCCCATTGGTGAAATAGATCGTAAGGTATTGCCAGCTCAATCTTTTGGAAATACTTATAGAAAGAGAAGAGTAGCTTTTAGAAAGGGAGAAAGAAATGCAAGCCTATGTATTGCCTGTTTTCATTGCACTCTCCATATGTTTTTTATTAGCGTTCTTTCTGACGCTCCCTTGGGCTGTTTATCAATATCGTAAACATGGGTACTTTAGCTTTTGGAAAACATTACTTATCTTAAGTTTTATCTTTTATGGATTAAGTGCTTTCTTCTTAGTGATTTTTCCAATACCCAGTGCTCGGAGCAATTGTACTTCGATCGATCCCGGCACGATTTTCATTCAAAATCGTCCTTTTCAATTTATACGGGATATTCAACGTGAAAGTGGATTTCATTGGACGGTCCCTTCAAGTTATATCGATTTGTTAACAACGCGGGCCTTTTATCAAATGTTTTTTAATGTTTTGCTTTTGTTTCCATTAGGTGTGTTTCTGAGGTATTTTTTTAAGGGGAAAGCGAAATGGTTTCATGCTGCTCTTATTGGCTTTGGTGTTTCACTTTTCTTTGAAATAACTCAACGAACCGCTTTGTTTGGCTATTTTGAATGCCCCTATCGTATATTTGATGTAGATGATTTGTTGACGAATACGGTGGGGACTGTCGTTGGCTTTATACTCGCTCCCATGTTGTTGGCGTTAATTCCATCGAGGGAAACCCTTAGTGAACAAAGCCATTTCTTTAACAATCAGAGAAAAGCAACCTTTGGTGCCCAACTTATGGAGGTTCTTCTAAATATTATTTTTGCCAGAGTGATAACCAGTTTTATATTCGGGCTGCTAAAGAGACCAGGAGTACTTGTTGACGAGATCATCTTTGCCATTGTTTTCTTTGTGGTTATGGTCGTTATCCCTGTGATTTGGAAAGGAAATACGGTGGGCTCTAAGATCGTTCGCATGAGATTACTTCCGAAAAAGGGGAATGGGTTAGGAAGCTTCAGCCGACGTTACAGCATTGTTTATATGCCTTTATTATGTTCGGCATTGTCGAAGATATTTTCTAATCAAATGGGTGAAGATCTTCTAGCTAACCTCTTTATAATTGGAGTGGTTTTTCTTACAGGTCTGTTATGGTTCTTTATCTTCTGTCATATCGTGATCAGATGGATCAAAAAGGACAAAGCCCTTTATTTTAATCGATATAGTCACATAGAGGCTGTAAGAATCACTGGTGAAGTGTGATAAACGGAAATATAGGATACGGATTCATGTGGAACTAAGAATAGATCGATTACGTTATTAATTCGAGACGATTCGAGTTTCCATTGGAAGTGGCACGGTGAATATGGAATGGATGGAAAGGGAGCTGAGGATTTATGAATTTTGACATCAAGGAAGCCGTTGAGATTCTGGAGCGAACGCCTGTCACCCTGGAGCACATGTTATCCGGTTTATCGAAAGGATGGCTTAAGAGCCATGAAGGGGAAGGCACCTGGAATGCCGTGGAAGTGATCGAGCATCTCATTGAAGGAGAGCGGACCAATTGGATACCACGGCTCGAATTCATGCTGCAGGAAGGCGAGGGCAAACCGTTCCCGCCCTTTGACCGTTACGCTCACTTAAACGAGGATACGGAGCGATCCATCGATGATAAGCTGCAGGCATTCAAGGCCATCCGTGCTGACAATCTGGCTAAGCTGAAGGTACTAATGGAATCCGAGCCTAGCCTCGAGCAGACCGGCCTGCACCCGGCATTCGGTGTGGTGAAATTGAGAGAGCTGCTGTCGACTTGGGTGGTGCACGATTTAACGCATACGTCTCAAATCGTGCGGGTTTTGGCCGAACGCTACCGGAATGACGTGGGGCCTTGGATCGAGTATTTGGGGATCCTGAACAGGCGTTAATGCTGATAGAAGGCAACCCCTCCCCTTGATACGACCGGGGGTAAGCACCGTGGGAGTCTTGCTGCATATAAAAAAGCCGATGATCCGCATACGATGGCGATGATCACCGGCTTTTTTCACGTATGGAGGGGTTGCTGCAGGATTTACACTCCTCCAACAGGGGCGGTCGAGCTTAATGGCAGGCACCGTATGTTACGGTTTGGCTGCTTGCTGCCTCTCGTTCAAATGCTCCGCCAGATACTTCACGATGCCGTCCTCCGCGTCTTGGGAGTACTGCCAGACCATCGCGCCTCCGAGATTCTTACTCTGGATGTAGGCCACCTTCTCCTTCAAGGCTTCTTTATCCTCGTAGCTGATGAAAGTATGGCCATCATAGAGGTAGGCGGCTTTGGCTTTGTTGTCGAAATAACGCGTGAAGCCATTTTTGTTCAGGTAGGCTTTCTCGATCTGCTTGTAGTTGAGGTTCACCTTGTCGATGTCGATAGGCGTTCCGGGAGCGAAGAGGCCGTCCTTGGTACCCTTGGCTTCTTTGACGTTTTTCCAGCCGTACGAATAAGCAGGCACGCCGAGCAGCAGCTTCTTGCTGTCGATATCATGGTCCAGATACATCGAGATAATGCCATCAATGGAGTGTTTGGATTTCCCTTGACTGTCCCCATACAGATTGGAGTTAAAGCCTGTGGTGTCGGACCACTTGCCTGTCAGGTCGTAGGTCATGACGTTGATGTAATCGACGTATTTCTCCACTTTTTTGACCTCGACATTTTGGAAATACCAGTCCTGGGTCCCAGAGGCAAACGTCAGCAGATATTTCTTGTTTTTGTGAGGCAGCCTGTAGAGCTTCTCCCGCAGTTCCTTCATCAGACTGGTGAAATTCTTCGTATCCTCCGGGCTCGCTTTCTGCGTATTCCAGGCATGGAACGCCGGATACTCCCAGTCGATATCCACGCCGTCCAGGTCCAGTTCCTTGACCAGGTTGATAATGCTCTCGGTGAAAAGGTACCGGTTGCCGTCCAGCGAAGCGTCGGAGAAGCCGTCTGCCCCGTAACCGCCTACGGCCAGCACCATCTGGGTCTTCGGATTCGAAGCCTTCAACTGCTTGATGTTATCTTTGATCTGGTTGTTGGTTGTACTGTTTTCATGGAAATAGAGATCCGTTCCTTTGATCTTGGCAAAAGCGATAAACGCGATATCCACGCCTTTCTCCGATAGTTTGATGTTTCGGTAATCCTGCCAGGCCTCCACATATACTGCGGTGATTTTCCGGTCTTCCGCCGCGGAGATCTGATAGAAATAGAGACCCATGCCAGCAAGCAGCACCACAATGAATATTTTCGTATATATCGTTATTCGCATCGTCCTTTAACCCCGCCCGCCGAATAGAATGTAGGTTGCCGTTTTGCTTAGGTTCAGCACCTTGACGGTGATGTAGCTGATGGCGAAGATAATGGAGATATTCACGATCAGACTGAGGGAGGCTTCCAGGAACGTGGCCTCGACCTCGGTTCGGCCGGATAACATCATCTCGACCAGCAGGTGAATCAGATAGATGCTGAAGCTAGCCCGGGAGACCGAGCTGATCAATTTCTGGATTTTATGGTTCACGTGATCGCTGATCGCCGCTTCCTTCTCCTTGAAGAAGATAAACAACCCGACAGCCATGAAGAAGGTGGTGACGGAATAGTTCCCGTAAAACATCTCGTCCAGGACACCGCTGCGCAGCGAGACAAAATAGGTGGCCACCGGCGTGATAAAAAACGAGATGATGCCCAGATTGTATAGGATGTTTTTGGCTTTGAGCGGCAGCTCAAAATGGAAGAGATAGTATCCCAGGATAAAATAGCCGAGGAAACCCATGAAGAACGGGATGTTCATGATCGGAATGTTGATGTATTGATCCGTTGCACGGAATACGGCATCCGAGATGAAGCGATAGGCGATACTGACGATGAACCAGAGGAGCAGATAATACCGCAGATCCTTTTCGCTGCAGGATTTGATGAATTTGCTCATCAGCGGCACCGTCATATAGATGGCAATAATGGCGTACAGGAACCACAGATGCACATAATTCCGGTCGGTCAGCAGCCGATAGCCGAAGTCAACAACGAACTCATAGGCATTCAGCTTGCTTCGCATCAGATAGTATTGATTGTACAAGCCATAAATAAGCGACCAGGTCAGAAGGGGAATGAGCAGCGGTACGACGCGTTTGGTATAGAACTCCCGGTAGGATGTAATCTTTGTGCGCAGGATCATTGCTCCGCTAATCATGAAGAAGACCGGAACGGCAAAGCGGGATATGGAGTTGAACCCGTTGCTGATCCACCAGGAGGAGGAATGGAAATCATTCGTGCTGGTGAGCACCTCCGCTGTGTAGTGCAGGATAATGACGGCAACAATGGATAGAATTCTTAGAATATCGACATAGATAATTCTTTTATTGGGAACCATGCTGTTTCAGGCAGCCTCCTTCACCATAAGTTAATTCGATCCTGCGGCAATGTTCTGGCTGATGGCAGCTACGCCTTTGCGCTCCACGAAGCCCCAGCCCTCATCATTGTCAAAATATTTGAACGTCCCCGCAATGTTAATGTACAGCAGCAAATTTCGATAGGTTAACAGCTCCGCTTGGCTGAACAAGAACATCTTTACATAATCGGAGAATGTATAGGTGCTGCCATATTTACGGCATAAGTACAGGGCGATGATGATCTGTGCCGCATTCAGCAGCACGCTCATCAGCAGGAAGATGATCGCATGCAGGATGTTCCCGCCAACGATCAGGGTCTGCCCCAGATAAAATATCGTGGTAAACGCCGAGAGCGTCCCCAGCATAAATCCGTCAATCGCAAAGAACAGGCTCACGCTGACGCTGAATTTCCGGGACAGCCTGGACCAATAGATGAGAATGCAGTCAATGAACGCCTTCTGCCAGCGAATGCGCTGCTTATAGAAATTCGGAAGATTCTCCGGACATTCGGTATAGCATACCGCTTCGGGGGCGTAGACGAGTTTTTTCTTCAACTGATTGGCTTTGATGTACTCGTGAATTTTCAGCGTAATGTCGATATCCTCCCCCACCGTGCTGCGGAAGCCGTTAACATGAACGAGAACGTCTTTATAAAAGGCGCCAAAGGCGCCTGAAATCACCACGATGGAATTAAAATACGATTGCGTAAGCTTGCGGACGTAGAAGCCGTGCGTATAATTGATGATCTGGCTCTTAATGAGCCCTCTTCCGCGGAACTTTTCAACGATGGCACCGTTCTTATCCCGTACGGCACCTTGTACAATTTTGACGGTACCTCCCAGCGCAATGATGTCGTCATCGTGAAAATATTGATTCACATACATGAGCGAATCGCCCTCCAGCATGCTGTCCGCATCCAAGGTGATCACGATATCGGAGGCGGCATAATCGATGCCCGCATTCAGCGAGTCCGCTTTCCCGCCATTGACCTTATCAATAACGTAAATATGGCGGTATCGACTCGAGCGATAGAATCCTTTTATGGGCTTGTAAGTCAGTTTACAGTCTGCCATCCTGGCATCCGGCTCCAAATCCAGGAGTTCGTCAAGCGCGGATAACGTCCCGTCCTTGGAGCCGTCGTTAATGATCATGATTTCATAGTTGCTGTAATGCAAGCCGGCCATGGCATCGATGCAATTCCGGATCGTCAGCTCCTCGTTGTAAGCGGGGACGAGCACAGAGATTGATTTTTCGGCGAGATCGGGATTCAGCTTCTTCACCTTGCTGCATAACAGCGGGATGAACGTATACAGGGTTTGAAACACGAGAAATACGCCGGCTAATCCATAAAAAAAGTACTGCAAACTCCTCACTCCTCTCTTCTCTGTCTCTCTTTGTAATGAAGACCAGTATGGTGCGCCTACTCTATGGGACTTGGATTAGGTATGCGCTGTTTCTATAGCAAGCAATGTCAAGGGATAAAATTCAGGTTTAAAGGGATAATATCATCCATTTAAAACCTTTAATTACATATAAACCCATATGACACTCTATGTAATAAACTATCGTAATTGGCTCATAAATGTAAAACCGCTCTATGGAGCAAGAAAACGAATACATAGATGCTTTTCGAGAGCAGTCTCTGTTTTGGTTCGACTTTCTATATTTTAGGAGGCTAAAGCGATTTGGCATGGTAGCCCATGGAGAACAAGGATTCAAGGGTATCGTACTAATAGGAGGATTTCATGCATTGAAAAAAGCCATAACCAAGTTGAGCCTAAGCTCGCATGGTTATGGCTTCTAAAGGTTGCAGCGCCCCGTGCTGCACCTGAGAGGTTGTCTGGCACGTAACTACATAAAGTCGTAAAAGTAACGGATGAAATGAAAAAAGATCGGTGAGGTATAGGTCAGGCTGTCGACCCGGCTCAAATAGCTTTTTTTCAAGGCATCGAATCGCCCGTCATCCCCGATTAACAAATCGCGCTTCAGCACCGAAACCGTCAAGCTGCCGAAGAAGCCGCCGAGGCTGATCAGCATGCCGGACAGAAGGCCAAATGTCGAGCTGAGCGGCGTCAGATAGGGATAGATGAGATAGGAGCTCGCGGTGGTTACGAGAAACGCGCAGGCAAAGCCTTCCCAAGTCAGATTCGGGTTCGAGGTCGGCACGATTCTTCGTTTGCCGAAATAAAGGGAGGCGATCGTGTGCACCACATCGTTCAGCTGCGTTAAGACGACGAGAAACAGCACCAGCCCTGCTCCATACTGGGGCGTGGCAAACTGGAAATAGGCCAGGTGGCTGAGACCGAACACCATGAGCATCAGGCCCCATTGGGTTGAGCTGACGCTGCGCATAAATCCCACAGTGCCTTTATTGATCAATCGCGGAAGCGGCAGCACCAGGAATACATAGATCGGAATAAACACGATAAACATCCCGTACCATTCGATGTAGATCCAATAGAATTGGACCGGTATGGTTAAATACGCCCACAGAAATAAGCGACGATCGGCTTTTCGTGTTTTGATCATCGAGAAATATTCTTTGAGCGTAAAGAAGGTTAACACCATAAGGGATAGCAGGGAAACCACCGGATTCAGAAGCGTCGCCAAGCAGAAGATGACCAGCATGCCCCACCAGGTTTTGATGCGAAATCCGACTTCGGTATAGTCGATATTCGGCTGCGTCTTGCTCATCACGTAATAGAGGAGCTGGATGACCGATAAGACGGAGAATATCAGGATTAAGGTTAAAAGCGAGCTGTCCATATGCCTATCATCACCAACTTGTCACGGGTATCATTCTTGTTCTACTAAAGGAATCATATGTTATTATGAAGGAATAATTCAATATGAATAAGGGGAAATTTCGTAAATGGTAGACGATCAATCGGTCTTTATACTGCTTACCAATACCGGAACGCTCTTTACGAAAGTCATTCAGGGCTACACGAGAGCACCTTACAACCATGCTTCGATATCCTTTAACCGGGAGCTGTCGGAGTTATATAGCTTCGGGAGAAAGAATCCGAACAACCCTCTGAACGGCGGGTTTGTAAAGGAGGATTTGAAGACGGGAACGTTCAGCAAATATCCCAACACGACGTGCGTCATCTATGAGCTTCAGGTATCGGAACGCGACATCGCGAAAATGAAGCGGGTTCTGCAGGCTTTTATCCGAAAGGACAAAAAATATTTTTATAATATATTGGGCGTCCTGGGCATCGCGCTAAAGGAACCGATCGAATTCAGCAATTCCTACTTCTGTTCGCAATTCGTGGCGGAGATTCTGCAGCGGTCCGGAGTCAGACTATGGGATAAGCTGCCCGCCTTGGTGACGCCGGACGATTTCCGCCAAAGCGAGCGCCTGCAGCTGATCTATGAAGGGAAGCTGAGCGAGTATGAGCCCTGAGTCTGTAACCAGATGATATCGGGCTTTTTTGTTGCTGGTGCAGGATGACATGAATTGGCGGAAGCCTTGCCCAACAATAAATGCTGGCTACTAAGCGAGTGTTATTATAAAATGGAATTGAAAATGAAATCGAGTTTCATCTAATGGAACTGTGATAATGATGGTCTGGATTTCGCTTATAACTTGGATGGGAGCGTGGTTTAGGATGAACAGCAAGGAACGGTTTTCGAATCGCGTCGATTCGTACACGAAGTATCGCCCGAGTTATCCGCAAGAGGTCATGGATTATTTGTACGATACGGTAGGATTGGACGGCAGGATTGCCGATGTGGGTGCCGGGACGGGGATATTCACGAAGCTGCTGCTGAAACGGGGGAGCCGCGTTACGGCCGTGGAGCCCAATCAGGCGATGCGGGAAGCTGCCGAATCGGACCTTGGAGGCGAGCCCGGCTTTCGAATGGTCTCGGGTTCAGCCGAAGCGACGGGGCTGCCTGATCAATCGGTGGATCATATCGTGAGCGCCCAGGCTTTTCATTGGTTTGACCGTGACGCGGCCCAATCGGAGTTCCGGCGGATCCTGAGACCGGGCGGGAAGGTTGCCCTGATATGGAATTCCAGGCTCACGCAGGGAATGCCGTTCCTGGAAGCGTATGAGCAGCTGCTCCTAACCTATGGCACCGATTATAAAGAAGTGGATCAGAAGAACATTGCGCACGAAACGCTGGCTGCTTTTTTCCGGGCAGGGGACATGAAGGAGGCAAAATTCTTCAATCGGCAGACGTTTGATTATGAGGGATTATGCGGCCGTTTGCACTCGTCCTCTTACGCTCCGCTGCCGGGGCATCCGAGCTACGATCCGATGTTGAACGAACTGCGCACGATATTTGAACGGAATGAGCAGGATGGCTGCGTGTTTTTTGATTACGAGACGAAGGTGTACTGGGGAAAGGTTTAAGCCACACCTTCTATTCTGGCAGAACTTCCGCCGGAACGGAAACGAACTAGACTACAGGCTTTCATCATGGAACGGGAGGTTCAGCAGCATGAACAAAACAGATCGGATGCTGGCTATCGTGCTTGAGCTTCAGCAGCGTAAGGTTGTGCGGGCTGAAGATTTGGCGTCCATATTCGAGACGAGCGTCCGGACCATCTACCGGGATATCCAGGCCCTTAGCGAAGCGGGCGTACCGGTGATGGGAGCTCCCGGGCAAGGATACTCGTTAATGGCGGGGTATTTTCTGCCGCCGGTCATGTTCACGGCGGAGGAAGCGGTGGCACTCCTCATCGGAACGGATTTCATCGAACAACGCTTTGACGCAGGATATGGTTTGAAAGCTCAGGCTTCCCGCAAAAAGATAGAGTCTATTCTGCCGGAGCCTGTCCGTGCAGATGCCTCCCGGGTTCGGAAGACCATGCGGCTGATTACTCCCGGTAACAAGGCAACTTCAGGGGAAGAGAAGGATTATGTTGGAATGGTTCGCCGCGCCATACTGGAAGAGCGTAAGGTTGAATTCCATTATGTGAAGAAAACGCCCGATTCCAAAGGCGACCGAAAGAGCTTTCGGTCGGCAGCTCCTTATGGGCTGGCATTTCTTCAAGGTTCATGGACATTAGTTGCCTGGTGTGACCTCCGGCAAGGCATTCGTCATTTTCGGCTGTCCCGTATGAAGGAACTAAGGGTCCTTGAGGAGCGTTTTGAGATGCCGCCGCATTTTAACTTGGAGGACTATCGACCTCCAGATGACCGTAACCTGTGGGTTCGGATTCTGGTAAATCCCGAGATTGCGGATCGAGTTAAGGAAGCAGGCAATTATTACATGGAGACAGTGGAAGAATGCGAGGACGGGCTGCTTGTGAGCTTTCGCATTCGCCGGCCGGAGGAGATCATGCAGTGGGTGCTCGGCTGGGGATCGAATGTCGTTGTCCTTGAGCCGGAATCCTTCCGTGACCGGATCCGCAACGAAGCGGAAAAGATGTTAAAACGCTACTGACATGACGTTGTCAGTAGCGTTTTTATATATTGGGTACAAAGACGATTAAGGGAGTGGTTGATATGAATACAACGGAAGTTTTGCAGCGGTTTGAAGAGACGGTGCAGGTTTATCTGCAGGAGCTGGATGGCTTCAGCATGGAGGAGCTAAAGTACAGACAGGCAGCGGACGAGTGGTCGATCGGGCAAATGTATCAGCACTTGATTCAATCTGCGCTATCCATGCATCTGCGAAATATTGAGTTATGTTTAAACCCGACCGGGGATGCACCCGCCTCTCCAACGGGAAAAACGGAACAAGGTATGGCGATATTCGAACAGGGCAGTTTCCCACCCATCCGCATTCAGGTTCCGCCGTCTCCTCAATATACGCCGGAGCAGCCTGCAACCAAAGAGCAGTTGATGCAAGGTTTGGATACCGTCATCCAACGAATGAGACAAACCGAGCCGAAGCTAGGTGAAGCATCCCTGCAGCATACCGTCCCCCATCCGAGGTTCGGAGGATTGCATGCCCAAGAGTGGTTTTTGCTCATCGAGATGCACTACCGTCATCATTTTCGGCAGCTGAATCGGTTAAAACAGACTTTAGAGCAGCAGCGTGTATGATGACATATCAGGCTATGGCTGTGGAATATCAGGACGTGACGCTGGGAGAAGACTTTTTTGGTGGAATAGCCAGGTAACCGCCGGGCGGCTCCAGACGCTGGATCCGCGGCAGTTCTCCCAGGATAACAAAGGACCCGTTCCATACATGGATACCCGGTGCAGGCAATTATCGAGCAGGAACGTGTACGATCCTCATCTGCCAATTCATTGCCAAATCACTCATCCCATTGATGGTAAGTCGGAACGTTCCTCCTGGGAGCTGAGTGGACAGTTTCGCTACTCCTTTCGGGGTAAGGGATATGCTGATTCCACTTCTGTCGTTGATGATGTTGTACATGAAATCTTCCTCAAGGATTAATGGGAAAATATCGATTGAGTTGCTGCTAAAATCATTATTTCCTGAGTAGTCAACAAGAATCGACAAAGGAATCGTGTCACTGTATGAGTAGACAAGTTCATTTGACATGAGGGTGAATGTTCCCTGGCTGCTGTCATAGGTGGCTTGGGTCACCGTTGGTGGCGTAAAGTCGAATGTAACAGGCAATTCGACGCTGCCGGTTTCCTTGCCGCTCTCGATGATTTTAAAGCGAAGCGATGCCGTGGAGTTCTCCTGAGCGCCAAAGATCGGTTTAACCGTTATACCGTTTGGAGACTCGCCCGATACCTGTACAAGGGACGGATCCGAAGACTCGATCTCGATATGGCCGACAACTTCATTGTCTTGAAGTATGTTCATTTCTAATTTGCCTTGGTTGTATTGATAATCGATCTGTGCGTTGCTTCCGTCACGTTTGACCTGGATCAGTTTCTGGATGCTCCGTTTATTATAGGTATCATCCACGCTTGTATAACCGGAAATAACGGTATGGGTGCCTTGTATTTTGGGGTTGAGAACAAAGGATGCGTCTTGGGCAAGCGATACCGTTAACGGCTTAACCTGAAGGCTCCGGAAAACTCCCATAAAGGAAGAAAGACCGTTATAACCTTCAGCGAGACTCTGGGGCGTTGCATCCGGATTCTCAGCTGCGGAAGAAGCGAATTGAATCGCCCCGTTAAGGCTTTCGACCGCATGTTGCGGATATTTGCCCAACGTGTTTCCGATCTCGGCGCTTTCCATGAGTGTCGTGGCTTCCTCAATCAGATCGTCCAGCATTTCCTTTACGTTGTCCGGCAAATAGGTAACGGATGCGGGACCTACGACGGGGGAAATTTTCCCCGTGAGGCTGCGGACTGATGCACCAGAATCAAGAGGGTTAAAAGCTGCCTTAACGGATCTCCCCAGCGGCAACGTCTCCGCAAGCGTGACTTCCACCTTATTCTCTATGATGCGTACACGTTCTATGGCTTTCGGGAATTTTAGAATTCCATCCTCGGTATAGACGGAAAAGTCTTCAACCGCAGGAACGAACAGAGGATTCAGGTTTTCGTTATAGGCAAATACAAGGGTGCGTTGATCGGAAAAATAAAGGGTAGGCTGTTCCATAACCCGTGCCTGCAGCACGATTGTAGAGGTAGCCGCAGATACGTTGCCTGCAGAATCCACTGCGTAGACTTTATAGTCGCCCACGGCCAAATGGGTGGTAGCTATGGCGGTTTCCGCATTGGCGGATATGACGGTTGCCTTGTTAGCGAGCTTCTGGGCAACCAAGGATTCCAGTTGGGCTTTGGTATTGGCCGTCTGTGAAGCGGGAACGAGATACACGGTGCCTGATTCGGAGCTTTTAACGACGACGTGCAGATCAGTCATGACCGGAGAGGTTGAAACCATGGTCACCGTAGGCGGTGTCGTATCGGATTGGCTGGGCGTGCCCGGATTGCTTGGAGCGGTAGGAACGCCGCCGCCGGAATTGTTGTTGGTAGATGGTGGTGGCACAGGCTTTTCAGTGGATGGAGGAGGTGTTGGATTGCCTGGCTTCGGGGCCGGATCGGGAGTTTGAGGGAGCTCTTCCTTGGCTTTTAGGAAACGGCTTGTCACTAAGGCCACGGATTGCCTGTCCGCACTGCCTGCAGGATTAAACGAGCCGTCCGTGCGGCCATTGATTAACTGCAGCTCGATAGCCGCAGCAACGGCATCCTTGGCGTAGTTTGAGATCGAGGCTGCATCGTTGAAATTCAAATTACCCAGCTCGGCAGCCTTTCCGCTTGCATCTACGCCGAGAGCCCGGATGAACAGGACGGCCATATCCTGGCGTGACAGGTTCTCACCAAAGCCAAATTCCCCATTTCCCTGGCCTTTGATTAAGCCGGCTTTGGCTGCAGCCTCCACGAATGTGTAAGAATAATGAGTGGCCGGAATGTCGCTGAATGTTGGTGACGGAGGAACCGATGATACATCCAGGGACAACGCCTTGGCCAGGATAATGGCAAAGTCCTGTCTGTGAATCTTACCGGTAGGATCAAACGTGCCATTGCCTTTCCCGTTGATGATTCCTTTGTCGACCAGCTCCAGAATGGCATCCTTTGCATAGGAATTGGAGATGTCCTTAAGCGATGTCGGAGCTCCGTACGCTGGGAAGGCGCAAGCACTCAGCAATGCCGCTGTGGTCATCATTTTTACGATTAATTTGTGTTTCAAGCATGTTCCCCCTTGTTTTGATGAATACTGTAATCCAGCTGTTTCGCTGGATTCGTGATTCTATAATATAGTTCCAGGTTCTGGGTTGGCAATCACTTTTTCCAGACTAAAGCACTAGTGAATCTAATACAGAGAATCGGGGACGATTCCTTCCCATTTATGGGGGCGTATACGGGAATTTTCTTGCAAGAATATGGTTTGAGACCCGCTCGGCCCGGGTACTGGTACACGAGTGAACAATGAGTCGAAAGGAGCGGATAGTCGTGGAGGTACATGTCAGATCATTTTTCGTGAATGATGATGGAGAGGTTCCCAACAATCCCGATCTGCCCGTCATTGTGTACAATGGGGTATTCGCGGATGACCCGAGCGGGCTGGAGGCAGCCTTTAACCGGCATCACTGGAGCGGCAGCTGGTCAGGCGGCGTATACGATTACCATCATTATCACAGCAATACGCACGAAGTCCTGGGCGTGCGATCCGGAAGCGCGACGGTCCTTGTGGGCGGCGATGCAGGGGAGCGGCTGGAGCTTGCTACAGGTGACGTGATCGTCCTGCCGGCGGGCACTGCACATATGAAGCTTACCAGTACGCCCGACTTCGAAGTGATCGGTGCCTATCCCGAAGGGAATACGCCGAATATGAGGGAGCGGAACCCGACGGACCGGGCCCAGGCGATCAACGAAATCCGAAGCGTGCCTGTGCCGGATACGGATCCTGTCTTTGGAGAGGAAGGTCCACTGCTGCATAAGTGGGTGAAATAACATAAGAATGAATGCGATATTATGAAAACGAAAAGACTTCCTCCTGCCGCGAACAGACGGGAGTCTTTCTGCACGTCACAACAGCTTATACATTCGCCTTCATGCTGGTTCACGCACGACCTCTGCAATGCTTCCTACTCCACCCTCTGCGCAAAAATCCTGTACGGTCCAAACCTTTTGGAAATTGTAATGCACCCGTGCCCATGCTATCGTAAGGGATAGAAGGTCAAGTTGCAGTCTTCTCATTATTGCTACCGGAGGTGCAGGTTATGAAAGCGCTGTTTATTGGAGGAACGGGAACGATCAGCTCGGCGATTACGAGGCAACTGCTGGAACAGGGGTGCGAGCTTTACCTGTTGAATCGGGGAAATCGAAATGACGTTCTGCCGGAAGGTGCACATATTTTGCAAGCCGATATCCATGACGAGGGTCGTGTAGCACAGCTGATTCAGGATCTTGAATTTGATGTGGTGGCTGATTTCATTGCCTTTGAACCGGCCGATCTGGAAAGAGATTACCGTCTGTTTGCGGGCAAAACCAAGCAATTCATCTTTATCAGCTCCGCTTCCGCCTATCAGACGCCACTATCCGATTATCGCATTACGGAAGGCACGCCTTTATCCAATCCATACTGGGCCTATTCCAGGAATAAAATCGCTTGCGAAGACTATCTGATGAAGCAGTATCGGGAACATGGCTTCCCGGTAACGATCGTAAGGCCTAGCCATACGTATGATGAGCGGTCCATTCCACTCGGCGTGCACGGCAGCCAAGGAAGCTGGCAGGTCGTGAAGCGGATGCTGGAGAATAAACCCGTCCTCATTCATGGGGATGGAACGTCGCTGTGGACGTTGACGCACAACACGGATTTTGCAAAAGGCTTCATTGGTTTACTGGGCAATATCCATGCCATTGGGGAGTCGGTGCAGATCACATCGGATGAGTCGCTCACCTGGAATCAAATATACCAAATGATTGCCGATGCCCTTGGCGTGCAGTTGAACGCGGTCCATGTGTCTTCCGAGTTCCTGGATGCCACGAGCACGCAGGACTTCCGCGGCTCGTTATTGGGAGACAAAGCGAATACCGTTGTGTTCGATAACAGCAAGCTGAAGCGGCTGGTGCCCGATTTCGTAGCAACCACTCGCGCCGATCAAGGAATCAAGCAGACGGTGGACTATATATTAGCGCATCCGGAGCATCAGAGGGAAGACGAAGAGTTTGATCTATGGTGCGATAAGGTCGTTTCGGCATTGGAGCAGGCAAAGTCCATTATCACGGGGGAAGCGAATAATAGAATACTAGCAGAATAAATATAGAGAGGGCATCCAATTAGGGTGCCCTTCTTGTCTTTCAGTACAAATACATATGCTGGATTACAGCGGCAGATCACGTTTTCGAAATAACACGACGGCCAAACCGAATGCGATGAGGCCGATGGCGGCTAACACGAGGGAGGTTACCGTGGAATCCCCCGTCCCGTTTACGATATCACCAGGCTGATAGAGAGAGAAGAGGGTAAGGTTGCGCATCCATTCGATCTTCTCGCTGAATTTACTGATCACATCCAGACTGAAGAACCCAAACGTAATCAACCCGGAAATGCTTCGTGCCTTCTTCTCGTCATTACAGAGCGAGGACACGAGAAAACAGATGCTGGAGATGGCAAAAAAGAGCAGGAACGCCGCTGCGTTCATCTGGATGAATCGGGCGGTATTAAATTCGTAGGAATCCCCCAGCAGCCAAGCGCTTCCGGCGAATCCGGCCAACGTCGTGACAGCCAAGATAAGGAAGAGCCCACTCGTCATAACCATGGCCTGCGTGAGCGCCACTTTCCCTCTTGTCGTCGGGGCGGACAGCAAATAGGCCATCGAGCCCTGATCGACCAATTTGGCCATAAGCTGGGTCGTCAGCTGCACGCAGACGATAGCCAGGATAAGAACCAGAATTAATCCGTAATATTCCCCGGAGATAAAAGCTTCCGCTGTACCGAAGCCATTGAGGCCGAAGGCTTTTCCGACGCCTTCCGGCATCGACGCGACCAGATCATCGATGGCTCCTGTGTTCTTGGCAATGCTGGGATATAACCAGAACATCAGGAGGATATAGAAAGCGGACCCGAAAGCGTAGTTCATCAAGCTTTTCATATAGACTTTCATCATCTGTTTATATAAGGTGACATTCATTCCGATATCCCCTTCCGATCATAATAGTTCATGAAAATATCCTCGAGGTTCTGGGTGAAGACGTCGATACTGCGCACAGGGTATTTGCCCGTCTCTTGGATAAACTGATCGTAGTTGCCCTGGACGGCTACCCTCACCCGATTGCCTTCATAAGATTCGATAAGCAGCCCCGAGCTCCGGAAGGCCTCGGCATCGCTTGGATGCACGAAGTTGACTTCGAACAGCTTCCGCTGCATGGATTGCAGCTCATGGATGTCCTTAACGGCTATGATGCCCCCGTCCTTGATAATGGCGGCTCGGTCACAGGTTCTCTCGATTTCCTGAAAGCTGTGGGATGACATCAAGAATGTTGTACCGCGGGCTTTCTCCTCAAGAACGATCTCAATAAACACCTTCTGCATCAGCGGATCGAGTCCCGAAGTGGGCTCATCCAGGATAATGACCTTGGGATTATGCATGAAGGCAGCGACGATCCCGACCTTTTGTTTCATTCCTTTGGACATTTTACGAATCGGGGTCTGAACATCGAATTGTAGACGATCGATCAATTGATTCCGCTTGGACAAGTCCCGGATCCCCTGCATATCGGCCATGAAATCCAGAAAGGTCTTTCCGGTCATCCCTTCGATAAAGGAAATTTCTCCTGGCAGATATCCTACATCCGATTGAAACTTCCCTTGTTCCCTCCAGGTATCCAGTCCATTCACCTTGACGTATCCCTGATCCGGCTTCATAAAACCCATGATGTGCCGAATCGTCGTTGATTTTCCGGCGCCATTCGGCCCTAAAAAACCAAAAACCTCGCCCGGCTCGACCGAAAATGATACATCGAAGATGCCCCTTCCGTTGGAAAATGTCTTCGTCAAATGTTGAACGGTTAACATGCCGCCACCTCCGGAAAATAAAAAATGAAATATTATAGATCGGATATTTCATATGTTATAATATACCTGGCTTGTGGTATCGTCAATGATTTCATGAAATTAATTTACGTATAAATTTCATTAATTACATAATTAATCTTAGGAGTTAGGATGAAGGGAAATGAACGGTTTTGAGAAAAGAGCGAATCTGATCAAAGAGAAGATTATGAGAACCACCTTGGAACTGGTCCGAACCTCGGAGCTGAAGCGGATTCGGATTGCCGATATATCCAAGGCAGCCAAGGTATCACAGGTGACGATTTATAATTACTTCGGCAGCAAGGAGGAGCTGCTGCGCGAGGTATTTCGCAACTATTTTGATAAGGCGATCCGGGATTTTGAGGAATATATGAGCGAAGGCCATTCCTTGAAGGAGAAGATCGAGCACATTATTTTTCTGGAGAAGGAGTCCTACAGTGATTTCCCGCCCGGATTGATCAAAGAGTTGTTAATCGATGACGAAGAATTGGCCCGTTATATGGAGGAGCAGTACAGGAACAAAGCCATTCCGCTCACCATCCAGATTATTGAGGAGGGCAAGGACAGCGGTGAGATTTCACCGGAGGTGTCGACGGACCAAGTCCTGGCTTTTATTCAGCTGTTCATGAATCAATATGAATCGATTCTGGCTATGGCCCAGCAAAGTGATGATATGGACGGCTTCCTGGAGGGAATCGTTCATATGTTCTTCTACGGTGTCTGCGGGAAGAAATAGTCCTCGTGTAAGACAAGTACTTGGCCAGCATAGGTTTCTAATATAGGGTATAGTTAGTATAAAACGAATGGAGAATACGAAACGATGTCTACTTTGCCGAATTGCCCGAAATGTAATTCTGAATATACATATGAGGATGGGAACCTCCTGGTTTGCCCGGAATGCGCTCATGAATGGGCCTTGGGGTCCGAAGCGGAGCATGATGAAGATACGAAGGTCATCAAAGACGCGAACGGAAATGTCTTGGCTGACGGCGATTCCGTAACGGTCATCAAAGATCTTAAAGTAAAAGGCAGCTCCTCTGTGTTGAAAATAGGCACGAAAGTGAAAAATATACGTTTGGTCGATGGCGATCACGATATCGATTGCAAAATCGATGGATTCGGGGCTATGAAATTGAAATCGGAATTTGTTAAAAAGATATAAATAACCAGAACGCAGTCCAAATATTCACCTGTATCATTGTAATCTTTACGGGTGTGTATATGCTCATCGGAAGTCTGTTAAGACGCTAGAGGTTCCAGCGACGAGCGATTATTTCACGGTTGGTTCTAACAGCGTCTCCGCGAGCAGAGGAAACAGATTATCAAAAGCATGCGTATTCCCATCAAACACATACCCTCCCGGATATGAGGGATCTTGGCCTCGGAATTGGATCATTCGATCATGCAATTGCCGGGCCCAAGGGAGGTCATTGGATTTCAACGCCAGGATAATAGCCAGGCCGTAAACGCCAGGCGATTCATATGCCGCGTCGGGCTTTCGTGTCTTCCGGTTGTAGCGGCCTACCAGCTGCTGATTCTGCTGGAATTCTCCCTTCAGGAATTGCATGAGCTCCTTGGGCGGCTGATCCATCTCCGCCAGATGGATGCCAACGATCAGCTGGTCAATCAGATTGACCGATGCGTCATACTCATATCGACCGGAGCCGATCTGATAGGTTTTGGGATAGAATACACCGTCGGAAGGCATGTGGGAGAGCAGATCCTGATACTGCTCATACTCTTGGCGGGACAGGATTCCGTTATTCTGCATTTCGCGCAGTGCCGATATGTCCGCGTAGACCAGGCTCAACACGGCTGCCGATTCATTTCGCTTAAAATCATGATAATCTACTAAATATCCTTGGGTTTGAGCGGAGGCCTGCAATGTGGAGCCGATCTCCTGCGCCAATTGAAGGTATTCTTCATCGCTCCAGCGCTTGAACGCCTTCAGCAGGGCGTCGAGAATTCGAAGATCATCACCCAGCGCATTGGTCGTTACCTCGGATTCACCGTCCGGCGTAAGCTTCCACCGGATATAGGGTTCCGGCTCCTGATGGAGAAAATAGGTGGTGAGAAGCTGGACGCTATCGTCGAACCGTGATCGATCACCGGATATGACGGCGTACAGCATCCAAAGCCCAAGTGACTCGGATAAAGCTTCCCTTCCGGCAACGATGTCCGGGTGCTCGGAGGAAGCGGGCTTGAGATAGGTGGCAATGGTACCATTATCGTTGGTCATATGCTCTTCAATGAACGCTGCTGTCACGTCGGGATTCTCCTTGCTGTGGATGATAGAGTAGGCTATGAAGACGATGCCGGTAAAAGCTAGAACGGCGATGATAGCAAGAATGGCTTTCTTGCGGTCAGAAATCCAGGTTGTCATAGGTTCACCTCGAACATACTTATTCTACGCTTTTGTTCCTAAAGCCTTTAAGAAGGCCGGGGGACGAATAATTATAGCTTCTCGGACCATCGTTTGTTTATCCATAATAAAAGGCCGTACCCGATGTTTACAGAACAACGGGTACGGCCTTTTCTTAAACTTCAGAGGCTAACCATTCTTATCTCGCAAGAAAAACTTCCACTAAATGCGGTCTGTCTGCTGAGAAAGTTAGCCGATAGACGTTTTTTCTTAAGGCATAGGTTGATTATTGCAAACTGACGATAGTGAGCCCCTGATCCTGCAGGTGCTTAATAATCTTCGGCAAGGCGTCCACAACAGCCTGCGATTCATGCAGGAGTATGATGGAGCCGGAAGCCTCGATATGCTGGACATAATCGAGGATTTTATCCTCGTCGCGGGTCAGCCAATCCTCGGGGTCCCGGTTCCAGAGCACCATTTTACTGCCTTGCTGCCGGCTTAACGCCTCGGTCCGATCGTCAAAGGCCCCGTAGGGCGGGCGAAAGAGGACCAGCTTCTCGTCGGTAATATGCTCGATGAGGTTGGCCACGCGGGTCAACTCTGCCTGCTGCTGTTCATAGGCAAGGCTTGGCATCTGGCTATGGGTCATGGAATGACTGCCGACGGAGTATCCGTTCGCATGGATGGCCCTGACATAGTCGGGATGCTTTTTCACGTTGGTGCCAACGAAGAAGAACGTTCCGCCAACCTTGTATTTTTTTAAGACGTTCATAATATCGATGGAGTGCTTGGATGGCCCATCATCGAAAGTAAGGGCTACATAGCCTTTGGGCAGGCCGAACGAGATGAAATCCTCCAGCTCCAGCTGCGGAAGGGAGGCAGAGGGGTTGATATCCTTCGGTTTGCTCTCCGCTTCTTTCGCCCTTAAGGCTGCCACGGGTTTCGCGATGAGGGCGCTCCGGTTCTCGGCAAGCAATTGGATGACGGTCTCTGCTTCCGCAGTGGCCGTTACTGCAGGGTGAGGACGTATGTCACCGGGATATGAGTAGTTAAATGAACTTAATAATACAACAAAAATCAAGCTCATCATGACGGCGCTTACCAGCTTAAGCGGAAGATGGCGCCGTTTCCTTGCGAAACGAGAGGTCTTTATGTGCTCTTCGGCTTGCATCTCCTCGGGCTGATCCGCTTCGGATCGATGCGTGGACAGGAAGGGCAGCGTGTGCAAGTCATCTACATGTCGGATCTTCTTGATGGACTCTAATTCGTTCCTGAAATGAACGGAGCAGGCAAATGAAAACCGCTCACTATGATCACGATATGTACGCGTAATGGAACCTATGTACTGCTGTTTGTTTGCATCCCATGCGGTATGCAAGGATAATCGGTATTTATGAACCCCGTCGAACTCCGACACGGCTGTTATATTCGCTATGGTTTCGTTATCGGTTAACCATATTAGCTCCGCCGATTCTATAAGGGATAGGTTGATTCGTAGACCGAATGCTTCGGTATCCCTCTCGATCGCCAGCAGCTCTATGATTTTGCCATAGGATTCTGACATGATGGCCCCCCTTTCTCTAGCTGTTCATGCGGATATGATTATTCCGATGGTGTATTGGAAGCCGTGGTTTTCGGTGAGAAGGAGAAGGACATCTTCTCGGTAAAATCATTGATGGTCTGCATAAGCTTGGCTTTATCATCCAGAATGTTCTGGTATTGCTCCGCGTACTTCTGGTTGGCAATCTCCAGCTCCCGGACCTTCTCTTCAAGGGAGTTGATCTTGAGCATGCTCTGATATTGCGTATTGTTAGACTCCTCATAGAGCTTGTTGTACTTGGCGGTCTCGGTTTCCAACTGGTTGGAGAGCTTCTCATACGCCAGGTTCGACGTTAGCTGGTATTCCTTGTAATCCTCCAGCAGCTGGTCGTAGGTCATCTGTTTGTTAGTCAGCACGTTCTCGAGTTCGCGGATTTCCTTGTTCTTCTCCTGAACCAGCTGATCTCTCTTGATCTGCTCATGCTTATACCGGTTGATCGTTTCGTTCGCGGTAAAGAGCTGATCCTCCAGGCCTCTATTCTTATAGGTCAACAGTTGCCGTTCCTTCAGCATGTTCTCGATCGAAACAATGACATCGAGGCCGATCTTGTCCTGGTTATCCTTGGAGAATAGCTGTTTGTTTCCTTCTGCAGCGGGCAGTTCAGGCTCCGCGGAATAAGCCGCCTCTTCTTCTGCCGCTACGGCAATATCCTCTTGTTCGGTACTGTTCTTCTCGGGCTGGTTCTGATTCGAGCGGGCACTCTTAAACCACGCCATTCCTTTTTTCTCTGTTTCCCTGGCCAAAATATCAACTCCTATATATTCAATGATTCTAGTATGTAATTAGGCTAAAAGACCCCTATTAATAGTAATCGGTAAAAACGTCCCAAAAACTTTGCCTTTCACCCCGTGAAAATAAAAAAAGCCCCGCAGCGGGGCAGGAGCTTTTTAGCGGGCGGATATTCCGGTTTACGCGGGTTATCAACACGCCCGTATGGATGAGTTGAATGACATAGGGGACCCTTCGATTATTCATTCTTCTTGATGGTCAGCTCGGGGGTGATAACGTCAACCCGATTCGTCCAAATCCCGCCGCTGTAGTCTTCCGGCAGTCGCTCCAAATCCGCTGCGGAGTCAAAGCCTTCCGACCAGCCGCCGTCCCCGGCGACGAGGATGACGCGTGTATTGATGCTGTCCATCCGGTTCAGAAATTTATCCGGCCATCCCCACAAGTAACGGGCATATTTTTCCGGTATATGCAGCTGGGTGTTTCGGCAAACCGATGGAAGGTAGCCGCTCCAGCCGGCTCCGGCGTAGGATACGAGACAGCTCTTCAGCGTACCCATCGACATGACGCGCAGGGAGGGAAGCTGTGATTTTAAAGCACGAATCGGCTCATCGTCTCCGTAAACGGTCAGCTGGCTGAGACGCTTCACCGGCAGTCCGGAGAGATACTCTGCCAGGAGTTTTCCCTCTTCGGGGTCGGTGCTTTTGATATGGATCAGGAAGGAGCCGTCAGGGAATGCCTCTAATACCTCGTCTAACGACGGAATCAGCCCGAATCCCTTTCCCCGAAAAGGATAAGTTGCTCCCTGATCGGCCGTGTAGCCATACCCGATGTCTATGTTTTTTAGCTGCTCCATGGTATAATCCTTGACCGAGCCCTCCACGTTGGTGCGGCATTCCAGGGTCCAATCATGGAAGACGGCGAACTGGCCGTCCTTGGTTGGTTTGATGTCCAGTTCCACGATATCGGCGCCTGCTTCGAATGCGGCTTTCATGGACGGAATGGTATTCTCCAGGTAAGCATGCTCCGGCACATAGATGCGGGAGGCGGTGCAAGTGTCAGCTTGAATGCCTTCCATCGAGAAGGTCTGGCCAAGCCCGCGGTGCGCCAGCAGCAGCGGCTGGGCGTCCCGGTCTTTGGTGAACAGGGATGTATTATTTACAAACAGAAATACAAACAGCACAAGAACAAACAGTATGATCTTCTTCCATCTTTTTAGTTTTCGCATGATCCAATCCCCCAAAATCGTATACAATATGCAGTAGTAGATTATATTTATCTCTATCTATATCTCTATTTAAGTTCTCTATTTAAATCCTTCTTTCCTAAATCTTAGTGATTTTGGGCGCATACTCAATAGCTGGACCATAACAATTGCATAATAGCGAACTGATAAACACAATGAGCAGTTATAATAAGAACGGGAGGGAGCATGATGGACAAATCCTCCTTTTTGATGGTGGAGCGGGGGAACCCATATGAACGTGGAGACGTCATAGCTATGACCAAACCCATAACAGTGCTTGGCCGCAAGGGCCAGCATTTTGATCCGGATATCGCGTTTGATAACATTTTTGTATCCCGGCGGCATGCAGCGCTGCTGTATCGAAACGGGAAGTTCAGCATCAAGGATCTAAACAGCAAGCATGGTACCTTCGTCAATCAGAAACGGCTGGATCCCCATGATGAAATTCCCCTTCAGCATGGAGACACCATTGTACTCGCTGGAGATCTGATCGTGTTGTCCTTCTCCATCCTCAGCATGGATGAGACGATGGACATTACCCCGCTGATCAAGCAGCTGGCGGCGGTTGAGGCCTCCGGCGGGCTTAGGCTGAATCCTTTCAAGCAGGAGCTGGTATACGGCGAGGATGTGTACGCTTTTTCGGAAAAAGAGTACAAATGCATGGAGCTGCTGGTCAACCACCAGGGGCAGTTCGTGTCCAAGGATCAGCTTAAGGTATACATTTGGCCCGAGCGAAGCTGCGGAACGGATGAAGTGCCCGATGTCAGCTCCGAGGAGCTGAATGCGCTGATCTATCGGGTGCGTAAGAAGACGCGAGGCATTCTGGACATTGAAAGCATCCGGGGAAAGGGTTATATTTTGCAAACACAAGCGGATGGATAAACGTGATCGTAAGTACACGATGAACTCAAGATGAAAACATGAGAGACAAGCTCTTCCTCACCGGCAGGAAGGGCTTGCTTTCATTCCAGTTCTATTTATCAGCGGATAAGAGGGAAATGACCATAGCTATCGAAGTTGTAAAGCATGGAAATTTCGAATTGACAATCGGAAGGGATGAGCAGAGGAGATGAACAAGGAGCACGTACAGCAAAACGGCATTGCCGTTAACCAGTTGGGTTATCGGAGCCGGGACGCCAAGATTGCCGTTATTGCCGGTCAGGGCGGTCGGTTTCACGTCGTCGATTCCCTGAATGGCGAGGTGGTTTGGCAGGGGCAAACCTCTCCGGCCATCGAGGATGCTGCCAGCGGGCAGATCGTAAGCCGGGGAGATTTCACCGCATGGGCAGTGCCAGGCACTTATCGGATCGAGGCGGAGAATGGGCAAGCGTCCGTTCCTTTTGTCATAGCCGACGAGGTATACGAGGATGCGCACCGCGCGTTATTGAAAGCGTTTTATTATTTCCGCTGCGGGGCGAAACTCGATGAGCTGCATGCCGGACCCTGGCATCACGGAGCATGTCATCTTACGCCTGCCTTCGTTCATGGAGACGAATCGCGACAGGTGGATGCCTGGGGTGGATGGCATGATGCCGGCGACTATGGCAAGTATGTCGTGCCTGGTGCCAAAGCGGTAGCCGACCTGCTGCTGGCTTTCGAGTTTTACCCGGAGGCGTTTGCTCAGCCGCTCCCACTGCCGGAAAGCGACGGCCGCCTGCCGGACGTGCTTCATGAATGCCGGTATGAGCTGGAATGGATGCAGCGCATGCAGGATGAGGCATCGGGAGGCGTGTTCCATAAACTCACCACCTTGCGGTTTCCGGCGGGAGACGTGATGCCGGAAGACGATACGGCCCCGCTGTACCTGTCGCCAATCTCGGCAACGGCAACCGGTTGTTTTGCCGGAGCCATGGCGATGTCGGCGCGGGTATATTCTCCCTACGACGAAACCTTCTCTGGGAGCTGTCTGAGAGCAGCGGAGCGCGCTTGGGCATGGCTGGAGGAACATCCGAACGCGCCGGGCTTCCGCAATCCGGCTGATATCGCTACAGGTGAGTACGGTGACGCCCAGGATGAGGATGAACGGTACTGGGCCGCGGCAGAGCTATACCGTACAACGGGGGAGGCGAGGTATCATGAGGCTTTTCAAGCTTTAGCCAAGCAGGACTCTTTCGAAAAATACGAATTGGGATGGGCGGACATGGGCGGCTATGGAACCTTCGCCTATCTGATGTCGGAGCGGGAAGAAGAGCCCGAGCTCGCGCAGGAACTGATGACGGGCCTGCTTCAGCGTGCGGATGCGCTTGCCGCTGTCAGTGCTCGGGACGGTTATGGGATCTCGCTGCTGCCGGATCAATATATTTGGGGCAGCAATATGGTGGTATTGAATCATGCGATGCTCCTGCTGGTGGCGGGAAGACTGTCTGGCTCTGAAGACTATGAGCGTCATGTGCACGAGCACATACACTATGTGTTCGGGGCCAACGTGGTGGGGATGAGCTACGTAACAGGGTATGGGGCTAAGCCAATCCTGCACCCGCATCATCGTCCTTCCGAAGGCGATGGCGTGGAAGATCCAGTCCCGGGTCTACTCTCTGGCGGTCCGAACAAGGGACTTCATGACGATTACGCGCGTGAGCACTTGGCCGGCAAGGCACCCGCAGCCTCCTTTGCCGATGTGATGGACAGCTATTCTACCAACGAGGTGGCCATCTATTGGAATTCGCCGGCTGTGTTCGTGTTATCTCATTTTGTGTAGAAGCATAAAGCATGCTAAAGAAAAAGAAACGCCGAGAGATTCTCGACGCTTCTTTTTTTGTATCGACCCGTTCATGGTTAGCGTCTTGATCGCCCCTTCACCAGCGGATGAAGCACCGTGGCTACCATACCTGAGACGATGCCGACCACTGTACCTGTCACCATGCTGCTGATGAAGGCAAAGGCTCTGGTCAGAAAGCTGTTAGCTGCTGCCGGTAGATCAGCCAGGTTGTCGCCCAGGGCCGGCGGCGTTTCGAATGCCATATTCCACAATAGCTGATGGGTAATGCCCAAGAGCAATCCATAGACTGCGCCGATGACCATTAAGGGTACAAAAGGATGTTTTACGCTATGCCGCTTCCCGAGTACATAAAGAATCCAGATGATCGGGGGAATAAAGACAAGCAGCCGGTTGATGAACCCATGGGGATCGACCCATTGCAAATCATGGGCAATCACGCGGGGCACACCGAGCAAAGCCAACAGAATGATAGTAAACATCGATAGGCCGATGTGATTTCTTGCTGGGGTGTTCATTTTGCGGGAAAACCTCCATCGTTGTAAGTTCGGATTCACGCTGTTATCCGTTATGAGGTTCAGTTTACCGAAGGAATGTTGTGAACTTATGACGGGGATGTACGCAATCCGTGAAATTACGTGGCTTAGGCGTGAAAGCTTGGAAATTACAGAATCAAGGGACGGGCTTGCTCTACGAATGAAACCGCGGTGCAGCGGTATTTTCAAAAAAACGACATGATCCTTTTAAAAGTTGTCAACAATATTCTTGACGAAACTCGCTTTTCCTTTCGTTGAGCCTTTTGCCGGGCTGACTTAACATAGAGATGTCAGATGATAGCGACACAACAACATTCCGATTTATTTTCAAATATGACTAGGAGGTCTATACGATGTCCAACGAGACAAATACAAACGCTTCCAAAGGCATTCGCGTAAGGGTACAACAGCTCGGCCGTCTCCTTAGCGGTATGGTGATGCCGAATATCGGCGCGTTTATTGCTTGGGGTCTGATTACGGCTCTGTTCATCCCGACCGGCTGGTTCCCGAACGAGAATCTGGGATCGCTGGTTGACCCGATGATCAAGTACTTGCTCCCGCTCTTGATCGGTTACACGGGCGGGCAGATGATCCACGGCAAACGCGGTGCGGTTATCGGCGCGGTTGCCACGGTCGGGGTTATCGTCGGAGCGGAGATTCCGATGTTCCTCGGGGCTATGATTGTCGGTCCGCTGGCTGCATGGGTATTGAAGCAGTTCGATAAGCTGATTGAAGGCAAAATCAAATCCGGCTTCGAAATGCTGGTGAATAACTTCTCGCTCGGCATTATTGGCGGCGCGCTCACATTGGTGGCGTACACCGGAATCGGGCCGCTTGTACAGGGCATTACCCAAGCGCTGTCAGCCGGTGTTGACGTATTGGTCAATGCCAACCTGCTTCCGCTGGTCAACATTATCGTTGAGCCGGCGAAGGTATTGTTCCTCAACAATGCGATCAACCACGGGATTTTCAGTCCGATCGCCACAGAGGAATCAGCACGTATCGGCCAATCGGTTCTGTATATGCTGGAGTCGAATCCCGGTCCGGGCCTAGGCATTCTTCTTGCCTATTGGTTCTTCGGACGTGGATCTGCCAAGTCTTCCGCGCCGGGGGCGGTTGTCATTCACTTCCTGGGCGGTATTCATGAGATTTACTTCCCGTATATTCTGATGAAGCCGGTTCTGATCCTGGCTGCTATTGCAGGTGGTGTTGCCGGCACCTTCACCTTCCAGATTCTTGGAGCCGGATTGGTGGGCCCTGCGTCGCCGGGCAGCATCCTTGCTTACTTCGCCATGGCGCCTAAAGGTGGTCTGATTGCGGTCCTGGCCGGTGTTATTGTTGCAACGGTGGTCTCCTTTGCTGTAGCGGCATTACTGCTAAAAACAGGCAAACAGACCGAAGAAGAGCCGAATTTGGAAGAAGCATCCGCCAAGATGAGAGAAATGAAAACCGGCGGCATGAACGACCAAGTCGCCCCTGCTTCGGCGGCTGTAGCTAATCTGGACAAAGAGAATGTGAATAAAATCGTGTTTGCTTGCGATGCCGGCATGGGCTCCAGCGCAATGGGCGCCTCGGTATTAAGAAAGAAACTGCAGCAAGCGGGCGTCGACATTACGGTTGTGAACTCGGCGGTCAGTGAAATACCGGATGACGCGGATATCGTCATTACCCAGAAGACACTCACCGAGCGGGCCATCGCGAAGAATCCGAATGCGGAGCATATCTCCATCGACAACTTCCTGAAGAGTCCGAGGTATGATGAGCTGGTGGAACGACTCAAAGACTAACATAAGCCTAAAACCATATGACACGCTGGCGTAGTAACGCCGGCGTTGTCTTTCATTTCATGAAGAAGGGGGCCATGCGTCTGGGACACATCACTGCCCGCCAGCGACAAATCCTTCTGCTCCTGATGAGCAGGAACGAGGGCATGACGGCTGCAGAAATAGCCGCTGAGGTCGGGGTCAGCGTCAGGACGGTTCACCGGGAAATGGAGGAGATTGAGAAGGAATTGCAGGGTACGGGCGTTCTGCTTCATAAAAAGTCGGGAACGGGTATCCGGCTGGAAGAGGAGACGCTTGGGGAGATGGCTCAGCTGCGGAAGCGCCTGCTTGCAGGAAAGCCGGCCGATTATTCCGTGGAAGAGCGCAAAATCCTTATGATGTGCGCCCTGCTTGAGGCGAATGAACCCATCAAACTGTTTGCTTTGGCTCATAGTTTAAAGGTCACCGTGCCGACCGTCAGTAATGACCTGGATGAGCTGGAGCCATGGATGAAGCGGTTTAATCTTAACCTTATTCGCCGCAGAGGCTATGGTATCGAGATTGAAGGCTCGGAAGGTGTAAGGCGATCGGCGATTTGTCGGCTTGTTGAGGAATATCTGGATTATTCCGATCTTGTCGGGGATGGATATCGTGATCAAAGCGAGCCTGTGACCGCCCGTCTGCTCTCCATGATTGATAAACCGGTGCTGCTGGATGTAGAGAAATGTTTATGGGATATGAACTGGGATTGGACCGAGGGGCTTAGCGAAAGTGCCTATACTGCCATGCTCATAGCGTTATCGGTTTCCGTAAACAGGATCAAGCAGGGGCGGAGCATAGAGACAAGGGATATTGCGGGATATGGCAAATCCTCCGCTTCAGTGGAGGAGGCAAAGGCTTTCGCGAGTCGCCTTGGCCAAACCTTGAAGATTGACTTTCACGATCCTGAAATGAAATATATCGCTCATTTGTTCGAATCTGCGAAGGACATGTCCGAGGTCAGCGAACTGGCTCACACGGATGTGGAGATGGTGGAGATCGCCCAACGTCTTATCGAACGGGTTCAGGGGCGCACCGGCATTCCGTATCAGGAGGACCGCACCCTGCGGGCAGGTCTGGTGGAACACATCGGGGCTGCCATGAAACGGATTCGGGAAGGGACCCGGATCCGGAATCCCTTGCTGAGCCCGATTCGGAAGGATTATGAGGAGCTGTTTGGAATCGTCCGTCGTTCGGTTGACGAGCTGAAGCTGGGTTTGACCATCCCGGATGAAGAAATCGGGTTTCTGGTTATGCATTTCGGTGCTTCCAGCGAACGTCTGAACCAGCTGGGGCACCATTTGAAGGCCATTCTGGTATGTTCCAGCGGCCTTAGCTCCTCAAGGCTTCTCGGGACACGACTGAATAAGGAGATGCCGCAGATTGAGGTGCTCGGCAACGTCTCGTGGTATGAAGCGGCCCGGATACCGAAGGAGCAATATGATCTCATTATTTCGACCATTGATCTTCCGCTGCCGAAGGATCGGTATGTGAGATTAAGTCCGCTGCTCACGGCGGATGATAAAGAGGCGCTGCTGCAATTCATCCAGAGCACATCCTTGACACCGGCCGGAAGCATGGCTGCAGATAAGCGAATCGAGGTAGAGCATAGGGTCGCATCATTCGAGCGTCTACGCATGCAGGCTGCCCTGATGAACGAGATCGTAACGCTTTTGGGTGGCTTCCATGTATACCACCTGGATAATCGGCAGGATGATTTGCAGGGCACATTGAACGAAGCCTTGGCTAAGGTGGTTGAACGCGGGGCTGTCCGTGATGCGGAGAAGGTGAAGGAGCGTTTGCTTGAGCGCGAACGGATGGGCACCCAGCTCATTCCGGATACGACGCTGGCCTTGTTCCATACGCGCAGCCGCTATATTTCCTGGCCGTCTCTAACCTTGTTCCGGCTGGCGCACCGAGCGCCGCTGGAGGACGGGGCGGAGGCGGGTGTCATTCTGCTGATGCTGGCACCGAAGCAGCTTCCGAAGGAGAGCTTGGAGGTGCTCAGTGAAATCAGCGCCATGCTGCTTCACTCCGAGCTGATTGAGCTGATGGAGCGGGGCAGCGAGGAAGAAATCCGATCCTATTTGGCGGAAGAGCTTCAGCATTTTTTCAATCACAGACCATAGAAAGAGGGAGATCAACATGAATAACATACTGTCCAAAGATAAAGTCATACTGAACGCAAAGGCTGACAGCAAGAGCGAAGCCATCCGCATGGCGGGAAATCTGCTTGTACAGGCAGGCCATGTATCCGAGGATTACGTGGATAAAATGCTGGAACGCGAAGAGATTGCGTCCACTTATATGGGCGGAGGACTCGCGATTCCCCATGGCACGAAAGAGGCGAAAGGCATGGTCCTCTCCACGGGATTGTCGATCGTCCGCTTCCCGGAAGGCGTAGATTTCGGAGGGGATGAGCCGGCGTTTATTGTTATTGGTATTGCGGCTGCCGGCGGTGATCACATGGAGATTCTGACGAATGTGGCGATGATCTTCACGGATGACGAAAGCATTGAGAAGGTGATGAACGCTTCCAGCGAAGAGGAGATTCTGGCGATCTTCGAAGGAGGAATGGGCGCATGAAAGCAGTCCATTTCGGAGCAGGTAACATCGGGCGCGGTTTTATAGGGCTCTTGCTGTCACAAGCCGGTTATGAGGTTTGTTTTATCGATGTGAACGAAGAGCTGGTATCGGAGCTGAAAGCACGCGGGGAGTATCCCGTCACCTTGGCCAGCGAAGGGCAGGAGACCACGATCGTTAAAGGTATCACCGCACTCAACAGCGCCTCGGAGCCCGAAGCTGCCGCACGTGCAGTAGCGGAAGCGGATCTCGTGACGACTGCGGTAGGCGTGAACATTCTGAAGTTTATCGCCGGCACTATTGCCGAGGGGCTGAAGCTTCGGCTGCAAGCGGAGTCTGCTGCCCCCCTTCATATTATTGCATGCGAGAATGCCATCGGCGGCAGTACGCAGCTGAAAGAGCACGTCTACGGGAAGCTTGATGACGAGACGAAGCAGAAGGCCGACCAGCGCGTGGCTTTCCCGGATGCAGCCGTAGACCGGATTGTGCCGCTGCAGCAGCATGAGGACCGTCTGAAGGTCGTGGTGGAGCCGTTCTATGAATGGGCGGTGGATCGCTCGCAGATGTTTGAGGATTATGTCCCTGTGGAAGGCATTCACTACGTGGACCGTCTGGAGCCGTACATCGAGCGCAAGCTGTTTACGGTGAATACCGGACACTGCTCGGCCGCGTATGTAGGGTTTCTAAAAGGCTACGAGACCATCCAGGACGCCATGAAGGATGAAGAGGTAGCGAGTCATGTCCGTGCTGTGCTGGAGGAGACGGGAGCTGCGCTCATGCATAAACACGGCTTCAACCCTTCCGAGCATGGAGCTTATATCGATACCATCCTGGAGCGGTTCCGCAACCCGGCACTAACTGACGAGGTGTCCCGCGTAGGCCGCTCTCCGATCCGGAAGCTGTCCCCGGGCGACCGCCTGGTGTCGCCAGCCATGCTGGCATTCGAAAGCGGGCTTGCGTACAAGAGCTTGGCGAAATCCATGGCAGCGGCTCTGATGTTCGATGTTCCGGAAGATCCCGAAAGCGTGGAGCTGCAAGCATCGGTCCGGGATATCGGTGCAAGCGACACGGCTTCCCAATATACCGGCATTGCCGGTGAGCATCCCATTCTGGGTGAGCTGATGGAGCAGTATGAAGCGTTGAAGGCTGATATCGAAGCGAGTTCGTAAGATGCACGTGCCGATAGGCCACGGCATTCTATCTATCTTATATAGCCCCTGGTTCTCCTTGCAGAGAAATCAGGGGCTATTATGGTTCTAACTCGGGGTATACAACGATCCTGATTTGTTCAAAATAATCCTTCATGTAGCTGTCCAAGTGGTTTAATCTTGGCAGAGGCAATCCCGTCATTGTAATTAAATTCCAAATATTCCATCCATCGATTTTCAGAAAGTTTTCGCTTATTTTCGAAATAAAGAGTACACTAGAAATAAGAAATTAAAAAGTGGATGTGATGAACATGGCAGAAGAACTGATCTTGACCCAGGAGGGCTATGATAAACTCCAGGAAGAACTTGATGACCTCAAGTATGTAAAACGCAAAGAGTTAGCGGAACGGATCAAGCTCGCGATCAGCTATGGTGACTTGAAGGAGAACAGCGAGTACCACTCGGCCAAGAACGACCAAGCGTTTATGGAAACGCGCATCATCATCCTGGAAAAAACACTCAACAGCGCCCGGATTGTCGACGCCAAGCATGTAAGCTCGAAAACGGTGAATGTTGGTTCGAATGTCGTCCTGAACGACATCGAGTTTGCAGAGAAGCTTGAATATCAGGTCGTAGGACCCGCCGAGGCAGACGTATTGAACAATAAGGTCTCCTATGAAAGTCCGCTTGGCAAAGCACTAATGGGCAAAGCGGTAGGCGATCAAGTCAACGTGGAAGCGCCGATGGGTATCGTCAAGTACGAGCTGCTGGAGATCAAAGCTCTGTAATCGCAGAGGGATAAATGAATATATAAATAAAGGCGTAACCGGGGTGCAATGTCCGGTTACGCCTTTTCAACATGGTTCGTGCTCCGTATGGCAACGAGAGTTTTGCAGCTATTGGAAATTAAGCATTAGCCGTTACGGCCTTGCGCTCATACATATAGCAGGCTGCTCCCAGAATGAAGGCGAGTCCCACCAAGCCAGCGCCCACCCAAGGCAGGGCCGTTAAGCTTAGATGGGTAATGACCAACCCACCGATAAAAGCCCCCGCCGCATTTCCGAGATTGCCCGCAGAGTGGGTTGCGGTGGAGGCAAGAGCGGGAGCGGACTGGGCCAGACTCATTACACGCACCTGCATTCCCGGCATAACGGCGAAAGAAGCAGCACCCCACAACACGATGGTCAGTACAGCCGTGACCGGGTTATGGATCGTCACGGTAAGGATGGTCAGAATGACGGCCGTCGCAAAGTAAACGCCGAGAATGGAGGGCAGCAGCTTCCAGTCGGCCAGTCTTCCGCCCACGATATTACCGACGGTTACGCCGATACCAAACAGGATCAGAATCCAGGTGACGCTGGGTTCGGCAAAGCCGGTGATCTCAATCAGCAGCGGCGCAATATAAGTGAAGACGGCGAACAGGCCGGCGTTACCAAGCGCTCCGATCAGCAGGAAGAGAAGGAGTTGTGGTCTGATAAGGGCTGTAATTTGCTGAGCGATGCTTGAAGCTTGTTCCTGCCGTAGCTTCGGAATAAAGATCAGGATGCCGATCAATGCCAACACCCCCATAACGGCAATCGCGCCGAATGAAGCACGCCAGCCCATCGTCTGGCCGATGAAGGTGCCGATCGGAACCCCGATGATATTGGCTATCGTTAATCCGGCCATCATGATGGACACCGCCCCGGCACGCTTGTCCGGCCGCACCAGGTTCGAAGCGATGACAGCTCCCACACCGAAGAAAGTACCGTGCGTCAGCGCGGTCAGCATTCGGGCACCCATCAGAACGGCATAGCTCGGAGCGAAGACCGAAATGCCGTTACCCAGAATAAACAGGCCCATGAGCAGCAGGAGCAGTTTTTTCTGTGGTATTTGGTGGGTTAGAACCGTTAGAATAGGGGCTCCTACGGCTACCCCGAGAGCGTACATCGTAATCAGCTGCCCAGCCGATGCAATGCTGACATTCAGATCATCCGCGACATTAGGGAGTATTCCCATGATAACGAACTCCGTCATGCCAATGGCAAAAGCGCCAACGGTGAGAGACAGTATAGAGATGGGAAAGGGCTCTCTGGCGCCTTTTTTCCCAGTAGCGTGTTGCGATAGATCCATGGTGTTCAAGTCAACCTTTCTGCTGTGTTGGTTAAATTTATAATCCCAATCTCCATTATCGGTTTTAAAGAGGGACTGTTACATATTATTTAATGTTGTCGGAGGATAATCAAGAACTTTATTTTTTGGGGAAAATGGATACCCTGAAAAGGGAAGCCTCTACTGAGGAAAGCTTGTCCATTATGCAAGAACTCGAGAGCGCCGAAGGGGCACTCTCGTGATAGCGGGCAGATCATTGGGGCCATTGAACGTACCTGCCGACTCCGTCCCTTAAATATTAGGGTTAAAAACAGGTGAACGACTGGATTCTTCTTAAATCGAACCCCGAGTAGACCCATCTTCTTCCTGTCCATCGGAAACCGGCGACCGAGGTGCGGCCGACGAAGGTCGGAAAAAACCAGAAGCCGGGCCCGAATCTCGGCCAAATATAGGTGATGCGAAACAAACATCCTCTGATCGCTCCCGGGTCAACAGCAAAGGCACTCGCCATAGGTTGTTGGGGGATCGTGGTTGGAGGCGGGGATAAGGGCCCTTGCAGTGGTCCCTGAGGTCCTTGCGGCGGCATAAATGCCATATTGGGTTCACTCCTTAATCGGGTTATATGGGTTTAGGTGTACAGCAGCGTGATGACAAGCAATTCGAAGAGGACAAGGGGCAGGATGACATTATTGTAGTAACCGGGGCCGAAGCCGCGCTGGTTTTCGTAGCCGGACAGACTCAAATACAGAATCCCCTTCTCGCAATGCATGATCGTCCCTTCAAAAACATCACCGTCGAGCGTTTCGACGCGAACCATCTGATTCGCATGCTGCTTGCAAAGACGGTGAATATGATCGCGAACCGATTTGATGTTGTGCATCATGTTGGGTTCAGCTTGATACAAGGTTTGTTCCTGGTGTCCGGGATATTGAATGCTCATATTGAAAAAGACCCCCATCGTTATTAGTCATACCTAGTTTCCATCCTATGCGGATGCCTAGAGAGGGGTGCTCTTGAATTTCCCGCATGGGCAAATAAGCAGATTAGTGATACGATTTAGATCAATATATGAATTGAGGAAGTGAGCGTTAGTCGTGATCAATATAACCATTCCCAAGGTGGACATTACCATTACCAAGCAGGCTGCTCCGGAGTTGAGCCACATTTACGGATTTACGGATTTTCACCTGATTCCAAGAGATCGGGGCGGGATTTTCATGTTCTACAACAGCAAGGAGGAACTCCTGTTTGTTGGCAAAGCAAGAAAGCTAAGACCGCGGATCAAGAAGCATTTTGAAGATAACGTCTCTCCGATGAAGGAGCATCGGGATGAGGTGACAAGAATCGAGGTCTGCGTCATTGAAGACGCCGTTCATCGAGAGATCTATGAAACCTATATCATTAATGAATTCAAGGCCAAATATAATGTAGACAAGGTGTTTTTTAAGTAAGGAATACGAAGGATAAAAAAACAAGAAGCAATAGACGTGGCCCGAGTAAAGCCCCGCGTTTATTGCTTTTTTTGTGTTGTGAAAAAAAATTAAAGAAATATTTAAATATTCCTTTACAGGAATATTCCTATCGTGGTATATTGTTATCAGGAAGTACGGCACCATTAAATCAGCAAAAAAAAGAGGTGATGATGGTGACATGGACAGAGAGAACAGACCATCACCGTAAACGCTATAGCAGCGGGTCTGTACCAGTCATCACAACAAGATGGAACTAACAACATTTAACGCTTTAGCCGAACCGAACCGTTTTCGTATTGTGGATCTCTTGCTGAAGGGGCCTTTAACGGTTGGAGAAATCGCTGAACGTCTTGATATTCGGCAGCCACAAGCCTCCAAGCATCTGAAGGTGCTGCTGGAAGCCGGGCTGGTGGAGGTAAGGGCGGAGGCGAACCGGCGGAACTACATGCTGCGGTCGGAGCCGTTTGTAGAACTGGACCATTGGCTCCATAATTACCGAAGCATATGGAACGAGCGCTTTGACAACTTGGATAACTACTTAGAGAAACTGCAATCGAAAGGAACAGGTAAGAAACAGGATTAACACCTAATATGAGGAGGAATGGATAATGACAAACCAAATGATTACGCGGGTTGAAGGGGAAGTACTTGTATTGGAGCGTGAGTTTAATGCACCTAGGGAGCTGGTATTCAAGGTGTTTACGGATGGAGAGCATCTTAAGCAGTGGTGGGGGCCTCGTGGATGGGAGGTTACCGTATCCAATATGGATTTCCGTCCGGGCGGCTCGTGGCATTACTGCATGAAGTGTTTGGATAAGAACCAGGGGGATTTCTACGGCATGGAATCCTGGGGCAAATCGGTGTACCAGGAGATCGAAGAGCCGGAGAAAATTGTTCTTATCGATTATTTTTCCGATGCGGAAGGCACCATTGCTGAGGGAATGCCTGCCCCTATCTCTACGATGACCTTTATGGAGCAGGATGGGAAGACCAAGCTGATCAACCGGGCAGTGTACGATTCTCCGGAGGCTCTCAAAACCGTGCTGGATATGGGAATGGAAGAAGGCATTACCCAAACTTGGGATCGCCTGGAGGAATACTTGGCAGCAAAGCAGTAAGCCAAGCTCAAATACAGGGTTAAAAGGAAACATGAAATGGCCGGAATCCGCATGGATGCCGGCCATTTTTGAATTTCTTATGCATCGAATCCACAGGATTCTCGTTATCAGTTAACTTGTAACTTGAAAAATCCCTGTTAAAAGTTCAATATAAAGATAATTGAATGATAGATAACGATGTTGACTGTCCTAAGGCATGAAACAACGATAACCTTTTGCCTGCGGTTCTAACCCTGCGGCAAAGCATAATAGGAGGAAATCATGATGGAGATTGGAGTTAGCTCGTTCGTAGAGAATTGGCCGGATGTGACGACAGGCGAAGTGATGAGCCATGCACAGCGGCTGCGCGAGGTTGTTGAGGAAATCGTGCTGGCTGATCAGGTGGGATTGGATGTGTATGGGGTAGGCGAGCATCACCGTAAGGATTATGCGGCATCTTCGCCTGCGGTTGTGCTCGCTGCGGCTGCGTCGCAGACGAAGTGGATTCGGCTAACCAGTGCGGTGACGGTGCTGTCCTCCGCTGATCCGGTGCGGGTGTTTCAGGATTTCGCCACCTTGGATGCCATCTCGAACGGCCGTGCCGAGATTATGGCGGGCAGAGGTTCGTTCATCGAATCGTTCCCGTTATTCGGCTATGATCTGAGCCATTATGATGAGCTGTTCGAGGAGAAGCTGGAGCTGCTGCTCAAAATCCGCGAGTCGGAAAAAGTAACCTGGCAGGGCGGGCATCGCCCTGCGATTCATAACTTAGGCGTCTACCCGCGGCCGGTTCAGAATCCGCTGCCGGTGTGGATTGGCAGCGGAGGCAATTCGGAATCGGTCGTAAGGGCAGGCCTGCTCGGTTTGCCGCTGGTGCTGGCAATTATCGGCGGCAGTCCCCTGCAGTTCGCGCCGCTGGTCAAGCTGTATAAAGAAGCGGCAGCTCATGCCGGGCACGATGTATCGAAGCTGCCGATCGGCTCGCATTCCCATGGATTCATTGCGGAAGAAACCGAGCTGGCAGCGGACAAGTTCTTCCCATCCACCCAAGCCAGCATGAATGTATTGGGACGGGAGCGGGGCTGGGGATACTATGACCGCGCAAGATTCGATGCGGCACGAAGCTTCGAAGGTGCGCTCTATGTGGGGGACCCGGAGACGGTCGCCCAAAAAATCATTCACCTGCGCAAGCATGTGGGCATTACCCGCTTTATGCTGCACGTGCCCGTCGGAACGATGCCTCATGATGAAGTCATGCGAGCCATTGAACTGCTGGGAACCGAAGTCGCCCCTCGGGTGCGCAAGGAAATCGACCGCTGGGAAGCGGCTGGTGAACCTGCGGAATAAGCTGGCAGCACTTTTATTGCGATGAAACGGAAATAAACGTAACTTTTTTTCGGACCCTACCGTTTATGAATTAAACGGACAAGGTGGTGTACATCTTGCGGGTGGCCAAATATTTTGTGCTGTGGTTCGTATTTATATGGATGTTTACCGGTGCGATCGTAGGCTTGGAGTATATCGAAGGATATAAGATTGCAACGACGGAATATTACGGCCTTCGTAATATGGGTTTGGTGTTGGTGATCATCCCGATCTTCTTATCATCGATCCTATATCCGGTGATCGTGCTCCCGTTGTCGTGGCTAATCGGCATGATTCGACGGGTTAGGACTTCACTCATCCTGTATGCTCTGCTGTATGCCGTGCTATGGGCCGGGGCTGGGGCTTTCCTGTTTTACGAATTCTATCAGGTTCGATTCATACAGGAATATGAGCTCCATGTCAGCACCGCAGTTATTCTGTTCGGGGTGGTCGGCTCGGTCTACGCTTGGATCGAGTGGAGATTATTGCATAGATTTGTTACGACGGTTTGAGGTTCAACAAGAGACCGCTTCGGGGCCCAAAGGGCTACCCTGGCGGTCTCTTGCTGTCATTCTCCTCGCTATTAAACTGCATCTCGACGGACTCGCTTGCCGCAGGCAGCTCCATGCCTTGTTCCCAGATGAGAATCCGGTCATCCGGCGTCCCCAGATAAAGGGCCTTGATCTGAACGCCTTCGCCAAAGCTCTTCTCATAGGCATTCCGCTCTTTAATATCATTGAAATAGTACATGTTGGATAATCCCATATTCGCGAACTTTTTCGACTTGATGATGGGACGCTTGGGTGTCATATACAAGTTTCCGTCGGCATCCGAGTCGATGCTAGCTTGATTGACGTTGTAGCCGTCGGTCATCTTCACATGATAGACAATGCGCCCATCCTTCAGCTGGCTGATATCGGATACTTGCATAACGCGGGTAGGCACGCTCGTAATGTTCCATTTGAACAGACCGACATACACGAGGAACAGGAGTCCAACCGCTAGGCAAGTAATCAATAAACCCTTGGAAAACGAGATCCACTTGGTGCGCGACCACTGGGCGGCAACTTGCTGCAAACCGGCTCCCTCCTGTTTGTTTTGCTCGATTGTTTGGGCCGGCAAGGGCATAGGGGAACTCATATGGCTCAGCACCTCACGGCAATCCGGGCAATCCGCTAGATGCCCTTCTACCAGGGCTTTGGTGTCCGCGCTGCACACATCATCATAGTACAAGGGCAGCAAATCCTGAATAATATCACACGAAACTCGGCTCACGGTCGGTTCTCCTCCTTGTACAGGCTTTGAATTTTTTGCTTGGCTCGAAAGAAGGTGACTCTTGCCCAGCTCTCGGTTTTTTCGAACAGCTGACTGATTTCGCCAAAAGACAACTCCCCGAATACCCGCAGCGTGAACACCTCTTTATACGGCTCGTCCATCAAGTGCAGAATCTGGTGGATTCGGAAAGCCTCTGCTTTATCGACGGTTTGCCATGCGATATCCAAATCGCTGCTGTGCTCGACCTGCGGTGCCGGCTCATATCGCTTTTGCTTATCAAGATAGGAGAAGTATGTATGTTTAGCGATTTGGCAGAGCCAAACGCTTAGTTTGCACGTACCTTGAAACGAATCGATATGCTTCAGCGCTTTGAAAAACGTCTCCTGTGTGAGTTCTTCCGCAACATGTTCATCTCTGCTAAGCGACAGCAGGAACAGATACACATCTTGAAAGTGTTGATGGTATATCTGGTGCAAATCCGCCACCTGTTCACCTCCTTGCCTATATGACCGGGCCGTGGCCGATTCGTTACAAGAACTTGAGAAAAAAGTTTTAGCCGGGCGATCTTCTTTATAGCGGATACCATTCGAAGCCGCCTCTATGTCGTTGGGTTGCTCCTTTCTCTTCTGGACAAATGTCCTTCTCATTATACGATCAACTGCCATGATAAGAGCAACGAGAAGAAGATGCCGGGGGAAAGGGGCCTATTTTTTGTTAAATGCTTGACAGAGCATACCCAAGAGGAATATGATAAGCTCATCAAATGACAGTAAGTACTGACATTCCTGTAGAAAGAGGGAGGGCCTTCATGGAGCATAGTGACAACCTGACCACGGATGATAAGCTGCTGCTGGCCGCGATCGACCTCATCTCTCGGAAGGGCTACAACGGGGTAACCACGATGGAAATCGCTACGGCTGCCGGCTTAAGCGAGAAAACCTTGTTTCGTAAATTCGGCAGCAAGCAGAACCTCCTGGAAACGGCTTTTGAACGCTATCATTATGGTCAAGAAATGACAAAGCTGTTTGAAGAGAAGCTGGTAGGAGACTTAAGCGAAGACCTGCTGCTTATCAGCCGGACGTATCACGAGCTGATGATTCGGAATCGGAAGCTGATCACGATCAGCGTGAAGGAGAACGATAATTTACCGGGCTTGCGGGAGATTACCAGTAAACATCCCAAACAATACATGGATGTATTGACGAAGTATTTTACCGTGATGACGGAGAAGGGCAAAGTGATCGCAGGGGATCCGGAGCTGCGGGCCATTTCGTTCATGATGATGAACTTCGGGGCGTTTATGAATGAGCTCGACTCGGAGGAACTCTTCTCTTCCGTGACGCTGGATGCCTTTATCGAGGAAAGTGTACGGATTTTTGCTAGGGCGTTAACCCCCTAGTATTTTTTTCAAACGTTATGTCAGTAAGTACTGACAGTCAATATGGTTGCCTATCGAATTCATAACAAGGTAATGAGAGGTGGTTCAGGAGATGGAAACACAGAGATTAATGCGCGTCGTGATGTTCACATTATGTCTGTCCGCCATGAGCGGATTGATGTTTAACTTCGTGCTCCCGGACATGCGGGAGGAATTCGGCCTGACGACAGCTCAAGTCAGCTGGGTCAGTTCTTCATACTCCTTGATCTATGGTGTTGGAACGGTCCTCTATGGGAAGCTCACGGAGCGGATTCAACTTCGAAATCTGATTACGATCGGTCTGCTCTTGTTCGCGGTCGGATCGCTGGTCGGCCTGTTCTCGCAGGTGTTCTGGATGGTGTTGGTCAGCAGAAGTCTGCAGGCCGTTGGAGCTGCGGCGATTCCGGCAACGGCGATGTTAATTCCGGTACGCTACATTGCACCCGAGCGAAGGGGCTCGGCTATGGCTACGGCATTCGTGGGATTGTCCATCGGCAGTGCGCTGGGTCCCATTGTGTCTTCGCTTGTAGCCAGTATTGCGGACTGGCGCTGGTTATTCAGTATTCCGCTGCTGATCTTAATTACGATTCCTTTATATCGGAAATATTTGAAGGAAGAAGAACTTCAGTCCTCCGGCCCATTCGATTGGTTAGGAGGCGGATTGTTAGCGGCGGCGGTCACCTTTCTCCTGCTTGGCGTCACGAACGGATCCTGGTGGCAGCCTCTTCTTGGGGTGCTGGCTATAGGGCTGTTGATCATACGCATTCGCACGGCTGCCGCACCGTTTGTAGATCCAGGCTTATTCCGGAACAAAAGCTATACCATCCGCTTAATCGTGATGTTTATCGTCAGTGGCATCGGGTTCTCTCTGCATTTTCTAAGTCCGTTGTTATTGTCGGAGGTGCAGGGGCTTTCACCGGGGTGGATCGGATTTGTCATGGTACCGGCTGCAATCGCATCAGCCTTGCTGGGTAAGGCAGGCGGAAGACTTGCGGACGGGAGGGGGGACACGTATCTCTTCCTTGTGGCCGTCGGATTATTGCTGGCATGCTTTGCGCTGCTGTCTTCCTTCATTGGCATATCGCCTGTTCTGATCGCGATCTTCCTAATCTTCGGACATGTGGGGCAGACGTTTGCGATGATTGCGTTATCCAATTCCGTTTCGCTCAGCCTGCACAAGGAACAAGCGGGAGTCGGGATGGGACTGATGCAGATGCTGAATTTTATATCGGCAGGCATGGCCTCAGTCGTGTACGGCAAGATGCTGGATATCAAGTCCGGCATCCACTGGAATCCCGTCCATCTCTACACGGAAGGGAATCTCTATAGCAACATATACCTCGCTTTGGCTGTGCTGCTGATAGCCATCATGCTGTTCTATTATGTTCAGTTCGGTCAAAGAGAGTCCAAGGGGATTGGATTGGAAAGTCCAAATTAAGCATTTCATGCAACATTATCATACATTATGGAGGAGATTTACATGACAACGACCTTATTTATCAAAGCCAATAACCGCCAAGGGTCCGTAACGGGGAGACTATACGACGCATTCCTGGAGAGCTATCAGGCGGCCCATCCGAAGGATACGGTAATTGAAGTGGATCTGTATAAAGAGCATATCCCGTACTTGGATGATGTGATGATAAACGGGAATTTCAAGTCTGCTATGGGAATGGACCTTACACCCGAAGAAAAGGCGATGAGTGATATTGTCACAAAACATCTGGAGCAGTTCATAGCCGCAGACAAGGTCGTGTTTGCATTTCCGCTATGGAATCTGACCGTTCCCGCCGTTCTGCATTCGTACTTGGACTACATGCACCATCCGCGCAAAACCTTCAAGTATACGGAACAAGGCTTGGTGGGGCTCTTATCCGATAAAAAGGCGGCATTGTTGAATGCTAGAGGCGGCGTATATGCGGAAGGAGACACATCCGAGATGGCGGTAAGCTTCGTTAAGAATCACCTGAATGTATTCGGCATCACGAATGTGACGACCCTTGTGATTGAAGGGCATAATCAATTCCGCGACCGGAGTGAGGAGATTATCGAGCAGGGACTGCGGCAAGCTGCAGAAGCAGCTCAAGGATTTTGAGACAGGGTGCAGTAGATTAGAAGGGGAGTTCAGCCAACCACCGGCTGGGCTCTTTTTTATTTGTATGGATGGTTGTACGCAGAAGGATAATCCGCAACCTTCGAGAATATCATGTGGCATAGGCGTGAGGGGAAACGGGAAGGTGTTGATAGAGGGATGTCGACATACGAGTATTATAAAAAGATATTCGCGGAAATCCCGAGGCCGTTCGCCTTGGTGGATCTGGACATGCTGGATGACAATGTACGGGCGATTGCGCAGGCTGCTGGGGGCAAGAAGGTACGGCTGGCCAGCAAATCGATCCGCTCCGTGGACGTGCTGCATCGTATCCTGAATTCGGATTCCATGTTTCAAGGGATTATGTGTTATACCGCAGCGGAAGCCGTATTTCTGTCAGGGCAGGGCTTCGATGATTTGCTGCTTGGCTATCCGCAGTGGCAGCCGGCAGCCATTCGATCCATCGTGGATCTGGTCAGCGAAGGCCGCTCGATTACCTTCATGGTGGACAGTGTGGAGCATGTTGAGCACATCGAACAGTTCGCCAAACAACAGAGAACCGTTACTCCGCTATGCATCGATCTGGATATGTCGGTTCATTATCCCGGCCTCCACTTCGGTGTATGGCGATCGCCCGTCGATTCGTGGGAGAGCATGTATCCCATTGTAGAACGGATTATCCGCTCCCCTTGGCTTCGTCTGGACGGCATCATGGGTTACGAGGCTCAGGTAGCGGGCGTGGGTGATCATGCCGCCGGAAAATATGTAAAGAATACGATGGTCCGGTGGCTGAAGAGCCGGTCCATCGTCGAGGTTGCCAAGCGGAGGCAGGAAGTTGTGGAGCGGCTTAACGCCATGGGAATCCGGCTCCGTTTCGTCAATGCAGGGGGAACCGGAAGTTTGGACAGCTCCCGGAAGGAAGCGTGGGTAACCGAGATTACGGCCGGATCGGGCTTCTATGCGCCGGGGTTGTTCGACCATTACGCGTCATTCCGTTATAAGCCGGCAGCAGCTTATGCCATAGAGGTGGTACGCATACCGAAGGCAGGGATCGTGACCTGTATGGGCGGGGGATACACAGCATCGGGAACAGCGGATAAGGATAAGCTGGCGAAGCCTTATTTGCCTGAAGGACTGGAGCTGTTCTCGCTGGAGGGCGCCGGTGAGGTGCAAACGCCGCTGCGCTTGCCTGCCCATGTGAAGCTCGGCCTGGGAGATCCGGTGTTCTTCCGTCATGCGAAGGCCGGGGAACTGTGCGAACGATTCAAGCTGCTGTATGCGGTGTCGCAAGGTCGTATCGTGGGTGAATATGCCACCTACCGTGGAATGGGGGAGTGTTTTCTATGAAGCAGGTCCAATGGTCCAATTGGTCAGGGTCGGTACGAACCAATCCAAGAACGGTGCTGTATCCTGCATCCATTCCGGAAGTCGTGAAAATGGTCCAGATGTGCCGGCAGGAGGGCAGGCGGCTGCGAGTGGCCGGCTCAGGACATTCTTTTACTCCCATTGCTGCATCCGAAGACTGCCTGGTCTCCCTGGACGCCATGCAGGGACTGGTCCATGTCGACGCTGAAGCCGGAACAGCCACCGTGTGGGCGGGGACGAAGCTGAAGCTGCTCGGCGAGCTGCTGTTCCAGCATGGGCTGGCACAGGAGAATCTCGGCGATATTGATGTGCAATCCATTGCGGGGGCTATTAGTACGGGGACGCACGGTACGGGCCGGGAATTCGGGAATATATCAACGCAGGTTGTCGGACTTATGGTGGTGACCGGTACAGGCGAGGTGCTGGAGTGCAGTAGGGAGTCGCACCCCGATAAGTTCAAGGCGCTGCAGGTTTCCCTTGGGTCACTCGGCATTATCGTGCAAGTGACGTTGAGGCTGGAGCCGGCTTACAAAATCGAATATGAAAGCCGGAGAGTAACCTTCGACGAGTGTTTGAAACAGCAGGCTCGATTAGCGGAGGAGAACCGTCATTTCGAGTTTTATTGGTTCCCTTATGCGGAGCCGTGCCAGATCAAGCTGATGAATAAGACGGATCAAGAAGTGACGGAACATCGGGTCAGGGATTATATCAGTGAAGTGTTGGTGGAGAATACCCTTTTCGGTCTAATCTCGGAGCTTTGCCGGATGGTACCGAAGGTAAGCCCGTATGTCAGCCGTTTCTCGGCGTCACAGGTTCCGCTCGGGCGTAAAGTGAATTACAGCCATCGTTTGTTTGCGACCCAGCGGCTCGTCCGTTTCAACGAGATGGAGTATAACATTCCGGCAGAGTCGATGAATGCGGTTATTGAAGACATGCGTACAGAACTGTCGCGTGGCAAGTTTCACGTGCATTTTCCTGTGGAATGCCGCTATGCCAAGAGCGATGATATTTGGTTAAGCCCCGCTTATGGCCGGGATTCCGCCTACATTGCGATTCATATGTACAAAGGCATGCCGTATGAAGACTACTTCCATGCGATGGAGCGCATCTTTCTCCGGTATGGCGGCCGGCCGCATTGGGGAAAAATGCATCATCTTGAGGCTGCCCACCTGAGGGAGCTGTATCCGATGTGGGAAGCATTCCGTGCGGTTCGGGAAGAGCTGGACCCGGATGGTATTCTGCTGAGTGATTATATGGGCAGGCTGTTCGATGTGTCGGGGACTGTCTCCGATTCGGTCAGTGATATTGGCTAGAACCTTATCAATCCACTTGCATAAAATCGTCCTTAGATGGCTGGCTTGTTTTCCATCGCCCAAGGGCGATTTTTTTGTTGTTCGATGTTCGCTCCCGAAAGGCGGCAAGAAGCGAATAGATCACTTCTGAAACAGGGAGAATAAGCGTCGTTATGCTGATTCGCAAGCAGCTAGCACTTGTAATTGGAAATCAATTGGGATGGACAAGGCAAAAGATCTTCTTTATAATCAATAAATAGTTACCGAAGGTAACCATTTTGAACGGAGGTCTCGTATGGACGCCCACAGACATTTTTTCCATAAATACTTTACGCTGTATCGCCCTTTCGTCAATGAGCTGAACCGTAAGCTTGAAGACTATAACCTGTATTATGCCCAGTGGTCCATTATGTACTATCTGGATGTTTACCAGTCGATGACTTTGGTGGAGCTATCCAAAATGCTGTACGTGGAGAAGCCCACGGTTACCAGAACCGTGAACGCGCTGATCAAACTCGACTATGTGGAGCAAATTCCGGTGCGTGATAAACGGGAGAAGCGCATTCAGTTATCCAAGACGGGAGTTGGCGTTGTCCAGCAAGTCCGCAAGGTGTTCGACCAATATGAACAGGAGATTATGGAAGGCGTCTCTACGGAGGATCAGGCCACGGTTATCCGTGTGATGGAGACGGTCAGAGACAACATTATTAGAAAAGGTGATTAACTTGGAGCAAGCAGACTCGCGAGAACGATTGTGGAGCAAGGATTTTTTGATTGTGTTTGGCGTCAACTTCCTGCTCTTTTTATGTTTTTATTTATTAGTGGTGATTATGTCCTCGTATGCGAAAAATGAGTTTCATGCATCAACAGGAATGGCTGGCCTGGCTTCCAGCATTTTTGTCGTGGGCGCATTGATTGGACGGTTGATCGGGGGCAGCATCATTGAGAGGGTCGGGCGCAAAAAACTTCTCTTTACCGGTCTGATCGCCTTCAGCGTTCTTATCGGGTTATATTTCATCGTAAACAGCTTGAGCGTGCTGCTCATTGTCCGGTTCTTCCACGGTATGGCCTTTGCACTCGCTTCAACGGCTACAGGCACGATTGCCGCCAGCCTGATACCGAACTCCAGAAGGGGGGAAGGCACGGGGTATTATGGGGTGAGTATCATTATCGCATCGGCCATAGGCCCTTTTATTGGCCTGATGATTAACGAACATGCTTCGATGACGGCTAACTTCACGCTGTGCGCGGTACTGGGTGTTCTCTCTTTGCTGTCCGCATTCTTTATCAATATACCGAAACTGATGCTGACCGCTGAACAAAAGAAGGATCTGCAAGGCTTGAAGCTATCCAACTTTATTGAACCGAAAGCACTGCCGATTTCGCTGGTCAGCTTCGTCATGGGTTTCGGATATTCCAGCATTTTAACGTACCTCATGATCTTTGCCGGGCAGATCAGTTTGGCTCAAGTAGCCAGTTATTTCTTTATTGTCTATGCCATTGTGGTCATTCTGTCGAGACCGTTCACGGGCCGGTGGTTTGACCAGAGAGGGGCCAACGTGGTGATGTACCCCGCGATTCTTTCGTTCGCGATTGGCATGGTGCTGCTCAGTCAAGCCCATCATGGTCCGACCTTGCTGCTCTCGGCCGTATTCGTCGGTCTGGGCTACGGTACGACGCAGTCCAGCGCTCAGGCCCTAGCCATCAAGCGTTCACCGGCTCACCGGATCGGACTTGCGACGTCGACCTTTTATATTTTCGTAGATGTAGGCATCGGGTTCGGTCCCTTTATTCTCGGCTTCCTGACGCCGCTTGTCGGTTTCCGGGGCATGTACATCGCGATGGCGATCCTACTCGCTGCGGGTATTGTACTGTATCACTTCTTAGTTGGGAAAACAGAAAAAGACGGAAACGATGGGCATGCTGTCGTGCAATCATCAACCATATAAACGGAGGAAAGACTGCCTTTGCGGCAGTCTTTTTTGTGTAGTCATGAACAGATAGGCAAGGTGGACTAAATAAGATGAGGAAGGAAATCCTAAGTAGAAAACGAAAAAGGTGAATGCACGTGAAGTCAAGTTTAACCTTCTGTCTGCTCCTTCTATGCGGCCTCCTCATCTCAGCCTCGGAAAGCCCAGCGCATGCACAACCAGAAGGAAAGCCTAGAGAGGAGCAGCTCGAGAAGGCCATGCTGCAGCAGTTATACCCGGTTATCCGATCAGCACTTCAGGATATATTGCACGAGACCTATCCTTCTTTTGGCTGCGAACGGATTCTATCCATCAACGAGCGGACAACGGTGACGGAGGATGACCATCATGCAAGTCCGGTTGATGCGATGCACGGGGCTAGCTATTTTGAGATTACGGTGGGCCTATGCAAGGGAAGCGGGGAGAAGATCGAGCTGCGTTTCAAGAATGATACGCCAACGGCGCAGTATTATTTGGACTTGTTCCATGTAAGGTAGACTCCTTCTGCTGACATGACTAGCCCAGAAAGAATGATTTTAATCATTTTCTGCGAATCACAGAGCTTCAACCTATAGTAAAATTAGTCATGATTTGTGATGCTGCTTGTTACAAGGCTATGAAGGAGTGAATGACCTATGGCGCATGCAAATGATGTTCTAATGAATCAACTGTTAGCGAATGCGAATGATCCCAGCTGGCATATCCCATTCCAGCAATCCGTGGAACATCTGACCGAGGATGAAGCGTTTTGGACACCTGCCAACGATAGTCACAGCATTGTCGAGATCATACAGCATCTGCTGTATTGGAATGAAACGTGGCAGTCCCGGTACCGCGAATCGCGGATCGATGCCGTGCCCTCGATTGGAGACAATCATCAAAGCTTTATCATTCCGGATAACGCAACCTTTACAGAGTTGAGAGACCGGTTGATAGCGGTCTTATTACAGTGGCAGGAGCTGCTGACAGAGAGCAAGCTGGAGCAGGTAGTGAACGGGTTTCCGGAGCCGGCCAAGTGGTGGGAGATCGTGAGCAATGCTGCTACACACAATGCCTATCATATCGGTCAGATTGTATATATCCGGAAGCTGCAGAAGAGCTGTAAAGCTTTGGAATGGTAATCTATGGTTTTTTACACCTGCACACGAAAAATGCATGGATGGAACCCGAATCATCTCTGGGCCCAACCATGCACCTCGCTTACAACGCTTCTTTAATTACCCGTTTATAGAACATGACCGATAACAATCCGAATATGGAATACAGCGCCGTATACAGCAGCATAACCATGACCATGGGCAGCCACAGCTCGGTTCCGAAGAAGAACCAGCCGGATTTAACGGCAAAGTAACTGTGGGACAACCCGACGATCAGCGGAATGCCGAAATTGAACAGCTGCTTGATCTGAATCCCCTTCAGCAGGTTTCCTTGAGTAAAGCCCAGTTTCCGGAGAATGGTATAATTCGGCTTCTCCTCTTCACCTTCATCCATCTGCTTAAAGTACAGGATGCATCCTGAAGTAATCAGGAAGGTAAGTCCCAGGAATCCCACGATGAACATCATCAAGCCCATATTGCTTTTCTGGTTGAAGGCCATTTCAGTCTGAGAGAGGTTCCCTGTTTCCTCGCTAATGCCGAGGCTCTTAAAGATCTGATTGGCCTGATCTACAGCGTTTGGATCCACAATATCAATGCCGAGATAGACATTAGTCTTCTTCTGGATCTTCGGATCCAAATCCTGAGCCAGCTTATCAAATACGGTCTGATCCACAATCGCTGTCGGAAGCCCGCCGCTTGCATAATAATAGGATACGTAGGCTTCCTTGTCCAAGCCGATCAGCTTCTGCTTAAAGCTTTGTTTAGGACTTATAAGTTCAATTTCTCCTGTGGTCTGAATCGCCATAAATTGCTGGATCGCGTCACTATATCCCGTGAACAGCGTCTCTCCGGGGGAAACATCCTTGCCCTTCACGCTGGCATCACTGATTACCGGGATGATCATGGAACTGGAATCCACTTGCCCAGATATCTCCAGGCTGGCCCCGATAATGTCGGATAGGTCCGCATTTACCTGGATTACGTCCCGTTCGGTCTTCTTAAATTCGATATCTTCATCCGTAAGTGCCTGGATAAAGGCAGAAAAATCCTTCTGGTCCGCTACCGCAAAATGGTTGGGTACGCTTTGCTCGGCCGATTTCTCCGCAGAATAGTAAGAAATATAGCTGAGTGACAGTAGTCCGATCGCGAGTGCGGATACGGTCGTAATGATGGTCAGCAGCAGCGCATTCGATTTCATGCGGAACATGATGGAGGAGAGGGACAGCACATCGTTCAGGGACAAATAACCGCCCTTGCTCTTTCGGATGGCGTTGAATAGAAAGCTGACCGACCCTTTATAGAACAGATAAGTCCCGATGATAACCGATCCCAAGATTAGGATCATAGCCATGAACAGCTCGTTCATGGTGGTGAAATCACCACTGAACAGCTTGGTCGACACATAATAACCGAGAAGTATGAGTCCGATGCCGAGCAATCCGAACAACATTTCGGCGAAGGACATTTTCTTAATTTGGTTCTCGGTTGTCGATACCGCGTGGAAGAGGGACAGAATGCTCTGTCTTTTGATGAACGTATAATTCATGATCATAATCAGCACGTAGATGACGGCAAACACAATGACGGTTTGGATCATCGCCTCGCTGGAGAAGGATAGAGCCGCCTCGGTATCAACGCCGGTGACCTTGAACAGAATCATCAAGATTAACCGTGAAGCCGCGAAGCCGGCAAAGATGCCGATGACCATCGAGCCGAAATACAGAATCAGGTTCTCTGCACTAAGGATTCGGAATATCTTGCCTTTGGTCAGTCCGATGAGCTGAAACAGTCCGATCTCTTTACTGCGCCGCTTAATGAAAATCGTGTTGGCATACAGCAGGAATATCGCCACGATGACTACTAACAGCACGGAGGCGGCGCCGAGCGCAGCCGCCCCCTTAACGGAGCCTTTCGCTTCATCCATCGCCGGATCATATTGCAGCGTGACAAACGCGAAGTACAGACCCACGCTGAAGATGAGCGCAAATACATACAGATAATAATTCTTGATATTTTTCTTCAAATTCCGGTAGATCAGATAATTAATGTTCATGCTGAACACCGCCTAGCACGCCTTGAGTCTTGATGATGTCATTGAAGAAGGCCTGCCGGGATTGCTCGCCCTTGTTCAGCTGGGTGTAGATCTGTCCGTCCTTAATGAAGACCACCCTAGTGCAATAGCTGGCGGCCACGGGATCATGGGTAACCATGATGATCGTGGAGTCGATCTTCTGATTTAATTCGCTTAGCTTATTCAACAGATCGGATGCAGACTTCGAGTCCAGCGCTCCCGTCGGCTCATCCGCAAAAATAATGCTCGGATCATGGATGAATGCACGGGCCGCGGAGGTCCGCTGCTTCTGTCCTCCCGAGATCTGGTTGGGATATTTATCCTTGAGCTCATAGATGCCAAGCTCGGTCGCGATTCTTTGGAACTTCTGATCGGCTTCCTTTTTGGATACCTTCTTAATGGAGAGCGGCAGCAGTACATTTTCCTTGACAGTTAGTGTATCCAGCAGATTGTACTCTTGAAAAATAAATCCCAGATGGTGCTTCCGGAACTCCGCCAGCTCCTTCTCCTTGAGGCCCGTAAACTCTTTACCCTCAATTTTGATGCTGCCGAGGCTTACTTTATCGATCGAGGAGAGCACGTTCAGCAGCGTGGTTTTCCCTGAGCCCGAAGCGCCCATGATGCTGACGAACTCGCCTTTGTCCACGCGGATGTCGATGCCCTTCAGCACTTCCTGTTTATTGAATTTGTTGCCGTAGCTTTTATGAATTTGGTTTGCTTCAAGAATTGCCAATTTCACTCACTCCTTTGTTATCTGTCCTTATCATAAAGGAGTCGAGGGGCCTTTTCCTTCGATTCGCCGAACAAAGCTCAAAAGCATGTGACATTGTTGTCACATGCCGGTAATGCTTACGACATCATTCCGTTTCGGAAAGATCAAGGTGAAGGTGGTGCCGATCCCCGGCTTCGATTCCACCTGGATGCGAATCAGCAGGGCATCGGCTACTTTTTGCGTCAGATAGAGCCCCATGCCGGTTGCGGCGCTGTCCTGATGCGAGGTGGTTGACGTGAAGCCTTTGTCGAAAATCCGGGGCATGTCCTTCGGATCTATGCCGCGTCCGGAATCCTGGATGGTGAGCCTGACATGATCATCCTTGAGATCGCTCTCGATGATGATGTCCGAAGCGTTGCTGTATTTGACCGCGTTGGTCAACAGCTGGCGGACGATAAAGCCCAGCCATTTCGCATCGCTGAGCACTTCCGTTACCTCAAGGGAAACGTCAAATCCGATGCCCTTCTGCATGCACCAGGACTTGAGCGCACGTATTTCCTGGAAGATGATCGGCTCCAGCGCGGCTACCTCGATCAACAGATCATTCCGGATAAAGGGGATGCGCTTCTGGTGCAGCTGCTGGTCAAGCAGCAGATGGATGCGGAGCCACTCATACTGGAGCTGCGCTTTTAACGTCTCATCTTCCATGCGTTCGATCATCAGCTGCATGGTGGTGAGCGGCGTTTTCACTTCGTGAATCCAGGATAACAGCTCGTCCTTCTCCCCTTGCATCTCCGTCAGACGCGTGGAGGATTCCTTCTTGAAGCGCTCGGTCTGAAGGGAGAGAATATCCATGGCAATCGCTTCAAAGGGACGCTCCGGTTCGCTGATGGCGGCTAAATCGTAGGTGTCATCCCACGCCCGGAGGCTTTTGTAGAACTTGGTTTCCCGGTTGTATCTGACGACCAGAAACACGATGAAGAACAATGTCGACAAAAAAACGATATAGAGGATGGACAGAAAAGGGATCTGGGAGTCCACGGCGGCTATGAACAGAAACAGCAGCTTCAGAAACAGGAAGAACAGAATCCAGCTTAGTCTTTCCCGGATGTAGGCCATCATCATGCATGGGCCTCTTCCGTGGCGATATAACCTTGTCCCACCTTCGTTTCGATGTAAGGATCAAGACCGAGGGGCTCCAGCTTCTTGCGCAGCCGATTGACGTTGACCGTTAAGGTATTATCGCTGACAAAATGCTCGTTGTCCCATAAGCTTTTGATCAGATCTTCCCGGCTGACGATTTGATTCTTTCGCTCCATAAGGATTTTCAGAATGAACATTTCATTCTTAGTCAGTTCAGCGGTCCCCTGAGGGCTGCTAATCGTATTTTTACCGAATTCGACGGTGGCTCCACGCCATGTTCTTAGCTCGGTCCGTTCGGTGTTGTAATTGTATACCCGGCGCAGCGTGGCCTGGATCTTGGCAATCAGGACATCAAAGTGGAACGGCTTCTGAATGAAATCATCGGCTCCAAGCTGCATGGACATAACCATATCGGTCGGATGATCGCGGGAAGACAAGAAGATAATCGGCACGTTCGAGTGGGAGCGAATCATTCGGCACCAATGGAACCCGTCAAACTTCGGCAGCTGGATGTCGATAATGACCAGGTCGGGTTGAACCGCTGTAAATTCCTGAAGTACGGCGCTGAAATCGCGGACGCCGTAAACGTCATACGACCATTGCGCAAGGCGCTCCTGCACTTCATGGAATAGGGTCACGTCGTCTTCGATTAACATAATTTTAAACAAGAGATTCACCACGCTTTATAAGGTTGTTCAGGTTGTTCAAAGCCACTTTGCAAACCTTCCCGGCTGAAAAGTTGACTGTTGAACTTGCACTTTAGGATCAGCATTTCATTCCCAGTGTATAGCAAAATGTCGATATGTGCTATCAGTGGGCACCCTTCCGCTGTGCGCATAGGACGAGGCTTAAATACCTATTTACAAACATTTCCTCCCTTCCCATAATAGAAATGAGCCTATGACCTGGGAGGGGAAAAATATCGTTATGTATAAGAAGTTCAAATGGTTGACTGTACTCGTTGCAGCTGTGCTGGTTGTCATGACAGGATGTCAGGCAGTCGGGGGACTGGATATCAACAAGGCGCTGCTTACAAGTCTTGATGTTAAATCCAGTGAATCCAAGGCAAGTATTCGATTCGAGGTGGTGCCATCAGACAAGGCCCTATCGACTGAAGATAAAGAAGCGATTGATCTCATCAATTCGTTATCCCTGAATATGGATCATGCCATCGTACAGGATAGCAAAACGGTGTCCATTCAGGGCAGTGTCCAATATTCGGACAAGAAGATTCCACTTCATATATCTATGGATTCCAAAGGAATGGCGATTCAATTGGAAGGCGCCAAGCAGCCGTTCTATCTATCGATGGATACGACCGTTCCCGGGCTGCCTGATACCAGTCAGTATGAGCAGGCGATTCAAGATGTCGTGAAGAAGGCGGCAGGGCTTGTGCTGAAGCATTTCCCGAATCCATCGACAATCACGGTGAAGTCCGCTCAGGAGAAGGTGAACGGGGAAAGCTTGAACCTGACGCATCTCCATATGGAGCTGACGGGCGAAGAGATCTTGAACATGGTTAAACCTTTCGCCGAAAGTCTGCTTAAAGACGAAGCCGGTTTGAAGCAGGTGATCGGCGATGCTTATGATGCCATTTATCCGATGATGACCAGCATCGGCGAGGCCTACGGCGAAGACGTAGAGCTCCTGCCGCAGGAATCCAAGGAAGAGGTCGTTGCGTCGCTCTACGATATCGTGCATGGCGGACTGATCGAATTCACGGAGAACTATGATGAACAGAAGAAACAGTTATTGGAGGAGCTTCCGGGATCCGAAACCGTATTTGGCAAGGATACCATCCTCAAACTGGACTATTTCTTCGATGACCAGCTGAACACACGCAAGAGTGCGCTGGAGCTGAACGTTGCACTTCCGGCTTCCGAGGAACTGCCATTGAAGTCCTTCAAGGTTTATTCTGAGAGTGAAGCATGGAACATCGGCGGTGCGGTAAAAGCGAATCAGGTAGACACGTCCAAAGGCGTGCTGGACGTCCTGAACGGAACGGTGACGCCAGGCCAAGTGCTGCGGAACTTCGAGAAGGATTCCATCATCTATAACGTGTTGAAGGATGACCTGAAGATTACGCAAAAAATGATGTTCCTCAGCCCCTCGAGCGATGATTATGGATATGGTGTCATCAAGAAGAACAATCAGAGCTTCGTTCCGCTTCGTTACCTGGCAGATCAGTTGGATGCCGAAGTAAAGTGGGTCAAAGGCTCGAAGAAAATTACAGTCATCAATGATCTGACAGGGGAAGAAATCGTATTGACCGTAGGCTCCAAAACAGCCAGCGTCGGCGGTAAAAATGTGACGCTGCAGGAAGCTCCATTCGTTCATAGCAATGGATCTACCTACGTTCCGCTCCGGTTTATGGCAGAAGCGCTCGGTGCAACGCTTCATCTGGAGGGCGACGGCTGGATTTCGGTTCAACGTGATTAATGATGATGGTTATTGGTAACGGGCATGCCTAGGTATGCCTGTTACGAAACGTATACAAGTTAAAGTAGGGGGCTGTTTCCTATCATCTTGGGATGATGGAAACAGCCTTTTTGTCATTATACTTCCTTCATCGGATTTAACTGTACCGGTACAATTGGTATTATTTCAAATCGTAACGGAGTTCTTCCTGCCGTAAGATAAGTAGCAAATGCATCAGCCTTCTGGTTGTCATGCAAAAGAGAAGATGAAGGAGAACACATATCATGAATACACCGCATACAAGCCGTGCCTATGCCGCTGCGTTAGGATATACGGCTATCATTGGTTTTTCGTTTATGTTTGTGAAGTTGGCGCTGATCGTTGCTAACCCGCTGGATACGCTGGCACACCGGTTCACCATTTCGTTCATTGTTGCATCGATTGCGCTCCTCATGGCCCGTAGAAAGGTCAAGCTGGATCTGAAACGGCTGCTGACCATCGTGCCGCTGGCCATATTCTATCCGTTCCTGTTCTTTACGCTGCAAACCTTCGGTTTGGTTTACACCTCCTCGGCCGAGGCCGGGATCATACACGCTACCGTACCGATCTTTACGTTGCTCTTGGCGTCACTGTTTTTGAAGGAACGCTCCAGCTGGGCACAAAAGCTGTTTACCGTGTTGTCAGTGACAGGGATCATCTCTATATTCGTGCTGAAGGGCGTTTCCTTCGAGACATCAAGTACGCTCGGGATTGTATTAATTCTGCTGTCGGCGCTTTCCAACGCGATATACAGCGTGATGGCCCGCAAGTTGACGCAGAAGCAGTCGGTACTGGATATTACGTTCATCATGTCACTGATCGGATTCGTGCTGTTTAACCTGATGTCGGCCGCTCAACATGCTGCGCAGGGGACGATCGTACATTATTTTGATCCGTTTTTGCATCCGTCCTTCGTATGGGCCGTTCTGTATCTTGGCGTGTTGTCCTCCCTTGGAACATCGCTACTGTCAAATTACGCATTGTCCCAGATGGAGGCATCCCGGATGGGCATCTTTAACAATCTGGCCACCGTGGTCACGATCTTTGGAGGTGTCGCCTTCTTGAATGAAGAGCTGGCTTATTATCATGTCATCGGGGCAGCGCTCGTCATTATCGGCGTGATCGGAACCAGCCTTGCAGGGAGAGCCAAGAGCGCTAGGCGGAAATCGCTCGAACGGAACGAATCCAAACCTGCTTAAGTGTCCCGAAGGGTCATCAAGATTTGTAGAGAACTACTTTCGTTAGACCCCTAAAAAATAGGCTTGAGATATTAGGCAGTACCTAATAAAATAAGGTGTGAGCTAATATTTGAATGGAACGGGAGGGGGACCCTTTGCTCGAATGGATGCTACGTAATGTGATGGCGGAGAGAGGGATATGGTCGGGAGCGGCTTTGGCGCGGCTGATGAAAGAAAAGGCGAATTACAGCCTGTCAGCTGCTTCCATTAGTGCCTTGCTGACGAACCAGCCCAGGCAGATGAAGGCAGAGACGTTAGATGCCCTTTGCACAACCTTAGAGTGTACTCCAGGTGACTTATGGGTGCATACACCTCCTTCTAGAACTAAGGGGGCTTAAGGAAATGACGGTAAAAGCTATTGTGCCATTCGGTGATCCGATCTTGCGAAAGATCGCCCGGCCAGTCGATACCGTAAATGCCAGAGCATTGAAGATTCTGGATGATATGGCTGAGACGCTGTATGACAGCGAAGGGCGCGCTGGTCTTGCCGCACCACAAGTCGGTATATTACGAAGACTTATTGTCATGGACTGCGGAGAAGGATTGATCGAGCTGATTAATCCAGAAATCGTAGAGATGGACGGGGAACAGATAGGCCCCGAAGCTTGTCTCTCTTATCCAGGGTATTATGGATATGTGAAGAGAGCCAATAAGGTTAAGGTAAAGACATGGAATCGTCAAGGCGAGACGGTGATTCTGGAAGGCGAAGATTATCTGGCCAGATGTATGCAGCACGAGATTGATCACCTGAACGGCATATTGTTTGTGGACCATGTACGGGATGGATGGTTGTATCATGAGGAGACCCATCAACGTATCGAGCTGTTTCCTGTCATTGGGTTATCCAATACAGGGACATAACGGACATGTAGACTCTCTTATGAGAAAAAATAGAACGGCCGGTTGTTTTTATATCCGGCCGTTTTTGTATATCATGCACGGCTATACTGGGGTCATAAATTTAGAAGGTTGACGGAACAGAATTGTCGTGATATTATTATCTTAAATTAAAGATGTTTTAAATCAAAATAATAATTCATGAAGGTTGGGCAAACACTTTCTAAATAGAAGAGACGGAGGAATTTAATCATGAACGGATTAAAAGGAATTCACCACGTAACAGCCATTACGAGCAGTGCCGAGAAGAACTACGAGTTTTTCACCTATGTGCTTGGAATGCGGCTCGTGAAGAAGACGGTTAATCAGGACGATATTCAGACATACCACCTGTTCTTTGCAGATGACAAGGGCAGTGCCGGCACAGATATGACCTTCTTCGATTTTCCGGGGATCCCGCAGGGCAGACATGGTACAGACGAGATTTACAAAACCTCGTTTCGTGTCCCTAACGATGCAGCGCTCGAATATTGGGTCAAGCGATTTGACCGGATGGATGTGAAGCATCAAGGCATTCAAGAGTTGTTTGGCAAAAAGACACTCGCCTTTGTGGATTTTGACGATCAGCAGTATCAGCTCATCTCCGATGAGAACAACGAGGGTGTGGCTTCAGGAACTCCTTGGCAGAAGGGACCAATTCCGCTGGAGCATGCGATTACAGGACTCGGCCCGGTGTTTGTACGGGTGTCCAACTTCGATCATTTCAAGGAAATGATGGAGAAAGTACTCCAATTTACTGAAATCGGCAAGGAAGGTTCGCTTCATCTGTTTGAGGTGGGTGAAGGGGGCAATGGCGCACAGGTGGTTGTCGAGTACAACGCCGTGCTTCCTAGAGCCCAGCAGGGCTTCGGCACTGTACACCACGCGGCCTTCCGGGTCGAGGATCGCTCGGTGCTGGAACATTGGATCAAGCGTCTGGACGACTTCCAGTTCCATACGTCAGGCTTTGTAGACCGCTATTTCTTCCAGTCCCTGTATGCGCGAGTTGCACCGCAAATTCTGTTTGAGTTCGCAACCGACGGTCCGGGCTTTATGGGTGACGAGCCATATGAAACGCTGGGCGAGAAGTTGTCCCTGCCTCCGTTCCTGGAGCCAAAGCGCGAGCAGATCGAGCGTATGGTGCGTCCAATCGATACCGTTCGCAGCACGAAGGAATTCGTGAAGGAATAATGTAATGAATCTCAAGAAGCAATCCGCTTGTTTACGACAAGGGCGGATTGCTTTTTTTGTATCGCTGAAATAATGGCTCTTACTATTCATTTCACTTCATCCGAACCAAACGGATGATCCACGATATACAGCCAGCTTCCGTCAGGTTGCTGTCTCACGATCTCGGAGGTATGTCCTTGCAGCACCAGCGGTTGGCCATCCGGGTCTGTCGTCTGCAGGGTGAACCGAGCACGCATCATAGCGATATTTTCAAACGGGATACAGTATAAATTGGTGGAGATCATCGTACCCTTCAGATGCAGCAGTTCCTCCAAAGTATGACGAAAGGAATGAATTCCGATCTCCAAGCTTCCATTGCTGTGGACATGAATACTGTCCGGTTCATACAACGCCAACACCTGATCGATGTCCCCTGAGTTATACGCGTCAGCAAATGCAGCATTCATATCCTCGGGCTTCCAGACTCGGATTGCGGGAATGGATGGTTTCATTGAATCTCCTCTTTCTGTATGATGATAGCAATAGCCTATCTGAAAATGAAAGCTGTGATAAGTACGCACAATTTTATGACATAGTCATCTATTTATGACAATGACCAAGGGGGTTAAGCAATACATATGCCATATCAGGATGAGAGGTATGGGTGCCCGGCTGAAGTGGGCTTGCACATGATTAGTGGGAAGTGGAAGCCCCGAGTACTGTATGAACTGTTTCAGGAAACCCTGCGTTTTGGTGAGCTGCATCGGAGAATACCTGAAGTATCAAGGCATGTGCTTACTGTGCAATTGCGGGAGTTAGAGGAGAGCGGCATCGTAAAACGGACGGTGTATCAAGAGGTACCTCCCAAGGTGGAGTACTCGATAACGGAGTTCGGTACCCATTTTAAAGCAGTGCTTGAGCAAATGGTCAATCTAGGCCAATTGTATATTGATTCTCAACAAGTCCCAAATAACGAATAGTACTTCAAGATAGCCTTGATCAAGAATTACCCCATGCTGCACACACTTACCGATTAAGTACATCAATTCTGGTTTAAATACAAATACTGTATAGGAATGGATGACTTAATAGCCTGAGGTGGAGCATTATGAAAGGGAGTTTATTCAAGAACATTGTGTTTACGGTTTCGGCCGTTATCATTGCCATTCTTGCTATTCTAGGGGCTGCTATGCCCGGAGCTTTCGGTGAAGTGGCAGGGTATTTGTACAGGTTCACAACGAATACGTTCGGCTGGTTCTATCTGCTCTCGATCTTTGTGATTATTATTTTTCTGATCTGGGTGGCAGCCAGTAAATACGGCACGATTCGTCTTGGCGGAGATAAGGAGAAGCCCGAGTATCCGTTCTTCACCTGGATCGGAATGCTGTTCTCTGCGGGGTTTGGTGTAGGGCTGGTATTTTGGGGCGTGGCTGAACCTATGAGCCATTTTTTTAAGACACCCTTCGGCGGCGTCGAAGCACAAGGTGTGGACGCGGCACGTGTGGCTATGGGCTATTCCTTTTTTCATTGGGGCATTAGTCAGTGGTCTGTGTTTGCCCTTGTCGGACTTGTGATCGCGTTTCTTCAGTTCCGTAAGCAGAAGGATGGGCTGGTGTCTACAGCGCTTGAGCCTGTCACCGGCTCGAAGCGTAGTGTGAAGAATACGATTGATATCCTCGCGGTGATTGCAACTGTCATGGGCATCGCGACCTCCATAGGACTTGGCGTTCTGCAGATGAGCGGTGGTTTGAACACCATTATGGGGGTGAACAACGGTGTCGGGTTGCAGTTAATGATGCTGGGGCTTATTTTCGTTGCTTATATGATCTCGTCGACAACGGGGCTGGATAAAGGGATTAAATACTTAAGCAACCTGAACCTCGCGATGGCGCTCATTTTTTTATTGTTTGTGTTTGTTAGTGGCCCCTCCGTTTTTATTCTGGAGACCTTTACATTGGCACTGGGCGACTACATTACGAACTTCGTATCGTACAGCCTGCGGCTTCAACCCTACGCCGAAGGCACATGGGTACGGGAATGGACGATCTTTTACTGGGCTTGGGCGATTGCTTGGTCGCCGTATGTAGGAGCTTTCGTGGCGAGGGTATCCAGGGGAAGAACGGTTCGCGAATTCATTGTGGGCGTGATGGTCGTGCCGCCGGTCATTGCTTGTCTGTGGATCGCTGTGTTTGGCGGGACCGCCATCTGGTTTGATCTTCATGAGAACACCGGGATTGCGGCAGCCGTTAATGCGGATGTCACGTCGGCACTGTTCCAATTGTTCAACCAATTGCCGTTTTCATCCGTCATGAACGTGCTGGCGATTATACTCATTCTGACGTTCTTGGTGACATCGGCCGACTCAGCAACCTACATCTTATCCAGCATGACCACCTACGGCAGCCTGAACCCTCCTCAAATGGCAAAAATCGTGTGGGGCACGCTCATGGCAGCCATTGCCGGCGTCCTGCTGTTTGCAGGCGGACTGGAGGCATTGCAGACGGCTTCGTTGATCGCGGCCTTGCCATTCACGGTGCTGCTGCTGTTGTTGATCATTGCCGTGGTGAAGCTGCTGAGACGCGAGCCGATTCCGATTCGGAAGGCCGATCTAAAACGGTTCCGCCGTCTGGAGGAAGCGGCCAACCGGGACAGGAAGTGAAGATAAGGGCGAGGCGGAACGTTTTTTTATTACCTGCGCGACATAGAGGGCATCCATGTGGTGCCCTTTTATTTTTTTAGGAGATAAGCTCGGACAAGACGGCAACCATAGCCAAACCAATACAAGAACAGGAAGGACATATGCAGGTAATAGGCATCCCATGAGGATAGCCCGAGGGATGGAGGATTCGTTTCTTTAAGGATCCGGACTTTATGTCGTCACCGGGGGTGTAGGCTTGCTCTCCAACTACATCTGTTCGATCCAGATCGACATACAACTCGCCGGCAAGGTAACCTATGAGGTACGTTCCTACGATGGCGATGTTGATCCAGCCTGCATTCTGTCGAGGCAGCCCGAGGTCGATCAAGAGGCCGAATATCCAGAATATGCATAGTAAACTGATCGTCACGATGATCCATAGAGGAAATGTTAACATCCATCGCTTTGCAGCTGAATCGATCACTTCCTTTGATTTTGCCATAGTACCTCCCTTTTGCTTACCGAGTTAATTATCCTTATATTACCTTATTTATGAACTCTATGTATGAGATGAAGCCATTCACTGTATATAAAAAAAAGCCCTTATTACACCTGAAAGAGTGCAATGAGGGCTTTAAGCGTTCAGTTGAAAAGAGAATAACCATTATTTTTTCTTAAGCAGCAAATACACAAAATACGGCGCGCCGATGATAGCAACCATAATGCCTGCTGCGATACCGTCGGGATCCACGATGTTGCGTCCGATCGTATCTGCGAGCAGCAGCAGCCAGCCCCCGATCAATATAGCAATCGGAATGTACATCTGATTCCGCGGGCCAACCAGCGCTTTGGCAATATGAGGGCCCATGAGTCCGATAAACGTAATGCCGCCCGTAACCGACACCGCGGATGCTGCAAGCGCGACGGCGGCCAGAAGCAGCACAATGCGTTCCTTCTCAATCGAGACGCCGACACCGATGCCTACAGGATCGCTTAACCCCAGCAGATTCATGCGCTGCGCTTTGTACAGGGTGAACGGGACCAGGATGATCAGCCAGGGCAGCAGAGCCACAATGAAGGGCCAATCGGTGCCCCATATCCCGCCCGCCAGCCACTTGGCGATAAAATCGACCTTGGTCCGCTCAGCAGACGACGTGAGCACAATCATGACGCCCGAGAGTGCCATGGAGAACCCGACACCGGTAAGCACCAATTTAACGGGCTGCAGGCCTTCGCCTTTCCGGAAAGAGAACAGGTAGATGCCCACGGCCGTTAGCACAGCCCCGATAAATGCCGCCAAGGGCAGCATGTAGATAAAGGAGCCGGCTTCGATCGGGAAGAACAGGAAAAATACGGCCACGCCGACCCCGGCCCCCGAGTTTATTCCGATAATGCCTGGATCCGCGAGATCATTTCGGGTAATGCTCTGTAGAATGGCACCTGATAAGGCGAGCGCCATTCCGGCCAGCAAAGTAATGAGCATGCGTGGCAGGCGCACATCGAAGATAATGAATTTCTCTTTGAAGCTGCCTTGGCCCAGCAGGGTTGGAATAATCCGATCATAACTTACGGACGAATAACCGAGACCCAGACCAACGAGGATAGTCACCACTGTAAGGATCAACAAGACCAGAAACGTAATACGCTGTTTTCTTAATAACGACGGATGAATCATGACAGTCCCCGGCCTCCTTTGCGTACGATAAACAGGAAGAAGGGCAATCCCATGATGGCGATCAGAGCGGCTACGGGCGTTTCGTAAGGAGCATGCAGCGTTCGTCCGACCGTGTCGGCAAACAGCATGAAGATGGCGCCCACCATGGCGGACATCGGAATGACATGGCGGTAGTCGGTTCCGACGATACCGCGGACGATATGGGGAATCATCAGGCCGAGGAAGGCCAAATTCCCCACCAAGGCCACAGAGGTTCCTGCCAGGAGGACAATCACGACAAACAGGATGCCTTTGATAGCAGCAATGTTCTGTCCCAAACCGGCGGCAACTTCTTCGCTCAGGCTAAGGATGGTCAGCTGTCTTGATAACACGATGGCAATCATAATTCCAATAAGAATAAACGGGAATATCGTCTGCAGCTGCCCCCATGATGTGCCGATCACACCGCCTGCTGTCCACATGGACACATCCTTGGATATTTTAAAATAAATGCCGATTCCTTCGGCGATGGCGTACAGGAATGCGGATACAGCTGAACCAGCCAGCACCATCTGCAAGGGAGAGAAGCCGCCTTTTCGCATGGCTCCGATGCCGAAGACCATCACAGCACCGACCGCTGCTCCGATGAAGCAGGCCACCATCATGCCAAAATAATTGGCAGCCGGCAGAAAAGCCAGTGTGAAGGCCAGCGCTGCATTTGCCCCGCTGGTAAGGCCGAGCAGGCTGGGATCCGCCAGCGGATTACGAGTAATGCCCTGCATGATAGCACCGGAGACCGCGAGCGCGGCTCCGACCAGAATGGCGGCAACCTCGCGGGGCAGGCGAATTTCGCGAAGAACGGATAATTTCTCGCCCTCCATCGAGGTGGTAAGGGCAAACCATACATCCTGGATGCTGGTTTCAGCTGCGCCGAACAGCATCGCAACGACAAACATGCCCATAAATACGATGATGCCCGCAATCAATTTGACGGAAAAAGGAATGGACCGTTTCGTAGGCATTGTCATGGAATCATCTTTTCATCTTAAAGTTGGAGTATTCAATCTAAATAAATCGGAGTAATGGCAGCCTATGTCCTAGTTGCCCAAAAAGTGTTCCGTAATGAACTCAAGCTGGTACTCCAGCGTGGTTGCATCATTAAAATAAATACGGTTTCCGTCTGCTTCGAACACGCGGCCATTCTTCACCGCCGGGATTTGCTTATACGTCTCGGTTTGCTGGAAAGACGTATCGGCATCGGCAAATTTGCTGAGAATGACATAGTCGCCGGCATATTCCGGCAGCACTTCCGCAGAAAGGGCATAATAGCCGTCCTTCAATGCCATTTCTTTCACTTTTTCCGGCATTTTCAGCTTCATTTCCTGATACAGGATTTCTGTACCGCGCCCCCAGTTATCGCCGTATACATAAAGCTGCTTATCAAAACTCTCGATCACGGACACGGTTGCGTCTTCGCCGATCTTCGCGCGAATTTCATCGCCGGCTTTTTGCGCCCGCTGCTTGAAATCGTCGATCCAGGCTTGGGCTTCTTTTTCTTTGTTCACCAGCTTGCCGATTTCAAGATGCTGCTTCAGATAATCAACTTTACCGTAGGTGAAGGTAACGGTTGGGGCAATCTCTTTCAGCTTATCCACGTTCTTGATATTGGACAGGCCGATGATGAGGTCGGGATCCAGTTCGATGATTTTTTCCAGGCTTTCATCCGTTACTTCTTCGGCATCCTTGATTTTGTCCGCAAATGCGGGATTGGCCTTGGACCAGGAATCCACGCCCACCATGTTGACGCCGAGTGCAAGCAGGTCGCCTACGTAGGAGGACAACACAATGACGCGCTGCGGATTGGCAGGCACCTCAACGGGTCCGTTCTCGGACTCGTATGTAATGGTCCCGGATGGGGCTTCGCTTTGTTCCGTTTTAGGTGTTTCGGCCGTACCTGTATGGTTGCTGCTTGTCTCCGCAGGCTTGCTGCTGCAAGCACTAAGAATGAGCAGCAGCGCTATAAATGGGATGAGTAGTTTCTTCGTAGGTGTCGTTTTGCTGTGTTTTGAGTACATCCTCTTTTTCCCCTTTTAAAAGATTGTATGTGATACAGATCGGTTTTGCCGTGCGCGGATCGCGGCCGATCTCGGCATCGATATGGAATACTTTCTTTAATACGTCATGTGAGATGACGGCTTCCGGATCTCCGGCCTGAATGATATCTCCATCCTTCATCGCGATAATGTAATCCGCGAATCTGGCGGCTTGGTTTAAATCATGCAGAACCATAACAATGGTACGCTCCTGCTCGATGTTAAGCCTCTCCAGCAGTTCCAGGATCTCAAGCTGATGCGCCATGTCCAGATACGTGGTCGGTTCGTCAAGGAAGATCATTTCGGTCTCCTGAGCCAGTGCCATCGCAATCCATACCCGCTGTCTTTGCCCACCGGACAGAGCATCCACCGAACGATATTTGTAATCCTGGGTTCCGGTAACCTCCAGCGCCCAGTCAATTACTTCCATATCCTGCTTGGTCAAGCGGCCAAAACCACGCTGATGAGGATATCGGCCATAGGAGACAAGCTCGCCAACCGTCAATCCGCCCGGTCCTTCCGGAGTCTGGGGCAGAATGGCCAGCTTTTTCGCCAGCAGCTTGGTGTTCATCTTGGCGATTTCTTCTCCATCGAGAATGGCAGCGCCGGACTGGTAAGGAATAATGCGGGTAACAGCCTTCAAAAGAGTGGATTTGCCGCAGCCGTTAGGCCCAATAATGGTTGTGATTCTTTTATCGGGAATATCTACGTTAAGACGATTCAAAATCAGATTCTCGCCGTAACCGACGCTTATTCGATCTGTACTTAGGCGAATCATCATTTCACCTCCAGAGTAGTTAGCTATCAAACGATAATGATTCTCAATTTCATCCATAAATATAATGGGGGGCCGCGTCATTGTCAATAAATATCTTAATGGAAATTTTAAATAATATTCATGTTTCAACCGAATTATATCCATATATAGATTGGCTGGGTGTTACACACCTATATATAGGCGAAATTGTGACAATATGAATTTTTTCTAAATGTTTGATTGTAAAAAGGTTGAAGGCAACGTATACTAATTGATAATGATAATCATTTACGTTACAAGGTGATCACAAGCAGCCTTTTAATCTATAGACCGGGAGTGAAATGCATGAGTGGGAAAGAGATATTTGATGTAACGGTTATTGGTGGAGGACCAGCAGGATTATATTCTGCTTTTTATAGTGGACTGCGCGGCATGAAGACCAAGATTATAGAATATCAACCCATGCTTGGCGGGAAGGTTCACGTCTATCCGGAGAAAATGATATGGGATGTCGGCGGACTGACGCCCGTTCCGGGCGCGAAGCTGATCGAACAGATGGTTCAGCAAGGTCTGACGTTTAATCCCGAAGTGCTGTTGAACGAGAAGGTTGAATCGATCGCCCGCAATGAGGAAGGGCTGTTCGAATTACATACGGCGAACTCCGGCGTGCATTTGTCTAAAACGGTTATCGTGGCGGTCGGAGGAGGCATCCTGAATCCGCAGAAGCTGGAGATTGAAGGAGCCGAGCGGTTTGAGGTGTCGAACCTGAACTATACGGTGAAGTCCCTGCAGCATTTTAAAGGCAAAACTGTCATTGTGTCCGGTGGAGGGAATTCAGCCGTAGATTGGGCGAATGAGCTGGAGCCTGTAGCGAAGAAGGTGTACTTGGCCTACCGCAAGGACGAATTGTCAGGCCATGAAGCCCAAGTCGAGCAGCTGATGAACAGCACGGCCACGTGCCAACTTAATACATCGATTACGAAGCTCATTGCTTCGGATAATCATGAGGTAATTGAGCGGGTAGAATTGACCAATAATGCGACAGGGGAAATTTCCTATCTGGCGGTTGACGAAGTCATTATTAACCATGGCTATGAACGGGATATGTCGCTGCTGGAGAACAGCGAGCTTGATATTCACCGGGTGGATGACTACTATATCGCGGGCAACGCAAGCTGCAATTCTTCCATACCGGGACTGTATGCTGCCGGCGATATCCTGCATTTTGACGGGAAGCTGCACCTGATCGCAGGCGCCTTCCAGGATGCCGCGAACGCGGTGAACAGCGCGAAGCAGTTCATTGAACCGGATGCCAAAAAGTACGCGATGGTCTCTTCGCATAACGAGATGTTCAAGGAGCGCAATCGCGAATTAGTGAAGCAATTGATCAATTAGTGATTGCAGTAAAACGAATAGATCTCATTAAGAACGAAGAAGCGAGGGGATCCCCGCTTCTCTTTTTTGCGTTTCTTTACGATTTTGGGATAATCCCTGAAGTAATCAACGGGCCGTAGTTGAGCAGCTGCGTCATCATGATCGCCATTTCTCTTGCGGATTTATTCATGCCGGACTCGATCCAGTGGATAACTAAGCCGATATTGGCCGAGGTCATATAAGCAATCAGGTAATCGCTCGGAATGATTTGATTCTCGCCTGCTGGCATTCTGAACGCATGCTTAGCAAACATATGCTCCTTCATGAACTCCCTGAATTGGCGAACGAAGGATATGTCCCCATTCGGGCCGACGATGGCCCGGAAGAAGGCGGCATGCCGGATGAGCTCCTCGAATATTTGTTCTGACGCCGGATAAGGCTCCCCCTTTACCGCATAGTCTCTGGAATCCCTGGGATCGATATGGATCACGATGTTCTCAATTTTCTGAAGCACCTCTTCTTTGATTTTATCCAGCATATCCGGCACATCCCGATAATGCAGATAGAAGGTACCCCTGTTGATATTTGCGCGATTGGCGATATCGGTGACGGTAATCGCGCTTATGTTTTTTTCGCCCATGAGCTCAAACAAGGTTTGCCGCAGCAGCTGGTTCGTCCGGATTTGCCGGCGATCCGCCTTCTTGGTCAAGGAATTCCCCTCCAGTACAATTTGAACACTTAATCAACAGAAGGCTCGTACACTGATGAGTAATGAACACTCCGCTGAAAGCTGATGATTGAACATATTTCTCTCTTCATTATAATTAACGCTGTGATCATTAATCAACGGTTTGTTCATTAACAACGAGGAGTGGTAGATATGGGTTTCTTAAGACAAAAAACGCTGTGGATCGGCGCATTGGTTGTCATTCTGGTGCTGTCGATCTTCGGCGTAGCCATGATGGGATCGATCGTGGGAGCGAAGCCGAAGTCCCTGCCCGTTGCACTGGTCGTCTTGGATCAACCGGCGGAGTTACCGAACGGCGAATCCCTTGCTGTTGGCGACATGATAAAGGGGATGCTGCAGGGAAACTCGCAGATGCCCATTCAGTGGGAGATCGTGAATTCGGAAGCGGAGGCACGGGAAGGGCTCGACAGCCAGAAGTATTATGGAGCCCTCGTACTGCCTGAGAACTTAAGCGCGGGCATCTTGTCGCTGCAGTCGCCTGCTCCGAAGCCCGCTGTGGTTCAAGTGCTGGTGAACGAGGGGATGAGCACGCAGGCATCCGCTGCAGTGAAACAGATGCTCGGGCAAGCGATGAAGATGGCGGGAGCGCAGCTCTCCAAGCAGGCACTGACCATGATCAGCGTGCAGACGGATATGCTGCAGGTAACAACAGCGCAGGCTCTCCTTACCCCGTTTGAGGTTCATGAGGAGGTTGTTCACCCTGTCGGGGTTAACCATGCAAGCGGCAATGCGCCGGGCATGCTGGTACAGATTTTATGGATCGGGTGTCTGATCATTAGCGTATTCTTGTTCCAGGCGCTGCAGAAGGCAGTGGCCGATGGCAGCAGCAGGGGAACCTCGATCGTGCTGCAGGGCGCTGCAGGTTTGCTGCTGGCCGGCCTGGCTTCCGGTTTTCTGGTGTGGATGGCATCCTCCTGGTATGGCATGGAGCTCGCGGACGGGGGCGGTGTATGGTTGATGCTGTGGCTGGCGGGTTCCGCCTTTTTCCTCCTTCAGTCGACCCTGCTCAACTGGATGGGAATCCCGGCAATGGGGATTCTGGTGCTCCTGATGTTCTTCTCGATGCCGCTTCTCAATATGGCACCGGAGTTTCTGCCGCAGGCAACGCAGGATTGGCTGTACTCGTGGACGCCGCTCCGCTTTGCTGCTTCGACTCTAAGAGATGTGATGTATTTTGATGGAGTTTCCGCATCTTCCGCGAATGCTGCCGTACTATGGTCTATTGCCGGAGGTTTCCTTGTTCTGCTGCTTGCCTCGGTGCTGAAGAAGGGGAGCCCTTCCGATAAAAGAAAGTCGATGATCGCTTCTTAATAGAATAGCTAGTGAATGGGCAGTGTGGGGTGTGCACCCGCACTGCTTTTTTACTTTGCTTAAGCAGGTTGGTTCCTACGGCTGGGTACATGACATGGCAAAGGTTAGCAACGTGACGGTCACCCTTTTCTTCAGGTGAATAAAATACTATCGTTCTTCATGATGACAGCCTGTATAATCCTGAATAAGGGAGCGTGAGCGTAAGTTGAAGATTAAAGTGATCATAGCGGACGATAACTCTTTTATCAGGGAAGGCATGAAAATCATTCTGGCCACGTTTGATGAGTTCGACGTGGTAGCAACGGTTGAAGACGGCCAGGAAGCGGTGGCCTATTGCGAAGCGCATGAAGTGGATGTGGCGCTGATGGATGTCCGGATGCCGAATCTAAACGGCGTTGAGGCCACGAAACAGCTCACGGAGCGTACCAAGACCAAAACGCTGATCTTGACGACCTTCGACGACGATGAATACATTACCGACGCGATCCTAAACGGCGCCAAGGGTTATCTGCTGAAGAATAACGATCCGGAACGGATTCGCGATGCGATCAAAACCGTGTACCACGGCCATCATGTGCTGCAGGACGTCGTGTTGGATAAAATCAAATCCGGGCTGAAGCCGGACAAGGAAGACAGCGGTACCAAGTTCGACCGGAGTCTGTTCACCGAACGGGAACTGGATATTATGGCGCTTATCGCCAAAGGGCTGGCCAACAAGGAAATCTCGAAGAAGCTGTTTATTTCCGAAGGCACCATTGCCAATCACATCACTTCGATTCTCAGCAAGACAGGTCTTGAGCATCGAACCCAGATTGCGATTTTTTATCTGACGGGGGAAGTGAATAAGTGAGCGAACGCCGAAATTATGCCGAATCGTGGATCATCGGCTTTAAAACGATTCTATTCCTGTATGTGATCGGCCAATCTTATGCCTCAGATCTTGCGATAACGCCGTGGTATATCCTTGTCATTCTGCTCTACCTGTCCGTGAATGTATCCGTCTATATTTTCAAGAGCCGGAATGTACAGCCGTTCTTCATGGTACTGGCTGTTCTTGTTGTCGCGGCTTCCTCATTCTACATCCATCCGCTGTTGTTTATGCTGCTTCCCGCGAACTTGTACGAGCTGCTGTCTTTATGCCTTCGCAGGAGCTGGATGATCCTGGTCCCCCTGTTGGTTCCAGCGCTTATGGTGCCTCACGAACTTGTCATTACCTATGTCTTTATATCCGTTTTATCCTATATCTATCTCACGATGCTAAGAACTTTTGTAAGCCGAGTCGCAACCTATCAGGAGCAGAATGAGCACATGCATCTTGAACTGGATCGGCTGACCGAGCGGCTGAGCGAAAATAATGAGTACATCCGGCAGTTTGAATACATGTTCAAGCTGGAAGAGCGAAACCGGCTGTCTCAGGAGATTCATGATAAAATCGGGCATTCCATGACGGGTGCATTGATTCAGATGGAAGCGGCCAAGCGCTTGATGGCAGCGAATCCGGACAAGTCCGCCGAGCTGCTGCAGAATGCCATCTCGATCTCCAAAGAAGGCATTGAGAGCATCAGGCTGGTCCTGAAGAATGTGAAGCCGCCTACGGAACAGCTCGGTATCAACCGGATGCGTTTATTTCTGGAGGAGTTCTCCGCTCAGCATTCGATCAAGACCGTATTGACGCATGAGGGTAATGTCGATCGAATCACGCCGCTGCAGTGGAAAATCATTCAGGATAACACCCAGGAAGCGTTAACCAACACGATGAAATATGCTCATGCAACGGCAGTCTCGTTACATATTGAGGTTCTGGGTACCATGATCAAGGCCAAGGTCAGCGACAATGGCAAGGGCATGCAGAAGGTCATCAAGGGTCTTGGGATCGTAGGCATGGAGGAGCGCGCCGCGGTCGTGAATGGAACCGTGATCGTAGATGGCTCTAGCGGCTTCTCGGTGACCACTTTGATTCCTTACAGCTAACACCCGGTAGGCTTGATTTGGCGGACTATGGAGATTGGGCCGAGGGAATTTCCTCTCCTCAAAAGGGTGAGGATTTGGGTCCTCAACAACATGAAGATTCTCATGGATAAGGATGAACTTGTGCACTATCGCAAGGGCATCCTTTTTTCGTACGATACATACAGATCAAGTCCACCGGTTGATGCGTGGATGAATATGGAGGCGAAAAACGTATGAACGTGCTGGAGATCAAAGGGCTCACGAAGAAGTTTGGGGATTTCATAGCGGTAGACCAGTTGTCGTTGAATATACGGGAAGGCGAGATCTTCGGCTTCCTCGGCGCGAACGGAGCAGGCAAGAGCACAACCATCAACATCATATCGTCGCTCATGCCCGTGACCAAAGGAGAGGTTCATATTTTGGGCAAGAATCTGATAAAGCATCGAAAGTTCGCGAAGCAGCAGATCGGCATGGTTCCGCAAGAGGTCGCGATATATGAGGATCTGACCGCCTATGAGAATGTTCATTTTTTTGCCGGATTGTATGGATTGAGAGGCTCGGAGCTTAGGAGCAGGGCAGAAGAGGCGCTTGCCTTCGTCGGACTTAGCGACAAACACAAGATGTACCCGAAGAGCTTCTCCGGAGGCATGAAGAGACGACTGAACATCGCCTGCGCGATTGCCCACAGACCGAAGCTGATCATCATGGATGAGCCGACCGTCGGCATCGATCCCCAATCGAGGAACTATATTCTGAACTCGGTCAGGAAGCTGAACGAGATGGGCAGCACGATCCTGTACACGAGCCATTATATGGAAGAGGTGGAGGAGCTCTGCACCCGGATTGCCATTATCGATCACGGCAAGATCATAGCGGAGGGCACGAAGGCACAGCTGAAGGCTATCATCACGGACCAAAAGGATATCGGAATTGAAGTGCAATCGGCCGCCCATCTCGAAGTGAGTAAGTTGGAGGAGATTGCAGGCGTCAAAACGGTAGAAGTGAAGGAAAATATCGTGCACATCAGCTCCGATGCAGAGGTTAATAACCTGAATAAAATCATTCAACAATTCACGGCGCAAGGCATTGAAATTCGTTCCGTTCAAGCCTCCGAGCCGAATTTGGAAACGGTGTTCCTGACGCTGACCGGCAGGAGCCTCCGGGATTAACAGACCAGGGAAGGGGGAGGTGGAAGGACATGAACGTACTAAGAATCGCGCTGAAGGAGATGAAGATCGTCCGGGAGCCGCGGATGCTGGTATTCATGCTGGCAACCCCGGTGCTGCTCATTCTGATCCTGGGGACGGCGCTTTCGAATGCTTTTAACGGGAGTACGGCGATTGGAGACATCCGGGTGTTATACCATAACAGCGGAACGGAACCCGCGCTTACGGAACAATGGCAGGCATTCATGCAGGAAGCGGAGCGCTCATCGGGCATCGTCTTTGAGCAAGTCAGGGAAGGCATGGACGGAGGGCAGGAAGTGAGAAACAACCGGTACACCGGTTACGTGGAAATGGACGGCCAAGGGATCCGGTATGATGGAAACAGCCGCAACAGTATGGAGAACGGGATTGTGCAGGCGATGCTGTCCGCATTTGCCGACCGGTACCGGCTGTCAGCCGAAGCCGCGAAGATGGATCCGGAATATAAGAACAAGCTGCTTGTTAATGATGGAGAGAGCTATGTGGTTGAGTCTTCCATTCAGGGAGCGAGGCAGCCGGGTTCACTTGATTATTTTGCGATTGCGGTGACTACGATGATCATTCTGTATAGCGCCTTGACGGCAGGCGGATTAATCGATAGTGAGCGAAAGCGAAATACCGCGCAGCGCCTATTGGCCTCACCGGTAACGAAAGCCGAGATTTTTGTCGGAAAAATATTGGGCACGCTCGCAATCAATGCCGTATTTGTCATTATCGTTGTGCTGATCAGCAAATATATGTTCAATGCTTACTGGGGGGATCATCCGGTCATGGTGTTCCTAGTATTGTTGAGCGAGATTCTGTTTGCGCTCAGTCTCGGGCTCGGGATCAGTTACGTGCTGAAGGGAAATGCCGCCGGGGCTGTCATCATGGTCATTATTCAACTGGCTGCGTTCTTTGGCGGAGGGTATACGCCGGTTGCGAGCACAACGGGATTCATGAGGGAGGCCGCAACGTATTCTCCCCTGCATTGGTCCAATGAAGCTCTGCTGCAGTTGATCTATTCCGGTAACGGGTCGGCAGCCATGAATGCGATGATGCTAAACGTCGGTTTTTCCATCCTGCTATTAGCTGTAGCCATGATTTCAATGCGAAGAAGGGAGGGGCTGTAATGATGAAGGATATGCTCTGGCTCATTCGTAAAACGATATTGACCTCGTCGAAGGATTATAAAAATCTGCTGCTTGTGATCGCGCTTCCTATTGTCGGCATTCTGCTATCCACTTTAATCTACAAGGGTTCCGGAGTGATTTCCGTCACCATTGGCATCGTGAATCACGATGTTGAACAGAAGGTCACGCAAGATACGATCGATTTTATGGCTCAATTAGAACATACCGAGACTTCGATCATTAGGGAATCGGAAGCGGATGACTTGATTCTGTCGGGTGAGCTCGACGCGGTGCTGGTCTTCCCGGAGGGGTTTGCGCGAGGCGTAATGCTAGGGACACCCGAGCCGGTTCGGATCGAATCGATTAAGGGAGCTCAGGTTACGGGGTATGTAAAGTCATATCTGAACGCATACGTCCAGAATATTTCATCCATGGGGAGGATAGCGGGTGGCGATGCCGCCGCGTTTAACGACCTATACAGCGGTTACCAGAATTCAACGTTTCATTTGTCTACGGCTACGGTTGCGGATCAATCGGCCAATCATGATGTCACCAACCGGACGATCGGTTACTTGGTTGTGTTCATGTTATTCTCCGCCGTGAATCTATCGGCATTGACGATCCGGGATCGCGAGAATCGTACGTACTATAGGCTATTATCGTCACCAATTACGGCCCGCAGCTACGTCTTCTCTAATGCCATCGTGAACCTCGTTCTGATGATGATTCAGATTGCGGCCACCTTGTTTGTTTTGACCCGGTTCTTTCATATCGAGCCAGGCATCCCGTTATGGCAGATGTTTCTGATTCTGTCGCTGTTCGCTCTGGTCGCGGTCAGTTTATCGCAGGTCATTGTTGCATTCTCGGACAGCACCATGATGGCGAACGGAATCCAGACGATGGTGATTATGCCAACTTCGCTGCTGGCAGGGTGTTTATTCCCGATCTCCGTGATGCCGGAAGCGATTCAGCGAATCGCCGACTTCCTGCCGCAGTACTGGCTGCTCGATACGTTCGGCAAGCTTCAGCAAGGAAGCGGGCTAAGCGATATTATGCTAAATGTGGCGATTCTGCTGGCTTTTGCCTTGGCCTTATCGCTGGTTGCTACCTACAAGTTCGCAAGAAATAGAGATACACAGAGCTATATTTAAAAATTTAATGGTGGGGTCTCCTTGTACTGCACATAGGATGGCCGACTATAAGCGATCAGGGGCTTGATGTGTTCTTGAAGTATTAAATTAAATAAAGCAAGGCCGTCCCAATCGGGATGGCCTGTGTATAACTCAAAATGGTATGAATGGCCCGGGCTATTTATGGCCTGTACTTGCCCTTTATGAGCCTATACATGTCATCATAGGTGGCGCGAACTGCCGGTTCATCAGATCGTGCCGCTTGGAGCAATGTGTCATTCCCTTGATAGTAGGCTCTAAAAGTATCCTTTGCATAACCGAGTTGGATAGCACCGTTAAGATAGTCATAATATTTCTGCCGGAAGTTGGCATCTGTCAGGATACGCTCATCGAACTCCATCTCCATCCCCATCCCGAGTGATTTAGCCCAATCAGCCGCATCCCGTACACGATCCAGCGGACTATCCGCTTGGAAGAAATAGTTTGGCTGATAGGCCACGGCATCAAAACCTAATTCTTTCCAGGTGAAGAATTGATAGCCACGCAGATGTGGAATCCAGTAGAATAACAAGTCGTTGTCATGAACGATGTTAGACGCGTGTTTTATCAACTTTGCATCATTCGTACCGTCCGGCGCTACTTCTTCGTTTAGCCAATATAATCCGGCAAGGTTAAGATTATTGTAACCCTTCGCGTCCCAGCGCTGGATCAACTGATCGATATACCAGTCGACCGCTTTCTTCTTGCTTGCGAGCGAAGCATCGGCACCTACTTGAGCGGCGTTAAAGTTCTCCGTAATACCGTCACCATCTACGTCTCCAAAATTAGTCTGTGGTTCAGCCGGGTAGGGAACCATAAGAACCACCGGGTATTTGTCGGTGGATTTACCGCCGGGCTTGCCGAGCTCCTTCATTACTTCTCCCACTGCAACGTTCAAGGCATCCAGATCTCCGTCGGTGGCGAATGTCTTATCCAGATACCATTTCCAATCGTCCCAATTGGACCCGTTAAAGGACATGGCGAATGAACGGCCAGCAGGCGAACCGAGACCCAAATAGAGAATGCCATCGAATAACCAATCACTCGGCGTTCCGTTCTGATCTACATGCGCGAGATAAGGAATCAATTTCTCCGTTGTCCAGTCCCCTAATCCCTTATTGTAATGTCCATTATACAAAAGAGCCAAATTGGAGATACCGCCGGTCTGGGCGCCAGGCTGCAGATATAGTTCCTTCTCATTGGGAACCGTTGCCCCTTTGATATGTCCATCCTGGCCCATGACCTGAATTTCGTCAAGAAGCACCCAATCCTTGGTCGTAAACCGGACTTTAACATAACGGGAGAAGACCGCTGACGACGACTTATCTCCTCCCCCCGGAACGCCGTCTTTCACAGCGTCCCATTCGAAGGTGTATTGGGGAGGGTTAACACCGATCCAGAATGCCACAGGTGGTCCGGCATGCTTCAGCGCCGTCCAGTCTTTCCCGTTTTTCGAGGTATAGATCGACACCGCGTTCGGATATTGGATCTTTGCGGATGGGATCTGCAAGAAGTTCGCGCGAATGGACGAGACCGATTGATCGCTGCCAAGGTCAATCGTGATGACTCGGCTGGAACCCTTGTAGAATCCGGTCCATGCCTCGTCGGCAGGGTCGTCGCTTGCCAGTACGCCGTCGGTCAATTCGCCGCCCGTATCGGGGTACGGATCATTCGCCGGCTCCGAGACAGTATAAGGCTTGCCTAGCGCTACATTCATTTCGTAACCTCCATCTCCATTATTGCCGGTCGATGTTAACTGCGGATGCGATGAATCAGCTTGAGCGACGGGCGGCAGAATGCCCGTCAACAGCAATGCAGATAGAAGATAGCTTCCGATTCGCCTAAATTTCATTATGATTCCTCCTCAGATTGGATATGATCACATCGCCGAATCCATATATTCATCCGGCTTGATGCCTTCATAACGGGCAAATGCGCGTTTGAAGGAATATACATTTTCATAGCCTACACGGCGGGCGATGTCATCGATGCCGCATTTTCTTTCTCTCAACAACTCCTTAGCCATTTCCATACGAAGCCGGCATAAATAATCATAAAAATTGATTCCGGAAACTTCTTTAAAGATTTTGGATACCTTGGATACCGACATTTGGAATATTTCAGCGAGCTGCTTTAATGAAATGTCGGCGCTGGTGTAATTTTCGTTGACATACTGCAGTAATTGGCTGCCTGCTTCCATTGTCAATGATGTGTTGGAATACCGGTTCCGCTCGCAAATCAATGTTCCCAATTCATATACATAGCTCCACATCTCCCCGATATCTTCTCCTTTAACTCTATTAGCAAACTGTTTGGAGTAAATGCCTATATCGAGGTTAAGCTCATATAATACTCTCAGCATTGTTTCCATTAACAATGAAACCAGATTGTTCATACTTGCTTTGGACAAATTGCGTTTTCCGTTTTCAGTACTGATTTCGTGCAGGATTTGCATCGATGTATCCAAGTTCCCGATCTTCAGATTATTAATTAACTGCACCTCCCAATCTGTCGGATAATAATAGTCGACAATGGATTGGACAGCTTCCTCCTGTGATACGGGAAGACGATCTCGCGAAAACAAAATATACTGCAGGTTTTCATTGGCCGCATAATACGATTTACTGATACCGACAAGCCCTTTCTCAACGGTTCCTGACAATACATAAGGATGAAATCCGCAGGTCTGTTCGAGCTCCGCCGTAATGCTGACGGCCACTTTCTCCATTATGCCTTCCTGCCCGAAGTTGCTCTCGGAGGATAAAATCAGCGCTTTATCCGCATTGGTCACTTCAAATAGTTCATAATCGAACCCGTACCGGTTCATAACTTTTTCGACAATCACAATCGTCATCATTTCGATTTTGCGTAAGCTATCGTAATTAGAGATATCGCGAATGGCGTGGAAGCTGATCAGCAATGTGCAATAATACATTTCATCGTTATAACCGATGCCGAATTTTTCTAATCCATTGATCTGCTGATCATCTGTAAAATAACCTTTGAGCAGGCGATGGAACAAGTTGGATTTAGCGGCCTTTTCATAATCCTGCATCGATCGCTGAAGCTTTTCATTTTCATGGAGCAGCCGGTCAAACGACTTTTCGATGTAATTGTATTCGGAATAGAAGGTCGTGCTGTCTTTGACGTCATCATAACGGATCGATGCAGAAAGCTTACTCAACAAAGCCCCCAGCGGACGATAACTGATTTTGGCCAACAAAAAGGCCATTAAGGTACCAATAGCGACAGAAATTAAAATGGCCAGCAGCGAACTGAAGAGATTATTAATACCGATCACACTAGTATTAATATAGGATATTTTATATTCCAGATCGCTTTCTTTCGAAGGCACTACAAACTCATAACTTTGACGGTCCTCACCTCCCTCCACGGCTACACCCCGGGTCTGGCTGTAAATCGGTTCTCCATGGGTTGTAATTAGAATTTCTTTGAATTCAATCCCTCCGAAACGGTGCATATAATCCGTGAAGTAAGCGCTATCAATAAAAAGAACAAGCACTCCCCGCGGATGATTTACAACCTCCAAGCTTTGAAAGATCGGGATCACACGTTTGTTGTTTCCCCACAACTTCACCGCTGTCGGCGGCATAATCTTGAAATATTGTTGCTCAAGAGTCGTATTTTGGATCATTCGCCGTATGTCGTTATCAAATACTGCGATGCTAGAGAAAAAGTCATCTTCCGCAAAGGCCCCCCATGAAGAAAAAATCTGCTTTTTCTCCGGAAACATAATCATCCCGAAAGACAGAATGTTCAAAGAGCTGACTGAATTTTCGAAATTCTTGCGGATTTCTAGCATTCTTATCAAATCAAACTCATTATCATACACATTCGTATTTTGCATCATCTTCTTAACCCATGATTCACTGCTCAACAGATTGCCCATATTTTTAAGCTCGTTTACTTTGTTATCGACGACCGCTGCAATCCGGTTGGCATCCGAGGTGTGCTTGTCATGTAACTGCTGCCGTTCCTCCTTGATGTTCCGCTGTACATTCAAGGTGCTGAACACGATGATTGGAATCAGCAAGATTGCGGTGTAAGACAAAAAGGTCTTTCTAAGCGTGCCACTTCCAAAGTTTCCATGTCTCAAAGGCACCCCTCCTCAGGTTGAATTCCACTCCATCATGAAGCAGAAGGGGAAAATGGCGAACTCCCCTTGCTGTCGGAGAGAACGTCCATTTTCCCAAATGCATGCGTTACTGGATGCTGTTATATCTGTCAAGCAGTTGCTGATCAATTGCAATTAAATCATCAAGTCCTAGCTTTTTCATTTCGGAGATATATTCATCCCAATTGTCGAGCGATTTTTGACCTAGAATAAGCTTGGTTGCAAGCTCTTCCGAATAAGTCCTGAGGTTCGTTAAGATTTTTGTTTTCGCTTCAAGCTGCTTTTCATCCGGAATTGCCAGATAGTTACCGTTCATATTGACGAAATATGGTTTGTATTTCAGTATATTCATCTCATGGTCGGCTTTTTCTTTAGACACATCGGACAACTCGAATTCCAGGTTAGCAAATTGAACGCGAGGGAACACCGTATCCCCAAATAACAGACGTCCGGCAGTTTGGCCTGTTTCGGCCTTTTCTGCATCCGATGTACTGTTGATAAATACTTTCGCCCCATTGCTATCCTTTTTATAAGTTTGCCCTTCGATTCCCCAATAAAGAAGATCAGCATATTTGTCCGAATAAATCATATCGAAAAATCTGATGGCTGCTTCCACGTCTTTGCAGTCTTTCGTAATTGCATATTTCTGCCATACCAGGAATGGCGGTTCGACCTGTACGGCTGGAGTAATATTGTCAACTGCACTGAGTGGCATCAATGGGAGAAACTCTCCTCCGCCATTGATGGTCGGCTCTAAAAATGTTTCCAAATTGTAGTCGGTTACAGAACCGACTTTGTTTTCCGTCATTTTCTGTTGTCTTTGCTCTATGGTCGCACCAACTAGGCTCGTATCGAGGATCCCCTCTTTTACAAGCTGCTGCATATATTGAAAGTAATCCTTGATCCCTTCCTGGTACCATGGGGAAACGACTTTTTTATTTTCTACATCCACCGCTGTGATGTCTGTACCAAGTCCGAACCATTGAGCTATAGCGTCCTCAAATTTACCTGTATCGTAAACCAGAACTTCGTCTTTATTACCGTTGCCGTTCGCATCCTGATCTCTGAACGCTTTTAACGTTTCTAAATATTCCTGAGCATTTGTCGGTACCGGAAGACTCAGCTTATCAAGCCAATCTTTGCGGATCAACACGGTCCGGGCTACCGGAGCCGGATCTTTGTCCTGATATGTTTTTTTATGCAGATTACTGAACCAGTACATCTTACCGTCAGGGGATGTTGTCGTTTTCTTAGCATAAGGGAATTCTTCATCATACATTTTTTTAATGTTGCCGTTGCTATACTTCTCAATCAGTGGCTTCAGATCAAGCAGAACCCCCTGCTTTGCCAAATTCAGCACGGTCGTGTTATCCAAAGCCGAAATGTTGACTATACCAGGTAGAGATGAACCTGACGCCATTCTCGTCTGGATGACCACATTGTATTGCTCATTTGGAACCAGTTCATATTCCAGATCCAAATTGGCATCCTGGATCATCTTCTCCATTTCTTTCCATACAGGGTATTTATCTCTGTCTTCGAATTTGATGTATTTGTTGCTACCGGTTGGACCCAGCAATTTAAGTTTGCTTGCTGTTGTCCCGGAAGCAGAGCCACCAGCTTCCTCCTTATTACCGTTTCCATTACTGGAGCCTGAGCTTCCGCATGCAGTGAAGGTCCCGATGACAAGAACTGCCACCATGATGGACATCAATGATCTTTTCCAACGTTTCATATTCTAAGCTTCCCCCTTAAAATGTAATAACGCTACCAGATACTTTTGATACAGTTTCCTTCGTTAGACAAGTGCGTGTTCAGAAAGGGTGGTTTTCAGCACTTTTGAATAATCTCATTAAGTAATCGCTTTCACAAAAATGTAAGCTAGCTTTATCCTCAGATCTATTCCTTCAAAGAACCGAGAAGCGCTCCTTTGATGAAATACTTTTGGAAGAATGGATACGTAAAAATGACCGGTAACGTTGTAAAGACGATGATTGTATATTTTAGTTGAATGTTGGACAGCATGTTCGCTACCGCATTTTTGGTATCCTCCATCGAGAGCATCTTCAGATCCACGGACTGCTGCACGATGACTCGGTATAAATACATTTGCAGCGGATGAAGCTTCTCATTCGGCAAATATACGAGCGCATCGAACCAGCTGTTCCAAATGCCGACAATCGAATAAATAGCGATAACCGCAAGAATAGGTTTGGAAATCGGTATGATGATCCTAAACAGCAGCTGCAGATGGGAAGCGCCATCGATAAAAGCGGATTCCTTTAGTCCATCCGGAATGGTGGTGAAAAACGTTCTTACCAAAATGATATTCCATATGCTGACCATCCCAGGTATAATGATCGCCAACATCGTATTGTACAACCCTAGTTTATTCACCAGCAGGAAGGAAGGAATCAAGCCACCTCCGAAATACATAGGGATCAGTAGAAACGCGACCACCCATTTTCTCCCCTTTAGATTTCGCACCGTTAACGGGTAGGCCCCCAACACAGCCATCAAGCAGTTCAATATGGTACCGACTCCAACGTAAATCAACGTATTGGAATATGCCCACCACATTTTCAGATCTTTCACAATCACTTCATAAGAGCTGAGGTTGAAGCCTTTAGGGAACCAAAAGACATTCATTGCCGCTACTTCTGAAGGCGAACTGATGGACATGATAATGACAAAATAAAACGGATATAGTGTGATTATACAGAGAATTAATGCAATCACTAGAAGGATGATGTCGACCACGACAGAGCCTTCCTTGATCTTGTTCGGTTTTCTACGGACCAAGGCCATGATACTCCCCCTTACCACAAGCCGAAATCTGCAAATTTTCGACTTAGCGAGTTTGCGATATACAGCAGCGTGAAGTTAAGAATCGATATGAATAGCCCGACTGCTGTTCCCATGCTGAAATTGCCGCCAAGCAGGCCATCGCGGTACAAATAGGTGCCAATAACATCCGCTGTTTCATACACAATTGGATTGTAAATCAACAGAATAAACTCGGTATTTGCCGAAAACAGACCGCCAACCGCGAAAATAAGCAGAATAAAGATGGTCGGACGAATGGATGGCAGCGAAATATGCAGCATTTGTTTAAAGCGGTTGGCCCCGTCCATTTTGGCTGCTTCATATAAATGAGGATCAACGGAAGACATGGCCGCCAGATACAAAATACTGCTCCAGCCGAATGACTTCCATATGCTCGAGATGGTATAAATGGCCGGGAAATAAGCCGGTTCCGTGTTTAACGCAATTGCTGTGCCACCAAACATTTTGATAATAACGTTAACGATGCCATCAACATTGATAAAGGACAACACCATACCCGCTACAACGACGTTCGAAATAAAATGCGGTAAGTAACTAGCTGTTTGCACAAACTTTTTAAAGAAGCCATTTCTCAGTTCGTTTACCAATAATGAGAATAAAATAGGCACCCAAAAGCCAAACACCAGAATAAAGAAACTAAGTAAAAACGTGTTCCGCATCAACCTTCCAAAATAAGGCCCATTGAAAAAATTGATGAAATGCTTAAATCCAACCCAGTTCGTTTCCGTAAATGAGAAGAACGGTTTTCCTGGGAAATAATCCTGAAACGCAATAACAAGGCCATACATGGGTATATAGCTGAAAATAAAAATTTGAAGCAGAACGGGAAGCATTATCAGGTAAAGCTGAACATTATCACGGATGTGAAATGATCGGCGTTTTCTGGGTGGATCGATTGTTTTCATGATCTTCCCCTTCCATTTGGCGATTTCGGTTATTTCGGGCCCGCTTCCGCATCTCCAATGATAGTCGCGTCCCGATTTGGATAGCAAGAAACATAATTTTTCTCGGGTTCGCAATATTTTCGCAGGCCCCAAGCATCGCTATTCAAGTGAATTCCAGAAGTCTCTGGTGATCCAAATAGACCAGAAATATGACACAATCAAATCCGCTCTTTCGGGGAAAAAACGATTAGAAAAAAATGAACAAAGCTATTTCATCTGGAGTTACTCCATGGTTTACAATGAGTTCAGGATCCAGGATCTGGTTGAATCGTTGAACGATCGGGGGATGGTAAATGTTAGGTAAAGCGCGAAGTGCCTTGCGGCAAGCCTTTCGCTTCACTGCTGCCGGACTGACTCTAGGGGAGAAATGGCGTCTGGCTCTTCCTGGTCCGATCCTGTCAGTCGGAGGAGTGCTCATCCACAATGTGTTCTTGAAGTATTACACGGATATCATCGGTCTTAGTCCGAAGTATGTCGCATGGGTGTACATTATCTATAACATCTGGAACGCGATTAACGACCCGGTGCTGGGCGTATGGATTGACCGAATGAGGCATCGCGCGCACCGTGGGAAATACGTCTATATCATGAGAGTGACGGTGCCGTTCATGATCGTTGCCTCCTTCCTCATGATGCTGTCGAATCCGGCTTGGGATCAGTGGTTGATCTTTCTGCTGTATACCGGGTTGCTATTTATTTACGACACGGCTGCAACCGCTTACAGCATAGCCTATCAATCGTTTGTGCTGATCGCAGCGCCAACCAAGGAGGAGCGCATCGATGTTGGTGTGATCCAGAACTACGTATCCCAGGCGATGTCATTTCTGATCACCTTGATTCCGACGCTGCTGCTCGTTGGGGACGGAAAGCAGGAGGTTATCATCCCGATCTTCTCTGCCGTAATTGTGGCAGAAGCGATATTCTTTACCTGGGCCCTGAGGGGACTGAGAGAAGATGCCCAAATGTACGAATCACTGGATAAGCAGCATATCGATACAAAAGAGGTTTACAAAGAAGCCTGGCAGATCATCAAATCCAGGCCTTTCCTCACCTTTATTACATTTACCATCGTCACCGGCCCCGTGTTTTTCTACTTTACGCCGTTTCTCTACTACATGGACAGCGTAGTGCAATCAACGGGTATCGAAGCTACCGTCATCGATGTGAGTACGCATGTGATCGCGCTCCTGTTCTTGCCGGTCATGGGATCCATCGTCAAGGAAAATGGAACGAAGAAGAGTGTATACCTGGGGACCATCTTCGTGGTGCTCGGATACGGCGGGATTTTTCTTGCTGACGGCATATGGAGCGCGGCGGCATCCTACGTCCTAATCGTTTTTGCTGTGAACTATCTTCGAACGGCAATATCTCCTGTAGGGGCGCTGCTCATCGACGAAAATGAACGCACGACCGGCGTGCGGAAAACCGGGCTGTTCAACGGATTGTTCTCGTTATTCACGGTTGCCTTCTCCAGCCTGCAAACGGTTATCTTCATTAATGTCATCGGGGCATACGGATATGACGGTCTTGCGGCGGAACAGTCCGAGTCCGCCATGCTAGGCATTCGGGTAGCAACCGGGTTGATTCCGCTGGCCGCTTTTCTCCTCGGATTAATTCCGCTGGCATTGTACCCTTTTGATAAGAAAAAAGAGGATGACATCTCCGCGTTCAGCAATAATGCCAGAAGAGGGGGGGTGAAGATGTGAAGCAATCGGCGTTAAATTTGAATTTTACGATTGGCGAAGTGTCCAAAATTTTGGATATCCCGATCGATACCTTGCGTTATTACGATAAGATCGGACTCCTTCATTCCCGCAATCGGGACGCGAACAAGTACCGCTATTATGATCTTGAACAGTTCGATTCACTCATCACGATTCGAATGCTGCGGGCCATGGATGTGTCGATCGAGCGAATCCAAGCGCTGCTTCGGGACAACAGCCTAAACGCTATGCGCAGACTGCTCTCCGACAAGCGGCAAGACATCGATCGCCAACGGACTTATTTGAAGCATTTGTATCACAAGCTGGACGTGTTGGATGTTCAGCTGCAACGGTTCGATAACACGGAGGTCATTGAGCTTGTACTAAGCCACCCGTGCTGGGTGCTTCTTACCGATTCTATCATGGAGAGCGCCGATCAAGGACTCGGGGGAAAAGTACAGGAACAGGTTCGCAGAATCAATGCCAGGGAATGGCTTGCATTCTGCCATACCATATCGATCGTGTCGCAAGATAACCTTAACGCAGGCCGTTATCACAATTACCTGTACAATGGCATTCTGTCCACCTTCCCGATGGAGGATGACTCTTCCGTCTTTCAGAGACTAGAGCCTCGCTACTGTGCCAGAAAATGCGTGATTATCGGCAGGGACGACTATGCCAAGATGGATGATCACTACGATCAGATGAAAGCTTTCATTCGCAATCGCGGACTACAGATCGCAGGCCATTCTCTTGAAGTCAATCTTTATAACCAGTACGACAATCATTACATTGAAATTTACATTCCGGTAGAAGAACGGTAGGGGGAAGCAGACATGAAAAAATTAGTGGTCGACGGACAACGATTCTTAAATGAAGACGGCGCTCAAGTGATCCTGAACGGCATCAATCTCGTATGCAAGGACAAGGCAAAAGGATATGTTGAGCCCTGTGATGCAGCTCTGTTCGCCTGGTTTCGCGAACAAGGCTTTAACGTTATCCGTCTAGGTTTAATATGGGATGGCGTCGAGCCGGAGCCTGGGGTCTACGACGATGCGTATCTGAGCAGAATCAAGCAGCAGGTTGTATGGGCTGAGCAGAATGATCTCTATGTTTTTCTGGATATGCATCAGGATTTGTACAGCGTGCACTACGGCGACGGGGCACCAGCGTGGGCGACCCTCTCCGATGATCTTCCTCATGTTACCGGACATATTTGGAGTGACGCCTACCTGGAAAGTCCGGCTGTGAACCGCGCTCTGGATCACTTCTGGCGGAATACGTCCGCTTCCGACGGGATCGGCCTGCAGGATCACTATGCAGCGATGTGGAAGCATGCCGCACAGTTTATGGCTGATTGTCCGAATATTATCGGTTATGACATGATGAACGAGCCGTACCCCGGAACAAGCGGACAGGAGGTGCTCGGCACCATCATTGCCGCATATGCGGGGCATGTGATGCGAATAGCCGACCCGAACATGGAGCAGCTTGCCGGACTCTGGTTTGACGAGGAAAAGAGGCTGGAGGTTCTTGCCGGGATGGCGGAGATGGATACGTACCGCATACTCGTCGACAGCGCCAGAGAAGTATCGCAAATCTTCGAAAGGGAGGTTCTCGCGCCCTTTTTCAGCAAGACGGCGGCAGCCATTCGCTCCGTTTCCCCGGACGGATTTTTGATGCTGGAAACGAGCTATTTTTCGAACATGGGGATCGAGTCCGGCTTGCAGCTTGTGCAGGATCCAGCCGGTCAAACCTTACACCATCAGGTGTTCGCACCGCACGGCTATGATCTGGTGGTCGATACGGAGCATTATGACATTTACAATCAGGATCGCGTCCAGCTGATTTTTGCTACCCATCGCAAGGTGCAGGAACGGTTGAACGTCCCGGTCCTGGTCGGGGAATGGGGAGCATTCTCCAATCATCCGGCAACCTTTCAGCTTTCCAGGCAGATCATTGCGATATTCGAGCGGTATCTTTGGAGCAATACATACTGGTGCTGGTGTGACGGCTTCAAGGAAGCCCCATATGCCAAGGCGTTGAATCGCGCGTATCCGCAAGCGACAGCCGGCGTGCTCTCAGCATACCGTTATGATCATGAAAACGGCAGCTTAAGTATAGATTTCGTTTCGTCCGTTGGAGAGACATTGATTTACCACCCCCATTTGGAGTCGATATCCAGAAGCGACGTGGCGGTTGCCGGTACGGACGCCTATCAAATCGAGCTGCGCCCTTTCCCGGATTCGAAGAGCGGCCTCTTGGCGATCACCATTCCTGATCAAGGGAATAAGATTACGGTTACGATAGGGAGATGATGTCAAGGGGGCGACAGCGACATGGCAGGCATCTCAATAAATAAGTCGGGAATCAGAAGAACCATGGGGTATAGCGAGGCAGGACAGACTAAAGCGGTGTAGACGCTTGTGTGCAACATAACAAGGCCAGCCGACAAAAATAGGCAGGGCGTCCCTTGTTCTGATTCCCGATAAGGAACAGTAATCAAGGGGACGCCCTCTCGGTTCTTTCAGAACATGACCAATCCCATCGCTTTCTTGGCGGCGAGCAGTGTCGGGACTGCGGTTTCGGAAGCCCGCTTCGCTCCGTCCATCAAAATGCGATCAAGCTCGGAGGAATTCACGATTTGATGGAACCTCTCCTGGATCGGTTGAAGTTTCTCGATGACCACTTCGGCTAATTCCTTCTTGAACGCACCGTATCCTTGGCCTTCATACCGTTTCTCGATGACGGAGATGGCTTCCTCGGAGAATACGGAATAAATCTCGATCAGATTGCTGACCGCCGGCTTCTGCTCCCAGTCATGCCGGACCTGGCCATCGGAGTCGGTAACGGCCCTGGAGAACTTCTTGCGGATATCCTCCGGCGTATCCATCATGTGGACGCAGCTGTTCTTATTCGGGTTGCTTTTGCTCATCTTCTTGGACGGATCGTCAAGCCCCATGACGCGGGAGCCAATATCCTGGATGATCGGCTCAGGCACCGTAAACGTGCGGCCATACCGGTTATTGAAGCGCTCGGCCAGATCGCGTGTCAATTCAAGATGCTGCTTCTGGTCGTCACCGACAGGCACATGCGTTGCCTGGTAGAGCAGCACATCGGCAGCCATCAGGACCGGATACGTAAACAACGCGGAGCTCACGGCATCTTTTCCGTCCGATTTCTCCTTGAATTGGGTCATGCGCTTTAATTCACCAAAATGCGCCTGCGTCTCCAGCAACCACCCGAGCTCTACATGTGCGGGGACCTGCGATTGCAGAAAGATCGTCGCTTTATCGGGGTCAATGCCCGACGCAATGTACAGCGCGGCAATGTCCCGCGTGCGCTGGTGCAGCTCCATGGGATCCTGATAGACCGTGATCGCATGCAGATCCGGCACGAAGAAATAGGATTCATACTCATGCTGCAGCTTCACATATTGACGGAGGGCACCTCCATATCCGCCAATATTCAAATCCCCGCTCGGCTTGATGCCTGACAATAATCGTTGCATAAAAAACACCTCCCTGATAGTTTGCGAACAACACAAAAACACCTCATCCCTCTATGGGACGAAGTGTAACTTCGCGGTACCACCCGAATTCGACTGTACGGTCGCTCTTTAGCATGACGTGGAAATGGTGAAATGCACCATGATTCCTGCCATATCTCCCAAAGTAACGGTGGAGAGCCGTCAAGGCCTACTGCTCCGGCACAGCTCGGAGGTTCGGGTTGAAGCGAGAAGATCCATTCACTTATTCCGGAGTACCGGGCCTCGCACCATTCGCCGGTTCGCTTGGACCCCGAGAGATAAGCTACTATTTCTTCTCATCGCCGTGTGGTATGTTGTTCTTAAATTCATCTGCGCAGCTCTTTTCGAATCTGAAGAGAGAACAAGATGAGTTGAAGAGTATCATTACATAGGTGTTAAGTGAATGTCAAGAGGGGTGTGGGGAGGACTCGTGATGAGAGATAAGAATACGGCGATTCTCGTTGACGGATTATCCATACTGTCGCAGAGTAGACGGCAAACGGGAGATATTTGGCAGGCCCATTACGGAGCGGCAGCGATCGCGGGTTATTTTTTTATAAAAGAAAACCATTTGTCCGGGAAGGTTGAAGAGGCTGTGGCAGCGGAGAATCGGAGGATGATCGGCAAGTATTTGCAGCCGGGAACGGTGCCAGAGGAAAGCCTGAGCGTAGACAGCGCCGAATCACGGATTCTTGCAGCCCTTGACGGTACGATCGATGGTTTGCACTGGGTCGGGCACAATGTGATCTATGCCGCAATAAGTCTGGCTGCACTCCACGAGCTTGGAGGTGGTCTCCGCCATGAAGCAGCCGATATTGCGGAATTGGTCTCCTCTTTCGCGAAGACAATTCCGGGAAGGTCCTGGATCGGATATTCTGCAGCCGAGGTTAAACGGTTGACCCTGGATGAACATGACGGGATGCCTGAAATAACGGACGGCGATCAGCTGTCGGCCTTTATTTTGAATGAACTGGCCACTTATTCGGTAATCTACCGAGCGGAAGCCCATCATGATTTGATGGGGCATATGCTGACCTACTCCCATGCCTTAAACATATTGTATGATCTTGGCCACCATGCTTATTTTCGCAGAGGCATGCCGGGTGTACTCAAAATCGCGAAGGTGCTCCGTGCCAGCCGCCAGCTGGACCCAGAAGAGCCGATTCGAATCGTATCGCCCGTGGATCGGCTGCCTCTCGTGGAGGCTGCAAGATCGTCTTATTTGCCAGATCAGCCGGAGTACTGGGCATCAGGTATCGACGGGGCTGTAATCGACTGGGACTTCGGCCATCTCTTTAAATTCCCATATAGTTTCTATCATCATTGGAACCGTGTTTCGGAGGCGCCGGCGAAGGCCATGGAGAATTTTCGTTATATCATCCATCCGGTGCAGACGGTCATTTCCTGAAGAGAGGTAACCTTTTTTATACGAATCGGCACTTAAGTGTTAGAGACACCGGGAAGGGAGGTTTAAGTGAACGTGTTCCAGTGGATTGAGGAAGCCCGGCGGGGCAGTGCGGAGGCCCAGGAAAGCTTGGTCCGGCATTTTACCGGCATGGCGCTGGCTGTGGCCTACGATAAATTGCGTGATCCCCATTTAGCGGAAGATGCCGTGCAGGAGGCCTTTACGGAGGCCTTTGCGAATCTGCATAAGCTGCAGGATTCCCGGCGTTTTCCCGGATGGTTCAAAGTGATCGTGGAGCGGCAGTGTTACAGGGACTTGCGCCGCAAGCAATTTCAGACGTTACCGCTGCATGAGGTTGAGCTGCCGGCTGGAGATCAGCGAAGCTTAGAGTCGGTCGTGGAAAAGAGAGAAATGATCGGTCAGCTGCATGCCACGATCGCGGATTTGCCACCCGGCATGCGGATTGCGGTCCAGCTCTATTATTTTCAAGGCTACAGCCTGCGGGAGATCTCGCAATATTTGGATATATCCTTGACGGCTTTGAAGAAGAGACTTTTTGATGCCCGGCGGAAGCTGAAGAACACGCTTCATGTAGCCGACTTTGTATCGGTGTTCACCGATCTGTATGAGGGAGGCAGGCGTATGCTGCATATCGTTAACGGGGATTCAGTAGGGGATAAGCTGAAGCAAGGGAACGTTCAAGGAGATATCCTGGTGTGGAGGGAGCTTTATTCGTTTGGTCCGGTCTTCACGAAGATGGACGAGCCGGATCATCGGAGCGCAAGAGCTCAGTATCTGGAGCAAACGCTGGGAATTCCGCAGAAGGAATATGTAAAGACCTGCGAGTCGCAGGAGAGGAAGCTTCAGGATTTTAAAAAATATGATGAAGTCGTGCTCTGGTTTGAGCATGATCTGTTTGACCAGACGATGCTGTCTTATTTGCTGCATTGGTTTAAGGATCGGCCACTCGGAAATACGAGGCTTAGCCTGCTGTGCATTGGCGCATACCCGGGCATCGAGCTTTTTCGCGGGCTGGGGCAGCTTAGCACGGAGCAACTCGAGACGTTATCGGGCACATGGCACGCGATTGGAGAAGAAGAGCTTATGCTGGGCAGCGTGTTGTGGGAGGCCTATACCTCGGAACTGCCGGAGAAACATCAGCGCATGCTGGAGGTTGATTCCTCGGCACTGTCTTTTGCAAGCGATGCATTCGAGGCTCATCTGGCACGGCTGCCCTCTGTGAGCAATGGACTCGGGATCATCGAGCAGACGACGTTAGAGGCTGTAGCGGGCGGAATCCATAAGCCTTATGAGTTATTCCGAAAGGTAGGTGATAAGCTCCATACACTCGGAATGGGAGATCTGGAGTTCTGGTATTACCTGGCGAAGATGACGGAGGGGCCGGATTCTTTGCTGGTTATCGATGGTACAGCACCGTTTCCCGACTTTAAGCTGGCTGTACCCCATTTCCAAGATCGGGTGCTGCAAGTGACGAGTTTGGGGCATGAGGTGCTAGCCGGGAAGGCCGACTATGCCTGCACCGGAACCATCGATAAATGGGTAGGAGGCTTGCAGGTGAGGGGGAAGGATCCGTTATGGCGCTGGAACCCGGAGCGGAAGTCGGTTGTGCGGATGGCCGAAACCGATTAAACAACTGAAACAAGAAAAAGGGCGATCCTTGCTTGGCGTTGATGCCAGGCAAGGATCGCCTCTTTTTAAGATATCAGAAAGTATAAACTTCGGAGGATCTGCTGCCTGATATCGCAAGAAAAACTACCGCCAAACGCGGTCTGTCTTCTTTGAGAGTACGTCGATTGGCGTTTTTCTTATAGTTACAGATGAGAGCCGCCGGTTGCGTCAACCATTTGGCCCGTCACCCAGCGCCCGTCGCTCGATGACAGAAACGCTACGACATCCGCAATATCCGACGGCTGACCGATTCGGCCAAGCGCGGACATCTCCGCGGCATGCTGCTGCCCTTCCGGCGTATGCAGCCATGAAGCATTCACATCCGTATCCACGATGCCTGGAAGAACCGCATTCACCGTGATCCCGCGTGGACCAAGCAGCTTGGCGAGATGCAAGGTGAACGTATTGATGGCACCCTTGGTGATGTTGTAAGCCATAATATGCGGATAGGCGATACGCGTAACACCGGAGGAGATGTTGACGATGCGTCCGCCGTCACGAAGGAGCGGCAGCGCCTGTTGGACCAGGAAGAACGGTGCTTTTACATTGACGGCAAGCAGCTCATCGAAGCTTTCCTCGGTCGTCTCTTCAAAGGTGTTGGAGGTTCCGATGCCTGCGTTATTCACCAGAATATCGAAACGGTTGTCCCCCGTTACGCGAACAAGTTCCTCCTCCAGAGAATGAATGAGTCCTTTTGCTCCGTCTACCGATTCCAGTTTGGCGCCTAGGGCGATAGCTCGCCCACCCTGATCTTGTATGGTCTGGACAACCTGATCCGCAGCATCCCGGCGGGTTCCGTAATGCACAACGACAAGAGCCCCATCTTCCGCTAACCGAAGGGCGATTCCTTTGCCGATTCCTCGGCTTCCGCCTGTAACCAATGCGATTTTGTCTTCTAATCGTTTCATGAAACCCCACTCCTCTTGTTCGATTTAACGCTACTGTACACTCTCCTGTTAAGGGGAGAGTCAAGAGGGCGGGAAGAGTTTTATTCAATAACAAAAAAAGATCTCGGATTACTGCTGCTGCAAGCACGGATGGAGGCCGGGTCGAGTTTCGTTTCGGTAGCCCTCACGGCAAGGAAGGGTTACTCCGCGTTACCTTGTAGGGGGATAAGCAATTCCGCAGGGCGCTGCTTACCATAGATATCTTTATCCGAGGTGAGATAGATCTCGCGGATCGGCTCCCGGTCCGATTGAACGAGGCCTTGGGACGAAATCCACGCCTTGAGCTCGGGTATAACGGGGCAGCTATGGATGCATGGATCACAACGATGTACAAGAGATGCGGCAGATATCAGCTGCGGCAGAAAGTCCACACGAACGCGCCCATTAGCAGGGATGTCCCTGGTTATGGGGACTGCGACCTCAATATCGGCGATGTCGGCATTCCCGCTGCCGTGGTCATGCCAAAGAATGGTTAGCTGCCTGGCTTCCTCTTCTCCATAAGAGGCAGCATATTTCGTAATCTCATCCAGCAAGAGACATAGCTGGCTACGGGGGACTTGGTCACGAATGAAAGCGGCACGCTGGAATGGGACTTCCCGGATAGTGGGGCCACCCGGATTCCCTGCTTCGGATCGTTCCAAGCGCGTCATCCTGCTGTTCACTTCATCCAACTGCAGCTGGAGGCTCCGCATCGCATGCTGAAGCTCCGTCATTTTATCCGCAAGTTTGTTCTTGACGACATCGGTTCCTATATCCTCTTCAAAAAAAGGCTTGAGCTGTTCCAAGGTAAACCCCTGTTCCTTGTAGGCGGCAATCCGCTTAACGATCAGAAGCTGCTCCTCGGAATAGTAACGGTATCCGCTTTGTTCATCAACATGGGCCGGCTTCAATAGGCCCAGCTCATCATAATATCGCAATGTTTTGATGGAAATGCCGCTGACCTTGGCAAAAGCGCTGATCTTCATCATGCCGGTTGCAACCTCCTTTACGATTCGGTCTCTCGTCGATAACGATATCATATCTCGCGCTCCTGCTTGCGTAAAGAACGCAACTCGCCGGATCTGAAGGAACAACTCGGTCCCAAGACCGAGCCGGTTTTCATCCCGTGGCGGGAATTCAATTCGGTCGGATTATCGTACAATGTGTTCAAAGAAGATTCGTGATCCCGCTTAAGAGCAAGAAAGGAATGGGGATGAGGCTGATGAACGGAACGTACGAGGATCGCCAGGCGATCCAAACGTTATTCGATTCGCTGTCCAAGGCGTGGGGAGAAGGGAATGGCCGGGCTTATGCGGAATGTTTTACGGATGATGCGGATTACGTCACGTTTAGCGGACAACACTTGAAGGGCCGCAAAGAGATCGATGAGGTTCATCAGAAGCTGTGGGATGGGGTGCTGCGAGACTCCAAGCTGGTTGCGGGACCAACCCCGACCCAACTGCGTTTCCTGACCCCGGAGCTTGCGATAGCCCAGGCTACGGGAGCGGTGCAGCTCAGATTTCATAAGAAGCCGCCCACCGGCCGCTTTTCCATTAATACCAACGTGCTGATCAAGGTGAACGGGGAATGGAAGATATCCGCATTTCATAACTGCCGGATTCAGAGGCCAGGCTGGATTCAGCGGTTGATGATGCGTTCGAAATCAAAATCCAGCTGACGTAGGAAGCGGAGGAAATGCTTTGAAGAAGGGTATAGAGATTGGAAGAGGCAGGAGCGCAGAGGTGTATGAATGGGGAGAGTCTCAGGCTCTAAAGCTGTATTATGAAGGGTACCCCCCGGAATGGGTGACCTATGAGGCGGAGATGGGCCGCATCGTTGCGGAAGCGGGCGTGCCTACCCCTGCCGTCTTTGACATGGTGGATATCGAGGGACGAACGGGACTGGTGTATGAACGGGTGACAGGACCGTCGATGCTGCATCAGGTTCAATCGTCACCGCGCAAGCTCACGAAGTGCGCCCGTGAGATGGCACGGCTCCAACATGCGATGCATGGCTGCACGACAACCTTGCTGCCGCCGCAAAAGGAAAGGCTGGAACATGCAATTCTTGATGCAAGCGGCATCCTGCAGGGAAAGGCGCAGGCCATATGCAAGGTACTGGACTCTTTTCCTGAGGGGGACTCCATCTGTCATGGCGACTTCCACCCGGACAATGTGATCGTGGCGGAGAGCGGATACCGGGCGATCGATTGGAATAACGCCACGATTGGTGACCCTCTATGCGACGTCGCCAGGACATCCCTGATGTTTCAATCTCCTTTTCATCCGCTCGAACAGTCGAGCCTTATGGCGATTCCGCTTCGGATGGCCCGAATCCTGTGGAATAAAATATACCTGAATGAATATCGTCGATTATCTCATGCAAAGATGGAGGAGATCGACCGCTGGATGCTGCCGGTAGCGGCAGCCAGGCTGAGAGAGGATGTCCCTGGAGAAAGAGCATGGCTGCTGGGTCTCATTGATGATCGGCTGCGTGTTTATGCTTAATAGAGATCAGGACTCATAAGATATTGTACTTCCTGGGCTGTCCGCAGACAGGACTGTAATCGAACAGGAGATCAGGCGCCTGGAGCGGAGGATGAAATAGCGGGAGGGAACAGGAGGGATAAGAAGAGCGCTATGCAGGGTCACCTTTCACCAATGTTGCCGGAATATCTCAAGCTTCTAGTTTCAATACCGAACGGGAAGTATAAGGATAGATAGACGACGAAGCAGGAGGCGGGAATCCCTCATGAGCAAATGGAAGGAAAATACGCAAGTTAGCCGTTATGCAGGCATCAGCATTTTATTGGGCGGCGCGCTGTTTGTTATAGCTACGCTTATGCACCCTCCAGCTACCGATCCGTGGACGGGTCATCATGTCATTTCTATGATTCCGGACATGCTGACCTATTGGCAATGGGATCACAGCCTGATGCTGACAGCTATATTATTATGGCTTGGAGGACTGTCTTTAGGGGAGACTGTGGCCGGTAGACGCCCGGCTGCGGTGATGGCTGCCCGCTTGTTCATTGCGGCGATGACGATATGGGTGCTCATACTCGCGATGGAATTAACCGTTCTCCCGGTGCTGGCCAAGGAGTGGGACTCGGTTCAAGATCCAGGAACGTCCGCCTTGGGTGTCGGGTTATTTGCTTTCGGTATTATGGCCGGAGATTTTGCCATGATGCTGGCCTGGATCGGAATTAGCCTGCTTGGCATGTCGCTGCTCTCTGAAGGTAGTATGAAACCGTTTATGGCATGGGTAGGCATAGGAGCAGGGGTGTGGGGAGCGCTTGGAATACCTGTAGCACTGCTGCTTCCAAAACTCAGTGTTATCATCTACCCGGTCACCTCGGGTCCTGTTTTTATATGGACGCTGATATTGGGAGTTTATATGGTCACTCGGCAACAACAAACCCAAAAAACAGGGGCCCTATAGGACTCCTGTTTTTTTGCGAATTGGCACGATGGTCCAATAGGTACCGCATCGCCATATCCATTCGAGAGGTCCGTATTGGTACCAACGCATCCACAGATTGCTGGCTATGATCTGGAAGACCACAATCCCTAAGGAAACGAGCGTGGATACGACATACGTGGTGGGCGAGGTGTTTAGGATCAAGCGCTGAATACCTACCAGAAAGACGGTCTGCCCAATGTAGTTGGTGAGCGCCGTCCGCCCATATGCCTGCAACGGATACAGCATCTTTGCACCTAGGCGGGTACGCTCAAGCATTAAGAGCGAGCTTAGATAAAATACAGATACGAGAGGGCCTGTCGCCACCCCGATATGTGCCAGAGTAAAGGCCGCTTCCATGGCTGGTGACGGCGGCACGCCCTCTACCTCGAATAAAAAGGAAGGCATAGGCTCGGAAGGTGCCACCCGCCACATCGTGGCGATGACGATGATCGTTCCTAGCAAAGACAGTACCCAAATCATGCGCAACGAGCGTAATCTAAATCCATTGTGGATCGCATCGAGTAATCGATATTGGCCTGCGGCCAGCCCTAACAGGATCAGAAACGGGATGGTAAGCAGCTTGAATCCCATGACGGCCGCAACCGTAAACCCGGCCAATCCGATACCAAGATTAACTTTCCGCGGTGCCCAATAAAACGGGATCGCCAGCAGACCAACAATCGCATAATAAAACAAGGCCTCACCCGATTGATATAACTGATGTATGACGCCGATCAGAACCAGAACGACTAACCGGCGAATATACAGCCGAAGTCTTGGCCGTCCATCCGTCGCAGCGCTTCGGGATAGGAACATATAGAACCCGAGTCCGAACAGGAACGTGAAGATGGTGTAGAATCGGGCTTCCACGAAAAAGTTAAGCCCTCGCTGCAGCCAAAAATCCGCTGCGGTTTCCGGCGTGGCGATGAGCCAGAGCGCCAATACGTTAACAAACGGCAGACCAAGCAGGGCAAACCCCCTGAACTGGTCTAAAAAATGTAATCGTCCCTTTCCAATGGCAGGCCGATGCTGAGCTGCGGTCCCGTGTTGTCCTTCATGCATGATCACACCATCATCCTGTTCACGGATTTAATATAACGGGCTCTGGCGATCAGGAAATAAACCATTTGGGCGGCCAGGAATGCCGATGAGGCTGCCAATACAGGTCCGTTTACATTCGGAACATCCAGGTATCCGAGAATTGGGTCGAGCACGACCAAGGACTGCAAGGCTGCAACAAGGATGGGAATAAAGAACAGCACGGCAATCTGAACGGTTGCGGAGATGTTCATCTCCCGTGTGCTCAGTCCGATCTTGGACAGGGAGCGGTACATCGCCTGGTCGGCCGAAAGCTCCGTATGCAGCTTGAAATACAGGAAGCTTGCGGTTGAGATCGAGAAGATCAAGGCGACAAACACCCCGATAAAGCTGAATAACGAAAATCCTTGTTTATTGGTGTAATAGTTCTCCGCCCTGGATTCTATATAACCTTCACTGAGTACACTTCTGTTCCACTCCGACAGCTCAAGGCCGAGCTTGGTTTCAGGATCATCCTTCTGGGGGAGTCCTTGGGAATCGGGAAGAATAAACGGATACGTATGAGTCACACTGATTTCATCTGCTTTGGGCCCGCCCCGTAGCTCTTCAAACATGGTATCCGTCACGACCAGCAGCCTGCCGCTGTATACCACAGCCGCAATCCGGTCTGTACGGTTCTCCAAGCTGAAAGAGTAGGACTGACCGGATAATTCGATCTCCGTCTCCGTTAGCGTTCCTTTACTCTTCTTCGCTGCATTCGGGGTTTCCGCCAATAAGGCTTCATTCTCGCCGAGTGACCCAACCGGCTTGGCATTCGTGATGGCGGCCAGATGATCGTAATAGGATTGCGGCATGATGTGTAAGGAGCCCTCCCCGTTCGCAGACAAGCGATAGTAGATGGTCTCGACGCCCGCCCGTTTATAACTGAGCCCTTCTGCCTGCAGACGATTTTCGATCCGGGCCAATTCTTCCTGCGCCTTCGTCTCGTCGGCATTGCTATAGTAGCTGTAGTTAAGCGCATACGGATTATCCAGATATACCGATTTGATTGATTGCTGCATGGCCAGCACGAAGCCGGTGCTCATGGAAGCGAGCGCTACGACAACCGTGACCAAAAACAGCATGCGGGCATTATCCTTGATCTTGTAACTCATTTCGGAAATCCACAGCAGGTTCGTCCCTTTCCAGGTTGTCGCGCGGTTTCGCTGCAGCATGCGGACAACCCACACGGATAGCTGGGAGTAGAAGAAATACGTGCCCATGATTCCCGTAACCGCAGCGATCATCAGTCCCACAGGGTCTAACTCTTTGACGCGAAGGACGGTAAAGCCGATGGTAAGCAGCACCACGCCCAAGATGGCCAGGAATAGATTGGCTTTCGGTTCGGTTTTCGGTTTGCTGGTGCCTTTGAGAAGCTCCAGGACTTGATTCTTCCGGATAAACAACAAGGTGAAGAGCGAGATGACGAGAAACAGCGCAGTGAAAGCACCGGCTGTCAGCAGCATGGCTTTGAACGGCCAATAGAACGGCAGCTCGTCCATATCGATCACTTTGGTGCTGATGAGCAGGAATACCTTGGATAGAAGCATTCCGCTGGCGATGCCCGTTACGATGGCAATGGCGCCAATCAGAACGTTCTCCAGGAAGATCAGCCAATTAATCTGTTTGGCTTCCGCTCCAAGGATCGTAAGAATGCCGAATTCGCGGTTCCGCGACTTCAGGAAGACGCTGATCGAATACAGCACGAATAAGAACGCAAACACATAGACGATCACGGTGGCAATGGTCATTCCCGTACGCGTCATAGTACCCATAGGCGAATTCTCGATGGCCGGATGATAGATGAATACCGCATACGTAAAGAAGATCATGACCATGAACGAGCTGCTAAGCAGGTAAGCGAAATATTGACGCGCGTTACGCCGGACGTTGTTAAACGCGAATTGAGGAAAGCTCACTTGTATTCCCTCCCCAGAACGATAGCGTATCGATGATTTTTTGGAAAAAGGCCTGCCGGTTCTCTCCGCGGTGAATTTCGGCGGCCAGCTTGCCGTCTTTAATAAAGACGATGCGGTTGCAATAGCTTGCGGCCAGAGGATCATGCGTAACCAGCATCAATGTGGTGCGATCCCGCTCATTGATCTCGGCTAACGACTCCATCACGATCCGTGAGGAGTTGGAATCGAGTGCTCCTGTAGGCTCATCCGCAAGCAGTAACAGAGGCGCGCCGATGATCGCCCTGGCAATCGCGGTGCGCTGTCGTTGACCTCCCGAAATCTCGTACACGCGTTTATTCAAAATTTCGCGGATGCCAAGACGGGAAGCGGTTTGCTGCAGCATTGACTCCATGTCCTTGAGTGGACGGCGGTCCAGCGTAAGCGGAAGCACGATATTCTCGGCAACCGTTAACGTATCGAGCAGATTGAAATCTTGAAACACAAAGCCGAGCTGTCTCCGGCGGAAGTGGGCAAGCTCGCTTTTTTTCATGGTATAAGGATTTTTGCCCCCGATCTTGACCTCGCCCGAGCTTGGACGATCGATGGTGGATACCATGTTCAGCAGGGTGGTTTTACCGCTGCCGGAAGGGCCCATGATGCCGACGAATTCACCCTCTTGAATGGTGAGATGAATATCGGTAAGAGCTTGTGTCGCCACTTTGCCCGCATATACTTTGTTTAATGCTTTTACTTCAAGAATATCCATAACCCCGAAGCCCCTTTCTGTATACCTCTTTAGTGTGCGAGTTCAAAAAGTCGGATTTTCAGCACCGAAGCGTATGCTTCCGAAGTGCGTTTTTTCAAAACACTTTAGGTTGGATGAAGCTAGGGAGTGAGGAGCGGAGCTACACGTTTTCGCAGAAAACGACATCGGAAGCATCTGCTTGTTTTGGGTACGTGAGCACCTGAAATGTTTCCGCAGGAAACATACTTCGGAAGCATCTGCTTAGGCCCGGCTGAATTCAAGATTCGATGCCGAGTTACTTCTTGACTCCCTTCGTGATCAAAAGACGACTTTTTGAACAACATCTTAGTGTAACCTAACTTTATCGTATACTGACTTGACCGTGCTATGGATTTAGGTGAACCGGAGCTTACATCTGCCATAAGGTTATGTTCGCATATTCTGTTCGTATGCTGGGGATATCGCGAAATGAAATGAAGACACACCTAAGTTGGAGATGTGTCTTGATTTACTGCTTTCCGCAGCGTCAAGGTGACGGTGGTTCCCTCACCAAGCGTGGATTCCAGTTGAGCGGGGTGATTAAGCTTATGGGCAATTTCACGAACAAGATACAGGCCCATGCCGGTGGATTCATGATATTGCCGACCACGCTCTCCGGTGAAGTAAGGATGGAACACCCGGTTGATGTCCTCCGGCGCAATGCCGATACCCTCATCACGTATATGAAGTTTGATGTTCTTCCCCGCTGCTTCTGCGGTTAATTGAATCTTCTTGCCGGGGCTGCCCGAGTAGTTCACGGCATTCGTCAGAATCTGGCCCAGCATAAACCGGAACCATTTGGCATCCGTATAGACGGTGATTTGATCATCGATTTGGAACACCGGCGTAATGCTTTTACGAATGAACAGCTTGCGGTTCTCCACGACGGATTCGCTTACCGCGGCACGGAGTCCGACGGCTTCTACCTTGAAATCCTGCTCGAACCGGTCCAGGCGTGCGGTATACAGCACCATTTCGAGGCCTTTGCGAATGCGTTCAAGCTCTTCCCGTATATGTTCGGCGGGTGCCTCTTCGACTTCATCGAGTGTTAGCTGAATCACCGACAGCGGGGTCTTCATCTGATGTACCCAGCGGTTGACGAAGGCCAGGTGCTGGTCGGTTCCGCTTTGATGCCGATGCAGCTGCTCGCGGTATAAGCGCTCATAATGGCCGATCCGCTCGTGAATCGCTTCCGGCAGCGGCGCTTCACCCAGGGGAGGGTTAGAGAATTCCTTCTTCGAGAGCTCCTCGGAAGAAAGCTCTTGATACATCGTGCGATGGGAAAGATACCGGTATGCAAGATAGAGAAGCAGCACGACACTGCTTAACAGCACCCCGTATAGCACGACAGTAAAGGGTCTGCCTTCACCGGTAAGCCAGTACAGCAGGGGGACAAGCAGCATTTGAACGGTAAAAAACAGCATGAGCGGGAGATGCTCCCGCAAGAAAAGTTTCATAAGGGCTCCCTGCCTGTCATGAACCGGTAGCCTGCTCCCCGGACGGTTTCGATAAGATCTCCGGCGCCAAGCTCACGAAGCTTGCGGCGAACCCTTGTAATATAAACATTTAACGTATTGTCATCAATGAAGTGCTGATCTTCCCACATCAGGTCCAGCAGCCGCTCGCGGCTGACCACACGGCCGTCTTTTTCCATTAGCATCGTCAGCAGGGCTGCTTCCTTCTGGGTAAGCTCGGCTGACTCGTCTCCATAAGTTACAACGAATCGCTCTGGATAGATGATGAGACCGGCGCTTTCGACGGTTTGCTCATCCTCCTGACCGGAGGCATAGGCACCGACTGCACGGCGCAGGTGGCTGCGGATTTTGGCCAGAACAAGCTCCATGTCAAACGGCTTTGTAATATAATCATCCGCCCCGTTTTCCAGCGCCATGATCTGATCCATGCCGCTGTCGCGTGCCGAGATGAAGATGATCGGGCAGTGCGATTGGGTACGGATTTGCCTACACCAATAATACCCGTCGAATTTCGGCAGATTGACGTCCAGCAGAACCAGGTCCGGCTTCGTATCCGTAAAAATGTCCATCACACGGCTGAAGTCTTCGGTAATCCGTACGTTGAAATCATATTTGGAAATAGCCGATCTTAATTTATCCGCGATTCGTTCATCGTCTTCCACAATCAGGATGGTATACACGGTTTCAGCTCCTTTTAACTCCTAAACTACATCATGTACTTACTATACCGAATTGGAGATGACGTTGGAAATCCAGTGGTCCCAGATTCCGAATAGGAGGCAACCACTTGGTCGATCTGAATTAACCTTTGCCCAGGCCCATGCATAAGATGTAGTCACATAAAACCTGCTGCCTGGGAAAGGGCGTGGCTTCATATGGGAATTCATTTAACTGCGATTCACTGGGTGTACCTGGCGTTTATCGTCTTGATCATGACGCTGTTGATCCGGCGGCGCGATACGACGCTGATTTGCATTACCGGAATATTCGCGCTTGGCCTTCTGGCAACGGAAACGCTGAGCGGCTCGGTCTCCGGTGTCTTTCATTCATTCATCTACGCGACCAAAGAGCTGATGGGCACAATCATGATCATTTCCATTATCGTGGCGATGAGCCGGGTCTTGATCAAGACGGGGATCAACGAGACGATGGTAGCCCCGTTAACTCGTTTTCTCCGTACTCCCGCGATGGCATACTGGGGCATCGGCATCATCATGATGGTTACATCCTTTTTCTTCTGGCCGTCACCGGCGGTGGCGTTGATCGGGGCGGTCCTGCTCCCTGTTGCCATCCGGGTGGGGTTGCCTGCCCTGGGAGCGGCCGTGGCGATGAATCTGTTCGGGCACGGCATCGCGCTATCGGGCGATTATATTATCCAGGGTGCGCCTAAATTGACTGCCGATGCCGCCGGATTGCCTGTATCCAGCGTCATGGCCGCAAGTGTGCCGCTCGTGATCGTGATGGGACTGGTGACAACCGTGGCGGCATTTTGGATGATGAAAAGAGATCAGCAAAACGGCAGCTGGAGGGATGGATTGGTCACCATCAAAAGAACGGGAGAAGCGCTGACCACGCGTACCGATGAGGATGATACCGCGGCCCCCATTTCTCCCGGCATGAAAAAATGGCTGGCCATCGCGATCCTGCTCCTGTTTGCGGCAGACGTGGCGGCTATGTTCATCCTGAAGCTGCAAGGCGGTGACGCCACGGCCCTGGTAGGCGGAACAGCCGTCCTGATCCTCAGCGTCATTACGCTGGTCGCTCATCGCAACCGCGGATTGGAGAAGGTCACTTCGTACTTGATCGAGGGCCTTATGTTTGGTTTTAAGGTATTCGGTCCCGTCATTCCCATTGCGGCTTTCTTCTATCTGGGGGATGCAGCGTTCACCGATTTGTTCGGCAGCGTGCTTCCGGAAGCATCCCATGGGATCGTGAACGACCTGGGGGTTGCCCTTGCGAATGCGGTGCCGCTTAACGGGGCGGTGGGTGCGGTGACATTGACGATCACCGGCGCTATAACGGGTCTTGACGGTTCGGGCTTCTCGGGTATATCGCTTGCCGGCTCGATCGCGCAGTTGTTTGCAACGGCCATCGGTTCAGGGGCGGCTACCCTGACGGCGCTTGGCCAGGTTGCCGCCATCTGGGTAGGCGGCGGCACGCTCATCCCATGGGCATTGATCCCGGCTGCAGCCATATGCGGGGTCAGCCCGTTCGAGCTGGCAAGGCGGAATCTGAAGCCGGTGCTGTTGGGCCTTGCCGTTACCACGGTTGTTGCGATGTTTCTGGTGTAAATTAAGCAAAAATAAGAGCGCTGACTATGTTGTCAGCGCTCGTTTAATCTGTTGAGGAACCGAAATCCGTGATGTTCATGCTGACCTCATACGTAATCGGGACATGGCTAAAGGTTTCATCCCAGTCCGATTTTAGTTTCTTCCATAATTGTGGATGTTTGATCCGGAGCTCCTCTCCAAAGCCCCCTACGTCAACATGATAGACATGCTGCATTTTATTCAGGACTTGTTCGATCTGTTTACGGGCCTCATCTTCAAACTGCCGCTCCATTTCTTTGATGTATTGCCCGGATGAGGGGATTTCCGGAAAGCTCCAATCCTCGATTAATCTGCCTTCTGAATGGATCTTGATATGAAATGAAATTTCATCTCCCCGAACCTTAGGAATGATGGTGCTATGGGAATTCTTGGGCTCATAGGTTACGGTATGCCCCGTCTTATGCGCGTACGTCTTCAGCGCCCCACCCATCACGTCCTCCTTTATCCAGGATAAGCCTTCAAGATCATATTGGCTTAGTTCCCCGATCCATTTTTTGGTCTTCCCTTTAAAAATGGCCGCCCCCGAAAATTTATGCTCGTTTTGGGCCGTCACGACATTCTGTAATAGAAAGCTCGCCCCTGATTGCATGTTGCTGTCGAGTTTGATCAGTGACACGGGGGGGAGGATCTTGTTGGAGCGATACCGGTTATCCACGAGTCCCGTTAAATAGAAGGCAGGGATTTCCCCGGGTTCAGTGGAGCTTAAAGCTTCAAACGCGCTTCGGTGGCTTACTACTACTAGGCAGCTAGGGCGTATATCGTTATCGCGGAGAATAAAGTCAAATACTTGTTCCAGGCTGTACTTTCTGGCTAATTCGCTCGAAACCACGATGACCTTGAGATGATGGCCGATAAGCGGACGGTCTCTTCGCAGTGAAAATTGGCGGAAGATCTGAATGAGGGAATCTCCCGTTAATTGTTCATTCAGATAGGCCTTGCTTGGCGAGGACGAGCCGGAGCCGCCTTGCTTCTCGTTCTTACCCGTAATCGGGGGTACAATCTGAACCGTTGCCGTCAGCACTTTCCTTTTGGGGTAGGATGCCCCTTGTTTGTTGATATCCCGTTCGAATTTGGATTCGTTCGCTGCATCGAGTCCCAAACCTACATAGACGCTGACATCCTCGATCTCGTTGCTGCTCCAGCAGCCGGTTGTCAGCAGCAGCAGGACGCTGGCCGTTACTGCCGTCACATATCGTGCATATCTGTTCATTTCGGCTTCACACCTTTCTTGCGGGCGATGCTGATCAGTAATAGTATGAGCGGCAGTCCGCCGAATAAATAGATCGACATGTTGCCTACGGTATCTCCCATCTTGAATGTTTCCGAAACGTCCTTCGGAATCATCGAGATGAGGAAGATGACAGGAAGCAGAATAAAGAAAAAAGGTCGTATATTCGTCTTCAGCAGCTGAGACCATCCTAGCGAGGCTGCGTAATGCGTTACCGCAAAGGTCGAGAATATTTGCATGATCCAGATGACAAGCAGCAAGGACTCAAAGCGCTCGAATATCAGTCCCTGGATTTCAAAACTCCGCATTAAGTCCAGTGTCGGCCATGTTCTTGTCTCAACTCCGTTTATGGACAGCCCGCCAATCACCATAATGACGGTGATTAAATAGATGGCCAGGGGAACCGTAATGCCAACGAGCATGGCTTTTGCACCTTTTTTGGGAGATTTCATAAACGCCATGGCAACGAACATGATCTCGTAACCCGTAAAAGATAGCAAAGATGGCTTTAACCCCCGAATCACGGGCATAAACCCTGAGCCGAGTACCGGCCTTAAATTTTTGATGTCAAAAATAGTGCTGCTCAATAGGATCGCTATGAGGAAAAAAACCAGCGTAATCGGCAGAATGATCTCACAGATTCTGGCGATGCTGTTGATCCCCCCGGTGGTCAAATACAGACCGATCCACATAAAGGTCATCACGATGGCCCAAACGGGTGTGCCTTCCAGCAGGTATAACCCCGTTACCTCCGCCATAATCCGGATCTCAAAAGCGGCAATGGTGATGAAATAACCAATAAACACCAGACCTAAAACAAAAGCCAGCCATTTCCCGGTGATCTCAGGCACAAACTGAAACCACGTTTTTCCCTGAAATCTTCGGCATAACGCCACGACGATCCACCCTGCCAATAGGATGATCAAACCGGAGATGAGGATTGAGATCCACACGTCCGGCGTTTTGACAGCCTCGACCGTCGTTCTTGGTAGCGTCAGGATACCGGCACCCAGCATGTAGTTAATGATCATGACGGCCGCTTGAGATGTGGTGATCTGATCATGGGTGCTGTTAGTAATGCTGCTCATGGTCTTAGCCTCATTTCGTGCTTAGGATGATTAATTTCTGCGGTCAGGGTCGTTCGGCTTTAACATTTGGGGTCGTTTCTTCATCACTTTCAGCGGGAACCGAATGAAGAAGTCCTTCAAGTCACTGATGCCGTAAGGCACCATGGGGCTTGCGTAAGGCACGCCAAAGCTCTTCAATCTGACCAAGTGACTGCAGAGAAGAAGGAAGAACATAACGACTCCAAACAGTCCAAGCACTGCCGCAAAGAACATCGCGGTAAATCGGAGAACGCGCAGTGTAATGCCGGCACTGTAGACCGGGATGGTGAAGGAGGAGATCGCGGTTACGGCCACGACAATCACGAGAAACGGACTGACAATTCCGGCATTTACAGCAGCATCGCCAATAATCAGACCACCTACGATACCCATGGCAGGTCCGATTGGTTTGGGCAATCTGATACCGGCCTCCCGTAATATTTCAATGGCAATCTCCATGATGAGCGCTTCGATAAGTGAAGGAAAAGGCACACCTTGCCTAGTTTCAATAATTGTTAACGCTAGCTTGGTCGGAATTAGACCGGGATGAAACGAAATAAACGAAATGTACAGTGCCGGAGCAAGAAGTGCCAACAGCGCGGATAGAAAGCGCAGCAAGCGGACAAAAGACCCCGAGATCCATCTCTCGTAATAGTCCTCCGGTGATTGCAGCAGCATACTGAACGTGACCGGCACAATTAAGGCAAACGGCGTTCCGTCGAGAAGGATAGCTACCCGCCCTTCCAGTAAAGCCCCGATTACCCTGTCAGGTCTTTCCGTGTTCTGTACTTGCTGAAAAGGACTCATGACATTTTCCTCAATCAGTTGCTCGATGTATCCCGACTCCAGAGGATCATCAATTTCGATCTTCTGAATTCGCGTCACGACCTCATCGATCAGCTTCGGGTCGGCGATATCTTTCATATAGGCGATGACCAGATCCTTTTTTACCCGGTTTCCTACCTCGAAACGGGTGAGCTGAAGACTTTCGTTCTTTCCGTGAAGCCTAAGCATGCCTGTATTGTCTGACAGTCTTTCGGTAAACCCGATACGGGGACCACGAAGAAGGGCTTCGGATAGAGGCTCCTCCAGACTTCGACTCTTCCCCTTGGCTGAACCAACCAGAAAGGCTCCTTGCATTCCATCTACCAACAAACCGGTTGTGCCCGCAAGAACAGCTTGTACAAGTTCCAATAGTCCACTGATATGCTTTATCTCACTTACAGGAAGCATCTGGCTGCTGATATAGGCTTTAATCGAGTCACTTGAATGATTGAAGTTATCCTGCTCCGCTTCCGGAATTCCCCCCAACATGAGGGGTCTTATGAGATGGGTGTCCATAAGATCGTTGTCCATCAATCCGTCAACAAAAACGATAGCTGCACGCGTTCCCGTGCCCCGGATCGTAAATTCCCTGATTTCCACGTCTGCATTGTTACCGATGGCTTTACGGACGGACATTAAATCCGTATCGTAAAGTCCTGTAATAAGAACTTGCGGCGAGACACTATCCTCCCTCTTGGGGGGAGAAGGCTCGCTCGGCTCGAGGGAGTAACTCGAATTAATAGATTTCCGAAACCAATGGGTCAACACCAGAAAGAGGATGGGTACCAGCACGAGTAGAAAGGCTTGAACCCATAGCGTCCACTTCGGAATATGAGATACAATGACGGACCACAACGGAAAATCACCCCGCAATTTCTTAGCAATAGGATCATAATGTGAATCATGTGTATTGTTACCCGAGGTGATCTTGAAAATTCCTGTTTTTTCATTATTAGAGAAGGGGACCCACGGGACCGACTCCCCCGATTATGAAAGAATGACTAAACAGCTGGATGCACAAAAAAGAGCATCTCCAGGCCGTTGACCTGATGGGATGCCCCTTGTTCTTATTATGCAAGTTAAGCTGTAGTTCTTACTTTTTCGATATCGAGAACGGCAGTTCCTCCGCACTGTAATGACGGTAGCTTGGAGCCAGTCCAAGGCGGAATTCAAGGGACTTGCCTGCCAGAATATCCTCATGCGTAATGTACAGTTTGGTGTAATCCTGTCCTTCCAATTGAACGTTTGCCACGAAATTGGACTGTGGATTGTTGTTGTCGGTATGAATCAACATCTGTTTGCCGCTTGGCAGCTCAATGCTCACGCTGTCGAATAGCGGGATGCCGAGAACATATTCATTGCTGCCCGGACATACCGGATAGAAGCCCATGGAACTGAACACATACCATCCGGACATGCTGCCGTTATCCTCGTCGCCCGGGAAGCCGTCAAAGCCGCTGTTGAACAGGTTCGACATCAGCTGTTTGAGGACAACCTGGGACGATGCGGGCTGCCCTACATAGTTGAACAGATAAGGAATATGGAAGCTCGGCTGGTTGGAAATCGCCAGCTGGCCATAATCAATGGCAGCCATCTCACTCATCTCATGAATTTCAAAGCCATAGCCCCGCACGTCGAAGTCCGGTGCTTTATTGCACAGTTGGGTGATTTTGTCGAAAAAGCGTTCCTTCGAACCGTGCGCTTCGATCAAGCCCTGGAAATCCTGGAATACCGCAAAGCTGGTCTGCCAGGCGCTTCCTTCGGCATAATCGAGACCCCAGCTCGTATCATTGAAATCCGGACGGAACTGGCCGTTCTGATCTTTTGCTCGCATGAACCCGGTTTCCGCATCGAAAATATTCTTGTAGTTGAGCGCGCTTTGTCTGTACTGTTCGGCTACATCCGACCGGCCCAATACGTCGGCCACGCGGCTGATGCAGTAGTCGCTGTATGCGTAATCCAGCGTGTGGTTCACGCTCTCGTGATAGCTGCTCGGAACGTAACCGTACTTGATGTAGTCCAGCGTTCCTTGACGTCCATAGCAATTCTGCCCGCTCTGCGTAGTGGCTGCGGTCAGCATGGCCTCCAATAGTTCCGGCAGCAGATGCTGGGCCAATCCCTTAGCCGCTGCATCCGCAATGACGGCGTCAATAAGCGTGCCCGGCATCAGTCCGCGCTCATCCGGGGACAGCCATTTCGGCAGGAAGCCGGTCTCGCGGTAGGAATTCAGGAAGCCTTCCAGCATTTCCTCATATTCCTTCGGCGCGATGATGGAATAGAGCGGATATACGGTTTTGTAAGTATCCCAGAAGCCGTTATTGGTATAGAGAACGCCTTTTTTGACGGATCGGGCGGTTGTATCGTAATGAACCGGCTCCATGTTGGCATCAAGCTCATAGAACTTCTGCGGGAACAGGAACATGCGGTAAAGGCAAGTATAGAAGGTGCGCATATATTCTTCGTTCGAGTGAGTGACCCGGATTTTGTTCAGGTAATGATTCCAGGCTTGTGCCGCCAATTCCTTCTGCTCATCCAGGGATGTGTTCCGTTCGCGTGCAAGGTTAAGCTCCGCTTGCTCCAGGCTGATGAAGGAGGTCGCCAGCTTAACATCCAGCGTGCCCCTTTCGCAGTCATTGAAGCGAATGACGACATGCTGGTCCACATTGCCAAAGGCAACCTCAGGGAAGAACTGGCCTTCGGCGTCGTAATAACCTGTCGTGGAGAGATCCATGTCCTTGCTGAAGCTCATGGCCACGTACATACGGAATTCTTTATCGTGACAATCTGCGAAGTTGCTGACAAAGCCGGTTAGTCTGCGCTGGGCTGCATCCAAGCGGAACTCGCTTTTGTTATGAACGTTCAGCACGAAGCCTGCCTGCTGCCCGGAATTGTATTTGATGCGCAGTGCCGCACCATAGGTGCTGGGAGCCAGCTCTGTGGTGATGTTATAACGCTGCTGCTTCACTTTGAGATAGTGGGGCTTGAATATCGCTTCCTCGGGACGGTAGGAGCTTTGACAGGTGAAGACGGACCCTCTGATTTTGTCGTCCGCAATCGGAGTCATCAGGAAGTGGGCGAAGTCGCCCATCCATGGACTTGGCTGGTGTGTCAGGCGAATGCCTTGGAAGACGCGGTCATTGGGGTTGAAGAACCAGCTTCCTTCGTTTTTGGTCTGGACAACAAAGTGGTTCATACCGAAAGGTACACCCGTATAAGGGAGCGCATTCCCGTTGGAATAGGTGTATTGGTTGTTGGTTCCTTGCCTTGTATCGATATAGTTCAGCATGTTAGAGTCTCCTTTGGTTCATAAAAATAGGTGTTACAGCTTCTTCACGGTCTGACGTTCAATGAGACGAACGGGAACCACGGTATTCTCATGAGGATGATCCAGGGGATTCTCGATCAGGGTGATGAGGCTTCGCGCAGCCTGATATCCCATCTGTTCGAAGTCCTGGGATATGGTGGTCAGCTTGGGTTCAACGAAGCCCGCGAGATGAATGTTGTCAAAGCCTACTATAGAGAAATCATCCGGTACCGACAGGCCCAGTTCTTTGGCAATCTGAATGATCTCGATCGCAATCAGGTCATTCTCGGCAACAATACCCGTAATTCCCTGTGTCACAACGGATTGAATAAACTGAATATAGTATTCTCTGCCGTTGTCGTTGTCATGGGTTAAGTACCGGTCGGTCAAGTCATTGACGCTGTAATCGATCAGGCTGTAATCATATAGAGCCTTCAAATAACCGAAATACCGCTCTCGGATCGAGGAAGAGTTCTCTACCTTCAAAGAGGAGATAAAGGCGATTTTCTTATGATTATTCTCGATCAGATGTTTGGAGGCCTGGTATCCGCCGCCGAAGTTGTCGGAGACAACCGACTGGAATGGAATGCCTTCAATGCATTTATCCATCGTCACCAGCGGGTACTTTGCCAGGTGATACTGGTACAGAATGCCAAGATCGGAGATGCTGCTGATCGGGTAGAGAATCAGCCCCGAATTGGTGCTGTGAAGCGCGGACTCCAGCAGCTTCCGCTGTCCGACAATCGTATTGGACTGAATATTCAAGGTATAGTCGGTTGTTGCGAGAAATTGGTTGATGCCTTTTTCATAATCTCCAAGTCCCGGGTTATGGGCGAACGGCAGAATCAGCAGGATCTCCTTACTGGTCTTGCCCAGGGGCCTGTGAGGTGCCTTGTCTGTGCTCACGAAGCTTCCCTTGCCTTGGATCCGGTAGATCAGCTTGGCATTCTCCAGCTCGGTCAGCGCCCTCTTCGAGGTAATTCGGCTGACGTTGTACTCTTTCGAAATCTCAGCTTCGGTCGGAAGCTGATCTCCGGCTTGGAGTTCCCCGGATTCAATCTTGGCCGTTAGAGCATTTACGATATGTTGATATAGTGGAATTTGTTCCATAGCGGATTTCCTCTCTGAATTTGATATATCATTTTGTGGCGTTTATGTCAAAGTCTAATGCTACTTTTGATAAAAAGTTACAGTTGTTATGTTTGAATATACAAAAGGAATACACTGCTCGTGGTGTATCTAGTTCAAAGATTCTATGCTCATAGTATCGTTTCCACGGTTATATTTCAAGATTAGACACTCCTGGCACCAATAGATTGAAGTGATTGAAAATGATATATATAATAAAAGGATATAGCTATCTATTGGTATAACAAATATTCCTACGGATGTTGATTTGACAGTTCATCACTTGAGTGATAAATTGACTGTGATTATGGTAGGGGAGGTGAAGGGAGTCAATGAAACAATTGGGGTTTCATCAGGAGAACCGATTAGCCATGCTGTCCTGGGTTCGGATCACCCGTTTTCAACAGATCGGTAATCACCTCTCGAATGAGTTCTTACAGCCGTTCTGCATCACGGTTGCCCAATTCGACGTCTTGATCCAGGTCTTCGCGCACCAACCTTTGTCACAGCAGGAGCTGGCCGAATATCTTTCCATTAGCGGCGGCGGTGTCTCCCATATGGTGAAACGACTGGAGAAGCTGGGCCTGATTGTCCGCAAGCAGGATTGGAAGGTAAAGTATATCTCGCTAACCGATAAGGGACAGGCCTTGCTGGAAGAAATTATCCCGCTGCTGTCGGATTTCCAAACCTCTATGTTCGACATTTTGGATGAACAGGAGTTGCAGCAGCTTTACAAGACGATGAGGAAGCTTCATCAGTATAATGTAAAGAAAAAGTCGGCAACCCCGGAGGTTATCGTCGAGGAAGAGTAGCTGAAGGAGACGAAGAGGAGTCCTAAGAGAGGGATTCCTTTTTTGGCGTGGAGCGGGTCCATTTTTTGGTGAGAGATCTAAATTTTCATATACATAACAGGAACGTTCGTTCTATAATAAAGTTGATGAGTAAATTGATCGTACAGGAGGGTGTTGTAGTTGAAGAAGAGTGCGCTATTGGTCATTGATGTGCAGAATGAGATGTTTCAAGAGAATGATCCGGTGTTTGAAGGGGATCGATTGCTCCACAATCTCAAGCAGCTGATCGCAAAAGCCAGAAGCGGTGGCATTCCAGTCTTTTACATACAACATAATGACGAAGGCTTGAAGGCAGGGTCGGAGGCGTGGAAGATTAACCGTGAGATTGCGCCTGCGATGTCGGATACCATCATTCAGAAGACCAGACCGGATTCATTCTTTAATACAACGCTTGAGGAAGAACTGAAACGAAAGGGCATCGAACATGTCATTCTGGCGGGTATGCAGAGTGAGTTATGTGTAGATACCACGTGCAGGAGAGCATCCAGTTTGGGCTATGATGTCACGCTGGTGACGGATGCCCACAGCACCTGGAACAATTCAGTGCTAACCGCGCAGCAGATCATAGATCATGTGAACGCTACCCTGAGATGGTTTGCGGATCTAAAGACAACGGAAGAGATCGTCTTAACGACAGAAGCCGGCGTGTAATCGCCGGCTTTTTTTAAGCTCTCAGAAAGTATATTGGATAGGTAAGTGAAAGTGATTCATCAATTGGAACGGGCTTTTGCCATCACTCGGATTTCCGGATTAGAATATTCCTTCAGGTATCTTTCCTTCCCAGCAATCCGGTGCGCCCAGCCCCAGCACATGACCGATGACGGCCGCCGTGTCCATGATGCTGATCGGTGCATCGAGAAGGCCGGGTTTTACGCCCGGCCCCGTAATCCCCCAGGTGATGGTCATGTCCATCGGGTGGTCGCTGCCGTGGTCATTAGGATGAGCGCCTCCGCCGCCATGGTCCGTGACCGTGATGATCCAGGTGTCTTCCAGCAGCTGCTGATCATCCAGTGCCTTGACAATCATACCTGCGTACTTATCCGTAACGGCAATCTGCTCCAGCTGTTTATCGGTACCGAATCCGTACTTGTGGCCCGCACCGTCGGGGTGATCCAACTGAATGAACATCAGTTTGAAGTCGGGCTACCGATGAATATAATCGACAATGGCTTCCGTCAGCTCGGGGTCCGGTTTAGATTCCATATGAACGTTGATCGTATTCTCAATGATTCCTGTGTTGATCGGTTCCCAGCAGCTGAATGCAGACAGGGGAGCGTCCGGCCATTGCTGGCGGGCCAGCTTGAATAGCGACGCATAGGGGAAGCTCTCCGGAATATGCTGGTGAATCGCCCGGTCATTATCAAGACCGTGTTGGCCCGGGTTTACGCCATATAACAACGAGCCCCAACATTCAGCGCTGATGCTGGGAAACACCGTCTGAGCATCGTACGAGTATGCTCCTGCTTGCAGCAGGGCGTGAAGATGCGGTGCGTCCGCTTCTTGAACAAACCTGCCTGCTCCATCAATTCCAAGAATAACGACACGTTTAGCCATCGATACATCCTCCTCGGTAAGAACCATTTGATCTTTATGTATTGAAGCTGAATAAGACGATTATGCAAAATGTGTACAGGATTGCTTACATGGGATGGCGATTTCTACCCCCATAAGGCTATGGTCATGATACCTAGCGTGATGAGCGCGGACATAATGATACGCCGCCAGCCTTGCTGCTCACGCAGAACGATGATGCCGAGTATGGTGCCGAATACCGTGCTGATTTCACGGACCGGCGCGATGTGGGCAAGCGGGGTGAGCCGCATGGCGAACAGGAATAGCAAGTAAGAACCCGGTGCCAGGATGGAGCCCAGCAGAATCGTGCGCCAGTTCACCGACCATTCCTGTTTCAGCTGTCTGGACAGCATCACGGGAACGATCAGAGCGAAGAAATAACTGATATTGGATAATTGGATTAGCGCGATAGGGGAGACCCCCGCATCCAGAACGGCCTTGTCGGTCAGCGTATATCCGGAAATGCAAAGCCCGACCAGGCAGGCATAGATTAAGGCTTTGGGGTTCAGGCTGGAAGGGCCTCTGAATCTCAAACCCGATAAAGCAAACAACGAAAAGATAATGATGCTCAGGCCCATATAACCCGCTGCACTTAGATGCTCATGGAACAACACGAGGCTGCACAGCGAAGTCAGCATGGCGCCAAGCCCTCGCATAAACGGGTATACCTGGGACATATCGCCATGAGTATAGGCTTTGGAGAGCAGCGTGATATAGAAGCCCTGGATGGTCATGGACAGAAGCATAAGTCCGTAAATATGCGGTTCCAGCTTCAGCCCTGACATCTCCATGAGAAAATTAGGCATCAAGAGGATTAAGGTGACAGAATGGATGCACCACAGAAACACCGATTTATGAATGCTTCGCTTCGTGAATAGATTCCACAGGGCATGGGTCAGACCGGAAGACAGCACCAGCAGCAGTGATAGCAGCTCCATCAGAAATGTCCGATAAGTACTTCAATGCTGCGGGCGGACAGATTATCCACCCATTCCTGTGAACAGCCCGGATCTGTGATAACCATGGAGATGTCCTCCAGTTTGGCGAGCTTCGAGAACGTAGTTACCCCGAGCTTGGTATGATCGGCAAGAACGATGCCTTCCTCCGAACGCTCCAGCATTTTTCGCGATATGTAGGCCTCATCCAGATCATAGTCGGTAATGCCATCGGTTAATGAAATACCGCCGACCGAGATAAACGCTTTATTAACCTTGAACTGTTCCAGCAGCAATTCGGTCAGAGGACCTGTTGCGGCTTGTTTGGTCCGGTCCATATCCCCGCCGATATAAATAATCTTCCCCTGAAAAATCTCCATTGCCAGATTCAGGATAGGCAGCGAATGGGTGATGACCGTGACATCAGACCGGTCCTTCAGATAACGCATAACTTCAATCGTGGTGGTTCCGTTATCCAGCAGAATGGTCTCCCCTTCCTTGACTAGGGAAGCGGCGAGTTTACCGATCGCGGCCTTTTCTTCTGCGCAGGTCTGGGAACGGCTGGTAAAGGACGGCTCGATATGCCCGGAACGCGATTTAACGGCGCCGCCGTAAACTTTGCGCAGCCTGCCTTCTTTCTCTAACCGATCCAAATCCCTCCGGATCGTTTCCGCGGATACCTCCAGCTGCTCCGCAAGGGCGTGGACTTTCACCTTGCCTTCAAGCTCCAATTGATTTAAGATCTTCCCCCTGCGTTCCTCATAGGTTACAGACATAAATTCATTCACCTCAATATTGTATATGACTGATGTTGACCGAAGATGTGGATTCGATCTTATATTAGGCTGACAATACGATATTGTCAACGAAAAATCATTGACTTTTCGGCGTTTCCTCCTCTAATATACACATAAAACCACAACAATTCATAAAAAAACCACATGTCCATGTAAAGGAGACGGTTATGTTGAAGCCAACTCTTCGATTCGGAGACGATCATACCTTCAAGATTGTGCAGTTCACAGATATTCATTGGAAGAATGGGGAACCGGAGGACCAGATGAGCCGGCGCTGTATGGAAACGGTACTGGACCTGGAGCAGCCTGATCTGGTGGTATTTACGGGCGATCTTATTTATTCCGGGGAAGCGGATCCCGGCTGGAAAAGGTGCCAGGATCAAGTGCAGGCTTTCAAGGATGTTGTTAAGACGGTGGAATCACGCGGAATACGCTGGGCCTTCGTATTCGGGAATCATGATACAGAAGGGGATGTCACGCGGGAAGAACTTATGAATGCAGCCCTGCAGCACACATATAACTGTGCAGAGCACGGCTCGCCGGAAATTCACGGGGTTGGTAATTATACGATTCCTTTATACGACAGTCATGGGAAAGACACGGCGGCTGTTCTGTATTTCTTCGATTCAGGGAGAGAGTCCGAACATCCTGCTGTTCAGGGGTATGATTGGATTCGGCGCGATCAGATCCGCTGGTATGAAATGGCGTCCTTGGCTTACAGCACCAAGTCTGAAGGGAATCCGCTGCCCGCATTGGCTTTTTTTCATATCCCTCTGCCGGAGTATCATGAAGTCTGGGAACGGAAAACGTGCTACGGGAGCAAGTTCGAGAGGGTGTGCTGTCCCGAAGTGAACACCGGACTATTCGCGGCCATGCTGGAGCGGGGCGATGTGATGGGTACGTTCGCTGGTCATGATCATATCAATGATTACTGGGGTGAATTGCACGGCATTCGTCTCTGTTACGGGAGAGCTACCGGTTATGGCACATATGGCCGGGAAGGCATGCTCCGTGGTGCGAGGGTGATTCGCCTGCATGAAGGACAGCGGCAGTTCGACACTTGGATTACGCTGAGCGACGGTTCGCAGATACGAGAGCAGGAGAAGCATGAACCCGGGGCGCCCCTCTGATATACGACAATAGAGGTTGTTCAAAAAGTCCACTTTTGATAAGAAAACCTCTATCGAGGCCACTTCAAGGATGAGCGGCCGCGATGCATAGGTAGGTTTTCTTGCGATATAGAATTTCATCAGTTCCACTGATAACTCATAAATTCTATATCTAACACGAAGCGAATCAGGAAGCAGCTCGGCATCGAATCTTGAATTCAGCCGGGCCTTCCGGTGCAAAAGTAAAAACACACCTCTTATGAAATGTACGGAAATGATCCGGTTGGTTTCATGGGAGGTGTGTTTGGTTTGCGTTATTGCCCTTGTCCGTTCGTAAGCAGGCGCAGCAGCAGCTCCGCCTTAGGCGGCGTATAGCTCGGATCCCCTTGGGATTTCAGTGTCATTAATCCCGATAACACGGATAAATAACAGGCCACCAGCTCTCTCAGATCGCCAGCCGCGATCTCTCCGGCGTCCTGCCCTGCTTGAAACAGCGGCATCAACTGGTCAACGAAGGCATGGATGGAATAGTTCTCGATAATCCGCTTTGCCTCTTCGGGCACGCCATCGGAGGTACGTGCTTGCTGAATCAGCATAAAGTGCGAATTATCATCCTCTTGGAGAATCATGGAGGTTAGCAATGTAATTTTCTCAAGTGGGGTACCGGGCACGTTATAGATTTCGGAGAGCGCCAGCCGTGCCTCCTCCATCGACCATTGAACGAGCGTGATGAACAACTCGTCTTTGGATTTAAAGTAATGATAGAGAAGGCCATGGCTGACTCCGGCTTCGCTGGCGATCATGCTCATTTTGGTTCCGAAAATACCTCTTCTAGAAAATACTTTGATGGCAGCTTGCATGATTTGTTCTTTTCGTTCGTCGCGTATTTGATGCAATTGTTCTTCGTTTAGCGGGGCCATTGCGTCCATCCCTCATCATGGTATTCTCTTGCTGATATCAACAATAACGCATTTGATTTATTCGGGCAATCCCATCGATAAGGGCAGAAATTCGTTGTTAAAGACCGGGATGATCCGCCCCAATAATTCCTCCAGCGGCAAATTTGCCTCCTGTAATACTTGATGGAGCCAAGCTTTACCTTTTCCCGATGGGTCCGCATTCACAAGCGAGGTGATATAGTCTGCATTAAACAAAGCCTGCGGCGAGGCAAAAAGACCCGTTACCATCATGTACTGTTCGAATACGGCCATATCGTGATGACCAAAAGCCAGCTCTTGGCATATATCGAATAGGCTCTGGGCAAAAGAGAACCCTTGGGCGGACAGGTGGCCTTCGTATGTCACCCCCGGCCATCTGAGATCCGCAGCTGCGCTAAGCCACCATGCAGGCTCCATGGCGGATTGAATCTTTAGAAGGGCGAAGCGTTCGAATCCCTCCTCAAGCAGGACTCCATTCTGCATCGATTGCAAGCATTGATCCAGCGTATCTGCTTGGATGGCCGCCACCGTCATGCCCTGGCCGAATATCGGATCGAAGCTGCAGAAGGCATCGCCAAGCACCAGCAGACCTGAAGGCCAATCCTCCATCTGCTCAAAATGCTGTCTCACGCATTCCTCGATCCGGTAGCCCCGCGGGCTTGAGACCGGTTCAAGCTGCTGAAGCAAATCTCCCATGGCGGTACCGAATAGATTTTGCGCTTCCTGGTCGTACAGCTGATGGTCGGTTGTCGGATAGGAAGCTCCTCCCGCGCGGTATAGAACCACCTCCGCGATCTGGTTCTCGATCGGATTGAATACGGCCGTACCGATGCCAAGGGAGGGATCTCCTTCATTCAGGATGGTACTCCACACAGTCTGAATTTCCTCCGGAACTCTATAGTGGCGCGTGCTGTAGCCGAGAGATATGTGCAGCCTTTCTGCCTTCGGTATCGCATAACCGAGGTTCTGCAGCCAATCAGCGAGCTTGGATCCACGCCCGCTTGCATCCACGACGATATCCGCATTCATATGAAGGAGCGCCGGCTCCTTGACGCTTCTGTCCCGGAACACAACGCCGGTAACGGCATTCTTGTCGGGGTCAAACAGCAATTGTTGCGCCGTCCGTTTCGGTAAGAGAGTAACGTTTGGCAGTTTGGCCACTCTGCTGCGCAGTGTCCACTCCAGCAGGGATCGGCTGCATCCCGCATTGGGCTCATCGGGCAGTTCCAAAGTGCCGAAGCGGTTGGTCATTTTAACGGATTTCAGTCCTCGGGAATGAGCCCCTTGCTGAAGTAATTCCTCGGTTATGCCAGGGAACCAACGTTCAACGATCATCTTGCCGCGCTCAAGGAAACGGTGCGGATGATAGGCCTGCGGCGTACCTGCCCGAGTTTCCGGTCCTGCCGGAAACTCATCACGATCCGTAATGATCACCTCTTTATAATGTTTGGATAACACGGTTGCAGCGAATAGTCCGGCTATGCCTCCACCTAGAATGAGCGCTTTGCCTTTTGTTTTCATTCGAAGACCTCCGATATAGATTGATTTAGTCAGTCAATAATAAACGTAAAAACTCCTTCTGAAATTCAAACTTGGAATACAGGGGCAGGACTAAAAGCGGTGAACTTCGTTGAAGATCGAGCCGATGTCTCCCTTCTGTTATTTATATTTATGATTGATTAAGTCAGTCAATGATAAGATAAAGGTATTTATTGGATATGTCAATCCTGTTTTACGTACTAGAAGCGTGAATTGCCTATAACTCCCCTTGTGTTCGCTTCGGAATTTTGGGACAATAAGGAGTGGACTATGAATAGAAAGAGGAACAATCAATGAATAAACCATCCATTTATGGATTAACATTAGATCAGTTGACGGCTTGGCTTGGCGAGCGTGGACATAAAAAGTTTCGGGCAACACAGGTATGGGAATGGCTGTATCGGAAGCGGGTCACCGCTTTTTCCGATATGACGGATGTGCATCCGGAATGCTTGCAGCTGCTCGCGGAGCATTATACGATTCTGACCTTGGAGGAGCACACCAAGCAGGAGTCTCTGGACGGAACCGTTAAGTTCCTGTTCAAGCTGGTGGACGGCAACCTGATTGAGACCGTATTGATGCGGCATAAATTCGGTTTGTCGGTCTGCGTGACCACCCAGGTCGGCTGCAACATCGGCTGCAGCTTCTGCGCCAGCGGTTTGCTGAAGAAAAGCCGGGATTTGTCCGCAGCAGAAATTGTGGAGCAGGTCATGCAGGTTCAGCTTCACTTGGATCAAAAAGGCAAAAGCGAGCGGGTCAGCCATCTCGTGGTGATGGGGATCGGGGAGCCGTTTGATAACTATGAGAACATGTCGGATTTCATTCGTGTCATCAAGGATCATAAGGGGCTTGCCATCGGTCCCCGTCATATTACGGTATCGACCAGCGGGCTGGCTAACAAAATCGTCGAGTTCGCGGACAGCGATCTGGGCGTGAATCTCGCCATCTCCCTGCATGCGCCGAATGATGAGATTCGGACCCGCATTATGAAGATTAACAAAGCGATTCCGATCGAGAAGCTGATGGCAGCGATTGATTATTATCTGGAAAAAACGAATCGCCGCATCACGCTGGAGTATATTCTGCTGAAGGATGTGAACGATCAGCGGGAGCATGCGCTCGAGCTGGCAGAGCTTGTTGGCGAGCGACGCAATCTGGCGAATGTGAACCTCATTCCGTACAACCCGGTGGATGAGCACAGCCAGTATCAGCGCAGCACAAAAGAATCGATTACCTCTTTTTACGATACCTTGAAAAAACAGGGCATCAGCTGCAGCGTTCGTCTGGAGCATGGAACCGATATCGATGCCGCCTGCGGGCAGCTGCGAAGCAAGCAGATTAAGAAAGCGCAGTAACAAGAATAACGCGCAATCCCAAGAGGATTTATCCGCCGTGTGGATTGACCAGCTGCAAGGGCGTACCCATTCATATGGGTATGCTCTTCTTCATAAGAAGTCTGAAATGGACTATATAAAAATCGAATCGAGAGGAATGAAACTTAAACATGCTGGAGACACATCCAACCGTCAAAAAGCTGCAATTCAAAGACCTCGGCCAGCCGGTTCTGATACTAAACGCACCACAGGCCTATCATGAGGTCATCAACTCCCTGCAAGGGGAAGTCCATACGGAGCCTCAGCAAGTACCTTACGATTTCGTGCAAGCCTTCGGGACAAGCAATGAGGAATTGCAGCGGTTAGCCAAGATCGCTGCCAGCTCCGTGACTGACAACGGCTTGCTGTGGCTGTGTTATCCCAAGAAATCATCCAAGACCTACAAGAACTCCGATTGCAGCCGGGAGAGCATTACGGGCATTCTTGCTGACGAAGGCTATGAGCCCGTTCGGCAAATCGCTGTCGATGAGGATTGGTCGGCCATGCGCTACCGTAAAGTGGAGTTGATCAAGTCCATGACCAGATCGTTCGCAGCAACCGCGAAGGGGAAAGAACGGACGGGTCAAGAGGACGATCAATGATGACAAACAGCGATAGGCATACGGCAGATCGATTTTAGTTTAATTACAGCCCGGCTCAAAAGAAAAATGACCCTTCGAGGGTCATTTTGTCTTTTTAATACGTTTTGCTCTTTTTTCGGTGGTCATGCTTGGATTTCCACTCGTGATGCTTGGACTTCCAGTCGCGGTGCTTGGACTTCCGATCCTTATGCTGGATGTCTTTGTTAATCGCTTTGCTGCCGCTGCCGCCGCCGACGGCGTGCTGCTGTCTGGTGCCGCGGCTCTCAATGGCGGAGTTGGTGCCGCCTGTGCTGTATTTCCCGGCACCGCTGGCAATTTGTGTCGCCGACGCATTTTTGCTTCCCTTCGGAAGCTTCACGACTTGCTTGTTAATGACGAATACCACTTCTTTTTGGTGTTTTCTATGCTTGCCATGTTTCGAATGATGTTTCGAATGATGTTTGGAGAAATGGTCCTGATCCTGGGGATCTTTTAATCCCAAATTTTTGGCGATTCCACCAGCTCCAACGCTCTGTTGCTGATACGTGTGCGGGGATTTGATGGCTGCGTTGTTGCCCGCGGCGCTGCTTTTTCCGGCACCACTGGCGATTTGCGTGGTGTTGGGGGCATTGGTGAACTGATCGTTCACCACAAAGACGAACCGCCCAACCCCTCCAAGAGGCGATGTCACGGAGAAGCGTTGCTGGCCCTTCTCTACCGTGATGGTCAGATGTTCCTTTTGGGACACGCGCTTCATCTCCTTTTTATATGGGAATCATAACTATATCGTAAGCGAATGACGCAGCACTCGTAAGAGGTATATGCTGATAGAGTTGAAAATGGGGAAGGGCCCCGCCCTTTATCTACGGCTTTTTTCATAAATAGAAGAATGCAAGAATGAATGCTCAGTTGTGTATAATGAGTAGAGTGATAGAAAGGATGGGAATATGCTGACAATCAAAGAATACAGCGTTGAATTGGTAAAGGATCCGTTTGGAATCCTGACAGGTAAACGCTTTGAGTTTGTATGTGATCTGGATGTGCCGGAGGATGATGAGCTTTATTCGGAGCATGGCGTCTATTTGAGAGTGATTTACCTGGATGATGAAGAGCGTTCGCGCATTGTAAAGTACGACTTCTATGAGCGGACAACCGATCAGTACCTGGACTTCGACATGGAGCCGGAGGAAGAGGAAGAACTCATGACTTTTTGCAAAGAGCATTTGCAGGAAGCGTAAATAGAGCGACCGGAAGACGAGAAGCAGGCACTTTCGGGGTGACTTGGTCATTTTGTGCCGAATCATTAAGGATCGCAGCTTCTTTCTGGAAGGTGGAAAAATTTTACGAATCAGGTCTTGCAAACTATGAATGGTTTTGGTAAAGTTAAACACAACTTATGACGAACGGAGGGTTACGTATGTTGGATTATTCCCGATTGAGATCTTTTCGCGGCTAATGAAATAGCGCTAAAGAGACCTGCACAGATGCAGGGTAATCGGGATGGGTCCGTCTTTTTTACGTAACCCATTTTTATGAGATGTCTATAGAATACATGTTTTTTCATTTACGGGATAACGGTGTTTTCACCTTCCTGTTGTATTTGAATGTGTATTTCGATTAGACATTCCAGGAACGGTGGACAGCTAAGACCCGTTCCGGTTACCCAGCACAGGCAGCTCGATGCCTGTGCTTTTTTTGTTGTTATGACTGCCATGATGCAATGAAATATGGAAGGGGATTGATTCCTTATGACAATAGCAAAACAAAATGATGATTATACACAAGTTATCCAAGAGATGCTGGAGATTGCCGGAAAACACGGGGTGACATTGAATCCGGAGGGAATTGAAATGAATGAATCCGGCATGGATTTCCTTGTTGGATTCGCTGAGGAAGCCGGGACTGGAGCACGGTGGATTCTGCGTAAACCGAGACGATCGGATGTGCTGGAAAGGGCGGACAACGAAGCTCGGGTCTTGAAGCTGATCCAGTCCCATCTTCCGGTTGATGTGCCGGATTGGCGCATTTACACGCCGGAGCTCATCGCCTATCCGCTGCTTGGCGGGCAGCCTGCCGCTTCCGTCAGCATGGAAGGTTATGCATGGAATATGGATCATGAGAATCCGGGTGACGAATTTGTCCGCTCCTTGGCTGAGACGCTGGTTGCCTTGCATGGCGTCGATCATGATGCGGCACGGGCGGCAGGCCTGCGGGTGAAGAGTCCCCAAGAGGTTCGCGTGGAGACAGCGCAAAATATGGAAGACATCAAAAACCGTCTGGGCGTCTCCGATGCGCTGTGGGAGAGATGGCAGAAATGGCTGGAGGAGGATTCCTACTGGCCGACGCATTCTGCCCTCATCCATGGGGATCTTCATCCCCCGCATATCTTGATTGATGAGCGCGTGCAGGTTACCGGACTCTTGGATTGGACGGAATCCGAGGTAGCAAGTCCGGCCAAAGACTTCGTGTTATACTACGCCATTTATGGCGAGCATAATCTCCGTGTCCTGTTGGACCGGTATGCACAAGCCGGAGGGAGGGTGTGGCCGCGTATGTTCGATCATATTGTCGAGCAGCATGCCGCGTATCCCGTGCTGATCGCCCAGTTCGCTCTTCTGACAGGTCAGGATGAATATATGACGATGGCGCGGAATGCCCTGGGTTTGACGGAGTAAGCTTCCTCGCAGGAGCATTGCGGCAAGGGGGGGTTATCCCCGTTTGATAAGACTGCAAACGCACTGAATACAGCGCTAAGAAAACGAAGAGCCAACCGATGCATACAATCGGTTGGCTCTTTGCATGATATAAATTAACAGAATTCAACATTATTTTGGATGAGCTGTAGGACATATACTGAAATCATGGTGAAATAAGGAGTAGGGTTAACGGATTTTTACAACATTCGTAACGCAATTTACATACCTGTAAACCTCTTGGAAGAGTAAATATGTTATCCTAGACATACTAAACTTACATACATCATTCATTAGGGAGGGGATTGACCGTGAATATTGAGGTACGTTTATGCCCGAAGGAACAGTCATTTATTCTGCATAACATATATCCGCTGTACTTGCATGACATTGCTGAGATATGGGGGGTCCGTCCTAACCGGTTCGGTGTATTTGAAAAAGAGGATGTGCCGACCCTAAGCGAACAGAGCAAGCAGCTCGATGTGTGGTGGGAGCAGCCATCGGTTCTTTTTCCTTATCTAATCTCCGTAGATGGCATTGCGGCAGGGTTGGCCCTGGTGGCCACCACCCCGTACATTCCATCGCCGAATATCCAGTATTACTTGAATGATTTTTTTGTGCTTCGGACTTTTCGAAGACAAGGTGTAGCCCAACGAGCGGCTGAGCTTGTGTTCGATCAGTTCCAAGGTGCATGGGAGCTGCAAACGAATCCGACCGAGCGCAATATGAGTACCCAGATTTTTTGGCGCAAAACGTTGAACACGTACACGGGCGGAAGATATACAGAGCATGATGGCGTCCATCCGGAGAAAGGGGATATGCTGGTCTTCCGTTTTAATAACAAATAAGATGGAGTCTAAAGCATTTCTTCATATGGGGAATCGGGCTTGACAGCGAGATGCCGCCGGAGTAAACTGAGTTAAATTTTTCGGAAATGCTAGGATGAGGACGCCAGGGTCGCCAAGGAAGCTGAATCAGAGAACTGCTGGGTGGTGCGAAGCAGTCAGCAGCGATGCATGGCCATCACCTCGGAGCAGATCCGCCGAACGTTTATAACTTGAGGCGCATCCGGGTATTCCCTGCCGTTATCATGGGGCATCATTGATGGATGATGACGAGAGTGCGTACCGGCTTTCCGGTGCGAATCAGGGTGGTAACGCGGAGACAAGGCTCCGTCCCTACAAGGGACGGGGCTTTTTTGTGTTCCTGGGACCCTAGGTGACATTTTTGCTGGCATGCCCGTTCGATTGGTTCAGAGCTTGGACGGACAGAGATTGATGATGGAAAAGAGAGGAGTGTAAGAATGCTTGCGAAATTGATGCCTCAGGACGAGGTGCTGTACCAGGAAGATTTTATTCAGGATGAGGTGTCATACAATCTGATTCATCTCCTTGCCGGGTCGCCGCAGAACATCGGGCTGAAATCGCCGGATGGACGCATGATCTTTGCGCAGTCTCCCCGGGGGAACGCATGGTTATGGATTTCCCGGCAGGTTTCCGGGGATAAGCGGCAGCACCTGCTCCAAGAGCTGGTAAGCGAGCTTAAGGGAGTGACCCTCCCTGGGGTGACCGGGGAGCCGGATGTGGCCGAGCAGTTTGCACGCTGTTATGCAGAGGAACCTCATGAGACCTACCGTCTTCATATGACGATGGAGTCTTATCATGCCCCCGCCGTGAAGCCCCCTCAATTCGTCGAGGGCACCATCAGGCAGGCCGCTGCTGAAGATACGCAGCAGGTGGCGCGGTTTCTGGTCGGATTCTCGGAGGATGCTTATGGGGTCCGCGCGAATGCGGCAAGCCAGGTCGAGACAGCGCAGCGACTCATCCAGCAGGGCGGGTTATATTTATGGATAGCCGGCAGCAAAGCGGTCTCGATGGCCAATGCTGCACACCGGTCGCCAAGGCACGGTCGCATCAACGCTGTTTATACGCCGAGGGCTGAACGGAAAAAAGGCTATGCCAGCGCCCTGGTAGCAGACCTTGGACTTCGCTTGCTGCAGGACGGTTTGGTGCCCATGCTGTATGCCGATCAGGCCAATCCGGACTCCAATCGATTGTACCAAGATATCGGGTTTAGCCGGTGCGGGACGATTCGTGACTTTAAGTTTGTTAACAATGAATAACGAATAATGGAATCCATAAAGCGGCACGGCTTGGACAAAGCAAGGGAAGACGAGGGGCATCAACAAATGTTATTCTATAAAGGTAGCTAAAAAATGCCGGGCCCGGTTGGATAGGACATGATCCCTGAGCCAGACAATGCCCACGTCCGACTGGAAATCAGCGCTCGTAATGGACAGTGTCCGGATGTTGGGGATCGCGAATGAGGACATGACCGACTCGGGTAAAATGGTGGCACCGATGCCTTCAGCTACCAAAGCAACGATAATGGCAACGCTGGAGCATTCGCAAATGACACGCGGTTCAAGTTCGCCGCGCTTAAATTCTTGGATGACCCGCTCATGCATTCCGATCGTCTGATCGGTTTTTAAGGACAAGAACGGATATTCCGCCAGCTCGCGCATCGAGATTTCGGATTGGGAGGATACGCTTTCCCAGCTGCCTGGAAGGACCGCGACGAACGGGTCGGAGGGCAGAGGCTGAACGGCATAACGCTCAGGTCCGAAGCTGGATTCGAAAGGGAGTCGGGTCACCGCCAGCTCGATATTCCGTTTGTCGAGCTGATCCGCCAGCAAGGAGTGATCGCCTTCCCGAATCTTGAAGGTGACCTCGGGATATTGCTGCCGGAAAATATGGATGCGCTGCGGCAGAAGTGAAATACAGGAGACGACGGCGCCGATGGAGAGCATGCCGCGGATTCCCGCGTGGATCTCCTTTACCTCGGTTAGCGTTTCATTGAACTGGTTCAGCAGGGACGCGGCTCTATTCTGCAGCAGCTCGCCTGCGTGGGTGAGCTGAAGCTGTTTGCCACTGCGTTCAAACAGCAGAACCCCGAGCTCTTCCTCCATCAATTTCAGCTGACGGCTTAATGGAGGCTGCTCCATATTGAGCTGTTTCGCTGCACGCGTGATCTGTCCTTCCTGTGCAATCGTCAGGAAATATCGCAGCTGCCGAATATCCATGTTCATACCCCCCTCTCCATACCTATAAGGTATGGTATCCCTATAAATCAGATATTTTTAATATAGGGCATCGATTGATATGATTCAACTAATAACGTTTACAAAATAAGGAGATGTGTGCACATGACTTACGCGATACCCGTGGAATTAACGACCACCCCGAAGACAAAGCCGAGCCATCATAAACAGGCTTTCGGCACGGTATTTACGGACCACATGTTTATTCTCGATTATGAGGCCAGTAAAGGCTGGCACGATCCGCGCGTCGTTCCGTATCAGCCGATCGAACTGGACCCTGCCGCCAAGGTATTTCACTATGGACAGACCGTATTTGAAGGCTTGAAGGCTTACTTGACGGAAGATCAGCGGATTCTCATGTTCCGCCCGAACAAAAATATTCAGCGGCTGAACCTGTCCAACCAGCGCCTGAGCATTCCGGCATTGGACGAGGAGCTCGTTATGGAAGCGCTCAAGCAGCTGGTGCTCGTGGATCGCGACTGGATTCCTTCCGAGCCGGGCACATCGCTCTACATCCGTCCGTTTGTAATCGCAACCGAGCCCGTGCTTGGCGTAGCGCCATCGCTGCAATACAAGTTCATGATTATCCTGTCGGTGGTCGGTTCGTATTATGCGGAAGGCATCAATCCGGTCAGCATTTACGTGGAGCCGAAATACGTGCGTGCCGTAGCCGGAGGCGTGGGCAATGCCAAGACGGCTGGCAACTATGCGGCGGGTTTGAAGGCACAGGATGAAGCAACGCTGAAGGGATACTCGCAGGTGCTGTGGCTCGATGGCGTACATCGCAAATATATCGAGGAAGTCGGCAGCATGAACGTGTTCTTCAAGCTGGGCGATACGGTCGTAACCCCGGCACTGAATGGCAGCATCCTGGATGGAGTTACCCGGAACTCCGTCATTCAATTGCTTCAGCATTGGAACATCCCGGTAGAAGAACGGGCCATCTCCATTGATGAAATCGTGGAGGCTCACCGCAGCGGATTGTTGACCGAAGCTTTTGGCACCGGCACGGCAGCGGTCATTTCACCGATTGGTTCCCTGGAATGGCAGGATGAGCAATTGAAGATTGGTGAGGGAGCAACGGGCGAACTCTCCAAACGCGTATATGATGCCATCACAGGCATCCAGCTCGGAACCGTTGAGGATCCGTTCGGCTGGACGGTTGAGCTTACATTATCTTAATGCACCTTTAAGGACCTTGCCTCAGACATACTGAGGCAGGGTCCTTTTTTTAAAAGAGATAGAAAGTATAGACTCCAGGTGTAACCTACCCTCTTTATCTCGCAAGGGAAACTTTGACTACATGCGGTCTATCTTCTGATAAAAACATCGATAAACGTTTTTCTTCTGATAAGCGCACATGTTACGATGAGGGTAAATTGTTGACACGTTGATGTACGAAGGCATGGAGGTGCTTTTTTAGTGAATCGTCCGCAGAGCGTCGTTCCTGATGCTATAGATTTTACGAACGCTGCCTTTCCTTTTACCGCGTCGACCACGCACGGCATATTTGCCGGAGCCCAGCGCCTGCATTGGCATCATGCTTTGGAGCTCAATTATATTCAGAGCGGGACCGGATTTATTCTGATCAACGGGATGAAGCTCCAGTTTCAGCAGGGGGATATTATTTTCATCAACAGCAATGATCTTCACCGGGCGTATGAGACCGAGAACCTGGTGATGGATGTCATTATGTTCGAGCCTTCGCTGTTATCCATCGACCTCAAGTTCGATCCGGATCTGATGGCTCCCTTCCGTTCGCTCGGAAACATGGACAGGCAGTCCCCCGTACACGATGAATTGGCCAGCCTGCTGGGGCGCATGATGGAAGAGTATCAAGCCCGAGGTACCGCTTATATGAGCCTGATCCGTTCGGATCTCATTCGTTTCCTGAGTTTAGCGAACCGTCATCTGTCGACTCCGACACAAGCGAACAGGCCGATCAAGGGCAGGGGGATGCATGCGTTAAAAGAAGTTCTGCGCACGATGGAGCTTCATCTGGACTACAGCTGGACGCTGCAGGAGCTGTCCGATTTAACGCATCTGAGCCCTTCCCGGTTCAGCGCTCTGTTCCAGCAGGCGGTCGGCACTTCACCGCACCATTATCTGATTCAGCTGCGCTTGACGCATGCCGTGCACTTGCTAGAGACGACGGACCAGAAGATTATCGAGATTGCGGAATCCTGCGGGTTTCGGAATCTTTCCAATTTCAATCGTCTGTTCAAGCAGCATGTCGGCGCATCGCCAAGCGAAATTCGGGAGCGTGCTTATGCAGGCACTCCCGTAATCCCCTCCACTACAAAAACCAAGAAACAGTAAGATAGTATCACTCCTTGATCGTATAACAGTAGATGGATGTCAGTGGAAGCGGTATCTTAAATATATACCACCACATGACGCCGCTGTAAGGCGGGTAGGAGTGAAGTGCATGAGTTTGTATCTGGGTGTAGATGCCGGCGGTAGTAAGACACACGCCGTGATCTGCGATGAGCAAGGGAACATTCTTGGCAAGGGAGCGTCTGGGAACGGCAATCACCAGATTCACCGTGAACATGCGGCCCGTAACATTGAGGAAGCCTGTAATGCGGCTCTTCAAGAGGCTGGAGTTGCCAAAGAAAATATCAGTTATGCATATTTTGGCTTGGCCGGAGCAGATCGGGAAGCCGATTACGAGATCCTGCGTCCGATGATCGGGGCCCTCGGTTATCCTAAGCATGATATCGCATGCGACACCATTATCGGGATGCGGGCTGGAACGAGCCGACCGTATGGCGCCGCATTGATCTGCGGTACGGGCTTTAACAGCGCGGCCCGCAACCGTGCGGGAGAAGAGCTGCAGTATGGCGGATTCGGCTTCTTGTATGGAGATGGATACGCCGGCGGTTCCGGATTTGCCACGCTGGCTTTCCGGGCAGTCATTCGGGCCTGGGATGAGCGGGGACCGGCAACCTTATTGACATCGCTCGTACTGGAGCAGATGGGATACGCGTCCGTAGAACCGATGTATGAGGATGTTCTTTACGGTAAGACGAAGGTTCCGCCAAGCCTGGTGAAGACGCTGTTCCAGGCAGCTGAAGCAGGTGACGAGGTGGCAACCGGAATTCTTGAGAATGAGGGCGAAGAGCTGGCCAATGCGGTATGTACGCTGATCCGGCGGCTGGACATGACGGATGAAACCTTTGACATTGTCTATATCGGCAGTGTGCTGAACAGGCCGAACAGCTCGATCCTGACGGATGCGATCGAACGGATTGTTTCGGTCCGGGCACCACATGCAGCCTGTGTAAGACTGACATCCGATCCGGTGTCCGGTGCGCTTCTCTGCGCGATGGATGCCGACGGCCATGCCATTGATGCAGCGACGGAGGCCAAACTGAAGGCATTTACGTTTGAGCAGGTAACTACAGCCTGATCCGTTTATCGTTGGAATAGAACCTGATAAATACGGATTGATATCATACCTTGGAGGCGATTAACGTGGCAGCAGGATTGAAGATAGCGGTCATCGGGGGAGGTTCGTCCTATACCCCGGAAATTGTTGAAGGTTTCATTCGCAATTATGAGCAAATGCCGATTCGCGAACTATGGTTCGTTGATATTGAAGAGGGCAAGCATAAGCTGGAGATTGTAGGCAATCTGGCCAAACGGATGGTCAAAGAGTCCGGCCTGCCGATCGAGGTTCACCTGACGCTGGATCGCAGACAAGCGATTGCGGGTGCCGATTTTGTGACGACCCAGATGCGTGTCGGTTTGCTCGCGGCACGTAAACAGGATGAGCATATTCCGATTATGCACGGCGTTATCGGGCAGGAGACGACGGGCCCGGGCGGCATGCTGAAGGCGCTGCGCACGGTTCCGGTGATTCTGGACATTTGCCGAGATATCGAGGAGCTGGCACCGAATGCGTGGATGCTGAACTTCACGAATCCGGCGGGTATCGTCACGGAGGCGGTTGCGAAGCACAGTAAGGTGAAATCTGTTGGTTTGTGCAACTCGCCGATTAACTTTCAGAAGTTCCTGGCGGCCGAGTATGGCGTGTCGGAGAAGGACGTTCTGGCTGAGTTTGTCGGGATCAATCATCTTCACTGGGTGACGTCGGCGATCGTCAACGGGGAAGAGAAGCTGCCGGAGCTGCTGGATGGCGGGAAATCGTATACGGCGAAGAACGTGCCGACCTTCGGCTGGGATGCGGACTTTATCCGCTCGCTGGGGGCAATCCCGACGTATTATCTTAAATATTTCTACATGACCGATACGATGTTTGCGGATATGAAGGCATCGCTGGAGAAGGACGGAACCCGAGCGGATGTTGTCAGCCGGGTAGAGCAGGAGCTGTTTGAGCTCTACAAGGATGAGAATTTGGCCGTGAAACCAAAGCAGCTGGAGCAGCGGGGCGGTGCTTATTACTCCGAAGCAGCAGTCAACCTGATGACATCCATTTACAATGACCGTCATGACATCCAGACATTGAATGTCGCAAACGGCAATATCTATGACTTCCTGCCTGCGGATGCCAGCATCGAGATCAACTGCGTGGTAACAGGCCAAGGGCCGATTCCGCTTACACCGCAGAACGTTCCTTCCCATGTGAAAGGGCTGATGCATGCGGTGAAGGTATATGAACAATTGACGATTGAAGCGGCCATTACCGGCGATCGCGGAATTGCGCTGCAAGCGCTGGTTCACCATCCGCTGGTGCCTTCTGTTAGTGTAGCGAAGCAGCTGCTGGGTGAAATGCTGGAGGCGAACAAAAAGTACTTGCCTGCTTTCTTTAAGCCGGAGACCGTGCAGTAAACCGGAATGAAGTTCAAACGTGCAGTTATGAAATAAAAGCTATGCAAAACCCCTCTTCGTATTGAAGAGGGGTTTTATGTAGGAATTCCGAAATCATGATGATATGAATTTTCGGATTTGAGCTTCATTCCTGTCACATCCCGATGCCCTCCCCCGTCATACCCGTATAAAACGAAAAAGGGATGATGACGGATGCTAAAATATGACGTAGCCATTGTAGGTGGAGGCGTAGCTGGATTAACAGCTGCAATCTATGCGGCAAGAGCCGGGAAGCAAACGATACTCGTTGAAAAACAGGAGCGTTTAGGTGGTCGGGCCATGACCCATAAGAAGAAGGGAGCCTACTTCAATCTGGGCGGGCATGCCTTATATCATGGAGATGCCCTTTCAACCTTTCGCGAATTAGGGCTCCAATTGCCGGGGGGTCAACCTTCGATTGACGGGTACGGGATCTGGAAAGGAAAACTTAGTCCGTTACCCATGGGCGTGAAATCCCTATTCACCACCCCTCTATTAACCTGGAAGGGCAAGATGGAGCTCGGTGCCTGGCTTGCGAAACTAGGTAAACTGGATACACAGCTGTACGGTAACATAAGTGTGCGCGAATGGATTGAAGGTAACGTGCAGGATCCCATGGTTCGAAATTTATTCTATTCGTTATTGCGTACAGCGAGTTATGTGGTAGCCCCTGACCTGCAGGCTGCCGGTCCTGTACTGCAGCAGCTTAAGCATGCGCTGAAGGGCGTGTTGTATCTGGATCGGGGCTGGGGGGCCATGGTCGATGAATTAAAACAAAAGGCTCTGGAGCAGGGGGTTCAAATCGTCACGAAGAATAAAGTCATTTCGGTTGAGCATCACGAGGGAAAGGTACGGCACGTCCTTTGCGGTGATGGCATGAAAATAGAAGCCAATCATATTATTCTTACCACACCGCCAGCTGTCGCTCACGAACTGGTGCCCCATGCGGAAGAAACCGCCCTTCATACTTGGAAAGAGCAGGCGGTCGAAGTGACAGCGGCTTGCTTGGATGTAGCCCTGCGTCGTCTTCCGGAACCGAAGCAGCAGTTTGTGTACGGCCTCGATCAAACCGTCTTTCTCTCGAATCAGTCCCGTGCGGCTTACCTGAGTGATGATGGCGCACAAGTCATAACCTTGCTTAAGTATCAAGGCAAGGAGAAGGATGCAAGAAGGGATTTGCAGGAATTAGAAGAAACCTTAGACTTGGTGCAGCCGGGTTGGCGCAGCGAGCTCGTTGAGAAGCAATACCTTCCTAACATTACGGTCTGCCACGATTTTATGCATGTGAACCGCCAAGAGAACCCGGGTCCAGCCGTCCCGGAAATCATTGGGCTATATGTAGCGGGAGAATGGGCAGCGCATGGCGAACTCTTGGTTGATGCTGCAACCGCAAGCGCCAAGCGGGCTGTACAGCATATACTCTCGCTTGAAAGTGAGGAAAGGATCCCGAATGATGAGCACAGAGTCATTGTATAAAACCTATAGATCCGCTCTCTTCTCGTTAGCTTACCGAATGCTGGGAAGTGTGATGGATGCGGAAGATATCGTACAGGAGGCCTTCATCAGCTATAATCAATTGCCCCATCCCGAAGAAATCCGTAATGAGAGAGCGTTTCTGTACAAAATTGTAACGAATCGTTGCTTGGATCTGCTGCGCTCTTCTGCCAAAAAGCGCGAGCTGTATGTTGGCCCCTGGCTGCCGGAACCCCTGATCGAGAATATGGCGTCAGAGACGGACCCATCTCATATCGTAGAGCAGCAAGAGTCGATTTCTACAGCGTACCTGTTACTCCTTCAGCAGCTCAACGCGGTGGAAAGAGCCGTTTTTCTTCTGCGTGAGATTTTCCACTATTCTTATGACGAAATTGCTGAAATTCTGGGAAAAACAGTGCTAATTGCCGTCAAATCTTCCGCCGTGCGAAGGGCAGCATTCATTTTGATCCTGATCAGAGTCCATCGATTTCGATGGCGGAGGCGCAAATCAAAGAATTTGTGGACTCCCTCTTACAGGGGAACACGAATAAGCTGCTGGAGCTGCTAAGCGAAAAAGTCGTGTTCTACTCGGACGGCGGCGGTAAAGTCAGAGCGGCGCAAATTCCTGTGGTTGGAGTCCATAAAGTGATCCAATTGCATCTGAGCCTGCTTAAAATGTATGAAGGACAATATGTGTACTCTTATCTTACCGTCAATGGTCTGCCGGGAATGCGGATCCGGTTGGATCACGGTGTCCAATTTATTTATTCTTTTGCCTTTAAGAACCATCGGATCGAAACGATTTATAGTGTTGCGAATCCGGATAAGCTCAGACATATTCAGTTACCGTAGACAAAAAAAGGCAGGGCCGGTTTAAGATCATGGATCTTAAACCGGCCCTGCTGCTGTATTAAGCTGGGAAATCACAGGAGATATTCCTCGCGAGGTCACTCCAGCATTTCATCTGCTTACTCATCATGGTCCAGCCAGTCAAGCTTTTGACGCCAACTGGCTGTTGCATAGTAATCCGTCATACGCCGGAATAAGCCATGAAGCCGCCGTCTACGGGAATCACCGTTCCGGTGACGAATCCGGAGGTCTGATCATCCACGAGCCAGAGCAGGGTGCCGAGCAGATCCTCCGGCACACCGAACCGTCTCATGGGGGTATGGGAGATGATTTTATGAGAGCGCTCGGTTAATGAACCGTCGCTATGGGTCAGCAGATTGCGGTTCTGCTCGGTCAGGAAGAAGCCTGGCGCGATCGCGTTCACGCGAATGCCGGATTCCGCGAGATGCACGGACAGCCACTGCGTAAAGTTGTTGATGGCTGCTTTGGCTGCACTGTAAGCCGGAACCTTGGTCATCGGGCTAGGTGCGCTCATGGACGAGATATTCAGCACGACGGCCCCGGGACGCCCCAGCATCCCTTCCGCAAAGATTTGCGTCGGTATGAGCGTGCCGATGAAGTTCAAATCGAATACGCTGCGGAAGCCCGGCACGCTTAACCCGAAGAAGGTGGTCAGATCCGGCTGCCCCACATCCTCCGGACGGAAAATTTCGTTGGTTGTATTCGCGTCTTTCCGGTTGCCGCCGGCTCCGTTAATCAGGATATCGCAGGGTCCGAAAGACTCGCGCACAGCTTTCTCGGCTTGTCGGACGCTTTCCGTATCCGTTACATCGCAGGAAACGGCAATCGCCGTTCCGCCGGCAGCCGTAATTTCATCCGCCACCTGCTGCCCTTTCTCGGCCGTACGATTCAAGACGGCGACCCGGGCACCTTGCCGGCCCAGCTCCAAAGCCATTGCCCGGCACAGCACCCCGGAGCCGCCCGTGATGACAACCGTCTTCCCGTTTAATGACGGATGAATGGGAAGAGATAGGGCCCCTTGCGGCGTGGATTCATGAGAAGCTCCACTCGATCCGGGTTCAGATGAACCCGCTGCATGTTGATTTACCTCACTCATTGAACAGCCTCCTTCAACTGAGCTGCGCTTCCTGCACGCTCCCGGCTGTAAGCGTCCCACAGCCCCCAGAGATACATGATGCCTAAGGCGCGGTCATACAGACCGTAACCCGGACGGCACTGCTCACCCCAAATATGCCGCCCGTGGTCGGGTCTTACATATCCGGTGAAACCGTTGTCATGATAGGCCTGCACGATGCCGGAAATATCGACGGTACCGTCCTCGGTACGATGGGACGTTTCGATGAAATCGCCGTTCTCGTAGACGCGTACATTCCGGATATGCGCAAATGGAATCCGGTCATGGAACTCATGGATCATGGAGACGATGTCATTGTCCGGATTGGCGCCAAGCGAACCGCTGCACAGGGTCAAGCTGTTAGCCGGGCTATCATATAGCTTGAGGAATCTCCGCAGATTCTCCTGGCTGGTAATGACCCGTGGCAGACCGAAGATCGGCCATGGCGGATCATCCGGGTGAATGGCCATTCGGATGCCGTTCTTCTCGGCAGCCGGGATGACGGCGCTTAAGAAATATTCGAGGTTGCGCCACAGATCGTCCTCGGTAACACCGCGGTATGCTTCGAACAGGGAGGTCAGATGTGCCAAACGTTCCGGCTCCCAGCCTGGCATCGTAAGCGTGCTGTTTCGGTTGATCGTCTGTACCAGCTCCATCGGATCAATGCCGTGGATCTTGGCCTTCTCGAAGAAGAGCGCCGTCGAACCATCAGGCGTCTGTTTATGAAGATCGGTTCTAGCCCAGTCAAACACCGGCATGAAATTGTAGCAGATGACTTTGACGCCGACCTGGCCTAATTTCTCAATCGTCCGGATGTAGTTGGCTATGTACTGATCCCGTGAGGGAAGTCCAAGCTTGATATCCTCATGCACATTCACGCTTTCCACGACGTCAATATGAAGCCCGAACGCTTTGGCTTGGTCCGCAATTTCCTCAATTCGATCCATCGGCCATTCCTCGCCGACGGGAATATCGTGAAGTGCCCATACGATGCCCTCCACGCCGGGGATTTGTCTAATCTGATCCAGCGAGACCGTATCGTTGCCCTCGCCAAACCATCTGAATACCATGCGCATTTCTTCACCGCCTTTACAAGTTTAAGGAGTTAACGCAAAGCTGATGGAAATTTTGCAGTTACGAGTGCACCGCCAAGCTGGAAGCCTGCGAACGGATAAAGCCATCCGTCGGCATAGGCTTATTTAAAATAATCGGGATGCTTCTCTTTCAGCACGGCCAGATTGGAGATGATCAGGCTGAGATGTGCCTGCATTTCCCGTTCGGCATGATCGGCGTCATGACGTGAAATCGCGTCCGCGATCTCCCGATGCTGCTCATACAGGTTGGTCCAATTCGGATCCGCGGACAGCCATAACATCCGGCTCCGGTTCAGATGAGCGTTCATCTGCTGCAGCACGTTCCAAGTGCCGACCTTGCGGCAGCCTTCGAACAAAATACGGTGGAAGGCCTCATCCAGCTCAAACATATGCTTGCCGTCATGCTTCTCGATGCTCTCGCGCTGCTCGGACAGATTTCGCTCCAGCTCGGCGAGTTTGTCCTCGGGGAAGCTTTCGCAGGCAAGCCGGACTACGGCTTTCTCCAACTGTTCACGCATGAAGCGCGCTTCCTCGACGAGCTCCGAATCGATGAGCGAAACGCGCGTGCCCCGCTGGGGAAGCACAACCACAAGGTCTTCCTGGGCCAGGCGGACGAAGCTTTCCCGCACCGGCGTCCGGCTGACCTCGAAGGATAGGGAAACCTCCTTCTCGGACAGAGCCGTTCCCGGCGGGAGCTCCAGACTGACAATCTGCTGCTTAAGCCGGGAGTACACGATATTTCCGGCCGAACCCGGCTGTAATCGCAAAGATTCTACCACTGCATCACCTCCTAATGTATTCCATACTACCATACTTGTATGGTAGTATGGAACTGAAAATCTAAATAAGAATCGGAGGGCAATCACATGAGCCGTTTGGACACGGAAAATCTGCTGCTAAACAGCAACAGCGCGAAGAAACTCTTTTATGATTATGCGGAAGGGATGCCGATATTCGATTATCACAACCATCTAAACCCGAAGGATATTGCCACCAACCGACAGTTCGATAACCTGACGGAACTATGGCTGGAGGGAGATCACTACAAGTGGAGGGCAATGCGCTGGCTTGGCGTCGACGAAGAGCTGATTACCGGCAGCGGAAGCGCCGAAGCGAAGTTTATGGCTTGGGCGGAATGCGTTCCGCGATTGGTTGGCAATCCGCTCTATCACTGGACCCATCTGGAGCTGACCCGTTACTTCGGGATTCAGGAGCGGTTGACCGCGGAGAATGCCAAGGAGATCTGGGACGCTTGCAATGAGAAGCTGAAGGCTCCTGCCTTGCGGGCAGGCGGAATTCTGGAAAAATTCAAAGTCAAAGTGGCCTGCACGACAGATGATCCCGTTGATTCGCTGGAGTTTCATCGTGCCATTCGCGATCATGGGGAGCTGTCCACCGTCGTTGCCCCTGCATTCCGTCCGGATCGGGTGCTGGATATCACGAACCCGGACTTCACCTCCTATGTGGAGACTTTAGGAACGACGGCCAGTTTAGCCGTGGATACCTATCAAGGGCTGTTGGATGCACTGCAAGAACGGATTCAGTATTTTCACGATCATGGCTGCCGCCTGTCGGATCACGGCTTTGGCGCGTTTCCTTGCGAACAAGCCGATGAAAAAGAGGTTGCGGACATTTACGGCAAAGCGATCAGCGGGGGCAGCTTAACACCCCTTGAGGAACGGAAATATCGCACCTACACCTTGCTTAAGCTCGGAGAAATGTACCACGCCAAGGGCTGGACCATGCAGCTGCACATTGGAGCGATCCGGAACAATAATGCGCGCATGTTCGCGAAGCTCGGCAAGGACAGCGGGTATGACTCGATTCTCGATTTTCATCTGGCGGAAAGCTTGAACGGATTTCTGAGCAGGCTCGACAGAAACGATCAGCTGCCGAAGACCATTGTGTACAGCCTGTATTCTTCTCATTACGAAATGATCGCTACCACGATCGGGAATTTCCAGTCCGCTGGTGTCGAGGGCAAGCTTCAGCTCGGTTCCGCTTGGTGGTTCCACGATCAGAAGGAAGGGATGCTAAAGCAGCTCACCTCGTTGTCTTCCATGGGGCTGATCAGCACCTTTGTGGGCATGCTGACCGATTCCAGGAGCTTTATGTCGTTCCCGAGGCATGAGTATTTCCGCAGAGTGCTGTGCCGCCTGTTCGGGGACTGGATCAAGGAAGGGGAACTGCCCGCGGATTATGAATATATCGGTGCCATTATCCAGGATATTTGCTACCACAATGCCGAGCGCTATTTTCAAATCCATTGACAATTCCGTGCGGAGCATGAACAATAGACTTACTATATGAAAGCGTTTGCTGTTGGATGGATAGAAGATCTGTGACAGGCAGATGTGCACGAATAGGCGAGGGGGACATACCGTGCAATGGAACCGGGCGATATTGGTGGATGACGAGGTGTTTACGCGCAAAGGGCTCCTGAAGCTGATTGATTGGGAAGCCTGCGGCTTTCAAATTGTGGATGAAGCGGATAACGGAGAAGATGCGCTGGAACTGATTGAACGGCTTCAGCCGGATGTGGTCATCACCGATATCCGTATGCCGGTGCTGGATGGACTCGAGCTGATCAGGCGTGTCGTTACGGACGATATGGTGAAGCCGTATTTCATTATTGTAAGCGGATACGATGATTTTAACTATGCCCAGCAGGCTGTTCGTTACGGCGTGCATGATTTCATTCTGAAACCGATTGACGAGACGGAATTCAGCCATGCGCTGGTACGGCTCAGCGAACGGCTGGAGTCAGACCGCGAGGCTCGCGTGCGAGAAGAGAGGCTGTTGTCCGGAGCCTTGATGGAATCGCTCATTATAGGGGAAGCCGATGAGACGCTGCTATACGAATGGGAGCAACGCCTTGAGCTCCTGGCGGGAGACCGTCTGTTCTATGTCTTTGTCGAACGGAATGACCATCCGCTGGCTTCGGCTAACGACAATGACGGGGGCAGAGGCGAATTCAAGGACAGGGTGGAAGCGGCCCTTCTTGCGATCTCGAATGGGGAACAGCCCTTCTATCTGCATGAGCACCGTAATCGAATCGGCATCATCGTTCCGGGGAGCATCCTGCAATCGTTCCAGGGGTGTCAGCGGGGATTTGCTAGGCGCATTCAGCAATCACTCGCCGATTCGGAGCAAGAACGAATCTTCGTCTATTTCGGCCGGCCGGTTTCGACACTGTCCCTCATTCAGGACGCCTACGAAACGGCCAAGGAAGCGCTCCTATACAAGTACATCTATGATGAGAGCGGCATGGTGATCCATGAGGAAGCCACGGTGCATGATCTGCAATATATCGGGCTGGAGGAGCGTCTTTACCAGCAGCTGCTGGAGCAGATCGAGGAGCTGCATTTCGAGAAGCTGGAGAGGACGATTCGCTCGCTGTTCGAATCCTTTCAGGAGCAGCTGTATGCTCCCGAAGCGGTGAAGACGGCGATCAACCAATGCGTGCTGGGCGTGGTCCGGGTGCTCAGCAGCATGGATGGGGATCAAAGCCGGCTGTCCAGTCTGGAGCCGATGACCGAGTGGCATGACCGGAACTTGTCGCTTCATGGGCTGAAGCGGTTGTTTACGGATTTTGCGATTGAAAGCGCGAACTATATCGCGCAGCTTCGCAAGGAGCAGCACAAGGGCGGAATCCAGAAGATCCGGGCTTACATTGAGGCCCATTATCATGAGAACATCAGTCTGAAGGGCATTGCAGGGAAATTCTATATGAACCCGGTTTACCTGGGACAACTGTTCAAAAAGGCGTACGGTATGTACTTTAATGATTTCCTGCTGCAGCTGCGCGTGAACGAAGCGAAGAGACTGCTGCGCCAGACGGATCTGCGCATCTATGAGGTGGCGGAGCGGGTCGGCTTCGGCAATCCGGACTATTTCGTTACGCAATTCGAGAAGATGGAACGGATGACGCCAAGCGAGTACCGGAGCCGCTTGATGAGGGAGGCCGCGTCCGAAGGGACGAATGCATGAAGCCGAGCCTAAATAATGTCCGTCTGCGGGACAAGATGCTGCTATTGTATTTCCTGGCTGTATTTTTACCGATTCTGATTACCAACCTCATCTTCTACAACGTGACATCCGGCAGCGTGAGGGAGCAGCGGATCCAGGATATAACCGTAGCGCTGGAGCAGATGAAGAACGAGTTCCGCCGAGAAGTCGAGGACGCCCTGGAGATCTCCTCGGTCTTCTACACGGACGTTCAATTGAACGAGATCGTGGAGACGGTGTACGATCATCCGGCCGATTATATCGAGGCTTACGATACCTATCTCCGCCGCATTTTGAACTCGGGCAGCGCCGTATACAATTCGGTCAGCGAGATCACGGTGTATGTGGACAATCCGACCCTGCTGTATTCCGGCGGCATTAATTATATCGATGGCCAGGTGAAGGAAGAGGCTTGGTACAAGGCGATCGCGGGCAAGAACGTTACCCAGCCGATCGTGATGCGCACGGGCAACAACGGCCAATTGGACAGCTTCAGCATCATCCGGAGCATGAATTATTTCAGCTCGCAGGATGACCATACCAAGTATCTCAAGATTGATATGCGGATGTCCTCAATCCGTCAGATCATGAGCAATCTGAATGTGCAGGGCAAAGTATACCTGCTGAGCGGCGCCGGGAATATTGAATACACCACGGATCCCAAGGTCGATATCATGCAGGGCTCCGTACCGTACAGCAGCATCGCACATGGTGAGAAGTTTCTGGAGTTTCATACCGATACGTTCACGACCAACAATCTGAACACCTGGACGATCATGGCGGTGACGCCGGAGGATGTAGTGCTGCGTGACGTGCATCAGTCCTTGCGGTTCGTCATTGTGCTGACCTGCCTCAATTTCCTGCTTCCGAGCCTGGTGATTGTCTGGATCAGCCGGTCCCTGAACGTACGTCTGGTACGGATACTCAAACATATGAAGAGGGTCAAGAACCAAAATTACGACACGATCCAAGAGGCTGAAGCACGTGACGAGATCGGTCAGCTGACGGGTGAATTCAACCGGATGACCCTGCAGCTTGAGAGCCTGATCAATGACGTGTACGTAGCGGATATCCAGAAGAAGAACTTGGAGCTGCAGCGGAGGCACGCGCAATTAAATGCCCTGCAGAGCCAGATTAATCCGCACTTCCTCTTTAACGCGTTGGAGACGATCCGCATGCGCAGCCTGATGAAGGATGAGGATGAGACGGCAAAAATCATTCATAATATGGCGAAGATCTTCCGCAATTCGCTCGTTTGGAAAAAAGACATGGTGACGCTCAAGGAAGAAGTGGAGTTTATCCATTGTTTCCTTGAGATCCAGAAATACCGGTTTGGCGACAAAATCGATTATTCGGTCCATGCGCCAGCCGAAGAGGGACACCTGCAAATACCGAAGATGGCCATCGTCACGTTTGTGGAGAATGCCAGCATTCACGGCATCGAGCCGATCAAACACGGGGGGCGCATTGAAGTTCAGATTGTGCGCGAGGGCCAATCCCTAATCTGTACCATCCAAGATAACGGGGCAGGCATGTCCGCAAAGAAGGTAGAACGCATCTGCCGTTATCTGGATACCGAGGACGAGATGGGCGAGCGGATCGGCATTCAGAATGTCATATACCGGTTGAAGCTGTACTACGGCAGCCGGTTCCGGTTTGACATCGACAGCTCGCCCGGACAAGGCACCCGGGTCAGGCTGTCCATCCCCATCGAAACATAACGACGGCAAATCCTGCTTGGCATTCCGATTCGGAGTGACTACAGCAGGATTTGTTCGTTAGTCGGCAGGAGTGCAGCAGGAAGGCTGCGGAGCTGGAAGCTGCCATTTTTCACAACAAGAGAAACGGTTCTATAGTTTTCTAAGTATCACCTAAAGATTGACGGGTGAAAATCGCTCATGAGCTCTCTTATAATGAAAGTGCTTACAAATTAACGAGACCGAAAGGGGTAGGTCAAGAGCATGAACAAGAAATTTTGGCTGAGCTGTCTGACCGTGGTCATGATGGTATCGCTTCTAGCAGCTTGCGGCGGCGGTAAAGATAATGCAGCGGAAACCACACCGGCTGCTGGCGGCGAAGGCGAGAAGAAAGAAGAGAAGGTCACCTTCACGTATTTCAACGCAGCAGCAGGTAAAGACAAAAATACGAACGAAACCACCATCGGTAAAATTTTCGAAGACCAAACCGGCGTGAACTTTAAAATGGAGCATTTGGTAGGGGACGAGAACACGAAGGTAGGAACCTTCATTGCCAGTAACGATTACCCCGACGTCATCGTGCCGGGGAACTCGATCGACAAGCTGGTAGGCGCTGGAGCCTTCATCCCGCTGAATGACCTGATCGATAAGTACGGTCCCAATATCAAGCGTGTGTACGAGCCGTATTATAACCTCATGAAGGCCGAGGACGGCAACATCTACTTCCTGCCGCTGAGCGCGGTGGTAGGGGAATACACATCGGCTCCCAACATTGAACAGGGCGCATTCTGGATCCAACGCCGCGTCCTGAAGGAAGCGGGTTATCCGAAAATCAAGACCTTCGACGAGTACCTGGCCCTGATCCGCGACTACGTGAAGAAACATCCGGAGGAAGGCTTGACCGGATATCTGGCGCTGACGACGCAGGATAAATTTTTTGCTCTGACCAATGCCCCGATGCATTTGGCCGGCTATCCGAACGATGGCGGGATCATCATCGACATGGAGACTCACGTAGCGAATGATTACGCAGACGACGACATTACGAAGCGGTACCTGCAAGAGCTGAACAAGCTGAATGCGGAAGGCCTGTTCGATAAATCCTCTTTCGTGGACAACTATGATCAATACCTTGCCAAACTGACTTCCGGTAAGGTGCTGGGCTTCTTCGATTACAGATGGCAGGTAGGCCAAGCGATGAACAACCTGCGCGAAACAGCCAATAAATCGGGTAACGACGATCTCGAATATATGGCGCTGCCGATCGTATACGATGAGAATACCAAGGATCAGTATCTGGATCCGCCATCCTTTGTAAACAACCGCGGCGTAGGAATCTCCGTCAGCGCGAAGGATCCGGAACGCATTGTGAAGTATTTCAATAACCTGCTGACGGACGAGAACCAGATTCTGTCGAACTGGGGCATCAAGGACGAGACGTATTCCGTAGATGAGAACGGCCGCTTCTACCGTACGGAAGAGCAGATTGCACAGACCAATACGGAAGCCTTCCGCGAGTCGTTCGGTTTCAAGTACTTTGAATACAACTGGCCTCGTTACGGCAACGGTTCTACGCTTCCTGACGGTAATTCCGTGGGTGCGGGACGCCAGCCTGAGGTTGCCAAAATGTCCTACTCCGAACCGGACAAGACATTGCTTGAAGCATACGACATCGATTCCTTCTCGCAATTGTTTGCGGCACCGGACGATCGTCCTTGGTACCCGGCTTGGAGCATTCCGATCGATCAGGGCTCGCCGGCCCAAATCTTCACGCAGAAGAAAAGCGATTTGCAGCGCAAATACTTCCCGAAACTGGTTCTTGCCAGCCCTGCAGAGTTTGACGGTATCTGGAACGAATACGTGGGCGAGTTCGGCAAGCTGGACGTGAAGGGATACGAGGATCTGATCACCGAGGAAGTAGCCAAGAAAATCGCAAATGCCCAAGGACAATAATAGATGAAGGAGAGGCGAACAAGGGCGGACCGCCGAAATGGCCGAGATCCGTCCCTCCTCTTCTAGGGCCTGGATAGGAAGGAGAAGAAACCGTGGATAAAGCGAACCCGATTGGACCTGCAGAGACTACGGCGTTACGCGAAACGCCGGCGGTATCGAAAGGTTTCTTCAATAAACAACGGAAAAACGATACTGGATTAAACAATAGACCGCCAACAGGCGAAAAAAGCTTCTTCCAGAAGCTGCTGCGACAGAAGGCGCTGGTCTTCATGTCGATTCCTTTTTTGATATGGTTGTTTGTCTTTAAGTACATGCCTTTATGGGGCTGGACGATCGCTTTTCAGGATTTTAAACCGGCCAAGAAGATTTTCGATCAGGAATGGGTGGGCTTGCAGCATTTTGCTTTCCTGTTTCAGGACGAACACTTCCTTCGGGTCATGCGCAACACGCTCGCCATGAGTTTCATTAATCTCGTCTTGGGGTTTGTTACGGCGATTGTGTTAGCGATCCTGCTCAATGAGCTCCGTAATTTGATGTTTAAGCGGGTCGTGCAGACGATCAGTTATTTGCCCCATTTCATCTCTTGGGTTGTGGCTGCGAGCATTATTTCGACAGCCCTGTCGGCAGACGGCGGGATAATCAATGAACTCCTCATGTGGTTCGGGATCATTAAGGAACCGATCCTATGGCTTGGGGAAGGGGAATATTTCTGGGGAATACTCGGTGTTTCGGAGGTATGGAAGAATGTTGGCTGGAACACCATTATATATTTGGCAGCCATGACGATGATCGATCCCTCGCAGTACGAGGCGGCGGAAATCGATGGCGCCGGACGCTTTCAACGGATCTGGAACATTACCTTGCCGGGTCTGAAACCGGTATTCATCATCCTGTTGATCATGAATATCGGAAACCTGCTCGAATCCGGTTTTGAACCGCAATATTTGCTTGGTAACGGCATGAACGTGGATTATTCCGAGAACCTGGATATTTTCGTGCTCAAATATGGTATTCAGATGGGCAACTTCTCGCTCTCGATCGCAGCCGGCATGTTCAAGACGGTCGTCAGCTTCATACTCTTGTTCACGGCTAACCATATCGCGAAGAGACTTGGCGAAGATCGATTGTTCTAAGCGAAAGCTTGCGAGGGTCGTTCTCTATCAGAAAACGTACAGGAGGATTCATATGGCGAAGACATCAGATTCACCACGAGCTCATGCCCGGTTCAAGTCTCCTGCGGACCGGATATTCGATACCTTTAACATTATGTTCATGATCTGTCTCATGATTATCACGTTGTACCCGTTCATTAATACGCTCGCAGTATCCTTCAACAATGCGACGGATTCGGTGAAAGGCGGCATTTATCTATGGCCGCGAGATTTCACGTGGGAGAATTACAAATATGTGTTTAACGAAGCGACGATCTTTCAGGCGACCTTCATCTCGGTTCTGCGTACGGTGATCGGAACGATCACCTCGGTATTCTGCTGTGCCATGGTCGCCTATACGATCAGCCGACCGGAATATGTGCTGCGCAAATTCGTATCGATTGCTTTCATCCTGACGATGTATTTCAGCGGCGGTTTAATTCCGAACTTCCTGTTGATTCGCGAATTGGGCATGCTGGGCACCTTCTCGGTGTACATCATTCCGGGCTTGATCGGCGTGTTTAACGTGATAGTCATTCGTTCCTTCATTGAAGGACTGCCGGAGGGAATTCTGGAATCGGCCCGGATCGACGGCGCCGGCGAGTTCACGACTTTCATGAAAATCGTGCTCCCGCTGTGCGTGCCCGTGCTTGCTACGGTATCGCTGTTTACGGCGGTATCCCAGTGGAACTCCTGGTTTGACGTATTCTTATACAATTCCTCATACAGCGAATTAAGCACTCTTCAGTATGAGCTGATGAAAATACTTCAGAATTCGAACTCCTCGATGAACTCGGGCAACGACTATGCAAGCCAGTTTGCTAGCTCCGAGAGCGGCGCGAATCAGGTTACGCCGACCTCTATTCGGGCAACGATGACCATTGTGGCCAGCGTGCCGATCATTCTCGTGTATCCGTTCCTGCAAAAATACTTCGTGCAAGGGATGACCCTTGGCGGCGTGAAAGGTTAATCTGCAGGAACTGCTACCGCTGCTGGTGTCATCACGATCATAAACCATCAATACATGCTGTTATCTCTAATTCAAGGAGGGACTGGAAGTGTCCAACACGCATCGAAATGAACCGAGGCTTAAGGAAATGTTCGCGGATGACTTTCTCATCGGAGCGGCTGTGAACCCGCGGACAATCGAAACGCAGGAGGAACTGCTATCGTACCATTTCAACAGCATTACAGCGGAAAATGAAATGAAGTTTGTCAGCGTGCATCCGGCGGAGGATACGTATACGTTCGAGGACGCGGACCGGCTTGCCGCCTTCGCCCGCAAGCATGGGATGAAGATGCGCGGCCATACGCTGGTATGGCATAACCAAACGACCGACTGGCTGTTCGAGGACAAGAACGGGAGCCTGGTGGATAAAGCTACGCTGTACGCACGGTTAAAGTCGCATACCGACACGGTCGTGAAGCGATACAAGGACGATATTTACGCCTGGGACGTCGTCAACGAGGTAATCTCCGATGAAGGTGCCGAACTTCTTCGTCCGTCCAAATGGCTGGACATTGCGGGTCCCGATTTTATCTCCAAGGCATTTGAGTATGCTCATGAAGCCGATCCGTCGGCCCTCTTGTTCTATAACGATTACAATGAGTCTCATCCGAACAAGCGGGACAAAATCCATACGCTGGTCAAGTCGCTGCTGGATCAAGGAACGCCGATCCATGGCGTAGGCTTGCAGGCGCACTGGAATCTGTACGACCCGGGTCTTGACGATATCCGGGCGGCGATCGAGAAGTACGCGTCGCTTGGCCTGCAGCTCCAGCTTACGGAGCTCGATGTGTCGATGTTCCGGTTTGACGACAAGCGGAAGGATTTGACCGAAGCGCCGGAAGAGCTTCTGGAGGCTCAGGCTAAGCGGTATGAGGCGATGTTCGGCATTCTGAAGGAGTACCGGGATCATATTACGTCCGTTACCTTCTGGGGCGCAGCCGACGATTACACTTGGCTGGACGATTTCCCGGTACGGGGGCGAAAGAATTGGCCCTTCCTGTTTGATGAGCGGCATCAGCCGAAACCGGCGTTTAACCGATTGGTCGAGAGTACAGCCAAGGTGTAATCCGTCTTGGCTCGGATCACGGTCGAAGAAGGAGGAACTGACATTGAACAGTACTTTATATAAAGCTTGGCTGCAGTATGTGCCCGTGAAGGACCGCGAGCTTGCTGCCGGATACGGCAGGCTGCTCGGCACAATTGTTGCGGACCTTCAGCAGTCGCGGGTTGCAAACGCGGCCATGGAGGAACTGAAGAGGGCGTGCCAATCCATGCTCGGTATCGTACCGATCATCACGTCCGAGGCACCGGCTTCGTCCTATCTTGAGGTTCGCATTCATGCGGCATCAGCCGAAGAGGGCATGGGGGATGGAGTCGGATCAGGCGGGGATAAGGGTCAGGTGGCAGCCAGGCTAGGCGCAGAAGGCTTTCAGCTGGAGCATTCAATTCAAGGGCAGCAGGAGAAGCTGGTACTGACCGGTGGATCCGGTAAAGGCGTATTATATGGGGTGTTTCATTTATTGAGATTGCTTGCCTCCCACCAACCGTTAACCGGACTGAAGGTGACCGAGCAGCCAGTGAACGGACTGCGGATGATCAATCAATGGGACAATGCCGACGGCTCGGTGGAACGCGGGTACTCGGGCCACTCGATTTTTTACGAAAACGGACGGTTCACCGAAAATCTGGATCGGGTAAGAGACTACGCCCGCCTGTTGGCTTCCGTGGGGATGAATGCCATCTCCATTAATAACGTCAATGTGCACGAGATCGAGACGAAATTCATTACTGCGGAATATTTGCCGACGATTGCGAAGGTCGCGGATATCTTCCGGGAATATGGCATGACATTGTACTTGAGCATTAACTTTGCGGCTCCGCTGCATATCGGCGGCGTGTCCACCTCCGACCCGCTGAACGAAGAGGTTCGGCAGTGGTGGAAGGACACGGCGGATGAGATTTACGATCATATCCCGGACTTCGGCGGCTTCTTGGTGAAGGCGGATTCGGAGCACCGCCCCGGCCCGTTTGCCTATGGGCGGGACCATGCCGATGGCGCCAATATGCTGGCCGAGGCACTGGAGCCGCACGGCGGGCTCGTCATCTGGCGCTGCTTCGTCTACAACTGCATGCAGGATTGGCGCGACCGCAGCACGGACCGAGCGCGGGCGGCCTATGATCATTTTACCCCGCTGGACGGCAGGTTTAAGGACAATGTGCTGCTGCAGATCAAGAACGGGCCGATGGACTTTCAAGTTCGGGAACCGGTGTCCCCGTTGTTCGGCAGCATGAGAGAGACCAATCAAGTGCTGGAGTTTCAGGTTGCCCAGGAGTATACAGGCCAGCAGCGTCACGTATGCTATTTGGTGCCGCAGTGGAAAGAGGTGCTGGATTTCGATACCTGCGCGAATGGGTCCGGGTCCGAGGTGAAGAAGATTGTCAACGGTTCCCTGCACGGCATGAAATACAGCGGGATTGCCGCCGTTTCCAACATCGGAAATGATGAGAACTGGACGGGTCACACCTTGGCGCAGGCGAATCTGTATGGCTTCGGACGCCTGATCTGGGATCCGGACTTGTCCTCGGAGGGGATCGCGGAAGAATGGACGAGGTTAACCTTCGGCAATGACGCACCGGTGGTCGACACGGTATGCAACATGCTGATGCAATCGTGGCCGATCTATGAAAGCTACACCTCCCCGCTCGGGGTGGGCTGGATGATTACGCCGCATACGCATTATGGCCCGGATGTGGACGGCTATGAATATTCAAGGTGGGGTACGTACCATTTTGCCGATCGGGACGGGATGGGCGTCGATCGCACGGTGGCGACAGGCACGGGTTATACCGCACAGTATTTCGAGCCGAATAAGGCTCGATATGATTCGCTGGCGGATTGTCCTGACGAGCTGCTGCTGTTCTTCCATCATGTGCCGTATTCCCATGTGTTGAAATCCGGTAAAACGGTGATTCAGCATATTTATGACTCACATTTTGCCGGGGCGCAGGCTGCGGCTGGACTGCTCGACGCATGGACCTCGCTAGAGGATAAAGTCGATCCGGTGCGTTTCATTCAAGTAACCGAGCGTCTGGCCGATCAGGCTGAGCATGCGAAGCATTGGCGGGATGTGATCAACACGTACTTCTTCCGTAAATCCGGCGTGCCGGATGAGCAGGGGCGGACGATTTACTAAGTTCATATTATAACTGGACGTGGTAATTAGGGGATGCCCCATCAGATGTTGGATCTGATGGGGCATCCTTTTTTCATGGATGGATACTTTTCGAATGCCGAATCTTTGTGTGAGCATGTACTTTTGATGCAAGCCCAGGTAGAAATAGTGCCCTTTATAAAGCATTATATGGTAAAATATTGGAAAAAAACTCTAGAGGAGGAGGATTACATGGTTAGATACTTCTGCTTGTTGATAGTATTGATCCTGGTCTTAGGAGGCTGTAACGGCGGCGGTGAGCCAACGGAGAAGTTTACCAAAGAAGACATGGGGATCGTGCGCATAGATAATGGCCAAAAGGTACACTACGGCATGAATCGTACGGATGCTGAAAAAGTGCTTGGCACGGGACAAGAGCATGCCAGGGGTGTATTTGACTACGATTTCGGGATCGCGGTGTTCTACAGAGATGATGCCGTTGTTGCGATCAGGATGGAGGAAGAATCGAAAGGTCATTATCAAACAACGCGCGGCGCTGAAATAGGAATGCAAATTGGCGAGATCAAGAAACGATATGGAGAATACGATCCATCACCATCCGATGACATCCTGGAGTATTTCTATGACAATAAGAAGGGGAAGTTCCTCGAGAAGAGTCCGCCTAAAACAGAATCGTCGGATATTTTTATCTTTTCATCCATGTTCCATAAAGGGCAAGCGGACACCTTTCTGTTTCTTGATAGTTATTACGCGTCCTCCGGCAAATGATTCAGGACTTGGCGATGCTAGGATTCTGGAGATACGGTACGCACCGATCTGGAGGTTCGGGTTTGTACAATAGGATAAAATGGTTTGAGTAAAAAGAACGAATTCGTTATGTTAAATAACCTGCTTCCTATTTTTGCTTTCCCAGTTCTATGTTCTTAAGGTTAGGGGAAACTAATTAAAAAAGAAGCAGGCTATTTCTAAAATTTTTAATAATTGAATCGTCGTTGCTGTACGAAGCCTATTGGCGGTCACTTCGGGACAAACGCACCTCGAAGAGTGTGCGGATCATGCTGCTCTGTGCGGAAATGGTTCCACCATGCTGCTCCACAATGTTTTTGGTAATGAAGAGCCCGAGCCCCGTGCTTCCCGTTTGATGGCTTCGTGCCCGGTCGCCGGTGTAAAACATATCGAAAATATGCGGAAGCTCCTCAGGTTCAATACAATCCCCATAGTTGATGATTTGAACGACAACCTCATCGCCATCCACATATGCGTGAATGTCGATGAATTGGCCATCATTCCCATACCGGATCGCATTGGTGAGGAGATTCTCAAATACGCGCGCCAGTAAATCTCCATCTCCGCCTATAATCAGCTGCTCTGCAATGTTCATTCTGGAGGTAAGGCCGTTTTTTTCAAATATAGGATATAGTTCCTCGTTCAGTTGGTTGAGCAGCTCGCCGAGATCGATCATGTTCTTCTCAAGCTGGACCTTGCCGTAGTTCATTCGGGTGATTTCAAACAGCTCATCGATAAGTTTCTCCAAGCGTTGAGACTTGGTGTAAGCGATATGGGCATAATGCCTGGATTGCTCCGGAGTCAGCTGATTGTCTTTAAGAATGAAATCCAGATACCCGATAACGGAGGTCAGCGGTGTGCGCAAGTCATGGGCCAGGTTTAGAACCAGCTGATCCTTGCTGCTCTCAGCAGAGTCGCCCCGTTCTACCGCTTCCCGCAGGTTATCCATGGCTAAGTTAATATCTCGCCCAATCGTACCGAACTCATCTTTGGACGTAATATGGACCCGATCAATGAAATTGCCGGTTGCGAGCTGATGGATCCCCTTGGAGATCTCTTTGAAGTACTTTGCGTAAGGCTTGGTGAACAAGAAGAAAAACATGATGGCTAGCGGTACAAAAATAATTAAAAACGAGTTCACATCCCCAATTTCGTACCTCATGAAATATCGAATTCGAGTTAACGGATTCTCAAACAAAACTTCGGATCGATAGTACAGCTGGAGAGCTTTATAGATCCCAAAGGTAATAGCGCCGGATGCAAGCATACTGGCCATGAGCAGCAGAATCATTTTAGTCCGAAAGCTAAATATCATGTTAGACATGGATGGTATAACCTACTCCCCATACCGTCTTGATCAGTTTATGCTTGTTGGTATCTTCCCCGAGCTTTTTCCGCAGCGTACGAATATGCACCATCACCGTGTTTCTGCCTTCATAGTAGTCTTCGCCCCATACCTGCTGAAATATATGTTCGGCACTATGGACTTTTTTGGGATGCCTGGCGAGCAGATACAAGATATCAAATTCTTTTGGCGTCAATTCAATGGGCTTACCGTAGAGCTCGACCACTCGCTGATCCGGATAAATGACGGCGCCCCCGATCTCCACGATAGGTTTATTCACTTCCACTGCCGACTGACTCAACTGCTTGGTACGCCTGAGATGGGCGTTCACGCGAGCTACTAATTCCATGGGGTTGAACGGCTTGGTCATATAATCATCCGCCCCTCGCACCAATCCCTCGATTTTATCGAGGTCCGAAATTTTGGCACTGAGAAAAATAATAGGCAGTAAAAACTTTTCGCGAATTTGCCTTGTTACCTCATAGCCGTCGAGCTTGGGCATCATAATATCCAAAATAGCCAGATCAATCGGATACGTTTGAACCGCATGAATGGCATCCTGGCCATTGCGTGCCTTAATGCACTGGTAACCCTCTTTTTTTAAATGCAGCTCGATCAGGTCGGCAATCTCGGACTCATCATCCGCGATTAATATGGTGATACGGCTCATTATGTTCACTCCCGTAAAATGATGATTACCTTTTGACCATGTTATATGAATCGTTCTAAAATCTCAATAATTGAATCGATCCCGCTGTACATCCGGCTATGGCTTCAATCTTTATTCCATAAGCTGGGCTTTATAGGGTGGGGGGCTATATGATATAATGGAAATAGGGTTAGAATAAGATGAAGTAACGTGATCAAGGGGGGAATGGGTATGACAATCGAGAACCATGTACATGATGCGTGCGCAGTAACCGGTGAACGGAAGAGCCATCATTCCGACAAAACGAAAAGCAATCTCGTCAGCCGGTTGAACCGGATTGAAGGACAGATTCGCGGTGTAAAGGGCTTAATTGAGAAGGATACGTACTGTGATGATGTATTAAACCAGATCTCCTCGATCCAGTCGGCCTTGAACGGCGTCAGCAAATTGCTGCTTGAGCATCATATGAAGAGCTGTGTGGTGGAACGCCTGCAGGAAGGTGACGACGATGTTATTACCGAGCTGTTAACAACCATGAACAAGTTAATGAAATAATGGAATTCCTGGCTGGAGACGGTCTGGTTATGATGAGTGTCCATGGAGCTGCCACCTTCTAAAGGTGGCAGTTGGTGTTTATTCAAGGTGAAGAATACCGCACGGTTAAGCGGTTAAAGCATAGCGGGGAACATTTTTTCAAAAAAAGTGAGAAAACCCATTGACTAAATATAGGGTAGGGGGGTATACTAACATCAAGAAACGAGCACAACCCGTTCAAAACTTATTCCGGGCATGCTTTTAGAAGGGCTGCTCACAATAAAACATAATCCAAAGGAGAGATTGAACATGGAACAGGTAACCATAAAAGTAGAAGGTATGTCCTGCATGCATTGCGTGAATTCCATTGAAGGAGCTTTAAAGAACGAGAACATCGAGGGTCATGTGGATTTGAAGGCAGGCACGGTCTCCGTTAAATACGACGCAGGCCAAGTCAATTTGGATAAAATCAAAGAAATTATCGAGGAACAAGGATACAACGTAGTTTAACTAAACGGCACGAGGATGAAGAGGGGTGAGGGAAGATGGGAGCAGAAGCAACAATGGAGCAGAAGAAAACGTCGCTGCAGTTAACGGGTATGACATGTGCCGCCTGTGCGAATCGGATTGAGAAGGGTCTAAGCAAAATGGAGGGCGTCCAGGAAGCGAATGTGAATTTTGCGCTGGAAAAAGCGTCGGTTACCTTTGATCCGAATGTGGTTTCCGTCCAGCAGATGGAAGAGAAAATTGAAAAGCTGGGTTACGGAACGGCAAAGGAAACCGTGGACCTGCAGCTGATTGGCATGTACTGTGCTGCCTGTGCTTCGAAAATCGAGAAAGTGGTAAGCAAGATGCCAGGTGTTAATCAGGCCAACGTCAATTTTGCACTGGAGACGGCCCGGGTGGAATTCAATCCCGCAGAGGTAAGCCTCAGCGATATTCAACAGCGTGTGGAGAAGCTCGGGTATCAGGCGGTTTCCAAACAGGAGACGCTTGATCAGGAAGGTCACCGCAAGGAGGCCATCACCAAGCAAAAGCGGAAGCTGCTCCTGTCGGCGATTCTGTCTCTGCCGCTGCTCTGGGCCATGGTGAGCCATTTCTCCTTCACCTCTTGGATCTGGATGCCGGATCTGTTTATGAACCCTTGGTTCCAGCTGATCTTGGCAACGCCGGTGCAGTTTTTTATCGGGAAACAGTTCTATGTGGGTGCCTATAAGGCTCTTCGCAACAAAAGCGCCAATATGGACGTTCTGGTCGCACTCGGTACGTCGGCAGCCTATTTCTACAGTCTGTATTTAACAATTGATTGGGCCGTTGCAGGAGCCAATGTACACCATGGGCCCGAAATGTACTATGAAACCAGTGCGGTGCTGATCACGCTGGTCATTATGGGGAAACTGTTCGAATCCCTGGCTAAAGGCCGTACCTCGGAGGCTATCAAAACCCTGATGGGCCTTCAAGCCAAAACGGCGCTGGTCGTTCGTGACGGTCAGGAGATGACCATTCCGGTGGAGCAGGTCCTGGTGGGTGATCTCGTATTGGTAAAGCCGGGTGAGAAAATCCCGGTGGACGGTAAAGTCGTGGAGGGCACGTCGGCGGTAGATGAGTCGATGCTGACAGGTGAAAGCATTCCGGTTGAGAAAAAAGCGGGCGATGCTGTTATCGGCGCCACCATAAACAAGAACGGACGCTTGACGCTGGAAGCGACGAAAGTGGGTAAGGAGACCGCTCTAGCCCAAATTATCAAGGTGGTTGAGGAAGCGCAAGGCTCCAAAGCTCCGATTCAGCGGGTAGCTGATGTCATCTCCGGCATTTTCGTTCCGATCGTGGTCGGCATTGCAATTGCTGCCTTCCTCGTGTGGTACTTCTGGGTAACGCCTGGTAATTTCGCTCAATCGTTAGAAATCGCTATTGCGATTCTGGTTATTGCTTGTCCGTGTGCGTTGGGTCTGGCTACACCGACCTCGATCATGGCGGGTTCGGGCCGCGCTGCAGAACTGGGTGTTCTGTTCAAGGGCGGAGAGCATCTGGAGTCCACCCATAAAATCGATACCATTATTCTGGATAAAACAGGGACGGTCACCAAAGGCAAACCCGAGTTGACCGATGTGGAAGTTCATAACTTTGATCAAGAGCGGTTCCTTCGTCTGGTCGGATCTGCTGAGAGGAGCTCCGAGCATCCGCTTGCTGAAGCGATTGTGGCCGGAATTGAGGCCAAAGGAACGCAGCTTCCGGCAGCTGAGCATTTTGAAGCCATTCCAGGCTATGGCATCCGTGCTAGCGTGGAAGGACACGAGGTGCTGGTCGGTACACGTAAGCTGATGGCACAGCATAACGTGCCGATAGATGCGATCCTCGGCAGAATGTCAGAGCTTGAAACCGAGGGTAAGACTGCCATGTTAACGGCTGTAGACGGCCAGTATGCAGGTCTTGTGGCTGTGGCGGATACAATCAAGGAGACGTCCCGTGCTGCCGTAGCGAGATTGAAAGAAATGGGCATCGAAGTCATTATGATTACCGGTGACAATGAACGCACGGCACAGGCCATCGCGAAGCAGGTTGGCATCGACCATGTGCGGGCCGAGGTACTGCCGGAAGGCAAAGCGGATGAAGTGAAGAAGCTCCAGCAGCAGGGCAAGAAGGTCGCCATGGTTGGCGACGGCATTAACGATGCGCCGGCACTTGCGGTTGCCGACATCGGCATGGCTATCGGTACAGGTACGGATGTGGCAATGGAAGCCGCTGACGTGACACTGATGAAGGGGGATCTGAACAGCATTCCGGATGCCATCTACATGAGCCGCAAGACGATGAGCAACATCCGTCAGAACCTCTTCTGGGCGCTGGGTTATAACTCGCTGGGCATTCCGATTGCCGCCATCGGTCTTCTGGCACCTTGGGTGGCCGGGGCCGCCATGGCACTGAGCTCCGTATCGGTTGTGCTGAATGCCCTTCGCCTGCAGCGGATGAAGGTATAACGGAAGCAAAGAGACCGTTCATATATAACGTGGATCAAACCTAGCAAGGAAACGATAATAAGGGCGACTTGATGGGAGTGTAGACATTGGCATCGCAAAAATTTGCAGTGACACCCGGCTTTGAGGTGGGCGGAACGCTGTTCCGCCCGGATCAGCTGGCGGTCTTGGGGTCTATCGTAGGCGAGGATGCCCGTATTGAGATGACAACCTTTAAGCAATTGTACGTGGAGATGGATGCAGATCGGGTGGTGGAAGCCACGGCAAAGCTGGAAGCCGCCGGACTTCAGGTTCATCCCGCGGGCTTTGTCTCCAAGAGCCTGATCACCTGCAACTTCTGCCGGGGGGCGGAGGATTCGGGACTGGACGTTGCAAAGATGCTGGATGCAGTAATCGCCGATCATCCTGTACCCAATCCGCTAAAGATCGGTTACGCGGGCTGTGCGCTCGGCACCAGTGAACCGCTGCTGAAGGATATTGCCGTTATTAAGATGCGGAATACCTACGATATCTATGTAGGTGGAGAGCCGAGAGGGTTGAAGGCTGCTCTGGCCAAGCAACTGCATACGGATTTGACGCCGCAGCAGCTGGCTCCAATCATCCTGAAGCTGATCACTATCTATCAGGAGCATGGCAAGAAAAAAGAGAAGTTCTCGCGCTTCGTAGATCGCATGACGCTCGATCAACTGCGTCAACTCACACTGGATGCGCGGATGGATACGGCAGGATAATGACTTGGAAGGCATCACCTTAGGGTGGTGCCTTTTTTTATCACCAACGCGCGTATTAGGGATCTCCCATTTCGTGTGATTCCCTGTTTGGTGACGTAGTCGGCAGCCGATGATTCGGATCGCATCTGCCCCAGCCGCCATCGTCTCATCCGATCGGAATGGGATTTATCCTAGCGCTGATCGCGCCCTACACTACCGGGAATAGCAGGGAAAGCTGGGCTCGCGCCGACTACGATACTTTAGAATATACCGGCTATTCCTCTTAACGGGATAAGCCGAAACGAGGATGGATATACTTTCAAGAGCACCTGAGGGTGCTCTTTTTTTCTATAGATAAAACGTGCTATCCATTGGAATCTTTGCTTGGTTCGATCAAGCGAGATCCACTCTGGGCGCATTTCGTCTTTACTGCTTGCGACGGTGGGAATAACAACCAGATCGGGCATTTTATCGTGGTTGACGAGCGATGTGCAAGGGTATACAATTTAGATTGTTAAAAGCTTTTAACTATTTAAATTTGTAATAAATGTGTAGACTTCGTTGGGCATCGAGGTGATGAAACTGGATAAGAGGGAACAATTATCTAACATGGTAGCCCGTCAGATGATGACGCTTGTGGCGAACTATGCCAAGATTCTGGACAATGATTTGACCGGCCCTCAGTACTACGTGCTGCAGACCTTGGCGTATGAGGGGCAGCAGACCAGCTCGTATTTTGCCAACGCCTTGAATGTTACGCTGTCGGCCGTGACCAACTTGAGCAACAAGCTGGTCAGTAAGGGTTATATTGAACGGGTGGCGTCCAGCGAGGACAGGCGTCAGGTCTATCTTAAGATTACGGAGCAGGGCCGTGAAGTTGAAGCCCAGATGATTGCGAAGTACCGTGAATTGAATGAAGGCTTATGGTCGGATTTCTCCGATCAGGAGATGGATGTGTTGATCGCTTCATACGAGAAGATGATTGAACATCTGCAGCTTAAGATCGGGCGGTCCAATGAAGCTAGCCAAACCAACGACTAATATTTCAGGAGGTATTCTCATGGGGAGATTGGACAATAAAGTAGCCATCATTACAGGTGCAGCAGGTGGTATGGGTAAAGCCGACGCTCTTTTGTTTGCGCAGGAGGGAGCCAAGGTTGCGATTACGGACCTTCAGGAAGACAAGATCAAAGACGTCGTAGCCGAGATTGAAGCGCTTGGCGGCGAAGCGATCGGATTCAAGCACAACGTAGCTTCCGAGGAAGATTGGGTTCGTGTCGTAGATGAGACGGTTCAAAAACTCGGCAAAATCGACATCCTGGTCAACAATGCCGGTGTCTCCAATGCAACGCCGTTCATGGATTTGACGGTCGAAGGCTGGGAGAAGACCATGTCGATTAACGTTACGAGCATATTCCTCGGCCAAAAATATGTTATTCCACATATGATCGAAGCCGGCGGTGGTTCCATCGTCAACATCTCCTCCATTGCCGGCCTGACAGGCGGCAGCGGCGCCGGTCCTTACACGGCAAGCAAAGGCGCGGTACGCATGCTGACCAAAGCCACGGCCGTTGACTTTGCGAAGCATAACATCCGCTGCAATTCGGTTCACCCTGGCTACATCGAAACGCCAATGACCGTGGATCTTTTCAAGGATGAGCAGATGATGCAGTGGTTCCAATCCCAGACTCCGCTTCCACGCCTGGGCAAAGCGGAAGATATCGCACGCGGCGTATTGTTCCTTGCTTCGGATGAGTCTTCTTACATTACAGGCGTTGAGCTGCCGATCGATGGCGGATATTTCGCGAAGTAATTCATCCTTCCAATGGCTTGTCTATAAGCGATAGACGGCAGAAATGATCGTGATACAACTCGGTCGGGCCTAATATTATTTTTCCATCAAGGGGAGTGTTGTTTCATGTCCGATAACAAACAGATCGCTGTCATTACCGGGGCAGCCAGCGGGATCGGCAGAGCCAGCAGCTTGAAATTGGCTGAGAATAGTGCAGCGGTAGTGCTCGTTGATTTCAACAAGGAAGCCGGCGAGGAAACGCTGCGTTTAATCAAGGAGCAGGGCGGTGAGGGCATCTTCGTGCAAGCGGATGTGACCAAAACCGAAGATGTCCAGAACTACGTGAATCAGGCGGTTAAGGCCTATGGCAGAATCGATTTTTTCTTCAACAATGCGGGTATCGTGCAGAAGTTCTCGATGCTGGACGACATCGACGAGAACGAATTTGACCGTCAAATGAACGTGAACGTCAAGGGCGCTTTTCTCGGCATGAAGTATGTATTGAAAGTCATGAAGGAGCAGGGCAGCGGACATATCGTTAATACCGCTTCTACGGCAGGTATCCGCAGCGAGCACAGTGCGGCCGCTTATTCGGCAAGCAAGCATGCGGTGGTGGGCTTGACGAAGGGAGCAGCGCTGGAATACGTGAAGCAGGGCATTCGCGTGAACGCCATCTGCCCGGGCGGCGTTCAGACGCCGCTTACGGCAGCGGTGGCCAAGTCCTTCATGGAAGGCGGCTACGTGCCTGAGGAAGTGGGCAACATGCGGATGGGCCGTCCGGCTGAGGCGTATGAAATCGCGAACGTGGTTGCCTTCCTGGCTTCTCCGGGCTCCAGCTACATGACAGGCTCGCTGGTTACAATTGATGGCGGATTGACGCTGTAATATATATTTGAAAAAAAGACCAGTCAAGCACCGGAATACCGGGTTTGTCTGGTCTTTTTGGTATAACATTTATTTGATGCCGACAACATCCGCCAGCAGCTCATAAGAACGCAAGCGCGCCTCATGATCGTAGATGGCGGCCGCGACAATGATTTCGTCCGCGTTCGTCGACTGCTGGAACTGCTCCAGCTGCGCGCGGACGGTTGCAGGGCTGCCGATGGCGGAGAAGCTGAGCTGGCGCTTCACGATGGCCTGCTCCTGCAGGTTCCACAGATCATCCATGCTGTCCACCGGTGGACTCAGCTGGCCGGTACGGCCCCGGATGATATTCAGGAACTGCTGGTACGGCGAGGTAGCCAGGCGCTGCGCTTCCTCATCCGTGTCGGCACAGATCACGTTCACGCCGATCATGGCATAAGGCTTACTCAGCTCCGATGAAGGACGGAAGCTGGTTCGATACAGGTCAAGCGCGGCCATCAGATAATCCGGAGCAAAGTGGCTCGCAAAAGAGAACGGAAGCCCCAGCTGTCCTGCCAGCTGCGCACTGAAACCGCTGGAGCCGAGCAGCCAGATCGGTACATGCAGGCCTTCACCGGGAATCGCCCGGATGCGCATGGACGACCCGGAGGTAGGCTGGAAGTAATTCCGCAGCTCGCCGAGACGATCCGGGAAATCCTGGCCGTCGCTGCCGGGACCGCGGCGGAGCGCCCGGGATGTGAGCTGATCCGATCCCGGCGCACGGCCAAGACCGAGATCAATTCGGCCGGGATACAACGATTCAAGGGTCCCGAACTGCTCGGCGATGACCAGCGGAGCGTGGTTCGGCAGCATGATGCCGCCGGATCCGACGCGGATTTTGCTCGTGCCTCCGGCGACATGGCCAATGACGACTGAAGTGGCCGAGCTGGCGATCCCCGGCATATTGTGGTGTTCGGCAAGCCAGTAGCGGTTATACCCCCACTTCTCGGCATGCTGGGCCAGATCAAGTGTATTCCGCAGCGACTGTGCAGCGGTGCTGCCCGCTGTAATCGGGGCGAGATCCAGGATGGAAATAGGGATATCGCGAAGCGTTTTGGGCGCTGTATGATCAAGATTAGGTTCTGTCATAGGGTATGACCTCCTTATTCGTGCGCGGCACGGTAAAGTTTTTATATAGGGAGAAGACATCCGTTTAAGTGGATGCCGAAAAAAATGAAATCTATTTATCGATAGTTGGTATCCCTATATAACGAACATTATATACCTACTTAATCCATAAGAAAAATATACATCGATGCACCTTCGCAGAAGCCAGACCGCATTTAGAGGAAATTTTTCTTGCGATTATCGAAGGGTTCAGCTTCGCTGAAAACTTACAGCTTCGATAATCTAAAGAAAAATGTACTTCATAGTATATGCTTTTTATGCTGGTCTAAGTATCGGTTAAACCCGATTCATGCATTTATAGTGACGGAGCGGAGGCAAGTACTTCACTTACAAAATGAAATCCCAAAACAACGCAGCCATTCAATGGCTGCGTTGTTGAACGTCAGATATAGGTTGATGATGTCTTCATTCCGTTGTGTGTGGAGGCTCAATCCGCTCCATCCCGTTCATGTAAGGTCTGAGCGCCCTCGGAATGAGGATCGAGCCGTCGGGCTGCTGGTGGTTCTCCAGCAGCGGGATAAGAATTCGCGGCGAAGCCACGGCCGTATTGTTCAGGGTGTGGCAGTAGCGCAGCTTGCCTTCTGCGTCCCGGTACCGGATGTTCGAGCGACGCGCCTGAAAGTCGAGCAGATTCGACGACGAGTGGGTCTCCCCATAAGCCTTCCGGCTTGGCATCCATGTCTCGATGTCGTATTGCTTGTACGTTTTCTGCGACATATCTCCGGTACAGACGGCAACGACCCGGTAAGCCAATTCGAGCTTCTGCAGCAGCTCCTCGGCATTGGCGGTGATCTCTTGCAGAAGCAGCTCCGAGGCTTCCGCGCTGGCTTCGCAGATAACGACCTGTTCCACCTTCGCGAACTGATGCACCCGGTACAAGCCATGGACGTCCCGGCCGCCCGAGCCGACCTCGCTCCGGAAGCACAGCGATGCTGCAGCCAGGCGAATCGGCTGCGCCACATCGACGACTTCACCGCTATAGAACGATACCAACGGCACTTCCGACGTACCGACGAGCCACTTATCTTGCTCCGTTATTTGAAAAGCCTGATCCTGACCAAGCGGGAAGAATGCTGTATTCTGCATGGCCTCCGTCCTTACGGTTAACGGCACGTCGATAAGGGTGAAACCCTTGGCAACCAGCATATCCACCGCCAGCTGCTGAACGGCTCGATGCAGCATTGCGCCGATGCCGGTCAGGTAGTAGCTGCGCGTGCCGGCGGTTTTGACGCCGCGGGGAATGTCGATCATCCGGTGCAGCTCGCCGAGCGTAACATGATCCCTGTATTCATAATCAAACACGGGGGGCTCGCCAACGCGTCTGATCTCTACATTGTCCTCATCCGAAGCTCCGACCGGCGTATCCGGCGAAACGATATTCGGTACAAGGATGAGCAGCTTGTTATAGTCGTCGTCAACCTCCCGGTATAACTCTTCCTGCTTGCCCAACTGATCGTTGCTGTCCTTGACCTGCTGTTTCATCCGTTCGGCTTCTTCCTGTTTGCCTTGCCGCACGAGCGTGCTGATCTCCTGCGAGATGGCATTGCGCTGCTGCCGCAAGCCCTCCACGGCGAGCAGCAGCGTCCGACGCTGGTCATCCAGCCGGACAAGTTCGGCAACCGACAGGGCGATCCCTTTCTGGTCAGCCACTCGCTGCAGTTCTTCCTGATTCTCTGTGCTCTCTCGGATCCATTTCATATCTAGCATAATCACCGCGCTCCTTCTTCTGAAAAAAATAAAAAGCGTCCTAGTCCATATGGGACGAGGGACGCTTATGCGCTCGCGGTGCCACCCAAATTGATTGAACCGTAACCTAATCACAAAACAGTCGGGTCCGTGTTCAATCCACTTTGATTCCGCGGTAACGGGCGGGTCCGGTTAACTTAGGAGGATCGTTGATCGGTTGTAGGATCGGATCCCCTTGACGAGAACGCCTCGGAGTTGGAAGCTCTTCATCGGCCTGATGTTGATATTGTTGTTCAGTATACCGCATGAGATGTCTTTTATACAAGGGGCTTATCGGATTTTGTACGACGTTATATCGATGCAGCTTTCTTCGTTGCTCCTTGCTTCCATACGGCAGGCTGCTCCGCATCCGGGCGGAAGGTACATGCGGCTGCGTCAATCTAACCTATATTATATATCCAATGTTGAGTATTTACCGCAAAGGAAAGCCGCAGCTGATGCTGAGGCTTATTCTTGAACGAGTGTTATGATTTTGTTGAGAAAGGCGATGTCCTGTTCCAGGATCGAGATTGCATTATCGAAGGTAGCTAGGGCGACCTTGGATAAGCCGTACTGTCCCTTGATTTCTTTCCCTGAACGCCATTGTGCCAGCGATTCTTCCACCTGTTTGAGGTTTTGCTGCAGCAATTCCACCGCTTCCTGCTTCGGAATGTTCTCGATCCAGACCAAACCAAGAGAGAAGTCGGATTTGACGGTGTGGGGAGGAAGCGTCAAGGTTTCGCGGATCATCTTCTGGAATAACTTCTCGCCTTCATCCGTAATACTGTAAATTTTGCGAAGTCTTGCACCGGTCCGCTCTTCAGCGGTGGCTGCAATCCAACCGTCGCTTTCCATCTTGTTAAGTGCATAATAGATGGAGCCGGACAGAATATTTGTCCATAGGTCCATGCGGCTGGCCTGAATAAGCTGCTGAATTTCATAGCCGTGCATCGGACGCTGGCGCAGGAATGAGAGCAGGATGAGGTTGGTCATGTTGGGTCACTTCCTTAGGATGTGTATGTGAAGGTGAATTTCACAACTGGATATCCAACGTTGGATATCTGATGATTGTATTATAGGAGCGATGGAATGAATTGTCAACAACCCGCGGAAAAATAGGTAAATGTCATATATGGATTGAATGAAAGCGATTTAACGTTTAGTCTAGTAGTGTGAACTAGTATGGCAGTTGGATGAGGAGGCTATATCGTCGATGAACTACAGACAATTGGGAAATACGGAGCTTCACATTAGCGAGGTCAGCTTCGGCACTTGGGCGATCGGAGGTTCATGGGGGCAGACCAACGATGAGGAAGCCTTGAAGGGCTTGGATCGCGCCATTGGCGAAGGCGTGAACTTCTTCGATACGGCCGACGTATATGGAGATGGGCATGCGGAGGATTTGCTTGCACGCGCAACCAAAGGCAGGGAGGATTCGGTGCATATCGCCACCAAGTTTTGCCGTGCCGGAGATATTCATGATCTTCAGACCTATTCGGAGGCGTCGATTCGCCGTTATTGCGAGAACAGCCTGAAGCGGCTTCAGCGGGATCGGATTGATCTTTATCAGGTTCACTGCCCTCCCTTTGAGGTGTTGAAGGACGGGCGAGTGTTTGAAGCGCTGGACAAGCTGCAGGCCGAGGGGAAAATCAGGCATTATGGCGTCAGCGTGGAAACGGTGGAGGAAGGACTGTTTTGCCTGGGGGTACCGGGGGTGAGGTCCCTGCAGGTTATCTTTAATCTGTTCCGCCAAAAACCGCTGGTCCAGCTGCTCCCGAAGGCCAAAGCGTCGGGTGTGGGCATTTTGGTGCGCTTGCCGCTTGCCAGCGGTCTCTTAACCGGGAAATTTACGGAGAGCACTACCTTCAGCGAAGGGGATCATCGGAATTTCAATGCCAACGGCGAGCAGTTTAACGTGGGCGAGACTTTTGCCGGACTCCCGTTCGAAAAGGGTGTCGAGCTCGCCAGAGAGCTCGCTTGGATTGCCGAGGGCCGAGGCGACATGGCCCGTGCATCCATGCGCTGGATTCTGGATTGCCCGGAGGTCACTGCGGTGATTCCCGGCTTCCGCAGCGTCCGCCAGATCGAAGACAACCTAGGCACGCTGGACGTGCCTTCGTTCAGCATGGAGGAGAAAGAACGCCTTGCGCTTTTCTATCAGGAGCAGGTAGCCATGCACATCCGCGGTGCCTATTAAGCCGATTCGAAGGATAAATCGTAAAGGAGCCTCCCGATCGTTCGGGGGGCTTTTTGTGGTCGATGATGGGCATGGAACAGAACGATTGCAGCTGCTGCAGTGCTGCTTTAAAGCATATCCTATGCTTTATCATGGCAATGATACTATAATATAGGCAAAGATTCTGAATCGGAATGTGTTCAGCAGGAGGATTGTCGTTTTGAATGACTTGTTGAAGCGGGAGCATGACATCATCAAGGTCTGCTTGTTAGCAGGCAAAATCATGCTGCAAAGCGGTGCGGAGACCTATCGGGTCGAGGATACGATGATGCGGATCGCCGCGGCTTTCGGCGTGGAGAACAGCCACAGCTATATGACTCCGACCGGGATTATCTTCTCGGTGGAGGAGCCTCAGCATATTACGCGGCTCATTCGTATTTCAGATCGGACAACCAATCTCGATAAGATCGATCAGGTCAATAGCGTGTCTCGGAGCGTAAGCCTCGGTGAGCTGACGATTGAAGAGGCTCATAGGGCGCTTGAGAAAATCGAGCATGAGCAGGCGATCTATCCGACATGGCTGCTGATTTTCCTGTCAGCGATTGCCAGCGGCTGCTTCCTCATTATGTTTCGCGGCATCTGGCCGGATTTCGTACCGGCTGCCATTGCAGGCGGTCTTGGCTTCTCCTGCTTTGTATTCATGCATCGGGTCATACCGGTGCGATTCTTCGCCGAATTCTCGGGAGCGCTGGTCATCGGCATCACCTCCGTATGGATGGTCAGATACGGATTCGGCCATCAGCTGGATACGATCATTATCAGCTCCGTGATGCCGCTCGTCCCGGGCTTGCTGATCACCAATGCCATCCGCGATTTAATGGCGGGGCATCTGATATCCGGCTTGTCCAAAGGCGCGGAGGCTTTTGTTACGTCCTTTGCCATCGGCGCGGGCATTGCGTTTACGTTGTCATTCTAAGAGATGTGTGAGTGGAGGTGAAGATGGTGGCAACCTTTTATATACAGCAGCTCATCACGAGTTTTGTTGCTTCGGCGGCCTTCGGGATCATATTTAACGTACCCAAAAAAGCACTGCTGCAGTGCGGGTTTGCCGGCATGGTGGGCTGGCTGCTCTACATCATGCTGCAGAACATGATGGTTGAGCCGGTGACGGCCACTGTGTTTGCGGCTTTTTGCGTAACGATCATCAGCCATTTTTTCGCCAAAAAATACAAGACGCCTATTATCGTGTTCAGCGTGTCGGGGATTATTCCGCTGGTGCCGGGCGGAGTCGCCTATAATGCCCTTCGGCATGTCGCCCAGAATCAATTTGATCAGGCTGTTCAGCTAGGGGCGCAAGCCTTCATGATTTCAGGTGCCATCGCGCTGGGTTTGCTGCTATCGGAGGTGACGAATCAGATCATTCGGAAGTGGTCGATATCCCGGAGAAGAGCTGGAAAACCCAATTCGACCGGCTCGTAAGGCCTTGTGATTCCAAAGTGACCTTACACATCAGAATGAGGGGATATGTTCGGCTGTTTTGGCTTGCAGCTGTTTACTGGCCGTATCGTTCGCTTAACCGCGGGGATACGGTTTTTTGGAGTGCCCGTTAGGATAGGATCTCCGCTTGAATGTTTTTACATAAGTTTCATGTTATTCCTTTTTATTGTCCAAATCATCGCTGTACTATATAATCTTTACTGCATGAAATGAAACCGCATTCACACTTATCCTATTTATCCATACCGTCCACTGACCGTCAGATGAAGATTCCTACTCCATCAAAGAAGAGGGATGTCCATGCAGGAGTTGACGCTGCATCTGTTCGAACGGATGGGCATGCTGCTCATCCTGACTTTTATACTGACGAGAATTCCGTTGTTCCGCCAATTGCTGGACCGCAAAGAGATGTCCGGCACGCGAATGTTTATCTATTCCTGCCTGTTTGGACTCTTCGGCATCCTCGGGGCGTATGCAGGCGTTGTCGTGGAGAATGGCGAGTCGAGCTCCTCCTTCTGGTTGGTGCGGCTGACCGAGGAACAGGCGCTGGCCCACTCTGCCCTGGTCGGCGTTGTGATCGGCGGGCTAATCGGCGGGCCCCGCGTCGGCATCGGGGGCGGGCTTCTGGCGGGAGCTCATCTCCTGTATATCGGCGGCTACACGGGGCTGGCAGGAGCTATCGCCGTACCGCTTACGGGTGCCCTGGCCGGGGGCGTAGCCCGATTCTTCTCGCAGGAGCGGGTGATCTCGCCGGCAAAAGCGTTATTCGTCGGCATGTTCGCTCCGATCCTGCACATGGGCGTTATTTTGATCTGTGCCGATGAGCCGGACCGCGCGGTGGAGCTGGTCAACCTGATCGGTCTGCCGATGGTGCTGACCAACAGCATATCCATTGCGATCTTCACGACGATGCTGCGGGTTGCGCTTACCGAGGAAGAGCGGGCAGCGGCTTACGAGACGGAGAAGGCATTCCATATCGCAGAAGCGGCGCTGCCGCATCTGAAGCAGGGCTTGACGTACCGAACGGCTCAGGCCGTGGCGACCTTGCTGCTGCGCGAGCTGAAAACAACGGCAGTCGCCATTACGGATACGGAGCGATTTCTGGCCCATGCCGGCGCCGCGAGCCGTACCATTGATCCCGGAGAAGAGATCAGATCCGACTTGACCAAGAATGTCATCGCGACCGGCGAGCTTCGGATCATAGAGAATGCGGAAGATATTCAACCCCGTCATCCGGCACTCGGTGCGGCCATTCTGGTCCCGATGATCGAAGGTAGCCAGATCGTAGGCGTCATTCAGTTCTACTTCAAGCGGCCGCAGGATATTCGGCGCGTAGAGCTGGTCATGGCCCAAGGGCTTGGACAGCTGATTTCCTATCAGCTCGGGGCCACGGCCCACGAGAAGATGAGCCATTTAATGAAAGAGGCGGAGCTTAAGCTTCTGCAGGCGCAGATCAACCCGCATTTTCTGTTCAATACGCTCAATGCGATCCATTCGTTGATCCGGAGCGATCCGCTGCGGGCAAGACATGCCACGATGCAGCTGGGGGCGTTCATGCGCTTGAACGTCAAGGTCATGGCCTCCCGCAGAACAACCATTCGTGAGGAAATGGAGCTATTGAATGCCTATTTGGACATTATTCAAATCCGGTTCGAGGATCAGTTCACGTTTGAGTGCCAGCTGGATCCGGTGCTTGGCGAACTTATGATTCCGCCCGCGACGCTGCAAATGCTGGTGGAGAACAGCATCAAGCACGGCTTGCGGGATAAAGCGAGCGGGGGCCTCATCCAATTGACCCTAAAGCGGGCGGGCGATATGGCGGTTGTACAACTGCGGGACAACGGGGCTGGCATCTCGCCTGAGGTGCTGGACAGCCTCGGTGAACAGCCGATCATCGGCAGCGAGGGCACGGGAAACGGCATTTACAATATCAATCAGCGTTTAATCAGCATGTTTGGCAAAGAAGCCAGACTCATCGTAGAGAATCTTGCAGAGGGCGGATGCAGCATATCCTTCAGCATCCCCTGCAGTCTATCGGAAGGGAGCCGGTACCGTGAAGCGAATTAAAACGATGATAGCGGAAGACGAACGATTGGCAAGGGAGGAGCTGGCTTACCTGCTGGAACAGGAGCCTGATATCGAGCTGCTTCCTCATGCCGCGAACGGCCGGGAACTGCTCGAGCTTGTTCCCTTACGGCAGCCGGATGTCGTCTTTCTCGACGTTCATATGCCGGAGCTGGAAGGATTGCAGGCTGCGCGAATGCTGAAGGCCTCCCCGGTCTCGCCTTTCATTGTCTTTACGACAGCCTATGACGAGTATGCTGTCGAGGCGTTTGGTCTGAATGCGATTGATTATCTGCTAAAGCCTTACAGCCATATGCGATTAAAGGAAACGCTGCAGCGAATTCGCAGCAGGGTTCAAGAAGGGCAAGCCACCCCAAAGCAGGAAGCCTATGATGTCGCCCTCCAGGCAGCTTCGTATCCTTCCACTGAGGCTGCTCCTCGCAGCATGCGCGGCAAACTGCTATTCGATGATGGGGACAAACATGTGCTCGTCGATCCTGAGGCGATCCTGTACGCGGTGCGCGAGGAACGGGTTATTCGCATATGGACGGCCGAAGGCCAGCGGATTACGAGCAAGAGCACGCTGCAGGAGCTGGAGGAGAAGCTTGCGGGTTACTCGTTCTTTCGGCCTCATCGCAGTTACCTGGTTAACGTGAACCGGATTGCGGAGCTGTCCCCTTGGCAAAACGGTGCTTACAATATCGTGTTGAAGGATGAGCAGCGGACGATGATTCCCTTGTCTCGCGAGGCCGCCCGGGATTTGTTCCGGTTGCTTCGAGAGGCCTAGGGAGAAGCACGCGTGGGGAACGGTGGAGCGTCTCCCCGTTCAGGCGGCATATCCGCTCTTTCGCGCACCCTATCGGACGTTTCGCGCAGGAGCTGTGGTCGCAGACAGTCCTCCTGTATATAATTATTCTAAAGCGCTTTCATTCATGGGAGACGCAATAGATCCTGATCGTTAATGGAGGGAAAGGCAATGGAAGAAAAAAGCTATACCGAAGTATGGCATTCCGAAAAATTCAAAACGCTGCTCTCCCGCAAGAAACGGTTCATTATTCCGATGACCGTCTTTTTTCTTCTGTTTTACTTTGCGCTGCCGATTCTCACTTCGTACACCGACGTGTTGAACCACCCTGCGATCGGCCCGATCACGTGGGCATGGGTATTTGCATTCGCGCAGTTTGTCATGACATGGGTCTTGTGCATCCTGTACTCCCGCAAGGCGGCTCAGTTTGACCGTATGGTAGACGATATTAAAAAGGATATGGGGGCGTAATCGACTATGGCTATCGCGTTGTTTTGCGGAATTGTAATGCTCACGCTGATTATAACGTATTACGCTGCCAAGAAAACAACCAACACCAGCGATTTCTATACGGCAGGTGGAGGGCTCAAAGGCTGGCAGAATGGGACAGCCATTGCGGGCGACTATATGTCTGCTGCCTCCTTTCTTGGTATCGCAGGCTCGATCGCGTTAGTCGGCTTTGACGGCTTCTTCTATAGCATCGGTTTCCTCGTAGCTTACCTGGTGGTGCTGTACCTTGTCGCCGAGCCGCTGCGGAATCTCGGGAAGTATACGGTGGCGGACATGATTGCCGCTCGTTTCTCCGACAAGAAAGTACGCGGCGTTGCAGCGTTGAACACGATTTCCATCTCCATCTTCTACATGATCGCACAGCTGGTTGGAGCAGGTGCGCTGATTAAGCTTTTGCTGGGACTGGATTATGTCACGTCCGTTCTGATTGTCGGCGTGCTCATGACCATCTATGTTGTCTTTGGCGGCATGCATGCCACGAGCTGGGTTCAAATCTCGAAGGCCGTGCTGCTCATGGCCGGCACGTTCATCATTTCGCTGATCGTCTTCGCCAAATTCGATTTCAGCCTGACCCAGATGTTCCATCATATGAAGACGGCCACGCCGCTGCAGGAGGCATTCCTCAACCCTGGGAATAAATACAAAATCCCGCTGGAGACGCTGTCGCTCAACCTTGCCCTCGTACTCGGCACGGCAGGTCTGCCGCATATTTTGACCCGTTTCTTTACCGTTAAGGATGCCAAGACGGCACGCAGCTCCGTGGTCTACGCTACCTGGATTATCGGCATCTTCTATGTCATGACGATCTTTCTCGGTTTCGGGGCTGCCGCCTTCGTAGGCACGGCGGATATTACCGAGGTCGATAAAGCGGGCAACATGGCTGCGCCGCTCCTGGCCAAAGCGATTGGCGGCGACTTCCTGTTCGCGCTCATCTCGGCGGTTGCGTTCGCGACGATCCTTGCGGTGGTGACGGGCCTTGTGCTGTCCGCCGCATCGGCCTTCGCCCATGATTTCTACGGTCAGATCGTACGCCGCGGCGAATCGTCGGAGAAGGAGCAGCTGAAGATGGCACGGTACGCATCGATTGGCGTATCCATTGTCTCCATTCTGCTCGCGTTGTTTGCCCAGAAGATGAACGTGGCATTCCTTGTTTCGCTCGCCTTCGCCGTTGCGGCCAGCGCGAATTTACCGGTTATCCTGTTCACGGTATTCTGGAAGAGGTTTAATACGACAGGCGCGGTTACCGGGATGCTGACAGGGTTAATCAGCACGGTGATTCTTGTGGCGCTTAGTCCGAATATATGGGATCCGGCCGGCAAAGCGATTTTGATTGGCGATCCGATCTTCCCGATGAGCAACCCGGGCATCATCTCCATTCCGCTTGGCTTCCTGGCAGCTTATATCGGCACGCTGTTATCCTCTTCCAAGGATGAAGCGAAGTATGCCGAAGTGCTGGTCAAGGCCAATACGGGCGCGTAATCGGGATCTAATTCTTTGACCAAAAAGGGTGTATCCAGCTGCTTAGCGGCGCAGGGGACCGCCCTTTTTTTGTCATTTTATCGTAAAATAAAGGAATAACAGGCTTTCAGGCTGAGGCGGAAGGAGGCATTCACGCCACATGAACATATCCGGCATCGTTTTTTTTCTGGCGATTGTGGTCGGCACGTTAATGATTACGTATTATGCCGCCAAGCGAACAACAAGCACGAATGATTTCTATGCAGCGGGCAATCGCCTGAGCGGGCTGCAAAACGGCTTGGCCATTTCCGGTGACTATATGAGCGCGGCGTCCTTCCTTGGCATCGCGGGATCCATTGCGGTGTACGGCTTCGACGGCTTTTTCTATTCGATCGGCTTCCTTGCCTCCTATGTGATCGTGCAGTACATCATCGCCGAGCCGCTTCATAACCTGGGCAGGTATACGATGGCGGATGCGGTGGCGGTCCGGTTCAGCGAGAAACGGCTGCGCGGATGCATCGCCGTCAACAACATGATGATCACTGTCTTCTACATGATTGCCCAACTCGTCGGTGCGGGGTGGCTCGTCCATTTGCTGTTCGGGCTGGAAACGTCGCTCGCCATCGTGCTGGTCGGAGGTTTAATGACCGTCTACGTCACGTTCGGCGGCATGCTCGCGACTTCCTGGGTGCAGATCGTCAAGTCCATATTGTTGGTCAGCAGCACTTTTATCGTGAGTCTCATCGTGCTGGCAAGGTTCGATTGGAATCTGCTTGGCTTATTCGAATCCATGAAGCGGGCGACCCCATTGCAGGAGCGGTTTCTGATGGCGGGAAATATGTTCGACCACCCGCTGGACATGCTGTCGTTTAATATGGCGCTGGTGTTGGGGACAGCGGGCCTTCCGCATATTATTGCGCGCTTCTACACGGTAAGAGACCCGCGTACGGTTCGTTCTTCGGTAAAAACGGCAACGTTTACGATCGGCATCTTTTATGCCATGACCATTTTTCTTGGATTTGGTGCGGCTGCCTTCGTCGATTGGTCCGTTTTGTCGGAGCGTGTTGAGCTGGCGGCGCCGCTGCTCGCAAGCGCTTTGGGTGGCGAATTCTTAATGGCCTTTGTATCGGCTGTTGCCTTCGCAACCATATTGGCCGTGATCTCCGGGCTTGTGCTGACGGCATCCTCCGCATTTGCTCATGACGTCTATAGCAGCATTTTCCGCAGGGGACGGGCGACCGAGGCACAGCAGATGAGAGTGGCCAAGCTTTCGGCCATCGTGGTTGGCACCGCTTCGATTGTGCTCGCACTCGGCGCGCAGAAGCTGAACGTGGCGTTCCTCGTTTCGTTTGCGTTCGCGGTTGCTGCCTCGGCTAACCTGCCGGTGCTGCTGTTCACGCTATTTTGGCGGAGATTTAATACGTATGGGGCCATGTCGAGCATTGCGGCCGGATTGATATCTTCCTTACTGCTCATGGCCGTGGGGCCTAACGTAATGGATCCCGGGGCCGGCTGGATCCGGGCGGAAGCGATCTTCCCGCTCAAGCATCCGGGCATCGTATCCATTCCAATTGGTTTCGCGGGCGGCATCCTCGGTACTCTGCTATCCGGCAAAGTCGGCTCCAGAGGCCAGTTTGAGACGATGCAGGCCATTGCCCATATGGCCCCGGATGAGATTCATACCCGCGAGCCGGGATAACGTTTCCTACAGAAGAATGATGAAGGAGAGGCAGGGGATAACGCTGAAGCAGGATTGTGTAATTGTACTCACGCCCGAATCATTTAAGGAGAGCATGACCGCCAAAGAAGTCTGTGAGGCGATGGAACGCGGCATGTAAGAAGGGAAATCCGAAGGCGACCTGTATCCATGTGCCCATGGCGGACGGCGGTGAGGGTACGATGCAGTCCCTGGTTGATCAAGGGATAGACGCTATTTTTGGCATCGTGCCAGGCGCTGTTACGCTAGCGGAGGCGCTGGACAACGGACAGCTAAACGTGGAGAGAACGTCGGAGCATATCGTCCGTCTCATGATTTCCTTGTGCAAGTAATCATTCTTAATAGGGAGTAGATGCGGGAAGGGCTGAGCTATTCGCTAACGAAAAAGGCGCGCTGAGTTGGTTCGGTGAACCTCAAACCTCTCAGCCACGCCGGTTATACTTCATATCCCTTCCCCCGCAGGATGCGCGAGGACTTCGGGATTATCCCTTTCGATGCTTCTTGCTTTATTTAATGCCAAGCCGCATGCGGTAGCTGAGCATCACGGGAAGAGTCCGCCCTTGGAAGTGCTCCTCGACCAGGGCATGGAACTGTGCGATTTTATCGTTCAATTCGGTTTGTTTCAGCTTGAACACGGTCTGGATACCGCCTTGACTGACGGCAAGGCCGGTATAACGTTCGGCGGTGAACGGCTCCATATGATGGAATACGATCTCTTTGGAGAACCGGAATACCCCGCTCTCCCGGATATGCTTCAGATGCTCGTTCTTATTCCCTTTATAAGCCTTCTCCTGTGTCTCCACATGGCGGTCGATGATAGCCTCTGCCCGTTCAATCAGCTCTTGGTATGCTTGCTCGACCTTCCAGGTCAGGCTCGGCGGCCAATCGCAATCATATACCGCGAATATCCCTTCCTCACGCAGAACGCGGGAAACCTCCTTCAACGTGCTGGCCGGGTCCATCCAGTGAAAGGACTGGGAACAGGTGATGATGTCCGCTGACTGATCCGGGAGCGCTAACTGGTTCGAGTAGCCGGAGACGAACTTGATGTCGGCAAGCTGCACACCGTGAGTGGCGTCGCCCTCTTGCTGCAGCGATTGCAGTTTGGCCATAGCCTTGCCCCGCATATCGTCATTCGGCTCAACGCCGATGACTTGGTCCGCTGCGTCTTTCCATGCAAACGAGGACAGTCCCGTGCCGCATCCCAAGTCGACAACGAGAGAAGGCTTGCGCTCTAAATAGCCTGTCAGCAGGGCGACAACCTCCTGGGGAGCTTCGGGGCGATGCTGATCATAGGTATCCTCAAAGCCGGTGAAACGATCCACGTTGCTGGCACGGTTACCCTCGGGAACGAAATCCTTACTCCACACTTCGGTCATATCCTTGGTCATCATTATTCATCTCCTTATCCGGGTACATAATCGGGCATTACAATTGGAGGTCTTGGCTGCCGTAGGTAAGTAGCATGCTCCAGTTGATGTATCCTGCCTCTTTAATGCCATCATATCATAGGAAAGGAACTTATTAACAGATAGGCTTGACCCGGGTAGTGCCGATGCGGGTACAATAGAGAGATCGAATGAGGAAGAGGGATGCGTATGAAGACACCAATATCACCGAAGGGGATATTCTTCGATGTGGATGATACATTGTATGACCATCTGGCGCCTTTTCGCGATGCCGTTCAGAAGGTTGCCCGCCCTGATGGCGCGTTTCCTTATGAAGCCGCCTATCACCGGATGCGCTATTACAGCGACAAGCTGTCCGTAGAGCTCGGAGGGGCTGGCACGGCTGCTTACGGGGAAGCGGTTGAAGATATGCGCAGGCGTCGTTTCCAATTCGCGTTGGCCGAATTCGGCATACAGCTGACCCTCGAGGAGGCTGAGGCGGTACAGCAGACCTATCTGGACCGGCAGTATAACATCACGATGTTTGAAGGCGCCCGGGAGCTTCTTAAAAAATTGGCGGATACCGGGCATGTCGTTGGCTTGATTACCAATGGTCCGGCAGAACACCAGATGAACAAAATCGCAGCGATGCAGCTGGGTGATCTCATACCGGAGGAGCGTCTATTCGTATCCGGAGCGGTGGGCTGGGACAAGCCCGATCCGCGGATCTTCCACCATGTGAATCGGTTGACCGGAACGGTGCCGGAGGACTCTTATTACATCGGGGATTCATGGCGCAATGATGTGGTTGGCGCCCTGGCTGCGGGCTGGCATGTGATTTGGTTCAATCACCGGAGCGTAGGGCCGGAATCGGAGCATCAACCACAGCATACCGTGACGAGTTATGGCGAGCTGGAGCGGCTGCTTGATGAGGTTATCGAATAAAAAATGCTGCGGCGAGTGTAAAGTGTTACCGGAGCAGGACTAAGTTAAAGAATTATCGTGGCCAGGCCCTTTAAATGGAGGGCTTGGCTTTTTTGCTGCTTAATATTCAACCGATTGGTTGACTTTCTGAGTTCCGTTCATTATAGTTAACCATATGGTTGAACAAAATAACGAAGAACAACTGGATCACATCTTCCACGCGCTGGCTGATCCGACCCGAAGAGAGATGGTGCGCATGATCGCTGCGCGGGAGATGACCGTATCCGAGCTGGCCGAGCCGTTTGACATGTCGCTTGCGGCAGCCTCCAAGCATATCAAGGTGCTGGAGCGCTCCGGCCTGCTGGATCGATCCATTCAGGGGCGGACACATACCTGTCGCCTCAATCCGGGCGTCATGTCCAGGGCGCTGGAATGGCTGCAATTCTACGAACGATTCTGGACCCGGCAATTTGATGTATTGGAACGCGAGCTGAACAAAGCGAAGAAGGAGGAGCATTAGGAATACGGCTGGACATACTGGACAACGATGATAACGTAGGGAAACAGACGGAATACCACTTTGAATATGAGAAGGATGATTAACATTGGAGAATGCCTCTACAACCACGCTGGTCATGAAACGCTTGTTTGAGGTAGCGCCGGAACGAGTATTTGATGCCTGGTTAAACCCCGACATGATGCGCAAATGGTTGTTTACGCTGGAAACGACGAACAAGATCGCCCGTAATGATCCTCGGGTAGGCGGAACCTGGGAGATTGTTGACGTTCGGGAAGGCAAGGAGTACCGGGCCATTGGGGAATATCTTGTAATCGATCGGCCCCACAAGCTGGTGCTTACCTTCAGGATGCCCCAGTTCAGCGAAACCGTGGACCAAATAACGGTCGAGTTCAAAGCCGTGGACGCAGGATGCGAAATGACATTCACGCAAGAGATCGTTGTCCCTCACGAGGAAGATTGGACCGCGGAGGATATCGAGAAGGCGCTGACGGAGTATCATACCCAGACCGAACATGGATGGGGTTATATGTTTGAGGGACTGAAGCAGCTGCTTGAGACAGGAAAGATAAACTACCCATCCTAATCTGATGAACAAGGGAGAGTGTTTTGCCATGAAGAGCGTTACCCCGTTTTTAATGTTTCAAGGTAATGCCGAAGAAGCCATGAACCATTACATTTCCATTATCGAGGATTCCGAAATTACAAGCATTGTCCGTTATGGCCCCAATCAGCCTGGAGCCGAGGGAAGCGTTATGCATGCCGCCTTTTCGTTGAAGGGGCAAACGTTTATGTGCATCGACAGCAATGTGAAGCATGATTTCACGTTCACGCCTTCCTTCTCCATCTATCTGACTTGCGAATCGGAAGCGGAGATCGAGAAGGTGTACGGGGCATTAATGGATGGCGGAGGTGCGATGATGCCGCTGGACAACTATGGCTTTAGCCAAAAATTCGGCTGGATCGCGGACAAGTTCGGCGTATCCTGGCAGCTTAATCTGCCGAATGAAGCGTAATAACGTTACGTCATCGATCCATGAGAGACGGGCCCGCGAGGGATCCGTCTCTTTTTGCGCTGATAACGCATCGCTAGCCCACTGCTCCGCGTTCAAGGCACCGCGGATCCTAAAGTCAACCGAACGGCAGAATATTGCAAATGGCGCAGACCGAGGTCCCATACGGCTTCTTATTCCGTGTACTGCTTTCGGAATTGCAGCGGCGATAGGCCGAAACGCGCGGAGAAGCGGCGCGAGAAATAGGGCGGATATTGAAATCCCACATGCTCCGCAATACGCGCCATGGACCACTGGGTGGTCAGCAGCAGCCGCTTCGCCTGGTCCAGGCGGTATTGCAGCAGGTATTCCGTTGGCGTCAAGCCGTGCGATTCTTTCATGCAGCGTGTCAGGTAATTGTAGTGGAAATGGAGGTCGGACGATAAACGTGCGTTGCTGATGGGCTCACGGTAATGCATTTTGATATAGGACTCCACCTGCTCCGCGATTTTACGTACCCGCGATTGTTCCTGATCCGATCTCGACGGGTCCAGCAGCTCCAGCAGCTCGATAAACAGCGTTTGTTCCCGCCAAAATGCCGTGGATCTCGGTTCCGTTGCCAGCAGGTGCAGGGAATCGAACAGATGATAGGCTTGCTCCGGATAAGGGACAGGGCCTTGTCTTGGCAGCTTGATATTGTGTGAGATCGACTCATGATCGGCAGTGCTCGAAACCGCGGACTGAAAATGCAGCCAATAAAAGGAGGTTTCCTCCTGGCACCCTTGTACAGCGTAGTGGTGCGCGTCCGGCATCAATACGGCCATATCCCCGGCACGCAGTGCCCACTGCATGTCCTCCTCACCCAGAAACAAGCAGCCGCGTTGAACGAGGATAAGGTCGAAGACGCCAAGGTTTCTCCGGTTGGGATGCGACTCGCCTGGCATATAATGCGTTTTTCCGCATTCAAGGAAGTAGGGGAGCGGCGGCGAAGGAAAGGTAAGAACACTCCGTTCCGTCATAGTGACACCTCCAGGGAAGTGTGAAATCGTATAAGAAATTAGGTCAATTCTGTTATCGTTTTCATCCTATCATAGAACGTAGAATGGGAAGTGTCGAGGCTTTATCCTATCGAATTCCAAAAGGAGTGTGTATCCAAGATGATAACTCTTACTTCGCGTTCAGCTGCCGTCCCCCTTAAGCAAGTGAAACTGACGGATCCTTTCTGGTCCCGTTACATAGAGCTGGTAAGGGAAGTGGTAATCCCATACCAATATGAAGCCCTCCATGATCGAATTCCGGGCGTGGAGTCGAGTTATGGCGTGTCCAATTTTCGAATTGCTGCCGGCAGGGACGAGGGGGAGTTTGGCGGTATGGTGTTTCAGGACAGCGATGTCGCGAAATGGCTTGAGGCTGCGGCGTATTCGCTTGCCATTCATCCGGATCCGAAGCTGGAGGAGCAGGTGGATGAGCTGATCGATCTTGTGGCCGCTGCCCAGCAGCCGGATGGCTATCTGAATACGTATTTTACGGTAAAGGAGCCGGAGAAGCGCTGGACCAATCTGACGGATTGCCATGAGCTGTACTGCGCCGGCCACATGATAGAAGCCGGAGTTGCGCATTACCGGGCGACGGGCAAGCGGAAGCTGCTGGATGTGGTGTGCCGCTTGGCGGATTACATCGATACCGTCTTTGGACCCGAGGATGGGAAAATCCATGGGTTTGACGGCCATCAGGAGATTGAGCTGGCACTTGTCAAATTGTATGAGGTAACCCAAGAGCCGAGATATTTGAGTCTGAGTCAGTATTTCATAGATGAGCGTGGGACAGAACCCCACTTCTTCCTTCAGGAGTGGGAACAGCGAGGGAAGAAATCCTTCTATCGCTCGGTACTGAACGCACCGCATTTGGCTTATCATCAGAGCCACCTGCCGGTCAGGGAACAGAAGGAGGCGGTCGGGCATTCGGTCCGGGCCGTATATATGTACACGGCGATGGCGGATCTGGCCGCCAGAACGAAGGACCCGGCTCTGCTTGAGGCTTGCAATAACTTGTGGCGCAACATGGTCCATAAACAGATGTATATTACCGGTGGGATCGGCTCCACTCATCATGGCGAGGCGTTTACGACGGATTACGATCTGCCGAACGATACCGTATATTCCGAGACCTGCGCATCCATCGGGTTGATCTTTTTTGCCCAGCGTATGCTGCAGTTGTCACCCAAATCGGAGTATGCGGACGTGATGGAGCGTGCGCTGTTCAACACGGTCATTGGCAGCATGGCTCAGGACGGACGGCATTTCTTCTATGTGAATCCGCTTGAGGTATGGCCTACAGCCTGCCGTCATAATCCGGGCAAGTTCCATGTGAAGCCGGTTCGGCCGGGATGGTTCGCCTGCGCTTGCTGCCCGCCGAACGTGGCGAGACTGCTGTCGTCGCTGGGTGAATACGTGTATACGATGAATGACGATACGCTGTATACCCATTTGTATATCGGCGGTGAATCGGAGATCCGGTTCGGGGACGTGCCGGTGAAGGTAACCCAGACCAGCGCGCTGCCATGGGACGGGAATGTTACGCTTACGATTGAGCCTGAGCAGGCAGCCGAGTGGACCGTCGCTCTCCGTATTCCGGACTGGTCGCGCGGCAAAGCCATTATGCGGGTGAACGGGCAAGAGGTGATCGTGGAGGATATTACCCAAGACGGTTATGCCTACGTGAAGAGAGTGTGGGCACCGGGAGACACCGTGGAACTGGTTTTCTCCATGGAGATCCATCAAGTAAGAGCCAATCCCCACATTCGGGGGAATGCCGGCAAGGCCGCGATTCAGCGCGGGCCGCTCGTATACTGCCTGGAGAGCGTCGATCATGGAGCGCCGGTATCCTCGCTGTCACTCGCAGGCGATCCAAAGCTTCATTCGCGATTCGATCCGAATCTTCTCGGCGGGGCCGTTGTCATTGAAGGGGATGGATGGCTTGAAGAGTCTGATGATTGGGGTGATGAGCTGTATCGTTCCTCTCCGAAAAAGGTGCTTCCCGCGGCATTAAAGGCCATTCCGTACTATTTATGGGGCAACCGCGGTGAGAATGAAATGGCCGTCTGGGTGCGCGAGCTGCCGCACACGGTATGAAGATCGTACAGTCTGCTCCCCGAATAGGGAGTTGGCAGAGCAGCCAGCATACAAAGGATGCAATGGCAAAGCTTGACTGCCGAACCGCATAACATGAAGGGCTTGCCCAAGGTCGATGGACCTCGGGCAAGCCCTTTTTTAGCCGAAAAGGATATGGGATGTGTGTTAAGCTGCTTTTATAACAGCTTCTTGATATCCTCTTCCATCTTCTCTGGAGTATCCGTCGGCGCAAAGCGTTTGATCACCTTGCCGCTGCGGTCCACCAGAAACTTGGTGAAGTTCCATTTGATCGCCTTGATGCCCAGTGCGCCGGGGGCTTCGCTGGTCAGATATTTGTAAAGCGGATGAGCGTTCGTGCCGTTCACATCAATCTTGGAAAACAGCGGAAATGTTACGCCGTGATTGAGCTTGCAGGCCTCTTCGATCGCGGCATCCTCCTCCAGCTCTTGATTCATGAATTGGCTGCTGGGGAAGCCGAGAACGGCCAATCCCTGGTCGCGGTAGGTTTGGTGCAGCTTCTCCAGACCGTCGAATTGAGGGGCAAAGCCGCATTTGGTCGCCGTATTGACGATCAGCATGACATCGCCTTTATAAGATTCCAACGTTTGGGATTCGCCGCGTATCGTTTTTACTTCATATTCATAGATCGACATCGCCGTAGAAACCTCCTCCAATGAGATGTATTACGTTCAGAGTATATCCTTTTACGGCGGATTGCAATTTGATAGGGCGACATCCAGGGTTTATGAGTGCAGGTACATGGCCATATATGAATTTCAATACCTGATGCGGAAATATCAAAAGTAAAATTTTGTATTTTCATCTGGACTTATTCAGGAGATGTATGATAGTAGTAGAATAAGTTCTTAATCGAATGAACCAAGAGGGGTACTGCTGAAATCATGTGTGGGAGGACGGTATGAGATTAAAAACGCAAATGCTCAAAACGACGGTGACCAGCCTGCTGGCTTTTATGTTCATCGTCCTCATCGTCCTGGTGCCGAGGGATTTGAATCTGTCGGTGGACGGCTATTTAGTGGTGGCAAACTATTCCTTTGATCTGGGTGAGTATGTTACGTATATTCGCGATTATTTTGCAAATGCCATTCAGAACGGGACGCTGGGAGAAACGCGGTATATCGGCCAGTCCTCGGAAGCGGCCGCTTTCGGAGCCGTCGGCAAAAGCCTGCTCGTTATTGTATCCGCTTTACTCATAGGATTCGTGTTTGGCATTCTGAAGGGAGTCCTGGACTACAAATTGTCCAAGACCAAATTCAGCGTGCTGGGGCACTGGACGACATGGCTGTTCCAGTCCATTCCGGATTTTTTTCTGATGCTGATCGCGCAGTGGGTGCTCGTTAGGCATGTTCCGGCTATCCGTTATTTTGCGGTTGACGGCTGGGAGGCCTTCGTGCTGCCTTCGCTGCTTGTCTCGATTTACCCGATTTTCTTCATTGCCCGAATCACGTCGGCCTCGCTGCTTGCACAGGAAGGCAAGATGTACATACTGCTGGCTAAAGCCAAAGGGCTGAGCGACCGAAAGGTTGTCTACAAACATATGCTGCGCAACGGCATCGCGACCATCCTGACCCATCTTCCGGGCCTGCTTGTCTTCATCTTGTCCAACCTGCTCGTGGTGGAATATTACCGCAACTATCCAGGGGCGGCGTGGAGATTGTTTCTGGCACTGGATTTTAATACGTTCAGCGGCACTGGCGGCAATTATGAACCGGGTGTCATTATTTATATCGCATTTTCCTTCATGGTGCTGTTCATGATCGTCCAATGGATCAGTCATTCGGCACGCAAGTACTTTGATCCACGATAAAGATACGAGGTGAGTCGTCTTGAAGAACTTTCCATTATGGATAGGCGGTATTTTGCTTGCTTTCTTCGTTTTCGTTATGCTGGCGGGGCCTTACATGCCCTTCATCGATAAGGATTTGAAGAATGAACCCTCCAGATGGGTGATGAAGGACGGGAAGCAGAAGCTGACCCTTCCGCCCTATAAGCCTTCCTCAAAGAACTGGCTTGGATCGGATAAGAGGGGGGTCGATAACCTGAGCAAGCTGGTTGTGACCGCCAAGGATACGATCCTGCTGGTGCTCGCGATTACGGCTGTCCGATATGCGATCGGGGTGCCCCTGGGATTGATTGCCCGCAAGAAAAAGGGGTTCACCCACCGGCTCATCACCTTTTGGAACCAGTTGTGCTCCTATTTGCCGCCGGTCTTTGCCTCGGCCCTGCTGCTTGCGCTTCCGTTCTTTCTCTTCTCTCAGCAGCGGATGGGCTGGGCCATTCTGATTCTGGCCAGCGTCGAGGCCGGGCGAGTGGCCATCACGATTCAGCAGCAGGCCCACAAGATGGCAAGCGAGCCTTATATGGAGGCCGGAACCGCGTTAGGTCTTCGCACGAGGACGTTGACGAAGAATTACTATATCCCGGTCATGTTCCCCGAAGTGATCGTCAACTTCTGTTTGGATATGGGAAAGGTCATGCTCCTGCTTGGCCAGCTTGCGATCGTGAACATCTTCCTTGGTCATGAGTGGAAGGAAGTTAACTATTATGTCATGGAATTCGTGGAGACCGGGTATAACTGGGCCACGATTCTGTCCAAGCATCGGGCGGAGATCTGGCTAGGGAAGTTCCAATTCGTGGTCTATCCGGCATTTGCCATGATGCTGCTGATCATCACGTTTAACCTGTTAGGCGAGGGTCTGCGCCGCCGTTATCAGGTTAAAGGCTGATCGATGCGTGTCCATTAACGCGAAAAACCGGAAGGATGAGGGCTTTCGCAGGTGTTTTCCTACACATTAGGAGTGCCTGGCGAAACCGATCCTTCCGGCCTTTTTTTGTTCATGTAAAATGCCGCTGTTTACGCTTCTACGGGAATATCCGGGTGTGCCCAGACGGACACGCTGCCGCCGTTCACCGGAAAAAGAGCGAAACCATCCTTGCCGATCGTAATGCGATCCTTCCGGGTACGGGTCAGATCCACCCATACCTCTCCGGCTCGATGCTCGCCGACAAACATCCGCTTATCGCCGGCTTCGCCATTGGTAATGACCACCGCGCAGCCGGAACATTCGATTTCCGGGATGCCGCGGCGAACCCAGCCTATCGTATTCGGATGGTCAAAATAATCATCCTGCTCGCCATACGCCCGATTCGCTCTGGCATACAGCAGCGGGTCGATCGCCTCCCTTTTGCCGGGAATGGGTTTCTCGCCGCCGATTCCGTAATAATCGCCATAGAAGACGGAAGGATAACCGTCCTTTCGCAGCAGGATCAACGCATAAGCGCTCTGCTTGAACCAATCCTCCACCCAGGATTCCAGCGATTCCTGCGGCTGCGAGTCGTGATTGTCCACAAACGTGACGGCATTCATCGGGTGTGATTGCACGAGCGTATCGTCGAAGATCGTCCGCAGATCAAAGGAACGGCCGGCTTTGGAAGCGGCTTGCAGTTTATAGTGAAGAGACACGTCAAACAGATCGATCTTGTAATCTACCGTATCCAGAAAGTTTCGACAGTCTTGAAGCTCGGGATTCCAAAACTCGCCCACGATGTAAAAATCATCTCCGCGCTTTTTCTTCATGGCGGTGGCAAATTCTTTAATGAAGTCATGGTTAATATGCTTGATCGCATCCAGCCGGAATCCGCTGCATTGCAGCGTATCCACCAGCCACTTGCCCCAAGCAACCATTTCCTTGCGTACATCCGGATGACTGTAATCAATGTTGGCAAACATCAGGTAGTCGTAATTGCCGAATTCATTGTCAACGTTATCACTCCATGATTTATTCTCGCCGACGATCCGGTAAATGCCGGAACGTTTGCTGAAATCGTCGTAATCGGTACCGTTAAAATGAGTGAAATTCCATAGGAACGAGGAGTATTGATCCCCTCGGCCAGGGAAGGTGAACTTGGTCCAGCCTTCAATCTCGAATGGCTTGGATATATCCTTGGTCCGATCCATCTCGTCGACCTGCACAACCCGAAACCGCTCGGTTTCATCAGCACCCGCCTTATGGTTCATGACCAGATCCACATAGACGGCAATTCCGTTCTTGTGGCAGGTCGCGATGGCATCGATCAATTCCTGCTTGGTACCATACTTCGTGCGAACCGTTCCCTTCTGATCGAACTCTCCCAGATCATACAGGTCGTATACGCTATAACCATTATCCTCGGCGGACGATGCTTTTGTCACCGGAGGAATCCATACCGCATCGATCCCAGCCTTGCTCAGCTCGGGGGCTGCGTTCTTGAGTCGGTTCCAGTGCGAGCCATCGGCTGCAACATGCCATTCGAAGAATTGCATAATCGTATGATTTCGTTGCATACTTCCATCTCCTCTATCATGATAGCTCTGCATATTTACTGCATACTAAGCTCAAATACCCAAGAAAGCAGGGGAGCTAAACCTTCCACCTGGAATGGGTGGACCGCATACATTTAGTTTTACCCTAAAATGGAAAGAAAAAGACAGGGATTGTCGTATTGGCAGCCATCCTAAAATAGCTTGGGTCCAGCGTTAGAGGATAGGAATGGGGCATCGGTTTTCATCACAAACAACCATCCCCAGCCGGGGAATCCGACGCAGGGGATGGTTTTCTGTTGATACAATACCGACCGCGCATCCCGCTTGTTTATGCCATGGCATAAGTAAGCAGGATCAGCAGCACGGTGGTGATGGACATGGCCAGCAGCGGACGCCAGGCACCGCGTACATCCTTCAAGTGGACATTCAGGCCAAGTCCGACCATGGCCATGGCAAGAATGAAGGAGGCCGCCTGAGAAATCCAATCCTTGATCGGCAGGGGAATGATCGGTTGTCCGGTAAATTCCCAGCTTCCCAGTACACTCGCTGCCATGAAGCCCAGCAGAAACCAGGGAAACTCCATCCGTGTTTGACTCTGTAAGCGCCCGGTACGCTTCATCCAGACCATGAGCGCAATACTGAGCGGTACGAGCAGAAATACGCGTCCCAGCTTGGCAAGCAGGCTAATCGCAAGGGCGTCCTCCCCTGCCGGAGCGGCTGCGAGTGCCACATGGGCGATTTCATGAAGACTTACGCCCGACCACACGCCGTATTGGGTGTCTGTTAAGGGAAGCAGCGGCTGAACGACGGTATAACCGATAGCAACAATGGTTCCAAGAAAGGCAATCAGCCCTGCCCCAAGCGCAGTGTCCTTCTCCTTTGCCTTGAGGATCGGGGACACGGCAGCAATGGCCGCCGCACCGCATACACCGGTTCCAATGCCGAGCAGGAGGGATAGGGACATATCGGCCTTCAGCCATTTGGCAATCAGCAGGGTAAGAGCGATGGCAAATACGACGCTGATTACATCCCTCATCATTAAACCGAGGCCTTGCAGGAACACGATGCCGATATTCAGCTTTAAGCCATATAGAATGATCGCTAGGCGAAGCAGCCGTTTGGCCGTGAATTGGATTCCAATGCGCAGTCTCTCCGGGTAACCGCGCAGCTGCCGGTATAACGCGGCAATGAGAATCGCCCAGGCGAGCTGGCCAAGGTAGCCAAGGCCCGGCACGCTTGCTAATACGTAACCGATAAGGGCGATGACAAAGGTAAAGGCAATGCCGCCTGCGGCGGCGGGCAGCGTATGCTGTGTCCATCGGATCAGGCGATGGACGTGTTCTTGTGAATTGGAATAGGCTGGCTCTGTCATAAGATGTAACCTCCGATTCGTTCGGTTGGTATGATCCCATCGTAGCTCATTCCATTGGATAAGAAAAATAAATCATTATGATGATCATCATAAGTAAAAAGTTATGATAATATAACTCTTAACCATTCGTGAATATTGCGAACGAAGGAGGCCAAAAGCGTGGATCAACCATTGGAGGTATTCGTTACGGTGGTAGAGAAGGGGAATTTTACCCGTGCAGCCGAGGAGCTGCTGATGACACAGCCCGCGGTAAGTCAATATATCCAAGCGCTCGAGCGGTCCGTCGGCACCAAGCTGCTGGAGAGAACCAATAAATATGTCCGGCTGACGAAAGCCGGTGAGATTGTGTATCATCATGCGAAGGACATTCTGGGTCTGTACACCCGCATGAACACGCTTGTGGACGATTTGATGCATCGGGCAAGCGGCAATCTGTCTATTGGCTCCAGCTACACCTTCGGGGAATATATGCTGCCGCATATGATCGCTTATATGAGGGAGCATTATCCCTTGATCCGCCCATCGATCACGATCGGGAACACCACGGAGGTGGCGGAGATGATATTGCGCCATGAGGCGGATATCGGGATCGTGGAGGGGGATTATCAGGATGAGAAGCTGCATATCGAAGCTTTTGCAGAGGATGACATGGTGGTGATGGTTCCCCGAGACGGGCGGTATGACCATCTCCAGGAGCTGCCGCTGTCCGAGCTTGCGAATGAGACCTGGATTGTCAGGGAAGCCGGATCAGGCACCCGCGAGGCAACGGAGCGGATGTTCTCACGGTATCATATTCACCCTCAGCATATCGTGGAGTTCGGAAGCACCCAGCTGATCAAGGAATCCGTGGAGGCAGGCCTTGGCGTAACGCTGCTGTCTCGATGGGCGGTGCGCAAGGAGGTTCAGCTTGGGACGCTGCATATGCTGGTACCGAACGGCAAGCCGGTGGCCCGGCAGTTCTCCTGGATTACACAGAGGACACCTTATCATACCAAGGCCGTTGAGGTATTTCTCGAGCTTTTGCACCATAAACGCGGTTTCCCCAAAGAAGTCTAAAGAGAGAGAATGATCTCGGTGCAAGAGCATCCCCATTAAGGGGATGTTTTTTTATTCGGACATGATTACAAACGCAATAATTGGTTAAAAATAGATACTAAAATCCTAGAAAAACAAACCATGTAACGAATGATGTGAAAATCGGACGTAAGGGGGGTTAAACGATGAGAACATTTAATACAATTGCTTTGCTGTTATTGATTATCGGGGGCATTAACTGGCTTTTGGTCGGCCTGTTTCAGTACGACCTGGTAGCTGCATTATTTGGAGGACAGAGCTCCGTAGGTTCCCGCATTATCTATACGATTGTCGGTCTGTGTGCATTGTACTCGATCCGCTTCTTTGGTGATGTTACGAATGACGATCGAAATACAGCCAGATAAGTTACATTTAATGACATATAAATGACATAAGTAAAGAGAAAAATCCATACTCTCATAGATGAAAAAAAGCCGTTCCGTATTCGGGAACGGCTTTTTTTCTGTCAAATTCCAAGATTGTCGGTGAGTTGGAACTCTCATGTAAGGTGCAAGATCAACATATACAGTATGAAATTTCCAGTGTTTATAAGGCTTTGCATGCTCTATAGTTAAAGATAAAAACGACATATTTACGGAGTTCGGAAGGAACTCATAAAATAAAGCCAAGCCATTGCAGCGCAAGCATCAGAAGTTAATGATATGACAGATAACATAACACGTCACCTGTCGTCAGCCTCTTTTTTGCGTGAGCAGTGAAAAAGGACTCCTTCACCATTAGGAAAGAGTCCGGAACGATTAGCTAGATAAAGAGAGATGATGGAGGGGAGTGAGGCTGTTACGACTCAGGCAGGTTCCCGCTCTGTTTAGGAGCGCGGAATGCTTTGTACATGGCATCCACCAGGCTGTGCGTCGCATCACAGCTGTATTCCCAGAACATGATGCCGGCCAGTCCCTGCTCCTGTATGTATTTGCATTTATGAGTCAGGGACTCGGCATCATCGTAAGTGATGAAGCTGCTGCCGTCGAATAAATAAGGCGCTTTGGCTTCGTCGTCCCAGTACCGCTTATATGAAGGTTTATTGAGATATTCGGCAGCGAGCTGAGTATAGGTAGGGCCATAACCACCGGAGGATGGAGCGAGCTGGAGGTAGCCGTTGTTCACATCCGGCACATCCTTCCATTTCCTGGAGTAGAATGCGGCGCCGATCACGATTTTTTCGGGCGGCACACCGGCTAGGGTAAACAAACGGACGGAAGCATCAACGCTGATTCGGAACAGATCGCCGGTGGAGGTGTACAGGTTGGTGTGGTGGCCCGTCAGCGTCTGGAAATTGCCGCGCATGTCGTACGTCATCAGCTGAATGAAGTCGAGATAGGGGTGGATGTCGCCTATTTCGGTGCCATCGATATAATATTGATCGGCTCCGGCCGCGATGGTCAACAGATAGTGCTTCTTGCCCCGTCCGTATTGATCCAGCGTTTCCCGGAGCTCCTTCAGCAGCAGCGTGAAGTTCTCCTTGTCGCTTGGCGATGCCGCCGTTCCGGCGATCGAGTAGCATGGATACTCCCAATCCAGGTCAATGCCGTCGAATGGAAACTCTTGCAGCAGCTTGATCGCCGATTCACATACGCTTTCTCTTCCTTCCGGAGTAGCTGCAGCTTTCGAGAATCCGTCGGAGCCCCAGCCGCCAACAGACAATAGTATGGTTAATTCGGGATTGATGGATTTCAGGCGTTGGATCTCGTGAATGGTGTTCGTATCGGTATACGTAATCTTGTCTTCTTGGATATGGGCGAAAGCGATGTTCAAGTGAGTGAGCCGCTTGGCATCTTCGGCCGTGATCTCGGATAAGATCTTGCGTCCAGCGTAGCCGGCTAAAAACCAGGATGATGGCTGCATGCGTAATACCTCATTTCTTTTAGAATATGTCAGTTTTGCTTTTACGGCTTATTTTTCCAACTTACGGTCAGATTTGACATCTGTCAAGGATCATCCCAATAGTCTAGATGACAATTTACCGTAGGAAACGGGGTCAAAAACCACATGTTTTCTTACCCGAAAACGACAATGACAAGAGTGGGAAGGGCGTGAAAAGCCCGTCATATCAATGCATAGAGCCATTTCGAGTAGACCATTGAAAATGACATATTTACGGATGGTGCCGCGGTCCATACACTTGGGATGTAAGCGTTAACATTTATAAAGCGGGCGAAAGCCGCACGCTGAGGAGTGGTCAGGAAGGCTCTTTCTTATACATTAAACAGGGGTGCTTTTCCGAACAAAATGGCCGGATTTTCATTAGAAAAGGAGGGGGCAACCTATGCAGCAAGATGGTCAATCCGCCCTGTCGCAAAGCTTATCGGTTAACACGATGCCGAATCGTAAGAAAAATACATTATGGAGGAGGATGATTCGAAACTGGGAGCTGTATTTGTTTATAGCTCCGGCATTTCTGTATTTTGTCATTTTCCATTATGGTCCGATGTACGGGATCCAAATCGCCTTCAAAAACTTCATCCCGACGTTGGGAATAACGGGAAGTCCGTGGGTCGGATTCGACCACTTCGAACGCTTCTTTAACTCTTATTACTTCTGGGACTTGCTCTGGAATACGCTCAGCATCAGCTTGTATGAGCTGGCCATCGGATTTCCGCTGCCCATCATTCTGGCATTGGCCTTCAACGAAGTGAAGGATTCATTCTTCAAGCGTACGGTACAGACCGTCACGTATGCGCCGCATTTTATTTCCGTCGTGGTTATGTCCGGTATGATCATTACCTTCTTGTCGCCTTCGTCCGGCATGATCGTAAATTTTGTGGAAATGCTGGGCTTTCAGCCGCCGCAATTCCTGACAGATCCCGCTTGGTTTAAGACTGTGTACGTGCTGTCTGGCGTCTGGCAGAGCGCGGGCTGGGGTACCATTATCTATCTGGCTGCATTGTCGGGTGTCGATCCGCAGCTGCATGAAGCTGCCGTCGTGGACGGTGCGAGCCGATTCAAACGCATTCTGCATATTAACATTCCGGCGATTGTACCTACGATCACCATCCTGTTGATTCTGAACATGGGCAGCATTTTGGGCGTCGGATTCGAGAAAATCCTGCTGCTGCAGAACCCGCTGAATATGAGCTCTTCCGATGTCATCTCGACTTTTGTTTATCGCTCCGGTCTGGTTGACGCACAGTACAGCTTCTCTACCGCCGTCGGATTGTTCAATTCGGTCATTAATGCGATTCTGCTGATTGCGGTGAACCAAATCGCTCGTCGCACCAGCGAAAACAGCCTGTGGTAGAAGGGGGAATAACATATGTCATCCACGGTAAGGGAAAGCAAAGGGGATAAATTATTCCTGCTATGCAACTACATCTATCTGACGATTGCACTGATTATCGTACTGTACCCGCTGCTGTACATTGTCAGCGCCTCCATCAGTGATCCGAAGTACGTAAGCTCAGGTGAAATGTGGTTGATTCCGAAAGGGATCACGTTTGATGGATATGCCCGGGTGTTTGAGAATGCCAACATTTGGATTGGCTACAAGAACACGATTATTTATACAGTGATAGGTACGATCGTGAATCTGATTGTCACGCTGCCTGCAGCCTATGCGCTAAGCCGCTCCGATTTTGTAGGCAGAGGATTTTTTATGGCGGTGTTCCTGGTTACGATGTTTTTCGGCGGGGGACTGATTCCGAGTTACCTGCTCGTTAAAGATCTTGGCATGGTCAACAGCATGTGGGCGCTTATTCTGCCGGGAGCTGCGTCCATATGGAATATCATTGTGTCCCGGACGTTCTTCCAATCGACCATTCCGAAGGAGCTTCAGGAAGCGGCCCATATCGACGGCTGTACGAACTTCCGGTTATTCATCAAAATCGTACTGCCGCTCTCGATGCCGATTATTGCCGTCATGGCACTTTTCTACGGCGTCGGACATTGGAACAGTTATTTCAGTGCCATGATTTATCTGAACGATGCCGCGAAGTACCCGCTGCAGCTCTTCCTGCGTCAAATCCTGGTTCTTCAGGAGATGGCGGCACAGGGCGGCGGGGCGATTGACGCCTCATCCGCAGCAGCGATGAATTCCAAAGCGGAAATTGCCGCACTGGTCAAATATGCGGTCATTATCGTTGCGACACTTCCGGTTATTGCGGTTTATCCGTTCCTTCAGCGTTACTTTGTGCAGGGTGTTATGATTGGTTCCGTTAAGGGCTGATCTTAAACCATACAATCCACACCAAAAAAGGGGAGTTGTTGTCATGAAAAAGCTTCGCAAGGCATCATCTATTTTACTCTGCCTCACCCTCTCAGCAACCATGCTTGCAGCCTGTGGTTCACCGAAAGGAGACGGCGCTGCTACAGCACCGTCCGGGACGGCCAGTACGGAAGGGGTAAAAAAGGAAGGTTTCCCGATTGTGGATGAGCCGATCACGCTGACGGTCATGTCACAGGATGCCGGTGTAGCCGATTGGAATACGATGCCCGTACTACAAGAGATGGAGAAATTGTCAGGCATCAAGCTGGAATATCAGCTTTCTCCGATTGACAGCTTTGAAACGAAGAAAAATCTGGTGTTTGCGAGCGGCGATTTGCCCGATATGTTCTATGCGGCGGATCTGAAGCCGGCTGAGCAGGTAACTTACGGCAGCCAAGGCATCCTCATTCCGCTGGAGAAGTACATTGACGAAGGCTATGCACCGAACATCAAAAAGATTTTGGATGAAAATCCGGATGTCCGCAAGTCCTTTACGACCCCGGACGGGCATATGTATGCCCTGCCGTTTGTCGATAAGGCTGCCGTATGGTACAGAGGCCCGATGTGGTACAACGGCAAGTTCCTAAAAGCGTTAAACGTGTCCGAACCTAAGACTACCGAGGAATTATATACATTCTTGAAACGCGTCAAGGAAGAAGATCCTAACGGAAATGGAAAGAAAGACGAAATTCCGCTGACTTCGGTCAAGCTGGATGACCTGCGTATGTACTTCTTCGGCTTCTGGGGAATGTACAACGAAGGCATCTATTCCGACAAGGACGGAAAAGTGCACTATCCTTACCAGGAAGAAGGCTACAAAGGCTATCTGACGTTCATGAACCGTCTGTGGAAGGAAGAACTGCTGGATCATGAAACCTTCTCGCAAACAGGCGATCAGAAAAAAGCCAAGGGAGAAAACAATCAGCTGGCCCTGTTTAACGACTACCATGCGTACTTCACGCTCGGTGGCGAGCCGAGCAGCGAGCATCCGCTCATGACGCCGGTGAAGAGTGAAATCGCCGACTCTCCTGTATACGGTATGCACCCTGGTATGTCGGCAAGAGGCACCTTCGCCATTTCGAGCAGCAACCCGGCTCCGGAAGCGACCATGCGCTGGATCGATTACCTGTACAGCTATGAAGGCGCCACGCTGTTTAACCAAGGGCCTGAAGGCACATTGTGGAAATTCAAGGATGAGGCAAACCGCGTGAAAGAATGGCTCCCAGTGCCAGGCGGCGGAGATCGTGAAGAATATCGCGGCAAAATCACGCCGAACTACGGTATTTTGACGCCTGGCGTCAATGATCCGGATGTTGCGAAAGGTCTTCGCACCGAATTTGATGAGTGGATCGATCAGCAGAATCAAGAGAAGCTGGTGCCGATCGGTAAATCGCCGTTCCCTAACGTTTATTTGACGAATGAAGAGCAAAGCGAGGCAACCGCGCTGTTGTCCGATTTGGAAACGTACGTGAAACAGATGGAAGCCAAATTCGTGACAGGCCAAGAGCCGCTTGAAAATTGGGATAAATACGTAGCACAAGTCAAGAAAATGGGCAGCGACCGTCTCGTCGAGCTTTATCAAGGCGCATATGATCGCTGGAATGCCGAGCAATAATCAGATGCATAGATGAAAAACAAAGAGCCAACGTATCCCGGTCGATTCATGACCGGGGGTTGGCTATTGTTTTTAGGGGGCAGGCGAAGGCCCGTTCCAACGGTCTTCAAAGATATCGTTATCAACAAATGACTATTGGAGGTACACCATGTCGGAGAACAAGCTGGTAGAGGAAGAACAAGCGGTAGTGGAGCAGGGCGTGCACAATTTCAGCAGTGAGGACAAATGGGTCAAGCCGGAGGATCCGCTGCTCCTGGAACGCCTGGAATGGTTCAAGGACCAGAAGCTGGGCCTGATGATGCATTGGGGACCGTATTCCCAGCTGGGCCTTGTTGAATCATGGGCACTGAGTGATAAAGACGCGGATTGGTCGCGTGACGGCATTGACTGGGATATCGAAGCGGAGGAGCTTAAGCGGCAGTATTTCGACCTGAACAAGACGTTCAACCCGCTTCGCTTTCAGCCTGATCTGTGGGCTGACCTGGCAGCCGATAACGGCTTCAAATATTTGAACTTTACCACCAAGCATCATGACGGATTCTGCATGTGGGATACGCATACAACCGATTACCGTGTCACCGGAACGGAATGTCCGTTCCATAGGCATAAATACGCCGATATCACGAAGGAGCTGTTCGAGGCATTTCGTGCCAAGGGACTCGGCATCTCCGCTTATTTCTCGAAGGCCGACTGGCATACGCCATACTACTGGGCCCCGGGAATGGAGGCCGGAAGCTTTACGTCACGCGGTCCAAGCTACGACCCGAAGAAATACCCGTGGCTGTGGGAACAGTTTGTCCAGTTTACCCATGAGCAGATCATGGAGCTGATGACCCGTTACGGCCGCATCGATGTGCTGTGGCTGGATGCAGGCTGGGTGAACGATTACCGGGACCAGAATATCCGGCTGGGCGAAGTGGTAGAGAAGGCGCGTGAGATTCAGCCTTGGCTCCTCTCGGCGGACCGTACGGTCGGCGGGCCTTACGAGAATCTGATTACGCCGGAGCAGACCCTCCCTGAGCGAGCCCTTCATGTGCCTTGGGAGAGCTGCATCACGATGGGAACTTCCTTCTCTTTCCGCTACGAAGATCGTTATAAAACGGTGCGTCAGCTCATTCATCTGTTGGTCGAGATCGTGGCCAAAGGCGGAAACCTCGCGCTCAATGTGGGTCCGCAGCCGGACGGAAGGCTGCCCGAGACAGCCATTTCACGAATGAAGGGCATGGGAGAGTGGCTGAAAGTTTATGGAGAAGCCATTTATGGCACGCGCATCTGCGAGCCGTATTCCTCCGGCGCGGTCCAGTTTACCCAAAAAGGCGATACGACCTACGCCATCTATCTGTATCGAAATGAGCAAGAAGCCGTCCCTGAGGAGCTGCACATTCCAATTCAAACGGCGTTCAGCCGCATTGATCTGGTCGGGGGTCAGGAGGCGCTGGATTATCGTCGCACGGACGGTGGCGTTGCGGTTCGTCTTCCGGATCAGGAACGTCAGGGGCCGGCGCCGATTGCGCACGTACTGCGGTTTCGTTAAGAAGCGGTTTATATAAACGTATTTTTCACTTACCAAGGACTTTAAGAAGAGGTGTGGACAAAAAATGCAGAAATGGTTCGAAGAAGCCAAGCTGGGCATCTTCATTCACTATGGCATTTATGCTGTGGAGGGGGTCTCGGAATCCTGGTCCTTCTATAATGGGAGGATCACTTACGACGAGTACATGAAGCAGCTGGACGGTTTTACGGCATCGAAATTCAATGCGGAGAAATGGGCGGATTTGATCGAGAAATCCGGTGCCCGGTATGCCGTGCTGACAACGAAGCACCATGATGGCGTTGCGCTGTGGGATACGCAGTACAGCGATCTCAACGTGGTCAAGCGGACGCCGGCAAATCGGGACATCGTGCGGGAGTATGCGGAAGCGATCAGGGAGAAGGGGATTCACCTGGGCATGTACTTCTCTCTGATTGATTGGTCGCATCCGGATTATCCGAGCGTGTTCGAAGGAGGCAGGGTACCGGAGGATCTCAGCGGGGTCAACCCGCACACCAGTCCCGTGGACGGTGTTCAGGATCAGGAGAAGTGGCAGAAATTCCTGGAGTTTAATAACAACCAGCTGCGGGAGATCCTGACGAATTACGGGAAGGTGGATCTGCTGTGGTTCGACGGCGATTGGGAACGGAGTGCCGAGCAGTGGAATCTGCCGGAGTTCAAGCATTACCTGCAATCCTTCAATCCGGACATCATTATCAACTCGCGCCTGCAGGGCCACGGTGATTATAAAACGCCGGAGCAGGGCATTCCGATCACGAGACCGGAGGGACCTTGGGAATTCTGCACGACAATCAACAGTTCGTGGGGTTATGTGCCGACCGATCATAAATACAAATCATTGAACCAGATCATTCGGATGTTCTGCGACTGCATCTCGATGGGCGGCAATATGCTGCTGGATATCGGTCCGCGCGAGGACGGCACCATCGATCCAAGGCAGGAGGACATTCTGCTTGGGCTGGGAGCATGGATCCGGACCCATGAGGAGGCCGTATTCGGAACGGGCGAGGGCATTATGACCCGCTATTATCTGGGGGGAAGCACGATTTCCGAGGACAGAAAGACATTGTACCTGTTTGTTTATGACGATCCGAAAGAGAATGTGTGCATCAAGGGGCTGTGCAACCCGATCAAGAAAATTACCGTGCTGCATTCCGGCAAAGAGCTTACCCACGAGATCCATGGGGGTGTGCCTTGGTTCAATATCCCGGGGACGACGTGGATCAAGATGACTCCTGAAGACGCGCATGAGCAGGTGACGGTTCTTAAGCTGGAGTTTGACGAAGAGCTGGAGATGTACGGCGGCTCGGGAGCCGTAGTCACGCATAACTAACCATCACGGGGAGGGAGCGCTTGATAAGTGCGCATTCCTCCCTCATGAAGCGGAGAGAATGACATGAACAGAAGTGGAGTGCCGGAGCCGAGGATTGAGTATGCTCCCAAGCATTATATATGCAAGCGTGCGGGGCAGCCGCTCGTGCTGGACGGCCGCGTGGATAAGGCGTTCTGGGATGCGGCGGAGTGGACCGACGATTTCGTTGATATCGAAGGGGATCTTCGTCCGAAGCCGGGAAAACGGACCCGGGTCAAAATGCTGTGGGACGACGACTATTTTTATTTTGCCGCCGAGCTGATCGAGGATCAGATATGGGCGACGTTGACGGAACGCGATTCGGTTATTTTCTATGATAATGACTTTGAAATATTCATTGATCCGGACGGAGACAGCCATCAATATTATGAATTCGAGATCAATGCCTTGAACACCGTGTGGGACTTGCTGCTCGTGAAACCGTACCGGGATGGCGGACCTCCGGTCAACGGCTGGGACATCAGCGGTCTTAAGACGGCGGTGTTTATCGACGGGGAGTTGAACCGACCGGGCGCCGATAACCGGAAATGGAGCGTGGAGGTGGCGATTCCTTGGGCTAGTCTCAAGGAATGTGCCGAAGGCGGCCGCCGTCCTGCGCCGGGTGAGTTCTGGCGCGTCAACTTCTCGCGCGTGGAATGGCAGACCGAGGTACAGGACGGCGAATATCGCAAGGTGCTGAATCCGGAGACAGGCAAGCCTTATCCGGAGGATAATTGGGTATGGTCGCCGATGGGCATCATCAATATGCATTACCCGGAGCTGTGGGGTTACGTCGTATTCGCCGATGGCGAGGGGCACCAGCCGTTTAAGCTTCCGGAGGACGAACGGATCAAATGGGAGCTGCGCAGGCTCTATTACCGGCAGCGTAATTACTATGAAGCCCATGGTGAATTTACGCAGGAAACGAAGCAGCTCATGGGCGAGGATTCATGGAGCATCCAGCCCGTGATTGAAACGACCCGGAGCCTGTTCCAGATTAGCGCGCCTTCATCGGACGGAACGGCTATAATCTGCATTCGGGAAGACGGAAAGTTATGGAGGGAGTGAACGGAGGATGACCAGCCAAACCATGGTGTTCTCGCTGGATTCGCAGACGCTGGAGCGGATCGAGCACAAGTTTCAGGAGAAGATCATTTTTGCGGAAGCCCGCAAGGATAAGCTGTTTCATGTTTTTGAGCAGGAACTGACCGATGAAGAGATTTGGGCCCTGAAATATTTGTTTGCTTACATGCCGGTGAACGACATGGCCGACTATGATGGAGAATTGTTCTTGAATCATGTGCGCCAAGCCCTGGACATCCGTAAGCGCGTGCCTTGGGGCGAGCGCGTGCCGGATCATCTGTTCCTGCATTTTGTGCTTCCTTACCGGGTTAATACGGAGAATATTGAGGATTACCGTGGTATTCTCTACAACGAATTGGCCGAACGGACGGCGAAGTTATCGATGGCGGATGCCATTCTGGAAACCAATTATTGGTGCCATGAGAAGGCAACCTACATCGGCAGCGATCTGCGAACCATTTCGCCGCTGACGATGATCCGGAACGCACGCGGACGCTGTGGCGAGGAGTCCACCCTGGCGGTGGCCGCGCTTCGTAGCATCGGCATCCCCGCGCGTCAGGTCTATACGCCGCGCTGGGCTCATTGCGACAGCAACCATGCCTGGGTGGAAGCATGGGCAGACGGCCAGTGGTATTACATCGGGGCATGCGAACCGGAAGCCCGCTTGAATCAAGGCTGGTTCAGTCCGCCGGCACGCAGGGCGATGCTGATCAATACGCGAATTTTTGCCGATTACCCCGGTCCGGAGGATATTACCCTATGCGAAAAGGGGTTTACGGAGATTAATTTGCTGGAGAACTATGCACCGGCTCGAACCCTTTACGTGAGCGTGAAGGATAAGCAGGGAGAGCCTGTATCCGGCGCAAGCATTCGATTTGAGCTGTATAATATGGCTGAGTTTTATCCGATTGCCGAAATCAAGACCGATGAGCAAGGGAAGGCTTCCTTTAAGACCGGTTATGGCGACCTCTTGGTTCGTGCGGTCAGCGGCGGCAAGTGGAGTGAAGTCCTGTTCAAGGCCCAGGACGGCGGACATATCGAACTTGTCCTTGATTCATCCGAACAGCCGTCAGGGATCGTGGATTTCGATATGGTTCCTCCACCGGAAGGAGAAGGGGACGCCGCGACGGCGTTATCCGAGGAGAAGAGCCAGGCTCATAACCACCGTCTGGAGGAAGGGACGAAGGTCCGGACTGAATATGAGGGTACATTCCTGAGCGAAGAAGAGGCGTTCACACTAGCCCAGTCATCAGGACTGCCTCCCGAGCGGGTGTGGGACGTCCTTCGAAAAGCCAGAGGCAACAGCAAGGAAATCGCCGCGTTCCTGGAGGAGCGTTCCGGCGAATATGGCGAGTGGCCGCTGCGGCTGCTGGAGTCGCTGAACGAAAAGGATTTGATTGATACCTTCCGGCCTACGCTGGATGATCATCTGATGGGTGCCCTCTCACAGCGTGGACAGTGGGATGAGGATACCTTCGTGAAGTACATCCTGTGTCCGCGGGTTTCTTATGAAATGCTGGTTCCGTATCGCCGTGTATTCGTTGATGCCTTTACGGAGGCGGAGACTGCGGCATTCAGGAAGGATCCTTCTACGGTTGCCGGGCATTTGGAGCAGGGCTATGCCTATGCTGAGGACCTTCCCAACCTGAAGGGTAAGGGAAATCCGGCAGGCACGTACAGTCTCATGAAGGGAGACGAGCAGTCGCTGGACATTCTGTTTGTGGCTGTATGCCGTAGTCTGGGGATTCCCGCCCGACTGCATCCGAGCGAGCAGAAGCCGCAGTACTTACGTGATGGAAGCTGGGAAGATGCAGCCTTCCGTCTGGACTCCCCTCGGAATCAGGAGAGCTCAAGCTGGGGGATGCTGCAGCTTCTCAGGGATCCGGAGGTTTCGCAGGATACGCCGGCCGCATCCTATGCCGAGAACTTTACCTTCGCCAGCCTGGAAGACGGCGTGTACAAAACGCTGGTGTATCCTTATGGCAGCACCGACGTTTACGACGAGCCGTATGAGGTTGAGCCGGGTTCGTACCGTCTAACGTCGGGCATCCGGCTGAAGGACGGAACGGTAAGAGTGCGCTTCACGTACTTTACCGTTCGTGCCGGAGACACCACGCGCGTGGCGCTGACCTATCGTGAGACGGCGGTCGACATTCCGGTGCTGGGCAAACTGGCGCCGGGCAGTACGCTTACCCGATTAGACGGAACGGGAGCGGATCTTAAGGATCTTCTGGGGTCCGAGGGCGCTATCGCTGCCTGGATCGAACCGGAGCGGGAGCCGACCAAGCATCTGTTCCGCGAGCTCAGCGAGCTGGCCGAGCCGCTGGATAAGCTGGGATTGCCGATTGTGCTGGTAATCGGGGATGCGGAATGGACGGCTTCCTTTGATCCGGCAAGCTATCCGAAGCTGCCGGCACGCACCATGTTTGTACGGGATTCCAGTTACGCTTCCTTGTCGGGTTTCATCCCGAATCCTGCAGCCCATGAAGCCGGTTATCCTCATCTGTTCGTCCTGGACCGTCAGGAGCAAATCCGTTATACGGCTTCCGGATACAAGATCGGCACCGGGAAGGAAGCCCTGCAGATTGCATCCGCGATATTACAACCCTAGAAGGGATCGGAGTGAAGAGTAATGACGAAGTATATTACGGCGGGATACGCCGTCGATTCGGTTCTTCCCGACATGACGCATGAGGATCTATCGAAGTTGACGCATTTGAACGTGGCTTTCGGCCATGTCAAGAACGATGAAATCACGACCGAGCATCTGAGGAATGGCGAGGTTGTCCGGAACATCAAACGGGAGCACCCGGATCTTACAGTGCTGCTGTCCGTTGGCGGCTGGAGTGCGGGCGGTTTCTCGGAAGCTGCCTCAACCGAAACGGGAAGGGGCAGCATGGCCGCTTCCGCCATACGGGTGCTGGAGGAATACCCTTTTGACGGGATCGACCTGGACTGGGAGTATCCTTGTTACGGCGAGGCCGGCATAGCGTCCAGCCCGGACGATAAACGGAATTTCACCCTGCTGCTCCAGACGATCCGGGAGGCGCTGGATGCCAAGGGCTCCCAGGATGGCCGGCATTATCTGCTTACGATTGCGGCGGGGGCTGACCAGTACTATGTAGATGGCACAGAGATGGCCGAGGTGCAGCGGTACCTGGATTTTGTACAGCTGATGACCTATGATATGCGAGGCGGATTTCAGGTCCTGACCGGACATCATACGAATCTGTACACGCCAACCGGTGATCTGTTCCGAATCAGTACGGATGCTTCCGTGAACCTGTTCGTCCGTGCCGGTGTCCCTAAGGAGAAGATTGTCATCGGTGCCGCATTCTACTCCCGCGTATGGAATGAAGTGCCGGACCGGAACAACGGCCTTCACCAAATGGCCGGCAGCACGGGCGGCTATGGTCCGGCCTTTGCCGAGCTGACTGCGGATTACATCAACAAGAACGGCTACGTTCGTTATTGGGATGAGGAAGCCTGTGCACCGTACCTCTTTAATGGCTCCAGCCTGATTTCTTATGACGATGAGGAATCGATTCGGTGCAAATGCGATTATGTGAAGGAACAAGGCTTGGCCGGGATTATGTTCTGGGAATACGGATGCGACCCGACCCATCGCCTGTTGGGCGCTATGCATCAAGGACTTCAGAGCAACCCTGTTGGGAAATAGGAAAAGCTGGCGGTGCGTGATCATCGGATCGCTCGATATGAGTTTAAAACATACGAAAACCTCCCCTGATTGCTCAGGGGAGGTTTCTGTTTTATCCGGCAAAACCGGCACTCTTATTCGCCAACGTCCGAAGTCGTAATCCAACGCACTCCACGACGCCAACGTCCGAAGTCGTAATCCAACGCACTCCACGACGCCGACGTCCGAAGTCGTAATCCAACGCACTCCACGACGCCGACGTCCGAAGCCGTAATCCAACGCACTCCACGACGCCGACGTCCGAAGTCGTTATCCGACGCATTCCTCGACGCCAACGTCGGAAACCGTTATCCGATGTACTCCTCGTCGTCATCATCCGCGGAGTCGGCAGCGTTGGGGCTGTGCATTTTGCGATATTGGCCAGGCGTGTAACCTGTTTCTTTCTTGAATTTACGAATGAAGTTCGGCGTATCCAGGTAACCGACCCGGGTGATGATATCCTTCAATGGATCGGTTGTGTGCAGCAGCAGCCGGATGACCTCATCGATTCGTTTCTGCCAGATATATTGGGTGAAATTCATGCCGATCTTCTCCTTGAAGGAGCGACTGAAATACGATGAAGAGATAGAGAATTTGGACGAGATCGTGCCCAGGCTGAGGTCGTAATCGGTGAAATTAGCGTCGATATAAGCGACGATTTCATCCATCAGGGAGCTCTCTTCCGTCTCGCTTTTCGCCTCGACATGGGCGCAGATTTCCGCGGCAAGGCCTGCCAGCTTCTTCTCCAAATCCTCCAGCGAGTCATAGGAAGTGACCCGTGGCAGTTGATTGACTACATGATGGATGCCAAGCTCGGACGCGGTCTTCAGCATCGTATTCAGAATATCGAAGCAAATGCAGCGCAGCAGCGGTACGGACGGCATTTCCGTCTTCAGGTTATTCAATGCGGTGGATACCATCTGAACCGCCACATCGTAACTGCCCTGCTTCAAGCTCTGAACCAGCTTCAGCAGCACATCCTTAGGGACCCAGAAGGACGAATCCTGCGCACCGGAACCCGAAAGAGCGTTGAAGAAGGTGCTGCTGCCCTGTCCATGCAGCATGGATGCTTCCAGCGCGGTCGTTGCCTCAATGAAGGATTGATTCAACTGCTCCGGGTAGCTGTAGCGGTTGCCTACCCCGATCGCGGGAGAGACGCCGGTGTGCTCGGCAGCGATCGATTGCAGGGCCAGGGCGATCGGCTCCATCCGGGCGTTAAGGCTCGCCTCATGCCCGGTTTCCGCATCAAATCCGACGATGAGGGCCAGCTGATCAGGCTGCGGCAGCTCCACTCCATAGGCGTATGCGGAAAATGCCGTCAGCTCCACATCGTTCATCAGCTGCATGACAGGCCGCCGTTCCGGATTGTCACCAATGGGAAGGGCGTGCGCCTCCCAGCCCATGGTTACAACAAAATAATGGGAGCGGCTGAAGCGAATGCCCAGCTTCTCCGTATACTCGGCCGGGAACTCCCCGGTATGGCCGTGCTTCAGCAGCATGAGCAGAATATGATTTCGGGCATAGGGCTCTTGGAGATCGACGCGCTGGCTGTAATCATGCAGCGTCTTCTTGATCCATTCCAGCTCGTTACTGGGTGTGGACGGTTCGGGATCATTCTTCAAGCGAATGAATTCCATCAAATCCGAAATCGGATGGTATTGCCTGCGGGCCAGCATAATCGCCAGAATGGTGCCCATCATCACCACGAAGGAGAATACCAGAACGATAAAAGTGCGAATATGAACGATGCGGCCGAAAAATTGGTTGCTTGGCATCGCGGTGACATAAGTCCAGCCCGTGTCGGATTTGACGGACACAACCGAATGGGGCTCTTGGTTCAACGAAAGGCTGTGCGTTCCCGGCTCAAGCGAGAACAGCGCGTTGACTTCCTGCTCGGTAATGGTCTCTCCTTTGTAATTGGCAGCCAGGACTTGTCCGTAATTATCGAAAATATAAGTCATCCCATGATAATCGCTGAGGATGGAGTCGATCAATCCCGTCAGATTGGATTCGTGGATAAAGTACATGACGGTGCCGTGAGCCGGCGTATTGTTGGGTGCGATCGGCACAAGGTATGCCAGCATGGAATTCTGGGTTTTGGTCCCTTGCACGACTTGTTCCGCCGGACGCATGGTCGGGATCTGGACGGAGTTTAAATCCCGGACCATCTCCGTTTCGTTCCAGCTCTTGAATTTGTAGCGGTCGGTAAAGACGTTCAGATTCTCAAAGCCCTGGGACGAGTAAATGCTGTTATCTCCGCGGAAGAACAGGAATAGCTCATCGATGATGGAACTGGTGGCTTTGTATTTGACCAAGGCTCCGATGGATTCCCGGCTGTAGTAAGGATGGTGAGTCCAATAGCGGGTCAGCTGCTCGTCATAGGCGATTCGAAAGGCGATGTCCTGTAGTTCTTTCATACGCTCGTCGATGACGGTTTTAGCCTGGGTCAGTTGATTGACGTTGGTCTGCTCAATCTCGGAACGGAGCGTATCCACGGCATTGTGGTAAATGATGATGGTTAATATAACAAGAGGTATCAGGAAAATGGATATGTAGGACAGTGTGTATTTAAGCAGAAGCTTGGACTTGAAGTGATTCCATTTCATATCTGCAACCTCCCGGTATTTTAAGATTATGGAATGATAAGTTTACAGCGAAGCTGAACCATTCGATAATCGCAAGAAAAACTCCTCTGGGCATAAGTCTATCATCTGTGAAGGTACGTCGATAGACGTTTGACCTTTTGTACCTTCTGATAGCGCTATCATAAATAAAGGCAAGGCTGTAGCTTTCATAAATAGCCGCCGGATGTTCCTAATGAAAATACTAGGAGAACTTGACTAATAAATCAATGGATCATTGCTAAAATTAATTGGAAACATGCCAAAAATTCAAAATCGGAATGTAAATAACAAAGGTAATGCATGCCGTTGCCGGGTTGCCTCAATGGACGGGCTTGTCTTATCATTGCATACGTTGCTTGAAAAAACCGGAGCCGCTGCGGCTCCGGTTGATTTGGGTTAGGCTTAGAAGGCAGGCATTTAAGGCTTGGCGACAAGCGTTGGGGCGACGCGATGCTTCGTCGCCTGCTCGTAATCGTAGGCCATGCCGAGCAAGTCGGCTTCGCTCCACATTTTGCCGACAAAGGCGATGGAGAACGGAGAACCGCTCTTATAATATCCAGCTGGCACCGTGACGAGAGGAACGCCCGCGATGTTGATCTCGGGAACGGTAGTGTCAGCGATTTTGTCCTCGCTGTGAAGCAGCGGCGTTTCCTTATACATTTGAGGGAATACAAGTGCGTCCAGATTGTGTTGATCCATCACATCGTTAAAAATATGGAGATATTTCGTTCGGATTTCCGTGAATTTTGAGAGATCAGGGACGGCACCAGGATTTTTCAAGGCTTCCGGATACCTGGCGAGCGCCGATGGGGTCTCGCCCGTCTTCTCGATCAGCTCATCCACCGACTGAATGGCGGCATTCGGACCCAGGTGCTTCAGATACTGCTCCATATCGTACACGATCGATTCAATGCCGATGGAGCCTGACGACTTGGCAAATTCGGCGAATTCCGTATCGGCGAACGGATCGGTGACCACGATGGCTCCCTGACTCTCCAGTTCCTTCACGGCTCGGTCATATAGTTTTTGGGTCTCCGCCGTCAGTTCTTCGCCAAGCCACCCCGGGCCATAGAGTCCGATGCGTTTGTTCTTGAGGCCCAACGGATTCAGCTTGGAGGTGTAGCCTTTCTTGGGAATGTTGCCGATCGATGCAACGGTCTTGGCATCCTCGGCCGTATAGCCTGAGATGACGTCCAGCATGACGGCGGCGTCGTGAACCGTCCGGGCATGCGGGCCGACAACGTCTCTGGTGCTTCCCGCGAGAGGGACGACCCCGGCATTTGGCACTAATCCGAAGGTTGGCTTGATGCCGACCAGCGCTTGCGCTGCCGCCGGATTCTGGATCGATCCGCCGGTTTCTTCGGCAATGCCGAGCACGGCAAAGTTGCCTGATATGGACATCGCCGTGCCGGAGCTGCTGGCGCCCGGGACCAGCTTCCGATCAATGGCGTTATAGGTGTCGCCAGCCCAGCTGGAGCTGGCGCGCGTACCGTCGGAGCTGAATGCCGGGATATTGGTCTTGCCCAGTATAATGGCGCCGGCCGCCTTCAAGCGGGCAACGACGGGGGCGTCCTTCTCCGGGATCAGCTCGATTCCGCCGAGCTCCTTGCTGAGCGGAGCCCAGCCGAAGGTGGACGGGAAGCCGGCGACGTCGACGGCTTCTTTGATGACAATCGGCACACCTGCAAGGGGGCCGAGCTTCTCGCCCGCCGCCCGGCGCCGGTCAACCTCGCGGGCTTCCTGAAGCGCGCCGGCATTCATCATGGTGAACGCATTGTAATTGGATTCGTAGATGCCGATCCGGTCGAGGTATGCCTTCACAACCTCTTCGGTCTTGAACGTTCCCTCCGTGTAACCCTCCTCAAGCTCTTTTAATGTAATTTCCTCATAGGCAAACCGTTCAGCTGCCGCAGCGGTTATGCTGTTCATGGCCAATCCAAGCAGGAGCGCCATGGACAACACGCGTTTGAACATCTTGGTTTGTTTTTTCATCATTCATCATTTCCCCCATTCGTCGTTTTCTCGCATCTCCCATGCGTTTTTAGAGGCTATCAAGGAACTGAACCGCGTGAATGTAATTGTTGATAACATAAATATGACAAATTACAAGTGGTTTAGAACATTTCACCTCCTGATTCATAACATATTAATGACAAGATGGTGTTGAATTCTTTGTTAATTAGTAAAGTTAATGGTTTTTTTTGAAGGTGTCAATCGTTTTATGAGATTTTTATAAAATATTATGTTAGATAATCTTACACAAAATAGAACCCGTGTTCATGACAGCCTGCTTGCTTAGGCTGTCTAGTCACGGGTTCTTGAAGGTTCCGTCCAGCTTCGGGGGAAACGGACGTGGATTAGGTTGCGCTGCCCTCCGCTTGAGAGAGCTGCAGCTGCTTGCGATAGATGAATCTGGAGATCGAAACGCTGATTTCGTACAGCAGGAACAGCGGGACGATCACGATCAGATCGGACATGATATCCGGCGGCGTGATGGTGACAGCCACGATGCAAAGCAGGAAGTAGGCTGATTTGCGCATCTTGGCCAGCCGATGCGGATTCACGATGCCGAGCTTCGTCAGAAAAACGACGATGGCGGGCATTTCGAACAGGAATCCGAACGGTACGGTCATATGGATCATGAACGTGAAGTATTTTTGCGCGGTATACATCGTTTGGAATGTCCCTTCGGCCATACGCTGCATGAACTGCAGCACCATCGGGAACAGCACGAAGTATCCAAAACAGATGCCAGCAATGAATAATACGCTGATTACGGGAATGAGCAGCACAGCCGAGCGGTGAGTCCCATCCGGCAGCGCCGGCTGCACAAACCGCCATATTTGATAAGCGGCAATGGGAAGTGTAACGGTGACGGCCACAACGCCCGCAATGATCATATACACCCACATTACTTCGGAGGGGCCGAGCAGAACGAGCTGCTTGTCCATGCCTCGTACCAGCCAGTGGTAGATCTTCTCGACGTAGATGAAGGCGGCCACCATCGCGACGAGAAACGCAAGCAGGGTGCGGATCAGGCGCTTCCGCATTTCTTCGAGATGCTCGATCGCGCTCTGGTCGTTCGGATTAGCTGTGCTGCTTATTGACCGCTGCAGCAGTTTGCGGAGCATCGTCTTTTTTCCCATTCTCGTCGTCTCCGTTCATCAAGCCGCGGGTTGCGCCCTTAAATTCGCTTAAGGTCCGCCCGAAAGCGCGACCGAGCTCGGGAAGCTTGGAGGGACCGAATATGATGAGTGCGATAATCAAAATAAGAATTAAACCACCGATTCCGATATTGCCAAACGGCATGATCCTCGCTCCTTTCGATTGGTATTATTCCAGTTTGAAGCCGCTAATCGCCACGACGGCGCAGCGCGCCATGTTTTCGCCGGAGCGGTGAGGCCATGTGCTGGTTGGTTTACTGAGGTCCTCCGTATTCTCGCCCGGGTGTTGAACGGACAGGAAGAGCGTCTGCTCGTCGGGTGTGAAGAAAGGACCTGTAAGCTCGGATTCCACCGGGCCGGAGGCGAATTGCAGTGCGACCCCTTGATCCGGTCCGCTGGTTGGAATCACAAACAGTCCGTTGTTCATAAAGGATTTGTGAACGCCTTTGTTCTGGCTGCTGCTGGAGATGTCCGTTACGACCCACAGATCGCCGTTCGAGTCGAACGCCAGGTTGTCCGGCGAGCTGAATCCGGATTGGCGTCCGCCGGCAGCAAAAATCTCGAAATCGAACTCCATGGCGGCCAGATCGTTGCCGGCTTCAAAGATACGCGTAATATGACCATGGATGTTGCCGTGATTGTCGTTGTTCGTATGGCAGACAAACACGGTGTTATCAAACGGCGAGATTTCGATGTCTTCCGGACGGTCCGTTGGTGTTCCGCCGACAAGACGTGCAGCTTCCTGACAGTAAGTGACCACATCGCCTTGGGATTTGAATTTAGCTTGAGCCTCTTTATCCTCTGCGGCGGCCTTGGCTACGGCTTCCAAGGTGACCGGCATCCATTTGCCCGACTTCAGGTTGGCGACATACAGGGTTCCGTCTTCCAGAAGCGCAGAGTTGGCGCGCCCTTTGCTCTTATCGTATTTGTGCTTGCTGATGAATTTATAGACGCAGGCATCCTTCTTGTCGTCGCCCATATAGACAACGACCCGGCCGTCTGCGGCAAGGCCCATGGCGGTGTTTTCATGATTGAATCTGCCGAGGGCGGTATGCTTTTTCAAGAAGGATTTATCGAACGGATCGACCTCAACCACCCAGCCGTAATGGGTATCCGGAAGGTTCGAGACTGCCGCGGTGTCCTCGAAGTTCTCCTCGCAAGATAAAACCGTGTTCCACAGCGTTACGCCGCCGGAGCAGTTGGCAAACGTGCCGGTAGCCGTCGTTGCGCCTTTCAGAGCAGGGATGCCTTTGGCCGGGCCGGTGATATCGAATTTGCTGAAGCCGTTGATGCGGCGGGCATGGGTGGAGGTGGTGTCCATTTTCCATACGCCCTTCTCGTCACGGTATACCTCGATGACCGACATGCCTTGGTAATAGAGGTTTTTATGGATTTGATCCGCCGTCATCTTCCCGTCCTTCACAGGTCCGATCGAGAAGATGGTGGAGTACTCATGATTGTTGACCAGGAGGCCGCGGACGTTGGAGCCTTTAAGCGGGAAAAATGCGTTGTAATCACAGCCGGAGCCGAACTTTTCGCCAGCCGGGTTGATCACGTCATCGAAAGCGGCAATGACATCATATTTAAAGTTTTTAGGCAGGACGAGCTGGTCTGCTTTGGTTGGTTCGATTGGGTCGAAGTAGCCGCTGACCCGATTCGTTTTGAATCCGAACAGATGATTTGCGGTTCCGGACATGGCCGAAGCCTTCCCTTCCAATACGCCTAAGCCTGCGGAAGCGGCTGCCAATGCGGTTGCGCCCGTACCCAGATAAGACAGAAACGTTTTGCGGTCCATCGTTTTATTCAAGCTTATCCACCCCTAATGTATAAATTGCCATCAGGACAAGTTTATAGGGGAAATGTTATGGCAATATCATCGGTGAATGGTGGAAATGTAAAAATAAAGTCATCTTGGTATGGTACACGATTCTCGTTTTCATACTTGGCCTAGCTGCCAGGTGATGGTGCCAAAATGAACAGATTCAGTTATTTGGGCTTTAGGGTGAATTGATTGGATTGCATTGATGGATTGTGTGGATCGATCGACGGATGGATGGATGGATGGATTGTGTGAACCGTCCGACCGTCCGACCGTCCGACGGTCCGATTTGTAACGATTAACCTACTGTGTCGTACGGATAGAATGAATCGAAGGACGCGAATGGATTGATGGACGTATTGTATCGATAGGGCGAGGTTTGTTTGTCCGCGGAATACCAGGCGCTGCTTGAGCGTGTTGACTGTTGTAATGATTTAAGGACAGAGGTTCCGCTATTACGTCTCGATTGGTTGGTTTGGGGTTTAATGAGGACATCAGATCCGTTATTACATAGAATATGGCTGTTAATCGTGGTATTTATAGTAGATAGCGGATTCTGAGTCCGGAAGTCCGGGGAAAGTTGCTGTTTTTTCGAAATAACGGATCTATTGTCCATTAGTTTGTTTATTCGTCTCTTGGATATCAGTAAGAACTGCAAGAACTGCAGGAACTGCAAGAATTGCAAGAACTGTTGCATGCTCCCGGCAGAACTGCAATACAAGCGGAGTTTATAGGTACAGGCTTGTGTTGGACTGGTGCAACGTTTTGAGGACGGAGGATCCACACTAAGTGCGGGTCCAATATATAACAATAAGGGGACTCCCCTTTCAGTATAAAGAACCATATAGACTGATGAATCAGCCTATATGGTTCTTTATTATGTTTAATTAAGGTTATACCGCTGACGCATCTGGTCAGCCATAAAGCGGATATCCTCGTCCCCAGGCATCGTAAACCTGGAAGCTGCTTCGGCCAAATCCTTGCCTGCTTGCCATCCTCGAATGACTTTTTTGACGGCTGCCGTAAATTGACGTACCGCTTCGAAGCCGCTGCCGATGTTGGTCAGCTCCTCGAGGCTGGCCGTGCTGTCGGCCTCTACCAGAGGGTACTGCTTGGGATCGGCTCCCTCAGCTGCGATATCATAGAAGGAACGAACCAGCCGGGCGCGCTCGCTGCCCGAACCCTCGGCAATGATGAAAGCCTGGATGATGAAGGCTTTCCGCTGCCGCCGCTGGGCAATGCCGCAAAATTTGAGGCCGCCGATGCTTAGATCAAACGTTCCGGGGCAGAAGGCGCCGGCAATCTCGCCGGTATCCACCCTTTGCCCGGTGTCCCGGAGGGCTTCCCGGATGAGCTCCACCATGATCTCGAAGTCTTGATGAAAATCTGGCGCCGGTCCGGCGGAGGAAAAGGGGAGGATGAGGGACAGGTTCACCACGCCGGCGTCCAAGGGTACCGCGGCACCGCCCGAATGGCGCACGGCGGTATCATAGCCGAGGTAGCGAAGGTTGGCTTCCCCTTGCGGCGCCTTGGGCAGACGGCTGTCCCGCACGCCCAAGACAAAGGCGCACGGATGCCGCCACAGATGGCAGACGGCTGTCCCGCCTTCTCCGGTCAGCCTGCATAATAGCTCGTCCAGCGCAAAATGATACAGCACGTCCTGATGCGATAAATTATCGGTCCGGTCGAGCAGCAGGACGGGTTGGTCTTCAGGTAGTATCAGCGGAATGTTCACGCTTGTTGCGCCTCCTTGAAATAGGGGTAGGGTAAAGTAAAGCCCGATCGAATCTTTTTCCATGAACAGCATACCACAAATTCATAATGAAACGGCGAACCTTACCAGTCAGTGCGAGGGCTTCGCTCCTTGAGCTAGCATCCGGCAATCGGCGGCGTCAGCCTGACAGCTTAATAGCGCTTAACGAGGGTTCACTCTTAGTGAGCGGGGAACCCCCGTTCGATATCGGAGTTATAAACTTCGAAGCATGTACTTCCTGATATCGCAAGAAAGACATCAACTAAACGCGGCGGTCTTTCGGGAATGTACGTCGATCTCTGTCATCTGCGAATGTACGTCGATCAACGTTTTTGTTATAATCCGAGTAAGCTTATTGTCTTTGTGAGTCATATGGTTTAGCGGAGAATGACTTCACTTCATATATAAAAGGAGAAGATCAACATCATGGAGATTTATAATAGTGTAGTTGATATGATCGGTCGGACGCCAATGGTGAAACTTCGGCGGCTAGTGCCGGAAGGATCAGCTGACGTTTATGTAAAGCTTGAGAGGTTCAATCCTTCCGGCAGCGTGAAGGACCGCGCGGCCTACAATCTGATTCATACCGCGGAGGAGCAGGGTCTGCTCCAACCTGGGGGCACCATTATCGAGCCGACGAGCGGGAATACCGGCATTGGTCTGGCGATGATTGCGGCCGCCAAGGGCTATCGGGCCATCCTGATTATGCCGGATAACATGTCCAAGGAACGGATTAACATCCTGAAGGCCTACGGTGCGGAGGTCGTGCTGACACCGAGCAGCGAACGCATGCCGGGCTCCATTGCCAAAGCGCTTGAGCTCAGGGAGCAGATTCCCGGAAGCTTCATTCCGCAGCAGTTCGAGAATGCGGCCAACCCGGACATACACAGGGTGACGACAGCGCCGGAAATATTGGAGCAGATGGAAGGGCGGCTGGACGCCTTTGTGGCAACGGCGGGAACGGGCGGCACCGTAACCGGAACCGGGGAAGAGCTGAGGAAGTCTCTGCCGGACCTGCATATCGCGGTGGTCGAGCCGAAGGGCTCGCCCGTGCTCTCCGGCGGACAGCCGGGACCTCACAAGCTGGTGGGCACGAGCCCTGGTTTTGTACCGAAGATTCTGAATACGGGCGTTTATGACGAGATTATCCAGATCGCCGACGAGGATGCACTACAGACCGCCCGGGATTTGGCCCGCAAGGAAGGAATACTGGTAGGACCGTCCTCCGGCGCATCGGTATTCGCGGCCCTTCGCGTGGCGAAGCGGCTGGGGGAAGGGAAACGGGTTGTCTGCATTGCCCCGGATACGGGAGAGCGGTATTTGAGCATGGATATTTTCTAAGAGAAGAGGACCTCCGGTTAACCGGAGGTCCTTTCTTGCTGTTCTATGGAGGGCATCCACTGTTCAAGCCGTTGTTTAAGCTGCTTGAGATCTTTTACAATGACCACTTTGCCGGGATAATCCGCAAGCGTGTCCTGAATCTGATACCTACCCTCCCGCTGATAGGCGGCACTCCATTCGAACATTTTTTTGAACATGTCCCAACTGGGGGTATAGTGCGCTTCTTCAAGTCGCAGTCGCTGCTTGATGAACCTTGTGATGATCCGGTAGGTTATTGTGGAGTAGGGCGGGTTCAGAAAAACGATAAGATCCGCATGGTGGAAGCTGGGGCTGACCCATTTCAGATGAGCGCCCTCGATGATCCAGCCATTCGTGTTCACGATACTTAACAATAGCGCATCGCGATCCGCCTCACACCTTCTAATATCGTCTGGCTCGGCCCGCTCCCATACGACATTGTCGAGCTCGTAATAAGGGAGATTAAACTGGGCGGACAGCATCCGGGCAAGCGTTGTTTTGCCGCTGCCGACGGAGCCGATAATATGGATCCGGTTCGGGATCTTAGTGTCCATAAGAGATCACCGCATTCATGAGAAATGGTAGCTAATCATTTCGGTACCGGAGCGGAGATGTCCTTGTTTCGTTAGTCGTAAAATTATAGTGCTTCCCGCGGCGTATCACAAAGCTGCTTGAAGAATGCCGCGATTTGCTCGGCAATGGGGCGAGCCAAGTCCATGGGATGAACTGCCTGCCATAGGAACGGGCTTGGATTAGGATCATCGCCCCTCCATCGACCAATCAAGTGTTTGCCTTGGTTGGTCTTTTTTTTATGGAGCCGAATCATTCCAACAGGAATAAACGATTCCGTAACGAAATGATTGTAACCTATTATTTTTTTGTAAATGTTGACGTCTTTGTCGATTAGGGGATTCTCTATTCGTTGATTAAGCATAGAACGAAAATTTTAAGTTTAGTCTCGATAACCAGGAGGGAATAAGAATGAGATTTATGATGATTGTAAGGGCAACCGAGGATTCCGAGGCAGGCGTACTGCCAAGCGCAGAGCAGCTGGATGCCATGATGAGGTACAACATGGAGCTGGCCAGAGCCGGCGTGCTGATTGCTGCCGATGGGCTCCATCCAAGCTCGGGCGCCATCCGGATATCTTATCCGGAGCCGGGGGGCAAGCCGAAAATTACCGATGGCCCCTTTACGGAAGCGAAGGAACTGATCGCGGGGTATACCTTGATCGAAGTGAAGACGAGGGAAGAGGCGATCGAGTGGGCTAAACGCATGCCGGATCCACACGGCTTCGGTGCAGGCCAGATTGAGCTTCGCCAGGTGTTTGAACCGACTGACTTAACGCAGGACCCTGAAGCGCAGGCCAAACAATACGAAATGCGAGAACACATTCAAAGGCAGAATCCGTAATGTCAGCGGCAGATACCCATCGTACGATCGAGGCCATCTGGAGAATCGAATCCTCTAAAATCATAGCCTACCTGACTCGAATGGTCCGTGACGTCGGGATCGCCGAGGATCTTGCTCAGGATACGCTTATCACTGCGCTGGAACGCTGGCCGATAGACGGAATACCGGACAATCCCGGTGGATGGCTCATGACCGCTGCGAAGCGCAAAGCACTGGATTTGCTGCGCCGGAATAAAGTCCGCGATCAGAAGTATGAGCTGTTGGGACGCGAAATGGATTCCCGGATGGAATCGGATATTCAGGTACCGGAGCCGGGGGAAGTGAGTGATGATCTCCTGCGGTTGATCTTCATGACCTGTCATCCGGTTCTTTCCCCTGAAGCCCGCGTGGCCCTGACGCTGCGTCTGCTCGGCGGTTTAACGACAGCGGAGATTGCCCACGCTTATCTTGTGCCTGAACCGACGATCGCGCAGCGAATCGTTCGTGCCAAACGGACGCTGTCCGCGACCCGGGTGGCATTCGAGATTCCTCAGGGAGCCGAGCTTAAACCGCGATTGTCATCGGTCCTTGAGGTCATCTACCTCATGTTTAATGAGGGGTATGCAGCGTCATCGGGCAGCCAGTGGATTCGTCCGCTGCTGTGTCAGGAAGCGCTTCGGATCGGACGGGTGCTGGCAGAGATCGCGCCGACGGAAGCCGAGGTGCATGGACTGGTTGCGTTAATGGAATTTCAATCCTCCCGATTCAAGTCCCGGGTCAACGCCGAGGGGGAGCCTGTCCTGCTCATGGATCAAAATCGGGCCTTGTGGGATTATTTATTGATTCGACGCGGTTTTGCCGCTCTGGATCGGATCGAGCGGTTGGGCGGTATGACGGGTCCTTATGCCATACAGGCTGCCATCTCCGCGTGTCATGCCGGAGCGCCCAGTGCCGCAGAGACCGACTGGATTCGAATTTCCGCGCTGTATGAGGCATTGGCCCAGGTTTCTCCTTCGCCCATCGTGGAGTTGAACCGGGCCGTGGCCCTCTCCATGGCTTTCGGTCCGGAGATCGGGCTTGAGATCGTGGATGTTTTACATGGCGAGCCCGCCTTGAAGGGATACCATCTCCTCCCGAGCGTAAGGGGAGACCTGCTCTTTAAGGTGGGGCGCCTGGACGAAGCCTGCGCGGAGTTCAAGCTGGCCGCATCGCTGACGGATAACCTGAGGGAACGTTCTCTGCTGCTTGACCGTGCGGCAGAATGCCTGTCAACGGAGTGTTAAGACAAGCTGGAGAAAATTTTTTAAAAATTTTTTCGGAAAAATATGAAGATGTGTCGATTACATAAAATCTCGTTCGTCATTTAGATATAAAACAAAAAAATAAACCGAGAGGAAGATGAACATGCAAGCACAAATGGTACCTTTTATTATTTCGGAGGATGCAAGAGGTCAGGCGGATTTTTACATGCAAGCGCTGGGTGGAGAGATCGGTTTGTTGACTACCTTCAAGGACATGCCGGGCATACCGGAAGCCCATCAGGATAAGGTTATGCATATGTCATTAACGCTGGCTGACGGCAATAAGCTAATCCTCACCGACGCTTTTCAGGAAACCGGCAAGCGCACGAGCATGGGTCTGGCCATCACGTTTGATAACGAGGAAGAAGCCCGCGCCGCCTATCGCCATCTTAGCGATGGGGGGACCGAGAAATATCCGTTTGCCCTGCAGCCTTGGGGAGCCTACTACGGTGAAGTGGTGGACCGGTACGGCATGACCTGGCAGATGGTTCATCAGGGCTGAGCTGAAAAATACCATACTATGATACAGAAGGAGTCCATAAGATGAATCAAGAAGTAACGGATTACATTGCAAACATCAGTGATACCTGGAAGGTGGAGGTCAGCGAGCAGCTTCGGGAGCTCGTGCACGGCACGATCCCGGATGTTTCGGAACGGCTTCAATATAAAAAGCCCCATTTTCTGAAGAATGGAAAATATGCGGCGGTGATCAGCGTCGCGAAGAGCGCCGTGAGCTTTACGATTTTCAATGCGGATGGCCTGGATTGGCCTGAAGCGTTGTTTGAAGGACCGCCTGAACGAAAGACCATCAAAATATCATTCGGGCAGCAGGTCGATTATGATGCGCTTGGATCTCTGCTGAAGCAGGCATCCGAAGGGCTGTAAATCATATGGAATAGGGAAGCGCGGATAACCGGTGTTCGAAGCGTTCCTGATAGAATAGCCGCGATCCTATGAGGATCGCGGTATGTTTCATTTTACTTCTTGGTGCCGTGCTGCTTGGTCGGCAGCTTGTCGCTTGGCGTTCCTTTGCCGTGATTTTCTTTGTTGCGACGGGCCTTCTCCGCATTCTCGTTCATTTTTTCCACAAAATCGTGCGTGCTTTCCATAGGACGTAAGCTCCTTTTGCTCAGAATGTATGGCTTTGCCTGATCGTGCTTAATATAACCATTTCGGCGTGATCATATTTGGTGACTTTGGAACGGATACGGATGGTGAGATTTTCGTTTGGGGGGATGAAAGGATGTCCAGTAAGCTCGCGTTCATCATGATGGTAGCAATTATCGTTGTTCTGGGTATGGCCGGCTGCAGCCGATTCGACGAGGATGCGGAGTCTGCAGACCAAAGCCTGTACTCCGTCATGACACTGATGAAGCTGGATGCAGCGAAGGTGAGGGCCATTCATGTGGTTTACGGGGATGGCACACGAATGGTGCTGGATCAGGAACAGGACATAGAACCGGTTATGAAGCGAGTGGACAGTCTTCAAGCCAAGCGGATCACAGGGAACGAGAAACCGGGGTTTCTGTTCTTTATGGACGTCGTGCAAGGTGAGCAGGAGGTTCGCGTGGCAAACGAGTTTGAGGTGGATGGACAATCGTATGTACTGACGGGTCCCGAGTTAAACGATCTGAACAGCTACATGGTCGAGCTGGGTCGCTCCCACAACCCTGAACTGCTGCCGGGTTACACGATAAACGATCAGGAGCCTTGAGGTAGGTCTCTTTGGTATCACAGGGATCGTGAACGAACGGAGAAGGCGTTTGACATATCACGGCAAAAAAATACCCTGCCACAGGCAAACGCCCGGGCAGGGTATTTATGATGGGGACCCCGTATAATGGTATGACGATCTCGGAACTAGGTTCTTTTTCATACCGGGTACGTCGATAGACGTTTTTATATATTACTTCTTATGACTGATTAACAACTCATATTTGTTCAAGGATGCGCCCAAAATATTCTCGTTGCGGCCCTGACCGTGGGATTGCCGGAACGATTCGCTGGAAGTCCAGCGTTTAAACGCCTCCTCGTCTTCCCATACCGTAGAGACCTTCAGTTCCTCAGCCTCTGCGCCTTCTTTGGCTTCGTGCCATACTTCCATCCGCACGAATCCCTCAATCTCCTGTACGCCCTTCGCTTCAGCGAATCGCTGCGCAATTTCTTGTCCGAAGCCCGGTTTAATCTTAATCGAGTTGGTAACAACCAGCATGCTTGATTCCTCCTTCGGTGATGACCGGATAAATTCCGGAAATGTTCAGCCCCTTGCAGATATGTCCATTATACATGAACGAGCGTCCTGATTTCATCTTGGGAGGAACCGTGCTTCATGCCGAAAGCTATGGAATTCTCAGGTCGCCGGAGGACCTTCCGCCGGAAACTCTGCCGCTGGTACGGCGGCAGCCGGCACTACCGCTTTGGGTTTCGCTCTGCCGCTCCATGACCAATAGGTGCCCATGCGCAGCAGCCGTTCAATCGGGCCGCTGCGGAATCGTTTCAACCAGAGCAGGCTGCCCGTTGCCAGTACAGCATAGATCAGGATGGCCAGGAGCGCTCCTTGCAGCACGCCGAGCTTGCCGAACATGCCCAGCCCGAATCCGTAGAATATCAGTACGCACACAACGCTTTGCGTCAGATAGTTGGTTAGCGACATCCGCCCAACCGCTTCAAACGCCCGGATGATGACCGATTGTTTAGATGAGAAGGCATATAGGGAAGCGAACAGATGTATATAACCCAGCGCGAGCAGAGGTCCGCCAAGCATCGTAAAGATGCCGCTCCAGCCGTGGGTGGATCCGAGCATAACCCCTGCGGTCTTTAGTCCAAGCCCGACCGGTATGAGCAGTGACCATCTTAGATACAGCTTGATCTCCATGGAGGGATGGAGGAAGCGCCCGCGTTTGGCGGCGACCATACCAAACAGGAACATCGGCGCGCTCATCAGCGGAGCAATCAGAATGACCAGCAGCATCAACCAGTCCGGAAGGTCGATGGGCATTTCCTCAGTTGAACGAAAGCTCAGAATCTCACTGTACGTGCCATTGCCGTACACCTCAATAGACTGCTTCACATAATTCTCCATACGATCGGCTTCACTTGCCGTAGGCTCCATGGAGCCATATCCGAGGAGGGACATCAGCGCGAGTAAGAGGATCCCCCAGATCAGAATCGTTTTGGGCTTCCGTTTCACAAACAGCACCAAGAAGAGTCCAATCGCTCCGTAAAACAGCAATATATCGCCTTCCCAGATAAATGTCGAATGGAGCAAACCGAGAACGATCAGCAGCATGGACCTGCGGAAAAAGCTGCGTCCGTATTTGAGCCCTTTGCCGATCAGGCTTTCCCGCATCTTGATCATGCTGTAACCGAACAGGAACGTAAAGATCGGCATGAAGCTGCCCTCTACGAATACTTTCAGCATGTCATGGCTAATCAGATCCAGCGTGGATGGCTGGAAGAAATGCAGCTCGTCTTTGCCGAACATGCCGTATTGAAAAATAAGCATATTGGCCATCAGGATGCCAAGCAAGCTCAAACCGCGAATCGCATCCACGGCCGTGGAACGTTTATTTGAATTCATGTCAATCACCTCTGACACCAAGTATAAAGCTCGAAATGAAATAACTCGGAAACGGCAACCTAACTTTTTCTTAACTCTTCCCGCATTTGTTTAACTCCTGTTAAGGTTGTTGTGCTAGCATAAATGTCGGGTGAGGATAAAATGGATCAAACACGAATTTTAATTGTAGACGACGAACCTTCCATTGTGAAAATGCTGCAGATGGTGCTGCGCAAGGAAGGCTTTAACCGCATATATACGGCTTCCAGCTGTAAGGAGGCGCTCAGCGAAATCGCTGCACACGGAGCGGATATCGTGCTGCTCGATGTCATGCTGCCGGACGGCACGGGATTTGATCTCTGTCCGCAGATCCGTTCCTATGGCAGTCCGCATATTCTGTTTCTGACGGCCAAAGCGTCGGATCTGGATGTTCTGACCGGTTTTGCGATGGGCGGGGACGATTATGTCACCAAGCCCTTTAATCCGCTGGAGATTGCCGCAAGAATCAAGGCGCGTCTGCGTCGTGGCGGCATCGGGGCGACCGTGTCGGCGGAGCAGCCGGTGATCCAGCGTGCATGGGATTTCGGCCGGTTTAAGGTCGATGAATCCGCCGGGGAGCTTACGGTGCTGGGAGAGCCTGTGCCTTGTCCGGCTCAGGTCTTTCAACTGCTGCTTTATTTTTGCAAGCATCCGGGGGTCGTATTCTCCAAGTCGCAGCTGTACGAAGCCGTGTGGGGCATCGACGGCATGGGCGAGGACAACACCGTCATGGTACATATCCGTCGCATCCGTGAACGCATCGAGGAGGATCCTAGCAACCCGCAATATTTGCTGACGGTTCGGGGGCTCGGCTACAAGCTGGTTAAGGAGAAAGGCCGATGAGACTGCGCAGAAGGCTGGCCTTTCATTTTACGTACCAATTAATTGCGTTCTCGGCGTTTATGTTTTGCTTCCTGATCGTGCTCTTATTCTTCCTGATCAAACATATCAGCGACGATGAAATCAAACGGAACTTTCCGACAGGTGTCCTGAACAGCATCGTGACCGAGACGGTGACGGAGAATGGGGAGGTCCTGCTGCAAGAACAGTGGAAGCTCCTGCTTCAAGAGAAGGATATGTGGCTGCAAGTGGTGGATATGGACGGAAACGTGATTCTTTCCACCAATACGGCTCTGGATGTTCCGTCGGAGTACTCGGTAAGCACCTTGCTTCAGATCAAGGAGGAGCGCCGTCTCGGCGAGTATACGATGGATTGGCAGATGGATTTGACCTATGAAGAACCGCTGCTGTATCTGATCGGACGTATTGATGAGGGTTCGGACCATCTTCGGGAATGGTATGCCCATTATCAGAACGGCGGCAGGGTGAGGCCGGAGGATGAAGCGGAGCTCGAACGCGAATTAGCCGGTCTAGGCGGTTATTTGCATGTCATTGACCGGGAGGGCCGCGTTGTCCAAGCGATTGGAACCGATTCAGACAATAAGGTAAGCTACCACCCGCTGGAGATCATCACGATGCAGGAGCAGCCGGGCACGTATTCCACGCATATCGCGGTCTATCGCGATGCGGCCAGCGGCAACACCTGGGTCTATCATACGCCGCAGGACGAGGCGCTGGAGAAAAGGCCGATGATGAACGAGCTGATCCGCGTGGCGTTATGGACGATGGTCTGCGTGCTTGTGTTATCACTTGGGGTCGCCATATGGCATGGATATCGATACAGCCGGCCGCTGCTGCTGTTTACCGGGTGGTTTGAGCGGATGGGCAGCGGAGCTTACGAGGAAGTGCTGACGCCGAAGGACCGGAAGCGGGTATTCCGTAAGAACGGAAAGCTGCGCACGCGCTTCAAGTTGTACAAGGAAGTGATTCATTCTTTTTACAAGATGGCGGAGCAGCTTGCCGAAACCGAACGGGAACGGGAGCGGCTGGATCGTAACCGGGAAGAATGGATGTCCGGGATATCGCATGATTTGCGTACTCCGTTGTCCTCCATCCAGGGTTACGGCTATATGCTTGAGAATGCACCGCAGGATTGGAGTCAGGAGGAACTGCGGGAGATGGGAACGGTGATTCGGGAAAAAGGGGACTACATGCTGGAGCTGATCAATGACTTCTCGCTCGTCTTCCGTCTGAGAAGCGAGATCCGCCCCCAGGAGCTTACCCGGCTTGACCTGAATGAGCTGGTGCGCCGCTGCGTGCTCAAATACGTCAACGATGCCACGCTGGATGCGAATTTTAACTATATTGGCGGCGAAGGGGCGCTGCTCGTCGACGGCAATGCCAAGTGGCTGCAGCGGTTGATGGATAACCTGATCACGAATGCCGTGAAGCATAATCCGGATGGGGTAAACGTTGAGGTCCGGGTGGAGAGACGCCCTGCCGGTGCGGCAATCGTGGTTGCGGATCAAGGCGTGGGGATGGACGAAGAGACCCGCTGCAATCTGTTCGAGCGTTACTATCGGGGAACGAATACCGAAGAGAGCATGGACGGCTCGGGACTCGGGATGAGCATCGCCAAGGCGATTGTCGAAGCGCACCGTGGCCGGGTAAATGTGTGGTCTGAAGTGGGTCGAGGGACGACCATCACCGTTCTATTGCCTGAGGCTGCCGCACAAGAAGGTGAAGGGGCTGCTCAACGCGATAAAGGTTGACGTTCTTCCTGGATTTGGATTGTCATGAGCGGAATGATCTCAAAAAATCCTTCAAGATTCCTATCCTGCTGCCGGCCCGGTTGCGCTATAATGGCTAAACAACGATAACATTAGGTCCGGAGGATATTATGGGTTCAACTTCGTTTCGGCAATTGACTGGCAACGCGCGGGGCTGTCTCGTCTATGAGCCGCTGTTTCTTATCCCTTACAGCATGTTCACGACGTACACCTCCATCTACATGTACCAACTTGGGGTAACCGAGACGGGTATCGGCTGGATTACCTCCATCGGTTTGCTTGTACAGGTGCTTTCTTCGTTTCTCAGCGGGTATTTAACAGACCGTTTAGGCAGAAAAAAGGCGCTGCTCTACTTCGACGTACTAAGCTGGACCGTAGCAACGCTGCTCTGGGCGGTCTCGCAGAACTTCTGGTTTTTTGTGATCGCGGCCGTCATCAACGGCTTTCAGAAGGTGCCGCATACCGCCTTTTACTGTTTGTTGGTGGAGGACACCGCACCGAAGGAGCGAACCTATGTCTTTACGCTGCTGCAGCTGATTAGCGTCGTAGGCGGCTTGTTTGCACCGATCGGCGGGCTGCTGGTGTATCATTTCACGCTGGTGCCCGGAGTGCGCATCATGTTCGTGCTGGCTTGTATCCTGATGACGATCCAGTTCATTGGGCGTCACTATGCGACAAGGGAGACGGATATCGGATACCGCAAGATGAAAGAAACGAAGGCGATGAGCCTGCGGGAAGGGATGACCGACTATGCTTTGGTGATGAAGAGCATGCTCGGAAATCCGCTGCTGCTGATGATCTTCGGCGTTTATATTTTGTTTAATTTTCAGATGACGGTGAAGACAACCTACGTCTCCATCTTCATGGTGGAATATCTGCATTTGGGCAGCGGCCTGATCTCGGTCTTTCCGGCATTCTCCTCCGTCATTATGCTGATATTCATGCGGTGGATCATGCCCCGGATCGGGGAGCAGCATGTACACCGGACGATGGTATGGGGATTTGTTATATCGGTATTGTCCAATGTCATACTGGTGTTTGCGCCGCAAGGAGATCTGCTGGTGCTGAGTCTGAGCACCGTCATTGCCGCAATCGGCACGATGATGACGTATCCGTATCTGGAAACGGCGGTGGCCAATGCCATCGACGATGAGAACCGCGCCAAAATATTCGCCCTGCTCCAGGTGCTCATTCTTATTGTCATTTCGCCTTCCGGCATCATTGGAGGCTGGGCATATGGCATCGACCCGAGAATTCCGTTCTTGCTTGTTGCCGGCGCATTTGTGATCAGCATCCCGCTTATGCTGCTGTATGGCAAAAAGGTAAAGGCAGCAGCTCCGATCGAAGCCGGAGTTTAGCTTGTGCATGGAGATTAAACCCATGGCTAAGGCTAACAAAGGTGGATCGCGCCTTAAGCTGCGGGAGGCGTAAGAATAGGAATGGAAGAGGCACTCCAAGTAAGGGGGAGCCTCTTTTTTTGCGTTGGTTATTGCAATTTGGTTAGCGTTCACTTATGATATGAGCATGAAAAAGAAACCCCATTACGATAGCAAGAAGAAGGATATTTTGCAGGCTGCCATGAAGCTCTTCGCCGAGAAGGGCGTGGACGGCGTATCGGTGAAGGAGATCGGCGCCGCGGCGGGTGTAACGGATGCGGCGATCTATAAGCATTTTACGAATAAGGATGCCGTGGCTGCGGAAGCGTTCGAGGAATACTGCAGCAGTTATACGCGTCTGGTGGATGATTATGCGTCCCGGCCCGGCTTATTTGCAGAGAGGCTGTCGGCACTCGTCGTCCGGGTACTGGAGTCGTATGACGAGGATAAATACGGCTTGCTGCTCTTGTCCCAGCATCACGAGCTGTTTACGGAGGTGCTCAAGAGCAGGGGACGCCAGCCGCTTGACGCTTTGCATGATCTGCTTGAGCAGGCGGTGTTGCAGCGGGATATTCCGCCGCAGAATACGCGTTTAACCGCCGTGTTGATTATCGGTGCCTTCAGCCAGCTGGCGATCTCAACGATGCAAGGGGAGCTGGAGGAACCTTTGTCGCTGCTGGCACCTGAAGTGACGGCGCCTCTATTGGCATTAACAGGTTTGGGAAAAGGTCCGGCGTGACCTTTTCTTTTTGCCATCAGGTTAGTGATCGTTAACCAAATTACGAGGGGGAAGAAATATATGAAAAAGGTTTTAATTATTCAAGGCAATCCGATTGAGAACAGCTATGGCAGTCAACTGGCAGAGGTCTATGCGAGGGGGGCGGCCGAATCCGGGGCGGAGGTGCGTGAGCTCGTGCTTGCGGAGATGGAGTTCGACCTGAATCTGTCCGGCGGCTATAAGGGTAAACAACCGCTCGAACCCGATCTGCAAAAAGCGCAAGAACTGATCGCTTGGGCGGATCACCTGGTGTTTGTGTATCCGAATTGGTGGGGCGGCATGCCGGCGCTGCTCAAAGGGTTCATCGACCGGGTTTTTCTGCCGGGCTTTGCGTTTAAGTACCGCCGGAACTCGCCTTTGCCGGAGCAGCTGCTCAAAGGGAAAACGGCCCGTCTGATCGTCACGATGGATTCGCCTTACGTTTACTACCGTTTCTACCTCGGCCAGCCGGGGCATCAGATGATGAAGCATTCCATTCTGAAGTTCTGCGGCGTAGGCACGGTCCGTTCCACGAACATTACCCAGCTTCGCAAAATGCCCGAGGCCGCAAGAAAGCAATGGCTCGAGCGTGTGCAAGGAATGGGACGGAAACTGGCGTGATTGGACAGTGCCGGCGATGTACAGTTCCTTCCAATGACTTGACTTCTCGGGCAGGAGGATTATAATTCATACAACAAATGAAACGACCAAAGAATCGAAGGGTAATGTTGTTCAAAATCAAATCTTGATGTATATGCCGGGGAATAGGGCCCAGGCGTTTCTACCAGGTTACCGTAAATGACTTGACTACATGAAGGTTGAGAATCCCACCACCCCGCCCAGCTTCGCATAATGATGGAAGCCGGGCTGGAAGATCACCTTGATTGGAATCCGGCAGGTTTTAACGGCTGAGGTGATGTGCAGACTGATAGCATACATTGCTGATGCACAGGGCTTCTCTTCCTCTATGGATATAGTACAGGCACCCCGGGCAGATACGCTGCCCGGGGTGTTTGGCGTGTTATAGAGCGGATCGATTTTGTATTTTTACCGGTTCATTATAAGAAAAACGTCTATCGACGCACTTTCACAGATGACAGACCGCGATTAGATGAAGTTTTTATTGCGATATCAGGAAGTTACAAGCTTCGAAGTTTATACGTTCTGATATCTAAAAGAAAAACGTCTATCGACGCACTTTCACAGATGACAGACCGCGATTAGATGAAGTTTTTATTGCGATATCAGGAAGTTACGAGCTTCGAAGTTTATACGTTCTGATATCTAAAAAAAGGGGAGCGTGCATTCATCATGAGTTCAATTAAAAGACAGAAACGATACGAGGTCAGCCGGCAGCTGGGGAAGGTTGCGTTAGGACAAGAGCCAGCCGATCTGGTTATCAAAAACGGCACGCTGGTCAATGTGTTTACGGGTGAGCTTCAGGAACGGGTAGACGTGGCGATGGCGTACGGGCGCATCGCTTATATCGGCAACGCCGATCATACGATCGGGAAAGGGACGCAGGTGATCGAAGCGAATGGCCGGTTTATCTCGCCTGGTCTGCTCGACGGTCATATGCATGTGGAGAGCACGATGCTCACCGTGACCGAGTTTGCCAAGGCGGCTATCGTTAACGGAACGACCGGGATTTATATGGATCCCCATGAGATTGCCAACGTATTCGGCATGGAAGGCGTGCGCTGGATGCACGAGGAAGGGCAGCAGCTGCCGATGAAGGTGTTCACCACCATTCCTTCCTGCGTACCGGCGACGTTTGATCTGGAGGATGCCGGTGCGCAGCTGGGCGTAGCCGACATCGAGGAAGGGCTGACCTGGCCTGGCGTCGCCGGGCTTGGCGAAGTGATGAACTTCCCGGGCGTCGTGTACGGCGATCCGACCATGAGCGGGGAGATTGAAGCTACGCTGCGTGCAGGCAAGACCGTAACAGGGCATTTTCCGGCCGAGGATGACCGGATGCTGCAGGCATATATGGCAACCGGCGTAAGCTCCGACCATGAGACGGTAACGAGAGAACAGGCCCTGGAGAAGGTCCGTCTCGGCATGCACCTGATGATCCGCGAGGGTTCGGCTTGGCAGGATGTAAAGGAAGTTGTTAAGGTCATAACGGAAGATAAGGTGCGAACAGACAATATTTCTCTGGTTACGGATGATGTGTATCCGCAGACGCTGCTGAGGCTCGGTCACATGAACCATGTGGTCCGCCGCGCTATAGAAGAAGGCGTGGACCCGGTTACGGCGATCCAGCTGGGAACGATCAACGTGGCTCGTTATTTCGGCATGGACATGGAGCTGGGCAGCATTTCACCTGGCAAAACGGCGGATATTTTGCTGATTGATGATCTGTTGAGCATGGTACCTTCAGTCGTGATCACGGATGGCGAAGTGGTTGCAGAGAACGGCCGGCTCGTGAAGGCGTTCCCGGTATATCAATACCCGGAAAAAGCCTTTCAATCGGTTCGGCTGCAGCGTTCGCTTACCGCTGATGACTTTCTGCAGCGCAGCAAGTTCGATGCGACGCGTACGGAAGTGAATGTGGTGCGCGTCATCGAGAACAGTGCCCGTACCGCCAAAATGACCGCGGTGCTCTCTGTGGAGCAAGGCGTCATCCAGCCGGACCTGAATCAAGATGTGGTTCAGCTGGCATGCATCGAGCGCCACAGCGCAACCGGGCAAATCTCGCTCGGTTTTGCGAACGGCTTCGGACTCAAGACCGGCGCGGTTGCTTCCACGGTTGCGCACGACAGCCACAATCTGCTCGTGATGGGCACGAATGCCGAGGATATGGCACTCGCGGCGAATGAGCTGGCGGCGTGCGGAGGCGGCATGATCGTGGTACGGGACGGCAAGGTGCTGGCGAAGGTGGCGATGCCGATTGCCGGTTTGCTGGCGGACCGTCCGGTTGAGATCGTAGCGGAGGAAGTCGCTGCCTTGGAGGAAGCTTGGAAGGAGCTTGGATGCTACATCCATGCACCGTTCATGACCTTCTCGCTCATTGCGCTGCCGGTGATTCCGGAAATCCGCATTACCAACCGTGGGATCGCGGACGTAACGGAATTCAAGCTCATCGAGACCGAGATTGGCCCGGTTCAATAAGGTTGCAGACATACCGAAGCAGGTTGGCCTGATGGCGAACCTGCTTTTTTGTATCGTAAATACAACGTTTTGACCGCCGGCAGAGGCAGCGAGCCGTTTCCATTTTTTCGATGCTCAGTTATACCGTTGTTCACTTAGTGATTTTCGTCACAAATTTATAACTTTTTGCCCCGGTTTCAGTCCTGATATTGTGATGTTTATCACAATCCTTTGCATCGCGGTCTGCGACAATACAAAAAGAATCAAATTTGAAGTGATCACGTGAGCTAAAGGAAGGGGTATCTGATATGGATCCGGTTATGCTGGCGCGAATTCAATTCGCATCGACAACCATTTTTCACTTTATTTTCGTACCGTTGTCCATCGGATTGGCGTTTCTGATTGCCATCATGGAGACGATGTATGTTGTCAAAGGCCAGGAAGTCTACAAGAAAATGGCCAAGTTCTGGGGAAAGCTGTTCCTGATTAACTTTGCGGTCGGGGTTGTGACGGGGATTCTGCAGGAATTCCAGTTCGGCATGAACTGGTCGGATTACTCGCGCTTTGTCGGGGATGTGTTTGGCGCACCGCTTGCGATCGAAGCTCTGCTGGCATTTTTCCTTGAGTCGACGTTTATTGGGCTGTGGATATTCGGGTGGGACCGGTTATCGAAGAAGGTCCATCTGCTCAGCATCTGGCTGGTGTCCTTCGGCACCCTGATGTCCGCCTTCTGGATTCTGGCAGCGAATTCGTTCATGCAGCGTCCCGTCGGGTTCGAGATGAACAATGGGCGGGCGGAGATGAACGATTTCTTCGCACTGATTACGAACGGTCAGCTGCTGGTGGAGTTCCCGCACACGATCTTCGGAGCTTTGGCAACAGGGGCGTTCCTCGTAGCAGGTGTGAGTGCCTACAAGCTGATGAAGAAGCAGGATTTGGATTTCTTTAAAAAATCATTTCACATCGCCATCGTGATTGGCCTCATCACCTCCATTCTGGTTGCGGTATTCGGTCACCAGCAGGCGCAGTATCTGGTGGATACGCAGCCGATGAAGATGGCCGCTGCGGAGAGCCTGTGGGAAACGAGTGACGATCCTGCGCCTTGGACGGTCATTGCAGCCATCGATCCGGATAAGCAGGAGAACACGATGGAGTTCAAAATCCCGTATTTGCTCAGCTTTTTGTCCTACAGCAAATTTTCCGGCGAAGTCATCGGAATGAAAGAGCTGCAAGCGCAATATGAGCAGGAATATGGCCCTGGAGACTATATCCCGCCGGTCCGTACCACGTTCTGGAGCTTCCGGATTATGGTGGCCGCAGGCAGCATCATGATTCTGCTGGGATTGTACGGAGCATGGCTGATGCTGCGCAAAAAGGTCGAGAAGGCTGGCAAATGGTTCCTCAGACTGATGCTGTTCGGTATTTCGCTGCCGTTCATCGCCAACACGTCGGGGTGGATTATGACGGAGATCGGACGACAGCCGTGGACGGTATTCGGGCTGATCACTACGGAGAACAGTGTTTCACCGAACGTGAGCGCAGGCTCGATTCTGTTCTCGCTCATCATGTTTACCGCCATTTATGCGGTGCTGGCAGCCGTCATGGCGTATCTGTTCATCAAAGTCATTAAGAAAGGACCGTATGCGGCGGAGGAAGACGACCACCACGCAAGCGATCCGTTTAATAAGGAGGGCTACAATGCTGTCTCTTAACGAACTGTGGTTTGTGCTTGTTGCCGTATTGTTTATCGGGTTCTTCTTCTTGGAGGGCTTCGACTTTGGGGTCGGGATGTCCACGCAGCTGCTGGCCAAAAATGATACCCAGCGCCGGGTGCTGATCAACTCGATCGGCCCGTTCTGGGATGCCAACGAGGTCTGGCTGTTGACGGCGGGCGGCGCCATGTTCGCCGCCTTCCCGAACTGGTATGCCACGCTGTTCAGCGGGTTCTACATTCCGCTTGTCTTTCTTCTGCTGGCCTTGATCGGCCGCGGGGTGGCCTTTGAATTCCGCGGCAAGGTGGGCGATGTCCGCTGGAAACGGGTGTGGGACGGTGCGATCTTCACCGGCAGCGTGCTTCCGCCATTCCTGCTCGGCGTTGTTTTTGCCTGCCTGATTCAGGGGCTCCCCATTAACGAAGAGATGCAGCTGCATGCCGGATTGTTCGATGTTGTGAATGGCTATACTGTTGTTGGCGGACTGACGATGGTGATGCTCTGCCTGCTGCATGGCTTGATGTTCACAACACTGCGCACGATGGGGGATCTTCAAGAACGCGCGCGCCGTATGGCCCGGAGACTCCTGCTTCCCGTAGCGGCCCTGTTCGTGGCTTTTGGTGTGATGACGTATTTCATGACCGATATCTTCGAGAAGCGTGGCGTGGTGTTAACCGTGCTGCTGGTGCTGGCTCTGCTCGCATTCCTGCTGGGCGGATATTTCATGAATATCAAGCGGGACGGCTGGGCTTTCGGGATGACCGGGGCGGTTATCGCCCTGCTGGTAACGTCCGTGTTCGTGGGTTTGTTCCCGCGCGTGATGGTCAGCTCCATCCATGCTGCATTTGATCTGACTATTTATAATGCGGCCTCCGGACCGTATTCCCTCAAGATTATGACGATTGTGGCGGTAACGCTGCTGCCATTCGTATTAGGCTATCAAATTTGGAGTTACTTCGTTTTCCACAAACGGGTACATGAGAAGGAGCATCTGGAGTACTGATGGGAAAAGACCTGCTGGGATACAAAGGCGCCAAGACGGTATTCTTCCTTGTCGCCGTATGTACCCTGGCACAGAGCATGGCCATCCTCCTGCAAGCCAAGTGGCTGGCGGAAGCCGTATCCGCCCTGTTTGCGGGATCAACGCTGCAGGAGCAGGGGGAGACCATTGCCTTGTTCCTGCTTGCATTTCTGGCACGCCACGGCATCTCGGCCGTGCAGCAAGGAATCGCACAGCGCTTTGCCGAGGAGACGGGCACGAGCCTGAGGAAGCAGCTGCTGGATGAGCTGTTTCGGAATGGGCCGTCCTTTGTCCGGTCGGAAGGAACAGGCAATGTGGTTACGCTTGTGCTGGAGGGCATCGGCAAGTTCCGCAAATATGCGGAGCTGACCATACCGCGCATGATGGGGGCGGGCATTACCCCGGCTCTGATATGGCTGTACGTGTTCATGACGGATCGGATTTCGGGCATTATTCTGCTGGTGACCATGCCGATCCTGATCGTCTTTCTCATCCTCGTGGGACTTGCCGCGAAAAAGCAAACCGAGCGGCAGCTGGATTCCTACCGGATGCTGTCCAATCATTTTGTAGATTCGCTGAGAGGTCTGACTACCCTGAAGTTTCTGGGACAGAGCCGCAAGCACAGCGAGAGCATACAGCAGGTCAGCGAGGGGTATCGTGCAGCTACCATGCGGACGCTGCGCGTGGCGTTTCTGTCGTCCTTCGCGCTGGATTTCTTTACGATGCTGTCCGTGGCATCTGTTGCGGTAAATCTGGGCTTGCGCCTCATTAACGGCAGCCTGGAGCTTCTGCCCGCACTGCTTATCCTGATCCTGGCACCGGAGTATTTCCTGCCGGTGCGCATGGTCGGGGCGGACTTTCATGCCACGCTGGACGGTAAGCAGGCAGGGGAAGCGATGCAATCCATAATTCTGGAGGCCCGGAAAGGGCGTTCCGGCGATATAACATTTAAAATTGAAGATAATTCGCCAGAGCTCAATCCGCCGCAACCGCGATTCCAATGGGAGAACCACAGTGTACTGGAACTGTCCGGAATCGGCCTCAGGCATGAAGAGTTAGGGCCGGCTTCCTTGGAGAATGTCAGCTTCCGGATACCGGGTCAACGCAAAATCGGTATCGTGGGGGAGAGCGGGGCCGGCAAATCCACGCTCATCGAGCTATTAGGCGGATTCATGGCGCCAACATCGGGAATGATGGAGCTGAACGGCGTGAAGCTGGAGGACTGGAACCGGCGGGCGTGGCGAACCGAGGTCACCTATATGCCGCAGCAGCCGTATTTATTCGGTACTACCCTGGCAGATAATGTGCGCTTTTATGCGCCGGAGGCGTCAACAGCGCAAGTCGAAGCAGCGGTCGAAGCGGCGGGTCTGTCGGATCTGGTGAAGAGCTTGCCCGGCGGACTCGCGGAGATGATCGGCGGCGGCGGACGCGCTTTAAGCGGCGGTCAGGCACAGCGCGTGGCCTTAGCCAGAGCTTTGCTCGGCGGCCGGCGGGTTCTGCTGCTGGATGAGCCAACGGCCCATTTGGATATTGAGACGGAATACGAGCTGAAGGAGACGATGCTGTCCCTGTTTCAAGATAAGTGGGTATTCCTCGCGACGCACAGACTGCACTGGATGCAGGATATGGATTACATCCTCGTTCTGCATCAGGGGCGGGTGGCGGAAACGGGAACCCATGAGGAGCTTATGGCCTTGCAGGGCGTCTATTACGGGTTAATTACATCGCAGATGGAGGGATTACAATGAAGCAGGAATCGTGGTTTCGGCCTTACGTAACGGCAAACTTCTGGCGTTTTCTGCTAATTGTGATGCTTGGCGTGCTCACGACCCTGTTCGCCGGGATGCTGATGTTCACCTCCGGGTATCTGATCTCCAAGTCTGCCCTGCGACCGGAAAATATCCTAATGGTATACGTGCCGACCGTAGGGGTTCGTACCTTCGGCATCGGACGTGCGGTCATCCATTACGTGGAGCGTCTGGTGGGGCATGACACGATTCTTCGCATCCTGTCCCAGATGCGCCTGCGGCTGTACCGAATTCTGGAACCGCAAGCCCTCCGCTTGTCCTCCCGGTACCGCACCGGGGATCTGCTTGGCGTGCTCTCCGATGATATCGAGTATTTGCAGGACGTCTATATCCGTACGGTCTTTCCATCGATTGTTGCGCTTGTGTTATACGCCGGTGTTATTCTGGCCGTCGGCCTGTTTGACCCGGCATTTGCCCTTCTGCTTGCGCTGTATGTAGCGGTGCTGATTCTGGTACTGCCGCTGGTTTCCCTGCTGCTCACCAAACGGAAGAACCGGGAGATGAAGCAGGCCCGCAGCAACCTCTACCAGAAGCTGACCGACGCGGTACTTGGCATTCATGAATGGTACGTCAGCGGCCGGCAGACGGAATTCCTGACCGGTTATGAGGCGGATGAAGCCGAGGTCGACCGGACCGACCGCTCGCTCAAGCGCTGGTCGCGTCTTCGGGCTTTTATCGGTCAATGCGTGGTTGCCGTGACGGTGGTATCGATGGTGTATTGGTCAGGACGGCAGTATGCGGACGGCTCGATCGATGTTACGCTGATCGCGGCTTTTGTACTGGTTGTGTTCCCGTTAATGGACGCATTCCTGCCGGTATCCGAAGCCGTGGAGCGGATTCCGCAGTACGGCCAATCGGTCGCGAGACTTCAGGCGATCGAAAGCGCCGAAACGTCTGAAGGGAAGCAGAACCGGGGGCAACAGCTGAAAAAGGGAGAGATCGAATCTGTCATAAACAGCGGTGTTCATGTGAAGGCGGATGGCGTCTGCTTCCGTTATGAACAGGCCCCAGGCGGCGAATCCGGGCTGGACCGATCCCGTGTGAATAGGGATGGTTCTACATTAATGGATGTATCCCTGGATATTCCTCCTGGGGCTAAGGTAGCCATTATAGGGCGTTCCGGTGCCGGTAAATCCACCCTGCTGCAGCTGATTCAGGGTGTGCTGGCACCTTCAGGGGGAAGTCTTACCCTAGGCGGAGTGGATTCTGCGCGGTTTGGCGATGGGATTTCTTCCGTTATTTCGGTATTGAATCAGAGTCCGCACTTGTTTGATACGACGCTAGCCAACAACATCCGGCTCGGACAGCCGGATGCCACGGAGGCCGAAATACGGGATGCGGTTGCCCGGGCACGGCTGGAACCGTTGGTGGCAGCCCTTCCGGAAGGGCTACTCACCCGTATGCAGGAAGCCGGACAGCGTTTCTCCGGAGGAGAGCGCCAGCGCGTGGCTTTGGCCCGGATCCTGCTGCAGAAGACGCCGGTCGTCATTTTGGATGAACCGACGGTCGGACTGGATCCCAAAACCGAGCGGGAACTGTTATCCACCATGTTCGCCAGTTTGCAGGACCGGACTCTGATCTGGGTAACCCATCATCTGGTTGGCGTGGAGCGCATGGATGAGATCCTATTCATGGAGCACGGTCAGATCGTTATGCGGGGTACGCACGATGAGCTGATGGAGCACTATCCGCGGTATCGGAACTTGTACCTGCTGGATCGTCCGGCAATCTAGACAACAACAGCATCTTTTAGTAGAAGAACCGGCCTTTGGGGTCGGTTCTTCTTTTTTTGTCTTCATCTTATTTTTCTTAATCAGCCCGATAAAAGATCAAAATCCACGCGCATCCTGGAAAGATGTAACATTAGTCTTAAGCAGGATAAAGGGTTAATTACAACTTTAGGGGTGTGATGTATGGTGGTTCATAAGCGGATGGTCAACGTGTTTCGTCATTTTGCTGAACGGGAATGTCCGGGCTCCAGTGTGTTCTATGAGTATTTGGCGCGCCATATAGCCGATGATGAAGAGGTGCTGCAAGTCGCTGCTTTTGTTCCTGCAGGCCAGCCTGTACCCAATATGCTATTTGGCGCCGTTCAATATTTGCTGCTCCAGGGTGAGGGAGCGGAGCTGAGGGCATATTACCCCGGCCTTGTGGAGCATCCGAAGGAAATGAGCTCCTGTTATCCCCATTTTCGTTCATTTGTGCTGAGGCATGAGACGGCTATTATCGGAATACTGGAGAGCAAGCGGGTACAGACGAATGAAGTCCGCCGCTGTGCGTATTTGTATCCGGTGTTCTGCTCGATCTATGACAAGGTCCGTAAGCCGCTTGCCTTGGTGGAGCTTGGAACCAGCGCCGGCTTGCAGCTGCTGTGGGATCGATACAGCTATTCCTATGGAGACGCGGCGAGTTACGGCCTTGCGGGGTCGAAGGTTCATATCACATCGGAGATCAAGGGAGGGCGCACGCCGTTCCTGCTGGCTTCCAGTCCTCCGGTCGTCTATCGGATGGGGATCGATCTGCATGTGAATGATGTGCGAAACCCGGAGCATTTGTTGTGGCTGCGGTCTTTAATCTGGCCGGGTAATCACGACAGGGTATCCATGCTGGAGCATGCGGCAGAGGTGCTGAAGCAGCAGTCCGGGATCCAGTTCCGGGAAGGGGATGGGACCGCGCTGCTTCCCGATATCGTGAAGGGCATCCCGGAGGAGGCCGTCATTTGCGTATTTCATACGCATGTGGCCAATCAGATTCCGGAGGCGTCCAAGCAAACACTGCGGCATCACTTAAATGAAATCGGAAGCGTCCGCGATATCGTGCATGTCTATAACAATATGCAGGATGAAGATCTCCATGCGGACTATATCCTCGGGGGCGTGCGAAGCGAGTTTACGGTCGCCCGGACGGATGGGCATGCTCGCTGGTTTGAGTGGCTGTTGTGAAGCGGGAATATTGCCGGTAGCTTGAATAATCACGGCGAATCGTGTGATACCTCTGCCGTTTCAAGCGAGGCGGCGGTGAGTAAGCGAGCCAAGGAGGCAGCCGAACCAAGGCTTTAAGCATGGAAGTCGCAGCTGTTCATCCCGTCTGTTTTTTTCTTGGGCAAGTCTATGTCATAATAGGAGAGATGGAATATAAAGCGCTTAAATTCAAGGAAGCCAAAGGAGGAAGTTGGGATGGATTATCGTATTGAGAAGGATACCCTGGGTGAGGTTAAAGTGCCTGCGGATAAGCTATGGGCAGCGCAGACACAGCGCAGTTCCGAGAATTTCCGGATTGGAACCGAAACGATGCCGAAGGAAATCATTCGGGCGTTTGCGATATTGAAAAAGAGCGCAGCCATTGTGAATGGCAAGCTCGGCAAGCTGGATGCAGACAAAGTGGATGCGATTACGACCGCCGCCGACGAGATTGTGGCCGGCAAGTGGGATGAGCACTTTCCGTTGGTGGTTTGGCAGACCGGCAGCGGCACACAGTCCAATATGAACGTGAACGAAGTCATTGCGAACCGTGCGAATCAACTGCTTGAGCAAAAAGACAGCGCCCTGCGCGTTCATCCCAACGACGACGTCAACAAATCCCAAAGCTCTAACGATACGTTTCCGACGGCGATGCACATGGCCGCGGTCGTGGCCGTGGAAGATCATGTGCTGCCCGCGCTGCGCCGCTTGAAGAAAACGCTCGAGAAGAAAAGCGATGAATATAAGGACCTGATCAAAATCGGCCGTACGCATCTTCAAGATGCCACACCGCTGACCCTCGGACAGGAAATCAGCGGCTGGCACCGGATGCTCGAGAAGTGTGAATTGATGCTGGCTTCCGCCGTAGAACCGCTGCGTGAGCTGGCTATTGGCGGTACTGCCGTCGGTACCGGCATTAACGCTCATCCGAAATTCGGAGAAATGACGGCTGCCGAAATCAGCATGCAAATCGGAAAAAGCTACACGTCCGCCAGCAACAAGTTCCATTCGCTGACCAGCCATGACGAGATTGTATTTGCCCATGGGGCGCTGAAGGCGCTGGCTGCCGACTTGATGAAAATCGCCAACGACGTTCGCTGGCTGGCAAGCGGTCCGCGTTCCGGGATTGGTGAAATCTCGATCCCTGCCAATGAACCGGGCAGCTCCATCATGCCGGGGAAAGTGAACCCAACCCAGAGCGAGGCACTCACGATGGTGGTCTGCCAAGTGATGGGCAACGATGCCACGATCGGTTTTGCAGCAAGCCAGGGTAATTTTGAGCTAAACGTATTCAAACCGGTCATCATCTATAACTTCTTGCAGTCCGTACGCCTGCTGTCGGATGCCATGGACTCGTTCGACCAGAATTGTGCGGTCGGCATCGAAGCCAACCTAGACGTTCTCCGTGCAAACATGGAGCGGTCGCTGATGCTGGTAACGGCTCTGAATCCGCATATCGGATATGAGAATGCCGCGGCCATCGCGAAAAAGGCACATAAAGAAGGGACAACGCTTCGCGAAGCCGCGCTGGCAAGCGGTTTATTGAGCGGAGAGGATTTTGACCGGATCGTTCGTCCGGAAGAAATGATCCATCCGAAGGAGTAAGGCCCAATGTTTAGAGCTTGATCGGAAAACAGGCCTCGGTTGAACCCCAGCCCATTTCACCACGGTGAAGTGGGTTTTGGTTTTTAGATGATAGAATGATAAGGTTTCAGGGAAGCTGAACCATATTTGATAATCGCAGGGCAACCTTATTCTAAACGCGGTCTGCCTTCTGTGAGAGAACATCGATAGAAATTTTTCTTCTCCCAAGCTCCACAGCGGTTATAATAGGGTGTCAGGATTTGACCATGATTCACAAACCATATGCATGAAGGACGGATGATAACTTGAGGAAACATCAATGGATTGCCACGCTGCTCTCTCTGATCTGCACCGGGCTCGGGATGTTTTATATCGGGACGCCGGGCATGATGATAGGCGGAACGCTGCTTATGGCGCTTCAGGGAGCGGCTTTGTTTATTTTTTTCATGACATTGGGATTTTTGGGCATGCTGATTGGTCCAATAGCTATTGGGCTTCATATTATAGGTCTGATTATACCGGTTATTTACTTCAACTACCGATCGCCCAAGAAACCGATGTTCGACGAGAAGCGGCGGCGCCAACTATCCTCTCCTTGGAAAATCATCGTGCGGACGGTGATCGGACTGGCCTTGTTCGCCGGGGCCGTATACGCGGGGTACACCTCGGGATCTGCTCCGTTTATGAAGACGGCTGCTGAGAAACGGGTGGTTCAAGAAGCGGCAGAGTCCTATCTGGAGCAGAAGTACAACGAACCCTTTAAGGTAACGGACGTGGACTATACCTGGGCCACCAGCTCGTATCAACTTCGAGCCCATCCGGAACAGGAGCCTGAGCTGGTATTCACCCTTAACAGTAATGATAGCAGCCCCCCAACCATATCGAACGATATATATCTGAACCTGCTGTGGGGGCAACAGCTGAGAGACCAGCTGAAACCTCTGCTGGCTGAGCTTTATCCGGACCAGGCGTTTGCGGACGCCTATGTCAACGCCGATTTCGACACGGTTGAGCGTGATTATAACCAACTCGCAAATGCCGACGGAAATGTCAGTCAGAATATCCGTTTAATCGTATTCGCGGATTTGACGGCGAATAACTTGGCGCAGGAGAAGGAACGGGTGCTGGAGCTGATTCGGCGGCTGCCTTCGGTGACGGTGCCGGGGGAGACGGACCTTCACATTGAATATTATGGGGCGGATTTGAAGACGCCGGACCGTGTGAAGAAGCTAGAGCAGGATTTGGATATGAACGGGAAACAGAGCACTCATATTTTCAGAGAGTTTGATATTTCGAAAATCACGTCCACGGATGACATTGAAATCAGAGGACTGGAATGAAGAATGTGAAGGTTTTGAAAGATTGAAAGATTGAAAGATTGAAAGATTGAAAGGTTGGATTGCCTCCATTCAGATTAAAAGCCAGGCGGAGTTTGTGACTCTGCCTGGCTTTTTAAGTATTCGTAAGGGGAGTAGATATATGGGGGGCTTCAGCGCAGGGACAGGTGAATGGTGCGCCCTTTCTGGGTCTGCGTCATGGTCAGCTTCAGATTTAAGGCTGTAGCCATGTCTCGGACAGGTACGTAGAGGGTGTTCTTTATGAAGAGGGGCCCGTCGTACTTACTCTCATCGAGCATGCAATGGTCCGATTCTTCAGGGCATAGCTTGGCCGGCTTATAAATGTCGATATCGTTCACATTCATCTCTTGCGTTGCACGCCGGACGATCGTATATCCCCATCTGTCGTTGCCCCATACCGATACCGGGGGATTGTTCGCAGCCTTCAAGTCATACTGATGAAAGTTGTCTAACTCCTTCTTCAGCGTATAAGAGATTTCATACCCTACTGCATCGGCTAAGGACTTGAGCGGAACGTACGCCTTGCCTTTGTGAACTTGCACGTCCGTCATGAGGGTGTCTGCCGCCTTCACGGAATAGTCTTCCGCGTCGTTAGCGGCTGCTTGTTCGCTGTTCCAGATTAGCGAAGCGGCTAGCAGGACACCTGTCAGCGCGAACAGCGATATTCTTCTGAATTTCACGATCATAATAACCTCCTTCCGTTATTTCGAATAGGTATAGGCATCGAATTCAGGAGCCTATCTATAATATAAACTCTTTTTCAGGCCAATTGGTTAGCTAAAATCCTGCATATTGGAACTAACCATGTACTACATACTGACGGAGTTCTTCGCATCTCGATAACCGGACAGTTTGTTTACGAAGAACGTAATAAGGAACGAGCAGAGCATGCTGGCTGCCATGGAGATCAGGAAGCCAATGGTGTTATTCGATGTGATGGGACCGATGAAGGAAGGCACGTAGGCGGTTCCCCGAACGCCGAATAAACCGACGAGCATGCCGCCAAGACCTGCGGAAGCAATCGCTCCAGCGAACACAAGCTTGTTCGAAAACATGAAGGGGTAGGCGGCTTCAACGAAGGTGCCAAAACCCATATTGATGGCAAACCCGGGAGCCGCTACGGCCGCCTCTCCCTTATCCCGAGGGGCGATAATGTTGGCCAGCGTGATGCCTGCGGACACCATCACCAGACCAACCATATCGACTGCCCCGAGGAAGCTGTTGCTTGTCGTCTCCATCTCCAGCAGTACAATCGGCAGGATGGCCGCATGATAGACGCCGCCAATGATCGCGGGCCAGATCAGCAGGCCTGCAATCAATCCGGCAATGGCCGGGCTCCAAGAAACAAGCGTTTCGATCAGGAAGCGGATGCCTTGTCCTGCACTCAGCGCAATCGGCGCAATAAGGAAGTAAACCAGCAACCCGGCAATCAGTCCGGATATACCGCCTGCCACGATGTTGACCGTGGTTGCGGGGAAACGCCACTCCACGCATTGACGGAACACGTAATGGACGATGATCCCTGCGCCAATTCCGCCAATGATGCCTCCGATAATGCCCCCTTCGACGGAGAGGACACCTGCCACGATGCCTGCCACGATGGATACCTCGTCCAGTTCGGACACCTGCTTGGCTGCGATAACAGCGACGATGACCGGCAGCGCCTTGATCAATAGATCAAACACCTCGGTCAGCGAGGATAACCCCGGAATTTTGCTGACTGCCAGGATCAGGGCCATGCCGATGAAACCGGGGAGGGATGCCATCATAATGCCCCGAATATTGATTCTCCGCCATGGCGACGAGCTTCCTGGCGCCCCGTGAAGGTTCGCGGTTGCATTTCCGATGACCGGCCGGTACGTAAGCCGCCAATGCTTGCTGAGGGAAGTAACAAAGGTGACCGCGCGGGTTCGGTTGGTTGTTCCGGTTGTACCCGAGGCGGCGATGACATGCGCGCCTTTGGTCTGTATGATGGCCATGGAAGTTCCGCCGGTACCGGTCACTGGCAGTCGGAATTTAGCAGCAGCCTCAATGGCGTGCCGGTTGCTGCCCTCAGAGTCGGCACTCATGACGATAATGCCGTCAATTTCGCCGAGTTCAATCTGCTCGGCAATCTCTAGGTCCAGACGTTCAGCCGCTTGATTGACCTGCCGAAGCGTACCTTCCGCGATAATGACCGGCTCCCCTTGAGAAATGCTCCAGCTGTAAAGAGCAGCAGGCGTTGTATCCTTAGCTGCATCCATGGAGACCTGGGCAGCGATAAACTGCAGTGCCCCACAGGACAGGCCTGCGCTCTCCAACTGCATCAATATCTCATCCAGCAGCTTGCGCGGGTCTTTGCCGCCGAGATTGTACAGATTGCCGCCGCTGCTTCCAATGATAGCGATTTGACGATTCATGACTTGCAGCCCCCCATATGTATGAAATTAGATTATTTCTATATTACAGCAGAGTTATAACTTATTAAAGTGTTAAAATGTTTTGCCGTCATGCGAAAAGCCGCCATGCATAACCCGGTAAGGGCTGCATGGCGGCTTGGCTATTTGGTATTTATTCGTTGTTTTCGCTTGCGGCCGCAACGGCAGCTGCTTCTTCCGCTGCTGTTTCGGGTGTTTCTTTAACGATTTGCAGCTTCGTGTAGCGGTGAGTCTTCTTCTCGATCACGGTAAATGTCAGGTCACCGTAACTCCATGTATCGCCTTTGGCAAGCTCGGAGTTATGTCCGTACAACCAGCCGCCGATCGTATCCAGGTCATCGGTGCTCAGGTCGGTATGAAGCAGGTCGTTGATCCGGTTGATGGATACCTTGCCGTCGGCAATAATCCGGTTCGGCTCAGGTTGAGTCAACTCGCGTTCTTCATCCTCGTCGAATTCGTCGCGGATCTCCCCGACGATCTCCTCCAGAATATCCTCGATGGTGATCATCCCGGAAGTGCCGCCATATTCATCGATCAGGATGGCCATATGCGTGCCTTCCTGCTGCATTTTGCGAAGCAATTTCTTGATCGGAATCGCTTCGGATACCGTCATGGCCGGATGAATCAGCTTGGTCAAGTCGATGTTGGAATTGTCATCGAACTCCAGGAAGAACTGCTTGGTGTTCACCATACCGACGATCTGGTCCTTGTCACCGCGTACAACCGGAAAACGGGTGTACTGCTCGCGCTTGATGATCTGCAGATTGGCGGCAAGCGGCTTATCCACATACAGGCAGATCATATCGGTGCGGGGTACCATAATCTCCTTGGCAAGCATATCATCAAAAGCAAAAATTCGGCTTACATAACCGTATTCGGCTTGGTTGATCTTTCCGCTCTCATAGCTGTCGCTCAGAATCATGCGGAGTTCTTCTTCCGAGTGAGCTTCTTCGTGCTCACTGGCAGGATGCATGCCGAACAGACGAACGATCTTGTTGGCGGATCCGTTCAGCAACCAGATGAACGGGTACATGATCCGGTTAAACCAGATAATAGGTGTCGCACAGATGAACGACACGGCTTCCGCTTTATTAATAGCAATCGTCTTCGGTGCAAGTTCACCGATAACGACGTGAATATAAGTCATGATAATAAATGCAAGCAAAAATGAGATGAGCGATGCGATAGCGGCAGGAATGGAAAAGCTATCAAACACCGGGTGAAGAATTTTCTCGATGGTCGGTTCCCCGAGCCAACCAAGACCGAGTGCCGTGATGGTAATTCCCAGCTGACACGCAGACAGGTATCCATCCAGATTCGAAGTTACCTTTTTGACGGCGAGCGCGCCTTTGCGACCTTCCATTACCAATTGGTCTACCCGGCTGGGACGAAGTCTTATAATAGCAAATTCCGTCATAACGAAAAAAGCGGTAGCTGCGATAAGCACAGCGACTAAGAATAAATTTAAGCCTATACTGTCTTCCAAACAAAACACATCCTTTTTTATCTGATCCGAATTAGTTTTTTAATAACCATCACTTACTATGCATGGCTGCCAACATAATTCGACCGGAATTTTAAAGGGTCTAGCATCATGTGCTTGAGGAGCAGAAACATACCGGTATCCGTGCGGAATGTAACGATATGCAAGGAAAGCAGAGACACATGGCGTTTTGACTCCGGCATCAACCGAACAGGTTCCGGGCTCTTGGGTACCGGCGTTGGCGATGGAAGAGTCCCTTCAGACGCTTCCATTCCCTGCGTAGCGGCAGCGGAATCCGTGATGTCCACCAGAGGAACATGCGTAAATAAAGCAATCAGAAGAAGGCCAAGTGTTGAACATATAATTCTGTTTATCCTTCGTATGGGGTCCAAGTCGGATCGTCACTCCTACAATTCATAATCGATTTGTTCATAAAAAATATATGGCTTAATTGTCAGCGTATGAGTATGAAGTCTTTCGAGTTGTTGTACGTAATTTCACCACGAATGCGGGTTTCAAAACAAGGTATATTGTTAAGATGATAAAATTTACAAGTTTCAGCGAAGCGTAAGCAACTCTTTAATCGCATTTATAGTTTTGGGGTCCCCGCAAAGTATTTGGAATAAGCATCGAAGCAAAGGCTCCACTTTGTGGGGCTATTTTATTAATCATAAGAAAAAGTAAGCCACTATGTCAAATAACCGTTGCCTTCGGCTGTATAAACCCTTATACATCAAGGGATTCCGGCGATACTCTACCAAGTGAAAATAGGACAACCCTCCGATTATCCGAAAGAGTTGTCCTATTAAGCAACGGGCTATTTATGGTATGGCAGCTGTCTGATATAGCTGTCCGACAGATGAAGCAGCTGCAGCGCGCGTTCGAATTCTTCCTTGGTCGCCTGGGTCTTCTTCTCGTCCGCGTTCGGAAGCGGATGCTTGGTCCCATCCTCAAAGCCGATTCCCGGAATGTACAGGGTCGTATTGTTGATAAATGTACCGGATGGAAGGTAGTACCGTTCCGGCAGCAAGTTATTATCGGTGTGGTTTAACAGATCCTGACCGAAATGAAGCTGATGGTCCATCGATACGCCGAGGAGGTTGGCCACCGTCGGCAAGAGGTCGATCTGCCCGCCGACTTGCTCCTTCACTTCCGGCTGAAGACCTTCTCCATGGATCATAAGCGGGATATTGATCATATCTCCGGAGTTATAATCACGGCCATAAATTTCGTGCATCAGCTCTTTATCCTTGTTGTCCAAGGAATAAATCGGCAGTCCGAGGTGGTCGCCGTAGAGAACAACCAGGCTGTTATCCCACACGCCGTCTTTCTTCAGCTGCTCAATGAATTTACCAAGCGCATCATCGGCATAATTCTGCGAGCGGATGTAGTCGCCGACGAAGGTGCCTTCATATCGCTCCGGCAGCGTCATCCGATATTTATCTTCGGGAATCGTAAACGGATGGTGAGCCGACATGGAGATGACTTGGGTATAGAACGGTTTATCGGCTTCGTCCATCTTTTTCAGCTCGGCCGCCGTTTTGGAATACAGGGCATCGTCCGAGGCACCGAAGAACAGTTTATCTTCATCACCGAAAAACGCTTTATCGTAATAACGGTTGAAACCGAGGGCCTTGTACAGCTCTCCGCGATTCCAGAATTCCACTACATTGGTGTGGAAAGTGGCCGTATCATAACCTTCCCCTTGCAGCAGTCTCGGCAGGCTTGGCAGAACTCTGTCTGCATAATGCTGCGTTGCCGCACCACGTGGCGGAATGTAGAATGACGTATTCACCACAAACTCGGCATCCGAGGTATTCCCCTGACCGACATTCTGGTAGAAGTTCGGGAAGTATAAGCTCTCTTTGGCGAGTTTGTTCAAGTTAGGCGTAATTTCTTTACCATCAATGTTCAAACCGATTAAGAACTTCTGGAAGGACTCCATCTGGATGATTATCAGGTTTTTCCCTTTGGCTGCACCCGAGAGCAAGGCTTCCTGATCAGCCGCTCCGAGGCCCTTCAATTCATTGACTTTATTCTGCGTGATGGTCTTGGCATCCACGAGCTCTTTGTTCTCCTGCTGGAAAATCGTGTAGGCTTCGTAGTTAAGAATGCCCATTTCCTGAGCCTTCACGATTTCGTTCATGCTGGCGCGGTTCGGCATAATCTGGAACAGGCACAGCATTAAAGAAACGACAAAAACGATAGGAATAATCTTGCGCTTTTCTTTCTTGGCATGCCGAATCTTCCATTTTTTAACGCGGTCACTGCGCCATAATAGAAAAAACATACCGATGATATCCGTGAAGATCAGCAGATAGTAAGGGTCCATCAAGGAGAACACGCTATTGCTTACCGCGGTTACCTGATTGACCTGCTCCAGCGCATGATACGTAACAATGACACCGTAATATTTATAATACATAATGGCTGCAAAGAATATGGCGGTCAGCAATAAGTTAACACTCATATAGGCAGCGAGCTTTCGCTTGGAAGCGAACCATTCGATCAAGCTGAACACAAGCCAAATAAAAGGGATTTCCGTAATGAGCGGTTTCCATGGCATGACATCATCAAAAATGACCATCCAGGCTACGTAGCTTTTGAGCAGCATAATGACAGAGAAAAATATAAAAGGCTTCGTAATCGTTAACCGAAACCGCGAGGTGGAGAACACCTGTATCGCCTTCCTTTCAATGCCGCCGTACACCATTTTTGAGAACTGCAGCGGCGATCCGTTATTTAAGAATCGATAGACGTTATTCTTACTGTTGATATACATTCCGTATACCATTTATTTTACAAAATGAATGAACAGAACTATTATGACCTCTTCGGAGGAGGTTGTCAAAGAGTTAAAGTAAGTCATTGAGCTTCTTATAACAACATGAAAAAGACAGCGAAAAAACCGGCCATCGCCGGTTTTGTCAGGGCCTTAGCAGATTAATAAAGAAAAGACATGATCAGCGGTGCGGTTCCAAGGGTGAAGAGAGCGGCGACGATCATCGAAATGCTGGAGATTGTCCCCGAAAGGGAGCTGAATTCAAATGCCTTGGAGGTGCCGGTTCCATGGGCGCTGGTCCCAAACAGCACGCCTCTTGCGATATCGCCCCGAATCCGGAAAATTCGCATGACCGCCGGTCCGATCATGGACCCCAGAATCCCGGTCATAATGACAAAGACGGCCGTCATGTTCGGCACGCCCCCAATGACCTCGGAGACATTCATGGCAATGGGGGTTGTTATGGAGCGCGGCACGAGGCTGGTGGCCAGCGAGCTGTTCAGATGCATCCATTTGGCGAGGACTGCAGAGGATAACATCGCCAGTACCGATCCGGTCAGCACGCTGAGCATAATTTCGGCTGCATGCTTTTTAAGGGTTTGGAAGTTTTTGTACAAAGGCACAGCAAAAGCGATCGTAGCTGGTCCGAGCAGCTTGCTGATCCACTGCGCCCCTTCATTGTATGATTCATAGGATATCCCCGTTTGTGTCAATATCACAACAATCAGTACAGGGGTGATAAGGAGCGGCGATAAATAGACCTTTGGCAGACGGCGATACAGTTTTTTGGCTCCTCCGTAAATCCCGACCGTCAATAACAAGCCGAGAATGAACGTCAACAGGATATTCATGGTGTTTTTCGCTCCTTTCTGGATGAGATGAAGCCGGCAGTCAGTCCAGAGCTGACCATCACAATGACGGTGCTGAACAAAACCACGGCCAGAATCTGGAGCCCTTCGGCCTCCAGCATCGGGAAATATTTCATGATGCCAACCGCAGCAGGGATGAAGAACAGCAGCAATTCGGCGAGCAGCCAATTGGCGCCAAGCTCGATCCACTCCAGGCGGAGGACTTTGGTTTCGAGAAGTATAAACACAACAACGATTCCGAGAATGCTGCCCGGAATCCCTATATTCAGCCAAGCGGCCAGTTGATCCATCCCTAAGGAGAGAAGCATGAAACCGGCCACTTGGAGCGTTCCTTTCAGCATGTTGATCATGACCGGCCTCCTTTATTTTCATTGATATTGAAATTTTACAACGATAATTTTCATAGGTAAAATGCATATATCGAATGATATGCATTCCATTTATCTATACATACAAGAAACCGGAGGGAGTATCGGATGGATATACGGCACCTGGAGTATTTTCTTGAGGTAGCGAGGAACCAAAGCTTCACCAAAGCCGCCGAGAAGCTGTATATTACTCAGCCAACGATCAGCAAAATGATTCGCAACATGGAGGACGAGTGGGGCGTAACCTTGTTTTACCGGCAGGGCAAGCGGATTGAGCTGACGGATGCGGGTCATATCATGTATCAGCAGGCGCAGCAGATGGTGGATTCCTTTCAGCGGGTATCGGCCGAGCTGGAGGATCTCATGAACCTGAAGCGCGGCCATCTCCGTATCGGGCTTCCGCCCATGGTAGGTTCAAGCTTTTTTCCTGAGGTGATCGGGCAGTTCCACCGGGAATATCCGAAGATTACCATTCAGCTGATTGAGGATGGTGCCAAGAAGGTCGAAGCGGATGTGGAAAGCGGTCAGACGGATATCGGCGTCGCGGTGCTGCCGGTCAATGAAGACGTATTCCACTATTATTCCTTTGTGAAAGAGAAGCTGAATCTGCTTCTGCATCCGTCCCATCGGCTGGCAGGAAGAGAGCATGTACACCTAAATGAGCTTGCCGACGAGGCATTTGTGTTGTTTCGAGAGGACTTTACGCTGCATGACCGGATTATCCGCGAATGCGTCAGCGCCGGCTTTGAGCCAAGGGTGGTCTATGAAAGCTCACAGTGGGATCTCATCAGCGGCATGGTGGCCGCCAATCTGGGTATTGCACTGCTCCCGGAGACGATCTGTAAGGAAATCGATTCTTCTCGCGTGACGATACTGCCACTGGATAATCCCTCGATCCCCTGGCAGCTTGGAATGATCTGGAGGAAGGACCGGTACCTGTCCTTTGCCGTCAGGGAATGGATCAGCTTTACCCGCGCCCTGCTGGGTGAGCAGGATTAAGTTTGTTTTAAACGAATGGACATTTCATACATTTTCACGACTTGGACATAATATCCATAGTAAGAGAACCCATTTTACAAGCCTTATATCCAAGGAGGAATGACATTCGTGAGTAACCAAGAACATGATGGTAATAATGGAACGAGCCCAGGACGGGAAGATTTTGCCCAGAACCGCGGCGAAACGGAGCGGGAGGATACGCTGACGAACCGCCAGGGACATCCTATTTCGGATAATCAGAATGTGAGAACGGTAGGGAATCGGGGACCGATGACCTTGGAGAATTATCATTATCTGGAGAAAATCACGCATTTTGACCGGGAACGCATTCCGGAGCGCGTCGTGCATGCTAGGGGTGCTGGAGCTCACGGTTACTTTGAAGCTTACGGAAAAGTGGGCGATGAGCCTGTTTCGAAATATACCCGGGCCAAGCTGTTTCAGGTTGAAGGCAAACGCACGCCGGTGTTTGTCCGGTTCTCAACCGTCATCCACGGTTCCGGCTCACCGGAAACGCTTCGGGATCCGCGCGGGTTTGCCGTGAAGTTTTACACCGAAGAAGGCAACTGGGATCTGGTCGGCAATAACCTGAAAATATTTTTTATCCGCGATCCGCTCAAATTTCCGGACATGGTCCATGCGTTCAAACCGGATCCGGTATCCAACGTTCCGGGGCCTGTCGGCATGTTTGACTTTGTATCCCGTTCCCCGGAAGCGACGCATATGATCACGTTTGTGTTCTCCCCATGGGGCATTCCGGCTAACTACCGCCAAATGCAGGGCTCTGGTGTGAATACATACAAATGGGTCAATGCAGATGGCGATAGTGTGCTGATCAAATACCATTGGGAGCCGCTCAAGCAAGGCATTAAGAACCTTACGCAGGAAGAAGCAAGCAAGATCCAGGCTATGAATGACAGCCATGCAACACAGGATTTATATGAGGCCATTGAACGCGGGGATTATCCGGAATGGGAGCTATGCGTTCAGATTATGAGCGATGATGAGCATCCGGAGCTGGAATTCGATCCGCTTGATGCAACCAAGCTGTGGCCGGCAGATCAATTCCCGTTCCTGAAGGTAGGCAAAATGGTGCTGAACCGCAATCCGGAGAACTACTATAACGAAGTGGAGCAAGCGGCCTTCGGTACGGGCGTGCTGGTGGATGGACTCGATTTCTCGGACGACAAGATGCTCCAAGGTCGCACATTTTCTTATTCGGATACCCAGCGGCATCGGGTAGGCACCAACTATCTGCAGCTGCCGATCAATGCGCCGAAGAAGCGGGTCGCTACCAACCAGCGCGGCGGACAGATGTCGTATTACGTGGATAAGGCACCAGGCCAAAGCCCACATGTGGATTACGAGCCATCCATGACCGACGGTCTGGTGGAAGCCGCGCAGACAGCGAAGCCGCATCAGCCCCATTATGATGCCAACCTCGTCCGGCAGAAGCTGGACCGTACGCTGGACTTCAAGCAGGCAGGGGATACGTACAGAGCCTTTGAGGACTGGGAGCGAAACGACCTGATTAGCAATCTGGTGGGTGCGCTCATCCAATGCGATATCCGGATTCAAGACAAGATGGTGGAATATTTTACGAATGCGGATGAGGATTATGGACGCCGCGTGCGGGAAGGTCTCGAGCAGGCCAGAAAGGGCTCGAACGAGACGGTCCGGGAGCAGGCGGTAGAGGATGCAAACCGCATGGGCCATGAGGCGGATCCTTACTAAAATTCTCCAGGTCGAAAGAGGTCTCCAGGTTATTTTTTGCAATTGCAAGAAGAAAGCCGCCTGCACAGCGATGGACGTGCAGGCGGCTTTACCATTTGAGGTTGTAAAATATTTGCGGAATGTTAAGATGTTGCAAGGAAACCAAGCGATACATATCGAATCAACATAGAACCATGGGAAGAGGAGGCTTGCTTTATGGCAATACAAGCGGGAATCATCGGCTACGGCCTGTCCGGGTCGGTGTTTCATGCACCTATCCTGAGAAGCGTGCCGGATTACGAAGTCCACACGATTGTATCATCAGATCCGGACAAGGTTCACAAGGATTTGCCGGATACGGCGGTTGTCGATAGCGTGGATGAGCTTTTGTCTAATCCGGATATTGATGTTGTCATCATTACGAGTCCGAATGCAACACATTACGAATATACCCGGTTAGCCATCGAGGCACGTAAGCATGTGGTCGTCGAGAAGCCGTTTACCGTAACATCCGCAGAAGCAGACCAGCTGATTGATCTGGCCAAGCAGAAGGGCGTGCTGCTGACGGTATATCACAACCGCCGCTGGGACAATGATTTTCTGACGGTCCGCAATCTGCTGGAGACGGGAGCGCTCGGCAAGCTTTCGATTTATCAGTCGCAGTTCAGCCGCTACCGTCCGGAAGTGCAATCGGAGCGGTGGAGGGAGCAGGGAATACCCGGGTCCGGCATCCTGTATGATTTGGGTTCGCATCTGCTTGATCAGGCGCTGTTCCTGTTCGGTCTGCCGGAGACGCTGTGGGCGGATTTGAGAACGGAGCGCAAAGGGTCCAAAACCCATGATTATTTTCATCTGGTGCTGGGTTACAAAACGTTTCGCGTTATTCTGCATTCCGGTTCGCTGGTACGGCAAGCCGGCCCGAAATTCGAGCTGCACGGGGATAAAGGAAGCTTCCTGAAATATGGAACAGACCCTCAGGAAGGCCAGCTGAAGCAGGGAATGCACCCGGGGGATGCGGGCTGGGGCGAAGACCAGCCGGACCAGTACGGGGAGCTTGCTACCGAGCTGAGCGGGCTGGCGGTTCAGGGCGAGATTGAGACGCTGCCGGGACGCTATCAGGCCTTTTATCAGGGGTTGGCCGAAGCGATTCTTAAGGATGGCCCGTTACCCGTTCAGCCTGAAGAAGCCCGTAATGTCATCCGCATGATTGAGTATGCACTGCAGAGTTATCAGAAGGGCCGATTGATCAAGATTACGTAAAAGCCGCTGCATCTGGTCCCCGGGTCGTCGTTGATTAACACATAGTTTACTCCGAATTGTGGGATATTAGGTGATGCAACCCTTGTACGTTTTTCATGAGGGGGAATCAATCCATATCACAACAAAGAAGGAGAGAACGGATATGAAGAAACGTGATATCCTTCGGCCGGCCTTATCGCTTCTGGTGTGCTTGGCGGTGATGCTGTCCATATCGGGGGCGGCTTTGGCGGTAGGAAGCGGTCCGTTTCATTTTGGATTCAAAAAAAGCGTCAATGGCCAGCTGCCCTCCATCAACGAGGAGGGTTTTAAGGAGCTCCTGCAAAAATACGACGCGATCTTTATGGGCGATGCCGAGCAGAAGGAGCTGTATCTTACGTTTGATAACGGATACGAGAACGGATATACCTCCCGTATCCTGGATACGCTCAAAGAGAAGAAGGTGCCCGCCACCTTTTTCGTGACCGGACACTACGTAAAGACGCAGGAAGATCTGCTGAAGCGGATGACGGCGGAAGGCCATATTATCGGCAACCATTCCTGGAATCATCCGGATGTGACCACGATCTCGGCAGAGAAGCTGACCGAGGAACTGGAGCGGGTGAAGAAAGAGGTTATGCGCATAACCGGCCAGCCGGATATGAAATATTTACGTACGCCGCGCGGCATTTTCGATGAGCGGTCGCTGGCGACCAGCAAACAATTGGGCTATACCAATGTCTTCTGGTCGCTCGCTTATATGGATTGGGACGTGAAGTCCCAGCGTGGTGCGCAGTATGCTTATGATAAGGTAACCGCGCAGCTTCACCCGGGCGCTGTGATCCTGCTGCACTCGATCTCCAAGGACAACACCGAGGCGCTTGGGCGGATCATTGACGAAGCCAGGAACCGGGGCTATGAGTTCAAGAGTTTGGATCAGATGCAGAAGAAAGCCCCGTAAGCACATGCTGCTTACGCGTACAGCGTGCAGAACGCCATCCTGTCAGGATGCCTTCTGCACGCTTTTTGTTGCTGAATGAAGTTGGATGCTTCGCTTTCAGGAACGAATGTTTGGTATAATATCCTTCATAGAACATGAACGAAGGAGACCATCATGCCTCATACTATTCAAATATCCGTCAGGCCGCTGGTGGAATACGTCTTTCGCAGCGGCAGCATTACCTCCGGTTTTCGCACGGCGACATCCCTTACTGAGGGGACCCGAGCGCATCAACAGGTACAGCGTGATTATGGTGAGAACGATCAGAAGGAAGTTCAGCTTGAAGTAGAGATTCCTTACGAAGATCTGCTGTTTGTTGTGGAAGGCCGCTGCGACGGTCTGATTCAAGAGGAAGAGCGGATCATGATTGACGAGATCAAGTCGACCTCCGGCGATTTGGGCGAGATTACGGAGCACACGTACCCGGTTCATTGGGCGCAGGCCAAAATGTATGCCTATATGTACGCGAAGCTGCATGAGATACCGACGATGGCCGTGAGATTGACCTACTTCCAGGTCCCGAGCGGAGAGCGGAAGCAGTTCGTACAGGAATGGAGCTTCGCTCAGCTGGAATCCTTCGTATTGGAGGTCGTGGCGGCGTATGCGCCTTATGCCAACCTGCTGCGGGAGCATGGCGAGCGGAGGGATCGAAGCATCCGCGAACTGAAGTTTCCGTTTCCCGCCTACCGGGAGGGGCAGCGCAAGCTGGCCGGAGCCGTGTATAAAAGCATCGGTGAAGGCCGAAGATTGTTTGCCAAAGCGCCGACGGGCATAGGCAAGACCATATCCACGCTGTTTCCTTCGGTTAAAGCGATCGGCGAAGGCCTGTTATCGCGGATTTTTTATCTGACGGCCAAGACGATCACCCGAACGACCGCGGAAGAAGCCATGGCGCGTATGGAGCGTCAAGGACTCTGCATGCATACGGTCACGCTGACGGCGAAGGACAAGATTTGTTTCAGTGAAGCCGAGGGCTGCGGTCAGATGGGCTGCGTGTTCTCAGAGGGTTACTATGACCGGATTAATGGCGCCATACTGGATCTGCTCTCAAATGAAACGATGATTACGAGGCCCGTTATTGAAGAGTACGCCCGGAAGCATACGGTGTGCCCGTTTGAGTTCTCGCTGGATGCCGCGTACGCAGCCGATGCCGTCATCTGCGATTATAACTATGTGTTTGATCCGCGCGTATCCTTCAAGCGGATGCCGGAGGACGTGAAGAAACGCAGTGTGCTGCTCATTGATGAGGCCCACAATCTGGTAGACCGTGCGCGGGGAATGTTCTCGGCCGAGCTGAATAAATCGGCTTTTCTGGAACTGCAACGAGCATACAAGGAGAGTAATCCCGCGCTTTACAACGCGGCGAAGCGGGTGAATAACCGCTTTAAAGTGCTGCGCAAGGTCAGTGAGGAGGAAGAGCGGATTGTCGGGTCCCAGCAGCCGGAGATGATGGTTGAGCTGCTGGAGGATTTCTCGCTCCAGGCAGAGGCCGAGCTGATGACCGGCAAGAGCGGGGATGAGGCCGATGCGCTTCTGGAATGCTATTTTGCCGTGCAGGGGTATCTGCGCATCTCCAAGCTGTATGACGACCGCTTTGTCACGTATGCGGAGATGAGTCAGAGCGAGGTGTTTCTCAAGCTGTTTTGTCTGGACCCTTCTTATTTGCTCCAGCAAGCGGGAAAAAACTACCGCTCCAGCGTCTTCTTCTCGGCAACACTCATGCCGCTTGGATATTATCGCGACATGCTGGGAGCGGAGGAAGAGGACTACAGCCTCTCGATTCCCTCTCCCTTCTCTTCCGAGCAATTGGATGTTCGAATTTTGCCGTTATCGACGCGCTTTAAGGATCGGGAGCGCAATAGCGAGGCCATCGTCCGGATGCTGAGTGCACTGGTTCAGGAGAAGCCGGTGAATACCTTGATCTTCCTGCCGTCCTATCCCTACATGCAGGATATTCATGAGTCGTTTGCCCGAATGAATCCGGGAGCGCGTACCTTGCTTCAGGGGCATGGGATGAGCGAGGAGGAGCGGGAGGCATTCCTGAATGCTTTCCAGGCGGATGCGGAAGATCCGCTGATCGGCTTTGCCGTGATGGGCGGTATTTTCTCCGAAGGCATCGATCTGAAAGGAGAAAGGCTTTCGAGCGTTGTGGTCATCGGCGTTGGATTACCGCAGTTATCCTTCGAGAATGATATCATCAAGGATTATTTTGATCGCACCGGCAAGAGGGGATACGATTATGCCTATGTGTACCCGGGCATGAACAAAGTGCTGCAGGCCGGTGGTCGCTTGATCCGATCGGAGCAGGACAGCGGGACGCTGACGCTCGTGGATGACCGCTTTCTGAATCGCCAGTACGGGATGCTGCTGCCGGAGGAGTGGAGGCACTACAGGCGCATCTAATTTTTTCTTGAGATGTTGACACTTGGAAATACGAACTCTATAATACGGATATATTAATAAGCTGAAGGAGGCTGATGTCAGATGGTTATGATGCATAGTGGATGGGTCGCATTGACGTTGGTCTCTTTGGACGGGAAATTCTAATGGTAGCAGAGGTGTAAGGCATGTGACCTTACGTGTCTTTATCTCTATACCTAAGAACCCGCAGGAGACCGTGTTTGGTATCCTGCGGGTTTTTTGTGTCTATGCAAGGGGCGTGGTATGACCATGATCGGCTTGGCTGATGGGGATTAATGCCTTCTTCTTGCGTAGATTCAGATCAGCCGCAGATACAAATCTGCGGTTTTTTTTGTGTTTGATAACAACCAATCCAATAACGATAAGGGGATATAACGAATTTGACTAAACAAGACATGACCATGCTACAAGCCTATGGATGGAATGAAGAATGGAGTTTGATGGCAGAGCAGATGCCCCAGCACGATAAAGCGCTGGTACCCGCACGCATCACGGCCCAATTCTCGAAGCAGTACCGCATTATTACGCAAGAGGGAGAGCAGTCCGCGGTTGTCACGGGCAAATACGAATACGAAGCAGCCAGCAAAAGCGACTTTCCCGCTGTTGGCGATTGGGTCATGGTGGAGCCGCTGCAAGGGGAATCCCGTGCCGTCATTCATAAGCTGCTCCCCCGAAAGTCGGCGGTGACGCGTAAGGAAGCAGGAAGCGTGCCGGATGAGCAGATCATTGCCGCAAATATGGATACCGTGTTTATCATTAACGCGCTCAATAAGGATTTTAATGTTCGCCGAATAGAACGCTATCTGATTGCGGTCTGGGAGAGCGGAGCCGCACCGGTCGTGCTCCTTACCAAGGCGGACTTATGTGAATCGCCGGAAGCGTACGTCGCGGAGGTAGAGGCGGTTGCTCCAGGTGTGCCGGTCCATGCGGTAAGCTCCTTGATGGATCAAGGGAAGGAGCAGCTGCAGGCTTATTTGGTGCAAGGGAAGACGGTTGCCATTACGGGTACCTCCGGGGCGGGTAAATCCACCCTGCTGAACTGGTTGTCGGGCCAGGAGATGCAGCGAGTTCAAGGGATACGCGAAGAGGATGCAAGGGGACGGCATACCACGACGCACCGGGAGCTCTTCGTGCTGCCGGGCGGCGCGATTATGGTGGATACGCCGGGCATGCGGGAGCTGCAGCTGTGGGATTCGGAAGAAGGGTTCGAGGCGACCTTTGCGGACATTGCCACGCTCGCCCAGCAGTGCCGGTTCCATGATTGCCGCCATGAGACGGAGGCCGGCTGTGCAGTTCAGGAAGCGCTGCAGGACGGAACCCTGGATGCGAAACGATATGCGAATTACAAGAAGACGGAGCGGGAGCTGGCCCATATCGCCCGTAAAGAGAAGGTCAGCACCCGCCGCCAGAATAAGAGCTCAGGCAAGTCCTCGCGGAAGAGCGACAGAGACCGCAAAGGGACGTACCAGCAGCTTCTGTACGATGACGAATAATGGATGTTACGGAGGTCCGAAGTCGATTTGACTTCGGTCTTCTCCGGGTATATAGTTAGGTAACCAATTAAATTGGCAGGCTATCTATTTATTCGAGAGGTTGCAGAAAAGAGGTGGACCATGGAAGAGGATATACATCCAGATTTACATAAAGAGAACAACCGGTCAGAGGAAAGGGCTTCGCGAGAAGGACTGTGCATGAAGGGCGGCAGGCGAGAAGATAGCGTCGCCGGCAGGCTCTTGTACAGCATTCGCATGTTCCACAAGCAGGAATGGGATCAGCACTTGATTTCCGGCTACACGCCCGGCGAGATTCGCGTTCTGATGGGAATCAAACATCATATCGAGCCTGATGGTCCCGGCATGAAAGTGTCCGAAATCAGCAGCATGATGAATGTTACGTCACCGACGATCACTCAATTTATCAACGCTCTGGAGAGCAAAGGTTTGGTGGAACGGGTGATGGATGCACGGGATCGACGTGCGGTGCGCGTACAGCTTACCGAGGAAGGGAACCGCGTTGTCCAGGAAACCTACCAGAACGTCAGGAACAACTTTAACGAACTGGTGGATTTTCTGGGAGAAGAGGACAGCGTCAAACTGACCGAGCTGTTAACGAAGGTGTATCATTTTCACGAGCAAAAACGCAAACGAAGCGAAACGACATCAGACAACGAGTAGGGGTGGGGGATTTGTTAAAACTGTTTCACTACATGAAGCCGTACCGGACAGCGGTCATTTTTGTCCTGCTGTTCACATTTTTCCAGTGTCTGTCTGATCTTTACCTGCCGACCTTGATGGCAGACATCGTGGATTATGGCATCGTTGAGGGAGATGTGCCTTACATTTGGCGTGTGGGCGGCTTTATGCTCCTCGTAGCAGCAGGGGGCATGGTGTGCTCCATTGCCGCTAGTTATTTGGCATCCAAATCAGCTACGGGATTCGGGAAGATTGTTCGGGGCCGCGTCTTCTCCCATGTCGAGAATTTCACGCTGCAGGAATTTGACAAGATCGGTACGGCATCCCTGATTACCCGTACAACGAACGATATCACGCAGGTACAGCAGGTCACGATCATGATCCTTCGCATGATGGCGATTGCGCCGATGATGTGTATCGGGGGCATTGTGATGGCCGTGTCGAGAGACCCGGGACTGACCACGGTGCTGCTGATCGTCCTCCCTATTCTGGCGCTGGCCATTTTCCTCATCGCCAAAAAGGGGATTCCGCTCTTCAAAGCGATCCAGGTGAAGATCGATACGCTGAGCCGCGTGCTAAGGGAGAATCTGACAGGAATCCGGGTCATTCGTTCATTTAACCGGATGAATCATGAAACCGCCCGCTTTAATGATGCGAACGAGGATTTGACTGCCACCTCCATCAAAGTGAATAAAATCATGGGTGCGATGATGCCTGTCATGATGCTGGTCATGAATTTTGCGACACTGGCGATTGTTTGGTTCGGAGCCCATCGCATAGAGGGCGGGCATATGAAGGTCGGTGACCTTATGGCATTTCTCCAATATGCGATGATGATCATGTTCTCCCTCATCATGTTATCCGTCATGTTTGTCATGATTCCGCGTGCACAGGCATCGGCGGTTCGGATCAATGAGGTATTGAACATGATGCCGGAGATCCATGATCCGAAGCAGCCGGGCGAAACCGGCGTGGAGCACGGCTCGATTGAATTTCAGGATGTAACCTTCTATTATCCGGGTGCAGAGGAGCCGGCCATATCCGATATTTCCTTCCGTGCCGGGCCGGGTGAAATCACCGCGATTATCGGCGGAACCGGTTCAGGAAAATCAACGCTCATCAGCCTGATCCCTCGTTTCTATGACGTAACCTCGGGACGGATTCTTGTCAATGGTACAGATATTCGGGACATGCTTCAGGAGCAGCTGCGCAGCCGAATCGGATTCGTGCCGCAGAAGGCGCTGCTCTTCACCGGTACCATCGCGGAGAATATCCGCTATGGTAAAGAGGATGCAACAGACGAGGAGATCCGGCATGCAGCGAAGGTTGCCCAGGCGGCCGATTTCATCTCGTCCATGGAGGGCGGGTACGATGCCGAGATTTCGCAGGGCGGCAGCAACGTATCCGGAGGTCAGAAGCAGCGGCTCTCGATTGCAAGGGCGCTGGTTCGGAGACCCGAGATTTATGTGTTTGACGACAGCTTCTCGGCGCTTGATTTCAAGACGGACGCCAATCTTCGCGCAGCGCTCCGCGAGGAAACGACGGAAGCTACCGTTCTGATTGTCGCTCAGCGGGTAAGCACTGTCATGGACGCTGATCGGATTATCGTGCTGGATGAGGGACGCATTGCCGGCATCGGCACGCATGAGGAGCTTATGACTTCCAGCGATGTGTACCGTGAAATCGTCACTTCGCAGCTGTCAGAGGAGGAGATCGCATGAGTGAGAAGAAACGGGGAGGACATCCTCGGGGACCGGGCGGTCCCTTTGGCGGCGGCCCACACGGACCTGGAATGGCGGGGGAGAAAGCCAAGGATTTCAAAGGCACTTTTCGCCGGTTAACACGATATCTCAAACCGCATACCGGCAAGCTGCTGATCGTCTTGATCGCAGCTATTCTCAGTACGATATTCAGCATCGTGAGCCCGAAAATATTGGGGGATGCGACCACGATCCTGTTCAAAGGCTTCATGGCCAAGATGCAGGGCGTGCCGGGGGCCGGCATCGATTTTGACGCTATTCGGACGATCATGCTCTGGCTTGCAGGACTATATCTCTTAAGCTCGCTGTTTGCTTACATCCAGCAATATGTTATGGCCGGTGTGGCCCAGCGTACCGTGTATGATTTGCGAAAAGATGTTTACAACAAGCTCGGCCGATTGCCGCTTAAATATTTCGACGCCCGGACGCATGGGGAAACGCTGAGCCGGGTGACCAACGATATGGACAATATCAGCAGCACGCTTCAGCAGAGCTTGACGCAAATGATTACCTCCGTGGTCACGCTGGTCGGCGTCATCGTGATGATGCTCACGATCAGTCCGCTGCTGACGTTGGTGGTTATTCTGACCCTGCCGCTTAGCGTGGTGGTCACGATTGTGGTCGCCAAGCGCTCGCAGAAGCATTTTGTGGCGCAGCAGAAGCATTTGGGTGAGCTGAACGGACATGTGGAAGAAATGTACACGGGCCATAAAGTCGTGAAGGCCTTTGGCCGGGAACGACAGTCCATGGAGCAATTTGATGAGGTCAACGACAAGCTCTATGATGCGGGGTGGAGAGCCCAGTTTATATCGGGTACCATTATGCCGCTGATGGGTTTTGTCGGAAATATCGGTTATGTGATCGTCAGTGTTGTCGGCGGTGTGTTGGTTACCCGCAGAGCGATTGAGATCGGGGATATTCAGGCATTCATCCAATATTCACGCCAATTCACGCAGCCGATTACCCAGCTTGCGAATATCGCGAACGTCATTCAATCCACCATAGCATCGGCAGAGCGCGTATTTGAAGTGCTCGATGAGGAAGAAGAAGTGTCGGAGCATACAGCTCCGGCAGCGCTCAAGAAGCCGCTTGGCGATGTGTCATTCGAGAATGTGAGTTTCGGCTATAAAGCGGACCAGCTTCTGATCGAGGATATGAATGTGGACGTGAAGCACGGGCAAACGGTCGCCATCGTCGGACCGACCGGCGCAGGGAAAACAACGCTCATTAATCTGCTGATGCGGTTTTATGAGCTGAATAAGGGCAAGATTACGATTGACGGCACCGATATTACCGCTCTTCGGCGCGGTGAACTCCGCAGCCTGTTCGGGATGGTGCTGCAGGATACATGGCTCTTTAACGGGACAATCCGGGAGAATATCGGGTATGGGCGCGAAGGCGCCACGGAGCAAGAGATCATCCGGGCGGCGGAAGCGGCCCACGCGGATCACTTCATCCGGACATTACCGGAGGGCTACGATACCGTTCTGAACGAGGAGGCCTCCAACATATCGCAAGGACAGAAGCAGCTTCTTACGATTGCGCGCGCCATTCTGGCCGATCCATCGATTCTGATCCTCGATGAGGCAACCAGCAGCGTGGATACGCGGACGGAGCTCTATATTCAGAAAGCGATGAATGAGCTGATGAGGGACCGGACCAGCTTTGTCATTGCCCATCGGTTGTCCACGATCCGGGATGCGGACCTGATTCTGGTCATGAACAAGGGCAGCATTATCGAGAAGGGGACCCATGAAGAGCTGCTGTCTCAGGGCGGCTTCTATGCGGACCTGTATAACAGTCAATTCAGCGACCAGCATGAGGCTGGATAGCGAGGCGAGGATTGTCATCACAAGAAGACCCATTCGAGTGCGGAGTGGGTCTTCTTTTTTTAGATTTTTTTTTAGATTAATGAATGGTTTTTGGTAGGTTGAGAGTAAGCTGGCAGGCATATTTGATATTGCATTTTCATATGGTTCTTTTATAATGATGTTTATGTTTATATCTTTAAAGGGAGCCATGATCATTATTGAATAAGTCCGAACTGAACCGAATTACGCAAGAGCTTCTACGTCGGTCGGGCAGCAGTGTCACCGTGGAGATGGAGGCGTATTTTCCAGGGGGCCGGTTAATCGGCGGAAAATATGTCATGCATTCGCACAGCGTGACGATGTATACCGAAGTCATACGCCAGCAGTGTTTGCAGCTGTTTGGCACGCTTGAGCCGTTCCACGCCTATTTTGCGGTGGTATTTGCACATGAGCTGGGCCATTCGATGGACATGACCCTGACAGAGCTGTGCGACCGGATGGATCGAACGATGGATGAATGGGATCAGAGGCAGATCGCGCTTCAAATTGAGGAAAATGCTTGGAATAACGCCATACCTTGGATCCAGGATATCGATCCCGATTTCATACAGGTGATCGTGGATCAGTCGCTTGCGGCCTACCGCGAGGAGCCGGCACCGGAAATCGCCTAGGCTTACAAAGGCAATCCAGTCCCAGGTCATAACATGACACAGGCACCCGTCAGGGTGCCTTTTTGAAATTGTAAGAAAGGATAAACTCCAGAGACTTCCCATCGGGGGAGGCATGGAGATGGCTTCTAATATCGTATGTGATACAAGATAAAACCAAAGATGGCAGCCACCACAATGAAGGCACCTGCAGCAGCAAGGGTCATTAAACAATCGGTAAGCAGGCTCTGTTGCCGGATACCGCGCAGCTTCTCCTGTGCTTTTTTCTCCGAGACGTCCTCTTTAATTCGATCCAAATACTCAAGGCCTAGAACCATGGTTTTCCCTCCCGTAACGATTTGTAAGCTTATTATACCAGAAATATGTTATTTCTGGTTGAATTTAGGCCGCAACTGGTGTGTAGTCCCATGTTATAAAAAAGAAGTGAAGCTCGCATGGGCTTCACTTCTTTTTAGGTTAGGAGTCAGGCGATTGCGTCCGCTCAGCTCTCCGGATCCAACTGCTTCAATGGTTCAATGGCCGGCCCTTCGATCACTTCGCCATTATAGCGGTAGCGTGATCCGTGACACGGGCAATCCCATGAACGTTCGCCCTCATTCCATTCCACTTCGCAGCCGAGGTGGGTACAGGTCGTATCCACGAGATGGAGATTCCCTTGATCATCCTTGTAAGCTCCGGCACGCTGACCGTTATGGCGGACGACGGCGCCTTCGCCGGCCTTCAGCTCGGTTATATCGGCGTGGGACATCTCCACCTTGCCGGCAACGAAATCTTTGGCAACCAAAGCATTTTGCACGACAAACGTTTTGATGCTCGGGTCCGCGTGGAAGCGGGAGGGGTCGAAGACGTCGGCGTAACGGTTATCCTTCTCCAAGATTTGATCCGCGATGATGTTCGCGGCCAATGTTCCTGTTGTCATACCCCATTTCCGGAAGCCTGTCGCAACAAAGATCCGGTCCTGATTGGACGTGATCGGCCCGATGTAAGGCATATTGTCCAATGTAATCAGGTCCTGGGCCGACCAGCGGTAAGGAATCGCGGAAGCGCCCAATAGATTTCCTGCAAAAAGCTCCAGGTTTTCGTAATGCTGGTGGGTACAGATGCTGCGGCCCGTCGGATGATTCTCGCCCCCGACGATAACCAACTCCTGCCCGTTATAAGATGCTGACCGCAAGGAACGTGTAGGCTGATCCACGCTTAGGTACATTCCTCCCGGATAAGCGGTTTCGGGTTTGACTGCAATGGCATAGGAGCGTTCCACATGCAGCCGCGTGAAGAACAATCCTTTGGCGTCAATGAACGGAAAATGAGACGCGGATACTGCGTGATTGCAAGTAATCCGGTGACCGCCCCGTTTGGTCAGCAGCGTGATCGGTCCATCGGTTTCGGCCTTTTCGTCCATGGTCGTGTTCTCGTAAATCCGTCCTCCAAGCCTTAGGAACTCTTCTGTCAGATGCTTCAAATACTGCAGAGGATGGAACCGATACTGCCCGGGCATCTTAATGGCTCCCCGAATCGACATAGGGAGGGGAAGGCTTTCCTGCCATTCTCCCGGAATGCCGAGTTTCTCATAGGCCTTGATTTCGTCTTCCAGCTTCGAGAGATACTTGTCCTCCTGCTGAGCGTAAATATGGGCATCCTCCAGCTTCAGCCCAAATTTCTCTTCGTCTCCGCCAATAATATCTCTAATGAATTCAATCGCTTCCCGATTTCCTTCGTAGTAGAGCCTCGTTTTCTCCTCTCCAAAATGATTCATGAACTCATGATAGATCAGCCCATGCTGTGCCGTAACCTTAGCTGTTGTATGACCGGTGGTTCCGTTCAGGATTTGCCCTGCTTCGATCAGCACGACATCCTTACCAGCCTTGGCAAGTAGATAAGCGGTCGTAATGCCGGTTATGCCGGCTCCGACGATGGCTACATCCGTCTCAATATCCTCGGCTAAGCGGGGGAAAGCGGGCAGTTCGGTTGTCCCTCTCCACAGCGACTCCGGATATTGCGGTAGTTCTTGATGCGATGAATTGGTTGGGTTCATTCACGATTCCTCCTCAGTTTCTACGGGCGTTGCCCTTAAACACAGACTCTTGTCTTCATTATTACCACTTGGGAATGATTAGAAACGAGCAGAATTCCATTCGGTATTCATAAGTTTCCTGGAGGATTGTAAATATTTTGGGACATTTGTGCAGAATCTAAAGAAACCGCGGAGATTTGGGATTATGTGAAAAAGAGGGGTGGTATATCATGACCAGCGAACAGCATCTAAATGCGGATCAGGCCAAGAAATGTCTGCAAGAACATTTCCATGATATCGGGGATATAGAACATCGAGAGCTGAAAAATGAAGGTGGCCATGCGTTACTGATTTATTTTAAAAGCATGTGTGACCCTATCATGATTAACGATAATTTGATTAACCGTTTCTATGAGCTGAACTCCTTGGACTTATACGACCAATTCATCCGATCCTTTCCCTCAAGCCTGGAGCCGAAAGATGAGCAGGAATTGCTTCGTAATATGCTTAGGGGCTGCGTAGCCATATTCATTGGGGAAAACGTGCTCCTGTTTGACGCCGTACTGGTTAATGCAGGCCCCATTCAACCCGCCAGTACAGAGAACGTCATTCAGGGTCCCGATGATTCGTTTACGGAAAATATCGAGGTGAACCTGAACCTGATCCGCCATCGTTACCAAACTGCGAATTTGAAGACGGAATTCATGACCGTCGGGAAAATATCGCAGACCCGAATCATCATTATGTATGATGCCTGCAAAGTGGAAGAAACGGTATTGCAGGAGCTTAGAAAGCGATTGTCCGAGCTCAAAGCGGACATCGTGCAATCGGCTGCCGAAATCGAGAGACATACGATGCATCCTAAATTTCGTCTGTATCCAACACTCATGCTGACCGAGCGTCCTGACCGGGCCGTATTGAATATAAATCAAGGAAAAATTGCCGTGTTGATGGATTCAACGGGGTATGCCCTTCTATTGCCAGCCATTTTCAATGATTTCTTTACGGCGATGGATGACAAAATACAGCTTCCCCCGATCGGCTGGTTTCTCAAGGGGATCCGGTATATCGCCTTGTTTACGACCGTACTTATGCCGAGTCTGTACGTGGCATTCACGTCGTATAATCCGGAAATATTGAGGATGCAGGTTACGCTGCTTATTGCGGGAAGCCGGGCTACGGTGCCGTACCCATCCTTTTTCGAAGTGATCTTCATGCTGCTGGCGATGGAATTTCTGACGGAAGCAAGTGTCCGTCTGCCCAAAGCGATTGGTCAGACCGCAACGACGGTAGGGGGTCTCATTCTGGGGACCGCTGCAACAGAGGCGGGATTAGTCAGCAACATCATGATCATTCTGGTTTCCGCCGTCGCGATAACGAATTTCGTGATCCCGATTACGATGATGAGCTCAGGCATCCGCGTCACGAAGTATTTGTTCATTGTCCTGGCCACCTTCTTTGGCTTGGTCGGCATCGTTTTGGGCATGGTGGCGATGATTATGTACCTTACGAGCCTCCGATCCTTCGGCAAACCCTACTTAAAGATGTTTGCTATGGATTGGAAGAAGAAAGGAGATCAGCGAAGTGGTTAGAAATAAATATTTTTATTACCTCTTCCTGCTCAATGCAACCATCAATCTGATTAATTATGTCCCCCGGATTTTAATTACGGACCGCTTTGACGGTGCGCTGATGTCGATTCTCGTGTCCATTCCGATTGGGACGCTGCTGATGTTTACCTTCGTGAAACTGATTCAGAAATTTCCGGGGCAAGGGCTGCCGGAGATTTTTCGCTCGGTTATGTCCAAGTGGACATCGGGTATCCTGCTTTTTTTATACGGACTCGCGTGGTTTTTCTCCAGCGTCATTACCTTGGTAAGCTTCGTTGATATTACCTCTCGCTACATTAGTCCGGATGTGTCTCCCTATATCGTTCTGATAGGATTTCTGGTGGTGGTTGGACTTAGTGCCAGACTGGACTCCGAGTCCATTATATATGCCCTGGAGATGATTCTGTACATCTGTGTTCCTGTTATCGCCTACATGTCATGGCGTATCTTCAGCAACCCCTATTTCAGCTGGGATGCCGTAAGGCAGATCATTACCTATGCATGGAATATGCCCAATTACGAAACGGTGGCGGCCGCAACCTTTATTTTTACGGGCTACGTGAACATGGTGATATTCAATCGGATCTTTCACCGATTCAGAGTGCGCCATGTTTGGGCAATTGTGGGGGTCAGTATAATTACCCTTCTGGTTTCGATCTTTGCACCCATTGGCATATTAGGCGCTGCGGGCGCAGGAGGACACGTGTACCCTGCCTTCTCGACGGTGGACTCGCTGCGGATTCGTTATTTCATCATTGAACGGATGATATATGTCTTCTACGTGGTGTATATGTGTCTCTCCCTCGTGAATTCCATCATCCACTGGCATGTGGGTAAGGAACTCATTCTGGGAAGCTTCGGATTAAAGGTCGATAAGGGGGAAGCGATGTCTAAACGGAGGAAAATCGAATGGTGGGTGCTGCTCCTCTTTTCCCTGATTACCTTCGGCACGTCGTTTATCGTGAATCAATACATATTAAATGATATGGCGATTGTCTTTCTGGACGTCCGGTTCGCGGGTGAATTTCTGCTCATTGCCCTGTTATTCTATGCGGTATGGAGGAAAAGGAGGAAGAAGGCATGAAAGACCTAAAACGCTGGCTGGTCTGGCTCATGTGCTGCTCTTTTTTGTTGGTGTCGGGATGTGATTTTAGGGATATCGATCTGAGGCTTTTTGTTGTGTCCATCGGTATTGACGTCTCTGAGAAAAGCCCCGATATGAACCGATTTACCTTCAAAATGGCAATTCCTTCGGGAGACCCGAAAACCGGGGATAAAAAATCACTGCTTATTACGCAGGAATCGACAAGTATTGCGGAAGCGATCAGGGAGGTCAAATCCAAGGTGGATAAGGAGCTGGACTTTGGTCATTGCAAAGGGGTCATGTACGGCGAGGCCTATGCACGGAAAAATATCAGCAAAATCCAGGACTGGACCGTTCGGAGGCGGGACATGCAGCTCTTAATGTATCCAGCCGTCGCAGTACCTACGGCAGAAGCCGTATTAAAGACGGATCCTCCAACGGAGCGGATTGCCGGAAACGCAATATTTCTGGCGCTCAGCGAGGAGGGGACGGAATCTCCCTTCATTATTAAGGCATACTCCTTCGATTTGTCCCGCCGAATGTTAGAGGAAGGGGAAGATCCGGTCCTGCCCGTTGTGGAAACTACCGCTGACAAGATCCTGAATATCGACAAATTAGCCTTGATGGATAAGAACAAGGTGAAGGTGATTCTGACGCGGGATGAAACCAGGCTGTTTAACCTGTTGGATCGTCGTAATCTAAGCACGAATTTCGGGACGAAAATTGACGGCCAATTGCTTGAAGTCAACACGGATAGAACCCGAGCAAGATACAAGATCGTAACGGATAAACCAGGGGAGGAAACCATTGATTACAAGATTCGGATAACCGCGATTTTGGAAGAGAAAGAAAACCCTGCGCAATTAGATCCGAAGGATCTGCGTAAGATCGAAGAGCAGTTTAGCAAGGAACTATCGCAAGCTGTGAAAAACGTGTTGGAGAAAATTCAGAAAACGGGTCTGGACCCGTTAGGTTTCGGCCTTCGGTATGGAGGTACGCACTGGAACAACCAGACGGAGATGGAGGAGTGGCGCACCATTTATCCCCATGCCAAGTTTAATGTATCGGTCAAGTTTAAAATAAAGTCGACCGGTTATAAACGTTAAACAAGGCACAACTGTCTATCGTACTGGAAGATGTTACAATAAAGAATAAGCATCTATCTTGTATGAAGGAGGTTTCACATATGGAGTTTAGAAGAGTGGGCGGTAGCGGATTGAAGGTTAGCGATATCAGTCTCGGGAGCTGGCTGACGTACGGGGGATATGTGGAACGGGAGAATGCGGTGAAATCGATTCAAACCGCATATGGACTCGGCGTTAATTTTTTTGATACGGCAAATGTGTATGCCCAGGGGGCGGCTGAAGTGGTTGTCGGGGAAACCTTAAGAGCCTTCCCAAGGGAATCCTATGTCCTGGCCACGAAGGTATTCGGCAAGATGGGGGACGGACCCAATGATCAGGGACTTTCCCGCAAACATATTAGAGAGCAGTGCGATGCGAGTCTGAAGCGGCTGGGTACCGATTACGTCGACATCTATTACTGTCATCGATATCATGAAGAAACCCCGCTAGAGGAAACGCTGCGGGCGCTGGATGACCTTGTCCGCCAAGGCAAGGTGCTCTATATAGGAGTCAGTATGTGGACCGCTGCCCAGATGGAAGCGGCACTGGCCGTTGCGGATCGCTATTTGCTGGATCGCATCGTGGTGAATCAGCCGCTGTACAACATGTTCGAGCGCAAGATCGAAGAGGAAATTATCCCGTTAGGCGAGAAGAAGGGCATTGGTCAAGTGGTCTATTCTCCTCTTGCTCAAGGACTTCTGACTGGCAAGTACGCCTCCAAGCAAGCCGTGCCGGAGAACAGCCGCGCATCGAAGATTGGAGCCGACCGGCTCAAAATGAGTGAAGACCGCATTCAGAAGGTGCAGGCACTGGGCCTCGTTGCAAGCGAGTTGGGTATGACCGTCGGCCAACTGGCCTTGGCCTGGATTCTGCGTCAGAACAATGTAGCCAGTGCGCTGGTGGGTGCCAGCCGTCCGGAGCAGGTGGAAGAGAATGTGAAGGCCTCCGGTATGAAGCTGTCTCCGGATACGCTGACTGCCATTGAAGAAATACTGAAGGCGGATCCGAATTAAGAAAGAATCAGATCATGGATCTCGGGGGCGGAGCATACGCGGTTACGCCCGCTGTCCTTGGCTCGGTACAGCTCGCGGTCCGCTTGTTGCAGCAGCTCCTTGGCATTTTTCGACCGGATCGTATCGGGGTGCACAGCAGCTCCGATCGACACCGTGATCTGAATCTTGGTTCCGTCTTCCAGGACAAAGATATGATCCGCTACGGCCGCCCGGATTCGCTCTGCAATAGCGGCAGTCTCGTCGATGGTCGCTTCCGGGACCAGCACCGAGAATTCTTCCCCGCCGTTGCGGGACACTTCGTCAAAAGAACGGGAATGCTCCCTCAGCACTTTGCTGAGCTGCTGCAAAACGGCATCTCCGGCCGCATGGCCGTAGGTGTCGTTTATTTTTTTGAAATGATCGATGTCCACGACAAGAACACCCAGCCGTTCGCTGAAATGCTGGGCTTCGAGAAAACGTTCCGATAACAGCTGCTCGAACTGGCGCAGATTGTGAAGACTGGTCAAGTAATCCGTCTCCGCATTTTTCTTCATCTGCAGAAATAGTTGATTGGATGTGTTGATATACTCGGTCAGCATGTAGATGACCACCGTGGCGAGCATGGATATGATGAGGTGCTGCGTGAAGACGGTATACACCTTGTGGTGGTCCGGGATATTCATCCACATAATACATAGGAGCACCAGCATGCTCGACATACTCATGAGCAGCATTTTGCCTAAACGTTCCCAATGCATACGAGAAAGCATCCCGCAGATGATGCCGATCAGCAGCATGCCGGCTCCCGCAATGGCAGAGGAAGTTGACATGCCGAACAGGATCAGCCGCCCGAGTGCAATCAGCACGCCGGCAATCAGGGAGGGAAGCCAGCCTAAGTAGCTGGCGATCACGACAATGGCTAGATGCCGCAAGTCCGCAAAAAACCGCGGGTCAATCGGGAAAGAATAGTACATCAAGATGATCCCGTAAATGCCAAAGAGGAGGCCGGCGTTGATCTTAACGTGGATGGACGGTGTCACAACACCTGCTACATATTTTTTGGACAGCAGTCCGGATAAGTATAAGAAAGTCACAAATATACAAAAGTTGGTAAAAAGTATATTGGTCATGGGGGATCATTCCTTTCATGTACCTTGCGCAAGGGCGGCAAGGCGATGAAGACATTCACCCCCTATTTTATCGGAAAATGGAATTGTATGTCGAATATTAAATGTTTTATTTTGTTAATTCTCAGGAGCCTCTAAAGGTAGACGAACCTCGAACATCGTCAGCTCCGTAGTACTGGTCACTTGAATCGTGCCGTGATGGGCATCCACGATGGTTTTTACGATAGCCAAGCCAAGCCCGGAGCCCCCGGTTTGATCAGTGCGCGATTCATCCGCCCGGTAGAACCGCTCGAACAGATGGGGGATTGCGTGCTGAGGGATCGGAGGACCGTAATTGATGACCTGTACGACGGCAAAATTCGGGTCCTGAGATACTTTCAAATCCACCCGCCCGGCATCCCGTCCGTGCCGTACCGCATTGGACAGCAGATTCTCGAAGGTGCGCATCAGTTTATCCCCGTCCGAGGAGATCATGATTTTCTCCGTTTCAGGTGTGAAGACGACCTGAACTCCTTCTTGCTGCCCGGTTAATGAAAAGTCTACGGCCAACTGTGCGAGCAGCTCCACCAAATTAATGTCAACCCGGTTCATCGGGGAGTATCCCATCCGTGTGTATTCAAACAAATCGTTCACGAGTCCGCCTAGGCGCAGCGACTTATCGTACGCGATATCGGTATAATACCGGAGCTCGACCTCATCCTTGTAATGGTCTTCATTGACCAGTCGCAAGTACCCGATGATGGAGGTGAGGGGGGTCCGCAGATCATGCGATACGTTGCTGATAAGCTCGTTCTTGGACTGGACGGCCATGCGTTCCTCCGCCAGCGATAGCTTGAGCTGCTTGGCCATTTGATTGATTTGCGTTGCCATCAGGCCCAGTTCGTCATTGGAGCTAACGATAATCTCTTGATCCAATTCGCCCTTCGCCAAACGCTTTGTACCCTCCATTAACTGATTGATTTGACGAATGGTGCCTTGACTCAGGAGGAGCACCATACAGATAAACAGCACGATGCCGATGATCGTCGGGATGATGGGGAAACCGAAGAAATCCTCCAACGTACGATCAACTCTGAAAAGGGTGTTTACCCAGGGCTCCTTCCAGTATTCCCGGCCGATCAATCGGAAGATCTGCTGCGCGATGAACAGTATGGCCAAGGTCAGGGCTCCGCTGGCAAAGAACAGTGTAATGATCTTCCACTGCAGCTTACGCATGGATTTTGTACCCGACGCCCCATACCGTTTGAATGAGCTTATAACCCAGCTCCCTCTCGAGCTTGTCCCGCAGGTTGCTGATGTGAACCATGACTGTATTATTGGATACGTAATATTTCTCCTTCCAGACCTGCTGGAAGATATCCTCGGCGCTAAAGATTCTCCCCGGCTGGCGGGCAAGCAAATACAGAATCTCGAATTCTCTTGCCGTCAGAGAGATTGCTTTGCCATTGGCCGTTACTTCATGCGTTGTCCGGTTTATGTCGAGCCCATCAATCTCGATCCGCTCGCTGTCCTCCCGATGCAGTTCGGCATTGTACAGAGTGGAGCGTCGCAGCAGTGTTTTGACGCGCGTCGTCAGCTCCAGCGGATTGAACGGTTTAATCATATAATCATCCGCGCCGGTCATCAGCCCCAGTATTTTATCCATGTCCTCACTCTTGGCGCTCAGCATCAGGATGGGTATGGACGAGGTTTCCCGGATTCTGCGACAGGTGTCAATCCCGTTCAGCTTAGGCATCATGACGTCCAGGATTACGAGATCCACCGTCCCGTTATTGGTGGTCATGGCCAGCAGTGCTTCCTCCCCGTCATGGGCTTGGATCACACGGTAACCCTCATTCTCCAGATAGATGGAGATCAGCCCGGAAATTTCCTTATCATCATCTACGATTAATATACTTCTCATTAAATTATCCTCCAGTAAATCCGCCCATTGGAAATGATCATTCCTTACGAACAGTGTACCCTAAATGGAGCCCATAAAGTGCAGCTTGGCCTTCAAAATCGTGAGTTCTATGATGACGATGATTAAAAAAGGCCGGATAGGAGATTCGAAAGAATACCTTGACGTTCAAATCCGTAATCCATCAGTTTCCGAGTTTCCGTAAACCGCTGATCGGCATTCCCGGTCCCCATCACGACGGAAATCAGCCGGTTTCCGCCACGCGACGCAGTCCCGGTAAAGCAATAACCGGCAGAGCGGGTGTATCCGGTCTTAAATCCGTCATTACCTTCGTAAGAATGCGGTTCGCCGGGTAGCATGAGATTGGTGGTATGCAGGGAAAGCTTCTTCTGCGGAACAGGCAAATCGCGCTGGCTGGTTACCTCGAGCAGATCCGGATGTTTGTTGACCAGCCATCTGGCCAGCATGGCTGAATCCCTGGCCGTCATGACGGTATCGCCGTCGGAGGCCGCTTCGGCAAAGGGAAGAAGGTCAGCGGCAGGCAAACCGGATGCATTGGCGAATACGGTGCGGTCCGAAAGGCCGATTTCCTTCGCTCGTTCATTCATGGTCTCCGCGAACCGGGCCTCCGACCCGCTGAGATGCTCCGCAATAGCTACGGCCGCATCATTGGCCGAATGGATAATGAGTGCTTCGAACAGCTGCTTCAGCGTGTAACGTTCGCCTTCATGCATACCGATGCCTGAACCGGGCACCTCTGCCGCATAGCGGCTGACCGGTACGTTCTCTTCCCAAGCATGCTGCCCGGATTGGACGGCGTCCAGCACCAGCAGCTCTGTCATCATTTTGGACATGCTCGCGGGAGGTAAGGGGAGATCGGCATGCATCGCATAGAGCACGCGGCCGGTATCCGCATGAATCAGGATGGCCGAACTGGCTTTGATGGGAGGCGGAATAAATATCCTTGCGATGAACACAACCAACAGAATGGCGACAAACAGTAGTAGGAGCAGACTTAAACGTGCGTGCCCCTTGCGGCGTATTCGTTTGGTTCGAAGCGTGCCGGTTTGCTTCCGGGATAAATCAGGGGATGACGGAAATTGACGGGGATGCTTGGCTATGGAATCCATGGCGCTCGATCGCCTCCTTTGGCGGATTATACAATTCATCGTGTATGTATGTTCTAATTCTAGCCAAACAAGCTAAAGGAATTTTTAATTGAATCTAAAGAAATCTTAAAGATTACCAGCAGCGATTTCGGCACGGGTTGTTGACCTTGGAGAGAATAGGATTTATACTTGATCTAAAAATAAATTAAAAGGGTGAATACCTTGAAATCTTTAAATCTGACGACACAACGCCAAGCGGTGTACGATGTCCTTCGGGAATCGCATGATCATCCGACTGCTGCGGATATCATGAACCGACTGGTGGAGAAAGGTTATAATTTGGCGTACGGGACGGTTTATAATTCCCTGCGTTATTTGACGGATAAGCAGCTGATCCGAGAATTGAAGCTGGGCGAGAGCGCGAGTCGGTACGATGCCCGTACTGACGAGCATCAACATATTATTTGTGAAGTTTGCGGGAAAGTGGACGAGGTCATGACGGAGGTGCCAGAGGATTGGGCTGCTACGGTAGCCGGTGAAACCAACTACGTTATCCATCATGCTCACGTCGTATTCGGGGGGGTGTGTCCAGAATGTCAAATCAAACGGAAGAAATGACGGAACTGGGAAAGGTCTATGCGTTTCCGGATTTCCAATCCGGCAATCTGTATGTTCGTCCGGAGTCGCCGATGGCAATCGGGGATGCTTGTCCCACAACGCTGCGGGCTGCATTGATCAGCCGTTCCCCGGGACGGGTGAACGAAATGTTCATGACCTTGACGGAGAACTGCTTCGAGGTGATGATGTTCCGTAAATGGGAACCGCGTCTGCAGTCAGCCCTGAACACGGGACTGATTATCGCCGATATGACGGGCTGCCGGAACATGGCGGCGTTCAATAAGGAGAAGGAGCTGCTGCTGCCGGAACATTCCTCGATTCCGATCTTGTACCTGGTTGGCGAGGAGCTCATGAGCAAAGCGGGCTCCAGCCTGTTGAATGAAGAGCTTATGGTATGGCCGGCCCGTTCCAAAGATACGATGATGTATCAGGTGCAGCGAACCATTCGATTGTTCTCTCCGGCTGCCGGATTGTCGGGTGGGGAAGAGGTCATGCGTGGCCTCGTCTATAAAGATTTATCCATTGATCGGGATAAAATGACCATCCACCGGGGCAGCACGCCTATTCATTTGACCAAGACAGAGTATCATTTGCTGATGCTCCTGCTGGACAGCGAAGGAGCCGTATGCACGCGTGAGGACCTGATGTGCAAAATTTGGGATACAGATTTTATGGGCGGCAGCAATGTGGTTGACGTCCATATCAAAAGCTTGCGTAAAAAGCTGAGCGACAACGCGGGAGCCCCGCGATACATTGCAACGGTTAGAGGAGTGGGATACCGCCTGGCGGACTAATCCCCCTCCTTTTTTTTGTCCATTCACGAACTCAAAAATGGATTCATCCGAACTTCATATAACGATCATAGAAGGGTCATATAACACTCATGCGACAATCATGATCCAATGGATTCTCCAATGATACAATCAATTCATAAATTTAGATTCAGTCTAAAATCAATTATAGAAATGATGGAGGGTTCATATATGGATAGAATGACAACCAATCAAGGGGCTCCAGTTGGAGATAACCAAAATTCCAAAACGGCAGGGCGCCGCGGACCGACGCTGCTTGAGGATTATCATCTGATCGAGAAAATCGCCCATTTCGACCGTGAACGGATTCCGGAGCGGGTCGTTCATGCCCGCGGGGCAGGTGCACACGGCACATTTGTTGTGGAGAATGACATGAAGCCTTATACGAAAGCGGCCTTTCTGCAGGAAATCGGTCAGGAAACGCCTGTGTTCGTTCGCTTCTCCACGGTGATTCATGGAACAGGGTCACCCGAAACGGCACGCGACCCGCGCGGATTTGCCGTGAAGTTCTATACGGAGGAGGGCAACTATGACATTGTAGGGAACCATATTCCGGTCTTCTTTATTCGGGACGCAATCAAATTCCCCGATATGGTGCATTCCTTGAAACCTTCGCCGGAGACCAACATCCAGGAGCCCGGCCGGTACTGGGACTTCATGACGCTGTCTCCGGAATCCACGCATATGATGACCTGGGTGTTCTCCGATCATGGCACACCAGCAAACTATCGGGAGTTGGATGGCTTCAGTGTCCATTCCTTCAAGTGGGTGAATAGCGAAGGCAAAGTGAGCTACATTAAATACAAGTGGGAATCCGCACAGGGCGTGAATACGCTGAATGCAGACGAAGTGGTCGAAGTCCAGGGTAAGGACTTTAATCACGCCACCCGTGATCTTCGTGAGCACATCGCAAACGGGAATTTCCCGAAATGGCGCCTGCAGGTGCAGCTGATGTCCCCGGAGGAAATGGATGAATTATCCTTTGATCCGCTGGATCCTACAAAGACCTGGCCGGAGGATCGCTTCCCGTTCGTGACGGTCGGCACCATGACTTTGAATCGCAACCCGCAGAACTTCTTTGCAGAGGTTGAGCAGGTCGCTTTCTCCCCAAGTGCATTGGTACCAGGCATCGAGCCGTCTGAGGATAAATTGCTGCAAGGCCGGCTATTCTCTTACCCGGATACGCAGCGTCATCGACTGGGAGCCAATTATTTGCAGATCCCGATCAACTGTCCATATGCTCCTGTGCGTAATCATCAACGTGATGGCTTGATGAATGTGAATCAAGATCCGTCGCCGGTGAACTATGAGCCGAACAGCTATACAACGGGCCCTGTGGAAGACCCTTCCGTTAATGAGAGCGAAGCTCCGCTGACCGGTCATGTCGTTCGCCAGCGCATCGAGAAAACGGATGATTTCACCCAAGCCGGGGAATTGTACCGTTCGTTTACGGAGCAAGAGAAGGATCATCTGCTCCGCAATCTGGTTGACGACCTGAGCCAGGTCAAATCTGATATTCAGCTCCGTGCCGTATGCAATTTCTACCGTGCCGACGCCGAATATGGCGCAAGACTCGCTGCCGGGCTTGGTGTAGACCTGAGTGGATTCATACCTTCCAATCAGTCGAAGTAACGTAATCAGAACTATAAGAGCCAGCCATCTTTGTTTCCGCTGTGCAGGATGGATGGCCTTTATATAGACGGTGATCTCTGATCGCCGCCAAGAGGGGTGCCTTTTTAACAAGGGCGCCCCTCTTTTTATGGAATTAATTACCTATACACACTACATAATGAATGGTTCAAGAGATGCCGATAAGTTGAAGGGAGTATTTTTGTAGAAGACAGGCGAGAGTCACTGCAGTTTAGAAAGGAAAGAAACCCATGAAGAAAAAAAGAGCTAATCGTATTAAAAGAAACCTGATCCTCACATTCCTCCTCGTGCTTCTTGTGCCCAGCTGCGCCATCGGTATTATCACCTATCGTGACGCCAAGGGAACTGTCGAGGATGAAATTCTGCGCAGTGCATCGCAGAGCGTCGATACGGCGAATGAGATCATTAATCACACGCTGCAATCGAAGTTTGATGATCTGAATTATTTAAGTACAACGATGAAGTCCGCGGAAATCGACAAGGAACTTGAAGCCCAAGCGGGGTCAACCATCAATGCACTGAAGCAGTACTTGGGACTACATCCGGATACAGTGGACGTATTTATCGGTACAGACCAGGGCGGAATTATCAAGGCATCGGGGGATAAGCTGCCGGCGGACTATGATCCTAGACAAACCGGATGGTTCCAAGACGCAATGAATGCATCAGGCCAACCGATTATTACTGCCCCCTATGCATCGAACGCAGGCTCACTGATTGTAGTAACGATATCCCAGACGCTGCCTGATGGCAAAGGCGTCGTGGGGATTGATCTCAACCTCCATAGCATCCGGAGCCTGGTCGAAGTGCAGGTAGGTAAAGAAGGCTATACGATGGTGCTGGATCAAAATCACAAATATCTGTTTCACCCCGATTATGATGCGGGGACGGATGCGTTGGCTGAAGAAACCTGGATCTCCAAGCTGTATGAGGAGCCGACCGGTCATTTTGACTATGTCCATAACGGTATCGAGAAACAATTGAATTACATTACGAATGAACGAACCGGCTGGAAAATTGCCGGGACCATGTATGTTAAGGAAGTCGACGACTCTGTTAGTGGCATCCGCCATACGCTGATGGTGGTCATGAGCGTTTCGCTGCTAGCCGCCTTAATCCTGGTGACTTGGAATGTAAGCTCTGTGATTAAACCGATCCGCCGTATGCGCCAAGCGACCGAAGTCATTAGCGGGGGGGATCTAACGCTTCGTTTGAATGGCTTCAAGCGTGATGAGATTGGAGAGCTGGCCGATCACTTCCAGCAGATGGTGGATAGTCTCAGGGACATGGTTCACGGGGTCAAGTCCATGACGGAGAATGTTTCCGCATCTTCCGAGCAATTGTCCGCAAGCGCCTTGCAAAATACAAGCGCTGTCGAGCATGTCACGTCTTCCATTCAGGAGGTTGCGGCCGGCAGCGAACGCCAGTTGAACGCTGCGGAGGAGATTCTGAAGCGCATCCTTCAGGTATCCCGGCATGCGGACGATATTGCGGATGTATTGGAGAAGGTTACAGCGGCCATGAACCAGACGGAGGAATTGGCCCAGGAAGGGAACAAGACGGTGATTACCGCAGCAGCGACGATGCAGGATATCGATCATGCGATGAACGATCTGAATGGTGTTATCCATCAGCTGTCTGAGCGGACTGAGGAGATCGGCGGTATCGCCTCGGCCATTACCGACATTGCTAAGGAGACGAGTCTATTGTCGCTGAATGCCTCTATCGAAGCTGCGAGAGCCGGGGAGCAGGGGAAAGGATTTGCGGTTGTTGCCGCGGAAATCCGCAAGCTTGCCCAAAGGTCGGAAAGCTCGGCAGATTACATATCGGGGCTGATTACAGGGATACTGGCAGAAGTGGAACGAACCATTGAGGTGACGGAAGCCGCCAAGCAGAAGGTGTCGGACGGCGTTGATGCAGCGGACCTAACCGGACGCTCCTTCTCCCGGATCAAAAAGGCCGTGAATACGGTGTCCGACCAGGTAAGATCCACTTCGAAGGCGGCTAAGGCATTGGCTCAAGATACGTCTTCCACGAAAAAGTCCGTTGAGGATATCCGCGGGGTGTCGGAGCAAACGTCAAGTCAGACTCAGACGATATCGGCAGCCTCTCAGGAACAGCTTGCTTCCATGGAAGAAGTGAGTGCGTCTGCTTCAGATTTAAGCCGGTTAGCCGAAGAACTGCAGGAGATGGTGACACGCTTTAAGATTTAGATTTAATAGATTCAATGGCGTGCAGTATGCCCTGATATTTCATGTTGAAGCAGCAAAGGAACTTATATTCCTTTGCTGCTTTTTTGTTTGTGGCAGGAAAGGGGGGCTTTTTGAAGAATAAGACCAAAGTGGCTTTATCTATAGGAGCCGGGCCTTTATACTGGAGTCAACTGCTAGAAGCTGTAAGATTAACGATGAACAAGCTAGAAATGATGAGAGTGGGGCATATAACATGGCACAGCATATGAAAGATCGGATCGTCGCTTTGGCTGGTCCGCGCAAGGCGGCAGACATGGCCAAGCTGGTGGAGAAGATGGGAGGCACTGCGCTCCTTCGCCCGGCCCAGGGAACCGTATTTTTGGATGATGAAGTACTGCGTCGTTCGATCGAAGCTTGGCTCAAAGCGCCTGCGCCGTGGGCGATTTTTACAACGGGAATCGGCCTGGAGGCCATTTATGATACGGCCGAACAGATGGGCCTTTTGGATACATTGAATGAAACGCTGCAGAGCACCTCGATTGCGGCAAGAGGGTACAAAACGGCAAATGCGCTGAAAAAACGCGGGCTGGCACCGATCGTCAGAGATGATGACGGCAGTACGTCGGGGCTGATCCGGTCTTTGGAACCGCATGACTTGTCAGGCAAACGTGTCATTCTTCAGCTGCATGGCGAGTCTGCCCCTAAGCTGGTGGAGTGGCTGGAGAGTCGCGGGGCGATAGTAGAGCAGATCCTGCCGTATAAGCACATTCAGCCGCTGGAGGAGGATGTTTCGCAACTCGTTGACGAAATTGTTGGCGGCAAGGTTGACGCGGTTGCTTTTACAAGCGCGCCCCAGTTTCGTTTCCTTGCGGATTATGCACGTGCCCATGGCAAGCTGGAGGCTGTGCTTGAGGCGTTCCGCGGGCCTGTCCTGGCAGCGGCTGTCGGCAAGGTTACGGCTCAGGGGCTTCGCGAGGAAGGCATTGAACGCATGGTGGTTCCCGAGGAAGAGCGAATGGGCAGCATGATGGTGGCGCTTGGCCGCTACTTTGCTCAAAATCAAGAATAATGTCATGATATAACGTAATGAAGTTGGGGAGATTTCATTCCAGACCAGCTTCTTCATGCATGTTCCTAAGGATCATGTGAAATATTGAGTAGTAAATAGGAGGATGACCGATGGATAAAAGAAAGGCATTGCTGCTTGGCAGCTACACCCACCCGAAGTTTCATCCGCTGCAAGGCATTGATAAACAAGTGACACACCTGCTGAACGACATGTTCACCGTGCAGTGCACGGAAAATCATAAAATGCTGCATGAAAGCAATCTCTACCCTTACGAACTCTGCATCGCCTACAGCGACCTATGGGACGAGCGAGTCTCGCCACGGCAGACCGCAGGTCTGCTGTCCTATGTAAGCGGAGGCGGCGGCTTGCTCGTGATCCATAACGGCGTTACGCTGGCCAATCGTTATGAGCTGGCGCAGCTGATCGGTGCCCGTTTTGACGGACACCCGCCCATGGAGAAGCTGTATTTCGTTCCGGGAGAGACCGAACACGATATTACGGAAGGCGTGGAGCCTTTTGTGCTGGATGAGGAGCCTTACCGGTTCATATTCAGTCCGTTTACGGAAAAAACGGTGCTGCTGCATTATGAATACGAAGGTAAGCAGTGGCCTGCCGCCTGGTGCCATACGTATGGCATCGGACGCGTGGTTTTCTTGATGCCGGGTCACCACGAGCCGTCCTTTCTCCAGCCCCAGCTGCGTTTGATGATTACGCAAGCGGCCAAGTGGGCTGCGCGAGTTCCGGGTTAACAGCCATTTCGAAATGATCGGTAGGAGGGACGCGCGTGAGCGGGAAGATACTAATTGTTGAGGATGAAGCGAAAATATCCCGTTTGCTTGAAATCGAGCTGGAGAGTGAAGGCTATCAGGTCACCAAGGCGGATAACGGGCTGGATGCGCTCGAGGCATACCGCAGTCAGGACGTGGATTTAATTCTGCTGGATGTCATGCTCCCCGGTTTGAGCGGAATTGAGCTGCTGCGGCGGATCCGTGCCCATGATTCCCATACAGCCGTGCTGCTGCTGACAGCCAAGAGTTCCGTTGAGGATAAAGTATCGGGGCTTGATCTTGGAGCCAATGATTACATCACGAAGCCGTTTCAGATCGAAGAGCTGCTGGCACGGATTCGTGCTGCGCTGCGGCTCCAGGGGAAGCAGGATCCGGAAGAGCCGGCGGCAGGAGAATGGCTTACGGCAGCGGATTTGAAATTGAACGAAGGTACGCGGGAAGTCATTCGCGATGGCAGAAGGATCGATCTGACGCCTCGTGAATTTGATTTGCTTGTCTATTTGCTGAAGAACAAACGGCAGGTGTTGAACCGCGAGCAGATTCTCGCTGCCGTATGGGGATACGATTATTACGGCGATACCAACGTCGTCGATGTATATATACGTTACGTCCGCAAGAAAATCGATCATGACAGCACATCGGAGCTCATTCACACCGTCCGCGGTGTCGGCTACGTGCTGAAAGAGACCCCATGAAGCTGAGCAGTAAAATCCACCTCTATTCGTCGGTGCTGATGGCGGCCATTCTGATTGTCATGAACTTATCCGTATACTATGTGTTTAGCAAAATGACGGTGGACAGCCAGCTGGAGCAAGCGGAAGCCGAGGCGGGAAGCATTGTCAAAAGTATCGCGCATTCTGCTGCGACCATTCCCATTGACGATCTGCTGCGAAGTTATGTCCCGGCTGACGGAAAGATTCAATTCGTCCCGGCTGACAGCAAGGCGAAGTCTCCTTACGTAACCTCCTCCGGTGAGGATATGGATGAGCTTAAGCTTCCTTATAACACGAATAAGCAGGTAGAGCAGATCCTACATGAAGGAATGCGTTATGTGCTTGTTTCACTGCCGGTCATTTGGAGCGACGGGGCTGTATACAACATCCAAATTTCCCGCAGTCTTGCCGCCACGATGGAGACGCTGCAGGTGCTGCGAATCGTGCTGGTCGCCGTAACCGCAATCGCTTTAGTTCCGGTCATCATTTCGACGCGGATATTGGGGCGTTTAATTGTGCAGCCGATTACGGCTTTAATCCGTACAATGCGGGAGATTCGGCAGAGCGGACGATTCCGGCGAATCGAGCTGAAGGAAAAATCCAAGGATGAGCTGGTAGAGATGGGGGCTGCGTTCAACGACATGATCACGCTGCTGGAGAGCAATCATGCGAGGCAGGAGCAATTCGTGTCCAATGCTTCCCATGAGTTAAAGACACCGCTCACCATCATCGAGAGCTACGCAAGTCTGTTAAAGCGGCGGGGTCTGGACCGGCCGGAGCTATTCATGGAGTCCGTCGAAGCGATCCATTCGGAAGCGATCCGGATGAAGGAGATGACGGAGCAGCTGCTGCTGCAAGCACGCAATCAGGATCAATGGCAGGTCGAACTGGAGCAGGTGGATCTCGTGGCATTATCGGAGTCTTCCGCACGCGCATTTCGCGATGCTTATAACCGCACGGTGGAGGTCGAAGCCGATGGCGGGGTTCTCGGCTGGACGGACAGCCGCAGGCTCAAGCAGCTTTTGTTCATTCTGCTGGATAATGCGCGCAAATACAGTGACGAACATATCGTCATCCAGGTAGGCAGGAAGCCATCGGAGGTTTATATTCGGGTCATCGACCGCGGAATCGGCATTGCCAAAGATGAGCTGGAGCACGTCTTCGACCGTTTCTACCGGGTGGATGAGGCTCGTACCCGCCGGGGCGGGGGCGCTGGCCTTGGTTTGTCCTTGGCGAAGGATATCGCAGAGGCCATCTCTGCTGATCTGGAGCTGGACAGCCTGCCCGGCGTGGGCACATCGGCCACCATTCGGCTTAAAGAATCGAAATAAACTGCAGCAGCCCACTGTTTTCTCATCGAATTCTAACCATGCTGCGCTATACTGACGGTAAAGACAGAATGTGTTTGCGAGGTGATTCAATGCGTAAGAAAGTGAGTGTGCTGCTGGGTGTCATCATCGTGGTCGCCGTTATGATCATCGTGAATGCGGTATGGAGTCCGTTTAACCGTTCGACGGAGGCGATGTCGCAGGAGGAAGCCGTTAGTGGAGTATTGAAACAATATCCGGATGGTGAGATTACAAAGGCAACGCTGGAAGGTGAGATGTACCGGATGGAGCTGCAATCCGATTCCGGGAGGTATGAAATGACGGTAGATGCCCGTCAAGGGGATATCGTGTCCATCAAACCGCTGGACAAAGCGCCAGTGAAGCCAGAGCCGGAGCCGGGCGAAACCAAGGAGCCGACTGACGATCCGAGCACGCCTCCCACGAAGCCCAATGAGAATGGCGAGAAGGGAACAACCGATGGCGAAAGCGGAACTTCGGAACCGCCTGCAACGATGATTACCAAAGAGTATGCGATCAAGCTTTCTTTAGAGAAGGTACCGGGAACGGTAGAAGACGTGGAATATCGCGAGAGTAAGAGCAGCCGTTACTACCTGGTGGAGATTGAGCGGGAAGACGGCCGTGAAGCGACCATTCAAGTCCATGCGATTACCGGTAAGATCATGACGGTGACTTGGGATGATGAGGACGACGATGAATAGATGAGAGGTCTTGTTCGTGTTTTCTCATCGTTTTCTAATCTTTCTCTCCGAAAGCTCTCATGTTGAGAGGGTATATTGGGTTTGTAGAGATCAACAGGAGAGAATATTGAGGAGGCCTAAGATGATGAAGAAGAAAATATGGTGGGCAGGCGCACTGTCCGTAGCTATCGCGGCAAGTGGAGTATACGGCTATAACGCCGTACAGGCGGCAGGAGCAGGACAGACAGCTGCAGCAGGAACCCAGGGAGCGGCCAAGCAACAGCAGCAGCTGATCGGTATGGAAAAAGCCGAACAATTGGCACTGGCTGCTGCCAACGGCAAAGTGGAGAGCATGGATATCGACCGCAAAAAGGGCAAGCTGGTCTACGATGTGGAGATTCAGCAGAATAACCGGGATGTCGATGTATGGATTGATGCCTACACAGGCAAATCCCTTGGCGTAAGAGTAGACCGGGATGATGACGATGATGATCGTGACAACCTTCCAGGCAATCTGATCGGTGCCGGCAAGGCCTCCGCTATTGCCGTTAAACACGTTAAGAGCGGGACGGCTGTGGAAGTGGATCTGGACCAAGATGACGGCAGATGGGTGTACGACGTCGAAGTGAAGACAGCAAACGGATCATCCGATGTTGAGGTCCATGCGGTCAGCGGGAAAGTGATCAAGGCAGAGTTTGAGAAATACGACGACCATGATGATGACGATGATGACCATCATGATTGGGATCATGATGATCAAGACGATCATGATGGGGATGACGACTAAGCCATTCTTCATCTGCATGGCATAGCATCATAAGCGAACAGGCGGGATCACTTTCTCCCCGCCTGTTCGCTTTTTGCATTGTATTTTACATAACAAGCATGGATGGAATGCAATTTCTTGTTATCCGATTCCGGATTGCCCTCATATTTCATGTGAAATCAGGGGAAATTGATAGGGGAGCTTCTCTATACTTATGAAAGCAAGTCCAAGGATAGATGTTTTTACCAGCGTTAAAGGTTATAATGGAACCAGACAACGACCGGGAGGGATATATATGAGTGATCTTTTTAAGAAAGCCATCTCGTTAGGATTGGGCCTTACCGTGGTCAGCAAGGAAAAAGTAGAGAAAATCGTGGATGATCTGGTCAAACGCGGGGAGCTTGCTCCTGCGGAATCCAAAGCGCTGGTGAACCGTCTTGTCGAACGCGGCGAAGAGGAGCAATCCCAGATCAAGACATATATTTATGAGCAGGTGCAGCGCGTGTTGTCCGATCTGGATGTTCCCAAAGAGAGTGATGTCGCCAGCCTGGAACAGCGCATTGCTACTCTGGAGAAGAAGGTTGTAGAACTGGAAGGATCGCGGCAGGAATAGATGGCGGTCCGAATCCGACATGCCGGACGTTACCGGGAAATCGCCATGGCGCTCATGCGTCATGGCTTTGGCTATATGGTGGAGGAGATGGGACTGTTCCATGTTCTGTCGCTGCCTGTCCGCTGGAGTTCCAGGGAACAGCCGGAGACGATTACATTAGGGGAACGCATTCGGCGAGTGCTTGAGGATCTTGGCCCCGCCTTTGTGAAGCTTGGACAGTTGGCGAGTACAAGATCGGATCTGCTGCCAGACCACATTATCCAGGAATTGGTGAAGCTGCAGGAGCGGGTGCCTCCTTTTTCTTCCGCGAGTGCAAGGGAGCTGATTGAGCAAGAGTGGGGTATGCCGATCGACGAAGTGTTGAGTGAGTTTGAAGATAAACCGTTGGCCGCCGCTTCGATCGGGCAGGTCCATGCTGGGAAGCTCAAGTCCGGAGAGCATGTAGCGATCAAGGTTCAGCGGCCTGGGGTAGCCCGAATGATCGGTCGTGACTTGGAGATATTGCGGGATTTAATCTCGATTGCTGAGCGTCACTGGGACTGGGTGAAGCAGTACCGTGTGGACCGGATCGTTGACGAATTTGCCAGAGCGATGATGGCGGAGCTGGATTACAGCCATGAAGCCCGAAACGCAGAGAAGATTGCCTCCCAGATGCCGGAGCATGAATTTATCCGCGTTCCGCTGATTTATTGGGAGTACACGTCATCCAAAGTGCTGATGATGGAGTATGTCGATGGCCTCACCTTAAGCCGGAGGCAGGAGATCGTGGACAAGGGACATGATCTGAAGGCGATCGCCGAGCATTTGATCGATGGGATGCTGCAGCAGATCTTTATTGAGGGATTCTTTCATGCCGACCCTCATCCGGGAAATTTGCTTGTCAGGGAGGACGGCACGCTGGTCTTTCTGGATTTCGGGCTGGTGGGTCACCTCAGCGAAGATATGAAGGATCATCTGTCCGGACTCATTATTGCATTGATGCGGCGGAATTCGGAAGGGATGATCCGGGCGATTTCCAGAATGGGATTGATCCCGGACGATTGCGATATGGATTCGCTGCGGTCGGATATGGACCGTCTGCGGGGAGAGTATTATGACGTGCCATTCGCTCAAGTGCGCATCGGCAAAGCATTGACCGATCTGTTTGCCGTTGCCCAGCGCCACCGGATTATGCTGCCGCCGGACATGACGCTGCTAGGCAAATCATTGCTGACCCTGGAAGGGGTCATCGAGATGCTGGACCCGAGTCTGAGCATTATCGATATGGCGGAGCCTTTTGGACGGAAGCTTCTGAAGAAGCGGTATAATACACGCCGGATCAGCCGGAAGGTGCTGGATGGGGTAACAGGGCTTGCCGAGAGTTTGCTTGATCTGCCTGGACAAGCCAGGCAGCTGTCGGCTCTGATCAGCAAAGGGAAACTGCGGGTGGAGATCAGCGTTCCAGAACTGCAAACGCTGATGCGCAAGATGGATCAGATCAGTAACCGGCTGTCTTTCAGCATCGTGCTTCTGGCTTTCAGCATCATCATGGTGGGACTGATTATCGGTTCGTCGCTCAGCCGGGAGCCGATGATGATATGGAGCTTCCCGGTGATTGAAGTCGGATTCATCGTAGCCCTGCTCATGGTTGCATGGCTGCTGTATGCCATTTTCAAATCCGGCAGGTTCTAGCCGGTAGACTCACCTCTTGCCCGCTTGCGCTGCTGTACCCAGGTCTGGACTCCGATGAGGATCCATTCTATGAGGTGAAAGAATACGGCAATGAGAAGCGCTTGCTTCCAGCCGCCGACAGGAATGCCGGGCACAATCAGAGACGCTATGTACAGCAGAACCGTGTCGGTTACAACTGTAACCGCCTGTTTGATATAGATGGAGGTATCCTTGCGAAGCAGCAGCCTTAGCAGGGCGATAACCAAGGGATGAATGATACCTTCGAAGATCAGGAGCCCAATCAGGAGCGTGAGCGAGAAACCGAGCCATGCGCCTTGAACGTCGTAAGCCAGGATTTCACCTGATCCTGATGGATCAGACATGGGAAACCACCTTGCATATAACATCGCAAAGAGCTCTAACGGTATAATGATAAAGGCCGACAACAGCGGGATAAGCCACAGCTTCTTCCGGAAGGGGACGATAGGCTCCCCGTCGCGTCTTGAAATATAATTCATCATCAGATTGATAAGGCCGAACAGGATCATCAGGATAAGTGCTGACAGGATGATCTGTAGGGTATGCATATCGGGGACACCTCCTTCGCTGGTGCAAACTGGATATCTATATCATTGACATTACCAAAGTCAGGGACTTTTGTCAGTTGAAAAGAAATACAACGAAAACGTTCGTTCTTCTTAGAACGAAATCGAATGACATTTTGTCGGACTTATTATGTAAGTTTGTTGGTTTGCTATATCCAATCGATTTGACGCAACAGATGCTAAATAATTTAAATGAGGTGGAACGTTTGCCGAACTTTCAACAACTGGGCATTGACGAACAAAGAGTACGGAAACTGAAGGAGCAGGGGATTGCCGTGCCGACTCCGGTACAACAAGAGAGTATCCCGCTGCTGCTGCAAGGAAAGGACGTTATCGCCCGGGCAAAGACCGGCACAGGTAAAACGCTGGCGTTCATGCTGCCGATTCTGCAGCATATCGATCCCAAGCGGGCGTATCCGCAGGCGCTCATTATTGCGCCGACGCGGGAATTGGCATTGCAGATTACGGAAGAAGCCAAGAAGCTGACAGCCGGAGAGCCGGACGGGATCAAAATCCTGGCGGTCTATGGTGGTCAGGACGTGGAGAAACAGCTGCGAAAGCTCGAAGGCGGACGGCATTTGATCATCGGTACACCGGGCCGATTGCTGGATCATTTACGCCGGGGCACGCTTGAGCTGGGCGGCGTGAAGCAGCTGGTGCTGGATGAAGCCGACCAGATGCTGCACATGGGCTTTCTGGATGAGGTCGAAGCACTGATCCACGCGCTTCCGTATCGGCGCCAGACGATGCTCTTCTCGGCCACGATGCCTGCCGGTGTGAAGCAGCTTGCCGGCAATTATATGAATGAACCTGTCGATATCGTCATCAAAGGGGCTTCCCCAATCCCGCTGGAGCAGATCCAGCAGGTTGTGGTCGAGTGTACGGACCGCTCCAAGCAGGATGCCCTGCGAGCGATGATCGAGGAACATAACCCTTTTCTCGGGATTATCTTCTGCCGGACGAAACGCAGAGCAACTACTCTGAATGAGGCGCTGCTGGCCCATGGGTATCAATCGGACGAGCTGCACGGGGACCTGTCCCAGGCAAAACGGGAAGCGGTAATGAAGCGATTCCGGGAAGCTAAGCTGCAGCTGCTGGTGGCAACGGACGTTGCCGCGAGAGGGCTTGACGTCGAAGGCGTGACCCATGTCTTTAACTACGATATGCCTCATGATGTTGATAGTTACATTCATCGTATCGGACGGACCGGACGGGCCGGTGGGAACGGAATGGCGATCACGTTCGCTGCCGGTAAGGATCTTAACGATCTACAGCGTATCGAGGAAGGAATCTCCCTTCGCTTGAAGCGCGTGCGCTATGATTCCAGTGCTGGAGGCCTTCGGGAAAGCACCGGCGGCTCAGGCAGGGATACGGGCAGACCGGGAAAAGCAAGAAACGTCTCTTCGCTTGAATCTGATCAAGAACGTGGTCAAGGCAGAAGCCGGGCAGATCGCGGTACGGGTTCCGGGCGGAGCCGCGGTAGCGAGCAGGGTAGAGGAAGAGCCGGATCGTCACGCAGAGATGAGCGTGGATCCGGACGGACGGGAAGCCGTGACGGCCGTCCAGGCGAGGGACGCGGACCATCGTCGGCTGGAGGTCGCAGCAGCGGCAGTCGTGACGGCGGGCGTGCAGGCGAAGGCCGTGGACAGTCACAGGCCGGAACACGCGGCAGCAGCAGCCGTGGACAGTCCAGAACCGAGGGTCGGGGGAATCACGGCAGTCGCGGTGGACAAGGCGGTACACGATCTTCCGAAGGCCGCGGTGCAAGAGGCCAGAGTGGTGGCCGGCGCGGTGGCCGCAGCCGCTAGCAGGTATAGGAGATTTTTGGAAAGCATCTGTTTCAAGCCGGAAGATCCCGTTTAAGTAGAGAGCGTTACCCAGTCAATGACAAGGAGGCGTTACCATGTCTGAACATAATCATGTAGTGAACAAGAACGGTGAGCTGGATGTGAGTAAGGTCAGTGACGCAATGGACCGGATTGATGATGGGGAGAAGGAGAGAATCCTGGCCGATTTTGATGCCTTCCAATCCTATTTGAACAAGCGAATTCAGCTTGCCGAGAGCATTGGGTTGAATGAAGAGCAGCTGGCGCAGGCAGCAGAGAAGGTAGCTGGCTATTTGGCTGCAAACGAGGAACCCCGCAATTCCGAAGAGAAACTTCTGCAGGAGTTATGGAAGGTTGGAACCCAAGCGGAGCAGCATCAGTTGGCTCATCTGCTTGTGAAGCTGGCTCAGAAACGTACGGCTCCATAAGGCAAAGCGTGAGATGGAAATCCTTCCCGGCCGACCTGCCGCGGAAGGATTTTTGGGTTTAAGAGTAGTAATTAACATACTTATAAGGATGTAAGGATGTAGGGATGGATATAAATTTCTATACATAATATACATGCAATCTAGATCGGCTTGTGCGCGCCCGTCCTCGGAATCCAGATGCAACGAAATGGAATCTAGGAGCAATGAAATGGTATCTATGTGCAACGAAATGGTATTCTAGGTGCAACGAAGTGGTATCTATGTGCAACGAAATGGCTATGACGATGACCAGAACCCCGCCGAACGCCGAAGCTAACGGACATCAGATACGTTATTTCCCTGTTAGGGGGTCCATTTATCGTTCAACGGACACCACAGCCGTTATTTAGCCTGGAAGCAGCCCAAATATCGCCTTTTCAGATGAATAACGGATCTCCTGTCCGTTCGTTTCGCTCCAAAACCCATTTTCTGCGAAATAAGGTCTCCTGAGTCCGTTAGACTTCGAGTGAACGCAGGACGCTGCTCCATCACTCGGCAAGACTTACGATTACCGCTCTTCTGTCGCACTGCCGGACGCGTTCTATCGTTGGCCTAACATACTATTTGGTGATCGTGCGAACTGCTCCTTATATGATCTCCAATGTCTTTTTCATGAGAGCTTTAGAAACAACGAAAGAATATGAGGAGGGAGTTGCCTGAATGTCTCTGGTGATTCATGAGCAGAGAAAGCCCAAAATGCAGCCTTTTTATTGGGTGATTACGTTTGAAATGCACGTGCTGGGAATACTGCTTGGCCTGGCGCTGACACTGGGTCCCTTGATTTTGCTGTACCTCTGGACCAATGTCTGGACCTGGATGAGTTTGGCTGCTATACCCGCCGGTATCTTCATGATGATTCGTCTGTCCAGAAGCCTGAAAGGGCATATCTGGAACAATACGCATCTGGACGAGTATTTGTTATACGAAGATCATATTGAATACGAGAGATGGGACCCGGAAACGAAAGACTCCCTGAAGGGGAGCCTTAGGATCGGTGACATCAAGGAAATATACTATGGGCGATATATCTTTCAATTCAGTTATGCCTATAAGAAGAGTAAAATGACCGAATCCGTGCCTATGGCGGAGTTAATGCCCATTATGTACCTCGTCGCTGGAGAAGGGCAGATGGAACGGGCGGTTGCCATTCCATTCACGGATCCGATGGAGGCGAATCGTTGGCTGGAGGTTATCGGCAGAAGGGATATTCCCCTATACCTGACGTCCATCATCATTCAAGATCTGAGCGATGAATCGGTTGCGTCTTTGCTTCGCGAGGACGAGGATTTGGAGCGTGCCGAATTTGACGGCAATATGGAGCGGCAGTTCCGGCCGTACCTGGACCGTTTGGTACAGGAGAATGAGGAGGAAGACCGGGAATTGACCGAGGAGGAGCTTAATCAACTGGAATATGAGATGAAGCTCCTCGAATACAAAGAGGTGCTGCAAAAGAGAAGATCGGCCTTTCGTGGAACCGGTTTGCTTGCTTGGCTGATTTTCCCGATTCAGTTCGCCATCGGTTTTTGGCTGACGCGTCAGGCAGAGCTGGGTAACGCGGATCCCGAGCAGCCGTTATTCCCAATTCTGCTTGTTGCATTCTCGGCGATCCTGTTCTTCTTCCTGGTGAAATGGATGCGCTGGCTCCAGATCATCATGTTCTCGTTGGTTACCTTTATATCGTTTATGTTTTTGGACTTTTCCGAGATCGAAACGGATCCCTCGTACCAAATGTCCAGCATGCTCCTTGCTATAGCCATGCTGTCATTGCCTGTGGTCGGTCTTTTCTATTTGGGCATCCGGTATGTGCGCAAAGGTCGGGATGCGAAGAACCTGCCCCCGATGCCGGGGCCGTGTCAGCCTCTTTCCGATAACGATAAGGTGGGGATCCAGCCCGGAGACCATCTGTCAACTTAAAACGGGACGAGAAAAACGCACCCTTCACATTTGGGGGTGCGTTTCGTATCGGTACCTGTAGGTTTCCATAGGATGGCTGGTAAAGGTGCTGTCGAGCTTCTTCTTCTCACCAGGAGCAAGGGTTACGTTCTTATACATCTCGGTGAAGACTTCCTCATCGTTCTTATCGTACACGAAAAGGGTAATGTGACCATGAAATGTTTGGCTCTCATGGTAGTTGCCGGCATAGATGACAATGTCTACATCATCCTCGTTTTTATAGGCTCCGGTATGGACCACGATGTAGTCTTTAAAGCTTTGCAGCTCGGAACCCGCCTTCTTGTCCTCATAATTCTGATCCAAATCGGCCAGCATCGTTTCTTCTTTATACAGGGATTCCTGGCTGATAAGGCCAATGGGGATCGTCAGTATGAAATAGAAGGCCAGCGTTGATAGCCCAGTGCTGCGAAGCACGGTTTTTCGGTCATATCCCCCTTTTATTAAACCGATGAAGGCAATCAGTGCCAGCACAATGACAATGAGATGCCATGGGGATACAAACATTTCGGGATACAGTTTCATTTCTTTTCCTCACTTACTGTTGTTGAAATAAGAACCATTCGATATTTTTCCAAACCTTAATCATTACCCTGCTTACTTGCTGATTAAACAGCTGTTATTAGCCTATGTATTATCTCTTGTTTGAAGAGGTTATGCATTCATCATAAAGGATTTGCGGGCGACAGGGTAGAGGCGTTGGAACCGAAATTTGGTTTAGGGCCATTTATTCGGTATGATGGAGGGAGATTGGCTAGGCTGTAGAGCTTGGAAAGCCATGCATCCAATACATATAGACCGGGGAGGAGATTCGAAGATGTCAGTTTACGAATACCATGCAACAAACCCGAAAGGGCAGGAAGTCTCACTCGATCAGTATTCCGGTAAGGTTCTGATTATTGCCAATACGGCAAGCCAGTGCGGACTTACGCCGCAGTATGGAGAGCTACAGCAGCTGTATGACCAATACAGCCAGCAAGGGCTGCAGGTTCTTGGCTTCCCGTGCAATCAGTTTGGCGGACAAGAGCCGGGTACAAGTGAAGAGGCCGAATCGTTCTGTCAGTTGAATTATGGCGTGAATTTCCCAATCTTTGCGAAGATTGACGTGAACGGGGAAGAAACGCATCCGTTATTTCAATATTTGAAATCCGAGCAGCCAGGACCGAATGAAGGCGGAGAGATCGCTTGGAATTTCACAAAGTTTCTGGTAGACCGCGAGGGCAAGGTGGTTCAGCGGTTCGAACCGCGAGATACACCGGAATCGATGAAGGGTGCCATTGAATCCCTGCTTGGTTAGTGGCAGGCAGCAACGATAACATAACAGGGCTGTTTTCTTTGGGGATATTCCTCTGAAGAGAACAGTCCTGTTTTTCTTGGATATATCATTGCATCATTCCGTTAGAATCAGCCTAAGCAAGATCCTTCAAGGCAGCACGTAATAAGATAGGGAAGATCGCTTGAATTAACTCCGTGAGGCCGGACACATATAGCTTACCCTGATACCGAACCTATATTCTTGGTTTAACCTAGGGCATTGGCGCTGGGGTCGTCATACTGTTTAGGTCAACAACTTTTATCATCTTAACTATGTGAAATTATGAACAATCTGTGAATAACACAATTACCTATTGAACTGTGAAATTTATCACATTATAATAAGGACATGAAGTGAAAACATTCACAAGAGATGTTACCCGTCACCACATTCATGCTCAACAAGCGTTACCAAGCATGAATCCAGGCAAAAGAGCTCATCTTAATCAAATATAAGCTTCATACTTGGAGGAGGAAAAACCATGAAAGTTGCAGTTATCGGTTGTACCCATGCAGGAACGTCCGCCATCGTGAATACCGCTAAACTTTACCCGGATGCACAGATCACCGTTTATGAACGTAATGATAACATCTCATTCCTGTCTTGCGGCATCGCGCTTTACGTCGGAGGCGTTGTGAAAGACCCTGACGGTTTGTTCTATTCTTCGCCTCAGAAGCTCGACGAGCTGGGTGTCGAAACCAAGATGAAGCATGAGATCATCTCGGTGGATACGGACAAGAAAACCTTGAAAGTTCGGAACCTGGTCACACAGGAAACTTTTGATGATACCTATGACAAACTGATTATCACAACCGGATCATGGCCAATCGTACCGAAGCTTGAAGGCATCGATCTGAATAATATTTTGCTCTGCAAAAACTACAATCATTCCAATGCGATCATTGAAAAAGCACAGGAAGCGAAACACATTACGGTTGTCGGCGCCGGTTATATCGGTGTGGAGCTTGTCGAAGCCTTCCAGCAGAACGGCAAGCAGGTTACGCTGATTGATAGTGCCGACCGCATTCTGAACAAATATCTGGATCCTGAATTCAGTGGCAAGATCGAGAAATCCTTCCGTGAAAAAGGGATCGAGATGGCCATGGGTCAGACCGTGACTTCTTTCCAAGGCGAGGATGGGAAGGTGAATAAGGTCATCACAGACAAAGGTGAGATCGACACGGATCTGGTAATCCTCTGCATCGGCTTCCGTCCGAATACGGAGCTGCTGAAGGGGCAGGTGGAGATGCTGAAGAACGGCGCCATCGTCGTGGATCAATATATGCAAAGCAGCAAGCAGGATGTATATGCAGCAGGCGATTGCTGCTCCGTTCACTATAACCCGACCGGTAAAATGATGTACATTCCGCTGGCAACTAACGCAGTCCGGATGGGTACGCTCGTTGCACGCAACCTTGTGCAGCCGACGACCCCATATATAGGAACGCAAGGTACGTCGGGATTGAAAATATACGAGCACAACATTGCCTCGACGGGATTAACCGAAGGAGCCGCCAAGGACGAAGGCTTGAAGGTGGAGAAGGTCACCATTACGGATCATTACCGTCCGGAATTCATGCCTACCTTCGAAGAGGTTACGCTGAAGGTGGTATACGAGCAGGAAAGCCGCCGGATGCTGGGGGCACAGGTCATTTCCAAAGCGGATATGACGCAATCCATTAATACGCTGTCGGTATGCATACAGAATCGGATGACGATTGATCAATTGGCCTTCATCGACTTCTTCTTCCAGCCGCATTACAACAAACCGTGGAATTTCCTTAACACGGCTGGACTGCAGGCATTGCCGGCGGTCGAGACAAAAGCACCGGTGCATTCTTAATCCATTCATCAAGAAGACCCCTGAATCGGGGGTCTTTTTCTTGTTTTTGAAGGATTATGGATTTTGACAGCGAATTGGAAAATATCCGGACATGTAGATATCGACTTTCAGGAGGTAGGATAAAGTATGAATAAAAAAGTAATGCTGGCCTCGGCTGCATTGTTCTCCATGCTGCTGACGGCTGCTTGTTCCAATGATCAGGCGGATCCGCCAGCAGAGAGTCCGCCGGCTGTTGTGGATAGCGGGGAGACAGGTCAGACGGGGGCATCGGAAGAGCAGCCGCCTGCAGAACCAACCCAAGGGGAGGATCAACCTGCCGACAATGCAGAGGTGAAGCCGATCGGCGAACCTGCCGCGGTAGGCGATACGGTGGATTATCATGGCACGGTCATTACGCTGAACAGCGTACGTGAGTCCGAAGGGGACGAGTACTTAAAGCCCCAGCCGGGCCATACGTTTAAGGTGGTTGAGATTACCGTGAAGAACAATGGCCAGGAGCCGCTGGTCATCTCTTCCGCGCTATCTTTTTCCCTGACGGATTCGAGCGATCTTAACTATACGGTTCCCATTACGGATGATGTAAAGATGCTGGACGGCACCGTTGCCCCAGGCGGCGAGCTGACAGGTGAAATTCCGTACGAAGTGAAGCAGGGTGTAAAGGGGCTGCAGCTGAGTTATGGCGATCCGATGAAAGAAGGAAGAGCCATTTGGTCAGTGGAATAAAAAATAATTAGCATGGTTGTTTCGGGATTAACGAATGAGGAAAGGATTTTGCGCAGGCAAAGTCCTTTTTTCTATGTGATGGCCAAGACGTCGCTTTACATGCGGGAATGTTTTCAGTATGATTAAACCGTACAGTCGGTTTTTTATCGTGAGTAGCGTTCATCAACTTTGGATTCATTTTTAGTAAGGGAATCCGGTTTCCGTTTGTGATGGCGGACTATTATTTCCAAACAAGGAGTGCTTACACCGATGTCTTCAGAAAAAGCGCAGCGAAAGCGGGATTTGATTCTGGATAAAGCGAAGGAACTGTTCATCCAGCGCGGGTATGCGGCAACATCCATGGATGAACTGGTCAAGTATACGGGTGCCAGCAAGGGAAGCATCTACTATCACTTTGAGAGCAAGGAAGATTTGTTCGTCAAGCTGCTGGCTAAGCAGAATCAGGAATGGATGGAAGCCTGGAACGATAAAAAAGCCCGTTACGCCAGCTTCGAGGAGAAGCTGTACGGCATTGCCGATCATATGGTCGATGACTTCCAGAATCCGCTGACCAAGATTGCGGAGGAATTCTATATCAATCAGCCGGAGAATAAGACGATTGTGGGCGAGATGCTGGCCATCCTGCAAGGTCCGCGCACGCTTTACCGCGAAATTTTTGCGGAAGGAGTAAGCGAAGGGCGAATACCGGCAGAGGATGTAGAGGAAATATCCATCATATTCGCATCGCTGCTCGATGGGATGTCGATGTTGCACTTTGAACGTTCTCAGGAGGAATCGAGGCTGCTATACCGTAAAGGAGTGACGTACTTTTTAAACGGTGTGTTATCAGGTCAAGGCTCTTAGCGTAGTGAACGATAGGAAGATTTATCGGAAACGCTTCTCTTGGTTTACAAGCGGGAGCTGGCGTTTTCATATATATAATTAAACCGAATGGTCGGTTTTACTAGGGGGATGAACTATGAGGCATTTGTTTGGCAACCGCGCGTTCGTGCTGCTGATGGTTTCGGATTTTATGCAAAATATCGGGATCTGGATCCGCAACATGGCGCTTTTGTTCTTCATTATGGAGAAGAGCAACCATGACCCGGTCGCCGTATCGCTGCTTACCGTAATTGAATACGCGCCCATTTTTGTGATCTCCATGATTGGCGGCGTGCTGGCAGACCGCTGGCGTCCCAAGCGAACGATGATTTGGGGAGACATTCTAAGCTTTTTATCCATACTGCTTATCCTGTTTGTTGTGTATGCAGGATATTGGCAGGCCGTGTTTGCGGTGACCCTGGTCTCGGCCGTTGTATCCCAATTCTCGCAGCCTTCGTCCATGAAGATCATCAAGCGCTGCTTGCCGGATGAGCATGTGCCCGCGGCCACGGCTTTGTCCCAGACCTCGATGTCGCTGTTCATCATTTTGGGACCGATGGTCGGCACGACGATCTATCAAGCTTTTGGATTGCAGGCCTCGTTAATCAGCTTGTTGGTTCTATTCGGCGCTTCGGCGATCGTGCTGGCGTTTCTCCCTTCCAGTGTGGATGAACCCGCTAAGAATTCGGAATCGACCGGTTCTTTTATGAAGGACATGAAGGCAGGCTTCACTTACATCGGCTCCAGTCGGCTGCTGAAGGTGCTGCTGGTGGTTTACGTTTTAATGGCGCTCGGCAGCGGACTTGTTCAGCCGCTCGATATCTTTGTCATCACGGAGCGTCTACAGCTGGCAATGTCCAGCGTTCAGTGGTTCACCGCGTTAGAGGGTCTGGGCATGTTGATTGGCGGCGTGCTGGCCGCCGTGATTGCAGGGAGAGTGAAAGGCTCCTACTTGCTGTTCGCCGGCCTTGCTTTCCTTGGACTCTCAACCTTTGTCGAGGTGCTGTCCCAGTGGCCGATCCTGACCGGCACGATGCGTTTCGTAACCGGGGTGCTGATGGCGATGGCGCAGACGGTATTGATGGCCGTGATGATGCAGCAAGTGGAAGAGAAATTTATCGGCCGGCTGAACGGCGTGATGACGCCGGTTTTTACCGGCATGCTGCTCATCGGCTCCGGGTTTACAGGATGGTATATGTCGACAACCTCCATTGTGGTCGTGTATTTCACGGCAGGTGCGCTCTTCCTGCTGTCGTCCTTCATTAGCATGAAACTTCCGATCTCGAACGTTCCGGTTCAGGAAAAGGAAACGCCTGTAACCGTAGAGACTGCCGCCAAGGCATAGGCTTGCAGGTTAGAATGTAAAGGTGGTAAACAGACGAAGCCTTGCAGGTTTTGAGCATGGTGGTTGGTAAAAGCAATAAACCAAGCGGTGTCGGGATCATCTCCGATACCGCTATTTTACATGCACCGCTCGCTCGGATCGGACGAATGATCGGTATCCTCTAGAGGACCCGAAGATTCACCCTTGGACAAGGTACTGTGATTGTATTATCCATATGAAGTTAAATGACCACAGTACACTCAAAGATGATCAAGAGCAGCCAGGACACAAGGATGTCCACTCCTGACGCATACATTCGTGATATAATTCACGTTCTTGTTTTGGAGGCTGCGGTACAATATGGGTAACTGTAACTGTAACTGTAACTGTAACTGTAACGGAACATCAGACGCTGCATTCGAGAGATTTCAGGACGGAATGCGGGAGAAATGGGGGAGCGGCCATGGCCTATTACAAACCTGATCGCATTGCGGAGATCACCGTGGAGAACGGGGTGAAAAAAGCGCATAACTCCGTCATGAACGTTATGATATTAGGATTTTTGGCGGGGGCTTTTATCGCGCTCGGCTTTTTGCTGGATATTCGCGTGATTGCCGGAGCGTCTGAGGCTTGGGGAGGCATTGCCGGCTTTATAGGCGCGGCGATATTCCCTGTCGGACTGATTCTTGTATTGCTAGCGGGCGGAGAGCTGCTGACGGGCAACATGATGGCCGTGTCCCTGGCCAGATTTAAGAAGCGGATTTCCACGAAGGACATGATGCGGAATTTAGCTCTTGTCACGATAAGCAATATGGCAGGGGCACTGTTCGTCGCTTATTTCTTCGGCCATGTGACCGGTCTGACGGGCAGCGGCGTTTATTTGGAGAAGCTGGTGGATATGGCGGGTCATAAGCTCGACGACAGCTTCCTGCAAGCATTCTTGTCGGGCATCGGTTGTAACTGGCTCGTAGCGCTCGCCGTGTGGCTGTCCTACGGATCCGACCAGATGAGCGGCAAAATTCTCGGAATCTGGTTTCCAACGATGGCGTTTGTAGCCATCGGCTTTCAGCACGTGGTGGCCAACATGTTCCTCATTCCGGCTGCGATATTTGAGGGGTATTACAGCTGGGGCGATTATCTGGTAAACTTCATTCCGGTTTGGCTGGGCAATTTTGTCGGAGGTGCGCTGTTTGTGGGAGCTGCCTACGGGTCCGTATATTTGAAGAAGGATGATAAAGTTGAGATCATCCCTCGCGGCGAACAAGATAAGGCGCTGCCGTCTGCGCCGGCTACCGGTACTGCTCAACAGGTTCACTCCGCGCAGAATGTTTCGTAATACCGAAGCCTGGTAAGCCAAGGCGGAGGAAAAAAGCTGCGATCGTCACGCACCCTTAAGGATAGGGATCGGATGATCGCAGCTTTTTTAACGTTGTTGGTGAGCGGATTCCTTGTATAATTCGCAGAAGGAATAAACCCGCTATTTTTTTAAATGGTAAGGTACCGTGGTGATAATCACATCTCTCCGATAGAGTAAATGTGCGCGAATGAGCAAGCTGGACTGATTGTGCAGGAAGTTATGCCAGCCCTTCTTGGGGATGAACTGCGGGATGACAACGGTAACCTGGTAGTCGGATTCGCTAGCCTTCCGCTGCACGGTATCGATGAATTTGGTCAGCGGCTGAATGATGCTCCGATAAGGCGAATGCAGGGTCACCAGCCGGATGTCCGGCTGCCATTTCTTCCATTTTTCCTGAAAGGCCGCCTCGTCATCCCGTTCGAACGGCACGTACACCGCGATAATTTGGCCTGCTCCCAGCGATTTGGCATAATTCAGCGAGTTCTCCACCACATGGGTGATTCCCGCCACAGGCAGAATAATAACATTTCCCTCAATCGGCTTAACAGGCTCACAGGTCGTAATTCGCAGCTGGTCTGCTACGGCCTCGTAATGTTTATGGATTCGGGTGAAGATCCAAATGATCAGCGGCAGGAAAATCAAGACGGTCCACACTTGGGCGAATTTCGTGAAAAAGAAAATCATCGTCACGATAAAGCTGATGCATGCGCCGGTGGTATTTATGATCAGTTTGACAATCCATCCTTCGGGCTTTTCGCGAATCCACTTCACCATCATCCCCGTTTGGGAGAGGGTAAAAGGGATAAACACGCCGACGGCGTACAGCGGAATCAGATGCTCGGTTTTGCCTTCGAAAGCGAGCAGCAACAGAATCGAGAGAAAACCCAGTATGATGATTCCGTTTGAATATCCCAGACGGTCTCCCCGGACGGTGAACATTCGGGGAATGAATTTATCCTTCGCCAGATTAACGGCAAGCAGCGGGAAAGCGGAATATCCCGTGTTGGCGGCCAGAATCAGAATGAGGGCCGTTGTTCCTTGGATGAAGTAATACAGAAAGTTTCGTCCGAAGGTATGCTCGGCAATCTGGGAAACGACAGTGACTTGCTCGCTGGGGCTAACCCCATAGTAATAGGCCAGGAATACGATGCCCGAAAATAACAGGGCCAGCAAGGATCCCATCGCCACCAAGGTTTTGGCCGCATTATTCGGAGCAGGATCTTTGAAATTCGGGATGGCGTTGGAAATGGCCTCAACGCCGGTCAGGGCAGAGCTGCCCGAGGCGAATGCCCGCAGGAGCAGGAATAAGCTTAGCCCGGCGACAGGCGTGCCGATCGGCGTATGCAGATCCGGAGATGCATGGCCTGTAGCGATATTGAATACTCCGACGCCAATCAGGATAAACAACGCGAGTACAAACAAGTAAACCGGATAGGCCAATATGGAGGCCGACTCCGTGACCCCTCTTAAATTGAGTACGGTCAAACACAGAACGAACACGATGGAGATGGGCAGATTGTAGGCGTGCAGTTCCGGAAAAGCCGACGTGATCGCGTCCGTCCCCGCCGATACGCTGACCGCAACCGTCAGGATATAGTCGACCAGCAGGGAGCCGCCGGCAACCAGTCCCGGATACATGCCTAAATTTCTTTTGGAAACCACGTAGGCTCCGCCGCCATGCGGATATGAGAAAATAATCTGTCTGTACGATAGGATAAGTGCCAGCAATAAGACCAGGACCCCGACGGCAATCGGTATGGAATACCAATAGGCAGCTGCGCCAACGGTCATCAAGACGATCAGAATTTGTTCAGGTCCATAAGCCACGGACGACAAGGCGTCGGATGAAAGGATGGCCAGCGCTTTGGTTTTGTTCAGCTTTTGCTCGCCCAATTCCGTTGATTTAAGCGGTCTTCCAATGAGGAATCGCTTGATTGAAGATAACATGGTTTTTCACCGCCGATTAAGATTACGTTCATGATGGAAGCTGACTGAATGGACTTCAATCGGTGTGTTTCATAGGCTGGACATACGAACGGTCACCATTCCTATGCTGGATTTTGGCAAACAAAAAACACAGGTTAGAACCCTGTGTTTGATCACAAGTTCACAACCCTCCCAATCAACGCTGACGAGGTTAGCTGTCGGATTCGGGCGGTGAGAGTCGCCCTACCTGATAATAGTCGCGGCGTACGTTCGCGCTGCATCAGGATTCACCCCATAGTATGGTTGACAGATCCTATAGGTATCCATCCATACGTGTGGTTCCCCCGCTTTCCAAATTGGAAATTAAGCGAATATCATGTGAATATGAAGAATGATATCGAAGCTGAATAGTATATTACGCCTGCTCAAATCTTTTGTAAAACACCCTCCAACGAAAAATAAAGCAGAATTATTTATAAAAAATGACAGATAAGCGCTTACATAATTATGTGGCTTTGACAGGCTTTGTTTTTTGCAGGTTTGCTACAGAAATCATGACTTTCTATGATATGTAAGTTGCAGGTAGCTCGAATGTGATGCGATAGAACGCCAATACAAACAAATTCGCCATGCCGGTCTCGGGGGAGGAGACATTGGCATGGCGAATTTTTTGGGAGTGGTCCATGATTCGGCAAGGAAGAGAAAGGGTCTGGGTTCCTCTTCGTTGCTCTTGATAGGAATATACCCGGAGTGAAGTAGAGTGAATCACCCGCTGCAGAAAAAAATGTAAGACTTTACTGGAGCCCTGATTTTCTTTTAAGATAAGGGGATATGATTCAGCGTGTACAAGGGGGAATGAACGAAATGACTCAAGCGATGATACATCAGGAAAATGGCGTGTTTCCGGCGGTATGTCCGTTGGATTGTCCCGATACTTGCGGCCTGCTGCTGCATAAAGAGAACGGAAAAATCGTGAAGGTTACCGGCAATCCGGATCATCCGATTACGCAGGGAGCCATCTGTAATAAAGTCCGCAATATGGCACATCGGGTGTATCATCCGGAGCGCGTGCTTTATCCGCTGCGGAGGGTAGGGCCCAAGGGCGAGGGGGCTTTCGAGCGAATCAGCTGGGATGAAGCGATTCAAGAGATTACCGGGCGCTACAAGAAGCTGATCGAGGAGCATGGCTCTGAGAGCATCCTGCCTTACAGCTTCTACGGCAACATGGGGATATTGAGCGTGGACGGCATGGATCGGAGATTCTTCAACAGGCTGGGCGCCAGCCGCCTGAAGCAGTCGATCTGCAATTCCGCAGGCAATGAGGGTTGGAAATCCGTCATGGGGTTTAATGGAGGAACCGTCCCGGAGGATACCGTTCATGCCGATGTCATCATCGTCTGGGGCGGCAACATCGTCAGCACCAATATGCACCAGGTCGTGCTGGCGGAGAAAGCGCGCAAGGCCGGTGCCAAGGTCGTTGTGATCGATGTTCATAAGAACCAAACGGGGCAATGGTCGGATTGGTTCATTCCGTTGTTTCCGGGCACGGATGCGGCACTGGCCGTCGGCCTCATGCACATCATGTTCCGTGACGGCATGGTGAACGAGGAGTTCCTCCGGCAGTATACGCACGGGCATGAAGCCTTGCGTGAGCATGTCAAAGACTATACGCCGGAGCATGTATCCTCCATTACCGGCATCCCAGCAGGGGATATCGAGAAGCTGGCCGAACTGTACGGCCGGGCGGATACTTCCTATATTCATATCGGTAACGGTCTTCAGCATCACGACAATGGCGGCTTGACGGTGCGCAGCATCGCTGCGCTTCCCGCGTTGACCGGACAATGGCTGAAGCGGGGCGGAGGGGCTGCCAAGTCGAATGGCGGCTACAACAGCATGGATAGCGATGCATTGGAGCGTCCGGATCTCCGGCCGAATCCGAATGCCCGGACCATTAACATGAACCGGATCGGCGAGGCGCTTGCCATGACCGAACAGCCGATTAAGTCGGTCTTTGTCTATTGCAGCAATCCGCTGGTGGTCGCTCCTGACACCGGGCGGGTACGCGAAGGGTTTGCAAGGGAGGATCTGTTTACCGTCGTACATGATCTGTTCATGACGGATACAGCCAAGTATGCGGATATCGTGCTTCCGGCAACCTCCTCATTTGAGAATACGGATCTGTTCGCTTCTTACTGGCATCAGTACATCCAGCTGCAGGAGCCGGTCATTCCGGCGCTCGGGGAGAGCAAGAGCAACGTGGAGCTGTTCTCCTTGCTGGGCCGGGCCATGGGTTTCACCGACACTGCCTTCCGCGAGACGGAAGAGGAGATGATGGCAAGAGCGCTCGACTTCCCGGACAACCCTTATCTGAACGGCGTCACGCTGGACAAGCTAAAGGAACACCGCCATGTGAAGCTTGACATGACACCGCTTGAAGCATATCTGGATCGTTTGCCGACGCCATCGGGCCGGATCGAGCTTTACTCCGCGCAGTTGGAGCAAGCAGGTCTTCCGCCTCTTCCAACCTACGTGCCTTTGAAGGAAGGATATGACGGCGTAAGGCGCGGTCGCGGGCACAAATACCCGCTCATGTTCATTTCGCCGCCGAACCACAACTTCCTGAATTCGACCTTTGCGAATGTGGATAAGCACCAGAAGCTGGAGAAGGAGCCTGCCTTGCAGATCCATCCGGAGGATGCAGAGGAACGCGGTGTAGAGGACGGCGACATGGTTACGGTGTATAACGACCGCGGTACTTACGAAGTCCGGGCCAAGGTGACGGATAAAATGCTGCCTGGCACCGTGGTCAGCCAAGGCTTGTGGTGGGAAGGGGAAGGCAGGAAGCAGCGCGCCAATGCCCTTACGCCCGACAGGTTGTCGGATATGGGCGAAGGCGCTACCTTCTTCTCAACGGTGGTAGAGGTGAAGCGACATTAATGCTTGATATACCTCGACGAGCTGCCCTTCTTCCGAACGTGTTTAAAAGAAGGGGCTCGTTGCTTGCAGCCGGCAAATGGAGTGAGCGCCCGAGATTCGTTAGGGAAGGGCCGATATGGCAGCAGCGGCCCGGCATTCGCTGTTATGGTAAAGCGTCAATGAGTGTGCTTGCTAACAATGGATCTATCAAGCGATACTAGGATTTGGGCGATAAGAAATGACAAGCAATGTTCATTCTTAATTATTGGAGCATCAAAAAGATGGCGTTCGCCTCTTTATTCAAGAAGAATTAGAAAAAGCCCGCATGGGCTTTTTTTTTAACATATTAGAATTTATAAAGTTTTTTGGGGTCCCCGCAAAGTATTTGGAATAAGCATCGGAGCGTTGGCTCCACTTTGTGGGGCTATTTTAGGTTATATGCGTAAATATACTGCTAACGAGGCTGCTGGGAGATAATAAACATGAAATGGTTGGAGCAGTACCCTAAGGAAGTAAAAGGTTTTCTTGTTGCAAGTCTCGTTGCCTCGGCAGGCGGGTCCTTGATGTGGCCGCTGACAACGATGTATGTATTCGATGAACTGGGACGCAGCATGAAGGATGCAGGCTTTGTCATTCTGATTCAGTCGATGGGGGGGATCGCCGGTCAACTCCTTGGCGGCGCGCTGTATCACCGGGTCGGGGTGAAAAAGCTCATTGTGGGCTCGCTGCTGCTGAATGCCCTCGGGTTGTTCACCCTTCCGTTCATCAATGGACTTTGGGGTTTGTTCATCGCGGTGATGGGTTTCATCGGATTCTGTAACGCGGTATCGATGCCGGCCATTCAGGCATTTATCGGCTTCCGGTTTGCCGATCGGCGGGGAGAACTGTTTAATGTCATCTATGTCGCGAATAATATCGGCGTAGCCTTGGGAACGGCCATGAGCGGTTTCCTGGCGGAGATATCCTATCATTTAAGTTTTATCTTAAACGGTGTCACGTCCTTCGGATTTGCGATTTTCTTCCTGTCCTACTTGACGAAGCTGGGGGGAACGGGCGTATCGCAAGGAGCCCATCATCCGCAGCCTAAGAGTCCGCTGCCGGCGGGCCCCGGGGCTTGGGCATTGCTCGGGAACACCCGAATCTATCTCTTTATGGGATTGGGTTCCCTCTTCCTGTGGTTCGGTAATTCCATCTGGAACACAGGGGTGTCTCCATTTATCATCTCGGAGGGAATGTCCAAGACGGCATACGGTTATTTATGGACGCTGAACGGGATCTTGATTTTTGCCGCGCAGCCGGTCACGAATGCCATTAAGCGCTGGGCGGCCCGTACAGAGAGCAGTCAGATGACGGCAAGCGCTTTGTTCTATCTGGCAGCTTATGTCGTCATCGTGACGGTGCACAGTTATCCAGGCATGATTCTCGCAATGGTGCTGGCCACATTGGGCGAGATGTTGATTTCGCCTGCGATCCCGGCTTTTATCTCGGATCGCGCAGGACAAGCCGCTCCGTTCTATATCGGCGTGACAGGCGGCTTGGGTGCCGCGGGCCGGGTGATTGGGCCATATGCGATGGGAACGATGTATGACGGCGGCGGGTTGACGCCGGTGGCATGGTTGGCTGCAGGTGTTGCCGTGTTGTCATTTCTGTCATTTGCGGTACATGCCCGGCTTAGTAAGCACATCCCGCTGCATCATGACGGTCATGACAAGAATGCAGGTCACCTTAACGCCTAGCCCAAGTTTTTAAAAGCTGAAATAATTCCAGGTATAGGATGAAGCAGCAGGCCTACTTCGGAGCTTGCTGCTTTTTTGTCCGCGGTTCAAGCCTTACACCCCTTGTCAAAGAAACGCCTTACAAAAAAATAAAAAGGATATTGAAATCGCTCTCAGAGGGAGCTATAATGAACTTGTCGAAACGTTTCAAAACAGAATGCGTTTTTTGAAGATATCAAGCAAGCAATCTTTTTATTATGAATACACAAGAGCATGTTTATCCCTAGGATGACCATGGAAAGGTGCTTTATAGGGGGAATGAAGAGACAGTAGGATTATAGAAACAACCTTTATCCGGCGTCTTTATTTTTTTCGAATAAAATCGAAACGTTTCGAAGTAAGTGCTTTCAATTCGGTTTTGCATTACGTTTCGCATGGTGGTAAACATTAAAAACGGGGTGAATGTAGAATGAGAAAAAAATCAATATTGTGGACGTTGGCAGCATTGCTGATGTTCTCCGTCGTATTAGCCGGATGTTCGGGCGGGTCTGAGAAAGCAGACGGAGGCAGCGCAGGCGGCGAGGGCAAGAAAGAGCTGAAAGTTTGGTTGATGGGTGACACATCAGACGAAACCTTGATCAAGGAATATGAAGCGAAGAATCCAGGCGTTAAGGTAAGCGTTCAATTGATTCCTTGGGGCAGTGCCCATGACAAGCTGCTTACAGCGGTTGCATCCAAAAGCGGCCCGGACGTCGTACAAATGGGAACAACCTGGATTCCGGAATTTGCTCAGGCTGGAGCTTTGCTCGATCTGACGCCTTATCTTGAGCAGTATCCAAACTTGAAGCAAGAAAACTATTTTGACGGCGCTGTGCAAACCATGAGTTATGATGACAAGGTTGTCAGCATCCCATGGTATGTGGAAACGCGCGTACTGTTCTACCGTACGGACATTCTGGCTGAAGTAGGCTATCCGGAAGGTCCTAAGACTTGGGATGAAATGAAGGATGCCGGCAAGAAACTGGCAGCTAGAGGAGACGGCAATTACGCAATCACCATTGATGCTAAAGACATGAACTATCTGTCCATGTTTGCTTGGCAGAATGGAAGCGATATGATCGATGAGAACCGGATCCCGCATTTTAACGAGCCGGAATTCATGGGAGCTATGGAATACCTGAAGAGCTTCTACGATACGGGTATGACGCCGCTTGCCAGCGATTTGGATCTGTTTGCCGCATTTAAAGACGGGCAATTCCCGATGTTTATCAGCGGTCCTTGGATGATTCAGGGCGTTAAAGACAAAGCGCCTGAGATTGAAGGCAAATGGGCTACGACGACACTTCCAGCTAAAGAAAACAATGCATCGTTCCTCGGCGGAGCGAACATGTCGGTATTCAACACAACCGAAAATGCAGATGAAGCCGTTAAATTCATATCCTTCATGAGTGAAAAAGAATCGCAGCTGACCAACTATGATGTGGCCAAAAACCTGCCTGCTGTTAAGAGTGCATGGGAAGACCAACGCTTTGAAGATCCGATTTTTGCTACCTTCGGAAAACAGCTCGAAAGCGCTAAGCCTGTTCCGTTCATTAAGGAGTGGGATGCTATCTCCCAAGAAGCCATTGCGGCATTTGAGAAAATTACCCTTGGCGGAGCTGACATCAAAGCAGAAATGGATCTGTTGAATCAGAAAGCTACTGAAATTCTAAACAAAAAATAAAGAGTGCGTCTTAACGCAGCCCGGCTTGTTTCTCCGAAGGATGAAACAAGCCTGACTGCTTCCAAAGAGCGTTATTCTCTAATTGAGGAAACCCACACTTGCAGGAGGTGAATGACATTGCAGAACTTTATCAAGCGCTTTAACCAATATAAGTATCCTTATATGTTTATTGCGCCCGCACTGGTCCTGCTTCTGACGTTCTCAATCATTCCGATCATCATTGCGCTTGTCATCAGCTTCACGGATATTGACCTTGCTGGTCTCGCTAATTATTCAAACATTGAAGGCGTTGGCTTCGATAATTTTATGAATGTATTTAAAGATCCGGTCTTTCTGAAATCCATGTTTAACACCATGTTCTATGTTATTATCGGAGTTCCGCTTGTCGTAATGCTTGCCATGGGCGCTGCATTGCTGCTTAACTATGGCACGGGATGGTTGTTTAAGACATTCCGCGTCGTGTATTATATGCCTTCCATTACGAATATTGTAGCGGTCGCGGTTGTTTGGGGTTACTTGTATAACAGCCACTATGGCCTCTTTAACCATATATTGTCCTGGTTCGGGGTTCCGGCTCAGCAGTGGCTGACAGATCCGGCACTAGCCAAGCTATCGCTGATTCTGCTGGCCGTATGGAAATCCATCGGACTCAATATGATCATTTTCCTTGCTGCGCTGCAGGGCATTCCACGCTCCTATTATGAAGCAGCGGAGATCGATGGTGCGAGCAAGTGGAAGAAACTGTTGTATATCACGGTTCCGCTGCTTAGCTTTGCGACATTCTTTGTCACCATTACGACGCTGATCGGCTGGATTCAATTCTTCGAAGAGCCGCTGGTTATGACCAAGGGCGGCCCGCTTAATTCCACGATGTCGATGGCTCTCTTTATTTATAACAATGGCTTCCAGCTGAGCAATTTTGGTTATGCGGCTGCAGGATCGTTTGTGCTCTTCATCATCATTATCGCTGTAACGGTCGTACAATTCGCAGTCAAGAAGAAAGATGTCGAATATTAAGGTTCAGGTTCAAGCTAATGTTTTCGTATCGTAACTGAAGGAGGCTCAGGGTATGGCAGCTAAAAGAATTGAGAAAACAGTCATGACGGTGCTGCTCATTGCAGGGGGACTGCTGATGATGATTCCGTTTATATGGATGATCACGTCCTCATTCAAGCCGGAAAATGAATTTACGGCGGTTCCGCCGACGTTATTACCGAAAGAATTTACGATTGAAAATTATGTGGATTTATTTACGAAGCTGGATTTTATCGTATACCTGAAAAATACGCTTATCATTGTGTTCTGGTCTTTTGTCGGTCTGTTCCTCAATGCGCTTGCAGGATATGCATTCGCTAAATACGAGTTCCCCGGCAATAAGAAGCTTTTCTATCTGGTGCTGGCAACGATGATGATTCCGGGGCAAGTTACCATGATCCCTGTATATCTGCTGATCAATGCAATGGGCTTGACCAACACGATGGCAGGCATTGTGCTGCCTGGCTTGGTCGGGGCTTTCGGTATTTTTCTATTCCGACAGTTTATGTCCACCATCCCAACGGATCTGATTGAAGCATCGAGGCTTGATGGAGCAGGGGAACTGCGGATCTTCTTCCAACTGATCGTTCCGATCACGAAACCCGTGTTTGCTGTACAGGGAATCTTGGCGTTCATTGGCGCCTGGAACAGCTTCCTGTGGCCTCTCATTATGGCAAACGATCAAAAGCTTTATACGCTTTCGGTGGGTCTGCAGCTTCTGAAAGGGCAGCACGGATCTGATTTCGGCCTCCAGATGGCAGGCGCTGCATTTATGGTTGTTCCGATTATCATCGTATTTTCTTTCTTCCAAAAACATATTATTGAAGGATATACGATCTCTGGCATGAAATAAAATAGATAGAGTTTTTTAAGTAGTAGAAGGGGCGAAAGGAAATGGCAACGATAAAGGATGTGGCAAAGCTCGCTGGAGTCGCCTTGTCAACGGCTTCATACGCGTTAAGCGGCGACAGCAGAGTGAGTTCCAAGACAAGATCAAAGGTGCTCGATGCAGCAAGGCAGTTGAATTATCGGAAGAACGGATTTGCCATGGATTTGAAGCGGAGCCGCACCAAGACAATCGCTCTTATTCTGACGGATCTATCCGGGCCTTATTATTCTGAGCTGATCCGAAGCGTACAGGAAGTCGCTTTAACCAACGGATATGATCTGATCGCCTGCAGTTCGATGGGTGGCAGAGATTCAACGGCGGTTAAATTTCTGAGAGAGAAAAGGGCGGACGGTGCCATCATACTTGCACCTAACATCCGGGATGAAGTTCTGATCGAGACCTCGGGTCCCCAATTTCCGATTGTCGTGATGGATCGTCCATTGTGCAGCGAATACCTGGTCAATGTGCTGGTCGATGGGGAACAAGGAGGATACACGGCCACCCGTTATCTGCTTGAGAACGGCCATCGGCATGTGGCATACATCAGCGGCTCGCCGGATTCGTACGATAACCATTTGCGTTATCAGGGGTATTTACGGGCACTTGCCGAGGCAGGGCTGGAGGAACAGTCGAAATGGCGTCTCAGCGGAAACTTCGTGCGCGAGGGCGGTTACAATGCGACCAAGATGATGATTATGCAGGGGGCGCTCCCGTCGGCGGTGTTCTACGGCAACGACGAGATGGCCATCGGAGGATTGAAGGCTTTTGAGGAGAGCGGCATATCGGTGCCTGATGATGTATCCGTCATCGGATATGACGATATTCAATTAGCCGAATACGTGAATCCGCCGCTAACCACCATCAAGCAGCCTAAGAGCGAGGCGGGATCGCTTGCAGCCCATTTGCTGTTTCAAATATTGGGCGGTGAATCCGTGAAGCAGTCTTATATGCTGACGACCGAGATGATGGAACGGGCATCTGCAGGAAAGAGCAAAGTAGAGAATTAACGGACCGGATTGGAGATGAGGAACTTGGCATGGATCACGTGTAATTTTTATTCCGAAACACTGAAACTGTCTACAGGCATCGAGGTTTTTCTACCGCAAGCCGCTTTGATGCCGTACGGTTCTTCTTCGAAACTGCCGGTGCTTTATTTGCTTCACGGCCGAGGAGCGGATCAGACCGAATGGATGCGCAGGTCGTCCATCGAACGATACGCCGAGAATAAAGGCATCGCGCTCGTGATGCCGGGAGTCGGACGAAGCTATTATATGGACATGGCAAACGGCTTGCCTTACTTTACCTTCCTGAGCGAGGAGCTTCCACAGCTCGTTCTATCCTTTTTTCCGGTGTCCGGACGAAGGGAAGATACCTTTGTCGCCGGAATTTCGATGGGGGGTTACGGAGCGTTCAAGCTGGCCATGAGTTATCCGGATCGTTATGCGGCAGGCGCAAGCCTGTCGGGTGGGCTGGATCTCGCCAGTCGTGCTGCAGGACCGGGCTTTCAGGAGCAAGAAATTCGAACCCTCTTCGGCCATATCGACGGTTTACGGGGGAGCCGGGACGATTTGTTGTTTTTGGCCACGGAATTCGCGGCATATACAGGGGATAAACCGATGTTGTACCAGTGCTGCGGGACAGAAGATTTTTTGTATAACGATAACCAAACCTTTAGACGATATGCGGACAGCCTGGGGCTTCACATCACCTATGAGGAAGAACCCGGTGGTCATGAATGGGGATATTGGGATCGCAAAATTCAGCGTGTGCTGGATTGGCTGCCCCTGCCCTGAATTTTTTGTCCGCATCTATTGAAACGTTTCGATTAGATGCACGAATTAGCGCTGATTTCATCGTTTTTTAAATGGTTGATTAGTAAGCAAAAACCTTTATGGAATATATGATCATATAACAAATAATGATTGATTTCAGAAAATCAAAACGTTTCGAATTAACGATAAAGTGAATGGCAATGACAAAGGAGGATGGGAAATGGCAGATCAACAACTACTTTCTCTGGTAGAGCAGATGACGCTGGAGGAAAAAATTGCGCAGCTTATACAACTGGCCGTCCCTTTTTTCGAAGGTGGTCAAGAATCGGGGCAGATTACAGGACCGATGGAATCGCTTGGCATCACCGATGACATCGTAAGTAATGCCGGCTCCGTGCTGGGTTTGGCGGGTGCGGAGGAAGTGATAGCCGTCCAAGAGGCACATTTGCGTAAAAATCGATTGAAAATTCCACTGCTGATGATGGCCGATATCGTTCACGGCTTTAAAACGATCTTCCCGGTGCCGCTCGCCATGGGGAGCTCGTGGGACCCTAGCCTCGCGGAGCGGAGTGCGGAAATCGCTGCGCGCGAAGCCGCGGTATCCGGCCTGCATGTGACTTTTGCACCGATGGTGGACCTGGTGCGCGATCCCCGCTGGGGACGGGTGATGGAGTCGACCGGTGAAGATCCTTATTTAAACAGTGAATTTGCCAGAGCCTTTGTCAGAGGTTTCCAAGGGGATGACCTGAGCGGGGATCTCAACCGGCTGGCCGCTTGCGTTAAGCACTTTGCCGCGTATGGAGCAGGCGAAGGCGGCCGCGATTACAATACGGTGGACATGTCCGAGCGTCAGCTGCGGGAATATTACTTGCCTGCATATAAGGCTGCGCTGGATGAGGGGGTCGAGATGGTCATGACCGCCTTTAATACCGTGGATGGCATACCGGCTACGGGCAATAAACGGCTGATGCGCGATTTGCTGCGCCGCGAATGGGGCTTTGACGGCGTGCTGATCTCCGATTGGGGGGCGGTCAAAGAACTGATCCCTCACGGGGTAGCGGAGGACGAGGCGGAGGCAGCGTTAAGAGCCATCGAAGCGGGCGTGGACATCGAGATGATGACGTCCAGCTACGTTCATCATTTACCGGACATGGTACGAGAAGGCCGGGTAGACGAGAGCCAGATTGATGAAGCGGTGCTGCGTATTCTGTCATTGAAAAAGCGCCTTGGACTGTTCGACCGCCCTGTGCGGGGAGCCGATCCACAGGCGGAGCAGGAGATTGTGTTCTGCGAAGAACACCGCCAGGCAGCCCGGGAGGCCGCGGCGAAATCCTGCGTTCTTCTGAAAAACAACTCGCTACTGCCGCTTCGCGGTGAGCAGCATGTGGCATTGATCGGTCCGTTCGCCACCAGCGGTGATATTCTTGGGCCATGGTCATGGACAGGCTCCAAGGAAGATGCGGTAACCCTGGAACAGGGACTGCACGCCAAGCTGCCTTCCGGCGCGCTGACGGTAGCCGAGGGCTGCAGCGTGAGCGCTATGACCGGACAGCAGCTGGATGAGGCGGTGAAGGCTGCGAAGGCATCCGACGTGATCGTGCTGGCGCTGGGCGAGGATTCCGAGATGAGCGGAGAAGCGGGCAGCCGTGCGTTTATAACCCTGCCGCAGCCGCAGCTCGAGCTGATTCGGCATTTGAAAACGCTGGAGAAGCCGATGGTTGCCGTATTGTTCAACGGGCGCCCGCTGGATCTGCACGGCGTGCTGGATGAGGTCGATGCCGTACTGGAAGCCTGGTTCCCGGGAAGTGAAGGCGGAGCGGCCGTAGCTGCACTGCTTATGGGGGAGCTGAACCCTTCCGGACGTCTGAGCATGTCGTTCCCTTACTCCGTCGGACAGGTGCCTGTATACTACAACCATTATAATACCGGGCGGCCAAAGGATGCGCCGGATGCGCAGGAACGCTATGTATCGCAATATCTGGACATTCCGAATGAGCCGCTGCTTCCGTTTGGATTCGGCCTCAGTTATACGGATTTTCTCTATGGGAGCATGAGCCTGTCGGCGGAAGAAATGTCCCCGGATCACCCGCTAGAAATCACAGTTTCGGTAACGAATACCGGCGACAGGGCTGGTGAAGAAGTCGTTCAGCTGTACGTCCGAGACCGATCCGGTGAGGTCGTTAGACCTGTTAGGGAGCTGAAGGCTTTCCGCAAGGTGCTGCTGCAGCCGGGCGAACGCCAGGAAATCACGTTTACGCTGACCGAAGAACAGCTTCGCTATCATCACTCGGATTTGTCTTTCACCAGCGATGCGGGCGAGTTCGACATCATGGTCGGAAAGAACAGCCGGGACACGGAGACCAGACGTTTTCGGCTTCGGAAATAACACGACTCACATCATTTACGCAGAATAGGAAGTGAAACTTGTGACAGCCAATCATGTAATGAACGATGCAAAAGTTGTACTCCAGGCGGGAGAATTGACGTTTTCCTTTTTGCCTAGCGGTGATCTTTATCAAGCCACTTACGGTACGACGATGATCAATCAGCTGCTCTCCAATTCGATTGATGGCGCCCTCAACAATTTGTTTCTGAGAATCCATACCGAAAGCGGCATCGAGGCCGTTCCTATGCTCGGGGTACACTCTAACAGCGCGGTCACTCATGCGGATAACCGGGTGATATGGGAAGGCAGCGTCAAGGGAGTGGATTATAAGGTTCTGTTTACCCCAACGGATACCGGCGCATGGTTCTGGGACGTCGAGCTCCAGGGGAAAGGAATTCAAGCCGACGTCGTGTATGGGCAGGATATCGGCATCGCCCATCCGGGCGCCGTTCGAAACAATGAAGCCTATCTGTCCCAATACATCGACCATGCTGTGTTCGAGAAGGAAGATCTGGGGTATGTCGTATGCTCCCGTCAAAATCAGCCGCAGGGAGGCGTATTCCCTTATCTTCAACAAGGAGCGCTGACTTCTGCCGTCGGGTATGCAACGGATGGCTTTCAGTTCTTTGGTCTTTCTTATAAAGAGACGAACCGGGCTGAGGCTTTATCCAAGGAGCGCCTGCCGAATGAGGTCTATCAATATGAGTTTGCCTATACCGCCCTGCAGTCCCCTCGCGTAACGCTGAATGGCACGGCACGGTTCGTATTTTACGGCTTGTTTAAGGAGAATCATCCGGATGCGGTCACAACGCTTGAATTCCAGGATGAGCTGCAGGCTGCGTGGCAGCAGGTTGAAGCGCGCCGCTTGACGGAGACGGGCAATTCGCTGCCCCGGATCGAACGATCCGAGCGCTTCGGGGAACCTTTGCGCACATTGCCGCTGACGGAAGACGAGCTGAACGCTTTGTACCCTGTACGCCGCCAAGAGGAGCGTGACGGGGAAGAACTGCTCTCGTTCTTCACGGATACTTATGAGCATATCGTCATGAAGGAGAAGGAGCTCCGCGTAGAGCGTCCGCACGGCCATATTTTGATGAGCGGCAACAATGTAAGGCTGGGCAGTCCTGTCATCACGACAACCTCTTACATGTACGGCGTGTTTAATTCCCAGCTGGTGACGGGGAACACGAACTTTAACAAAATGATGAGTCATGCGCGAAACGCACTGAACGTGCCTAAGACATCCGGACAGCGGATTTATGTCGAGATGGATGGAGAGTACCGCCTGTTGACGATGCCGTCCGTGTTCGAGATCGGCTTTAACTATGTACGGTGGTATTATAAGACCGAAAGCGACATGCTGATCATCACCAATTTCACGTCTGCCGCGGCTCCGGAGGTTACGCTTCAAGTCCGTTCCGAGAGCGGAAGGGCTTATCGTTATCTGGTCACCATGCAGATCACGATGGATGTCAATGAATATGAAGTGCCATATCATATGGTTCAGGAAGACGGCATTCTGACTTTCCGTGCCGATTCGGCATCGCTCAGCGCTTCCGTGTACAAGGAACTGCATTATCGTCTTGGCGTGACGGGAGCCGATATGCAGGTTAAGGACGAAACTTGTCTGGCAAGCCATATCGCGCCCGGCAGTGCCTCCCTAACGGTACTTGAGCTTGGCGAGAGTACGGAATGGACCATGACGGTACAAGGCAGCCTTGATGCAGCGAGCGCTCCGCTAGCGGCGCGGGAAGCCGATGAAGAGATTGCAAGCTACCGCTCATTCTATGCGTCCGTCATGAACGGGTTTCATCTGAGCCGGCAGAATGGGCAGGAAGACGGCTTGTTCAAGGTAAATGCGCTGGCCTGGTGGTATACGCATAACATGCTCGTTCACTATTCGGTACCGCACGGCCTGGAACAATACGGCGGCGCAGCGTGGGGAACGCGCGATGTATGCCAAGGGCCTGTCGAATATTTCATGGCTACGCATAAATACGAGCAGGTACGCGAGATCCTGCTTGAAGTGTATTCCCACCAGTATGAGGATGACGGAAATTGGCCGCAATGGTTCATGTTTGATCAATATGCTCATATTCAGCAGGAAGAGAGCCACGGCGATATTATCGTATGGCCGCTTAAGGTGCTGGGCGATTACTTGGCCGTCACGCATGATTACAGCATATTGGAGTCGGTTGTTCCTTACACAAGAAAACACAGCTTTGATTTTACGGAGCAGACGTATACCGTGCTTGAGCATGTGAAGAAGCAAATGGCCTATATCCAAAATCATTTCCTGCATGACACCTATCTGTCTTCATATGGAGACGGGGACTGGGACGATACGCTTCAGCCGGCTAACGCGCAGCTGAAGCAGTTCATGGTCAGCAGCTGGACGGTGGCATTGACCTATCAGACCTTGAACCAGTTCTCCCGCGTTATGGAGGGTGTGGACCAAGTGATGTCCGATGCCATGGGGGAACTCGCGGAAGGAATTCAGCGGGATTTCAATACGTATATCTTGAACTCCGAAGTCATTCCGGGCTTTGTCTATATGGAGAGCAAGGAGCAAAGCAGATTTCTGCTGCATCCGTCCGATGAGGAAACGGGAATCCAGTACCGGCTGCTTCCGATGACGCGCAGCATGATCAGCGAGCTGCTGACGCCGGAGCAGGCAGCAAGCCATTATGAAATTATCCGTGAGCAGCTGTTCTGTCCGGACGGCGTGAGATTGATGAACCGCCCGGCCGTATATGCCGGCGGCGTCAGTACGCACTTTAAGCGGGCGGAGCAGGCGGCGAATTTTGGCCGGGAGGTTGGCCTTCAATATGTGCATGCGCACATCCGTTATGTGGAGGCGATGGCAAAGCTCGGCAAGAACAGCGAGGTTTGGAGCGGGCTGGAGCGCATCAACCCGATCGGCATTACCGAGGTTGTGCCGAATGCGGAACTGCGTCAGAGCAATGCGTATTTCAGCAGCTCGGACGGGAAGTTCAACACGCGTTATGAAGCGCAGGAATCGTTTGATGCGCTGCGCAGCGGACGCGTGCCTGTCAAAGGCGGCTGGCGGATTTATTCCAGCGGTCCGGGGATCTACATGAACCAGCTGATCTCCAATGCGCTTGGCATTCGCGAAGCGGGAGGAGACCTGGTGATTGATCCGGTCCTGCCGAAGACGCTGGATGGCCTGGAGTTCCAATTCAACTATGCGGGGATAGCGGTAACGTTCATTTATCACGTGGTTCGCGCCGAGCAGACCCGTATCACGATTAACGGGCAGGATGTGGCAGTGGATGCTATCCGGAACCGATACCGCGCAGGCGGCGTTCGTATTGCGGGTGCGGATTTCAAACGATTGGCCGGAGAGGGCGACACCGGCTGTGTCGTGGATATTTACACCTCTATTCATGAACAATAATTCCTAACCCGTGAACCTCGTCTGCAAGAAGCAAACCGGTCTGATATAATAGAGAGAATGGTTATCAAAGTGAGGGATAGCGATGAAGACCCGTCAAGAGACATTGACCATCCGGTTCTCCGAGATGAAGGATGCTGCTGCACTCATGGAACTCGACGAACTGGTATGGGATCGCAATACGGCCCCTGCCCCATTGGAGTGGACCTCAAGAGATCAGTATCTTCTGCATTGTCCGCCAGGCACACAGCTCGTGGCGCTGCATGAGGGAGAATTGTGCGGTTACATCGGATTCCGGTCGCCCACAAGCCTTCGCAGTAATCGTCACGTGCTGGAGCTGAACATCGCGGTTCACCCTGCCTATCAACGGCAGGGCATCGGGCAGCGGCTGATTGAAGCCGTGAAGGATATGGCGCGCGTGGAAGGCATTTCGAAGCTGAGGCTGCGGGTGCTGTCCAGCAATCCGGGCGCATTCTCTTTTTACAGGAACTGCGGGTTTCAGGAAGAGGGCAGGCTGATTCAGGAGTTTTACGTGGATGGACGTTACGTCGATGATATCTTAATGTGCTGCTTCTTATCATGATCGCATCATGATATCCCTCTAGGCCGGTTAACGTGCGGCAGAGAGGAGTCATAGGGTTGAACAGTCCGGCAGCTTGCCGGGCTGTTTCGTATGTTAAGGTCAATCAGGGATTTCTGGTTGGCCTTATGTTATTTGGCCCGCCACTTAAAACGGCTTCTGGACAAGGGTACACGCTATTGCATATAGTAGATGAAAAGAAAAGAAGGCGGAGGTTATTTTCCATGACCATGGGCATTGTATCGCTGAATGTGGGAAAGCCTGTAACGGTTGATTACCAGGGAAAGGACCTGTCTACCGGAATTTATAAGCAGCCTGTGGAAGGCCCCTTATTCCTAAGTGCGTTGAATTTCCAAGGGGATGGTCAGGCCGATCTCGTCCATCACGGCGGCGTGGATAAGGCGGTGTGCGCGTATCCTTCTGAGCATTATCCCTATTGGGAACAGTCCTTGGGCAAACAGATGGAGTATGCTGCATTTGGCGAAAACCTGACGCTGCGGGGGATGCTGGAGGATCAGGTTTGCATCGGGGATGTATACCGGATAGGCGACGCGGTGGTGCAGGTCAGCCAGCCTCGATATCCCTGCTTTAAGCTGTCGCAAAAGCATGGCGTTAAAGACATGCCGGCAAGAGTATTGAATACGGGATACAGCGGGTTTTACTTTCGAGTCCTGGAGGAAGGGGACGTCCATGCCGATTCCGTGGTCGCTCAGCTTGAGTCCCATGCTTCCTGCATCACGGTGCTGGACGTGCTTCGAATGATGAAGGATGGGCGGAAGGATGAACGCGGGTTGTCCCGCATGCTGGAGATCGATGCGCTGTCAGCCAGCCTGAAGGCGCAATTCGGCAAATGGCTGGAGATCCTGCGGGACCATCAGGAGTGAGACGCGGGCTCCCAGCCAAGCACTTAGCCAAGGTTATCCTACGTCCTGGAACATATACAGACAACAAAAACCGGCTTGCGTCCTGATCGTAGGATACAAGCCGGTTTTGTTGGGATTCTAGTGCTAAGTGAAGCTGAACAATTTCAATAATTGCAGGAAAAACATCCTTTTAAGTGCGGCCTGTGTTCTGCGAAAAAGCGCCGATGGGACGTTCTTAGAACGTTATCGCGCATTACCTCATCCGCTTCCATTCGCTCTGAATCATGCCGTAGACCGCATGGTTGACATAGCCTTGGGGGAGCTTCTCGGCTTCCCTTATGACTCCCTCCAGGACAAACCCCAGCCGTTCCGGAATGGCCCGGCTGCGATGGTTGGCCGTTGCACAGCGAATCTCCACCCGGTTCAGGCCCATTCGCATCAGCGCGTGATCGGTGAACGCCCGGCATGCGCTTGTCATCAACCCTTGCCCCGTAAAATGCTGATCCAGCCAATATCCGATGCTGACCGAGCGGTTGCTCCAATCAATCTCATGAAACGAGATGGTGCCTGCCAGCTCCTCGCGGACCCAGATGCCAGCCGAAAAGCCGCCGTTCTCGGCCGCTTGCTTCATGGCGCCTTTGATATAATTGACGGTATCGTTGACCTCGGTAACAGCATCCACCCACGGAAGCCACTTGCGAAGACGGTCCCGGGACCGATCGGTAATTTCGAACATCGCCCGTGCATGCTCGATGGCAAGCGGGCGCAATTCAACATGGTCATCTAAAGTGTATCCAAACATACGGTATCTCCTTTGTTCTCCATCGTGAAGTATATGTAGCTTTAACGTGTCCGCTTCACTTTTTGCTCCAATGCGTAAATATCTTCTTCAATGGAAATCATACGCTGATTAACAACCGTTCTGCAGTCGCTGAGCGCTTGATTGTATAGATGCGGCCCTAAGGTTTCCATGAAAAAATCAAGAACCCCTTCTGCTGCCAGATGGCCGAGGGTTTCCCCGCGCTCCGTTTCAAAGTATTCCTGAACCAGTTCAATCAGCTGTTCACGTTGTTCTTTGGGGAATTTACGAGGTTTCATAAGATGATTGCAGGCCTCCTTCCATCGCTGTTTTTCTCTCCATGCTACCTTATTGAAAAGCCCCCGTCAAAACGATTCTCACCGGCATTTTCGGTTGTGGGAGGATCTCTGTGCGCAGGTTTAAAGCTGGGAGCGGGCTGCTTGTATGAATCCTCATCCCAAGTCGGCAGCTTGCGGTCCGGAAGTGCCGAATTCCTTGAACAATCGCGGCATTACAGGTATATTTAAGGGAAACACGTTTATACAGGAGATAGACAGAAATTACAGGACGAAAGGTTGATCAACGTGGAGAACCATCGGGGCACCCCCTCCAATTTCATAAAAAATGTTATTACCGAAGACCTGAAGTCCGGTAAAGTCAAGGAAGTCGTTACCCGCTTTCCGCCGGAACCGAACGGCTATTTGCATATTGGACATGCCAAGGCCATATGGATCAATTTCACGCTGGCCGATGAATTCGGCGGACGGACGCACCTGCGGTTCGATGATACGAACCCGGTGAAGGAAGACATTGAGTATGTGAACTCCATCAAGGAGGACGTGAAGTGGCTCGGATTCGATTGGGAAGAGCTGCGGTACGCGTCCGATTATTTTGAAGAGATGTACAACCGTGCGGTGCTGTTGATTAAGAAAGGGAAAGCTTACGTGGATGACCAATCCGCCGACCAAATCCGCGAAACGCGCGGAACCCTGACCGAGCCTGGGCAAAATAGTCCATACCGGGATCGCAGCGTGGAAGAAAATCTGGATCTGTTCGAGCGGATGCGCAAAGGAGAATTCGCCAACGGCGAACGCGTGCTCCGCGCCAAGATCGATATGGCTTCGCCGAATATCAATTTGCGGGATCCGGTCATCTACCGTATCTCTCACGCGCATCATCACAATACAGGCGACAAGTGGTGCATTTATCCGATGTACGCTTTTGCCCATCCGCTGGAGGATGCCATTGAAGGGGTTACGCATTCCCTATGCTCTCTGGAGTTTGAAGATCAGCGCCCATTCTATGATTGGGTCGTGGCGGAATGCGAGATGGACAGCACGCCGCATCAGTATGAATTCGGGCGTCTGAATGTGGCGCAGACGGTTACGAGCAAACGCAAACTGAAGCAGCTCGTAGACGAGAACGTTGTGGACGGCTGGGATGATCCGCGCATGCCAACGATCTCCGGACTTCGCCGACTGGGGTATACGCCTGAAGCCATTCGCAACTTCGTGTTTGAGACGGGAATTTCGAAGGCGTACGGCACGGTGGACCGCCAAGTGATGGAACACTTTATCCGTGAGGACCTGAAGCTGAAGGCGCCGCGTACGATGGCTGTGCTGGACCCGCTGAAGGTGGTCATTACGAATTACCCTGAAGGTCAGATCGAATGGCTGGACGCCGAGAACAACACGGAGAATCCAGAGATGGGGATTCGCCAGATTCCGTTCTCGCGCGAGATTTATATTGAGCAAGAGGATTTCATGGAAGATCCTCCGAGCAAATATTTCCGCTTGTTCCCGGGAAATGAGGTGCGTTTGAAGCATGCGTATTTCATCAAGTGCAATGACGTGATCAAAGACGAGAACGGCAAGGTCATCGAGATCCACTGTACGTATGATCCGGAGACGAAGAGCGGGAGTGGCTTTACCGGACGCAAGGTGAAAGGAACGATTCACTGGGTGGAGGCCACGCAGGCCGTGCCTGCCGAATTCCGCCTGTTCGAACCGCTGTTCAAGGACGAAGAGGAAGAAGCCGAATTGGTGCAGGAGGTTGCAGGCGAAGCGGAAGAAGCAACTGCCGAGAAGTCTTTCCTGGACGACATCAATCCGAACTCGCTGCAAATCGTGCAAGGATTCGTGGAACCGAATATGAAGGATGCTGCACCGCAGGACAAGTTCCAGTTCTTCCGCCATGGATATTTCAACGTCGACTCGAAGTATTCGCAGCCAGGACGTCCGGTATTTAACCGCGTGGTCTCCCTGAAGAGCTCGTTCCAGCTTCCGAAGAGCTAATCAACATAAACCGCATGGACGGCGTAGAAGATGTCTCTCGCGCCCTTATAACGTAAACAAGACTCGAAGATCCGTTACAGGATTCATTCGAGTCTTGTTATATTACGGTGATACCAGCTTGCAATTGGAATGGCTTGCGTACAAACCACGTTCTAACTCGCCGCGTACTCCTCGATCTCGTCGCCTTCGGGATCGTCCGGATGCAGCGGCTGATACCCGTGCTTGCGAAGGTTGTACCACATCCAGCCAAAGCCGATGGCCCCCACAATGGCAAGCATCGTGCCGGTCCAGTACATGATCTGCGCCCCGAAGTTTTGGAACATCCAGCCGCCGGCGAGACCGCCGATGACGCCGGATATGCCGCTCCAGCTTAAGGTATAGATCGCTTGTCCGGAAGCGCGATACGGCGTCGGAACAAACAGCATCGTCAGCTGTACGCCGACATAGAAATAGCCGCCGAAGGTTACGCAGTGCAGCAGCTGGATGAAGGCCACCTCCAGCGCGCTGTTGGCTTCCGCCATCAGCAGCCAGCGGAGGGCGAAGAGCAGGCTGACAATCGTCAAGCAGCCGACCAGGACATTGATTTTACGCTTCAGGAAGCGGTCAAACAGAATGAAGATCACCACTTCGAATATCGACGAGAAGAAGATCGCCAGGCCCACCATCTGCTTGGTACCGCCAAGCTCCAGAATGTATAGGGACATAAAGGTGTTATTGGCTGTGTTCGGGATGGATACCATGATGCCTAATAGAATGAACCAGACAAAATAGGAATTCAGGAACAGCCTGCTGAGTCCTTTAAGGTTAACCGATGCCGACGCCGTTGTTTTCTGGATGGAGGGCAGTGTGAACATGAACAACGCCGCCACCAGCAGCATGATCGAGAACACGATGGAGATGCGTCCCGATCCGAGCCGGTCGATGACAGGTCCTGCAGCAATTGCCGTCAGCGCCCACCCCAGGGACCCCCATAGCCGGAACGAACCGAATTTTTGCTGCGTCCCCTCAATATAGGTTAGAATCAGCGAATTCGTCTGTGAGAACATCGGAGTCTGGAAGAAATAAAAGAAAATCATCGTCATGTATATCATTGCGTAGGTATTCGCCTGAAATACGAACTGAACCAGCAGCAGTGTACCGGTCATCATGATCAGCAGCACGCGTTTAATGTTGGCTGCCCGATCACCCCAGAATCCCCAGAACGGATTTGCGAAGATGGACACAAATGGCGCGATGGCCATCAGGCTGCCGATTTCGATTTTGCTCATGCCGATGTCTTGCAAATATAACTGGAAGAAACCGGTGAAGATGACCATGGTTCCGTAAATGAAGAAGTTGAACAGCTTGAGCGATGTCAGCGAAGGTTGAGCATTGTCCATATTCCGCAAGTAGGTCATTCCTTTCAAACCGAATGCAATCCAAAATCGCGGCAACGAAAAAAAAGCCGCTTTCCTTTCAATGTATCACGCATTGAAAAGGGATACAAACCATCTTTTAAATGATTTTCCATTATTCTGGTTATTAACCTATAAACTGAATCAAGTTTTTTTACAACGTGTAAGAAAGGCTGGTAGAGCATATGAGCGGTCAACCCATAGATGTCGGCCTTCCGCCGGACCAGGTGACGGGTATCGTGCTTGCAGGTGGAGCCTCCCGGAGAATGGGGAGAAACAAGGCGCTGCTGCCCATAGAGGGAATGAGTCTAATCGAACGAACCGTTCAGGCGCTTGGCAAGGTTAGCGGACGGGTAATCCTATCCACCAATGCCCCGGACTCTTATCCATTTCTCGGACTGGAATGCGTTCCCGACCTTTATGTCGGGCAAGGCCCGATGGCGGGACTCCATGCAGCGCTCAAGTCATCCCAAAGCACATGGAACATGGTTGCTGCGTGCGACATGCCCCATATCCATGAGCGTTTCCTTCGGGGACTACTGGATCTGGCGAACAAGCAGCACACAGCCGCCGCGGTCATCCCCGTTGTAGATGGTAGGGTGCATCCGCTGCTGGCGGCTTATCGCAAAGAAACCGCAGAAGGCCTTGAACGCAGGCTGATCAAGGGACAATTGCGCATGGTAGAGTGGGTGCAGGAGCTGGATGCCGTCTTCGTGCACGAGGAGCAATTAGAGGCAATGACGGGCCTTGATCCGCGCAGGATTTTATTTAATATGAACACGCCTGGGGAATACGAGGCAGCAGGCGGCCTGCTGAACTCGGACTTTCCTGAGGAACAATAGTAGAGTTTCTCATAGCAGCATCAAGGTGCAAAGGTTGATGAAACCGGTACTCATCCTAAAAAAATCCCCGCCATCTAAATGCTTGGCGGGGATTTTAATATAGATAAAACGACTGCCTTCGGCTATTATACGCACAGCAGATGGTTTATCCACCGATCTGTGACATACGCCGGACGGTGGGGGTATGGCTTTGCGTTTTTTTCTCGAGCGCGAGCGCCATTTCATGATTCAGCGGTTTGGCGCCCAGCGCTTTGCGGAACAGGTTCGCCACCGCGGAAGGATCATCGACGACGCGGCGCACGTTAAATTCGTCGGACCAGTACAGGCAAGCTTTGATGTGGCCGTCAGCCGTCAGCCTGAGGCGGTTGCAGGAATCGCAGAAATGATCGCTGACCGGATGGATCAGACCGAAGGTTCCTGTAGCTCCAACCACCTTCATATTTTGTGAGGGCCCATTGCTGGATGGCCCCTGCTCTTCTTGAATGGTCCAACCCGCCTCCTGGCACACTTCGGATACCCGGCTCAGCGGCATATATGAATCTCGCCAGGCATCGGATGCTTGGCCGATCGGCATGTATTCAATAAAGCGGACATGAAGGGGACGATCGAGCGTCAGCGCGATAAAGTCGCGAATCTCGTCTTCGTTGAAGCCCTTCATTAACACCATGTTCAGTTTGATGGGATCCAGGCCGGCTTCATAAGCGGCTTCAATGCCTTCCAGCACTTTGCGCACTTGACCGCCGCGCGTGATGCGGGCGTATCGCTCCTCATGAAGCGAATCCAGGCTGATGTTGATTCGGGTAAGTCCCGCTTCCTTAAGCAGACGAGCTTTGGATGGGAGCATGATCCCGTTGGTGGTGAGGGAAATATCTTGAATTCCATCAATGGAAGCAATCATATGGACCAAGGACTCCAGATCCTTGCGCACCAGCGGCTCGCCGCCGGTAAGGCGTACTTTGGAGACGCCCATAGGGGCAAGGACGCGCATGATCGCTGCGATCTCTTCATAGCTCATAATCTGATCGTGAGGTTGGAATTCCACCCCTTCTTCCGGCATACAATAGACACAACGAAGATTGCATCGATCCGTCACTGAGATACGAATATAATCATGGACCCGACCGAAAGAATCTTTAAGCGGTTCGATCATGGAAATCCCCCTTTATAGCATGCATGGTCACATTGTAGCTATTCCCCGTACGGGAGTCAATGCACCTTTTGGGTCATGCCGGCAGGACAAGCTGCGGCAAAACGGCCATTGTTTTGTGAGAAGAATCACAGAAAACGCTTTCGGGATCCAGTATATTGAAGCTGTGGACAAAAGCTTTCTCCCCTTGAAAGCGAGTAGTGACATTCTAGATTTCCGAAAGTTTCCTGATTTTTCCGAAATTTTCGGAAATCATTTCAAACTGCTTTCATTAGACGTTCATCTAAGATATACTGTCAAGGATATCACATCCAACAAGAAAGGTTACCAATAGGAGGTTCGATATGGCGATATCACCTGTTCAAACTTTGGAGGTGCCTGACGTCTGTCACAGATGGCTTGAAAACCGGGGGACGGTCTACGAGCTGCTGATTGATTTTTTGGGCAATTGGCCCAGCTTGTCTATGATTGCGGAATGGAGCCGCGGAAGTGGAATTAGCAAGGCTGCGGAATGTTTGAAGGCCGGTACGGACCTGATGACATATTTATGTGGACGCTCACCTGAGGAATTGGTTCGGATTTGCGAATATGAAGGGGCGGAATACCGTCGATTGCTTCAGCAGTCCAAACAGCGTCAGGCGGCAGAGTCTCATTATACGAAGGATGGATGCGCTCAGGATTTAGCCGATTGTTATGCATCCGTCGGTGTTGCCTTTAATAAACTGCACGGCGAAGCGGACGATCATATAGCCATTGAACTGGAATTTATGACACTGCTTCATGACCGTATGCTGAACAATACGTATTGTGAACATAGCATGCTGCAATTGATGGAGGTTCAAGAGAAGTTTCTGGAGGAGCATCTGTTGTCATGGGTGCCATCTCTCTGCAAAGATTTGAAGGAATCCACGAAAAGTCCGCTTTATCAGTCGGTATTCAGTCTGCTGGAGGAGTTCCTCGCACAGGATCTGAACATGCTGAAGACGTGGAAGCATTCCAGGGAAGCTGTGCTGGTACATTAGCGAGCAAGACAACAACATCATCGTCATCAAAAAAAGCCCCGGTCTCCTAATGTAGGAAGCCGGGGCTTTGGTGTTCTACTTAATCTTCGATTCTTTTCTTGCTGAACTTCATCAGGAACTCGTACACGATAGGTACCACTACGAGCGTGAGCAGCGTCGAACTGATCAGACCGCCGATAACCGTAATGCCAAGACCTTTCGAGATGATGCCTGCGCTGTTCTCCCAGCCGAATACGAGAGGCAGGAGAGCGCCGATGGTTGCGAGTGCCGTCATCAAGATTGGACGAAGACGGGTAGCCCCGGCTTCAAGCAGGGCTTCGCGGGTGCTCATTCCTTCGCGTTCCATATGGATCACGCGGTCGATCAATACAATCGCATTGGTCACGACGATACCGATCAGCATGAGTACGCCCATGAGTGCAGACACGTTCAGTGTCTCGCCTGTGACGAGCAAGCCGATAATGGCTCCGATGACAATGAACGGCAGTGAGAACAGGATGGCGAACGGTGCGAGACCGCCACCGAATGTAACCACAAGCACAAAGTATACAATCGCAATGGCTGCCAGCATAGCGAGTCCAAGCTGTCCGAAGGTTTCGTTGATTTGCTCGGTGACGCCTCCGAACTGGACGGATACGCCGTCTGGAAGCTCAAGCTTGTTCACTTCAGTCTCCAGGTTGGTGGAGGCCGAACCAACATCGCTGGACAAGATATCGGCTGTGACGGTCACAACCATTTTCCCGTCGATGCGCATAATGGAATCTGGAGTCGTTCCTTTTTCCACCTTGGCCACATCTTTGATCGGTACTTCGATCCCGAGCGGAGAGGTGACGGTTTCGTTCTCGATTTCCTTAATGCTCTTGTAGGTTTTGCTGTCCGTCTCAATGTAAACATTGTAGGTCTTGTCCTCAATTTTGACTTCGGTCAAGACCGGACGTTCCCGTACAGGAGCCAGCTTCATCGCGAGTTGTCCTGCTGTCAGGCCAAGGGAGCTTAGCTTCTCTTGGTCGGCAACCAGCGTATACTGCTCGAACGCTTCGGACAAGCTGGTTTCTGCATTGTCAAAGGTTGCGGTATCCTTGTTTGCGAGCTCTGCGATTTGATCAGCCACCGGCTTGATCTGCTCCAGAGAATCGCCAAAGACGTTAACCGTTAACTGGCTGCCGCCAAAGCCGCCGGCCGCCATGTCCATATTGGACCAAGTACCATCAGGTACTTCCTTAGCAAGATCCTCGACAAGCGCTTTTTTGACATCTTCGAAGTTTTTCGTGTCCGGGTCATACATAATATAGAACAATCCGGAATTGGCCGATCCCATGCCAAGCGGATTGCTGCCCCCGATGGAGTACTGCATCGTTTGCACGCCAGGCTGATCCAGGATCAATTTCTCTGCTTGTAATGCGCGTTCCTCTACATCCTCCAGCATGACGCCAGGTTCAGGGGAATATGTCACCATGGCATATTTGTCTTCCTGTTCAGGAATGAAGCTAACTCCAAGGTACTTCGTCAGGAACAAGCTTCCTGCCAATAATACGATGGCTGCCAGGAATGTAATGGCTTTGTGATTGAGCGTCCATTTCAGAATGGAACGATATCCGCGGGCCATTGCGCCCGGTTTCTCTGCATGATCATGTTTGTTCTTCAAGCCTTTGCGGAACAGGCTGTGCGCCATGGCGGGCACAAGCGTGATCGCCACGACCAGGGAAGCGAGCAGTGCGAAGACCATCGTCAATGCAAATGGCATGAACAGCTCTCCGACCATACCGCTGACCAGGGTAAGCGGCAGGAATACCGCGATGGTTACGATGGTGGAGGACATGATCGGTACAAACATTTCACGTGTAGCAGCGCTAATGAGCGCTCGGCCCGTCAACTTCTCGGTCGAGAGGGACATACGCCGGTAGATATTCTCGATTACGACGATCGAGTCATCGACAACCCGGCCGATGGCAACGGTCATGGCACCGAGCGACATCATATTTAGGGTGATATCCATTTGTCTCAGGCACAGAACCGCAATCAGCAAGGACAATGGAATCGAAATGATCGATATAATCGTCGAACGGATGTTGCGCAGGAAGACCATAATGATCAGAACGGCGAACAGCGCGCCGAATAATGCCTTGGAAAGCATCGTATGAACAGAGTCTTCAATCGGCTTGCCTTGGTCCAGCATGATCGTCAGATCCATGCCCGGATAAAGGCCTCTCAATTCTTCGGCCTTGTCTTTGACCTGATTGACAACGTCAACCGTATTGGCGTCGTTGGCTTTCACGATTTGGATACCGATCGATTCCTTCCCGTTGGTGCGGGAGATGGATTCCGAGGTTCCGATAACTTCAATTTTGGCAATCTCGCTGAGTTTTACGGTTGGAATGCCGGTTGGAACGGCCGGAGCACCGCTTGGTCCTCCGGCAGCCGTACCGGCTCCAGGAGCGCCTTGTTGACCTGCCCCGGCTGCGTCACCGGTAGGCTGCTGCGATGGTTGTTGACCTGCCCCGGCATTCGGAGCACCCGCTCCGGCAGATGCATCTGCGCCGCCGCCACCCGGAATAACCGGAATAGCGATATTCTTCAGATCGTCAATGCCGATGATGCCGCCATCAATGGCAACAGCCTTCTGGGATTTTTCCATTTCGAACATGCCGAGCGGAACGTACAGCGCGGAACCCTGCACGATACCTTTGACGGTATCCTCCGTCAAGCCGAGCTCGTTCAGTTTGTTCTGATTAAACTTAAGCTGTACTTCGTTCACGAATTGTCCGGCTACCTGGATGGAAGCAACTCCGTCCAAATCCTCCAGCTCCGGAACGATGTCATTCTCTGTAATGCGTGTCAATTCATCCAATGCCATGTTGTCTTTGTTCGCAATACTTAGGGAGACAACCGGCATGGAGCTCATGCTGAATTTGGATATGGTAGGTTTCTGGGCGTCATCGGGCAGCTTTACCTCGTTAATGGCTTCACGAACAGCAGCCGTAGCGTTGTCCAGATCACTACCATAATCAAACTCAACCATGACATTGGCTGCATTCTCCATGGAAGTGGAGGTTACGGTTTTGACGCCGTCGATATTGCGGAGTCTCGTCTCAAGCGGTTTGGTGACATCCTCCACAACACCTTCAGGGGCTGCACCGGGATAGATCGCGGTGACACTTAAGAACGGGACGTTAATATCCGGAATGGTTTCTTGCTTCATCGTCAGTCCGCTGTATAACCCACCGAAGCTGACGATGATGGTCAGCAGCCAGATCGCAAACTTGTTGCGCAGCGAGAAATTGATAATTCCTTTCATTAGGCGATTCTCTCTCCTCTCCATAACTCTATGTCTCTAATTTGAACGAATTTCCCTGCATCATGCCGCCGGGCGTAAGATAGCTTTCAAGCACAGTCAAAATAGTGCCTTTGAGCTCGGTATACAATGTTTCGATTTCTTCGATCCCCTCCAAGTTAGCAAGCATTCCTTTCAGAACGGCCCTGCTGGGCTGGAGGGCAAGCAGCTCTTTCTCCATAATATTGAGGGATTCCATCGCATCTTCCCGGTCCTCCGCCTCGCCCTGGATCTGCTTCAGCTCGTTTTTCATCGCCTTTATGACGATCAGCGGATGGCGCTGTTTGCGAACGTCGGTTTGGCATAATTGTCCCAATTGGCCAATCGCCTCCATCGGGATCAGCGGCTCCGGCCGTCTGCGAAGAATGCTGGCTACGATGTCATCGAGCAGCTGGATCTGGTGATCTGCCGTGATTCCAACATTCAAATGAAATCCCGGCATGAACAGAAAGCGGATATACGAACCCAGCATGCTGGCCATAAACATGCCGATCTCCATCGTATACGGCTCTACGTCCGGTCCATAAATGGTTTTAAGCTTATTGTTAAACCACTGCAATGCAGCGAGCATTTCCTGCCGCATGTTTTCCTTGTCAAAAGGGGGTTTCCCCGGCATCTGATCATGGAACTGCTTCAGGAGATATTCCCGGATCTCCAAAAAATGGATCAATAGCACTTCCGTCTGCTTGCGCAGCTGTTCCTTAGGCGCAAGGAGCGGATCGTGGTCGACCCGGAGAATCTCGTCTTTTATCCGGCTTGCGATATGCTCGTAAATGCTCTTTTCCAGTTCCTCTTTGGACTTGAAATGAAGATAGAGGCTGCCTTTCGACATCCCGCATACTTCGGCGATTTCCTGCATGGAGGTAACCGAAGAGCCCTTCGCGGAAAACAGCTGCATCGCAGTGATGAGAATTTGCTGTCGTTTTTCTGCCGTTTTATCAGCCAATCAAAAGCTCACCTCGCTTGAGAACTTTACGGTTCTTGGATTGACCATTAGGTCAAGAATTATTATATATGAAAAAGAACGACCGTTTCAACTTTACTACGGTCGTCCCTTTTCATGGGTTCTGAAAACTTATGAAATTTGTAGAAATTATTTAGCTGATCAATTTCAGACCAACAGCTGAGCACAGAATCATGGCAATAAACAGCACCCGCCGCCACTCCTTTGGTTCCCCGAACAGGAACATCCCGGTGATCGCGCCGCCCGCGGTCCCGATTCCCGTCCAGATAGCGTAAGCAGTCCCCATAGGCAGTACGGTCATGGCGTAGGAGAGAAGGGAGAAGCTGGCGGCAAAAGACACGGCCAAAATCAGTACATAGCGCCATCCCTTTCGCTCCGACACGCCTTTGATGCCGATGACGCCGCCGATTTCGAATAATCCGGCAAATACAAGAGCAACCCAGGCCATTACTTACTCACCTCCGGTTCTGCATGATCCGCCGTAACCAGCTTAAGGCCGATCACCCCTGCCAGCAGCACGCAGATCAAAAGCACCTTAAGCAGTTTAAACGGTTCTCCGAAGAACAGCATTTCGGAAGCGACCGTTCCGGCTGTGCCGATTCCCGTGAAGACGGCATACACCGTTCCGACCGGCAGCCGTTTGGCTGCCTCGATAATAAGATAGAAGCTGACTGCAATGGCGGCTACGGTTCCAAGCCATTCCCAGATGTTAGAGGAATGCTTCAAACCCATAACCCATATCACTTCAACCAATCCAGCAAGCAGCACAAAAACCCAGTTGCGATTCATTATGATTGTCACTCCTTTTATGAAAACACAGTAACCCCTTACGGCTACCAATTCCTATTCTCCTTAAGCCTCTTTATCATGCGTAGAACAGGAGACATTAACTCTTGTGGGTATACCTTTGTTTCGTTACTCCTAACCAATACACGGGCCAAGCGGCCACGAGCCGTCTCATGGCCCGTTCTTCTCCGCCGTACACGGTCTCCAGATGGATTCCATCCAGCAAGGTCATATAGGCAATTGCGGCATTCCGCGGATAACGGATGATGCGTCCGTGCACCGGGCAACCTGCGGCAAGCAGTTTGGACAGGTTCTCTTCCTGCTGGTCAAGCAATGGATACACCATCCCCATCACTTCGTCATACAACGCGCTTGGCGGGAAGAAGGCCATCCGCAAGAAGAACCGGACTTCATCATCCAGGCGATAAGCTTGCAGACGGCTTTCTAGAAATCCGTGCAACTGCTGCTCCAGCGGCCAATCCGCATGGTCGAGGAAATACGCCACCATCAAGTCCTCTTGACGCTGGAATACGTCCTGAAGCACCTGCAGGAATAAATCCTGTTTGCTTGAAAAATGAGCATAAATCGAGGGCTTCTTAATCCCGCAATCATCAGCGATATGTTTCAGCGATGCCCCTTCGTAACCGTTCTTGGCGAAGTGGGCAAGGGCGGATTGTTTAATGTTGGCGGCACTCATAATCATCCTCCTAACTAACGATCGTTAGTTTAATTTTTAGCAAATAGTTTTAGCGTTGTCAATATATTATTTTTGAGCATCGAGCCTTGTCGTCTCATAGAGAACAGTCTTTAGTTCCTGGGGGAGATCATGTAGAATATGGGTGATCGGCATCGTACATACAAAAGAGACGAAAAACGATGAATAAACAAGGGGTAAACGGACATGAGAAAGGGAATTGAGGCTGTACTGATCACCGCGCTTTTGTTCGCGTTTTATTATTTTGGCATGGATTATTTCGGGAAGACGACCGGGACCATTATCGGGATATTCTCCACCTTAACCGTAGTATCCATCGGATTCATGATTTTTATGGAGAATCGTCATCCCAGCAGCACCATGGCCTGGATTCTGCTGCTGGCACTCGTCCCGATCGTCGGGCTTGTCTTTTATTTTTTGTTTGGACAGAATTATTTTAAACGGAGAAAGTACGACAAAAAAGCACGGAAGGACGGCCTGGTATACACCAGCGAGGTCCTTCGCAAAAGCACTCCGGACGTCTCCTGCTTCAAGCCGGAAGTGCAGCAGCTCCTTCAGCTGTCTGCCCGGCTGGCGCGTACGCCGATTTCCTTCTCAAGCGAAACGCGGGTGCTGACCGATGGGGAAGAGACCTTCGAGGCCTTGATCGCGGAGCTGGAACAGGCAACGCATCATATCCATATGGAATATTACATTTACCGGCCGGATGCCATCGGAACGCAGATCCAGGAAATTTTGATACGGAAGGCGAGAAAAGGGGTTGCCGTGCGGTTCATGGTGGACGCCGTTGGCAGCTTGCAGCTGCCGCCTACCTTTCTGCAGGAGATGAGGGATGCGGGCATACAGGTTGCCGTATTTGGCAGTCCCAAGACGATATTCTTCACGAGCCGCGTGAATTACCGTAATCACCGCAAAATCGTTGTTATTGACGGCAGTGTCGGATTCGTGGGCGGATTGAATGTGGGGGATGAGTATTTAAGCCGCAGTAAGGCATTCGGTTTCTGGCGCGATACCCATATGCTTGTTCGCGGAGAGGCTGTCCGAACGCTCCAGGTCGTCTTTTTGCAGGATTGGCAGTACATGACGGGGGAGCAGCCAAGTGAGCCGATCTATTATTCACCGGATTTGCTGGAGAACCGTGCCGGTGCCGTCCAGATTATCGCAAGCGGACCGGACAATGAGCGAAGAGCCCTGAAAAACATCTTCTTCTCCATGATTGTGTCGGCTCGCAAGTCGGTATGGCTGGCTACGCCGTATTTTATACCGGATGAAGACATATTCACCGCGCTCAGGGTTGCCGCCTTGTCCGGTCTTGATGTGCGGATTCTGTTTCCGTCGAAACCGGACAAATGGCTGCCCTTCCTGGCTTCCCACTCCTATTTTCCGGCTCTGCTGGATGCCGGGGTAAGGGTATATGAATATGAAAAAGGGTTTATGCACTCGAAGCTGCTGATCGTTGACGGGGAGGTCGCAACCATTGGCACAGCTAACATGGACATGCGGAGCTTCCACCTTAATTTTGAGGTTAATGCTTTACTCGTTCATACGGAAAGCGTAGGCAGACTGGTATCCGATTTCGAGCAGGACCTCGAATCCGCCATCCTGTACGACCGCAATCATACCCGTAAAAAAAGAATCATGACCCGGCTGCTGGAGTCGGCTGCCCGGCTGATGTCACCTCTGCTGTAAGCGGTGGAGGTGGGTAACTGGCGGTACATAGCGGCACTTTATGCGCGCACATACATAATATTGAAAGAATTTTAAAAGGTAGTGAAACCCAGCCATTTTTGCAGTTTAAACAGGATGTCCTTCATCCATGTCGTTTTTCCCTGATAAGCCTCGGCTTCGAGACTAAAGGCTGCGCCTTCGTTGAACCATATCCGATGAAAGTAACGGTCCAGGTCCTGGGTGAGCGGATGATCGTTAGGTGCGGCTATCCACAGGTTGTTTTCCAAATTGAGATCGGCCAGATTCCGCTTTGTGAAATTGGTTGACCCGCCGGTAATCACGGACTTGCCTGTCGGTTTGGCAATGTACATGAGCTTGGTATGATACTGCTCTGTACCGGTGTTGTACCAGCGAATGGAGATGTTCCCCTTGGATTTCTTGATGAGCTCAGCGGCAGCCGGACGGTTGGGGATGCCGATCTTATCCCGGCCGAAGGCGTTTTGGTTCGGATCCAGAATGAGGCGTATATCAACGCCGCGGTCCGAGGCTTTTAGAAGCTGGTCCATGACGTTGCTGTCAGCCAGATAGAACATCCCCATCCAGAGCGTGTCCCCGGGCTGTGATTGCCCAATGGCCTCCAGAACATATTTATAGATTTTCCCTTCCGTCAAATAACGAACATCGACATCGTTTGCTTGATCAGAAGGTTGCACGGGTGGCTTAGAGCTCGGCTCATACTCCGGCAGTTTGATGGGGCTTGTAAGGTTAACGGCGGCTTGCTCGGCTGCAAGCATATCCCCGATGATGTCCCCGCTCGTTTCGAAGGCGATGTTGGAGTGGAACGCACTGGCGTCATGGATGTTGGCCGAAGTGACCAGAGCGGTGTTCTCGCTGATGACGACTTTACGGTGATTGGCCTTCACGTTCAGCAGCTTCAGATAGGAGCGGACCGTAATATCAGGTGCTTCGCTTGCCATCAGATTGGGGAGTGTCCCCTGGCCCGATTGGCCGAACCACTGGACGAACGTACGCCATACGGCGGAATAGGCGGGCGTGGAGTCCCGCAGCCGGTCGACATCGGTGATGATCACATGAATGCCGGCAGCCTTCATGGCCTCGAATTCCGGCAGCGAATAGGAGCCATACCCAGTATTCACTTCATCGGAAATAAAGAAGATATCCATGTCGGGATTTTTCTTCTTATGGGCAACAAGGCGATGGGCAAGCTCTTCGCTGACTTCGGGGAATTCCTGACCTTTATGGGTGTAGCCGTTGAACAGAAACATATCGATAACCAGGAACTTTCGGGATTCATCGATAATTTGACCGATGCGTGGTCCGATTTCACGATCATGTACCGGTTGACCGTCCGGTCCGGGATAGGTCAGGTCGGTCCACATTTTAACGTCGCTCTGGTAAAGCGGGCTTTCATAGGAGATTCCCTTCGGTAGCGGCTTATGAGTCTGATAGACCATTACGCCGATGAGCCAGAGTATAAGAAGGACAAGGCAGATGAAAATCGTTGTTCGCGTTCGGGAGCTTTTGATATTCGGTTTCCCTGGTACGAGCTGCGTGCCTGGATCGCCTGCATCGGTTGTATGTAGATCCTCTGAATTGCGGTGATGAATGAAATGGTGGAAACCCAATATAGCCCATCCTCCTATCGCTGTCATATACCGTTAATTAACATGAAAGTCCTGCTCTGACGCACTCTTCGTTTCTGCAATTCAGAAAGTGTGAGATTTGGAGCCTGAGTTGATCCTAGGAAGCCGGGGTAGAATGATATTCGGGTTTGTTTTTTCAAAACATGCGGTAGAATGGGTGAAGATCGAGTCGTTTATATTTTTGCTTAAGGATGATGTGCATATCCATGCAGCCGGGACAACCTGTGATGCCAATGATATGCTTATATATGGTTAATTTAAAAGATGAGCGAAGTGGATAAGGAGGCACGGGATGAATTCAGAACATAAAGAGACTGCGGGTAAACCTGCTGAAACCATTTCAGGCAGAGGATTGGAAAGACCCGAGGGCAGGCTGATGCCGGAAGTGTCCACGGGCGAACGGAAAATAGAGCATGTACGTTTATGTTTGAATGAGGAAGTAGGCTCCGTGGGAGTAACCACAGGTTTTGAACGTTACCGCTTCCGTCACTCCGCACTGCCGGAAATCGATTTTGACGATATTAAGCTGGACACTACATTTCTTGATTTTTCCGTACGAACACCCTTTCTGATTAGCTCCATGACTGGCGGAAGCAAGGCCACCGGAGAGATCAATAGACGTCTGGCCGAAGCCGCGCAGCGGCGCGGCTGGGCCCTTGGGGTAGGCTCCGTGCGCGCCGCGGTGGAGAAGGAAGAGCTTGCTCCTACTTTCCGTGTCCGGGAGAGTGCGCCGAGCGTGCCGGTTATCGCCAACCTTGGAGCGGTGCAGCTGAACTATGGCTTTGGCCTTAACGATTGTCAGCGGGCGGTGGATATCGCGGGCGCGGACATGCTGGTTCTTCATCTAAACGGACTTCAAGAGGTGTTTCAGCCGGAAGGGAATACCCGTTTTGGCCGTTTGCTTGGGCGAATTGAGGATCTGTGCCGTACGCTTTCGGTACCGGTTGGCATTAAAGAAGTCGGCTGGGGAATCGATGGTGAAACGGCGCGGAACCTGCTGAATGTCGGGGCGGCCTTCATCGACGTGGCTGGTGCGGGCGGTACCTCATGGAGCCAGGTTGAAAAATTCCGCAGCCCGGATCCGGTTCGCCGCGCTGCGGCTGAAGCTTTCGCCGGGTGGGGCAATCCTACCGCGGAATGCATCGTGGAGGTGCGCGAAGCTGCGCCAACCTGTGCGCTTATCGGCAGCGGCGGGCTGCAGAGCGGCGTCGATGCGGCCAAAGCGCTCTCGCTTGGCGCCGATTTGGCCGGCTTCGGGCGTGGACTCCTGGGATCGGCGGTCGATTCGGTGGAAGCGCTGGATCAGCGGCTCGCCCAGGTGGAGTTGGAGCTGCGGACGGCGATGTTCGGAATCGGGGCGGCGAATATCGATGCGCTGAAGTCAACCAAACGGCTGATTCGTGTTTAAATGGCCGGGGTGATTGGCGGGATCCACATTAAAGTGATGGCAGTATATTCGTGTTGAAGTCTATCGGGTATCTGCTATAATTAATAAGATTGTTTAACAGGCGATTAGTAGCTTCGACGATAAGAACCGAAGCTGTGTAATACTTACCCATAAAGAAGTAAACCTGATAAGGAGTTGTCACATAAATGGCTTTAAAAGCAGGAATCGTCGGTTTGCCAAACGTCGGCAAATCAACATTGTTTAATGCGATCACGCAAGCGGGCGCCGAATCGGCCAACTATCCGTTCTGTACGATTGATCCTAACGTCGGCGTCGTGGAAGTGCCGGATGAGCGCCTCGACAAACTGACCGAGCTGGTTCAGCCGAACAAAACGGTACCGACCGCTTTTGAATTCGTGGACATCGCGGGCTTGGTTCGCGGGGCAAGCAAAGGGGAAGGTCTCGGGAACAAGTTTCTTGCCCATATTCGTGAAGTGGATGCCATCGTTCATGTTGTTCGCTGCTTTGAAGACGAGAACATTACCCACGTTGACGGTAAAGTGAACCCGGTCAGCGACATCCAGACGATTAATCTGGAGCTGATCCTTGCGGATCTCGACAGCGTGGAGAAGCGGATCGACCGCGCGAAGAAGAACATGAAGGGCGGCAACAAGCAGTATGCTCAGGAGGTAGAACTGCTGGAGCGCCTGAAGGAAGCTCTTTACAACGATCAACCGGCGCGCAGCGTGGAGCTGAGCGATGATGAGAAGCTGATTGTTCGTGATTTGCACCTGCTGACATTGAAGCCGGTGTTATACGCGGCTAACCTGAGCGAGGATGGCGTTGCGGAAGCCGACAGCAATCCTTACGTGCAGCAGGTTCGTGATTTCGCGGCTGCGGAGAACGCGATCGTGGTTCCGATCAGCGCGAAGGTTGAAGCTGAGATTGCCGAGCTTGAGGGCGAGGACAAGGCGATGTTCCTTGAGGAGCTGGGGCTGGAAGAATCCGGTTTGAACCGTCTCATTAAGGCGGCTTACAGTCTTCTGGGATTGTACACCTACTTTACGGCAGGCGTGCAGGAAGTACGTGCCTGGACGATCCGCAAAGGAACGAAGGCTCCGCAAGCGGCAGGCGTGATCCACACCGACTTCGAACGGGGCTTCATCCGTGCGGAGGTCGTAGCTTACGATGACCTGGTTGCGGCCGGATCGATGAACGGCGCGAAGGAACGCGGACAGCTTCGTCTGGAAGGCAAAGAGTACGTTGTGAATGACGGCGATGTTATGCACTTCCGTTTCAATGTGTAGCAATTGAACGATTCAAAGGCCATGGCTCCATGTCACTTTGTGCATGGGACCGTGGTTTTTTTGAAGGGGAGAACCTTTATCGTCCGGTCAACTGCCTGCTAGTCAAATACGTCGTTTCATGGTAAAATAAAAAGTCGTTTACACTTCATTGTTGATGCGAAATGGAGTGCAAAAAGACATATCTTCAGGAATATATCTTAGAGAGGTGAATTCCTTTGTTGGACCGATTACAATCCCTTGCGGATCGTTACGAGAAGTTAAGTGAGCTGCTGTGCGATCCTGATGTCGCTAATGATTCCAAGAAGCTCAGGGATTATTCCAAAGAACAATCCGATTTACAGCCTGCTTATGAGGCTTATGTTGAATATAAAAATGTTATTGAAGAACTCGAAGCTGCCAAAACCATGCAGGGCGAAAAGTTGGACGACGACATGCGCGAAATGGTGAAAATGGAGATCGAGGAGCTTACCCAGCGCGAGCGCGAGTTGGCGGAGAAGATTCGGATCTTGCTGCTGCCGAAGGACCCGAATGATGATAAGAACGTCATCATCGAGATTCGCGGCGCAGCCGGCGGCGACGAGGCGGCACTGTTTGCTTCCGACCTGTACCGGATGTATACCCGTTATGCGGATACCCAGGGCTGGAAGGTTGAACTGATGGATGTCAACACGAACGATCTGGGCGGCTTCAAGGAAGTGATCTTCATGATCAATGGCCGCGGCGCTTACAGTAAAATGAAATTTGAGAGCGGCGCGCACCGTGTGCAGCGTATTCCGGCTACGGAATCCGGCGGTCGTATCCATACCTCCACCTCCACCGTGGCGGTCATGCCGGAGGCGGAAGAAGTGGATATCGAAATCCATGACAAGGACATCCGCGTGGATACCTTCTGCTCCAGTGGTGCAGGCGGTCAGTCCGTTAACACCACCAAATCGGCGGTACGCGTAACGCATATCCCGACGGGGATCGTGGCTACGTGTCAAGACGGCAAATCGCAGAACTCCAATAAAGATAAGGCGCTGCAGGTGCTTCGTGCTCGTATCTTTGATATGATGCGCCAAGAGGAAGAAGCGAAGTATGCCGGGGAGCGGAAGAGCAAGGTAGGTACAGGTGACCGCAGTGAGCGGATCCGTACGTACAACTTCCCGCAAAGCCGTGTAACCGATCACCGGATCGGACTTACCGTTCACAAGCTGGATCAAGTGATGAACGGGGAGATTGAAGAGATCGTTTCGGCGCTGACCCTTGCGGAGCAGGCTGAAATGATGGAAAAAGGAGTATAACGCTTTGAAGCGGACGATATTCGAATTAACGCCGCAGCGCAGCATAAGAGAAGCCTTTGTAGAGGCTTCTTCTTTTTTAGACGGCATGCGGGTAATGGAACCGCAGCGGAATGCGCAGCTGCTGCTGGAGCATGTGCTGGGATTGTCGGGAACCTCATACTATATGGCGCTCGCGGAGCCGTTTCCGGCGGACCGCCGCCACGCCCTGGAAGAAGCGATCAATCGCAAAGCCCGAGGCGTTCCTGCGCAGTATATTATCGGCGAACAGGAATTTTACGGCCGGCCGTTTGAAGTTACGCCGGCGGTTCTCATTCCGCGTCCGGAAACGGAGCTGCTGGTGGAAGCGGTGCTGAAGCATGGGCAGGAACTCACTCCGCGATCAAACGATAGGCTACAGGCCATTGATATTGGCACCGGCAGCGGGGCCATTGCCATCACGTTGGCATTGCAGTCAAAAGGATGGGATTTGCATGCGAGCGATATTTCGCCTGATGCGCTGGAAGTTGCCGCGCGGAATGCGAAGCAGCTGAACGCCGATGTCGAGTTCCGGCAGGGGAACCTGCTGGAGCCATTCGCGGGCATGGCCCCGGACATCCTCGTCTCCAACCCGCCGTACATTCCGGCGGAGGATATTGAGGGGCTGCAGCCGGAAGTCCGCGATTATGAGCCGCGAACGGCACTGGACGGCGGGCCGGACGGATTGAATCCGTACCGGATCATGATGGCGCAGCTGCCCTTGCTGACAGCCCCGCCACGGCTGATCGCTTTTGAGCTGGGTATGGGTCAGGCCGAGGATGTGGCGGAGCTTCTGCGGAGCGCAGGGCACTGGGAGGAAATCGTCACGGTGCCGGATTTGGCGGGGATTGACAGGCATGTCTTGGGAATATCCCGTTAATTGTGTTCTGGGTGGATTTCTTTTAAAATAGATGATGGGCTGAGCCGATTACATTATTGCTGTTGTTCAGATCGCTACATTACCTCAATTGGCAAATCAGTGTGTACAGCTCCGGGCACAGGGGGACCAAAGCATGCTTCAGAAATTCAAGAAGATTGATTTTGTTATCGTTTTTGTACTGTTGATGCTGATGGTTGTCAGTATTACATCGATATATAGTGCCACGCTCGACACCACTGGATTCGAAAAACACCATATCAAGATGGCGATCTTTTATATCCTCGGATTTGCAGCCTTTTTCGGGCTCAGTTTGATTGATTATCGGTTATGGAATAAATACGCACTGCACATATACATCGGCGGGTTATTAACCCTTTTGCTTCCGTCCTTCATCGGCCAGACCAAAAATAATGCCACGGGCTGGATTAATCTCGGTATCGTGGATTTTCAACCGGCGGAATTGTTTAAGCTAGTGCTGATTATATTTATTACCTATATTCTTATTCGTAAGAATAAAGCGAAGTTGTCTTTTTGGCGGGACATCGTACCGATTGGGCTCTTGACGTTTATCCCGTTTGCCGTTGTCATGGTTCAGAATGACTTGGGTAATGGACTAAGTTATATTGTCATATTACTTGGGTTGTTATGGATCGGTAATGTGAAGTTTTCGCACGCTCTTATCGGGCTGCTGCTTGTAGCAGGTATTGCTTTTGGTGGAGCACAGGCCTATATTCACTACCATGATGAGATTAAAGAATCAAAAATCATGGAGAGCCGCGGCCACTGGATGGAACGGATTGACCCATGGCTAATACCGGAGAAAGCAACGGCGAAAGCGAGTTACCATACAAACAACGCGAAGCTGGCCATCGCTTCAGGCGGTATGAGCGGAGAAGGGTACTTACAGGGAAGCTCCGTACAATCCTCACGTGTACCTTATACGTATTCGGATTCGATTTTTGTGCAAATTGCAGAGGAATACGGCTTTATCGGTTCTTCCGTTCTGTTGTTGTTATATTTCATCCTCATTCACAGGATGATCTTGATTTCATTGGAAAGCCGGGACAAAGCGGGGCCGTTTCTAATCATCGGTATTGTTGCCATGCTGCTGTATCAAATCTTTGAGAATATCGGCATGTTTATTGGATTGATGCCTTTGACAGGGATTACGCTCCCCTTCGTCAGTTATGGCGGGACCTCGCTCATCATTAACATGGCGTGTCTCGGGGTCGTCATGAGTGTAAGGCTGCATGGACAAGAAGTGGAGGAAGATATGCCTAATCCTCAAACGTACCGTTCCGCACCACCTAAACAGGCTTAATTCGATTTATCGGATTTAGAATCAAAAGAGATGCTATCGAAAGCAGCATCTCTTTTGTATTTTTTGTTGGTATCTACAGGAGGGCCCATGAATTGTATTAGAGAAGGAAATCTTTTAGAATAATTCATTAGGGGCCAGTAGGCATACTCCTTGAAACGCTCCATTGTAATGCTGCCGTTAGACGTTTTTAACGGATATCATCTGTATCAACGATAAGCGTTTGTCAAACTTTCTTTCCGAATAATCGTTATATGCCTGTATAGGCAAACCGGGGGGCTAATAGCTCCGGGCACAGGGGGACCATAAAGCATGCTTCAGAAATTTAAGAAGATGGATTACGTTATTGTTTTCGTACTGGTTTTGATGATGGGTATCAGCATTACGTCGATATACAGCACAACCGTTGACACCAAATTCGAGGGCTCTCATCTCCGCATGATTGCTTTTTACATTGTCGGCTTCATTGCTTTTTTTGGAATAAGCCTGCTGGATTACCGGTTGTTGATTAAATATGCTAAATATATTTACTTGGGCGGTTTGGCCGTGTTGGTCCTCGTTATGTTTATCGGTAAGGATATCAACGGCGCCCAAGGCTGGATTTACATTGGCAGTTTAAGTATACAGCCTGCCGAATTGTTCAAGCTGATCCTGATTATTTTTCTTTCCTTTGTATTGGTGCGCAAAAACAAACCGCTGCTGTCCTTTTGGAAGGACGTTGTTCCGATTGGACTTTTGGCATTTGTGCCTTTTGTGCTCGTCATGGCCCAGAATGATTTGGGTAACGCGCTCAGTTATGTCGTGATTTTGCTGGGGCTGCTCTGGATCGGGAACGTCAAGTTCTCCCATGCGCTCATTGGGCTTGCGCTTGTGGCAGGCGTGGCCTTCGGCGGCGCACAGGCCTATATTCATTATCATGATGAGCTGCTGGAATCGAAAATTTTGAAGCCGCACTGGGTGGAACGGATTGATCCGTGGCTCTATCCGGAGAAGGCGACCGCCAAGGCAAGCTACCATACAACGAATGCGAAGCTTGCCATCGCCTCGGGCGGTATGAGCGGCGAGGGTTACATGCAAGGATCGTCGATCCAGTCGGGCAGAGTTCCTTATGCGTACTCCGATTCCATATTTGTGCAGATTGCCGAGGAATTCGGTTTTATCGGATCTTCCGTTCTGCTTCTGTTATATTTCATCCTGATCCATCGGCTGATCCTGATTTCCTTGGAATCTCGGGAGCGTGCGGGACCGTTTCTCATTATAGGGATCGTGGCCATGTTCTTATATCAGATCTTCGAGAATATCGGCATGTTTATCGGCTTAATGCCGCTGACCGGGATCACGCTGCCCTTCATCAGTTACGGGGGAACCTCCCTTGTGATCAGTATGGCCAGTCTGGGGGTAGCCATGAGCGTGAAGCTGCATGGACAGGAAGTGGAGGAAGATATGCCGGATCCGCATGCATATCGCCCGGCGGCTTCTAAGCAGGCCTAAACTTTTCCTTGCGGGAAGCTCAATAACCGCTCCATCTCTAGTTTAAAAATGTGGGCATGAAAAACAGACAATCTAAATAATCGAGCTTGGCGAAGATGCGATTCCGAATGGGGATCGCATCTTTTTTGGTTCGTGCCGCACCCACCCATCTATGATTTTTATATCAAATTGCTAGATTCTACGTTTATATCTTTTTCCGGCGGACATACTGATAGCATCATAGAGTTTCGTCATAGAGAGGCGGTTGTCCGAGATGAAAAATTATAGTGAAACCCTCCGTATTATCGTGAAAAAAATGGTTGTGCTCTTATCGTGTATGTTTATGGTCATCATGGCTTGGGAAGGACAGCAGATTGACGCTTCCGTTGTTGGCGGTCCGATCCCCCAGGAATCGATACGTCTTCGCATTCTGGCGAATTCCGATAGCCCGTCCGATCAGCTGGTCAAACGAGAGATTCGTGATTCGGTTGTTGAGCAAATGCAGCTCTGGGTCCTGCAGCTGGAGAACCCGCAAAGCCTGGAAGACGCCAAAGAATTAACCCGGCAGCATCTTCCGGAAATCCGCCAATTGGTGGGTGAAGAGTTGAAGAAAAGAGGAATTACGTACAGTTACACCGTAGAGCTTGGCGTCGTGCCGTTCCCGACGAAGTTATACGGGGGCACGGTGTATCCGGCCGGCGATTACGATGCGCTGCGGATCACATTAGGGGAAGGTCAAGGGCAGAACTGGTGGTGCGTCTTGTTCCCGCCGCTTTGTTTCATCGATGGTGGCAGCGGGGATGCGGCGGCGCAGCCTGTTGACACAGGTATCCAAACGGTTTCTGCAGAGGCTGGTGAAACTTCCCAAGAGGAAGCACCGAAGAATGCAGGCGATAGCGAACCGGAGGTCCGCTTCTTCTTGTGGGATATGTTCCTTGGCATTTGGAACTGGGTGGTAAGCTTGTTCTAGGATTATGAGCGAGCTGATTTTCAATCCTGACCCGGTATGATAAACTTTAAAGTAGAAGTGCGAGTTCAAAAAGTCGGATTTTCAGCACCGAAGCTTATGCTTCCGATGTGCGTTTTTTCAAAACGCTTCAGTTGGATGAAGCTAGGGAGTGAGGAGCGGAGCGTACGTTTTTCGCAGAAAAAGCCTTCGAAAGCATCTGCTGTTTTGGGTACGTGAGCACCTGAAATGTTTCCGCAGGAAACATAACTTCGAAAGCGTCTGCTTAGGCCCGGCTGAATTCAAGATTCGATGCCGAGCTGCTTCCCTGATTCGCTTCGTGTTAGATATAGAATTTATAAGTTATCTTGCTATGCTGATGAAATTCTGTATCGCAAGAAAACCTACCTTTAAATCGCGGTCGCTCGTCCTTGAATTGACCTCGATTGGTTTTCTTATCAAAAGCGGACTTTTTGAACAACCTCTAGAAGAGTGCTTTCTCTTTGGCGCGACTGGTTTGAGTGGGACCGGCACGGGACTGAAGAACGAAAAGCGCTTTTTATTTTGGGACATAGGCAAAACTCGCATTGAAGTTTATATATTTCATATACAGAAAGATTGGGATAGGTATGGAACAGAACGGCATGGAACCTAACCAGCAGCGGGAGAACGGCTTCCGCCATGCTGCTGCAAAATCAACTCAAGTGTGGCACGTCTCGAACTCGCTTTCCAGGGAGGGCTTGGGCTCGGAGAAGGAAGCGAAGCAGGCATTGCGGGAAGCGGGGCAGGTGCTCGAGCTCGGCGGAACGGTGGCCTTTCCGACGGAAACGGTCTACGGGCTTGGCGCAGACGCCGGCAATACGGTAGCCGTTGAGCGCGTCTTTGCCGCGAAAGGCCGGCCGTCTGACAATCCATTGATTGTGCATATTTCGGAGCTGACTCAGCTCGACGGCTTGGTCCGTCATGTGAATGAGACGGAACGGGCGCTGATGGCAAGGTTCTGGCCTGGGCCGCTGTCGCTGGTACTGCCCGTTAAACCGGGAGCAGTATCCCCACGTGTGACGGCAGGGCTCGACACCGTTGCCGTGCGGATGCCGGATCACAACGTGGCGCTGGCCTTGATCAGCGCCGCCGGGCGTCCGCTGGCTGCGCCGAGCGCGAACCGTTCCGGTCGGCCAAGCCCGACGCTGGCCAGCCATGTCTTGGAGGATTTGGCCGGGGCGATCGACGGCGTGCTCGACGGCGGCCCTGCCGGGGTGGGCGTCGAGTCGACGGTGGTACAAGTCGGCGAAGACGGCGCCGTCACGGTGCTCCGCCCGGGCGGCGTCACGGCCGAGCAGCTTGCCGCCGTTGCGGCAAGCGTGCGCATGGACCCGGCGCTGCATCGCGCCGCCGGGGATGCGGAGAGCCCGGCGCCGCGCTCGCCGGGCATGAAGTACACGCACTACGCACCGAAGGGTGCGATGTGCGTGGTGCAGGGCCCGCGTGCCGACGCCGTGTCGGCACGCATCGCGGCCGAGCTTGAGGCGGCCGCCCGGCGCGGGGAGGTGACCGGCGTGCTGTCATTCGACGAGCATATCGGTCACTACCGCGCGGACGTTGCCGTCTCGCTCGGCAGCCTGGCCGCGCCGGAGGAAGCGGCCCGCCGTCTGTACGCCGGCCTGCGCCGGTTCGATGACGAAGGCGCGACCTTCATTCTGGCCGAAGCGTGCCCGGAGCAAGGCCTCGGAGCAGCCGTCATGAACCGGCTGTTGAAGGCCGCGGGACACCACATCATCGATGTGAATTGAGCTGCCGCATGAACGCTTTTGGCATCATTTACCCCTTGTCCGCATATGGTGTACAAGACCATGGGACTTGGGGGAATGGGCATGCTGGAGGCGTCTGTCCAATCGGGACAGCTTGCGGCGATTCTGCTGATGGCGGTTGCACTCGGGCTAGACGCATTTTCGCTTGGAATCGGAGTTGGAATGAGAGGCGGTATGCGCTTAGGCCATATGCTGGGCATCAGTTTCATGATCGCGTTGTTTCACATGCTGATGCCGCTGCTGGGTTTATTTGCCGGCCGCTATGTCGGCATGTTACTGGGTCACGTCACAGGGCTTGCGGCCGGAGGGCTGCTGCTTCTGCTCGGCGGGCATATGATGTATAACGCCCTGCGGGGCGGAGAAGGACAGCGAATCCATCCTACCGCATTTTTAGGTATGCTGCTGTTTTCGCTTAGCGTCAGCATCGACTCCTTCTCGGTAGGCGTTTCGCTCGGGATGTTTGTGGATGATGTATTGTTGATCGTGATTTCCTTCGGGATCGTGGGCGGTTTGCTGTCCATTCTCGGCTTGCTGCTTGGCCGTCAGGTAAGCAACAAGCTGGGGGAGTACGGTGAAATGCTGGGCGGGCTGATTTTGGTCATCTTTGGCATGATGTTTATCTTTTGACGTTATATTTGTTACAATAACCCCAAAGAACCTACGAACGGGAGGAATGGGACCGTGAAAAATATACTGTTTGTCTGCACGGGAAATACCTGCCGCAGTCCGATGGCTGAAGGCATGCTGCGCAAGCTTGCCAAACAACGGGGCGTCCCGCTGGAAACGAAGTCCGCCGGTGTCTCGGCCGTGGATGGAATGCCGGTGTCCCATCATGCGGAATCCATACTGCGAGACCAGGATATCCAAGAACGCTTGGTGTCCAAACCATTGACCGCGAACCTGGTGGAGTGGGCAGACCTGATTCTGACGCTGACCCAGTCGCATAAGCAGTATGCGATAAGGCAGTTCCCGCATGCTGCAGACAAGATGCACACTCTGAAAGAGTTTGTTGAGGATGACCGCCGGGTGCTGGATGATCTGCGGGAACAGGATAGTCTGTATGCAGCGCTTGAGCTGGCCAGATCTCTGGGCCGCGATGTCAGCGACCGTGACCGGGAGCGTCTGATTGAGCTGCGCCAGCGTATCCCGAGCTTCGATATCTCCGATCCTTTTGGAGGCTCGCGGGAGGAATATGAAGCGACGGCTGCAGAGATTCGGACGGCGTTGTTTCGTCTCTTGGACAAGCTGGAAGCGGATCAGCATAAATAGGGTCGGCTTAGACGGAATCGAAGAGTACATCCGTGCTCAAATGGCTAAAAAAGCCGCTTGCCTTTCACAAGGTATTGCTTTAAGATGAAGGTGAAAAACAAAAGATCCGGTGTAACTGGCGACGAAGTGGATGAAACCACGATGGAGCATCGGAATATACGGCCGGTCGCCTGGGCAAAGAGCATTTGGAGCACAATACGTGCGCCGACTGCTCTTTTTTCGTCTTTTGCGTGGAGTTTGGGTTATAATGAAACAAGCTAAAACGCAAAAGCGAACATACGAGGGGGTTTTTCATAGATGAAAATTGCATTGGGTACGGATCATGCCGGCATTCGTCTGAAAGAGGAAATCGTGGAAGTCATTCGAGGTCTTGGACACGAGGTGGAGGATCTGGGCTGCGGCTGTTCCGATTCCGTGGATTATCCCGATTATGCCCTACCGGTGTGCGAGAAGGTCGTCTCGGGTGAAGCGGATCGCGGCATTCTAATCTGCGGCACGGGCATCGGCATGAGCATTGCGGCCAACAAGGTGCCGGGTATTCGCTGCGCGCTGACCCATGATGTGTTCTCAGCCAAAGCGACGCGCGAGCATAACGACAGTAACGTGATTGCGCTGGGTGAGCGTGTCGTCGGTCCCGGACTTGCCGCCGAAATCGTCAGCGCATGGCTGACAACGGATTTCAGTCATGGCGAGCGCCATGTCGGCCGCGTGAACAAGATCAAGGCCATCGAGGAGCGTTACCTGAAGAATGAATCGCGATAGGTGAACGCGTAAGCAGCTGCGGCTATCGTGATAGGGGAATGAAGCATCTTCTGTGAAAAAATCATCGGGAGGACTGTGACATGACGGATATCTCCAAGGTTTCCTTGAACGAACAGACAGCGCGTATTGTCCGCGAACTGGCCGAAGCGGCCGTCTTAGGCCCTGGTAAAGTGCTGGTCATCGGAGCCAGTACCAGTGAAGTGGTCGGACGACGGATCGGTACAGGCGGCGCTTTAGAAACGGCCCAGCAGCTCCTTCAGGGCATTGCCGAGGTTCAAACGGAATTCGGTTTTGCTGTGGCCTATCAATGCTGCGAGCATCTGAACCGTGCGCTTGTCATGGAACGCGAGCTGCTTGAGCGGCTGGGCTTGACGGAAGTAGCGGCTGTTCCCATTCCGGGAGCGGGCGGGTCGATGGCTTCCGCAGCTTACCGCAGCATGAAGGAGCCTTGCCTTGCGGAATCGATTGAAGCCCATGCGGGTGTCGATATCGGCGAGACGCTGATCGGCATGCATTTGCGGAGAGTGGCGGTTCCGTTCAGGCCGAGCGAGCGTTATATCGGAGAGGCGCGCGTAACCGCGGCTTATACCCGCCCGAAGCTGATTGGCGGAGAACGCGCGGTGTATCGGCTCGAGCAGGGGGATGATTCCACGCTGTGCGATTGATTCGAATGAGAACTCGCTTTTTTAATGATGACAACTTGTAGTTTTGAATTTGCAAGAAAAAATAATGATTGATTATGGGAGGATATGAACATGATGGAACATTTGCGGAAGAGTGACCCGGCTGTATTGGAAGCGATGGATTTGGAGCTGAAGCGTCAACGCAGCAACATTGAACTGATTGCCTCTGAGAATATTGTCAGCGAAGCGGTTATGGAAGCTATGGGGACCGTTCTGACGAATAAATATGCGGAAGGCTACCCTGGCAAACGCTATTACGGTGGCTGTGAGCGTGTGGATATCGTGGAAGATATCGCCCGTGACCGTGCCAAAGAACTGTTCGGAGCCGAGCATGCCAACGTTCAGCCGCACTCCGGTGCCCAAGCGAACATGGCGGTATATTTGGCAGCCCTGAAGCCTGGAGATACCGTGCTCGGCATGAACCTGGCCCATGGCGGCCATTTGACTCACGGAAGCCCGGTTAACGCTTCCGGCCTTCTGTACAATTTCGTTGCCTACGGCGTGCAAGAGGACACGTTCCTTATCGATTACGACGAAGTCCGCAAAGCGGCATTCAAGCATCGCCCTCGCCTGATCGTGGCGGGTGCAAGTGCATACCCTCGCATCATTGATTTTGAAAAGCTTGCTGCCATCGCGAACGACGTTGGTGCGTTGTTTATGGTCGATATGGCCCATATTGCAGGTCTCGTTGCGGCAGGACTTCATCCGAATCCGGTTCCGCATGCCCATTTTGTAACGACAACGACGCATAAGACGCTTCGCGGACCTCGCGGCGGTATGATTTTGTGCAAAAAAGCTTGGGCGCAAGCGATCGATAAAGCGGTATTCCCCGGCTCCCAAGGCGGCCCGCTCATGCATGTCATTGCTTCCAAAGCCGTTGCGCTTGGCGAAGCATTGGATCCGTCCTTCAAGACGTATGCAGAGAACGTCGTAAAGAACGCGAAAGTGCTGGCTGATACCCTGATCGAGGAAGGTCTGAACATCGTATCCGGCGGAACCGATAACCACCTGATGCTCGTGGATACCCGTAATCTGGACATCACCGGTAAAGACGCTGAGAAAGTTCTGGACTCCATCGGCATTACCGTGAACAAGAATGCCATCCCGTTTGATCCGACCAGCCCGTTCGTCACGAGCGGTATCCGTATCGGTACCCCTGCGGTTACTTCCCGGGGTATGGATGAGCAAGCGATGGTGACCATCGCGAAAATTATAGCCATGACATTGAAGCAGCCGAAAGACGAGGCAACGCTTGAAAAAGCAGGCCGTTTGGTGGCTGAGCTTACAGATCAATATCCTCTCTATGCTGAAATGAAATATTAATCACAGTTTCCTTTGCATAAGAAGCCTATGATAAGAGGACCCCGCCTGATGCAGGTGGGGTCCTTTTAGGAGCTATAAACATTCTGGCCAGATTGCTATGCTCTCATTTTCCCAGTCAGGTTGCTTCCCGGTTAGCATCAATATAGGCGAGAATGGAAAACCTAGGTTCAGGGCAGAAGAAGATCCGGTTCGATTATAAGGTCAAAATCTCATGGAATAAAACATGACCCGTGCAGGTGTCAATTGACTAGAGGGAATGATATAATAGACAGGATTTATGGAGCTCACAAATATTTACGCCCATATTGAAATAACATTTGTACTCAAACCGGAGGGACCAGACATGGGAAAATTGGTGATTTGTGATCACCCGTTGATTCAACACAAACTTACATTTATCCGCGATATGCGGACTAACACAAAAGACTTTCGCGAATTGGTAGACGAAGTCGCGACTTTGATGGCTTATGAAATTACGCGGGAGGTTCCTCTTGAATCGATATCCGTGCAGACGCCGGTAGCTGAAACCCAAGGAAAAGTCATTTCCGGCCGCATGCTCGGCTTGGTACCGATCCTGCGCGCCGGTCTAGGCATGCTGGACGGAGTTGTTAAGCTGCTTCCTGCTGCAAAGGTAGGGCATGTCGGATTGTTCCGTGACCCCGAAACGCTTCAGCCTGTTGAATATTATACGAAGCTTCCAACCGATGTTACGGAACGGGAATTGATCGTCATCGATCCGATGCTCGCGACAGGCGGGTCCGCCATCGCTGCGATCGACGTGCTGAAGAAACGCGGCTGTACCCAGATCAAGATGATGAACCTCGTGGCTGCACCGGAAGGTGTGAAGGCTGTCCATGATGCCCATCCTGACGTGGACATCTATGTTGCTGCTCTCGATGAGGGTCTTAACGACCATGGTTACATCGTACCGGGCCTTGGTGATGCAGGGGATCGGTTGTACGGCACGAAATAGAGCCAAGCCAGTCATTCGTACGTCTTGAATATTTGAAAACAAGCAAAGAGGGGTATTTTCAAACATGTCAAAAGTGAAAGTGATGACTATATTTGGGGTCCGCCCCGAAGCGATCAAGATGGCGCCGCTTATTCTGGAGCTTCAACGTCACCCCGAGCATATTGAATCGGTCGTTTGTGTTACTGCGCAGCATCGGCAAATGCTGGATCAGGTGCTGGATGTATTCAAGATTGTTCCGGACTATGACCTGGATGTCATGAAGGACCGTCAGACGCTCAACGAGATCACCGTCCGCGTTCTGGAGGGTCTTGAGCCTGTTCTGCGTGAAGCCAAGCCGGATATCGTATTGGTGCACGGCGACACGCTGACAACGTTCCTGGCCAGCTATGCAGCCTTTCTGCAGCAGATTCAGGTCGGCCATGTAGAGGCGGGTCTGCGGACATGGAACAAGCTGAATCCTTATCCGGAGGAGATGAACCGTCAGCTGACCGGCGTGCTTGCTGATCTTCACTTTGCGCCGACGAACTGGTCCGCCGAGAATCTCCGCAAGGAGAACAAGCCGGAATCCCGCATTTATGTAACGGGTAATACGGCTACGGACGTGTTCCAGTACACGGTGCGTGAAGGTTATACCCATCCGGTTCTGGATTGGGCTCAGGGCAAACGCTTGATCCTGATGACGGCACATCGCCGCGAATCCCAAGGGGAGCCGCATCGTCAAATATTTGAAGCGGTAAAGCGCATTGCCGATGAATTTGAGGATATCGCCATTGTATATCCTGTGCATCCGAGCCCTGCCGTTAAAGAGCCGGCTCATCGCATTTTGGGAGATCACCCGCGCATCAAGCTGATTGATCCGCTGGATGTCGTGGACATGAACAATATCTACACCCATACGCATTTCATCATTACGGATTCCGGCGGCATGCAAGAGGAAGCTCCGTCGTTCGGTGTGCCGACGCTGGTGCTTCGGGATACGACGGAACGTCCGGAGGGCATTGAGGCCGGTACCCTGGAGCTGGTAGGCACCCAGGAGGAGAACGTGTATGAACGCATTAAGGTTCTGCTGACCGATCAGGAGCTCTACGAAAAGATGAGCAAAGCTGCTAATCCGTATGGCGATGGACAAGCCTCACAGCGAATTGTCAATGCGATTTTGCACCATTTCGGCATCCGAAAAGAGCGTCCTGAAGAATTTCACAGAATGTTCACAAAGGTATAGTTTACCGTATTCTGATGGGCAAGGAGACAGCATACAGTTGAACTGTACGGTTACCGCGGCGTTTTGCGCAATTTAGACTGCTCAAAACGCCGATTTTACACGGTAAATCCATCAAATCGATTCATTGACAAACTCTTGTTATATTCAGTAAAATGAGTTGGGATTAGAGGTTCATATGAAAAATCCGAAAAGTCAAGATAACCCTTGGTTGATAGCGCTATACATTAGCGGGGCTGGCGGTTTGCTAGCCGCTTACATTCTCATCGGTTTTTTTACCGGGCGATGGCTCATGAATCATTTGGACGGGCCCAGAGTGTGGCTTGCCATTGGTACGCTTTCGGGGCTCTTTGTAGGGATTTTGAATATCGCTCTTCTCATTAAAAAGTTTTTGGGGGCGCAGGCGTGAATGATTTGACTTCCATTGTGAACGCTGTATTTAGAGTATCCTTACTCTTATTGTCTGCCTTGTTTCTCGGATGGGCTCTCTATCCGGAATTCCGCCCGGTTTTTATGGGGTTGATCATGGGCATGGCGGCGGGATTGTTTAATGTACGCTTCCTCTCCATGAAAGTGCAGCAGCTGGCGCAATTGGCTGTCGATCCGGAACCGAAAAAGTACAACTTCGGCTTCATTACGAGATTGTGCATCGGGCTTCTGATTGCTATCTTCGCCGTAAAACTCGAGCAGGTATCCTTCGGCGGTGCAATCGCCGGTCTGTTCATACCCCAATTGTTGACCATTCCTGTCAGCATTGTGTTCAGTTTGAGAAACAATCATTGATCAGCGCTAACTTGGAAAGGGGTGAAAACAATTTTATGCATGATTCACCGATTATCAAACTTGGCGGATTGAATATTGATCTTTCAGCGGTATTAATGCTTCTTGTCACCTGTGTGGTGGTGTTCGTATTATGTCGACTGGCTGTACGTAATCTATCTGTCGAAAACCCTTCCAAACTGCAAAACTTCATGGAATGGGTAGTGGAATTTGTGCAAGGCGTCGTAGCGAGTGCGATGGATCTGAAGAAAGGGAAAGCTTACATATCATTGGGGCTTACTCTGATCCTGTTCATCTTTGTAGCGAACTTGCTGGGCCTGCCGTTCTCAATTATCACCGACTTACCGGAGAACTTCGAAGTCTTTGGCCAGCCAATCCTGGTTACGCTCGGACTTGAACATGGCCACTATGCTCACGTATTGTGGTGGAAGTCGCCAACAGCGGACATTTCCGTTACGGCCGGTCTTGCGATCGTTGTGTTCGTGCTCATGAACTACCTGGGCTTGAAGCTGAATCGCAAGCATTACCTGAAGCATTACATCGAACCGTTCCCGATCTTCTTGCCGCTCAATATCATTGAGAACCTGGCAAAACCTATCGCTCTGGCAATCCGGCTTTATGCCAACATTTTTGCCGGTGAGGTACTGATCACGGTGATTCTGAAAACCGGCTATTGGGGCATTCCATTTATGGCCGCATGGCAAGGTTTCAGTATCTTCATTGGTGCATTGCAGGCGTTTATCTTTACGATTTTGACAATGGTATACATCTCGCAAACGACGATTCACGAAGAGCATTGATCAACTCGGACGAATCCGCCGTAACAGCGGTGTTTTTCGAAAGAGATATTTTCTATAGTTTCACCAAATTTCAATTTTGAAACAATTTAAGGAGGATATTTAACAATGGAATTTTTGGCAGCAGCTATTGCAGTAGGTCTGGGCGCCCTTGGCGCAGGTTTGGGTAACGGTATGATCGTAAGCAGAACAGTTGAGTCTATCGCTCGTCAACCAGAAGCACGTGGTCAATTGCAAACAACGATGTTTATCGGTGTTGGTATCGTAGAGGTTATTCCTTTGGCGGCTACTGTTATCGCGTTCTTGATTATGTTCTCTTAATAACAATACAACGGTTTGGCGGGGAGGGCCGATGCCATCCGCGCCTTCGTTTTGTTAGGCACCGCACTTCGTGTTGATGGAAAGGAGTGACCTCAATGACAATTCTATGGGAAAATATGGTAATCACTATTCTTGCGTTTCTTATTCTTTACTTTTTGCTTCAGAAGTTTGCGTTCAGCAAATTGTTCGGCATCATGGAGCAGCGTCGTGAGCTGGTGATGAGCCAGATGAACGAAGCGGCACAGACCCGTCAGCAGGCAACTGCTTATGTAGAAGAGCAGAAGAAGGCACTGGAGCAAGCGCGTCAAGATGCTCACGAAATCATCGAGCGTTCCAGACAAACTAGCAACAAACAAGCAGAGCAAATTATGGAACAAGCTAAGGAAGAGGCGGTTCGCCTGAAATCCGAGGCGGTTCGTGATATCGAGAATGAGAAGAAGAAAGCTGTCGAAGAGCTTCGCAACGAAATCGGCAGTGTATCCGTGAAAATCGCTACCAAGCTGATTGAACGGGAAGTAAAGAATGATAAAGCTCAAGAAGAACTGGTGGATCAATACCTTAAAGAGGTAGGAGGCAGACCATGAGCCAAAATACAGTAGCAGCCAAGCGGTATGCGCGGGCGCTGTTCGAAGTGGCGGCTCAGCAGCAGAAGGGTCTGGAAGTGGAAGAGGAATTGCGCGCTGTTGTGCATGCCATTGAAGGCGATGCCGACATTCAGAAATTCATCTCCACGCCGAATGTTCCCCAGTCCGTGAAGATGAACGTAATCAGCCAGGCGTTGGCAGGGAAGGTATCGCAGCCTGTATTGAACACGATCGAATTGCTTCTCGACAGAGGGCGTGCAGAAATGTTCGCTGAACTGCTGAACAGTTATGTGAAGATACAAGGTGCGAGCTTAGGATTGGCGGACGCCACTGTGTACTCCACCTACCCGCTTAGCGATCAGGAAAAAGAACAGGTAGCTTCGGAATTCGGGCAGTTAGCCCATCAGAAGATCCGAGTGACCAATGTTGTGGACGAGAGTTTGCTCGGCGGCCTGAAAGTCGTCATTGGCGACAAGCTTTATGACGGAAGCCTTGCCGGGAAGCTGGAACGTCTTGAAAAGTCTTTTAATAGACGAGCATAGTAGATAGGGGTGAAAACGTTGAGTATCAGACCTGAAGAAATCAGTACTTTAATCAAAAGTCAAATTGAAGAATATAAATCCGATATCACTGTCTCTGAAGTAGGTACGGTAATTCAAGTAAGTGACGGTATTGCTCGCGTGTACGGCCTGGAGAACGCGATGTCCGGGGAACTTTTGGAGTTCCAGAACGGCGTGTTCGGTCTGGCGCTGAACCTTGAGGAGAGCAATGTCGGTGTCGTTATCCTGGGACCTTACTCCGAAATCAAGGAAGGCGATCAGGTTAAGCGTACAGGACGTATCATGGAGGTTCCTGTAGGTGAAGCTCTGCTTGGACGCGTTGTCAATCCGCTGGGTCAACCGCTTGACGGAAAAGGCCCGATCGAAGCGACAGCCTATCGTCCGGTTGAGAGCAGCGCACCAGGCGTTATCGACCGTAAATCCGTTCATGAGCCTATGCAGACAGGTATTAAAGCGATTGACGCGATGGTACCTATCGGCCGCGGACAGCGCGAGTTGATCATCGGTGACCGCCAAACGGGTAAAACCACCGTTGCGATCGATACGATCCTGAACCAAAAGGGCAGCGGCGTTAAATGTATCTATGTAGCCATTGGCCAAAAGCAATCCACTGTAGCACAGGTTGTTGAAACGCTTCGCCGTCATGGCGCACTGGAGTATACGATTGTTGTTACGGCTTCGGCTTCTGAGCCGGCTCCACTGCAGTACATCGCTCCATACGCAGGCTGCGCAATGGGTGAGTACTTCATGTACAAAGGCGAGCATGCACTCATCATCTATGATGACTTGTCGAAACAAGCGGCAGCATACCGTGAGTTGTCCTTGCTCCTCCGTCGTCCTCCGGGTCGGGAAGCATATCCGGGTGACGTATTCTACCTGCACTCCCGTTTGCTGGAACGTGCAGCGAAGCTCAACGATGAGCTTGGTGGTGGATCATTAACCGCGCTGCCATTTATTGAAACACAGGCTTCTGACGTCTCTGCATACATTCCAACCAACGTAATTTCGATTACGGATGGACAGATCTTCCTGGAGTCTGAGTTGTTCTACTCCGGTCAACGTCCAGCGATTAACGTCGGTATTTCGGTATCCCGTGTCGGTGGTTCCGCGCAGATTAAAGCGATGAAGAAGGTTGCGGGCGGCATGAAGCTGGATCTTGCGCAATATCGTGAGCTCCAGGCGTTCTCCCAGTTCGGATCCGATCTGGACAAATCAACCTTGGCTCGTTTGAACCGTGGTGCAAGATTGATGGAAATCCTGAAACAGGGTGTAAACCAGCCGTTGTCCGTTGAACAACAAGTGGTTAGCTTGTACGCAGCCGTTAAAGGATATATCGATGATATCGAGGTTGCTGACGTGCGTCGTTTCGAGAGCGAGTTCCTCGCGTTTATTGAAAGCAATAAACCGGAAATTCTTCAATCCATTACGGATACGAAGGATCTGACGTCCGACAACGAAAACGCATTGAAAGCGGCAATCGATCAATTTAAGAAGGGCTTTGCCGCTTCGGTTTAAGCTCCTCAGGTAAGTAATAGGAGGGGAGCCGGGGTAAGCCCGGCATCCTCTTTCATCATATGGAATGTAGCTTTGGCTGTGACCAAAGTGGTTTTTACAAAAGGTACGGCTTTGGTCCTAGCCAAAGCTTAGTCTACGCGTACGAAGTTGGCTTTGGCTTCGCCAAAGCTAGGCTTATGCTTACGAAGTAACTTTGGCTCCGCCAAAGTTAGGTGGTTGCTTACGAAGTTAGCTTTGGCTTCGCCAAAGCTTTAAGGTGGTGAAAACATGGCAAGAGGATTACGTGATATTAAGCGGCAGATCAAGAGTGTTCAGAACACGAGGCAGATCACCAAGGCGATGGAAATGGTTGCTGCCGCCAAGCTGAGAAGAGCTCAAGAGAAGGCAACCTCCGCGCTTCCATACTCCGAGAAGCTGAAAGAAGTGGTTGGCAGCATTGCTGCTGGAACCAAGGGAATCAGCCACCCGATGCTGGAGAAGCGTGAAGTGAAGAAAACCGGTTATCTGGTGATCACTTCAGACCGCGGTCTTGCTGGTGCATCAAACTCCAACATTTTGCGAAAAGTATCGAATTTTATCGCAGAACGCCATCAGTCCAAGGACGAGTATTGCCTGTTTGTGATCGGACGTAAAGGTCGGGATTATTTCCGCCGTCGTGGACTTCCGGTTGTTGAGGAGCTCACCGATTTATCCGATAGTCCGACCTATGCAGATATTAAGACCATCGCTAACGCGGCGGTTCATCAATATGAGCTGGGTCAGATTGATGAGTTATACGTGTGTTATAACCAATTCGTGAATGCCTTGACTCAGCTCCAGGAGATCTCCAAGCTTCTGCCGATGGAGAACATTGGTAGCGCCGAGAACCTGACGGGTTATGAGTATGAACCGTCTCCTGAAGGCGTGCTTGAGGTTTTGCTTCCGAAATATGCGGAAACATTGATTTTCAGTGCGATGCTGAATGCGAAGGCAAGTGAGCTGGGTGCGAAGATGACTGCAATGGGAGCTGCAACGAAGAATGCAAGCAAGATGATCAATGAGTTGAACCTTACTTACAACCGTGCTCGTCAGGCTGCCATTACGCAGGAAATTTCCGAGATTGTGGGCGGAGCCAACGCTCAGCAATAATGCACGCTTCGAATTCTTAACTTAGTATTTTAACGGATATGCGGCCATGTCATGAATAGCCGCTTTTACGATCATCGTTCACCGTTAGAGGTGAGCGGGTAGGAGGGAAAACGAATCAATGAAAAAAGGACGCGTTGTCAGCATTACAGGTGCTGTAGTTGACATTGAATTTGAGCGCGGTCATCTTCCCGAGATTTTTAATGCTGTCAAGATTGAAGCAACGCTGGAAGGCGGCCGCTCGGTTGATTTGACTTTGGAAGTATCCAATCATTTGGGTGATAATCTGGTTCGTTGTATCGCAATGTCGTCCACGGACGGTCTCATTCGCGGTATCGAAGCTGTGGATTTGGGCAGACCGATCACGGTTCCTGTAGGTTCCGCTACACTCGGCCGCGTATTTAACGTATTGGGTGAGCCGATCGATAATGCAGGTGCCGTAGTATCCGAAATTAATAACCCGATCCACCGTGAAGCTCCTGCATACGATGAGCTTTCCACACAAGCAGAAATGCTTGAAACGGGTATTAAAGTCATCGACTTGCTTGCTCCATACCAAAAAGGCGGTAAGATCGGTCTCTTTGGTGGTGCCGGCGTAGGTAAAACCGTTGCGATCCAGGAATTGATCAACAACATTGCCCAAGAACACGGTGGTATTTCCGTATTCGCCGGCGTAGGTGAGCGTACTCGTGAAGGTAATGACCTTTACCACGAGATGAGCGATTCCGGTGTTATCAACAAAACCGCAATGGTATTCGGTCAAATGAACGAGCCTCCGGGTGCCCGTCTTCGCGTAGCGTTGACCGGTTTGACGATGGCGGAGTATTTCCGCGATCAAGAAGGCAAAGACGTTCTTCTCTTTATCGATAACATCTTCCGCTTTACTCAAGCGGGTTCCGAAGTATCCGCCCTTCTGGGCCGTATGCCTTCCGCGGTAGGTTACCAGCCAACGCTGGCATCCGAAATGGGACGCTTGCAAGAGCGGATTACCTCTACCAAAAAAGGTTCTGTTACATCCATCCAGGCTATCTATGTACCAGCAGATGACTATACGGATCCGGCTCCGGCTACAACGTTTGCTCACTTGGATGCAACGACGAACCTGGAGCGTAAAATTTCCGAGATGGGTATCTATCCTGCGGTAGATCCGCTGGCATCCAGTTCCCGTATCTTGGCTCCGGAAATCGTTGGTGAAGAGCACTATAATGTTGCTCAAGGCGTTAAGAAAATTTTAGCTCGTTATAACGAGCTTCAAGATATCATTGCGATTCTCGGTATGGATGAGCTGAGCGAGGAAGATAAAGCGATTGTTGGACGTGCCCGTCGTGTTCAACGTTTCCTTTCCCAAGCTTTCCACGTTGCCGAGCAGTTCAACGGCATCCCGGGTAAATATGTACCGGTTAAAGAAACCGTACGCAGCTTTAAAGAGATCTTGGAAGGCAAGCACGACCACCTTCCGGAAGCGGCTTTCCTGTTCGTAGGTACGATTGAAGAGGCAGTTGAAAAAGCAAAAACATTGTAAGCTGACGCTCCGTGATCGGCAGACCGGCACAGTACACTGTGTGAAACTGTGAGGTCTGCTGCGCGAGTTTTCTGCGGAAAACGGTGAGGAGGGATGGAAGTGAGCACCATTTTGTTGGAAATCGTGACGCCGGACCGCCTGGTCTATTCAGAGCAGGTGAACAGTGTTACGGTGCGTGGGGTCGAGGGAGAACTGGGCATTTTGCCTGGTCATATTTCCTTTGTTACGCCGCTTCAGATAGCGCCAGTTTATGTGAAGATCGGCAACCAGAGAACCCCGTTTGCGGTACAAGGCGGTTTCGTCGAAGTCCGCAAAGATAAAATTGTCATCCTGGCGGAAAGCGCAGAGAAAGCGGAAGAAATCGATCTGGAGCGTGCGGAAGCCGCGAAGGAAAGAGCTGAAACTCGCCTCAATGCGAAGGGAAGACAAGATGAAGTTGACCATCGTCGCGCGGAAATGGCTCTGCAAAGAGCGATGAACCGGATTAAAGTGACGCGGAACTAATTGTTTGAACCAAGACAGCTTGCTGCAATCTTGCAGCCAAGCTGTCTTTTTTCGTTTAGAGCATACGGGGATTTCTGCAAAACTGAACCATTTTGCTGCTCAATTGGAAGAAAAACTTCCTATAAATACATAAACATGTTCTGTTTTCCGGTAAATTGTGTTAATTATTATGATTCTTTCATCTCGTTTTAGGGTCAGAATGGTAGAATCTTCTCTCTGTGATAGCTCTCTACATTGAGGTCTACGAAGCATTTTAGCAGGTCGCTACTCTATTAAATGTACGTTTATCGTATATCATCTAACTAGAACTTTAATAGATTCGCAGCATAACATATAGCATCTAAGAGAGAAGGGAGGTCATCCCTATGGCTATTCTACTCCCGGAACAAATCTTCACGCTGGCACCGGATGTCGGTAAATCGTATTACGAGAATCTGGCTGGCGGCGTGAATGCGTCCGTTACCGTTAATAACCTCTCGAATGCGCCTGTATCCTTGGTTATTACCCGTGTGAATGCACCTGTCGTAACTTATCTCATTCCAGCGGAAAACAGTCTTACGCTGTCTGTGGAGCGTTTGTTGGTTGCTGCTCTCCTGTCGGGTGCATTGCCGGTTTTTGGAACGATTCAAATAGTAACCTCGGACTTCTAAAATGAGGGGTTATAACGACCTGAATATGTTCAAAGCTTTACCCGGACCCTAACTTAGGGTCCGGTAATTTTTTGTAATATAATAAGTATAATAGGAGCATGGGAATGAAACTATAACCATTCCTGGCTTTTTATTGGTTCATAATTGTGCTAGGAACGGCAATTTAGACTTCTGCTAATGGCGTATTATTAATCATTTTCGAGCGATGTCGATAAATTTTATTATTTCCGAGGAAATGTCGTATAGAAAGTGCTGGATTCTTAGCCTCCAGCCAAGTATTATAGAAGAGTCGGTCCTGAACAGGACAGGATAATTTATGAAGGAGGAGGGAGTATGAACCAGGATTTATCTAATTCAATCAGTGCCGTCGGTGTTAACGGATTGTTGTCCATTGTCGTTTCGCTGATCTGTATCGCACTGGCTTGGTGGGCATTACAACAAGTAAAGCTGGATTTGGTTGTCCGTCATCCAAAAGGGCCGCAGGGAAAGCTGTTGCATTTGCTGCTGGCGGTGGTGCTTGGACGATTCGTGGCTGAATTCCTAATTGACTATATTACATGGAGTCAAATGATCCGATATATGTTTTAACGCGGGAATGAGCGTCATACATAACACACGGTGCTGCAGCTAGTAATAAAACATTTGTTGCATGATGGTTATGTGCTTGGCGATATTTTACTCGTCTGTTTTAATTGCAGCATGAATGGTTATATCTCTGTTAGGTTGCTTCAGAAGAAGATGTCGAATAAACGCATTTTATTATGTTAACACTTAAAATAAGAATTTGATCGGGCGGACGGTATGACTTCCGGACTATAATGTTCACCCGGTAATTGTTATGCATTGACAAGTGCTGGTCGGTCATGGTACCTTTCGTAGGTCCATACTGCGGATAACAGATGCTTCCTAAGGTGGCATCATGGATTTCTGACACCTGATGTAGACACCGAATCAGATGTCATAAATAGTTCGAAAATCGCTTGTTGAGCGGAAATCACTAATGTTAAGATGAAAGTTAGGGAATTAGCAACAACTAATCACTAACACACGCAATCAGGAAAATTATGGACGCGGAGGGAAACCATGATGAGCAAATTTATCGTCCGCGGTGGCAAAAGACTGACCGGAAGCGTCAAAGTCAGCGGAGCAAAAAATTCAGTTCTTCCGATCATCGCTGCCTCTCTACTAGGGGAAGTTGGGGAAAGTGTTATTATTGATGCGCCTCCTCTTGACGATGTAATTACAATCAGTAAAGTATTGGAGTCGCTTGGTGCAGGCATTACATATCAAGATGAAGTGATACGTGTGAATGCAGAGCACATAACGACATGTGAAGCGCCTTATGAATGGGTGCGGAAGATGCGGGCGTCTTTTCTGGTCATGGGACCTTTATTGGCACGTTGTGGACGAACCCGGATTTCGCTTCCCGGAGGATGTGCTATCGGCACAAGACCCATTGATCAACACCTAAAAGGATTTGAAGCTCTTGGGGCTGAGATTAGCCTCGGACAAGGATATATTGAAGCTAAAAGCAATGGCAGATTGCGTGGGGCGAAGGTCTATTTGGACGTTGCCAGCGTCGGTGCTACTGAAAATATTATGATGGCTGCTACTTTGGCTGAAGGGATTACGGTAATCGAAAATGCGGCGAAAGAGCCGGAAATTGTCGATTTAGCGAATTACCTGAATGCGATGGGTGCCAAAGTTCGCGGTGCGGGCACGGGTGTGATTCGTATCGAGGGCGTTGAGCAGATGCATGGCGTCAAGCATAACGTGATACCTGACCGGATTGAAGCAGGCACCTTTATGGCTGCGGCTGCGATCACGGGTGGGGATGTGTATGTGGAAGGAGCCATTGCAGATCACCTTGGACCGGTTATTTCCAAGATGGAAGAGATGGGGATTACCATTGAACCGGACGAGAATGGGATTCGCGTTATCGCTGACAAACCATTAAAGTCGGTTGATGTGAAAACTTTGCCTTATCCTGGATTCCCAACCGATATGCAGTCTCAAATGATGGCGCTTTTGCTGGTTTCCGAAGGTACAAGTGTTGTTACCGAAACGGTATTTGAAAACCGCTTTATGCATGTAGATGAATTCCAGCTCATGAATGCGGAGATCAAAGTTGAGGGACGTTCTGCTATCGTTACGGGCGGAGCTAAGCTTAAAGGCGCCAAAGTAACGGCAACGGATCTGCGTGCAGGTGCAGCCTTGATATTAGCCGGGCTCGTATCCGAGGGGACTACCGAAGTGGGCGGCGTACAGCATATTGATCGCGGCTATGTTCATTTAGCGGAAAAGCTATCTGGACTGGGCGCGGATATCTGGCGTATTTCAACGGAGGACCAGAGTTCGGAGAAGGCTTCGAAAAAAGCGGCAAGCGAAACAGAAGACGCAAAAGTTTTCAAAGTTCAACCTACCTGGGTGTAAACAGTACGATGAATCATGATGATTCAGGATAGACCACAATAGAATGTAGAGGAAGGGGCTTTGCCGATAAGGGCGAAGCTCCTTTTTTTGTATGTCATCATCATGGCGGCTATCCCTCATTCTCTCAAGTTGAGATTCCGGATGACTAGGAGACTCTTTGCTAGCTTGCTTGCATTCAGCGTCAGCGTTTCTTCATCCATGTGACTATTTCCTTTCTCTTAGAATAGTTCTATCAAATGCCCGTATCTCATAAGTATAAGTAGAGCGTGATGGAGCATGAACAAGAGGCATATACCAGGGGAAAAGGCACAGGAGGGAAATGCAATGAAAGATTCGAAGGTTCGGGTGAATGTGAGTACTGCAGGGAAAAAACGAGCGGTCGATGCAAAAGATGTTCTGAATGAGGGAAATACTCAATCATACCAGGTGCCATCCGAAGGATCGGCCGCTCCCGTATTGAAGTGGGATTTTCCCGGTGAACTTGAGAAGAAAGCCGGATCGACTGAAGAACATAACCATGATTCGAAACCGGATAAAAAGGATATTCAGGAAGGGCCGCGCGGGCACCGCGGCCCGGGGAGAGCGCCGGACGCCTTCGGCGAGTCCGGCCACGGCCCGCGGGCGGCGCATACGCCACCGCCCGAACGCCCTGCTGGCGCGCCTGTGCATGGCGCCGCGCCAGCCCCCGGCGGGCCAGCGGCGATGCCGCAGGGCCCGCATCCCGCGGCCGAGCCGCAGCGCTTCGCGCAAGCGGCAACGGGCCGCGTGCCGCGCGGCGGCCGCACGTTCCGTGTGCGGCCTGCGCGCTGGGGGCGCCGCGGCTTTGCCGCGCGGCGCCCGGCCGCCGGCAGGCGGCGGGTGCGGGTGCACCCCGCCGTCTGGGCGGTGGCGGTGCTGCTGGCCTTGGCGCTCGCGCTGCCTCTGCTGGTGGTTGCCCCCGGCAACAACGCACCAGAGCCGCTGCCGCCCGGGCCGGCCCCGCTGCCTTCCGCCGAGCCGCAGGCGGCGGAAGAGCCCACGGTATCCGTCTATGTAACCAAGACGGACACCGTGGAGGAGCTGCCACTGGAACAATACCTCGTCGGCGTCCTGGCCGCCGAGATGCCGGCCGAGTTCCAGCTGGAGGCGCTCAAGGCCCAGGCCATTGCGGCACGGACCTATATCGTGCAGCGGCTCGCGTCCGGGGACCGCAGCGGCGTGCCGGACGGCAAGGCCGTGGTGACCGACACGGTCAGTCACCAGGCATATATCGCCCAAGACGAACTGACGAAGGAATGGCAGCGGCTGGGGAAGGAAGCCGAGCTGGCGAAGCTTCAGCGGGCGGTAAAGGAAACGGCAGGTTTGGTAATGACGTATGAGGGTAAGCCGATTACGGCTTCTTTTTTCTCCACCAGTAACGGGTATACCGAAAATTCAGAGGATTATTGGAGGAACGAGATTCCCTACCTGCGCAGTGTGGAGAGTCCATGGGATAAACAAATTTCACCAAAGTACAAGACAACGATCACGATGCCCCGTTCGGAGTTCATAGGAAAACTGGCGCTGGCGGATGGAGCTGTACCGGTATCGGCAGGCGGGGATGGGGGGGCCTCTTTTTTGAAAGTACTCTCGTATACCCAAGGCCATCGCATTGAGAGCGTACGGGTCGGCGGCAAGAAGTTTACCGGTCGCGAGGTGAGAGAGAAGCTGGGGCTTCGATCCAGCCAATTCACCCTTCATATGAAAGACGGCGAGATTGAGATAACGACCTACGGCAACGGCCACGGCGTGGGCATGAGCCAATACGGAGCAGAAGGCATGGCCCGCGAAGGATATGAAGCGAAAGAGATTTTGGAGCACTATTATACGAATATTTCTTTTGACAAAACTTCAAATCTTCTCTCTTCAAAAAAATAATAGTGAGATAACGTATAAAAGAGTTGACCCCGGTAACAATGGTTACTGAGGTGATTGCAAATGAATGAACAGAACAAAAATAGTAAACCCCACGAAGAAACTCCTAAAACTGTGCAAGGAGATTCGGCGGTAACGTCATCTTCGTGGAAGAAAGCATTATCCAAACGGTGGGTGTTCCCGGCAGCATACTTAGCAGCAGCGGCAATTATACTAACCCTCGTGTGGGTCTACCAGGACGCCAGCCAAAAAACGCTGGAGCCACAAGGGGAAACAACGGTATCGGAATCGGTTCAAGGCTCTGAGAAGCCTGCTGCAACCGAAGGCAATGACGGAGAGGCTGTAGAAGTGACGGCCAATGCGCAATCGATGATCTGGCCGGTGGCGGACGACGTGGCAGTGAGCATCGTCAAACCTTACTTTGACGAGACGAACCCGGAAACGCATCAAGAGGCGATGGTGCAATATAACGACACCTTTACGCCGAATTTGGGAATCGACTTGGCCGCTGCGGATGACACGATGTTTGAAGTTCGTGCCGCACTGACAGGTAAAGTGACCCGTGTCGAGAATCATCCGGTTAACGGCAACGTTGTGGAAATTACATCGGGTGACACGAAAACCGTGTACCAAAGCTTGAACGAAGTGAAAGTGAAGGAAGGCGCTGAAGTGAAGCAGGGCGATTCCATCGCGACTGCAGGACGCAGTGAGCTTGAGAAGGATCTCGGCAACCACGTGCACTTCGAAGTGTACGAGGGCGGGAAACTGGTCAACCCTGTGAGCGTGCTTCCGCAAAAATAATTTCATTTCTTCGTAGTCATGCGCCCACCGCGCACTTGAAGAGGGCAGGATCTTATGATCCTGTCTTTTTTTATTGCGGGTTTGGACGGCAAGTCCAACCCTTGCTGCGCCTTGTTTTTTGGACATTTTACACATATCCCTCACCGGCATGTCCAGAAAATAAATGGGTCCAAGTAAGCTTGTCAGCCCTTGAAACCGCGAATATCCCGTCACGCTCCTCATATAATGTACCAAACTATCCACACAGTAGGGAGGCGGGAGCGTGCACGATTACATCAAAGAGCGGACCATTAAGATCGGACGCTGTATCGTGGAAACGAGGCATACGGTTCGAACTATAGCCAAAGAATTTGGCGTGTCGAAGAGCACGGTGCATAAGGACTTAACCGAACGTCTGCCGGAGATCAACCCGGACCTGGCGGATCAGGTGAAGCACATTCTCGAATACCACAAATCCATCCGCCATCTGAGAGGCGGGGAAGCTACCAAGATCAAGTACAAAAAAACCGGCAGCAACCGCGAACCGGTGGCCACGGCGAAATCCTGATTTTTTAGGGCTTTGGTCGCTAGATTGACATTGAATCCCTCCCCTAAAGTATGATATGTTAAAAGCTGGTATAGGATCGAAATATGGGACCTGTTTTGCCGAAGATCATCATCGATTGCTAGATTATGTCGAAGAATGGTTCGGTACAGCGAACAGACTCTTTTACCATAAAATAACACTTTGGGGGCTTTTCATGATGTTGAGCAAGGATATTGGAATCGATCTCGGAACGGCGAACGTGCTCATTCACGTAAAGGGGAAGGGGGTAGTGTTAGACGAACCTTCCGTTGTCACTATTGAGACCGACACCAAACGAGTCCTTGCCGTCGGTGAGGAAGCACGGCGCATGGTCGGGCGTACTCCCGGCAACATTACGGCGATCCGCCCGCTGAGGGACGGGGTCATCGCCGACTTCGAAATTACGGAAGCCATGCTGAAGTACTTTATTGATCGCGTGGGCGCGCGCAGTTGGCACAGCCGGCCCCGAATCCTCATCTGTGCACCGACGAACATTACTTCGGTAGAGCAGAAGGCGATCCGGGAAGCGGCTGAGCGCAGCGGCGCAAGGGATGTGTTCCTGGAAGAAGAACCGAAGGCAGCGGCAATTGGCGCAGGGATGGATATTTTCCAACCGAGCGGTAACATGGTTGTGGACATCGGGGGCGGCACCACGGATGTGGCCGTCCTGTCCATGGGCGATGTCGTCACCGCTTCTTCGATTAAAATGGCAGGGGACAAGTTCGACGAAGCGATTACAAAGTACGTGAAGCAAAAATATAAATTACTGATCGGGGAACGGACGGCAGAAGATTTGAAGATGGCGATCGGAACGGTTCGTCCAGGTGGTAGACAAGCTGAGATGGATATTCGCGGACGTGATATGGTATCGGGACTGCCGTTTACCGTAACGGTGTCTTCCGCAGAAGTACAGGAAGCTCTATGGGATCCGGTGTCATCGATCGTACTCGCAGCCAAATCCGTATTGGAGCGGACGCCGCCGGAGCTGTCGGCGGACATTATCGATCGCGGCGTCATCTTGACAGGCGGCGGCGCACTGCTTCATGGTTTGGACGAGCTGTTGACGGACGAGCTGCGGGTGCCGGTGCTTGTTGCGGAGGATCCGATGCACTGTGTGGTTAAGGGAACGGGAATTATGCTGGATAATTTGGACAAGGTCGTAAAGAAAAAGTTCTAACCTTCCGATATAGATGATAGGAACGTGATATTTGATTTTAAATCTGTATCCATACGATGCAGCTACATAAGTCTGCAGTATACAATGGTCAGGCTGAACAGCAGCGAAGAGGACGGAATTGTATTGGAAAAACGGAGTGGTCGCCTTTGATTTCGGATTTCAACATTTTGAGAAGTTCTAACGAGAAATCCGAAAACAACAGCGATTGGAAATACAATCCGTCAGCGAAGCGGCCATTCACAGATCTATTTTGGAAGGGAAGTGCCTTCATTGTTAAGAGGTCTATATACAGCGGCTTCAGGGATGATGACCCAGGAGCAGCGACATAATACGGTGACGCAGAACATTGCTAACGTCAACACGACAGGCTATAAGGCAACGAACAGCGTACAGCGTTCGTTCCCCGAAGTGCTTGTCTCCATGATCGGCGGCAATGATTCGACGAATGCGGGACGGAAGCTGGGCAAGTTCAACACCGGCGTTTACGCTGAGGAGAGTATATCGCTTTATACCGAAGGCGCGCTCCGGGAAACGGGCAAAACAACGGACTTTGCGCTGGTATCCTCTTTTACTGTACAGAATCCGGCAACGGGCCAACCTTATCCGTTTGATGCATCCGGCAGGTACGTGGATGAGAACGGAGAGGTGATTTACCGGCCGGAAGGATTTTTCACCGTTCAGAATGAGAATGGGGATGTTCGGTACACCCGTAACGGCAGCTTCCGGGTTAGCCCCGAAGGCAACCTGTTGAGCGAGAGCGGCTATCAGGTTCTGGATAACAATAACAGACCGATTGTATTGACAGGTCCGGCGAGTGACTTTACAGTGAATGAGCAAGGAGAAATCATGGACGCAGCTGGCAGAGGGACAGGCATCATCCTTGGAGTCAGCATCGTGAGCCAGCCTCATGGACTGATTCGTGAAGGTCATGGCGTATTCCGTATGGCCGATCCGGACGGGGAAGTGCGGTTTATGGCACCCGGTGATAACGGAGTCATCCGTCAGGGATTTATTGAGGGGTCCAACGTGGATCCAACGCAATCGATGGTGGAATTGACCGCTGCGCTGCGCGCGTATGAAACGAACCAAAAAATCGTTCAGTATTACGACAGAACGCTGGAGAAGGCGGTCAATGAGATTGGCCGAGTCTAAGCTGTGTAAGTAAGTAGGCAGCAGCAGCTGTATGAAAATGTGAGCCCACGGGAGGTAAGTGATGAACAACTCGATGATTAGCGCCATGGTGTCGATGAATGCCCTCCAGCAGCGGTTGGATGTCATTGCGGACAATATAGCAAACGCCAATACGGCTGGTTATAAAAAAAAGGAGGCTTCCTTTGAAGATGTGCTGACGCAGGTTCAGCAGCATCACAAGGACTTCGACCGGACGGGCCGTGCGACACCGCTTGGCTATACACTCGGGTATGGCATGAGACTATCCTCCGTTGTGCAGAACATGGAGCAGGGAGCCATGAAGGAAACCGGAAATCCACTCGATCTGATGATTGATGGAGAAGCCATGTTTGCCGTTCAGGGAGATGGCGCGATTGGATATACCCGCGAAGGCGGATTTCATGTATCTCCGGATGCCCGTAATCCAGACAACCTGCTGCTGGTCAATTCACAAGGCTATCCAATACTTGACGTGAACAATAATCCAATCTCGCTTCCGGCCAAAGGGAAAGTTGCCATTAACGAGAAGGGGCAGATTATCGTGGAGACCCCCACGGGTCGTACGGCTCCTTATGCAACTTTGAAGCTGGTCGAGCTTGAGCGTCCGGAGGGCTTGGTCGCTGTCGGCGATAACCTGTTTGTCGTAGGAAACGGCTTGACGGAAGGCGATGTGTTCGATTTGGCACCGGCGGCTCCGGGCGAGCCTCTTAAATCGAAGGTGCTTTCCGGATTTGTGGAACAATCGAATGTCAATTTGACCGATGAAATGACCAAAATGATGGAAGTACAGCGGGCCTACCAGCTGACGGCACGTGCGCTTAGTTCAAGCGATACCATGATGAACCTTGCCAACACAATGCGAGGGTAGGTGGGCATCATGAGTGAATCAAACGCCAAGAAACGTTCCAAGACATCCGGATGGAAAATCGCTGTCCGTATCATGATTCCTGTATTGCTCGTATTGGCATTATTCGGAGGCATGGTCTTCGGATATGTTGTCCTCGGCGATCAGGAGCTCAGTGAAGTGTTTGAATGGGGCACATGGAAGCATGTTTTTGATTTGATTTTCGCACCGTGACGAGAGGTCAGGGTGAACACAATGTCTTGTGATAAGATGCCAAACTCCCTTTAAGGGAGTTTTCTTTTTTTGGGGTTAAACGGTATAATGGGATGGGACTTGCGTATTAACTTTGTCATTTCATGACAATGGACGGATGTATATAAATAACCCCACAAAGTGGAGCCTATGCTGCGATGCTTATTCCAAATACTTTGCGGGGACCCCAAAAAACTTATAAAAGGGCCCTCTCCTCGTACACAAGTGTCCGGTAGGAGAAAGCCCCTTATCTAAAACCTTCACTTCTGCAGCGGTGAAGGATATCCATCATTTTTTCCGCAGATCCTTCTTTTTATGCATAGGATCTGAAATTCGTTAAGAAAACCTCAAGAGAAAGCATGATACAGCCGTAAATAATACCTCCCGCGGCTTGAGAAAGCGGCACAGCGGCAGCAAATGGAATGAACACCCCTTTTCAAACGCTGTGCTTGGCGGGTACGTACATAAGGAGGATTTTAATACTATGTTGAACATCAAACAGATTCAAGAAATTATTCCCCATCGTCCCCCGTTTTTGCTGGTCGATAAGATTGTGGAGATTGAGGACGGCAAACGAGCGGTCGGCATCAAGAACGTGACGATCAATGAACCTTTTTTTGTCGGCCATTTCCCTGAATATGCCGTTATGCCGGGAGTCCTGATTGTAGAAGCTTTGGCGCAAGTCGGTGCTGTCGCGATTCTTAATGTAGAGAGCAACCGGGGAAAGCTCGGCTTTTTGGCGGGCATTGACGGTTTCCGTTTCCGTGGGCAAGTGGTACCGGGAGATACGCTGCGGCTGGAAGTCGAGATCATTCGCTTGAAGGGCATGATTGGAAAAGGGAAAGCAACCGCAACGGTGGATGGACGTGTTGTTGCCGAGGGAGAGATTATGTTTGCTCTCGCGGATAAGGAGTAATGATCAGACTATTCTTGTTTGGATGAGGAAGGGAGACTTTTTTTCATGTCAGAGATGAGTCAGAGAACAATCGATACGGTACAACGTTGGTTGAATGATCCTTATGTAGATGAGGAGACGAAACAGGAACTGCGTTCACTCGAGCACGACACCAAAGAGCTGGAGGAACGGTTTTATCGTGATCTGGAATTTGGAACGGGTGGTCTGCGCGGCGTTATTGGTGCAGGCAGCAACCGGATTAATAAATATACGGTAGGCCGCGCAACGCAAGGCTTTGCACAATATATTCTAGAGGCTCATGGCACCGCAGAGGGGAAGCCTTCTGTCGTTATTGCCCATGATTCCCGGCATTTCTCGCCGGAATTTGCGTTAGAGGCAGCTTTGGTTTTGGCCGGAAACGGGATTGTAGCGAAGCTTTATCCTTCCTTGCGTTCAACGCCGCAATTGTCATTCAGCGTTCGTCACTTGGGTGCTACCGGAGGGATTGTCATCACGGCAAGCCATAATCCGCCGGAATATAACGGTTATAAGGTGTACAACCGTGAAGGCGGCCAGTTGGTACCGGACGAAGCAGAGAATGTAATTGCCCGGATTCAGGAGGTGGATTCCTTCTCCGCGGTCAAGAGGCTGTCTCAGGCTGACGCAGAGGCTCAAGGCCTGCTGGTGTGGCTGGGCGAAGCGGAAGACCAGGCTTTTGCGGATACAGTGGCGAATGTCAGCGTGAATCGGGATCTTATCGCATCCAAGCTTGGCGAGGATATCCAAATCGTATTTACGCCTCTCCATGGGACAGGACAAGAACCCGTAGAGCGCGTGCTTAAGAGCATCGGTTTTAAGCATATTCATGTCGTTCCGGAGCAAGCAGAGCCGGATGGAAACTTCTCCACCGTCAAATCTCCCAATCCGGAGGAGCGGGAAGCTTTCACGCTCGCGATGAAGCTTGGTGAGGAAGTAGGGGCTGACATTTTGATCGGGACGGATCCCGATGCGGATCGCATGGGGGCTGTTGTGAAGAACAGCCAGGGCGAATACGTCGTGCTGACAGGCAATCAATCCGGCGCGATTATGATCCACTATTTGCTGGGTCAATTGAAGGAAGCGGGCAAGCTGCCTAATAACGGTGCTGTCATCAAGACAATCGTCACAAGCGAGATGGGGGCGGCGATTGCCGAGCATTATGGTGCCACCGTGTTGAATACATTGACTGGCTTCAAGTACATTGGCGAGAAAATGACCCAGTTCGAGGAGTCCGGCAGCCATACGTATCTGTTTGGTTATGAGGAGAGCTACGGCTATTTGGCAGGTAATTATGCGCGCGATAAGGATGCCGTGCTGGCCTCGATGCTGATATGTGAAGCCGCCGCCTATTATAAAGGACAAGGCAAGACGCTGTACGATGTGCTCCAAGAGCTGTACGAGCAGTTCGGTTATTTCCTCGAGACGCTGGAGTCCCGGACGCTCAAGGGCAAGGATGGCGTCGCCCAGATTCAAGCCAAGATGTCCGATTGGCGCGACAATCCACCTGGGGAAGTCGGAGGCGTGTCGGTTAAGCGGGTGCTTGATTATGCGGAAGGCCTGGACGGATTGCCAAAGGAAAATGTGTTGAAGTATTTGCTTGAAGACGGATCTTGGTTCTGCCTGAGACCTTCCGGTACCGAACCGAAGATCAAAGTGTATTTTGCCGTACGCGGTGAATCTCTCACCGATGCAAAGGCCAAAATTCAATCGCTCTCGGATCAAGTCATGGCCCGGGTAGACGCTTAAACATAGATACATTTAATGAGAGAAGAGAACGAAGGGAATTTACGATGGTTGCTGCAAGGCTCAACTCAATAGGGCTGTTGCCCTCCATCGTAAATTTCCATAGGTTCGATGAGGAGGTACTTTCGTGGTTCAGAATTGGAAACGCTGGAACACAGCAGCCCGCAAGTGGCTGTGGATTCTGGTTGTTCTTGGCGTTGCAGCGGCCCTGCCGGTAGGTTATGACCGACTGCAAACAGAATCAACATCAAAAACGGTCGAGTTGGTGTTTGATTATCGGGATTTGTTGGATGTCGCGGTGTATCAATCCAAGCCGCAGGATTTTATATCCGAGCAGCTGGATCGTCTGAAAGAAGCCGGCGTGATCAGTATGGCGCTTTATGAAAGCACGCTGGACGAGCTGGCGAAGTCGCGGCGGATATCGGTATATGACGGGCAGCAGGTCGCCGATCTGACAGGCACGACGGTCTCACCGAACGAGAATTTTACGTATGTTGCATTCCTGAACGAGGAGAGCGCAACTTTAATTAAACCCATCATTCAAGAAACCTTCACGAGACTGGGTATTCCGGTAAGATCCTGGCAGTTTGAGCGCGCTGTGGATGGATTGGTGCTGGAAACTCCGCGTTCCAATGCGGTCATTAAACCATTGTCTCCAGACCCGATTACCATTGGCATGCTGCGAGATAAGGGCTTTAACATCGTGCCGCGTCTGTCGGACGTTCTACCGTATGACCAGGCCTATATGGAGAAGCTGATGGCGTACTTCGCGGACAACGGCGTAAAACGAATTCTGTTTGAAGGTGATTCCGCAAGAGGCTTCAACGATGATGCAGACATGAAAAGCTTGGATTCCTTTGGCGAGCTTTTGAACCAACATGGTATCGGCCTCGTGGCGATTGAGAATATCAAGCGTCCGCAAAAAGGATTTACGAAGCTTGCCTATCTAACAGATTACAATGTAACCCGTATTTATTCCTTAAGCGAGCGGGATGCTAATCTGGAACCTGAGGTTATTGGGGAGCGTTTTGCTCTGGCTTCCAAAGACCGTAACATTCGAATGTTCTATTTAAACGCGGAGCCGAGCCGGGATATGACCAAAGCGTCCGTTACCCACCCGCTGGATAATTTGATTGACAGTTTGACAGGTTCCGGTCAGGCCATTAAACAGATCGAGGACAATGGTTTCACCATGGGTCCTGCAGAGCCGTTTAAGGTGACCGACTCTTCCTTGCAGCGTTACTTCAAGCTTGGGGCTGTCGTGGGAGCTGTAGCTCTGATTTCGCTCATGATTTCCTATTACATTCCGTTCCTTACAATTGCCGCTTTCCTGATTGGGCTTTTGGGCAGTGCGGGATTGTATGTCCTGAAGCCGACATTGCTTGAACAGGCCTTGGCTTTATTTGCCGCGATCAGTGCTCCAACGGTTGCCGTCATATTGGCCATCCGCAAAGTCAATGAAACGCAGCAAAGCATACCGGACATGAGTTCTGGCAGAAGAGTGACCCATTCGATCGTATTGCTGATCAAAACCTCGATTCTGTCGCTTGCGGCTGTACCGATTGTTGTCGCGTTATTGAACAATGTGACGTACATGCTCGTTCTGGATCAGTTCCGAGGCGTAAGCTTGCTGGCAGCGGCTCCGATCGGGCTTATTGCGATCTACGTGGTTCTGTACCGCGGTGGATCGACTTATAGCTCAATCCTGAAATTGCTTAAAGCACCGATCTCACTGACATGGGTTATCGCAGCCGGTATTGTGGCTATCGTCGGTTGGTACTATCTTACCCGTACAGGTAATGCAGGTTCTGTGTCTTCGATCGAAATGACATTCCGTACATTCCTGGAAAATACGTTTGGCGTACGTCCGCGCAACAAGGAAATTTTGCTAGCCCATCCGATGATGGTACTCGGCGTGTTCCTGTCATTTAAATACCGTCATGCCGTTTATCTGCTTATTATCGGGGTTATGGGGCAGTTGTCGATGGTCGGAACATTCACGCATATTCACACGCCACTCTATATTTCGGCCATTCGCGTTGTACTGGGTCTTGGACTCGGCCTGATTATTGGATTGATCGCGATATGGGTATGGCAAGTGGCAGAAAGGATCTGGAAACGATGGTCTCCACTTCTAAGACAATAGTCATTTCCGGATATTACGGATTTAAAAATAGCGGTGACGAAGCGGTCCTAAAATCGATTCTGACCGCGTTGGAGCAAGAAGGCAAGACAACGGGGATTGTGATCAATCCCGTTGTTCTTTCCATTGATCCCGAATGGACCTCAGCGGTTTATGGGGTAAAGTCTGTACACCGGATGAAGCTGGGGGAGGTTCGTCAGGCAATCAAGGACAGCGACGGCTTGATCAGCGGCGGAGGAAGCCTGCTGCAGGATGCCACCAGCCCGAAGACGATCCCGTATTACCTGGGCGTTCTCAAGATCGCGCAGTGGCTTGGTAAACCGACCTTTATTTATGCGCAGGGCGTAGGTCCGGTCAACCGTAAGCTGTTTTATCCAATGATTCGCTCGATTTTCCGTAAATGCACCTACATCTCGGTGCGTGACATTCAGTCAGGCGAACTGCTCCAATCGATGGGGATATCAGAGGAAGCCATTCACGTTGTGCCGGATCCGGTGATGGGCTTGCCGCTGCCGGAAGGCGGGGATGTTCATATTGATTCTAACCCGGGATCGGCGCTTGAAGAGAACGATGTTGCATCAGTTTCTTCTATAGAAGATCATCGTGAATCATCCGAAGAACCTTTAGCTGGGTCTTCGTTATCCAAACGCGAGACAGAAGGGGAAGGTTCTCTGCCGGTCATTGGGATTTCGGTTCGATTTTGGCATTCGGAACGCAAAGAGTTGAAAGCTGTTGCGGAAGGTTTAAAGGCATTGGCCGCACAACGTCCGGTACATCTTCTTTTTCTCCCTTTTCATCAGCCGGATGATCTTGAGGCTTCGCAGTTTATTGCTAGTGGCATTGGCGATATTTCCAAAAATGGTTCTAAAGTCAGTTTTTATCGTGATGAGAGGCAGCCGCAGGACATGCTGCGAGAGGTTAGCCGTTGTGATATGATATTGGGCATGCGTCTGCATAGCCTGATCTATGCTGCGAATCAGCGCGTGCCGTTGCTCGGAATTTCCTATGATCCGAAAATCAATCACTTTTTAAAGCGGCTTGGCAGCGAACCTGTAGGAAGCAGTGAATCCCTTGACGCAGATACGTTAAAGGATCAAATGCTGAAGCTGCTGGACGATGCAGCGGCATGGAAGGCGGAGCACGGCGAGCAGATTACCGTATTGAAACAAGAGGCTGCTATGCCTGCACGCCACATTGCCCAATATTTACGCCATAGAGGATGATAAACATGAAACAGACCTATCCATTTCCTACCGTATCGGTGTTCGAGATTCCTTTTTCCAAGCTTAGTATGAAAGATACGGTGAAATTCCTGACAGAGGCTGTTCAGTCAAGGAAGCCCCACCATGTCATAACGGCGAATCCGATCATGGTGATGACGGCCGTCAACCATCCGGAATATAAACAGATGATGCAAAGTGCCGAAATTATCGTTCCGGATGGGACGGGGATCGTCTGGGCTGCCAGTGTGGGCGGCGAACCGCTGGAGGGGCGCGTTACCGGCTTTGAGCTGTTACATGAATTGTTGAAGGTCGGGGAAACCTATAGATGGAAGTTCTTTCTGCTGGGAACCACTGCCGAAGTGATTCAGGAAGCTGCCGAAAGGTTACAAATGCAATATCCGGCTGCGATTATATGCGGCTACCGGGACGGTTTTTTTGGACCTGACGAAGATGCCGACGTGATCGAGCAGATTCGGGCAGCTTCACCGGATATTTTGTTTGTCGCCCGTGGTGCGGACAATCAAGAGCCTTGGATTGCCCAGCATAAACAAGCGCTTCAAGTTCCGGTTGTTATGGGAGTCGGGGGATCTTTCGATATTATCTCCGGCAAACTGAAGCGGGCACCGAAAGTATTCCAAAAGCTGCGTCTCGAGTGGTTTTACCGCCTTCTGAAGGAGCCCACCCGTTACAAAAGAATGCTTGCGCTGCCGAAATTCGTAGTGAAAGTGCTGCGCGAGAAAGAAAACGTAACGAAATCGAGCTAAATGGCTCATTTCTGTGAGGGAAATCCGGGATTTCACCGGAAATTGGTATTGGTTTTTGGACCCGAAGGGAGTATAATTCAACCGGTAGATAATATTGGGGGTCGAATGATTACATGTTAATGATATACATCATCGGGTTTATCGTATCGCTGACGCTCGCCCTGCTCTTAACGCCGCTTGTGAAGAAGTTTGCCGTTAAGATTGGCGCCGTTGACGTTCCAAATGCCCGCAAGGTTCATACCCGGATCATGCCCCGACTCGGGGGACTCGGCATTTATCTGGCTTTTATTCTTGGACTGATTGCAGTTCTTCCTTTTCTTCCGGATAGCCTGTCGCCTCGCGATGCCAACTTTATGAAGGCATTTCTGATCGGCGGTTCCATGATCGTATTGATCGGAGCCTTGGATGATCGTTTTGAACTTTCGGCCAAAGTGAAGTTTTTGGCGCAAATTGCAGCTGCTTGCGTAGTTGTATTCGGATTTAATATTACCGTGGACTTTGTAAATATACCGTTCCAGGACCGATACTCCATGCTGGAGAGCTGGGTATCGATTCCACTGACAATCTTCTGGATTGTCGGCGTAACCAACGCGATTAATCTCATTGACGGACTCGATGGACTTGCAGCTGGTGTATCGGGCATTGCAATCGGCACGATTCTGGTCATGGCCGTCTTGATGGGCAACACCACCGTTGCCTTGCTATGTCTGCTGCTGCTCGGCAGCATTATCGGGTTCCTGTTCTTCAACTTTCATCCGGCCAAGATTTTCATGGGGGATACGGGCTCGTTATTCCTTGGATTCTGTTTGGCGATGCTGTCCCTGCTCGGATTTAAACAGATTGCGATTGTATCCTTCATTACGCCGCTGATTATTATTGGTGTTCCGTTGTCCGATACGTTTTTCGCGATCATCCGTCGTAAAATTCAGAAGAAACCGATCTTCGCTCCGGACAAGGGGCATCTGCATCACTGTCTGCGCGAGCTTGGATTCAGTCACCGTCAGACGGTGTTGATCATTTACGTGATTGCCGCATTTTTCGGCGTACTGGCCGTCATTCAATCTTCGGCTGCCATGTATGAAGCGAACTGGGTCACCTTTGTCGTTATCTGCGTCATGATGTGTTTCATGCAGATCGGTGCTGAAATCATCGGACTGGTCGGCAAGACCAAACGGCCGATTCTGGGTCTAATCAACCGGATGCGAATGAAGGCAAATCCTGAAAGCCGCACCAAATAGAACTTATTCTTTTTCATCATGTGTCCGGATCGGACATGCCAGCCTCTCCCAAAAAGGGTGAGGCTTTTTTGTGATTTTTGCTAAATAATAGGACACTCGCTTCCGATATATGAACTATGCGCTAGAATCAATCTGTCAGTGAAAGCGAGGGGACCCAGTGAACGACGTAACACCCAAAACGGACGCCAACGTCCGAATGACCAAGGAGGCACAACCGTTGAAGAAAAATTTCCGTGCAATAGCAAGCCTGTTATTGGCCTTTGCTATGTTCTTTTCCCTTATTCCGGCATTACCGGCTTCAGCTGCAAATGGAGCCTTGTTTTTTCACTTTTCCAATCTAAGTACGGATCCGAATTCTCCAACGCCGGAGAACCGGAGCTCGATTTCGGTTACGGGTACCTACAACGGCATTAACCCGAATACCATCTCGTATGAAATCAAACGGTTCGATGACACAACAACGGGCGGCACCGGCGTCAAGCCGATCCTTGACGAAGCAGCGAATACGTTCGAGTTCCTGAATGTGCAGTTGAATCAGGGAGTGAACAAAATCATCGTGTCCGGTATGAGCACGCAAGGCCAGCAGATGAGTGCTACGGCCTATGTGAAGTTCTCCGATGTACCGGCTGTTTACGAAGTAGCGCTCAGTGATGGACGCGTTCTGGAAGAGAATGCTTCCAAGCCGGTTGTCGTTACTACGCAGACCATCAGCATTTCCGTCAAAGCGACGAATGGATCCAAGGGTGTTACCGTCAATGGGCAGAGTATGTATGCCGGCGGCGGCGATACGTATTACTCCGCAGGGATCCTGCTGCAGAAGGGTGTCAACGATCTGGTGATCGTCGTGAACTCCGAATCGAAATCCCAGACCATCAATAGACAGGTCGTTTATCATCCGACAGGTTCCATAACTGTCAATCAACTGAAGATTGGCGGCACAAATATCGATGGACAGGCGGTTGTAACCGGTACGGTTAACGGCGTCATCTCCGGTTATGTGATCGTGGATGCTCCTCTGGCTGGTACCCCAGCGGTTCCCCCGATTCTTGAAGTTTCCGTATTTCAGGTAGGATCCACAAATCCGATCACGACCTCGCCGGCAACCGTAGGTGCGGCAAGCTTGCTGGGCAATACCTTGATGTATCCTTTTACAACGACCGGCACTACCAGCATCACTCAGAGTGGGGATTATTTTGTACTCACTAAGGATTCTACCACGGGCTTTGATGTGAAGAATTCTTTTACTTACCGCGATGTCAATGCGCCTACCATCAAGCAGGTGTACCAATTGTACGGCGTAACGGAGAGCGGGGGAACGGTATCGGCTACCTCCCAATCCATTTTCCCAAGTAGTAACAACACCGTCCTGAATGAACTGCCGATCTACTTGATGGTCGAGCAAGTGAACGCAGGCAATGTGGAGATAGAGTCCAGCAAGGGCGGCGGCACGATCGCGCAGAAGTTTACCTACAACGGCCACACGGTTTTCAAAATCACGAACCTGCCGACAGGTCAGCAAAATCTGATCATCAAGGTCAGCAATGGTTCGGGCGTTTCCGATACCAAAGTCATCCCGGTGACGTTCTTGTCTTCTTCTTATATTGATATTTTCAATTTGTACAACAACCAGGTATTTAAGAACAGCTCGGAATTCAACCAAGTGACAGGACGCATTGTCAACTACACAGGGACTACAGGACTTACGATTTCCCTGAACGGTAACACTCGCGATCTGAACGTGAACGGCAACGGGGAATTCAGCTTTACGGATACGACGTTCCTGCAGTTGATTCCAGGTCCGAATACGTTGGTGGTCGCCGACAAGAGCGGGAAAATCTCGACGAAGCTGACCCTGCTTTATTTTAGCGATACCCGTTCGGTTATCAAAAACATGATCCCATTCCCGGTTGGCTCCGCAACGGAATCCGATCCGGACGGATTGTTCAGAGAAACGGCTGAGAATGCTTATAACACATATGAAAAATCTTTGGGTCTTCGCTTTGAAGTGGAATACACGGATGAGATTACGGTGAACATCAGTCATCCTACGCCAACCATCTTTGCAGTATTTACCAAAAATAACCAAGGAACCTGGACTCTTTCGGGTGGTGCCCTGAAGACCCAATTGGATCCCATTAATCCGGCGGAGTACGACCGGTACTTTACCATTGTCAATGGCGCAAACTCCAGCTCGGCTCGCGTGGTGTTCAAAGAGCTCGCACTACCAGAGGTTGGTTTGCAGGCCATCAGCATCGGTTCCCGTTATCAGTCGGTTACAACAACCGATACTATCGAAATCACGCGCGAACGTGCACCTTACCAAGTGCTGTCTCCGAAACTGCCGAACGAAGGCGTGCTGAAACAGAACTTTGTAGAGGTAAGCATCAAGGCTGAAGGAGCTGACTCCATTCTGATTGGCAAAACGCCAATGGTGAAATCTGAAATCAGCGATATTTTCCGCCTTGAAGTCAAGAACCTGAAAAACGGTAAAAACACAATCAAGTTCACGATCGAACAAGGCACCAAAAAGACAAGCGGGCAATTCGTTGTAACTTACACAGATGATGCTACAGAAGGATCTCAGTTTAAAACCAATATTTCGAAGTCAGGCAAAGTGTCCGTATTTAAAGGCGGCGTATCGCTGTCCTTGCCGAAAGGCACCGTACTTCAACAGGCTAAATCAAGTCCTACCGCAGAAGTACCTACGATCAACCTTCTTGGCGAGCATGACATTCTGTTCGGCATTGCCAACCAGATCGATGGACGGACCATTAAAGCCTATAACCGGATCGGTGAAATCGAGAACGGTGTGGAAATGGACGGACGCCTGTCCCTGATTCCAGGGGATAATAACAATGCGTTCCGGTTCACCCCGGCTGCCCATTTCGGATATTCATCACCACTCTACTGGCTGGATGCAGGTTCGCTTAATGCCTACAGCAGCAACATAGAGGACTTTAATGTAAAGGCAGCAGCGCATCCTTACGCGAAAGGCAACGAATTTCATCAACGTTTGATTCCGCAGAACTGGATGGAGCTGTCTCAAAAAGGTACAATTACCCTGAAATATGATTCTGCACTGGTGAACTCGGCTTCGAGCAACTTGGGCATTTGGTGGTATAACCCGTCCCAAGGAACTTGGACCAACATCGGCGGGAAAGTAGACGCCAAGAAGAAAACTGTTACGGCTCCATTCAAGGGGTTTGGTTATTACGCAGTTAAATCCTTACGTTATAGCTACTCTGATGCGATTTCGCATAAGACGGCCCGCAACGATATTGAATTGATGCTGGCCAGAGGATATATGAAGGCGTCCAAGACGGATGCATTCGGCGTGTATGATCCAATGACTCGCGGTGAATTAGCTACTATTATAGTGAAGCTGCTGGATATTCCGTTGGATTACGATACCGATAAGAACAAGCTCACTTTTGATGACATTTATCAGGAAAGTGTAGTCAACAGCATGCAGTGGGATTACCGTTACATCGAGACGGCTGCCAGAAAAGGAATTATTCGTGGCATCGCGCCACGAAGCTTTGCTCCTAATATGGAACTGACTCGCGAAGAAGCGGCCAACATGATCGCACGCGCACTCAACCTGAAGATGGGTGAAATCGAAAAAGACAAAGCAGCTCTTCAGAAACAGTTCGAAGACGTAGGCAATATCAAATCGAATTATTCTTACCCAGCCATTCTTGCCGTAAGCAAAGCCGGTATTCTAACCGGTGTAGCGAACAGCTTGAAAGAAGGAGAGAAAAAACCGACCTACAACTTCAACCCGGATGCGGTGCTTAATCGTGCGGATACGGCAACCGTCGTTAAACGCATGATGAGCAAGCTCAAAATGCTGTAAGAAACATAAATAAGCAAGGACTTGCATGACAAAAGGAACGAGAGCAGATGCCCAATTTCTAATGGCATTGCTCTCGTTTTTTTCATGCGATACCTCGTGGTAGAAGGTTATAAATGGCATAATTAGCAAGATCTTATGGGCGTTATCAGGTCCTCGGAAACCGTTTACCAATATCTATTGTTTTGTAATTTCATGTAGAATACGCTACAATAGCGGAAGCACATACTATTTTTAGAGGGTGAAGATGAATTTATGAAGCCGATATTATCAAAAGCGCAGCTCGACTACATGAAGGCGAAGACCAAGTTCGAGGAAAAAGCCAAAGTGATGGAGAAGAAGATTGAGCTGGCTCGTGCCGCTCATGATGAGATAACTCAGGAAGTCATGGAGGGACTCGTTGTTGAGACAGGCTTTCATGATTCATTTAACGAAATGACAGCGGCTGAGAATGCGTTGATCCAATGGTCACATACTACAATTAAACATGATAAGACATATCGCACGAATAAAACGGAGATCGATCAGATGTACAGCACCCTCCACAGCAACCCGGAGATGCGTGCACGAATTATCCAGCTTGCTATGAAGATTCGCTAGTATTCTACAAAGGCGCCCAGAGGGCGTCTTTTTTTGTTGTCGTAATATGTAAAAGAGTTGTTGTTATAGGATACGAGTTAACTTCTAAAATTTTTTTTAAAAAAACTTTGCAACTACCGCAACTTTTTGGAAAATCAAACGTTTATAATGTAGAGCCCAACGAGGTAACCAAGATTATCCGATGCAAGAAGATTGTCTATTAATTAGAAAAATGTTCTTTACGGTGTTGGGGACTCGTTGTATAATACCTAGGTAGGATTAGGAATCTATTCTAGTTTGTAGTGTTCTCTCGTTAACAAGATTCTGTGATATCGTCACAGACATCATTTATGATTTATGCTCAACTCGAGAAAGGAGGTGCAGGACAAATGAGTGATAAGAGCTACCAAATTAAAGAAAACAATCAAGTGATGATTCAAGGAGGAGAAAAAAAGGTTATGAAGAAAATTTTATCCGTAGCACTGTCTACAGCAATGGCATTCTCCATGTTTGCTTCTGTTGCATTCGGTGACGATGCGCTTAACACACAACAGAAATTTGATGTACTGAAAGAAAAAGGGATCTTCACTGGTTACCCAGATGGAACTGCTGGTCTTGAGAAAGACATGACTCGCGCTGAGTTCACGAAAGTTCTGGTTGGCATCATGGGTCTTGAGCCAATCCAAGGCAAAGCATCTTTCAAAGACAAAAACTACAAAGCTGACAAATGGCCAGCTCCTTATGTAGAGGCAGTATACGCTGCAGGTCTGATGGAAGGTAAAAACACAACAAAAATGATCTTCGACTTTAACGGTAAAATCACCGTTCAAGAAATGGCGAAGGTTCTCGTGACTGCACAAAAACTCGAAATCCCAACAGAAACGAACAACAACGCTTCTGACTGGGCTAAAGGTTATGTGCAAGCAGCAATCAATGCTGGTCTGGTAGACGCTAAAACTAACCCTAAAGCTAACGCTTCCCGTTCCCAACTGGTTGAAGTAGCTTATACAATCTACCTGTCCCAACAAAAACCAAAAGTAGTTTCTTACGACGTTAAAGAAGATGGCAAAGTAGTTGAATTCAAACTTGCTAACAACGAAGTTGTTAAAGTAACTTTGGAAACTGCTTTGAAAGCAAACACAGCTACAGAAGTGAAATTTACACATAACAATTACGAGTACACTGAAAGTGTAACTTGGGTTGTAACTGCAGCTACTAAGATCGAATCTGTATCTGCTTCCAACTACAAAGAAGTTACAGTTAAATTCGACGGTGAAGTTGAAGCTAAAACTGCAGAGAACGAAGATAACTACAAAGTTACTGGTGTGACTTTCGAATCTGCTAAATTGTCCGCAGACAAGCGCAGTGTATCTTTGCTGGTTGCTCAAGAGTCGGCTAACCTTCCAGAGCAAAAAGACGCTAAGTTTGAAATTAATGGCGTTAAAAACTCTGACGGTTCCAAAACTTTTAAAGAAACTGTAACATTAAGAGCGGTTGATACTCAACTTCCAGAAGTAACTGAAGTTGTAGGTCTCGGAACAAAAGCATTCAAAGTAGTGTTCTCCGAGCCGGTTCAATCTACAACTGCTTCTAACATCTCCAACTACAAAATCGACGGTAAGGCAGTATCCGGTTGGGTGAAATTCACTTATCCTAACATTGCCTTCATCACTACTGATCTTGCTGTAGGCGAGCATACTTTGAACGTTCAAGGCGTAACTGACTTTGCTAAATTCAAAGTTAGCCCAACAGATGTTAAGTTCACAGTAGCTGAAGATAAAACAGCTCCAGAAGTGGTATCCGTTAAAACGAAAGATCTGACTAAAGTTGAAGTTGAATTCAACGAGTCCGTGAAATCGGTTGACAAGGCTTACCATACATCCGCTGGCAAAACTGCTGACAAAGTAGAAATTAAAGACAACGTTGTTGTTTTAACTTTCAGCGCTGACAGCAAAAAACTGAGCCTGGGTGAGAACACAATTTACCTTGAAGGCGTAAGAGATTACAGCGACAACTCTGCAAACCGTGAAGCTAAAGTTACACCAGTACTTGATACTGAGCGTCCAACTGTTTCCGATGTAAAAGTAGATGTTGAAAACAACACTACAATCTTCACTTTGGAGTTCTCCGAAGATGTAAACTTGACTGATATCCAAAACCGTGACAACTTCGTCCTGAAAAATTCTAAAGGTGAAGTTGTGACTGAGAAAGGTTTCAATAGCGGTAAACCTGTTACTGTACCAACATTCGAAACCAAAAACGGTAAAACATACAAAAATCGTGTAGTTGTTAAGTCCATTGGTACTCTTGCAGCAGGCAAGTACACTTTGGATGTTGCTAACATTCGCGATACTGCTTCCATCGGAAATACGATGTTGCCACAAACTCTCTCTGTTGATGTAACTAACACATCTGCACTTAAACTTGTGAGAGCTTGGGTTGATTCTACTTCCGACAATGACGATCTGTACATTGATGTTCAATTTAACAGAGCTGTTGCGGTTGATGGAAACGGTTCTGCTTTGGAAATCAACAAATACGGATATGTTACAGGTAATGTTTACAAAGCATTCCCTACTAAAAACGCTCCAACTCCAACATTGAGAAATGCTGAAACAGTTCGTCTGACTATTCCTAAGAAAGACTTCACGAACTGGCAAACTGAATTGGCTAATGCAAACTTGCGCGTAGTTAACGTTGCTGATCTTAACGGTAACTACTTGACAGATCTGCAAGTTGGAATTGGTCAAGGCGTACAAATTCCTGTGAAATCTGTTAAAGCAACTGCACTTGATAAAGTAAAAGTTGAATTTAACGGTAACATTACTTCGGTTGTTTCGAGCGACTTCACTTTCGCTGGTAACATCAAAGGTACTGCAGGTGAGCCTAAGTTTGACAACGGTGTGACTACTGTTGAATTCACTTTGGATAGCAAATTGAATGCAGCAAGTCTGGGTCTCTTGACAACTGTTCCAGAACCTCAAACTTCTGATAACCTTGGTCACAAAATCGAGGCTCTTACAGTTGCTAGCAATAAAGCAATTGAAGATGGTATCGCACCAGAAGCAGTTGAAGCTACTACGGTTACAGGTGCAACTTATGTAGACATTGAATTCAATGAAGAAGTTGCTGTATACTACACTCCAGATGCGTTTAAAGTGTATGTTGACGGCGACTCAGTTACTGTAACAGGTGCTACAAAAGTTAGCGCGAAAGTTGTTCGTGTACAACTTGAAAAACCATACAACCCTACTGTTGGCGGTCAAGTTTCCGTTGCAAAAGGTAAATATATCGTCGATACAAACAATAACGCTGCAGACGCTATTTACAAAGAAATTATCAAGAAGTAATTTATTTGTTCAAAAGAACTGTCCGGAATCATTTCCGGGCAGTTTTTTATTACATACGTTAAAGGAGAAATGAATATCATGAAAAGCTCTTACAAAATGGGACTCGGTGTATTAATTGTAGGAAGCAGTATTCTTGTTGGTTCGTTTCTAAATTTCCAAGTAACCGGCGCCGGCACCACCCCAGGCACCACCGACGATCCAGTCGTCACCAAAAGCTACGTAGACCAACAAATCCAGCAAGCACTAGGGACTACCAACCCAACGAATCCTACGCAGCCATCCCAAGGTGCTGAAGAAGTCAAGAACGTTGCGCTGAAGCCAGGCAAGATTCTGATTGCCGATGCAGGAACGGAGTTCATCGTGCGTTCCGGAAACGCTGTGATCTACACAGAAGTCGCTAGCGGCGTTGCAGATCTGACGGACGGTAAAGACCTGTTAAACGGCGAAACAGCGCCTAAGAACCATCTGCTTTCCTTCCCACGTGAAGGTCGCGGCATCCAGGTGAAAGAAGGACAGACAAGTAATTTGATTGTCATGGTGCGCGGCGGCTACACCATTAAGTAATGATCGGCAACTAGGGTGCGTTAGACATTTGCTGATACCGCTTCATCCTAGAGTGGTCTGGCGAGGACTTTTGCCCGGCTTATTCCTCTTATAATTATTGCCAGTTGTGACAACGTTTTATACGTGTGAGTGCTTTGAAATCGACAAATAATACTTCTGTAAAAACCAATACAGGAGGTGTATGTTCATGGCACGCAGCAGTCGTAACCGTCAAGTGGTACCGGAGAGTCGTGAAATGCTGAAGCAAATGAAATACGAAATTGCAGCAGAGTTTGGATTACCTGTAGGTTATGGTAGCGGTTCCAATGGAGCCGATACGGAATTTGGTTCCGAGTTAGGAACCATCGGAGGTGGGTCTTCCAGCCGTCGTCCTGGATGGGGACATCTAACATCCCGTGAGAACGGATCTGTTGGTGGAGAGATCACTAAACGGTTGGTTCGAAACGCTGAACAAAGTCTCTTCGGTAGACTGTAGTCGTTTTTCAGTTACAAGTGGAACTTATTCTTGATAAAATGATTGAAAAACCCAAGAAAATCCTTGAAAAACAGCTTACTTACTGGATTGACACCTGGTAACAAATAAGTTAATATGCATGTTGAGGATTGTACATTTCAAACCTTTTCCTTTCGGAAAAGGTTCATTTTTTGTGTAGGACCTCTTGATGTATCACATACTATTCATATGGGAGGTTGATCTCATGTCTTTAACAGGGCGACGTTTATTTACATCTGAGTCCGTAACTGAAGGACATCCGGATAAAATCTGTGACCAGATTTCTGATGCGGTACTCGATGCTTTTTTGGCTAACGATCCGAACGCACGCGTAGCTTGTGAAGTTTCCGTGGCGACTGGTCTTGTTTTGGTCATTGGTGAAATTAGCACTAAATCTGAATACGTGGATATTCCATCCATCGTACGCAATACCGTGAAGGAAATCGGGTATACCCGTGCAAAATACGGTTTTGATTCTAATACATGTGCGGTGTTGACATCGCTGAATGAGCAATCTGCCGATATTGCACAGGGGGTAAACGCTGCACTGGAGAATCGTGATCCTTCCCAAGTGGACAAGGAAACTGAGAACATCGGTGCTGGCGACCAAGGTCTGATGTTTGGTTTTGCAACCAACGAGACCCCTGAACTGATGCCTCTTCCGATTGCATTGTCTCACCGTATCGCTCGTCGGTTGTCCGAGGTTCGTAAAGATGGTACGCTGGAATACCTGCGTCCGGACGGTAAAACCCAGGTAACGGTTGAGTATGATGGCAATACGCCAGTTCGCGTGGATACGATCGTAGTATCGACTCAACATGCCGAAGAAGCAACGCTGGAGCAAATCCAGAAGGATATTAAAGAACAAGTTATTCTTCCTGTCGTACCGGCTGAATTGCTGGACGCAGAAACTAAATATTTCATTAACCCTACCGGCCGTTTCGTAATCGGTGGTCCTCAAGGGGACGCTGGTCTGACAGGCCGCAAAATCATCGTGGACACCTATGGCGGCTACGCTCGTCATGGCGGCGGTGCATTTTCCGGTAAGGATCCTACAAAGGTTGACCGTTCCGCTGCTTACGCGGCTCGCTACGTGGCTAAAAACCTGGTTGCTGCAGGACTTGCGGACAAGTGCGAAATTCAATTGGCTTACGCTATTGGTGTCGCTAACCCAGTGTCGATTAGTGTAGATACTTACGGAACAGGTAAAGTGAGCGAAGAGAAGCTGGTTGAGCTTGTGCGTAACAACTTCGACCTGCGTCCGGCTGGAATCATTCGCATGCTGGATCTTCGTCGTCCGATCTACAAGCAAACCGCTGCTTACGGACATTTTGGTCGTACAGATCTCGATCTTCCTTGGGAGCGCGTAGACAAAGCGGAAGCGTTGAAAGAACAAGCTGGCGTAAACTAAGGTAATTTTAAGATATGTTGCAGATATAAAATTTAGGCATGTGCTGATTTAATTTTTCTTGCGAAAAAAAATCGGTGCATGCCTTTTTTCTGTTTCTCTTTCTCTTTCTCTTTCTAATTATGAGTAGAGATTTAACAGAGTTGAACCGGAGAATATGACAAAAATGCAATAATTAGAAAAGCTGATGACCTATCGTCGTTATCGGATTTTTCATTAAATAAATGGTAAAACAGGAATATAACTTATGACAAACTAGTTACTTTTACAAGAAAATATAGTAACATAGGATTGATTTACATAGACTCCTAAAAAATGCCGCTACAAATTGTACAAGACTTGGTGTACGATACGCGAAAGTGTTTTTTTATAACAAATTCGTAACTTTTCCGCAAAAATGAAGTCTATTAATTAGAGACTTTATATGTTCGGCATCCGTGTTGAACGAGAGATGGGAGAGTTACGATTACATGGTTAGTCAGGGGAAAACACTAAAGTCCACAACATCTGGTGTAGGCAAGAAATGGTTAATTATTACATTGGCAGGAGTCATCTGGGTGGGTCCTGTGCTGAGCAGCGGAATACCAGTGATAGGGAATCTATCAACATCCTCGGTAGCTTATGCGGCATCAACATCGGCTAAGAAGCTTGGTGAGGAAATCATTACTTCCGGCGCGGTATTGATGAAGTATCAGTATATCAACAGCACTGGCGCAAAATCGTTGGCGAATGTCATTCGGGTGGATTTGAACAACAAATATGTGAAATTGGACGTCATGACAGGCCAAGGGAATCAATTTACAACGAGACAAAGCACGGGCGGAATGGCGAAGGAGAACGGAGCGGTTGCTGCTATTAACGGTGACTTTTTTAATACCGGCAGCGAAGGGGCTCCAATGGGTGCTCAAGTATCGAACGGTCTGTTGATGTCAACCCCTTCGGAACTGAAAGGCATGTATGCTTTTGGAGTAACAAACGATGGAACGCCAATTCTGGATGAGTTTGCTTTCTCGGGGAGTATTACAGCTGAAAATGGCGCCTCATTCCCGCTCGCGGGTATGAACAAAACATCCTATGCGCCAGAGGGCACCGGATCAACGTATAGCCATGCGAATGCAGCTTATATCTACACAAGCGCATGGAAGGCTGTTGAGCGTCCTAAGAACAGCTCGACAACGCCAACGGAGGTTATGGTAACGGATGGCGTCATAACCGATATTTCAGTAATGGCAGGATTGCCAACAGCGATACCGGAGGGAAGCTACATTTTGCGAACCCATGGGGCTGCGGCAGAGTTCGTGAAACAAAATCTGGCAGTTGGACAGAGGCTGGAAGCCGATTATGCTTTGGTGTCCAAAAAATCAGGTAAAGAACTGGACCCAACTACACTCCAAATGATGATTGGCGGCCATACGATTCTGGTGGATAACGGCAAGGCCACTTCATTCTCTCGAAACGTGAATTCGATTGGAGGAAGCAGGGCACGTACAGCCGTTGGTTACTCTAAAGACGGACGTTACGCTTACCTGATTGCTACGGAGAGCAACGATAACAGCAAAGGCATGACACTGCAGCAGCTTCAGGATTTCATGACGAAGATTGGAGTATGGAAGGGAATGAACCTCGACGGCGGCGGATCAACAACGATGGTCAACCGTCCGTTAGCCGAGATGAATACCCAGCTGACCTTCAACACGGAATACGGGACGACGCAGCGAAGCATCGTAAATGCACTCGGAGTCTTCTCAACAGCACCTCAGGGCAGCTTGAAGGGCTTGAAAGTAAGCGGCAGCAACACGCTTCTGATCGGGCAAATCGGCACGTATGAACTGAAGGGCTACGATACCTACTATAATCCAATGGAAGCTGGTTCGATTAAACCGACTTGGAAGTCCAGCAATGGCAACCTGGCGGTCAACGGACAAAGCATTAAAGCGACGAAGCCGGGCACCTCAACACTGACGGCAGTAAGCGGCAGTACAAAAGCTACGATGCAAGTCAAGGTGCTGGGCGCGGATGATCTTGTTGCTTTGACTACCGGCGTATCAAGTGCACCGCTGCAGGCTGGAACGAGCGTTTCCGTGCCGGTGACGGCCGTAACGGGCAGCGGCCAGAGCCTGGAGGTTCCGAGCAGTGCGCTGAAATGGGAGTTTATCGGATTTAAAGGCAGCGTGAAAGACGGCCGATTGACCGTATCCTCCGTGAACAGCAATACGAAAGTCGGTTATGCCATCGCGCGCTATGACGGCTTTAGCACGGTCGTTATTTTATCGGCAGCGGGCGAGAGCACGTGGGAAAACTTCGAGAATGTGAATTACCCGGTGAAGTTCACGACCAATGTGCCGGCAGTTACCGGGACTGCAGCGATCAAAAATGGCAGCGGAGCAAAAGCATCATCTAAAGTCTTGAACTTGACCTATGATATGACAGGCGGATTAGGGCAAAAAATGTACGCTTACGCCGAGTTGAATGGCACGACAGGTAAAACGATTCCTGCACAGGCTACGGCCATGACGATTGATGTGGAGGGAGATAACAGCCTGAACTGGCTGCGCGCTGAACTCCAAGACAATAACGGGAAAACCGTTTACGTCGACTTGGCAAAAGCGATGGATTGGAGCGGTTGGAAAACACTGAGCATCGATCTCAGCGGATATAACATTGCATTCCCGGCACAGATGAAGCGGCTGTATGTGGTAAACGTGGAAGAAGGCCAGGACGAGCGTGCATTGACAGGAGCTGTATCTTTTGATGATATCCGTTTCACAATGCCGTCTCTATCAGGGAATGAAGGACTTCCAACAGGCAAAGCGGTCATGACCATTGGGCAAAAATCGCTGATGCTGAATGGTTCGAAAGTGGCAATCGATTCGGCGCCAATCTTGAAAAATGGAACGACCTACGTTCCGATTAAGCACGTGCTCGACGCGTTCGGCGGGCAAGCAACCTGGAACCAATCCGCTCAGCGGGTAGGCGTCCTGAGGGGCGGTATGCTCATGGAACTGACGGTCGGCAAGAAAGAATTCATTCTAAACGGTAAGCGCAGTTCGGCGGCTGTAGCACCTATGGTTCAAGGTGGTAGGACTTTGGTCCCTCTTCGTCTCGTTTCCGAGCAATTAGGCCTTAAAGTAAAATGGGACAAGAACACGAAGACCGTTACGATCGAATCATGATATGGTATGATATGTATATGAAACGTTAGAAATGGAGTAGAGTGCGTGGATTATCAAGCCGATGCCATCGACCGTGTCATAAAAAATGCCATCAAAGTGATGGAGGACAGCAAATACCAAATGTTCGAAATATTGGAGGCGTCGCGGCAGGAGCTCGCGTCTCTCAATCATGAACTGCAGCGGACATTAAAAGAAACGACGGAAACCTTAGAGAAGGTAGATCAGCTGGAGCTGAACTACCGCCGTTCCCGGATCCGGCTGACCGAGGTCAGCCGGGATTTTGTCCGGTACAAAGAAGAGGACATCAAGCAGGCGTATGAGAAAGCAACGCAGCTTCAGCTTGACCTCATGATCTACCGGGAGAAGGAAATGTATCTGAAGGCAAGACGAGATGAGCTGCAGAAGCGGGTTCGTAATGTCGAGAACTCCGTGGAGCGTGCAGAATCGATCGGATCTCAGATGGGCGTGGTGTTGGAATACTTGTCCGGAGAGCTGGGGCAGGTATCCCGAATCATCGAATCTGCGAAAAACAGACAGGTCATTGGTCTCAAAATTATTTTGGCGCAAGAAGAGGAACGGAAACGCATTTCCAGAGAGATTCATGATGGACCTGCACAATTGCTGGCGAATCTGGTTCTTAGGACGGAAATTGTAGAAAGAATGCTCGCAAAGCAGGAATTTAAGATGGTGCAGGACGAAATAGTAGATTTGAAGGGCCAGGTTCGATCGAGCTTGGAGGAAATGCGAAAAGTCATTTTTAATCTGCGTCCAATGGCACTCGATGATCTAGGATTAATCCCCACACTGCGTAAATACGTGCATGATTATGAAGAGAAATCAAAAATCCGCACGATCTTCGAGACACGGGGAAAAGAGCATCGTCTCTCTTCTGCGATGGAGGCTGCCATCTACCGGTTGGTGCAGGAAGCACTTTCGAATGCTGCAAAACATGCTTACCCGACTTATGTGCTTGTTGAAATCACGTACCAGGCGCAATTGGTCAAAATCGTTGTACAGGACAATGGCCTGGGATTCAATGTCGATTTGCTGGAGCAGAAAAGCAAGGACCACTTTGGGTTAATTGGCATGCGGGAGAGGGTTGAGCTGCTCGAAGGGAGAATGGAGATCGATTCAGCTGAGAATCAAGGAACCAAGATCGTGATTCATATCCCGACGAACGTAGAAAAGAGAAAGGAGTAATCGGATGGAACATTTGGAAAAAGAGAACACGATTATAAAAGTATTATTAGCGGATGACCACCAGCTATTTAGGGAGGGTCTGAAGCGTATACTGAATATGGAGGACGACATTGACGTAATCGGTGAATGCGGCGATGGAATTCAAGTACTTGAGTTCTGTAATGAAGTGAAGCCGGATATCGTGCTGATGGATATCAACATGCCTACCGAAAATGGCGTTCAAGCAACTGAGAAACTACGTGAAATGTTTCCTGAGATCAAAGTTATCATTCTGTCGATTCATGACGACGAGAGTTATGTGTTTGAAACGCTCCGTAAGGGAGCGAACGGTTACCTCCTGAAGGATATGGAAGCCGAGTCACTGATTAATGCGATTCGTTCGGTACATGAGGGATATGCATTTATCCATCCGAAGGTTACGGGCAAGCTCATTCAACAGCTCCGTCGGATGACTTATGTAAACGAAGCAGGCGCTATGGCTGAGAGCGGTTCGCGTGAGGCTGGAGTCAAGTTCGTGGCAGGCGAGAATAACCCATTGACAAGGCGCGAAGCGGAAGTGCTTAGACTAATGGCTGAAGGCAAGAGCAACAAGATGATAGGGGAGTACCTGTTCATTAGTGAAAAAACTGTAAAAAACCACGTCAGCAGCATTTTGCAGAAGATGGAAGTGGACGACCGTACGCAAGCGGTTATCAACTCGATCAAATATGGCTGGGTGACGTTGTAATCGCCGATCCGAATGCACGGACGCGTCTTACATAGGGAGGGAACTGCCAAGGGCGGTTCCTTTTTGTTATGATGATGGAGTTTATAAGTTTTCAACGAAGCTGAACAACCTTGATAATGATAAGAAGATCTTATTCAGCGGAGGTCAGCCTTCCGTGAAGGTATTTACATAGTTATTCATCCTAAGATATCAGAAAGTGTAAATTTCGAAGTGTAGGTCTTTTTGATATCGCAAAGAAATCTAATTAGAAATGCTGTATGTCTTTCGTGAAAGTACACCGATGATGTCTACTTAATATATCAGGTATGTATAAACTTCGAAGTGGGGCCTTCTTGGTATTGCAATAAGACATATTTCAAAAGGCGATCTGTCTTCTGTGAAGGTACGCCCTGATAGATGTTCTTCTTATGGTATTTGAGCCGTTCCCATTAAGTTCCGTGTGGGCCCTGGTTACATCACTGTCACCGTCCCCTCCTGATCTGCATATATTGTTGATAAGAGAAGGAGGTGAGTCTCATGGTTGCCCAATTGCTGTGGATACTCGCGGTGTACGGGATTGCTGTTGCTCTGATTCATATCGTGCATGCCCGTCATCTTAGAAGAGCCGATGAAGGCACGGGGCGGCGCAGGCATTATGTGCTGATCACGTCCAACCATGAGCGGCAGGTGGAATGGTATTTGAGAGCCCTTTCATGGTATGCCCTGCTGAGCGGGACGCGCGTGCGTGTCACCGTCCTTGATGATCAATCGTACGATGATACATTGAAGATTGTTCAGAGATTGACTCATTTGTCCGGAATTGAACTGGTATATGGGACTTGGAGGTCCGATGATTCGGCATCACGGGAAGTGGATGCCGATCCGAATGAAGAAGAAGTGATACGGATCGATCTAAGAAACCCGATGGAGGCTGTTCGGATTCCATATGTACAGTGATAAACATCTGCTAGTTGTTTTGGTTACCAGGTTCGTATTCATATTGTTAAAGGTGTGAAGCACACTCCTAGCGTATGCGAGGGGTGTGTTTTTTGCATTTCTGGGGAGAAGAGCGGCTTTCCCACATCCAAGCGTGTTTGTTCTTACTTTGTCTATGGCTGAACCTCACTGAACCTCCTACACTCAACTCCGATCTTGGTTCCATGTGATTGAATGTTCCTCGTAGCGGTACGTGTACCCGACCAGGAGAAGTGGGAATAAGGCAGCTAAAAGAAGGGGGTGGCAGATTTCAACATGGGGCATCGTGAGAAGGATCTGTTTCATAATGTAATGGTCTCAGCATAGGAGTTTGGTAGCTGTAGATATGAAATCTTGAAGTAGGCGCTTCTTAATAACGTAACCAGCACTCGGCCTTTTACCAGCTTATATGTCGAAAATGGAGTTGATGTCATGCGGATTGCCATATATGCCATTCGAACATTAGAGAAATGGAAGTGTTGTCTCTCGTTGGATATGCGGGTGGATCTTCAATGGTGGTATGGAATGAAAAGATCGACGGATGAGAAAGCCAGCCCACGCTCATTAGTACTGTTATCAATACAAATTCCACTAGGATGGGCCGTTTATATTCAAGAGAGATTTCGATCCAACCATGACATGGATCAGTGGGGGAAATCGGATTGGCAAAAGTATTTGTACCAGAGCTTAAGTCCTTTTTTACTCCAAGAGCCTGAAGGAAACAGATCGCAATGGAGTGTTTTGTTGACGGAGATTCAGCTGTTGGACGGATCGTATATAAATTCCTTTAGCGAAAAGAGGAACGTGGTAGAGGATGGGGCTTTGTTGATGCAGCAGGCAGAACTGCTGATTCAGTGCATGGCAGGACGAGCCCTGCTTGCCGGCGAGGTCGAGGCATTGTCGGCGGAGGTCTCCGGGGACACCGGGGACTGGCGCTCCGCGGCCCAGCTCGGCGTCCTGCTGGGCCGCCTGCGGTTGGAAGCGGGGCTGGCACAGCCCGCCCCGCGGGGTACGCCCGGCTGGCTGCGCCGCCGGGCCATGGCCCCCCGCTGCCGGCGATGCGGCAGCGAGGTCCGAAGCCGCACGGCATGCGCCGCGTGCGGCTCGGCGGCTTGCGCCTATTGCGAGGCCTGCCTCGCGATGGGGCGCAGCCGCGCCTGTGCCCTGCTGCTGCATGGCGCAGCAGGGTCGGCCGTGCGAGGCACGGCCGGGGGTTCCCCCACCACGGCCTTGGGCCGGTGGGGGCTTAGCGCAGCGCAGAGCGCCGCCGCTGGCGCTGCGCTGCGGTTTTTGGCGGAGCCGCCCGCAGGGGGCTCCGCGGGGCCCGCCCGGTTTCTCATCTGGGCGGTGACCGGTGCCGGAAAGACCGAAATGATCTTTCCGCTGCTGCAGTTTATTCTGGATGCGGGTGGGCGCGTGCTGGTTGCCGCGCCAAGACGGGACGTGGTGCTGGAGCTGGCACCACGTTTATCCAAGGCTTTTCCCGCGGAGAAGGTGGTCACGTTATATGGTGGGAGTCCGGATCGATGGAAGCGGGGGACCATCACATTGGCAACAACGCATCAGCTGCTGCGTTTCAAGAGAGCTTTTGACCTGGTCGTGATCGACGAGATTGATGCATTCCCTTATCATAATGATCCGATGCTGGATTACGCAGCCAAAGGCGCTTGCAAAATAGGAGGTAAGTATATCTACCTGTCAGCCACTCCGCCAACGCCGTTACAGCGTGAGGCAGCTGCAGGCCGATTGCCACATGCCAAAGTCCCCGCACGCTTCCATGGTCATCCGTTACCCGTACCACAAAAGCTGAAAATTTTGACGGTAAACCGCTGTCTACAGGAAAAAAAGCTTCCCCCACTCTTGGTTCGTAGTCTGGGCACATCTCTTTCCCGTGGTGCTCAAGTGTTCCTGTTCGTTTCCCGCATCAAGCATATTGATCCTATTCTGGAGCTGCTTCGCAGGGCCATTTCCAATATGCCGATTGAAGGGACTTCATCTGTCGATCCGGAAAGGGCAAGCAAAGTGATGTCCTTTCGTAACCGTGAGATTCGCTTGCTCGTGACAACGACCATACTCGAGCGCGGGGTAACGGTTCCTAAGAGTGACGTATTCATTTTGGATGCAGACAGTGAGCTTTTTGATGAAGCTGCATTAATTCAAATGGCTGGCCGCGCGGGCCGATCCAAGGATGATCCGGCAGGACGGGTGGTATTTGCTGCACCTCAATGGACTCGGAGCCAAAGCTCGGCAGTTCGGCAAATCAAGGCGATGAACAGAATCGCGCGTAAAGGCGGGTATTTACGGCTCAGTTCAGGAATTGTCCAATGAATAGTGATGACATAACAGTGTTTTGTAGTCTTATTTTCCGGTTGAGTGTTGTTCTTTAATCTACCTCTCTGAGAAAGGAAGGGGCATATTTGATATCTAACGCCTTTAGCCATCTGCTCGGACATATGCATCGTTTGCTTAAACCGATTGACGAAACCTGCCTCACTTGTGGAAAAACAGGTTCATTCACCCGGGAACTTCCGGGAATATGCCATGCCTGTTATCGGAATATCCCATGGATCATGAAACCCAAATGTCTACGATGCGGGCGGGGGATTGGCTGTCCCGACTGTATTCGATCAGGCATGAACGAGCGGTGCTTTATTTTGAATCGGAGTGCGGTTAACTATGATGTGCAGATGAGAGAGTGGTTGGCCCAGTACAAATATAGGGGGAATGAGCGTTATGCTCCACTTTTGATAGAAATGATGCTACGGGCATACGCAATGCTTCATCGGGAAGCGAACATCCATTTACGCAATAAGGGGTCGCACAATTCTAGCAACACACCATGGAGTGTACATGTCGTCACTTCGGTTCCGGTCAGTGAGGAAAGACTTCAGGAAAGGGGGTTCAATCAAGCAGAGGTGCTCGCACAGGGGCTTGCGCATAGAATTAAGGTGCCTTGTGTTCGGCTGCTGGAACGTAACCGTCACACGGATAAACAGAGTTTTAAGAGCCGGATGGACCGGCTGAAGGATATGGATGGTGTTTTTGGTGCGTTGCAGGCTGTACCCGATGTGCTGAGGTCTATAAGTAGGCAGGCCGCAGAGCATACTCGTTCCCAAGTGGAGACATCGCCAATTAAAGGACCATTCCGTATACTTTTGATTGATGATATCTACACAACCGGGAGTACGATTAAGGCTTGTTCTCAGGTTTTGCGGAGATATGAATCCATTGTGGAAATGCACATCGAGATCTATAGTTTAACCTGGGCTCGTTCGTAAATGATTAAAATAGGAAAAATGTGTGGATTCTGTTACCGAATGATAGACGTATGGCCTAAGATAATGTAATCTAGGGGTATCAAAGGTTCTATGTGGCATGGAGGTTGTTGAGCATGAATCTGGGGAATTGCCCTCGGTGCGGCAAGTTATATACGGTGAATATTCGGGAATTGTGTCCTGAATGCATGAAGGTTATTGAGAAAGAATATGAGAAATGCGCAACCTTTCTTCGTGAGCAAAAAGGTGCAACGATTCATGAGGTATCTGAGGCTACGGAAGTATCTGTGCGGCAAATTACGAAGTTCATCAAGGAAGGCCGGATCTCGATTGCGAACGCGCCAAACCTGGCATATCCTTGCGAAGTGTGCGGAACGTTGATTCGCGAGAGCAATATGTGCGAATCTTGTCGAACGCGATTAACGAGGGAGCTAAGGCAGGCGACTGCTGGCGACCAGGAAAATCAGCCTGGGTCCAGAAAAGACAGAGAGACTTATAGTGCAGTCGATAAACTGCGCAAATACTAACTTTTGAACTATTAACAATGTTTCATATCCGGCCGATAAACTTAGTAAAGCTTATCGGTCTTTTATTTTAAGTGAGGTGAATAGGGCGTGAAGATTAACGAATCGGGACGTGTGAACGGCATCAATTCGTATCAACGGAATATTGAATCTCGGGAGATGCAGCATATCGATAAGAAGAAACGCCGCAAGGATGAAGTATCAATCTCCCCGGAGGCGATGGAACTGAGTGCACAGAGTAAAGTACAGGATCCGGAACGCGCGGAGAAAATTCAGCGTTTGAAGGAATCTGTAGCTAATGGTACTTATGAAGTACCAGTCGACCGTTTGGCAGACAAATTACTCCCGTATTTTCAATCCTACAATAAATCAGGTGAGTCCAAGTGAGTGCTAGGTCTATAATCGAATATATGAAGCGTCAGGATGAGCTGCATCAGCAGCTCATAGAGGCAGGGAAAGATAAAAGGCAAGCCATTTTGGATAATGATGTGGAACGTCTTACAGCGGTCATGACCAAGGAGAACCGCCTGCTGAAGCAGGTGGCGGAAACGGAAGCGCTGCGTCAAGGTGCCGCAGATGATTTTTTGCGTGAGAAGGGCATCCGCTCCCAGCTTCAGCTGACGGTTACTGAAATGACTCGTCTTGTATTTAACCCTGAGGAAAAAACAGAACTGCAGGATGTGCAGCAGCAATTAATGGACAGGCTCATAGAACTCAAAGAGCTGAATGCGATTAACCGGGAGCTAATTGAGCAATCCCTAGCGTTCATTGATTACAGTTTGAATTTGTTAGTCAGTCGTCCGGAGGATGATTTGCTCTATCAGCATCCGAAACATCAGAATCCGGCGGGCAAAGGCCGAAGCATGTTTGATACCAGGGCATAAGCAGAAAGGAAAATGTAGATGAGATCCACATTTCATTTGCTCGAAATCGGAAAGAGGGGCTTGATCGCCCAGCAAGCTGCGCTTAATACAGCTGGTCATAACGTTACGAACGCCAATACGCCGGGGTATTCTCGTCAGACTACCCGCCTGGTTGCATCGAATCCGATTGCTTTTCCAGGAATGCAGCGATCCCAGGCTGCAGGTCAGCTTGGGATGGGCGTAGAAGCGGAGAGCATTCAGCGGGTACGGGACTTTTTATTGGATATCGAATACCGCAATCAGAACACGAATTTGTCGACATGGAGCGTTCAGCAAGAGACGCTTTCTAATATTGAGGGGATTTTTAACGAGCCTTCGGACAGCAGCTTGAGCGCAAGTATTGCGGAATTCTGGACAGCTTGGCAGACGCTGAGCAAGAATCCAAGCGACACCGACTTGTCCGCCCGAATGGCGGTTCAGCAGAAAGCAATCGCATTGACGGAGACGTTTAACCATATCTACTCCCAATTGGATACCCTCAGCAGTAACCTGACTTCTCGCATCGACACTAAGGTAGCGGAAGCTAACAACTATATTGAGCAAGTAGCGGAGTTGACTCAGAGTATTAAGCGGATCGAAGGGCTTGGCGATAACGCAAACGATTTGCGCGATAAGCGGGATTTACTCGTTGATCAGTTATCATTGCTAGGGAACGTAAATGTAACGGAGACCGGTGACGTTTATCAAGTGACGTTTGGCAATCAGGTCGTGGTTGATGATATGGCGTTTACGCCAATTACGAATGCGATTGCCGGCGCATTGACCGGCGGGGAGATCGCCGGTTATGTGACCTCTCGTGATGTGCATGTTCAAGGATATATCGCCCAGTTAAACATTATGGCGAACACACTGGCTACAGGCAAAGTGGAAGTGACCCTGCCGGCTGGAACGATTCTTCCGCCAGGCGTGAACATTCCGAATGCCGTTATGGATGCAAATAATCCTCGCAAGCTTGCTCAGGATGTGAAGCATACGGTTGATGGCCTCAACGGATTACATAAGCTGGGTTATACCCTCAATGAGCCGGCCACCACCGGTGGCGACTTCTTTGTATCTGCTAACGGCGGGCCAATTACCGCTGGGAATATGAGACTAAGCCAGACGATCCAATCCGATCTGAAGAACATCGGGGCTTCCCTGCGGACAGAAATGAAGACTGATCCGACGAATGGTACGACCTCCGAGGTGGTTCTGAAAGGGAACGGCGGCATGGCGCTTCTGATTGCGCAACTGTCAGAACGTACGTTTAACTTCAATCCGAATAACAACAGTGGTTCAGTAACGGACATCACGAACTTTGAAGGATACCTGCAGTCTGTTATTTCCAAATTGGGTACGGACAGCAGCAATGCCAATAAGATGGTGGAGAACGGCACGTTGTTGGTTGAGCATGCAGATACACTCCGTCTATCGATTAGCAGTGTATCACTTGATGAAGAAATGTCGGATCTGATCCGCTTCCAACATGCTTATAGCGCATCCTCACGTGTGGTCACTACCATTGATGAGATGTTGGACAAATTAATCAATGGTACCGGCATCGTCGGAAGATAGGGAGGTATAAATCATGCGCATTACTCAATCTATGATGACTAGCTCCATGATGAGCGGCCTGCAAGGCAACTATCGCAGACTGGATAAATACCAGGAACAAATGATGACCCAGCGCCGGATTAATCGTCCTTCCGACGATCCGGTGGGTGTAGCCAGTGCGCTCCAATACCGTGGCCAAATCACTGCAACAACGCAGTTTGAGCAAAATGCGGAGGATGCAGACTCGTGGCTTAAGTATGGCGATACGGTTCTAACCGAGACAACACAGATTATACAGCGGTTGGCTGATCTTGCGGTCCAAGGTGGGACTGATACCGTGCCAGCTGATGCCCGTAAAAATATTGCTGAGGAAGTCGAAGAATTATATGAACAGCTTGTTTCACTCGGTAACTCTCAATTTAAAGGGAAGTATATTTTTAATGGGGATCGAATCGACCAAAAACCATTTCCAGATGATCCGTCACAAACAGCCTATACTTTGGACCAAGGTGAGGTTAAGTATCAGGTTGGTGCAGGGATAACCGTATCTGTAAACACGCTAGGGGAGCAAGTATTTGGTGCTTATGGTGATCCATCGGGTATATATGCAGTGGTAGATAATTTCAAAAAGGCGCTGTTAGCAAACGATACTACAGAAATTCAGAAGGCTATACCGTCCCTCCAGAATAATTTGGAAACTGTTATTACAGCCCAATCAGAGATAGGTGGTAAACAAAATCGATTGGAATTCACATTAAGTAGACTTGGAGATCTGAATATAAATTATATGGATCTTCAATCTAAAGTGGAGGATGCAGACATTTCGAAAGTAATCATTGATCTAAAAACCTCTGAAAGTATATATCAAGCTTCCTTGGATACGATGGCACGTATAATACGACCAAGTCTTCTTGATTTTTTAAGATGAGACGGGGGGTATAAATGCAGTTTCCTCAGATTCAAATCCAACAAGGGTATTCAAAGTTGGGTCTTCAAACGACAAGAGGTCAGCAAAGCATAGAACAACCAAGACCTTCATTAAATATGAGTCAGAAGCATGTTTCAATCGAGATTGAAAGTGTGAAGGGGAAACTCGAGATTGACTCTCGTAAAGCCTGGTCTGCTTTAGGTAAAGCGAGATTCGAGGAGGTTACAGATCGAATTGCACAAGCCTCCTTACAGATTTCTATGCAAAACATAGCCGAGATAGCACAAAATGGAGACCGGATGATGGCTATCCATGAAAATGGCAATGTATTTTCTGATCTTGCTCGACAGAATGCATTTAAAGAACGGCCAATTGAGATTGCTGGAGAGCCGGGGTATGATAACGTTGATATTACCTATACACCTGGACAAATCCAAATGCATTACATTCCAGGGGGAGTGACATTCCAACCAGAAGTTCATAGACCGGTTATTGATTATTATCCTGGTAAGGTTAATCCATATTTAATTAGTCAGAATTTTATATTTTTGTCAGTTTCAGGGCAGCAACTTGACGCAGTTGTGTAGCGATTCATAGCTATAATGAACTTTAAGTTCATTATAGCTATTGCTATTTTTGAACTAGGAGGTAATAAAATGATCGTAAATACAAAAAGATTTGGTCAAGTAAAGCTAATAGATTATGAGAAACAAATCATAACTTTTACAAGACCGATATTAGGCTTCTCTAACTTATCAAGGTATGTACTATTCCAAGAAGAATCAGGACCGTTTGAATATCTTCAATCTATAGAAGACGAAGATTTGACATTTGTTATAGTAGATCCATTTTTATTTTTCTCGGATTATGAATTTCAACTTGATTCTCATTGGATTGATGTTCTAGGGATTGGAAACGAAAAGGATGTTAGTATTAGAGTTATTGTTACGGTAAGATCTGCAAACGATATAACATGTAACCTTAAGGCTCCGCTATTAATGAACGAACAAAATAAACTGGCAGCACAGGTCGTTTTAGATAATGGGAGATATTCCACTCGACACTCACTAGCAGTTGAGGTGAAAGGAGAGAGTGAACATGTTGATCCTATCGAGAAGTAAAGGACAGAAAATTATTATTAACGATAATATTGTTCTTTCTGTAATCGAAGTTAGCGGTGATCAGGTTAGAATAGGCTTAGAAGCGCCGTCTAATGTTATGATATACAGAGAAGAAATCTATGATGCGATACAACGCCAAAACAAAGAGGCCATAGAAATTAATGATGATGTTCATTCAATTCTACAAAAGATTACATCACCGCTGAAAAAATAATAATAAAAATTTCAGTTTGCTATAAACAAATATAGTATCATGCCGATAACTATAATATGGGTCGAAAGGCATGGCAGTGACGGCCGCATGCTATGTCTCGATCACAAATAGGGTGAAGCAAGGATGCTAATCACCAACACATTCCAAGGAGGAATTATATCATGCGTATTAACCACAATATCAGTTCTTACAACACTCAGCGTCAGTTGACTTTCAACAATAATAGTTCTGCTAAGAACTTGGAAAAGCTCTCTTCCGGTTACCGTATTAACCGTGCTGCTGATGATGCTGCTGGATTGGCAATCTCCGAAAAAATGCGTAACCAAGTTCGTGGTTTAGAGCAAGCAAGCCGCAACGCACTGGATGGTATTTCTATGATCCAAGTGGCAGAAGGTGCACTTAATGAAACTCATTCCATGTTGCAACGTATGGGTGAACTGTATACCCAAGCAGCAAATGAAACATTGACTACTTCGGATGCTAAGAAAATCCAGGATGAGATTGGGCAATTGACTGAACAAATCGATAGTATTGCTACTCAAACTAAGTTCAATGGTAGAGAATTGTTGACGACAGCTGTTGATGCTAAAGATCTGGAGTTCCAGGTCGGAGCTAACGAAGGTGACACTATAACTCTTACTCTGAAATCTGCGCAGGTTGCTGACCTAACAATTAAAGATTTGAAAGATCTTACAACGATCACTGACGCAGATACATTGAATGATGAAGTAAAAGTGAACTTGACTAAAGTTCAAAAGACTATCGATGAAGTTTCTGAAATTCGTTCAGGTCTTGGTGCTGTTCAGAACCGTCTGGAGCATACGGTTAACAATTTGGGTACAACAGCCGAGAACCTTCAAGCAGCAGAATCTCGTATCCGTGATGTAGATATGGCTAAAGAGATGAGTGATTTCACTAAGAACAACATCCTTACTCAAGCTGCGACTGCGATGTTGGCACAGGCTAACCAACAGCCACAAGGTATCTTGCAACTGCTTAGATAATTTTAGTCGTATGAGGCCGGCCGGATAATCCGGCCGGTTTTTCTATATTTATCCTAAGGAGAGCTGAATGATGAAAGTAGGTAATGACGTTTCTGTACTTCCTTTCATTCAGGATCGAGTACCAGTGCCAGCAGGAGTAGAATCGGTAGCGTTGCTTACACCTATACATCAAGATCGTACCCGGATTCATATGAGTGAAAAGGGATTTGAGGAGTTAATAACAAAAGCCAATAAGGTATTAAAGGATAACAATACTGAATTGAAAGTCTCTTTTCATGAAGGGACAAACCAAATGATGATTAAGGTTATCAATTCAGATACTCATGAGATACTTAAAGAGATTCCACCTGAAAAGTTAGTGGATTTAGTTTACAATCTCTGTGAACTTGCGGGCATTTTTACTGACTATAAGATATAGGGGGTGCATTAGAGATGACAATCAGGATAAGTGGAATGGCATCAGGTATGGACATCGATAAAATCGTAACGGATTTAATGAGAGCTGAAAAATTGCCTGCACAAAAACTGTATCAAAAGAAACAATCTTTGATTTGGTCAAGAGATGAGTATCGCAATGTAAATAAAACACTATCTCAGTTAATGAATTCTGCAGATAAATTGAGATTTTCGACTAATTTTTCCAAATTAAGTGCATCATCAAGTAATGAGTCAGTTGTGAGTGCTACTGTTCAATCCGGGGCAAAAGCAGCGTCTTATAGTGTTCAAGTTAATAAACTTGCTACATCTGCAACATTGATCGGCGATGAATTGCCAGTTGGTACGAAATTTGATGAAACCATTCTAGCCAATGGAACCATAACGATCTCAAATGGAACTACTGACAAGGATATTCAATTAGGATCGAAGACAATAAAATCGGTTCTAAATGAGATTAACAATTCAGGGTTGGGCGTCCGTGCAAGCTATGATACTAAGAACAATAGGATAACACTAGTATCGGAGACTATGGGGGAAAAATCAGAGATCGAGTTGACAGGTGATACAGCTGCATTAGGCTTTGCTAGTGGAGTTGTAAATAAAGGGAATAATGCAGAAGTTCTCGTTAATGGACAATCTATATCGATTTCAAATAACAACTTGGAACTAGATGGGGTTTCACTTTCACTCAAGGGAATATCTTCAAGCCCAGTTGTTGTCAATGTGTCAAAAGATATCTCTGCTGTTAAGAATACGATAATGGACTTTGTGAACCTTTATAATGATACTATAGATAAACTTCGTAGTAAGACATCGGAAACATTGTTTAGGGACTACAAGCCATTAACAGATGAAGAGAAATCAGGAATGACCGAAAAGCAAATCGAACTATGGGAGTCAAAAGCCAAAAGTGGTTTGTTGAGAAATGATAGCATTATTGAAGAGACAATTTATTCGCTTAGAAATGCTTTGGCGCAAGGGCTTGAATCTACCGGTTCATTTAAATCACTAAGCGATATAGGCATTGATTTTAAATCTTTTTTGGATGGCGGGGTTACCGAGCTTGGTAAATTGAAGATAGATGAATCTAAATTAGAACAAGCGATTATTGATCACCCTGAAGAGATAGTTAATTTATTTACACAAGTACCTACTGCAGATAAATCGAATCCTAAAGAGCGTTTCGCTCAAACTGGTTTTGCAGACCGGATATATCAGACGCTACAAACCCAAAGTTCCAAGATTTCTAAAAAAATTGGTAACGGAACTAATAGTGAAGCCGTTGATAATAGTTATTATGGTAATCTGTTAAAGGATCTAAATTCAAAAATTTTATCGATGGATGATAGGCTTGAGAGAATAGAAACACGCTATTATAAGCAGTTCACAGCAATGGAAAAGGCAATTCAACAGCTAAACAGCCAAGGTTCGTGGTTATCTCAACAACTGGGATAATTGATTAAGCTTATATATTGAGGAGAATAACAATGATCAAGCAGAATTATCAACTTCAATATCAGAAAGTAAAGGTGGAAACTGCAAGTCCAGGTGAGCTTACTCTTATTTTATATGAGGAATTGTATCGTAGATTAAACCTATCTAAACATCAATTTGTAAATAACGATCTCGATCAATGCAGAGAGAATTTACATCGTTCTCGAGCAATTATCTTGGAACTCATGGTTACCCTCAATATGGAGTATGATTTATCTAATCAATTATACCGGTTATACGATTACTATCTGAGAAGAGTGAATGACTTTATAGTAGGTAGAGAAATAGAAGTCATTGATGAAGTAATTGAGTTTTCAAAGGGCATGGTCAGTACTTGGAAACAGGCTTTACAGATAGTTAAAAGTGAGACAGCCCAATGAGGGAGAAAACTGCGTTTGAAATTTTAAGAAATTTGAAAGAGTTGTACGAGAAACATATCAACGGTTTTACTGTAAGTTCTTATATGGATGACATGGAACAGATAGAGATGCTTTTTCAAAAGCTAACTCATCTGGATATTTCGGATGAAATCCATAATTCAGAAGAATGGAAGGCTCTTTGCTCTCAGGTATATGAAATGAATATCAAGTTAACTGACATAGTTTCTCGAAAAAAGATAGCGATGAATCGTTCGAAAAATGTAGATTATACTTCTTCTAGATATAACTATGATGCTTTTTATATCGATCAAAAAGGATGAAATATTTTAAATGATTAGGAGGGCTTATATGAATCATAAGCGCTGGTTCATCAGTTTGCTTGTTATGATTATTTTTGTAACTGGGATTGCTGTTCAACCATTACAAACATATGCAGCTGATAATTACGTAACAGTAACAAAAACGGTATCTCCTACAAAGATACTGGAAGGGGAAGAAGTTGAAGTAAAACTGGATATTACGGGAACTCCCCCAGTTAATGTGGTGTTGCCTAATGACGTTGTACTTATCATTGATAGATCGGGTAGTATGGGGACAGAAAAAATGGAGCACGCCAAGAGTGCTGCAAAAGGATTTATCGATTTGATGGATTTCACTAAACATCGAGTAGGAATAGTTGATTACAGTGATTCATCAAATCAGTTTGATTTAACTGCTGACCCCGCCGCAGCCAAGAGTTACATCTCTACTATTAATGCCAGAGGAGGTACAGCTACAGGCGATGCAATTGTTAAGGCTAAGGAGATATTGCAAAACCATCGTGAAGGTGCGCAACCAGTAATTGTCCTTCTTACTGATGGGGATGCTACAATCCCATCGTCCAATCCGTATCAATATGCATTAGATAAAGCCAATGAAGCAAAAGAAGCAGGAATTGTTTTCTATACCATTGCCCTACTTGGAGCTAATGATAATCCAGATACGAGTGGACCTAATAAGCTCCTAATGGACATGGCTACAACTTCACACCATCATCATTTTGTCCTGGGCTCCGTGGGCTTATCTGAAATATATGCAGCTATCGTAAGGGAAATTGGACTTGCTAGTGCATATGATGTTGTTGTTAAGGATACGATTTCAAGTAATTTTGAAATTGTCCCAGACTCCTATAATCATAACATACCTCGGCCAACTATTGAGGGTAACACTTTAACTTGGAGATTTTTAGAGCTAAAGTTAGATACACTATCTTTCTCCTATAAAATCAGACACAAAACTGGAAGTAGCGTGGGTGTACTCCCTGTTAATGCAACAGGCTCCGAAATTACATATAAGGATTATGCTGGCGCATCCAAGAGAACGATCATACCTAATCCCAATGTTACGGTGACATATCCAACTCCGGTTATTACTTCTGTTGAACCTAGTGAGGGTAAGGTAACTGGTGGGGATATGATTACCATCAGAGGAGAACATTTTAGAGACAACCCTAAAGTTTCATTTGCAGGAACCTATTCTTCCCAGGTACAGTACATCAGTCCAAACGAGGTTAAAGCAATTGTTCCTCCAGGATATCAAGGTATCGCAGAACTGAAACTTATTAATACTGATGGACAGACTGCTATTGATAGTTATACGTATTATGATGACCCAGTGATCACATTGATTTCACCTAATAATGGACCGCTTGATGGCAACACAACTGTTCAGATTAGGGGCAGTTCTTTCTTAAAAGATGCTAAAGTGAAATTTGGCGAAAGCTATTCTCCAATGGTTACGTTTAACCATAGTGGGTATCTCTCTGCAGTGACTCCGGCTGGGGTTGAACCTGGAACAGTCGATGTCATAGTTGAAAATCCCGATGGGAGAAGTGCTAGCTTACCACAGTCATTTACTTACAACGAACCCCCAAAGATGACGGTTACTTCTATTACTCCAAACCAAGGATCCACAAAAGGTGGAGAGACGATAGCAGTCAATGGTACCTTGATTCAACCTGGTACAAAGGTTTTCTTTGGTGACATTGAGGGATCTGATTATAAATATTCTAGTATCGTGAAGATGTTAGTTACAGCGCCATCCCGAACAGATGCAGGAACAGTCGATATTAGAGTTGAAAGCCCTGATGGCTACTCGGTAATTTTACCTCTTGCTTATACCTATATTGCTCCACCACCGCCACCAGCTCCAACAATCGTAAAAATAACTCCAGCAGAAGGGAAACTTATAGGTGGGGATTCTGTTTTTGTTGATGGATTGAATTTTCAAAATGGTGTAAAAGTATTTTTTAATGATACCGAACTTACGAATGTAACATTTGTTAACGAAACAAGAGTACGAGTTATAACTCCTCAGTGGACGGTACCTGGAAGGGTAAATGTAACGATCATTAATCCAGATCAACAATCTTCGGTTAAGAATGAGGGCTTTGAATACTTAACTCCGCCTCCTGAACCCGATCCCGTCATAACTTCTATCTTACCTGGTAATGGTCCTTTTGCTGGTGGAAATAGAGTATATGTTGATGGGCAAAATTATAAAGATGGGGCAAAGGTATACTTTAATGATCAGGAGATAGAAACTAAGTTTATTAGTGCAAGCAGATTACAGATTACAGCCCCAGCTGCAATTGTAGAAGGATACGTAAATGTAAAGGTAGTTAATCCAGACCAAAATTCAGCGGAAAAATTGAATGGTTATTCATATGATCCACCAATTATTATTCCGGCACCGGCCATAACAACGATATCTCCAAACTCTGGGTCAAAGGCAGGCAATTATATTATTGATATAAATGGCTCGGATTTTCAAAAAAATGCCAAGGTGATTTTTGGGTCCGTTGAGCTTAATTTATATTCTTATGTTAGTGCTTCTAGAGTTAAGGTTCGTGTACCTGCATCAACAACAGCTGGTCCGGTTGATGTAACGATTATTAACCCTGATGGGCAATCCAATACATTACCTAATGGCTTTACCTATGAAGAACCACAAATTACAATTAGTAAATTGACCCCATCCAATGGACCATTGGCAGGAAATACTTCGGTATATGTGGATGGTACAAATTTCGACCCAGCATTGACTGTTTCATTTAATGGTCAGCCTCTAGCATTTACATATGTAAATGCTACTAGGATTCGGATTGTTACACCTCCTGGAACAGTATCCGGAACAGTACCGGTCGTCTTAACGAATCCGTCCGGGTTAAATGCTGTGGCTCAATTTACTTACGATGCTCCCCCACCAGTACCGGCACCATCTATAACCAAGCTTACAGTAACGAGTGGATCTACAGCTGGCGGTTATATAATGTATATTGATGGATCCTCCTATCAAAACGGTGCTTCTATAGATTTTGGTGGGAATATTATTACTCCACAATATGTAAATAGTAGCCGTCTAAAAATAACAGTACCTCCATCACCAACACCTGGTATCATTCAGGTTAGTGTCGTAAACCCTGATGGGAAGGTAAGTAACTCCGTAAATTTTGAATATAAATAAATTCTTTGAGTAAGGTATTATGGGATCTAGTTGATCCCATAATACCTTTTTTTATCTACTATAATATTAAGGAATAGATTAGACGATATATGTGTAAAGAAAGCAGTATACCGTGGGAGGAAAGAGAAATGAAAGAGATTGTTCTAATGCCGACATTCATGAACTCATTTTCATGTATCGGAAGTGCTTGTGAAGATAGCTGCTGTATAGGTTGGCAAGTGACCATAGATAAAAAGACATATAAATCTTATAAAAATATTAAAAATCTGAAGCTTAAAGGAAAACTAGAAAAAGGGATCAAACGTATAAAAAATGATTCATCCAGCGATTCCAAGTATGCTTATTTCAAGATGGTTGAGAATAAGCGTTGTCCAATGCTTGAAGAAAACAATTTGTGTTCTATTCAGTTGAATTTAGGAGAATCTATGTTATCTCCAGTATGCTCAACCTATCCTAGAATGTTTAACAAGCGGGATCGTGAATATGAATTATCTGCAAAATTATCTTGTCCGGAGGCAGCACGGCTTGCTCTGTTAAATCCAGAAGGAATATATTTTGAAAGAAAAGAAGAGGAAATCAATGAGCAATGGCAATTGATGAGTAGATTGGCAGGGACTGCAAGTGAGAAATACTCATTTTGGGATGTACGTGAATTTGCGATCGATGTAGTCCAAGACCGCAAAGTTCCATTAAGCGATAGACTGATTTTACTAGGGTTATTTGTTAATAAAATGCAAGAACACGTATCTAAACAACAGTTTGAGGCTATTCCATCATTAGTTAAAGAATTTAGATATAAAATGAACGATATAGATTACATGAATAGATTAACTACAATACACGATAATATATCTCTTCAGATTCAGACGATCATTAAGTTAATTACGATTCGAAAAAATGCAGGGCTAACTAACGATAGATATATTGAATGTCTAAATGATATGGTTAAAGGTTTTAAACTTGAAAACCAGAAAGAATATAAGTATGAAGATCTAGAGGAAAATTACTTATTTAATTACGAAAATTATTTTATGCCGTTTTATTTGGAAAATGAGTATATTTTTGAAAATTATGTTGTGAATTATATATTCGAAAGTATGTTTCCACATCCTAATGGTGGAGATATATTTAAACAGTACAAAAAGATGTCGATAATCTTTTCGATGTTGAAAGTGCATTTTATAGGTATCTCTGGTCACTATAAAGGTTTAAATCAAGATTTAGCGATCAAAATTATACAATCCTTTGTACGGTCAATAGAGCATAATGCCACTTATTTGAATAATGTCATGGAGATGATGGATTCAAATGGGTTTACTTCATTGGCACATGTAGCATCATTACTGAAAGATAGACAACATATGATGAAGGATCCAGCTTTATGAATAAAGGAAAATTACCAATTTCGGCGTGTATTATTGTTAAAAACGAATGCGAGCATGTTGAAAAATGCATCAAGTCCATACTCCCAGTTGTTGAAGAGATTATAGTTGTGGATACAGGTTCTGAAGATAATACGAAAAAAATTCTTGAAATGTTGAATATTAAGTTTCACGAATTTAAATGGAATGATGACTTTTCAGTTGCCCGAAATTACTCTTTAAGTTTAGCAACTCAACCGTATATTCTAGTAATTGATGCTGATGAGGTACTTGAATATCAGTCGTTCAATGTACTCAGTGAATACATTTCTAATAAAAGTAGTAGTCCAGCAAAAGTAATTTTAAAAAACCATATAGATACAGGCTGTGTTATTTCAGAAGTAGTTCGTATTTTTCCAAATAATAAAGAATATAGTTATTCGGGGATAATTCATGAACAATTGCTACATTTGGGACAGGAACACAAACAAATGTTTTTTACAGATTTAATTATTCATCATTATGGTTACTCTAGCAAGGAGATTGAAAACAAGAAGAAAATTGATAGAAATATAGACTTATTAATAAAACAACTGCTTTCGGAACCTGATTCTCCATATTTGAACTATCAAATGGCAAAAACCTTTTATGTTAATAAGAGATATCAGGATGCTATCGATTATTTCGAATCCACGTTAACATTATTAGCAAATGTGCAAGTATTACCTTCGTATGTATCAACTGTGTTTCTTTCATATGGATATTGTTTATTGTTCCAGAAAGAATTTGAGAGTTTAGATATGTTGATCAATGATGCTATTGAATTTTATCCAGAATATACAGATTTATATTATCTATATGGTGTCTCATTGATAGAGAGAGGGGCCATTGAAAAGTTTCAGGAAATAAAAGAAGTGTTTGAAATGTGTTATGAATTAGGAGAGGTTAAGTCTAGAGATTTCGAGACGGTGGAGGGAGTGGGATCGTATCGAGCTTTGTATAATCTTGGAGTTTACTATGAAGTTTTAGGTGACCACAACTTGGCGCTAGAATATTATAGTAAGAGTGCAACTTACAATTTCTCACCTGCATTAGATAAAATAAATGAACGCTTAGTTTAGATGATCATCCATCCTTATCCAAAAATAATATATTAGACTATTAATTTGTTTTGATGTCTTTCCGATAATCCGTATGAGGGAAATTATTAATGTAATGGATGATATTCCCTATATTATCGGAAGGAAGGAACATGGATGAGGAAGTTCTTAGACTGGGGCAAGCTTTTAGTTATTTTGGTTTTAATATTCGCTTGTCAAGGGATCAAAGAAACACATGCAGCAGGAGAGCAGATTCTCTTTATGTCATCTGATGGCGCTCATGTGTTCCTTAAAGATGGTACTGGACAGTACTACGTCAATGGTCAGAAAATAACCAACAATAACCGTATAACGTGGAAACGTGAACTTCACAACTCATACGTTGGTGGATCATTTAGCCGTACTCAGACCATCCAGTTGATCAATGACATTGGTGTACTTGACTCTGTCAATTTTGTAAGCTTCAAATCGAAATACGCTGGTGAAGTACCGAATGCGTTTTTACTAAATGTAAGACATGTTCTCATGTCCAATGCAGTATCACAATTTACCGATCCTGCATATGGGGGTACGGGTTGGAGATTTGATTTCACAGATGTATTTGGATTAAGTACGCCTCGATATACGCATTATGACGGCAATCAAGAATATCCACTTGACGGTGATATGTATCTTGTTGTTAATGCTGACAATGGGCAAGTTGTTGATTTCGTATCAAAGTTGAACCCCTACTACTATAGTGGGGCAGAGAAGGCGGAAATTCTTGAAGTTAAGGATGGAGCGACTAATTTACAGCCCCCCACGGGACAGCCGCAGTTAAACATCTCTACGGCTAAGGGCGATAGTGTGACTATCAGCTGGGGGAGTATTCCATACGGAATAGAGTATGAAGTTGAGCATGCCGGTAATATAATTATCAACAATTCAAATTCTATTACCTTAAATGATCTATTGCCAGATACTAGCGGGCAAGTACGCGTAAGAGCAGTAAATAGCATTGGAAAGGGTCCTTGGAGCGATTATATTCATTACAAGACTAAACTCACAACTCCTATAGTAACCCATACTGTAACTTCATCGACACTTCAACTTAACTGGGAGGCAGTTAATGGTGCAAATTCATATGAGGTTGAGATTGATGGAGTAACAACTTCTGTTGGAAATACTAACGAGTTTATTTTGAATAATGTCGTACCCAACAAAGAGTATGTATATAAAGTCAGAGCTGTAAGTGCTGGGAATGAAAGTGACTGGTCCGTTGAGGGTAAGGTTACGATTCCATTTAGTAAACCTCTTGATATATCTACAACTTCGCTTTATAACAGCATAACATTAAGCTGGACACCAGTAAGTGGTGCGACAGCCTATGATGTGGAGTTGAATGGCGCAATAAAAACAAGCGTTAGCAGTGCAACTGCTAGAATAAATGGATTAAGTCCTAATACTGATTATGATATCCGTGTCCGGGCTAAGAAAGGTACTAATATTGGCGTCTGGAGTGATGCAGCAACGGTGAAGACGCTGCTGTCGACTCCAGTAATCACCAATGTTCCTTCGGACACCGAAATCACTCTAAACTGGGCCGAGATAGCGGGAGCAACTTCCTACGAAGTGGAAGCGGATGGAGTGGTCGTATCGGCGAATGGGTTGAGCTATACCCACACAGGACTGGCGTCAGGGACAACGCATAAGTACCGGGTGAGAGCAAAGAGTGATGTGAATGTCAGTGACTGGAGTACTGTGGTAACGACATATACGGTTCCAGGAAAAGTAGGAGTCGTAACAGGAGCACCAACCAGCACAACTATTGTATTAAGCTGGCCGACAGTATCGGGAGCGACCCGCTATGATGTAGAGCGAAATGGGGTTGTGGTTGTATCCCCAACCGGAGCATTAACAACCTTATCCGGATTGCAGCAGGACCAGGACTATACGATTCGGGTTCGTGCGAAGAATACCGGAGGCAATGGGGATTGGAGCGACAGCATTGTCGTGAAGACGCAGCTGGCAACACCGGTTGTCACGAAAGCAGTAGCTGAGACGGAGATTACCTTAAGTTGGGCTGCAGTCGCAGGTGCCACAGCATATGAGGTGGAAGCCGATGGCATGGTGGTAACGGTGACAGGGACTGGATACACCCATACGGGTTTAAATCCAGGAACTGCGCATACGTACAAAGTCAGAGCAAAAAGTGACACGAATGTGAGCGTGTGGAGTGCAGTGGTCAATGCAAACACGGTTCCAAGTAAGC
>NZ_JBHDJG010000005.1:0-208377 GCF_043195395.1 Paenibacillus ilasis
CGTCAGGCTTTCGCCCATTGCGGAAGATTCCCTACTGCTGCCTCCCGTAGGAGTCTGGGCCGTGTCTCAGTCCCAGTGTGGCCGTTCACCCTCTCAGGTCGGCTACGCATCGTCGCCTTGGTGAGCCATTACCCCACCAACTAGCTAATGCGCCGCAGGCCCATCCCCAAGTGACAGATTGCTCCGTCTTTCATTATTCCACAATGCTGTGAAATAAATTATCCGGTATTAGCTACCGTTTCCGGTAGTTATCCCAGTCTTGAGGGCAGGTTGCCTACGTGTTACTCACCCGTCCGCCGCTAACCTTCAGGAGTGCAAGCACTCCATCAAGTCCGCTCGACTTGCATGTATTAGGCACGCCGCCAGCGTTCGTCCTGAGCCAGGATCAAACTCTCCAATAAAGTGTTTGACTTGCTCATTTCTTAACTGACGAGAATTTGTTCAATTCTCTATTTCAACGTCCCACCAAAGTGGTTCGTTTTACTCACTCGTTGTTCAGTTTTCAAAGATCAACTTCGTTGTCTTTCGCCGAAAACTCATTTTCAGCGGCGACCTTTATAATATATCATGGTGCCCATCGTTTCGTCAAGAACTTTTTTTGAAAACTTTTTAATTCGACATTTTCTTAACCGAATTATCAAAGTCCCTTTCGAAGGGGCGAGTTATAATTTATCACAGAAACAGGTGGCTCGTCAACATGATTCGTCAAATTATTTTTCGACTTCTTGTAACAAACGTTCTGACGCATCTCAGCATGCCTTAGGACATCTTTTATCTACCCTAACGTTAGATACTGTCTCCTAAAGGCGCTGTTTTATAACCGTATATCAAATACTTCGACACAAAAAAAGAAGGACTCGCGTCCTTCTTTAATCGGTATAGTACCGGATGGCTTCCGATCCATAGGATCGAACTCCTCTCCAAATCGGAACTTCCTTCACAAGTGATTGATAGACCAGCTTGCGCATCACGATCGGCAGCTCCTTGCCTACAGGTGCCAGCTCAGGGTGAAGAATAAGCTCCTGTATCGTCCAGGGATTCCGTCGGCTTCTTAATACGCGGAGCAACAGCGCTGATGAGCTCTCCAGCTTGGATATCATGGAGAATTCATATGCCAGCAGGGCCAGCTCCACTCGTTGCCCGAGCGTTTCCGTACTGACCGTAAGCTCTTCATATAATTTGCGGACGGGTGTATTCAATCCTGTAATCTGCTCCCAAACAGCCGACTCCGGATGAATCCCCCGTTCTATCAGCTCAAGCTGCCCCCAATAATGCAGACCTTCTAATAGAGTATGGTAAGCATCCAGAACCCGCTCTTCCTTCAAGAGCATCTTGGCATCTATATACTTTTGTAGGAAGTGGGCAAAACCAATAAACAATTTTTGCTCCCGGAACGGTTCAGCAAACCTAAGGAAATCACGGCGCAGATTGGACAGACGATCTTGATCGTCTTTTATGATATCTCCTTCTAGGAAGCATTTGATCAATACTTTGTGTGTACCGCTCAGGAGTTCCCGATGCAAATCGTCCAGCCCGATACTTACCACCTGGCAGCGTTCCCCGCCCACGATAGAATGCTGGATGGGAGGCTCGTCAGGTGTTCCGTCATACACGACAACAATATTGACCTCAAAATCATAAACAAGCAATCCTTGCCGCCTTTTGTCCGAATTACGGTATGCTATCGCCCCTACAGCTTCCTCATCAACCGTATTTCCATAATAAAAAGAAAAGTTGGTTAATTCCACGTTTCCCTCCATACATTCCTTGGCGAATTTCAGCCATTTCAGTTATAATGTAATTCTACATGTCCATGTAAGTTCCTTCTTTTAGGAGATAAGATCTTATGAAGACGATAAACGAAAATACAAGATTTCATTTCTCGGTTCACGTTATTTCATAAACAACTATTTGAATGACAGGAGTTTTAGAGCCATGATCTTTAAGAACGCAAAAATCAACGCCTTCCGCACTTGGGGATTGCTGCTGACGATGCTGGGTATGGGCCTTATGGTGCTTGGTACAGCCGGAATCGTATTTTTCGGCCAAGCTGGCAAAATATTTGCCGGAATCGGATTGGTGTTTGGCCTGATTATGATGCTGGGGAGTCTCGGCATTTACTTCTGGGCAGGTATGTTATCCACGAGTGCCGTCCAAATTCAGTGTCCGGAATGCAATAAATTGACCAAGATGTTGGGAAAAACGGACCGCTGCATGTTCTGCCATACCATTCTGACACTGGATCCAGGCCAAGCCAACATCACAGCAGAAGAGCTTGAAGCCCAGCAAACCAAATCCTAAAGGGGTTTGAAGAACTAGCCTATTCAATAGGATTCGCAACTCGTAAGACGATTAAACATAAAGAACCCGGTTATCCTCGCGATAACCGGGTTCTTTATTATGATGTAAGATAAGTTCTGTTAATCCTTAATCATGTATCGTCTTTAGAACATGCCAGGTTTCCGGAATGGCAAAGCTCCGGTTCCATGAAGCAATGCCGCCAAGCTTCAGCTTTTTAGCCATATTCACACGAGATTGCAGAGAAGTATCGTCCTCCATCCATATTTTCATAATGGATTCTCCCTCCGTGAATTGAACATAGTTCTGCCCTGTACTGGCATCCAGCGAGCCTTTCACTTTCTTTTCCTTAAGGAGAGTCTGCAGCTTCTCCATCCCAATCGCTTTGGAGGACACCTTCGCCTCTCCCGCTTCGCTTGTTTCCGTCCAGACCCGTGTATATAACGGTACGCCCAACACCAGCTTGGATGACGGTACCGCGTCCTCTTCCATGATTCGCCTTACCGACTGCTCGGCCCATGGCAGCGAGGATACGGATCCCGCTTTCGGACTCGTGGCCCAGTGCTCGTCATAAGCCATTACCATCATGTAATCAATCGTCTCTCCGAGCCGTTTCCGATCGAGAAAGAGCGACCACATCTCGCTGTTCGATTTTGGCGTCACATCGATGGAAACGATAAGCCCTCTGGCTTTGGCCAGCGGCTTCATTTCCCTCACGAACTGAACGACATGATCTTTATCTTTGGTGTGGACATTTTCAAAGTCAATATTGATTCCGTCAAGTTTATATTGTTTGGCATAAGCCAGCATCTGCTTGATAATATACGATCTTCTATCGAAAGTAGACAACGCTTCGGTTGTCATGTCAGGATCGAAGCTGTTGTCCATCAGACCCCAAACCTCCATGTTCCTGTTATGGGCCCAGCTTACATACTGCTTAACCGCTTTGGATTTGACCGTGCCTTCACCATCCACAATGCTGAACCAGGTCGGGCTGACCACATTGACACCGGGCAGTTCGCCAATGCTATCCGTGCTGGGATTTTTGTTATAAACAGCTTCCCATGCCAGATTGACCGACTTATCCTTCCATTCAAGCTCTGCCCGAGAAGGAGTCTGCGCAAGCGTCGGAATTTCCTTTACGTCCCCAAGTTTAACCTCCTCTTTAGGAACATATCCCGTATATCCGTTATCCGCCTGGACGAATAACCGCCCCTCTTCTTCACGCCATACGCGAAGGCGCTCATCGGCCGGCATATCCAGTACAATCGGAGACTTCTTCTCCCCGCTCTCACGCAGAGCCACGGTTTCCTCAGGATTACCGGGTGCTGCTTCGGCAAGCTGAATCGAATCCCCTGCACGCATCAGAATGATGGCGCCTGTCGTCGTGTCCTCGTGAACGGTCACGCCATAATGCTGTTTGAGCGGCTTAATCGGAACATAGGCAATGCCGTCAATCAGCTTAGGTGCGTAGGGAATGGTAACCGCCTTGCCGTTCAGCTCGCCCTTCGTGCTGTCCATCTTCATGCGGAATACGGATTCCGAAGTCGTTACAAGGACGGATTCCGTTTCCTGCTCATAACGAATGTTGGCATCCACGCTCTCCTGAATAACCGTTATCGGCAGCAGCAGCTCTTCGCCGGAGCCCTGGGCAGGCTGTTCCTGCAGTTCCCCCTGAACAAAAATCGGCTTGTCCATTCCACGCCAGTCCGGCACCGTATAGGTCTGGTTGGGAAATAATGTGGTGACAACCCACCAGGCCCCAGCCGCGATCAACAGTAACCCCAGAAAGAAAGAGCTTCCTCTCGTACGCCTCTTCTTTCCCCGATATCTTCTTCTTGCCAAACTACTCCCCCATTTCACTCTCGCTCATTACTAACTCCTTATCGTTGAATAACGCCCTTAAAAATAAAAACGTGTGGAATGGTTCATTCCGCACGTTTATCTATAACAACCGGCGTCTATTGGCAGGACTTGCAGAGCCCATACAGCTCCATTCGTAGTCCCTTTACTTCAAATCCGGTGCTCTTCTCAGCCTGTATTCCAACATCTTCAAGGGACGGATAGCTGAAATCTTCGATTTTACCGCAACTCTGACATATGACATGATGATGATCCGATACGTTGGCGTCGAAACGACTCGAGTTGTCCCCGTACGTCAGCTCACGCACCATGCCGGCTTCAATAAACATTTTTAGATTGTTGTATACTGTGGCTACGCTCATACTAGGAAAATTAGGTTCCAGAGCCCGATAAATATCATCCGCTGTCGGATGGCCCATAGATTCCACCAGATACGTTAAAATCGCATGACGTTGCGGCGTGATACGGACACCGGTCGTTTTCAGTTGTTCCAGCGCATGCTGTACGGACGTTCCCATGGTTGCCCACCGCCTTTAAGTTAACTGGTTTTTACCAAACCTATAACGTTCTTAGAATTCATTGTACGGCGTTTCTTGGAATGTTGTCAATCCGGCAGAGGCGTCCAGCCCCCGTTGTTCCGGCCTTCCTCCTGTTCCGGATAGCTTCGGAAGATGTTCAGATTACTGTTTCCCTCGATACGAATGGAATGTTCGCCTGTACCGGATTCGCCGGAGATGGTTTTCTGTTCGATCAGAAGATTGGGCAGCGTCGTCAGAATTCTTCCGTAGCTAATCGTCCCTTCAAGCTTGTAATCGCCCTCGAGTGGAACGTGAAGATTCATCTCGCCGACCGCACTATATACATTCCAATCGCCACCAATGCGGGATGAACGTATAGCCACTCCGCCATTGAGAGATTCAGCGCTTAATTGCGACTCTGCCCCGCTGATCAGAATGTTGCCGTTTCTCGTCTGAACCCGGATATGATCAGTCGTTCGCTTTACCGTCATATTCCCCACTTGCGTGGTCAAATCCGTTTCGCCCGTAATATCGACCGCCAGCATATTCCCGCGGTTGGTGGACATTTTAATATTACCGGTAACGCCGCGCGCCGTAATTTCGCCATTTAAGGTCTTACCCGTCACATTTCCGTAAATCCGATCCATCGTAATCGGCCCGTTACCACTCTCCAGCAAAATATTCTCAATCGCTTCCACGCGGTTTAAGGTAATGGCTCCGTTCATCGTCCGTATCTCAAAATTGAATCGCCGATCATCCGGAACCGCGATGTTCACGTTCATACGGGGCTGCCGTTTACCCGATTCACCATAGGCCTTCCCCTTGGACCGAATTGTGATCGTCTTGCCTTCCCCCACTTCGATCGTCGACTGCTCGGCGATCGCTTCAGCCAAACCGGGCTGCTCATGATCCACCCATACTTCCGTCTCCACCTTGATATCATCTACATCCTGCCGTGTGATGGAGATATCCCCGTTTAAGTGATCGACGATGATTTTCTCGGTTTCAAGCTCCACAGGAATCTCCAATATCGGCTTCTGAAACCGGTTATCTTCAGCTTCGCTATAATCCACTCCCGCTGCCGTCAAGTTCAGGCTCACCCGGTTCCAGAGATGGAGAAAATGCTCCTGCTGGGAAATGACGAATACGGAGGCCGTAACAGCCACTGCCAGCAGAATCCCCCTCATATCGGGCCGAAACCGAAGTTCTTTGCGTCTGCCCAAGACACGCGACAGCGTGTACCTGACTAAATATTCAACGCCGAGCAGGATAAACAACAGCGGCCACCAACGCCGGAGCATAAATATATAATCCGTGCCTCTCCACTCGTCAAGGAGCAACAACACGCCTGTACAGACAAGCAGTAAGGCGGCTGTATACCGTCCCACTCTAATTTTATGTTTCATCCGTCTCCTCCCCTCGTCTTATGACGCGGCCATGACCACCGTGCCGCTGTACGTGTACTATAGGGATTTGCCCTTGTCTCTTCGGTGCCGGAGAGCTTCCCGGATTCCCGCCCATATCCCGATAACAATCAGCATGATGGCAGAGGCTTCCGCACCATAGTCGCGAATTCCTGCCTGCAGCCAAGGCGGCTTCTGGTGAAACAAAATGAGCAGGGTCCCGGTAGCAACCAACATGATGCCAAAAGCGATTCCCCGCTCACCCCGGAACGGATGGTTCCATCCTCGTCCGTCCTTCGAAGCAGCAGCGGCTGCCTCACCGCGCCTTTTTCGAGAGATGATATATTCCGCTGCCTGCAGCACGTCATACACGTTATAAAAATATCCTACCGGAATCAGAAGACCCAAAACGACAAGCAGCGGTACATTAATCTGCATACCGATGGAAGAGAAGTATAAAAGCGCCGATATATCCAGCAGCAGCAGCATCACAAATGTTATCCCCTTGCGGTACATACCGAGGTACACATGACCCAGACCCGGAATGAGAGCGGCTAATAGAAGTGCATATAATTTCCGCTTTTTTCGCTGCAGCCCCGGGTGACGCTTAACCTGAATCGAAAGCCGTTTCTTCTTGCTGACTTCGGTTTGTGGTTCGGGTGTTGGATTCATAACCTTCTCGCCTCCTTCCAAACATCCTGGGACAGGCGTTGTTTTACGATGTTTTTCTTTGATAGTACCCCAACGAGGTGCCGAAGTAACTGGCAAAAAACTGGATAGGCCGTCCGCAGAAAGCCGGCGAACCTACAAAAAAACGGCACCGCCGGTGGTTCAGCAGTTGCCGTTTGTTATGGTTCATTCCATATCCTATTCAGCCGTTACCATGGTAACATGGCCGATCCCCCGCAACTGCCGGGTGATCTCCATCGGTTCGAATTTGCGATCGGTCAAGACTTGCAGCGAGATTTCGAGCCCTAATACCGCAGGCTGCAGCTCCCCGTATGCCGCGCTGCTTCGTTCGTTAACGATAAGCTTCTTGATCACGAATTCCTGTTCCTCCAGAACAGCGGATATGTCATCCAAAATATTCGGCGTATTCGCTGCATGGATGGTGATCAGATGCAATTTACTGCCGCGGATGTAACGCTGCTCCAGCTTATTGAAGACAACCAGATTAAGAAGAATGAGCACCGTCGATACAATCGAGGCAAAATAAAACCCGGCCCCAACAGCCAACCCCACAGCTCCCACAACCCAGATGGACGCGGCGGTGGTTAATCCGGTAATGGATTTACCGGTAAACAGAATGGTACCGGCACCCAAGAAACCGATCCCCGTAATGACGGCCGTGGCCAAGCGCGCAGGGTCAATCCGAACGTTAATCTCGTCTACAAAATCGGAGAAACCGTAAATGGATAACAGCATAATAAGGGTTGAACCCAAGCATACCAATATATGCGTGCGCAGTCCTGCAGCATGGTTGGAACGTTCCCGTTCAAAACCGATCAAGCCGCCAAGCAGCATAGCCAGCAGCAATCTTAATAAAATGGATACATTATCTATCACCCAAGGATTATTCAAAAGAACGATACTCCCCTCACGTCGGCTTCAATCGCTTATGCTGATATCATTCAGTGTATATGAAGATGGAACTCGGTCAATTCCACGCCCGGAGCAACCTCAAAAGCGTGATTCTTTACAAACCCGAATTTCTCATACAACGTTACCGCAGGCGTATTACGCGTCCCTGTCGAGACTACGAACATGGGCGCCTCCTTGTAGCATTCCAACACATGTCGAATTAAAGTCCCCGCGATTCCTTTGCGAAAATGACCGGGATGGACCATCATCCGTGATATGGTGACCTGCTCCTGTTCCGGCTCTACCGCAATAGCTCCGATAAGATCGCCTTCTTCATTTATATAACCAAAAAAGGTTTCCCCGCTCGCGCGGATCGTATCGAAGGTATCCTGCAGCGGAGGGATTTCCGAGAATCCGATTAATTCAGCTTCCAAAGGGTACGCCATATGCTGCAGACTCCATATCTGCTGGACGGTATCCCTATCCTCCAAAGATAAAGCTCTTATCATGTATTCATCCCCTAACCTAGTTATTATAAGAAAAACGTCTACGGCGTACTCTCCAAGAAGACAGACCGGGTTTAGTGTAGTTTTTCTTGCGATATCAGGCAGCAGCCTCTCCGAAGTTCATACTTTCTGATATCTTAAAAAGGAACTTGCCCCTAATACGGGACAAGCTCCCATTATCTAAATACATTTCGGGAACATGACGGATGAACGTTGATTATCCGTTTAGCACCTCAACCAGCAGTTTGTTGGCCAGCGCAGGATTGGCTTTTCCCTTGCTCTCTTTCATCACTTGACCAACCAGGAAGCCGATCGCTTTCTGTTTACCTGCCTTGTAGTCCTCCACGGATTGCGGATTGTTTGCAACCACCTGCTCGACGATGCTCTTGATCGCACCTTCATCGCTGATTTGGACGAGGCCCTTCTCCTCAACGATTTGCGCAGGCAGCTTGCCGCTCTCCAGCATCTCTTTGAAGACGGTTTTGGCGATTTTGCTGCTGATGGTTCCCTTCTCGATCAATCCGATCATTTCGCCGAGGCCTTGGCCCGTGATTTTCACTTCAGACAGTTCCAAATTGTTCGAGTTCAAATAACCCAGCAAATCCCCCATGATCCAGTTCGATACGGATTTGGCATCCTTCGTATAGTTCAGGCTGTCCTCAAAGAAGTCGGCGAGCAGCTTGGACGACGTGATAACCGCAGCGTCATAGTCCGGCAAACCATACTCTGAAGCATAGCGGGCCTTACGGGCATCCGGAAGCTCCGGAATCGTTGCACGAACCGACTCCTTCCACTCCTCACTAATATGCACCGATACGAGGTCCGGGTCCGGGAAATAACGGTAGTCGTGCGCCTGCTCCTTCCCGCGCATGGAGAAGGTTTTCGCCTGCGCTTCGTCCCAGCGGCGGGTTTCCTGTACAATCACGCCGCCCTCATCGAGAATTTCCGTCTGCCGGTACTGCTCATATTCCAAACCGCGCTGTACGCCGCGGAAAGAGTTCATATTCTTCAGCTCGGCCTTCGTGCCGAGTTCCTTCTGTCCCCAAGGACGAAGACTGATGTTAGCGTCGCAGCGAAGCGAGCCCTCTTCCATCTTCACATCCGAAACGTCGCAGTATTGCATAATCGCACGCATTTTCTCCAGATAAGCCTTGGCTTCCTCCGGCGTTGAGATCTCAGGTTCGGACACGATCTCAACAAGAGGCGTGCCTACGCGGTTAAAGTCAACCAGCGATGCATATCCGCCATCCACGTGCGTGAGTTTACCGGCATCCTCCTCCAGATGAAGCCGGGTAATCCCGATTCGTTTCGTCTTTCCGTCCACCTCAATATCGATCCAGCCGTTTTCACCGATCGGCTGATCGTACTGGGAAATCTGGTAGGCTTTCGGAGAATCCGGGTAGAAGTAGTTCTTGCGGTCAAATTTGCTGACATCGCCAATGGTGCAGTTCAGCGCCATCGCAGCCTTCATAGCATATTCCACAGCCTGGCGGTTTAACACGGGCAGCACGCCGGGATGGCCAAGACAGATGGGACATGTATGTGTGTTCGGCGGGGCTCCAAACGCAGTGGAGCAGCCGCAAAATATTTTGGAATTCGTATGCAGCTCTACGTGCACTTCCAATCCGATAACCGTTTCATATTTTGATGTAGACATCGATTGTTTCCCTCCTTCTCTGCCGCCGGTTTACAGTTCAGGGCGCCGTTTGTGGTGTTCAGTATTTTGCTCGTAGGCATGCGCGACGCGCAGCACGGTCGACTCATCAAAGGCTTTGCCGATAATTTGCATGCCAACGGGTAGTCCGTCCGCAAATCCGCAAGGAACACTCACTGCCGGCACACCTGCCAGGCTGACAGGAATCGTCAGGATATCATTCAAATACATCGTCAGCGGATCGTCCACCTGAGCTCCCAGCTTGAAAGCCGTAGTCGGAGCTGTCGGTCCGATGATGACATCATATTGCTCGAATACTTTATCGAAGTCCTGCTTGATGAGCGTGCGGGCTTTCTGCGCCTTCAAATAATAGGCGTCGTAATAACCCGAGCTAAGCGCATAGGTACCCAGCATGATGCGGCGTTTCACCTCATCGCCGAAGCCTTGGCTGCGGGACTCATGATACAAGTCAATCAGGCTGCCTGCATTGTCGGAACGAACGCCATAGCGCACGCCGTCAAAGCGGGCCAGGTTCGAAGAGGCCTCCGAAGAAGCAAGCAAATAATACGTTGCTACCGCATAGTCGGTATGCGGCAGGGAAACTTCATCCCAGGTAGCGCCCAGCGCTTCGAGCACCTTCAGTGCGTTCAGGACGGTTTCCTTTACTTCAGCGTCTACGCCCTCGCCCAGGTATTCCTTAGGCACAGCAATGCGAAGACCGGTAACGTCTCCGGATAACGCGCTCAGATAGTCGGGCACGTCCACTTTTGCAGATGTCGAATCCATTGGATCATAACCGGCAATGGCTTGCAGGACGTAAGCGGAATCTTCCACATTTTTTGTCAAAGGTCCGATCTGATCCAGCGATGAGGCAAAGGCAACAAGACCGAACCGGGATACGAGGCCATAGGTTGGTTTCAGTCCCACGACACCGCAATAAGAGGCAGGCTGCCTGATGGAACCGCCTGTATCCGACCCCAGCGCAAAGTAAGCTTCGCCTGCAGCTACGGCCGCAGCCGAGCCGCCGCTGGATCCACCGGGTACCCGATCTAAATCCCATGGGTTTCGCACAGGGTAGAAGCTGGAGTTCTCATTGGAGCCCCCCATTGCAAATTCATCCATGTTCAGCTTGCCGATCGTCACCGTATCCGCTGCACGCAATTTATCGACAACCGTCGCATCATAAACCGGCGTGAAATTGGACAAAAACTGACTTGCGCATGTGGTGCGAAGCCCTTCTGTCACGATATTATCCTTGATTCCGACAGGAAGCCCGAACAACAGTCCGCGCGTCCCCTCTGAAGCCAGCTTCTCATCCAAAGCCTTGGCGGATGAACGAGCACCCTCTTCGTCCAAAGTAATAAATGCCTTCACCCGATCCTCACGTTCGGAAATACGAGTAAAAGCTTGATCAACCAGATCGGTTACGGAAAGCTCCTTATTCTGCAGCTTATTATGTATCTCCGTTAACTTGTAATCAAACAGACTCAAGTGTGTATCCTCCCTTCAGGCTATTCCAAAACAGCAGGTACTTTAATTTGATCGTCTTCTTCATCCGGTGCGTTAAGCAGCACCTTCTCGATAGGTAAGCTCTCTCGCACCTCGTCTTCTCTCATGACATTGCTGAGATGAAGCACGTGTGTAGTCGGCTCAACACCTTCTGTATCCAATTCATTTAACTTCTCGGCATATTGTAAAATCGCGTTCAGTTGGCCGGTAAACATCTGCTCTTCTTCAGGCGTCAAATTCAAACGGGCCAGCTTCGCTACATGCTGAACATCCTTATCGGTAATGCTCATGGCTTTACATCCTCCTTCATGCCCCTATCCAGTTAAAGGGGTAAAGTCTGCACGACAACTTTTCTCATTATATTGTAGAAGCATGCAAGATTCAATCCAAACAGCTTGAAGCTTGCCGCTTCGGAGTTACTTTTCCATTCCATCAAAAAAGAGTCGGCCTCAGCCGACTCTTCTAAATCCAAGCACGAAGATTCACTTGTTTGATGAAATCCGCCTGGGATATTGCTTCCTTGGTTTCTTCTTCCTCTTCAACACTTTCCAACTCGCCGTTCATCACTTGATGAAACAGCTTCTCATTATATGTCGACAGGGCGAAATCGATGAGCGCTTCCCGCTCGACCCGCTCAGCTTCCTGCTTCAACACGATTGATTCCAGCTCTACATCATCTGCCGGAACAAAAAAATTACGGTTGAGGCTCGGAATCCGAATGACGTAATCGAACGCATTGTCCGGATTTCGGTCATAAGCGATGATATAACCGTATTGACCGATTGGAAGATTCTGCTCAAAGGCGTCCGCAACGATTGTAATCTTTTCCCCTAAACGCAGCATCGTCTACCTCCTGAGTTGTCTATCCTTTTTTAAGAGATAAGAAAATATAAACTTCAGAGGCTTATCATCCTTATCTCGCAAGAAAAACTTCCGCTAAATACGGTCTCTCTTCTGATAACGTACGTCGATGACGTTTTTCTTGTCTTCATAGTCTACTAAAAAAAGATAGAGATGTCCATGTGATTCAGATAAAACCTGAATCTCCCATGAAAACTAGGATTGCGGGGACAGCGGACTCCTTCTAAGCAGCCTTGCGGCAACGATAATCGATACCGCCATAATCAGCATGGCAACGAGTATCGGTGACCACGCGCTGCTCCCTGCGCCAAGAATTCGCTCAGCGGCCATGCTGCTTAAACGGCCCGGGCTCCATAGAACGCGGGAGGGCAGCAAACCGGATAAGAGCGAAAGCAAGCCGGCAACTGCCAAGCTGATGAAGGCCGCAGCCGGTCCGCGAAGGACGGCACCGAGCGGCAGCACAAGCGTTACGATCCAGGCCAGCCATACAGCATATAAGCCCCCGCCGCTGGTAACCGATCCCCATTCCAAAGGACCGATGAGCTGATACGTGTAATAGGCAGCACCGCCAAGTCCAATCGCAAAAGAAACGACCAGCAACGTCATCAAGGCGGCCCATTTAGCAGACATCATGGGAATCGTGGATACCGAGCGGGCGAGAACAAGCTCAGCCGTGCCGGTTGCCCGCTCCCCGGCTACCGTGTTCATTCCCGCCAGCACAAGCACCAGCAGGCCGATGGTGCTGAATTGGCTCAAGGTTGATGCCATAACATTCTCGGCGGACGGGACGGTAAATAATGCCGCCGCTTCCGGGGGCAATTCCCCGGCCATGGTCAGGATATCCGGCAAATAATAGGTGGAGACCGGCTGCATAATGCCAAGAAGCAGGAAGACTGCAGGAACCCAAATCCATTTATAGGTCCGGCTTGCCTCGAGCATTTCTTTTTGATAATAAATCCAGAACGACTTCATGAGCCCACCACCTTCATAAACATATCCTCGAGCGAAGACGTGCCTGCTTCAAAACGAAGCAGCTCGATTTCGTCATCGGCAAGCTCCTTGATTAAAGCAGCCCGCGCAACATCCATATCCGTCACCATCAGCTTGGCGCCGCGTTTGCCGAGCTCGATCTCATGCACATAAGGACGGTTCGCAAGACTGTCGAGCCAAGCAACCTCCCGCTCCCCCGGTTCCACCTCAATGGATAGAACTGGCTGGCGATATTTCGTGCGAAGTTCGTTAAGCGCGCCTTTCTCCGCAATTTCCCCGTCTACCATCAGTACCATGTCATCGCAGATTTCCTCCGCATCGTGAAGCACATGGGTTGAGAACAGAACGGTGACTTCCCCGCGCAAGCGACCCAAAAGGTCCATAACCTCACGACGTCCGATCGGATCAAGCGCCGATACCGGCTCGTCCAGCATGATCAGCTCAGGCTTATGCACAAGCGCCTGAGCAATGCCAAGCCGCTGCTTCATTCCGCCGGAGTAACCGGATATTCGGCGTTTGGCCGCCTGCTGCAGGCCTACCATTTCGATGACTTCCCGACTTCGCTTAGAAGCCTCTCGTCCGGATAATCCCGACAGCTTGGCGCTGAAAGACAAGTACTCCATGCCCGACATCCAGCTGTAAAACTTCGGGTACTGAGGCAAGTAACCGATCCGGTGACGCCAGCCATTCGTTTGCGTATCGGCTGATCCATATCGGATCTCGCCCCGGGTTGGAGGTATTAATCCAGCCAGCATCCGCAGTGTAGTTGTTTTGCCGGCACCATTAGGACCAAGCAGGGCAGTACAGCTCCCTCGCTGCAATTCAAATGAAATGCCCTTAACCGGCGTGATGCTTCCTATGCTTTTGGTCAATTCATGAATGCTTAAAAGTTTTTCCATCAAGCTTCTCGCCTCCCCGCAACGAAATAAGCAACGCTGCCAAGAAGGTTACCCAGCAGTATAATCAACACCCACATCCATCTCGGCCCACGTATGCTTGCTGGCTCTGCACGAAACAAAGATATCAGCCCCGTTACCGCGAGAATGGCTTGCAGTGCAAGAATCGGCCAGATCAATCCCCAGTTAATTTCCATAATAATCCCCCATCTTCCGTATATAATGAAGAAACTTAAGACTTGCGGTCATCTTTGTGGATGACGAATATCCAGTAAAAGAGCAGCGGCATTGGCATTGTCGTAGACCCCCATATCCCCCAGAACCAAGCCATCTTGCCAAGCCCCCGCTTCCTCGCATCCAAGAAAAGCCATGTCCCTTGAATCAGCACAAGCACAACGGCAAGGATGATCACTCCCAGCGGGCTCTCGTTAACTTCATTCATCAGATCCCCTTCTTTCCGGCAGATCTCAGACTCTTTGAAAATACAAGAACGGAAATCCCGGCAACCATGCCGAACCCGTGAATAAACAGCAGGATCTTCGGCGCCGCCAAGGCAGCCATCAATCCGCCACCAACGATAAAGAGTGAAATCAGAAGAAAAAGCAGCAATTCATATTTCATCCGTCGCCGCTTCCGCTCCAAGGTATGAACGGCCAGCGTATGCAATCCTTCCAGGGATGGGGATGGCGCATCCTCAAACAATTGATCCACCCGCTCCATTTCTTTGGTAAATCCTTCAATCCATATTTCGTCCTCATGCTCAGGTCCTTTGACCATCGTCACCCATCTCCTTTCGCAGCTGTTTGATACCGTAGGCTGTTCGTGATTTCACCGTTCCTTCGGGAATACCGAGCATCGTTCCGATTTCATCATAGCTATAGCCGTAATAATGCTTAAGCAGGATGGCAATCCGGTGATCCTCAGATAAGCGGGATAATCCATTCAGCATATCCGTCCACTCTTCTCCCCGCCGCTCCATCTGCCAGCGCATCCGCCTTGCCGACTGAACCGCTTCCTGCTCCAGCCATTTCTTCTCCCGCTTCTTGCGCCGGGTACTATCGATGAACAACCGGGTAGCAATGGTAATCATCCAGGAGGAGAAGGACGAAGTCCCGTTGTAGCGGGTCATATTCTCCATGCATCGAACAATGGTATCCTGTGCAGTATCCTCTGCAACCATCGGGTCCATCGTCACTTTTAGCAAATATTTATAAAGAAAGGAATAATGCTGCTTGAACAGCAGCGCCATAGCCGCCGCATCTCCTAATTTCGCTTGTTGTATCAAGCCCTCTTCATCTGGGATCATGAAAAAATCATCACCTTCTTTCGCATTCCACCCGTAATACGATTAACAACAGCCAATCGTTCAAACAGATATTTATTTTTATCGTGTACGGAATGATATCTTTTATATCATCCAAATAGGTTCGGAAGAAATTCATCGGTATTTATTTGTTAAAAAACTCAAAAAAAAGCAGCCGGCAAAAAACCGGCTGCCCTCTCCAATAGAAAAAACACATTCAGTTCATGATGAGGGTGTCATGTTCGTATGTCGATCTATTGATTAAATCGTATCACCTGCAGCCGATGATGCCATGGCTGCTGCGCTATCCCTTCATCCTTCACCAGCCTGTCCCAGACAACAGAAGATATTTCGGTCTGGGTCTGCCGGTGGAACTCCGGTTGTCGATCAATCGCTTCGCTCCTTGTAACACTCCCGTTCAACAGCGATAGATGATCTTTCCTCACTGGCGCTTCCCCCTCATCACGTCCATGCCAAAAAAACTCCCTATAAAATAAAAGAACGCAAACCGGGATGAATTCCACAGTCTGCGTGCTTCGCAAGGGTAACATTTAATTAACCGTATTGTATCAATGTTGTCTATGTTTGTCCAGACAAATATTCCCGATTTATGTCGGAAGCTATCTTATCGGCTGGCAGGGACGTAAGGATTCCGCTGTTTTTCATAGCCTATGGTTGTCCGAGGTCCATGGCCGGAGTACACAACGACCTCGTCAGGGAAGGTATACAGCGTATTTTGAATGGAATCAATCAAATCACGTTCACGACCTCCAGGAAGGTCCGTTCGCCCAACGCCTAGACGGAACAGCACATCGCCGGAAAACAGATCATGTCCACACTTGAAGCTCACACTTCCCGGTGAATGACCCGGTGTATGAAAGACGCTGAAGGTATGTCCGATCAGCTGCAACTCAAGTCCATCCGCCAAATCGTACTCAGCCGGCCCGGTAGACAACGGTTCCGTTACCTGTGGCCACATCATCGATCCGTTAAGCTTCGGACTGGACAGCCATTCACTCTCCAAGGTGTGCAGGTAAACGGGACAGCCCTTCAGCTTGCGGATTTCCTCGACACCCCCCATATGATCAAAATGCGCATGGGTCAACAGGATCGCTTCAATCTCCAAATCGGCTATTCGCTTCAGCAGCGGCCCCGGGTTCATGCCGGGATCGATAATGACTGCTTTGCCTTCTACAGGCCCTGTCAGTAAATACGCATTCGTCTGAAGCGGCCCTAAATTAAAGGTCTCAATATGAAGTGTCATGATTAGAACCCTGACATAAGTTCACGCAATTCCTTAATGATGGCAGCGTGGAACTCATACCCTTCCCCGTAGGCTTGAATAATGCTTTGTCGTGTGGCGGCAAGGTTGTCCTGATAGTCCGATGCTTCACGATCCGGATTGTTCTGTTTAAACTCAATCATAAACTTCTGAACATGCGCCGGACGCGGCCCCCATGTACCGAGAACATGTCCTCCGGTATCCGAAATGATAACAACCGGAATGGAACGGGCGCCCATGGTCAGGAACTGATCCATGACGTCCAGATTCTCTTCCATAATCAGCACTTCCGTCTCAATCCCCGCAGTCTCCATCGCACGAAAAACGACAGGTATATTGCGTGCAACATCACCGCACCAGTCCGCTGCCAGAATGAGGACCCGCAGGTCATCCCGGAAATTCAGGCTTTCGAAGAACTCCTTATCCTCTTCATTCCCCCAGACAAACTGTTCATACCCTGCCTTGAACGTCTCCTGGTTCTTCTGCATGCCGTCCATAAATTGCTGTGGAGATATGCCTGTCCCCAAATGATTTGCCATATTCATACTCATTCGTTATTTCGACCTCGCCTTCGATGATTTTATCCATTTTATCAAAAAATAAAGAATCATGACGGTCAATGCGCCCAGCAGAATTTCCTGCACGTACGGCCCTGCCTTCTCGTCGATATGCTCCCATTGATCACCCAGAAGCAATCCGAGGTATAAGAATAATGCCGTCCATGGAATAACCGCAAGGGTGGTCAGCAGCGTAAACTTTCCCACATGCATCTTGGATATGCCGGCCGGGATGGAAATCGCATGCCGTACCACCGGTACAAACCGTGCCGTAAAAATAACGCCGGTACCGTACTTCCCGAACCATTCCTCGGCGTAATCGATGTGCTTCTTCTTAATCAGTATGTACTTCCCGTACTTCTCCAGGAAGGGCCTGCCTCCGTAACGGCCGATCCAATAAATAAACAATTGTGCGAGCACACCGCCAACGGTACCAAAAATCATGGCTCCGATAAAATGAACCTCACCCATGGAAACCAGATAACCGCCATAGGCAAGTACGATCTCGCTTGGGATGACCTCCACCATTAATCCGAGCATGATTCCGAAATAGCCCAGCTGCTGGATCCATTCAAACAGTCGGCCTACGGCCTCGTAAAAGAATTCCACGCTTGTCCCCCGCTTTCTTCCTGCGTTGATTTCTTATACTAGCCTATTCTAACACAGGCCGGGACATGCCTTCTACTGCGCCCAATTACGGGCGGCGCTGTGACTTTCGCCGGTTTCGGGACATATGGTGGAGCAAAGGAGTGAGTTACGCATGCATTCTCCCCATGCCAAACAACCGGGCAGCAAGCCCCCCTCCCCGCGGGGGATACGGCGGGCCTGCAGCAAAGAATTGTACCGTACGACCAAACGCCTCAAACTGTACCTTCCTCCGGAAACCTTGAAGCAAGGTGAAGAATTGTATTACCGGAAGGTTATCGGCAATTTGATCTGGATCCACGAAAACTACAGCAACAAGAAACTTTTGTGCGACTGGTGGGAAAAGGACGTCTGCGGCGAACTGGCCGAGCTGTGGCAGGTTCCGGAACGTCAGTTGGCCTCGGCCTTCCGGGATGCTTTCGGCGGATAACGCTGCTCTTCCTTGTTCCGTTCTCTGCTGTGGAATGGACAGTAAGCAAAAACCTTCGATGGCATAAGCAGCAATCAAACGACAGCTCGGTGCTTCCAACACTGTTCGTATGGACAAACGAACCGCCGCGTGTCGTCAGAGCGTGGACTCCGTAACGATTGAAACAACCACATCCTGAAACACGCGCAGGCACGCGGTAAGCCGCTCTGGGTTACGATACAAGCACGATTCGCGTTAGCGCTGGTCGGGGATATCTGCTTTCATGGGCTGCCTTGCGGCATGCTTCCGTGTTCCCCCATTCAGTATTTTTTCCAAACGGTTGGCCTGCCGCGCTGCAAGCAAAGACAGATCGAATTCCCGGTCATTTCGATGATCATCCATCTCACGAAAATCGACCGCAAGGGCACGATAGCGCATCAGGATATCCATACCGGCCCGGGCTGCCTTAACCGATCTGGCGGGATCCCCTGCCGTCCGGTGCCAATCTGCAAGGGCAGCCAGCTTCAGCACGGCTCGGGTTTGTTTGACCTCATTGAACCGATCCCGATCGATGGCCGCTATATACCAGGCTGCCGCCTCTTCCGATTCGCCTCTTAGCGAGTAAGCCTCTGCCAGCTTCCAGCTTAGCCCGGGGTGATTCGGTGCGTACACCAAACTTCGCTTCAGCAGCGGGATTCGCTGACTGGGGGAAAGCCAATCCGCCAGGTTCAGTGCCGCCTCCGTGTTGGCGGGGTTCCACTTTAACGAGGATTGGAGAAGCGCTATCTGCGGTCCGGACGGTTCCGAGGCGGCCCATCGCTCTTTGACCTCGCTGATGCCCAGCGCAGCAGCGAGAAGAAACCAGCCCCCAAGCAGAACGATCGCCGTAACCCTGAGCAGTGGCAGCGATAATAACGGCTGATATCCCCGGCTCCCTCCATAAACGGTTAGCAGCTTCGTCCCTATTTTGAAGGGTTTGCGTCTTTGTGCCGCGTTAGGTCCATCCTGCACTTCCGGACCAGATGAGGCCACAGCGAAGCCCATTACCGTAAGCCACAACAGCAGCAGCCATACCAGCCCAAAGCTCCAGTCAAAGTCCACGGCCGCGTGTCCGATCAGTACGAGGGCAGCGGGCATGAGTCGGGAGCCCACAGCAATGAGCCCCGCAGCCATAGAGCTAACCAGAACAAGGACAAGCAGCAGCCCGATCACTCCCGTATTCAGCAGGATATCCATATATCCGCTGTGCACCTCGGCACCTACGTAGGGCTGGGACTGAATGGCAAGGTAGGATTGCCGCCACGTCTCCCCGCCACGTCCCAGCCACAGCGACGACCGGGCAAGCTGCCACGCGTCGCTGTACATGAGGCGGCGCGCGCTCAGCGTAGCCGCGCCGCCCAGGGTCCGATCCTGCACCTGATGCAGGATCACCGCTCCGGCTGCGGCAGCCAGCAGCGCCGCAGCCCCCAAGGCCCCTGGCGCGGCAACCCGCCGCAACGGGCCCCCGCTGTGCCGCCAGCGGCACAGCAGCAGGCCGGCGAGGACGCCGCCGGCCCAAAGCCCGGCCAGCCATAGCAGGCCGGGCAGTACCGCCGGAGCCAGCTTGGCCTCCGCCAGCTGGCGGTACAGCAGCGCCGCGCTCGCCATTGGCGCGGCGGCAGCCACAAGGAGCGGCGTGAAGGCACGCCGCTCCTTGGCGAAGCCGGCCGCGCACGCGACTGCGGCCGCAAGCCAAGCGCCGCGCGACTCCGTCAGGAGCAGCGCGGCGGTGTAGGGCAGCAGCGGCAGCAAGGCAGCCGCTGCGCGGAGCGGGCCCGTCCGGGTCCGCAGGACGGACGGTAGCGCGAACAGCCGCTCCAGCAGGAAAGCGGCCATCACGGCACCGAACGTGTTCGGGTATTGAAGCAGGCCGCCAAGCCTCGCGCCGGTCGCGCTGATGTCCGCATCCGCCGTATGATAGATCCCATACGGCAGCTGCAAAAGCCCATATACGGCAAGCAAAGCGCTGCCACACAGCACAGCGCCCATCAGATGCCAACCCGCCTGCATCATAAGCAGGCCATCACTTCTACGGCATATGCGCCAGGCGACGGCTGCAAAGGAGCCGTAGGTCCCCCACAAGATAATCTCCTTCATCGTGCCTTCCAGAGTGAGAGCGCGCCCTATTCCCATCCCTATCCCTATCCCATGAAGCACATAAATGAGAATCATTCCGCAGATACAACCGAGAAGCACCCGTAATCCTCTATCCGCAGGAGCCGCGCCCGACAGCACGCCAACGCCATGTATCTTCCGGCTTTGGACGGCACCATTCCATTTGGCTCCCATCATCAGCAGCAGAAGCACACCGAAACCTGCCCCGACCCCATAGATATCTCCATCAAAAAACATCCCGCTCCGGATACCTGCCACAAAGACAAGTGCCATCAGCAACATCCCGCAATGACGATGCAGGGTCTTACATGCCATGAACCAACGCCCCCGTTCCCATGCATAACCATTTATCCCCGGCTGTTCCTTACACGGCATTCGTCTTTCGCAGCCAAACCATCTATTAGCCATTGTGGACAAGGACATACTTCGTTATTCTCGATGCGGCGTTGGTGATCGGCGGTGATCTTTCTAGTGCGCAATAAGGCGGCCTGATCTCTATGGCAAACTTCGAATACCGATATAGAAAAAACGTCTCTCGACGAACATTCTCAGAAGAAAAACCGCGTTTAGATAGTAATTGTCTGGCAATATCCGGAAGGCCCAGCTTCATAGTTTATGCTTTCTGTTAACTAAAAAAGCGATGAAAGTGCGCGCTCGCACGTTCATCGCCAATCCGGTTCAACGCGATTCCGTTTACGTATCCGGCAGCAAGTCCTTGCACGCCCGTTCAAGATATGGCGAGGCGCTTAAAAAATCACGGAATGCGGTATATTCCTGCCACAGCTTATCCCGATCTCCGGCAGAACCGCTAACCGCCCGGATCAATATATTCTTCGGGGTATGTTCCATATCAATAAACTCCAGCAGCTGTGTCTTGTAGCCCATCAGATCGAGGAGCTTGGCTCGAATGGCGTCCGTGGCAAGCGCCGAGAATCGTTCTTTCAGAATACCGTGGGACAGCAGCGGCTCCATAACAGGGCTTTGGACTTGGGAGAACAGCTCATGCTGGCAGCAAGGCACCGACAGAATAACCGAGGCCCCCCAACGGACCGCTTTTTCCAGCGCAGCGTCTGTTGCCGTATCGCATGCATGCAGCGTGACCACCATATCCACCTGCTCCAGTTCGTCATATTCCGCAATGTCACCAACAAGAAACTGCAATTGGGTGTAGTTCAGTTTTTTCGCCAGCATACTGCAGTGTTCGATGACATCTGCCTTGAGATCCAATCCGACAATATTCAGCTTTCTGCGCGCGGTTACCGCCAAATAGTGATATAAAGCGAAGGTCAGATAGGATTTGCCGCAGCCAAAATCAACGATCGTCAGCGGACGGTCCTCCGGCAGGTGGGGAAGCACATCCTCAACCATCTCCAAAAACCGGTTGATCTGTTTGAACTTATCGTACCGGCGAGCAAATACTTTTCCGTCCTCACTCATGATGCCGAGTTCCACCAGAAACGGAACGGGCTCCCCCTCTTCAAGGATATACGTCTTTTTCCGGTTATGGGACAAATCCGTCTTGGTCTTGGAGGCGGATTTGGTCAGAATCGAAACCTTGTATTTCTTCGAGATCAGCACCTGATAATCCGCTTCCGGCGTATACATCATCGCTTGCCGGAATACATTCTCGAACATGTCAACCAGCACCGCCTCGGCCTCATCCGCCGGCACGTTCTGATGGGTGACTTTGGTTCCCGAATAATACGCGAACTGGTAGTGCAGCTTGTTCTTGAGCTCTACAGGTTTAACCGTTACTTTGCTGTACGTCATGCCTTCCCGCTTGCGAAGCTGGCTTAGCGTAGCCGTGATTAACGATCCTTCTTCCATGATGTTATGAATCAATTTTCTTAATGCATCCAAAGGGTACATCTCGCTTTCTTTATGTTATAGACCGATTAATCCCGCTTAGGTAAACGACTTGTCGCCATTCACCGCATGCGGAAAACGACGGTTAAGCTCATCCATTCCTTCGTGGACTTCCTCCAGCGGAAGACCGCCCTTCGCCAAATCCTCGGGCAGCTTCAGCTGCAATCTTTGATAGAACTGTACGGCTTCGGTATATTCCATCTTGCCGTTATCCAGCAGTTGGTAGAGGGTGTTCTCCGCTTCCGCGTACATCCCTTGCTGCTCCGTATACGCATAGTAATCCCGCATCGCCGTCTCTGGCAATGCGTATGCCCTTAATCGCTCTTTAACCATGCCGATCCGTTCCGTTAACCCGATCAGTTTCGGATCCGCCCCCTGCAGGGCCGACTTCAAATATAATTGTAAAACCTTGGTGTAGAGCATAACGGCCTCTTCTTCACGCTCCATCTCAAGCAGCAGCGATGCTTCTTCTTCCATAAGTCTCGCTGCACTCTGCAGCTTGTCCGCTTCCAGATAACCATGACTGCGAAATAGCTGTTCAATGTCGGCAGCGGACAATGAGCGAAGCAGCTCTGAATTCAACCGGAACTGCCGTTTGAACAGCTCATCGAGCTCCCATAAGGCTTCTGTGTGCTTGCGCTCCTGCTTCAGTGAAAACACCTTGGCAATCATCTGTGTCATATCCTCAATCAACCGCACGAGATAATCCCTGCGAAACATACCCTCGCCCCCAACCTGCATCCATGCCGAATGCAGCGTATTGATGACCTGCTCTTTACTTTCCGGTGAGTCCTGCTGCTAAGGACCTGGATGAATGCCGGGCAGCTTCAGCGAGTCACCTTTGCAGTGCAATCATGTTGGGTCAAAACCCAAGCCGGATCACGATTAAATTGTAGGCTATTCGGGGCCAGAATTCCAGTATCCGGCCCTTCCCTCCCATTTCTTGGCTCTATCGGCCGGCCAAGCAACGACGGAGAGTAGTGCCTAGGCACAATAATAAATAAACGGATATCCCGTTCAAGGATATCCGTTCATTATAAACTATTGAAAGATCTTCATGCGTTTATTCATGCTCAAGCCGTCCCATGAAAGATGTGATGACTTCCCCCAGCTTCTCCGGCGTCTCCATCATACTCATATGCCCTGCGCCCTCGATTACGATTTGGGTCACGTTGTCATGGTCTGTCGTAAAGGTACGCTCTGCCGGAATCAATCCGTCCTTCTTCCCTGCTACCAGCAGGGTAGGCAGCGTGGACGCCGAGAGCACATCGCGTCGGTCCGGACGCTCACGCATCGCCAGCGCCGCTCCGATTGCTCCCTGAGGTGGCGTTAGATAGCCTATCTCCTTTGCCCGCTGAATACATTCCGGCTTGCTCTCCTTCGTATCCGGCGCGAATAAGCCAGGCACCAATCCGTCAACAAAAGCGGTAATGCCTTCCCCTTGGATGGTGCTGACCGCCTTCACCCGCTTCTCCTTCGCTTCGTCCGAATCCGGGTAGCCTGTGGAATGAATCAGGCCGAAGGCGTTCAAGCGAGAAGCGTAACGCTGGACGAAGGAGAGCGTGATATATCCTCCGAGGGAATGACCGAATAAGGCTGCCTTCGGAATGTCGAGCTCATCCATCAATAGCAGTACATCGTCTGCCATCTGTTCAATGGTATACGATCCCATCGGTGCATCAGACCGCCCGTGACCACGGAGATCCGGTACAATGACTCTGAAGCCTTGAAGAAATGGCAGTACCTGTTCCCAGTAGGCAGAGCTTCCGCAGAAACCATGAAGCAGAATGATTGGCTCACCTTGTCCCTGATCAACATAACAAATCGTGCTGCCGTTACATTGTACTTTTTCCATAGCGATACCCTTCTTTCTATTCAGCGGATGCCACGTGATAGACACCCATTATTTTATAAAGAATGATCTATTATTAAACAAAAACACCCCCGGCTGAAACGCCGTGTCTTACGGCCTAAGGCCAAAGGCTATAGCGGCTTGCTGCGCTATCTGCTCCGCCATCCCCATGACTTGGTACAGGGACGTCACTTGGAGAGTCCAATACGGCTTCGGTCCATGGACGTTCACAACCGCTGCCACGCTGTAATCTCCCACTGCCGGAAGCCTCCCGCCGACGGACTGGGCAGGCGTCAGCGGACCCTCGCATGTAAAGAAATATCCGACTGACGAGGATTGCCCCAGGCATGCATCAATAGCAATTATCGCCTTATCCTCAGGTATACCTTGAAGCCTTGCCTCAAGATTAAAAGCGTCGCACGGTTCAGGCAGCGTCCCGATTACATGCGGAAAACCGTATTCTATGAGCCGGCTTCCTGTCAGCGGTCCGAGTGCATCTCCCGTGGAACGGTCGGTGCCAATACATAAAAATACGATGCTGTCCAGCTCATGCCGCTGCGAAATCGTCCGAAAAAAATCCGTCAGTTCATGCCCCGACATTTTAGCTTTTACAGCATGTACGCCTGGCGTCTTGCCGGCTTGTTCGCTCATGACGGCCCTCCTTGATCTCACCGCTTGAAGCCTTGCTCCCGCAGCCTGAAAAACCTTTTTTTCCTGATTTTAACCTATCTCTGTCTCCGATGGCAAAAACATTGGTCGAGCCGCACGGTAACATGTTACAATACAGGGATGAAAATCGTAAATCCGCCTATGAGAGGATGGTGTTAATCCATGGATTTGAGTGAAAAATCCCAAGCCAATGTCGAGTATATGATTGAACAGATTAAAAACAAGCTTCGGATGGCTACAGGAGCTGCTATGCAAGCCTCCGCCTTCTCGGTTAACCAATATGATGATATTTATGATTTGTACGATATGGTCATGAATAAACAAAACCTGAGTATATCGGAAGTGGAAGCTGTTGTATCGGAGCTCGGGCAGCTTCGCGGGAACCAGTAAATCATCGTTACCCGAGAACCTTGAATATCTAAAAGAAGAACCCTTTTATAGCAAAGCCCCCGGAACTTCGCTAATCTTAGCGAAGTTCCGGGGGCTTTCTGTCCTTCTCTACGGCATATCGATCATCACCACTTCCGAGTTCCCCTCACTTGAGTTCCCCCGGAATGTCAGCTCATGACGACGCTGGATCCTTGCCGCGTCACCCGCTTTAATATCGAATACGCCGTCTTCCGATGATATTTCGACATGACCGCTTATGACGTACACATGCATTCTCCGGTTCCCGGCCAGGCTGTACGTCAGTTCTTGTCCCGTTTCGAGTATGCTGCTGTACATCACAACATCCAGCGATGGATGCAAGCTTGATTCACCATTACCTGACCCGATGATCGGAAGCATCTGGTTCAATTGCTGTTCCTTTGTAAAATTGCTTTGGTGATGTATCGTCTCAAGGCCCGGTTCCGCAGGGAGAAACCACATTTCCAGATAGCGTACGTCTTCTGAAGAGGAGGCATTCCTCTCGGCATGATACACGCCGGAGCCTGTATTCACGACATGAATCGAACCGGGTACAAGCTCCAATAACTTCCCTGTATCATCTTCATACGTTAACGTGCCTTCCAGCACCAAATGAACAATCACCAAGTCATGATGAAACCTTCGATCAAATCCCTCCATCGGTTGGAGCACATATTCATTATGCGCCAGCAGGCTTCCAAAATGCTCGTTATGCGGATCTGTATAATCACCAAAAGAAAAGCTGAATTCACTATGAATACCGTCTTCATGGGTAGTATGTCTTTCCGCTGCCGTCATGATCTTAATCATGGCCGGTCACCTCCGCCGTTTTTACTATTCAATACCCCGGCGGTTTCCGGTCTAATCAGTCGTCCTTAAGCGCGGAGCAGCTTAAATCCGGTTTCTACCCTGCCTACTTGAAGACCTTCATCATTGTATAAATCCTTAGGGTATGCGGCTTTCAGACGCTCGATGGTCGGTTTGTTGCTATAGCCGATTTGCTCCAATATGGACTCCGTGATCCAGCCCCACTCCTCTTCGGAGCCATCTGAAATTTTGAAAGAAATGCCGAGCCGCTCCTTCTTAAGACCAAAACAGTACACGCCCTTGAAGCCGCCCTTGGCCACAATATTATGATCTTCCAGAAGAAGGGTATCCACTTTGTGTTTACCCGCTACCATATAAGGTGCTGCATGCATGGCCTTCGTGATTCGGATGACTGCCTTCTGCGTCGGCCCATCCTCTATGAGGTCCGGGGAGGCGAGCTTCATATAGGCTGTTGCCAGAGCGCGGAGCGGCATGGCAAATACCGGCAGTCCGCAACCGTCGGTTCCCAATTTGACATCGCCAGGAGCCAATCCCGCCAAATAGGCAACCGTCCGAAGGATCTCCTGCTGCAGCGGATGTTCCGGCTGATCGTATCCCGTTAGCGAATACCCTGCCATCTGGCAGTAGGCCAGCATCCCATAATGCTTGCCGGAGCAATTATGGTACCATTTACTCTTATCACCGCCCCCTCGCAGAAGAGCCTCTTTGCTTCCTTCGTCCAGCGGCCAGCTGGATGCACAAACCATGTAAGCTTCACTGATGTCCGCCTTGCGCGCAAAACGTTCCAATACTTCTACATGAGCCGGCTCGGCACGATGCGAAGCGGTCATGACCGCTATTTCCTCATCGGTCAGTCCATAATGGTCGGCCAGCCCGCCTCGAATGGAGGGAATTGCCTGTAGGGGCTTGGCCGAAGAACGCGTAAATGCGACGTAATCCGGATCTCCCGCAAAAGCCTCAACGTTTCCTTGTTCATTCACAATACATATATGTCCATTGTGGACGCACTCCAGTATGTCCGCCCGATATTCCTTCACCAGTACAGTATCCATGTTGTCTAACTCCTTCTCTAACCGTCTCTTACGCATTGAGCCCTGAAAAACCTGTATGTTTGCATCTCCCCGTCATCACGCACATCCGAGAATGATTGCAAATCTGTATTCAGTATAGTACAAAAAACCGCAAATAACAGCAGGCTTCGTTCCATTCAGGACGGACATTTCATTTATCTCCCGTTTTGCACTGTCCTGTTTCATGGTGTGGCCTTACGTTTAATTACGAGATAAGCAAGCCCACTCGAAACACATTGCTCTGAAAAGGAGGCGATCGTATGTGGGGAATTATCATCAGCATCGTGATGGCAATCATCATCGGGATTATCGGGGATGCGCTGGTTGGTCATGAAATGCCGGGCGGAATTATCGGTTCCATGATCGCAGGTTTCATAGGCGCATGGATCGGACCGTGGCTCTTCGGAGCATGGGGTCCTGTCATAGGCGGATTTGCTATTGTGCCCGCTATCATCGGTACAGCCATCTTTGTATTCCTGCTCGGTCTTGTTGCCAAGTTGTTTAGACGCACAGCCTGACTCTCGTGTTTATATTCTTTCTTATATTAACTAAAAGGAGTGAAAGTTATGAATAACACAGAACAAGAATATCCAGTACAAAGCGGTTCGACATTCTTCAAAGGTGCTTTCATCGGCGCCTTGGTCGGAGCGGCGGCAGCTCTGTTGTTCGCTCCAAAGCCAGGCCGCGAGCTTCGCGGGGATTTGTCCGAGAAGCTGAGCATGGTGTCGGATAAAACCAAGGAAGTTGCTTACACGGTAGGCGATAAAGCCTCCGAACTGGCCAAAACCGTGGGCAGCAAAGCCTCCGATGTCATGGCCACCGTGAATGAAGGCCGCCAGAGCATTATGTCCAGCGTCAAGGAAGCATCGGCTGACGTGTCGAGCGAGGTTTCGAGTGCTTCCAAAGATGTGAAGGATCAAGCGATGGATACTTCTTCCGAAGTCAGCCGTGAAATGAAATCGACAACGAATTATTAATTCGTATAGTCACGAATAGCCAGCTGACACAGCTGGCTATTTTTGTGCCAGATCGTGAACGTCTTCTTATACACATTGTAGTAATTCCTAAGTGAAATGAAACGGCGCATCTGCCTGGAAAGCGGGGATATCTCATGAGTAAAGCAAACCCATATCGTACCGGCTCCAGCTTCTCGACCCGAAGCGGCAGTCGTTCGACACGAAACGAGGAACAACGAGTACAATCCGAATCAAGGAAGGAAAGGCACTCCAAAGAGGCGGATGATGTCCAGGACCATCCCTTTGAGCTAAGGCACGAAGTGAAGAAGTTGAACACGCGACTGGACAAAATCGCCGCCACGCTGGAGAAATCCGAAATGAAGGACATGATCGATAATTACATGAATCCCAAGAAACGCATCATTGCCAACCTCACTGCCGGCCTAGCCCGGGGGTTGGGCTTAACCCTTGGTACGGCTCTCGTACTGGGTCTTCTGGGTTACATCCTCAGCTTCTTTGTCAACGTACCGATGATTGGGGATTTCATCTCCGATTTGCAAGGATATATTGATCAATCCAGATCCTAGTGTGTCTTCAATACATGAAAAAGCCCGGTGCCTATAGAGGTCACCGGGCGTTGTGATCATTCTCGCTGCCATTCATGCATATTCGTGCCTCAAAGATTTTTGTTGTTGGACTTCACTTGAAGCAGGTCTCCCGTCCATCCCTTCGCACGCATCCAAAGGTACATGCCTCCGGTCCACAGCAAAGTGAAGCCGATGACTACTGTAAATCCCCAGAACGTCTTAATGGCGGGCAAATTTTCAAAGTTCATCCCCCATATGGCTCCGACCACGGTTGCCGGTGTGAGCACGACCGTAAAAATCGTCAGTGTCTTCATAATTTCATTACCGCGGAACGCAGAGATTGCATCGTCTATCGATACCAGCGTATCGATTTCGCGCTCATAATGATGAATCAGCTTTTCCATTCTTTCCACTCGATGCAGGAGCTGTTGAAACGAGCGGCTGCTATCCAACTCGCCATGATACCCTTCCTTTGCTGCGGCAATCAGTTCCTGAAAAGGAATAAACAGATTGCTCCACTCCAACAACTCAAACCGGGACGACAAAATGCTATCCATTAAGGATCTCCGGTTGTGCGTACGCATATCACTTTCGACAAGACGCAGGTTATGCTCGAATTGATCCATTCCCGCATGGTAATAATGCAGAATGGCCCGAGCCAGCACAAACATGCCGTCGACGGGCTTTTGGCATTGATGAAGCATGGAAGCTCTTTCGGACTTAGCCATCACGCTTCGGGTATGGTCATCCAAATTGATGGTAATCAGCACTTGGTCGTCCGTATAGAAATAGAACTGTTCCGACTTGTAATGATCGGCATCATCCGTGACCTTATAAAGCATGGTTCCCATAATGACCGGCTCCACCCCATCCTTGAATCGGACGGATAAGTAGTTTCGTTCCTTTAACGTCGAAGCTAGATCAAACCATTCGGCTGTATAAGGATAGCGCGTCCGAAGTTCGCCGATCCAGGAGGATTGCCAGTTATCCGTTCGAACATCGTACCACTTCCATCCCCCTGCATAAGTATAAATATCCTGACCTTCCATCCCATCTGGCCCCAGCATGTTTTCTTTGCCACTCCCTTCTATAAATACGAATCGTAGGTTCCAAAAAGGCACGCTTTCCTGTAATGGAGGAAGCGTGCCTTATGTTGCGATACGTCTGTTTCTACGAGGCTTGTCCATATCAGTAAGAAGAATTGGACATGATCTGCTTCAGTTTTTCCGTTGCCCGCTTCTGGATACGTGAGACACTCATTTGCGACACGCCTAACCTCTGAGCGATAGCTCTCTGGGACTGTCCCTCCTGAAATGCCAGCAATAGCACCTTCTGCTCTTGCTCCTTCAACTGACTCATCGCCTGCTGAAGATCCATGCGCTTCTCAACGGAATCAAAATCATTCACATCCGAACTGATCAGCTCTCCAAGCGTCGCTCCGGTTTCTTCCTGAGATAAAGGGGAATCCAATGAAACATAATGATAGCATTCACGTCCGGCTAACACTTCAACCGTTTCCTCAACGGAAAGATCCAGGTAGGATGCGATCTCATTCACATCGGGAGATCTCTCCAGCTTCACCATTAGTTCATCAATCGCTTGCTGAACCAAGGCACCCTTTTCCTTGATTCGTCTTGGTACTTGAATGTACCATGATTTATCGCGGAGGAAATTCTTCATATGCCCGATCATGCTCTTCATGGCATAGGGTTCAAACGGAATCCCCAGGCTGATGTCATATTGCTGCAGAAGACGAATTAATGCCATTTGGCCAACCTGATACAAATCCTCATACAGGTCGGGCCGATTTCGGGCAATCTTGCCTGCCGCCATTTTGACCATCGGTTCATATTTCTTAATCAGCACCGTCGCGATATCGTTATCCTTCGTTTGCTGATACTGTTCAATTAAATGAACGGCTTCATCTCTGGACTCTTGGGGAGTCGCCTTATCACTCATACGGGCTCCTCGCTTCTTGCGAGACGCTTTGTCAGCGTAACCTCGGTTCCCTTTCCAGCCTGGTTTGTCACGCTTACTTCATCCATAAGCGCCTCCATCAGGTAGAAGCCTAGTCCTCCGATTTGGACCTCGCTGAGATCTTTATCATGAAGTGTACGGTTGCCAACCGCTCCCACACTGTCGAAACTCTCCCCTTCGTCTCTGACCGTAATGGATAGCGACTCGCTGGTCACTTGAAATAAAACCTCTACCATGCCGCCTTCCTGACTATAAGCATACAAGACCGAGTTATTACAGGCCTCCGACACCGCAACCTTCATATCTTCGATCTCTTCATAGGAAAAGCCCATCTTGGAAGCTATTCCATAGAGATTCAGTCTTACAATATCCACGTATTCAGCACTGGCAGGCAAATTAAGCGTTACTCTTTGTACATCTGAATTCATTCTTTTCGATCCTTTCCTATTGGGAATTCTTCTTACGACTGAAAGAACTTCGCAATACCCGTCATATCGAACAGCTTTTGAATTTGCGGCGGAACTTCCTCGACTGCAAAGCGTGCTTCCATGCCATGTCTGGCTTTCAGTATCGATAGAAGAATACCAATACCCGTACTATCAATATATGTCATGTCCTTCATGTTGACGATCAAGTCTACTTCGGAATTGCCGACAAGAGGCTCCATCACTAATCGAAAATCCGGAGCGACGGACAGATCAAGTTCACCGCTCAAAAACACCGTGCATACGCCCTCGTTCATTTGGGTCTTAGCATTGAACTTATCATTCGTTTTTGTATTCATAGACACTCTCTCCCAATCATTTGTTTTCCCTTTACATAACCCGTTATCTAGCTTGTTGAAACAGGTTAAAGAGGGTTATGGACACGCTAATATATGGAAAACGATTGCCGCGCTAACCGTTGATGATGCGAACAGGGCTTGGGGGGATATCCCATCCTTCCGGTTCTACCGGTACATACCGGGATATCAGGTGCTTCACACAGCTGATTTTGACCGGCTTGCTGATATATTCATTCATGCCCGCGTCAAAACAGCGCTTCTGAATCCCGTCCATTACATTAGCCGTCATCGCAACCAGAACGGGAGCCTCAGCATCCGGCTTCATCTGGCGGATCAGACGCGCTGCCTCCAGACCATCCATTATCGGCATCTGCAAATCCATGAAGATCATGTCGTAGACTTTGGGACCGGCAACCATCTCAACCGCCTGCCTGCCGTCCTCCGCCATATCCGCCTTCATCCCCATCTTTTCCAGCATGCTGTCCATCAGCTTTCGATTAATCGGATGATCGTCCACAATCAGGATGTTCGGCTGCCTCTCCCCATGCACACGATATTTTGCCGAACGCTCCTCTACCCGGAGTCGGTGATACTCTTCCTCATGCGTATGAACGCAGATCGTAAATACGAAAGTGGCTCCCTTGCCTTCCTTGGAGTCAACCGCGATCTCTCCGCCCATCATCTGTACGAGCGATTTACAGATAGCAAGCCCAAGTCCTGTTCCGCCGTAGCGCCTTGTCATCGAGGAGTCCAACTGAGAGAACGGCTTGAACAACCGATCGATTTTCTCGGATGAGATGCCAATTCCCGTATCCTTCACCGTGAATTCAAGGGTTAATCGGTCCTCTTTAGTTTGAGTAAGCGAAACAACCAAATACACGCCGCCCTCATTCGTAAACTTCACGGCATTGGATACCAGATTCACCAATACTTGACGAAGGCGTCCCATGTCACCGAATACGATCGCAGGAATTTGATCCTCAATGTAATACGTAAGCTCCAGATTCTTCTTGGAGGCTTCTCCGGAGAACAAACCAAACACTTCCTGAACGCAGGACTTGAGATCAAACGGATATTCCTCCAGCTCCATTTTGCCTGATTCCATCTTGGAGAAATCCAGAATGTCATTAATGATGTTAACCAAAGCATCCGCGCTGTTGCGGATAATCGTTGCGTACTCCCGCTGCTCATCCTGAAGATCGCTGTCCATCAGCAAGTCAATCATACCGATGACGCCATTCATCGGCGTTCGGATCTCGTGACTCATCATCGCCAGAAATTCCGTTTTGGCTTTGGCGGCAATCTCCGCTTCTTCCTTGGCCAGCACAAGTTCTTGATTAATTTTTTCAAGCTCCTGGGTCTTCTGGTGCAATTGCATGGATTGAATCTTCAGCCTGTTATTGGTCCGGTACATATCGACAAAACCCTCGATCTTGGATTTCAAGATTTGAGGGATAAAGGGTTTAACCATATAGTCGATTGCCCCCGCGGAATATCCTGCAAAAAGATGCTCCGCGTCCTTGCTGTTCGCGGAAATGAATATGATCGGAATATCCTTTGTCTTGTCTCTCGCCTTGATCAGCCTTGCTGTTTCGATACCGTCCATGCCGGGCATTTGTACATCGAGAACAATCACGGCAAAATCATACTTCAAGAGATATCGCAAAGCCTCTTCCCCCGAAGTAGCTTTAATAAGTGTGTATTGTTCGCTGTCCAGAACAGCTTCGAGTGCAAGTAAGTTTTCAGGGCGGTCATCTACCAACAGAATATGAATCGGTTCGTGAATCCCCATGAGATCCTCCTACAAAACTTCTATTTAATCTTCCGGTATATTTTCTCCACCCGGTCCAGCGTCTCATAAGCTTCACTATAATTCGTAAAGTGTATGGACTCTTTAGAACCCAGTACGAGAATACCAAAATGGCTTAGACTCTCGTGAAATAATCCGTGTACGTGATCCCGCAGCTGATCATTAAAATAAATCATGACATTCCGGCAAAAGATCACATTAAACTCGTTAAAGGAACGGTCTGTTGCCAAATTATGCTCGGCAAATATCATATTTTTCTTCAAAAACGGTTGGAAAATAACCGAATTGTACTTCGCCGTATAGTATTCGGAGAACGAGCGGGTACCGCCCGCCTCCAAATAATTCTTGGTGTACTGCTTCATGCGTTTGATGTCGAATACGCCTTCCTTGGCCTGCTGGAGAGAACGTGAATTCATGTCTGTCGCATAAATCCGGGATTTCTCATACAGTCCCTCTTCATGAAGCAAAATGGCCATGGAATACACTTCTTCTCCGGTCGAACAGCCGGCATGCCAAATCCGTATATAAGGATACGTACGAAGCAATGGAACTACCGACTGCCTGAATGTCAGGAACAGCTTCGGATCCCTGAACATTTCCGTAACCGGAATCGATAAATTATATATGAGACGTTCAAAACAAGAACGGTCGTGAAGTACTTTATCCTGAAGGGCTGAGATTGTGGATACGCCCTCGGCATGAACATGGTGCCAGATTCTCCGCCTTAATGAGGGAATAGCGTAATTGCGAAAATCGTAACCATAGAATCGATGAATACCTTCCAAAAGAAGCTCAATCTCGATCTGTTCCAGCTCACGTTCGCTTTCCTCTGTTAACAACAGTTGTTCTGATTCCATATGGTCACTAGATGACATTACGCTTGCACCGCTTTCCCCGTGTTTATTTGCTACTTGTACTTTACCCACAAAAGCGGCTTACGAATACAACCAAACCCTCATAAGCGAAAGAAGTTGCTCCGTTTGTATCGGCTTCTTCATATAATCGGAAGCTCCCGCTTCAATACACTTCGCCCGATCCTCTTTCATGGCTTTGGCTGTCAGGGCAATAATCGGCAGTTTCTCGAATTCCGGCATTTCGCGTAAACGTCGCATCGCCTCATACCCGTCCATCTCCGGCATCATCATATCCATTAACACCAGATCGAAATCGGGATTATCCTGAAGCAGCTCAATGGCTTCCCGGCCGTTCTCGGCAAAGGTAACTTCCATATGGTATCCCTCCAGCACGCTGGAGAGAGCAAACACGTTGCGGATATCATCGTCCACCAGCAGAATCTTCTTGCCTTCAAACAGCTCTTCCTTGTTGTGCAGCTTCTGCAGGATTTTACGTTTATCTTCCGGCAAATCAGCCTCGACCCGATGGAGGAACAGCGTCGTTTCATCCAGAAGCCGCTCCGGTGATTTCACGTCTTTGATGATGATCGACTCCGCATATTTACGAAGCTGCATCTCTTCCTTCGAATCCAAGTCCTTGCCTGTATAAATAATGATCGGCAGATCCACCAGATTCTCGTCATCGCGGATCTGATCTAGCAGCTCAAAGCCTGTCATGTCCGTCAGCATCAGATCAAGCACCATACAATCATAGCGCTGTTTACGCAGCTCACTGAGCGCTTCGGCGCCTGTGGATGCCGCCGTAATCGATACATCGTCATGACCAATCAATTCAATAATGGAATTCCGCTGAATGTCGTCATCCTCGACAATCAGAAGATGCTTCATCGATTTTTCCGCATAGGATTCGATATGCGTAAACGCGTCCTCCAGCGCTTCTCTGGATGACGGCTTCTTCAAGTAAGCGATCGCTCCCATCATTAATCCTTGCTTCACTTCATCCACGACCGAAATGACATGCACTGGAATGTGGCGCGTAACCGCGGAGCTCTTCAGCTCGCCCATGACAGACCAGCCGTCAATGACCGGAAGCTGGATATCCAGGATGATGGCATCCGGTTTGTACGACTTGGCCATCTCCAGACCGATATCCCCCTGCAATGCAACCAAGGCCTTGAAGCCGCGTCCTCTGGCCATATCCAGAAGGATTCTGGCAAACTTCACGTCATCCTCAATGATAAGCAATACTTTATCTGTCGGTCCGAGCTGGTTGCGATCGTCATCCACCTGTACGGATGGCTGAGCCTCTTTCGTAATCATCTTTGCCTTCGGTACGATCAGATTACGCTCCGGTGGCGCCTCAATTGCTGCGGCAGCTTCCTGTGTACCTTCTACCAAATCCGGACGACTGGCTGGCAGGAAGAGCGTGAAGCAGCTTCCCCTGCCCTCTTCCGATTCAACCAGAATGCCCCCGCCCAGCAGACGGGAAAGCTCGCGGCTGATGGATAAACCAAGCCCGGTTCCCCCGTATTTACGGCTGGTTGTGCCGTCTACCTGCTGGAAGGCTTCAAAGATCAGGTCCGTTTTATCAGCCGGGATACCGATTCCGGTATCTCTGACAGCAAAGGCCACATAATCCGCTTCGGCATTCAGATAAAGCGGAAGCTTCTCCTTGTCGGCCTTCTCCACATGCAGCTCGACTGAGCCGCTATTGGTAAACTTGAAGGCATTCGATAACAGATTACGAAGAATTTGTTTCACGCGATGGCTGTCCGTAACGATGCTCTGCGGAATATCTTCACTAATGTGCACACCGAGGTCGATATGCTTGCGTGATGCCACGGCGGCAAAATTCTGCTCCACGAAGGCTTCAATATCCGGAAGCTGAACATCCTCATAATGAATCTCCATTTTCCCTGCATCCACTTTAGACAAATCGAGAATCTCATCAATCATTTTGAGCAGATCGGAGCCTGACATATATATGGTCTGTGCATATTCAATCTGCTTGGTGCTCAGATTTCCATCCTTATTCTCCGACAACAGCTGTGATAAAATCAGCAGGCTGTTTAGCGGGGTTCGCAGCTCGTGAGACATATTGGCCATGAACTCCGACTTATATTTGGTTGTAATCGACAGCTGCTTCGCTTGCTGCTCAAGCTGCATTCTTGCCTTCTCGATTTCATCGTTCTTCTCTTCCACTTCCTGCACCTGTTCCTCAAGCGCACGCGTCTTGGCAACAAGCTCGGTATTGTAATGCTCCAACTCTTCCTGCTGGCGCTGCAGCAAGTCCTCGGAGCGCTTGAGGGCATTGGTTTGCTCCTCCAGATTTTCGTTGGTGCGGCGAAGCTCTTCTTGCTGGGTCTGCAGCTCTTCCGATTGAACCTGAAGTTCTTCGGTCATGGCCTGCGATTCGCGCAGCAGCTGCTCCACCCGTAGACGGCCTATAATATTGTTGAGAATGATGCCAAGAGATTGGCTCAGCTGAGATATTAGCTGCTCCTGTAGTGATGTTGTTTCCTCAAAAGCTGCCAACTCAATAACACCCATCACTTCATTCTCAAACAGAATCGGATAAATTATGACGGATACCGGCTTCGATGATCCCCATGCGGATTCCACCTTCATGTAATCCTCCGGTGCGCTTTTCAGTACGATCGGTTTCTTGTCGAGCGCAACTTGACCTACAAGCCCTTCCCCGATCATGAAGGAAATCTTCGGCTCTTCGCCGCCTTCATGGGCGTAGGAACCTTTCATCTCCAACTTATTCGGATGTTTGTCTTCTTGACGGATATAGATAGCTCCATAATGAGCACCCAAAATCGGCGTGAATTCGCTGATGAACCGCTGACCGACTTCCTCCAGGGAATTGATCCCCTCCAGCAGCTCCGTGACTCTGGCCATGTTCGAGTTCAGCCAGGACTGATCACGCTGCGCCTGGAGATAGGTTTCCTCGATGCGCTGCTTCTCGATAATGTCTTCAGACAGGTCTTTAAATACCCGAGCGACATCGCCAAACTCATCCTTAGACGTCACTTTAATACGACGGATCGCCTTCAATCTGCCTTCTCCAAAGCTCTTCAACATCATGGAGACCACGTTGATGCCTCGGGTAATGCTTGGAAGAATCCATAGAATGACCAGCATCCCTATTAACAATCCGCCAGCCATGATATAGATGAACATTTGGACAGAGCGGTCATATGCCGCTTTCGCTGCTGTTATATCATCATTGATCTTCTGGTTCTCGTAGCTGCTAAGCTCGTTCAAACTCGTCAGCATCTCTTCCTGGACAGATTGTCCTGTCGAATTGCGAAGCAAATTGGCCTCTGTTGCGTTGCTCTTCGCCAACAGCTCCAGTGTCTTGTTTTGATAAACGATATATTGATTCACCGCACGCTCAATCCGGACTAACAATTGCTGCTCTTCTGCGGTATTTGCACTTTCCTGGATCGCTTTAAAATACGACTGAGCTCGTGCTGTCATCGCTTCCAGTTCCTGTTCGGACACAGCATACGTGGACTGGTCATTGCTCAATATCATATTCGTAAGCTCTCGTGCCATGTCGTTGACTTCTCCGCGCATTGCGCTGGAGTTTCGTACCTTTTGATAGCGCTCCTGATAGATCTGGTCCATCTGGTCGTTCATATAACTGATTCGGTCATAACCAATCAAGGTCAGAACCAGCATGAGCGCCAGCAAAGTCGTAAAACCAATGACTAACTTGCTTCTAAGCTTCATTGATTGGTTTCCTCTCCTTTTTTAAGAGATATCCAAACCAGGCATTTATCGTCCTCTCGCTCCTGCGATGGATCATCCACAAAATATTGCTCCTTCATTTCATCTTCTCTCCAATGATGAGGGCCGCCCAAATGCTTCTTCAGATAATCCAGCTTCTCGTCATGACCGCCCTCTACCAGTTCGAGCAGGCCATCCGTATACATGACCAAATGTCCTTCACCTTCATATTGAAAGCTTCTTGGCTCCATGTCTTCGATCCGGTCGAATAACCCAACTGGGCAGCAGCCTTGATCCAAAGTCATCACATCCCCGCTTTCCTGAAAGAAGAGAGCCGGAGGATGCCCTGCGTTGACGTAATCCACCCGCTTCAAACGGGTGTCTACAACAAGATAGATCGCTGTAAAATAGTACTGTATCAGCTGTTCGCCGAGGTTTAACTGATTGAACCTGCGGTTCAATTCCTGAACCACCTTCTCCGGTTCGACATAAGTCGTCACCGTGTCCTTCAGAACCGAAGCGATGAACATGCAAAATAAGGACGAAGTAATCCCGTGTCCCATCATATCCAGCAGAATCACGCCATAACGGCCATCGCCAAGCGGGTACCATGCATACAAATCTCCCGCAAGCTCCGCCGAAGGCTGGTACAGCGCATGAATCTCAAGCTGATCATCTTCAATTGGTGAGCTCAATACGGCATTCTGAACCATGGCCGCAAGCTTCAATTCAGCCTGGACCCGCTGTTCCCTCTCAATATGCCAGTCTTTCTCATGCTTCAAACGGAGCGCCAAGCGAATCCGCGCCATAAGCTCCACCTTGTTGATCGGCTTCGTCACATAATCGACGGCTCCGGCATCCAGCGCTTCCGCCAGCTTCTTGGAATCCCCGACGGCAGTGACCATAATGATCGGTATATCTTTCAAATGCTCATATTGCTGTACAATACGGCAAGCTTCTATTCCATCCATCTCAGGCATCATCATGTCGAGCAGAATCAGATCGATATCCGCTCTCCGGGGCTGCAGCTCACGGCTGCGATCGCCAATCCCCAGATGTTCCAGCATTTCCAGTGCTGAAGATGCAGATAGAGTATTCTGATAATTTTCCTTTTTCAAGATTTCTCGAATAATAATGACGTTAGTCGGATTGTCATCTACGATTAATATTCTCATTGCCCTCTCCCTTAACGTTACGGATTATACGATAGAAATCCTTTTCCTACTATTATACTATAATAACCCTCTGATCTATTGCTATAGAAAAAGGCTCTACCTCTTGAATCTTCCACTTTTATAGGATTTATGGAACATTCTTTTAAAACATAGATAAGGAATGAGACGTCAAAGGTCTCATTCCTTATCTATGTTTTAAGTCCTATAACGCTAATGCCTACCCGCGATGCTGCCATAAAGCTGTGCTTTCGATGCTATATCATTCATCTTTTTTAGCGATGACAAGTACTTTGCCTAGATCCAGCTGTTTCTCATAGAATCCAGCCTCGGCCTCCGTGAATCCAAGCGATACGATTTTGGCGCGAAGCTCATCGCCGCGGGACCGGAACAAATTCACAAAGGCGTCAAACACGCCTTCTTCCTTGATGCCTACGTTATTGGCATCGGATGCATCCACGATCCGGCTTGTCTTGTCCGAATCATGAGCCAATACATAAATCCGATCATGATCGTAACCGGACTGCCGCAGATTCTGAACCTCCTGAACCGCTTGAGTACCGTTCTCAACGACTTTGGCATATGACTTCGTATTGGTAAATTCCATTGTGAAAACCTCCCCTAATAGTGTAAAACCTTAATTTAGGTTATAGTCCATTTGTTATTAACCTTATTTCTTAAGGTTGAAACAAATTTACTCGCTATAATCAAAAAATAAATCAATTCCTGCAATTTCACCGGAGCTCCTGTCAATAAATACCTTAAGCGCATGATGGTTCTCAAGGTACACATCCCCGTCCTCCGCTTTAAAATACGGCTTACCCAGAGATGCCCGAATCTGATTGGTTGTCATACCTATACGCTGGCCTTCAACCTGAAAGGATACGGCAGAGGGCTTCACATGAACATATTCCGTATAGCCGTTGCGGACACCAACCTCCATATCTTTGTAATCCAGCTTGGTCATTCCGGTCAGCTCCTCATGCTCAATTCGAGCCGGTGCTCCCAGCTTGCGAATGACATCGCCCTTGTTATCCGTTAGCGAAATCCCGTTTAAAGTTCCATAGCTCTCCGTAGCGTTGTCGCTGGTCTGTGCTTGTCCAGCATCCGAAGCGGCATGAATCATAGGCGGTGGCGACATCCCGGCGGAAGACTGCGGCTCTGCCACAGCACCTCCACCTCCGGAGTAAATCAAGAGCCCTACCATCAACAGTGCGACATTCCACATGCGACCTCCTCCTTTCTTCAGCTTGCAGAGCTATACCCGGGTTTTGCTTTTTTACTTTTATCTGGCTTTTTGGCGACGGAAGCTGTTCCACAGACCAACCGCTGTATCCACATAAGCTAACCAGTTCCGACCGCGTGACTTTTCTTCTGCTTCCGTATTCTGATATACCGCGTCATAAGACTGGAACGTACGATCCTGGGCCGTCAAAGGCACTTCCGTACGGGCAGGCTGCTCTTTCTTCTGCTCCATCCGGGATTGCTTAAAGCGGCTAACCATGCCGGAGGATACCTGCTTTACCGCATAGGTGACTTCGCTTAAAGCTTCTCCCAGATTCTTGACGGTATCCAGTACCGGATCAATCTGTCTCATCTTATGCTGAACATCCACCGTAATATCGTTCGTATTTCGAATCGTCTGCTTCACTTCATAACTCAATTCGTCCACCGTCTTTTGGACATCCTGAAGGGTTTCTGTTACCTTTTCGAGCGATTGTGTCGCAGCCTTTAGTGTCTTAATTAAAAAGAAAACCAGAACCGCAAATGCTACGGCAATAATGGCAACACTGATTTGGGTTAGCATACGTTGTCCCTCACTTTCAAGTATGTTGGTTTCGGATACGCAATAGTTACCCTATCCCCCAGCCCACGAAACAAAGGGATCCTTGCCAATAATGCCATTGTTCTGCAGCTTGTTTCATCCCTTGCCGCCCCGGTTAAAGAACACTACGAAGGGCGCTGTTGGCAACGGCCGATGGCTCTCTACCAAGCTTCAAATTGGATATGTGCCGCTTCGTGGAGCATCATGAGACTACATGCTATATCCAATAAAATCGATGAAGAAAGCAGGGTGAATAGGATGTTAAAATGGTCCGTAATTTTTCTAGTTGTTGCACTGATTGCAGGGATCTTTGGCTTCTTCGGCATCGTTGAGGCTGCAGCCGGTATCGCGAAGGTGCTGTTCTTCATCTTCGTTGTCCTGTTTGTGATCTCTCTCTTTACCGGACGCAGACGAAGTATGTGACGCTGTCACATACTAAAGCCCATGCATTGTATATACACAAAAGGAATAAAAAAAGGGTGTCCTCCGTTTGATAAACGGATAGGACACCCTTTTTTTGCGCTGCGAAAAATGGGATCGGGTTATACGTTCGTTGCTGCAGCCTCCTGATTTCCTGAGGCTTTCGGCTCTTCCGCCGGCTTAGTCTTCTTGATAAAGAACGCTAGGATCAACGAAGCGACGCTGATCCACGTGGCAATAACAAAGGCATAGTTAATGCCATAAATGGTTGCTTCATTACCCAGCTTAAGCAGGTCGGCCTGATTCTTCGGATCAAATAATCCCGATTGCATCAGGGCTTCCCCTTTGCTCTCTGCCTGGGTGGACATGACGGTAACAAGAATTGCCGTTCCGATCGAACCGGAAACCATGCGGAGTGTATTCGACATGGCCGTACCGTGGGCGTTCAAGCTTCGCGGCAGCTGATTTAGTCCGGCCGTTTGGATCGGCATCATGAGCATCGACATCCCGAACATGCGAGCCGTATATATGATCATCATCTGGCTGTAAGATATGGTTTCGGTCAGATTACTGAACTCCCACGTCGTAATGACCGTAATCGCCAGACCGATAACAGCCAGCCATCTTGCGCCAACCTTATCGAAGATCGCTCCCGTAATCGGTGACATGATCCCCATCAGAATAGCGCCGGGAAGCATGAGAAGTCCTGATTCCACCGGTGTGAATCCACGAATCTGCTGCAGATAAATGGGCAGCAGGATCATCCCGGCATACATCGCCATCGTAACAATGACATTGATAAGGGTCGTCAACGTAAACATGTTGTATTTGAATATCCGGAATTCCAGCATCGGATTGTCGGCCTTCATCTCCCGCCATACAAACAGGATGAGAGCAATCGCGCCGACCGCTAGGGTCGTAACAACCGGGGTGCTGGACCAACCGTCATTCCCGGCATCACTGAAGCCGTACAGCAAACCGCCAAAGCCCAGGGTGGACAAAATGATGGCGATCATGTCCAGCTTCGGCCGGCTGACCTCGGTAACATTTTTCAGGAAGAAAACCCCGATTAGTGTAGCAATGATTGAGAAAGGCAAGATCATGTAGAATAACACACGCCAATCATAGTGCTCCACAATATAGCCTGAAAGCGTGGGTCCGATAGCAGGAGCAAATATCATGGCGATCCCCATCATCCCCATCGCCTTGCCGCGGTTCTCAATAGGGAAAATGTTCAGAAATACAACGGTCATAAGCGGCATCAAAATGCCTGCACCAGCAGCCTGAACGAGGCGTCCGGTAAGCAGAAACGCGAAATTGGGGCTGATGGCACACAGCAAGGTGCCAATCGTAAACAGCGTCATCGCACTGATGAACAGCTGCCTTGTCGAGAAACGCGCGATCAGATAAGCAGTAACGGGGATCAAGACCCCGTTTACCAGCATAAAGCCTGTGGTCAGCCACTGGGCTACGGTCGGTTTAATGCTCAAATTTTCCATGATGCTCGGCAGAGCAACATTCATCAATGTCTGATTAAGAATGGCGACAAAAGCGCCAATCATAAGTGCAGCAATGATAGGGCCTTTCTTAACAGGCTCGCCGTGGCGAGCAATGGTATGGGTACTCATGTGCAGCCTTCACTCTCTTTCTAAGTAAAATCATACATATAGCATGTTTGTTCTATGTGGACATCTGACCTTGGATAAATTCAACATTGGTCATAATTTTGCGGTACAGGACACTCAACTGCTTAACCTCTTCGTCCGTTAGAAAACCGTATAACAAATGGCTCAACTCCGCGCGTTTATTGGCCAGCTGCTCGATCAGATCGCGCCCAAGCGGCGTAATCTCCAGATGGATGACCCTGCGGTCGGCTGTATCCCTTATTCGGCGAGCGAATCCGCCCTCGATCAATTTATCGGATATGCCCGTCACCGCCCCGCATGTTACATGAATGGAATCAGCCAAGTCCGATAATCTCAAAGCTCCCTGTTCATGAAGCATCTCCAAGGCGGTATACTGGGTTCTGCCTAGTTTAGGAAACCCCTCCTTCTGCCACTCATGATGCACTGTCCGAACCATCTTCTTAAATAGCATCTCCAACTCCAGAATTTCATTCCGCATGGACATGTATTTTTTACACTCCTTTAAAAGGTCCAGCACTCCTTCAATAGAGACAACCTACTGGCGCCTCTATATACTTTAGTACTAAAACATTTATTTCTAAACAATTACTGATTATAGTGGGGGATGATTTTAGTGTCAATGTTTACATATATATTTTTTTCATAGTTTTTTTCTGAAAATAATGACATCTCCGTGAAAATACAAAAAAGACCCAGACATCGTTCCTTGTCTGAGTCTTTAGCCGTTTCTCTTGCTTTACTTAAATAGCGACGGAATGGACATCCAATCCATCGTGAAGTTCAATTCCAAGCCATCGGACAGAAACTTCACATCTTTCACAGTTACCAGATCCGGTAAATAGTCCTTGAGCGAAATTTGGATCGGCTCCAGTCGAAACATATTCAAAGGGATCTCAACCCCCCGGATCGTTGTCGATTCATGCGTCAAGTGAAGATGGCTTCCCTCGGCCGACATTTGAAAGCGCAGCACAGCGCCAAAGGGAAGGATCCCCCATTGCCCATTCATATGGGCTGTCATCGTGGTGCCATTCATCAAAAAATCGGCGCCTGTAATATCGACGCCCAGGTCATGGGTGCTCATATATTTTACCATGTTCTTCTTGCTGAGTTCCCCGACTTCTTCTGTGCTCAGCAGCATACGGGTATCCCGGTTTGATACCATGGTCATCAACTTGTCCTTGAAATCAACGGAACGGTAGCGCATGTCCAGAGATTGCGTAGGATAAACAAACCAGACTAACGCACCGATAATCACAAGCAGAAGGACAAATATACCCAACAGGAAACGTCCGGCTCTTTTTTTTCGACGCACCATTCAAAGTCCCTCCTCCCATAGGATATCCTTACAACAACAAGGCTTTTCCCATCTCCAAAGTATATAGGAATCCTTGAAGCTTGTCACGATTTGAGAAATGTACCCAACTTTCTTGGTTCAAAACATCCAAATCGTGGTTATTACGATAATGTCAAATCATACTTCGGTCCCAAGGAGGAATTATTCCATGAAAAAAACACTGAGCATTACCGCAGCCCTAGCACTCACCCTGTCCCTGACCGCCGTAGCAAGCGCAGATCCGATTAACGGGACGGTATCCGACACTTCAGGGCCGGCTCCGATCTCGACGGAAGAGCCTATTATTAAACCGGAAGAAGTAGTGCTGGTGCCTACACCTATGATCGATATTACGGAAAGAACCTACTTTTATAACGCACCAAACGGCGAAAAGCTTGGTGCCTTGGCTCCGCAAAAAATCGACACGACCGGTAATCGAACAGGTGTCGTCCTTGGCGGGGAATGGGTTGAAGTTTATACATGGCTCGGTAAAGCTTGGATTTATGTAGAGTAATTGTATATGACTGCCGGACTTCATGATCCTTCATGTATCCTTGCAGATTAAATGGCAGGTCAAGATTACCTTGGCCTGCCATTTGTATTCGTATCCATCAGTATCTCCTAGGACGTTTCCTTAGGCTCCACGTGTATGTGGACGCTCATAATATTGTGAATCTTCTCCATCTGTTCTTCGATACGGTCACTGATCTGATGACCCTCCAAAACGCTGATATCCGGGTCTACCTCGATGACAACATCCACCAGCACATGATTGCCGTGAATTCGGGCCTTCATGTCCTTAATTCCCTCGACACCGGGCGTACGGGCAATCGTACTACGCAAGTCCGACAAACGATTTTCATCAAAACCGTCGGTCAGGCTATAGGTGCAATCTCTGAATATTTCCCAAGCCGTTTTGCAAATAATGACGCCAACCGCAACCGCTGCGACGGTATCCAGCCAGGGCAGACCGAATTGCGCGCCGATAATACCAACAGCCGCTCCCACACTGACGAGTGCATCCGATAAATTATCCTTGGCCGCTGCCATGAGTGCCTGGTTATCGATTCGCCGTGCGAGGTTCCGATTGTATCGGTATACGCCAAGCATCGCAACGGCACAGATGCCGGCTACGCCGGCTGACCATACATTCGGTATTTCCTTAGAGCCTTCAAAAAATGAACGAACGGCTTCAACCAGCACCTGGATACCAACAACCGCCATAATAAATGAAGCAACCAGAGCCGCAATCGTCTCCGCCCTTAAATGCCCGTACGCATGATCGGAATCCGGCGGTTTCTGGGAAATTCGCAGACCGATCAATACCGCGAGCGATGCCACAATATCCGTCAGGTTGTTAAAACCGTCGGCAAGCAAAGCACTGGATGCGAATAAGTATCCACAGAATATTTTAAACGATGACAACACGAGGTAAGCGGCAATGCTGATCCAGGCCCCGCGCTCCCCTTGTTTGATGTTATCATAGGCATTCACTTTACACGTCTCTCCTTTGCTTGCTCTTTGGCAGCCCTCAAGCGATATCCATCATTATCCATATTTAATCCTAGCAAAGGTCATTCGTGTGGGTCTAGAGAAACATAATTGCTTCGGTCAAAGAACCATGGACGTAGAAAATGGTATTAATCATTGTTACCCTTGCCGCGCGATTTAAAAACGAATAAAATGAGGACAAGCGAACACAAAGAGGAGGGTGATACTATGCCCGAGAATAATGAATCACGTAAAGTGAATTTGGCTGATGCGATCCGACAAAAGCTGGAACAAAAGAAACAGCAACATTCGTCCGCGAACAAGCCCGGACAATTTCAGGCCGGTTCAGCGCAAAAAATGAAAAGCCAAAACAATAAAAAACCAAACAACCAGCGTCGTCGTACCGGCGGTTCGTAGAAGAGCCAGTTACGTGCATAACGCAAAAAATGCTGCACCTCCCATAATTGGAAGGTGCAGCATTTTTATAATGGATCGAGAAGATGAAAGCTCACGCCCTCAACTTCGCCGCATCCTATTTCTTAAGCTTCAACCGGATACATGCTTTCGCGAAGTCCCTTGATCTCTTCACTCTCTAGATACTCATCATAACTCATGCTGCGGTCGATGATACCATTTGGCGTGATCTCGATAATTCGGTTGGCAATCGTCTGAATGAACTGATGGTCATGCGAGGTGAACAGAATCGTTCCGTCGAAATCGATCAGACCATTGTTGAGTGCCGTGATGGATTCGAGGTCCAAGTGGTTCGTCGGCTCATCGAAGATGAGCACGTTCGCGCCGTTCAGCATCATTTTTGCCAGCATGCAGCGAACCTTCTCGCCCCCGGACAATACGCTTGCTTTCTTCAGCGCTTCCTCACCCGAGAACAGCATGCGGCCAAGGAATCCGCGCAAGAATGTCTCATCTTGATCCTTGGAATATTGGCGCAGCCATTCCACAAGATTGATATCTACACCGTCAAAATAAGCAGAGTTGTCTTTCGGGAAATACGCCTGGGTGGTTGTTACCCCCCAGCTGTATTCACCGGCATCCGCTTCGGTTTCACCGGTTATGATCTGGAACAGCGTCGTTTTCGGCATACCGTTCGGTCCAACAAACGCGATTTTGTCGCCTTTGTTTACAACAAAGCTGATTTGATCCAGAACCTTTTCTCCATCCATCGATTTGGTAATGCCATCAACCGTAAGCAGCTGCTTGCCCGCTTCGCGTTCAGGCTTAAAGTGGAGAAACGGATATTTACGGTTCGAAGGACGAAGATCCTCCAACGTAATTTTATCGAGCTGTTTCTTACGGGAAGTCGCCTGCTTCGATTTGGAAGCATTCGCCGAGAAGCGTTGAATAAATGCCTGCAATTCCTTGATCTTCTCTTCCTTTTTCTTGTTGGCATCCCGTTGAAGTTCAAGCGCCAGCTTACTGGATTCATACCAGAAGTCGTAGTTGCCGACATACAGCTGGATTTTACCGAAGTCGATATCCGCAATATGCGTACACACCTTGTTCAGGAAGTGACGGTCATGGGATACCACGATAACGGTGCCTTCATAATCCATGAGGAAGTTCTCGAGCCACTGAATCGATTCCAGGTCCAAGTGGTTGGTAGGCTCATCGAGCAGCAGGTTATGCGGCCGGCCGAACAATGCTTGCGCCAAGAGAACGCGTACCTTCTCGTTGCCGCTCAGCTCCGACATTTTCTTATCGTGCAGCTCGCGTGGAATGCCCAGACCGATCAGGAGTGCTGCCGCATCCGGTTCTGCATCCCATCCGTTCAGTTCTGCGAATTCGCCTTCCAGCTCACCCGCACGCATACCGTCTTCTTCGGAGAAATCGGACTTCGCATACAGCGCATCCTTCTCCTTCATAATGGTATACAGCCGGGAATGACCCATAATTACCGTCTCCAGGACTGGATACTGGTCGTATTCATAGTGGTTCTGCTTCAGAACCGCCATCCGTTCATTCGGTGTCATATGGACCTCGCCTTGGTTCGGTTCAATCTCACCAGAGAGGATTTTTAGAAATGTAGACTTACCCGCCCCGTTGGCGCCGATGAGGCCGTAGCAGTTGCCCGGGGTGAATTTTATATTGACATCTTCAAATAGTGCTCGTTTGCCATAGCGGAGCGTTACGCCGCTTGTACTGATCATTAAGCATTACCATCCTTTATCACTATTGGTTTCAGCACATTATAGCATAAGTACGACGGTTATCGAAGCTTCTGGACGATATAAAACGGTTTTAAACAAATATAACCTCCTTCGTGCCCCCCAATTTTCAAGCAATTGCGCAGGAGGCCGACGATCTGAAGCTACTTTTTCAGATTTAATAGAAAAAGTAGCTTTTCTATTAATGAAAGAAACCAATCGAATGGCGCATGGGTCGTTCAGACGTTTCGGAGGCTGAACGTGAAAGAAACCGAAAATGGGCCCGAAAGGTTATATGACCTTTCGGGCCTCTTTTGGCAGTCTATGGTGTATAGTGTTCGGAATCGTTTGTACGTTTCGGTTACGATGTCACGCTTCTCCGCTCAGGCTGAACCTTGAAGGTCTCTCCGTACTTTAATACGCGAATCCGCTCCTTGGCGATCCCCAGCCGCTCGCGTTCAGCTTCCATCCGGTCCAGCGCTTCTCTGGCCGTATCGTCTGCCAGCTTGAAGGTGCCGTAATGCATCGGAATCATCGTCTCGGCCTTCACATCCTGGAATGCCTGCAGCGCCTCTTCCGGATTGACGTGCTGCGACGTCATGAACCATTCCGGTTCATATGCACCGATGGGCATCAGTGCAAGGTGAATATTGAAGCGTTCTCCGATCAGCTTAAAGCCCTCGAAATATCCGCTGTCTCCGGCAAAATACAAATTCGGCGGAAGCAGGCGGGTCCCATCCTCCGCGACAGGTTCGTTAATGCATGGCGATTCCTCGGAAGAATCCGAATCCGTCTTCGCATCCTGCAGCACGGGCTCCATTACGAATCCTCCCCAATGGGATGTATTCGTGTCAAACGGCGTACGCCGAGTCCAATGCTGTGTCGGCACGAAGGAGAATTTCACGCCCTTGATGGTTGCGGATTCCCACCACTGCAGTTCGATCACGCGGCGAAAGCCTTTGTTGATCATTTTGCGACGAAGACCAACCGGTACGAGGATCGTGGTGTCCGCACGGTACAGCCTACGGATCGAGGCAACATGCATATGGTCATAGTGGGAATGCGAAATCAAAATGACATCGATCGGGGGAATCTCATGAATGGGAAGTCCAGGCTCTCCAAGGCGCTTATTAAACCCCATTCTCCGCGCCCATACGGGATCAGTCACGATGTTCAAGCCTTCATATTGGATGAAGAACGTAGCGTGCCCGATCCAGGTAACGGAGGTTTCGTGCCGGTTGCTATGCAAATACTGAAGATCCGGCGTCAGGTTCGGAATGCAGTAGGAATAATCCTTCTTCTTCTGACGACGTTCGTCGCGCCACTGCTTGAATTGTTTAAGTGTTTTATCCGTGCTGACGTTATCGATATTGTTATAGCGAATTTTTGGCATGCAGCCTCCTCCTTCCATTACCCTGTATTTTACCCCGTATTGACCTCTCCGCTCAACTTTGCGTTTGTTGTTCTTTTTACACCGAATGATTCTTGGCGAAACAACCCGTACTGCCTTTGTCCAGACTCAATCCGATGGATCTTTATACTTGACGACGTAGATCGCCATAAAGGCTACGGCAGCCAGTACGGTGAGCAGCGGTGCTATGAAAATACCGAAGTCCTCCACTTGCCTCACCCCTTCTTCGCGGATTTACCGCGAATATAGTTCGCATCGAACAGAAACAATCGCATCAGCAGGATCAGGGAAGGAACCAATACGCAGAATCCCAGGATAAATGCGGTAATCAAAGCGATCGCCATCGTATCGTTGGTAATACTCTCGTGAATGTGGATGTAATCATAGAGAATATACGGCAGATGTGAGCGTCCATACCCATACCAGGCAAAGGCAAATTGGAGCATGACCATGATAAAAGCGATGCCGAGCCGGATTCGTTTCCATACGAGGTACACCGCAATGACAAAGCAGATGAACGACGCGATAAACATCCATGCGATATCCAGCATCTGCTGAAAATGCACCGGATTCTGATGGTTGATCTGGAAAAACGCGAAAACCGAAGCCAGGATCGTCGGTCCGCTCCACCCCAGCGCATAACCCCGGACCACGCCGAACGCGACCTCATCCCCGGCACGCTGCGCGTAATAGGACAGGAACATCGCCGAGATGTACAGAACGCTCACAAGCGCAAGCAGGATGACCGACCACGTGTACGGGTTCGTGAAGAACGTATACCAATGAAGCTCCACCTTGCCGTTGTCCATATAGATAATGCCGCCTTCCGAGATGGCCAATATCGTCGACAACGCGGCAGGGATGAGCAGCCCCGTGGCCCCGTAGAGCCCCATATACACAATATTGTTCCCGGTCTGGCTGCCATACGTGTGATAGGCGTAGTAAGCGCCGCGGATCGCCAGCAGCACAAGGGCCAAGCTCCCCGGCACAAGCAGAGCGGTGCCATAATAATACGCAGCATCGGGAAAGAATCCGACAAGTCCGACCACAAAAAAGATCAGGAATACGTTGGTCACTTCCCAGACGGGAGATAAATATCGCTGGATGATGTTATGAATCTTGTTCTCGTGTCCGGTGAGCACGCTGTAATAGCTGAAAAATCCGGCACCAAAATCAATCGAGGCTACCAGCAAATAGCCAAACAGAAATGTCCACAGCACGGTTATTGCCACCATTGCATAGCTCAATTGCGGTCTCCCCCTTCGATTTCGAGTCCCAGCAGCCGGATTTCCTCTTCGGCGCTTTTATTCCGGAACAATTGGCTCAGCACGCGGATCGCGGATACGGATAGCACCAGATACAGGATAATAAACAACACCAGCATCCAGCCGACGCTTGATGAAGTGGTTGCCGCATCCGATACCTTCATGTATCCCCGCACGATCCATGGCTGCCTTCCGATCTCGGCAAGGAACCAGCCCAGCCAAATGGCTGACATCGATAGAGGCCCTAAAGCCAATATACTGAGCAGCAGCCATTTTGGATAAGGCCTTTTGCCAGGAAGTTTCTTGCGAAACATATATAAAAGCGGAATCAGAACGATCACGGCGCCGCTGGTCACCTTCAAATCGAAAAAATAATGCACCGACATCGGCGGCCTCTCATTCTCCGGAAATTCATTCAGGCCAACGACCTCCGTGCTGGGGCTGTTCCCTGCCAATATGCTAAGCGCATAGGGAATCTTCAATGCATACTTAATCTCGTTGTTCTCATCCAGGAAGCCGCCGTAAATGAGCGGGGCTTGTGTCATCGTCTCAAAATGCCACTCGGCCGCCGCCAGCTTCTCGGGCTGGTATTTGGCCAGAAATTTGCCGGAAAAATCCCCGATCATCACGGTGGCCACAGCAAAAACAAAGGTGGACACAACAGTGAGCTTCAGCGCTTTTTTAAAGTAAATGTGCCTGCTTCCCCGCAATATACTGAAAGCGGCTATGCTGGCCAGCGCGGCGGCACTGGTCGTAAACGCTGACGCCAGCACATGGCTTACCTTGGTCGGCGTCGCCGGATTGAACATGGCCACGAACGGATTCACATTCGTAAATACCCCATCCACCAGCTCGAAGCCCTGGGGCTGATTCATAAAAGCATTCATGCTCGTGATAAAGAACGCTGACGCGGAGGAGCCGATCGCTACGGGGATCAGCAGCAGTAAATGGGTCCATTTATTTTTGAATCGATCCCATGTATAGAGATAAATGCCAAGAAAGATCGCCTCCACAAAAAAAGCAAAGGTTTCCATGAACAGCGGCAGCGCAATGGCTTTGCCGGCTACGCGCATAAAGGTGGGCCATAACAAGCTGAGCTGCAAACCGATGGCGGTACCTGTCACGACGCCGACGGCCACCGTAATCACGTATCCACGCGCCCAGCGCCGGGCGAGCAAGGTATAATGGTTGTCTCCTGTCCGAATCCCCCTCCATTCCGCCAGAGCCAGCATAATCGGAATCCCAACGCCGATGGTTGCCAGAACAATATGTACAAACAGGGTCAAACCGGTCAGTATCCGGCTCATCAGTACGGGGTCCAATGAAGACATCAGATTCACTCCTCGGTTTCTTTATCCAAAATATTTCATATAGCGCAGATACCCTTTCACGGCGCCATATAGCATAATGGCCGCAACAACAAAGCATAGAATCGCAAGCTTTCGCTCCTGCTTCCTGTGCATCCGTTAGTCAAGCCTCCTTTATATATTTCAGCCCTTCTGCAGGGGAGCAGCCCTCTAACACTAACTCTTTGAAGAACATAAATGGCCTATATCCAATCATTATCAGTTTTACAAACCTTTCCTCTTTTTATCCAAAGTCCGGTCATTTTGTTTGAATCCTTGCCATGATGTTTTTTCCTGCATGGAAAAGAGGTACAATAAGAGGATAAGGAGGCGAGATAAACCCATGAAAATTACATTTATTGAACCAACCCCGAGCCCGAACTCCATGATGCTTCACCTTGACGAAACCCTGGAGTCCGGGATTCGCAGAACATATACACTAGACAACGAACGGTCGGCTCCCCCCTGGATCAGGCAGCTGCTCCATATCCCGGGCGTAAAGAGCGTCTTTCATACCCTTGATTTCATCGCGCTCGACCGTAAAGGTAACGCCGATTGGCCTTCCATCCTAGGTGCCGTTCAGGAAATATTCGGTCAGGAGGGGCTGGCCGCCGGGCTCCAAGAAGGTGCGGATGACATCGCTTTTGGAGAGGCTCAAGTGTTCGTGCAATATTTCCGGAATATTCCGATGCAAATTCGTGTCAAAAGCGGGAATCAGGAAGAACGCATCGGTCTGTCGGAGCGCTTCGCCAAAGCGGTAGCAGCGGTGGGAACCACGATGCTCATCAAGGAGCGCAAGCTCAAGGAGTACGGCGTGCGATACGGCCAGCTGGAAGACATCGCCCGTGACGTAGAGCAGGAGCTTGAAGCTGCCTTCCCGCAGGAGCGCCTCGATAAGGTTGTTGCCCAGGCGATTGCCCACGGTGCCAGCGACGAGGATTTCGTTGAGCAGCGCCGGAAGCTGACCGACGAGGAAACCGAAGCCGCGCTGCAGGATGAGGACTGGCGCGTCCGTTATGCCGCGCTGGATGCACTGGAGCCATCGGAGAAACATATTCCGCTTCTCCGCAAAGCGCTTCGGGATCCGAAGATGCAGATCCGCCGGCTCGTCGTCGTGTACTTGGGCGATCTTCGCACCCCTGAAGCGATGGAGCTCCTATATGAGGCCATGCGTGACGAAACACCGGCCGTTCGCCGTACCGCAGGCGATACGCTGTCCGATATCGGCGATGCTGCCGCTACCCCGGTCATGATCGAATCGCTCAAAGACAGCAGCAAGATCGTACGCTGGCGTGCAGCCCGTTTCCTGTATGAAGTAGGTACCGAGGAAGCCCGCTCCGCCCTGGAGGAAGCTGCCAATGATCCGGAATTCGAGGTTAGTCTGCAGGCACGAATGGCACTGGAGCGCATCGAATCCGGCGAAGAAGCGGCCGGAACCGTCTGGCAGCAAATGGCCAAACGGAATCAATCGTAATCGCATCAGCGGGACTACTTAGAACCGTTAAATTTAACCATTGCTTCTGACATGGGATGTGATTTATACTAGGACTCTCTTGTTAGAATTGAATATACAGATAGCCTCATCATTCCAAGATGAGGTAGAGGTTGCAGACATGATCAGTAGTTGTGCCGAGGCGAAGAGAAGCCGGTGAAGCACAGTGAAAGGCATGAATGCCGAAGTGCAGGGTATACTCTTGTATCCTGTGCTGGGGCCGTTGTCGAAAGAGACGGAACTGTCACGGGGATTCCCCCGTGTTGTGCTATCTTCATGGAGGGTATGATGCGGATACGATAAAGACCGCAGGTATAGACCTGCGGTCTTTTTGTTCTAACAGGGTATATTTTAAATATCATTTCTTAATGCATAGAAGGAGTGTTCGATCTTGAATCGCAAAAAAGCACCAGCTGCTTCGCTGAAGCAGAGCTTTAAAGCTCGTCATATGACCATGATCGCCCTTGGCGGATCGATCGGTACCGGCCTGTTCCTGGCAAGCGGAACGGCCATCGCCTCCGCCGGCCCAGGCGGAGCGCTTATCGCCTATGCCGCGGTTGGCCTCATGGTTTACTTTCTGATGACCAGCCTGGGCGAGCTCGCTACGTATCTTCCGGACTCCGGCTCATTCAGCACCTACGCCTCCCGGTTTGTCAGCCCTGCCTTCGGATTTGCCGTCGGCTGGAACTTCTGGTACAACTGGGCCGTTACCATCGCCGCCGAGCTCGCGGCAGCGACGGTTATTATTAAATTCTGGTTCCCGGACAGCCCGTCATTCCTGTGGAGTCTTCTGTTCCTGGCGATTATGTTCGGCTTAAACGTTCTCTCCGCCAAAGGATACGGCGAATCGGAATATTGGTTTGCTATCATTAAGGTGGCAACCGTCATTATCTTCCTTATCATCGGTGTCATGATGATATTCGGTATTCTTGGCGGTGAAGCCGTTGGATTCAGCAACTTTAGCCTAGGCGACGGGCCGGTACACGGCGGATTCTTCGCACTGGTCGGCGTGTTTATGGCTGCAGGCTTCTCCTTCCAGGGAACCGAGCTGATCGGGGTCGCGGCCGGCGAGAGCGAAAATCCGAGGAAACATGTCCCTAAAGCCATCCGTCAGGTGTTCTGGCGCATTCTGATCTTCTATATTTTTGCTATTTTTGTCATCGGCATGCTGATCCCTTACACCCACCCCAGCTTGCTTCAATCCGGGGTCGATAATATCGGAGTCAGCCCCTTCACGCTGGTGTTTGAGAAGGCCGGGCTTGCCTTTGCCGCTTCCGTTATGAATGCCGTAATTCTAAGCTCCGTGCTGTCGGCAGGCAACTCGGGGATGTATGCCTCAACCCGTGTCCTGTATGCCATGGCGAAGCAGGGCATGGCACCAAAATGGCTCAGCCGCCTGAACAGCCGCGGCGTACCGGTTGCGGCTCTGATCGTAACCTCCGCCGTAGGTATGCTGGCCTTCCTGGCCTCTTTCTTCGGCGATGGGGTCGTGTACGTGTGGCTCCTGAACGCCTCCGGGATGTGCGGATTCATTAACTGGCTGGCGATTGCGGTGAGTCATTACCGCTTCCGCAAAGCCTACGTTGCTCAAGGCAAGGACCTGAAGGATCTTCCGTTCCGTGCACGCTGGTTCCCCTTCGGTCCCATCTTCGCCTTCCTGCTCTGTCTTGTTGCTATTATCGGTCAAGGCAATTTCAGCGGGGAGATCGATTGGTTAACGATCATTGCCACGTATGTCAGCATTCCGTTGTTCCTCTCCATCTGGTTCGGCTACCGCTTGATGAAGAAGAGCCGCATCGTGCCGTTGGACGAATGCGATTTGAGCACAAACGTCAAATAATAATAACCAGTCATGCCAAAAGCAGCTTCCCTCCCATACTTGGGAACGGAAGCTGCTTTTTTGTGATGCGGACATATTACCAGATGATCTGCACTCTGAGATCATCGGTGTTCTCAAACGCATGGTGATAGTATTTGATGGAACCGAGATTGCTCTTCATCTGTAATTGCTGGAGCACATTTACAAGCTCTCGCTCACTGCCGTCAAACCGGAACACCAGCTTCTGGCTCCCTTCAGCCTTTGCAGCTTTCACCAATGGTTGGAGCTGTTTATAGGAGCTGACGATGGAACGGGCATCATAAAGCTGATATTCCAGATCCCGTTTTAATTGTTCGTATACTCCGGCTCTCGAACGATCCTTCACGGCTAGCCCTGCCAGCGTGTTGCGGTAAAGGGTGCTCGCCTTCGGATAGGATTTCACCCAGGTATGATCCCGGCCCATCTGTTCATCCGTCCGGAGGTAGTACGTATAGGATACCTCGTTGTCGCGATCCGGCACGGGATCGTTCCACGTCGTGTCCAGATGATACCATTTGCCGTCCAGAAGGACCAGATTCCAGGCATGGAGCTGGCCTTTCGGATTGTCGGAGGCATAAGCCGTGCCCTCCACAATTTTGTTCTGGATCCCGGCTTCCTTCAGCAGTTTATGCGTTAACAGAGAATAGCCCTGGCATACCGTGCTTCCGGTGTAAAGCCCGTCATAGGCCGTATATTTCGTAAGCGTGGTATCGTATTTCAAGTTCCGGACAACCCAATCGTGGATGGCTTTCACCTTCTCATGATCATTCATGCCCGGCTTGATGATCTGCTTCAAAATGCTGTCGGCATTCTGGTTCACATAGTTCGTCTGTTCCGCGGTCTCGCGGTAACTCAACCGAACGGTGACATTGGCGGAACTGGAAGTCCCACGATAGTCGTAGCTATAACTAGCGATGGTGTAGTGAATATAGGGGTCACTGGCCATCGCCTGATCAAGTGCATCTTTAAGCTGCGATTTCAGCGATTGGGTCTCGCCCTGATAAACAAAACGCACCGTCGATTGCCTGTCGCTCATCGCTGTCAGCAGTTTCTGCTGAATCCCATTGACCGACTTCACGACCGCTTTGTTGGAGGTGGCATAGACATCACTGAGATTAGCTGGTTCAGGTACTGCTGCAACGGTTACCGCCAAAGACCCTATGAACAGTAATTTAACGATCGTTCCTCGGCTTCGTTTCATCGGTACACCCGCCCTTCATCTTCCTCATCCGTATTGTAACACATAACATCAGGGCTTAAGGGTTCTAGTTTTGTCGACCGGGCACGAATATCAAATACCTACCAATAAAATGAGGACAGGAAGGAATCGCTGCGTCCCGCCAGCTTCGACATGCGGACCAGAACCTCAGCAGCTTCCGCTCGCGTCACCTCACGTTCCGGCAGGAACTTGCCATCGACTGCCGGGAGAAGACCCAGCTTGAGGGCGATCAGGGCTGCGCCTTTGTTAGTTACGGCGTCGGCATCCGATATCCCCTGAACGTCGGTTGGAAGGATAAAGGCTTTGGACAGCTTCTCGTAATTCAGAATACGGGTCAGCGAGCTGGCCAATTCATCCCTTGTCAGCTTGCGGTCCAGCTGCAGCGGGCTGTCCGGATCATAAGGTATCCAGTTCTGCCCGATCAGCACCTGAATGGCCTGGTAATACGGATGGTCCGGCTGCAAGCCTGCGTATGGATCCATGGTAGATCTTCCATACACCTGCTCGTAAGACGGGCTCACCGAAGCAGCCACCAGCTGATACCATTCGCCAAGGGTAATCTGGCGATCCGGGTATACCTTTCCGTCTTTGTCCGGAACCAGCACCCGATATTTCACCAGCTCCTTCAGAGACGCTTCCGCATCATGCCCCGCCGCATCGGTAACCGCAGGAATATCCTTGCGGCTCATTTCAGGCATGATATCGCGCCATTCCCCGCTCTTGGCATCTAGCGGTACCGCAATGCCGCCATAACCCGCCTTTTTGTGTGTCGGATAATAAATCAGCTTAATGAAAGGCTTCATAATCTCATTACCGGTCGTTGCGTAACCTCCGTAGTAACCGTATTTCAGCTTTAGATCGATTTCTTCCAAATATTTAGCTCTTGCCTGCTCCGCACTGATAGCCGGTTTTACATCCGTTGGCAGCTTGGACAGGACAGCGTCGGAATTCACGCTAAAGCCCTGGATTTGTCCGTCGCCCTCCATGGTGAGGTTCAAGGAATCGCCCATGATGCGAATATCACCGATATAACGCTGGAATGAAAATTGATAATGGAGCGTTTGATTGTCCTTGCCCAGTTTATCAACCGATGTCAGCTTCCATTCTTCGGCCGCATTCGGCACCAGCTTGCTTACCGTCTCGAATGCCAGGTCCTGCGCCGCCTGCTGCGAAATCGGGCTCTTCACTTCCGGAGCACCGGTCCGGTCAAAACGGTATCGGTTGTACGAGTAGATCTGTCCGGTCTTGGCGTCCACCTCTGCGGATACCATCTCTCCTCCGCCCATGGCAGAGAGCTTATTTTCGCCCCAGCTTATGTTCCACGTCTTGATCTCGCTGTTGTTCCACCTCGTACCCAGTCTCTTGGATTCTGTCTTTAAACCAGACGGAAGCTTGATCTGCGATTCCACCCATCTGGCCGCTGCCTCTCCGCCAGCGAATGGAGCCGTGATTGGCTTAAAGGTTTCTTTGGATGTCGGAATCGCGCCGTTCTCAACCGAGGTAAGCCCGCTCTCTTCCCCTGAGAAACTAATGAACTTGCCTGTATTGGCATCCAGTGAATTGCCTGATTGATCATTAGGTATGTAACCTAAGAAATAATTGCCTTTGGCATTGTTATATAAATGATCCGGTACATAAGCCAAGGATACTTGGAATTGATCCTCAAACAATTTACGGATGGAAGCCTCGTTCAATTTCGGTGTGGATGAAGGAAACTCCTCATTGATTTGATTGCGGGAATAGTTAATGGTATTACCCTGCCCGTCAAGCGTGATTGAGATGCTGTTCACATCCGATTCAATCCCGTTCACCGAGGTTTGGAAATAAAACTCGAACCGCGGCGGACTGAACAATGCCGCCTGCATCCCGAGATAAGCCTCATTCTCCTTAAGCTCGCTGGCCTTCACATCCGATACATGGCTGCCGATCCATTTCAGCGCCTTCTCCTTGGCTGCTTCCCGGGTTAACACCGGTTTGTCGCTACCATGGTTCACCAAAGAATTAGGAATATAAATGTTGAGAAGTTCACCTGTAACCGCATTGACCTGGGCATTAAAGCCGGAGCTCGAGTTCCCTTTGGTCAGTACCATTTGCAGATCCCAAGCAAGCGCGCTCGATCTCATGCCATCATTCTCCAGGAACTGCACGTTCGTTACCTTCACGTTCTTGAGCTCCGGGAAAGCCTTCTTAATGATGTCTTCCGCCTGCTTGGATGAAATTTTTGCGCCCTTCGGTATTTCGTTATCCGTTACGCTTTTGGAACCGGCTTGACCGCTGCTGTCCACGGCAGTTACCGTTTCGGATACAGCGACTCCGCCGCCCGGAACCGAATTGTCACCCCATACCGGCTGCGCCAAACACAGCATGGCTGTAGCCGTAACCGCGCACACGGTCTTTTTTACCCTTACCTTCTTCTTACCTGATGGATTCACTTGATTCGCTCCCTTCCATTACTTGAACCTAACCATGTCTTACTTACACATGATGATATCCCTAACAAGTGCCTGTACACGGCAGCAATGACATAACCAAGCTACCTAAATAATACCATAACTTGTCTATATATTCCTTATGTAGTAAGCTTCCAAAACATAACCTGCATGGTTAAGGATGAACAAAGTGTAACTATTTCGATCCCGCTTCTTGCGAATGGGAGAATTCCCTTCGAACACATCTTAACCAAGTCGCGCCGCTTCAACAAAAGCCGCAGTGCATCGCTTGATCTCCTCCATATTGCCGGACATAAGCGCATCCTTCGGAAGCAGCGCGCTGCCCAAACCGACCGCTGCCGCGCCTGCATTAAAATAATCCGGAAGATTATCCAGCGTAACTCCACCCGTTGCAAGCAGCGGAATGTGATTCAGCGGGCCCTGAAGCTCCCGGATAAATGACAAGCCCAGACTGGCCATGGGAAACAGCTTCACTATCTCTGCCCCGGCTGCGTACGCCGCAACGATCTCCGTTGGCGTCATAGCCCCGGGCCATACATCAATTCCCTGCTCTAGGGCAAATTCGATGACAGTAAGATCCGTGTTCGGCGAAATCAGGAATTGGGCCCCGGCAGAGACCGCTTCCTTCGCCATCTCCACATCAAGGACGGTACCCGCGCCAACATACACGTCACCGTCATAGCGGGCGCGCCAATCCTGTATCATATGTAAAGCACCCTTCGTATTCATCGTCACTTCCATGAACCGGATTCCGCCCTGGCTCAATCCCTCTCCTACGAAGCCCGCCTGTTCTTTCGTAATGCCCCGTACGATGGCAACGATTTTCTCGCGTTTGAGTTCAGCTGTCAGTTTCAATGTCTTCCCCCCATTTCTATTTACACTTCCCGCACCACCCTTAATCGAATTGGCCGCGGATGTTACACAAATGATCACAGGCTATCCAATGAAAGGAACCTGAAAAAACCTATATCCAAACCGGTCCCCACGAAGAGGGTTGACGCTCATTCCCTGACGTAACCTGCTTGACTTCAACCTGCCTCAAGTATATGCGGTCCGAAGCGTTCACGCAAAAAAAGCAGGCCGGGAAAAATGTCTTCCCGACCTGCTCTTTAACATCTATAGGATTATCCGCGGAATTCGGACAGCTCTGCGCCGAGTTCACGCGTGGCTCCGTATACGCTTTGATAGAGTCCAAACAATTTGTCATAGGCCAAAACCGCCTGCGGATTCGGAGAATACGAGCGTGCCGGCCGCAAAAACGCCTTTGCGCAGTCCTGAAGGCTTGCAAACCAGCCGCAGCCGTAGGCTGCCAGCATCGCTGCGCCCATAGCCGGCCCTTGCTCGCTTTCCAGCTTCACAATTTCAGCGTTGAACACGTCCGCCTGCATTTGCAGCCAGATCTCGTTCTTGGCGCCGCCCCCGATGGAAATGACGCGGTCGATCCGCTTGCCGGATGCGCGGAGGATATCGATGGATTCGCGGAGAGAGAACGTGATCCCTTCGAGTACCGAACGTGCAAAGTGGGGCAGCTTATGACCGGCGTCCATTCCGATGAAGCTGCCGCGAATGGTTGCATCCGGATGCGGGGTGCGTTCACCGACGATATACGGCGTGAACAGCAGCCCGCCGCTGCCAGCCGGGATGCTTCCGATATTGCTCAACAGCGCGTCAAAGGAGACATCCGGTGCAAAGGTATCCTTGAACCAGGTCAGGCTGTATCCCGCTGCCAGGGTCACACCCATGATATAGTAAGCATCTTTCTCGCTATGATTAAAGAAATGGACCTTCCCTTCAAAATCCACCTCGCGACGCTCCTCATAGGAGAGTACCACGCCCGATGTACCAATACTGCACATCGTCTGCCCTTCTTCGAGAATGCCGGCGCCGATGGCACCGCAGGCATTGTCCGCCCCGCCGGCAAATACCTTCGTCCCCGGCAGCAGAGCCGATTGCTCGGCGATCTCGGGCAGCAAGGTGCCGCACTCGTCGAAGGATTCGACCAGGGGAGGGCATAAGGTGTGCGGCAGCTGGAAGGCATCCAGAATTTCGGTGCTCCAAGACTTGCCCGCCACATCCAGCAGCAGCGTTCCGGCTGCATCGGAATAGTCCATCGCGTATTGCCCGGTCAGGCGGAAACGCACATAATCCTTAGGCAGCAGGAACAGGGCAGCCTGTTCGAGCAGCTCCGGTTCAAACTCCTGCACCCACAGAATCTTGGGCAGGGTGAAACCTTCCAGCGCGCGGTTGCGTGCAATGCCAAGCAGCTTCTCCTGCAGAGTCTCCTCGATGCGACGGCATTGTGCCGTTGTGCGCGTGTCATTCCACAGGATGGCTGGTCGCAGCACTGCACCTTCACCGTCTACCAAGACTAAACCGTGCATCTGGCCGGAGAAGCTTAAACCCTCAACCTCGGATGGGTCGATGTTGTTTCCTTTCATCAATTGCCGTAACGACAATACCGTTTTGTCCACCCAATCCTCCGGTCGCTGCTCGCTGTAACCCGGCTTCGGCTGGCTCAGCGGATACGACTCCGAATGCTCGGCGACAACCTTGCCGCTGCGGTCCACCAGCACGGTCTTCACAGCACTGGTCCCCAAATCAACTCCGATAACGTAACTCATCTATATCCTCCTTCGTCTCCTCATGAACCGAACATGAAAACATCGTTGGCACTTCCCCCGGGCGCACGGTGCGTGATCCACGGCGTGCCTTGGATGGCTGTCGACCATAGCTCGCTATTGTTTCCTGTTTGAAATAAGTACACCGGCTTCCCTGGAGGGAGCCGGTGAAGGTTTGGATTTCATGGTACAAGCGCTAAAGAGTGTATCGATTAATTTGCAAGAATGTACTGATTCAGAATGGCTTTCAGCATTTCTTGACGTCCGGATTCGTTTTTGCGCGGTGACTCGTTGTTCAGCGCGTATTCTGCAAGGGAAGCCAGTGTAGCCTTGCCGGATACGACGTCTGCGCCGATGCCTTCATTAAAGCTGCTGTAGCGCTTCGCGATGAAGTCCTCGAATACGCGGTCTTCAATCAGCTTCGCTGCCACTTTCAATCCTTTTGCGTAAGTATCCATACCGGCGATGTGCGCATGGAACAGATCTTCCGGCTCGAAGGATGGACGACGAACCTTCGCATCAAAGTTCACGCCGCCGCGGCCGAGACCGCCGTTCATCAGCACTTCGTACAGCGTTAATGTCGCGTCATAGATGTTTACCGGGAACTCGTCCGTATCCCATCCGATCAGCATATCGCCTTGGTTCGCGTCGAGGGAACCGAGCATGCCGTTGATGCGTGCTACGCGAAGCTCGTGTTCGAAGGTATGACCGGCGAGCGTGGCGTGGTTGGCTTCGAGATTCAATTTAAAGTGCTTGTCGAGACCGTATTTCTGCAGGAACGCAATCGTTGTAGCCGCATCAAAATCATATTGGTGCTTGGTTGGCTCCTTCGGTTTAGGCTCGATCAAGAATTGGGCATCAAAGCCGATTTCCTTCGCATAATCAACCGCCATATGGAACAGGCGAGCCAGGTTATCCAGTTCAAGACCCATATCCGTGTTGAGCAGGGTCTCATATCCTTCGCGGCCTCCCCAGAACACATAGTTCTCGGCGCCGAGGCGTTTGCCGACCTCAAGTCCTTTTTTCACTTGTGCTGCCGCATGAGCGTATACATCCGCGTTGCATGTTGTGCCCGCACCATGCATGAAGCGAGGGTTCGTGAACATGTTTGCTGTGTTCCAGAGCAGTTTTTTGCCGGTGGACTTCATGTGGTCTTCAATCGAATCCACGATCGTATCAATGTTGCTGTAGAACTCGCGCAGGCTGCTGCCTTCCGGCGCAATGTCCACATCGTGGAAGCAGAAATACGGAAGATTCATTTTCTCCATGAACTCAAAGCCTGCCTCAACGCGTGCTTTCGCAAGATCCATGCCGGAGTAGTTGCCCCAAGGACGAACCGCAGTGTCGGCGCCGAACGGATCCGAACCGCCTGCAGTCAATGTATGCCAGTAAGCCATGGCGAAACGGAGATGCTCTTCCATCGTTTTGCCGGCTACAACTTCTGTCGGATTATAAAATTTAAAAGCATAAGGGTTGGTTGATTTGCTGCCTTCGTACTCGACTTTGCTAATGTTGTTAAAATAGGCCATGTATAAATCCTCCTATACCTTGTTAAGGTGTGGTTAACGCTTACAAGGTTATCCTAACACAGGATTTCTACTTTGTCTATTGGTTAAACAAAGTTATTGTTTTACAACTTTTTCAAAACCGATGCCACCGCTGTTAGAATAATTATCTGCTAAGATGCAGGACATCTCCGTTTGGCTCACTGCCTATGATTCCTGTAAATCCATATTCAAATGTTACGACGATAGAAACCACGGGACACAGGATTGCGTGCACCCGGGCAGCGTTACGGGCTGTTGCAATTTCCGGACTTTGCCCCTAGACTATGAGCATATCAAGTCTCAAGAGCCTAACAGGATTAGGAAGCAAGACTAAAAGGATGAATACACATGACGAATATTACCGGTGACCAGGCTCTGGTCAAGAAAATAAATACCTCGATTATTCTCGATACGATACGTCAACACGCCCCGGTCTCCCGGGCGAAGGTGTCCAAGCTCACAGGTCTGAACAAGGCTACCGTTTCCAATCTCGTACAGGAGCTGTGCAGCAACCATCTGGTCCAGGAAATCGGACCCGGTGAATCCAGCGGCGGCCGAAAGCCGCAGCTGCTGCTGTTTAACGGACAAGCCGGTTATGCCGTCGGCGTGGAGCTGCGCGTGAAGCAAATGACCGCCGTACTTACGGATCTGGAAGGCCGGATTCTTGCCGAAGAAGATACCGCCCTTGAAGGGCATGATGTGGAATCGGTGACGCGGCTGATGGTTGGCCTGATTCATGGCCTGATGCGGCAGGCCCCTCCCTCCCCATACGGCATCATCGGGATCGGCGTAGGCGTCCCGGGGATGGTCGACGGCGACGGCACCGTCCTCTTCGCCCCCAACCTGGGATGGGACATGGTGCCGCTGCAGAAGCAGCTTGAGCACGAGCTCGGACTTCCCGTTACTATCGACAATGAAGCAAACGCGGGCGCCCAAGGTGAGCTGCGCTTCGGGGCCGGCCGGGACGCCCGCCATCTCCTCTATATCAGTGCGGGCAGCGGTATCGGCTCCGGCATTATCATCAATGGCGAGCTCTATAAGGGCGCCCGCGGATATGCCGGCGAAAGCGGCCATATGTCCATCGAAGCCGATGGTCGGGAATGCACCTGCGGCAACCGCGGCTGTTGGGAGCTGTACGCCTCGGAGAAATCCTACGACGGCAAAGATGCCCTTCTTCCATCCAGACGGACGTCCGAGCTTGTTCATCATGCCGAGCTCGGTCATAAGGAGACCATCCGGCATTTCGAGGAGCTGGGACGCTATCTCGGCATTGGCATAACTAATCTTGTCAACGGATTCAATCCGCAATCGGTCATCATCGGCGGTCCGCTGTCCGACGCCCGGGCTTGGATCGAAGAAACGCTCCAGCAGGTCGTTGCCCAGCGCACGCTTCCCTATCACCGAGAGTTGATGGAGATCCGGTTTGCCGAGCTGGGCAGCCGCTCTACCCTGATCGGCGCGGCCTATTCCGCCATCTCGCAGTTTCTTGGTCCGGTGCGGGTCTCCATGCCGATTCATTAAAATTGACGATATTTTGTCGTAATTAACACCCTGCATATTAAGGAAAATCCAGCGATTTTCCGCTATAATTAATCTCGTCCTATAATTTAAATCACGATTCTCCTCGTGAGAAACGTGTGATCGTTATACAAAAGGGAGAGGAAACGCTCAAATGACCTATGTAAGCACTGCGGAAATATCGGCACAAATGTTTGTGACCGTATTGCTGTTTCTCCTAGTTATCGCACCTTTGTTCAGTCTCGCCATCATGCGTTTTTTTCAAGGCAAGAAAAAAGCCGGCTTCATCCTCCTCGGCTCCGGCGTGGTCGCATACGTCGTATTCCAAATCATCATGAGTCTGTTTTTCAACAAGTGAACATGATTTGTGCGAACGTTTGGCAGCATTGCTCGGCAACAAAAAAAGCTCCTTCCCAAACCTCGGGAAGGAGCTTTTTATCATAAGCAAGCGATTGGCCTGCCATCATGCCTGATTAGATTAAGCTTCCGGGTTCAAAGCTTTGTTGAACTGGAGCTTGTTCATGCCAAGAATACGGTGCTCACCGATGATGGTGAGGGGTACTGCGCGAACGCCCATATCCCATACTTGCTGCGCGAATTCGTCGTTCTGCTCGATGTTGCGCTCTTCAAATTCGATGCCTTGATCGGACAAGAAGCCTTTTACTTGTTTGCAGTGCGGGCAGTTGTTCGAAGTGTATACAATCACATTTTCCACGGTTGGTCAGTCTCCTCTACTCATGATTTGGGCTGCTTATAGCCCGTTCGTCCCTATATCTATCAGTTTACAACACGACAGCGTTGTGTTCCAAGCTCTCGATGTATTTCTCTGCATCCATAGCTGCCATACAGCCGCTACCTGCTGCCGTGATCGCTTGTCTGTAACGGGTATCCTGCACGTCGCCGCATGCAAATACGCCCTGGATATTCGTCTCGGATGTTCCCGGAGTCGTTACGATGTAACCGTTCGGGTCCGTTGTAATGTTTCCGCCGAGGAAACCGGTGTTCGGATGATGACCGATCGCCACGAACACGCCGCTGACCGCAATCGTCTCTTCTTCGCCAGACTCATTGTTGAGCACTTTGATGCCTTTTACGCCTGTCTCGTCCGCAATGACTTCCTGCGGCGTGCGGTTCAGTGCCCATTCGATTTTCTCGTTAGCACGGGCGCGATCCTGCATGATTTTCGATGCACGAAGCTCCTCCCGACGGTGAACGAGTGTCACTTTGGATGCAAAGCGAGTCAGGAAGTTGGCTTCTTCCAGCGCGGAATCGCCGCCGCCGACAACAACGATCTCTTTGCCGCGGAAGAAAAATCCGTCGCATGTGGCGCAAGTACTTACACCGCGTCCTACATTATCCTGTTCTCCCGGAATGCCGAGATATTTGGCCGTTGCGCCCGTAGAGATGATCAACGTTTCGGCAACTACCTCGCCCATACCGTCTACGTCCAGCTTGAACGGACGCTCTCCGAATTCCACGCTGTTCACCCAGCCTGTACGAAATTCCGCGCCAAAACGTTCAGCCTGCTGACGCATATTGTCCATCAGCTCAGGACCCATGATGCCTTCGGGAAAACCCGGGAAATTCTCAACTTCGGTTGTGGTGGTCAGCTGCCCGCCAGGTTGCGGACCTTCAATGACGAGCGGGCTCAGGTTCGCGCGAGCCAGATAGATTGCAGCCGTAAGGCCGGCAGGGCCTGTACCTATAATAACGGATTTGTACATATCGTTTCCCTCCTATATATGGAACACTTAATTATAATCATTATAAATTAATATTAATTATGGTTATATCGGAGCCGTCTGTCAATATGCCACATCACACCCCATCTGAAAATATTGTTAATCCATTCTTCATAAATCGGAAGGTACTTTACTATTTTGAAAAAACGAACCTCGTTCACGAAAGAGTACCTCATTTTAAAACGTTTACTTCGAGGTCATGGGTGCGCTCCGTTTGGGTTAGAAGAAATCAGGGGCACGAAAAGGCCACCACCATCCATTTGACGTCAGGAAGATGAATGTTTGATGAAGACATAAGGATGGTCTTGAAGGGATCTACTGAATGCGAATCGCAGCAGTTTGAATCTTGAAGATATTCTAGATCATTTCCGCTGCCCATAAAAAATCCCCTTCTTCTCCACCAAGGAAAAGAAGGGGATGCTTTGTCATTGCAGGCGATACTCGGTCCATTAACTTAATGGCTGCTGCGCAGCAGACGAAGCCCGTTCAGTATAACCAGAATGGTGCTTCCTTCGTGACCGATGACGCCCAACGGCAGCGCAACGCCTTGAATGAAATTGGCTGCAATCAGCGTCAAAATCACGGTGATGGCAAATATCATATTTTGCTTCACGATGCGCTGAACGCGGCGTGCCACTTTGACGGTGCCGGCAATTTCGTCGATGTTGTCATTCATCAGCACCGCGTCCGCTACCTCCAGCGCCGTTCCGCTTCCCGAAACGCCCATGCCGATGCCTACGGTCGCGGTAGCCAGTGCCGGTGCATCGTTCACACCATCCCCAACCATGACCACATGGCCGTAACGGGCCCGTAACTCTTTAATATGTGTAACTTTATCTTCCGGCAGTAAATCGGAGAACACCATGTCTACACCGCTTTGCTTCGCAATCACGTCCGCCGTCGCCTTGCGGTCCCCCGTCAGCATCGCTACCTTGATGCCCAACTGCTGCAGCCGCTTAACAGCCATTGCCGCTTGAGGCCGGACCGCATCCTGCAGAGCGATCATGCCCGCGATACGGTCTCCCTTCAGGATAACGGATACCGTTTTGCCTTCGGATTCCAGCATGTTCCGGATGGACAGCCAGTGCAGGCGATTCTCTTCAAGCGCGCTCAACTCCTTTTGCGCGGTAGCTGCACCTGAATGCTGATCTATAGTCGGATGATCCAAAACATCGCTTTTTCCTATTTTCCAAGTGATTCCTTCCACTTCCGCCTGCATACCCCATCCAGTTATGGACTGTCCGTTCTCTACCTGCTGCAGCTCGGCCCCCTCTTTCTCAGCCGATTGGACAATCGCCAAGGCCAGAGGATGCTTCGACATTCTTTCGATAGAAGCACTGATGCCAAGCAGTTCATGCCGATCCCAGCCTTCGCCTGCGATAAAATCCGTGACCACTGGCGTACCGAGCGTCAAGGTACCGGTCTTATCAAAAGCGACAACCGCCGTGCGCGCCATATTCTCAATATGGGCGCCGCCTTTGAACAATACGCCTTTTCTGGCGCGATTGGAAATCGCCGACAGCATCGCAGGCATGATGGAAGATACCAGCGCACAAGGGGATGCTACAACGAGAAACACCATCGCTTTATAGAAGGTGGTATCCCAATCCCATCCCAGGACGGGAGTAGCCAAAACAATCAGAGCCGCGGTCGCAATGACAACGACACGGGCATATATCGATTCGAACCGCTTGATGAACCGCTGCGATTCCGGAACTTCGTTCTCCGCTTCTTCCACCAGCTTGATAATCTTGGCGAACAACGTAGATTCCGCCGATTGAGTAACCTCAATGTATAATACGCCTTCCCCGTTCAAGGTTCCGGTGAACACTTCATCCCCAATGGCCTTATCCACCGGTACGGATTCGCCGGTAATCGAAGCCTGGTTGACGGAGGAGCTGCCGCGATAAATTTTGCCGTCTGCAGGAATAAGCTCGCCCGGCTTTACCAGAATCAGATCGCCGATCTCCAGCTTGTTGATGGATACCGATACCATCTCCCCCTTCTCGATGCGAAGGGCCGTCTCCGGCTGCAGCTCCATCAAGGACGAGATATCCTTGCGGCTTCTCTCCATCGTGTAACTCTCAAGCGCCCCGCTGAGGGCAAAGATGAAGATCAGCATCGCACCTTCATTCCAGTATCCGATCGCCGCAGCTCCCATAGCGGCAGCAATCATCAGCAGATTCACATCCAGATCGCGCTCCTTCAGAAGGGTCTCCACACCTTCTTTCGCTTTCACCCATCCACCGACGGCGTAGGATATCACGTACAGCACAACGGAGAGCGGCTCGGACCATTGGCTGGTCAGCCAAGCCACCAGCATCAGCAGGCCGCTGCCCAGCGCAGCCACGACCTCCGCGTTGCTCAGCAGGCTGCGTATATCCCACTTTCCAGGCTGCCGCGGCTCACGCGGATCCGCTCCGTTTTCTATTGTCGATATGCGTCCAGTCGTCGTTTGACTTTGTATCCATTGCATAACCAATCACCTTCCTAGTTGAGAATGAGATCCATTATTACTACCCTTAAAATGACACATGCTGCCCCGGCTTCGCCGGAGCAGCATGCTAAATGAGAATGAGAATCATTTTTGAACTTATACAATTTATTTTCCTTCGTACAACTTTATATGTATCATACTCACTTCACCCTCATTTGTAAACCATATTTTTCACATTTTTTAAATGCAGAAGCGTACCTATTGGCGTTCCTGATGATGAAGACGAATCTTCTGCACGTAAAAAAGCCCTTGCGATCTCTGTCCGCAAGGACTTCTTTCTAATCACTCACCTATTTTGTAAAGCGCTCACATTCCATCAATCGACAATCGTCGAACATCTGCGGCGCATCTCCAGCCTTGCACCGGTTATTCGAATGGCTGCAATCTCTGAGGGCTGACAGCACACCTCGTGTATGCCCTGCCGGTAAACCATCCGTAAATCCGTGGTAGCCACCCCATTGATCCGGAGCGTTAATTGCGGCTTCGTTCGCCTAATACGATGGATCATCTCTGAGAATGCCGAGACCTTGTGTCCTGCCACATCCGACGACACGGAATTCTCCTTCCCCTCCGAATCGAATACAATCACATCGGCCAAACGGGCAATCTCCGCTGCCGCCGCTGGGTTCATTCCTTCTCCGAACAGCGCTCCATAGCGTATACGCACAAAACGCCTCTGATCCATAAGGGTCTGCTCTGCCACTTCTTCGATAAAATTATGGATCGATATAAAGTCATCCGCGTGTGCCGGGCGTACAGCCAGGAGCTCTAATTGGCAATCTACGCCTTCCTCGCTGCACTGCTCCATAGCCCGGAACAAGGACTCGAGCTGAGCATCCTGCGCTTCACGCAACTCCATCGTGTTGAAAAGCCGGGCATCGTGCAGCAAGCTGACCGCACATTTGGCTCCATCCGCCGCCTGAAACACCGACACCCAATAGGTCTTCCATAGCATAATAAGTCTCCGCCTTAATAGGGCGCTCTTCTCTGCGCTCCGCGAATTCAACCACGCTGTGTAAACCTCCTGCAGCAGGCCATGCTGCAAAGCATCCTCCCCGCGTATCAGCCCGATTCCCTGAGCACCTTGCCTAATATCTCGTGCAATGGATTCAGGGTCTGCGGATCGGCTCATGACTTTCAGTCTTCGGTTCCTGTCACTCCACCCCAGCAGTCGGGTCAAGGACGGTCTGTCTGTGCCGTTATGCCGAATCCCTGAAACCCTGAGGGCTTCTTCAATATCGTCAGGCGACGCCAGTAACAGCAATACCTCCTCATGGGTGACTCCTCCTGCCATTGCAAAATGCTTCAGCAGATCTGTCTCGGGAGAAATCTCGTTTGCCGTAATCTCCTCTGCTCCGATGAACTCTTCATCTTCAAATCGACGCTCTCCCAATTCACTGCCTGCTCCCCATTGCCTTTCCGTCATGGTTATCCTTCTACTCCCTTTCACCTTGAATTGGATAAACGCCTCCTTACAGATTATTATGAAACAATTGGAAATATACAGCGCACGGGATAAACACCGGCTGAAAAATATCGGGACGGTACGAACCAAGCGCCCTGCTCTCCTTGTACCTGATGCCTGCACGAAGGTGCGGACGCCTGACCCTATCTATTTATCATCATTTCAGGGGCAGGATAAAACCTTTACAATGGAGGATAGATCAATGCTGGAAAAAAGGAGAGTAGAACATGAGAACCGATTATGATCATTGGGAACCGATCAGCGTATCGGATGCCGTCAAAATTTTTGCTAAAATCCCTGCTCGTTGGTATATCGCCGGAGGTTGGGCTTTGGATTTATATTTGGGAGAACAGACTAGAGAACACAGCGATATCGATATCCTGATCCTTCGCGAAGAGCAAGCCGCCATTTACGCTGCATTAGCCAACGAATGGACGCTGTACAAAGCGGATCAAGGAACCTTATCGCTCTGGGAGGAAGGCGAATATTTGCATTCGGTTGGCGATGTATGGGTAAGCCGGAATGAGGAAGCCCCATTTTCATTCCAGATCATGCTGGTGGAGACCGAACAGGACAGCTGGGTTTATCGCAGAGAACCGTCCATTCGAAGACCGCTCCAAGATATATCCTTAAAAACAGACCAAGGCATTCCTTATCTGAAACCGGAGATACAACTCCTATATAAAGGAGGGAGCAAGAACATCCGCGAAAAAGACGAACGGGATTTCAGGAAGGTTCTGCCCTTCCTCGATCGGCAGGCGGCTGCAGGATGGCTTGCCCAAGCGCTGCGGACGCAGTTTCCGGACGGGCATCCCTGGATCGATTACATGAATCGTCCTAGCGATTGAAATTAACGAAAAGGCACCTTCCCCTAAAGAGGAAAGTGCCTTGATATTCCAATTCAAATGATAAAGGTTGCCTTACTTCTGGCTGGCTTCAATAGCTTGTCCCAGATCGTACAAGATATCATCGATAGACTCGGTCCCGATCGACAAACGCAGCAATTCCGGATTTACGCCAGCCGTAAGCTGCTCGTCTTCCGTCAACTGCTGATGCGTCGTGCTCGCCGGATGAATGATAAGCGACTTGGAATCGCCGACGTTGGCCAAGTGGGAGAACAGCTTCACATTCTCGATCACCTTCTGACCTGCTGCTGCCCCGCCTTTGATACCGAAGGTCAGGATAGCGCCTTGGCCCTTGGGCAGGTACTTCTTCGCCAGCTCATGCGAAGGGTGACTCGGCAGCCCTGCATAGCTCACCCATTCCACCGCCTCGTGACTCTCCAAATACTTGGCAACCTTCAGCGCATTCTCGCTATGACGCTCAACGCGAAGATGCAGCGTTTCCAGCCCTTGCAGCAGCAGCCAGGAATTGAATGGGGACAGGGACGCGCCGATATCCCGCAGCAGCTGCACGCGCGCTTTGATAATGTATGCGATCGGACCTACTGCCTCCGTATACACAACGCCATGATAGCTTGGATCCGGCTGGGTCAATCCCGGGAACTTGTCGTTTGCCGTCCAATCGAATTTACCGCTATCCACAATGACCCCTCCGATGGAGGTCCCGTGACCGCCGATGAATTTGGTCGCAGAATGAACGACGATATCTGCCCCATATTCAATCGGACGCAGCAAGTACGGACTTGGGAAGGTGTTATCTACGATAAGCGGAATGCCATTCTCGTGCGCGATGGCCGCAACCGCTTCCACATCCAGCACATTGCCCTGCGGATTGCCGATCGTTTCGGCAAACACTGCCTTTGTTTTGTCATTGATCGCTTTGCGGAAATTTTCCGGGTCCGTGGAATCCACGAAATGCACCTTGATGCCCAGCTTCGCAAGCGTATTGGAAAATAAATTATAAGTGCCGCCATACAAGCTAGAGGAAGAAACAATTTCATCACCTGCGCCCGCGATGTTGAGAATGGAGAAGGTGATGGCTGCCTGCCCGGAAGATGTCGCCAGTGCACCGGCACCGCCTTCGAGCGCTGCAATCCGCTTCTCAAACACATCCGTGGTCGGGTTCATAATACGCGTGTAGATGTTACCGAATTCTTTGAGCGCAAACAGATTCGCCGCATGCTCACTGTCTTTAAACCCGTAGGAAGTCGTCTGATACAGAGGGACAGCGCGGGATAATGTGGTCGGATCAAGCTCCTGACCGGCGTGAACCGCTAAGGTTTCAATTGAAAATTGGCGTTCTTCTGACATGGGTGTTTCCTCCCTTTTCTTCATATGGAAAGTATTATGGTTTCATAATTTCTCCCATTCTCTCATACTTTCCTTTGTTTGAAAAGAGTGATAACCAACTAATTTCATCGGAATTAATTATTTTATGCTGGAAGCAGTCTGAAAACAGCTTTATTCCTTCTCCTCTTTATAAACTTTACCCCATCCATAACCGGCTTCCGGGAATGTATCCTCGGGCATGCCCGGCAAGATCAGACCGCCGTCAATGCGGAGGTTAATGCCGGTAATATAGGATGCCGCATCCGAGCAGAGCCAAGCAATCGCTTCCCCGATATCCGAAGGCGTACCTAAGCGTCCCAGCGGAATTTTTCTGCCGAGCGGCTCGTCCTCTGCCGATTGGTCCGGCTTGTGAACGGTCGCCCCCGGAGCGACGCAGTTTACGCGGATGCCATGCGGCGCCCACTCGAGCGCCAGCGATTGTGCAGCACGTATAAGCGCTGCCTTCATACCGCCGTATATGCTGTCCTTGGGATAAGCCCTCTCTCCTCGGGAGGACGTGATGAAAATGATATTTCCCGGTATTCCATGAGCGATCATCTCCCGGACGGCATATTTGCTAAGCAGCATCGGCGCTCGAAAATCGAGATGAACCGTCATGTCCAGCGCATCCTCTTCAAGCTCCGTGAGCTCGTCATATAGGCCGATCCCCGCATTGTTCACCAACAGATCGATCCGGCCAAATTCCTCTATCGTCTTTCGTATCGTATTCTCCGCTTCACTGCGAACGGTCAAATCGCTTTGAATAATAAGAGGCGTCTTGCCATAGGTATGGCGAATATCCTCTGCTATGTCCGATATTCCATCCTTGCTCGAATTGTAGGTCATCGCCAGCCGGTATCCTTTTTCAGCCAAAACCTTGGCAATCCCTCGTCCGATTCCGGCGCCAGCGCCCGTTACCAGCGCCACCTTCTCCGTTCCTAAATTACTTACGGTTCCCATTACATCTCGCTCCCTTCTCCATCATCCATTCATACACGATTGCGCCGCTGTTCAGCGTATACGCGCACCATGCCTACCCTTCCTTACCCTGTTCTGAAACGGATGATTGGCTTTCTTTTGACAAAGTCAGCATGACGGGCGTTCGTTATTGTAAATAGATGAATCCATACCAAGGTTAAATACGTATTGAATATTAATATGATTTTCCATAAACGATAATATTTAGGAGGGTGTACTTATGAGTTCTGTGATGTGGATTATTGCGGGCGTTCTAGTTGCCGTATTCCTGATCATGATCCCCGTGCAGTACCGTTATATTGAAGCGTTAAAGAAGGATCCCCTGAGGCAAGGGGTCGATCAGGAAACGTATTACAACAAGATGTCGTTTCAAGAAGAACAGCTACACTACAACACGCAAATTATGTTTTTGCCTTCCACCATGGTTGCCTCGTGGATCTATAATTGGAGGCATAAGGGCGGGAAAACGACCAAGTAGGCGACTTCCACCGGATGAAAACGCAAAAATCATCGCCCAAAATAAGGCGATGATTTTTCATGATCCAAGCTATACTCAGCCGCGTCTGGCTAAGGCGTTCATATGTAGGAAAAAGGTATCCTCCAGCGTAGGCGCCTTCTCCACAAATTCGGGGCCCGGCTGCTTTTTCCCCATCAGCCTTACTCTCATGTGATGTTCCGTCATTTGAAAATGAATCAGGAGCTCCTGCGGTATCCGCTCGAAGACTTCCAGATCGATCTCGCCTTCCCAGACGCTGGAGGCTACATTCAGTTTCCACTGGGTCGGTGAACCGATATACCGGATGCGACCGCGGTGTATCCATATCACGGTATCTGCCGCTTCTTCCCATTCGTTCAGCTCGTGGGCGGCCACGATCACCATTCGGCCCCTGGCGTATTTGGTCAGGTACGTGATCAGGAATTTGCGTTCCTCGGCGTCCATGCCGTTTAAAGGCTCATCGAGGAATAGAAAAGAAGGTGAGGCCAGCAGCGCCTGCACGACGGCAATGCGCCGCTGCACCCCTTGTGATAAATTCTTGACCTTGCTCTTGCGGAAGGGCTCCAGTCGAAAGTCCATCATCAACCTGTCAATGGCCTCCGGGTTATAGACGCCCTTTAATTCGGCCATATAGGTCAGCAGCTTGCCGACTTTCATATCTCCATATAGCTCGATATCTGCCGGGACATAACCGATTTGACTGCGGATCAGCGGCAAATGATCTCCTGCCCTGCGCCCGCTGTACAGAATTTCGCCTGCATCGGGTGCCTGCAGCGTAGTCAGCAGCTCAATCAAGGTGGTTTTCCCGGCCCCGTTCGCTCCGACGATAAGGTTCAGGCCGGAGTGAATCTCCGCTTTGTCGATTTCAAGCCGGTACGTACCCGCCTGGCGTTCCAGTCCTTCCAGCCTAATCATTCGCCATTCTCCAGGCTCCGTTCAGTTTCAAGCTGCGTCCGTAAGAAGAGACGAGCAGAATCACTCCGATAACAAGCAGGGCCATGTCCGTCATCATTTTGCCGCCCATGGAAACGCCGTGATCCACGATTTGTCCCTGAATCACAATCCACATTCCGTAGACCAGGATGGCCGAGATCAGTGAGACGACCATGCCTTTGCGAAACAGCATATACATCGCAGCGCCTCCCGTCACCAGCAGAATGCCCATCCACTCCAGAATAAAGGGGCCGAATAAAAAGCGGGAGGTTTCCGCCTGGATGGATCGCAGCCCGAGCGCGAGGGTACTCAGCAAGGCCATTCCGACAACGATGCCGGTCACAAGCAGCAGGCGGGTATACAACACCAGCGCAGGCGGGTATGGGGTCAGGGTCTCCACGGCCCGCATCCCTTTATCCCAGGTTCGGCTGCTGAACAGCATCGATACAATCAGCAGCAGAGGGGTAATCAACGGAAAAATGCCGCCGGGCAATCCGGCAAACTGATCCAGCGGATACTCCGGATCGATCAGCAGAACCAACATGCAGAATACAGCGCCTGCTGTGAGCAGAATGGATCTTTGGTTCAATCGGATCTGGCTCCGAAGAATCTGTTTTAATGAGGGTGGGTCGACCTGCGGATTAAAATCCAGCTTGGGGGACTCGGGCTCAATCCTAAGCAAATTGAACTCTCCCTGAAGAGACGCAATGAGCTGCGCCGTCTCATCCGGTGACGGCGATGGAAGAGCAGCGCGTCTAAGCGGGCCGCGAAGCTCGTCTTCAAGTCTTCTCAATTCATGATCGAATGGATGATCCATGGAGATACACCTCACTTTCTTTTACTTTGCACTGCGAATCCGGCTCTTCCGACTTGGAGCGGTTCCGAACCTGTTCCTGAGGACTCTTCTCCCGCGTCCTTCGGGATGTATGGACGGGAACCAAATCGGAATGCTCCATGGACAATGTTTTTTTCAGCTTTCTCAAGCCGTTATATAAATGCGTTTTCACCGTACTTAAGGGGAGGTCGACCAGGTCGGCGATTTCCTGCAGCTTCAAATCATGGAAGAATCGAAGAGATATGACTTCCTGTTGTATATCGGGCAGGTTCTCCAGCGATGCTGCAATTTCCAGTGAGGTTTCCTGCCTCTCCACGAGTTCCTCCGCGCCGGGTGCAGGGTCGTATGCATCCGGCATCTCCTCACCCGCAAGACCTTCAGACCTGTATGATGCGCTTTTCCAATAATCCTTGCACATATTCAGAGCCACGCGATAAAGCCAGGAGCGAACATGTTCCAGCGTGCCGTGCTGCTTCAGATGCCGAATGAGCCGGATAAACGTTTCCTGAACGATATCCTGGGCTTTTTGCCTATCGGCCAGCCTCTGGGTCGTATAACTGAGCAGCGGACCATGGTACCTCGTCACCAACATTTCAAACGCTTCCTGGTCGCCGGCAGCCATGCGTTCGGACAGCTGCTGATCGGAAATCATGCCTTCCCCCCCTTTCTATGTGCATTCTAATCTTCCCATTATATCTATTTCTCAATTATAACCGACCGTGTGCATGTGCATAGTCGTCATTATTTGACATTCATCATGGCATCCCATTTCTGCTGCCATTCTTTGTAGGTAATCGGACTCTCCGGGCTTACGTACGAATTCCGTTCGGTGCTCGGAAGCATCAGCCCTTGCTGGTAAAAATGAACCAGCAGCTCTTTGACCTGATCTCCTCTGCCTTCTTCCAATGCCCTTCTGACTTGCTGAGCCATCCCCATACCTATTTTGTTTTGAGGATCATCACCGTCTCCATTGCGGTAGAGCAGCTGCTGTACCGACCTAAGGCTTCCATAATCCTCTCTCAGTTGTTTATCGCTAAGCCCTTTCTCTTCCACGTAATACACATACCAGAACAGACTGCTGATCTTTCCGCGCACATCTCGTTCCGGATGTTCAAAATAATAATTCAGCCCATCCTGGTTGCCGAACAGAACCGAGTTCATCCATTCGCCGGGCAGGTTTGAGTGGTTGTATGTGTACTGGTTCGAGGACAGAATCAGACGATGGTCCACCCGGGGATAGTCAAAACCTTGACCTAAATATAAGATCTTGTCGACGTTGCTGTTGAACGCGGGTACCCACTTGGAAAAATAGTCATACTTCTTTCTCATATCCCGCAGCATCAACACGGATGCCTTCTCCATATATGGCGTTGTCACGATGGTAATCGGCAGATCACTCTGGTGGATTTCTTTCCAGAACTGACCTCCGTACAGGGAGACATTCTGCTCGATCTCCCTATCCTCAAACCGCTGGTAGCCGGGCCTTCGTTCCAGCTCCCGCATCCCCGTGTACAAGGGTACCGGATAACCTTCGACCTCCAGCTTCATCTCCCCGAAAGAATAACGCATCCGGCCAAATTCCCAGCCCAGATACACATATTTCGGCGGACGGTCTCCGTTATCACTCTTTAAATATACATGCTGATGACCGGGAAGCGGATACCACGCGATATAACCATCCAGCTTCACTTCGGGTCCCACGCTGTAAACCGAAAATTCCTCACGGGAATACCCGGCCATAAAGTCCATGACCTTGCCTCTATATTCCAGCTCGGCTTGAATCTCTCCGTCCTTGGCATGGCCAATCATCCTTACCGATAGCCAATCTCCCTGTCTGCGATAGGGAGCGTCAACACCCTGGAGTTGGACACGCTCAAGCTTGAACATCCGGTTCAGGGTTAACGGAAGCTGCCTCGTGCCTGATAATTCGGAGGCGGGTATCGTTAGCTTCGCCATCACGCGAAGTTCATCGTTTGGCAGCCGCTTCAGCTTGAGATCATAAGAAGAAACATGATAGAAAGATCCATCTTCAGGATCATCAATATAAGAAACCGTGGGGTCTCCAATCTTCGCATCAATTTGGGCATATCGTTCCGCCCATAGCGTGCCGTAGGGTACCGCGGCAGCTGCCGTCAATACGACAGCCCCCAGTACTGCGAGCCATCCCGCTTTCAAGAGCATCGTAGGGCGCTTGCGGTTTAACAGGAACAAACACACCGTTAGCAGCAGGAAAGTGAAGGCCAGCACGAACCACCGGGAACTCATTAAATCTTCGCTAAACAGACCGTACCCCCAATTCTCATATTCAAACCGATTGGATTGAAGGAAGAATTGGTTGAGGTGAAACACTTGGGCCGGCAGCCATCTTAATTCGCTGATAATGTAAATTTCCATGAAAAACGTTCCGAACATCCATGCACAGAAACCGATCAAATAAACGATCCGATTCGGAATGCTTGCCCCAAGGAGCATGGCGAGCGCGATTGTCACCATATAGGAAACCTCGTACTGCACCGCAAATTGCATGGTATGCATCATCGCAATATGACCGGCGATCCCCTGGCTAATCGACAGGATATAGAATATAACCGACGTCGACAACGTGAACAGGGAAAAGTACAATAAACTGACCACATATTTCGACGATAACAAGGTAAAGAAAGACACGGGCAAGCTGTGATTCCATTCAAAGGATCGACGGCGGACATCCCGGCGAATGGACAAGATGCCAATTAACATAGCCGGACCCAGGGTCATCGTATGACCCAGCATGTGGAATGAATAAGCCGCCGAGTATAAATTATGATTCGGTCCGTTGCCGCTTGCCGCCTGCAGCATCATAATGATGAACAGAATCGCATAGAGGATTGGAAGAGAGGCAAACAAGGGATTGCCGAACAAAAGCCGAAGCTCAAGAAGACTATGTCTCCACCATTTATGCATGGCGATCCCTCCGCAGCAGGCTCAGATATCCATCCTCCAGGGTTGGATCCGCGGGAAACGCCCCTGCAACCGGGGCCGCTTGGCCGATAAACCTGCACAGGACGCCTTCCGGAACGGTACGGGTAGACACGACGGACATGGGATCAATCAAGGCAAATTCATCCGGACTCATGACCGCTTCCCATACTTGTCCCTTCCCGCAAGCCTGCAGTTCAGCCAGACTGCCGTTCATGGCCAATCTCCCCTTGTTCATGACTGCGATACGACGGCAGTTGCTCTCGATATCGGCAACGATATGGGTGGATAGCAGGACCGTCCGGTCGATGCTAAAGCGGGTTAACACATTACGAAACCGGACACGCTCCTGAGGATCCAGCCCGGATGTCGGTTCGTCAACGATCAAAATATCAGGCGATCCCAATAACGCTTGGGCAATCCCCAGCCGCTGCTTCATTCCTCCGGAGTAAGTACGCACTTTTTTATCTGCCTTCCCCTGGAGATTAACCATCTCGAGCAGCCTGGAGATTTCCTTCTGTCTGGCACCCCGTTCCGTGATCCCTTTCATGGCTGCCACATAATCCAGATAATCTCGGCCGGTCAGCTGCGGGTAAATGTGAAAATGCTGCGGCAAATACCCGATCATCTGCCGGATCTCCTCCGGCCGTCCAATCGATATCCCGTTCACTCTCACCTGTCCGGAGGTCGGCGTCAATAAGGTCGCCAGAATCCGCATCAGCGTTGTTTTGCCGGCGCCATTGGGTCCTAGCAGACCTGTCATGCCTTTATCCAATTGTAGAGAAACATCCAAGAGCGCCCAAGCGCCCTTGCGATAGGTTTTTGATAAATGCTCAATGGTAATCATTCTAGAATCCTTTCACCATTAACGATTATGGCATAAGCCGCGCGGTTTACGTTACTTGGAACGAACCATCGTCTCAAAAAGTTTGGCATTCGAGGCGTTTTGACGCCAATTAATTTATAAGGTACAAAAAAGCCCGTGATCCTTAAAGCGGATTGCGGGCATGTTCTATATTCACCTGACATCAGGCTCTTATTCAGTTATTATAACATGCGAAGATGCGGTTCATCCTTAAACCTTCAGGACATAAACATTTCATGTCCCAAAAGATTAACGGGATGGATCATTCACATGCTTATCGCACCCATCATTACCGGTGAGCCTCATATTGGTTGGCGCGACTGATCGCCTGGATCGATTGGATGTCCTGCGGCGATAACTCTTCCTTATTTCCCGCCGCCAAGTTATGCAGCAGCTGTTCGAGCGAGCTTGCTCCAGGGATGGTGCAGGCAACAGCGGAATGGGCCAAAGCATAACGAATGGCCAGATGGGACAGATCTGTGCCACGACCAACCTCTTCAAGCCCCTTGAGAACATCAAGCAGCTCATTTTTGCTGTAATCCAGATACCCCTTCTCGGCTTTGGCTTGTCCGCGTTCGGACAAGATGCCGCGGGCAACGGGCCCCCGTGCAATGGCGGATATTCCGTTCTCAGCAAGCAGATCGAGCACTGCTTCCTCCGGTCTCCGGTCCAGGATGCTGTACTGGCTCATGACGCTGACGATATTGGATTTCGCGACATACTCGCGGATGACGTTCGGCCGGATGGACGAGATGCCGTAGTATCGAATCCACCCTTCCCGCTTCAGCTCTTCAAAAGCTTCAATCGTTTCGTCAATCGGATCATCAAGCGTCCCCCCATGAAGCTGATACAGATCGATATAATCCGTACCGAGTCTGCGAAGACTGTCCTTGACGGCGGATTTGATGTAGTCCTTGGAAGGATCCCAAACCCATCCATCCTGCCCGGGTACACGACGGTTGCCGACTTTGGTGGCAATGATCACATCCTTGCGCCGACCTTCAACCGCTTTGCCTACCAGTTCCTCGTTACGACCTTCGTCGTACAGATCCGCCGTGTCCAGAAAATTCACGCCCCGGTCCAGCGCTTCATGGATAAGCTTCACGGCTTGTCCCTCATCCGTCCCCAGTGACATACAGCCCAGCCCGATTTCGCTTACATACAATTCCGAAGATCCTAGCGGATTGGTTCTCATGCTTGATCTCCTCCTCTTCCCTATGATGAATAAGGTTCTACTTCTTTACTTACCCTAAAATATCGATCCAGATCTTCACGGCCGTAACTGCAATGAGAATCGCCAAGGCATACCGCAGCAGTCGGACGTTCAGCTTGCGACTAATGATGGCGCCGATGGGGGCACCCATCAAGCTTCCGGCAACCGCGAACAAGGACGGCCAGATCGGAATGTCGCCAGAGGCGATTTTTCCGATAACGCCCCCGACCGCGGACAGAAAGACGATCGCGAGTGAGGATGCGATGGTGATCCGCGTCGGTATCTTTAGAATCGTCAGCATGATGGGGATCAGGATAAAGGCGCCTCCAGCGCCGACAATCCCCGCAATACCGCCGACGATAAAAGCGGCTCCCACCGCAACCCCTGAATGATAAGTTACCTCGGTAACCGACCTGTTTTCCATGGTTGCCCGGGTCGGCACAATCATCAATAACACGGCGATAACCGCCAGAAAACCGTAAATCACGTTAATCGTACCGCTCGTCATCAGCATGGAGGACAAACTCCCGATCAGACTGCCAACCAGGGTGCTGATCCCCATCTGAATGACCAATGGCTTGTGAAAGTACGACTCACCGCCGCGCGAACTCATCCGGTTGGTGATCATGCCTGACAGTGAGGCGAAAAATACCTGCAGCATGCTGATAGACGCCACCTCTTTGGAGGTAAAAGCCTCCACCCCAAACCAGGAAGGAACGTATAGCAGCAAAGGAAAGTTAATGATCGCCCCGCCGATTCCCAGCAATCCTGAGAAAAAAGAACCGATGATACCTATAAAGATCATGACTACAAGCTGCACTATCAAGGTGATCGATCTCCGTTCAATTTAATTTCGTGACCGCGCACATTGCTATTGAATGTACCCCGTTGTTGATTTATAATAAACCCAAGTATTTGTATCGGAAATCAAGGAGGTGTGTGGTGATCATGTTGAATAAGCTGAAATTCCTTTTCCAGGACCGTTGCCCTGATTGCGAGCAGAAGCTGATTTCCAGGCAGGAAGACATGGCTACGATCAAGCATTGCCCGGATCACCACTACACCGAAGAAATATATAACCAGCTGGGCGTTACGATTGTTTATCATCCCAGCAAAGATAACAGTTAAACTAAACTCCGTTAGCCATTACGGACTGAGGTCTTGCACTTTATTCCGTTTCCTCTGTCCATTCCCGTCCGGCAAGCCTGACGAGAAGCAGAACCGCGATCTCGGCAGCCATCACAGCGAGCGAGCATATAAAAATGACAGGGATCATATCGCCCGAATCCAAATTTAGCATGAACGGGTAGGCAATAAGCCATAGCAGCTGCGCGGCCATAAATAAATGCCCCCGGAAGCGGGCTTTATGATCCAGTCCGGATTCGGCACCTGCCGAATTGGCTTGAATGCCTCGGCAGATTCCGAATATCAATCCCATATGCAAGCAGACGGAAGGCAGTTGAATCAGCAGCTCCTTCACAGATTGCATAGGCACGCCGCCTGTCCCCACCTCAGGAAACCAGAATAATGAAAGAACCGACCAGATCAGCAGCAGCCAGGCTGACAGATGCCCTGCCCTGAAATATCCGTTCAACGCCTGAAGCCGCCATAATCCCGAAGCAATCAGCAGGTATCCCAGCATGTCCGGCAATACATCCACAACTTCGATCTTCAGATCGACCAGTACAAAGAGCAGGCCCCACACGATGCGATAATAAGCGCTTCTCATGGTTTCCTCCTGCTTTCCCGAACAAATTCCGTCATTTCCTGATCCGTCGGCCTTGGATGATAAGGAATCATCGTATCTCCATACCGATAGCGACGGCCTTCCTCCATAAAGGCGGTTCTCAATATCAGCTGATATACCTTCATGCTCTTCTCAAGCGATGGCATATCAAATTGGTGGCTGATTCTTATGGAATCCCCTTTATTCATCTGGAGTGGAAGCTGAATCTCGTCGATAGGTTTACCTCTTAACTCGATGTGTGCTTCCGAAGGCTGAGACCGGTAACTAGTACCCGGTATTTGTCTGGAAATGTCGACATGGATTCGGAGATCTCCTTCCTCTGCGATATCCAGCCATTTCGAGGAGAACGCCGTTAACTGAAGGGACCGCTTCACGACGGCAGATTCGTAACCCGAGTTATCGGAAGAGGATCCGCCGGACGTCCACGATATCGGATCTTGATCTTCCTGATCATATACGCCAGGCCATATGTAAATCTCCCCGATATCCACTCGTTCCGAGGTTCCATCGGAGTATAGGGCAGTAATCTCTCGAACGAGAACCGGCTCCTTCAACTGCTCTCCTGTCCCTTCTTCCTCGGGGGCGGGTTTATTTAAGTTCACCATTATTTTTCCCAGGTCCTGCCTCTGATACTCTGCATATTGGGGGTATGGCGTTATGATCTGTTCGGGATAACCTTCGATCCGGATGGAGCTTAGCGTCTTGTCTGCTCGTTTGTCCTCTACATAATACAAGTCAAATACACGGCCTCCCCCTTCCCTTGTTTCCACATGATGCTCAAGGAATACGGTTCTTCCCAGTTGGTTGGATTCATAATACCAGACATTCCCGACCCAGCTGCAGGCTACGAACAGGATGGCGAGAACATAATACCATTTCTTGCTCATGGCCCCTCCTTATGTATCATGCGATTGTTCCATATTATTAAACTATCTTAACACGTAAATAGATGAAGAGGGTTTGATCCGCGTTAATTTTTCATATGCTTTCTGACGAAGGAACCCCTTGTAATTGAAATAAGGTTGCGGTTTCATGGACAGACTATTTGAAGCCACCCTAAAATCAAGGAAGGTGTTCATGATGAATCCATCGATCGAAGAGGTCACCCAATGGCTTCAATCCAAAAGCAATCACACTCTGCACATATCCAAGCAAGAAGAGAAGGATCAGGACCAAATTGAAATACAGCTGGAACGATTTGAACACCAGCAGCATCAAGAGCAGTCCATCGACGGTTACGGAGACCGCCATGCCCTGCTGCTGCACGGCCCCGGCGTTGTCATCACGGCCGGCCATGAAGCGCCGCTGCCAAGCAATGCCTTTGTCATTGGACTGGACGGGTTAACGGCTGCGGACATCCAAGACCGTCAAGTGGTGCTCACAACGGACCGGGGCACCTATTCCATTACGGCAACCTAAGGGCAGCCGGAATGAAACAGCAACAACCGCCAGAGCTGTTACATCTCTGGCGGTTCTTTTATGGCATGATTCAGCTATATGTTGGATCGATGTTATAAATAACGCTGCGCTCAGGCGCAGATCGTAAAGCTTGAGTATGGCAACTTACACTCGTTTGAACCTCCAAATAAAGCTCTGGAAATCGCCATGCATCGAGGGAATGGCCAATCCGGCGTTCATCAGTCGGTCTCCGCCGTAGATGTTTCCATCGTCAATGCACCGATAATCCCCTTCCGGATCCAGCCCCGCCGTACGCAGCCACACTATCGGCTCATTCGCCTCGCTTAAGATGCGGAAGTAATACAGTACCGCTTCAGATCGATCCTCGGAGACGATGGTCCAGGCTGCTTCGTTCCCTTCGAACGGATTCCGAAGGCGGTAGAAATCCCCGAACTGCACCAGATGGCGAATCTCCTTATACAGTTTCACCTGCTCGCGGACCTCTTCCTTTTCCTGTTCACTGAAGACCGTCAGATCCAGCTCATATCCGAAATTGCCCGACATCGCCGCATGGCCTCTCGTACGGAGTGAAGTATTCCTGTGCACCTGATGATTCGGAACAGCGGATACATGGGCTCCCATGGAGCTAAGAGGATACACAAGGCTCGTTCCGTATTGAATCTTCAATCGGCTGACGGCATCGGAGTTATCGCTTGTCCACGTCTGCGGCATGTAATACAGCATCCCCGGATCATAGCGTCCGCCACCGCCGGAGCAGCTCTCAAACAAAATATGCGGGAACTCGGTCGTCAGCTGCTCCATCACCCGATACAACCCGAGCATATAACGGTGGGCCGTTTCCCGCTGGCGCTCAGGCGGCAGCGCGGCCGACCCGATCTCCGTCATATTCCTGTTCATGTCCCATTTCACATAGGTGATCGGCGCGCTTCTCAGGATGCTACGAACCATATCGGCCACCGCATCGCCTACTTCCTGGCGGGAGAAGTCCAGGATCAGCTGCTGTCTCCCTTCCGTTCGCCGGCGTCCTTCTACATGCAGGCACCAGTCCGGATGCTGACGGTACAGATCGCTGTCCGGCGAAACCATCTCCGGCTCAAACCACAAACCGAACTGCATATCCAGATCGCGAACCCGCTTCACGAGATCCTCAAGGCCTTCCGGCAGCTTGTTCTTGTCAACGACCCAATCCCCGAGGGAAGTCGTATCATCATTTCGCTTGCCGAACCAGCCGTCATCCAGCACAAACAACTCGATGCCGAGATCCCGTCCGGCGCTGGCGATTTGCTCGATTTTATCCGCATTAAAGTTAAAGTAGGTCGCTTCCCAGTTGTTAACCAATACTGGGCGAGTGGCATCCCGGAATTGCCCCCGGCTCAGCCTTGTACGGTACATCTTATGATAGCGTCTGGACATGCCGCCCAAGCCCTCCGCCGAGAAAACCATCACCGCTTCCGGCGTCTGGAACGATTGTCCCGGCTCCAGCAGCCAGGAAAAATCGAATGGATTCAATCCCATCGTAACCCGGGCTGTTTCGTATTGATCCACCTCAACCTGTGCAGAGAAGCTGCCGCTGTATACAAGGCTGAAGCCGTACACCTCACCGTGCTCTTCGCCGGCGCCTTCGGACAGCAGCGCAAGGAACGGATTATGGTTATGGCTGCTTGAACCCCTGCGGCTCTCATTTCCCTGCATGCCGGGGGATAACCTTCTGCGCTGCACATGGCGCTCTCTCGCCCATGCCCCATGGAGATGCAGAAGGTCATAACGGCTATGATTCATATCCACGCTGGCGCTCATGGCCTTCAGCAGGGTAATGTTCTCCTTGCTGTCATTACGGAAGGACACGGAACGCGTAATGGCATCGAATGCATTCATGACCGTATAAGACAAATAAATCGTCAAGCCGCTTACCCGATCAAGCAGTTCCAGCTCCAGCGTATCCGCCTCAGCATCCTGTTCCGCGTATACGGCAGGCAAGCCTTCCAGCTTCGGTTTGCCGCTGTATATCCGGTGACGGACATATTCCGCTTCGGTGACGGTGGTCCCGTTAGCCAGCTGTACCTGGTACGCAGGCTGCCGGAAATCGCCGCTGCCATAGCCCGGGTATTCCTGAGGCAAACTGTCCAGGGAAAAGGAAGCATCTTCGCGAAACGGCGACGGCGAAAAGGATGCTCTTCCCCTGCGTTCCAGCAATCCTAAGACGCGGTTATCGCGAATACGACGCCCCCAATAGGCATGCGCCGGATAAACGCCCCGCACAAGCTCAATCACATAGCTTGATCGATCGCTTTGGAGATGGAATACCCCCAGATCTTCATGAAAATGTATACTCACTGCTTTTGCCCCCTAACCAAGGTCCGAGTTAAATCTCCATGGTCCTCTTTAAGACCTTACGGCGGCCGTCCGTTCCAGAATCATGACGTCCCTTCCCGGAATCGTAACATGGCCCGAAATTTGTCGGCTGCCCAGGAGATCGAATTGATTGGCAGAACCTGCATCAAACGTCATCTCTTCGGCATTGTGGTTCATGATGAACAAATAGGAGTTCCCATCCTTCACCCGTTCCACCACCTCTACCCCGGCTGGTGTTTCCAGCAGCGGCTTCACACCCTGTTCTTCGCACAGATTGGCAAGAAATCCCTGCAGGAACTGCGAATCCGGACTGCTCGCCACATAATAGGCCTGACCTTCGCCAAACGCATTCTTCGTCAGAACAGGCGTGCCTTTATAGAAGTCGGATCCGTACTCAGCCAGAACCTCCGCCGTCTCCGCATGGATGACGTCGCACAAAATTCCACATGGATAACTTCCACGCAGTGATCCCCAATCCTGCTTCATGTTGATCTGATTTTGCTGCCCGGGAAGCAGGGCATCGATCTCCTCGGCCCAGATACCAGTTACCTTGCGCAGTTCGCCGGGATGACCTCCCAGGGTCACCAGATCGTTCTCGTTGACGATGCCGCTGAAGAAGGTCGTCACAAAGGTTCCGCCCCTGGATACAAACTGCTCCACGCGCTGGGCAACGCCAGGCTTCACCATATACATCACGGGGGCAATTACCACATCGTACTTGCTCAGGTCTTCCTCAACGCTGATGATATCCGTCTGGATATTCAGCTGATACAGCGCATCATAATATTTATGAACCTCGTCTACGTAGTTCAAAGCTTTGGAAGGTCCGCTTGACAGCGCCAGCGCCCAACGATTCTCCCAATCGTACATGATCGCTACCTTGGCGTCCGAACGGGAGTCGAGCAGCTTGTCTCCGAGCTGCTGCAGCTCTTGCCCGAGCTCCGCGCATTCCCGGAAGACCCGGGTGTGCTCATGTCCCACATGCTCAATCAATGCGCCGTGGAACTTCTCGCATGCCCCCACGGAACGGCGGAGCTGGAAGAACATGATCGTATCGGCCCCATGGGCTACGGCCTGATAACTCCATAATCTCATCACGCCTGGACGCTTAGCGGAATTGTAGGGCGACCAGTTTTGAACGCTCGGGGTCTGCTCCATCAGCATGAACGGCTGCCCGCTTTTCAGCCCGCGCATCAGATTATGCGACATCGCCGTAAAGCTTACCGGCGTATCAAGCGCGGGATAGTTGTCCCAGGATACCACATCCATATGCTTCGCCCACTCGAAGTAATCCAGCTCCGGATAAAATCCCATCAGGTTGGTGGTGACCGGTATGTGCGGCGTAACCTTCTTCAATTCTTCCTTCTCCAACCGGTAACATGCCAGCAGGCTGTCGGATTGGAATCGGCGATAGTCCAGCGATATCCCTTGGAAGAACGTCCGGTTCCCGTTGAACTCTTCGCTGAGCGCGTTCGGTACCACAATCTCGTCCCACTCGTAAAAGGTATGGCCCCAGAATCCGGTATTCCATGCGGCATTCAGCTTATCGAGCGTCCCGTAACGCTCTTTCAGCCAGACGCGGAACTGCTGCTCGCAATTGTCGCAATAGCAATACCCCCCGTACTCATTGGAGACGTGCCAGATGACCAATGCCGGATGATCCTTGTACCGTTCAGCCAGCTTGCGCGCCATCAGCACCGAATATTTGCGATACGTCGGGCTGTTCGGACATGAATTATGACGACCGCCGAATTTGCGTTTGCGCCCATCGTAATCAACGCGCAGGATGTCCGGGTATTTCTTGGCCATCCAGGCCGGATGCGCCCCCGTGCTTGTTGCCAAGCAGACATGGACCTGCTCCTCTGCCAATCGATCCATAATTTCATCTAGCCATGTGAAATCATAGCTGTCCTCATCGCGCTGCGTTTTGGCCCAGGAGAATACATTGAGGGTCGCCACGTCAACGCCGGCCAGCTCAAACATCCGCAGGTCCTCTTCCATCGTTGCCTTATCCCATTGCTCGGGGTTGTAGTCCCCGCCATACCATATCTTAGGAAAATGTTCATTAATCATCGAATTGCCTCCTTCATCGTTCTTTAGCTGAGCAAACCTCTATCAACGAACTATGAATCTTAAAGAAAAGAGGTACCATCCCATGTCATGTCGGACAGGGATCATACCTCTTATGAACGATTAGCTAACTTGAATTAGAGCGTTGCTCCTTACTTTTTCAGGTTATCCCAGGATGTCTGCATATCCTCAAGCATCTTGTTCGCATCGGATTTGCCTGCGAAGAAGGCCTGCATCGCACCGGAGAATTCCTGTGCTACACCGTCAGGGAACTTCGCGGATTGTCTTGGCAGTACCTTTCCAGCTTGTACATACTCCCACACAGACGAACCCAGGTCGCCCATATCCTCAGGCGTTGCTTCAATTGTCTTTAAGGCCGGAATGAATTTGAATTTTTTGACGATGTACTCTTTACCGATATCGGATGTGACAAACCAGTTCAGGAAGATCTTCGCTTCTTCCTTCGACGCGGAATCCTTGTTAATGACCAGGTTCGCAGGTACGCCAACGTTCAGCTTGTCATTTAGCTCCGCATTGTCGCCAAGCGGCATCGGCAGGTAGCCAAGATTCAGGTCCGGATTAATGGCATCAATCTCGGTTTGGGCCCAGTTGCCGTTTTGCATCATGGCTGTTTTGCCCGTAGCCAGGAGGGAAATGGCCGTATTATAATCAGTGGTCAGCGGGTTTTTGTTCCCGTGATCCAATGTCAGCTGCATCAGCTTGGCCCACTCTTCGAACTTCGCATTGCCTGCGAATGTTTGAGTACCGTCGTTCAAGCCCTGGATAAAGGCATTCGGATCATCCTGCTGGGCAAACGCCGGGTTAATGCCTTGGTTACCGATCAGCCACCATTCCTGGTAAGCGTTCGCAAAAGGAGTTATGCCTGCCGCTTCCAGCTTCTTCGCAGCATCTTCCAATTGGGCATAGGTTTTAGGAAGCTCGGTAATGCCTGCTTGCTCAAACAAATCTTTATTGTAGATGTAACCCCATCCTTCAAGGTTCATTGGCATGCCGTATACTTTACCGTCTTTGGTCATCGGCTCTTTTGCCATGTCCACCAGATCGTTCACCCAAGGCTGATCGGACAGATCCTCCAGACGGTCGATCCACATCTCCATCTCGGCGTCGCCGCCGTTGGAGAAAATATCAGGCGCATCGTTGGATGCGAATTTCGTTTTCAGTGCAGCACCGTAATCAGCGCCGCCGCCCACGGTTTGAATATCAAGCTTGATGTTTGGATATTCCTTCTCGAATTCAACCTTGAGTTCATTCAGGCCGTCCACGATCTCGGTTTTGAATTGGAAAATCTTAACCGTCTTAACTTCGCCGGCAGCTCCGTTCGAGCTTCCGCCCTGGCCTTCCTCCGACTTGCCGCCGCAAGCCGCAAGCAGCAGCGAGAAAGCCAGCAGCATCACGAGTGATAATTTCATTTTGTTCATCTTTACTACCCCCTAGTATTGTTTATATATAAAGATAGAAAAACCGATTTGGAAGAAGCCAGGCTGCCGTTACCCCTTAACGGAGCCGGCAGCGACGCCTTCAACAATATACTTCTGTAATGACAGGAAGAAGATGATAATCGGCGTAATGCCCAGCACCAGAGCCGGCAGCGCCATATCCCACTGCTTCGAATACTGTCCGAAGAAAGCAAAGGTCGCGAGCGGAATCGTCCGCAGTTCCGGACTTTGCAGGATCAAGGACGGCAGCAGGTAGTCGTTCCAGACCCACAGACAGTTCAGGATGATGACCGTAACCATCATAGGTTTCAGCATCGGCATAACGATACGGGCAAATACTCGGAACGGAGAAGCTCCGTCGACCGTGGCGGCCTCTTCGATTTCAAGCGGAATGCCTTTCACGAACCCGTGGAACAGGAAGACCGACAACGGGATGCCGAGTCCCAGATAACTGAGAATCAATCCGACGATACTGTTGTTAACGCCCAGGAAGTTAATGACCTGCAGCAATGGAATCATAATGGATTGGAACGGAATGACCATGGCCGATACGAACAGCATGAACACGATTTGATTGAATCTCGTATTGGACCGAACCATCCGGTAAGCCGCCATCGCGCTCAACAGGGCGATGATTAGGTTACTGATGACCGTAATAATGACGGAATTGACGAACGCTTCCGGGAAGCGGGTCATTTCCCAAGCCTTGCTGTAGTTGTCAAAGTGAAAAGCGGTTGGCCAGTTGGCCGCGTCGACCATAATATCGCCCAGCGATTTGACCGAGTTCACCAGCAGGAAGTAAAAGGGCGCCAGGAAGATCAGCGCAATAATGACCATCACAATCTGCAATACGATCGTGGAAGCCGACATAGGAGGTTTCTTCGATCTCATTTAAGCTTCGACCTCCTTCTGCTTCGTTAAACGGACTTGAATGAGCGTGATGACGGCAACGACCAGGAAGAAGATCAGGGACTTGGCCGTCCCGAGTCCATACCTGTTGTTCAGGAATGCCTCATTGTACACGTTCATGGCCAGCGACTCCGTGGAGCGGTAGGGTCCGCCCTTCGTGAGCGACAGGTTCAGGTCGAACATTTTGAAGGACCAGGATATCGCCAGGAATAAACATACGGTGACCGCCGGCATGATAAGCGGAACGATGATGCTCTTGAGCACTTGAAACCGGTTCGCACCATCAATCTCGGCAGCTTCCATGACTTCCTTGGACACATTCGTAATGGACGCGATGTAGATGACCATCAGATAGCCTGATGATTGCCATACAAAGACCATGATAATGCCCCAGAAGCCGGTTACTTCATCTCCCAGCCACGGAAGATTAAAGAACGGAATCCCCGTTGCCTCGCCAACGGTGGCAAAGCCCTTTATGAAGATGAACTGCCAGATGAAACCGAGCAGCAATCCGCCGATCACGTTCGGCATGAAGAAGATCGTCCGCAGCCAGTTGCGCGCCCTAATATTTTTCGTTAAGAAGTAGGCCAGGAAAAAACCGACCAGATTCGTTAGAAGCACGCCAACGATCGTAAACTTGGTGGTGAACCAAAAGGACTGTGCGAATGCGCTGTCATTTGTGAAAATCTGTTTGAAATTGTCCAGTCCTACCCATTCGACATTCCCCGATACACCATTCCAGTTGGTAAACGAGTAATACATCCCCATCACAAATGGGATAATGATCGTAATACCGAAAAACAGCAGCGCGGGTCCGATATAAACCAACTGCTGCGTCAAGGCAGCCGTTCTCTTGCTGTTCATGTAAATCCCCCTCCGCTTGTCCTATCGTTTCTCTATCCATTTCTCTATGATTTAATTATGCTAAGATGAAGACCTTGGGACTACCACAGGATGTGAACTAAATGGTATAGAAAATTGATCGGCGGTGAATTTATTGAACTGGAATTGGAACAGCATTCGCACCAAATTGATTACCTTTATGATCATGGCTACCATCATTCCGACCACCATCTCCATGATCATCAGCTATGTGATGACCACCAACTCGCTCAAGGAACGGGCCGTTGTTGAGAATATGAACCTTCTCTATCAGGGACGGTTGAACTTGGAGAGCTATTTGGAAGACATGAACCGGAATTCCCTTACGGTTTATTCGGATCCGGATTTTTTCCGCAGCCTTTATTATAGTCATGAGAACATCAATGCCAGCGGCAGGCAGTCCGCCACGCTGCAGTCCATTCAAAAAGCCATTAGCGGCTCCAGACAGGTCTATCTCTATGTCGACGGCAAAAGAGAGGCCACGTTATTCGCCCAGGATATCGCCAGAAAAACGAGTGATGTCAACCTCTATCCCGAAATTCCCGATCTCGGTAACTATACGGTGGTCTTACAGCCGCCCCATCCCCTTCACACGTATGGCTTTCAGTTAGCTTATCCCTATGAGGCCAATAAACAAGTATTCACGATGTACCGGGTCATTGAACGCGTCCCTTCGACCGAGCGATTGGGCATTCTCGCCATCGATATGGACATGAATTTCCTGAGCCGGATCAGCAATCAGCTGTTCCAGCCCGAACATGAGCAGCTGTATATTACGAATGAAGCCGGGTATATCATGTATGCCGGCCATGGCGAGATGCTGGGACAGCAGATTCAAACGGAATGGTACGACAGCATCAAGCAGTCCGGCAAGAAGGAAGGCCATTTCGAGTATAACAACAAAATCTATTTATATAACAATATCAAGACGTCGATCAACGACTGGACGATGATTAAGGAGATCCCTTCCTCCTATATTCTAAGCAGCGCGGACAAAGCAGCCTTCGTCAATATTTTGCTGATAGCCGTGTCCCTTATTCTCATCATCGCCGCCACGATCTGGATTTCGGTCTATATTACGGCGCCGATCCGGGAATTGGTAGGCCTCATGAGCCAAGTCAAAAGCGGACGAATGGCCGTGGATATCTCCTCCAACCGCAAAGACGAAATCGGAACCCTGCACCGCAGGTTCGGCAGCATGATGGATACGATCAACAACCTTATCTTGCAGGAATACAAGCTGAAGCTGGCGAACCGGACCAACCAGCTCCGCGCGCTGCAGGCGCAGGTGAACCCGCATTTTATGAACAATGCGCTGCAAACGATCGGCACCCTTGCGCTGGAGCATGGAATGAAGAGAATCTACTCCCTGATCTCCGCCCTTGCCCGGATGATGAGATACAGCATGTACAACACCGATAAACCGGTCACGCTGGCTACAGAGATCGATCATATCAAGGATTACGTGGAGCTGCAGAAGGAACGATTTGAGAATCAGTTCGACTTCCGTTACGATGTGGATGAGTCGACTTTGCAGGTGTTGATCCCGAAAATGCTGGTTCAGCCGCTGATCGAGAACTTTTTCAAGCATGGCATGAACCCCTTGGCGGAAAACAATTACATCGCGTTAAAAAGTAAGCGCCTGTCGGCCTCCATCGTGCAGATCACGGTCGAGGATAACGGTAACGGAATGCAGGATGAGCCGTTCCAAACCCTTCAGGAGCACTTGCTTCGGATGGAAGAAATGGATCTGGAACAGCTTCAGGTTCTTTCCGAAATGGAAACGGAAGACAGCAGCGGGATCGGACTCATCAACATCATGACAAGGCTGAGGCTGTATTATCGCGGAAAATCCAAGTTCAGCATCGAAAACAACCAGCCGCATGGCTTTCGTGTTGTACTGACTATAAATGTGGAAGGTGAAACGGATGAAGGCATTGATCGTGGATGACGAGTCTCGCGTGCGTAAAGCCATCCGACTGCTCGTCCAGTGGGAGACGCACGGGATTATCGATATTGAGGAAGCCGCCAATGGTCTTGAGGCGATGAAGTTGATTCCGGAATTCCGGCCCAACCTCGTGCTGATGGACATGCTGATGCCGCTCAAAAACGGCGTAGATCTCATGGAATGGATTCACAAAAATTACCCGGATATCAAATTCATTGTCATCAGCGGGCATGACGACTTCGAATTCGTTCGCAACACCATCTGGTACAGCGGCACGGATTATATCCTGAAGCCCATTGAGGAAGACGTCATCAACCAAGCAGTCGCCAAGGCGACTGCCGCCTGGAAAGCCGAGGAACGGGAGCGCCTTGCGGCGCGGCAGCAGCATGTTCAGGTGAACGAGTACCGGCCGGTCTACTCGGAGAAGCTGTTATCCAGTCTTATTGATGACAAAAGCGCCCATATCCAGGTGGTCAATCGCCTCAAGGATGAAGGCATCGTACCGGAGCAAACGCAGACGATACGCCTGGCCGTCATGCAAATGGACAAGTCAGATCACGCGCTTTATAGCCGCTTTGGCCATCATCAGGATTTGCTCATGTTTGCCCTGCTTAATATTTGCAATGAATTTCTGCAAAAGGACCGGATCGGGATTGCCTTCCGTCACTTCGGTTCACCTCACCAACTGGTTATATTGCTGTGGGATCAGCTTGCAACGCTTGCAACGCTGCTTCAAGAGATCAATAACGGGATGCATCGCACCTTGTCGCGCCACATGCATTTTGGCGTTAGTCCTGACGGCCAATACCCGGCAGACATACCGGATTTGTATGCCCGGAGCTCGTCCGCCCTGCATCAGCGCGATTTAACGGTCCTAAATCACTTTATCCATGATACGGAGGAACAGCGCCGATCCGGCGTTGACCATCATAAAGGCGTACAGTTCAGCGGGTTTGAGGATACCTGGAAGCTCGCCATACTTAGCGGCCAACCCGCTCCCATAACCGAAGCTGTTGAATCATTCATTGCGGCTATTCGAAAAAGCGGCGTTCTCACGCCGGAGCTTCTCGAGCGTTGGGACCGCGATATCGAAAGATTTGCCAATCACGTCATTCATGAAACCGCTAACCCGTCGTCTGAACCTTTGTTGAAATTGTACAAAGAGGAAAGCGCCGCCATCGAGCGGCCAAGCCCGGACAAATATGTATGCTCCCTGGCAGAATGGCAGCAGTATTGGATGGATGTAATGAGCCTGCTGGCCTCGGCGCTGCAGTCCCAGAAGCAAACGGGACAGGACCTGATCCATGACATTACGGCGTTTATCGAGCAAAATTATCAGAACGACGTGTCGCTGTATGATATTGCAAACCGATTTCATGTAAGCCGTGAGTACATTTCCCGCAAATTCAAGCAAAAGCACGGCATTAACATCCCGGAACATCTGAACCGGATCCGCATCTCCAAGGCTAAAATCCTGCTGCAAAATCCGGGCCTGAAAATGGCAGCGATTTCCGAAATGGTCGGCTTCAAGAACGAGAAGTATTTCAGTCTTGTCTTTAAGAAGCAAGAGGGCATTTCGCCCAAGGAATTCCGTAAGCTGCATGAGAAGGAAGTGTAGACTGGGCAGCGATTAACCTCTTTTAGGCATGAAGCCTATGTTGGGTTTGGGCATATAAAATAAAGCAGAGAGAGCATGGGATCCCCTGCTTTCTCTGCTTTTTTATGCAAACCCTTTACGTGATGGATGCCTTCGCAAAAAACCTCACGCGATCCTCTATTTCTGCCGTTTCTCCAATATCATGACTCCGCGGGCCGGCACCTCGCAGGAATCCCGATGCTCCTCACCCGTCAGCAGGTCAACATAGGTTTCCCCTTCCAATGGCACGGGTTTGCTCTCCGGCATGTGATTAAGTACAAAGATGAACTCCGCGCCCTCCTTCACGCGCCTTGTCACCTCAACGCCTTCCGGAGCCTTCAAAACGGGCTTAATGCCATGGTCGTTGCATATGGTTTGCATCAGGTCCTTCAGGAATTTAGGTTCCGGACTTGTGGCCACATACCATGCCTTCCCTTGCCCGAAGGAATTCACGGTTAACGATGGCGTGCCTTGATAATAATCGGAGCCATATTCGGCAACGACTTCCGCGCCTTCTGCATGGATCACGTCGCACAGAATTCCGCAGTCGTAGGTGCCCTCCAGTTGTCCCTTCCGGCCTCGCATCACCACCTGATTCTGCTGACCCGGAAGCAGCGCATCAATCTCCTCGGCCCAAATTCCCATGACCTTGCGCAGCTCGCCCGGATAACCGCCCAGCGTCACAAGATCATATTCATTGACGATACCGCTGAAGAAGGTCGTCACAAAGGTGCCGCCTTGCGATACAAAGGCCTCCACGCGCTCCGCGAATCCCGGCTTTACCATATACATCACCGGCGCAATGACAACGTCATACTTCCGGAAGTCCTCTTCCACGCTGACCATATCGGTCTGAATATGCAGCTGGTGCAGGGCATCGTAATATTTATGGACCTCATTCACGTAATTGAGGGCAACGGTCGGACCGCTCGACAGGTCAATGCCCCACCGGTTCTCCCAGTCGTAGATGATCGCGACTTTGGCGTCGGAACGGGCATCCAGGATTCGGTCCCCCAGCTGCTGCAGCTCCTTGCCCAGCTCGGCGCACTCGCGGAATACGCGAGTATGTTCATGTCCCACATGTTCGATGACCGCACCATGATATTTCTCGCAGGCTCCGATCGAACGGCGCAGCTGGAAGAACATCACCGTATCCGCACCATGGGCGACCGCTTGGTAGCTCCACAATCGCATAACCCCCGGACGCTTGGCCGAGTTGTACGGCTGCCAGTTCTGAACGCTCGGCGTCTGCTCCATCAGCATAAAGGGCTGACCGCCCTTAAGCCCCCGCATCAGGGCATGTGCCATGGCGGTATAGCTGTACGGGGTATCCAGCGACGGATAGTTGTCCCAGGAGACGACATCCATCTCCTTGGCCCATTTGAAATAGTCCAGCTCCGGGTAAAACCCCATCAGATTCGTGGTCACCGGAATATCCGGCGTGATCCGCTTCAATTCATCCCGCTCCAGCTTGTAGCAGTCCAGCAGGCTGTCCGATTGGAAACGGCGGTAATCCAGGGATATGCCTTGAAAATTGGTCCGGTTGCCGGACCATTCTTCGCTTAAAGCGTTAGGTACAACGATGTCCTCCCAGTCATAGAAGGTATGGCCCCAGAAGCGGGTATTCCATGCTTTGTTCACGGCATCCAGTGTGCCGTAGCGCTGCTTCAGCCAAGTCCGGAATGCCGCGGCGCAATGATCGCAGTAACAGTACCCGCCATATTCGTTCGATACGTGCCAGATCAGGACGGCCGGATGATCCTTGTAGCGTTCCGCCAGCTTGCCGGCCATCATTGTGGCGTATTTACGGTAGGTGGGACTGTTCGGGCAGGAGTTATGGCGGCCGCCGAATTTGCGTTTGCGGCCCTCGTAGTCAACGCGCAGCACATCCGGGTATTTACGCGCCATCCAAGCCGGATGTGCCCCTGTGCTGGTTGCCAGACAGATATATACCCCGTTCCGGTACAGCCGATCGATCGTCTCGTCCAGCCATGCAAAATCGTACGTGTCCTCGTTCGGCTGGCTCAATGCCCAAGAGAATACATTAATGGTGGCAACATCGATACCCGCCAGTTTAAACATGCGGTCATCTTCCTTCCACGCTTCCGCACCCCATTGCTCGGGATTATAGTCGCCGCCATACCACATTTTGGGTAACTTTTCGTTAATCATCTAGGGTTCAGCTCCTTTAGCTTCATAAATTCCATATCTGGTTTAGTTCAAATCTCGTTCACTTCAAGAAAGCCTTGTTCAATCCATTCGTGTTCACGCTGTCTTCATCGGTGGCTGGCGTGATCCGATACGTCGCTCCGTTCACCGTTTCAAACGAGCCATGGTCATCCGTCGTCACTACACTTCCGTCTTCCCTTCTAACGGCGAAAGGCACGGAATAGCTAATTCTACAGGTTCGGCCATGCGTAGAGGTTACGCTCGCAGACGTTAAGAGGCCTTCCCTCCATTCCATGTCCACAATAAACCCGCCGCGAGCCTTTAATCCTCTTACGGAGCCTTCTGCCCACGCTTTCGGCAGCGCCGGCAGCAGCTGAATGGCACCCAAATGACTCTGAAGCAGCATTTCCGCAAGTCCGGCGGTGCCTCCAAAATTCGCATCGATCTGGAACGGAGGATGGTCTCCGAGCAGATTAGGATGCATGGAACGGGAAATCAGCGTCCGGACATAATCATACGCCTTGTCCGGCTGCTGCAGTCGGGCAAACAGGTTGATCAGCCATACGCAGCTCCATCCCGTGTGCCCCCCACCATGGTCGATGCGCGACATCAGCGTACGATAAGCGGCTTCCGCAAGCTGCGGCGTATCCTGCAGGGTAATATCGGAGCCGGGGTACAATCCGTACAAATGGGATACGTGCCGATGTCCGGGCTCCGCTTCCGGATAAGGCTCGCTCCATTCCATGAGCCTGCCCTCGTCATCGATGGCGTAAGGCAGCAAGCGCGCGACCGCCGCCCTCCATTCCTCCCGCAGTTCTTCATCCTGCTCCAGCAGCTGTGATGCTTCGATACAGTGATGAAATATATCCCGAATGATGGCCATATCCATGGTGGAGCCTGCCGACACGCTGCAAGGCAAGCCTGCTTCGGTAAGGAACTGATTCTCCGGCGATGTCGACGGGCTGGTCACCAGATGCCCTTTCCCGTCTTCAATAAGCCAATCCAGGCAAAACAATGCCGCATCCCTCATCAGCGGGTAAGCCGTTTCCTGCAAATATTCGAGGTCCGGGTGGAATTGATAACGCTCCCATAGATGCCGGCACAGCCATGCGCCACCCATTGGCCAGAAAGCCCACATGGCTCTGCCATCGCTCGGGCTGGCCATTCGCCATAGATCCACGTTATGATGGGCGACCCATCCACGGGCGCCGTAATGAATCTTCGCCGTCCGGGCACCGCTTACGCTAAGCTCCCGGATCATCTGGAATAGCGGCTCATGGCACTCGCTCAGATGGGTCGTCTCTGCGGGCCAGTAGTTCATCTCGGTATTGATATTCGTTGTATAATCACTGTTCCATGGCGGCTGTACATGCGGATTCCATATGCCCTGCAGATGGGCGGGCTGTGTACCTGGCCGGGAGCTGGCGATGAGCAAATATCTTCCGAATTGAAACATCAGTGCCTCAAGAGCAGCATCCTCCCGTCCCTCCCGGTACGCTTGCATCCGCTCGTCGGTGGCCAATGCTTGTGTAGAACCCTCAGCCTCTGGACGGCCAAGCTGAAGCTCGACCCGTCTGAACAAGGCTTGATGGTCCTTGACATGCCGTGAGCGCAATTCTGCAAAACCATGCCGCATCGCGTCCTGAAGTCTCCCCCTGCATATCCCGGACGGATCGGTTCCTCCAGAACCTGGAGAACGATCGAAGCCTTCAAAATTCGTGGCTGCCGCAATCAGCAGCGTGACCGAACCTGCGCCGTTGATGCGTATGCCGCTGTCATCCACCGTTACCTGCCCGCTATCCGTCAGGGCCAGCAGCCTCATTTCATACTGTATGCCAAGCCCGTCTTCATAGAGTACCGACCCGGGGTGATCGCCTCTGTAATTATCGGCAATATGGGTTGGAGCATGTCCATACAATACCAGGGTTCCGTCTTCCTCTGCGCGTGTACGATGCTGCAGCGGTGAATTTAACCCAATCTCCAATTGGATGGGTGCGCCGCCCGTGCTCGCATAACCGATAACCGCGACCTGGTCAACCGCACTGATGAACATGTCCCTGCTGAAAATATCATCGGAGCCGCCCGCTCGAAAGCGAGTGGATGCAATCCCTGTATCCAAATCCAGTTCGCGCCTATAGTCCGTCCAATGATCCGCTATTCCCGACTGTCTGATGACCAGATCACCTAAAGGCAAAAAGGACTCCGTGCTTCTGCCGACCATCTTGCCCTCAATCAACTGTTCGGCTTCGGCATACTTTCCGGACGCAATCAGCTCTCTTGCCGCTGCCAAATGCCGGCGAGCCTCGTAATTATTCGTATCCCGGGGAAATCCGGACCAAAGCGTATCTTCATTCCATTGAATGCGTTCTTCCTGTACGCCTCCGAACACCATGGCGCCAAGACGGCCGTTTCCGAGCGGTAGCGCTTCTTCCCACTTGGCCGCGGGCTCCCGATACCACAATGTTGAGACCTGCTGCTTTGCTGAATTCAGTGTAATCCCCCCTTATTCCAGTTGATAAAGGTCTTCTCGAAGAACACCTTAAATCCTTCATCTATTGTTGTATTTCTTGTAAGTAAAATAAGTACCGCCGCTATAGCAGTAACAACCTTGAATAGCGGCAAAAGGGGCCGCATATAGCCGGCCCCTTCTATTTACCTATACCTTAATTATTCCAGAGCTCCACACGGTCGCGTACCAATTGGGTGTATTCCTGCTCCATTTTCTCGGCGCCGGCATCATTCAGTTCTTTGAGGAACTGATCATACAGCGCATCAAATTTCGCCGGATCGGCAAGAATGATTTCCGGAATCCGCTTCCGAGTAATCTCTTCCACCTTTTTGTACGTGATATTGATATTGGAGTCGCTCGGTACCGGAATGTTGTAAGCAACGCCCCACGGCTTCACTTCAAATTCCTCTTGCTTCGGCCACAGGTCTTTCCACATTTCGACGCCGTATGCTTTCAGCGTCTCCTTTGCGGATGGCGTATAGTTCTCTATGATCGTCTCCGGGAAGTTCGTTGTGTAATAGTTGTCCGTCGAATCCTTCACGCCGTCGCCGTAACGAGGGAACATCGCATTGTACAAGCCGATTCCTGTCTCCTTTGTGAAGTTGGCGTTGTCATAGGTTTTGCGCTCTTGAACGTCTTCCGGAATGACACGCTTGCCGTCCACAACGTTGTAATGCTCGCCCTCGATTCCCCAATTCATCAAAATTTGCCCTTCTTCGGAAGCCAGATAATCCAGGAATTTGATGATTCGAACCGGATCCTTGGCGGATGTTGTAATGCCTACGCCCCATCCGGCGACGTAACCCGTGTCTTGGAACGTTGCATCCTTCGTCGACTCATCCAGCTGGATCGGGAATCTTGCATAGGTGCGGTTTTCCTTGCCGGAAGTTCTCAGCGCGTTCGTTGCATTGCCGAAGCCCCACTCCTGATCAATGACGCCAAGGACGCGGCCGGAGGAAATTTTGGCTTCGTATTGGTCCGTCTTCTGCACAAACGTTTCTTTATCCAACAAGCCCTCGGCGTTCATATGATTCAGCCAGCGGAAGTATTCCTTCTCTTCCGGCCGCTTGTAATGAAGCTTCGCCTCGGTTGTTTCCGGGTCGATATAGTACTCGCCGTCATCCGATACGCCTGTCGCGATAAACGCCGGGTTCGTTACCGAGATCATGATTCTCCATCCGTCCGCATTCAGCGTCAGCGGAATCGTCGGCTGGCCGTCAATCGTCGGGTTTTTCTCGGCATAGTCTTTCAGCGCTTTCTCATAGTCCTTCACCGTTTTCAGTTCAGGGTATCCGAGTTCTTTCAGCACTTCATGCTGGATCTGGAACGTGCCGCCGGCATCGAGTGCCTGATGGTCCACCGCTGCAAGTGTCGGGAGGACATAGATGGCCTCATCATCGTTGCTCCATTTCAGGCGGCTCATATAATCTCCATACACCTTCTTAATGTTCGGTGCATGCTCTTCAATCAGATCCGTCAGATCAATAAACGCTCCGGAATCCACAAACAGATTGGCGTCACCCTTGGCAAATACCAAGTCCGGATATTCCCCGCTCGCCACCATCAGCGGGAGCTTCTGATTGGAGCCGTCCACCGCGTATTCGGCTTGGATCGTAATGCCGGTTTTCTCAGTCAGCTTCTTGCCGACCGCATCCTGCATGTTGGCCCAGTTGGCATTGGAATCCGCGCTATAATACGTCATGGTCATCGGCTCCAGCTTCTCTTCCTGCTGCGTATCGCTGCCGCCGTTGCCTTCTTCACCGCCATTTGCGCTATTGTTGCTGTCGCTGTTGCCGCACGCTGCAAGAACGAATGTAGCCATCATCATGATCGCGAGCAGCAGCGACAATCTCTTCTTATGTTTCATTGCTATACCCCCTAAATCGATTTTTAATCATTTATCGTATAACAGGACGCAATGCCTGCTGATACCGTACATATGCTTAGCTTTTTACCGCTCCAAGCGTCATGCCCTTCACGAAATACCGCTGCAGGAACGGATAGACGAGCAATATTGGAACCGTTACCACAATCGTGATTGCCATTTTGATCGACTCCGGCGACACCTGCTTCACGATCTCGGCCATATTCTGGCCGGACATCATGCCGCTGGTTTGTCCCTGGGTGCTCTGCAGCACCTTCATCAGCTCGAATTGGAGCGTGGTGAGATGGGGGGCGTTACCGTTGTAGAGATACGTATCAAGCCAAGAGTTCCACTGCCCGACGGCCAGGAACAAGGCGATGGTAGCCAAGACGGGCTTACAGAGCGGAAGAATGATTTTGTAATAGATCGTAAAATCGTTGGCCCCGTCAAGCTTTGCCGATTCCTGCAGCGAGTACGGCAGGCCGTCGATGAAAGACCGGATGACGAATACGTTAAACGCGCTCACCATGCCCGGAATGATGTAGACCAGAAACGAATTCATCATGTTCAGGTCGCGGATCAGGATGAACACCGGAATCATTCCGCCGGAGAAATACATCGTCAGCGCAAGAAAGGTCGACATGAACTTTCTTCCCTGAAAGTCTACCCTGCTGAGGACGTAGCCCAGCATCGTGCCGCTTAGCAAGCCCAGAAAGGTCCCTGCAAGCGTACGGAGAATCGTGTTTTTGGCCCCGGTGACCAAGCCGTCGTATTTAAAAATCTGCACATAGTTCTCCAGCGTGAACTCCCGCGGCCAGATGTAGATTCCCCCGCGCACCGTATCGACGGAATCGTTCAGCGATATCGCCAGAACGTTCAGGAACGGGTAGAGTGTGACAATCATGACCAGTGCCATGATGGTAAAATTCGCGATATCAAACACCCGATCGGAGAGCGAGGGCTTGAATGCTGCTTTGGTTCGTGCCATGCTGTTTCCCTCCCCTTACATAATCGATTGCTTCGTGAATTTTTTGAACAAACCGTTGGCAAGCAGCAGCAGGATGATGCTCACGACGGAGTTGAACATTCCGATGGCCGTACCGAATGAGAAACGTCCCATGCCAAGACCATAATTCAGTGCATACAGGTCCAGCACCTCGGAATAATCCACCACCAGCGGATTCCCCAGCAGGAACTGCTTCTCGAAACCGATGCTGATCAGATGACCGATGGACATGATCAGCAGGATAGCAATCGTAGGGGCGATGCTCGGCAGCGTAATATGCCATATTTGGCGAATCCGGCTTGCGCCGTCAACCTTGGCCGCTTCGAATTGCTCCTGATCAATCCCTGAGATCGCTGCCAAATAAATGATCGCGCTCCAGCCCATTTCCTTCCATATATCGGAGCCCGTTACGATGTACCAGAACAGGTTCCCCTGAGCCATAAACTGTATCGGCTGATCAATCAACCCCAGCCACATCAGCAGCTGATTGACAGCGCCTCCATCTGTAGACAGCATTTTGGTCACAATACCGGCAACCACGACCCAGGACACAAAATGCGGCAGATAAGATATCGTCTGTACGGTCCTCTTGAATACGCTTCCACGAAGCTCATTCAACAAGACTGCGAATAGGATCGGAATCGTGAATCCAACGATCAATCCCATGAAACTCATGGCGAGTGTATTTCGCAACACCAGATAAAACTTATCGTCCGCGAAAAGTGCTGCGAAATGGTCCAGGCCCACCCATTTTTGCTCGAATATCTCTTTGCCCGGCTTGTAATTCTGGAATGCCATCAGCCAGCCCCACACCGGCAAATAACTGAAGATGAATACAATGACGATGAATGGTAGCGACATTCCGTACAGTACTTTCTGCTCTTTGAAAGTGGTCCAAAAGCCTTTCTTTTTCTTTGCGGCAGGTTGGATGCTGCTTTCCGTCTTTGTTACCGCTTTCAAACCAACCCCTCCTCTCTTGTATATCCTGATGATAAACCAAGCTGCGGCGGGGAAGTACCCGAAGGATTGGCTTAAAAATCATATAAAAATTAGACATTAACTGCGGGAGAGAAAATGCAGAAGACCTTTATGCCGCTCCGTGTCCGGATCGTATCTCCGATCGCTGTTAAACCCGGGAAACCTCGGATGATAGGGTGAGGTGGTTTCCCGGCTTTAAAGGCCACCGCTGTCGCTTCTCCGATACGATTCCGGCCCCTCCGCTCGGAGCTTCGCAGCATTTGGATTCCCCGCTAATGCCTTGGGAAAGGAAAGGAAAGGGGAAAACAAAAAGACGCGTACCTTAGTCGCGTCTGAAAGGGCACGATATGAAAGTACTTATGCTTAGTCTGGTTGTAGGTGAGAGTGATGAGGCGTGCAAATATTAACCATTTAGAATACGGCATCAGACGGCGCGGAGCTGCTTGAAGCCTATTTGTCGTGCGCCATCTCCCGCGGTTCCTCATGCAATGCTCTGGTCACAAGGCTGTATAACCTCGGTGCCGCATCCGGGCTCGGTCTCGTTGTGCGATTCAGCGTTACGGTATGGCCTGTTACAGGTCCAGCTCCTTGCGGAAATTGGATGGTGAGGTACCGACGTACTTTTTGAATTTGCTATGAAAATAGTCGACGTTCGTATAACCGACCTTCTCCGCGACCTGATACACCTTCATGCCCTGCTTCAGAAAATCCTTGGCTTTGTTGATCCGGACCTTGTCGAGGTACGTATTGAAGTATTCTCCGGTTGTATTCTTGAACATCTTCCCCAGGTAGGCGCTGTTGTAATTAAATACGGAGGCCAGTGTTTCCAGTTTAAGATTCTCATTGTAATTGCGCTGAATCAGATCCATGATCCGCTTCATCTCCTGATCCCGTCCGCCATTGCCCGCCTGCCAGATGAGCTCCTCCAGGAATTGGGACGAATGGCGGCACAGATCATGGGCCGTGCGCTGGCGAAATATCGCGGCAATCCGATCCGAATATTCCTTCGTGCGGGACTGCAGCTCCGGTTGATGTTGTATCAGCTTGTTGTGCACGCCGGTGAGAAGTTCCACGAACGCCCCCTTCATTCTCTCCTCCGTATACTCCTCGTTCACCATGGCATACGCAGCAGCATGCAGCAGCTTCCGCTGCACCTCGACATTGCCTACGTCCACGGCGTAATAGAGCTGCTCCATCAGCTGCTCCGGATCATAAGGCTGCCGATCTTCATCCGCGATGTCACCGGCAAACCGCTTGGATTCAGGGAATAACAACTCGCCGGGAGCATAGAAGAAGCGTTCGCGAATCCGTTCCTTCGCACAACGGTACGAATCGGCTACATCCTCCAGACGGTGAACCTGACGTCCCAATGAGGCCGTAATTGCCGTGCCAGCCTGACTTGCGGCTTCCTCCACCGTCTGCAGCAATTCCTTTCGTCCTCCTGCCGTCAATACCGGCGTCGGCATTAGAACGCCGAGTAGTCCATGCATGGAAAAGACCGTGCCGCGCCCGTTCTCTTCAAAAGCTTTGATCAGCTGGTTTTTCAACAGGTCGTCGGCTCCTTCACCGGATTCATCGTAGCCGTTATTATGAATAATCAGCACTTGGTAATGGTTCCATAACAGTCCTGACCGCTCGGCGATATGCCGTAAAGCCGCTGGATCGAGCTTACTCTCCGGATTGAACCATGTCTGAATGAACTGCTCGCGGCTCATATCGGAAGCTGCCCTATTCAATGCCTTCCTTTCCTGTTCCTGCTCGATGGCATCTTTAATCTGAAGCAAATACTTGCTCAGCTCGTCCTCATCCACCGGTTTCAAAAGGTATCCGTCCACGCGATGCGAAATCGCCCGCTTGGCATAATCAAAATCGGCATATCCGCTCAGGATCAGCAGATGAATCTCAGAATCCAGGTTCCGAATGGCTTCGATCAGCTGCAATCCGTCCATTCCTGGCATCCGAATATCAATCAGCATCAAGTCAGGGGCGTACATCCCGTGCTTCTCCAACGCTTCGCTCCCGTTGGCTGCGGTGCCTACAACCTGAAACCCAAGCTCAGTCCATGGCACGATGCTCTTCAGTCCTTCGCGCAGCTTGGGTTCGTCATCCACGATTAACACTTTCATCATCGCTCTCTCCTCCTGTCGGAATACTGAATTCAATGCGCGTTCCAATCCCCGGTTCGCTATAAATGATCAGACCCGCTTCAGGGCCGTAGGTAAGCTGCAGACGGACATGAACATTCCGGAGCCCGATCCGTCCTCCGTCCTTCTCGTCGGTATCGTTCAAATAACCATAGATCATCCGCAGCCGCTCCAAGGTTATGCCCGCTCCATTATCCTCGGTTATGACGTGCAGTTTCCCTTCGCTGGCCGTGACCCTCACCCTGATGAAAGTTCCCTCTTCCTTGTGATCCATCCCATGTATGACCGCATTCTCCACAAGCGGCTGTATGATCAGCGGCGGGATTCTTACCCGATCGGCTTCGGGCTCGACCAGAAGCTCATATTTCAGACGATCCTCATAGCGGAACTTTTGAATATCCAGATAACACTGCACCATCTCGATCTCGTCTTTTATCGTTGTTTTTCCGCTGCCTATCTCGAGATTGCTTCGCATCATTTTACCGAGCAGCCGTACAATCCGGGCAATTTCATCCTCACCCTTGAGATGCGCCTCCATACGAATAGACTCTAAGGCATTAAATAAAAAGTGCGGATTGATCTGACTGGCCATCATTTTGAATTTAATTTCATTCTGCTTCTGCTCCATTAACCGTTTCTGTTCATTGGACTCCTGCACTTCGTTCATTAGGTCGTTAATATTACCCACCATGGAGTTAAATTGGCGGGATAGCTGCCCGATCTCATCCTTGCCGTCAATTTCCATGGCAACCCCGAGGTTGCCTGTACCAACCTTCGTAATATGCTTGCTAAGGCGCAGCAGCCGGTTCGAGATCAATGAAGAAAAGCTGTAGATCAGAAGAACGGCCAGCAGCAGACTAATGATGATGACTGTCATCGCCAGTTTGCTGATCCGGTTGGCGTCCGCCACGATGCTATCAATCGAAAATATGGAAATAATGCGCAGGCCGTTAACCCCGGATTCCGTATTCAACGGTTCAATCAGCACCTTGGAGGCTTCATCATGGATGACCGATTCATAACTTCCGCTCGCATGGTATACAACCCCGCTGGTATCTTGAATCTCGGCTAGCGTTTTCCCGTACAGCTCCGGACGGTTAGCGGCAACAATATTGTTATTGCTGTCCACAATAATGGTGTCGAACATTTCTTGGCTGAGAATCGTGTTCAGCATGCCCGTATTGACATTGATGACAAGTACGCCGCGGTTGTCCTTGCTTCCAAGATCAACCCCCTTGATTAAGCTGAGGTACACCTTCTGATCACGTTCATCCGTAATATAGTCCCAGTAAATGACGCCGATATCATCCTCGGCTCGCTGATACCATTCCGTTTTCTTAATCTCATCCTCGGGATAAAGGAACTCCCAATTGTTCAGCATGGTGGGGTTATCGCTGTAGAAACGGATATTCGATATTTCCTTATACATCCGTATCGCCTGCTGTAAGTCGGGGTACTCCCTGTAAGCCACAAACACGTCGTATACGCTTTCATATTGCTGGCTAGCAAGATTTCTCAGACGCTCGTCGTAGGATAGCCGGTAGGATAAATCGTCTGCCACGTTGATGACTTCGGTTGACCTTTTCTTGACCCGGTCCACGTTCTGGTAAGCCTGCTCCAACGCATTGTTGAAAGCAAATTTGCGGAGCTCGCCCGTAAGGAATATCCCCACGATGGCTACCGGCACAAAGACCACGACCACAAAAGACAATATCAATTTGTTGCGGATTTTCATGTCATTCACAAGTTGAATGAAATAAGATAACATCGGACCGTCTTCGCTCCTGTCCTTTAATCTTCGGCAGTCTTTAAAAGAAAACGGTTACAACCATTCGTGAATAAATCTGCCGCAGGCCTATTATATCAGCATTGCCGTTTGTTCAAGGCCAGCTAAAATATGGAAGAAGCCCGATTCCAGCATAAGGCTGGTCCGGGCTCATCTTCGCTATGCTTTTTTCCTTTTATCCAACAGGCTTTTCCCAGGCTTACCCTTCCAGAGTTGCCGTGAAGGTCACCGCTTGTTGTCCGGCCTCCACTTGAACGCTACCTTCTTGCAGGCTCGCTCCCGAGCCCTCCACAGATGAAATGACTCCCGTGTCATAGAGCTTCACGGAAAATGGCTTGCCGCTGCCTTCCACCGTAAAGTCGATCCGACTGCCTGCACGTACAGCCCGCACAACCAGCTCGCTCTCCCCGTTCATGTTGCGAACGGTGACCGTAGCCGCGCTGCCGTCTTCCAATGCATACAAGCCAAGCTCAACCCCGTCTGCATAGTCATATTCCGGACGGGTGTCGTTTGCGCCCAAGGCGAGGAACGAGTTGCTGCGTACAAACAACGGCAGCCCGAGGAAATCGTACGTTTCCTTGCGCCAGGTTCCGCCATCCACCGTTTCTCCGGTTAACAGATGCGTCCAGCGGCCCTTCGGCAGATAGTACTTCACGTCGCCGTTCTCGCTGAACACCGGTGCCACAAGCAGGGAATCTCCCAGCATGTACTGACGATCCAGCATTTCGACGGCCGGGTCTTCCGGGAATTCCAGGAACATGGCGCGCATGCTTGGCACCCCTTGCTCCGATGCCTGTACAGCGGTATGGAACAGATATGGCATCAGACGGCTCTTCAGCTTCGTGAAGAAGCGCGTAACGTCTACAGCCTCCTCGTCATAGGACCACGGCACCCGGTAAGAGCTGCTGCCGTGCAGACGGCTGTGGCTGGACAGCAAGCCAAATGCCAGCCAGCGTTTGAATACATGCGCCGGAGCCGTATTTTCGAAGCCGCCGATGTCATGGCTCCAGAAGCCGAAGCCGCCGAGACCGAGGGACAAGCCGCCGCGCAGGCTCTCCGCCATCGATTCATAATCCGCATAGCAATCGCCGCCCCAGTGAACAGGGAACTGCTGCCCGCCTACGGTTGCAGAGCGTGCAAATACTGCCGCCTGATTCTTGCCGAATTTCTCCACCAGCACATCAAAGACCACTTTGTTATAGAGCTGAGTGTAATAATTGTGCATTTTATGTGGATCGGAGCCGTCAAAATAAACAACATCCGTCGGAATGCGTTCGCCGAAATCCGTCTTGAAGCTGTCGACGCCCATATCTGCCAGCTCGCGCAGGTACCCTGCATACCATTCGCACGCGTCCGGATTCGTGAAGTCCACCAGCGCCATGCCCGGCTGCCACAGATTCCACTGCCACACATCGCCATTCGCTTTTTTCACCAGATAGCCCTTCTCACGGCCTTCCTCAAAGAGACGCGAGCGCTGCGCGATATACGGGTTGATCCACACGCAGATTTTCAAGCCTTTTTCTTTCAAACGCTTCAGCATGCCTTCAGGATCCGGGAACACCTCTTCATCCCATTGGAAGTCCGTCCAGTTGAGACCCTTCATCCAGAAGCAGTCAAAGTGGAACACTTCCAGCGGGATATCGCGTTCCAGCATACCGTCAACAAAGGAGTTTACGGTTGCTTCGTCATACTGGGTTGTAAAAGAGGTCGAAAGCCACAATCCGAAGGTCCAAGCCGGCGGTAATGCCGGTTTGCCTGTCAGATTCGTGTATTTGTCCAGCACGCCTTTCGGATCGGGCCCATCAATAACAAAGTACTCCAGTGACTCGCCTGGCACGCTGAACTGCACCTTCTTCACTTTCTCCGAAGCCACTTCAAAGGATACGAGGTCCGGCTGGTTGACAAACACGCCATAGCCCTTGTTCGTCAGATAGAACGGAATATTTTTATAGGCTTGCTCGGAGCTTGTACCGCCATCCTGGTTCCAAATATCCACGACCTGGCCATTCTTCACAAACGAAGTGAATCGCTCGCCAAGACCGTATACCCACTCGCCTACGCCCAGATCCAGCTCTTCGCGCATGTAGGTCTGTCCGCCATCTTCCACGATATGCGCCATGGATTTGGCTCGGCTGCCGGTAATGCGTTCTTCTCCTCTATAGAAGTGAACCGACCATTCCGGACCTTTCTTGATCACAACGCTCAAATTGCCGCTGCGAAGAACCGCTTCCTGATCATTCTCTTCAATGACCGTATGGTCGCCTTCCTGTTTGTACAACTCGAATGCAGGTCCGCGATCTCTTACGCCCGCATAGTGAACCAGCTTTACGCCGATGACGCCGGGTGCCGGAGAATGAAATTGCACGGTGATCAGCTGTGCATTAATGGTTGCTCCTCTGCCCGGAATCGGGGCTGTGGAGGCGTAAGCTGTCAACGTATCTCCTTTTACCGCAAAATCATAAGCCTGAACCGCTCCCGAAACGGAATATCCTTCCCGGATAAGCCAGTTGCCGTCTGTAAATTTCATTTTTTAATCCGCCTTTCTATATTATGAAAATTGAACTTTAAGATGTAAGCGTTATAATATCATTATACTGATCTGTTTTAAGCTGATCTAACAGTATTCCATTGTTTTATAGCACAATTTTGATATAAGACGACATCATTCAAGCGGTTATTCATTTCCCAGGAGGTACATCATGGATCAATCCTTTCGCCAGTCGTTAAAAGAAAGCACCGTCCACGGGAATGAACGCTTCCCGTTTGGTGCCTACTGGTATCAATTTGCCCCCGGTGCCCATGTGGTAGACTCCCATTGGCATAAGGAAGCGGAAATTTTCTATGTGATGGAAGGCGAGGTTCTGTTTCAGATCGACTCGGAATATATCCCTGTCCGGGCGGGTGAAGCCATATTTATCGATGGAGGAGATCTTCACACCGGTCACGCCCGGGGCGATCAAGGCTGCAGTTTCTGTGCGATGGTGTTCGATTTCGGCATGCTTGCAAGCAGCAGCTATGATCTTGTACAGGAAGGAATGATTGTTCCCTTTCAGGAGCGGAGAGCCACCTTTCCAAGATGGATGACGTTCGAGACCGATGAGCAGCTGCTTCAGCATATAAAGGAAATGACGCTGCTGTCGAAGCACAAACCTGCCGGTTATGAGGTCGCCATTAAGGGACATCTGTTCCTTATGTTGTTTCAGGCCGCATCCTCTGGCCGACTGGTCAACCGGAGCCGGAGCGAAGCAGCGGATATGGTGAAAACGGAGCGTTTGAAGAAAGTCATTCTCTACATTCAGAATCATTATCACCATCCCATCCGGCTGAGTGAGCTGGCTGATCTGATCCCGATGAGCGAAGGCCAGTTCTGCCGCTTCTTCAAATCGATGACCGGGCAAACGCCCGTGGACTATATAAATTCCTATCGCGTTCGCCAGGCGGCTGAGCTCCTTCGTCAGCCGGACAATAAAATATCCGACATCGCACTCGATGTCGGATTTGGGCACATCAGTTATTTTGTTCGGGTCTTCCGTAAGATCATGGACTGCACGCCTTCGGAATATCGGAAAAAATTATAATTTCGGCAGACTTGGTATGGTCTGATTGCAATCTCCAGGAAGCGGCAGATTTCGGCATACGTACTGGCCCGCGCTGTTCTCATTCGCTGCACCTGACGGGGCCGGCTGATGAACCCGTTGTTTCCAGAGCTGCCACAGCATGAATCCATCCTTCGCCCTTCCCTTATTCTTAATATAGTTCACCATCGTTTCTACATTATAATAGGGCGTTGCGATATTATTCTGACCGTTCATCATGTCGGCATCGTAGACCGTGCCCGGTGCGGCATTCAGCTGCAGGACCGCACCGCCCGATCCCTCCGGCGCAATCTGCATGCCCATGTTGATAGGTCCGTTGTATATCGCCTTATACGATTCATAGCCTTCACGCGGATCGTAATAAATACCGCCATCGTAGGACATCAGATTGATGAAGTTGATCTTGCTGCCATGGTCCTTGACTACGCGGTACATGGTACCTCCAAAAGGTGATCCCCATTGGACCTTGCCCTCCTCAAACGGCGTTCCTTTCACGTAATAAGCACCCGTGGACCAGCCGGCGATGGAAATCTGCAGATTCGCGTTTCTTGCATGGATTTCATTATAGAGACTCGTAATAATCCCGGCGATCTCTCCATCCTTGGTGCAGCTGAACTGGGCGGCTGTCCCTTTGTTGCAGCTGCTTCCGCTGGATTCCCAGTCAATGTCGACTCCGGCAGCGCCTAGATCAAGAGCCAAATCCACAATGTTCTTGGCATTGAATCTGGACCACTGTGAACCTTGACTGTATGACCAGCCTCCTACCGATAGGAACGCTTTCGTTCCGCGGGCTCTGAGAGATGCGATGTGGTTACGCAGATCCTGAGACTGCTGAGCTGTAAATGTACGCTGCCCGTTCGGTGTCGTGGCCCCTTCCACAAATTCCAAGCCCGCAACGGCTTGATCAAACGCATAGGACCCTTGGGTATAGGTGGTGTCCGGCCTTACGAATGCAAGATTGAGATGGGTGATGTAATTGGGAATGTTGGCGGTAGTCAGATCGTAAATACTGGTGTTCCAAGAACTCGCGTAAGCGACATACATACGGTCACCAGGCAGCGGAGGGTCCACAGGAGGGTCCACAGGAGGGTCTACTGGTGGATCCACCGGGGGATCGACGGGCGGTGTCCCGGGATTGCATGCTCCAAGGTCCTCCCATACCCCCCATTGTCCTGTCGTTCCAGGCTCCTCGCCCTGCGTCCACCATTTCGCTTTCCAGGCATGACCGTTATGGGATACCATATTGCCCCCGCCATATACGGCGGAACTGCTCCAAACGGGTTCCGCACAAACCTCAGCGGCTTGAGCCTTGTACACAGGGAACATACTAAGCACCAGCACGGCGATGAATCCGAGAATCCATCCTCTCATCGTTCTGGACAACCTTGTCATTCATCAAACAACTCCTTCGCCAATTAATTTCGTTTATTAAAGCGGTTTCAAAGCTGGTGAAAGCTCCTTACCTTACACACCTCCTAACGCATACAGATGAAATGATATGACGTACTTTAAGTGTAACTTGGTAATTTTTTGTACAACAAGGATAAGATTTACTAATTCAGGGGCAAAATCCTATACCCTGGCCTATCCACGCTTCCACGCAAAAAAGGCTGCCACACTGCGGATTACCGCATTTGAGACAGCTCTTTAATAGAAAGCATGTTTAACCCTGACTCCGATTTAGGGTATGATGATAGCAACGTGTTATTTCTTATGATGGATTGATCTCTTTGTGCCGCCTTGCAAACGGACATTTCGATAGTGACTCCGTGTTATCCCGCAAAAAATATTGCTTCCATTCATAGTTATCCTCCGCCCCGTAGAACTTCAAGTCAGGGTGCGGTGGTACGGGATCATATTGGGCCAACCGCTGACGAATCAATCCCTTGGTGTGTTCTGCTTGCCTTGTTCGGGCATTGAACTGCTTCAGAACCCAACGAGGCGTAAAAGCAAGCATCATGTAGGGAAAGTATCTGCTCTGGCGAAGCTCATGTGCCGGTGTGCCGCAATAAACAAAATAAGGCTCGCCTGCAAAACAAAATTCCCACAGATGATCCGTCGGCTCCTCCGGCAGATCCGCCGGCCAAGGCTCCGTATCGTATTCGGTTGTCCGGCTTAACAGCTGCCAGAACAAACGCTCATAATACTCAACGCCTGCCAGGTTATCTCTGCTCGGCTCCGTATAGATCATGACGACAAGTGAAGTATAGGGCCCGAAGTTCCTGGAGCCGAGTCCGAACTCGCGCAGCAGAGCAGCCAGCTGTTCTGCCGCGGCCTGTGATTCGCCTTGATGGATAAAGCCGTATCTAAAATGATTCAGTGCATGTCCTTGCACTGCCGGAATACAGGGGAATTTGGCGTCACGGTCCGTCATTTTCTCGGTCAGCTTGGTTATCGCTTTCCGCTGCCATTCCGCCTGCAATCCATGGACAGCATCCATATCGTCCAACCTTAATAAACCGCTCATTACCAGTCCTCCTCTTCTACAGCATATAATAGTGGGTAAAAATAGGTGACTGTCACGGGCGAAATGCACATGAATTTCGAAAAGCGTTTCCCAAAAGCTTGAACTTTCTGATATCTTAAGTAGAGAAGAAATTAAAATGACCAGGCTTATGCCTTAATTACCATAGAGAGGATTCTTTCACATTATGTCTAAACCCCTGCTAACAGATCAGATTCAAACGGCCAAACCCGCCAAAAAACCGAGGCCTTCCGCTCCACCCGTGCGCATTTTTGCGCTTGGGGGGCTTGGCGAGATCGGCAAGAACATGTACGGCGTGGAATTCAAAAATGAGATCATTATCATCGATGCCGGGCTGAAATTCCCGGATGCCGAAATGAGTGGCGTCGATTACATTATTCCGGACATTCGTTATTTACTGGATAACAAACATAAAGTAAAAGGTATGTTCCTGACCCATGGTCATGAAGATCATATTGGGGCTATTCCCTATGTGCTTCGTCAAATCCAGATGCCGATCTATGGCGGGGCGCTGACCATCGGTCTGGTTCGTGCGAAGCTGGAAGAGCACCGGCTGCTGGATCAGAGTGATCTGCGCGTATTCCATGAAGACGAAACGATTTCATTCCGTCATCTTTCCGTTCATTTCTTCAGAACCACCCACAGCATTCCGGATGCCTTCGGGGTCGTTGTGGAAACCCCGTACGGGCCGATCGTACATACCGGAGACTTTAAATTTGATTTTACGCCGGAGGACAAGCCCGCCAATTTGCATAAAATTCTGCATATCGGCGCGCGTGGCGTCCTGGCCTTGATGGCTGACAGCACCAATAGCGAGCGGGACGGGTTTACCCCTTCGGAACGCACCGTCGGCGATTCCATCCTGCGTCTGTTCCGGGAATGTCCCGGACGGATCCTGTTTGCCACCTTTGCATCGAATGTTCATCGTCTGCAGCAGGTTGTTGAAGCTGCCATTCGAACAGGCCGCAAAATCGCCATCGTCGGCCGCAGCATGGAGAAGGTGTTTGTGATCGGTCAGGAGCTTGGTTATATTCGCGTACCGGACGGCATGATGATTGATGTGAAAGCCGTTAACCGTTATCGCGACGACCAGGTTCTGATTATTTGTACAGGCAGCCAGGGCGAACCCAATGCAGCGCTGACACGCATCGCTTCGGGTGCCCATCGTTCGATCCAGATTCATCCGGAGGACACCGTTATTTTCTCGTCTTCGCCGATTCCTGGGAATACCCAGAACGTTAATCGCAGCATCGATCTCTTGATGCGGGCAGGAGCTGAAGTTAAATACGGTTCCATTCTCGATATCCATACGTCGGGACACGGCTGCCGCGAAGATTTGAAGCTTATGATCAGCAGTTTGCGTCCCAAATATTTTGTGCCGATCCACGGGGAATACCGAATGATGCTTAATCATCGTCACCTCGCCGTGCAGGTTGGGGTTTCCGACAGCAACGTTTATTTGATGAACATTGGGAATACGCTGTCCCTATTCCGCAACTATGCGCGTAAAGGGCGGAATATCCCCTCCGGAGACGTCTACATCAACAATGGAGAGCTGCGCACCCATGAGAAGGAATTACTCGAGGAACGAGTACAGCTCGCTCACGATGGCGTTGTCATCGTTGCCATTACCATTAATCGCGAGACGCGCAAGTTGCTCTCAGGGCCGGAGCTGATTACCCGCGGATTTGTATATATGCAGGACTCCAAGCCTCTTCTACGCCGAGCTGAAGCGATGCTGCGCAAACAGCTGAACAAAGCCGGTGAACAGCGTGAATACAACCGCGCTGCCTGGGAACAGATGACAAACAACACACTCAACCGTTATTTTAAAAGGGAACTGGGCCGAAGCCCGTACATTATGCCTTCCATCATGGAAGTATAAGGCTTCGGTCACTTGAGCCTTAACTGTATCTCAACATAAAAAGGGTGGATCCAAGGTAATTTGAACCTTCGGATCCACCCTTTCTTCAGATATCAGAAAGTATACACTTCAGAGCATATCCTCCTGGTTCGCAAAAAAAACGTCATTTGCACGCGGTCACCAGCCTTAGTCCGCAAGCTCCTGCCCTTTCGTTTCCTTGCCAAGCACCAGTACGCCAAGCGCACCGATCAGGATAGTCACGAAAAACATCACGAAAATAAATTCGATACGGGTGCCATTTTGCTTCAGCACACCGACGAGCAGCGGTGCAATAACGCCGCCGATCCGTCCGAACGACGTAGCAAGCCCTACCCCCGTTGAACGAACCTTCGTCGGATAAAGTTCCGGACTGTAGGCATATAACCCTCCCCATGCTCCCAGATTGAAGAATGACAAGGAAATGCCTGCTGCGAGTAGCGAACCTTCCGTATTGGCGTAACCAAACCAGATTGCGCTGAAGGCCGTAAGCACCAAATAGGTTACGAGAACGAATTTCCGCCCGAACTTTTCTATAAAGTACGCGGCCGTAAAATAGCCCGGCAACTGGGCAAGCGTCATAATCAGCACATACTGAAAGCTCCTGACCAAACTGAATCCTTTATCGACCATGACGGTCGGAAGCCACAGGAACATGCCGTAATACGAAAATACGACCGTGAACCAGAGCACCCACAGCATGATGCTCGTACGCCGATGTTCCACCGACCAGACCGAAGCCACTCGCTCCCCGAAGGTCAGCTTGCGGGCAGCCTTGGCTTTCTGCTCGATATACCTTGGCGAATCCTCGATGGCACGCCGCAGATAGAGCGCATAAAAAGCAGGCAGAGCCCCAATAACAAAGGCTGCCCGCCAGCCGTAATCCGGGATGACAAAATAGGCTATAAGCGCGGATAGTATCCAGCCTGCCGCCCAGAAGCTTTCCAGCAGCACAACCGCTCTTCCCCGTTCATGAACCGGCATGCTTTCCGATACCAGCGTGGATGCAACCGGAAGCTCTCCGCCAAGTCCGAAGCCGGCAATAAAGCGCATCAAACACAGCATGATAAAACCGGTAGCCAGCGCGGAAAGACCGCTCGCGATCGAGAATATGAGCAGCGTCCACAGCAGAATGTTTTTCCGTCCATATTTATCGGCCAGGAATCCAGCCATGGCCGCCCCGAATACCATTCCGATCGAGGTGGTACTTGTCAGAATACCTACCTGCTGCGAGCTCAACGACCATTCCGCTGCCAGTGCCGCAACAACAAACGAAATCATCCCGACATCCATCGCATCGAACATCCAGCTGGCACCCGCACTGAACAGCAGCTTGCGCCGCTTCGGCTCTTTTAACAATTGCATATTGCCCATATTGGCCGCCCCCTCTCCTATATCTTTCTATAATGTAGAGCGAACCATACGTCCGGTCAAGCTAGATTATGCTGAGCGGCAGGATTACCTTTATGGTCGTTCCCTCCTGAAGCTTGCTGGACACGTGAACCTGCCCCTTGTGGTCCTCGATCATTTTTTTGCTGATCATGAATCCCAGGCCGTTCCCTTTCTCCTTCGTGGTAAAGAATGGTTCCCCGAGACGGGAGAGAATCGCTTCCGGAATCCCGCAGCCATTATCTGTGAAATAGATGGCCACGGTAGGGTCATCGCCTCTCTCCAGCCGAATGGTCAACTCCCCGCCGCCCGGCATGGATTCCACGGCATTTTTAATAAAGTTGATGAACACCTGCTTCAGATGATTCACATCCCCTTCTACATTCGCCTCTCGCTCTCCGAAATCCGTTATAATCTCGACGTTATGTATGATGGCCTGGGTATTTAATAGAGTAATTACTTGGTCCAGGAGCTGCCGGATATCGGCACGCTCGAATTTCACGCTTTGTGGCTTCGCCAAAAACAAAAGCTCACTTACGATCAGCTCGATCCTTTCGATCTCCGAGGAGATAATATCGAAATATTCATCCTTTCGGCCGGCGCCGGAGCGAATGAGCTGCACGAACCCTTTGATGGAGGTCATGGGGTTACGGATTTCATGGGCGATCCCTGCCGCGAGCTGACCGGCCATGGACAGCTTATCGGACTGGATCAGCCGCTCCTCTTCTTGATGGGCCGCCTTTTTCATGTCGGTAATATCCGTAAAATGCGCCACATAGCCGAGTGTTCTTCCTTCCCTGCTGCGAGCTGTGCTTAGCAAACAAGATACCCACCTGATATCGCCTTGTTTATGTATCAGTCTTTTCTCCAATTGCAAGGAAGCGGCCTTACCCGACTTTAGCTTCTTTAACCAATCTTTGTCCTTATTCACATCTTCCGGATAAATCCAATCGTAATAGGGATGGTGCAGACACTCTTCCGCCTCATACCCCAGCATGACGCAAGCAGCGGGATTAATTTTGATAATACTCCCCTCTGAATCGATGAATACCGTTCCAATCGGCGCTACTTCAATCGCTTGGACCATAAAATCATAGCTGAGACTTTCACTATTCATCATCATTTGGAGATCCTCCTGTCTTTCATTGTTCAATCGTTTTACCTATTTCGAGATATCGGATTGCTTCTCCTTTCCTCTCGCCTATTGAAAAATATAAATACAGCAAACCAAAGGATAATTTGGACATAGGGCGAATATATTGTGATGAGGTTTCTAATTTTTGGTGACAATCCCAGAGCTATTCTAGTGAAACTGAGAGAAAATGGTTTTTTTGACTTGAACGCTATGGCTTTTTCGTTTATTGTGAAAGAAAGCAAGTCATTTACAATTGCTAGTCGTTAGGACCGTTAACAAAGGAGTTTGCGAGTATGTACACGGAACAAGATATTTGGATTGTGCTTACAGGCACGGGCACCTGGTTCAGCAGAATGATCCAATATTTCACGAAGGCCCCACTTAACCATGCATCCATCGCGTTTGATTCCGAATTACGCGAAGTGTACAGCTTTGGGCGAAAGAAGGCGAACAATCCGTTTGACGGCGGTTTGGTTCGCGAGAATCTCCGCGACCCCTTCTTCTACACTTCGGAATGCGCGGTATATCGCTTCCGCGTTAGTAATGAAGACTATCAACGCATGCACAACCTTGTCAAAGAGATGATGCGTGATCAGGACCGCTACAAATATAATCTGCTAGGGCTGCTGGGTATATTGTTTCGGATTCATATTGATCGTGACGATGCTTTTTTCTGCTCCCACTTTGTTGCTACGGTGCTGGAGCAAGCAGGCCTGCGGCCTGTGAACAAGCCTTGTCATCTTGTAACGCCGGAGGATTTCTCCCATTCATCGCAGTTGAATGAAGTCTACCGTGGACCTCTCCACGGGTATCTTGCACAAGACATGACATCCCCGCTATCCCCATCACCGACGTTTACTCCTGTGACAACGAAAGGCCGAGGCAAGTTTTTCAGATTCGGAAAAACGGGTTAATCCTGAAATATGTAGCTATCATATAAATATGTTTCTCTGATACCTTGGAAAAAAGCAGCCGGGCTCTCACCCGGCTGCTTTTTTATATGATCGTCGCGGGGGTAACCCCCACGTCAGGTTTAGCGTTAAGCCGATGGAGTCTGGTCCGACGTCTGCTCCAGTACCGTCTTTTCGACCACAACGGGGCTAGATTCACTCGTAGATTCAGCCAGCTTTTCCTGCTCCATTTTCTTACGCTTGCGTTTGCGGTTAAAGTACACACCGATCAACAGAAGCGGAACGGCAATCAGCGCAATATATAACGATACATCCTTAACCATGCCTTCTGCCGCGTTACCGTACAGGTAAAACAAGGTACCTACAACATAAAATTTGGTAGCTCTGCCTATAGCGGCATATGCAAGAAGTCTCCATAACGGGAAGTTCAAACACCCCGATAGAATCGTGAACACCTTAAAGGGTACCGGCGTAAAAGAACCAATCAATATAGCGGCCTCGCCGTTTTTCTGAAACATGTTCGTAGCAGCGTCAATCCACTCTTTTTTCAAAATCTTGTATAGTACCGACTTCCCAAGCAGCTTTCCGATTAAATAACCCAGCGGCGTCCCCAGCAAGCACCCGATAAAGCCATACGTTGCGAGCCACAGCGCATCCTGCGGATGCATGATGCTAAGCGAAACCTGCAGAAAAAAGGCGGGAACCGGAAAAATTACAGCATCAGCAAACGAATGAATAAACAATCCCCATGGACCAAAATTTTTTAAAAATTCCAAAATGTCCTGAAACATGTCTCAACCCCTAAACATTTTCTTCCTTTTCTATCAGACCCTTTATAAAGTATAGCACATAATTATACTGGAAAGGACCTAAGCCGCTGTATCCCTTTCGGAAAAAACGCGTATAACGAAGCATGCCTTTGCTCCTATACACTATATGCTGCGAGTTCGACTAACAACAAAAAAACCTTTCTTCTTGGAAGAAAGGTTTTTTTGTCACTTTCTGCAAGCCGAATACCACGCTTGAATAAGCTTGCAAAAAAATGTATTTTGTTTAATTTGCAGATAAACTGCGGTGCGCGGAATGTCTTGTCGGACCTACGAATTCATTCAGCGGGAAGCCATTGGAGATGGCTTGTGTAATGAATGCCTTCGCTTGCTGTACCGACTCGCGAACGGTCAAGCCTTTGGCAAGATTAGCTGTAATGGAAGCGGATGACGTGCAGCCCGCACCATGAGTATACTTCGTTACAATCGTATCGGCTTCGAACCATTCAAAGCTGTTTCCGTCATAGAGCAGGTCCATCGCTTTGCCTTCGCGGATCTTGCCTCTGTCTTTAATCAGCACATTCTTCGCGCCGCGCTCATGAATGATGGCCGCAGCCTCCTGCATTTGATCCAGGGTCGTGATCGGACCGGACTTGGCCAGCTGGGACGCCTCGAACAGGTTTGGTGTTACCAAATCGGCGCGCGGAAGAAGGAACTCCAGCATCGCTTCCGTATTTTCCGGCTGCAGCACTTCATCCGTGCCCTTGCAGACCATCACCGGATCGATGACGATCCGTTCCAGGTTATAGCGGTCGATATACTGGGACACGAGCTCGATGATCTCTACGGATCCGAGCATGCCGGTCTTCATCGCGTCGATGCCAATGCCCTCGAGCACGGTTTTCAACTGCGTTTCTACAATATCGAGCGCCACCGGGAAAACCTGATGATCCCATGTCTTCGGTTCCATGCAGACAATCGTGGTCAGTGCGGTCATACCGTATACGTCAAATTCCTGAAACGTCTTCAGATCAGCCTGGATGCCAGCGCCGCCGCTCGTATCCGAGCCCGCTACGGTTAGTGCTTTTCGTATCGTCATGTTCCATGTTCCCTTCGCTTGTAAAATGATTACTCTATTATAAGAAAAACTCCGATTGGCGTCTATTCATTGATGGCGTCGAATTCGTATGCGTCTATTCAAAAACGAATTCTGAGAGTTATACATCACTCCGCATGCGGATTGTTCTTCCGATCGCTGTTGCCCCCAGATTTCCTTTGAATCACGATATATATCGTTGAAATCCGGGGGCAAAGGCGCACGCTTCGCTTCTACAGAACAATTCCGCCTGCTCCGTTGGAGTTTTTTTTGTAGGCTCACTCGCGGAATACAACAACAGCCTCGTAGCTTGTACCGTCCCGCCCCATAGGGAGCGTAAGCCCCCTTGGAGTCACATCCTGCATCTTATTGTTCCGTTAAGATCACCGGGCCATCCTTTGTGATGGCGAGGGTATGCTCATACTGCGCGGACCATTTGCCGTCCACTGTTCTCGCGGTCCATCCGTCTGAGTCGATCTTGCATTGATATGTGCCAAGATTCAGCATCGGTTCAATGGTGATGACCATGCCCTCTTTAAGCCGTGTCCCGCGGTTGGGTGGGCCGTAATGCGGCACTTGCGGCTCCTCATGCATATTTTCGCCGATGGCGTGCCCCACGAAGTGGCGGACGACCGATAAATTTTGAGATTCCGCATAGGTTTGAATCGCATGGGAGATGTCTCCGATTCGATTGCCAATCACCGCTTGCTCAATGCCGAGATACAGGGATTTCTTCGTTACGTCCAGCAGATGCTGCGCTTCCTCGGACACGTTTCCGACCGGATAGGACCAAGCGGAATCGGCGAGCCAACCATCATACTTCACCACCATATCAATGGTAACGATATCCCCGTCCTTCAATGGCTCATGGCTCGGAAAACCATGGCAAATCACGTCATTCACCGACGCGCAGGTGGCAAATGGATATCCGTGATATCCCTTCTGCTCCGGTGTCGCGCCGCGCTCTGCCAGAAACCGCTCGACAAATTGATCAATTTCCAGTGTTGTCACGCCCGGTTTAATCATCTTGGCAATCTGCCGGTGGCATTCGGCGAGAATGTCCCCGGCCTTGTTCATCTTGGCGATTTGTTCTTGTGTTTTGAGGATTATCAATCCTGTTCACTCCTTCTTCATGGGCTGTTATCTGCTATTCAAATCAAAAAGCCTTAGCTGACCGAAGATTGTTGAGGACAGGCACCCGCCTCTCCTCACTCCCCGGCCAATAAGGCTGATTCACAATCACAAGGTGTATCTGCTTTCTTCTTGTCTTGTATCCAGAAAAAGAAAAGCTAAAAGCGCCCTACATCATCTTATTCTACTCCTAAGCCAAAGGAACCTCAATGATTTCCATGATGAAGGTCTGCCTTTCGGTTTACACTCGGGCAGGCACGGGGGCCGAGGCGTGTGCTTGTTGCATCCTTGGGGGCAGCTTCAACTCGGCTGTAACCCAGAACGTCATATGACTCTCAATGACCATGAATAGAATCAGGGCAGGCAGCATTTTATCTAACTTCGAACTTCATTTATCCAATGACCATCGTTTCTCCTCATATCATAAAGTATAATTTAAGGTTGCGCAGAAACGATAATTTTACACGCGAGATCACAATTCCTTTCTTTTTTCCTATGTTCATTATATCAAAAGGGGCCGTTTGTTAGCTTTCCACTTGTTTCCGCTCCTTCTGGGTCATATCACTCTTCTCCTTGGACAAGAACCAGCCGAGGACCGCGATTAGGATTAATACGCCCCAGAATATAAGCTTCCAGCCGGTGCTTTTCGGAAACGTCTTTTCCAATACAGCGATATCCGGGTGTGCGAGCGTATAGACGGCCAGCTTGATGCCTACCCATCCCACGATCAGGAATGCAGCCGTTTCCAAGCCAGGTCTTCTAACGAGCAGCTTTCCGAAATACGATGCGGCGAACCGCATGATCACCAAGCCGATAATTCCGCCTGCCAGGATAACGAGGAATTGCCCGCCGTCCATGCCCCCGATATTCGGGAGGCCGGTTTCCGGCAGCGTCAAGGCAAGGGCTACGGCAGCCAAAATCGCATCGACCGCAAACGCAATATCCGCAAGCTCTACCTTTAACACGGTAACCCAGAATTTTTCTTGCTTCATTTCGGCTTCCTTCAGATGTTTCTTCTTCTTCACAAAGAACTGCTTAACCATATGATTTATACTGATATACAGCAGGTAGAAGGCTCCAATCGCTTGTACGTACCAAACATCCGCCAGAAAGGAGATAATGAAGAGGGATGCAAAACGGAACACGAACGCACCGGCTAATCCGTAAAATAACGCCTTCTTCCTCTTGTCCTCGGGCAAATGTTTAACCATGATGGACATGACGAGTGCATTATCGGCTGCGAGAATCCCCTCGAGTCCAATCAATACCAGCAGTACCCATCCATATTCGAGCAACAGTCCCATTTCCAAACGCAATCTCTCCTTCTTTTTTTGAATGATCCGATTTTTCGTTTCAAAAGGTGGAAGGAAACAAAAAAACCTTTATCCCGAAAATCGGCGATAAAGGTATCTACCCAGAAATAGGCTGTAGGAATAAGCACCTTTACCGAATCGGCAAAGGTCTCGCAAACAACTTTCGTTGCCAACAAAGCCGGAGACACGTTCGTGTCACGAATTGACGACTTTGCTGCGACTGCTACTCCCCTTTACTTGAATACAAGAATTATAGCATGGCCGTTTACTACCGCCAATAGATCTTCAAAAATTTTACATCGGCTTTACATTTCTCTTTCTCTTCCTCCAAAAATAGAGCCATAGCCCCGCTCCCAGCAGCACTACGACAGCCCCCCACAGGACGGGTTTCAGTGAGAATTGAGATTGACCAGCATTCTGACCTTCACCTGGAGGCACCCCCTCCGCAAGCGTATCGGGCCCTGATTCACCCTGAGCCGATGCATCGTCTGGTGGATATCCATCTCCAAGCTCGGTTAGCTCTTTGCCTGCGGTGGAGAGGAGCTTCGTACCATCACACATCCCAGTTCTCAGCTGACCCGATTCTGCAGACGCGAACACCAAAAATTCGCTTCCTACGGCAAACTGATCATAACCGCAGCTGGCTGATGACACAGCCGTTGTAAGCTCCGTCATTCCGGCTAATTCGCCCTTCCATACTTCCGATACCTCTAACGTAACCTGGACCGGATCTGCGGATGACATCATCAGCTTCGGCTTCGGGCCAACCAGCTTGGTCACTTTGCCTGCAAATATCGCTGCACTCCGTTCCAAGCTCTCCTCAACCGTAGGCGGTCCCGCACAGGAACAAGCAAATACGTCCGTTGGTTTGACCGTGTACAGGCTCACCAGGAGCAGCAAGCAGCTAAGCATAATCCTAACCATGGATTGCCTCATAAATGAATCACCTCATTCCTTAGACGGCCGCAATCCCCAAAATGTTCCAGCAGTATCAATACATGCACAGAATCTGGGATCTACCTCCACAGAACACGGTGAGGCAGGCACTGGACCGGGTGGTTATCTCGGTTATCTAAAGAGAGAGGAGATTCAGCAAGAGGCTCCATCGGCATTGGCTATTTACTGGCGATGATCAGATAATGACGCTCTGTCGGATACTCGATTCCTTCCACATACAGCCCTGCTTGCTCCAACAAAGCCTTCATCACATGCGGATCGACCCGGTTCGGACGGGGAACCCGCTTCTCGGCTGGATCCTCCTGCCACTCCAGACACAAGCATCGTCCTCCTGGCCGCAGCACCCTTGCCATCTGACGGATGGACTCCTCCAGCTGATCGGTAATATGAAGGATCAAGGAGGCAATGACCCGATCCACAGCTTCATGCTGGAAAGGAAGCTTTTCCACCATGCCTTCCATCACCTTCATATTCGTGAGCCCCTGTTCCTGTGCACGCCCCCGCATCATCTCCAGCATGGCTGGCTCGGTATCCAGCGCGTAAACCGTGCCTGTCGTTAACGAGGCTGCCGGTATGGAAAAATAGCCGGTACCTGCCCCGATGTCAAGGACATCCACCTCGCCATTCACTTGGAGCTTCTCTAGCAGTGAAGAGGCCGGTAACTCCTTCTTCCTTTCCGGACTTTCCAATCGGTCTATGAGTGACGGATCAAAGCTCTCTTTCATGGTATCGCTCTCCTCCTCGCATGATTGCACTTTGCTTATATGTACTTTATGAACCCAGTGAGGGAGAGAACTCCCCCTGTCGGTCTACCATACCGTTGATAGGGAACGATGTAAACCGGTTCGTTGCCTAATAACACTGTATCTATCCTTCTATCACTGTATCGATACGATTAATGCTGTATCGGAACCATTATATATAATAAATGATCGCAATGAACACGCTGATTTATGATAAACCAGACTAAAAAGGGCTTCCCCACGATCATAATGACCATGAGGTTGCCCATTTGTACCATTAGTCACGCTTATCCTCAATCAGCACCTGCCCTGCCAGAAAATCCGCGAGATGAACGGCCTCTACGCCATTTTGTTTACCGGCACGCTCGATCCCCCACTTCATCTGCAGCAGACATCCCGGGTTTGAAGTCACGATGACCTTGGCTCCGGTAGCCTCCACATGTTCCATTTTGCGATCCAAAAGCGTGGTCGACATTTCCGTCTGGGTCAGATTATAAATGCCGGCGGAACCGCAGCATACCTCGGCCCCCTGTAGCTCGCACATCTGTACACCAGGAAGGTGCTCCATCAGCTGACGCGGCTCGCCTTGTACCCTCATCACATTGCGCAAGTGACACGAGTCCTGATAGGTGACCGTTATGGCCTCTTTCTGTGCGCTCTCCGCATGAATCGGCGTAAGCGGCCGACCGAAGCTGTGCAGAAGCTCGGAGATATCCTTCACCTGATCTGCAAAACGAATCGCCGCTTGCTGAAGCCGCTCATCCGGCTCTGCATGCATCAGATGATCGTATTCCTTCAGTAGTGCGCCACAGCCTCCAGCATTGCTTGCGATGTAATCCACGTTCGCTTCCCCGAAAGCCCATATGTTCTGACCGGCCAGCTGCTTGGCATCGCCCATCTCACCGGCATGCGCATGCAGCGCTCCGCAGCATACCTGCTCCTCTGGAATGACAATTTCGAACCCGGCCTGACGCAGCAGCCGTACGGTGTTCACGTTCGTGGATGCAAACATGACATCCATGATGCAGCCACGGAACATGCCGACCCGGCCGACCTTCGCCCCGGCCGCAGGGATCACCATAAGCCTTGAACCGCTGTCTGTCGTCTCGCGGCGGTAGGGCAAGCCAGCCTTGCTCCACAGCTCTTCCAGGCCGTCGCCCGTTACGGGAGGCAGCGCCTTCTCCAGCTGCTGAAGATGGTCGGGAAACAGCTTCATGGCTCCGGAACTCCGCGCAAACTTTTGAAGGCCGGATTTCTGATAAAAGGAAAGCGTCTTGCCGATCAGCTTCAACCTTCCGCGATGCGGGAATAGCCCTTGCAGGAACGTTTTGCGAACGATCCGCACCGGCAGCGAATACGGCTTCTCGGCAGCAATGGCTGCCCGGGTCTGCTCGATCAGCTGGCCGTATTTCACATCGGAAGGACAAGCAGGCTCACAGGCTCTGCAGCCCAGACAAAGATCCATCTGGCTCCGAAAGCTCTCATCCGGCTCCATCAAACCATCCACAACCGCTTTCATAAGCGCAATCCGCCCGCGCGGGGAGGCAGCTTCGAGCCCTGTCTCGAGGAATGTTGGACAGGCGGTCTGACAAAACCCGCAGCGCATACAGTTCGTCAATTGATCCTCATCCAGCGTCAGCTTCAGCGATTGTGCAAGCTTCTCATGGGTTGAATTCATGCGCTCTCGCCTCCTCTCACGATGTTTGGATCTTCTGATCCTGATCCGAAATCGAGTCCCGCTCTGCCTGCTCCGTCCGATCCTGGAAGACAATCCGCTTCCGGGTTTCCGCAAACAGCTTCCCGGGATTCATGATTTGGTGCGGATCGATCGCATCCTTAATGGATTTCATCATTTGGATGCCGGCTGCGCCCACCTTCCATTCCAGGTAAGGGGCCTTCACGATACCGACGCCATGCTCACCGGTAATGGTGCCCCCCATGGCAATCGCCGCCTCAAAGATTTCGGCGAATGCCTGTTCCACACGGTGAATCTCTTCCGGGTCGCGGGCATCCGTCATCGCGGTCGGATGCAGATTGCCGTCCCCGGCATGGCCAAATGTGCAGATCTGCACATCGTATTTCTGTGCGATACGCTGAACTTCAAGGACCATGTCCGCAATCTTCGAACGCGGAACCGTCGCGTCCTCCAGGATCGTGGTCGGCCGCAATCGGGATAGCGCGGCAAGCGCGCTCCGTCTCGCTTCCATTACCTTCGCCCCTTCTTCCGGTGTCTTGGCAATATTGAGCTGAACCGCGCCGGAGGCGAGACATATCTCTTCCAGCTTCTTCAAGTCCCGCTCCACATCATCCACGCTGCCGTCCTGCTCAATCGCCAGCATCGCTTTGGCGTGAACCGGCAGGCCGATTTTGGCAAAATCCTCAACCACCTGGAGGGTCGGCTGATCCATGAATTCCAAGGTGCACGGGAAAATATGATTGGCTATAATATTCGACACCGTTCGGGCCGCCGCGTTGAGATCGTCATAGACGGCAACCATGGCCTTCCTGTAAGAAGGCTTCGGAATCAGCTTGACCGTGGCCTCGGTCAGAATGGCCAGCGTACCGCCCGATCCTACCAACAGCCGGGTCAAATCGTACCCTGCCGCGTCCTTCACCAGCTTGCCGCCCGTGCGCAGGATGCTGCCATCCGGCAATACGGCTTCCAGGCCAAGGACATAATCCTTGGTCGTTCCATACTTCAAGCCCCGCAGGCCACCAGCCCCCAGGGCGATATTGCCGCCCATCGTGCAGATGATCATGCTGCTTGGATCCGGAGGATAGAACAGTCCTGTCCGTTCAACCGCCAGATGAAACTGCTTCGTATTCAGACCGGTCTGGAAGGTGGCGGTCAGGTTATCCGAATCGATCTCCAGCAGCTTATTCATTCGGGTCATAACCACGATCAGACCGCCCTGAAGCGGAATGGTCCCGCCGCACAGATTGCTGCCTGCGCCCCGCGTAATAACGGGTATGCGGTGTTTTGAGCAAATTTTGACGATGTCGGATACTTCCTGCGTGCTTCCAGGAAAGATAACCCCGTCGGGCATTGCTTGATATAGCGGCGTAGCATCATAACTGTAAGCGACGAGACTTTCCGGATCGTCCTTGAACCACTTCCCGCCAACCACGGCGGCCAGCTGCTCGCGAATAACAGATTCCAGCACGTGTTGTTTCCCCCTCCCCTATACGAGTTTGACTACAATATAGATAATCACGTTTCTTTCCAAGATCGCTGCCTAACATTACCTATACACCATCGCTCGGTACTTCCGTTCCGCGGACTTTAATGAACGGTTTATGCATGGGTTTATGCACGGAGAACCTGGCAAAACCTATCTCTCTGGCAATCCGGCTTGATGCGAACATTTTTGCCGGCGAGGTACTGATCACGGTGATTTTGAAGTTTATGCCTCCTCCGCTATGGCAGGGCCAGCTTCCCCATAACGGTTGGGCGGCCGGCTCCCGTAGCCGCAGGCAAATTGTTAGGAACACCGAGCATGAAGTCATTGCCTAACAGTGCAAAAATCACGGCTTCCTTCGCATCGTCATCAAAGCCCAGCGCCTTGGAGCTCATGACTTTCTGTTCCGGCAGCAGCTCGCTTAACATGGAGAGCAGTGTCTTGTTGTGCGCTCCTCCGCCGGTCACGATCACTTCATCGATCTTGTAACGGGGAAACACATATCTCACATAGCTATCCGCAATGGTACGGGCGGTAAACGCCGTAGCCGTTGCCATCACGTCCTCATCCGAAAGCTTCCTGAGCCTGGCTTGTTCCAGAAATGAAACCGCGTAATTGTGACCAAACACTTCTCTTCCTGTTGATTTGGGCGGCTCCATGTGAAAATAAGGATGCTCCATCATCTCGCCTAACAAGACCTGATCCGGGTTGCCTCGGGCAGCCCATTTTCCGCTGTCGTCATATGAAAGCTGCCCTCCGGATAGCATATGGGCTATGGCATCCATGATCATATTGCCGGGCCCGGTATCAAAAGCCAGCACATCCGCAGGATCCGCCCCTGCGGGCAGCGCCGAGCAATTGCCGATCCCGCCGATGTTCTGCAGCAGCCTTCCCCGCTGCGGGTGCCGAAACAGGATCAAATCTCCGTAAGGAGCAAACGGGGCCCCTTGCCCCCCAACCGCCATATCTGCAGGCCGGAAGTCCCCTACCGTAAGTTTGCCGGTATGCTTGGCGATAACGGAAATATCGCCGATCTGTAGAGTCGAAGCGACAGCATAGGGATCACCTTGTCCGGGTACAGGCTGATGCCAAATCGTCTGTCCATGGGAGCTAACCAAATCCACCTCATCGATTTGCATGCCGGCATCGGCAACCGCTTCCAGGACTGCCGCTCCAAACTGATACCCCAGGTATGCATTCATACTGCAAACAGCAGCGCTATTGGAATTCTCTTCACTGCACAGATTGCGCAGCCGCTGACGGAGCTCCGGTTCGTATGGCTTGCTATAGTAATGCAGCAGTTCAACCGATGCCTCGAGGCCGCTTCCGTGTATGCGGACGACGGCTGCATCGATGCCGTCAAGCGAAGTACCCGACATCAGGCCGACCACAACGGTCGGCCCTCCATCCTTCCATGGTGAGAACATCCTTTACGCCTCCCCATACAGCAGATAAGGAGCCCGCCTCGTTCTCCACTGCTCCGCATCCTTACCCCACTCGGCAACAATGCGCTGAAGTCCGGCTTCTTCGTGGATGTGCCGGCGGACATCCTCGCTGCCCGTAAGCAAATCAATAAAATACCGGTTACGTCCCTCCGGTGGACTAAGCCACTGGAACTGATCCGGGTACATCCGGCTGACCAGGTGCAGCAGCACAAGTCCTGTGCGCACAGCTTCCACTTCTGCCGGATTCGTTACAAACAGCATCACCCCGCCACAGCCTTCGCCCTGGTGCTTCGAGAAGGTAGGCGTCATGTACATGGAATGGGCATGCACGCCCGGCAGTCCGTACGCGTTGAATGCCTTCGCCAGCTCTTCGCCATTGACCCATGGGGCCCCGATCCATTCGAACGGCCGGGTCGTACCCCTGCCTTCCGAAAGGTTGGTCCCTTCGAAGAAACAGGTCCCACTGTACAGCCGAACCGTATCCATCGTGGGAATGTTCGGCGAAGGCAGCACCCACGGAAGACCCGTGTCGGTATAAACCATGCCGCGCGTCCAGCCTTCGAGCTGAATCACATCCAGATCACAGCCCGTTCCCCGCAAGTCGTTGGCCATGCGCGCGAATTCGCCGATGGTCATGCCGGTGCAAATCGGAATGTGCCATCCGCCCACCATAGATTCAAATCCCGGCTGTAGCAAGCCGCCTTCGCAGCGCTCGCCTCCCAGCGGATTCGGCCGGTCCAGAACAAGCAGGCTCTTGCCATGCTCGGCGCATGCCTCCATGACATACAGCAGCGTCGTCATATACGTATAAAAACGCACGCCAAGGTCTTGAATATCAAAGATGACCGTGTCCACGTTCTTCAGCATGTCGGCGTCCGGTTTGCGCCGCGAACCATACAGACTGTAAACCGGCACGCCGAATACCGGGTCCACTTCATCATCCACGTGCTTCCCTGCCTGCAGTTGACCTCGCAGCCCATGCTCGCAAGCAAACAAAGCCGTCAATTCCGACTCGGGCAAGCCTGCAATCACCTCGATAGATGAACGAAAATCCGACGTGAGCCCCGTCGGATTCGTGATGACGCCAAGGCGACGACCCGTGATTTTCTCATGCTTTAAGCTCGGCAGCATATCAATTCCGCTCCGCACATTGATTCTCATATGCTCACACCTCTCGCTTCCGAGGCTACCACACCGTCTTCCGCCGGTTTGGCCTCTTCCGGATTCAGTACATTATACGTAACCTTATGCTGGTATATGGCCCACATGCCGTTAAACAAAAATCCAAAGCCAACGACCGTTACAAGCAGCGGGATCGCAACGCAGAAGGCTTGAAAGCATGCGCCCAGCGTATAGGCCGGATATTTTAGGAACAGCTTGACACTGTGGGCCATAGCCTTGAAGATGCCCATCCCTTCCTGAATGACAAGCTGAAAGGTGTAGAATTGGGATATGAGCGCCATGATGACGAAATAGGTCTGGAACACGCCAATCGCAAGATAGCCGATTCCCTCTTTGCCCCCGTAATACCACCAGGTGGACCACAAAATGAGGGCCATCACCACAAAGAAGAAGCCCATGATTACGGCAGGTCCGAGTCCCTTGATCGCGCCTTGGAACACATCCTTAAGTCTTGACTTGCCCCGCTCCGTTCTGCGGTGATACGCATAACAAACACCATAAAAGAGCGGCATATACAGAATCGGCAGCAGCACCAGCGCTGCCCACAGCGGCACAAACATGACCACCGTCACGAGCACCAGCGAGGTAATCATGCTGTATAAGGCCACCGCCGTAATCTCACGGTAAATCTCAACCCCTGTCTTCTTCAACACATCATTCAGCTTGCGCATAGCTTTCCTCTCCTCTTCGTCGTTGTTTACCAATCGATACGCTGTTCCGTCTCAGGATCGAAGAAATGCACCTTATCGAAATTGAAAATGAAGGTTTTGTCCATGCCCGGATAACCCGTCGTTTCCGGGTGAACCTTCGCGGTAACCGTCCGGTTTCCAACGCGGAAGTACACTAGGTTCTCTGAACCGAGATGTTCAACAACCTGAACCTTGGTGAAGTACTTGTAATCCAGATTGGTTGTTCCTGGCAGATCCTCACCCGTAATGTGCTCGGGACGGACGCCCAGGATAAGATGCCTGTTCTCGTATTTGCTCAGCGCACCCGCCATCGTATCCGGAATAGTAAATGCCCCGCCTTCCATACGGAGGACATTCCCTTCCTTATGCACATCGATAAAGTTCATCGGCGGGGAGCCGATAAAGCCGGCTACGAACATGTTCTGCGGATTCGCATACAGCTCCGTCGGCGAAGCGATCTGCTGGATAATGCCGTTGTTCATCACGACGATCCGCTCTCCGAGCGTCATCGCCTCAACCTGATCATGCGTTACGTATACAATGGTGGCTTCCAGACGTTTGTGCAGCTCCGACAGCTCTACCCGCATCTGCACGCGAAGCTTCGCATCCAGGTTCGACAGCGGCTCGTCAAACAGAAACACCTGCGGATCGCGCACGATGGCCCGCCCTACCGCAACACGCTGACGCTGTCCGCCGGACAGCTCGCGCGGCTTCCGGTCAATCATCGACTCCAGACCTAGAATGGAGGCTGCCTGCGATACCTTTTGCTCAATATAAGCCTTGGGCTTCTTCAGGTTCTTCAAGCCGAAGGAGAGATTCTCGCGAATGGTCATATGAGGATACAGCGCATAATCCTGGAACACCATCGCGATATCCCGATCTTTCGGGTGAAGATTATTTACTACTCTGTCGCCGATGATGATGTCGCCGGAGGTTTGACGTTCCAGCCCGGCAATCATGCGCAGCGAGGTGGTTTTGCCGCAGCCGGAAGGACCGACAAATACCACGAACTCTTTATCATTGATCACAAAGTCCGACCCCGCTACAGCGGTAAACGTCCCTTTGTTGTCGTCTACAAATTCTTTTCGTATATTACGGAATTCTACGCGTGCCATAACTTTGCCTCCTTCTAGCCTTTAACGGCTCCAATGGTGATGCCTTGCAGGAAATAGCGCTGAAGCGAGAAGAACAGGATCATCATCGGCAGCGCCGCGACGGTTGCTCCAGCCATAAGTGCGCCGAAATCGGTCGTGTCCGCATAAACGAAGGAAGCAAGACCGACTTGTATGGTCCTCATTTCCGTCGAATTGGTCACGAGGAAGGGCCAGAAGAAATCGTTCCAGGATGCAACGAACGTGAAAATCGCCAGCACGGCAAGACCCGGTTTGGCCATCGGGAGAATGACCTTCCAGAAGATGCCGAATTCGCCGCAAGCGTCGATACGCGCTGCATGAATCAGAGAGGTAGGCAGTGATGACATGTACTGCTTCATCAAGAAAATGTTGCCCACGCTTACAATGCCGGGAAGAAGAATAGCCGTGTATGTATTCCCGAGATCAAATACGTCAATCATCAAAATATAGAGCGGAATCAGCGTCACTTGCGCCGGGATCATCATCGTGCTGAGCAAAACCCAGAATACCGCTTTGTTCCCCGGGAACTTCAGCTTCGCAAAGGCATAACCTGCGAGCGAGGCCAGGAATACGTTGGTCACCGTCAGAATGGATGAGATCAATAAGGAGTTAAAGAGCCACCTCATGACGTTGGTTTTGCCAAAAAAACGCTCGTACGGGGCCACGGAAAATACGTCCGGAATCATTTTCGGGATAAACGAAGCCGCTGACTTGGTGTCCTGCACAGAGCCAATCAACATCCAGTACATCGGAATGATCGTCAGAACGCTCCATACCACCAGGATGACCGAAGCCACAATCAGCATGATCACTTTTGATCTTGATTTCATAGGTGCACCCCCTTTTAGCTTCAGAAATATGCATTAATACTCCACGTCGGACGAGAAGTATTTGAACTGAATGACGGAAATGACAATAATCAATGCGGCTAATACAAAAGATTGCGCTGCCGCGAGTCCAAATTCATAGAAGTTGAATGCGGTGCTGTAAATCAGGTAGGCGATGGTTGTCGTCGCGAAGTTCGGACCGCCCTGCGTCATCAGATACACCGAGATAAACACCTGGAAGGACGTAATGACGCCCGTCACCAGCAGATACAATGTGGTTGGTTTCATCAGCGGCCACGTAATGCTCCAAAATTTGGACCAACCGCTGGCATGGTCAATATCCGCGGCTTCATAGAGCGATTTGGGAATCCCGCCCATGGCGGCCAAATAAAGAATAATGCCCGCACCATGCGAACCGAGCCAGTTCATCAAGATAAGCGAAAAGAGCGCGGTGTTCGATTTGCCGAGCCATATGACCGGGTCAAATCCGAATAATCCAATGAAGCGATTCAACAGCCCGGCATGGGTCGGATCGTAAATGGCGAGCCATACCACCGAGATGGTGACGCCGGAAGCAACGGCCGGCAAATACATCGTAGCCTTGAAGAACGTTTGCCATTTATTCTTCATCTGAAATATAAAAAAGGATAAAGCATACGTGATGACAATGTTCACCGGAACGGTACCGATCGTGAATAAAACCGTATTCCTCATGGATTTCCAGAACACTTCATCCTGTACCATCCGTGTGTAGTTGTCCGTTCCAATCCATTCAGAGCCCATCACGCTGTATTCCTGAAAGCTCATCAGAAAAGCGGAGGCGACCGGGTAAAGCGTAAATATCAAGAACAACAGTACGGGAGCCAGAATGAATAAATACGCCCATCCATATTCGCGTAGATAACCCTTCATTGGGGGACGCGAAGGCCGGGTTTGCGCCGGGGCAGTCTGCATTTGATTTCCTCCTTTGCGCACAGGTGAAGTATTTTCATGAAGCCTTTTGAAGCCTGAATCAATTGGTTTAAAAAGGGAGTGGCCCGATCGTTCCTGCTAAGGACAACGGGACACCCCCTTATAACTTCAATTACTGTCCTAAAATCTGTTTGCCTTTATCCTTGAAGTCCTGCGCGATCTGTTCCGGTGTCTTCTCACCCGAGAACAGCGCCTGAATGTTCGGCTTCACCACTTGCTCCTTGAATTTCTTCTGGTTGCCTGAAGCCTCTGCATCGAGGTTCAGGGTCACCGGAATTTCTTTGAAGTTCGCAAAAATTTCCGCTGCTTTAATGGTGGATTCCGTACCGAGTCCTTTGCCTTCATAAAACTCCGCTTGGGATTTACGAACGAAAGGCAGCACCAGTTCATTCGCGGAATTACCTGCTTTCGCGCCGCTCAGTCCTTCCATGATCAGGAACGTGTTCTTTGCATGCTCTTCGCCTTTATCCTTCTTCTGTTTGAACGCTACGTAGCCTTCACCAAACATGGAGGTCTTCCGCTCAGCCCCGTCGTTATGCGGAACCGGCAGCAGGACGAAATCGATTTTCGCGCCCTGTACAGTACCGCTGTCAATATCCTTCGCGCGGTTCTGGAGCATTACGTCATAGTAAGGAATCGCCTTGGACACGATCGCGGCTTCCTCTGCATAGAACAGATCCATCCGTTTGGCCGGCGTAATCGCTGCGGTCTCGGCAGGCAAATGCCCGGCTTTCATCAGATCGGACACGAATGTCATCGTATCCAGAATCCGCTCGTCGTTCCATTGGAACTCGCCTTTATCATTCAGAACGTCCGGCATGCCGTTGCTGCGCGTCAGCATTTCCATGAAGTCCAGGGAAGTACCGTCGGTCACCAGCGCATACTGCGTATTGCCGTTCGGAAGTTTCTTGGTCAACTTCTCGGCAGCTGCCTTGAATTCAGTCCAAGTCCAGCCGTTCTCTTGAATAGCCTTCCAGTCGATGCCGGCTTCTTCAAGAATCTTCTTGTTGCCGCCCCACGCCCAGAGGGATTGGTACAGCGGAAGTCCATATTGTTTACCCTGGATTTGGCCCAGCTCAAGCGTTCCCGGCAGGTAGTCGTTTTTGATCTCGTCCGTAATATAAGGGGTAAGCTCCAGTGCAAGGCCCGTATCCACATAAGCTCCATCCACCGCGTGGAAATAGAGGTCAGGCGGGTTACCGGCATTCAAGGCCACATCGAACTTCTTCGGACCCTCAGCCCAGGAGAGCACTTCGGTTTGGACTGTAATGTGCGGATACTTTTCTTTCAGATCCGCTACATGCTCTTTCAACTCATCTTCGTATTTACCATGAACCGGATAAGTCCAGACGACAACCGTATCCTGCTTCGGTGCGGCTTCACCGTTTCCTTCCGAAGTGGTTCCTGTTCCGCCTTCCGGAGTCTTCGCCCCGCCGGAACCGCCGCAAGCTGCGGTAAACACGAGCATTAAAGAAGCCAACAATGTAAGCCAACCTTTTTTCTTCATGTACTACTCCCCTTATCATTTATATATTTGTGGTTTTCGCTATGAACTACAACCGCTTGATCGCTTGCCGGCTCTCATCCAGGTATTTCACTGAATTCTCGTAATTTCGGCTGGCGACGCCAAGATATAAAATATCGATAAGATTAAGCTGCGTAATACGAGAGGACATTGCGCCACTGCGAATCTCGTTCTCCGTGGAGGAAGTGTACAAGGGAATGTCCACCGATCGGCTCAAGGTAGAATCGCCGTATTTGGTAATGCCAATCGTCTTGCACCCCTTCTCCTTCGCAATCGCTGCTGCGCGGATCACTTCATCCGTTTCACCGGAGTAGGAAATGCATACGGCCGCATCATCTGGAGTCAGCAGCACCGCCGAGGTGAGCTGAACATGAGGGTCCGGAAACGATATGCATACCTTGTTAATCCGCAAAAATTTCTGCTGGGCATCCATCCCGATCAGATTGGAAGCCCCTACCCCGAACATGAAAATGCGCTTCGACTGATCGAGGGCCAGAACGGCCTCTTCCACCTTCCCTTCCTCCATAATCTTCATCGTATCCCGAATCGATTGAATGTTGTTGTTCGAGACGTTCTGTATAATTGCAGAAATGCTGTCATTGGGCCGGATATCCTGATACCCGGTGGCTAATGGCTCCTGCAAGTCTCCGGCTACCTTCAGCTTCAGATCCTGATAGCCTTTGAAACCCATCGTTTTGCACAGGCGTACAATGGCAGCCTGACTGGAACCGCTTCGGACTGCAAGATCCGCGACCGACATCTGTATCATCTCTGCCGGTTCCTGCAAAATGAAGGCTGCAACTTTGCGCTCGGACGGATTTAATGAATCATACACCTCACGCAATCGAACCAATCCGCCGTTCATTTCTTGCCCCCCCTTTACAAATAATCCTCTGACGATCACTTCTATGTAACATTACTTTACACAACTTGAATGAAAGCATGACTGGTATCGCTTTCAATATCAGTGGATTGAGTTCATTATAAATTGTATGAAATTATATTTCAATACTTAATTCATGATTTAAAATTTTATTTTACAACACTTCCGTTTTCTCCTATACTGGATATAGAAAGCGAAGTGGTTCAATATGGAAATTTTTATCGGTGTTGATGGTGGCGGTACCAAAACCGAAGCAACCGCTATCAATGGCGCTGGAGAAGTGTTTTCCCGGTATACCGGAGGTTCCACCAATCCTTACATTGTAACCTTTGATAAAGCGATGGAGGAACTCCGAACGGTGTTGGATGGGCTTCTGGCACCTCTTTTTAATAAGTCATTATCACTCACATCAATATGTCTTGGAATGTCAGGTATAAGCTCTGCAGAAGAACGACGTCGTGTTCAGTCTTTCCTTCATTCCTATTTCCAGCAGCGGCAGCTCTCGATGCGTATTTACATGCGCTCGGAAGCCGAAATTTCATTAATGGCCGTACTGGAACGTCAGTATGGAATACTTGCGATCTCGGGAACCGGATCCAATACCTACGCTATAACCAAATCGGGAGACATCCACCGCGTCGGTGGCTGGGGACATCTTCTTGGAGACGAAGGCAGCGGCTATCAGATCGGACTTCAGACGCTGAAATCTGTCATTAAGAGCCACGAGGGCATTTTACCACCCACCATCATGAGCAGCCTGATTGTTGCAGCCTATCCTCTCCAGCATATTACCGATCTCAAATCTTACATTTACCAGCCCGCTATAACGAAACAGGATATCGCTTCCTTCGCCCGCTGCTGCATAGAAGCAGCCGAAGCCGGTGATGAAGCGGCATGCGGCATCATCCGGCAGCAGGCAGAAGAACTGGCCGATACAACAAGCGCTCTCATCAGGCAGCAAGCTGAATTCGAAGAGAGTGAACTCGTGCAGATCGGCTCGATATTCAAACATTCACCCTTGTTTCGGGACACGTACGGCAGCGTACTGCTAACGCGTTACCCCCGCCTCCGGTTCCCCGAAGGAAATCGTGAACGTACACCCGCCCATGGTGCGGCCCTGTTAGCCTGCAAGCTATTTACAGACGGCGTCTCTGACTTGCTGTAGCTTTACATCAGTGCCCGTCCATATTCCAAGGCAAAAAAGGAGACCTGTCTCATGACGAATATTCTAAGTCAATTGACAACCGAACAGCCTCATGAAAATACGCAAAACATTGATCAGTTGAGCTCAGAACAAATTATGATCCTCATCAATAGCGAGGATAGCCTGATCACCGATGCGATCCGCGAGCTTATTCCTCTTATAGCCAGAGCGGCAGATCTCGTCGTGGACGCTTTCCAGAAGGGTGGCAGATTGTTCTATATAGGTGCCGGAACCAGCGGCCGAATCGGTATTCTGGACGCATCCGAGTGTCCGCCTACCTACGGGACCGACCCTTCCATGGTGCAGGGATTGATCGCAGGGGGTTTCAGAGCCGTAAAGGAAGCTATCGAAGGTGCCGAGGATAGCGAAGAGTTAGGTGAACAGGATATCAATGAAAACGGTATCAATGAGAGGGATGTTGTCATCGGCATCGCTGCAAGCGGCCGTACGCCCTATGTTCTTGGGGCAATGAGATGCGCCAAGGAGCGTGGAGCTGTTGTCATCGGACTCTGTAATAACTACGAATCGCCGATGCATCAGTATGCGGATTTTGTGATCGAGGCTGTTGTCGGACCCGAAGTGATCATGGGCTCCACGCGTATGAAAGCCGGTACTTCGCAAAAGCTGATTCTGAACATGCTGACAACGACCGCCATGATTCGGATCGGCAAGGTGTACAAAAATCTGATGGTCGACCTCAACCCGTCCAATAATAAGCTTGTGCATCGCGCCAAACGCATCATAACCCTTGCAACGGGAGCATCTGAGGAGGATGTGGAGAAGGCGTACCATGAAGCCGGCGCCCATGTTAAAACCGCCATCGTGATGCTGCTTGCAAATGTCAGTGCCGCGGAAGCTTCCAAACTTCTAGACGGTACCAGCGGATTTGTTCGCAGCGCAATCGATATGAAAACGACGAAGTAATATAACGTGTGCTTCTATAACGGATCATGAACATCTATCGTGAAATGAAACGGGATATCCTCAGATCATGTTGATCTGAAGGATATCCCGTTTATTCGTTCGCCAGTCTTGGTCCTTCATTTACTGGTAGTCATCATGTTGATGGGCCGATTCATCCCCTCGTTCATTGTTGCCCGATCAGGCTCTTATCGGATCATTCAGTCATAAACCACTCTTGGAATCGGGCCTCTTGAACGCGTAAATTCATCGACCCTTGTCCGACTTCCAACCTACCTGTTCTTCACTCCATTCCCACAGACGAGCGGCCAGCTTCGGATCCCTTGCCTTGTCGGTGGTCTTCGCTGGTTTGCATTTGACGTAGTATTCCCCTGTCACATGCTCCACTTCAGGACTAGCAGCCAAATAAATCGCTGTCCGAGCTCCTTCGAGCGGCGTTAAGAAGAACGGACGAAGCAGCTTGTGGACCGCATTGCCAAAGCCAGTGTCCCGGTTCACGCCAATGCTGGTGCTGACGGCACCGGGATGAAGCGCATTGACCGTTACCCGCGTCGGCTGCAGCCGGCGGGCAAGCTCTTTCGTGAATAAAATATTGGCCAATTTGGACTGTGCGTAACCTTTGGCCACATTGAATCCCTTACCGAGATGAGGGTCATCAAAATGAATGCTGCCCACTTTATGCGCGCCAGAGGATACATTTACGACCCTCCCCTGCCGGGCGTGCTGAAGGGGCTCCAGGAGCTCGTTCGTCAGCAAAAAATGCCCCAGATGATTGACCCCCATCATGGCTTCATATCCGTCCTGCGTCAGTTCCCGCTTGATAGTGACCACGCCAGCATTATTCACAAGAACGTCAAGCCGCTCGTATTTGGCCTTATAATCGGAAGCGAATGCCCTAATGCTATCAAAAGACCCCAAATCCAGCGTCATCAGCTCGATTTTCGAGCTGCCGCTCTCCTGCAGCGCTTGCCGAAGAGCCGCTTCGCCCCTCGATTGACTACGGCAAGCCATGATTACATGCGCTCCGCCTTTTGCCAGCTCCACCGTCGCAGCCAGGCCCATGCCGGAGTTGGCTCCTGTTACGATGATGATCTTTCCAGTCATGTCATTCATCCCGCTGACCTCCTGTTCATCTACCTGCTACCATTCTAATAAGAAAAACGACTATCGACGCACTTTCTCAGAAGACAGACCACATTTAGCGGAAGTTTTTCTTGCGAGATAAGGATGGTAAGCCTCTGAAGTTTATACTTTCTTATCTCTAAAAAAAAGCCCCGCCACCAACATCGATTTGGAGACGAGACTTAAATAACGTACTGGAAAAAGCTGATGTCAGGCTTTCACGCCTCAGGCGCCGCCATTCATCGCAAGTATGATTGCAGCCAGACCGAAACATAGATTCAGCAAACACAGAAATACTAATGTCTGCTTCTGATTGAGTCCCGTTGCCAGCAAACGATAATGCGCCTGGGATGCATCGGCCTGATAGATCGGCTTGGACTGAATCATTCTGCGGATGACCACAATGATATTATCGAAGATCGGCACGCCCAGAGCGAAGATTGGAACGAATAAGGACGCCAGGGTTGCACCTTTAAACGCACCATCCAGGGCAATGATCCCGAGTATGAACCCGAGGAAGGTGGCGCCGGCATCTCCCATAAACACGCGGGCAGGCGGCTTATTATATCGTAAATATCCCAGCGCAGCACCTACAAGAATGACGGCAAGCAGCGCGGATTCGCCTCTGCCCAGCGTAATCGCCACAACAAACAGCGTGCCTCCGGATATGGCGGAGAGCCCTCCAGCAAGACCGTCGATGCCATCCGAGAAATTAATGACTGTCGTTACACCGAAAATCCACAGAATCGTTAAGATGAGCTGCAGCCATTCCGGCAGGTTAATATACTGACCCGTAAACGGATTGTTGAATCCTTCAAACGCGATGCCATAGCTGTATACAACGACGGCTGCGCTGACCTGTACAATGAGCTTCGGCAGCGAAGCCAGTTCCTTGCCTTGGGACTTATACCAATCATCCACGAGTCCAATGCCAAGAATAAGAGCACTACCGATAAAGATGCCTACCGCTTCCCTTGAAATGGCGCCGGTAAGCGCAAAATAGGTGATGAAAAATCCGATGAATATGGCGACCCCCGCTGTCAGCGGTATCGGCTCGCGGTGTATTTTCCGCTCGCTGTCCGGTCTTGGCTTGTCCACAAAATCAAGCTTGATCGCAAGTTTGCGAAATGGCGGAATCAGTACCAATACCAGCACCATGGATATGACAAACGCTGCAAAATAGAGCATGGTTTCCTCCCAATAAATGATGAATAATGGAGAACATTGCATTCTAAGTATATGACTTATATCGAACTCTATCAACCTATCAAAAGAAAAAGGCTGCAGCATCAGTAGAATTTCTACTTAGCAGCAGCCCTCCCGGACTCACAGGTTAAGACTCCTTCTTCACCGCAAGTCCGATGATCATAACGATAAGTGCCAGCAAAGCAATCAACTGATCGATGGTCATGGCCAAAAGCCTCCTTCAAGCAGGATGGCTCTTGCCCGGGCTACACATCTCCCTCTCCCGTTAAATGCCTTACGTTTTTCCCCACTACCATCTTATGAGGGCTCCCACCCGTTTTATGACGGGGGCCGCCAAAAAACCTGCCCCCGTTCATAAAACACGAAAAAGGCAGGTTGCATCGGCATACCTTGGAAAATGAATACGGATATAGGGATGAGATGTGTTATTCTCACGGAGAAGTAGACCCTCACCCCGATGCTCCCCAGGGTTGCGTTTATGACTCGCTTCGGATTAGGCTTCCCTTACTCCGTCACGATGTCATAAATCAATACAGGCGCATCCGCATGATCTGCAATCCGAATGCTCTCATACAGCTTCTGCTTCACGTCATCCACGTTCTCGCGGTTAGCATGAATGGTGACAAGGGAATCACCCTTCTTCACGGCATCGCCGACCTTCTTGTTCAGCATCAGGCCTACAGCCAGATCAATCTCGGATTCCTTCGTTGCACGGCCGGCTCCAAGCAGCATCGCTGCGGTACCGATCTCATCCGCTACCAGCTCAGCGACAACACCGTCCTGCTGCGCAGGAAGCTCAATAAGGTACTTCGCCTTCGGCAGTCGGTCGGGGTGATCCACCACGGACGCATCTCCGCCCTGGTTCTGGATGAATTCCTTGAATTTCTCCAATGCTTTGCCGTTGCGGATAACCTCTCTGAGCTTCTCTTCGGCATCTTCAAGCGAATCTGCCTTCTGAGCGAGGTAAACCATCTGCCGGCCCAGAGCCAGGCACAGCTCCTCCAGATCCTTCGGACCCTCGCCGCGAAGCGCATCGATCGCTTCCTGCACCTCCAGCGAATTGCCGATCGCAGCCCCAAGCGGCTGGCTCATATCGGAGATGACAGCCATCGTTTTGCGGCCGACATTGTTGCCGATGCTAACCATGGCATGCGCCAATTCCTTGGCATCCTCCACGGTTTTCATGAACGCGCCTGCTCCGGTTTTCACATCCAGGACGATGGCGTCCGAGCCAGCGGCAATCTTCTTGCTCATAATGGAGCTGGCAATCAGCGGAATGGAATTGACGGTAGCCGTCACATCCCGAAGCGCATACAGTTTTTTGTCCGCCGGGGTGAGGTTCCCGGTTTGGCCGATGACGGCGATTTTATGTTGATTCACAAGGTTCACAAATTCGTCTTTGCTGATCTCCACATGAAATCCTTCAATGGACTCCAGCTTGTCAATCGTTCCTCCGGTATGGCCCAGACCGCGTCCGGACATCTTCGCTACGGGAATATCCAGAGCCGCTACAAGCGGAGCCAGAACGAGTGTCGTGGTGTCGCCTACGCCCCCGGTGGAGTGCTTATCAACCTTGATTCCCTCAATTGCGGACAGATCAATCGTTTCTCCGGAGTTTACCATCGCCATCGTCAGGTCCGCCCGCTCCCGGTCCGTCATGTCCTGGAAATAAATCGCCATGTTCATGGCGCTCACCTGATAGTCGGGAATATCTCCTTTGGTATATCCGTCGATAAAGAAATTGATCTCTTCTGTTGTCAGTTCCTTGCCGTCTCGTTTCTTCGCAATTAAATCAACCATTCTCATCGTACATTCTCCTCACTGTTTGCGATGATTGTATTCCTTCCACGGGCATCACTACAAAAGCGGATTGTTCTTCCGATCGCTGTTGCCCCCAGATTCCTTATATATCATTAATATTGTTGGAATCCGTGGGCAAAGGCGACCGCTTCGCTTCTCCAAAACAATTCCGCCTTCTTCGCTCGGGGCCGTTTCCTTACAACGAAATCGCCGTATCCAGCGCGACTTCCATCATCTCGTTAAACGTCGTTTGGCGCTCCTCGGAAGAAGTCTCTTCCCCTGTCAGCAAGTGGTCACTTACGGTCAGGATCGTCAGGGCATTCACACCGAAGCGTGCGGCAATCGTGTAGAGGGCCGTTGTCTCCATCTCTACGCCCAGCACGCCGTGCTGCATCAGCTTCTCAACCACCGACTTGTCCTCACGGTAGAATACATCGGACGTGAACACGTTGCCGACATGCATCTTAAGCCCTTTCTCCTTGCCGCGCTCGTACGCGCCGAGCAACAGCGGGAAGCTGGCTATCGGGGAGAAATCATAACCGTTAAAGTGGTGACGGTTCATGCCGGAATCCGAGCAAGCCGCCTGGGCCAGAATGACGTCGCGCACCCGGACGTGCTCCTGCATCGCGCCGCAGGTTCCGACGCGGAACAGGTTTTTGACGCCATATTCCCGAATGAGTTCATTGACATAGATCCCGATGGAAGGCACGCCCATGCCCGAACCCTGCACGGATATGCGTTTTCCTTTATAGGTTCCCGTAAATCCAAGCATCCCCCGCACTTCGTTGTAGCAGGTCACGTCCTCCAAATACGTCTCGGCAATGAATTTAGCCCGCAGCGGGTCGCCTGGCAGCAGAATCGACTCCGCGATATCTCCCGGTTTCGCTCCAATATGTGTACTCATGTCCCATTCCTCCACTTGTTCGATTATTTCAAATCACTCAAAAAGCTGGTTCCGTGCTCCGGCAGCTTCACGCCGAAGTTGTCAGCAACCGTGGCGCCGATGTCGGCAAAGGTCTTGCGAAGCGGCAGTTCCTTGCCTTCCGCAAAGCGAGGGGAATATACAAGCAGCGGCACGTATTCTCGCGTATGGTCCGTGCCCTTGTAAGTAGGATCATTCCCGTGGTCGGCCGTGATGATTAGGAGATCGTTCTCCGTCATTTTCTCGAATACCTCCGGCAGGCGCCGATCGTAATCCTCCAGCGCTTGGCCGTATCCTTTCGGGTCGCGGCGGTGTCCGTATACGGCATCGAAATCCACGAGATTCAAGAAGCTCAGCCCCTTAAAGGATTCATCCAGGGTTTGCACCATTTTGTCCATGCCGTCCATGTTCGATACGGTTCTGACTGCCTTCGTAATGCCTTCCCCGTCGTAAATATCGGAGATTTTACCGAGGGCGATGACGTCAAGACCGGCATCCTTCATCTCGTTCATCGTCGTACGTCCGAAAGGCTTCAAGGCATAGTCATGCCGATTCGCCGTACGCTTGAAGCTCCCCGCCTCGCCGATAAAAGGACGGGCAATGATCCGGCCGAGCATATACGGATCTTCCAGCGTGATTTCGCGGCAGAACTCGCAGATTTCGTACAGCTCCTTGAGAGGAACCACATCTTCATGAGCGGCGATTTGAAGCACGGAATCGGCAGAGGTATAGATGATCAAGGCCCCTGTTTTTACATGCTCTTCGCCAAGCTCTTCGATAATCTCCGTTCCGCTGGCCGGCTTGTTGCCGATGACCTTCCGTCCGGTTTTCTCTTCGATGCGCTGAATCAGCTCGTCCGGGAACCCGTCCGGGAACACGCGGAATGGCGTATCGATATACAAGCCCATGATCTCCCAATGGCCTGTCATGGTGTCTTTGCCATTCGAAGCTTCCTGCATTTTCGTATAGTAAGCCCGAGGTTGATCCGTTGCAGGGACGCCCTCGATCTCCCGGATGTTGGACAGCCCGAGCGCTGCCATGTTCGGCATGTTCAGCCCGCCGCATTCGCGGGCGATATGCCCCAGCGTGTCGGAGCCGATATCGTCGAAATCAGCCGCATCCGGTGCTTCCCCGATGCCGACGGAGTCCAATACGATCAAGTGAATTCGGTCAAAACGTTCCATATCCATTGCTCCCCCTCATATATGAGTTTTTAATCAAACTATCCATAAGGCTCGCTTGTAGTAGTCCTTCAAACCTGGCTTACAGGAACAGTCCGGTAATCGTGGCCGACAGCACGCTCACCAGCGTTGCGCCGTACAGCAGCTTGAGACCGAAACGCGCAACCACGTTCCCCTGCTTCTCGTTCAGGCCTTTGACCGCGCCGGCAATGATGCCGATCGAGGAGAAGTTGGCGAAGGACACCAGGAATACCGATACGATACCCACGGTGCGTTCGGACATATTCGTGAAGTTGGCCAGATCGAGCATCGCGACGAACTCATTCGATACCAGCTTCGTAGCCATGATGCTGCCTGCATCCACTGCTTCTTTCCAAGGCACGCCCATGACAAAAGCAAATGGAGCAAAAATATATCCTAACAGCTCCTGGAAGGTGATTCCGAAAATCATATCAAAAATGCCGTTGATCATCGCGATTAAAGCAACGAAACCAAGGAGCATCGCTGCAACGGTAATCGCTACCTTGAAACCGTCCATGATGTACTCGCCCAGCATCTCGAAGAAGGATTGCTTCTCCTCTTCCTGCACCTCCAGGATATCCTCTTCCTTATCCACCTTGTAAGGATTGACGATGGAAGCAATGATAAAGCCGCCAAACAGGTTCAGTACAAGCGCGGTCACCACGTACCGTGGCTCGATCATGCTCATGTAAGCCCCGACGATCGACATCGATACGGTGGACATCGCGGAAGCACAGAGCGTATACATACGGTGCTTCGGAATTAAGGCGATCTGTTTTTTTACCGAAATAAACACTTCGGATTGCCCCAGGATCGCTGAAGCTACCGCGTTGTAAGACTCCAGCTTACCCATGCCGTTGACTTTACTCAAGACGAGACCGATATATCTTACGATAAACGGCAGTACCTTAATATATTGAAGTATACCAATCAACGCGGAAATAAACACGATTGGCAGCAGGACATTCAAGAAGAACGGACCATCACCTTCAATGGCAAAGCCGCCAAATACAAACCCGATTCCGGCTCCGGCGTAGTCAAGCAGCGCTTTAAACGTATTCGCTATCCCTTTAACAAGATACTCGCCGACATTGGTGTTCAGCAGGATGAATCCAAGGATCAGCTGCAGCCCAATCATGACGGCCAGCGGACGGTAACGGATGTGACGCTTATCATTGCTGATAAGGAACGCAAGACCGAATACGACCAGCAAACCTAGTATGGCGATTATATATTTCATCGTCGTTGTTCCCCCATAGGTGATTTTTTTGATATGACACGGCTATAGAATCATCGAAAACCGGATATTCACAAAAGCATTTAGTAGGAAGAGCTGGATTGGCCGCCTTCCATAATTTTCACGCCGGAGCTGGCACCGATCCGTGTGGCCCCCGCTTCGATCATGCGGTCCATATCTTCCTTGCTGCGCACGCCGCCGGAAGCCTTCACGCCGATGTTCTCGCCAACGGTTTTGCGCATCAAGGCTACGTCTTCCGGCGTCGCCCCGCCAGTCGAAAACCCTGTTGACGTCTTCACAAAGTCGGCTCCCGCTTGCACGGACAGCTTGCATGCACGAACCTTTTCTTCCTCCGTCAGAAGGCTTGTCTCAATGATGACTTTAACCAGGGCTTTGCCTTTAGCTGCATCCACTACAGCTTGGATATCTTTCAACACGAGCTCATCATTGCGATCTTTGAGCGCTCCAATGTTGATGACCATATCAACCTCCGTAGCCCCGTTAGCAATAGCGTCCTTCGCTTCATAAGCTTTTACCGCGAATGTTGCAGCTCCCAGAGGGAAACCGATAACCGTGCATACTTTGACGTTGGTGTCCGCCAGCTGCTCAGCACAGTAGGATACCCAAGTCGGGTTCACACAAACCGAAGCAAACTCGTACTTTTTGGCCTCTTCTGTAATTTTCGTAATCTCGGCTTGGGTTGCATCCGCCTTCAAGAGCGTGTGGTCGATCATTCCTGCTATATTCATCTGGTTAAAACACTCCTTAAACTGTTTTTTAATAATCTTGTAAAAGCGCTATCATAACGCTTAATCCTTTAGACGGGACCATCATATCACAGCCTTGAACATATGTAAAACACATATTGAAAATATGTTCATTCCGATTTATGGCAATGATATTTATCATTGTTGACTAAAACGACAATTGATCATTCAGGAATAATCTAACAATTCACTACGTTTACTATGCTCTATACCCGATCAGGGTAAACATAATCAGATAATAAGACCCGTTTCCTGTTATGACAGCTATTTTTAACGCATTAAAAAACACCTCATCCAGGAGAGCGCGAAGCTGTAACGGCTTCTAATCTCCCTAAAACGAGGTGTCTATAAAATATCCAAATCAAGTTGAGCATTTCATGATAACAAGGCTTGCGCCGTAAACTGGTCCGTCACCAGGATGTTTGCATACTTGCCGATCAGCGCAGCTCGAATGGCATCTACCTTTCGCTGCCCGCCTGCCACGAGAATGGATTTCTCCTTGTGCCTGAGATCATCCAAATCGATGCCTACCGTACGATTGTTAATATCCTCGCTGCACACCGTGCCCTCCGCATCAAAAAAACGGGAGCAAATATCGCCCGCGCCGATCCGCTGCAGCAGTTTCTGTTCTTCCTTGCTAAGATAGCCGAGCCTGAACAGCAGCGCGTCCTCATGAACGGTACCCACCGTGAATATGGCGATGTTGGCTTGTTTGCCTAATTGGATAATCCGCTGGATATGCCGGTCCCTCTCCACCATTTCTTTCAGCTCGGTGGTGTCAAAGATGACGGGCAGCGGCAAATATCTCGCCATCGTGTGGTATGCCTCGGCAAAAAGATTGACGATCTCTGCGGCATACGTGTTCACATGCGAATGGCTGACGCCGCCCTTCAACTGCACGACCTCGACGCCCCGAACGGGCTTCTGCTGCAGCTGAAGCGCCACGGCATGCATGGTCGTTCCCCAGGTTACGCCGATAATATCGGCATCCTGGACCGTTTCATGCAGGTAATCGGCCGCCCTTTTGCTGATATGCTTCTGGATTTCGCGGTATTCATTGATGGGAGAGTAACTCACCAGCACCTGTTCCAATCCGTACTCCTTCTTCACCCTTTCGCCCAAAGCGTCCAGGTCCTCGAGAGGGTCCACAATGCTGATCTGCACGTAGCCCTGCTCCTTGGCGTGCTGAAGAAGCCTGGAGACCGTAGGACGTGAAACGCCGAGCTTTGTCGCGATATCCTGCTGGCTGTAATCCGACATATAATACAATCTTGCTGCCTCGATGCTAAGGCGCTGTTTATCCTGATCCATGATCCAACCCACTTTTATTTATGTCGTAACCGAATTGGGTACATTATACATTGTTCTTAGGCGGATTTCGATAGCCGCCGTTATGATCAAAATAAACAAGCGCCCGATCAACGGTCGTATTCCTGACATCTCAGGCAATACAACGTTGACGACGGACGCTTGCAAGGGATCGGCCTATACCGGCTGAACGTATTCGAGCGGAGATACCCGGCCATAGGAGGTCTTGGCGCCTTGGATCGGCGCCGCCCAGGCGACGGCATTGGTAATTACCTGTTGAATTTCAGGTTGATGGTAAGTAGGGAATGCTTCATGACCCGGTCTAAAATAGAACAGCTTCCCGCGTCCGCGCTTGTAGCAGCAGCCGCTGCGGAATACCTCCCCGCCTTCGAACCAGGAGACAAACACCAGTTCATCCGGTGCCGGGATCTCAAAGCGCTCCCCGTACATTTCCTCCTGCGGAACCTCGATATATTCTCCAAGTCCGCTAACGATCGGATGGCTGGGATCAATGACCCACAACCGTTCCTTCTCACCGTCATCGCGCCATTTCAGTGCGCCTGTGTTGGTGCCGAGAAGGCGCTGGAAAATCTTCGAGCCGTGGCCGGAATGCAGCACGATGATCCCCATGCCGTCCAATACGCGCTGGCGCACTTTTTCCACGATATCATCCCGTACTTCGCCGTGAGCCACATGACCCCACCAGATCAGGACGTCCGTTGAAGCAAGTACTTCATCTGTTAATCCGTGTTCCGGATCATCCAGCACGGCCGTGCGTACGTCAAATTGTGTGTCCTTCTCCAGAAAATCAGCAATCGTCCGGTGGATGCCTTCGGGGTAAATCTTTGCGATCTGTTCATTATGTCTCTCGTGCCGGTATTCATTCCATACCGTTACATTGATAGTAGCCAAGAGTATGGCCTCCTTTAATATTAATTAATATCCTACGCTCTTCCGTCCAGCTGGAAACCGTCGTTCTCTGGTTCTTGTTTGCATCCCCGTAACGTTGTATCCAGTGCATGACCATTGCCGTTAACCACATCAGATAAAAGCCTGCAGCTGATCTCCGCGGAAAGACGTCCGTAAGACCTCTTATACATTCATCCCAAGTATAGGCTGTGTTACAATGAACGGGAATGTGTGAAAGTTACTCTTTTTGTACAAAAACGACTTCACGTTTTTTTGGGGAGAGGGTGGAATTCGTGCTATCGATGAACGCGGACTATGTGCCAAGAATCAAACTGATGGGATTTGTCTCCTACAAGAACCCCTGGATTCATTTCAAGCGGAACACACACGAGTATATTCTGTATTTCGTGAAGAGCGGCGAGCTTCATATGCGGGAGAACGGCGTTTCCCATGTGCTCAAGAAAGGCGACTTGCTGGTCCTTGAACCGCATCTGGACCACGAGGGAACCCAGAAACATCCCTGCGACTACTACTATATTCATTTTGAACACCCCGATATTCATCATGCGCCCGAGCGCCCCTTATCCTTGCTGGCCAAACAATGGATCATGGGCGAGAACCAGACGACCGGCAAGGATGACAACAGACAGCTATATTTCCCCAAGATCTGCACGCTAACCCAGAAAAAAAGCCTTCATCATATGTACCATGCTCTTGGCGAAATGCTGCAGCTGTACAGACGAAAGCACTTTAACCGCAGTTTGACCGCACTCAAATTCATGGAAATGCTGATCGAGCTGTCCCGCGAGAGCCTATTCGATGAGCTGGAGAAGAACAGCCCGCACACCAAGTCCTATATGAAGGTGCATGCGCTCCTTGACTACATCCATGAACATTACGCCGAGAAAATCATCAGCTCGGATATCGAACAGCGCTTCGAATGCAACTATGATTACATCAATCGGGTGTTTGCCAAGCTTACCGGACATACGATCATGCGATATGTGAATCAGGTACGAATCAATCATGCGAAGGAATTAATCGAGGCCACGCACCTCAGTTTCGGAGAGATCGGGTATCTAACCGGCCTGGAGGATCCGTTTTATTTCAGCAAGGTGTTCAAAAAATACGTCGGCATGTCCCCCAATCAATACTATAAGCAGGTCCGTGAGAAGGAATAAGGTTAAACGTGCTCGTCGCTGGCTCCCGGTATAAAGGTCATCGTATCGTGAATAGATCCACAGCAAGCGTTGCGCCTGACCTCCGGCCTTGGGGATAACCGTCTCCTCCCTCGAGTTTAAAGGGGAGTTATGCTTGCACTTCTCCACATTTGTTCACAAACGCTGGATAACTTCCATGAAATATAAGATCGAAATTGGATGTATGCGGAACGAACGGGGATAATGTTTATAACTCTGTGTATAACGAACTCATTCATCATGTTATGCACAGTCCTTTGGATGTGAAGCAAGCGTCCTTCGTTTGAATTATCCACATGCTTCGATTTGGACTTTTTTGCATTCGAGCCCTAAATCAATGGAGTATCAAAAAAAAGCGAAAACAGGGAAGCCCTCCCTGTCTTCGCTTTATAATTGTAAGGGTGCCGCCCAGTGGCAACAAAAACGTCGATATCAAACCTACGGCTTGATACAACTTTGAACGGTTTCCTTCTGCTATCCCTCATTTATTTGCGTCCGTAATCGGCCTTTATCTCTCCCCAGCTCTTCGTTTGCCATTTCAGCACCTTGTTCTCATATGTATTGGTTCGAAGCCAGTGCTCGGCCCGGTCCACCAGATCCCAGATCTCTTTGGTGGACGCATCGCGCGGCAGCGTGGAGACCACCTTCTTCTGCTTCAGCCATTTGAGCGCATTCATGGAATCGCTGTACACCGTCTTGGTGCTGCCGATTTTCTTCAGGTAAGCCAGCGCGTGAACGATAGCCAGAAACTCGCCGAGATTGTTCGTCCCCTTCGAAATCGGTCCGCACGAGAACAGAATATCTCCCGTCTGCGTATCCACGCCTTTGTACTCAACGGGTCCGGGGTTTCCCCGCGTCCCGACATCTACGGAAATGCTGTCGTAATCGATCTCGCCCGGTTCGTCCGCGGCAGATGGGCTGCTTCGCTTGTAGTTTTTGGAGCCAGAGCTGCCCGATTTGCTTCCGGACTGCTGCCCCCAGTAATTTTTATAGCCTGCCGCATAAGCCTGTTCCGCTTCGCTCCGGGATTCGAACGCCTTGAACTTCGCGCCTGTAAACTGATTGACCTGCTGCTGGCAGTCGCCCCAGCTTGTATAAATTCCGGGCACTTTACCTACCCAGACTACATAATATTTTTGCTTCGCCATCATAAACCTCCATCCTGAACTAACCTCTCTAGCGTACTATATCACATCCTCCGAAACCAACAAAAAAAGCGCCATCGTCTCCGATCCGCTTTCTGTGTTTGATCTTATTCCATTGTTCCTGTTTGGTCGGCTTCACTCTCACATGCTGTGACAGCGCACTGTAATCTTCGTTGGTCTTTCTCATCGAGACGGCTGACCATGTTCCGGCACGTTCCGCTTTGCGGAGCGCTTTTTGCGTTTTGGTACGGGCCATGAGGCTCACACTCCTTGTATTATGGAATTCCCTTATATTGTACGGCAAAAGAGGCGGGAATGGAACAAAAGTCGCTCAGGATCCGCCACTCCGCATGAACGATCCCTGCAATATATTCCTTCTCGTTAACCATAGTAGAGATTTCATTTTCCGACTCATCTGTATCTCCTCTCCTTACTTAATAAAACCTATGATATAATACGGAATCATTGGAGAATAGATCCAATTATGATAGGAGAGTGTACCGATGAAACTGGAGCGGCTCATATCCATGATTTACATGCTGCTGAACAACGAGATTCTGTCGGCGTCTGCCCTGGCAGAGAAATATAACGTGTCTCAGCGAACCATATACCGCGACATCGATGCGATCTGCGCAGCCGGCATACCGGTTGTATCGTACCAAGGGGTGAACGGCGGGTATGGCATTATGGAGCAATACAAGATGGACAAAAGCTTGCTCGGCTCCTACGATGTCAGCGCCCTGATCACCATCCTGCACAGCATGTCAACGGTGTTTGAGGATGAACGGGCCATGGATACCATTCAGCGTCTGCAGACCATTGATCGTTCCGCCAATTCCGCATCGCAGGGATTGTCCATGGATATCGGGAGCTGGCGCTCTTACAACGAAATCCTCCGTCTTCTTCGCCGCGCCATTACCGATAAACATGTGATCTCCTTTCAATACATAAGCGCCAAGAATGAACGCATTCACCGTAAAGTCGAGCCCTTGCGACTCATGTATAAATTCGGATCCTGGTATCTGTACGGTTTCTGCAGAACAAGGGCCGATTACCGCGAATTCCGCATTTCGAGAATGTCGGAGCTTTCCACGTCCGCCGAGCCCTTTCAGCACCAGCATTCGGAGGAGCACACGCACGGGTCCCATCTTCAAGAGCAGAATCCATTCCACCGAGGGGAGCAGCACAGCTGGGAACCTTCACCCGATGCGATAGAAGTGATCCTTCACGTATCCCCCCGTGCCTTGGCCAAAGCGATGGATCAATTCTATGATGTACAGCGGGAATTTCATGATGACGGCTCGCTCCGTCTCACGTTCAGGGTCGAACATCCGGATTCCTGGTGGTTCTGGTCTACCCTGCTGAGCTTTGGCGAGGATATCGAGATCATCGAGCCCGCTGACTTAAGGACGCGCATGCAATCCAAATTAGAAAAAATGCTGCAGGTTTACGCAAAAGTATGACAGTCCGCTGTCATACTTTTTTATTTACAATGTTCCCAAGAAAGCAAAAAACACGAAGCCAAAGGGGACGATCACGATGAACTATCCTGTAAAAATGTATGAATACCATGTATGGGCCAACCAAGCGATATTCAACCGTCTGCTGGAGCTGCCGGGCGAATTGTACAATCGGAAAATAACGAGCATTTTCCCAACCGTATCCGAAGCATTGATTCACATCTACACGGCGGATTTCGGATGGATGAACATTTTATCCGGGATGGACATGAACCTTGCTTTAGCAGAAGCCTTCCAGCTTCGGGAGGAGCTTGAGGCCATTTCACTGGAGGATCTAAACCTCCGGTTTATCGAACTATCAGAGCGATTCACGGCCTTTCTCCGCCAGCAGCCTGATATGGAGCAGATGATCCGATTGGATAATCCTTATGCCGGCATCCGGGATACTCGCCTATCCGAGATCATACTGCATGTCGTGAACCACGGCACCTACCATCGTGGAAATATTGCCGCCATGCTGCGGCAGCTCGGAAGCTCCTCTGCGATGACCGACTACGCTTTTTTTTGGTACCAGAGTGAACCGGAGTTGGTTCTTACCTAAATGACTCACTGCATATCGGCAATCGTCCCTGATCCGGAAATTCCCCCCTGTTAGCATGCAGACAAATGCCGCACCGAAATAAGCCTGCTTCAGAACCGGGTTCCGAAGCAGGCTTTCCTGTATCCTATTAAAGGCGCGCTACAATTTGCGTCCTTCCGTCAATCGTACCCAGAATCCGCCTTTAAAGCTTTTCGGTTCATGGGAGATAATGAACGCCTGCGGCGACATTTTGGATAGTGACTCCATCAACCGCCGCTCGTTCTTCCGTTTCACGAGAACTTGAAGCACGAGCCGTTTGCCATCCTTGCCATCCGCTTCCCAGGCGGTCACGCCATATCCCTTCTCCCGCAGGTTCATCGCCAGGTTCGTCTCAACGGAATTGACAATGACCTGTACCACGATATATCCAAGCGCCAAATACTCCTCAATCCGGCTGCCGGCATATACACCGAGGCCAAAGCCCAGGCAATAGGCCGCCATATTAAAGGGATTGTCCAGATTTTGCAGGACAAGATTGAGGCCGAGCAAGTAGACGAATACCTCGAGCATGGCCAGAAGGGAGGCGATCCCCCTTCTGCCTTTGATCATCAGAATCAGCCGCAGCGAAAAGATCGAGACATAGACCACGTTGATGCCGATGATGGAGCCGATAAGTGGCAGCGAGATCATAGAGAATCACGAGTGGCGATATACTCCGGTCTTGGCTTCTGGCCCGAATACGGCTGCTTGACCTTATTCTCCACGCTGTTATAAACCATAAAAATATTGCTCCGCGGCATCGGCGTGATGTTGCTGTTCGAACCGTGCATAATGTTGCAGTCGAAAATCACGATCGAGCCCGCTTTGCCGACAGGCGTGTCGATACCGCCTTCCTTCACCATCCGCGTCAGGCTGTCATGATCCGGAACCCCATACTCCTGCTTGCGCAGAGAATCCTTGAAATGATTCTCCGGCGTTTGGCCGATGCAGGCCACGAATTCCTTATGCGATCCAGGCACAACCATAAGCGGCCCGTTGAAGGGGTAATTGTCCTCCAAAGCAATGGAGCAGCTCAAGGCTCTCATGCGTGGCATGCCGTCCTCAACATGCCACGTTTCGAAATCGGAGTGCCAATAGAACTCCTTGCCCGTGAAGCCCGGCTTGTAATTAATCCGCGATTGATGGATATACGTCTCGCTTCCCAAGAGATATTCCATGATCGCCTGGAGCCTCGGATGCCGGGAGAGCTGCTTGAATACTTCATGACTCTCATGCACCGCAAATACCGACCGAACTTCGTCCCCGCCCGGCTCCCGGATCACCTCGTCCTTCTCTGAGTCCCGCGCCGTTATCTGCAGCCTGCGGGCCTCCTCCTGATATCGCGATAGCTCCTCCCGATCAAAGAAGCCTTCCAGAAATAAATATCCGTTGCGCTCGTAAAAGTCGGACTGCTCCTGCGTTAATGCAGCATCCGGCGTCCATTCGGAATATACAACAGGATCCTGTCTCTTTAAGATCCGGGGCTCCGGATGCAATCTTGAAGGATAAACGTCCAGTTCTTTTTCCTGAAGGGCCGACACATGATTATTACTCATCGCATATCATCTCCTTAGTCTGAAATTGGGGCAAGCAGCGGATAGGTTCCTTCTTCATCGTGAACTTCAGCACCGGTAAGCGGCGGATTGAATACGCAGACCATCCGCATTTGCGAACGTGCCCTCAAATAATGCTTCTCATGACCGTCCAGCGCGTACATCATCCCAGGAGATATCGCGTAGGTTTTACCCCCGATAACCTCGATTTCCCCCTCCCCTTCGATGCAGTACACGGCTTCGACGTGGTTTTTGTACCAGATCAGCGTCTCCGTTCCGGCCTTGATAAGGGTATCATTGAGAGAAAAGCCCATGCCATCCTTGGTCAGCAGCAGCCTTCTCGAATTCCATGTCTGGGTATCGATATCGTCCTTGGTATCCACGATCTCTTCCAAATGTTTAACAATCATGACAACCTCTCCTCTGCAGCTAATTGTTTCATACTGTTCTCAAATATCCCCAATCCCTGTGCCAATGTGTTCATTTCTATCGTCAGCGGCGGCATCAGCTTCGCTACCTCGCTATGCGGGCCTGACGTTTCCATAATCAGTCCTTGCTCAAAGGCCATTTCGGATAGCCTTCCTGCGAGCTCCGGCTTAGCAAAAGCAACCCCTTGAATCATGCCTCTGCCGCGAATCTCGCCGCCGAGCTGTGGGTAATCCTTCACAACGCCTTCCAATGATTGGCGGATCCGATTCTCCCGAATGCCGATATCGAGCTGAAAATCTTTTGTTTTCCAATAATTCAGCGCTTCGGCCGCGGCAACGAATCCGAGATTATTACCCCGGAAGGTACCGTTATGCTCCCCCGGCTCCCATCTATCGATCTCCGGTTTGATCAGCGTAATCGCCATCGGCAGGCCAAAGCCGCCAATCGATTTTGAGAGACATACGATATCCGGCACAATGCCGGCATCATCAAAACTAAAGAACGGCCCGGTTCTGCCGCAGCCCATCTGGATATCATCCAGAATAAGCAGCATCCCCTTATCCTTGCAGATGCGCGAAAGCTTCTGCAGCCATTCCCGACTGGCGGCGTTCAATCCGCCTTCCCCCTGCACCGCCTCGACGATCACGGCGGCCGGAAGCGGAATGCCGCTTCCCGGATCATCCAGAAGCTTCTCCATATATGCCATCGTATCCACGTCGTTGCCAAAGTAACCGTCATACGGCATAAATACCGAATGGTTCAGATCCACGCCGGCGCCTTGACGCTTGAAGGCATTGCCGGTCACCGCCAGCGATCCCAGCGACATGCCATGAAAGGCATTCGTGAAGCACAGAACGGTGCTGCGCCCTGTCACTTTGCGGGCGATTTTGAGCGCTGCCTCTACGGCATTCGTTCCGGTCGGACCGGGAAACATCACTTTGTGATCCCACCCGCGCGGCTTCAGGATGACCTCCTGAAATCGGGTCAGAAAGGTTTCCTTCGCATCCGTAGCCATATCCAGGCTATGCGTGACGCCGTCCTTCAGGATGTAGTCGACCAGCTTCTCGCGAATCTTCTCATTGTTATGTCCATAATTTAAAGCGCCGGCTCCCGCAAAAAAATCAATGTATTCATTGCCCTGCGTATCCCACAGCTTTGCATTCCGGGCTTTGTCAAAAACGGTCTGAAAGCTCCGGCAATAACTTCTTACTTCCGATTCCAGCTTGTTAAACACGGTAAGCTTCGGTTTCTCCATGACTTGGTTGTCCATAGTTCCCTCCATTTGTTTAAATGTCATTGAAAAAGGGGCCAATCACGAATAACGGCTCATCTTCATGTGTCGTGCCATCCGGAAACATCTCGGCTCCATAACCTACCGTTACGGTGCTCGGAATGGATTTCTCTTCGGCATAACCGAGAAACAATCTGCGTGACGCCATATTGCTGGGCGATACTGTCGTTTCAATGAAACGGACGCCATGACATGCCTTCTGGTTCATGAGGCCTGTCAGCATCGCCTTCGCAATCCCCTGCCTCCGGTGCGAGCTTGCAACGGCCACTTGCCATACGAACAGCGTCTCCGGATTGCGGGGAGAACGGAAGGCGGAAATAAAACCAATGATATCCCCTTCATCCTCGGCGATCATGCAGGTATCATGGAAGTAATCTCCAAGCAGCATGTAGCAATAAGGGGAGTTCAGATCAAGTGATCCGGTGTCGCGTATAAGCTCCCACACCCGGGTGCCATCCCTTGCTTCCGGTCTTCGGTAAACAATTTCGGTTTCGGTATTTACAGCCATTCTATACAATCACCTCTTTCCAGAACTAATTTCCGTTGGAACGGAATCGCTGCAGGAAGCTCTGCAGCCGCTCGCTCTGAGGATCATCGAATATCTCCTCCGGCGTGCCCTGCTCAACGATCCTTCCGTCGGCTCCGAATATGACCCGGTCCGCGATTTCCTTCGCAAAATCCATCTCATGCGTAATCAGCATCATGGCCATTTCGCCTTCTTCGGCGATCTCCCGAATGACCTCCAGCACCTCGCCGACCAGCTCCGGATCAAGAGCCGAGGTGACCTCGTCAAACACCATCACCTTCGGCCGCATGACCAGCGCTCTGGCGATGGCAACCCGCTGCTTCTGACCTCCGGACAGATTGGACGGATACATCTTCAGCTTGTCGGCCAAGCCGACCTTGCCCAGCATGGAGACGGCCCGCTCCTCCGCCTCCTCCTTGGATAAACCCAGCACTTTGCGCGGGGCCTCCGTCACATTGCGAAGCACATTCATGTGCGGGAACAGATTAAAATGCTGGAAGACCATGCCGACATTGCAGCGCATCCGGTGCAAATGCTTTTCGTTGGCCCGAACCAGCTTGCCTTTCTCCTCCATATGCCAGAGCAGCTCGCCATCCACCTCGATGGTTCCTTCGGTGGGTTCTTCCAGCGTCATCAGCATCCGGCCCATCGTCGTTTTGCCCGATCCACTCGGACCGATCACAGCTACCTTTTCTCCCGGCTGCATTTCCAGATCGATGCCCTTAAGCACCTGGAGGTCACCAAATGACTTGGTCACGCCGGTATATTTTACAATCGGCTTTGTACCCGTAGCGGTAGCGAGACTTTTCTCCTGCTGCGGCTCCTTCGGCGCTTCCGCTTGCTCATCGATCACAACGGCATTCAATAGACTCCCCTCCTTATTTTCCACGCTGCAGATTCATACGCTTTTCCAGCCTTTGCACAAGCAAAGAGGCGATATAACTGATGATCAGGAACAGAATCCCGACCAGCGTATACGGCTCAAATGCGCGGAACGACTGCGACACGATATTTTTGGCCGTCAGCATCATCTCCACCAGCGTTATGGCGCATAGAATCGGCGTTTCTTTAAACATGACAATCAAATAATTGCCCAGTACCGGAATGATCGGCGGTACGGCTTGCGGCAGGATAATACTCCGCCAGGTTTGGGCTTTCGTGTAATTCAGTGCTGTGGCAGCCTCCCATTGTCCCTTCGGCACTCCCTCGATTCCGGAACGGTACACCTCGGAAAGATATGTGCTGTAATGCAGCCCGAGACCGATCACCCCGGCATAGAAAGCCGGAATGGAAATTCCCGTGAGGAGCGGCAGACTGTAATACAGGAAGAAGACCTGAACCAGCAGCGGTGTATTGCGAATAAATTCGATGATTCCTTTGGTTAGGAGCGACAACACCTTAAATCGGCTCCGTGTCGCAAAGGCAAGCAGCAATCCGATGATCAAAGCCACCGCGAAAGCGCAGAGCGTCACCCATACCGTCATCTTTAACGCATTCAAGAGCTGCGGCAGGATATCCCACACATAGTTCCAGTCCCACATGGCTATAACCTCCCCGCTGTCCATTTACGCTCCAGCAGTCGAACCGCCAGCGAGACGAGCGTAGCAATGACAAAATACATGAGGAGCAGCAGCACCAGAATCTCGGTCGTCCAGGAGATGTAATTGTTGCGGAGCACCATCGCCTGATACGTCAAATCCGCCATCGTGATGAAATAAACCAGTGAGGTGGATTTGATGAGTTCCACAAGCTGATTTCCGAAAGGGGGAAGCATTCGCAGGGACGCTTGAGGCAATATCACATTCCACAGCCTTTGCCAAGGCTTCAGATTAAGCGCTAAGGCGGCTTCCCACTGTCCTTTCGGAACGGCCAGCACGGCGCTTCGAACGATTTCCGAGCCGTATGCGCCGAAGTTCAGCCCGATCGCGAGGATCGCCGCCAGCATTTTCGGAAGCTCGATGCCGATGAACGGAAGGGCAAAATACAACCAGAACAGCTGCACCAGCAAGGAGGTTCCCCGAAAGACTTCCACGTACACGGCTGTCAACGTCCGGACGATCCACAGCTTCGACAGCCGGCATAATCCGGCTGCAAAGGACATCACGATAGCCAGTATGGCTGAAAAAAACGCGACGATAATCGTGATCTCTGCTCCTTTAAGCAGCGTAGGGAGAAAATCGATCCAAGAATTCGGCATGCTATTCCCCGCAAAGCGCGGCGGCCGTCATCTCACCCGGAAGCTCTTCTTCCGTGAACCCGAACTCTTGCAAAATTTCGAGCAACTCGCCAGACTCCTTCATTTTTTGCAGCTCCGCATTGTAAGCCTCCTGGAACTCGGTATCCGCTTGGCGAAAAGCCGTAGCGCCGTAACCGCGAACGCTCTCTCCGTCGATGACCGGCTGCTCGAAATCAGCCACGCGTTCGATGCTGTCGTCGTTAGCCGAATCCAGCATCGCCTGCAGGGACGGCCCCGTCATCGTAATCGCCTGCACCCGGTCTGCCTGGAGAGCGCTGATGGCCGAGGCCTGGTCAGGGACCTGTACGATCCGGTCCGTGGGAATACCAGACTTCTCCATATAGCCGATTTCGACCGCGCCGGTCATGACGGCTACCTTGGCCTGGTCATTCTTGGCAATGTCCTCATAGCTTCCGAGTTCCATCGGGTTCCCTTGCTTCACCGCAATGGCTTCCCCGATGCTGTACTCCGGATCGGCAAACAATACGGCAGAGCAGCGGTCCGGATTAATGAACATGCCTGCGGTAATGAGATCAAACCGCTCAGCCTGCAGTCCGGCAACCAGTGAACCGAATTCCGTAAGCTCTCCCCTCATTTCCTTGATCCCAAGCCGTTCCAGAATAACTCGGGCAATCTCAACCGCTTCTCCCGTCAGCTCCCCGTTGGCCTCTTTATAGGCATAAGGCTTCTCATTCGCAAAACCCACGGTGATATATCCCTGCTCTATGGCGCGATCCAGCGTACTCCCTTTGTCGCCGCAAGCCGCAAGCGATACCACCAAAATCAATGACAACATCAGTACAACGACTTTCTTCAAAACTTTTCCACAACCTTTCGTTATGACTTTGCAATTCTTAAAAAATGGCATGATGAAATAATCCTTGTTAATTTATATGTTAACTTGGATATAAAGACATTCAGATACCTTGCACGGGTCGGGGCTTCAGGGAAGATGATTCATCCATCTCCGTGCACGCTTTAACCCAATGCCGTCTGACCGATTCAATTGGTTCAACATTTGCCGACCTTGCCCCTCCTCTTTAGCAGAATACAAAAAGACCACCAAACAGGGGATCTAGACATAGCTCCGCCAGCAGGGGGTCAAAAAATAGAGAAAGGCCCCTATAGAGAATAAAGGGCCTTTGTTATGAAACATCCATTATGTATAAAAGACCCATCCACTGCTGACGAGGTTAGCTGACGGACTCGGGTAAGATGGTACCCTACACTCGTGATTCCAAGTGACTCGCCCCTGGTGAAACTGGTTCCCCCGCTTTCCGGAAAATGTATGCCGGAAACTAAGCGTGTGTTCATGATAAAGGGAAGTTCAGGAAAAGTCAAACCCCTTTAACCGCTTTTTTTGGAAATTTAGAGGCGGAAATGCCATTCTTCCAGGGTATATTACACACCGGAAAAATGCCTCATTCAAGCCTGTCCCCTTACCATTCAGGGGGGTTATTCCAGGCTTATTTTTCGCTATATAGCAGGCGTTTGACATGCCTCCCTTACTCGTTCATGTGATGGATAGTTTATGCCATGAATTAAACCCGGATTGTGAAAGCTTCCCCCATTACATGTAAGGCCTAATTTTTTTTTTGAAACGCTGCGTAATAAGCCTATGAACATCGTATGGAAATTTGAAATTCATCCTATGGTTTTTGCTATTCGTCAATAGATGAATGCCTTAAGGGCTAGCGTACATTCTGGAAATTATAGGTGGATATCTATCATTTGTACGCTATTAACCCATGCCGTACCGAGAGCACTTGCGTAGTATAAAACAAATCTAAAGGAGGTGCTTCATTTGGAACGTTCTTCTAGAAAGAGAAAATTATTGTGTGCTCTTAAAAAGATAGAGAAAGAAGTCATTCATGCGAAGAAAAAGAAATGCCCGTCTCATGGTCATGGTGGCCATAAAGATCATGTATGTGTTGTTAAAAAGCGCCGATGCCCAAGAGCTATCCGCGGACCTGTAGGTCCTCAAGGGCCTATCGGACCGGTTGGACCGGTTGGACCAGCTGGACCTATCGGGCCTGCCGGACCTGCCGGACCGACAACGGGTATTGCTGGACCAGCTGGACCTGCTGGACCTGCCGGACCGGCGGGACCTGTCGGGCCTGTCGGGCCTGTCGGACCTGCTGGAGCCGTCGGACCTGCTGGAGCTACTGGGGCTACTGGGGCTACTGGAGCAGCTGCCGGAGGAGCCATCATCCCATTCGCATCTGGTCTGCCACTTGCTCTGACTACTGTTTTGGGCGGATTGGTAGGTACAGTCGGTCTGGTCGGCTTTGGTATTTCCGGCCCTACCGTTACCCTCGCTGGTGGAACGATCGACCTTACGGGAGCAGCAGGTACTGCACTTGACTTCGCATTTAACACGCCACGAGCTGGTACCATCACTGCACTGTCTGCTACCTTTAGCACTACTTTGGCGCTTACCCTGACAGGAACCACGGTTACAATCACAGCCCAACTGTACAGTGCACCGGCTACGAGCAATACTTTCGCACCGATACCAGGCGCTCTTGTTACGTTGGCTCCGCCGCTCACAGGCATTGTAGGTCCCGGAACGGTAAGCAATGGCTTCGTAGAAGGCCTGGCCATTCCGGTGGCAGCCAATACCCGCTTGTTAATGGTATTCTCGGCAACAGCTGCTGGCGTAACTCTTGTCACTGCAGTCGCAGGTTACGGCAGCGCTGGTGTCAGCATTATATAAGTTTCGTCTTTCCTCCTGCAAACAAAGCCCCGATTGTTATATCGGGGCTTTGCTTCAATTATACGGCCGTATACCCGCCATCCACCAGCAAACTCGTGCCTGTAATGAAGGATGCATCTTCGCTGGCGAGGAACAACACGGCTTTGGCTACTTCTTCCGGCTGCCCCAAGCGGCCCATCGGATGAAGGCCGACCAGATGCTGCGTGATCGCTTCCGTTCTTCCCTTAATAAGCGGCGTATCGATATATCCCGGACATACGGCGTTGACCCGAATCCCTTTAGGAGCATAATCCGCGCTCATCGACTGGGTTAACAGCTTAACGCCTCCCTTAGCGGAAGCATAGGCGGTAACCCCCGCTTTTCCGACATGGCTATGGATCGAGCCGCAGTTTACGATCGCCCCTCCGGTTCCTTGGGATAGCATTTGCTGGATTACATATTTATCACACAGGAACACCCCTGTAAGATTAATATCAATCGTTCTTTGCCAGTTGTCCATCGACAACTGATCGGCAGGCGCATCATGAGCAATGCCTGCATTGGCGAACAATACATCAACACGGCCAAAATGCTCAACCGTCTGCTTCACCATATTCGTAACTTCCTGTTCTTGGGTTACATCCGTCTTAACGAACAGCGTCTCAAAGCCTGCTCCTCTTAATTCATCGGAAACGGCCTGTCCGCGGTCCGAATAATCCGCGATAACAACCTTGGCCCCCTCTTCTACAAAAAGCCTTACCGCTGCTTCACCGATCCCGCTGGCGCCTCCCGTCACAATGACAACCTTGGATTCAAACTTCATATGTCGATCACTCCTATATTGTGAATTCATCATATCGGCCCCACATTCATGTAGAATTTGCATATTCCAGGCAGGATATTCCACAAGTCCCGTTTCTTTCATGGACCAACGCGCTATCGAATAGCGGTACATGAACGCTTACAGCTTGATATTCGCTGCGTCCTAACCCTTATCCATCCCATCCGCTGTTATACGGGCCGCTCGACCGTAAACATCTCTCCCAGTGAAGAATAGATGTTTCCCGCCATACGGCTTACAGGCTTCAACTTGGCAGCGTCAATCCGGCCTTGCTCGTAAAGCTCCTCTGCAACATGGAAGCGGACTACGCGGGCAATCAGGAGATCGGCAGCAGGAAGCTGATCCGCGCCATTCAAAGTGACGGCCTGCTCCAACACACATTCCATGCGAATCTTGCATTCCAGAACGCCGGGAACTTTAACGACCTCGCTAACGACCGGGGTTAAATGGGTTCGGTCAAGCTCACTCTCATGCGGGGGCAGGTTCGCCGCCGTTTCGTTCACGGCTTCTACGGTGTCTTCGTCCACGATATGGATGACAAGCTCGCCGCTTTGCATGGCATTTCTCGCTGTATCCTTAGCCGTACCGTTCTTCCGCTGAACGGAGACGGACAGCAGAGGGGGATTGCTCGACAGAATGGAAAAATAGCTGAACGGCGCCGCATTCAGCACGCCATCCTCCGATAATGTCGTAACAAAGGCAATCGGCCGCGGAACAACGCTCCCGATCAGCAGCTTGTATATGTCCCGTTCGCTTTGGGTATTCGGGTCAATGGATATCACTTGAGTTGCCCCTCTCCTGTATTTTGACTTGTATAGGCTCCAGACCTTCCTCAATACGGGCTCGCTCCGGTTCAAACCAGGCAGGAAGCTTTAATTGTTCCCCGAGTGAGTCCAGATCTTCATCCACCGTAAATCCGGGCGGATCCGTTGCGATCTCAAACAAGATCCCCCCTCGTTCCCTGAAATATAACGCTTTGAAATAGTTCCGGTTCCTAATATCCGTAGGGTGAAAACCATGCTGCTTCACCCATTCGTGCCATTTGCCGTGCTCACCATCATCTTGGGCCCGCCAAGCGATATGATGGGTCGTTCCGGCACCTCCAGCGCCCAACGGGATGTCCCGCATCGGTAAATCAATCACGTTGCCGAAGGGCCCCGCAGACTGAAAACGTGCATAGTTAACGTCCTCTCCCATGAAGGTCAGCCCCATTACCTGCTCCAATGCTTTCTTCGTTTCCTTCCATTTGTTACTGAACAGGACCGCACCACCAAATCCCTTAATCGCTGTTTCCGGCGTCACATCGTCTACAGACCAGCTGCTCTTCGGTCCGTTTTCCCGCTCGACCAGCTCCAGAGAAAGTCCATCGCGATCGGAGAACTGAAGATAGTGTTCATTAAATCGGTATGCTTTCATGACAGGGACGCCGAAGCTCCGTAATCGCTGTTCCCAATACGGCAGGGCACCTGCAGGGACAACAAATGTTGTATACCCAACCTGCCCTCCTCCACGTCTCCCTCTTCGCGAGGCAGAAGACGGAAAGAAGGTAATAATGGTCCCCGGGTGCCCCTCCTCATCCCCGAAATACAAATGGTAAACCTCGGGCGCATCGTAATTCACCGTCTTCTTCACCATTCTGAGCCCCAGTACCCCCGTATAAAAATCAACATTTCTCTGCGTGTCCTGCGCATAAGCGGTAATATGATGAATGCCTGCCGTATGTAATGCCATATCCATCGCTCCCCATCGTTTCGTGTCCAGCCCAATATTTCCAAACTTGATTCCGTTCGTATAATTCAATCACACAATCTTTATATTTAATATCTTTAATTTAAGATTATATATTTTTCATATCATTGTCAAGCGCCCCTTCATACCTCGGGCATACAAAAAGCCGCCAAGAACGATTCCACGCTCTTAGGCGACTTCAGCAGCTAGCTTCGGCCACATATTTATCCCGATTCTATGCTTTTTGCCATTTTTCTTTAAAGAACAGCTGATACACTCTCGTTACGATAATCTTAATGATCATGTAAATCGGTACCACCAGCAGAATCCCTATAATTCCGCCAAGATCCTGTCCCACCAAAACCAAGATAATGATCGTAATGGGGTGGATTGCCAGCTGTTTGCCAAAAATATACGGACCAATCAGGTTATCCTGAATCTGTTGGGCGGCCAGGATGACAACAAGCGACCAGATCGCCGTCCCCGGGGACTGGATGAACCCGATGATCACAATCGGGATCGAGGATAGAATGGCTCCGATAAACGGTATGAAATTTGCAATGACCGCGACAACCGTCAGCAGCAGCGCATAAGGCAAACCAATAATCAGGAAGCCGATATACATCAAGACGCCCAGCGCCAGGTTGATGAGGACCCGACCCACGATAAACCCTTTGAGTGCATTATTGATTTCATCCAGCACCGAAGCTCCGACTTCCTTGAATCGGTTAGGCAAAAAGCTGACAATCATCTCCCCGAACTTCCCGCCTTCCTTCAGCATGTAGTACAGCATGATCGGGAACGTAAATAAAACGATGGCAAAATTCGAAACAAACGAAAACAGGTTCATAATATAATTCGTCAAAAACGTAAAGCCCTGGTTCAAATAATCGGTTAGCTGTGTAAGCGGATTGGCGTTCTCCGGAAATATATCCTTGAAGAAGCCGTTATTCTCCCATTCCTGAAGCTGCTCGCCAAGCTTAGCAAACAATGCGGGGGCATTCTGTACAAGTGCCACGATCTGGTCCCGCAGGGATGGCCATACGCCAATAATAAAACCTGTAAGTATGCCTGCAAACACGACATATAGGAGCAGGATGGCCAGCGAGCGATTTAGCTTGCGCTTTTCGAGAAAATCCACCAGCGGCCTGAGCAGGTAATAGAAGAATCCTGACAGCATCAACGGCACAAGGATGATCGAGAAGAACGAAAGTACCGGTCTGAATATAAAATCCACCAGCGATCCCAAATAAATAATAATGAGGACCAGGATCACGGCAAGACATAATTTGAAAAACTTGTTCATTTTCAGCAAAAAGCATGCCCCTTCTCCTATTTTTTTCACCATCGTATCATGACCATGTGTGCATACACAAATCGCTTGCGTCTGCACTGGCATAGGATGCCCGGAGCGTAACGCCATCCCCTTTATAACCATTCGGCTCACTTCATCCTGTCGATATATACTTCTCCTAACGCCTCACGTATAATATGATGGATTGCAAGGGCAAGGATATAGTTTAGGAGGATATTATGAACCTGCATGTTACATCCATCATTCTTGGTCTGATCATCGTACTGAATATCGTGTTCTCCATGTTCGTGGTGTTCAGGGAACGGCGGGATGCCGGCTCCACCTGGGCATGGCTGTTGGTGCTGTCCTTTATCCCGATTCTGGGCTTTGCGCTGTACCTGTTGTTCGCCCAAAATTTAAGAAGAATCCGTCTCTTTCATTGGGATGATCTGCAGAAAACGGGAATTGAGAAGGTATTGCTGTCTCAAATGGAGAGGATGAATAACGGGGAATACCCGTTCAGCAATCAAGCGGCGGCGGATAGCAGCGATTTGATCCATATGCATATCAATGAGAATCAGGCGATCCTTACGGACGATAACCACGTTGAAATTTTCACGGATGGACGCAAGAAATTCGAACGCTTGTTTCAGGATATTGAGGAAGCCAAAGTCTACATACATATTCAATACTACATCATCCGTCGCGACGAGCTGGGCAAGAAGCTGATATCCCTGTTGACCAAAAAAGCAAAAGAAGGCGTGAAGGTAAGGGTTCTATACGACGAACTGGGCTCGCGTCAATTAACCAAGGGCTTCTTCAAAGCATTTCGCGAAGCCGGCGGAGAAGCCGAGGCCTTCTTCCCGTCCAAGCTGCGCTTCATTAATCTGCGCTTGAATTACCGGAATCATCGGAAGCTCGCTATCATTGATGGCGACATCGGGTATGTCGGCGGATTTAACGTTGGGGATGAATACCTGGGTCTCAACTCCAGGTTCGGATATTGGCGGGACACCCATCTGCGTATTCAAGGTGAAGCTGTTTATGCGATGCAGGTTCGCTTCATTCTCGACTGGAATCAAGCTTCGCACCATCACGATATTTTTTATGAATCGAATCTGTTCCCCAAGATCGATTCGCCAGGCAATGTCGGGATTCAGATTGTGACCAGCGGTCCGGATTCCAGGTATGAACACATCAAGAATGGTTATATCAAAATGATTTCGTCCGCCAAGAAATCGATTCATATTCAGACGCCCTATTTTATCCCCGATGCCAGTCTCCTGGATGCGCTCCGCATTGCGGCGCTGTCCGGCGTCGAGGTTAACCTGATGATTCCCGATAAACCAGACCATCCCTTTGTCTATTGGGCGACCTTATCCTATATCGGGGAAATGCTCAGAACCGGGGCTAACGTGTATCTCTACAATAATGGCTTCATTCATGCCAAGACAATCATCATTGACGAGAAGATTTCTTCCGTCGGCACGGCGAATATCGATGTTCGAAGCTTCAAGCTGAATTTTGAAGTGAATGCGTTCCTGTACGATGAGAATTTATCAAAACAGCTGACCCACATCTTCCATCAGGATCTGCAGGTATCCAGCCAGCTTACGATGAAGCAGTATCTGGAGCGATCAAGGTGGATCAAGTTCAAGGAATCCATCTCACGCTTGCTGTCACCTATTCTGTAAAACAAGCCTTAGCGCTGCCGCAACATTTAGCAATCCAGAAGAAATGCGGGAGATTCTGACCGTTTATACTAAAACCAAGGAAAACAAATCCATCATTTTAAAACTGGGAAGGATGTTGAACGTGGCTAAACTGACACCGTATATTTTCTCTGAGGATGCAAAAGCGCAAGCTGAGTTTTATACCCAAGCATTGGGCGGGGAAATCCTGTCCGTGCAAACCCATGGCGAGATTCCCGGAACCAAGGAAGAGCTTAAAGACAAGGTCATGCATCTTAGTCTGGTAGCCGGAGGAATTCCCATCTTTATGTCGGACTCCATATTCCAAACCTTGGAGCGCGGAAACGGAATTCATCTGAGCCTGTCGTTTGAGAGCGATGCTGAAGCACATGAAGCTTTTGACCGCATGGCCGAGGGCGGTAAGGTGATTGATCCGCTGAAAACTCAATTCTGGGGAGCGCTGTTCGGGGTGCTGGAAGACAAGTTCGGCGTATTGTGGCAGGTAACGACAGAAGTCCAAGTCAATTAATGTTAGAAGGCCCTTTCAAGTTTCACTTGGAGGGCCTTTTTTGTGTGATTTATTTGGAACTCCACCGTTCCACGACTTCCGCTGCGGCCAATCGGCTTGTGTCCAAAATATCTTTAACATCGAGCATGGCGCGGCCTTGTGCACGAATGATCTCATAATCCGTAATGCCAAGGAATTCGAACATGGATTTCAGGTACTTATGCGAATATTCAACCTCTCGGTACCCATCATTCTCCGTGTATATGCCGTCGCTGCCCTGAATGACCACTACACTTCTTCCGTCGGTAAGAAGTCCTTCGGAGCCGCTTTCCGTATATCTGAACGTTTCCTTCGGAACGATGATGTTATCCATATAATCTTTCAGCTTGGAAGGGATGTTAAAATTGTGCAGCGGCATGGCGATTACATACTTGGATGCTCCTTTGAACTGCTGCAGGATTTCAGCCATCCGTCCCATCACCCTCTCCTCACCCTCTGTTAGCGGCTCCCCGCTCTCAAGCTTTTCCCACCCGTTTAGCAGACTTGCGTCAATGGCGGGTACGTCCTCCCGATATAGATCAATCTGCTCGATCAGACTGGCCGGATTCTGCGCTGCATACTTACTTACGAAATGCTCCAGTACCTGCAAGCTCAATGATTTCTCGCTTCTTACCCTCGGATGTGCATTAATAACGAGTACGCGTTCCATATAAACAACACTCCTTTTATTTTGTGGACAACAACGTCACCAGCTAGCTTGCCAGCCCTGACTCACCTCCCGATCAGAATCATATGCTTAATCCAATTCTGCTTTTATATAAAATTTGTTTGTACATACAATTATTGTTTTGCGAAAATAAAGACCTCAGTCCTTATTCTCCAATTGATCACTCACCTCGTATAAACGCAGCGATAATTCATCACCTTCGGCATGACCTAATATAGCGCCGTAACGACTGCGCAAATTCATCCAGCACTCGTGAATCACTTTCTCCAAAGCCTTCCCTTTATCGGTTGTATAGATCAGTGACATCCTTCCTTCCACTCGATTATAAACCAGCCCTTTAACGGCCAGCTTCTCAACCAGTCGGGTTACGGTAGAAGGCTGAAGATGAAGAATTTCGCCTAATTCCTTCTGCGAGATCCCTTCCTTCTCATATACAGCCATAAGCAAATAAGCATATGTGGGTGACAATCCGCTTGCGGCAAACTCGTCTTCGGCCATCTTGGTAATGACCCGGCTAAGACGATTGGCAGTGAAGTAAAGGCATTCCTTGATATACGTGTTTAACATAACGGCTACCTCTTTCGCTGAGTTCATCCTGTTGAATCACCATTTATTGTTTGCACATACAAATATAATGGATTTCCAAATAAAAGTAAAGCGGCAGATTTCCCCCATAACCCCCGGAGACCGCTGCCGCTTCATTTTATTAGGGTGTATGCTTCTTCATGTTGAAGATCCTGCATCTGTTTGCTTCCATGCTTCTTATTCGACCTGGCTCTGATCCATATACATGACTTCCCACAGGTGACCATCCGGATCCTGGAAGCTCCAGCCATACATAAAGCCATGATCCACCGGATCATTGGAAGGCGACCCTCCCGAGGAAAGCGCGGCATTGACGATTTCGTCCACATGCTCCCGGCTTTCGGCGGATAATGCCAGAATCACTTCCGTTGTGTTGGCGGCATTCGACAGATCTTTCTTGGTGAACGTCTTGAAGTAATCCTCGGTGAGCAGCATGGCAAAGATGTTATCGCCGATGACCAGGCAAGCCGCATTTTTGTCCGTAAATTGGGCGTTAAATTCAAAGCCGATTTTCGAGAAAAAGTCCTTCGTTCTCTCCAGGTCCTTTACAGGTAAGTTCACAAAAATATTGTCGCTTTTCAAAGCCATTTCGAATCACCTCGTCGATTTGATAGATTCATCTTAGCATGAGCAGCAGCGCGGTATTTCTCTTCAATTGCTATGTTCAACCCAAGCCTCGGGAATTCAGCTTGCGAAGCATATTCAACCTCTCGATCCCGTCCATTCAGGTTTAGTTGTTAAAAAACGCAGCAGCGATTCAGCCGGCTATAGCATATAACCCCTAATCGAAAAAAGGATGCCTCCAGGCAGTGTGAAAACTCGCCTGTGAGACATCCCATTGTATTACGAATCCATGTTTAGTTAGACAAACCCACTGCCCGCAGCAATCTCATGACGGTTACCACCGTCTGAGCTTTGGTTACATGGGATTGCGGATCCAGCTTGGAGGCGGATACGCCTTGCATAATCTTCTGCTCCACTACGAAGGCGACGGACGACTTCGCATAGGACGAAATCTTGGAGTGGTCTTTGAATTGGTTTAACATTCCTTGGCTGGCTTCGTTCTTCTTGCCGGAATAATTCAGCACATTACTCAGCATGACGGCCAATTCCTCACGCGTAATCAAGCTGTTTGGATCAAAGGTATCGCCTGAGCGTCCCTTCACTAAACCTGCCGCTTTCGCCGCTGCAATCTCTCTAGCATATCGTGATTTCGGATCTACATCCTTAAAGTTGGAATTACTGTCGTCAGGCAGAATACCCAAAGCTTTCACCACAATGGATATAATCTCGGCACGGGAAATATGTTGATCCCCGCCGAATGATCCGTTACTTTCTCCAGATACGATCAGCTTGGCAGCAGCCTGCGCCACGTCTTCTCTTGCCCATGAAGGGATCGCGTCGCTAAACCGGATATCTTGCTGAATCAGAGCATAAATACCGCTGCCAGTTTTCTTGATTTCAACAGTTACCGTACCATCCGCGTTAACCTTAAACAAGGTCGGAACGGATCGAAGCTCATGAGTACCTGGTATATAAACCACTCCGGTGGCACGTTTTACATTTATCTTTTTCGCATCGACGGTCATAAATTCGCTGACATGGGTTTTGCCGAAATGCTTCAGCTCGGTCGTTGTCTTATCCGCGTTTATTTGCTCAAGCTTGAACAACAGCGGATCGGCTAGTACTTCTCTTCCCTTAAACAGTGTCTCCACGCTTGCTGCATCGGCAGCCCCTGGAGAAACAATCGAGACTTTCACAGGGCCGGGAACCGTCATCAGCGAAGCCGGAATCCGATATTCTGTGCCGTTCACGTTAATGGAGAGACTTGCGTTGGCTCCTTTTTTCGCAAGAGCTGCGATGATTTCCTGCGGAACCTCAACCTCTGCCTGCTTCGCACCTGCACCTGCATGGATCTGGAAGTTGGAGGAATCCGAAAGGTTAATGCTGTTAACAGCTGCAGCCGTAGGTATGGTAACCACAGCTTTGTCGCCATGAAGCGTGACTTTTGCCTCTAGCTGATCTTTGGCTTTAGGCGGTTGTGGTGTCGAAGGCGCTTGGGAACCAGAGCCTCCCGAACCTCCTGATCCGCCGGAACCGTCAGATGCACCGGAACTGCTGCTTAAAGTCGTTACGCTCAACAAATTCGAAGCGCTGGAGACGCGGTTAATCTCCTCTCCCGTTCGATCCACTGCAAGTACATGAATTTTGTAATTAGTTAAAGCATTAAGGCCATGAATGGTGTAACTATTCTCTATACCCGAACCTGATAAAGCATGATTCACATATACTTCGTATCCCGTTGCACCTGCCACAGCATCCCATTTCACCTGAATGGAGCTTTCGCCGACACTTACTCTTGTGAGATTCGCCGGAGCCGGGAGTGCTGAAGCATTGGCTTTGCCGTCGATCGGCAAGTCGTGAATGAGTTGAGTCGTCAAAGTCTTATTGCGGTCGCCGCTGATATCCCAACTCATGACACCCGCAATATCCAGCGACTTCACGATGGAAGCGGTATACTTCATCGTGTTCTCATCATTGTACGTGATGAACACTTTATTTTGGTCGTTGTACAGGTAAGGCACTTTGGCGGATTCGTTCCAATATCTCTGATAGCCGTTTTTGTCAATGTAGTTATTCTCGAGGTCACTGAAGTCGAAAATGCCCGCTTCCCACGATTTTAATGAGGATCCACCCTTACAGGTTTGATATTGACCCGTAGGGGGGCAATCATCCCATCCCTTACCGTAGTAGGGAACGCCCGCGATCAATTTATGTGTTGGCACCCCACCGTTCAGATGACCTAACAATCCGCCGAGCACATGATTTCTTGAAGCGGATGAGGCTGCCTTTGGATGCTCTTTGTCATAGAACAGTGGTGCATTATGATGACCCAGCGTCTCCCAGCTTCCACTAAAATCGTAAGTCATGATATTGATGAAATCGAGATATTTCACGGAATTCGCAAGATCTGCATTTTTAACAAAATTATCTCCCTGCCCAGAAGCAATCGTCAGCAGATAATACTTTCCGTCCTCTGAACCGGCTGCATCCAACGCCTCGCGAACGGTTTTCATTAATAATGTGAAGTTTTCCGTATCCTCTGGTGCTCTGGAGTTCGAGTCTTCTCCACCCTCAACAGGATACTCCCAGTCAATATCGAGACCATCAAACCGGTATTCCCGGAGGAATTTAACGGCAGAGTCGGCAAAAGCACGGCGTGTCACTTCCGTCATAGCTACGTTAGAAAAATGATCGGACCATGACCAGCCTCCTACGGAAATCATGAGCTTCAAGTGGGGGTTAGCTGCTTTTACTAATTCAAAAGCAGTGAAGTTTTGAAAATCAAACGTAGGATCTCCTATCACAATTTCGCCATCATGGACGTATCGGTCCTGTGCAGGAATATTAGGATCTTCACAGGCTCTCGGTCCGCTTCCGTATTTCTTCCAACATACATCTGCGAAGGCATAGTTAATGTGGGTGATCTGTGATAGATCCAAGTCGCCAGGATGAAAATTACGATCTTTGGTACTAGCCGACCATGATGTGTAATACGTAATATTGTTATAGTTGCTGCCAGGCACAACCGGCACAGCTTCGCTTTCAGGCGAAGTCCATAGTCCGTTATGGCCCACTACCTTATACGAATAGGTCTTGCCTTCTTCCAATCCAGCAGCTACATACCGACTCTCGCTACTCGAACCAACCTTTGCTCCATCCTGATAAATATCATAGCTTGTGGCCCCAGGCACCGGTGCCCAGCCTAGTGAAACCGTAGATCGTGTAGCCGTGACTACCTGCAGCCCTTCGGGCTGAGCCAGTTCCCCCCACTTAAGAGTAACGGCATTACTATTGGCGGATGCTTCCAAAGCTCCGTTTACGCTCCTTTGTGCACCTACTTTAAAAGTATAAGTCTCTCCTGCTTCCAAAGGTCCATAGGTAGCTGTGGTAACGGAGTTTTCCCAAGTGCCGCCTTTCCATGCTCCATTAATATAAATGTCATAAGCTTCGGCTCCGGGACTCGAACCCCAACTCAGCGCAACCGTATCTTTTGTTACATCGTCAATTTTAAGATGGCTTGGAGGAGTCAACGGTGCATCTTTATATTCAGCTTCGTCTTTGGTTGTGGTGAATTCCAATACATTGCTTCTGTGTTCTTTTTTCACGTCGCCATCCCAAGTAATATAGATCCTATAGGTCGTTTCAGGTGTCAATCCGGTCACGGCACGGGTCCAATAATTGCCCCAAGCCAGCCACTTGCCTGAATCCGCGTCCCACACCTGTACATTATTGTCATCCGCTACGGGTTTGAAATCCCATTGAAATATCGCCATATTATGAGATACACTTTCTATCCGAAGATTCTGCGGCGCCTGCGGATCCTGAGATCCGTAGGTCGAGCTTGTTACCGTTAACGGATCGGTGTCAGAGCTAATGGCGGGAGTCTCTGAGGAAGGGGCAGCTTCTGCTGCATAGGATGCAGGCGCATGAAGCAGTGGTGTAAAAATGAGAATAAAGGCCAAAAAACATATCACCCATTTCGGGTGCTTTTTCGTTATAAAGGATGTCACCGTTTTCACCTCTGTTGATTAAATTTCGATTGCAAATGATACAGCATTTCAATGAATGTCTGTCCCTCGGTGTCATCGAGTGTTTCTTTGATGACTTGCCTAATTTCGCATATCGCTCAAATCCAACTTGTATTGAAAGCGGTTACTTATATTTGTACAACGCAACTATGTAGAGTTCCCTCCCCCTCTCTACTCATGATTGAATCACTGTCCGTACGCTCTACTACAGCCTCCTTTCTTGGATTCCTTGTTGTTCAATAAATATTCATACATTTGTATCATGGAACCTACACTATCGATTGAGAAGGGATACATTTCCATAAACATGGGATAAATTCTTGTAATTTTATATTCTGTTAATAAATTCAACCTGGAATGGATCTGTCAGGGCCTGCAATCTTTACAAATGGAAAAAGAGCCCTCCAAGGACTCTTTTTCTTTTATTTATGCAGTGCTATCCAACCGATTCATCGAATCGTACTTAAATGCTCGTGCTTTAATTTCCATATGCCATCAGCATCGCAAACAAACACATTCGTAGCTCTCCCGCTTCCGGACATAAATGTCCCCTGATGATAACCCTCAAAGTGGAAGGTATAAATACATACCGCCGAATAAGCATCACTCGCGATCCAATCTACATCCTCCGCCCGGTATACCTCATCCTGAATAACATGCCAAGCGTGTTCGAAATATGCTCGAATCTCATTCAGAGTATGACAGCTCCGGTCCGAAAACCAATAGACCGCTTCTTCGTCGAGCAGCCGGGCTACATTGTCAAAATCATGCGTATTCGTAGCCGCTATGTATGTCTCAAGTGCCTTTTGATATGACATCGTTCCGCCCCTTCCACTCCTCAACTAGGCATATAAGTTAATAAACAAAGTATAGTACAATTTTGTTCAATGACGGATCTTTCCTGGTTAACTTTCATATATCTGTGTTTATGTTAATGTCCTTAACATTTCGTTTGGAAATTTGCCTTTCCTTCCAAGACTGCATTCAAGAATTTTTTCGACTTTTTCAATCGCTTCTGGATCTCTTCAATTTCTTTGATTTTTTGTTCAACCATTTTTGTCTTTGCCTCGTATGATAAATTAAGTTGTTGATTTACTAGCAAACTTAATTCTTCTATAGAAAAGTCTACGGATAAAAGTGCCTTCACATCATCTAGAAACTCAACAACCTCTTCAGAATAAACACGATAATTATTAACATCTCTTTTAACATAACTGTCTGGAATTAGGTTTTTACGTTCATAGAATCTTAATGTTGATATGGGCAGACCCGTTAATTTTGAAACATCGTTTATTTTCATAATAGGACCTCTTTATTTCTTGCTATAAACCTAGGTTCATAGTTCATAATACGAAATATGATAACGAACGACATACACAATGTCAAAAAAATCTAGGTTATCAAAAGGAGAGGTTCTATGTTTAACCATATTCAAAACAATGATTTCGCCAATATCGTTATGGGTCGACGTTCTGTCCGTAATTATGATGAGAATTTTAAAATATCGAAGGAAGAGATAAGCGACATGATTTCGGAAGCCAGTCTGGCTCCATCCTCTGCAAATATGCAGCCTTGGCGTGTAATTGTGGTCGATACTCCGGAAGGAAAAGAAAAGCTAAGACCTCTTGTGCGTTTCAATACACTACAAAATGATACTTCATCAGCCATGATATTAATTTTTGGCGATACCCAAAGCTACTTATATGCTGAAGAAATTTACAATACAGCTGTGGAACAAGGAAAAATGCCAGCTGAAGTACGAGATCGTCAACTCGAAACTATTCTATCCCTGTTTCCGTCTCTATCAAAAGAAATGAAAGTTGAAGTTGCAAAAGTCGATAGCAGCCTCTTTGCCATGCAGTTCATGTTAGTAGCTCGTGCACACGGGTATGATACGAATCCAATGGCAGGCTTTGAAGTGGATCAGTTAGCAAAAGCATTCGATTTAGATGAAGAACGCTATGCTCCAGTTATGATCATTTCATTAGGAAAAGCCAAAGAAAACGGGCATGAGTCGGTTCGATTAAGCTCTGACAAAATTACATTTTGGAGGTAACCATTTATCCGTCATCGATTAACCATTCTTTCAAAAACGAGAACTCTATAGCTTGTTATGCTAGCCATAAACTCAATCAGAAAGAAAAAACAGCCGGTCATTGTGATCGGCTGCTTTGGCTTCAGGGAATAAATGAGCCGAGTGACATCGCCGGGTCCTCATTCGTAATATCCTTGCACAGCAGGCAGACGCTTGTACTCCTCAAGCTCCTCTACCGTGCCGATCACGTCCTCAACCAGCTTGGTCATCTGTTTACCGTCTTTGCTTTTATCGCATTCGCTCCATGCATAGTGGTAACTTCCACTCGCAACCTTTACCGTCAGGTCAAAACTCTTATGCGGCTTTTTATTATACGCTTCCTTTATATTTTGTTTATATAAATGACTTTGCCCACATCGTGTCTAACGGTTTTATGACCTTGTTTAATTCCTTTCCCAATGGCGATCAGCATCACATCTTCATACCTATCAGAAATCTGTAAGGCCGACTTTAATTGTTGGGAATCATACCCGGACATGGTAATCGTATCAAGACCTGCCTCGTTCGCCAATAAAACGAACGACATCGATGCCAGGCTTGCGTCTCTTACTAATTCGAGCTTTAAATCATCTTTTGATTTTTTTAGATAATAATCGATTGCCGCGTTGGCTAAATAGTCTCTTAAGGATGCGTCAAAATAACCCTTTTGGAATCCATCTTCATGGATATTTATAATGTTTTCTTTTTCAAATGCTTGATAATCGCCCAGTACAACGATTAGTACGGATGCTTCTATTACCTGTTGCTGATGAAAGGCAATGGGTAGTAACAAGTTCCTTAAATTCGGGTCGTCTATAACCAGGTACCGTGTCGCTTGAATATTGTTTCCGTTGGGCGATTTACTGGCTCCTTCAATCAATGCCGCCAACGTTTCCGATTCCACTTTATAATGGGGGTCATAATGTCTGACAGAACGTCTTTCTTCTATGATCTCTCTCACACTCATTGTTCTCACTCACTCCAAATGTTTTATTTGCTTCACAATCCGATTATAATGGACCGTAACGTGGCGGAAAATAACGCACAATAAAGTGGGTTAGCCACCTTTATGTGCCTATTCAGGAGGAATACACAATGAACAGCCTCAATACGGGAATCAATATTTTTATGAATACGGTAGGAGGAAAGTGGAAATGTTTAATCCTCTTTTTTCTGAGTCAACAACCAAGGAGAACAAAGGAATTCTATCTGCTCATGCCAACCATAACGCAGAAAGTCTTAACCGAACAATTAAAGCAGCTGGAAAGGGATGAGCTTGTCCGAAGAGAGGTATTTAAAGAAGTGCCGCCTAAAGTAGAATACAGTTTAACTGAGCTGGGCCAATCCTTCGTGCCTGTATTAAATACGATGTGTGAGTGGGGCAACACCTATGCAACCGCACAAAACCTTGAAAGAGAAGAACAAATCTGCTGCCAGCATAAATAGGTGGTCGTGCATAAGAGGCACGAAAAAAACGAGCAGACGTATGGATCGTCTGCTCGTTTTCTATATTTAAACTTCCTCATCCGTCTCATTCTCCGGAGTCTGCTCTTCCGAAAGCGCGCTTTCGTCGGACAGCTCATACGAGACGCCATCCACAACAACCTTCTCGACTAGGGATACGTCAATCGGTTGATCCAGCTTCACGGTGACCTGACTTGAATATGTCTGGTTTTCCTGAGCGTCACCAACGCTATCCGATGACTGCACGCCTTCACCTTCAACAGGATCAGACGAGCCTTCCCCTTCTGTTGTCCCGGTATTCGGGTCCGCTTGATTGCCAGTTGAATTAAGCTCTGTCCCTGATGGATCAGTATCCGCTTCACCCGTTGTGTCATCGGCGCATACCCGCGATAATTCAGGGCCAGCGGCCTCAAGCAGCGTGCCTGCATCCTTGCCTACAATCTCAATCTTATCCACATTGAAATCCCGGCAAGCCGCTGGCTGTTTAAAATGGAAACTCAGCTCGGTCTTGCCCTCCTGCCCGCCTTCCTCCACCACCGTTGCCGTCAATAACGGCTTTTCAAGGACGGTATCGGTAGAAACCGGAGGTGCGGTGACCGGAGGCGTGACGACCGGATTCGGATCGGCATTGCCGTCCGCAGGTCCTTTGCCGTTTTGGATCATCATGAAGACGCCGCCTGCAATCACAATTACAACTAGTGCGGCTGAAGTGATTTTTACGAACCGCGAATGTTGGCGAAACCATCGCACCAACGGCGATGCCAATTCTGCCCTAACCTTCGTATAAACCGGTTTGAGGATGGGCGCAGGAGAATGGAAATACGTTTTCACATAATCCTTATTCTTGAAGGCTTCACGGTCATAGGTTTTGAAATAATCGACGATGGCGGCAGCATAAGCCGGAACAAGTCCCCGCGGCCTAACGAATACCGGCTGCTCGGCAGACCACTGAATATACTGGTATACCACTTCCGGACTCTGGCCGTATCTGTGCAAATAATCCAGCAAGCCCCGGTAGTCTACCGCACTGGAATTGATATCCGTGCAGAAAGCCAAGGTTATGCTCTCGAAATTGGACGGTTCCACATGATGCTGCAGCCACTTCCGCATGATATGCTGGGTGCGCTCCCGTTCCTCTGCTGACAGATCCTCCAGTACCTCCGGTTGGACCTCTTCACGGCTGGACCACTGGAAAAGGGCGAGCATGACTGCGGCCTTGGACCGAATCCGGGAGTCAAAACGCTCTACCCAACCCTTGAACTCCTTCGGCATTTGAAGGAAGCCGATATCCAGCAGCTGTTTCTGGCTTAATTGCTCGGGCTCCAACTCACGCAAGAGAAAGAGGTTTGCCGCATAAATCAACCGGTCTGCAAATGCAGTTCCGCCTTGGTAACGGCCAATTCCCCTCTGAGGATGGTGCTCCAACGAATCCAGTTGATCCAGTACAGCGTTGACCGCTCTCACCGGATCCGGATCATGCCTAAGCTTATCCACAAGCTGGGTTTCCGCTAACCTGATATAATTCTCCTGCTCCAGCAAGAGAGGGTGGTTTCGAACCCACAAGCCGATCAGATCTACCAAGTCGGCAGGCGACGCCGCTTGCTGCATGCGCGTTTTCATGTACGGATCGAACATCAACGCCGGCAGTCCCGGACTGGTCAGCACCCTGGCATAGAAGGCTCGGCTTAAGGCCGGGCTGCCCTCCAGTAAGTCATAAATCGCCTCGGTCACATCCTGACGCTGCTTCGATAAGGCGTTATTTAAGGAGCGGATGAAATATTCCACAATCAGATCATGATGCTGCCGGGGATTGATGCCGTGATAATCCTTAACGAAACCGGCAATCGCTGCATCCGGAACATGTCCGCCTTTGACAAGCTCGAATTCCTGGGCAAACAGGGTGTGGAAAAGCTGATCCAGCCGGCTCTTTGAAACAAGGGCGCCTGCCGGCTTCAAATAAAGCAGCAAAGCACGCAGCACGGCATGTTTATGCTCATGGTACAAACCCACTTGACCTTCTTCAATCTGGAACAGCACACATAAATCATCGTAGCTATCCAGCGAGATCCCCAGACCCGGCTCCATATCCGCAAGCATCTGCTCGGCGAAGGCAAAAAAGCGCTCGGAGCGATCCGGGTCCAACAGCGTCTCCCATGCAAAATCAAGATAAGGCTGCTCGGACCATTTCAGGTCGGCATTGATGACCCTGCCGGCAGCGAGCTCAAACAAATAATCCTTCTCGATGCTTCGGTCGCTTAAGCGCAGGCTGCCCTTCTCCACGAACATGAGATGAAGTCCCTTCTTGCTCTGCGGCTCCTTGGCATAGGTAACGAATCCAAGCACCTGCCGCAGCGCATAGGGCAATCGGCCAAACAACACAAAGAGCAGCTGCTCCGCCTTCGCGGACAACTGTTCCACAGGGACGTCCAGCACGATGTATACCTTTTTCTTCCCGGCAGCCGCGGATATGCATGCATAAAGCAGCTGTTTGAATACCTTCTCGTCGATCCCTAGCTCCTGCAATAAGGTCGGCGCCTTCTTATATGAAATGGCCACTTGGGAATCCCCCTGAACCGGAATGGCAGGGAGCTGCGGCAGATCAACGCCTGCTTCGATATCGTAATGATCGGCAAAGGAGGCCTGGAGCCAAGTCTGATAAGCGTTATGCTCATCTACAAGAAAACCGTCGGGAATGACATAATGATGCGTAAAAAAGGCACTGCGCAGTCCCGTGAAATCCGCAGGCTGAAACACGCTTCGCCCCAGCACCGTTTCTCCTGTTTCCGTATGGAAGAGATGAAGGGCCGCCGGATAAGCCGCAGCGTCCCGCTCGCTGCGTGCCGTCAGCTCGCCAGGAGCTTCGTATTGGCAAAAAGGATGCAGCACCTTTTTGATAAAGGAAGCCTCCAATCCGGACGAACGGGCCACCGTATCAAAGCCCTCGGCCGAACGGAATATGCCTCGCCGCTCCCGCGTGTACATCTGCTGCTGTATGGTTCGGGATGGGAAATCCGGCACTAGTCTTCCCTCCCCTGAATATACTTCAGCTTGTACAGAAGCCAGATGAACGGTTCATCCACCCGAATCGGGCTAACGACGCTTTGCAGCTTCTGATCGACAGGGTTGCTGCCTAAAGCCGATACGGCAAAATACGCTGTATTCGAAAAGTATACATCCATCGTTCCCTTGAACGGGCGGTCGACCTTCTCGATAAAACGGCGGATCTCGCCGTCAATATTTTCAAATTCGGTCAAATTCAAAAACTTGCGGTGTACCACATTGTTAAAGATATTGCTGTTCAGCTTCACGTATTCGCCATCCTCATCCTTAAGCGCGTGAAGCATGTCGCTCTTGGTTAAGACGACGGCTGTCGGAATATCCGTCTTGCCCTTGTCCTCATAAGCGATGAAATCGCCGAACATCGTCAGCACGACATCCCGCGGCTCATCATACTGGGACACCCATTCCCCGGGCTGGTCACCGAATTTCAGGCGGATTTTCTCCCGAATGGAGCGGATTTGGAGCGGATCCACCATAAACAAAATACCCGCGGAATTCTTGATATGCTGTCCATGAAGTCCCAAGTAATCCTCATCCACCATGCCCTCACCCGCTACGTCAAAAAATACGAGGGTTAACGGCGGCTTGGATTCATCCTTGAACACGAATTGGAAAATGAACGGCTCCTGCATCTTCTCCTTCTGCGTGGACGCCAGCAAATCTCCGCGCTCAAATAACGGCTCCTCATAGCCCGTACGGAACTTGCGGCTGATCTCGGCATTCAGCGGCATGCAGGCCGCATCAAAATGATCCGCCGTTGTATGCTGCAGCGTATGAATGAGCGAAGTCATATAAACCGATTTGCCCACTTGGGAAGCACCGATAATCGAGATAATGTTGCTTGGCACCTTCCCGGCGGTTACCGGAAGCTCATTATGGCATTTCGGGCACAATCGTCTGCGCGTGACGACTCCGTAACGGTCATTCAATCCAACCAGCACATGATCCGAATAAATGTGCTGCTCCTCCGGTATGTCGCTCGGACGGATAATCGCTTCGATATCATAAACGGAATCCAGCCCAAAGCGTTCCCGGTACCGATTCAGCTCATCATCTTCCCCAAGCGCATAGTCCTCGTCATCCTCCCGGTCGTGGGCAGCCCGGAAGACAACTTCCTTCGGAGCAAACTTACTGAAACAGTAAGGGCACACAATATCATAGAACAGCGGCCTTGGCTCCGGCTCCGGTTTTTTCTTGAATATATCAAAAATGCCCATCCTTTGTACCTCCCTTTGAACCCTATGAATTACACACTAACGCGTTCTTCGTGGTTACTGTGTGTTCGGTCTCTCTATCTATAAACGAGCTCATACCGTTGTCCGTACTTCCTTCCATCCGTAAAAAACAGGCGCACGTAATCGTTCTTGCCCACCTCAATCGCAGGCAATACGTTGCGTCCGGCAGCAAAATCCGTCACGAACGGATACAAGATGCCGTCTTCCTTGTTGACCGGATAAGCCCCCTGCTTCTTCACGTAACATAAAGCTTCCTTCGGTACCGGCACTTCCGCCGTAACCTGAATTTCTATCGTCTTATAGGGCTGCAGCCAGCGGCTTTTTTCGCGGATGGAGTAGACCAGTCTGGCTTTGCCGGTACTGAATCGAATGCTATTCGTTTCATCCGGCTGTCTGATTAACGCCATCTCTCCGTCTTCGGAAGACAAGGCGTATACCGTGTACGTGATCTGACCAATCCCGTCCAGCCGGTCACGGTACCCGTTATTCGCCTTATACTCGTCTCGGGTATATAGACGCATTCCGCCAGGTAGCGGATCACTTGCTGGCTGACCGAATCCGTCGTCCATCGCACGGTGAATGTATACCGCTTGAAGACCCGGCGGCCAGCTCCAGCGGAGCGTGCAGTAACCATCGTCTAAATGATAGCTTAATCCCTGAATGACCCCTTCTCCGGGCTCCGCATTTTTAAACCGCATATCGAACGCCCCCTGCTTTAAAATCCTCGGCTTGTTGAATCATTCTGCCGCTGCCCTCTTCCCGTAAGGCCCGGCCGCTGCACATTGCGGATAATCCTGCTGCTCTCCTTAACCGGAATCACCAACGTGAACAAGGCGATGATCCCCGCAAGAATAAGGCAGGCTATCAGACGAACGGAGGCATCCCCAATTTCCTCTCCGGAAAGACCATATTCCAGAACGATGCCTGCCAGTACGCCCGATACCGCGCCGCCTATGCTGAAGCTAAGCGCAAGATGGCGGTTGTCAAACATTGTTCCGAGGGCCAGGCCCATGGCAGCGCCAATGAGCAGCATCGCAGCGATTCTGCCGATCTGATAATAAACGCTATCTTCCATAGCGCCCGTACGTTTCGTCAACAGCGAACGGTCTCCGACATCGTTATAGATTTTCTGGAAAATAAAAGACAAATCTGCCGCGTTCTGCACATCGTAATATTGCCCGCCCGTTTCGGCAGCAATCGTCTGAAGCAGTTGGGCACCGTCCGGGTTAACAAGGCTGAGGCCAATCGTATTCACCGCGATTTGCTGCTGCTTATAGTCCGCAAGCACACGATCATGGTCCGTTTCGCTAAAGCCGTCCGACAGCATAATGACCATGGCGCTTCGGCCGGCATCCTGGCTTTCCTGAATATGCGACATGGTATCCTCCAACGCAAGACTGATGTCCGTACCGCCATCGGTTGCTGCCAAACCGTCGATTTCCGCGATGATCTCATCCTTGGTTTCTTGGTTCTTCACACGCGTAAACGGCTGCAGTAACGTTGTCGCATGATCAAACACCATTACCGATACACGGTTATCCTCATCCATGCGGTTGATCAGATTTTTGGCCGCCGTGTATCGGTCCTGATTCGGGTCCGTCTCATTCATGCTGCCCGAATTGTCAATGACCAGCACGATATCCTTCACGGGCTTGACGCTGCCCGGGTTCAACTGGTACACCCACTCAAACAGCATGCCGAGCAGGAACAATGCCACCAACGTGGTTGGGATCAGCAGCTTCCATGATGTGCCTGTGTATCGCTGTCTCCATGAGCTCCCGCTCAAACGGGGGGATATCAGTTCTGCGATTAAGCAGGCCAATCCGATGCAAAAGGCCAGAATCCCGAAATAGATCCCTGTAACCACGATGACAGGAAGCCCTGTCCCCCACTGGCGAAGCAAAAATTCCCCAATGGCAAATCCGAGTCCCCCACCGACCAGACTAAGCAGCAGCAGGAGAGGGTTTAATTTTCGTTGCACAATACACGCCTACTCTCTGTATCAGAATCTAAGAACGTTAGCGCAGTTCGGGAAGTTGCGCCGGTTCCATGCCATGAAATTCATAACCATTTGCCGTATAGGTCTCGTAGTAGGTTCTGCCATTCCGATAATACATCAGATCCTCCAAGTGGAAACCTCCCATCAGGTTCAGCTTCTCGACCCCGCTGGAGCGCTTCTCATGCACGATGCCAAGCTTGTACACCCGTAAAGCTTCATCGGCGTGGATCGCATAACGGACGAATTCGCTGTCGGCATCGCCGAAGAAATATTTCTCCTCATATCGATGCTCCTGCGTATAGTCAAGCAGCCTGACCAACGTAACGGAGTTCTCCTCCAGCATCCGGTAAAGCACCTTAAACAGGTCTTCCTTGGCGAGCACCTGCTTGTTATTGTAGTCGATGGTTACATTCGCCCGCCGCAGCAGTTCTTCCTCGAAGGTCTGCACAAACGGCTCTGCCGTCAATAGATCCCTCAGACAAACCCGGATCATGTTCGACAGGATCGGTTCCGTTCCTTCATGCGTAACGATGGAGAGATTGCCGACATACCGTTCCTCGAAGAAGACTCCCTGGCCGCGCTTACTCTCCAATTCCAGCATCAGCTCTTCCGTTACAAGGCCATAATACTCCATCAGGTTCTGGCCGATATAATCGTCTGCGGTACGTATGCTCGACTGGGCTGCTTCCAGCAACTCCGCTTCAAGCTGGTCCAGCATGTTCGCCTGCTGCTTGTAATGACGGTGGATCCGTTCTAACTCCGCCTCATAGAGCCTGTACAGCGCAAGCTCCGTTTCCAGTAATAGAAGCTCATATTTCCGCCGATAGACCTCACCAACGAAATAGCGAATGAAATGACGCACATTCTGTTTATCTCGAAAAGGAAGCTTCTTGAACGGCTGGCTTTCCACGCTTTCCTCATAATAGCGGTTTAGCCCGTCCTGCTCGGTCTTCAGGAGGCTGCCGAGATCCCGGATTCGAGAACGAACCGCTTTAAGCAGTATCCCCTCTCCCGCCTTGTCGCTCGTCCACTCCACGATTTGATAACAACCGATTTGCGGATGATCCGCCAAGGTGCGAAGAAGCGCACGATGAAGATCCTCAGAAGTGCTTATATCGCTCAGTCTCTTCTGGACTTCCAGCTCGTAATTGCTGTGGAAAAATTGCCGACATCCTTCGCCGAACAGCGCCTCTTCAGCCTCGCGAATGTTCATCCGCTTCAGCCCGGCAAAACTGACGGGGTGTGACATCATACCCTTTAGCCCGTCCAGATGCTCTGCGTTCGGCAGCATCCGGTCCGCTTTTGCCGATACGGCTTCCGGGTCGAGACCGAAGTAGGTCAGGCATTCGTGAACCTCCGGTTCAGGCCCGCCCTTCATGCGAAGCAGCAGCCCGCGGCACAGGTGATAGAGGACCGTGAGCGCAATCGGCTCGCCCGGCCTCTTCACCCGGGCAAAGCCAGCGGAGACAAAGCCTTGTCGGCCGGATTCCGTCATGATATTGCTTTTGAAGGACGTATTGTTGTAGATGCCCCGGATTCCGTCATAAGTTTCATCCTTCTGCTTCCGGTTCTTAAGCAAACCCAGATGGCAGATGATATCGTAGATATCGAGCATCCCGGCGTATCCCGATATGCCCCGTTCATTCTTATCGGACAGCACATAGACGAGATCAAACAACGGCGAGGCTGGGTGAACGACCGGAATGGCCAGCCCATCCTCCGTGACCTGCAGCGGCGCAGAGAAGCTGTATTCCCGGCTTTGCATCAGCTCCAGCTCCCGCAAGAAGGCAACGCCCACGGAGCTCGCATAACCGTAGGATTCAATCTGCTCCCTTTCTTGAATCAGCGCATACAAATCCATTTGCACTGACTTGAAAGACTGCTGGAAGATGGATTCCGCCAGTAATGAAATTTCCGGAATAAACACATTAAACGGGTCGTCGACCCGTGTAATAACAGATAGATGAATCCGGTCAAACGATGAATAGCTGCGTCCATAGTCTGAAATGTGGTGGCTCAGCTTCCGAATCGCTTTGTTCAACCCGGCCAGGTGGTGCGGGTCCCGATAGAAGCTCTGGTACAGCTCCTTGCGTACGGACTTGGATGCGCCGTCTGACTCCGGCAATTGCAGATGATACCTGTGAAGACGACCCGAGGATGCGGAGCCTTTCGGCTCCCGCCCTCCATCTTGGCCCGTTCCCACGTGCAAATAGATGACACTTGCGCTGTTGTCCCATTTACGGTCATGTATCTCCATGATCGGCTCGATTGCGGACGCTGTCTTATCACCGATGAACAAGTATACCTCCGGGTAGTGGATGCTGCTCTGATCATCCTCCATCAAGGTAAGCTGCTCTTCCGATTTGGCATAGCCCGCAGCATACTGGCGAAGAATTTCCCTCATCGCTATTTCAACCTTCTGCGGATGTCATTTAATTTCGAAGAGACCTGTCTATAGAACTGATAACGTTCTTCACCGTCCGCAAGCTCCACCTTCTCGTATTCGAGCCGGTCGCGCGTTTCCAGGAAGCGTTCGGCCAATTCTTCCAGCTTCGCGAGCAGCGGCGTAATATCCTCGGAAGCGGTCAGCTCCTGATCACGGCGGGAGGATTTACGAAGCAGCGTGCTCCGGCTTTTCTCATCCAGCTGACGGAAGTGCTTGTAGACTTCATACTCCACGTCATTCACGCTTTTTAGCAGATTGGCAAACGGCTCCCAGGAATCCTCTTCCGGATCGCGATCATAAACGAAGAGCGCACCCTTCTTCGTGATCGTCCCGGTATACAACGCCTCTATAAATTGATCGAGCCATTTCTCCTCATTCTGATTGTCGCTGATCAAGAGCTCGAATTCCGTGATTTTGGCTGCGATGGCTGCATATTTCTTCAGCTCTTCCCGCACGCTGCGGATCATTTCCGGCGAACGAATCAGATTCTCTTTGGCCATATCCTCGTTGATGCTGTTGAAAATATCCTTGGAGCCTACCCGCTCCAGTCCCTCGTTCATCAATCGCTTCAGTTCGGTCCATGCCCGCTTGACCTCGCCAAGGTTAGGCTTGGGGCTATCCAGCTGCAGATCATAAGCACGAAGCAGCTCGTTCAGATCAAATGGCTTCGTGAACACAACCGCGTAGCGGCTGCTCGTATTCTGGTCAACATCCTTCTGGATGATGACCTTAAACTCAAGGGCCTGATTAAATTCAGCGCGAACGCGTTCGTTGTAATCTTGAACCCGCGGATTGACGTAGGTATCCCCCCAGGATTTTTCGGGAATCGGCGATGGCAGGTACGTCCAGTTGTTACGGTCGGTCTGCACCAAGTGGCGTCCCACGCCTTCCTTGTCCATGATCGTGCGTTCGTAACTCTCTTCATAAACCTTAAGCGGTGTATAAACGAATAACGGCACGCCGTTCTTTGTATTCAGCCAGAAGATCCGGTTCTTCACTTCGCTCTCCTTCACGGTGAAGTGAGACTTCCCGACTGAATTATTCTGATAATTTCGAATCCCCTTCAGAATGCTTGGAGCCTGCACAGGCACGGATACAAAGCCCCAGGAAGGGAAGTACAAATTGCCTGCGCTGTTGCTCAGATGGAAGACCGGAACAGCTTCATCATCCAGCTTGCTGGCGATATTGCGCTCGACAAATTTTTCGATGGAATCCTCCTGCCCGAATTTCATGACGAGGAAATCCTCCATCGAACGGGTGATCAGATCGCCGAATTTATCGGTAAGAAACTCCGAAATGGATCTGACGATATCAATCTCCTGCTCCCGGGTCCAACGATTCGCATGGCTTAGCAGCTCTTGCGCAAAATCGCGGATGAGGTCATCCACATCCTTCTGATCCATGATTTTGTTGATGACATCGGAAATGTCGGGCACGCTGACCAGGTTCCAGTAATACGTCTTGTTCCCTTTATGATCCTGCTGTTCCTCCCCGTTGACGAGAATGTCACCGTTCTTGGCAAAAATCGAATTCAGCGCATTCAGAATTTCCGTATATACGCTATAAATCCGGTTATTCTCCTGGTTCAGCAGATCGTATAAATCCTCATAGAATTCAATCATCTGCTCGGTGCGTTCCACATCCGCTTCCAGCCAATATTCGTTGATTTTGGCTTCAATATAGATGTTCTTCTTCTTATCCTTGGAGACAAAAGCGCTCTTCGCATCGCCCAGACGATCGATCGCCTGCTCTCTGGCCGACTCGATATCACGGGGAATGCGGGTCAGATTCTCGCGCAGCGCTTCGATGTAGGACAGCAGCATCTTCAGCAGGCTGAAGCCTTTCTCCGTATAAATCAAACGGGATACGTAGAACGGTCCTTGCTGCGGATGCAGGAACATGCGGCGGATTTGATCGCTGAACTGAGCCACGATCTCGCCCGGCAGCTGCTTCTTCGCTTTGATGTATTCCTCACGGGCTCTCGCCAGGAAATTTTGCTCCAGCTCCGTATCCATATTAATGACCTGATTCTTCACGACGTTCGCGTAACTAAGTCGCTCGCTGTTCTGGTAACCGGGGAGAGGCTCCGGTACGCGGGACTCAAAGTTCTTGGTCATCGAGTCCAGGTCGATGCCCAGCTTGCTTGCGAATTTCTCGACGTCCTCCTGGCTCGGCGCTTTCTCGAACATGGTTTGCATTTTGCCGAAGACGCGGTACGCCAGATAAGTGGTCATCTCTTCAATGGGTAGAACAGCTGAAGATGCGCCGATAATGTTGTAGTCGTAATTGGCAGGGTACGCCTTGTTCATCTGCGCGATATTGGTACGAATGTTGCTGATATAGTCATGGATCGCAAACTCTTCGCCGGACTGTTTTTCCTCGCTGGCCATAAAGTTCGTGATGTTCTCCGCAGTAACGTTCATGCAGTAATCATAAGCGTTCTCCAGCAGTTTGCCTTCCGTATTCGTAGCGGATATCAGGTGACACAGATTAAACGGAGGCAGCGGGGAGTTCACGTTCAGGATGCTGCCGTACTGCTGCTTGAACCGCTCGCCTCTGGCATCCACGTTCATCCAGTAATCGAGCTCTTTGAGGGCGGCATACCCGTTCTTCTTGATGTATTCGCGCGTATGCTCGCTCAAGCTTTTGTTGGCCAGATTAATATCCGGCGTAAACAGATAGCCGAGCGTGTTCACGCGGTCAATGCCGGCAGAGCCGTGGTCCCGCTCGATAATGCCGCGAACGATATAGGCAATGTCCAAGAAGCAGCCGCTGCCTGTACCACCGGAGAGCCCCGTCAGCAGGAAAACCATCAGCTTTTTGTTCGTGCCGACCGACAGCGTCTTAATCTTCTTGTCGATCGCCTGCACCACTTGTGTAATCTTCGTGAACAGGAGCAAACGGCCCGCCTGGCGTACGCCTGCTGCCCCGTTCATGCCATCGGTAATGCTCAGCTCGGGCGACAGCCAATCTGTAATATACGGCTCCAGGATGCTTCGGTTTTGAAGGAGGCCTCCAATCTCGGCATTAGAGAGGAGCACGAATTCATTGATCGGATCAAGCCCGATGCCTTTATAGCGTTTATTCTTATCCTGTTCGTTGGTCTCAAAGGCCAGAAATTCCACATTATCCGGCTTGTCCATTCTCTTCTTGGACAACGGATCCTCCGGCAGCTTGAAACGGCGGTTAATCTGATATTTCAAGCGCAGCAGCGCATCGATTCCCGTCCCTCCAAGTCCAATGATAAGGATAGGATTGTCGATGGTATCGACCCGTATTTTCTCGCTGACAATCCCGCCTCCAAGTGAAACGTCAAGCTGTTGTATATGTTCTCTAACTACCGGTTTCATAACTTCCCCTCCTGATAGGTCCTGGCTTTAAGCCAAATATTCCAATAATATCGTTTTGTCCGCCTGCTGCAGGGAAACTCTCAGCCGGTCTCCGTTCATAAGCTCCGTGCCATTCGATGCATCCAGCGCGCGGCCGGATTTCTCAATCACGGCTGAAGAATTGTTTTTAAGTATCATGCGGTCATTCTTGCCCGGCATGAAGAGGATCTTCTCGGTCTCCTTCAGCTCGGGAGCAAGCTGCAGAAGCTGATGCAGATTGAACTTCCCTTTGAACGAAGTCAGCTTCTTGTATTGCGGGAACGTCTTCTCGCCGGTGTTCTCATCTCTGATCTCGATCACGATCTGACCGACAAAGCCTTTGTTCGCTTTCTTCATCGCGCCGAGTATGAAATATGCAGCCGCTCCAACAATGAGCAGGGCCGCGATGCCAATGATTACGGGCCATAAAGGAAAAGGTTTCGCATCCTCGCCCGCAGTCATCTCCTTCCCACCGCTTCCGGAGCCCGCGGCTGCCGCTTTTGCGCTAATCTTCACAGGCGCGCTTTCGCGGTAGAAGCTCTGCTCCTCCGCCCGTACCCTCAGCTCGTAGTCGTGCTTTTGCGGAATCTTGTAATTCCCTTCAAAGCTGCCGCCTTTATTCTCAAGCTCGACCTCTGACTCGTCCCCGGTGTCCAGATCCTTAACCAACAGCTTGGCCGTCATATTGCCATACTGTTCCTGGTCCTGCAGCTTCTGTCCATTGCTGACGAGATATGCCCTAATATCGATCGTGTCTCCAGCCTTTACCTTTGAAGGTGGCGGAGGATCCATGGTCAGCTCCAGGTCGTAGTTGAATACGAGGTTGATGTCGATTTTGTCTTTCGATACGCCTTTCACCTGCAGCTTCCAATCGCCTTGCTGCGGCTTCAGCAGCTTGAGCAGCGAATAGGAATTGGAAGTGGATCGCAGTACGTTGGCCGAAGGAATAGTCTGCTCAGCGCCCGCAGGATCGACCAGCTTCACGTCGACGGGGCTTGAGGACATAATGGAAATGTTCGCCTCCAGCACGTTCGCATTCGGCACACGGACCGTAACCTCCTGATAGCTTCCGTTGCCGGTAATCGATTGTACCGGAACGATCTTAAGCTGCTGATGGCTGGCAAAAATCTCGCTTAATATTTGCGGAAGGTCATCCGCCGAACTGGTGGTAAAGGATTTGCCCCCCGTTTGGTTTGCCAATTCAGCCAGCGTTTCTTTATTCAGCTTCCCGTCGGCATTCAGCCCAATCGTATAAATCGGGATGCCGCTTCCCTTGGCCTCCTTGACGGCTTGATCTAACTGTTCTGACGCTTGCTGGCTTGTCTTGCCCGTGTTTGGATCCAGGTCATTGTTACCGTCGGCCAAAACAACGATCATCGGCGCATGCGCCGGGTCCATTCCCTGCTTCAGCACTTTTACGGCTTCATCGAGGCCTACGGACATATCCGTGTACGGGCCGCGATCAAGCTGATCGATAAACTCCTTCAGCGCGGTCTTGTCCGCCTCCGACTGAATTTCCAGCAGCGCTTTCTCCCGCTGAATCCGGTCGGTATAGGAAACGACGCCGACCTTGTCGCCGGTGGTGGCCAGCATGTCGATAAACATTTTCATCGCTTCGCCGCTGATCCGCTCCGGATCACTGTTTTTCATCGAGTTGCTGGCATCCATCACCAGTACGGCATCAATCTTGGAGCCCTGCGAGGCAGCCATTGCCTGAGGCATGGTTCCTCCGCTCCAGGTCAAGATCAGCAGCACCGCTGCCATCAAAGAGAGCAGCCATTTATTTTTACGTAACATTGAATTACTCCTTCATCCATTTAGTCTAGCATCAGGTGGATGCCTCGGTTCGTTTGTCAGACCATGAGTCTAACTGTAGGCAATAAGTCTTAAAATTACATGAAAGAAAGCTTAAAAAACAATAACGGGAACATCCATTTCTCTGGTGTATTTATATAGAAAATACCATGCTAATCACTAAAATATACCAGCACTATGTCCATATGATATAATTATACCTGCCAAAGTTCAACATAATCAGTCGTACCACCCGGACTTAGGACACAAGGCTCACCCACCATTTTCGAACAAATACGATGCCGAAAGGAATAGATATATGATTAAATACGGATGTCTCGGGATTTTGTTTCTTTTTGTCATCATCAAGATCACGGCCTACTTCAAGCGTAAGAAGAACGCCCCGACACCGGAGCAGCTGCATCAGACCCTGCTTGAAGTTGCCAACTCACAGAGGGAACAGCATGGATAAGAAAAAACCCGTACAACTTCGCCCCTATAGTAAAACGAGATATGTCTACCAAAAGTTAAGGGTTTGCAAACATTGCCACAATTTCACGATTCTTTGGGAAGACAGCTGCGCTTTCTGTAAACGGAGCGCCCCTGTCCCCGTTATGGAACTTGCAGAGAAAATGGCCAAGCGTTCCATGCAAAGTGACCGGCTTCTCTTCTATATTATAGGGCTCTCTGCCGTACTTCTTAGTCAGACCTTCTTGCAAATCGTGATCTCCTTTGCTTGTATGGTGGTCCTGCTTGTATGGTTATGGCTGATGCAGCGCCGGATGCTGCAAACGGAGACCCTGCATGCCCTGAACAAGCTTATAAGATCTCATCGAAAACAGATTCTTGAGGGCCTGGATCTGAACAAAGCAACGGCTTCTGCCGCCATCAAGGAAGATGCCCAGCTAGGGTATGAAATCGTCAGGGAAATTGCCTCCTTGGTCCGGAATGACCGTATCCGTCTGCAGCAGATCGTTCTCCTTCAAAGCTTCAGCTTGCGCAAGGATATGGAGCTTGAACTCGAACCGCTATTGCTGGATGAGTTTGATCCGGATCTGGCCGCCTATATCGGTGAAATCGCCAAAATTAAACGCGAGTTGATCAACAGCAAAGCGATCCAATACCTGCTCAACCATGAATCCAACATCTTGCGGATGGAGCAAGGCAGGCAGATTATGATCGACGCCGCCGGGGCAGCGGTACGGAAGAAAAAATATATCGATACGTTCCCTGATTTTATTAGCCGCTATGCGGATGGATTGCCGAGATACCGCTTCCTCCGCTTGTATCAGATCGTACGCCGCAATCCCGGCTTGTCGTGGAACGGCCTGCGGGACCGGGTGTCGGCCATTTATAATGAACACTACCGCTCGGACCCTGATTTTCAAAAATGGGATTAGAGGGGCTATACCGTTATGACGATGAAAAACACGCTAACCCTGCGTAATTTGTATCTTTTTTTATGTATAGTCCTTCTGCTGCTGATCGGATATAAGGGATTTCATATCTATCAGAAAATCGAATCGATGGCACAAGCCGAGTTATTATATGCTCAGAAAAAAATGGTTCAGGCCGAGGAGTGGTATCAGAAAGCGCGAAATAACCGCTCCCTTCTATATAAAGAAGAGCTGCTTGCTTCAAGATTACAAGAGCTTCAACCCATTACTTCCATGAAGCAGAGCCTTTCTTCGCTTGATCATCGATTGAGCCGTGTCGGGGAAGCAGGCGATTTTTCCGGCTTTATGAACGTATATGCCGAATTGCTTGATACAGAGCAGAAGCTGGCCGAGCAGCAAGGAGCTTATGCTTCCTACTACGATGAAATTGCTGCATTCTACGGAATCCCCGGCGATGTGAAACGGATATTCCTGCAGTTCATTGGTTTGTTTAACCGTCAAGCCGACGAACTGCTTGAAGAGCAGCAGTATGACGATAGCAGCTTCAAATGGAATTTGCTCCGCATTCCGGATTCATTCTACGGCGGGGAGAAGCAGAAGAATGACAAGCTGCTCCATCTGTTCCAGCGTTATGACGAAATGGTCCTAACCCGTCTGGCAGGAGCCGGACAGTATACGGATCTGCTGAATGGGTCACATGCCATGAGTTCCGAATATGCCAACCGATCGCTGCCGGCTGCCTGGTTGAACCGCAAGACCGATGAACTTGTGTATACCATGCTGCAAAAGGATGTGCTGCGAGAACGGCCCTCCGATTTTGTTTCGCACGCCATGGGGTATCGAGACTACCTGGAACGGAACGAACGAAAGAACGCGGAAATCATGGAGTATATTCAGAACCAGATGAACCGGTGGATCGCAGCGGCTGATGGGATGGTACAAAGCCAGAACTACGAGGAAGCGGTAGCACTCTATGAAGCGCTGTCGGGATACCAGGATATGAGCGGTAAACTGCAAGCTGCCGAATTGGCCTGGACGATCCACGATCCGATTCGTTTGTTCCACATGGCTGGTTTGAAAGGCAGCTTCAGCTACGTCAGCGGAGGCGGGAATCGTTTCGGAGGATTGGCCTATGCCACTGGGGTTGATGAGGGAAATATCATCTATTTAGCAGTCTTGAATGCCGATGAAACGGTGCAATTATTCCAAAACCATGATTACCCGTCCGACATCGCCATCCAACAGGTTTCAGTCGAGGATTCGCTTAGCACCGCGAAGAATCCGGTTATCCTTGTAGAAGGCGATGCAGATAACGAGCTGGTCTGGTATTCAGCCTATGAAGCCAGAGATGCCAATCTGACGCCGCTGTTCCAGTTCACGGCCGAAGGCTATCAAGTGCAGCCGGATAAGTCTTTGCTGGTGACGAATCTGGAAGGAGCCAGTCCGGATGAGATCGCCATCTTCGAACGTCAGGGAGACCAATACGGATTCACAGGATATCAGGTTCATTATACCGACATCGATATCGCTAATATCGAGAAGTATCCGAATGAGAAGGTTCGCTTCTCGGTCCATATCCCGGAAGGTGGCTACGGCGAGGTCGTTGCTGGACGTAATGGATACTATATCGTCTTAAGGGGAGACTTGGATTTCCCTGCGGGGAGCGCGACGCTAATCGGAACGTTCAACGGCGAGTATCAGCAGCTGGAGATACCGGGAAGCCAGAGTTCCACAACAACTCTAGACCCCGTTGAACCGGAGGCCAATCAGGTTGACGGAAATATCATGGATGAAACAGATAGCCCAAGCGAACCCGCTACCACCGAAGAAATCAATCCTGATGAAGTCCAACAAGACAATGGCGAGATTGGTGACAGCACCGGATCCAGACAGATCACGCAGGTGCCTGTCATTCAGGTCGAATCGATCGAGTAAGCATAACAAAAAGGCTTCGCCCCTTATCACCAGGGGCGAAGCCTTTTCATTTATAAATTCATTTTTTCTTATGCGATATGAATCCTGACTTTCATAAACTGAACAGGAGCTTATTTCCCCGCTCCCGCCTTACTCCACCGTCACGCTCTTCGCCAGGTTACGCGGTTTATCCACGTCGTTGCCACGGGCAAGCGATGCGTAGTAGGCAAGCAGCTGTAACGGTACGACAGACAAAGCTGCCGTCAAGATCGGCAAAGTCTTCGGAATGGCGAAGGCTTGATCCACGGATTTCAGCAGGCCGGCCACATGCTCTTCATGCGTAATGGCCATCACTTCTGCACCGCGTGCCTTCACTTCCTTGATGTTGCTCACCGTTTTCTCCATAACCGCTTCCTGGGTTGCCAAGGCAATGACCGGAATTCCCTCTTCAATCAGGGCCAGCGTACCATGCTTCAGTTCGCCAGCAGCATAAGCCTCGGAGTGAATGTAAGAAATCTCCTTAAGCTTAAGGGATCCTTCTTGTGCTACGGCGTAGTCTTGACCACGGCCGATGAAGAACAGGTTCTCATGCTCCGCAATTTGCTCGGCATATCCCTTGATCGATTCTGCGTTGGTCAGCATGGACTCTACCTGTTCAGGCAGTGCTTCCATCGCTGCAATCACTTCAGCAACGGCGTCTTCCGTCATCGTACCGCGTACTTGAGCCAAGTACAGACCAAACAGATAGAACGCAATCAACTGCGAGGTGTAAGCTTTCGTGGAAGCTACGGCAATCTCTGGGCCAGCCAGGGTGCCGAGCACATCGTTAGCCTCACGGGCAATCGAGCTGCCCACCACGTTGGTGATGGCCAAGACATGAGCGCCATGGCTCTGTGCTTCACGAAGCGCAGCCAAGGTGTCTGCCGTTTCACCGGATTGGCTTACCACGATGACAAGCGTCTCCGGCGTAACGATCGGCGAACGGTAACGGTACTCGGAAGCCACGTCATTTTCAACCGGAATGCGTACCATCTCTTCGATCACGCTGCGTCCCACAAGTCCGGCATGGTAAGCCGTACCGCAGGCGACGATCTGCACATTGCGAATGTTCTTAATCTGTTCCTGTGTCAGCTTCAACTCCGGCAGAACGACTTTACGTCCGCTCTCATCCACACGGCCCAGCATCGTATCCCGGTATGCTTTGGGCTGCTCGTGGATCTCCTTCAGCATGAAGTGATCGAATCCGCCTTTTTCCGCCGTAACGGCATCCCAATCGACACGAATCATTTCCCGAGAAATAAAGTTCCCCTCAATGGTCATTAATTCGACAGCATCTGCTGTCAGCAGAGCCATCTCTCCATCGTTGAGAATATATACGTTCCGCGTATATTTCAAAATAGCCGGAATATCAGAACCGATGAAGTTCTCTCCTTCGCCAAGACCGATAATAAGCGGGCTTGCTTGACGTACAGCCACCAATCGATCCGGCTCATACTCGGTCAAGACGCCGAGGGCAAATGCGCCTCTCATGTAAGAGATCGCCTTCTGCACGGCCTTAACGATATCCCCGTCATATTCACGGGCGATGAGATGGGAGATAACTTCCGTATCGGTCTCCGAAACAAACTGATGTCCTTGGCTGATCAGCTCTTCCTTCAGCTCCAGATAGTTCTCAACGATCCCGTTATGAACAACGGAGAACTTCTGGCTTTCGTCCGTATGCGGATGCGAATTCACGTCCGATGGCCGACCATGCGTAGCCCAGCGGGTATGACCGATACCTGCAGTTCCCACGAGTGGGGCAGACTCCAGTCTCTCCTCCAGATTGGCAAGACGCCCTTGCGCCTTGGCCACACGCAACCCTTCATTCGTAAAGACGGCAATCCCTGCTGAATCGTATCCGCGATACTCCAGCTTTCTCAATCCCTCGATCAACACCGCTTGCGTTTTCTGATTTCCAATATATCCGACAATACCACACATCGTATGATTCCTCCGTTCAATTTCCCTATAATAGTAGGCGGAAATAGAACACGGCAGCATCTGTGCGGTATCAGGAAAGAAGAATGATCTATTCAATTATCAACGTTCAAAATATCCAGCAAGATATAGGCTGCTAAAGTTGAACAGACATGAATGCACTCTTCTTCCACCGCGCTGCCCTGTTCTAAATCGCACATTCATGTTTTGTATATTAGTGATAAGAAGCACCTGCGGATACGTTGTAAGAACGGTCGCCCATTCCTTTTCCGTGATTCGCTTACGGTTGGTGCATAACCGAGAGGTCCCCGCCGAACAATCCGAACACCTCTACCTCGTCAACTTGCGTTCTGCCGTCTGGTCATCCCTATCGTAGCAATAACCAATCCCCGCGCAGGTACAAGCTCTGGCGCTTATAAAGCTTGAAGTAACCTCACAATCCTCGCTTTCTATTCTTGAATGACATCCTTTATTATATTCATGCGTTCAGACTTTGGCAACTCGGCTGTTTCCCAGATGCTCCAAGCCCTGCGTATAATTAACCCCATGAATGACATCGAATGACCTATCCTCTCAAGCGATGCCGTAATTTGCACTCTTTGCTGACAGGACAAGGGGTGTTGCGCTTTCATTCGACCCGCATTATGGAAAACAGCGGGCCAGTGAACAGAAACTTCATAGTTCACTGGCCCTGACAAAAATTAGTCTGCTTTCCTTGAAAAATACACCCTTAGTCTTACGCCAATTCCCGCTTCACCACGTCAGCAATCTGCGTTACATAACGGTCGAGTTCTTCTTTGTCCGGGCCTTCCGCCATGACGCGAATGAGGGATTCGGTTCCCGATGGGCGAACCAGGACGCGTCCGTTATCACCCAGAATGCCTTCAACTTCAGCAATCGCAGACTCAATAACGGTATTGCCTTGGTACTTGCTCTTATCGCCAACACGAACATTAACCAGCACTTGCGGATACTTGCGCATGCTGCTCTTCAGCTCATGCAGAGGCTTGCCGGAGGCTACCAACGTATCCACCAATTGAATTCCCGTTAGAATGCCATCCCCTGTGGTGTTGTGATCCAGGAATATCACATGCCCCGATTGCTCTCCACCCAGGTTATAACCACCGCGGCGCATTTCTTCCATCACGTAGCGGTCACCGACTGCAGTTTTAGCGGTTTTCAGCTTCAAGCTGTCACATGCCTTATAGAAACCGATGTTACTCATAACGGTTGAAACGATGGTGCCTGCCTTCAGCTTGCCGGCACGGTTCATGGCATCACCGCAAATGCACAGAATGAAATCGCCGTCCACTTCCTCGCCTTTTGCGTCAATGGCAATCAGGCGATCCGCATCTCCGTCAAAAGCGAGACCGAGGTCAGCGCCATGCTGGAGTACGGCCTCAACGAGTTTCTCCGGATGAGTCGATCCACAGTGATCATTAATATTCAGGCCGTTCGGCTCAGCACCGATGGCGATCACTTCCGCACCCAATTCACGGAAAAGCTTCGGAGCCAGCTCATAAGCTGCGCCATTCGCACAGTCAAGAACGATTTTCAGACCGTCAAACCGGTTATTGACCGTCGTTTTCAAATATTCCAGGTATTTATATTTCGATTCGTTATCAACCAGCAATTCACCTAAATCAGCCCCGATTGGTCGCGGCAGATTATCTGTTTCCGCATCCATGAGCTCTTCAATCTTAAGCTCTGTCTCATCCGACAGCTTGAAGCCGTCTCCACCGAAGAACTTGATGCCGTTATCTTGTACCGGATTATGTGAAGCCGAGATCATAACACCCGCATCAGCCTTCAAAAGTCTTGTGATATACGCCACCGCTGGTGTACTCACGACACCCAGACGAATGACGTGTGCACCGATGGACAGCAGGCCTGCAACCAAAGCCGACTCCAGCATAGCCCCGGATACCCGGGTATCCATACCGATGATGACGGTTGGCTTCTCTTTATCGCCAGTAAGCACATAGCCTCCGCAGCGACCGATGCTGTAAGCCATTTCCGCTGTCAGTTCTTGATTTGCAACTCCTCTTACTCCATCTGTACCAAAATATTTCCCCATGTTTTATATACTCCTTTATCTACTCTTCGTTATTATCCATCATTGGACGTTTCTGATCCGGTTGTTCCATCACTTGATCCGTCTCCCGGCGGATGTGATGGGCTTTCTCCTGATCCGGAGTTATTCGTATCTTCATCAGTTGGAGGCGTCTCCGTATTCTCCTCCTGATCATTGCCTGTTCCTGATCCCGTTCCTGGTGAAACAGGCTTGTCTTTGTCCGTTCCCTCATTCTTCGAGGTGTCCGGCTCCGTTGTCACGGGTTTGGAGTTATCCTTGAGCTCTATCTTAATCACAGGACGTTCCGAATCCGTACGGTTAATAAAATTAGGCAGCGTGATCTGCAGCGGAATTTCGTGAACGCCGGCTTTTAACCCAGTTGCGTTCGCTTCAGCTCCGATATCGGTCGGCTCCAGACTATTGAGCAAGTCAGGCGCTCCGGTGAGCGTTAAAGATATGGTCTTTGTCTTTGGATCTGTTATGACAGCATCCAGGCCGGTGGCAACCCCTTTTAACGTTATCGGAATCCCCGTAATCACCCGTTCACCATGCGATACAGCCGTAACATCCACCGTTACAGAGCTCGGCTCGATTTTCTCAAAACCTTCGGGCGGCGTCAAGTCGGCCGTAAGCACTGTTGTTCCCGAATTTCTAACTTCTCCCAAATTGATCGTAGCTTCGACATAGGTCTCAGCTCCTGCCAGCGCCTCTTTACTGCCAAACAGCTTCACTTCTTTTACTTTCTGGTCCACCTTGGAGAGGACAAACCCCTCAGGCAGCCGTCCGGTATATTGTATCTCCAGTGGGAGGGTGACAAATGCAGGTTCAATCGGCACTTCAGCTGCTACTGCAGCAGGCTCAATGACCGCATCTTCCATCGCGTTGCCTTCTTTATCATATGCTGTAAGCTTGACTCGTTTCTCCGTAATCTTCTCTTTGGCACCATCAAGGTCCACATTACCTTTGACCTGCCCCAGATTCGCCATGGACGATTCAGGCAGGGTAACCGTGACTTGTCTTGGGTCAATCAGCACGGGTGTTCCGGCCCGGTAATCTTTAGCAGGCTCGCCTTTGGTTCCAATACTTACCGTCACGGATTTCGACACTCTCGGCTCTACCGTCACCGTAACAACGGATGGCTCCATCGATATCATCTCCACGCCACTCGGGATGGAGGGGGTTAGCGGAAGTGTGTGCGTACCCGGTTCTCTGACGTTGCTCAAATCAAGCTTCACCTTATAGTCGTCGGTCAAAAGCGAGATATTGGATTTCTTTCCCCGAACTTGGAGATTTACGCGGTCCTTATCGATACCCGTTAACGCATATTCGCTGTCATCAAATCCATACGTCTGAATCTTAACGCCTTCAATGACTTTGGTATCATAAAAAGTGGTTGGCGGTGCAGGCGTTCCGCTGTCCATATGAACCATCGCCCACAATAAAATACTGACAGCGAGTGCAATGAGCTTGCTTGCCGTGTTGTTCTTGATCCATTTATCCATTGCTGCCGTCCCCCTTCCGTTTCCAGAAGAACGTGCGTTTCTCCTTAATGGACGCGGCAGGCCTGAGCTCCTCATACAATTTGGAGATGAGGGACTCTTCCTTAATATCTCGAACCACTTGTCCATTCAAGGCCAGCGATACTTGCCCAGTCTCCTCGGATACGACAACCGAAATCGCATCCCCCACCTCACTGATTCCGATAGCGGCACGGTGTCTTGTTCCCAGTTCCTTACTGATAAAAGGATTCTCCGATAGCGGCAAATAACAGCCAGCGGCCGCAATTTGACCGTTCTGAATAATGACGGCTCCGTCATGGAGAGGTGTGTTCGGTATAAAAATGTTAATAAACAATTCCGAGCTGATCACCGATCTCATCGGAATCCCTGATTCTACATACTCATTCAGGCCCGTCGTCCGTTCAAAGACGATCAGAGCCCCTATTTTGCGCCGCGACAAATAATTAACCGCCTTAATGGTTTCGCTGATTAACTTATTGGTCTCCTCGTCAATATCCGCCGTCCGCCCGAACAGCTTGCCTCGTCCGAGCTGCTCCAGGCCACGTCTGAGCTCCGGCTGGAAGATGATGAAGATCGCCAGCACCCCAAATGTGAAGATCTGATTCATCAGCCACTTCAGCGTGTACAGATCAAACCAAGTGCTGAGCGCCCAGATGACCACAAGCACCAAAATCCCTTTGAGCAGCTGGACCGCCCGCGTACCGCGGACGAGCAGAATCATCTGGTATATTATATAAGTAACGATAAGGATATCGATGATATCTTTAATGGTTTCACCCCAGGTCATATCTGTGAAATACTCCATACAGCAACCCCCGTCATTTCCTTTAAGTGCGGGCCCAAAAAATCCGGTTCCTCGAAAATGAACGCTAAGATTCGAATGACCGAACCAGCTCTCCATTTTCCATCTGATCACACGGGGACTTTTTGAACTTCCTTTTTAATAACGCATGAGACTTATATATGTAGTATGTACTCTACACTCTCTAGGTTATAACGTTAATCTTTCCGATGCAAGCGGACGCCCTCCGCTTTCCATGAAAAAGATCATAAAATCAACAAAAGAAGCGCCGTCTTTTCACTGAAAAGAGGCGCTTTTTAATTAAGTAGGCTTCAGGTTACACCTAGCGGTAAGCGGCATCCGTAAACAGAGTGGAGATCTTGTACCATATCCAGTCCATCGCCCGATCTATGTCCTTTACTTGACCTGCTATATGTGAGGTGGAAGCCTGAAATAATTCTCCGTCAATGACGGTCACATTGCCATTCACTTGACCGTAGACCTTCGTCTTTCCATTCTCGACTGTAATATCTCCCGTGATGATTTGATCCGGAGGAATAATGACGGTATCTCCTTCAATCACCAGCTTTTCGAATTCATCACTCTTTACAACCAGCTGAGTATCCTGACTCCAAAAACTGATTGTGCTGAAGAGCATGACAACCAAAAACAAAGCTGCAGCCGTGAGCGCAGGATGATTCCTAACCCATTTGACCCAAGCTTTTTGTTTCTTGGGCTGCGGCAGCATACCCATTATACGTTCCGTTAAATCATCGGATGGCTTGGTCGCATGATGAGTTAAGGAATAAAGAAGCATATCGGTATGCTCCAGCTTCTCGAAGTAATTCCGACAGTCAGCACAATCCAGCAAATGCTCTTGCAATTCCAGCTGTTGTGGGTCGGACAAGTCATTATCCAGATAATCATGCATCAAAGAGACGGCTAATTTGCAATCCATTTGTGAGCCAATCCTTTCATTCAATCTCTTTGCTGGGTCTATTCCCCCATAGGGGCATAAGACTTGCTTATTGTTCATACGTGCCGGAATCGGGGATGTTTCAATTTTTTTAAAAGAAAATTAGAAAAAAAATAGCGGATACGGACTTTCAGGCATCGCAAGAAAAAAGCGCCCTTAAACGCGGTCTCTCTTCCTCAAAGAACGGCGATAGGCGTTTTTTTCATCACAATTTGTATTCTAATTTTTTACGCAAAAATTCGCGTCCACGATGAACTCGTGTTTTGATCGTTGTTACAGGCAAGTCCAAAATCTCGCTGATCTCTTGCAGGGATAAATCCTGAATGTACCTTAGAATCATGATCGTCTTGTACTTGGCAGGAAGTCCGTCAATCGCCTGATGAATGATGCGCTGTGTCTCCGATAGCAGCATTTCACTCTCAGGTGTACGGTTATCGCTCGGGATCAGGGAATAGCCGTCCATACCTTCGCTTTCATTCAGGTCGGCGTCCAGCGAGAAAGACGGCTTGCGCTTGCGCAGCCGATCAATGCTAAGATTTGTACCGATTCGGTATATCCAAGTTGAGAACTTCTGATTCTCGTCGTATCGATCAAGGTTTTTATATACACGCAAAAAAGTCTCTTGTACGACATCCTCGGCCTCATGGCGGTTACTCAGCATCCGGTAAGCCAAATGAAAAATTTTGTCTTTATAAAGCTCTACGATTTCGGCAAAAGCTCTCTGGTCCCCTTTTCGGGCCAGCTTCGCCAGTCTTACATCCAAATTGTCCACCATAATTCCCCCAGAATGGTCTGATGGGTAACGTCTAAAAAAGCATCATTCAAATCGTAATTCAACTGTTTCTAAAAATCAACAATAATTCAAAAAGAATCCCTATTCCCTATCAAAGACAATCATGTTGCAGCCGATACTCTAATCATCAGAGGTTATGCTGCTTCATAGATTAAAAAACGAGGTCCCTCTAGGGAACCTCGCCTTATACTATCCCTTTCAAACCGCTTTGTCATCCTGTAAGGATCAACCTGTATTACGAAGCCCCGCCGCAATGCCGTTGATGGTCAGCAGTACTTCCCGAAGCAGATCCGGATCGTCCTGCTCCTGCTCCCTCAGCTCGCGCAGCTCGTTAAGCAATTGAACCTGCAAATAGCTAAGCGGATCCACGTAAGGGTTACGGAGTCGAATTGATTCCTGCAGGACCGGCTGGTTATCCAGAATATCCTGTTGTCCCGTAATCTTAAGAACAAGCTCTTTCGTCAAGTTAAACTCATCTTGGATCAGACCGAAGATACGCTCGCGGGCTTGATCATCCTTCGTCATCAGAGAATACTCCTTGGCGATGATCAGATCAGCCTTGGCAAGAGCCATCTGAAGGGTATCGATCAGCGACGTAAAGAACGGATAGCTCGTGTACATCTTCTGTAGCACCTTCATATTCTCTTCCTTGCCCTGGTAGAAGCTCTGTAAGCCCGTACCAGCCGCGTACCATGCCGGAAGCAGGTAACGGCTCTGGGTCCACGCAAACACCCAAGGAATGGCTCTGAGGTCCTCAAAACGGTCACTGTTCTTACGCTTGGATGGTCGGGAACCGATATTCAGCTCTCCCACTTCAGGAAGCGGCGTGGATTCCTTGAAGAAACTCAGGAAATCCGGATCACGGAAGATCAGATCCTGGTATTTCTTCTGTGAAGCGGCCGATATGCTCGAGGAAATCTCTTCCCACTCTTTTTCGGTCGATTCTTTTTCAGGGTAACGGGCATTAAGAGAAGCCGTTATAAGTGCTGAAGTCGCCTGGTCCAAACTGCGGTAGGCAATTCCTTTCAAGGAATAACGTGAAGAAATGACCTCGCCTTGCTCCGTGATTTTGATGCCCCCTGCAATCGTTGATGCCGGTTGAGCCAAAATGCTGCGATTCAGAGGCATACCACCGCGTCCAAGCGACCCGCCGCGTCCATGGAAGTATTTCACCTTGATGCCATACTCATTGGCTGCAGCCGTAATATCTTTGAGTGCTACCTGGAGCTCCCAGTTCGCGGTAATGGCTCCGCCGTCCTTGTTGCTGTCAGAGTAACCCAGCATGATTTCCTGAAGCTCATTCATGGCGCTAACCGCTTCCCGGTAGATCGGTAGGCTGAAGAGCTTACGCATAATATTAGGTGCGGCATGAAGATCCTCAATCGTCTCAAACAATGGTGCAGCCTGCAAAGTAGCTATGACAGAACCATCGTTGTCCTTGCGGAAGAGTCCGACTTCTTTGGCAAATACCATCACTTCCAGAACGTCGCTTGCGCCCTCGGACATACTGATCAAATAACTTGAAATACACTTCACGCCAAATTCCTGCTGGGCACGGAATACCGTACGGTATACTTCAAGGCATTCTTCGGTGCTGTCGCTGTACTCTTGATAAGGCGTAGTCAATGGACGAGGATCGTTAAGCAGGTTGTTAAGCAGCTCGATCTTCTCGTCTTCGCTTAATTGGGCGTAATCCTGCGTCACGTTCATTTTACGAAGAATTTCGGCCATGGCATTTTCATGCTCTTGGCTATGCTGTCTGATATCCAGCGTTGCTGTATGGAAGCCAAACAACTCCGCCTGACGGATCAGTTTTTGAATATACGTATCTGCAACATAGTCAGCAAAATGGAAGCGCAAGCTTCGATCAATGATATTCAAGTCCTCGATAAATTCCTCAGGGGACTGATAACGCTCGCTGCCAGTCATGTTCTCATCGAGAATATGACTCATTTTAGCCAGCATATATACCAGCTTTACACGATAAGGCTCTTTCTCATTGTGCCAAATTTCCATCTTCTTCAGTGTTACATGTTCGCGGTCTTTTTCAATGGATTGAAGCAATTCATCCGAAACGCTCACAATCGACGAGCTGAAGCTCAGGTATTTCATGAATTCACGCAAAATCCGTTGGTATTCACGAATCGCCAGCTTCCGCTGCATTTCAAGCGTTCTCCATGTTACGTCCGCCGTCACTGAAGGATTTCCGTCCCGATCGCCACCGATCCACGAACCGAAACGCAAATAGGTTGGAACGTGCCAATGGTGACCCGGATAATATTTACTTAGGCAGCGCTCCAGTTCTTGATAAACCTCTGGCAGAATGTGAAACAGGGTCTCGTGAAAATAATACATACCGTTTCTGACCTCATCAAGAACCGTTGGCTTACGGTCGCGAAGCTCGTCGGTTTGCCACAGTGTAATCACTTCATTCAGTAGTTTCTCCCGAAGCTGCTCTCGTTCGCGGAATGTCAGTGTCGGGTTGTCCAGTTGCATCACATCGTCCGCTATCCGTTTATGAATATCCAGAATAGCCCGACGCATCGCTTCTGTTGGATGAGCTGTCATTACCAGCTCAAGGGATAGACTTTCGAGAATTTCTTGAACTTCTTCAAACGTAATATTGCGCTCTTTCAAATCCTGGACCGCACTTTCAATGGAACCTGGTTGAACACTCTCTCCGGCGGAACGCTCGTAATCGCGTTTGCGACGAATGCGATGATTCTGCTCCGCGATATTAACCAATTGAAAGTAAATGGCAAACGCGCGAATTACCTGATGGCGAATGTCGGGCTCCAATGTGCTGATGATCCTTTTGAAATCTGCAAACAATTCTGGCAGGAATACGGATCGCAACGATTTACTCGTTTCACGAATTTTCTCAACTATATCTAAAAGCTCATTGCCACCTTGGTGGACAAGAACTTCTCCAAGAATATTGCCAAGGAACCGTACATCTCGCCGCAGCAGATTGTTGGAATTGCTCTTTGCGGTTACTGTAAGTTCAGTCATGCTACTCCTCCCATCTCAACCCGTTTCAGCAGTTTGTCTATAGGACGTAACGCCTTCCTAACATCATACAATAAAAGCGCATGAAAATCTGCATTTTCCAGGCGAAAAAATTAGCCAAATCGACAAAACTCATGATATTGATATACCCATATACCATGGACATTAGTCCTATAAACCTTGATCCAACGATGTTCTTTAGTACATTAACACTTCGCAGGGTAGTCGTGTGAATATGTAAAAAAACATCACACACGGTGATGTCCTGCTTATGTATGGAGCGGGTGATGGGAATCGAACCCACGCTACCAGCTTGGAAGGCTGGAGTTCTACCATTGAACTACACCCGCATATCAACCTACAAAAGTGACGCTATGCTTCGGAGCATACTCCGATTACTTTTGTAGGGCCCTAAATCTTAAGAAAATCGGGATGACACGATTTGAACATGCGACCCCCTGGTCCCAAACCAGGTGCTCTACCAAGCTGAGCTACATCCCGATATTAATCTTTTTAAAAAATGGCACGCCCTGAGAGATTCGAACTCCCGACCTTTTGATTCGTAGTCAAACGCTCTATCCAGCTGAGCTAAGGGCGCAAATGGAGCGGACGACGGGAATCGAACCCGCGACCCTCGCCTTGGCAAGGCGATGCTCTACCGCTGAGCCACGTCCGCATTAATGGTGCGCGTGGAGGGACTTGAACCCCCACGTCAAAGACGCTAGATCCTAAGTCTAGTGCGTCTGCCAATTCCGCCACACGCGCACAAGATGAAACAATGGTGAGCCATGAAGGACTCGAACCTTCGACACCCTGATTAAAAGTCAGGTGCTCTACCAACTGAGCTAATGGCTCGCATTTCAGGTCTCCGAAAAGTATTCGGAATCACCTTCAAAGCTTAACTTCACTTTTTAGGATGAAGTGGCTGGGGATATAGGATTCGAACCTATGCATGACGGAGTCAAAGTCCGTTGCCTTACCGCTTGGCTAATCCCCAAAATCGATGAGTACTTCTATTTTGCTGATTCTCGTTAGAATCATACATGAAATGGTGGAGGCTGAGGGGATCGAACCCCCGACCCTCTGCTTGTAAGGCAGATGCTCTCCCAGCTGAGCTAAGCCTCCATGTTGTGGTGACCCGTAGGGGATACTCTCACTTCGTTCGAGACTGCGAAGCCTCCGCTTACGAAGTTATCCTCCGACGAACCGACGGGATTCTCATTCCCTGATGCAATTAAAATAGTGGTGACCCGTAGGGGATTCGAACCCCTGTTACCTCCGTGAAAGGGAGGTGTCTTAACCCCTTGACCAACGGGCCACAATTTCATGCTGCATGTCCAATTCAAAAGCGAATCTGGAGCTTCCAACCGGGATCGAACCGGTGACCTCATCCTTACCATGGATGCACTCTACCTACTGAGCTATGGAAGCAAGTGGCTCCCCGAACAGGACTCGAACCTGTGACAACTCGATTAACAGTCGAGTGCTCTACCAACTGAGCTATCAGGGAATATGTACCGCTTGGCGACGTCCTACTCTCCCGGGACCCTTCGGTCCAAGTACCATCGGCGCTGGAAGGCTTAACGGTCGTGTTCGGTATGGGTACGCGTGGAACCCTTCCGCCATCGCCACCAAACGGCTCAGATGCTTGATCACCTGAAAACTAGATACGAAACGAAATTTGCAGCACATTGAAATATGTTGGATAAGCCCTCGACCGATTAGTATTGGTCAGCTCCATGCATTGCTGCACTTCCACCTCCAACCTATCTACCTCGTCGTCTTCAAGGGGTCTTACTAGTTGGGAAATCTCATCTTGAGGGGGGCT
>NZ_JBHDJG010000006.1:0-87894 GCF_043195395.1 Paenibacillus ilasis
AACCAGCACAACCATTGTATTAAGCTGGCCGACAGTATCGGGAGCGACCCGCTATGATGTAGAGCGAAATGGGGTTGTGGTTGTATCCCCAACCGGAGCATCAACAAACTTATCCGGATTGCAGCAGGACCAGGACTATACGATTCGAGTTCGTGCGAAGAATACCGGAGGCAATGGGGATTGGAGCGACAGCATTGTCGTGAAGACGCAGCTGGCAACACCGGTTGTCACGAAAGCAGTAGCTGAGACGGAGATTACCTTAAGCTGGGCAGTAATTGCAGGTGCTACAGCATATGAGGTAGAAGCCGATGGCGTGGTGGTAACGGTGACAGGGACTGGATACACCCATACAGGTTTAAATCCAGGGACAGCGCATACGTACAAAGTCAGAGCAAAAAGTGACACGAATGTGAGCCTGTGGAGTGCAGTGGTCAATGCAAATACGGTTCCAAGTAAGCCGGGTGTCATCACGGGAACTGCAACCAGCAATCGAATCGTGTTAAGCTGGCCGGCGGTATCGGGAGCAACGAAATATGATGTGGAACGCAACGGAACGATTGTGACGTCACCAACAACGGCGACAGCTACACTGAGTTCCCTTCAACCGGATCAAGATTATACCATTCGTGTTCGTGGGAAGAATGCAGGTGGGGATGGCGTCTGGAGTGATCCGTTTACTTTTAGGACTACTTTAAGTGCCCCAACTATTACTGTTACTTCTGGAGTTGGCGAGAATACGATCACCTGGAGTGCAATAGGAAATGCAAGCGAGTACGAACTTGATATCAATGGTCATTCTTTTTATGTTGGTGATCAACAAACGTATATTCATACAGGTCTAGTAAAAGGTGTTAGACAGACCTATCGTATTCGTGCGATTAATGGGGTTAATTTAGGTGATTGGTCCAGTTACGTAACAAAAGCGGCTTTGTAACCTTTAAGACCCAATTTAGTAGAGAAGGATCTTCATCATCTCGAATATGAGGATCCTTTCTCTTCTATTAAAGCTCTGATATATAGAAATGCGTTCGTTTTATAGAAAAAACAAAAAATAGCCTTTGCAAAATTCTGTGGTTCACCCCCTCCCTCCCCGGGTAAATAACCATAAACCTATTTTGTCCGCAGACTATTTTTGCCCGCCAACTCAGTCGTGAAGCCAAGTCGACATTTTTCCGGTTTTTTTGCAAAAGAAAACCTTTTCCTTGGTAATTGACACTGGATAAGTCGGGTGCTATAGTCGGAAATGTGGACAATTAGTGTCACACTTTATTTGACAATGAAGGGAATGTTAGTGCATGCAAGGTAAAGTGAAATGGTTCAACGCAGAGAAAGGTTATGGCTTCATCGAGACTGAGGACGGCGGCGACGTATTCGTACATTTCTCCGCGATCCAATCCGAGGGCTTCAAGACTCTGGAAGAAGGACAATCCGTAGAATTCGAGATCGTTGAAGGCGCTCGTGGCCCGCAAGCAGCTAACGTAATCAAATTATAATCATCCCGGCACAGCCGACCTACATAAACGGTATAGATGGTTAACAATTCGAGATTCGCTAGCCCAAGACTCCGGTTCGTCCGGAGTCTTTTTTCTGTTCACCGTCCCCTGAATATATTGTGCTAAAATTCACAATTCTGACTTTTTACATAGCCTTAACAAAATGCTATAATGAAGGTGCAAAGGAGGAGTGCCCAATGCAATTCACTATCCGAGGTCAACAAATTGAAGTGACCGATGCTTTGAAAGACTATGTTGACAAGAAACTCAGCAGGCTAGATAAGTATTTTGATGCACCCCCCACCTCCGAAGGATATGTCACACTGAATGTCATTCGAGGATTGCACACAGTGGAAGTGACCATTCCGCTCACAGGCGTGGTACTGCGTGCGGAAGACCGAAGCGACGATATGTACGCTTCCATTGACGCTGTTGTGGACAAGTTGGAACGTCAGATTCGCAAGCACAAAACCAAGCTGAACCGTAAGATCAAGCAAGAGGGCGGATTGAAGACGCTCATTGCGGCGAACGGAGCAGCAACCAGTCAGATGGAGGCAGAGCAAGTCGAGTATGACGAGGACAATTACGAAGTTGTCCGTACGAAACGTTTTACCATGAAGCCGATGGACGTGGAAGAAGCGATCCTGCAGATGAACATGGTAGGCCATAATTTCTTTGTATTTTCCAACATTGACACACAAGAAGTAAATGTCGTTTACAAGCGTGATGACGGCAAGTACGGATTGATCGAGAGGGACTAAGCTTTAGTGATATTCCAAGCGGAATGCAGAAGCAGCTGGACCTGATTCGAATTTTAAAACGGTAAATGAAATTGAAATGTAAGATGAGCCTTCATCCGTGTAAGCGGGTGGGGCTCTTTATTTGGATATATACGTTTTCGACGCGGTAGGCATCGTAAAGACGGTGGTATTTGATGGTAAACCCGTCGGAGTATGCTGAAAAGTGCAACCACTGTTTTAGATGAGATGGCTCATAGGGGGCTTCGGTGCCGTTTCTTAAACAGCTTCAGGTACAACGTCTTAAGGACTTCCTTTATAAGAGGATTAGCGTTCGGTTTAGTCATGATTGAACCATAGTTCCGGGGCGGAGTTCTTTGTTATTTCCGGACAATGGGAGAAGAATATTTTACACCCATTTAGATGTAGAGTTTCATTTGAGAAATGAATATACTTCCATTGGTTATGACTGGGTAAATGCTCCACGCAACTTTTTTGAGCCTTTCCGCGTCTCATAGAATAGGGCTTCACGTAACAGACATCTCTTGTGATAACACATATTGTTGCGGCATCCCTTACAAACTGTTACAATTTATGCAAACCCTCATTTTATGGGACGGGCTTTTTAGCCTGCATGAAATGGGACCATCATAAGGAATCAATGAATCGATTTCATCATTTAACCCTTTGGCATTTAATGAAGTTGATTCTATCACTTGTTTTGCACGAAAGGGGTTAACCATGCTAGGACTTGTCAAAAAGATTTTCGGCGACACCAACGAGCGTGATGTCAAACGTCTCATGAAGACGGTCGATGTAATCAACAAACTGGAACCGGATTTTGAGAAGCTCTCCGATGAGCAGCTGCAAGCCAAAACCGAAGAGTTCCGTGCGCGGATCGAGAAGGGTGAGACGCTGGAGGAATTGCTGCCTGAAGCGTTTGCGACCGTTCGTGAGGCTTCCAGACGGACACTTGGCAAGCGTCACTATGACGTGCAGTTAATCGGGGGTATGGCCCTCCACGAAGGCAGAATTGCAGAGATGAAGACCGGAGAAGGTAAGACCCTTGTAGGTACGCTGCCGGTTTACTTAAATGCCCTGCTTGGCAAAGGTGTTCACGTGGTAACCGTCAATGATTATTTGGCACAGCGTGACAGCCAAGAGATGGCGCAAATATATAACTTCCTGGGAATGACGGTCGGGGTTAACCTGAGCGGTATGGAACACCCGGATAAACAGCAGGCGTATGCTTGCGATATTACGTACGGGACGAACAATGAGTTCGGCTTTGACTATCTGCGGGACAACATGGTCCTCTACAAAGAGCAGATGGTTCAGCGTCCGCTTTATTTCTGTATCATTGACGAAGTGGACTCCATCCTGGTTGACGAAGCGCGTACGCCGCTCATCATTTCGGGACAAGCTCAGAAATCGACCGAGCTGTATTTTGCAGCTGACCGCTTCGTGAAGCGTCTTACTCCGGAAGAGGATTATACGGTAGACATTAAGGTCAAATCCGTGGCCTTAACCGAAAAAGGCGTGGCGCTAGCGGAGCGTTCCTTCGGGATCGACAACCTGTATGACCATAACCACGTAACCTTGAACCACCACATTGTACAAGCGCTGAAAGCGAACGTCATCATGCGCCGCGATGTGGATTATGTCGTTACCGATGACGAAGTGGTCATCGTTGACGAATTTACGGGTCGTCTGATGGCTGGACGCCGCTATAGCGACGGTCTCCACCAGGCGATCGAAGCGAAGGAAGGCATTGAGGTTCAGAACGAGAGCATGACTCTTGCAACGATTACCTTCCAGAACTACTTCCGGATGTATCGCAAGCTGGCGGGCATGACCGGTACGGCGAAGACGGAGGAAGAAGAATTCAAGAAGATTTACGGTCTTGAAGTGCTGCAAATTCCTACGAACAAACCGAATCAGCGTATTGACATGCCGGATGTGGTTTACAAGAGCGAAGAAGGCAAGTTTAAGGCGGTAGTAGCCGAGATCGTTGAGCGCCATAAAAAGAACCAACCGATTCTGGTGGGTACGGTGTCCATCGAGAACTCCGAGCGATTGTCTGAAATGCTGAAGCGCAAAGGCGTCCAGCATAAAGTTCTGAACGCGAAGTATCATGCGGAGGAAGCGGAAATCATCTCACGCGCCGGACAGCCGGGATCGGTAACGATCGCGACGAACATGGCGGGGCGCGGTACGGATATTTTGCTTGGCGAAGGCGTACAGGATATTGGCGGACTTCACATTATCGGTACCGAACGTCACGAATCGCGCCGGATCGATAACCAGCTGCGCGGCCGTGCCGGTCGTCAGGGTGACCCGGGGTCTACCCAGTTCTACCTGTCCCTCGGCGATGAGCTGATGAAGCGTTTTGGTACGGACAACGTGCTGAATATGATGGATCGTCTTGGCTTTGAAGAAGATCAGCCGATCGAGAGCAAAATGATTACCCGTGCGGTGGAATCCGCGCAGAAGCGGGTAGAAGGCAACAACTTCGACATGCGTAAAGTCGTTCTTCAATACGATGACGTCATGAACCAGCAGCGTGAGATCATCTACAAGCAGCGCCGTGAGATCTTGGAGTCCCAAGACATTAAGCAAATCGTTGTAGAGATGATCAAGCCGGTCATTGATCGTGTGGTGCAGGCTCACTGCAGCGATGACATTCCGGAGAACTGGGAACTGCAGGAAGTGGCAGACTACGTGAACAGCAAGCTGCTGGACGAGGGCGCCGTTACCCGCGAAGATCTGTGGGGTAAAGAAGCCGAAGAGCTTACGGAGTACATCTTCGATCGCGTGATGAAGAAGTACGAAGAACGTGAACAAGCCATCGGCGAAGAAATGGTACGCGAGTTCGAAAAAGTTATCGTCCTGCGTGCGGTGGACAGCAAGTGGATGGATCATATTGATGCAATGGATCAGCTGCGTCAAGGTATCCACCTCCGCGCTTACGGCGGTACCGATCCGCTTCGCGAATACCAATTCGAAGGCTTCGAGATGTTCAATGCCATGATCGCGACGATCCAGGAAGAAGTGGCGACCTACATCATGAAGGCCCAAATCGCGACGAATCAGGAGCGCCAAGCGGTTGTGGACGAGAATAAAGTCTCCACGAACAGCAGCAGCGAGCCTGCCGAGAAGCGTCCGGTCCAAGTGGCTGAACAGATCGGCCGGAACGACGCATGCCCTTGCGGCAGCGGCAAGAAGTATAAGCACTGCCATGGACAGAACGCTTAAGCGATCCAGCCTAACGGTGATGAATATAAGAAAAGCATCCATTGACGTGCTTTTACAGAAGCAAGAGCGCGTTTAGAGGATACTTTTCTTGCGATGATCGACATTTGTTCAGCATCACAACAAACTTCGATAATCCTCATATAGCCCGTCCAGGTTATGGGCGACTTTTCAACTCCCTTAAGAGCGGCAGATGAACCGGGTGATTGTGGTCTATTCCACCGTGATCCGAAATCACTGCTGCGCTTAAGGGAGTTTATCTGAATAAACAGCGAAACATGTTGTGAAGCGATGTGACGTGGATTTTCTCCTAAAATGGAACGTTTTCCATGCTGGAGAGGGTATACTGGAATTATTACGTGTAGATAAGAAAGGACGAGGACTCATGATCGATCCAAGTGTGAAGCAGGACCTGCGTGAAATCAGCAAGAAACTAACCAATCTTAGGGGGTCTCTTTGACTTAAGTTTAAAGCAGGAGATGATTGAGAACTTTGAGGAGAAGATGGCAGCCCCGGATTTCTGGGACGACAATGAGAAAGCTCAGGCGCTTATTACCGAGATGAATGCCGTGAAGTCATCCGTGGATCAATATCAGAAGCTGCAAGCGGATTACGATGATGCCGTCGTGATGATCGAGCTGGCGGATGAAGAAGGCGATGACTCGCTTGCAGGAGAAATCGGAGAGACCATCAAGGATCTGGTTGGGCGTGTGGAAGAGTTTGAACTCCAACTGCTGTTGAACCAGCCTTACGATAAAATGAATGCCATCCTTGAGCTGCATCCGGGCGCGGGAGGTACCGAGTCGCAGGACTGGGGCCAAATGCTGCATCGCATGTACACGCGCTGGGCGGAGAAACGCGGCTTTAAGGTGGAGACGCTGGATTATTTGCCTGGGGATGAAGCGGGAATCAAGAGCGTGACGCTGCTCATTAAGGGCTACAATGCATATGGGTATTTGAAGGCTGAAAAAGGGGTGCATCGCCTGGTTCGGATCTCTCCGTTCGATTCTTCGGGCCGTCGCCATACCTCATTTGTGTCCTGTGACGTCGTTCCGGAGATTAACGATGAGATTGAACTGGACATCCGCACGGAGGACCTGAAGATTGATACGTACCGTGCGAGCGGTGCCGGTGGTCAGCATATCAATACGACGGACTCGGCCGTACGGATCACTCACTTGCCAACGGGTGTGGTCGTAACCTGTCAGAATGAACGGTCCCAGATCAAGAACCGTGAGCGTGCAATGACCATGCTTCGTTCCAAGCTCTATGAGCGCAAGATTGAAGAGCAGCAGAGGGAATTGGCGGAAATCCGCGGCGAGCAGTCCGACATCGCATGGGGCAGCCAGATCCGTTCGTATGTATTCCATCCGTACAGCATGGTGAAAGACCATCGTACACAGGTGGAGACCGGTAATATAGGAGCCGTCATGGACGGGGATCTGGATGCTTTTATCGATGGATACTTGCGCAGTCAGATCAAGCAGGAAGTCGAGTAGGACGTTGAGGAGAGATTCGAAGAACTATGGCGCAATCCGCTGGTAATCCATCGATTAACAAAAGAAAAAGAGAACCCCTGATTCCGATCAACGGTCCCCTTCGTCAGACGGTGGACGCCGCTTTTATTATCGTCGGCTCCTTTATTATGGCGCTGTCATTTAATCTGTTTTTCCTGCCTAACCACATCGCCTCAGGCGGCGTGTCCGGATTGTCTGTTCTTGCGCAAGCGTGGCTCGGGATTGAACCAGCCTTCACGCAGTGGGCGCTGAATATCCCTTTGTTTGTGCTTGGCTTTTGGCTGCTTGGACGCGATTACGGCATCCGTTCCCTGCTGGGAAGCGTGATTTTGCCGCTGTTCGTCTTTTTGACCAAGGACTGGCCGATTCCAACCTCCAATCCGCTCCTGGCTTCCATTTATGGCGGAATCGGCGTCGGTATCGGGATGGGGCTGGTCTATCGCGGCAGGGGGTCAACCGGTGGATTGACCATCGTAGCGCAGCTCTTGCAAAAATACAGCGGCCTCAGCTTCTCCCTCTGCGTCGTACTCTTGGATGCGATTGTGATCTCTTCGGCAGCCCTCGTGCTGTCGCTGGAGCAGGCGTTATACGCGCTGATTGGATTGTACGTGACAGGCAAAGTGATTGATGCAATTGAGCTGGGCTTTAGCTTCACGAAGGTAGCTTACATTATATCCGATCATACGGAGCCGATCACCAAGGCGATTCTCGAGGATCTCGATCGTGGACTAACCAAGCTGACTGCAGAGGGAGGCTATACGGGCGAACACCGGACGGTTCTGATGGTGGTCGTCGGGCAGAGTGAAATTCCCCGTCTGAAAACGGTGGTACAATCGGTGGACCCGAATGCGTTTGTCATCATTAGCAATGCCCATGAGGTATTGGGTGAAGGTTTCCGCAATATCAAGGCGTAACCCAATAAAAGCGGTGTCGAGAGGTTCTCGACACTTGAAGAGACGGTGTATATCACCGTCTCTTTTTTTGTGGAACTGTAGAATCGATAAGGTTTCAGCGAAGCTAACCATTCGATAATCGCAAGCAAAACGTCCTCTAAACGCGGTCTGTCATCTGTGAAGTGCGTCGATCGTCGACTTTTAAGTAGGGGGCTGATCGTTGACCTTGAATTTTTCTTTATTTTTCTAGTAAAGAGCATATAATGGTATCTAATATTGTTCAGGGGGTAGGAGATTATGGAAATCGAACAGATCTACGCTAATTTGCCGGTATTGGAAACCGAGCGCCTGCGGCTTCGCAGAATATCGATGCAGGATGCGGAACATATGTATGCCTATGCCTCTGATGAGGAGGTTGCCAAGTACGTAACATGGGATACCCATCGGACGATTCAGGACAGTAAAAAATTCATCCAGTTTATACTGGTCCAGTATGCCAAGCATGATATTGCCCCTTGGGGGATCGAGTTGAAGGAGGACGGGCGTCTGGTCGGAACGGTGGATTTTGTATGGTGGAAGCCCGAACAGCAGAGTGCCGAGATCGGTTATGTACTCGCGCGGGATTGTTGGGGACAAGGGCTCATGACGGAAGCGGCCTCCGCTTTACTGAAACTCGGATTTGGCGAAATGGATCTTGTGCGCATCCAAGCTCGTTGCATAGAAGGGAACATCGGCTCTCAGCGTGTCATGGAGAAGATCGGTATGACTTATGAGGGAACATTGAGGAAGGGGATCAAGATCAAAGGTCAGCATTGGGACCTTAAAGTATATTCCATTCTAAAAGAAGAATTTGAATCCGCTTATTAGCCATTGGATGAACATGGAATTCTCATGCATTTGGGACCAAATTTGAATAATCCATTGTATTTATATGAATACGGTCGTATAATAATACATATTTATGAGACGGATAAAGTCAATGAATACCTATGACGAAAGCGTCGTTTTAACGCAGGAGACAGAAGACTTCTTAAACAAGATTTATACAAGCTTGACTGCCTTACGATGGAAAGCCATATCAAGAGCATCAACAGTCACTACCCTTGATTTCTATATCTTATCACATCAAGGGCAGAGTTCAGGAGACAAGGTGAATCGCTCGGAAGAAGTTATACGGATGAGCATGGCGTAGAGATGAAGGATGGATGAATGGGACCTTGTATAAGGTCCTTCAACTGTTCCTTGGGGAGAGGGATGAGGATATGACGGACACAAACACAGTAAAAGTTGCTATTGTTGGATCTACCGGCTACGGTGGCGTGGAACTAATCCGCTTGCTGCAAGCACACCCGCGCGTTGAGATTACATCGGTAATCTCTTCATCGACGGCAGGCGTACCGATAGCGGACGGTTTTCCGCATTTGACGAATATCATGACCCGGAACCTGGATGATGTCAATCCAGCGGAAATCGCTAAGGTGGCAGACCTGGTGTTCGCGGCTACGCCTTCGGGCGTCAGTGCCAAGCTGGTGCCGGAGCTGCTGGATGCGGGCCTGAAGGTCATAGATCTTTCGGGGGATTTTCGTTTAAAGGACGGAGCTGTTTATGAACAGTGGTATAAACATACGGCTCCGAGTGCGGAACTGTTGGAAAAGGCCGTATATGGTCTATGCGAAGTGTTTGGCGAAGAGGTCCGTGATGTGGATTTCATCTCCAATCCGGGCTGTTATCCGACAGCGACGCTGCTCGGGCTCATTCCGGCAATCAGCGCGGGATGGATTGATGCCTCTTCCCTAATTATCGACGCTAAATCCGGCGTGTCCGGTGCAGGCCGGGGAACGAGTTTGATGACGCACTATGCCGAGATCAACGAGAACTTCAAAGCCTATAAGGTAAATAAACACCAGCATATTCCCGAGGTTGAGCAGGTATTGACGCAGGTCGCGGGCGAACCGATCACGGTTACCTTTACGACCCATCTGGTTCCGATGACGCGGGGAATCATGAGCACCATGTATGCCACGTTGAATGGTCCTTACACGGAAGAGGATTTCATCGAGCTGTATCGCCAGTATTTCAAGAACCGCCGGTTTGTAAGAATCCGCGACTTGGGCGTATGGCCTGCGACAAAAGAAGTCAGCGGGTCCAACTACTGCGATATCGGATTTGCGGTGGATGCGCGTACGAACAGAGTGACCATTATATCGGTCATTGATAATGTGGTGAAGGGTGCAGCCGGTCAGGCGATTCAGAACCTGAATTTGATGATGGGATGGGAGGAGAGCCTCGGACTTACGTTTACGCCGATTTATCCGTAAGCGTCTGGGGATACAGACATGGGAGAAAATATGTTTGCGATTATCGATGGGGGCAGCATCGTAACGCCGCAAGGCTTCAAGGCTGCCGGACTTCACTGTGGACTTAAGAAAACCGACCGTAACGACCTGGGCGTCATTGTATGTGATGTGCCTGCCGTGGCGGCTGCTGTATATACAACGAACCTGTTCCAAGCGGCACCGCTGAAGGTGACGCGTGAAAGCCTGCAGGACGGCAAGCTTCGTGCGATCGTCGTCAACAGTGGGAATGCTAACGCCTGTACGGGCAAGCAGGGCGAAGAGGATGCTTACGCGATGCGTGCCAATACGGCTGCGCAATTCGGTCTGGAAGAGAACGATGTGGCCGTCGCCTCAACCGGAGTCATCGGGGAATTGCTGAAGATGGACCGGGTTTCCTCAGGTATCGCCGGCCTGCCTGCAAGGCTCAGCGGAGAAAGCGAAGGGGCTGAAAGCTTCAGCCAAGCAATTTTGACAACCGATCTCGTGAAAAAAGAAGCCTGCGTCACGGTACAAGTTAACGGTACGAAGGTGACCATCGCCGGGACGGCCAAGGGATCGGGGATGATTCATCCGAACATGGCGACCATGCTCGGATTTATGACGACGGACGCGGTCATTGGTCAGGAAGCACTGCAGCTGCTGCTGCGCCAAACGACCAACCTGACCTTTAATATGATTACGGTAGACGGCGATACAAGCACGAACGACATGCTGGTTGCGATGGCCAGCGGCCTGGCGGGACACGACATGCTTTCGCCGGAGCATCCGGATTGGGATGCATTTGCAGCCGGCTTCCATTATGTATGCCAGCAGCTGGCGAAGGCGATCGCGCGTGACGGAGAGGGAGCTTCCCGCCTGATCGAGGTTCGCGTGGACGGTGCCGAAAGCGATGATGACGCGCAAGCGATTGCCAAGACAATCATTGGCTCCAGCCTGGTCAAATCTGCCGTATTCGGCGCAGATGCCAACTGGGGACGCATTATTGCGGCTGTTGGCCGTGCGGGCCGTCCGGTTAATCCGGAGACGGTCGATATTGCCATCGGCCCGATTTCGGTGCTGGAGCAGTCAAGACCCGTTGCGTTTGACGAGGATGCGGCTCTGATTTACCTTCAGGGCGACACCGTGGATATTGACGTGAATCTGCATATCGGTAATGGGTCGGCTACGGCCTGGGGCTGTGATTTAACTTATGACTATGTCCGCATTAATGCGGCTTATCGTACGTAGATAAATATTCAGTAGGACGGAGGAGACGGATATGAAGAGCACGATCGATCAAAAGGATACGCTGCCGGTTAAAACATCAGGTGCGGATACGTTCGTGATGAAATGCGGCGGCAGCACGCTCGCTGCGCTTCCTGACAGCTTCTTCGAGGATTTGAAGGATCTGCAGCAAAAGGGAGTCAACCCCGTTATCGTGCATGGCGGCGGACCCGCCATCTCCGGCAACCTGGAGAAACTCGGCATCGAGACCGAATTTGTAAACGGGCTGCGCAAGACGACAGAGGATGTGCTGGACGTCGTGGAGATGGTGCTTGCGGGCACCATCAATAAACAGATTGTACGACGGATTCAAAGCGTGGGCGGCGCTGCTATCGGCTTGTCCGGCTCGGACGGCGGACTGATCGAGGCCAAACCGGTGACGAACCATGCGGAGGTTGGCTGGGTCGGCGATGTGACGTTGGTGAAGTCGTCGATTCTGAACGGTGTGCTGGAAATGGGCTACATGCCTGTGGTAGCACCGATCGGGGTGGATCCGTCCGGTCAGCGCTACAACATCAATGCCGATACGGCAGCTGGTGCCGTGGCCTCCCATCTGGGGGTACACCGGATGATCGTGGTCACCGACGTGCCCGGGATCATGAAGGGATCGGGCGGCGAGAAGCGGGTGCTTCCAACCGTGACGGTGCAGGAGATCGAGGACATGATCGGGACAGGTGAAATCTACGGCGGCATGATACCGAAGGTCAGAGCGGCCATCAGCTGCATTCACGGCAAAGTGAGCGAGGTTGTCATCGTGGACGGAAGCGAGCCGAATGTACTGAGCCGGGTGCTTGGAGGCGAAGTGCTGGGAACGCGCATCGTGCGGATGTAGATTTAGATTTGAGTTTGTAGGAATAGAGCGGCTTCAACGGAGAAGGTGGAATTGTTCTGGAGAAGCAACGTGGTCGCCTTTGCCCCCGGATTTTAACCGTTTCAACCATTTCAATAAAAATTTGGGGGCAACAGCGATCGGAAGAACAATCCACATGCGAAGTGGTGTCAGGGGTGTCAGAGTTCAGGAATATTCATGAATCTGTTTTGTCCATATGCAAAGGAGTGTGTGAAGGTCATGGGAAAAGAAACAGCAGTAGGCGGTATCAAAGCAGCTAATGAAAGCTCATTGTTCCAAACGTACGCCAGATATCCAATCGCCCTGGTCAAAGGGGAGGGCAGCTGGCTATGGGACGATCAAGGCAACAAATATCTTGATTTTATGGCCGGTCTGGCGGTAACGAACCTCGGCCATGCTCCGGTAAAGGTGAAAGAGAAGCTGAAGGCCCAGCTGGATGAATTGTGGCATGTCTCGAACCTGTTCCACATTCCGGGTCAGGAAAAAGCAGCCGAGCTGCTGACAGCCAACACCTGCGCGGATGCGGTCTTCTTCTGTAACAGCGGGGCAGAAGCGAACGAAGCCGCCATTAAGCTGGCGCGCCGCTACCATCAGAAGGTGAAGGGGACGGTACGGTACGAGGTCATTACGTTTACCCAGTCCTTCCATGGACGGACGCTGGCTACGCTGACGGCAACCGGCCAGGATAAGGTAAAGGAAGGCTTTCTTCCGCTTCCGGCAGGCTTCAAAAGCGTTCCACTGCATGACCTTCCGGCACTGGAAGCAGCCATTAACGACAACACCGCCGCCATCATGATCGAAATGGTGCAGGCGGAGGGCGGCGTACATCCGGTGGAGCCGGAGTTCCTGCAAGCCGTTACCGAGCTGTGCAAGAAGAACGGATTGCTGCTGATCGTGGACGAGGTGCAAACAGGCATGGGCCGGACCGGCAAGCTGTTTGCGCACGAGCATTACGGCATTGAGCCGGATATTTTCACCGTGGCCAAAGGACTCGGCTCCGGGTTCCCGGTCGGCGCGATGCTGGGTAAAGCTTACCTACGCGAAGCCTTTACGGCAGGAAGCCATGCAACGACGTTTGGCGGCACACCAATTGCAAGCTCCGTCATCCAGGCCACCATTGAGACGATGCTGGAGGACAACGTGCCGCAGCGCGCGGCCGAAGCTGGAGAATATTTGATGACGAAGCTGAATGAGAGTCTGGGCAGCCATCCTTTTGTGAAGGCGATCCGGGGGAAAGGCCTGCTGATCGGCATCGAATGCGTTGAACCGGTTGGCGAGCTGGTGCTGAAAGGACAGAGCCGCGGGCTGCTGTTCGTAACGGCAGGACCGAATGTGATCCGGCTGCTTCCGAATCTGTACGTTACCAAACAAGAGATCGACCAGGCGGTATCGATTGTTACGGAACTTATACATGAGCATACGGCGGTTAGCCAAGCATAGAAGAATCGTACAGCAGCATTTTGGACAATAACAGCATGGTTAAGGAGGACTGAAGGATATGGCCGCAAGCGGACAAGTGAAGGAACTAGGCCTGAAAGGGCGGGATATGATCGAGCTGGACGAATACTCTACGGAAGAGATTCAGTTCTTGCTCGATTCGGCAATCGAGATTAAACGCAAGCAGAAGAACGGCGAAGTCTATCAGCCGCTGAAGGGCAAGACGATTGGATTGATTTTTGAGAAGTCGTCCACACGGACGCGGGTGTCGTTCGAGGCTGGGATGTTCCAGCTGGGCGGACATGCACTCTTTTTAAGCAAAAACGATATTCAGCTTGGACGCGGCGAGCCGATCAGCGATACGGCACAGGTGATGTCCCGTTATCTGGACGGCCTGATGATCCGTACCTTCGGGCACGACAACGTGGTCAATTTGGCGAAATATGCCTCCATTCCGGTTATCAACGGTCTGAGCGACATGGCGCATCCATGTCAGGTGCTGGCTGATCTGCAGACCGTGCTGGAGCACAAGGGTAAGCTGAAAGGCCTCAAGATGGCCTTTATCGGCGATGGCAACAACATGGCGCATTCACTCCTGATCGGCGGTGCCAAGATGGGCATGCATGTGGCCGTGGCCAGTCCGAAGGGCTATGAAGCGGATGCCAGCATCGTGAAGCTGAGCGAGGAGATCGCGGCGCAAACAGGCGGCAAAATCACGATCACCCAAGACCCGCTCGAAGCCGCGAAGGATGCGGACGTGATCTATACGGATGTATGGGCAAGCATGGGCTTTGAAGAGGAGCAGGCTCAGCGGGAAGCCGCTTTTGCGGACTACCAGGTGAATGAGGAACTGGTGAAGGCGGCGAAGCCGGATTACTTGTTCTTGCATTGCCTTCCAGCCCACCGCGGCGAAGAGGTCAGCGAAGGCGTGATCGACGGTGCCAACTCCGTCATTTTTGATCAGGCTGAGAACCGTCTACATGCCCAGAAGGCTTTGATGGTTGCTTTGATGGCGTAAGGCCATTCATTGCAGAGCGAACATTCTCTATGAAAATGCGTCAATGGACGTTTTCTTTAGTATAATGAAGGACAGGGTTGTTAGTAACAAAGAGAGGGAGTTTAACCATGGCAAAACAAAAAATCGTACTGGCGTATTCCGGCGGTTTGGATACGTCTGTCATTCTGAAGTGGCTGAAAGAAACCTACGATGCGGAGATCATTGCCTTCACGGCCGATATCGGCCAGAAGGAAGAACTGGACGGACTTGAGGAAAAAGCGCTGGCGACCGGCGCCTCCAAAGTATACATCGACGATCTGCGAGACGAATTTGCGAATGATTTCATCTTCCCGATGTTCCAGGCGGGTGCCATGTACGAAGGGCAGTATCTGCTCGGCACCAGCATCGCGCGTCCGTTGATCGCGAAACGCATGGTGGATATCGCACGTGCCGAAGGCGCGACGGCGATTGCGCACGGCGCTACGGGTAAAGGGAACGACCAGGTTCGTTTTGAGCTGGGCGTAGCCGGCTTGGCACCGGACATTGAAGTGATCGCGCCTTGGCGCATCGAGGAGTTCCGTAACTCTTTCCCGGGACGCGCGGAGATGATCGCTTACGCGGAAGCGCACGGCATTCCGGTAACGGCATCCGCTGCCAAATCCTACTCCATGGACCGCAACCTGCTCCATATCAGTTACGAGAGCGGCGTGCTGGAGGATCCTTGGTTTGATGCAAGCGCGGAGGACAGCAAGGATATGTACCTGCTCAGCGTATCGCCTGAGGATGCGCCGGATGAGGCGGAATACCTCGAGCTTACGTTCGAGCAAGGGAATGTCGTTGCGCTGAACGGCGAATCGATGAGCCCGCTGCAAGTGATGGAGAAGCTGAACGAGCTGGGCGGCAAGCACGGCATCGGTCGCGTGGACATGGTGGAGAACCGCTTCGTCGGCATGAAGAGCCGCGGCGTCTATGAGACACCGGGCGGCACGATCCTGTTCACCGCTCATCGCAAAATGGAGTCCATTACGATGGACCGTGAAGTGATGAACCTGCGCGACAGCCTGATTACCCGCTACAGCACCTTGGTTTATAACGGCTTCTGGTTTGCGCCGGAGCGTCTGGCATTGCAGGCGCTTGTAACCGAGAGCCAGAAAAACGTATCCGGTACGGTGCGCGTGAAGCTGTACAAGGGCAACATTATCGGGGCAGGCGTGAAGAGTCCGGTCAGTCTGTACAACCCGGATATCGCTACAATGGAAGCCGATCCAACGCAAGCTTATGATCAGGGCGATGCGACCGGTTTTATCCGCTTGAACGCACTGCGTTTGAAAGTGGCAACCGGCGTGAACCAGAATCAATAAGTTTACAATAATGAACAGGCTGAAGGCCGTTTTCTTGCTAGGGAGCTCCGCCGATTCTCGCGTAACCGGGATGAACGGGACTTCTTAAGCGGGAAGCGGCCCTCTGCCTTAAACAGAGAGGGGCAAGTGTTGTGAGCAAGTTATGGGGCGGGCGCTTTACGAAGCAGACCAACGCATTGGTAGAGGAATATACGGCATCCATCGGTTTTGATAAGCAGCTGGCTGAGGAGGATATCCAGGGAAGCCTTGCGCATGTGTCCATGCTGGGCAAATGCGGCATCGTGCCGGCCGAAGACGTGGAGACGATCAAGGCAGGCTTGAACAAGGTGCTGGAGCGCATCCGTGAGGGCAGCATCGAGTTCTCCGTTTCGGATGAGGATATTCATATGAACATCGAGAAGAATCTGATCGAGGAAATCGGACCTGTCGGCGGCAAGCTCCACACAGGCCGCAGCCGTAACGATCAAGTGGCTACGGACATGCACTTGTATCTGCGCAACCGCGTCGTGGCGTTGACCGGCATGCTGCATGAGCTGCAAACCGCGTTGATTGGGCAAGCGAAGGATAACCTGGACACGATTATTCCGGGGTATACGCATCTGCAGCGTGCACAGCCGATTCTGTTCGCGCATCATTTGATGGCTTACGTGTCCATGTTCCAGCGGGATATCGACCGTCTGATCGACAGCTATAAGCGCATTAACGTGTTGCCGCTCGGGGCAGGCGCGCTTGCGGGTACAACGTTCCCGATCGACCGTCATTTCGTGGCAGAGCAGCTTGGGTTTGATGGTGTTTACGAGAACAGTCTGGATGCGGTCAGCGACCGTGACTTCATCCTGGAATTCCTCTCGGATGCTTCCATTATCATGATGCACTTGTCCCGTCTGAGCGAGGAGCTGGTGCTCTGGAGCAGCACGGAGTTCAACTTCGTTGAGCTGGACGATGCGTTCTGCACAGGCAGCAGCATTATGCCGCAGAAGAAGAATCCGGATGTGCCTGAGCTGGTCCGCGGCAAAACCGGACGGGTATACGGCAATCTGATGGGCCTGCTCACCGTGCTGAAGTCCCTGCCGCTTGCTTATAACAAGGACATGCAGGAAGATAAAGAGGGCATGTTCGACACAGTGGCTACGCTGGAAGGCGCATTACAGCTGTTTGCACCGATGATCGCCACGATGAAGGTCAACAAAGGCCGCATGCGCGAAGCGGTGAACACCGACTTCTCCAACGCAACCGACATCGCGGACTTCCTGGTTGGCAAAGGCCTTCCTTTCCGCCAGGCGCACGAAGTGATTGGCAAGACCGTATTGTACTGCATTCAGAACAACAAGTATTTACTGGATTTGACGCTGGACGAATTCAAGCAGTTCTCCGAGTTGTTCGACGACTCCATTTATGGTGTGCTTCAACCGGAGACGGTGGTCAATGCGCGTAACGTTTACGGCGGTACGGCAACCGAACAAGTGAAGGCGGCCATTGATCGCAGCGTGCAGACCCTTCAGACCACGGAAGAATGGCTGGGTCTCCGCCAAGGGAATGTTGAGTAACGGCAAAGAATACTTGGCGTGATAAAAATAGAGGTGGATCGGCAAACGTTACATTTGCTGATCCACCTTTTGTTTTGTAACGATGAGATTCGTTGGATGAGGGATTACCTAAAATCCTCTCACGAAGAAAAGTACACCCAGTACACCCCATGGAACCGCGAATGAACCGCAGGCACGTTCATGGCGTGCATATGATGGGTTCATTAGGCTTTCAACGGAAGCCACTTCAGCACATCCTGAATGTGGGTATCCCAGTATCCCCAATCGTGGCCGCCCGGGCCTTCCTGATACGTGAGGTCCAGGGAGGTTGCTTCGCAGGCTTTGCGGAACGCTTGATTGTCTTCATAGAGGAAGTCCTCCGTTCCGCAGCATTGATACAGCAGCGGCTTCGGTCCCTCCGAGCGGTCCACTTCCTGAAGCAGCCAGAGCAGGTCGTTGTCGGTGCCGGTAATGTCCCGATCTCCGTAGACTAATCGATGTTCAAACAAAGCCTCGTTCCTATTAACATGACCCGCCATATCGAGCGCGCCTGACAAACTGGCAGCGGCGGCAAAGGCTTCGGGACAGCGAAGGGCCAGCTTGAATGCCCCGTATCCGCCCATGGACAAGCCGGCGACGAAGTTATCTTCTCTCGCGTGGGATAACGGGAAGAAGGAACGGGCGATGGCCGGCAGCTCTTGGCTGATAAAGGTCCAGTATTTGCCGCCGTATTCCATGTCCGTATAGAAGCTGCGATGCACTTGCGGCATAACGACGGCAATGCCCATCTCGGCCACATAACGTTCGATGGAGGTTCTTCGCAGCCAGATGGAATCGTCGTCGGACAGGCCGTGCAGGAGGAAGAGCGTCGGATGCAAGCCGCTTTTGGCATGATTGGTCATGCCGATTTGTGAAGAGGTTTGCTGAGGGAGAATGACGGTCATGGATGTGCTGAGACCGAGCACCTCCGAGTAAAAGTGACATTGCATTAAAGCCATGGATTATGTATCCCCTTTCATTTTTTGAAAATGAGAGACCAAAATGACGAGCCTACTAGGATCATATCACAATCGTCCTCCTTTGCTCCAAGCAAATCTAAAGCCATCGTTTCGGACGAGAACAAATTTTCAGTCTGCTGCGTTTGGGCACTATGCTAATCCTCCAGAATATAAAGGTGGCTCCGGATGGAATTGAAACGGATGGGATGGATAAGCGCATAAAACGCCTCGGTCTTCAGACCGAGGCGAGGTTCAGCCATCGGGCTGTTCTATGATCGGCTGCGTTGTGTTATGTTAGAGGGAGATTATGGTTCCATCTGGTGGAGGATTCAAAAGCATAAATTTAGAAGTGTAGCAAGTGTCCAGTTAAGATATAGCATGATGATCATATTTGTGAATCTGGAGGAGTATGCGCATGATACCACATGACGATAAACTGTCTGATCTGAAGATTACGGGAACCGGAAGCTCAAGCGGCGGCCAATACGGCAAGGTGCGAATCGATGGTGCCGGGCAGGTGAACGGAGATCTGGATTGCCGGGAATTAACAGGTAACGGAACGATGAGTTTGAACGGCGACGTCGCTGCCAACACGATTCGCGTGAACGGTTCGGGAACCATTAAGGGAACGGTGGACGCGGAGGAGCTGCATGTAGCCGGCAGCCTGAGTGTGAAGAGAGGCGTGCGCAGCCGGTCCATTTTTATCGGAGGGCATTGCAGCATTCACGGCGATTCCGAATCGAAGAGGCTTGATGTAACCGGAAACCTGAGAAGCCATGGTGACGTGCGGAGTGAAACGGCCACGTTTCATGGGGGCTTCAAGATCGATGGCCGCCTGCATGTAGGAACAGCGGATATTCGGCTGTTGGGCCGCTGCCTTGCGCAGGAAATCGTCGGAGACCGGATCACGATCCGCAAAAAAGGAAAGCGGCTCTGGGAGATGCTGTCCCTGCCATTACGGGGAACGCGGCTGGAGGCACGCATTATTGAAGGTGATGTCCTGGATCTAGAGTATGTCGAAGCCGATATCGTTCGCGGCAACCGGGTGATCCTCGGCCCAGGGTGCGAGATTCGGCAAGTGGAATACCGGGATGAATTGACGCAGCATCCGGAAGCCCAGGTCAGAGCATCCCGGCGGTTTTAAGGGCGACATCAGGCGAAGCATCCGGGCATAGGCCGAATAGATGATAAGGAGGCAGCGATATGGTGCATAACGGAATAGCCGTAGAAAGACCCGGTTGTTTCCATAACGGGTGACGGTGTCGTTGGCGGCGGTATTGTCGGCAAGCTTCGGATAAACGGTGAAGGCGTCATTCATGGCGACACGGATAAAATAGATACATTACATTAAAATAACAGCAAGGCAAACAGCCCGGATTCGCGGTTCTATTCGCGAATCCGGGCTGTTCCACGTGATCTGCAGGTTCATGGCGCGCTGATCCCGTCCTCAACCACTTCCTCTTTCGGCGTTTCATTCGTATCCGGCAGCGGGACCTCATTCGTCGGATTAATGGCAACGATGCTGTTCTGGGGACGGTAGGTATCTTTGGATATTTTCACATTCTCCACGACCTTCCCGTTCACTTTCTTGGTTCGGTAGGTTTCTACCACATAACCTGGTTTCCCGTTCTGAACCACCTGCTTGAGTCCGGGCGGCAGCGAGTTATTGTGAATGATTTTCTCTGGTGACGGCAAGGTTTCAATGGTGGTGGACACAAGCTCATATTCGGTATTGTCCGGGAAAGTCCCGAAGATCTTTAGTGTTAAATTACCGTGCGATACCTCCGATAAAATAAGCAGATGCTTGCCTGTATTGTTTCGGAAGCGGAAGTTTATCGCACCTTCGGCAAAGGTGGCATCCTGCCCCTTGGGCAGGTAACTGACCGGAAGGGAATGATTGCGCCGTTCGGTGATCTCCAGCCCGATGAGCAGAGCGGCATGGTAGACCGTGCTGGATACCTGGCAGATGCCGCCACCGATACCGGGAACCAGCTTGCCGTTCACGATAACGGGAGCTTCTTCAAAGCCGTATTCTTTCTTTGCCGTATCAATAATATGAGCATAATTGAATTCATCCCCGGGCTTCAGAATCATGCCGTCTACGGCTTTGGCAGCGGCGGTCACGTTATGAACGCGTCCAGGACCGCTGGATCCGAGACTGGTGGAAAATTCGACGATTTTGCGCTCAATCCCCTCATCCTGCAGCGATTTTACGGTAACGGGGGGCTTTTGACGGATGAGAGGGAGCTGAACCGTAATGATCTCATCCGGATTCAGCTCGGTGAAGTGGGACTCATTCGGAAGCGCAGCGCTGAACCCTTCATAGAATGCCGGCCAATCGATGCGGTATGCCGTTTTCTCCGGGGTATACCGGACAACATCATCTTCGGATATGCTCCGTACCGCATTGACGGGTTCCCCAAAGCGTTCCTTTTGCCAGTCTTCGCTCAGCCGCTCTTTTAACACATCGCGGTCCCAGTCCGTGGATATATGCCACTCCAGCTGAAAGTTATGCCGATAAAGAACCTGATCCCATAATGATCCTTCGGACAGCTTGGCGATAGCTTCCCGAAAATCGGCTGCGTTGAATTGAACGCCGGCTTCCCGGAGAGTGAAGCTTTCCGTCTGTCCCTTGAGAGCGTCCGATTGCAGCTCCACCTTCAACGCTGTCATCGCCTGCAGCCGTTGATCCAGCTCTGACAGCACCTCGTCTGCGGGTTTACCGCCTACCTGCCAACCGGCGAGAACGACTCCCTTCGGGAGTTCCTTCTGGTTCACGTACATCGTCAATAGACCGAAGCCGACCGAGAGGAGAAGACCGAAACTGATGACAATGATGAGACCAAGATGAATTTTTTTCATTCGAAACCACCTTCTTAACTTCGTATTGGCCGCAGTTCATGCACTTGTTCATGTATATGTCACGGTGGGCTTAAACTTTCGGGTACTCAAAAGGTAACAAATTTGTTACAATAGACGATGTCGTGAGGATTTTTCATGGATTTTAAAGGAATTCGATGGAAACTGTCGAAAGTATAATGGCTAATTAAGGATTGGGAAGTGATGAAGTGATCGAAATGCAGGACGTATGGAAGACTTATCCGAACGGCGCTCATGCGCTTCAAGGAGTTTCCGTCAAAATCAATCGGAATGAATTCGTCTATGTTGTCGGACCGTCAGGTGCGGGCAAATCGACGTTTATGAAACTTATCTATAGAGAAGAAGTACCTACCAAGGGGCAAATTTCCGTTAACGGATTTAATATCGGGAAGCTGAAGCAGCGCAAAATTCCCTATGTTCGCCGAAATATCGGGGTTATTTTTCAGGACTATCGTCTGCTGCCCAAGCTGACTGCTTACGAAAATGTAGCTTTTGCCATGGAGGTTATTGAAGCGCCGCAGCGTCTCATCAAGAGACGGGTCATGGAGGTGCTGGAGCTTGTAGGATTGAAAGCCAAGGCGAACCGCGAACCTTCCCAACTCTCCGGCGGTGAGCAGCAGCGGATCGCAATCGCCAGAGCGATTGTGAACAACCCCTCCGTCATTATTGCGGACGAGCCTACAGGTAACCTGGATCCGGAAACCTCGTGGGGCATCATGCAGCTGCTGGATGAAATCAATTTCAGGGGAACCACTATCGTCATGGCTACCCACAACAGGGATATCGTGAACACCATGCGTAAACGCGTTCTTGCGATTGAGCATGGACAGATCGTCCGTGATCAGCAGAGAGGAGATTACGGGTATGAATTTTAGAACCTTCTTGCGGCACTTGCGGGAAGGGGCGAAGAGCGTTTTCCGGAACGGATGGATGTCGGTCGCATCCGTTACTTCCATCGTGGTGTCTTTGTTTATACTGGGCGTTTTCATGCTATTAGTCATGAATGTGAACGCCTTAGCCGATAAAGCAGATAGCAATGTGCAAATCAATACGTACTTAAATCTCAATGTGGATGAGAAGCTGCGCGAAACCATCAAGGGTGAAATCGAGGCCATGCCGGAGGTCAGCGCCATCAAGTTCGTGTCCAAGGAAGAGGGCATGAAGGAGCTTGAGGAAAGCCTGGGCTCCGAATGGGTGGAAGGCTTCAGCGAGGCGGACCAGAATCCGCTTCCGGATGCATTCGAGGTTTCCGTTATTCAACCGACCACGGTCGGTTTTGTTGCCGACAAGATTACCGCACTGAACCAGAAATATGCGGAGGAGCCGATCCTGCGAGTCAAGTATGGTGAAGGCACGGTAGAAACCCTGTTCAAGATTACGAAGACGGTGCGGAATATCGGCTTTATTTTCGTAGCGGGACTCGGCTTGATGTCCATGTTCCTGATCTCGAACACCATTCGGGTTACGATTTTGGCCCGTCGCCGCGAGATCGGCATTATGAAGCTTGTCGGCGCGACCAACAACTTCATTCGCTGGCCGTTTTTCGTGGAAGGCGCCATGATCGGCCTGATGGGCTCCATTGTGACGGTCACACTGTTGTTTGTAGGCTACAATCGCCTGTACGCCGCATCGCAAACGGATTTGACGTTAGCGCAAAGTTTAATCCCGCTGGGTGATTTGTGGCTGCCGATTGGCACCATTGTTGTTGGGCTGGGCATCGTCATTGGCATCTGGGGCAGCACCATGTCGATACGTAAATTTTTGAAAGTATAAAACAAGGTAAAGGATGGGGAGCGAAACTTGAAAAAGATCGCCGCAGGAGTAGCAGCCTTATTACTGGCCACCGTTATGATCCAACCGACCGTCGGACAAGCCGAGAAGAAGACTTCAGCCGATGTAGATCGAGAACTGAGAGTGCTTCAGGAGCAGGTCAAGAAAGCAAGGTCACAGAAAAACAAGGCAGCGGAAGATAAACAAGAAGCCCAGCATTACAAGAAGAAAACAACGAAGAATCTGAAATATGTGATGGAACAGATCAGCATCGTCAGCAATGAATTGACCAAAATCTCCATGAAGATCGAGGAGACAGAGGATCTGCTGAGAAAAACGACCAAGGAACTTGAAGCGGCGGAGGAGCGTATCGCCTCCCGCGAGAAGCTGTTGGAATCCCGGATTCGCCTCATCTATATGGATGGGCAAGTATCGTATCTGGATGTGCTGCTCTCCTCGACCAGCTTCAGCGATTTTATTGAGCGTGCGGATTCCCTGAAGACGATCGTTAACCAGGACCAGGATTTGCTGGTGGAGCATAAGCAGGACAAGCTGCTGGTCATCGACAAGAAGAAGGAACTTGAAGGACAGTATGCAACCGCCAAGGACCTGTATGGCCAAATGGAGGATCGCAAGAGCATCCTGAACGAGAAGGAACAGGAGAAGCGAGTACTACTGGCCCAGTATGATCAGGAAATTGAGGATGCGGACATCTTGACTGAAGAGCAGGATAAAATGCTGGTTGCCCTGGCAAGCAAACGTTCGGATCTGCAGAAGGAAAAGAATAAGCTTGCCGCTGAGGAAGCTGCACGCAAAGCAGCGGCTGCCAAAGCGGCTGCCGCGAAAAGAGCCAAGGCGACCACCCTCGGTGGTAGCAAAGGTGGCGGCGGATATACAGGTAACGGCGGACCATTCGCCATTCCGGTCTCCGGGGCCAGACTGTCCTCCGGTTATGGGCCGCGGGTTCATCCGGTAACGGGTGAAGTCGGCAAGATGCATACAGGCCAGGATTTCGCCGTTCCGCAGGGAACGGAGATCCGCGCAGCGGAGAGCGGCACGGTCATTTTGGCCGAGTGGTGGAGCGGTTACGGAAACTGTGTTATTGTTGATCATGGGGGCGGCGTATGGACCTTGTATGGACATATCCGCAACGGCGGCATTAAAGTCAGCGAAGGCGACAAGGTGTCCAGAGGGCAGAAGATTGCCGAAGTAGGCTCCACGGGTCAGAGCACAGGACCGCATCTTCATTTTGAGGTTCGGGTCAATGGATCGCCGGTGAATCCTTCGCCTTATCTGTAACAGAATTTCATGACTTATACCATATAACCTTCAGACCGCTGTATAAATATTCCCGGCAAGCCAATCATATACTAGGTGGACGGGATTCCCCATGTGTGTAGCAGTTGAAACGTACAAAGGCGGTGAAGTACTTGCTGAAAAAACGAACGGCTGTCTTTCTGGTCATAGCTGCCATGCTGTGCGGCGTGCTGTTAACGATGGCCTTGACCCAGCTGCCCGCTCCTAGCCAGACCGGAGACGGTGAGGGGCTGCTGGCCAGTATAGCGAACAGGAATGGACTGGAGCAGTCGGAAGCGAAAAAACTGGGGACAGCGATTGACCTCATCGAGAGCAATTATTACAAGGATATCGATCGGTCGAAACTGATCGACGGCGCCATCAACGGGATGATGGAAGCGCTGGAAGATCCATATTCCAACTATATGGGAAAAGAAACGGCAGCCCAGTTTGAAGAAAGCATTGAGGGCTCCTTCTCGGGGATTGGCGCGGAGGTATCCTCTGTAGACGGCAGTGTGGTCGTTGTATCCCCGATCAAGGGATCTCCTGCGGATAAAGCCGGCATTCGGGCAAAGGACACCATCCTTTCCGTCAATGGCGAATCCTTGCAGGGCCTTGAACTGAACGCGGCCGTCAACAAGATTCGCGGTCCGAAGGGCTCCAAGGCCGTTCTTCAGATTAAGCGTGCAGGCTCCGAGCAGCCGATCGAGTATGTTATCGTTCGTGATGACGTCGATCTGGAAACCGTATCGGCACGGATGGAGAAGGGCGGAATCGGCGTTATTGAGATCTCCCAATTCTCGCTGAATACAGGCGAACGCTTTAAGGAGGAACTCGAGAAACTGGAAAGCCAAGGCATGAAGGGACTGCTGATCGACGTCCGGAACAATCCAGGCGGCGTGCTGTCCGTTGTCATTGACATTGCAGAGCAGTTCGTACCTAAAGGCGAGTTGATCGTTCAGGTAGAGGATAAGGATAAGAAGCGTGAGAAGCATCCTTCCAATGGTGAGGCAAAATCCTATCCGATTACGGTGCTGATGAACAAGGGCAGCGCCAGCGCTTCCGAAATTTTGGCAGGCGCACTGCAGCAATCGGCGGGAGCTACCCTGATGGGTGAGCATTCCTTCGGTAAAGGAACCGTGCAAACGAGCTTTGATAAGCAGTTTGGCGATGGAAGCCTGCTGAAAGTAACGATTGCCAAATGGTTGACGCCAAACGGTACCTGGATCCATGAGAAGGGAATTGAGCCGGATATTAAGGTGTCACAGCCAGAATACTTTACCGTTGCACCGATCGATAAGAAGAAAACCTATACGTACGACACGAATAGCACAGATGTGAAGAACGCTCAGATCATGCTTGAAGCGGTTGGTTACAAGACAGGGCGTACGGACGGCTATTTCGACCGGAATACGGAGAAGGCGGTCAAGAGCTTCCAGAGCAAGCACAAGCTGAAAGCGGACGGTATCCTTAACGGCGCTACAGCCGAGGCATTGGAAGCCGCCTTGATCGAGAAGATTCAGGATCCGAAAGAGGATAATCAAATGAATCGCGGAATTGCCGAGGTTCGGAAGGAAATCGCCGCTAAAGCGTCGAACAAGTAAGAAGGCTGAATGTTAGCCTTCTTTTTTCTTTTGAGATATCAGAAAGTATACATTTCGAAGCATCTTGAAGCGAAAGGAGCGTGGCAAGCTGTTGGAGACATTGAAACAACTGCTTATGTATGGGATAGATGCAGGCATACAACTGCTGACGCAGCCCTTTTACTATATTTCGATTTTGTTTGTCATGCTGTTTTACCGAAGGCAGGTGTTGGTGGAGCGTAAGCTGTTCCATGTGAAGCTGCATTCCTGGGGATTGCAGACATGGCGAACGTTTCTGGGCGGGCTGCTGGCAGGAATCGGCGTATCGATCGTGGTGGCCTTCCTGGGCATATCCTTAAGCCTGGAAGCCATTATATGCATATGGGTGACTTCCCTGATCCTGATGCTGTTCCATATCCGGTACTTATGCTTTGCCTATTCCATCGGTCTTCTCGGGATCATTCAGGTTGTATTAGGCTGGTTTCCGAATTGGCAGCCGGAAGGCTGGATTGGTCACGTCACAACAACGATCGTTGGATTGGACATCCCTGCACTGCTGGCGTTATCCGCCGTTCTGCATTTTGCCGAAGCCTTGCTTGTCAGAATACAGGGTTCGGGTTTTGCTACACCGCTGTTCCTTGAGGGGAAGCGTGGCAAGCTGGTTGGCGGTTATCATATGCAGAGCTTCTGGCCCTTGCCCTTGTTCTTGCTTGTTCCGGCAGTAAGCGGAGGCAGCGTGCTGCCATGGACGCCATTTTTCGGTGGGGATGCCTGGAGTACAGGCTTTACCATGATGGCACTCCCGGTCGTGATCGGCTTCGGGGAAATGACGCAGAGCATGCTCCCGCAGGAGAAGGCAGGGATCACATCGAAGCGGCTCATATTCTACGGAGCCATTGTGCTGGCGTTGAGCCTGCTGGCCGAGTGGTGGGCACCACTCACGATCGTGGCTGCATTAGCGGCATTATTACTGCATGAAGGATTGGTGTGGTACAGCCGTTACGAAGAGCAGCAGCGCAGTCCGATCTTTGTGCATCCGATTCGGGGACTACGCGTCCTCGCGGTGCTTCCGAATAGTCCGGCAAGCGAGCTTGGCATTCTGGCAGGAGAGACGATCCTTAAGGTGAACGGTAAACTGATTCACAGTAAGGAACAGCTGCATAGCGCGCTTCGTCAGAATTCGGCCTTCTGTAAGCTGGAGGTTCAGAACCATCAAGGGGAGAGTAAATTCCTGCAGCGTGCGATCTACGCAGGGGATCATCATCAATTGGGAGCTATCGTGGCACCCGACCCGAGGGATGGCATAGCGGTGGGGTTAAAACCTGTAAGCTTGATCACCCTACTGGCGAATAAACTACATATTCGCAGCAAGCGGGGTTCTTCCGGCAGCACGACGACCGGCGGTTCCGAAGAGGCAGGTTTCCATTCATCATGATATTGGAAGCGGGTCTTTGTCCTATATGGACAAAGACCCGCTTTTTTGATTGCATAAGCGATGAAATGCTGTATATGGAGCTAGCCCTGCACTTTTTTTAGATAGAAAATGGCGATTTGCGTTCGGTCCCGAAGATTCAGCTTTCCCAGGATTTCGGTGACATAGTTTTTGACCGTACCTTCACTTAAATAAAGCTGTCCGGCAATTTCCTTATTGGATAGACCCTCCGCAATAAGGACAACGACCTTCTTCTCTGCAGGGGTCAGCCCGAATTGTTCAAGCTCAGCAGATTTGGGGACGGGCTGCGCCGTTGGACGAAGCAGGCCAGTCAGCTTGCGGGCGATGTCGGGATGAATCAGCATGTTTCCATCATGCACTGTTTTGATCCCCTGGATGATGCGGTCCGGCGGAATGTTCTTCAGCAGATAGCCGCTGGCCCCGTTCTGCAGAGCTTCCACGATATAATCATCATCATCGAAGGTGGTCAGCATAAGCACTCGTACATCCGAATATCGTTCACGAATTCGTCGCGTTCCCTCAACGCCGTCACATACCGGCATGCGAATGTCCATGAGCACGACGTCAACAGAAAGTCCGCCCTCCAGCATAGCCAGCGCTTCTTCGCCGTGCTCCGCGACAGCCGATACTTCGATATCCGGGTCCATCCCCACCAGTAATTTCAAGCTTTCCCGAATGAACGGATCATCATCTACAATTAAAACGGATATCATGGATAGCCACGACCTTTTCTATAAAATAAGATACAACATCTTGTCTTGTTAAATTACATAATCTCACGCTTCTGGTAGACAGGCAGCCGGGTGATGACGGTAAAAGGTACGGTTCTCCGTACCTCAAGCGTCCCACCCACCACTTGGGTTCGTTCGAGCATGCTGCTCATTCCGATTCCTTGACGGTCCCGTGCAGCTTCGTGGCCAATCGGCTCCCGAACCGTACCATCGTTGGAAACCTCCATCCTGACGTCCTGGTCTCCGTAATCCAGGATGATTTGGATCCGTTTAGCCTCGCCATGGCGGATGGCGTTCGTGATCGCTTCACGGGCATTTTTGTATAGCACCACCTGTTGACTGGGATAGAGCGGATAGGGGATGCCCTGCAATAAAAGTTCGGTCTCGATCCCGGTCTGTCTGCCTGTCTCCTCCAGCAGCCGATCAAGGGAATAGTCGTCCGTGATCCGCCGGGCCGGATTCATCTGTTTCACAGCCGTTCGCATCTGCTCCATGCTCTCTCCCAGCTGGTCACGGATTTGACGGAGCATATCCATACCGCGCACGGAATCATGCGGAACGGTAAGAAGGGCTGCTTCCATCATCATTTTAACGCGAATCAGGCGGTGGCCGATGTCGTCATGAAGCTGGCGGGAGATGCGGTTACGCTCCTCGGCCTGGGCCGCACTCTCTACCTGATGGGCGAATTGCAGCAATTGTCTGCCTGCCTCGTCCTGCTGGAAATGCAGTCTTTTCAGCTCGTCGTATAACTGAATATGATCCGCTTCTTTCTGATTCATTTCATGGATGTGATTGAATGTTACCGCCATGAACAGAAACAGCAGATTGGCTGTCGTCAGCAGCAGCGCATCGTAATCGGTAATGGCCATGTTGAGCAGCACAAGGTGACCGAACGCCAGCCATAGCCTGCCTGGTCGCTCGAACAAGGGCAAATAGACGCATAGGGTGGAGATGGACAGGAACACCATCATGAAGCCGAATTGATGGCATAGCCACAGAGATAGTAGAATTTCCAGCAGAGCGGCTGCCTTCAGATAAGCAGGCGACGGCAAAAAGCGGCTTAGCACCGTAATCGCCAGAAACAGCAATATGTACACCATATATGCCCCGTAATCATCGAGCTGCTGCAAAAAGATGTCCGCGGCGGCCGGAAGGAGAATGAAGCCATACCTTAGATAGGTGAGTGGGGATGTCACGTGCGATCAAACCCTTTTCCATAGTGAAATCAAACCGTTCAAACGATTGGCTTCATTATATCACAAGGATGTTTTCGGCAAGGAGATGACTTTCGTCACCCTATAAAGTGACTTCTTCTACCTTAAAAAGCCGGCCATTCCGGATAGAATGAAATCAACAAATGGATACGAGAGATATGAGAAATGGAGTGGTGAATATGGCAGTCTTTTTGCAGATGAGGGATGTCGTGAAACGATATGGAAACAAGCTGTCGGTGGATCATATGAACCTGGAAGTGAACGAAGGGGAAATCTTTGGGCTTCTAGGACCGAACGGGGCCGGCAAAAGCACGTCCATCAGTATGATCTGCGGCCTTCTTCCCAAGGATCAGGGCAGCATCAAGGTGGACGGTATCTCAATTGAAGAGCAGCCGCTGGAGGTGAAGCGGAGAATCGGGTTGGTGCCGCAGGATCTGGCTCTATATGAAGAAATGTCGGCTTGGGACAATGTCGCTTTTTTTGCAAAATTGTACGGACTGCGCGGCCATCTGCTGAAGGAACGGGTGGAAGAGGCGCTGGAGTTTGTCGGCTTGCAGGATCGGGCGAAGGAAAAGCCGTCCACCTTCTCCGGGGGGATGAAACGAAGACTGAATATTGCATGCTCGATCACGCACCGTCCGAAGCTGATCATTATGGATGAGCCTACGGTAGGGATTGATCCGCAGTCCCGGAATCATATTCTGGAATCCGTGAAGACGCTGAACCGCATGGGCTCTACCGTTATTTATACAAGCCATTACATGGAGGAAGTTGCTGCGATCAGTGATCGGGTAGCGATTATGGATCAAGGTCATGTTATCGCCTGCGGGACGCAGCAGGAGCTTCGGGCACGCGTGGCGCATGAGGAAAAAATCATCCTTACTGCTGATGGGATCACACCCGACCTGGTGGAGGAGCTGACCATTCACCCGCGTGTTCGGCGCGTCACCCAGAATGATAACGAGATCGAAGTATATGTACCGTCGGCTCAGGATGAGCTGCAGGATATTTTGTTCATCTGCAGTAAACATCATACGATTCTCCGCTCCCTGCAGTGCGAGGAGCCGGGGCTTGAAACGCTGTTTCTCAGCCTAACCGGGCGAACACTTCGCGATTGATCATAACGGCACGTGCAGAGGAATCCATGAAGGAGGAATACCGAAAATGAATACGATGATTATCGCCTGGTTTGAGCTGAAGCGGATGGCGACCAGCCGAACGGTGCTGATCAACCAGTTTTTGCTGCCGCTCATTCTTATTTTTATATTGGGAAACGCGCTCTCGGGCTGGTTCGGCAACGATCAGGAATTTAAACAGCCATCGGTCAGAGTGGGATTTGTGTTGGATGCTTCGGAAGGAGGCCAGCTGCCGGGGAGCATTCAGGCTCTAACAGGCTCGCCGGAAATCCAGGAGATTCTCGTTCAAGAGATGGCAGCCAGCCGGGAAGAGGTTGAAGGAAAGCTGCGCAGGGGCGAGGTCGATTATGCGGTGGTGATTCCCGCTTCCTTAGATGAACGGATGGGTCAGGGAGCGGACGTGAAGCTTGAATTGCTGCCCGGAAGAGACCGTAATCTCAACCTGGTGGCAGACACGATCTTTAAGACCTTTATCGCAGATGCCAATCACAAACAGGCTGAGGTTATCGTTATGGGCGGAGATCAAGTTCTTGCGGCTCAAGCGGCAGCGCCTGTGGAAACCTCGTCTGGCCCGAACGTAACGATCGGGAAACTGAGCGAGAAAGGAGCCACGTATTCAGCAGCCCAATATTACGCTGCCTCCATGCTGATTATGTTTCTTTTGTATTCGGGTCTGATGGCAAGCAGCAGTCTGCTGGGAGAGCGGGAAAGCCGGACCCTGTATCGCCTGCAAAGCGCACCCGTCACCCCCGGAACCGTATTTGCCGGTAAAATTATCGGCTGCAGTCTGATCACGCTTGTACAGGCAGCAGCCATTGTGCTGGGTTCCATGTGGCTGTACGGCGTGAAATGGGGCCCCCACCCCCTGCTGCTCATCGTGGTCTGCGTATTAATCACATTATCGTCCATGACCATTGCCACGTTCATCACCCTAGTCTCCTCAACGGCGGCAGGAGCCAGGGGGCTGATGCAGGCGATCATTATCGCCATGACATTTGTGAGCGGGGGATTCATGCCGCTTCCCGTGGAATTTTTCCAGAAGATCGGCGCCTTCACCGTCAATCATTGGGCCATGCAGAGCATGCTGCGGATGATGCTGAACAGCGACGTGCATTTGATTGTCACTTGTCTCGGCATGCTGGCGGCCATTACCGTAGCCCTGTCGGCTGCAGCCATGATTACGTACAGAAAGGTGGGATACCATGCATAGCTTAACCATAGCCTGGCATATGGTAAGACGCACACTGGGGCGCAAAAGAGGCTGGATCGTCTATCTGCTGGTTCCTTGCGTGGTCGTTACCTTGACGGTGTTTCTCTTGGGGCAGACCACGGCTGCGAGCATTCTGGTCTCCTATGTGAATGAAGATGATGGCCCGGCAGGTCAGTATCTGATGAATGAGCTGGAGCGCAGCGGCCAATACGTACTCAAGGAGTCCGAGTCCGAGAATACGCTGAGAGAAGACCTGGTGGAGAATAAAAGCACAGTAGGCGTTTATATACCGGAGGGTTTCAGCGACGGATTGATTGTAGGGCAGCGGCCGACGGTTCAGGTATACGAAGTTTCAACTTCTGAGGCTTCGGTGATGATACGAATGACGGCGGACTCTGCAGTTACGCGTCTGAGCGGAACGGCTGCTTTGATTCGGGAAACCTCGGAGCCGGATGTTGACCGAATGTTGATGCTGCAAGAAGTGCTCAAGCAATCCGCGCTGAATCGGTTGGATACTGAGGTCACGGATTTGAATCTGTACGCCAAGCCAGGACTCTCGAACGTGACGGGTTTTACCCTGATGTTCATGATGACCCTCATCTCCAGCGTGGTGTCGATGATGATCGATGACCGGAGGCAGCGAACGCTGTCCCGCATGTATACGGCACCGGTGCGTGCCTATCAGATTGCTTTAGGCAATTTTCTGGGCAGCTTGGTGGTCGGCTCGCTGCAGGTGATCATCGTGCTCGTTCTCAGCCGGTATGTGCTTCGTTACGATTACGGAGTTCCGTTACTGCTGCATTTCCTTATTCTGATCGCCTTCATGCTGGTATCGTTAGGCGTGGCAAGCACGGTCGCCGGGTTGATCCGGAACGGGCAGAATGCGGCCATGATCAATTCCATGATCGTCACGCCGACCTGCATGCTGGGCGGATGCTTCTGGCCGCTTGCCATCATGCCGGAGTTCATGCAGAAAATCGCCAATTTCATCCCGCAAAAATGGGCCATTGAGGCAGTGGAGATTGCGGCCACGGGCGGCACGTTGTCCGATATCGCAATTCCGCTGGCCGTTCTTGGCTTGATGGCGGTCATTCTGCTGGCCGTCGGCTCCGCTATCCTGCGGCCAAGCGAGAGCGGAGTTGGGCACGGCGCATAAAACGAGTATGTTGGAACCTCGTGGCTCTCAGGAGAACGTTGTAGTGATTGAATCTTTTTTTAAAAGCGAAAGCGCCCGGCCAGACCTGAATGCATGTAGATTCAGTCTGCCGGGCGCTTATTTAATATAGGTGGCGATGGGTTAAGCATTTTCTTCAAAGGCAAAGCATGGGAGCGAGTTTGGCCGATGGAGGCTATCTCCCTACTCCTTAAGCTGCCGCAGCACCGTAATTTCAACCCGCCGATTTTTCTGCTTGCCTTCGGCAGTCGCATTATCCGCGGCTGGTCTTGTATCGGCATAGCCTGCGTATTGGAAGCCTTCCGGGTCCAGCTTGCTGTTATCGAGGAAGAACCGCAGCACTGACATCGCCCGGGCACCGGAGAGCTCCCAGTTGTCTTTGTAACTGGAGTAGCGGCCGATCGGCACATTGTCCGTATGCCCCTCGATGCTCACCGTGGTGCTTAAATCGCCGAACAGACTGGCTAATTTGCCCAGAACCGGAGCGGCCCCGGGTTTAAGTTCGGCCTTGCCGACATCGAACAGGAAGCGGTCGCTTAGCGTAATGGCAATCCCTTGCGGCTCGTCCGCGATGAAGATATCCTCTTCGAGCTGGTTGTCCTTCACGTATTGCTGAATGAGTCCCATAAAGTTTGCCAGCTCCTCCTCCTGGGCACGGAAAGCGAGTTCTCGCTCGGTTAGCGGTTCCGCAGCTGTATCCTTGCCTTCGCCCTCCTCATCGGCTGCAGGCTTCGGCGGAGGATTCTTATGCTTCTCCGTATCGGCTGTACCGGTGAGGCCTGAACCCATCTCCAGTATGCTGTCTCCGCTCTGGAAGGTGGCCTGCAGGGATTGGGTGACGAGTTTGTATTTTTCTGTATCGAGCCGGCTCATGGCATACATCACAACAAAAAAAATCAGGAGCAGCGTAATCAAGTCGGCATAGGTGATCATCCAGCGGTCCCGCTGGTCGCCTTCAGCCTGCTTGCGCTGACGGCGCCGTCTATTCGGCTGTCTCATGCGCGATCCCCCTTGAGGACGGAATGTCCGTGGTGCCGGCGGAAGCGAAGGAGGCTAGCTTTTTACGAACCAACAGCGGGTGCTCTCCGTTCTGAACAGCCATAATTCCTTCGAGCAGCAGCTCCATATTTGCAATTTCTTCTTCGGAACGTGCTTTAATCTTGGTCGCAATGGGCAAAAAGATAATATTGGCACTTGCGACACCGTATAAAGTGGCGGTGAACGCGACCGCGATCGAAGGTCCGAGACCCGTAGGGTCTTGCAGACTGCCCAGCACGTGGATCAAGCCCATGACGGTACCGATGATTCCCATGGTAGGAGCATATCCCCCGGCGGACTCGAAAATCTTGGCATACCCTTCGTGCTTCTGCTCGGCGGCATTGATATCGAGCTCCAGGATTTGGCGCACCATTTCCGGGTCGTTGCCGTCCACGACCATCTGCATGCCTTCCCGCAGGAATGGATCCCCGTGTTCGGCCGAGATGCGCTCGAGCGCCAGCACCCCGTCTCTTCTGGCCGTTACCGACATATCGACAATGGCGTCAATCAGCTCGTCCGTTGAACGATTGCTGCGGCCGAAGGCCAGCTTGAGGGCAGCCGGGATGGTGCGGAGCCGGGTAGCCGGGAAACTGACGATGACGGCGGCGATGGTGCCGCCGAATACGATAAGCGCAGCCGCTCCTTGCAGCAGGCCGCTCAGATGCCCGCCTTCCCATAAAAACCCTCCGATCAACGCGGCCAAACCGGCGAGAATGCCAAGAATAACCGTAATATCCATAACGCTGTACCATCTCCTTAAGGAAGTTAATTGTAGATCATGGGTTTGCTTGAAGCTAGTCCGACATGGAATTTGAAGGCTGCCGGGCCCTAGAAGGTGTGGCCCGGAACATTCGCGCTGGAACTTATTGAAATTTTAATTAAACTGTTTGCATCAAAAAAACGTAAAGGGTATAATGAGACGGGAACAAATATTCTTATTCCTTACGTAGACACCACTAATTTCCCATAGTATATCATCGGGAAGTTTCGACATATCTTTTAGCATGAATTTCATTTTAGAGTATGAGGGTGATGAAGGGCAATGAGCGATTTAGTTGTCAGTACCAAATCCTTTGAGATCCAGTCTGAATTCCAGCCGCAGGGGGATCAGCCCACGGCTATTGATGCGTTGGTCGAAGGACTCCGCCAAGGGAAAAAACATCAGACGCTGCTAGGTGCAACAGGAACGGGGAAGACGTTTACGATCGCGCAGACAATCGCCAAAGTAAACCGTCCCACACTCGTCATTGCGCATAACAAGACGCTGGCTGCACAGCTGGCCAGTGAGTTTAAGGAATTCTTCCCGAACAATTCGGTGGATTATTTCGTGAGTTATTACGATTACTATCAGCCGGAAGCGTATATCCCTTCCTCCGATACGTATATCGAGAAGGACTCCAGCATTAATGAAGAGATTGATAAGCTCCGCCACTCTGCAACGAGTTCGCTGTTTGAACGGCGCGATGTCATCATTGTGGCAAGCGTATCTTGCATATATGGCTTGGGTTCGCCGCATGAGTACGGCGAAATGCTGCTTTCGCTCCGGGTAGGCATGGAGAAGCCGCGGAATGAGATTTTGTCGCGATTGGTTGATATCCAGTATCAGCGGAACGATATCAACTTCGTTCGCGGTACCTTCCGCGTCCGCGGGGATGTCATCGAGATATTCCCAGCCTCGAAGGGGGAACAGGCCGTTCGCGTCGAGCTGTTTGGCGACGAGATCGAGCGGATCACGGAGATCGACGTCTTGACGGGCGAGCTGGTTGGAGAACGCGAGCATATCGCCATTTTCCCGGCGTCTCACTTCGTTACCCGTGAAGAGACGATGCGGGTAGCAATCGTGAATATCGAACGCGAATTGGAAGAACGCCTTGAGCTGCTGCGCTCGGAAGGCAAGCTGCTGGAAGCGCAGCGCCTGGAGCAGCGTACCCGTTACGACATCGAGATGATGAAGGAAGTCGGATTCTGCTCCGGCATCGAGAACTATTCCGGCCCTCTGACCTTCAGGGAGCCTGGTGCTACGCCATATACGCTCCTTGACTACTTCCCGGACGATATGCTGTTCGTCATTGATGAATCACACGTGACGCTCCCGCAAATCCGCGCGATGTACAACGGTGACCGGGCACGGAAAACGGTGCTGGTCGATCACGGCTTCCGCCTGCCGTCCGCGCTGGATAACCGGCCGCTGAAGTTCGAGGAATTCGAGGAGAAGGTCAATCAGATCATCTACGTGTCGGCTACGCCTGGACCGTATGAGATGGAGCACTGCGACACGATGGTTGAACAGATCATTCGGCCGACGGGTCTATTAGATCCGATCATTGATGTGCGCCCAACAGAAGGGCAGATCGATGACTTGATTAGCGAGATCCATGACCGGGTGGAACGTGACGAGCGTGTGCTCGTGACGACCCTGACGAAGAAAATGTCAGAGGATCTGACCGATTATCTGAAGGAAATTGGAATCAAGGTTCGTTACATGCACTCCGATATCAAGACGCTGGAACGGATGCAGATTCTGCGCGATCTGCGGCTTGGTACATTCCACGTGCTGGTGGGTATTAACCTTCTACGGGAGGGTCTTGATCTGCCGGAGGTTTCCTTGGTAGCGATTCTGGATGCGGACAAGGAAGGCTTCCTCCGTTCGGATCGCTCGCTCATTCAGACGATCGGCCGGGCAGCCCGGAACTCGGAAGGTAAAGTTATCATGTATGGTGATAAGATCACCGATTCGATGGATCGGGCGATCAAGGAAACCGAGCGCCGCCGCAGCATCCAGGTTGCGTACAACGAGAAGCACGGCATAACGCCGCAAACGATCCGCAAGAAGATCCGTGATGTCATCGAAGCAACGAAGGTTGCGGAGGGCAAGGCAGATTACTTGGTTGGCGAGGGACAGAAGATGTCGAAGAAAGATCGTCAGAAACTGATCCAGCGTCTCGAGTCCGAAATGAAGGAAGCAGCGAAGAATTTGCAATTCGAGCGTGCGGCCGAGCTGCGTGATGCGCTGCTGGAGCTGCAAGCCGAATAAATATTAGGAAGACGAATGACAGGGGGGACGGCCTATGCGGTCGTTCTCTTTGTGAAAATATAAGCACCAACATGCATGCCATATGGAGTAGGAGATGATATCGTTTGGCAAGTGAAAATATTGTGATCAAAGGCGCACGTGCACACAATCTGAAAAATATCGACGTCACGATACCGCGTGACAAGTTCGTTGTTCTTACGGGGCTTAGCGGCTCGGGTAAATCCTCTCTCGCATTCGATACGATTTACGCCGAGGGTCAGCGACGTTACGTGGAATCCTTGTCGGCTTATGCACGGCAGTTCCTCGGACAGATGGAGAAGCCGGATGTCGATTCCATTGAAGGCTTATCGCCGGCGATATCGATTGACCAGAAAACCACGAGCCGCAATCCGCGCTCTACGGTAGGTACCGTAACGGAAATATATGATTATTTGCGTCTGCTGTTCGCCCGGGTCGGACATCCTCACTGTCCGGAGCATGGCGTCGAGATTACGTCCCAGACGGTCGAGCAAATGGTAGACCGCATCATGCAGTATCCCGAGAAGACGAGACTGCAAATTCTCGCGCCGGTCATTTCCGGGCGCAAGGGCGAGCATAAGAACCTGTTCGCCGATATTGCGAAGCAGGGCTTCGTTCGGGTGCGCGTCGATGGAGAGCTGCGTGATCTGTCGGAGAACATCGAGCTGGAGAAGAACAAAAAGCATACGATCGAGGTGGTTGTGGACCGGATCGTAGTTAAGGAAGATATCGAAGCACGTCTGGCCGATTCGATCGAGACGGCACTGAACCTGTCAGGCGGTCAGCTCCTGGTTGATATTATGGGTCAGGAGGAGCTGCGGTTCAGCTCCAACTTTGCTTGCCCGATCTGCGGCTTCAGCATGGAAGAGCTGACCCCGAGGATGTTCTCCTTCAATACCCCTTTCGGTGCTTGTCCGGATTGCGACGGTCTGGGCGTCGAAATGATCGTGGATCCGGAGCTGCTTGTACCGGATACGAGCAAGAGCGTGGAGGAAGGTGCCTTCGCTGCATGGAGCGGGGGCACGTCGACTTATTATCCGCAGTTTCTGAAATCGGTTTGCGCGCATTTCGGCATTCCGCTGGACAAGCCGGTCAGTACCTTTAGTCAGGAACAGATGAATAAACTGTTGTACGGTACGGGCAATGAGAAGGTTCACTTCCGTTATGAGAATGACTTCGGTCAGCGCAAGGAAGCGCATGTGACCTTCGAGGGCATCATTCCGAACCTGGAACGTCGCTACCGCGATACCAATTCCGAGGGGATTCGCGAATACATCGAAGGTTATATGAGCAGCAAGCCATGCGATGTTTGTAAAGGTCATCGTCTCCGGAAGGAAAGCCTGGCGGTTACAATCAATGATCGCAACATGGCTTATGTGACCAGCCTGTCGATCGGAGAATCCCTGAAATTCTTCGATCACCTGGAGCTCAGCGAGAAAGAAAAACAGATTGCCAATCTCATTCTGAAGGAGATTCACAGCCGTTTGGGCTTCCTTGTCAATGTGGGTCTGGATTACCTGACGCTCAGTCGTTCGGCGGGAACGCTGTCGGGTGGGGAAGCGCAGCGGATCCGGCTAGCCACGCAGATCGGCTCCAGCCTGATGGGCGTGCTGTACATTCTGGACGAGCCCAGCATCGGGCTGCATCAGCGAGATAATGACCGTTTGATTTCGACGCTGGAGCATATGCGGAATCTGGGCAATACGCTGATTGTGGTCGAGCATGACGAGGACACCATGATGGCTGCGGACTATATCATCGATATCGGTCCCGGCGCTGGTATTCATGGAGGCCAGGTCATCGCGGAGGGAACCCCGAAGGAGATTATGAACGACCCTAATTCTCTGACGGGCCAGTACCTGAGTGGCCGCAAGTTTATTCCGGTCAGCAGCAAGCGGCGCAAGACCGACGGACGCTGGCTCGAGATTAAAGGCGCGAAAGAGAACAATCTGAAGAATATCAACGTGAAAATTCCAATTGGTGTCTTTACGGCGGTAACCGGCGTGTCTGGGTCAGGGAAATCGACACTGGTTAACGAGATCCTCTACAAGACACTCGCTCGTGATTTGAACAGGGCCAAAGTACGTCCGGGGCAATACCGTGAGATGAAAGGTCTGGAGCATATCGAGAAGGTCATTGACATCGACCAGTCACCGATTGGCCGTACGCCTCGCTCCAACCCGGCGACCTACACGGGCGTCTTCGACGACATCCGGGATATCTATTCCCAGACGAATGAAGCGAAGATTCGCGGATACAAGAAGGGCCGCTTCAGCTTCAACGTGAAGGGCGGACGCTGCGAGGCTTGCCGCGGGGACGGTATCATCAAAATTGAGATGCACTTCCTGCCGGATATCTACGTGCCTTGTGAAGTGTGTAAGGGCAAACGCTACAACCGCGAAACGCTGGAAGTCAAATATAAAGGCAAGAACATCGCTGAAGTACTGGAGATGACCGTTGAGAATGCAACGGACTTCTTCCAGAACATTCCGAAGATACACCGGAAGATGCAGACGCTGATGGATGTCGGTCTGGGTTATATTACGTTGGGCCAACCTGCCACCACATTGTCCGGTGGTGAAGCGCAGCGGGTGAAGCTGGCTTCCGAGCTGTACCGCCGCAGCACAGGCAAAACGATGTATATTCTGGATGAACCGACCACCGGCCTGCATGTGGACGATATTGACCGTCTGCTCGTTGTGCTTCACCGTCTGGTGGAATCCGGGGAGTCCGTCCTTGTCATCGAGCACAATCTCGATGTCATTAAGACCGCGGACTATCTGATCGACCTGGGTCCTGAGGGAGGCAGCGGCGGCGGTACGATCATCGCTACCGGAACGCCCGAGGATTTGGTGAAGGTGCCGGAATCTTATACAGGGAAGTACCTGAAGCCAATCCTGGAACGCGATACAAAGCGAACCAAGGAATTGAACAAGGTGGAAGCGGCACGTTAATAGCTGCTCCCTTGCTTCTGCAAGGGAGACCGGATGAATGGACAGTATCTTAAACGAATCTGTTCCATGCTGGAAGTGAACTGTGAAGCACACAGCTTATAACATTTCATATTTCAGCAGATGAATAAGGTTAGTGTAATATACGGAGTCCCCGGTTTTATAACGGGGGCTCTTTTTTTCTAATTTCATTTCATCCTTCAATATCTTCGCATTCCAGGATATGGTATGATCTTGATGATTGCGACAAAATGGAGGGATTGTATGAAGAGGATCACCTGTTCCGTTCTGATAGCTCTGGCAGCAAGTGCTTTATACATAAACTCATCCGATAGCGTTCAAGCAAAAGAGGGTGTACCCGTTTCAGATATGGGGCTCTTCGATGCGCAGGAAGCCATTCTCCGGTTAACCGAAGGAGGACCCCATCCCGGTGACGGTGGTAGGGATCTCCATCCGAAAGTGGCCATCAGCCGACAGGATTTTGTCATATTGATCGTGAATGCTCTAAACCTGAACACGGCTGAGCTTCCGGAAGTCGCTACCTTCAAGGATGTACCTAATGATCACTATGCCTTCTCCGCAATCGAAGCTGCGTTTCATGCAGGGCTGGTGAAGGGGATAGGAAAAGGAAGATTTGGACCTGGACAGTTGCTGACACGTCAGGATATGGCTGTGCTGTATCAAAGAGCTCTGCAAGGGACTACCGATCAGGAAACCTCGGACGGGGAAGCCACGCAGCTGGAGCTGGAGTTACATGAAGGCTCCTTCAGCCATTATGCTGAGGATGCTATCGTACTGGCCATGGAGTTAGGTCTCTTTCAGGGATCCGCAGCCGATGTTCTGAATCCCAAGGGTACCGTTACCCGGGAAGAGGCGGCTTTGGCTACAGCGAAGTGGTTGAAAGCCGTGGAGCACATCAGCTCGGATACTGCGGAGGTAGAGACACCACCAGAAACTTCCCGCCCGGTAATCCAAGGTGTCGTAACCTCATCTTCGGGATCATCATCCACAACTCCTGCCGTTCCCGGGTCAGCACAGTCCCATGCGGGGACAGAGACCTTGGCATCTCAGCCGGATTTGCCGATAACGGCACCAATCGCTCCGAAGGATTTGAAATTCCAATATGAGAAGGGTCAGATTCAATTAACCTGGACAGAGCAACAAGGGGAAACCTACAATATTTATTTCAGCGAGAAGTCCGGAACGGGTTATACGTTATTGGCTGACGGAGCGAATGTGAAGTCAGGCGCTTACGTAACATCCGATGTGCGTTTTCAGGAGACCGCCTACTATGTGGTTGAGGCTGTGAACAGCGTCGGCAAGAGTGGCTATTCTAACGAAGTTTCGAGCCGCCCGAATAAAATATCCGATCTTCAGGCCATCCTACATGAGGAAGATGAATCCATTGGTTTAACCTGGTCAGATGCGCAGGAAGGCATAAACTATCATGTATACTACATAGGACCTGACGGAGTACTGTATCGTTTGAATGATGAACCTTTAGTGAGCCGTTCCTATCTTATTCCGAACCGCAATATGTTGGCAGGTCCGTCCGGCCGATATGCGATCCATGTAGTAGCTGTGAACGAACTGAATGTAAGCAGTGAACCGTCCAATGAGGTTGTGCTGGATGTCAAAAAGGAACCTGAGGATCGGATTACGATCACGGATCCTTCCGTGGCATGGCCAAGTGAGGACTTGGAGAAGGAAACGGCAATAGAGCAGGAATCGATTCCTGAGGAGTATGAGGAACAGGAGTGAACGTTTCTCGATCCTGTCCGGAGTCACTTCGATATACGAAGCAGCCTATGCCTGACTCCCTAACGCAAGCTTGATCCCGCCTTTGCCGTGATGAAAGTCATGCTAATATCTGAAAATTTGGTTAAAAATGAGAAATTTCTATGACTTTTTTTCATTTTTAGGGGCGGAGGGCTTGCATCTGGACGGGCACATGGATAACATAGAAGAAGATATGTAAATTTGCCCGAGAAGAAACCCACGAGGAGGTACGTTTCATGATCCTTGCAGCAGCATCGGATGCGAGCGCGACGTTTAAGACATTTGATATTTTCATGATCCTGTTTACGATTCTGATCTTTGTTGGTGTGGTTCGCTTGTTAATGGCCCGCCAAAAAAATAAATTCGCAATCGCTTTCGGTCTCGTCAGCTTATTTGTGTTCTTGTACTCTGACTATGCCATGATTACAGGATGGTTTAACAATTAGGTTGGCCTAGGTACCTAATTTAAAGCGGCTTCATATGACGAATGTAATGAAATACATACAAACAAGACGCCCGTCTGCTGTTGGCAGTATGGAGGCGTCTTTTTGTTTCTTTCGGGGAAAAGTTACATGCTCCGCAGGAAAAACGTAAAAGAAATAGGTCTAGAAGCAATGGCTACAAATGGAAAAACATGATAAATTGAGGAGTACAAGTTGGGTTGAGGATGGAACCGGGGGAGGAACAAACGAATTGAAGAATTTACAATGGCAAAAACGATCGGCGGCTGCGCTGCTGGGGGCCATCATTCTGGCAGGAAGCGGCGATGTGCTTATGCATACAGACATTGCGGCTGCAGCAAGCGCTAAGCCCAAGAATACATATGAACAAAATGCGGTGCCGCAGGTGATCAGCCGGATGTCGCCGTCGGTTGTCGGCATTATCGGGAAGGCAGCACAAGGAAGCGGCGAAGTGGATGACAGATATAATCTGGCGCACGGTACGGGTGTGATCTGGAAGTCAGACGGCTGGATCGTGACGAACGCTCATGTGGTGGACGGGCTAACCGGAATCACGGTCGTAACCTCAGACGGTAAATCCTATAAAGCCAAGGGCGTATTCAGCGACCCTATGAGTGATATTGCGTTGGTCAAAATTAACGCCAAGTCTCTGAAACCGGCCAAATTTGCTGCATCCGCGCAAAATGCGCTGGTTGGAGAAACGGTGGTCGCCATTGGTACGCCAATCTCTTTCTCGTTAAGAAACTCGGCATCCGTGGGTGTGGTAAGCGGCTTAAACCGGAGTGTAGACGGCTCTTATCGCCTGATTCAAACTGATACCGCCATTAACCCTGGCAACAGCGGAGGGCCGCTCGTCAATCTGAAAGGCGAGGTCATTGGCATCAACAGCAAGAAGTTTGCCGCCGTTGGCATTGAAAATATGGGCTTTTCCATCCCTGCGGAAACGGTCCATTATATTGTGGATCATTTATTGGAATACGGCGAGGTTCGAAGAGCCGGCCTCGGATTGGAGCTGGAAGAAAGCTGGTCCGCCATCGTGGGCCTGCCTTCGGACGACCCATTGACCGTTACGAAGGTGCTGTCCGAGCAAGCGCGGAAAGCTGGAATCCAAGAGGATGACGTGTTATATGCAATTAACGGAAAACGAATCTATTCCGTCGTTGATATCAACGAACGGTTAAAGCCTTTCATCCCAGGCCAGCAGGTTCAGCTGCTGATGCAGCGGGATGGAGATATCGTGAATGTAAAACTGACGCTCAGCCAGGATGGTAACGAAGCTGCTTCGTCAAGCGTTGGGGAGGCCGAGTAATGGTGAAGAGAGAAAAAACGGAATCAAGCCGACGTTTGCGGCAGATGACAGCCGGAACCTTATCGGCTTTAATGCTATTTACGTCGTTGTCACTCCCCGTATGGGGAGATGACGGTGTGCCGGAGAAGCGTATACTGACCGTGCAAAGCGGCAGCAGCACAGCTTCGGTCAATGGCACCTCGTATACGATTGCCAAGCCGCAGCTGAAGCAGGGCGTATTGATGGTACCGCTGGGCGTGTTTAAAAAAGCTTTTGGCAGCGAGATCAAGCTGGAGGGCGAGAACCGGGTTCGACTGCTGCAAGGACCGCATACGGTTGTGCTCGTTATCGGCAACAAAACCGCATGGATTGACGGGAAAAAGGTACAGCTGCCGGTAGAACCGACGATGGTGTCCGGAACGCTGATGGTACCGCTACGTCCGGTTGCGGGGGGGATTGGTGCCAAGGTAAGCTCCTCCCAAGGCAAGCTGTCCATCAGCCTCATGGTCACGGATAAGGAAGAGAAGCTTGACGAGGGCGAGATCAACAATACGACCGGGAAGACCCGAATCGGAAATAGCTATTATGAATGGAGTATGAATTATCCTTCCTGGATGATCGTTGGGAGAGGAACCGACGACGAGAGCGGTGCTGCTTTCAATGATGCGACGGGCCGCTATTATCTTGAGGTTCATGCCTCCTCTCAGAAAGTAAAGCTGAGTCCTGACGATCTGTTAGAACGGCTCCTGAAAGAACTGAGCGATTCTGGAGATGTTGTGCTTCACCAAGAGACGGTCGCAAGCGGACCGTATGCCAGAGTCATTTCCCGCGATGTCGACGGCGTCCTATGGGAAGGCAGGCAGTATTATGCCAATGATCGCGTCTATGAGCTGTATTTTGCCGATGCCGAAGCGGTTCACTATAAGGATATGGACAAACACGCGAGCTTGCTGGGTTCTTTCAAAACGACCTATCAGGCGGGAGACAAATCATTAAAAGACGTCTCCTCTATCGTAGGTGGACTCCGTGAAGCAGGAAATGAAGAATACGGCATATGGTTTGGCATTCCTGCAGGCTGGGAAATCAACAACAAGGATATGTTATACGGCAGCGAAGGGGAAGGTTATCTGTCCGTCTCGGTGACATCCGCTCCCACAGGGGTTGATGGCACGCTCACAGCTTGGGGGCAGCGGCTTAAAGACTGGCTGTCGGAATCCTTTGTCCCAGATTCTTACGAATACGTCGGACTTACGCCTGTCGAGATATCCGGCGTCAAAGGGCAGATTCAAGAGGTTCGGTACAACTTCGGAGATAAATGGGTGACGGAATATGAAGTGATGATCCAGAAGAACGGCTACGGCTATTATCTGGAGTATGCGGTACCGGATGGCCAGGAACGGACGGCTTCCAACTGGAAGAAGGTGCTGGAATCGATCGAGATCGATTACGATGTGGTACCGGAGAACTTCGGCCGCATTGGCGATGAAGGCTATCTGACCGATAAAACCAAGATGAGAAGCAAAAACTCCGAAACGTACCGCTATCATATCGATATTCCAAAGTACTGGGAACCGCTGAATGATCAGTTCGAGCAGGGAACGGTGGAATATGGATTTGCCGGAGGCGGGTTTGAAATTCTTGCTCAGAAGGATACATCCGCAGAATTCATCGTCAGCAACCTGAAGCGTTATTATAATGAAGCCAGCTCGACTTCAGGGACGACGGTGAAATTGCTTGGCGTGGATAACATTACGTTTGCCGGTGTGCCTGCCGTGTCGTTCAAGGTGCATCAGGTGAAGAACGGCGTTGGTTTTACGACTCAGGAAATCGTGTTTGAAAACGGAGATATCGCGTACACGATTACGACGACGTTGAATGATGCCAATGCAACGGAAATGCAGCAAGCCGCCTTGGCGCGTGCGCTGTCCTCGTTTGAGCTGGTGAAATAATCCGCAGGATGGAATTATGAGCTCAGATCACATGGATTAGAATGAATTTTCGATAACACCGATAGCTGTCCTGCTGCACACATGGGGTGCGGATGGGCAGCTATTGTGGTTTAGATAGCGGAATGGTTCACCCTCGTTCGAAAAATATAGAACATACGTACGTTTATGCGATCTGATATGTTAAAATTAAATCGTGAGAGCAATGGATAAGTAATTAAACCAGGCTTGCAGAAGAGGGAATAAGCGGATGAAAAAAACGATAGGCATGTTCGCCCATGTGGATGCAGGCAAAACCACGTTGGCGGAGCAGTTGTTATATATGACCGATACGATTCAGGAGCGGGGCCGCGTGGATCATCAGAGCGCTTTTCTCGATCGACATGACATTGAAAAGGAACGGGGCATCACCGTATTTGCCGATCAGGCCACCATGCATTTTAACGGCTCCACTTATTATTTAATCGATACGCCGGGTCACGTCGACTTCTCGCCGGAGATGGAGCGTGCCATTCAGGTCATGGACGCCGCAGTTGTCGTCATTAGCGCTGTGGAAGGTGTCGAAGGGCATACGGAGACGGTGTGGCAGTTATTGCGTAAGCATGGCGTCCCTACGTACTTGTTTATTAATAAAATCGACCGGGAAGGCGCGGATGTGGCGCGTGTGTTTGCAGAGATTCAGAGCGAGCTTTCCGCAGACGTCTGTATGATCACGGAGGAGGATGTACTGCACGAAGGCGTGATGCAGTCCTCGCTCATGGAGGCTATCGCGGAGCGGGACGAGAAGCTGCTGGAGCTCTATATGGAACAGGGAGTTGAGGTCTCACGGTGGCTGGATACGATGACAGCGATGCTAAAGAGAGGACAGCTATTCCCCTGCTTCAGCGGATCAGCTCTGCAAAACGTGGGCGTGTCCCATTTCTTGCATCAGCTGGATCTGCTGACGGTTACGGACTATGACCCCAGCGTTGATTTTGCCGGAAGGGTATATAAGATTCGTCATGACGAACAGGGCACAAGACTGACGTATATCAAAGCCATGGGCGGAATGCTGCGGGTGCGCGATGAGATGGCTTATTTCTCCGGAACGGAGACGATCACGGAGAAGGTGACGCATATCCGTTTGATCAATGGAGGGCGCGTAACGAATGTCGATCAGGTGCAAGCGGGTGATCTGTTTGTATTGACGGGTATTTCATCAGCTGCGGCAGGCGACGGGCTCGGGACACTGAGTGGTGGCCGGACCGTTTATGAGCTTGTACCGACACTGAAGTCGAAGGTGCAATTCGAGTCCTCCATTCATCCCAAGGATATGCTGCGCGAATTCCGTCTGCTGGATGCGGAGGATCCTTCCCTGTCTGTCCAGTGGGATGAGCACGCTCAGGCGATTCATATCCATGTGATGGGTATCATTCAGCTTGAAGTACTGGAACGAATCGTGTTCGAGCGCTTTGGTTACCGGATCACCTTCGGTGAACCGGAGATTTTATATAAAGAGACCATAACAGAAGCCGTTGTGGGCTGTGGCCATTTTGAACCGCTGAAGCATTATGCGGAGGTGCACCTCCGGCTGGAGCCGGGATTGCGGAACAGCGGCATCGTGTTCGCCAATGCTTGCCATCCCGACGTGCTTCCGGTCAATTATCAGCATCTGGTCGCCCAGCATATCGGTGAGAGGGATCATCACGGGCTGCTTACAGGCTCTCCCGTCACGGACATCAAGATTACCCTGCTGAAGGGACGGGCGCACAACAAGCATACGCACGGCGGGGATTTTAGGGAAGCCACCTACCGTGCATTACGCCAAGGGCTGGAGAAGACAGTCAATATGCTGCTGGAGCCTTACTATCACTTCAAGGTGAAGGTCGATGCCGAGTATATCGGACGGCTGATGTCGGATTTGACCATGGCGAAGGCAAGCTTTGAGCCGCCGGAAACGGTCGGAAACAAGGTGACAGTCACGGGATCGGCTCCCGTATCGACCATGATGAATTACAGCATGGAATTAGCCGCCTACACCAAGGGAAGAGGTACGATCTCCCTGGTTTACGGCGGGTATGGGCGGTGCCATAACGAGGCCGAGGTCATTGAACGTAAAGGATACGATAAAAATGCGGACCCGGAATACAGCTCCTCTTCGATATTTTGCGCGAAGGGCAGCGGTTACGCGGTGCCTTGGGATGAAGCGGATCGTCATATGCATGCGTGAAGTGGCGGAGGAGAATAGGTATGCAGGCAAGATGTGCGCGCTAGTGGAATATTCGCCGATTTCATCTTGCTCGTGACAAGTGAATGGTGCAGCAATGAATTGAATGATATGTAGCGAGGCAGAATGCTGCTGTGAAAGGCAATCATGCGTAACGAAGCCGTTATTAGCAGGATTAAATATCAATGACATTAATTATGTAATGGAGTATATAGACAATCGAGCGATTATGAGTTAACGATGGTGGGCTATATAAGCCCACCCGATGATTCAATACAAATCCGTAATGAAATACGCACGCGAGATATGAAATCATCCCGCGTGCGTAAAGTAAAGAGATTTTATGAAGAGAGCGATCCTTTTTCAACAGGCTGCTGTCGCGTTGGCCGCATTGTCCAATAAGTAATGGCGGTCGTAATCAGCATTAAGACGCCGGTCATTAAGAATACCGAGTGAATGTTAAAGATGCCGCTGATCATGCCGCCAGCGAGTGGTCCAGCCATCCCGCCGATTTGGTTGGCTGTCTGATTGAGGCTGAACGCACGCCCGCGGAATTCGCTTGGCGTATGTTTGACGACAAGGCCGTTGAGCGCCGGGAATACGGCACAGAAGAACGCGCCGTAAGCAAAGCGGATGGCCGAGAATGCCCAAATGTTGCTGAACAGGATCTGGGCGAGCGATCCGATTCCGCCGGCGAGCAGACCGATCAGCAGCACCTTTTGGAACCCGATTTTATCGGATAAGCGTCCCCAGCGGGCCGCAAACAGGATGCTGGCGATCCCGACGATGGAGAAGACAAAGCCGGCAATCATCGAGGTATGCGATGAAGAGCCGCCGATCTGAGCGATATACAGCGGCAATACCGGCTCGATCGTCATGACGGAAAACTGCGTCAGCACCGTAAGCATGAGCACGGTCATCAGCGCCTTGTTATGTCCGGCGACCTTAAAGGTGTTTATGACGGAGACGCGCTCTTTGCTGGGCACGAATTTCTCTTCCTTGACCCAGAATATGACAAGCAGCGTGGCTGCGAAGCACAGCATCCCTGCCAATCCGAATGCCATTCGGTTGCTGAACAGGGAGGCCAGGGTGCCTCCGATCATCGGGCCCATAATGCCGCCGGTTGCGGTTGCCGTGGACATCATGGAGAGGGCGTAGCCAACTTTTTTCTCAGGGGTGTTGGTGCCTACAATGGCGATTGCGCCCGGAATAAAACCGGAGAGAAGGCCTTGCAGCAGGCGGAGAACCAATACCTGATACTCATTCGTGACGAATGCCATCAGAATATAGATGACAAAGAGCACCAGCCCCGCGCGGATTATCATCGGTTTGCGTCCATATTTATCGCCGACGGCTCCCCAGAAGGGAGAGGACAAGGCGCCCGCAAAAAAAGCGGAACTGAACAGCAGTCCCGACCACATTTCCGTATGCTTGGTAACGCCGAGCTCAATCAGAAAAAGCGGGAGAAATGGTATGACCATCGAGAAGCTTGATGAAACGATAAATGAGCCGAACCATAGTATCCATAAATTCTTTTTCCAACTTTCCATGTCTTCTTCATCTCCTGATGTGCGATTTGTTGTAATCCTTCGAGCTTCGCCTCCTGTCTTTTAAATGGGGTAATGATGTATGTATTACATTTTTAGAGATAACCAAGAGCATAAACTTCGAGACTTGAGTCCTTGTTCGCCGAGAAGCTGCAGGAGTTCCTGCAGGAGAATCCGTCGGTTTACCGTCGGATCTTGGAGAAGGCACTGCGATTATCTCGAAAGGAAAGCTTCCTCTACATGCGGTCTGTCATCTTTGAACGTGCGTCGATAGAGGTTTTTCTTTCGAGATAAGAAAATTGTTAATGGACCAATCCATTTATGTATCGTATGGCGACCCCCCAGGGGAGGCCGGGTTCGGATAAAGCAAAACGCCCCACTAATTTGGCAAACTGGAATTAACCAGACTGCCGCACTAAAGCGAAAGGCGTGCAACTTCATCCTACACCACATGTTTTGGATTGGGAAGAGGCGGGGCACAGGGTTAGAGCGGTCGACGGCACTTTTGGAGATGGGTTGGAACCGCCGGGTTATCGCATAAATAAAGGGCTTTCAGGATTCCATAAGACGTGGATACAATATCGTAAAAATTATTTTTTTAGGGAGATCTTATATGAGAGAAACGCTGAAGGATCTATATTCAAATACGTTGTTCCAGCAAGTGACCGACCGGTTGAAAGAGGTTTATCCGGCATTCGATTCGAACCGGTTCATGGAGCTGATTCATAATGAAGCCTGGGGTCAGGAGGAGTTCAAGCAGCGCATCCGTCATATTACGCTGGCTTTAACGGACACGCTGCCTGCTTCTTACCCGGAAGCCATTGGGATCCTGACGCAGGTAGCCCCGCATTTTAGAGGCGTGGAATATGTCTTCTTTCCGGATTATGTAGAGGTTAATGGGATGGAGGATCTGGAGACATCGATGGAGGCTTTGGCGGTATTCACGCATTCTTCAACGGCAGAGTTTGCGGTTCGGCCTTTCATCAACCAGGATCAGGAACGGATGCTGGCTCAGATGATGACTTGGGCACAGTCCGATGATGAGCATCTGCGCCGATTAGCGAGTGAAGGCTGCAGACCGCGTCTGCCTTGGGCGCCGCAGCTGCCGGCTCTGATTAAAGATCCGCGCCCGGCGCTGCCGATCCTGGAGCAGTTGAAAGAGGATCCTTCCTTATATGTTAGAAAAAGCGTCGCCAATCACTTGAACGATATCTCCAAGGATCACCCGGAGCTTGTGCTGGAGATCGCCGCCAAATGGTATGGCAAGCATCCGCTAACGGATTGGATCGTACGGCATGCGCTGCGTTCGCTACTGCGGAAGGGAGATATCCGGGCGCTGGCTATTTTCGGATACGAGGAGCTTGAGAAGCTGGAAGGACTGGAGGTGCGCGAGCTGCGCATCAAACGATCCGTCATAGCGATGGGAGACGATTTGGAGTTCGCTTTTCAAGTGGTCAACGAAACCGGCTATCCGATGGCGCTCCGCATCGATTACGAGATCGATTATATGAAGGCAAGCGGTAAGCTTGCGCCGAAACGCTATAAATGCTCGGACAAGATCTATGCACCGGGAAGCTGGAAGGTGGAGAAGAAGCAATCGTTTAAACCGATCTCCACCCGCCGTTTCTACTCCGGCGATCACCGTCTTCACATTGTTGTGAACGGCAAGCGTTTGGCCAGCATGGATTTTGTGCTGGAGGGCGCGGAGTAAGGGGAGGGCATGTGGTCAGGATGTGCATTGGCAAAACTAGGTGCAGGACGTGCACTCGGAAACCTGTGGTGAAGGATTCCTGGACCGCTTGACGGTTCGAGGCGATTCCGATCTAAAGTTTTGTACATCGTGTGCATTGCTTCCTGTGCGCACGGTGCGTAGTCCGGGGCATGCTTGGATGGCTGTCAACCGTTGAGATGTTAAGGAGGCTCTGACTACAGGATTCGGAGATCGTAATGCAATTTCCCTGGTAAGGAAAGGGAAAGCAATCTCCTTAGGCAAAGAAAAGAGTTAAGTGCACTAGCCCCGCATGGTGATCATGCACCAGTAGCAGCCGCAGAGGATAATGTGAGCCAGGCCTTCCAATGGGAGGGCTTGTTTTTGTTTTTGTAAATAACCGAGTGCCATGCGGATTATGGCAACACTATCAAATGTGTGGAAATCAAGTTAGCAGGTAGAAGAGAAGCCGGACTTTTGGTACACTAGATAAGTTGAAAAGCTTTCAAAGTATTTACAAACAATTGATATAGATGTCGGATGCCCTGTTCTATGAACATAGAGTATGGCTTGCAGGTTTCAATGGAAGAATAGTAGTACACAGCACGCCGGCTTGGACCGGTCTGGGAGGATATAGATGGACACGAAAGCACTACGAAGAGAAGACGTGGAGCTGCTGGCGCCGGCAGGGGATTGGGATTGCATGCGGGCCGCGGTGGCGAACGGGGCGGACGCGATCTTTTTTGGGGTCGAAAAATTTAATGCTCGCGCACGGGCGAACAATTTCCGGATGGACGAGCTGTCCGAAATTATGGCCTTCTTGCACAGTTATGGGGTTAAGGGGTTCCTGACCTTCAATATTTTGGTGTTCGAGAACGAGCTGGAGGATGCCAAGGAGCTGATCGATGCGTGCGTGGATGCAGGCGTCGACGCGGTGATCGTGCAGGATCTGGGCCTGGTGAAAATGATTCGCGAGATTTCCCCGGATTTCCCGATCCACGGCTCAACGCAGATGACGATTACGTCGCCGGAGGCCGTTGAATTCACGAAGCCGTTTAACATGGAACGCGTCGTGCTCGGGCGCGAGAACAATCTGAAGCAAATCCAGAAGATCGGGGAGCAGGCGAAGCTGCCGATGGAAGTATTCGTGCATGGTGCACTATGCGTATCCTACTCGGGCCAGTGCCTGACTTCCGAAATGTGGGGCGGCCGCTCCGCCAACCGCGGAGAGTGCGCGCAGGCCTGTCGTCTGCCGTACGATCTGATCGTGGATGGCGAGCAGAAGCCGATGGGCGACGTTGCCTACTTGCTCTCGCCTAAAGATCTAGCCGCGATCGATCTGATGCCGGAGCTGATTGAAGCAGGCGTGACCTCGTTCAAGATTGAGGGCCGGTTAAAGAGTCCGGAATACGTGGCCAACGTGGTGAGCAAGTACCGGAAGGCGATCGACCGGTATTTTGACGGCGAGGATGCTAGACCGAGCAAGGAAGAGGTGCGCGAGCTGCAGCAGAGCTTCTCCCGCGGCTTCACGCATGGCTTCCTGGATGGAACGAACAATAAAAAGCTGGTTGAAGGCACGTTCCCGAAAAGCCGCGGCGTGTACCTCGGCCGGGTGGAACAGATTCTGCGCGACGGCGTCGTCTGCAAGCTGGATGCGCCGCTGAAGCGCGGGGACGGTATCGTGTTTGATGCCGGGGATCCAACGAAAAAAGAAGAAGGCGGACGCGTCTACGACGTCCGGCGCAAAGGCGTCAAGCTGGAGGGCGAGGCGCAAGAAGGCTGGATCGTCGATATCGTTCCCGGCCGGAGCGACGTGGACCTGCGCAAGCTGCACGTCGGCGACCGGATCTGGAAGACGAACGATCCCGCGCTGGATAAGCGCCTCCGTCAGACGTACGAGACGGAGAAGCCGTACCGGGTATTCCCGGTACATGTACGCGTCAGTGGCCGTCCCGGACAGCTGCTGTCGACCTGGTGGACCGATGTGCAGAAAGGCACGACGGTCCAGGTGGATTCGGAGCTGGAACTGGAGATTGCCCAGAAGCGGCCGCTCAGCCAGGAGATCCTGGAGGAGCAGCTTGGCCGCCTGGGCGGAACGGTGTTCCAGCTCGAGGCACTCGACGTCGACCTGTACGGCGACGTCATCGTGCCGATTCGCGAGCTCAACAGCATCCGCCGCCGTGCGGTGGAGCTGCTCGCCGGCGAGCGGCCGAAGCCGCCCGTGTACGTGAAACGGGCGGTGTCGGTGTATGGCGATGCGGCTGTGCCCGCAGCGCCCGTGGCCCGCGGTGAGGCGAAGCTCACCGCGCTGTGCCGCAGCCTGCCGCAGGTTGAGGCTGCGCTTGCGGCCGGCGTCGAGATGATCTACGCCGACTTCGAGTTCATCAAGCAGTTCCCGGCAGCGGTGGAAGCCGTGCGTGCAGCCAGCAAGCAGATTGCGCTGGCAACGCCGCGCATCCACATGCCGGGCGAGAACGGCTACCACAACAACATCCTGCGCCTCCAGCCGGACGCCGTGCTGGTGCGCAACACCGGTGCGCTGTATTTCTACCTGCGCCACCGGATGGAGAACCCGGGGGCGAAGCATCCCCGGCTGATCGGCGACTTCTCCCTGAACATTGCCAACCACAAGGCGGCTGACCTGTTTGTCGAAGCCGGATGCGACGCCGTCACGCCTTCCTATGACCTGAACATCCAGCAGATGGTGGATCTTCTCGGGAAGGCCGACACATCCAAGATGGAGATCGTCATTCATCAGCATCTGCCGATGTTCCATACGGAGCACTGCGTGTACTGTACGTTCCTCAGCGAAGGAACGGACTTTACGAACTGTGGTCGTCCTTGTGAAGAGAGCCGCGTGTCCCTGCAGGACCGGATCGGCATGTCCCACCCGGTACGGGTAGACGAAGGCTGCCGTAATACCGTGTACAACGCCATCGAGCAATCCGGAGCCGAGTACCTGGCAAACTTCATGGAGCTGGGCGTATCCAGCTACCGTGTGGAGTTCCTCGAGGAAACACCGGAGCAAGTCCACGAGGTCATCGATCTCTACAACCGCGCCTTGCGCGGCGAGATCAGCGGCACCCAGGTGTGGAAAAAGCTGAAGGCGACCAACCAGCTTGGAGTTACGCGGGGGCAGTTGGTGAAGTAAGGAACGGATTGTATACAACATGTCTGACCTTTGAAAGGGTCAGGCATGTTTTTTGTATTTTTGAATAGGATGAGAGGGGCTTTTAATAGGATTTTTGTAAATGGTGGTTTTCTAAGTGTCGTAATTAATTTTCTAATCGTGTGTAAACATCGTAAATAGAGGAAAGATCATGAACTATGTCGAAAAATAGAATATTAAACTTTTAAAGGAGCTAATTTTTTGTGAAAGAAAGAGATGTTTTTTTTGACAATCTAAAATTCATACTTATATTAATGGTAGTGATGGGTCATTTGTTTCAACCATTCAATGGAGGGATAACGATTGGCCCAATATTTAAATTCCTTTATTCGGTTCATATGCCGTTATTTATTTTTATAGCAGGATATTTTTCTAAAAATATCGATAACAAAAACTATAATAAAAAGGTCATAATCAATTTTGTGATTCCTTATTTAATATTTGAAACCATCTATACTATTTTTGATTACTTCATTTTTGAGCAAGAAAAGCTCGAGTTTACTTATTTCTATCCTTATTGGATCATGTGGTTTATGTTCAGTATGATTATTTGGAAAATAGTTACTCCTTATTTAATTAAAATAAAATTTATTTTTTTGGTATGTGTCGTTATTTCCCTATTAGCAGGTTACGCTAAGGATGTGGAATACTATGCAAGCATTTCTCGTATATTGTATTTCTTCCCGTTTTTTCTTTTAGGTTTTTACTCTAAAAGAGAATGGATAAACAAATTAGATCAGCCACGAATAAAAATAGGAGCTGTGATTCTGCTTTTAATATGCTTTTTTCTACTGTTAATGGTAAATGATTCGATTCATGTTAAATGGTTTTTTGGTACACTACCTTATCAATCTTTGGGATATGAAGACTGGTATTCAGGAGTATATAGACTCATAGGTTATCTATTCTCTGTTGTTGTTGGAACTTGTATCCTAACATTAACGCCAACAAAGAAACTGCCTATTATATCAAACTTAGGTAAAAATACATTGTATGTTTTTATTCTTCACGGATTTATTATTAAATATCTTGAACACATTGAATATTATAGAAATTTCACAAGTACAATAGGTAAGCTAATACTCATTGGAATTGGTCTTATGATAACGATTTTTCTATCTACTAATTTGGTAAGGCGTTGCACGAGTTGGATAATCGAACCAAACTTAAGTTTTGTTTTTACAGAGGGTAATAACAACAGTGTGGAGGAGAAGCATAAAAAAACTTTCACTACATTGTAATATAATAACGGAGTTAATACATAAAAAGAGCAAACCAGGTCGTTTTTGCCCTTACCGATGACATAAATCAATTTGTAAAATCCATGAAGATCAAGGACAGTTAATCCACGTTCCTGATATCAGGTGGATTGTCTTTTTATACCTACCTTACGCGCCCTAAAAAGTGAACAACCGGGTATATTTCTAAACAAGTTCCAGAATCTTGGGTATGTGGTAACGGAAAGAGGTGTGTAAGTTTACTGGTTCGTCCTGACAGAAAAACGGTGGCAACAATGAACGATTATGGTTCTGCACAGTTCTTACTTACACCAGCGGATGGGAAAATGAAAGTAAGGCCTGGGGGAACCTACCAGGTGCCTATCCTTCGTCTTTCTATACATACCGAAAGGGAAGCATTTTTAAGATGGAGTACGACCATTACTGGGGTAATCTTTTCTATCTGACGCTTCCCGAAGGGGTGGTGACCATTATGCTCTCCGACTACCAGGAGACATTCTTGGCCTTTTCGCTGAAGCCGCTTGCCTTTGACAAAAACCGATTTTAATCGATGGGTTGGCCGGACTCATGATACAATGTCATCAATATGGGAGACTTACGGGATTGGAGAAGATAAAATGAACATTCGTAAAGCGATCATACCGGCCGCTGGACTTGGTACGCGGTTCCTGCCAGCCACGAAAGCGATGCCGAAGGAGATGCTTCCCATTGTGGACAAGCCGACCATACAATACATCATCGAGGAAGCGGTCGCTTCCGGCATTGAGGACATTATTATTGTGACGGGTAAGGGGAAGAGGGCGATTGAGGATCATTTTGATTCTTCATTTGAGCTGGAACATAACCTAGCTGAGAAAGGGAAATGGAACCTCCTCGAAGAAGTGCGCAAGCCCTCCAACATGGCAGATATCCATTATATCCGTCAAAAGGAGCCTAAGGGGCTGGGTCATGCCATTTGGTGCGCGCGCAAATTCATCGGGGATGAGCCGTTTGCCGTGCTGCTAGGCGACGATATCGTGGAGTCGGAGATCCCTTGCCTAAAACAGATGATGAAAGTCTACGACACCTACCAATCTGCCATTGTAGGCGTTCAGCCGGTATCCTGGGATGAAGTGGACCGTTACGGGATTGTAGATGGACTTCAGAAATCAGAACGAATCTATGAAACGTTGAGGTTGGTAGAGAAACCGTTCCGTGCCGAGGCGCCTTCTAACCTGGCCATCATGGGCCGCTATATTTTGCCGCCGGAAATCTTCGACCTGCTAGAGAATCAGGAGGTTGGAAAGAACGGGGAAATTCAACTGACAGATGCGATCTCCACCTTAGCTCATCGGAGCCCCATCTATGCGTATCATTTTGATGGGATGCGTCATGATGTCGGCGAGAAGTTGGGATTTATTGAAACCAGCATTCATTATGCATTGCAACGGGAAGATTTGAAAGATGATTTGATTGCATATTTAAGCGGGGTTTTGGGGAAAGTTCGGTAAAAGCGATTTTATACACATAAGAAAAAAAGGGGGCAGTTGGGTAGAAGATTTCTACCACGAACTGCCTCCTTTTTAGTTAAAATTGAAGATTAGCAAGTTGTTGAACATTGTCCTTCGCATTCGGATCAACTTGGGTTAGTCTCCCCATAAGGGCATCATCACTCAAGTTTTGTTTTTGTAATGCTGCCAGATACCAACGTACAATCTCCTGTTGGGTTGTCTGCGAGAGATCTTCTTGTATGCCGAGCTTAAGAGCTTCTGATGCTTGCTTCGGCTGATTCATCATGAAGTGCATTTTTCCTGTATGGAGGATCATGTCGGGTGTGTTTTCGAAAGGGTTACCTTGTAGTTGGCCTTCAGGTAATGTAGCTAAATGCTTGATACCTTCTTGTACTTTAACAAAGGCTGATGTTGCCGAATTAAAGTACTTTTCTTTTCCGGCAGTGTCCCCTTCCCCTAAGGCTTTCATTCCCAGGTCATACCCTTTATTTATTATCTGCTCGTACCAATTGATATCCCATTTAAACTTGTAGGCATTATTGATAAGAATTTCATAAGCTTGTTCAGGCTGTTTGTTCATTTCATAACTCTTAACTAATTGATTCAGCATAGATTTGTTATGAGGCTCATCTTCAAGAACTTGATTTAAGAGATTAGTAGATAGTTGGAAAAAGCCTTCATCCTGACTCTGCTGATAAAGAGATTGATACAATGAGTTTAATAGAAGGACGGATTCCGGGTGGCTAGGTCGAATGCTGAGATCTTTGTCCAGTGGTGCCTTAATCTCTTCGAACGATGTACTAACCTGGACAATTTTTCGAGCCTCCAAACCAGCTTCAGCAGCCTGTACGTAACGGATAGAAGTAATTAGTAAAATAATAGAAGCAAGGCCTACAACAGCAGAGTAGATATTTCTTGCTGTCGAATCTTGCACATTCCATTTTTTAATTGGTTTGCTGTTCATTACGGATGCCATGCCACCGAGTCCAAGGAACACAAGGATTCCCATGAACACGTAACTCATGTTAAAGTCCAAAATACTGTGAATCAATATCGACAGTACCAAGATGAGATATAGGAAGTGACTGTTGCGTCCCTCATCATCAGTTTGAACGTACCCTCGGATGTATTTATAGAAGATATACACAATGAATGACATAAATACTAGAAAGCCAATAAGACCAACCTCTATCAAGTATTGAAGGAAGAAGTTATGGGCCTGAGTACTTGTATAGGGGTTGTTCTGATACTGCTCATACAGTGAAGCCCAAGCGCCTCCGCCAGCACCGATAATAGGGTAGTCAGCCAGAACTTTCATGGCATCCTTGTAGAATGTGAACCGTTCAAGGACACTATGTTGGTTGAAGTTAATGTTTTCGAGCCGGACGCTGATATTTTGTGGCAATACTTTTTTGAGATTGGTGCCGATGAATAGGAAGATCAGCAAGCCACCCAAAACTAAGGAACCGATGGGAATCCACATGTTGGAGGCCTTTTTAGCGGACCAATTGCTTAATGCTTTTTCCAGTTTTGGAGCAATGAAACTTTGAATGACCCATCCAAGGATTCCTACAATAGCGGACGCACTGAGCAAAATTCCCCAACCCTTAAGGGCGCCACTGCTGCTGAAGGTTTCATTCAAATTCAACCCTAACTCTGTTACCGGTTTAGAAATGATCAGCGAAGCTACACCCGCTATACCACAATAAAGAATCCACAATAATTGTTTGGCCGGCTTCAGGAATAGGAGCAGCAGAACAAATACTACCGGCAGCATGACCAAACCACCACGAGATAACGTTAAGAGCAACGATACAATGATGGGCACCAGCATGAAGCTATGAAACGCTTGCCCATACCATTTTCTAGATGTTGTAACAAAAAAGACTGCCGCGAACAAGAAAGCCATTAGAAAAGCTGCATAAGTATTCGCGTACTGAAATACCGAAGTCAGACGAAGACCATTAGAGTCGGTCATGACCGCATGAGTATACGTACCGTTTAAGACCGTGTTAGAAAACCATTTTGCAATAGCACCGGCAGTCTTACCTTGGCCGAACCAATGGAGTAGGCCGAAACCAACAATAAGATATGCTACAGTCATAATTGTACTTTGAATGATTCGGTTCCCTAATTTGTCACGAAGTACATATAATCCAATGATGAACATAATGGCATAAATGCAATTTATGACGACCATATTCATGGCAAGACTATGGGAAGCCGCACTGATGAGTGAGAGTATGTAAGTTAGAGGTAGTAAAAGCACACCCACAGCAAGCCAATCTCTTTCATCCTTGAGTTGGATGCTTTTATAAAATTGTGCAATCCAAAGAAATAATAATAGAGTTGCTAGTATAGCAGCCCAGAAGATTGGTTTCTCGAATTGTAGCTCTTGTCCGTTGAATAGAGCTGTCTGGAAAGGCGTCCAGAACAGAAATAAGATAATTCCTGAAATTAACACCCATAACAAAGCGGATCGCTTTCCTTCTATCCTCGACTCAGCGGCTTTTTTACCGTATACTGGATTCGACAACGTAATTAGCTCCTTTTCTTGTAGATACGACAATATTTTAGCATAATAATTATTCTAATACACATTTAGAGATTTAATTTATGGAGGAATTATGAGAAATCCTATCAGTTATTTTATGGATAAGAAAGATTTAATAATGGAACTAACTAAACGAGACTTATTGCTTAGATATAAAGGCTCCTATCTTGGAGTAGTATGGTCTATTTTGAACCCATTATTTATGTTAGTCATTTATACTTATTTTTTCAGCTTTGTTCTCCAGTCTCGTTGGGGGCAACAAGGAACGAGTACACTTGACTTTGCACTAATATTATTCTGCGGTATTTCTACGTTTAATTTTTTTTCTGAGATTGTCACCAAGTCTCCTTCTTTGATCTTAAGTAATGTGAATTATGTAAAAAAGGTAGTTTTCCCTTTGGAGGTACTTCCAGTCGTCTCTCTTTTTTCTGCATTTGTTCAACTAATAATTAGCTTAGTTATTCTTATGATTGGAAATTTAATCATAAATGGGGTAATTTATTGGACTGTTGTCTTCCTGCCGCTTGTCCTTCTACCTCTTGTGTTGCTCTCGTTGGGCATTGCTTGGTTTCTTTCTTCTGTAGGTGTCTTTTTTAGAGATATTCAACATATTTTAGTGGTCGTAGTCCAAGCACTTATGTTTCTGAGTCCAATATTCTACCCTATCAGTATAATTCCTGAAACATTAAGGCCGATTTATTACATTAATCCTATAGGTTATGTTGTCGAAGATATGCGTAACATCTTAATTTGGGGATCTACTCCTAATTGGACATGGTGTTTAGTGGGGACATTGGTAGGTCTGATTATATTTATGTTGGGTATTGCTTGGTTTAGAAAAACTAAAGGAGCGTTTGCAGATGTTCTTTGATAACGCAATTGAACTTTCAAATATAAACAAATGTTATAGAATTTATAATAGGCCACAAGATCGGATTATCCAGAGCTTCTCGAAAAACAAAAAAAAATATGATGAATTTTGGGCGCTGAGAGATGTGTCTTTCAAGGTAAAGAGAGGCACCACTATAGGTATAATCGGTAAGAATGGTTCGGGAAAAAGCACAATACTTCAAATTATAGCAGGAACACTTAACCCAACATCCGGAGAAAAAACGATAAACGGTAGAATAGCTGCTTTACTAGAACTGGGGAGTGGCTTTAATCCGGAATTTACAGGAAGAGATAATGTTATTATGCAAGGTACAATTATGGGATTAACAAAAAAACAAATCCTTGATCAAATGGAATCAATCGAAAAATTTGCAGGGATAGGTGAATTCATTGAACAACCAATTAAAACTTACTCATCAGGAATGTTGGTTAGGTTGGCTTTTGCCTGTGCAGTGCATGTAGATCCTGACATTTTAATTGTTGATGAGGCATTAGCTGTAGGCGATATGCAATTTCAACTAAAATGTATCGAGAAAATGAAATCATTTAAAGAACAGGGGAAAACGATACTGTTTGTTAGTCATGATTCATATTCGATTAGGAATTTTTGTGATGAGGTAATTTGGATGATGGATGGTCAAGTTCATGCGCGAGGTGATGTGAATACTGTAATTGAACAGTATGAAGACTTCGTAAAATATGGACTTGAAAAAGTAGAAGAGTCTAATGAAAAAGTAGAAGCAATTGAAAGGAAAGAGCATCTTTCCATCGATCAAGTTGTTTTTCTTGATAAGACAGGTACAGTAAATTCGAAGTTTAAAATGGGTGGGAATATATTTGTTGAAGTAACATACACAATCCACAAACCAATTGATGGTCTTGTAGGCGGTGTTGCAATTTTCGATAATCAGGGCACTTACATTTGCGGACTAAACACTAAGATTGACGAAAAAGCTTTAGAAGGAAGTTGTGGAACCTATAAATTAATTCTTGAGTATAAGGAATTAAACTTGTTACCGGGTTCGTACCTAGTTGATGTAGGCTTTTTTGAGAGTTCAGCTCTTATTAGATATGACTATAAAAGTCGTGTGAATTCATTTTGGGTTGAACATCCGGAGTATGTTGCGGAAGGTTTAGTTTTGCTAGATCATAATTGGCAAAGTAAGGTGGTAGCAATCAGCAATGAAGTATAAATATAACATTGATATGTCGAGTGACAATTCTCTTTCATTAATATTGAGACAAGTTAAGCCTGGATCACGTGTTCTAGAGTTTGGACCGGCACTTGGATATATGACCCAGTATCTCAAAGAGGAACTTGGATGCGTCGTATATTGTGTGGAAATAGATGCTGATGCAGCTTCTATCGCTTCTCAGTTTTGCGATAAAATGATTGTGGCAGATTTGGATGAACTAGAATATTGGGGTTCTCAGTTAGGAGAACGGCAATTTGACTTTCTTATATTTGCGGATGTGCTAGAACATTTAAGGGATCCATGGAATGTATTGACATACTCCAAAAAATTCCTTGATGAAGAAGGGAAGGTCTTAACATCTATTCCTAATATAGGACATAATGCTGTAATCATGAAACTGCTCCTTGGTGAATTTGATTATACCAATTTAGGGCTGTTAGATAACACCCATATCCGCTTTTTTACAAGAAAAAGCGTACACAGCCTTATGGAACGTGCGGGATTAGAGATCGTTGATTCTTACGAGTCAGTTCTAAAACCTGAAGAAACAGAGTTAAGGCAACGATATAGTGATTTTCCTAATAGTTTGCAAAAATATCTTCAAAGGAAATCTGATAGTGATGTGTATCAATTTATTAACGTATCCAGGAAAAAGACTGTCAATTCCACGGAAGTAAATAATTATGTGAACGAAGTAAATCTGTACCATCAAGCATCGCTGAAATTTACACCCGATTTTCAAGGCGAAACAGAAGTAGTATCTTTGCCTAGTAATGGTGGCTATACCGAACTAAGTTTTAAGGTCGTGGGATCAGGAACTGAACAACTAAATATCCTGATTGACTGCATTGCACCCGCGTTTTTAGAAATAACAAAGCTTGAATTCCTGGATGAAAACAATAATCTTATTTTAAATTGGTTTAACCCAGCTATCACAGAATCATTACTTAGATATAGTGAAGGTGCAATTAAATTACCGAGTATGCAAACACGGAGATTTCTGATTCTGGATGAGTCTACTCAGATCATTTGTGATTTTCCGGAAATCAAAAGAACGAAGGGTATATTTATAATCACGCTCTGTTTGTCCGAAGATGTTCCTACATCAATTGCCGGAGAAGTAAACGGCATTTCGGAATTGATTGCTTCACAGAAGAATGAAATTGCATCGTTAATAGAAACACATCAACTCAAAGAACAAGAGTTAAGTGAAAAGGACGCTCGAAATAGGAGTTTAATAGATGAGCTAACTGGTATACAGGAAGTCCTGTTGAATGAAAAAGATGAGCTAGTTGAAAAAATGAATAGAGCTGAAGAAGTTAATAAAGTTTTGGTGGAAGCTAATTTGGAGGCGAATGCTCTAGTTAATCAATTATTGAACTCCACCTCTTGGAGGTTCACCAAACCTTTAAGAGTAATTAATGAATATAATAAAGCTCTTTATAGAAAGTCGAATAGTGCACTTAAAAGTATCATAAAACCAGTGATAGTAAAAGCAGAGAATTCAAAAACAATAAGAAAGGCTCATGGGAAATTTTTCAACGTCATGAGAAGAACACCTGAACCATTTAGATCACAATTTAAGAAAACATATTATAAACTGCTTTCCCTTAAAACAAAAATAAAATATAAACCTGAAGCAAATTTAGTTACAGAAGTTAATACAAGTGAAAAAAATGAGTATCCTTTAGTATCAATTATTATTCCCGTCTATAATAATGTCGAATACTTAGCTTCTTGCATTGACTCAGCAATCAATCAAACGTATCGACATATTGAAGTTATTATTGTAGATGATTGCTCACCAGATCCAAAAGTAAGCACGATATTAAATACCTACAAAAATAATAAGAAGGTTAGATTATTTAAGAATGAACATAATCAAGGCATTTCAAAGACACAAAATATCTGTATGGCAAAATCAGAAGGGAGCATTATAGCTTTTTTGGACTGTGATGATATTTTGGAGTTGAATGCTATCGAGAAGTGCTTAGAGTATTGGGGACCTGGAACTAAATATTCCTTCACAAATAGAATTCATATTAATGAGGATTCGGAGGAAATTGGAAGGTTTTCTTGTGACCACTTACCGAAAGATAATATATTTGAAGATCATTTGGATGTTAGAATGTATGCGTCACACTTCAAAATGATTAGTAGGGATGTGTTTCTAAAAGTAGGGGTTTTTAATTCGGAATATGATGGTGCACAAGATTATGACATGGTACTGAGAGTAGCGTTTCATTATCCAAACTCCGCATTTGTTCATGTACCAGAATTCCTATATAAACATCGTATCCATACCAATCAAAAATCAATAAAATCTAACGATAAGCAGAAAAATATGTCTATCGTCATCTCCGATCAAGCAAAACTGCGTCGGTCAATTAGAGATGGTGTTTTTCATAAATTAATATCATTTATAATGATCTCTTTTGGTAAAGAAGATCAAACTTTACAATGTATCCAATCTATTAAGAATACAGTCAAGATTCCACATGAGATTATTCTATTCGAAAATGGCTCTTCCGAATCATGCGTATCATTTATAAAAGACCATATTGAGGGCATACCGGGTGTGAAAGTTATATACAATTCATCAAATTTAGGCCCAGCTGGTGGAAGAAAAGAAGCGATGAAGTATGCAACACCAAATTCATATTATATCTCCCTTGATAACGACATAGAGGTTACTGAAGGTTGGCTTGAAGAATTGTTAGTTCGTGCTGAAGAATCAGATGATATAGGCTCAGTAACTTGTAGAGTGACATTTCCAAGTAATGTACTACAATTTACAGGCGGATATGAAGAAATTTCAGGGAATAGAGTTCAATTCAAGTTGTACAATATTAACAAATCAGTGTATGACCTCTCAACATTAGAAAGATATGATACAGATTGGAATCCGGTAGGGGCAACGTTGTTTAAGGGGTGGTTCCCAGAGGTTGAGGGCTACCCAAATGTCTATGAAGATTCCGCAATTTCATACATATTGCGGAAATCAGGGAAACGACTTGTTAATTCTCCAAACTCTCTATTAATTCATCATCATATTATGTTTGACGAGGAGAGGAATAAAAAGGAAAAAGAGTATATCCGATTTAGATATAATCCTCAATTGATGTTGAGATCATTGGCGCAATTTTATTTTGATTATAAATTAATCATTGATGATGATTATATATATTCCAGTAACAATATTGATATCAGTAAATTATCCGATCAAGAAGTGATTGAAACTTTTGAAAACATCATAAACACTAGGAGAACAGTTATAAAGTAATGAACATAATCAGGAATAAGCGCATCCATAGAATGCTCACGGTATTATTAGGAACTTTTGTTGGTCTGATTATCCTAGAATCTATAGTCAGAGGCAGTTTAACTTTAACATTTGTATGGATCGGCGATAGCTTTGGGGCTTTTATTATCAATTATTTATTATGTATATCAATTCTATTGATATTAGTGTCTGTGATTCCGAACTTTATTGTTGGTTTTAGTTTATATCAGTTGTTAATGTCATTGTTTGGATTAATTCAGAAATATAAAATGAATTTTTTAGAGGAGCCCTTCTTCCCATGGGATTTTATATTTGCCAAACAAATTTTAAATCTCCTGCCTGGTATGTATAAAGAAATAAACTTTATATATCTGCTTTTTTTAGCTGTATTATTAATTGCTTCAATTAAATTCAGGAAGCGAGTATTAGCTGTTAGAATATCCCTTCTAGAAAGGGGAGTAGTATTCTTTTTCTCAGTTTGTATAATTATTTCATTCTGCCTATGGGATAAAATCCCTTTATCAAAAAGTGTCTTAAACAAAATGAATATTGTAAATATTAATTGGGAGCAGACGCTGAATTACAAGGAGAACGGATCCTTGTTAGGTTTTGTATTAAATGTTCCTAATGCAATAGTTGTTCCGCCCGCGAACTATAATAAAGAAAACATACTTCAGATAGTCAATTCCATAAATAGTCCAACGAGTTCGACAATATATAACGCTATGGAAGAGGCTCCTAATATTATTTATATTATGAATGAAGCATTCTGGGATCCAACAATATCCAAAAATATTGACTTTTCAGAGAATCCCCTTTCTTTTTATAATTCCTTAAAAGATAGTAGTACGACAGGTTGGTTGTTATCGCCTCAATTTGGAGGCGGTACATCTAACGTTGAGTTTGAAGCTCTAACAGGTTTGTCCATGCGGTTTTTACCGCAAGGGTCAATGCCTTATCAACAATACATTAAAAGACCGTATCCTTCTCTAGCCGATGTATTGAAAAAGAGCGGTTATCAAACCATCGCTTTACATTCTTATGTAAAATGGTTTTGGAATAGGGATAATGTTTACCGGCATTTTAATTTCGATAAATTTATTGGTGAAGACGATTTTGTTAATCCTGAGAGACGGGGAGTATATATTGCGGATATTGAAGTGTCTAAAAGAATAATTGAAGAAATACATGGAAGCGAAAAGCCTACATTCATATATGCAATAACAATGCAAAATCACTCAGCTTATAACAAAGAATCTAAGTATCCATCAGAAATTGAAATTACTGGTGAAATTAGAGAAAAGACAAAGGAAGTTTTAGAGATATATTCGCAAGGAGTAAAAGATGCAGACGAAGCATTAAAATATTTAATAGATAATATTAACGAGCCTACAATTGTAGTTTTTTTTGGTGATCATTTACCGAATTTAGGTTCGGATGTTTACCAAGATTTGGATTCTGGTGAAAATGAAGGGCTTGAACAACAAAAATATTTAAAAAGTACTCCATTATTAATATGGAACAATCTTGGTAAAAGTATAGATACACACTTAGATGGGATTAGTCCTTCTCTTCTTCTTCCTAAAGTTTTTCAACTAGCAAACTTACAGCCGCCACTATTTTATGATTTTCTTCAAGAACTTAATCAAGAATACATTGGTTTATCCAAAGACCTAATGATTAAAAGTAATGGAGAATTATTAAATGAAGTAGAAGTAGGTAAGGAAGATATTTTGGATAAATACGAATTGTTGGAATATGATTTACTGTTTGGAGACAAGTTTAGTGAAGAAAATTTATTTAAGCAATAAAAAAAGAAAGAAGATGAGTTCATTGAAAGGAATTATATTAGCAGGTGGCACAGGCTCACGCCTCTACCCATTAACCAAAGTTACCAATAAACATTTACTTCCCGTAGGTAAATATCCAATGATATTTCATTCGATATTTAAACTTAAACATGCAGGAATAAAGGATATTCTTGTCGTGACTGGTAAAGAGCATATGGGTGATGTTGTAAATCTCCTTGGAAGTGGCAAAGAGATGGGAGTTACGTTTACTTATAAAGTTCAAGATGAAGCAGGTGGAATCGCTCAAGCATTGGATCTTGCTGAAAATTTTGTTGGTGTTGATCAAATGGTTGTTATTCTAGGAGATAATGTTTTCGAAGATGACCTTTCTAAGTTTGTTGAAAATTTCAGAGAACAGGAGAAGGGTGCTAAGATATTAATTCAACAAGTTGAAGATCCGAGAAGGTTTGGCGTCCCTGAGATACAAGGTAACCGCATTGTATCCATAGAAGAAAAGCCGAATAATCCAAAATCCAATTATGCAGTAACTGGAATTTATATGTTTGATCATCATGTATTTGAAATTGTCAAAACATTGAAGCCTTCCGCACGTGGTGAATTAGAGATCACAGATGTTAATAATGCATATATTGCTAGAGGTGAGCTGACTTATGATGTCCTAAATGGTTGGTGGACTGATGCGGGTACACATGCTTCCTTAGCAAGGGCCAATGAATTAGCTCATGACTTGGTGTTTACAGAGGAATTCGGTAAATTAAAAATTTAGGAGGAGTGGGACTATGATTATCACCTCTATGTCTTTAAATGGTGTTAACCTGCTTGAACCAAAAGTCCATGGGGATAATAGGGGTTTTTTTATGGAGAGCTATAACACCGCTGTTTTAAAAGAACATAATATTGATCATTATTTCATTCAGGATAATCACTCTCTTTCATCCGATGCAGGTGTCTTGAGAGGGTTGCATTATCAGCTAAACCCTAAAGGACAAACCAAATTGGTTCGTGTCCTTTCAGGGGCAATATACGATGTTGTTGTTGATATTCGCAAAAATTCCCCCACTTTTGGCAATTGGGTTGGTGTGATTCTTAGCGAGTACAATAAACGCCAAATACTGGTACCAAAAGGGTTCGCACATGGATTCTGTACACTTGTTCCAAATACACAAGTTTTTTATAAAGTAGATGAATTTTATTCCCCAGAACACGACAGGGGAATATTATGGAATGATCCGGCTTTAGGGATCGATTGGCCAACTTCAAATCCGATTCTTTCAGATAAAGATAAAAACCACCCGTTACTGAAGAACGCAGAATTGAACTTTAACTAGGGGGGACTTCAATGAAACTACTTGTTACCGGCGGTGCTGGATTTATTGGAAGCAATTTTGTTATATACATGTTACAGCAGTATCCCACATATGAGATCATCAACATGGATGCCTTAACTTATGCAGGGAATTTGGAGAACCTCAAATCCGTTGAAAATAATGCTAACTATACGTTTGTTAAAGCAGATATCGCGAATAAAGAAGCGGTTGAGCAAATTTTTGAGCAGCATCAGATTGAGGTTGTGGTTAACTTTGCTGCTGAGTCTCATGTGGACCGAAGCATTCTAGAGCCAGAAGTATTTGTGAACACTAATGTGCTTGGAACTCAGGTTTTGTTGGATGCGGCCAAAAAACATAATGTAACGAAGTTTGTACAAGTATCAACCGATGAGGTTTATGGGTCACTGGGTGAAACTGGACTTTTTACTGAAGAGACGCCCCTGGCTCCTAACAGTCCATATTCCGCTAGTAAAGCAGGAGGAGATCTGCTGGTTAGAGCTTATCACGAGACCTTTGGACTCCCGGTCAATATTACACGTTGTTCTAACAACTACGGCCCTTTTCAATTTCCAGAAAAGCTAATCCCGCTTATGATCTCCCGTGCACTTAATGATGAAGCGCTACCTGTCTACGGCGATGGGTTGAATATCCGGGATTGGTTGTACGTTGAAGATCATTGCAGTGCTATTGACCTGGTTATACACAAAGGCGTTAATGGAGAGGTGTATAACATAGGCGGAAATAATGAACGCACCAATGTTCATATCGTTCAAAAAATACTCCAAGAGCTTGGGAAGCCCGAGTCTCTGATTTCTTATGTAGATGATCGCCCGGGACATGATCGTCGTTATGGAATTGATCCAACGAAAATCATGAATGAACTTGGTTGGAAACCCAAGCATAATTTCGAGACGGGTATCAAAGAAACGATTCAGTGGTATCTGGATAATAAAGATTGGTGGCAACGTATTCAGTCAGGTGTTTATAGGGAATATGTAACCAAGCAATACGGGAAGCGTTTGGGTGGTCATTCATGAGGGTGCTTGTAACCGGAGCACAGGGGCAGCTTGGGAAGGATGTTGTACGTATATTTACTGACTCTAAGCATGATGTGTTAGGGTATGGAAGAAGTGAACTCGACATCACTGACCTGGCTCAATGCCATAAAATCATTAAGGAAAACAAGCCTGATTGCATCATTCACTGTGCGGCATATACTGCTGTTGACGCTGCCGAGTCTGATATGGATCAGGCCTATCTCATTAATGCCGTGGGAACACGAAATCTTGCAACAGCAGCTGAGTCTTCAGGCTCCAAACTGATCTATATTAGCACGGATTATGTTTTTAACGGTCAAGGTAAGATGCCCTATGTGGAATACGACCAGACTGATCCTCAGAGTGTTTATGGAAAGTCTAAGTTAGCCGGCGAAATCCTTACCCAAACACTCTGCTCCAAGTGGTTTATCGTGAGAACATCATGGGTGTTCGGACTGCAAGGGAATAACTTTGTTAAAACGATGCTCCGTCTAGGTCAAGAAAAACCGCTGTTAAAGGTTGTTAACGACCAAAAGGGTTCACCCACCTACACAACGGATTTGGCTTCTTTCTTGTTAGAGCTCGCCTTAACAGAGAAGTATGGAATCTATCATGCGTCCAATCAGGGAACATGTACATGGTATGAGTTCACCCAGGCGATTTTTGAAGAGTATCAAGAGATTCTTGGATTGGCCATGAAAGCCGAACTAACTCCTTGCACAACTGCAGAATTCCCTCGCCCTGCACCAAGGCCGACTAATTCTGTTCTTGATAATATGTCCATTCGGACGAACGGTTTAACTGACTTACCTCATTGGAGAGATGCCCTGAAACGATTTATGCTTGAAGTAAAGGGCAATCCGACATACCTCGATTGAATATGAGAATAATTAAAAGGGCCTAGTCTGTTAATGATTAGGCTTTTTTTGATTATTGGCTTATATTAGGGGGCACCTTTCATAAAAACTAAAGCATCAATTATCTGATATTCCTTCTTTCCCCATGAACTATGCTATAATGTCGATAGATTACTATATTTGTCAGGAGACGTTATGCAATGGATTTAAGCATTTTAATCGTGAACTACAATACTTGTCAGCTGACGGTGGACTGTTTGCGATCCGTGTTTGCATCAGAGACGGAGTATACATATGAAGTCATTTTGATAGATAACAACTCGAAGGACGAGTCGGTTCAGACCATTCGGGAGTTATTCCCGCAGGTCAAGTTGATCGAGAACACGGAGAATACCGGCTTTGCCAAAGCCAACAATCAGGGGATGGAAGTGGCGGAAGGGCGATATATGCTGCTGCTAAATTCCGACACGATTATCCAGCAGGATACGATACAGACGATGGTCGCTTTTATGGACTACAATCCGATCATTGGTGCTTCCGGCTGTAAAATCGTCCTCCCGGACGGTTCGCTTGATAAGGCTTGCAAAAGAGGGTTCCCGACGCCTTCAGCGTCCTTCTATTATGCTTTTGGGCTCAGCAAGCTGTTCCCGAACAAGCCGGAGTTTAACCAGTATCAGTTGGGGTATTTGAATCCGGACGTCGAGTATCCGGTGGATTGTTTGGTTGGTGCGTTCATGCTGGTACGCCGCGAGACGATCGAGCAGGTAGGCGGGCTGGACGAGACGTTTTTTATGTACGGGGAAGATATCGACTGGTGTTATCGCATCAAGCAGGCGGGATGGGGAATTCACTATTATCCTCGGACCACGATTATCCATTATAAAGGCGGCAGCGCCCGGCGCAGGCCGTTCAAGATCATTTATGAGTTCCACCGGGCGATGATACTTTTTCATCGGAAGCATTACCGGCAGAAATACAACATATTCGTTAATGGAGCCGTCTATGCAGGCGTGGGTTTAAAATTGCTCCTATCCTTGCTTATGAACCGGCTTAAGCCCATTCGTCCGGCAACCATAACGCAATCTTCAGGTGGAGTGGAGGTGAAATCATGATCCGCCAGAACCAAGGCTTTTTGACCAAATTGTATATGATTACCGATTTTGCTTTTATCCAACTGGCATTTTTGTGTGCATGGTGGATCAAGTTTGAGAGCAGCTGGTTTCCGTACGAAAAACCGCTCCCTCTTGAAACCTATACTTTGTGGAGTCTAGTTTATGGTGCAGTAGCCTTGTCTGTTGGCATCATGATCTCCTTATACTCACCGAAGAGGAAAAAACGCTTTGCTGACGAGTTCATGAAGATTTTCCAGATGCATTTCATTGGGATGTTCGTCCTCCTGAGTTTAATGTTCTTCGTGAAGGAAGTGAATATCTCCCGGTGGTATCTTGCCATCTACATGATTCTTAACGTAGCCTTCATTATCCTATACCGATATTTCTTAAAGAAATCTTTAAAGCATTTTCGGGAAAAAGGCTACAATCGCCAATTCGTGCTCATCGTGGGTGCAGGTACGCTGGGCAAGAGATTCTTCAAAAACCTGAAGCAATACCCGGAGCTGGGGTATGAAGTCATCGGTTTCCTGGACGATTACCAGCAGTGGGACGACATCGAAGCGAGACGGCTTAAACCTATTCTCGGTTCGGTTAGCGATCTACATAAGGTGCTAAACGAAAAGCTCGTCGATGAGGTCGTACTAGCACTTCCGCTAAATGCGCATCACAAGTATCCGGAGATCATCGCCGCATGTGAAAAGGCCGGTGTTCGGACGCTGATTATCCCGGACTTTTTCGATTACCTCCCGGCACGGCCGGTGTTTGATAACTTCGCGGGGATGCCGATGATAAACGTGCGTGATATCCCGCTGGATTTAGCAGCAAATCGACTGTTCAAGCGAGCGTTTGATATTGTATTCTCGTTAGTGGCGATTATCCTCACCCTGCCGGTGATGATCGGGATTTACCTCGGTATCCGAATAACCTCCCGGGGACCCGTCATTTTTAAGCAGGAGCGGGTCGGGCTGAACCGCAGGAACTTTTATATGTATAAATTCCGGTCGATGAAGCCGCTGCCGGAAGGGGCGCCGGATACGGGCTGGACCGTGGAGAATGATCCACGCCGCACCAAGTTCGGCTCGTTTCTCCGGAAGACCAGTCTGGATGAGCTGCCGCAGTTCTTTAATGTCCTGTTCGGACATATGAGCGTTGTGGGCCCAAGACCGGAACGCCCTTATTACGTTGAACAGTTCAAAGAGGAGATTCCGAAGTACATGGTGAAACACCACGTACGCCCGGGCATCACGGGGTGGGCGCAGAGCAACGGCCTGCGTGGGGACACTTCGATTGAGGAGCGGATCAAGCACGATATTTTCTACATCGAGAATTGGTCCATTCTGTTTGATATCAAAATCATTCTGCGCACGATCCGCAACGGATTCAAAAACGCATATTGATTGTAATTTAAATGATGACGTCTTCTGGCATGAGCCGGATGGCGTCTTTTATTTACCTGTCCAGAAGCATATTTCGACTAAAGATGCTTACCAAGTGCCGACGCCTCTTATAATGATATCGAATGCTGTCGCTTCCTGTAAGTCTGTGATATAGCCGAGAAAAACTTCGGACATTCGATTCATTCCTCTCACTTAAACATGCATGTACAACACAGCGGACAATAGTAGTCTGGAATGATTTACAAAATATAACTGTAATACTATTATAATGAAATAGTGGACTCATCGATGCATTGCTAGATTATCCATTACGTAGAGTCGCAGATTAGTTATGATGCTCCAATCTCAGTGTTACGGGGATTTCTAATGTTTTCGAAATGATCGTGTTTTCATTTGCCGCTTCATTTGCCTATCAGGAGGATCACATCCAATAAGCATTTTATGGGAGGAATCAATATGGAAAACGCCAAGGTCCAGGATTTCATCGAAAGCAGCCAAGAGCAATGGGACGAAGAGTACAGATCCCGCATGTGGGATTATTTATCGGACATCACGGAATATGCCAGATACTCGGTCGTGTACGGTTACATCAGAAAGTTTAACGGTGACGAGGGCATTCTGGATATGGGATGCGGAGCCGGCCTATTGTTTGAAATGCTGTTAGACAATGAAAAGTCGAATTACACAGGTGTTGACCTGTCCGAGGAAGCAATCAGAATCGCATCCGGCAAAACATCAAGGGACCAATTCCAGAACGCAGACATCAATCACTATGTTCCGCATAAACGCTACGACGTCATCGTTTTTAATGAATCGTTGCAGTATGTGCCCAATACCCCAAGCAAGCTGTTAGAATATGCTCGTTACCTGACACCGGATGGCGTCATCATCTCTTCCCTATATTCTCATAAGAACACCCAAGATCCTGATTATCTCATGGTAGAACATAAGATTGGCGAGATTGAAAGCTGCGGATTATTTGATGTCGTGGATAAAGTCAGCGTGTTTAACCACAATGCGGGTTTGAAATGGTATATTCATCTTTTGAAGACCAAGAGCTAGTGATCAGCAGCAGTATTTATATAAGTCATTCCGTCACTTGGCAGCCCCCAAGTGGCGGTTATTTGTTTTGCCCACCCTTCAACCGGGTATTTACCTAGCAACAGCATTGAACGAAACAAAGGGTGGGGATACCATGAAACGGATCGCAGCTGTCCTTCTATTATTTTCCGCCATTATGATACTGCTTCTGACTCATCTGGAGTTGGAAGAAGAAGCGCCGCAAGGATTTGCAGCCTATCGCCTGATCGCCCATGCCATGGGAAGCATCGGGGAACAGCCCTACACGAACGCCTACGAAGCCATGGTCGTTAACTACGAGCAAGGCACCAGGGTATTCGAGATTGATTTGATGCTGACGGAGGATCGCAAAGTCGTAGCCAGGCACGAGTGGACGGAGAGCATGACCCAGCAGCTGGGTCAGAAGGAGAAACTCCCCGAGGATAAGCAGGCGGCCCGCCTGAGCCATGAGGAATTCATTAATACGCCGATTTTGGAACAATATCAGCCGATGGATATTGAGGGAATTATGGATATGATGGAGCGTCATCCCGATATCTATATCGTGACGGATACGAAGGAGCAGGAGGATCAGGATATTCAGCACCTGTTCACGGAGATTGTAAGTACCGCTAATGAACGGGATCTGAAACTTCTGGATCGGGTCGTCGTCCAAATTTACAATGAGCCGATGCTTGATATGGTTCAGGATATCTATCCGTTTGAGTCTATTATCTATACGCTGTATGCCACGCAGGATTCACCCGCCGAGATCACGGCTTTCGTGCAGGAAAACAGCATTGACGCCGTTACCATGCCGGAGTACAAGGTAAGTCCGAATTTTGTAGCGAAGCTGAGGCAAGCGGGTGCCGTGACCTATGTCCACACCATCAATGACACGAACACCGTGAACAATTATGAAAAATGGGGCGTGTACGGCGTTTACTCGGATCTGCTGACAGAGCCGGAGCTGGAGCAGAACAGTTTGAGATATACCATTAAAAAGTGACTCGCATAGAGGGTGCTTTTCATGGTTTTCCCCCATGTTGCATCGCCCGTCAATTGAAAAGGCTAATTTCATATATAGTGATGCTGAATATTGGAGTCCGTTGTCTCCCAAAGAGACGCGGGCTTTTTTATGATATCAGAAAGTCTAATCTTCGAAGCTTAGCCTATCTGGTATCACAAGAAAATCATCATCTAAATGCGGTCTGGAATTGTATGTCGGAAGACGTTTTTCTTAGCTAAGTACCCGCCCAAATTCCTTTCCAGCGGCCCGGTTCGGATATCGACTGAACGGATAAATGACAATTACCAAAAAAATGTTCGTATTTTATGCGAACATAAATTGACTTGCTTACCGTGCTAGCATAGACTTATTTTAGTATAATAGTAACCCGTGAACGTGGAGGAATGACGCTTGAAAGAGATGATACAATCCTGGAGGCATGTGTTTAAGCTGGATCCCGACAAGGAGATCGATGACGAGACCCTTGATGCGGTATGTTTGTCAGGAACCGATGCCATCATGATCGGAGGCTCAACCGGAGTCACTTATGAAAATACCGTGGACCTGCTGTCCCGAGTTCGACGTTACGAGCTGCCGTGCGTGCAGGAAGTATCCGATCTGGAAGCCGTTGTACCCGGATTTGATCTATATATGGTCCCGATGGTCATGAATACGCAGGATCCGACCTGGATCATGGGCCGGCATCGCGAAGGAATCGAACGCTACGGGTATATGATCCCGTGGGATCTCGTTGTGACCGAAGGTTATATCGTATTGAACGAGAATGCCGCGGTGGCGAAGCTGACCGGAGCAGAGACTTCGATTGAAGCGAGTGCTGCCGCTGCTTATGCACAGATCGCGGACAAGCTGATGAATCTGCCAGTTGTGTACCTGGAATATAGCGGCACGTTCGGGGATATGGAAACTGTCCGTACGGTTCGAAGATCGCTGGATAATGCCCGTTTGTTCTACGGTGGCGGAATAACCAATGCCGAGCAGGCACAGGAGGCTGCAGCTATCAGTGATACGATCGTTGTGGGCAACGTGGTGTACGAACATCTGGTGCAGGCGCTCGAAACGGTCAAGGCCGTGAAGGGCTGAGTGGTTTCTGTATTCCATCTGCAAAAAAATAGAGACGCGTTACGGTAACCTTAGGGTCTATAATTAGTGTGTCTTTTCCATCTGTCTTGTGACGGATAAGCATGTATTTATTTCATTTAAATATTGTAATTCATTAAGCTAAGCAGCGCAGAAATCAGAGTGTCTTAGACACGCAGCAAACTATACCCTATCCATTCTCTTTAATGTAATTGATCTGCCAGACCAGAACCATTTTTCATCTTTTCACCTTTACCCAAGTTTCTCCCTTATCAAATCTACACCTATTAGGAGGCAACACTATGCATTCCATTGATATACACGACGCCGTCAGACGTCTGAATCCACAGCAGCGTCAAGCCGTTGAAGCAACCGACGGACCGCTGCTCATTATGGCGGGCGCCGGCTCCGGCAAGACGCGGGTGCTGACGCACCGGATCGCGTACCTGATCGCCACGCGCAAAGCCGCACCATGGAGCATCCTTGCAATTACCTTTACGAATAAAGCAGCCCGCGAGATGCAGGAGCGGGTATCCAAGCTGGTTGGCCGGGAAGGCCAGGACATCTGGGTATCAACGTTCCACTCGATGTGCGTGCGGATTTTACGTAAAGACATTGAACGGATCGGTTTTACCTCGAATTTCAGTATTTTGGATTCGACCGATCAGCTGTCCGTTATTCGGAACGTGATGAAGCAGCACAACATCGATCCGAAGAAATTCGAGCCGAAGGCGATTCAAGCCGCCATGAGCGCGGCCAAGAATGAGCTGATCTCCCCGCAGCAGTATGAACAGAAAGCCGGAGACTATTTTGAATCCCTTGTAGCCAAGGTATACACCGAATATCAGAAACGCTTGAAGAGCAACAATTCGCTTGATTTCGACGATCTGATCATGACCACGATTCAGCTGTTTAAGGAAGTGCCGGAGGTTCTCGATTTCTACCAGCGCAAATTCCAGTATGTCCACGTGGACGAATACCAGGATACCAACCGGGCGCAGTACATGCTTTGCCGCATGCTGGCGGACAGCCATCACCGTATCTGCGTTGTCGGTGACAGCGATCAGTCGATCTACCGCTGGCGTGGCGCGGATATCACGAACATCCTGAATTTTGAGCAGGATTATCCCGAGGCGCGGACGATCCTGCTGGAGCAGAATTATCGTTCGACAGCGAACATCTTGAACGCTGCCAACAATGTTATTGGCCTGAACACAGGCCGCAAACCGAAGAATCTGTGGACCGAGCAGGGTGAAGGACCGAAGATCAAGGTGTTCCGCGGGGATACGGAGCATGATGAGGGGTATTTTGTTACCTCGGAAATCAGCAAGAGCGTTACCGCCGGCAAGAGCTATCAGGATCATGCGATCCTGTACCGGACCAATGCGCAGTCACGGGTGATCGAGGAAATTCTGATCAAGTCGGATATTCCGTACCAGATCGTCGGGGGCATCAAGTTCTACGATCGCAAAGAGATTAAGGACCTGCTCGCCTACCTTCGCCTGATTTCCAACCCGGACGACGATATCAGCCTAACGCGGATCATTAACGTGCCAAAAAGAAGCATCGGCGACACAACCGTTGCGAAGCTGGCGGCTGCAGCCGCAGAGCGGGGCATCTCGATTTTCCGCGTGCTGGAAATCGTGGACGACCTCGGCTTTGCCGGACGGACGCGTAATGCGCTGGTGGGCTTCTACGACATGATTGCCGCGCTCAGCCGAATGGTTGAGTTTCTGTCGGTCACCGAGCTTACGGAAAAAATACTGGAAATGTCCGAATACCGGCTCGAGCTCCAAAACGAGAATACGATCGAATCCAGATCCCGCCTCGAGAACATTGACGAGTTCCTGTCGGTTACGCAAGAGTTCGAGAAGAACAACGAGGATAAATCGCTCATCTCCTTCCTCACGGATCTTGCGCTGATCGCGGACATCGATTCGATGAACGATGACGAAGAAGATCGTGACGACGCTGTCGTGCTCATGACCATGCACAGTGCTAAAGGTCTGGAGTTTCCGGTGGTATTCATCATCGGCATGGAGGAAGGAGTATTCCCGCACAGCCGTGCCTTTATGGATAACGAGGAGCTGGAAGAGGAACGCCGACTTGCTTATGTAGGCATTACGCGCGCCGAGAAGCAGTTGTTCTTATCCTGTGCACGCATGCGTACCTTATTTGGCCGCACGACGGCGAACATGCCATCGCGATTCCTGGAGGAAATCCCTGAAGAATTGAAAGAAGACACCCAGATGGCGCATGACCGATACCGCCGCGGCGGCGGAAGCAATGTGGGCGGATCTTACGCAGGACGCGGCTTCGGCGGCGGTGGAGGCAGCAACTTTGGGGGAAGCCGTAGCGTGGACCTCTCCCTCAGCGGTTCGACGGCTTCCGCGCAAGCCGCACCGAAGAGCCGGGTGACGATGACAACCGGTGCTGCATCCCGTTCAGCAGCCGCTTCCGGCAGCGGGGAATTTAAAGCCGGCGATAAAGTAGCCCATGGCAAATGGGGAACTGGTACAATCGTAGCGGTAAAAGGCAGCGGCAACGACATGGAATTGCAGATTGCATTCCCGGCGCCTGTGGGCGTGAAACGTCTGCTTGCCGGCTTTGCGCCGATTACGAAAGTGGAATAAGGGATACAACTAGGAGAATATGGATCAACGGAAGAACGATCCGAATCGCACGTGATGATAGGCAGAAAATCTTAACGCAACCTATAATGGCCTTATATTATTGAAGGAGGATTGCCCCTGCATGGATTTCAAGGAAAAGATGGAGAAGCTCATTGCGGAGCTGAACAATTACAATTACCATTACTACACGCTGGATCAGCCGCTTGTAAGCGACAAGGAATATGATGCCCTGTACGACCAGCTGGTAGCGTTGGAGGCCGAGACCGGCGTGACGCTTCCGGATTCTCCGACCCAGCGGGTGGGCGGGGAGATTCTGAAGGGTTTTGCCCCGCACCGTCATTTGGCTCCGTTATGGAGTCTCGATAAGGCTCAGAACATCGAGCAGCTCCGTACCTGGCATGATCGCGTCGTCAGGCTGGTCAATGACTACAATTCGAAGAATCCCGGTAATCCTCTGCCGTCACCTTGTTATGCACTGGAGCTAAAGTTTGACGGGCTGACGCTGAATCTGACCTATCAGGACGGTAAGCTGGTTCAGGCGTCGACACGGGGCAATGGTGCAGTTGGCGAAGGCATTTTGGCTCAGGTGAAAACCATCAAGTCGGTGCCGATGACGATCCCGTACACGGAAGGTACGATTGAAGTACAGGGCGAAGGCATCATGAACCTGTCCGTGCTGGAACAATACAACCAAACCGCGGCCGAGCCGCTCAAAAACGCACGTAATGCCGCCGCAGGGGCGCTCCGCAATCTCAATCCAAAGGTAACGGCCGAGCGTAAGCTGAACGCTTACTTCTACAATGTAGGTTATTCGGATGGAATCACCTTTGCTGATCACAAGGAGATGATGGATTTCCTACGCGAGAACCGGCTCAAGGTCAATCCATACATTTTCTATTTTGAGCAGTTTGATGATGTGATGGAGCAACTGGCGGATATTGAGAAACGCCGTTCCGAGCTCGATTATCTTATCGACGGAGCGGTTGTGAAGGTTACAGATTTCCGCATCCGCGAAGCTCTTGGATATACCGACAAGTTCCCGCGCTGGGCAGTCGCTTATAAATTCGAAGCGGAAGAAACAACAACCGTGCTGCAGTCGGTAACCTGGAATGTGGGGCGGACCGGAAAAATCACGCCGTTAGCGCGTGTAGAGCCTGTTGAGCTTGCCGGGGTCACGGTGCAAAATTGTACGCTGAACAATATCGGGGATATTGAGCGCAAGAACCTCAAGTTCGCGCTCGGCTCCCGAGTCTTCATTCGCCGTTCAAATGACGTTATTCCCGAGATCCTTGGCAAAGTAACGGAGGAGCAGGACGGAGAAGAGATCCTGTATCCGGAACAGTGTCCATCCTGCGGCTTCCCGCTGGAGCAGCGCGGCGCTCACCTGTTCTGCAACAACAAAACGGGGTGTAAGCCGCAAATCGTGGCCCGAATCACGCATTTTGCTTCCAGGGATGCCATGGACATTGAGACGTTCAGCGATAAAACCGCGATCCAGTTATACGACGAACTGGGCGTGAGAGAACCGGCTGATCTTTACACGCTTTCTTTTGACAGTTTGCTGAAGCTGGAGCGCTTTGGTGAGAAAAAAGCCCAGAACCTGCTGGATGCCATCGAGAAGAGCAAGGAGCGGGATCTTGCATCGTTCCTCTTCGCATTGGGGATTCCAAATACCGGTAAATCCACAACCAAAATGCTGGCCGATCACTACCGTGATCTGCACCGCGTGATGGCGGCGACCGCAGAAGAATTGGTCGAGCTGCCGGATGTGGGCGGCATCGTGGCCGAAAGCATTGCTGGATACTTCGCGGACCCGTTTGCCCAAGCGAGCATTCAGAAGATGCTCTCGCTGGGTGTCCAAGCGAAAGCGTCGGAGGCACCGACGCCGGTCAGCACCGATTCCTATTTCAGCGGCAAAACGGTTGTGTTGACAGGCACCCTCCATCTGCTGACCCGCGAAGAGGCAACCGAACGCTTGGAAGCGCTCGGCGCCAAAGTCACTGGCAGCGTGTCCAAGAAAACAGACCTCCTGATCGCAGGCGAAAAAGCCGGCAGCAAGCTGGCTAAAGCCCAGCAGCTCGGCATCGACATCCTGGAGGATGAAGAAGAGTTTGTGCGGTTGCTGAACGAATCATAGCATTGACTGGATATATCTTGCAGAATCAGTTGGACCCCTTAGAAACCGAGGCTATTTCATAGCCTCGGTTTTTCTTTTTCCTCGATTTCCTTTCTCCTCCCTTACTTTCTATGTAAGCCTTAATTCCCTTGAATCTATGACGTTTCCTGGCATTCGTCAAAACCTCCTATACATTCGACTAAACTTAACAAAAACATACAGAAAAGGATGGAGGAATCTAATTTTAGAATCTAGAATAATTTACCACGGGTCAGTCTAATGCCGAAAGGAGTGGATACCATCGAAAGGCAGCACAGATATGCTGATGACATCCCAGACCCTAATGTGATTGGGAAATCTATCTTATGGGAGGGGCAAAGCCTTGAGTAAAAAGTTATGGTCCGCACTACTAAGTTTTTTATTAACGCTATCACTCGTTGCACCAGCGGCTGGGGCCGCTCCGTCAGAACGGCAAGTCGAGCTGGACAATCAGCTCAGTGCCGATGAAGCTAGGCAGATAAGGGATATTCTGAAACAGCGAGCTAAGCTTGCGGAGTTTCCGGTGCTTGAACAAAGCCTGCAGAAATCTGCCGGGGGTCCTACAAGAGTCATTGTAGAGCTGTCTACTGAGCCAGTGGCCTTAGCCAAAGGACTTTCCTCTATTCAGGGTCAATCCTTTAGTTCTTCCGCAGAGGCGAAGGTTGAGGCACAGGTGCAATTGGAGCAGCAGACTTTTATACGCAGCCTGAACACGAAGAATATAACGCACGAAATTTCGGAGCAATATAGTTACGCATTCAACGGGGTGTCCATGGAGATCGACGGCAGCAAGGTTGAAGCGCTGCTTGATCTCCCTGGCGTTCTAGGTGTATATCCCGATCTGGAGGTAACGGTTGGACCAAAGGGCGAAGTGAATCCATACATGAAGGATACGGGGCCGTTCATCGGTGCTCCGGAAGTATGGGATCTCGGTTATACAGGTAAAGGCGTTAAAGTAGGTGTTATCGATACGGGTATTGATTACGTACACCCTGTTTTGAAGGATGCATATAAGGGTGGATATGACTTCGTCGACAATGATAATGATCCCTATGAGACGACTCCGCTCGACTGGGAGAATGACCCTTCCAATCCCCCACAGGTCGATGACAGGGGAAGCACGTACTGGACAGATCATGGAACGCACGTAGCGGGTACCATCGGAGCCCGCGATGCCGGCGAATATGGAGTAGTAGGCATTGCGCCGGACGCGGATATCTATGCGTATCGCGTTCTTGGGCCGTATGGAAGCGGCTATTCCAGCTGGGTACTGGGCGGTATCGACCGTTCCGTTCAAGACGGAATGGATATAATCAACCTCTCCCTTGGCAATTCCCGCAATGATCCGGACTATGTGACGTCCGTAGCCCTCAACAATGCTGCGCTGGCTGGTGTCACGCCCGTCGTTGCAAGCGGCAATTCAGGACCTAACCGCTGGACGGTTGGATCGCCGGGGGCGGCGGCTTTTCCGATTACGGTAGGAAACTCAACGGGTCCAAGTGACGAAATGACGGCAACATCGCACTTTTTCACGGATGCGGAATTGCCGGGTGAGCCAATTGATAACAATGAGGGTCCGTTGGAGCTTGGAGCTGAGCCAAAACAGCCCGTTACACCTGAAGTGCAGACGGATGTAGGAGCACAGGCAGACGAAGCAGTTGGGCCAACATCGAGTGAAGTTGCATCACCAATCGATGAGACAACGCCTTCCGTTGATACGGAGCAGGATGCCACGCCAGTTCAATCGGGTGATGGCCCAGAAGAGGGGCCGGTCACTGATGAAGTCCCTGTTGAATCTATCGAGGATGAAGAGGTGCCTCCTGCAGACGTTAACGCTCCGGTTACGGTGGTAGATGCTACGTATAAGCTTGAATTAATGGCTTGGAATCTCGCAGAGGATCCAGAAGTCGCTCTGGATGGAGATTTTGAACTGGTTTATGCCGATCTGGGCAAACCCGAGGATTTCGCAGATAAAGACGTTACGGGCAAAATCGCTTTGATTAAACGCGGCGAGCTCGCCTTTGTCGATAAAATCGCCAATGCGAAGGCAGCAGGCGCGACGGGCGTCATTGTATTCAATCAGAACCCTGGGCCAATTGGTGTTTTACTTGGGGACAGCTTTGCCTTCATCCCAACCTTTAGTATGAGCAAAGAAGACGGCGATTATATCAAGTCGCTGCTCGATGCCAACCCGGATCTGAAAGTGAATTTTACGGATTTTATTAAAAACCGAACCGCCGGCGATGAAATGAATGATTCCAGCTCGCGTGGCCCGGCTAAAAAGACGCTGGACATTAAGCCAGACGTTGTAGCACCGGGAACGAGCATTTTGTCATCCGTTCCGGCCTACGGGATAGACATTGCAGATGCAGATTACAGCCAATCCTATGATCGCTTTACGGGTACCAGTATGGCATCCCCGCATGTGGCCGGGCTTGCGGCTCTCATTTTGGAGAAACATAACGATTGGACTCCATTCGATGTCAAAGTCGCACTGATGAACAACGCCAAAGTACTGAATACCGAGTCTTACGATGTAACGGATCAAGGAGCCGGGCGCGTACAAGCACTCCATACCATCCAGGCAGAGGCTCTGGTGAAGGTCCTAGACAAGACTTCGTATCAGGAGAATGGATCAGCTAACCAAAAGGAGAACATTACCGGAAGCATTAATTTTGGTAATTTTACCGGAAAAGCTGCTAAGACCGTTCAGAAAAAAATAAAAGTAGAGAGTATTGGAAATGCGGGCGGGACTTTTAATGTGCAAATCAATAACACGCAGGTCACGCCGGGGGTAAGTGTTGAAACGGATAAAAGCACCTTTACCCTCAACGGTCAAGAAGAACTCACGGTAACTCTCCAAGTGCCGGAAGGGATAGAGGGCGTATCGGAACAGCAAGGCTATATTACCTTTACGAATGGTACCCATACTTATTCGGTTCCGTATGTTGCGTACTTTAATCTTGAGATCACCGGCGTGAAGTATACGAAAGCCTACAGTGATACCGAAAACTACTTACCGCATGTTCCGTTAACCGAGACGGGTGAATTGGGCAAGCTCAACCTGGCTTTCGAATTTTACAATCCGATGCAGATTGTCATCGTGGACTTGTATGACAGTCTTAATCCAGGAGCGGGTGTTGACGGCGACGGTATTATTGGCCAAATATTTGGTGCAGAAGCCTATTTTGATGCCAACACCTCATTTACGATCGGCTGGAACGGGAAATATGCCGATTATGAGACCGAGAAAGAGGTAGAGGTTCAGGACGGATTGTATTCGATCGAGCTTTTATCCCTGGATACCGATCTCTTAGTCCACTCGGATTATGCGACGATTCCTTTCTTCGTGAAGAGAGCGGCACCTGAGATCAATACCGAGCTTGATGTTAAAATCTCCGGCAAGAGCAATCCTGCATTAACCGGAACGGTCGATGACCTCTATGTAACGGCTGCTCCAGCGATGTGGGATGAATGGGCCATTGATTTTGACGTCAGCGAATGGCTGGATGCCAGTTATGTCATTAAAAGAGCTAACAAAACGGTTGCCAAGCAAGGTAGTTTCGATGTCGAGCAGGATGGTGCCTTTAACATTGCCTTAGACGGGTTGTCTTCAGGCAACTATACCGTTGATCTTTCCGTCAAAGACCGTCAAGGACTTGAAGGAAAAGCGACGGTTGACCTGCAGTTGACGGGCGCGCCTGGACCAGGCACCCCTGATCCCGGTAACCCAGGTGGCGGATCCGGCGGCGGTGGAGGCTCGTCCTCCGGTGGCGGTTCTACAGGAACTCCGTCCACTCCGGCTCCTGAAGTATCGGGGGATGCCAAAGTAACCACCAAGAAAAATGCGGATGGCACAGAGTCTGCAACGGCAGCCTTGTCGGAAGCAGCGATTACTGCAGGAATTACTGGTGACAGCAAAGAAGTGAAGCTGGACGTATCGAAGCTGGATTTCAGCAAATATAGCGAGGTAGCCTTTACTCTCGGCAAGACTGCCGTGGATAAACTGAAAGCATCCGGCAAACCACTTGTTATTACGGGTAACGGATTTACCCTGACGGTGCCTGCCGATGCCTTGGATGATTTCACTACGAGCAGCGGATTCAGCTTAGCGGTTTCCGTAGCTGCAAGCAAAGCGGGATCCGAAAACACATTGAACGCTGTATCCCCGATCGTTTCGATCAAGCATGGGGATAAGTTTAAACACCCACTTCTGTTGACATTGAACTATGACCCAACAAAAGTGAAGGATGCGCGCAAGGTAGGTGCCTACGTGCAATCGGAAAAAGGGGACCTGCAATCCGCTGGATTGCTGCAATCGGCTGCGCGTGGATCGATCACGTTCCGTATTAACGGTCCTGGTTCATATGTGGCTGCCGAGAATAACGTGATCTTTAACGACATCGTCAGCCACTGGGCTAAGGATGAGATTGAGGTTGCTGCCTCGCAGCATATCACGAACGGTATTGGAGCAGGCCGATTCTCTCCAAACAATGCGGTGACCCGTGCTGAATTTACGACACTGCTTGATCGTATTTTCGAAACAGGCATCGATTGGGAAACGCGCAGCAAAGAAGCGGGAGCGAAGAATCCGCTGACCCGTGAGGATATGGTAGTCATGATTGCGGAAGCGCTGAAGATTGATTCCGAAGCAGGCTCCTTGTCATTCAATGATACGAATCTGATTTCGGAGGATGCACGTGCGGCCGTAGCTTTTGCAGTGAAGGAAGGTCTGGTGAAGGGAGTGAATGGCAACCGCTTCGGACCGGGTGAGACTTCCACTCGGGCTCAGGTATCCGTGATTGTGTACCGTTTGCTGGATTATCTGAACAAAATCTAAAGAGGGCGAAGCTATTTCATCTAGAATACAATTGTGGTTAAGCGAAAGAGGAGTTGCTCTATGTCATGCGAATTGACGGGGCATCTCCTCTTTTTATTTGCGCTTGTTTTGATACAAGTCCATGCTAACATCGATTGCTCCTTTTTAAGTTGGCCCTCGTTTATTGGAACCGTCGATCAAAAAAGTTGATTACACATCCCGTGATGTGTAATATTTTGGTGGCATGAGAAGTCGGATGAAGGGAGGATGGGGCATGAGATATAGCACGGTCTTCTACATAACCATTGCAATAGTTCTATTTTTCATTATGGTTACCGTGCTCGGGGATATCGCGGCTGAGGATGCTGTTGGAATGATTCGCATGAGCATCGAGTGGCTGACGAAGTTCGTGCTCCCATGGATATTCCTGTATTGGTTCATTAAACTTGTCAGGAAAATAAAGTGAAAGACACTCACCACGAGCACATTACTGTGCTGCCAATGAGTGTCTTTTTTATAACGATTATTCCTTCGACCACTGGTCCAGCTTGTCATCACCGGGAAGAAGCAGGGCAAGCAGACCAAGCAGCGGCAAGAAGCCGATGGCGATCATAACATTGCCGATTCCCCAAGCATCTCCGAGATTACCGAGCACAAGCGAACCGACCCCACCCATGCCAAAAGCAAACCCGGTGATCAGCCCGGATACTGTACCGATATTGCCCGGATGCAGCATTTGGGCATACACAACGGTGACCGAGAAACTGCTCAATAGGACAAAACCGCCGATCAGCAGCAATACAGCCGCCCAGAACGGGGAGGCGAACGGCAGAATCAACGCAATGGGTGCTGTGCCGATCATGGAGAGCATGATCATGTTACGGCGCCCAAAGCGGTCGGCCAGCGGACCGCCGAAGAAGGTACCCACAGCTCCGGATGCGAGAAATAGAAAAATATAAATCTGAGCGTTATCAATCGTGATCTTGTACGCATCCATGAGGTAGAACGCATAATAGCTGCTAATGGCTGCTCCATACCAGGATCGGATAAACACGAGAATGACGAGAACCAGCGTTGCATTGCGTACGCTTTTGCGGCGGGCAGGATCAAGCATGCGACCGGCAGCTTTCTTTTTAAACGTGTAACCAGCTTTCAGCATGCCGTGATACCAATGGGCAACATAGGATTGCACGAGGATACCAGCCGCGGCAACGAAGGTGAAACCGATCGCGCCGAACTGTCCGAACGGTACGAAAATGTATCGTGTTAGGAGCGGAGCAAGTGATTGCCCGGCATTGCCTCCTACTTGAAAGATCGATTGGGATAACCCTTTTCGCATACCTGCAGCCATATGAGCGACCCGCATTCCCTCAGGGTGAAAGGTCGCCGAGCCTAATCCGATCAGAACGACGGCGAACAGAACCAGGATGTATGTATGTGCATATGCAAGAATGAATACACCTGCAAACGTGAAACACATACCGATCGGAAGCAGAATCGGTGTCGGCCTTCGATCCGCGGCGTACCCGATAACCGGCTGGATAATGGATGAAGTAAAATTAATAGCGAAGGAGATCCAACCGATCTGCGTAAAGGTAAGCAGCAGATTATCCTTTAATATAGGAAAGATTGCAGGAATCACGGACTGAATTGAATCATTAAACAAATGCACGAAACTGATGGCGATCAGAATTTTATATACGGTGGCCTGATGTGCCTCTCCGTGCGCAGGACTTGGAGTCTCTTTTGGCTTCTGGAGAGCGATGCTTTTGTCTGCCATTCGGCGAACTCCTTTCTTATAGATATGGTCGGTCTGTTAAAAAGCGGTGAACTAACCTTAAAACCTTTTGTATAGGAAATCAATTACATTTCGAGATGATACTTAAATCAAAATGAGCTCCATGATTAAGCAAATTTATACGGGCGAGGTAGACAGACTCGAATGAATATTGATCTCCAACAGGCATTGATCATGTCATCAACGATGTTATGCGAAACTTTACATATTTTCTTTTAAAAATGCTTGCTATATCTTTTGTATCATGGTATATTACTAACTGTCGCTTTTGACGAAAGCTTTTGAAGCTTGTCGAACGGTGTCGAAAAAAAGTGTTGACATCAAGTTAATTACTTGATAAGATATAAACCTGCGCTGCTGATTGAAGATGATCGGCAAAGCAGCCAACAAGTTCCTTGAAAACTGAACAAATGGATCACGTCAATGTAACACAAGCAAACGTTAATACGTTAGCTTTGAAATGAGCAAGTCAAACTTTATTGGAGAGTTTGATCCTGGCTCAGGACGAACGCTGGCGGCGTGCCTAATACATGCAAGTCGAGCGGACTGGAAGGAGTGCTTGCACTCCTGAAGGTTAGCGGCGGACGGGTGAGTAACACGTAGGCAACCTGCCCTCAAGACTGGGATAACTACCGGAAACGGTAGCTAATACCGGATAATTTATTTCGCAGCATTGTGGAATAATGAAAGACGGAGCAATCTGTCACTTGGGGATGGGCCTGCGGCGCATTAGCTAGTTGGTGGGGTAACGGCTCACCAAGGCGACGATGCGTAGCCGACCTGAGAGGGTGAACGGCCACACTGGGACTGAGACACGGCCCAGACTCCTACGGGAGGCAGCAGTAGGGAATCTTCCGCAATGGGCGAAAGCCTGACG
>NZ_JBHDJG010000007.1:0-75052 GCF_043195395.1 Paenibacillus ilasis
CGTCAGGCTTTCGCCCATTGCGGAAGATTCCCTACTGCTGCCTCCCGTAGGAGTCTGGGCCGTGTCTCAGTCCCAGTGTGGCCGTTCACCCTCTCAGGTCGGCTACGCATCGTCGCCTTGGTGAGCCATTACCCCACCAACTAGCTAATGCGCCGCAGGCCCATCCCCAAGTGACAGATTGCTCCGTCTTTCATTATTCCACAATGCTGTGAAATAAATTATCCGGTATTAGCTACCGTTTCCGGTAGTTATCCCAGTCTTGAGGGCAGGTTGCCTACGTGTTACTCACCCGTCCGCCGCTAACCTTCAGGAGTGCAAGCACTCCATCAGGTCCGCTCGACTTGCATGTATTAGGCACGCCGCCAGCGTTCGTCCTGAGCCAGGATCAAACTCTCCAATAAAGTTTGACTTGCTCATTTCTTAACTGACGAGAATTTGTTCAATTCTCTATTTCAACGTCCCACCGAAGTGGTTCGTTTTACTCACTCGTTGTTCAGTTTTCAAAGATCAATCTGTGTTTCTCTTTCGTCATCCGCATCTCAGCGGCGACTTTTATAATATATCATACTTCCTATCAACTTTGCAAGTACTTTTTTTAAAAAAGTTTTTTGAAGTTTGTTTTGAAGTTTGATGGCCGCCGGTTGGCGGCATCACCTTCGAAAAGGAAGCGAAAATTAATTTACCATATACTCAGCCGGTTAGTCAACACTTTTTCGCAGAATTAATGTTTGATTTGCGGAAACTTCCCGTTACGCGCATATTTGGAGAGTTCTTTCTGCGGGGCAAACCGGGCATACATGCGGAACACCGTTTTATATCGGTTAGCTATAGCCTGCCTGATGTTTTGGTCCAATCGTTGGTCGCTCAAATCCAGCAGCATCTCATCCAGTTCTTTTCGCAGTACATAATCAAGCTCTTTGCACTCTTTTTCATTGAATAGCATTCCCAGCATGATAGGACCTCCTTGTATAGTTAAGCGAACATGTAACGTCACTCCATCGGATTAAAGCTTCTCTTGCCTATGTAATGGTGATTAACCGTGTTGGCGGGATCTCTAAACCGAATGTATGCTGTCTGCGCATGATGATGAACGCCCTGTCCACGCAGCTCTCTCTTTACTCTGCTAAGCTGCTTTATTAGGTATGCACAATTTCAGGGGAAATTATGACATCAGCCACAACGTAATTGTACTTTCGATCATTGCGGCAACGAGCAGCAGCAAGACAACCCATAAGGAGGCAGTCCCCAGCTTACGCCAAAAGCCGCGCCACTCCGCGCCTATCCCGCTTCTGCGCTCGCCTGTCGCCGTTACGCTTCTTAACACCAGCCCGCCAAAAGCAAGACCATATCCGCAAGCGATCACTATGACCGGTATCTCGATGATCCCATGAGGCAGCAGTCCTTTCACAATCAGATCAAACAGACTCTCTCCGCTCTCCCCCACGACTTTCAGTAAGAAACCAATCACCATACCATTGATGACCAGGAAGAAGAACGGTATCACGCCAAGCAGCAGGCCTGAGAACATGACCAACACACTCTTAATGCTGTTGTTAAGAAAGATAAAGACAAAGAAGCTCCATTCCGGATGCTCGGAGGAACCCAGCTGCTGGCTAATCTCCCCTAATCCTTGAAGCTGACCTAGAAGGAATTGTTCGAACCCCTCTGAACTCGCTCCCGCCACGATTCCGGCTATAAATATGACCGCTGCCAGGAGCAATGCCTTCCGGATGGATCCTAAATCTCTGAGAAAATTGCTAAAACGTAACATTCGAGAACCTCCTAAATTGGTATAACTGGCAAGTACGAGCATATGTTGAAAGTGTAAACAAGCTATTGCACACTGAAGGGAGAGGGGCGTACGTATTATGAATTCTTTTTATGTATTCAACGGCAGAAAGATTAAGCGGTTTTTCTTCGTTCTTGCCGCAGCGATCTTTGCAATCGGCGTTATTTATGTGGAGAGTGACAACATCTCGGTCTTCTCCGAGAACAACCCGTCAGCGATTTACAGCGTGTCTACGGACAAGAAACAGATCGCGTTAACGTTTGACATCAGCTGGGGCGAAAAACGCGCAGAGCCTATTTTACAGGCCTTAAAGGACAATGGAGTTCAAAAAGCAACCTTCTTCCTGTCTGCGCCATGGAGCAAAACGCATCCCGATATCGTGAATGCCATTAAGGAAAGCGGATATGAAATCGGGAGCCACGGCTTCAAGCACGATAATTACAGCACGCTCACCGATGAGGAAATACGCAAGCAGATTTCTTCGGCACATACTATTTTAACCGCAATGACCGGACAAGAACCCAAATTAATACGGATGCCTAACGGAGATTTTGACAAAAGAGTGCTCGGTATAGCCCAAAGCCTTAACTACACGGTGATCCAGTGGGATACCGATTCCAGGGACTGGAAGAATATCGGCGTCGAGAAAATTGTGGACCGCGTAGTCTCCAAAGCGCACCCGGGAGACATCGTGCTGATGCACGCCAGTGACTCCGTGAAACAAACCCATGAAGCACTCCCACTTATCATCAAGGAACTTCGTAATAAAGGCTACGAGTTCGTTACGGTAACCGATCTGCTTCAACAGGGCAGCACCCAAGGCACCGAGGTTCGCGATCACGCTTCATTGCAGAAGAGCATCGAGGATGCAGGCGGACTATAAACTCTCGAGGAAGTCCTCCTGTAATTGAATAATGCTTAACAAAAAAAGAGCTAAGGTGTTAGCTCTTTTTTTCGTCCTGTGTTACTTTATGAAGCGTCAGAATTTGGTATGCATTACAGATCAGCAATGGTACCACCATAAAAATCGTGGCGTTGCTGACTCCAATTTGCAGTACACCGATAATCTCCACAATGGAAATCGCCATCATAAAGAAAAGGGTTGGAATCCATGCATTAGCATTTGTACTCTTCACTTTAAGATAAGCCACGACAACGGCAATAATCAAAATGGAAATACCCAAAATCAAATCTTGCTGCAAGCTAGTGGATCCGCCGACAAAGGTACGGAAGAACATCAGCTCCAGCAATGCTAGAACAGCCAACACAATCTGAATGTATTGCCAGGTTTTCCTGCGGAAAATGCCTATCCCCATATAATTTAAAGTCAGGTACGCAAAAAAGCCCATCTGGGAGTATACGCTCACCAGTGCCCCAGAGCCCAACAAAATCAGCGGGTATATCAATAAATCGGCCATTCCCGTGAATTCGATCGCGCCGTTAAACAACTGCAGGATCAGACCTACAATTAATGCCGCCACTGCCCCAACGAGCAGCGTTTTCAAAAACAATTTAGACCACTTTCGTAAGCTCAACTAACTTCCACCCCCACAGATCATTATTTTACCAACGTTCACAATAAAAAACCATTCTGAATCCGACATATTTCTGCAAATCCATCACATACTATGCGAAGAAGCGTAAGAAAAACATCTATCGGCGTACTTTTACAGAGGACTGACCGCATGCAGAGGATGTTTTTCTTGCGATTATCGAATTTGTTCAGCTCCGCTGAAAACTTATAAATTCAATGATCTTGAAAAAGGAGGACAACGGTAATGAAGTGGCCGTTATTTCGTTTATGTATTATCGTCTTCGTTGCTGCCGTGGTGCTTACCGCTTGTGGTGCAGAACAAAGCTCGTCCCCGCAGCTCGGATATAAAGAGATCAAGTCCATGGTGGTCGACATTCTCAAAACCGATGAAGGTAAAAAGGCGGTAGAGGAAGCGCTTGGCGGCGGATCCGGCGGTTCCTCCGGCAGCGGAGGCTCGATGGGAATGCGGATGATGTCCGCCCAGTCAGGGGATCAAATCCGGATGGCGGTTAAGGATACACTGGTGTCGGAGGAATATAAGAAGGAAATTGAGAAGATTATGACCGATCCGCAATTCGCCGGTGATTTTGCGAAAGCCATCAATTCCGAAAGCAAGCAGCTGCATATGCAGCTCATCAAGGACCCGACGTATCAAAAAGCGATTCAGGATATGTTAAAGTCTCCGGATGTGATGAAATCGTTTCTTGAATTGACCAATACCCCGGATTATCGCAAACAGTCCATGACCGTCATGCAGGAAGCTATGCAGAACCCGCTGTTCCGCATGGAGGTGCTGGAACTGCTCAAAACGGTTGTGAAAGACGAACTTCAGCCTAAAGTGGAGAAGAAAAAACAAGGCGAAGGACAGGGACAAGAAGAGCAAGGCGGCGGTGGTGAAGGTGGCGGTGAAGGTGAAGAAAGCGGAGAAGGCGGAGGCGGCGGAGGCGGCAGCTAAGCAACACATCCCATAAACGAAAACAAGCTCCCTACCTAGGGAGCTTGTTTCATAATATGGAACTTGTCTAAACGGATTCCTCCAGCTTAGCGGCAATTCTTGCGGCTATCTCATCGTAGATCCCTGCGCTCTCGGTACCTGCCTTATACACCGATGGGGAGAAATCAGGCTCTGATGGGTGGTTGTCCGGCGCGCCTAACGGAAGCTGCGCAAGCAGCTCGGTATGAAGCGTCTCGGCAAGCTTTCCGCCGCCTCCACGACCAAATACATAATCCTTCTCCCCGCCATGGGAACAGACATAATAGGACATATTCTCCACGACGCCCAAGATTTCGTGATCGGTCTGCAAGGCCATCGCGCCCGCTCTGGCGGCAACAAAAGCCGCGGTAGCATGCGGGGTGGTTACAATGATCTCTTTGCTCTGCGGAATCATCTGATGCACGTCAAGCGCTACGTCCCCTGTGCCTGGCGGCAGGTCCAGCAGCATGTAATCCAGATCCCCCCAAGCGACATCCGCGAAAAATTGACGCAGCATTTTGCCAAGCATCGGTCCGCGCCAAATCACCGGACTATTCTCCCGGATGAAGAAACCCATGGACATCACCTTGACACCAAAACGCTCAACCGGATGGATGACGCCCTCTTCGGTTACGGACGGCCCCTCTTCAATGCCCATCATGTCCGGTACGCTGAAGCCGTAAATATCCGCGTCAATCAAACCGACCTTCTTGCCTTGGCGAGCCAAAGCTGCAGCTAAATTCACCGTAACGGTGGATTTGCCAACGCCGCCTTTGCCGCTTGCAATCGCAATGAAATGAACGCCGGACTGCTCGCTAAGGAGCGTATTCTGCTCCATGCCGGCAGCATGCCCTTTGGTTAGCTTCTCACGATCGTTATCTTCCTCCCGGGTTGCTCCGCTAACAGCGTTGTCTAGAGGGCGCATGCGGATATGTATATCCTCCGCCCCCATAGCTTCAAGAATTTCTCTGATCTGCGCTTCCAGGGAAGCGCGTACATCTTCACTACTGTAAGTCACGGATAATCGGACCGTGCGTTCCTTTACAACAATATCTCGAATACGCTGGAGCTCCATCAGGCTCTTCCCGGTTTCGGGATCGCGTAAAGGCTGGAGTATCTCCTGTACCGTTTCTCTAGTCAGCATATAAGCACCTCTGCTCTATGTAATGGAATAGACAGTGTTTCGATTTCATGTCCATTATACCATTACTCTGCAGCTTGTGACGACTCGTTGGTGGACTCTCCGGAGGTATAACGCAGAATGCCATTATACACGGAAGCTGCGACCTTTCTCTGATATTTCTCATCACGGAGCAATTCGGATTCCTCTGGATGGGACAAGAAACCGACCTCCACCAGTGCAGATGGCATGCGCAGGGCCTGGAGCAAAAATACCTTATCATCCGTTTTGGCCAGACGCTGCGTATTCTCCAGGTTATGTCTGATTTCAGCCTGAATCCATTCGGCGAGTTTTTTACTTTCCCCGTTATTCGGAGGGAAAAAGGTCTGCGCCCCTCTCCATCGATTGGACGGAATGCTGTTCAGATGCATGCTGATAAACAGATCTGCTTTACTGTCCTCGATCATCCGCACGCGTTGTTTGAGGTCTTCCGTTTTACGCTTGGAATAGCCCTTTGTGCTTTCTGCAGCCAGATCGTAATCTCCTTCTCTTGTCATAATGACGAGCGCGCCTGCCTGCTGCAAATAATCCCGTAAATACAAGGTGATCGCCAGGTTTACATCCTTCTCTATGACACCTTGTCGGCTTACCGCCCCGCCATCTGGTCCGCCATGTCCTGCATCAAGGGCGATGACTTTGCCGGCAAGCGGCAAACTCCAGGTATTCGACGTTTTGGCAGATGGGATTTCGTATGTTACAACGATAATGAGCAGTGCCAGCAGCACAGCTCCAATCATGGTTTGCTTGATTCTCTTCAACGATATCCACACCGTAACCTTGTCCGTTCTCCGCCTGGACATAACAAAACCACCTCGTCCCATGAGTTGTTCTACTCCATCATATGGGACAAGGTGGCTATTTATGCCTTTGTTATACCGTAATCTGCTCTTTCATGCCTTCGATCAGCACTTGCGCGACTTCCGGACGCGTAAATTCCGGCGGTGGGCACTGCCCTTCGCGAAGCAAGCCACGGACTTTCGTTCCCGACAAAGTCAGATGATTTTCCTTAGGGTGCGGACATGTTTTGCTTGAGGCCATGTTTCCGCAAGTGGTGCAGAAGAAGCTGTGCTCGAAGAACAGCGGGGTAATACCCAACTCTTCTGCAGTGAAATTCCTGAAAATTTCCTGCGCCTCATACGTACCGTAATAGTCACCGACTCCTGCGTGATCCCGGCCAACGATAAAATGGGTGCATCCATAGTTTTTCCGAACCATGGCATGAAATACAGCTTCCCTAGGTCCCGCATAACGCATAGCAGCCGGAAATACGCCCAGGAAGGTGCGATCCGCGGGATAGTAGCTCTCCAGCAAGGTCAGATAGCTCTTCATTCGCACATTGGCAGGAACGTCATCCGATTTGGTCTCTCCTACAAGCGGATTGAGGAATAATGCGTCTACAATCTCCATTGCACTCTTCTGAATGTATTCATGTGCACGGTGAACCGGATTACGCGTCTGAAAGCCGACAACCGTATTCCAGCCCTTGGCTTTGAACTGTTCGCGGGTCTCTGCCGGATCAAAATAAAATTCGCCAAACCGTTCAGGCTGTGGACGATTCAAGACTTGGATCGGCCCGCCTACATAGGTCGAAGGACGTTCAAAAAGCTTCTTCACGCCTGGATGCTCCGGATCATCGGTCTTAAATACTTGAACAGCCTCGACTTGCTGATCCACCTGGTAGACGCTCTCTACATCGATAACGCCATAGACGACCCCATCTTCTTCGCCTACAAGTGCCGCCTTCTCGCCGACGACAAGTTTAGCCGCTGTCTGCTCATCAACAGCCAGTGTGACCGGTATGCTCCACACCGTACCGTCCGATAAACGCATAGAGGAAACCACAGACTTGTAATCCTGCTCGTTCAGAAATCCTTGCAATGGTGAAAATGCCCCGACCCCGATCAGATCCAGGTCCGATATGGTCCAGGCGTTTACAGGGACTTTATGAAGAGTCTCGACCTGTTTCAATAAATCTTCACGCTCTGCTCCTTGGGCTACCCGCTGTACCAGCGTACCGCCATGAGGGAGTATGGCTGTCATGAATAATTCCTCCTTCTTATGCTGTAACTATACGATCCTAAGTCGTTCATGATTGGTTTATTTATGAAGTCCGCACTCCGTCTTCTCATGACCTGACCAACGTCCAGCACGTGGATCTTCGCCTGGCATGACCTGTCGTGTGCAATGTTCGCAGCCAATGCTTGGATAATTCTGATCATGCAGCGGGTTGTAGATGATCTCGTTAGCTCGGATGTAGTTCCACACATCCTCGCTAGTCCAGCCTGCGATCGGATTGAACTTCACCAATCCGAACTTGGTATCGTACTCAATCTTCTTCGAATTAGCTCGGGTAGGCGCTTGATCTCTTCGTATCCCTGTAATCCAAGCCTCATATTGAGACAGAATCCGAGTCAATGGTTCTACCTTTCGGATGTTACAGCACTCCGTCGGGTTGACGCTCCATAATGCTTCACCATGCTGAGCCGCTTGCTCTTCCGGCGTAATGAGCGGAGAGACCCGCACGAATTCCAGGCCATAACGTTCGGCCATACGATCCCGCGTCTCGTATGTCTCCTTGAAATGAAAATCGGTATCCAGATAAAAAATATCCGTCGACGGGCTAATCTTTTGAATCATATCCACCAATACCACATCTTCTGCTCCAAAACTGCAAGCAAACGTTATATTGGGAAATGTCTTGATCGCAAATGCGATGACTTCCTCTGCCGATGCATGCTCAAGCTCTTCTGCTTGCACTCGGATCAAATCCTCTTTCTCCAGCAAATTCATGATTGGATGCCTCCCCCGTAATTATTCCCGATAATCCTACTGAAATAATATGAATTAAATACAGTATAAAACATTCCTAATAAATGTCAACCATCAAATCGATACCAATAAAAACGAAAAAGCCCTTCCTGCACAAGCAGAAAGGGCCTTCCTTCTCTTCAATTTCCAAACATTTTGACAAATACCAATCTTAGTCTGTTGTTGCCACCGATACCTCTTTAGTTCTAGTACCAGCACTGGCACTTTTCCCTTCCGAATCCTCGGGTTTGGGAGCCGATCCCTGATTCGAGGTCCGCAGTGGAATTTCTTTTAAGAAGAATACGAGCAGCAGTGCGACTACGAGAACTAACGTCCCTGTGAGGAACACCATCGACAATGTATTTCCAAGTGCATCGCGGATACTATCGATCATTTGTACGAATAATGGCTGTACCTCCGCAGGAAGACTTGCCTGCGTCTGCTCAATCAGCGGTTTATTCATCAGTGTCTGCGGATTGGCGAAGGAGAGCATCTGCTGAGCCAGCTGTGGATCCACAGAGCTAAAATCAGGTGCATTAGCTGACTGAAGAGCTTCCTTCAGATTCTTTGTCAGGTTGTTCGACATAACCGTACCCATGACCGCGATCCCGATCGTCCCCCCAAGATTACGGAACAATTGGGATGAAGCCGTTGCTACACCGAGCTCATTGTGGGGTACCGCATTCTGCGTAGCCAGTGAGAATACCGGCATACCCAAGCCAAGACCGATACCGAAAATAATGGTACTAACCACAGTAAGCCAGATGTTGTCCATGAACACCATAATTCCCATACCGACCATCATAATTGGAACTCCAAGAAGTGCGTACCGTTTGTACTTACCACTCTTCGCAATGAGTTGACCTGCTACGGCACTTGTACCCATCATGAAAATCGACATGGGTATAGTTACATAACCCGCATAGGTTGGTGAGATACCAAGTACACCTTGAACATAGAAGGAAATATAAATCATGGCACCCATCAAACCAAAGTTCATAAAAAATCCAATCAGATTAGAAACCGTAACGACACTATTTTTAAACAAACTAAGTGGCAATACAGGTTCCTTCGCTTTCATCTCTACCAAGATAAAGATAAGAGCCGATACAACCGAAGCTGCGATGAGTCCAATAATCTCCGGTGATCCCCAAGGATATTCCGTACCTGCCCAAGAAAAGGCCAGCAGTAAAGGAACGATAGACGTTGTAAGGAACAGAGATCCCAGATAGTCAATGGACTGTCCAGGTTTGCGTTCAACCTTCGGAAACAGCGTCCAGATCATGATAAAGGCCACTACACCCAGCGGCAGGAAGATCCAGAACAACCAACGCCATTCGATGTTATCGACCAGATACCCGCCTAGCGTAGGACCAAGGACACTGGAAAAACCGAATACCGCGGTCATCAGCCCCATCCATTTACCACGTTCCCGAGGAGGGAATAAGTCCCCGACCGACATAAATGCGGTTGACTGGATAATACCGGCACCTATGCCTTGAATACCACGATAAATAATGAACTGGTACACGTCTGTCGATGTGCCTGTTAGGAACGCCCCTAACATGAAAAATAATATACCGATCAAAATAAACGGTTTACGTCCGAACATGTCGGACAGCTTACCCACCAATATCGTTGCGATCGTTGATGTTAACAAATAAATGTTGATGGTCCATGTATAATAATCCATACCATCGAGAATGGCGATAATCCGCGGCATTGCGGTGCTTGTTATCGTCTGGTTAATGGCTGCGAAGAACATCGCAGCCATGATCGCTATCATAATTGAAATTTTACGTTTAAGCGTTAAATGCTCCATGCTCCACCTCTACCCATTGTGATTGTCTTTATCTATGTTTGACAGCATCAAGGAGAAGATTCTTCTCAAATGCTGAATGTCTTCCTCAGAGAGGAAGTTAAAAAAACCTTGAATCATTTCCTTCTGATCCTTCTTCACTTTCTTAATGATCTCAAGACCCGGTTCCAAGAGCGTGATGTTGACAACTCTGCGGTCATCCTCAGCGCGTTCTTTCTGCAGATATCCTTCTGCAACCAATTTATCCGTCAGTCCGGTTATAGCCGGCGGTGTCAGTGACAAGACTTCAGCAAGCTCCGATACCTTCAGAGGCCCGCGCAGCTTTAATACATACAGTACCTGAAATTGAGGAAAGCTTAAATTGTATTTCCCGGCGCTCGATTTGTTCCATTCCTGAGAAATGTTCTTCATCAGTGCCCGGAACATCGACGACACCTTAAAAATCTCTTCATTGCGATCCAACTATATCCCCCCTTCCCTGCTCCGAAAATTACTTATTTAATTAATGATTAAATATTAATTATTTAAGTACTTAATTAATTCGCAATAAATAATATATCTCTATTTACATATCAAGTCAAGTGGTTAACGATGTAAGAACATCCATATGCATATCCTTCTATCCGCAGGCTGTGCACATCATGTGAACAACCTACCCACATTTGGCGAACGAATTCCAAGTGTGTTGTCAATGATGTGCATATCTTTGTGGACAAACTACTTTCTGATAATGTAAAAAAGCCCTTGACCATAATGGCCAAGGGCTTGGTAAATCGGAAATATTAACGCTTGGAGAACTGAGGAGCGCGACGAGCTGCTTTAAGACCGTATTTTTTACGTTCTTTCATACGAGGGTCGCGAGTCAGGAATCCAGCTCTTTTCAGAGAAGGACGGAATTCTGGATCTGCTTTCAGAAGAGCACGGGAGATACCGTGACGAATTGCTCCAGCTTGACCGGAGATGCCGCCACCGTGAGCGATGACAAGCACGTCATATTTGCCCAGTGTTTCTGTCAGATTCAAAGGTTGTTTAACGATCAGTTTGAGTGTTTCCAAACCGAAATATTCATTAATATCACGTTTATTGATGACAATGCGTCCTTCACCCGGTACGAGGCGTACACGTGCTACCGAGTGTTTACGACGACCTGTCCCATAGTATTGTACTTGTGCCATGAAACTGTCCTCCTTTTTAATTAACCGCGAAGTTCATAAACTTCTGGTTTTTGTGCTTCATGTGGATGTGCTGTGCCTGCATATGCTTTCAGTCTCAGCTTCATTTTCTCGCCCATGCGAGTTTTAGGAAGCATTCCGTGAACCGCGCTTTCGATTACGCGCTCTGGGTATTTAGCAATCAGGTCTTGAGCTGCAGTTACTTTCAATCCACCTGGATGCAGGGAGTGACGATAGTATTTCTTGTTCTCCATCTTTTTGCCAGTGAGGTGGATTTTCTCGGAGTTGATAACAACCACGAAATCCCCTGTGTCAACATGTGGAGTGAATTGAGGCTTATGTTTGCCGCGGATCAGAGCCGCAACTTCACTTGCCAAACGGCCAAGCGTCTTGCCTTCGGCATCAACGATGTACCATTTGCGCTCAACTTCATTTGGCTTCGCCATATAGGTGGTACGCATGTATAGTTCCTCCTTGTATTCGTCCGAAAATCATCATTAATTTTCATTATTTATCTTCGATCATGTTTAAAGCATTGTCATGGTGTTGCAGTCTTGCATTCGGTATTTTCTTAACCGGGGCTGTGGGAGAGCCGTTAAGAAAACACAACTTATATAATACAGGATTACGCCCACTTCCGCAAGTGTTTTTTGGTTTTCCACCTTACACCATGCGTGTTATTCAAACAAGTCACCCATCACGTCCAGAAGCGATTTCTTCTTCTTTTTGTGATCGCCTGGTCCGTGGTCTAAATATCGACGGTCATTGAGGTTAACCCTTCTCGGCGATATCATACTCCACTTCCCATAACATCAGGCCCTTGCCCATAGCTGTTGGACCGGCTGCTGCCCGGTTTTTGGCTTCCAGTATGACCAACATGTCATCCGGATGGCGCTTACCTTCCCCTACCTCAATCAACGTCCCCATAATAATCCGAACCATATGCTGCAGAAACCCATTCCCGGATACATACGTATGAATGACTCCTTGATCTCTCGTGCCCGGACGGCACATGGACGTATCCTTCTCGATCCAAGCATCAAAAATAGTACGAACATGGGACGGCTTCGTCGACTTCCGTGACGCAAACGTTGTATAGTCATGCGTTCCGATCAGATGAGAAAGTCCCTGCTCCATCGCTGCGATATCCAGTTTCCCATGATGGTGGATCTGGTACCGCCGGTTAAATAGATCCGGATATTGGTTTGCATTGATGGTAAAACGATAGGTTTTCCGTTTCGCTGCGTGGCGGGAATGGAATTCCATAGGTACCTCCATCGCATCCGAAACCACGATATCTTCCGGCAGCCAAGTGTTTAATGCCATACACCAACGCTCTACGGGAATTGGAGAAGCTGTGTAGAAGTTGAATACCTGGGCACGAGCATGCACCCCGGCATCTGTCCGGCCAGAAGCCGTAATCTTAAGCTGTTCACCAGACAAACGGCGGATCGCTTCCTCCAAATAATCCTGAATCGTGTGACCACCGGGCTGGGTCTGAAAGCCGTTATAATCGGTACCGTCGTAACTGACCTTCATCAGAAGATTACGCATTGCTGACCTCCTGAGTGCTTTCATCGAAATACGCCGCAACAACGAAAGCCTGTACACATTATAAGAAAACATCAATCGCGGCTTTTCTCAAGGATGAGCGACCGCGATTAGAAGGTAGGTTTTCTTGGGATATAGAATTGCATCAGCTTCGCTGACAACCTATAAATTCTATATCTATCAAAAAAGAGCCCCATAGGAGCTCCTTTTCATCATGTTAAGCCGAACCCTTCGAGTCAGCCACATGACTAGAAGGTCCCCGTTATTGTTGCCCATGGAGTAGTCGAGACGAGTCGAACCAAATGATCGACTATATCTCGCACCACTTCCCGTTCATGGCTCCAAGAATAAACATCTACGGAGCCGGGCATACATAACTACAGTCACTTCAATGGAACAAAGCTAATTTACGCGCGATCTACCAGTTCCAAGTAAACCATTGGAGCTGCGTCACCACGACGAGGACCCAGTTTCAGGATACGAGTGTATCCGCCTGGACGCTCGGAGTAACGAGGAGCGATTTCGGAGAACAATTTTTGGATTGCATCTTGTTCACCGTCTACTGTTTCACGACGCACGAATGCAGCTACTTGACGACGAGCGTGAAGATCACCTTTTTTTGCTTTTGTGATCAACTTCTCAGCGATCGAACGAACTTCTTTCGCTTTGGCTTCAGTCGTTTGAATGCGCTCATATAAGAAAAGGTCGGTTACCAGGTCACGGAACAACGCTTTACGCGCACTGGAATCGCGGCCCAACTTTTGGTATGCCATGTGTTTTTTCCCTCCTTTGCTAAGCTAAGCCGAATCTATGCTATTCTTCCGTACGAAGTCCCAGGCCCAACTCTTCAAGCTTCTCTTGAACTTCCTCCAAGGATTTGCGTCCGAGGTTCCGGACTTTCATCATATCCTCTTCGGTTTTCGTGGTCAGCTCTTGTACCGTATTAATGCCGGCACGTTTCAAGCAGTTGTAGGAACGAACGGAAAGATCCAGCTCTTCGATCGTCATTTCAAGCACTTTTTCTTTCTTGTCTTCTTCTTTCTCAACCATGATCTCCGCATCCTTCGCTTCGTCGGTCAGACCTACGAAGAGGAACAGATGCTCAGTCAAGATTTTCGCGCCGAGACTAACAGCTTCTTCCGGGCGGATGCTGCCATCCGTCCAAATTTCAAGCGTCAGTTTATCGTAGTTGGTTACTTGACCAACACGCGTATTTTCCACACCGTAGTTAACACGGCTAATCGGAGTATAGATCGAATCGACGGGAATGACGCCGATAGGCTGGTCATCGCGTTTGTTCCGATCCGCCTGGACATAGCCACGACCGCGACTGGCAAAAATACGCATATGAAGTCTTGCACCAGGGCCGAGCGTTGCAATATGAAGATCTGGGTTCAGAATCTCCACATCACTATCCGCACGGATGTCACCAGCAGTAACAACCCCTTCACCCTCCGCATCAATCTCGAACACTTTCTCTTCATCGGAATGAATTTTCAGAGACAAAGCTTTCAGGTTCAGGATGACCTCGGTCACGTCTTCCATGACACCCGGAATCGTGGAAAATTCATGCAGTACGCCATCGATTTGAATCGATGTGACTGCAGCTCCCGGTAGTGAGGATAACAAGATGCGGCGAAGCGAGTTCCCCAGCGTCGTGCCATACCCTCTCTCCAGAGGCTCAACTACGAATTTCCCATAGGTTCCATCTTCATTGACATCAACGGTCTCAATTTTCGGCTTTTCGATTTCAATCACGCAAGTACCCCTCCTTCAAACGTCGCTCCTATATGAAACTGTCATCTTATCCAGTAATCCATGTAGTAGTATGCCTAAACAACCATTATTAGCAGATTGCAACGGAATTATACCACATTAACAGGATGACTTCATTATACGCGACGACGTTTTGGTGGGCGGCATCCGTTATGTGGAATTGGTGTAACGTCTTTGATCAGGTTTACTTCGAGACCTGCTGCTTGCAGAGAACGAATTGCTGCTTCACGACCAGCACCAGGACCTTTAACCATTACTTCCACCGCTTTCATACCGTGTTCCATAGCCGCTTTGGCAGCTGTTTCAGCAGCCATTTGCGCAGCGAACGGGGTCGACTTACGGGAACCTTTAAATCCAAGGCCGCCGGAGCTTGCCCAAGAAATCGCGTTTCCGTGAGGATCCGTAATCGTTACGATTGTATTGTTGAATGTGGAGCGGATATGAGCCACGCCACTTTCAATATTTTTGCGGTCACGACGTTTAGTACGTACGACTTTTTTTGGTTTAGCCATTGTCTATTATCCCCCTTTCTTATTTCTTCTTGTTCGCTACGGTACGACGAGGACCTTTACGTGTACGAGCATTCGTTTTAGTACGTTGACCACGAACAGGCAATCCACGACGGTGACGAATACCGCGGTAGCAGCCGATCTCCGTGAGACGTTTAATATTTAAGGAAATTTCACGACGCAGGTCACCTTCTACCTTAACCATACCATCGATCGTTTCGCGCAATTTGCTGACTTCATCTTCTGTCAAATCACGGACACGAGTGTCTGCATTGATTCCAGTTTCTTTCAGTACTTTCTGGGAAGTCGTTTTACCGATTCCGAAAATGTAAGTCAAGGCGATCTCAACGCGTTTGTCACGTGGCAAATCCACACCAGCTATACGAGCCATTTTACGCTACACCCCCTTCTTTAACCTTGTTTTTGTTTGTGTTTCGGATTTTCACAGATAACCATTACGTTCCCTTTGCGGCGAATGACTTTGCATTTTTCGCAAATAGGCTTTACAGAAGGTCTTACCTTCATGCTAATTACCTCCTCCAAGTTTTACATTGTAAAACCAGCTTCGAAACTAAAGTAGTTTGTTACCGCTGCTGAGTTTTACGTCAGTAAAACCGCTTCGCAGCTTTCCTTGATTCCCCAGGGGAACCTTGAATCTATTTACGGTACGTGATACGACCTTTGGTTAAATCATACGGCGAGAGTTGAACAACCACTTTGTCTCCTGTAAGGATACGGATAAAGTGCATCCGCAGCTTTCCGGAAACATGAGCGAGAATCTGATGACCATTCTCCAGCTCGACTTTAAAGGTAGCATTCGGCAACGGCTCAATGACCGTTCCTTCGACTTCAATGACATCTTCTTTAGCCACAGTTAGTCTCCTTTCTGATCTGCCTTGGATTTATCGGATACAAACCGGTCCAGTGCGAAACGCAGTTTACCGTTTGTAACCCGACCGCTTTCTTGCAAACTGTTTACCACTTCACTGCTAATGTAGGATTGAGGTTCAAGATGAAGAACATTCTTCTTCTTGGCCCCGTCAAACTTGCGTTTGTCCCCATCCGCAATCAACACGAACCTGCTGTCCTCAATCGAAACGATAACGGCATACTGTCCGGCATCTCTACCTTTCAGTATCTTAACAATCTGACCGGGTTGAAGCATGACTTCATTATTCATGTTATCACCCTATTCCGGCAGCTTCGTCAAAATTTCCATGCCATCCGGCGTGACTGCTACCGTATGCTCGAAGTGAGCACATAGTGAGCCGTCTACCGTTACAACCGTCCAGTTGTCTTCCAGCGTCTTGACATTCCGTTTACCCGCATTGACCATCGGCTCGATCGCGAGCACCATGCCCGGTTTGAGTCTTGGTCCGCGGTCTGGGATGCCATAGTTCGGAATTTGCGGATCCTCATGCAGATCGGTACCCACACCATGACCAACGTATTCCCGGACGACAGAGAACCCTGCATCCTCGATGTGACGCTGTATGGCATGAGAGATTGTAAACAAGCGGACATCGGGTTTGATTAGCGCAAGTCCAGCATAGAGCGATCCTTCCGTTACGTCCAGCAGACGCTGGGCTTCTTCGGAAATCTCTCCTACAGCGTAGGTCCATGCCGAGTCACCATGGTAACCCTGGTACTGTGCACCGATATCAAACGTAACGATATCGCCCTCGATTAATTTGCGTTTGCCTGGAAATCCATGCACCAATTCTTCGTTGACTGATGCGCAAATGCTGGAAGGAAATCCGTTGTAGCCTTTAAAAGATGGCACAGCGCCTTGGCTTCGAATGAACTTGTCGGCCATAAGGTCAAGCTCCCCGGTCGTAATGCCCGGTTCTACATGAGCGGCAAGGAGTTTGTGGCATTCCGCCACGATCCTTCCTGCCTCTCTCATCAAGCTCAGTTCCGTTTCGGATTTACAAATGATCATTATACTTAACCTCTCAGTATAGACGCAATTTGTGATGAAACCACGTCGATTTCCTGATCACCATCGATTTGACGCAAAAGACCTTTGTTCTCATAAAACGTGAGGAGTGGTGCTGTTTTGTTGATATATTCGTCTAAACGAATGCCGACGCTCTCTTCGTTATCATCGGAGCGCTGGTACAATTCGCCGCCGCATTTATCACAAATGCCTTCCTGTTTAGGAGGATTAAAGATCACATGATAAGTCGAACCACAGTTTTTGCAAATCCGGCGGCCGGTAAGGCGAGCCAGAAGCTTTTCCCGATCAACTTTCAGGTTGATGACGTGATCGAGACCAGTATTCAAGCGGGCGAGAATCTCATCCAGCGCTTCCGCTTGCGAAAGGGTTCTTGGAAAACCGTCCAATAAAAAACCTTTTTCGCAATCGGACTGCTGCAAACGCTCCTCCACAATACCAATCGTTACGTCATCCGGTACCAGCAGCCCCTGATCCATGAATTCCTTCGCTTTAATCCCGATGGGAGTTCCTTGTTTGATCGCCAGACGAAATGCATCGCCTGTTGAAATATGAGGAATACCGAATTCATTCACGATGTTTTCTGCTTGCGTCCCTTTTCCTGCCCCAGGAGGACCCATGAATAAGATGTTCACCTTACGTCACTCCCTCCCCTTGATTGACTAGCAAGAACAACACAATAGGCGCCGGGAAGCGATACAGACCACTCGCCGGAACCTATCGCCTATTTATTGATAAAACCTTTGTAGTGACGTTTGATCAGTTGGCTTTCGATCTGCTTCATCGTATCCAGTGCAACACCGACCACGATCAAGAGGGACGTACCACCAATCTGAACTGTACGAGGAAGACCTGCAAGTGATCCAAAGAACACCGGAAGCACGGAGATCACGGCCAGGAACAATGCTCCTGTCATGGTCAAACGGGTCATAACCCGAGTCAGATACTTCTCGGTAGCTTTACCAGGACGAATGCCCGGTACATAGCCGCCGTTCTTCTTCATATTATCAGCCATTTGGTTCGGGTTCATCTGCACGAAGGTGTAGAAGAACGTGAAACCAATGATCATGAGTACATACAGTACCATTCCAAGCGGGCTGTCATAAGCCAGGTTCGCCGTAATCCACTTTGCCCAATTCATGTGTGCCCAGAAGCTGGCGAGGATAACCGGGAATTGCAGCAATGACATCGCAAAGATTACCGGAATAACGCCTGCTCCGTTAATCTTGAGTGGAATGTGTGTGTTCTGTCCGCCGTACATTTTGTTTCCTACAACACGCTTCGCGTATTGAACCGGAATCTTACGGATACCTTGCTGAATGAATACAACACCGGTAATGATCAAAATCAAAATCAGAAGGATGATAACACCCTTCAGAATGTTCATAAACACTTGACCATCCTGAATGAAGTTCGATTCAATCGTTGTCCGAATGTGCATTGGAATACCAGCAGCGATACCAGCAAAGATAATGATCGAAATACCGTTACCGATTCCGCGTTCCGTAATCTGTTCACCGAGCCACATCAAGAATGATGTACCTGCAGTAAGCACGATCGCGATAACAACAAAGTCGATAAAGGTTGCTCCAGGAACCATTTCGGCACCATACAGGCGGTTAAACCCGACGGACATACCGAACGCCTGAATCAAACCCAATATTACCGTACCATAACGAGTAATTTGAGCCAACTGCTTCTTCCCGTGTTCCCCTTGTTTGTTCCATTCCGCAAACTTTGGAATGACGTCCATCGACAGCAACTGCACGATAATGGACGAAGTAATATATGGAAATATCGAAAGGGCGAAGATCGAAAACTGCGATAGTGCGCCCCCCGAGAACGTGTTAAGAAGACCGAACAACTCATTGCCTGCCTGATTCGTCTGGGTAAAAACATCTTTGTTAACACCGGGAACCGGAACAAATGATCCAATACGGAAGATGATCAGAACGAATAAGGTGAACAAGATACGCTTGCGAAGGTCATCCACACGCCATATATTTTTCAGGGTCTTAAACATTAGATCACCTCGGTTTTACCGCCGGCAGCCTCGATCTTCTCTACCGCAGATTGAGAAAACTTATTAGCTTTTACAGTCAAAGAAACGGTAACTTCACCGTTGCCAAGAATTTTGATTCCGCTCTTTGTATTGTTAACAATACCGCTCTCAACCAAAACTTCTGGAGTCACTTCAGTACCTGCTGCAAAGCTGTTAAGTTCTTCGATGTTCACAATCGCGTACTCTTTCCGAGTTGGGTTTACGAAACCGCGCTTCGGAAGACGACGATACAATGGGTTCTGTCCACCTTCGAAGCCTGGACGTACACCACCGCCGGAACGAGAGTTTTGTCCTTTGTGACCGCGACCCGACGTTTTACCCGTACCGCTACTAGTACCGCGTCCAACGCGCTTGCGTTCTTTGCGGGATCCAGGTGCTGGGCTCAGCTCATGTAACTTCATCGTTCGTTGCACCTCCTTAATATGTCCGGGAATAAACTGCCCGGGATTAACCTTCGATTTCTTTAACAGAAACCAGGTGATTTACTTTCTTGATCATTCCGCGAATTGCAGCATTGTCGCTTTGAACCACGGAATGGTTGATTTTGCGAAGTCCGAGTGTTTTCACGGTTGCACGCTGATCCTCTGGACGACCAATCACGCTGCGTACGAGGGTGATTTCAAGTTTAGCCATGAGATTCCCTCCTTAACCCAACAGCTCTTCGACGGATTTGCCGCGAAGCTTGGCAACATCTTCAACACGCTTCAGGCGGGACAACCCTTCCAAAGTCGCATTGACCATGTTCATGGAGTTCGAAGAACCTAGAGATTTTGTCAAAATGTCGCCTACGCCAGCCAGTTCAAGTACTGCACGAACCGGTCCGCCAGCGATAACTCCAGTACCTTCAGATGCCGGCTTCAACAATACTCGGCCTGCTCCGAAGTGACCTGTTACGAGGTGAGGAATAGTTGTTCCAACAAGTGGAATGTGAATCAGGTTTTTCTTAGCATCTTCAATACCTTTGCGGATTGCATCCGGTACTTCGCCTGCTTTACCGATACCTGCTCCTACCCAACCTTTGCCATCACCGACAACTACCAGTGCGCTAAAGCTAAAGCGACGTCCGCCTTTTACAACTTTAGCAACGCGGTTAATGTTTACTACTCTTTCAGTCAGTTCTAAAGTGTTAGGATCTACACGCAAGTCGTTTACCTCCTTTTGAAAATATCTTAGAATTCAAGGCCTGCCTCGCGAGCTGCCTCTGCAAGTGCTTGAATACGTCCATGATACAAGTAGCCACCACGATCGAATACGATCACTTTGTAACCTTTGTCTGCAGCACGTTTTGCAACGAGTTCGCCGACTTTACGAGCGGATTCAACGCTTCCGCCGTTCTTGATGTCGTTAGCCAGTTCTTTATCCAGCGTAGAAGCTGATGCCAAAGTCACGCCAGCCACGTCGTCGATCAATTGAGCATAGATGTGTTTCGAAGAACGGAACACGTTCAGACGTGGACGTTCTGCTGTGCCTTGGATTTTCTTACGGACACGCAGGTGTCTTTTCAGACGAGCTTTGTTCTTGTCTTGTTTCGTGATCATGCTTCCATTTCCTCCCTTCAGTTTTGCCTTAAGAGCTTCACTTTTAGACGCATCGGGTAAGTATGGGAGAAGAAGTAAGTTATCCACCAAGTGAATCCCCGGTTAACTAACTTATTTCTTCTTACCAGCTTTACCTTCCTTACGGATAATGCGTTCACCTTCGTATTTAATCCCTTTACCTTTGTATGGCTCAGGCTCACGTACGGAACGAATCTTAGCAGCGTATGCACCTACGCGCTCTTTATCGATACCGCGAACCGTGATTTTCGTGTTTGCCGGTACGTCGAACTCAATACCTGGCTCCGGTGTAATTTCAACTGGGTGGGAGTAACCCACGTTCAGAACGATTTTATCTCCGGATTTGCTTGCACGGTATCCGACACCTACCAACTCAAGGTTTTTCGAGAATCCTTCAGTTACACCGTTGACCATATTCGAGACAACGCTGCGGGTCGTGCCGTGAAGAGAGCGATGTGTTTTGTTGTCGGAAGGACGAACAACATTGATCTCGTTGTTTTCTACTGTAATTTGCATGTCTTTATGCAGTTCACGAGTCAAGGTACCTTTAGGTCCTTTAACAGTGATTACAGTGTTATCCAGTGTGACTTCCACACCGTTTGGAATAGCAATTGGTTTACGACCAATACGGGACATTCATTACACCTCCTATCTTGTGACGTTGATTACCATACGTAGCAGAGAACTTCTCCGCCAGCTTTGGATTGACGAGCTTCTTTGTCGGTCATAACTCCCTTAGACGTGGAGATGATCGCAATACCCAAACCACCAAGTACGCGAGGTACTTCGTTGCTCTTCGTGTAAACGCGAAGACCTGGTTTGCTGATTCTTTTCAGACCTGTGATTACACGTTCGTTGTTGGAACCATATTTCAGGAATACACGAATGATCCCTTGTTTATTGTCTTCCACAAACTCTGCATCACGGATGAAGCCTTCACGCTTCAAAATGTCAGCGATTTGTTTTTTAATCGTCGAAGCAGGCATTTCTACTGTTTCGTGGCGAACCGTGTTCGCGTTACGAATACGAGTTAGCATATCTGCAATTGGATCGGACATAGTCATGTAGGATAAACCTCCTTCCCGTTTATAAACTTCTTACCAGCTTGCTTTTTTCACGCCAGGAATCTGGCCTTTATAAGCTAATTCACGGAAACAAATTCTGCAAATTTTAAACTTCTGCAGTACCGAATGTGGGCGACCACAACGTTCACAACGGGTATATGCCCGTACTTTGTATTTCGGTGTACGTTGTTGTTTAACTTTCATCGAAGTTTTTGCCACTTAGCCTGACACCTCCTAAATAGTTTCGGAGAAAAGGACAACCGTCTTATTTCGCGAAAGGCATGCCCAGTTGAGCAAGCAGTTCACGGGATTCTTCGTCGGTTTTAGCAGTCGTTACGATAACGATATCCATACCGCGAACTTTATCCACTTTGTCATACTCAATTTCAGGGAAAATGAGTTGCTCTTTCAGACCGAGCGTATAGTTACCGCGTCCGTCAAATGCTTTGGTGGACACGCCTTGAAAGTCACGTACACGTGGAAGTGTAACGTTGAACAGCTTGTCGAGGAAGTAGTACATACGCTCACCGCGCAATGTTACCTTCACACCGATTGGCATGTTCTCACGCAGTTTGAATCCCGCGATGGATTTCTTCGCACGGGTGATAACCGGTTTTTGACCAGCAATCAGCTGCATGTCGTTCACAGCGGAATCAAGCACCTTTGAGTTAGCTACAGCGTCACCTACACCCATGTTGATGACAACCTTCTCGATTTTTGGTACTTGCATTACTGTCTTATAGCTAAACTTCTGCATCAGAGCAGGAGTTACTTCGTTCAAAAAACGTTCTTTCATTCTTGCTGCCATGATTCAAGGACCTCCTTTCTAAACCGTCTTATTTATCGATAACTTCTCCGGATCTTTTTGCTACGCGAACTTTTTTGCCGTTGTCCAGTACTTTGTAACCGATACGGGTTACTTTTCCGCTCTTCGGATCAACGTGCATAACGTTCGATACATGGATCGGAGCTTCCTTCTCGATGATACCGCCTTGTGGGTTCATTTGGTTTGGCTTCTGGTGCTTCTTGATCATGTTCACACCTTCAACCAAAACACGATTTTCACGAGGGTACGCTGCGATGACACGGCCTTTTTTGCCTTTGTCTTTACCGCTGATGACGATAACTGTATCATCTTTTTTCACGTGCAGTTTGTTGCTATGGGATTCCAGAACTTTTTTCACTTTAGGCATTCGTTACACCTCCTATGACTAGCCAGTTCAACTATTTATCGGGTTCCCGAAAAGTTACGTCACTTTTTGGGGTGTTATTAGATTACTTCCGGAGCCAAGGAAACGATTTTCATGTAGTCTCTTTCGCGAAGTTCGCGAGCAACTGGTCCGAAAATACGAGTTCCGCGTGGGCTTCTGTCGTCTTTAACAACAACAGCTGCATTCTCGTCAAATGAGATGTAAGATCCGTCTTTACGACGTACAGAACGTTTCGTACGAACGACTACCGCTCTTACTACATCACCCTTTTTGACAACGCCGCCTGGTGTTGCTTGTTTGACGGAACATACGATCAAATCACCGATTTGAGCTGTACGACGACCAGTACCACCCAATACGCGGATACACATCAGTTCCTTCGCACCGGAGTTGTCAGCAACAGCTAAACGTGTAAATGGTTGAATCATTTAAATTTCCTCCTTCCATCAAAAACTGATCATATCTTAGATGATAACCGCTTTTTCAACCACTTCTACCAATCTCCAGCGCTTGTCTTTGGAGAGAGGGCGAGTTTCCATAATTTTAACGGTATCTCCGATTTGAGCTTGATTGTTCTCATCATGCGCTTTAAATTTTTTCGTGTATTTAATGCGTTTGTGATACAAGTCATGCTTCTTATAAGTTTCAACAGCTACAACAATGGTTTTATCCATTTTATCGCTGACAACTTTACCAATTTGCACTTTACGAGCATTGCGTTCTTCGCTCATTTGTTAGCCTCCTTCCTGAATACAGAACACGACGTTTCTGTTTCATTAACTAATCCCAAGTTCTCTTTCACGGATAACGGTTTTAGCACGAGCTATTTCTTTGCGAACGTCACGGATCCGAGTCGGGTTGTCAAGCTGGCCTGTGGCCAATTGAAAACGGAGGTTAAAGAGTTCCTCTTTAAATCCGGCGATTTTTTGCTCGATTTCTGCAGTGGTTAAGTTGCGCAGTTCATTAGCTTTCATTTGCTTCACCACCCACTTCTTCACGTTTCACAAACTTCGTTTTAACAGGCAGCTTGTGAGCGGCGAGACGCATCGCTTCGCGGGCGATTTCCTCGGACACGCCTCCAAGTTCAAACATGATCTTGCCTGGTTTTACAACGGCAACCCATTTCTCAACGTTACCTTTACCGCTACCCATCCGCACTTCGAGAGGCTTTTGAGTAATCGGCTTATCTGGGAAAATCTTGATCCATACTTTACCGCCACGACGGATGTAACGAGTCATCGCGATACGAGCAGCTTCGATCTGACGGTTCGTGATCCAGCCTGGTTCTGTAGCTTGCAGACCGAATTCGCCGAAGTTCAGTTCAGTACCGCCTTTAGCTTGACCTCTCATATGGCCGCGCTGTTGTTTGCGGTGTTTTACACGTTTTGGTACCAACATGATTAGTTGCCTCCTTCCTGAGCAGCTTGTTTCTTAGCCGTAGGAAGAACCTCTCCACGATAGATCCATACTTTCACGCCGATACGGCCGTAAGTCGTATGCGCTTCTGCTGTACCATAGTCGATGTCTGCACGAAGCGTATGAAGTGGAACAGTTCCTTCACTGTAGCCTTCCGTACGAGCAATCTCGGCTCCGCCAAGACGTCCGCTGACCGATGTTTTAATCCCTTTTGCTCCAGAGCGCATAGTTCTTTGAATCGCTTGCTTCAGTGCACGACGGAAAGATACACGACGTTCCAACTGTTGTGCAATGCTTTCAGCAACAAGAATAGCGTCCAGTTCAGGGTTTTTGATTTCAGAAATGTTGATGTGAACTTTTTTACCGCCGGCAATTTTAGTCACTTGTCCGCGCAGTACTTCTACTTCGGAACCACCTTTACCGATAACCATACCTGGCTTCGCAGTGTGGATCGTCACGTTCACACGATTAGCCGCTCTCTCGATTTCGATACGGGATACAGCGGAGTCTTTCAATTTATTTTTCAGGTATTCACGGATTTTCACGTCTTCCAGCAAAAGATCACCGAAGTCTTTGCCTGCATACCATTTGGATTCCCAATCACGGATAATACCGATACGGAGTCCTACTGGATTTACCTTTTGGCCCACACGTTTTCCCTCCTTATTTTTCAGCTACCACCAAAGTAATGTGGCTGGTGCGTTTATTGATCCGGCTTGCACGTCCCATCGCACGCGGGCGGAAACGTTTCATAGTCGGTCCCTGGTTGACATAAGCTTGCGTCACAACCAATTTAGTTACATCCAAAGAGTAGTTATGCTCAGCGTTTGCGATAGCCGAGTTCAAAAGCTTCTCAACAACCGGAGATGCAGCTTTCGGAGTGTGACGAAGAATTGCGATCGCTTCGCCGACTTGCTTACCGCGGATCAAGTCAACAACGAGTTGAGCTTTACGAGGAGCAATACGAATCGATCTAGCATGTGCTTTTGCTTCCATATGTTTAACCTCCTCTCAAACAAAGAGCTTCATTAATTATCTTCTTGTTTTCTTATCATCTTCATGACCTTTGTAAGTACGAGTTGGAGCAAACTCACCCAACTTGTGTCCTACCATGTCCTCTGTTACATATACAGGTACATGCTTACGGCCATCGTATACTCCGAACGTGTGACCGATAAATTGCGGGAAAATAGTGGAGCGGCGGGACCAGGTTTTGATCACAGCCTTTTTGCTTGCGCTGTTCATGTCCTCCACTTTTTTGAGCAGATATCCGTCAATAAAAGGTCCTTTTTTCAAACTACGGCTCATATTGAAATCCTCCCTTCACCAAATTGTCTCGTTACCTTCGAGCCTGTCACGAAGTTATGCACTTAATCGCGCATTACTTCGTGCGGCGGCGAACGATATATTTGTCAGAAGCTTTACCTTTTTTACGTGTTTTGTAACCAAGGGTTGGTTTACCCCATGGAGACATAGGCGATTTACGTCCGATTGGAGCGCGGCCTTCACCACCACCGTGAGGGTGATCGTTAGGGTTCATTACCACACCACGTACTTCAGGGCGTTGTCCAAGCCAGCGGCTACGACCAGCTTTACCGATTTTGATCAACTCATGGTCTTGGTTACCCACAGAACCGATGGTTGCACGGCAAACTTTCAGGATGCGCCGAACTTCACCGGAAGAAAGACGAACAGTTACGTACTTATCTTCTTTACCGAGAAGTTGAGCTTCTGTACCAGCAGCACGAACCAATTGTCCGCCTTTACCTGGTTTCAATTCAATGTTGTGGATAACGGTACCTACCGGAATGTTTTCCAGTGGAAGTGCGTTACCGATCTTGATGTCAGCACCTACTCCAGATACTACTTGGTCTCCAACTTTCAGACCTTTAGGAGCGATGATATAACGCTTTTCACCATCTACATAGTGAATCAGAGCGATGTTGGAAGTACGGTTCGGGTCGTATTCGATTGTAGCAACGCGACCTGGAATGCCGTCTTTATTCCGTTTGAAGTCGATGATACGGTATTTACGCTTGTGTCCGCCGCCATGGTGACGAACCGTAATTTTACCTTGGTTGTTACGGCCAGCTGTTTTGCTCAGCGGAGCCAGCAACGATTTCTCCGGCTGATCCGTGGTGATTTCTTCGAAAGTCGACACGGACATATTGCGTCGAGCCGGGGATGTCGGTTTATACTTTTTAATAGGCACTGAATTTTCCCTCCTTACTTAAAAAATTCTTATTCAACCGATTCAAAGAACTCGAGCGGTTTGCTGTCTGGAGCCAAAGTCACGATTGCCTTTTTCCATTCGGTTGTGTAACCGGAATAACGGCCATAACGCTTTGGTTTAGCAGGGACACGCATCGTATTCACGTTCGATACTTTAACTTTAAAAATAGATTCGACAGCTTGCTTGATCTCGGTCTTGTTAGCACGGATATCCACTTCAAAAGCATATTTCAGCTCTGCCATGTAGTCAGCCGTACGTTCCGTGATCACCGGGCGCTTGATTATATCGCGTGGGTCTTTCATTACGCGAGCACCTCCTCTACCTTCTGAACTGCTTCCTTCGTAATGATCAGTTGATCGTACGACAGTACGTCAAGAACATTAATGCCGTCAGCCGCTACGAATTTCACACCAGGAATATTACGTGCGGAAAGGGCTACATTATCATCATAGCTTGGAGCAACGATCAGAGCTTTACGGCCTACTTTCAGGTTGCTAAGAATGTTAGCAAACTCTTTCGTTTTCGGCGTATTCAGCGTCAATTGATCCAATACGATAATTGCGTTGTCAATCACTTTGGAAGACAAAGCGGATTTGATAGCCAAACGACGAACTTTCTTAGGAAGTTTAAATGTGTAGCTGCGCGGAGTCGGTCCAAAAACCACGCCGCCGCCTTTCCATTGTGGAGAACGGATCGAACCTTGACGAGCACGGCCAGTCCCTTTTTGTTTCCAAGGCTTACGTCCGCCGCCGCGTACTTCAGAACGTCCCTTTACTTTGTGGGTACCGCGACGAAGGGAAGCGCGCTGCAGCAATACTGCGCTGTGCAGTACGTGTGCGTTCGGCTCGATGCCGAATACAGCTTCATTCAATTCTACTTCACCAACTTGGCTACCGCTGACATTATAAAGTGCTACTTTAGGCATTGTTTGTTCCTCCTTTCTTTAGGCGATTATTTCTTCACCGTTTCTTTGATTTGAACAAAACCTTTTTTAGGTCCAGGAATGGAGCCTTTTACAAGGATTACGTTACGCTCTGCATCGACTTTAACAACCTCGAGCTTTTGAATCGTAACTGTCTCATTGCCCATGTGACCTGGCAGGCGTTTTCCTTTAGGAACACGGTTTGCCTGGATCGAACCCATGGAACCTGGTCTACGGTGATAACGGGAACCGTGAGACATTGGTCCGCGGCTTTGGCCCCAACGTTTGATTACACCTTGGAAACCTTTACCCTTGGAAATACCCGTTACGTCAACAAATTCGCCTTCTGCGAAGACATCAGCCTTCAGCTCTTGTCCAACCTCGACACTCGCGAGGTCAACACCGCGAATTTCGCGAACGTAGCGCTTAGGCGCAGTGTTTGCTTTTTTCGCATGGCCTGCTTCTGGTTTGTTAGATCTGTTCTCTTTCTTATCAGAGAAACCGACTTGAATCGCTTCGTATCCGTCGTTTTCCAGATCTTTCTTTTGAAGAACAACACAAGGACCTGCTTCGATAACCGTTACAGGAATTACAACACCCTCAGGGGTAAACACTTGAGTCATTCCGAGCTTTCTACCTAAGATACCTTTCATGTTGACACCTCTTTTCTCTTCTCTAATTCGTTATGCAATGCTTACAGTTTGATTTCGATATCTACACCGGACGGCAGGTCCAAGCGCATCAAGGCATCCACAGTTTGTGGAGTCGGGTTCACGATGTCGATCAAGCGTTTATGTGTACGCATTTCGAACTGTTCCCGAGAATCCTTATACTTGTGTACCGCACGGAGAATGGTAATTACTTGTTTCTCAGTTGGAAGCGGGATCGGACCGGATACACCAGCACCCGAACGTTTTGCTGTCTCAACAATTTTCTCAGCGGATTGATCAAGAACTCTGTGGTCGTATGCTTTCAAGCGAATACGAATTTTTTGCTTTGCCATTTTATTCCCTCCTTCTATCGCCCAATTTGGTATCGGACATACTCCGCGAAAATTTTCCAACCACCTGCCTCATGGCAAAGGGGCCGGGTGTGTCGGTAACCTCTCGCATCATCGCAACGTCGCAGAACAACATTCACTATTATATATAAAAGATAGGCGTATTGCAAGCACTAATTCATAATTAATATGTATTTGCATCTTTAACCGGAAGTTGCAGGACTTGGTTAATAGATTCCATCGTTTTCGCATATCATATTGTACCGGGATCTTTCTTCTATATAATAGATTGTCCCGAATCTAAGTACTGACATCCACCAGAGATTGTAAACAGGTAATTTGGGCTGAGTCCAATAGAAAAAGAGCCTGATCCAAAGGACCAGACTCTTTTATCAGGACATCACATTGTTGCTCGTTACAATACACTGTTGCTATATTCAAGGCTATTCGTAAGCCTTAATTATTTAATGATGGTAGCAACGGAACCAGCACCTACGGTACGGCCGCCTTCACGAATGGAGAATTTAGTTCCTTCTTCAATCGCGATTGGGTTGATCAGGTTAACCGTTACAGTGATGTTATCACCAGGCATAACCATTTCAGAACCCTCTGGCAAGTTGATCACACCAGTTACGTCCGTAGTACGGAAGTAGAACTGTGGACGGTAGCCAGTGAAGAAAGGCTTATGACGTCCGCCTTCTTCTTTGCTCAGTACGTATACTTGAGCTGTGAACTCTGTGTGTGGTTTAACGGAAGCAGGCTTAGCAAGTACTTGACCGCGCTCGATTTGAGTACGCTCAACACCACGAAGCAATGCACCGATGTTGTCACCAGCTTGTGCGGAATCCAGCAATTTACGGAACATCTCAACGCCCGTAACAACGGATTTCTTAGTTTCTTCAGCGATACCAACGATTTCGATCTCGTCACCAACTTTGATCGTACCACGCTCTACACGACCTGTAGCAACGGTACCACGACCAGTGATGGAGAATACGTCCTCGACAGGCATCAAGAAAGGCTTGTCAGTGTCGCGCTCAGGCAATGGGATGTACTCGTCGATTGTTTTGAACATTTCAACGATTTTTTGTGCCCATTCGCCTTCTGGGTTTTGCAGAGCTTCACGAGCGGAACCACGAGTGATCGGAGTGTCGTCGCCTGGGAAGTCATACTCGCTCAGCAGGTCGCGAACTTCCATCTCAACCAATTCCAAGAGCTCTTCGTCTTCAACCATGTCGCATTTGTTCAAGAATACAACGATGTAAGGAACGCCTACTTGGCGGGACAACAGGATGTGCTCGCGAGTTTGCGGCATTGGGCCGTCAGCTGCGGATACAACCAGGATCGCTCCGTCCATTTGAGCAGCACCAGTGATCATGTTTTTAACATAGTCAGCGTGACCTGGGCAGTCAACGTGTGCATAGTGACGAGTATCAGTTTCGTATTCAACGTGGGAAGTCGAAATTGTGATACCGCGCTCGCGCTCTTCTGGAGCTTTGTCGATTTGGTCGAAAGACATTGCAGCACCACCGTAAGTTTTGGACAATACAGATGTGATTGCAGCTGTCAAAGTTGTTTTACCATGGTCAACGTGACCGATAGTACCGATGTTAACATGGGGTTTCGTACGTTCGTATTTAGCCTTTGCCATTTGAACAATTCCTCCTTAAGGGGATATATATGTTAGGCCGGAAGCGGAGTTAACGGGATGTTGGTCCCGCCTCCTATCCAGCAGGTAAAACGTTATTACTCTCCGCCTTTGATCTTGGACACAATTTCATCGGAGATATTCTTAGGAACTTCTTCGTAGTGGGAGAGTTCCATGGAGAACACACCGCGTCCTTGTGTACCGGAGCGAAGGGTAGTGGAGTAACCGAACATTTCGGAAAGAGGCACTTTCGCACGGATAATTTGAGTACCACCACGGGAGTCCATACCTTCGATACGTCCACGGCGGGAGTTCAGCATACCCATTACGTCGCCCATGTATTCCTCAGGCACGGTAACTTCAACTTTCATGATTGGCTCAAGCAGGACAGGCTTACACTTGTCTTTAGCTGCTTTCAAAGCCATGGAACCGGCGATTTTAAACGCCATTTCATTGGAGTCAACATCATGGTACGAACCGTCGACGATCGTTGCTTTAACGTCAACAAGCGGGAAGCCGGCGAGTACACCGTTCTTCATTTGCTCTTCAATACCTTGCTGTGCAGGACCAATGTATTCTCTTGGTACCGAACCACCGACAACTTTGCTGTCGAATTGGTTACCGCTACCTGGTTCCAGAGGTTCGAACTCAACCCATACGTGACCGTATTGTCCACGACCACCGGACTGACGAACGAATTTACCTTCAACGCGAGCTGGTGTACGGAATGTTTCGCGGTAAGCTACCTGTGGTTTACCCACGTTAGTTTCTACCTTGAACTCACGACGCATACGGTCGATGATGATGTCCAAGTGAAGCTCACCCATACCTGCCAGGATCGTTTGGCCTGTTTCTTCATCAGTATGCGCACGAAGAGTTGGATCCTCTTCAGTCAACTTACCGAGAGCCACACCCATTTTATCTTGGTCAGCTTTTGTTTTAGGCTCAACTGCGATTTCGATAACCGGATCAGGGAAGTTCATGGACTCCAAGATAACCGGGTTTTTCTCATCACATAGTGTATCACCTGTACCCGTATCTTTCAAACCTACGGCAGCTGCGATATCTCCGGCGAATACTTCGGAAATTTCTTGACGGCTGTTCGCATGCATTTGAAGGATACGACCAATGCGCTCACGCTTGCCTTTAGTTGCATTCAGTACGTAAGAGCCGGATTGCAGTACACCGGAATATACGCGGAAGAATGTCAGCTTACCAACATAAGGGTCCGTAGCGATTTTGAATGCCAAAGCCGAGAACGGCTCTTCATCGGAAGAATGCCGAATAGCTTCAGTTCCGTCTTCAAGGGTACCCTTGATGTCTGGAACGTCAGTTGGAGCCGGCAAATAATCGATTACGGCATCAAGCATCAACTGAACGCCTTTGTTACGGTAAGAAGATCCACAGATAACCGGGAAGATCTTAACTTCGACAACACCTTTACGCAGAGCAGCTTTCAACTCAGCGATGGTGATTTCTTCACCTTCAAGATATTTCATTGTCAAGTCTTCGTCAAGTTCTGCTACCTTCTCAACCAACTCGTTGCGAAGCTCTTCCACTTGATCCTTGAATTCTGCTGGAATTTCGGTTTCTTCGATATTTTGACCGAGGTCATCCTTATACATATAAGCTTTTTCCTCGATAATATCGATGATGCCAATGAAATCATTCTCTGCACCGATCGGAAGCTGAATCGCTACCGCATTCGCTTGCAGACGCTCTCTCATATCTTTAACTACGTTCAAGTAGTCGGCACCGATAATATCCATTTTGTTTACGTATGCGATCCGCGGAACTCCATAACGGTCTGCTTGTCTCCAAACCGTCTCCGACTGAGGTTCAACGCCCTCTTTCGCACTGAATACACCTACTGCCCCATCCAATACACGAAGGGAACGTTCAACTTCTACTGTGAAGTCAACGTGCCCCGGGGTGTCGATAATATTAACGCGATGACCCTTCCAAGAAGCGGTAGTCGCAGCGGATGTAATCGTGATACCGCGCTCCTGCTCCTGCTCCATCCAGTCCATTGTAGCTGCACCCTCGTGAACTTCCCCGATTTTGTGCGTACGGCCTGTATAGAACAAAATCCGCTCTGTAGTGGTCGTTTTACCAGCGTCAATATGCGCCATGATCCCGATATTACGTGTATTTTTCAAGGAGAACTCTCTTGTCGCCATGCGAATAGTCTCCCTTCAAAATTAGAAGTATTAATTAGTTGCTGGATCCTACCAACGGTAGTGAGCAAACGCTTTGTTCGCTTCAGCCATTTTGTGTGTATCTTCGCGTTTCTTAACGGAAGCGCCTGTGTTGTTGGAAGCATCGATGATCTCAGCCGCCAAACGCTCTTCCATGGTTTTCTCGCCGCGGTTGCGGGAGTAGTTTACGAGCCAACGTAATCCAAGGGATGTACGTCTCTCTGGTTTAACTTCGATTGGAACCTGGTAGTTTGCACCGCCGACACGACGAGCTTTAACTTCCAATACTGGCATGATGTTCTTGATAGCTGCTTCAAACACTTCCATCGGATCATTACCAGTACGTTCCTTGATGATGTTGAATGAATTGTAAAGGATGCTTTGAGCAACACCTCTTTTACCATCCAACATGATGCGGTTGATCAGACGAGTTACCAGCTTGCTGTTATACACTGGATCTGGCAGCACGTCTCTTTTAGTTACTGGACCTTTGCGTGGCATGGATATCCCCCTTTCTTCAGTCATGAGTCATGTTACGAAAACATGAGCATCAATTAGCTTTTTGCTTTAGGACGCTTCGTGCCGTATTTGGAACGAGCTTGCATCCGGTTGTTTACACCAGCGGTATCAAGTGCGCCGCGAACGATATGGTAACGTACACCCGGAAGGTCTTTTACCCGTCCACCGCGAACTAATACAACACTGTGCTCTTGCAAGTTATGTCCGATACCCGGAATGTAAGCCGTCACCTCAATGCGGTTCGTCAAGCGAACACGAGCATATTTACGAAGTGCGGAGTTCGGTTTTTTCGGCGTCATTGTGCCTACACGAGTGCATACACCGCGTTTTTGCGGAGCGCTCAAGTCGGTCTCCTCACGTTTCAAAGCGTTAAAACCTTTTTGAAGAGCTGGAGATTTCGATTTGTAAACTTTGGCTTGACGGCCCTTGCGAACCAGTTGGTTAATTGTTGGCATGCTAGCCACCCCCTTCCCGTATTTATCATTCGATTACAAACCCCGTTTAAGTCCACAGACCCAGGCGGTTCATAAAAGAACAAATGAAAAGTTTTTGCCGAGAGAAGTAACGTCTTCTCCAACAAAAACGATTTCTCAAATCATGATTTCAAGACAGCTACCATAGCTGCACCAACTTCAATACCGCATGCTTCTCCAAGCTCTATCATCGTGGGTACATAGTTGATATGCACGCCATTCTTATCACACTCGGATACGACTTTTGAAATCAAACGTTGGTCGCAATCTTCGGCCACATAAACCTCTGCAGCCAAACCGGATTCAACGGCCTTCATCGTTTGTTTGGTGCCAATCTTGATGTGTGCATCCTGTAATCCTTTATCATTAGACATAAGTCATTCCTCCAAAAGAACAGGGAACAAAGAAACTATTCACGCACCTTTGCTATATTAGCATCTGCCCTAATCGATGTCAAGCTATTAAATGAGGAAAAAAGAAACTTTGGGACGGAGAGCTTCCGCATCTTAAGATACGGAAATTCCCCATCACCTGACTGTCTCTTAATCTATAGAAGCTGTTTCGAGTTCCTGACTTTCGTCATTCACATCGTTTTGTCCCGTGAACTTCACGCTGCGATAACGGTTCATACCGGTACCTGCAGGGATCAGTTTACCGATGATAACATTCTCTTTCAGACCAAGCAGCTGATCGACTTTACCTTTAATGGCAGCGTCAGTCAACACGCGAGTCGTCTCCTGGAAGGAGGCTGCTGACAAGAACGAATCGGTTTCGAGAGATGCTTTTGTAATCCCGAGGAGAACCGGTTTGGCAACCGCAGGTTCTTTCCCGGAGAGAATAGCATCTTTATTTGCTGCTTCGTATTCATGCATATCCACGAAGGAGCCTGGCAGCAGGTTCGTATCTCCCGCATCAACGATACGGAATTTACGCAGCATCTGTCTGATCATAACTTCAACGTGTTTATCGTTAATTTCTACGCCTTGGTTACGGTATACGCGTTGTACTTCCTGTAGGATGTAGTTCTGCACGCCACGGATACCTTTGATGCGAAGCATTTCCTTCGGATCAATGGAGCCATCGGTCAGTTCATCCCCGGCTTCAATTTGCTTGCCTTCGCTTACGCGCAGACGGGAGCCATAGGTAACCGCGTAAACCTTAGTCTCAGCTTCACCTTGTATTTCGATTTCACGACGGTCTTTCGTTTCGCGGATCTCTTTAACCACACCGTCGATCTCACTAATGGTCGCTTGACCTTTAGGATTACGGGCTTCAAAGAGCTCCTGGATACGCGGAAGACCTTGCGTAATATCATCACCGGCAACGCCGCCTGTGTGGAACGTACGCATCGTGAGCTGTGTTCCCGGTTCGCCGATGGATTGAGCCGCGATAATACCAACCGCTTCACCAATCTCAACATGCTTACCAGTAGCCAGGTTACGACCGTAACATTTTTTGCAGACGCCATAACGTGCACGACAGCTCAAGATGGAACGGATTTGAAGCTTCTCAACGCCAGCTGCTACGATTTCTTCAGCTTTGTCGGAGTCAATCAATTCGTTACGATTTACGATGATCTCTTTCGTTTCCGGATGGCGGACGGTTTCAAATGCATAACGTCCCTCAATACGGTCATAGAGATCCTCGATAACTTCTTTACCGTCCTGAATACGGCTAACCGTAAAGCCTTTATCCGTGCTGCACTCATCTTCGCGAACGATAACATCCTGGGCTACGTCAACAAGTCGACGAGTCAAGTAACCGGAGTCAGCGGTACGAAGCGCAGTATCGGCAAGACCTTTACGCGCACCGTGCGTGGACAGGAAGTACTCGAGTACCGTCAGTCCTTCACGGAAGTTCGATTTGATTGGGAGTTCGATGATACGTCCCGACGGGTTCGCCATCAGACCCCGCATACCACCGAGCTGAGTGATCTGCGATTTGTTACCCCGTGCTTTCGAATCAACCATGAGCATGATGGAGTTAAAGCGGTCCATCGATTTCATGAGTACATCCGTAATATCGTCCTTGGTCTTGGACCAGATATCGATAACACGGTCATAACGTTCTTCATTCGTAATCAAGCCGCGGCGATATTGGTTCGTTACCACTTTAACCTTCTCGTCGGACTCTTTCAGAATTTCATTCTTCTCGTCAGGTACGATAACGTCGGATACCGCAACGGTTACGCCTGCACGAGTAGAATAGGTGAAACCGAGCTGCTTGATTTTATCCAAAATCACAGAAGTTTCCGTGGTATGGTACGTTTCGAAGCAGCGTGCAATGATGGAACCCAGATATTCCTTACCAACAGCACCGCTGATTGGCAGTTCCTGAATCACTTTTTGAATATCTGCGCCCTTCTCGTATACGAAATACTTCTCAGGCGTGCCTTGCAGCAAGTTCGTACGTGTCGCTTCATTGATGTAAGGGAAGCTGGCAGGGAAAATCTCGTTAAAGATAATCCGGCCGATTGTCGTAACCAAAATCGCATCCTGCTGTTTTTCCGTAAAGCTGGTCTTGCCCAGGGCTTTAACCGGAATCGCTACGCGTGCATGCAGACCGGCTGCTTCACGCTGATAAGCGGAAACCGCTTCGTTCACGCTGCCCAGAATCATGCCGGTACCTTTCTCTTCCTTGTTATCCATCGTCAGATAGAAGGAACCCAGTACCATATCCTGAGACGGCGTAACAACCGGCTTGCCGTCTTTCGGGTTCAGAATGTTACCCGATGCCAGCATCAACAGACGCGCTTCAGCTTGAGCTTCAGCGGACAAAGGAACGTGAACCGCCATTTGGTCACCGTCAAAGTCAGCGTTATATGCTGTACATACGAGCGGATGGAGACGGATCGCATGGCCCTCAACCAGAATCGGTTCAAATGCTTGAATACCGAGTCTGTGAAGCGTCGGTGCACGGTTCAGAAGAACCGGATGCTCTTTAATGACCTCTTCGAGCACATCCCATACTTCTGGACTTACACGTTCTACTTTGCGTTTCGCACTCTTGATATTATGAGCCAGGCCTTTGTTGACCAGTTCTTTCATAACGAACGGCTTGAAGAGCTCAAGCGCCATTTTCTTAGGCAGACCGCACTGGTACATTTTCAGGTAAGGACCTACAACGATAACGGAACGACCGGAATAGTCAACCCGTTTACCGAGCAAGTTCTGACGGAAACGTCCTTGTTTACCTTTCAGCATGTGGCTGAGGGATTTAAGCGGACGGTTACCTGGGCCTGTGACCGGACGACCGCGACGGCCGTTATCGATCAATGCATCGACAGCTTCCTGCAGCATGCGCTTCTCGTTCTGTACGATAATATCCGGCGCGCCGAGATCCAGCAGTCTTTTCAGACGGTTGTTCCGGTTAATAACACGACGGTACAGATCGTTCAAGTCGGAGGTCGCAAAGCGTCCACCATCAAGTTGAACCATCGGGCGAAGCTCCGGCGGAATGACCGGCAGCACATCCATGATCATCCACTCCGGATTGTTGCCGGAGTTACGGAACGCCTCAATCACTTCCAGGCGTTTGATGGCCCGGTTGCGGCGCTGACCCTGTGCAGTGCGCAGTTCTTCCTTAAGGAACTCAAGCTCTTTGTCAACATCGATGTCTTGAAGAAGCTTCTTAACCGCTTCAGCACCCATGCCGGCCTGGAATCCGTAGCCGTACTTCTCACGATAGCTGCGATATTCCTTCTCGGACAACAGCTGCTTCTTCTCCAGCGGTGTATCTCCTGGATCGGTTACAACATAAGATGCGAAGTAAATGATCTCTTCCAGAGATCTTGGGGACATATCCAGAGCCAGACCCATACGGCTTGGAATGCCTTTGAAATACCAAATATGCGATACAGGAGCCGCAAGCTCGATATGGCCCATCCGTTCACGACGGACTTTAGCGCGTGTTACTTCAACGCCACAGCGATCGCAGACTACTCCTTTATAACGGACACGCTTATACTTACCGCAATGACATTCCCAGTCCTTCTGCGGACCGAAAATCCGCTCACAGAACAGGCCTTCTTTCTCCGGCTTCAATGTACGGTAGTTAATCGTTTCCGGCTTCTTCACCTCTCCGCGAGACCAAGAGCGAATTTTTTCCGGTGAAGCAAGACCGATTTTCATGTACTCAAAATTGTTAACGTCCAACAAGGAGCAACCCTCCTCAACCTAGTCCTATTTATGTGCTATACGACCATAACACCACCGCCGACTTATAAGCCGACGGGGGTGAATGATTGACCGTTATTCCACTCCGACTTCAGTGCCTTCCAAGTTAAGGCTCAGTTTATCACCTTGAGCATCGTCTTCGTCGTCGAGTTCTTTCATCTCGATTTCCTCTTCATTCTCGCTCAGGATTTTCACGTCCATACCGAGAGACTGAAGCTCTTTAATCAATACCTTGAACGATTCAGGAACACCCGGTTCCGGAACGTTCTCGCCCTTGACGATGGATTCGTAGGTTTTCACCCGGCCGACCACGTCATCCGACTTGACGGTAAGAATTTCTTGCAGCGTATAGGCAGCACCGTAAGCTTCAAGTGCCCACACTTCCATCTCACCGAAGCGCTGTCCGCCGAACTGAGCTTTACCACCCAGCGGCTGCTGCGTAACAAGTGAGTATGGTCCCGTAGAACGGGCGTGAATTTTATCATCAACCATGTGCGCGAGCTTGATCATATGCATGACGCCGACGGTAACTTCACGTTCAAAACGTTCACCCGTCCGTCCATCGTACAATACGGTCTTACCATTGCGCTGCATGCCTGCTTCTTCCATCGTATCAAACACGTCATACTCGCTTGCACCGTCAAATACCGGTGAAGCCACGTGAATGCCGAGCTGGAGCGCAGCCATACCCAAGTGAACCTCGAGCACCTGACCGATGTTCATCCGTGACGGAACCCCTAGAGGGTTCAACACAACTTGAACCGGCGTGCCATCTGGCAGGAACGGCATATCTTCTTCAGGCAAAATACGGGCAACGACACCTTTGTTACCGTGACGTCCAGCCATTTTGTCACCTTCGGAGATTTTACGTTTCTGTGCGATGTAAACGCGAACCAGTTGGTTAACGCCCGGCGGCAATTCGTCGCCGTTCTCACGTGTAAACACCTTAACATCTACGATGATCCCGTCACTACCGTGAGGAACGCGCAGCGAGGTATCGCGTACTTCGCGAGCCTTCTCACCGAAGATCGCATGCAGGAGACGCTCTTCTGCCGTCAGTTCGGTTACACCCTTAGGTGTTACCTTACCCACGAGGATGTCTCCGGCGCTGATTTCGGCACCGATGCGGATGATTCCGCGCTCGTCAAGGTTCTTCAACGCTTCTTCCCCTACGTTAGGAATATCACGCGTAATTTCTTCCGGTCCAAGCTTCGTGTCACGAGCCTCGGATTCGTACTCCTCGATATGAATCGAAGTGTACACGTCCTCTTTGACCAGTTTCTCGGAGAGAAGAATCGCATCCTCGTAGTTGTAACCTTCCCAAGTCATGAACGCAACAACGACGTTGCGGCCCAGTGCCAATTCACCCATCTCTGTGGATGGACCGTCTGCGAGGATGTCACCTTTTTTGATTACATCGCCGCGTTTAACGATTGGACGTTGGTTGATGCATGTTCCTTGGTTCGAACGCATAAATTTGTGTAATTTATGTTTAATAAGATCGCCTTTGACTTCTTGTCCGTCGACATTTTCCACACGGCGGACCCAGATTTCATTAGCGGATGAACGTTCGATAATCCCGTCATATTTGGACACAATACATACACCGGAGTCTTTTGCAGACTTGTGTTCCATTCCGGTTCCGACCAGCGGAGCTTTAGGAATAAGAAGCGGAACAGCCTGCCGCTGCATGTTGGATCCCATCAGCGCGCGGTTGGAGTCATCGTTCTCAAGGAACGGAATGAGCGCCGTCGCTACCGACACGACCTGCTTAGGCGATACGTCCATGTAGTCTACACGGTCGCTCGGCATAGGAAGGATGTTATCGGATTGCTTGTTATAACGGACGATAACCATTTCGTCAGCGAAGGTTCCGTCTTCGTTGAGTTCGGCATTCGCCTGGGCAACGATATAGTTATCCTCTTCATCTGCAGTCAGGTAATCGATTTGGTCCGTTACTTTACCGGTCTTCGGATCCACCCAACGATACGGAGCTTCAATGAAGCCATATTCGTTGATGCGCGCAAACGTCGACAAGGAGTTGATCAGACCGATGTTCGGTCCCTCCGGCGTCTCGATCGGACACATACGGCCATAGTGACTGTGGTGAACGTCCCGCACTTCAAAGCCCGCACGCTCACGCGTCAAACCGCCGGGTCCGAGAGCAGACAGACGACGTTTATGCGTCAGTTCCGCAAGCGGGTTCGTCTGATCCATGAACTGGGACAGCTGGGAGCTGCCGAAGAACTCTTTAATCGATGCGATAACCGGACGTATGTTGATGAGCGCCTGCGGCGTAATCACATTAGCATCCTGAATCGACATTCTTTCACGAACGACACGTTCCATCCGGGACAAACCGATACGGAACTGATTTTGAAGCAATTCGCCTACGGAGCGCAGACGACGGTTACCCAGGTGGTCGATATCATCCGTGTTGCCGATTCCATGCAGCAAGTTAATGAAGTAGCTGATGGAAGAAATGATATCTGCCTGCGTAATATGCTTCACGGATTTATCAATGTTTGCGTTCGCGATGACCTTCACGACTTTTGCATCCTCGATTGGAGAGAATACATCGATCGTTTGCAGCGGGATATCCTCGCTGTCCATTACGCCGCCGGTAACATGATAATTCTTAAAGCCTACGCTCTTCTCAAGGTAAGGCATGATCTCGTCCAAAAGACGGCGATCTACGGTTTGACCAGCTTCCGCAATGATCTCACCCGTATCGGTGTCTATCAAACTCTCTGCCAAACGTTGATTAAAGAGACGGTTCTTAATATGAAGCTTCTTGTTGATCTTGTAGCGACCAACGTTAGCCAAATCATAACGCTTCGGATCGAAGAAACGGGCAACGAGAAGGCTCTTCGCATTCTCCAGTGTTGGCGGCTCGCCCGGACGAAGGCGTTCATAGATTTCGATGAGCGCTTTTTCCGTAGAGTCGGTGTTGTCTTTATCCAGCGTGTTTTGAATATATTCATCATTGCCCAGAAGATCCAGAATCTCGGCATCTGTACCAAAACCAAGTGCACGTAAAAGTACCGTTACAGGGATTTTACGGGTACGGTCGATCCGGACATAGATAATGTCCTTCGCGTCCATCTCCAGTTCCAGCCAAGCGCCGCGGTTAGGGATAACTGTTGCAGTGTACGTCGTCTTACCGTTTTTATCCACTTTTGTGCTGAAATAGACGCTGGGAGAGCGAACCAACTGGCTGACAATAACCCGTTCGGCACCATTGATAATGAATGTTCCGGTTTCCGTCATTAACGGGAAGTCTCCCATGAACACTTCCTGCTCCTTGACCTCTCCGGTCTCCTTGTTAATGAGCCGGACTTTCACGCGGAGCGGCGCCGCATAAGTAACGTCGCGTTCTTTCGCGTCATCGACGGTGTATTTCGGTTCTCCAAGGCTGTAGTCAATGAACTCTAGTACCAAATTACCTGTGAAATCCTGGATCGGCGAGATGTCCTGGAACATTTCGCGGAGTCCTTCCTCCAAAAACCATTCATAAGATTTTTGTTGGATTTCAATCAGGTTCGGAACTTCGAGTACCTCGTTAATACGAGCATAACTTCGCCGAGTGCGTCGACCATATTGAACAAGATGTCCTGCCAACTTAAACTCACCCCTCATGTCTACTCACTTTAAAAATTTCATTGCGAACCTCTGTTTGTAACACTATAATGGAACATACAGAGTACACTCCCATAAATAGAGAAAAGCCCTTATCGAATACCTTTTCGAAAAAAGAGCAGCTTATCCATGGTTATGATAATCATCTCATATCCTGTAGATTTGCCCAAAATGTACATATTATACGTCAATATGATCGACTTTATGCATCTTTCCACACATTAAGTCTTGACATTTCAGTCAACTAAAGACAAAGAGACCATCCTAATACTGACATTTTATAATAATACCATACCAGCATACCCAAGTCAACAGCCTAGTCGAACTATTTTAAGAAGATTTAGTCGCTTTAAATATCCGGTATCCTTTATCCTTCGTTACTTCCTCTACCTGATGAAATAAACTCTCCAGTTTCGCTTTCGCTGAAGGTGCGCCTTGCTTCTTCTGAATCACAACCCACAGCTGCCCATCCTCGCGCAAATGCTTCCACGATTCTTCGAATATGGCATGTACCGTCTCTTTCCCGGCACGAATCGGCGGATTGGTTAGAACCACGTCAAATTGCTGACCCTGCACCGCAGCAAACAAATCGCTCTCCAAGATGGTCACATTGGATATACCGTTACGTTTTGCATTCTCCTTGGCTAATTCGACAGCACGGCTATTGATGTCGATCATCGTCACATGGCCTTGCGCAACCATTCTTGCCGCCGACAAACCGATCGGACCATATCCGCAGCCTACATCCAACACTTCGGCATGCTGGCTAAAGTTCATAGCCTCTATTAATACCTTGCTGCCATAATCCACGCCGCTCTTAGAGAATACGCCCGCGTCACTGATAAAGTTGAAAGTCTGCCCCCGAAGCTCCGTCTTTAACTCCTTACGGTCATGAGCAATTTCCGGCTGATTCGAGTAATAATGTTGATTCGGCATCATTTCCTCCGTCTTGAATCAAAGTCTGCCCGCCTGAGCTATTTCGCTCTTAAGCACTCTTATTCCCAGTATAACCTTTCTTGCGGTGAATCAGTACCCCGTGATCTCCCCGCCACAATAACAAACCCCTTGAACAAATATTCAAGGGGTTTGATTCTTGCTGCGTGAATCTCAAGAAGCTAATTACTTAACTTCTACGGATGCGCCTGCTTCTTCCAATTTAGCTTTAACAGCTTCTGCTTCTTCTTTAGCTACTTTTTCTTTCAATGGTTTTGGAGCGTTGTCAACCAGTTCTTTTGCTTCTTTCAAGCCAAGACCTGTGATTTCGCGAACCACTTTGATTACGTTGATTTTGGACGCGCCTGCGCTAGTCAGGATTACGTCAAATTCGGATTGCTCAGCAGCTTCAGCTGCACCAGCGCCACCTACAACAGCTACTGGAGCTGCAGCAGTTACACCAAATTCTTCTTCGATTGCTTTTACGAGATCGTTCAGTTCCAGAACGGACATACCTTTAATTGCTTCCAAGATTTGCTCTTTGCTCATTGGGTTGAACCTCCATTTATTATTAAGATTTTATAGTTGTTGTTACACAGCTTTAGCAAGACAAAGCTTATGCGCCTTGTTCTTCCTTCTCAGCAACAGCCTTAACTGCAAGCGCGAAGTTGCGCACTGGAGCTTGAAGCACGCTGAGGAGCATGGAGAGGAGACCTTCGCGGGACGGAAGTTCTGCCAGAGCTTTAATTTCGCTCTCTCCGATTACACGGCCTTCTACTACGCCGCCTTTCAATTTCAACGCGTCGTTTTTCTTAGCAAAATCGTTGAGGATTTTTGCTGGAGCGACAGCGTCATTGGTACCAAATGCAACAGCTGTTGGACCAGTCAAGACTTCGTCCAGATCAGTCAGCTCTGCTGCCGCAGTTGCACGGCGAAGCAGCGTGTTTTTCAGTACTTGGAACTCGACGCCAGCTTCACGAAGCTGTTTACGAAGTTCAGTTACTTGCGCAACGTTCAGTCCGCGATAGTCAGCAACTACTGTCGATACGCTTTCGCGCAGCTTAGCAGCAACGACATCAACCGCTTCTTGTTTCGCTTGAATCACTTTTGCGTTTGCCAATGATTACACCTCCTGGTTGTATTAGTAGCGTAAGAGCACCAAGCTCTCCACTCTTCCTACGGGCACTAAAAAAGCCTCCGTAGAATCACGAAGGCCTGATGAATCATCATTTGGCCGGTGTAACCGGACAAATTGTTGACGTTCTATCATAACACCTCGGTAGGAAATTAAGCCTGCTTAGGGCACCTACTGTCTACGGTAAGCATATTCAACTTTAAGGGTCAGTCTCGAAGACTCACAACTGTTACATAATATCAAACCTCATTGACCAAAGTCAATGGTAATATTATCTGTAAACGGTTGTGTTCACGCGAGCGCTTGGTCCCATTGTCGAGGAAACAGCGATACCTTTCAGGTATACACCTTTAGCAGCAGCTGGTTTCGCACGATTCAATGCATCGATGAGAGCTTTAAGGTTCTCATTCAGTTGAGCTGCATCGAAAGACACTTTGCCGATTGGCGCGTGAATTTGACCTGCTTTGTCCAGACGGTACTCGATTTTACCGGCTTTGATTTCTTGAACAGCCTTAGCAACATCGAATGTAACCGTACCAGCTTTAGGGTTAGGCATCAGGCCTTTACCACCGAGCAGACGGCCAAGTTTACCGACTTCACTCATCATATCAGGTGTAGCTACGCAGACATCGAACTCGAACCAGCCTTGTTGAATTTTGTTGATCATGTCTTGATCGCCAACAAAATCAGCGCCAGCAGCTTCTGCCTCTTTCGCTTTTTCACCTTTTGCAAATACCAGAACGCGTTGTGTTTTACCTGTGCCGTGAGGCAAGACAACAACACCACGAACAGCCTGGTCTTGTTTACGTGGGTCTACACCCAAACGTACAGCCGCTTCAACAGTTTCGTCGAATTTGGCAGTTGCAGCCTTCTTCACAAGCTCTACAGCTTCCAAAGGCTCATAAGTTGCTTCGCTGTCAATCAGCTTCGCAGCTTCAACGTATTTCTTACCGTGTTTAGCCATGTTTGTTTTCCTCCTTTGTGGTGTTAGCGGAAATTCCTCCCACATAATCCGAACCTAGTCCGGTTTCAATCGAAAGACAATTAGTCTTCGATTGTGATACCCATACTACGGGCAGTACCTTCTACCATCTTCATTGCAGCTTCAACAGATGCAGCGTTCAGGTCAGGCATTTTTGTTTCAGCGATTTGACGAACAGCGTCACGCTTAACGGTAGCAACTTTCTTCTTGTTAGGCTCGCCGGATCCTTTTTCGATCTTAGCAGCCACACGAAGCAGAACAGCAGCCGGTGGAGTTTTAGTGATGAATGTAAAGGAACGATCTTCAAACACCGAAATTTCAACCGGAATGATCAGACCAGCTTGATCAGCAGTACGTGCGTTGAACTCTTTACAGAATGCCATGATGTTGACACCCGCTTGACCCAATGCAGGACCTACTGGAGGAGCCGGATTCGCTTTACCTGCAGGAATTTGCAGTTTCACAATCTTGATAACTTTCTTAGCCATGGTTGACACCTCCTTGCATCAATAGTGGTAGCGGACGCTTTGATACGCCCTCCCACAAGAAACCTGAAGAATTAGATCTTCTCCACTTGAGTATAATCCAACTCCAGCGGGGTTTCCCGTCCAAACATGTTGACGTGAACTTTCAACTTGCTCTTTTCAGCCAAAATCTCTTCCACGGAGCCCACAAAATTCGCAAAAGGACCAACCTTGATACGAACGGATTCCTTGATGTCGAATTCGATCTTCGGTTTCGGCTCTTCCATGCCCATATGCTTCAGAATCTGTTCTACTTCTTCTGGAAGCAAAGGCGTCGGTTTAGAACCGGACCCTGTCGAACCAACAAAACCGGTCACTCCTGGTGTATTGCGGACAACATACCAAGAATCATCGGTCTGAATCATTTCGACCAAGACATATCCCGGGTAAACTTTACGCATGACGGTTTTTTTCTTGCCGTCTTTGTTTACGATTTCTTCTTCCATCGGAACAAGAACGCGGAATATTTTGTCCTCCATGCCCATGGACTCGACACGTTTTTCCAAATTGGCTTTGACTTTATTCTCATACCCAGAGTAGGTATGAACTACGTACCATCTTTTTTCCATATCAAGCCACCTGGGACCCTTCTAAATTATCGCTTCGATCACAGCGGAAATACCGATGTCTACAACCCAAAAATAAATCGTGACAAACACAATGGTGCCGAGAACAATTAAAGTATAGTTCGTCAGTTCTTTACGATTAGGCCAGCGAACTTTTTTAAGTTCCGCCCAGCTTTCAGAGAAAAAGGAAAACAGAGACTTGAAACCACGTTTCACGCCGACTACACCTCCAAAAGAAAACTATCTGGTTTCGCGATGAGGAGTTTGCTCGTTACAGAACTTGCAAAATTTCTTCATCTCCATGCGGTCGGGGTGATTTCGCTTGTTTTTGGTGGTTGTGTAGTTTCTTTGTTTGCAGCTTGTACAAGCCAAAGTGATAATTACCCGCATGATGTGCACCTCCCGAAGACGTCCTTCTTTGTCAGAAGAATCGATATTGATCCTAGTAGAAACAACCTTGTTCTCATCGAAACCCGGTTATTTCTGCGAGATGAATAAAACCGTTGTTCCAAAAGCTGTAACAACGATCCATTCATAAAACACGCGAATTTAGGCCTACCTAAAACACTTTATCACAAGGATAGCGCCATTTCAAGCCTTTTTCTCTCTGATTGCGGGCTGCAATAAATGCCATTGCCAGCTAAACCAGGGAATGAGTCCCCGGAATATTGTAAACAACTCGCTGTAAAAAACTGTGGCGTTTCACAGTCTTTGTCCATCCTGCATAGCATTTAGTCTATATCCAGTATGTTCAATCTTCCAACAGATGAAACACCAAATATTACACATTTTGCGTTTTGCGAAAATGAACATCTTTGAATATCGTCCTATCCTATCTGCCAACAAATGATACTAACGACAAAGGATACGCAGATCCTTCGCCGGCCATTCTGATTTAAAAACGATCAGGCAATTAAAAAAAGGCTCTGATTGAGCCTTCTGCTTCTTATCCGACACTTGCTATTAATTATCCCTGACTTCCAGATAACGTTCAAGCTTTCGCTTTACCCGTTGGAGTGCATTGTCAATCGATTTTACATGACGCCTTAAATCTACCGCAATCTCTTGATAGGATCGACCGTCCAAATAGAGCATCAGGACTTTTCGTTCCAGATCGCTTAAGATTTCTGACATCTTGTCTTCCAGGCCGACAAATTCCTCTTGATTAATGATCAGTTCCTCCGGATCGCTTACCGCAGTACCGCAAATGACATCCAGCAGCGTACGGTCCGAATCCTCATCATAAATCGGCTTGTCCAATGAGACATACGAATTGAGCGGAATATGCTTCTGTCTCGTAGCGGTCTTAATTGCCGTAATAATCTGTCTGGTAATGCAGAGCTCGGCAAAGGCCTTGAACGAGGACAGCTTATCCCCTTTAAAATCACGAATTGCCTTGTACAGCCCGATCATGCCTTCCTGGACAATATCTTCCCGGTCAGCACCAATCAGAAAATAAGAGCGGGCTTTAGCACGTACAAAATTCCGGTATTTATTGATCAAATACTCCAGCGCCCCGCTATCACCCTCGCGGACCGCCTCGACAATGTCTTCATCGCTTATCACATCATACCCTGACAACATGACTTCCTTGAGGTCCACACTCAATAGAATCCCTCCGGCCCGGAACGCACGGTAGCCCGTCACTCGCTTGAAATATATGACAAGTATATATGATGTCTACTAGACCGTCAACCACGTTCTACCTAAAATAGACTGATAATAACATTTAATGTAAACTTTTTCGTAGATTCATATACCGTTTCATTCTCCAAATGAGCCGACCTTTCGTCCCTATTGTGTAAAACAACACTATTCCCTTCGCCAGCGCTCGAACATCTGTCTCACATCCGGCGGCAGCTTCCCGTCAAGTGTATTCCTGCTCTTGGTCTGCTCTTTCGTTATTTTCTGCTTCACTTCGCGCTCGCTCTGCTCCACTTCGTTCAGCAATTCCCGGGCGGACAGCCGGAGTGCTCCCCGAGCAAAAATCACGTGCTGCTCAATTAAATCGCTGGTCGCCACATAAATTTTTCGCCGGCGGTGGCTGAACTCTCCGACTAACCGTTCAATGCACTCATCGGCCGTTTCCTTCTCCTTCGTAAAAAACACCTGAACCTTGCCTTGCGTGTAGGATTTCCCCAATCCAGGAACCCGGTATGCGTCAAAAATCACCACGACTCTGAGGCCTGAATACGCCTGGTAATCCGCTAATTTCTCAAGCAGCATGTCTCGCGCTTCATGCATGCTGCTATTGGCGAGCTTCGCAAGAAATGGCCAGCCGCCGATCATATTATAACCGTCGACCAGCAGCACATCCCGCCAATCGGCCATCATTGCTAACCTTGAAGGCGGCGACGGCGAAGCACTTCGTACATGACGACACCTGCGGCAACCGAAGCATTAAGCGAGTTGATTTTTCCGGCCATCGGCAGTTTCACAAGCACATCGCATTTCTCACGGATCAGACGCCCCATCCCTTTATTCTCATTACCGATAACGATAGCGACCGGTCCGTCAAAAACCTCGGTGTCATACAATTCCTGTACCGCGTCAACGACGGTGCCGACAACCCACACGCCCATTTCCTTCAGCTGATCGATGGTTTGGCCCAGATTGGTCACTCTGGCTACGGGCACATACTCTACTGCGCCGGCTGATGTTTTGGACACCGTTGCCGTAACTTGTGCCGATCTGCGCTTAGGCAGTATGACGCCATGAGCACCCGTGCAGTCTGCCGTTCGGAGAATCGAACCCAGATTGTGCGGATCCTCGATCTCATCAAGAAGCAGCAGGAAAGGCGGTTCGCCTTTTTCCTCCGCGACCTTCAGCAAATCTTCCACTTCCACATAAGCATAGGGTGCCGCTTGGGCAACCACGCCTTGATGCTGAACCCCCGGAACCATCTGATCCAGCTTGCGTTTGTCCACATGCTGAATGACAATGCCCAATTTCTTCGCTTCCGCGATGATCGGCAGGGTCAGATGCTTTTGCGCATTTTCGGCAATCCATATTTTGTTGATCGTACGTCCTGATTTGAGCGCTTCCGTTACGGAGTGCTTACCAGCCACTACTTCCTCTTCTTGCAACATGTAGGTCTCCTCCTGCATATCAGCCGGCGTCCCCTGAAGAAACACCGGCTGTATCGTTTCAATGTTGATGCCATATTGTCCTACGGTCTATTTAACAGACCCCTCAATAAACTCGATGCTCTTCCCGATCAGCTCACGGAGACGGTCCTGCTCCCCCGTATAATATAAATACCCAACAAGCGTCTCAAATGCCGTTGCATGCCGATATTCGAGAACGTCTGCATTTTTGGGGATGCTGCCTGATTTGGCATTGCGTCCCTGACGAACAACATCACGCTCTTCTTCCGTCAGCTCCGGATCCAAAAAAGCCAATATCCGACTCTGTGCCTTCGCCGACACAAATCCTGTTGCCGTCCGGTGCAAGTGATGAGGGCGGAGATTCGCTCTTGATATCAAAAACTGCCGCACCGCCACCTCATAAATGGCATCCCCGATATAGGCAAGCACGATCGGCGGGATTAACCGGGCGGGCTTTGACGGCGGAAAATCGAACCAGCCTACTGCGGGATCATGATGCTCAGGCCCGCTCATTTACGCCGCCAGCGCATACCTTGCGCCGTATCCTCAAGCACGATGCCTTCGTCCGCCAGCTTGTCGCGGATTTCATCCGCTCGGGCCCAGTTTTTATTCTTCCGGGCTTCGATACGTTCGGCAATCAGAGCTTCAATCTCCTCATCCAGCAATTCATCCGTGCCTGTATTTACGATGCGCAGCACGCCGTTCATATCGTTGAAAGCGCGCAGCACTTCATACAGGTCAGCCGCAGGAATCGAAGCCTCCTTCAGCAGCTGATTCGCCTCGCTGGCCCATTGGAACATGGCGGTGATGGCGTCCGGCGTGTTGAAATCATCCTGCATTTTCTGGTGAAATTCGACAAGCACGGCCGATATTTTATCCGCAACTTCCCGGCTTACGTTATCGTCCTTCGAGCCGATCGCAGTACTCAATCGATGCTCGACATTAGCCGCCGCATTCGCGAGGCGGTCCACGCTGTTCTGCGCCTGCTCCATCACATCATCGCTATAATTGAGCGGGTTGCGGTAGTGGGTGGACAACATGAAATAGCGGATCGCTTCTTTTGTATATTGTTCACGAAGTTCCTTAACCAATACACCGTTTCCTAACGATTTCGACATTTTCTCGTTATTGATGCGGATATATCCATTGTGCATCCAATAGTTCGCCAGCGGTTTGCCCGTCAGCGCCTCGGACTGCGCAACCTCGCATTCATGGTGCGGGAACTGCAGATCCTGGCCGCCGCCATGGATATCCAGCGTATCCCCGAGATAACGACGGGCCATGGCAGAGCACTCAATATGCCAGCCCGGGCGGCCGTCGCCCCAAGGACTGCTCCAATAGATCTCTCCGGGCTTCGCGGCTTTCCATAGAACGAAGTCCTCCGGGTTTTCTTTCCGCTTATCCACCTCAATCCGGATACCGAATTGCAGCTCATCGAGATTTTGCTGGGACAGCTTGCCGTAATCGTCAAATTTGCGGGTCCGGTAGAATACATCTCCCCCGTTCTCATAAGCAAAGTCGCGGTCAATGAGTTCCTGGATGAATTCGATAATGCTCTCCATATTGTCCGTTACCCGCGGATTTAATGTCGCCCTTGGTATGCCGAGACCGTCCAGATCCTCGTAATAGGCGTTAATAAACTTATCCGCAACCTCCGGAACGGTAGTCCCGGTTTGCTCGGCTTTCCGGATCATTTTGTCATCCACATCCGTAAAGTTCACCACGTAATTCACATCATTACCCTGATTCTCAAAGTAAGCTCGAACCACGTCGAAAAAGATCATCGGCCGAGCATTCCCGATATGGATATAATCGTACACGGTAGGACCGCACACGTAGATCTTTACTTTCCCAGGTTCCTGAGCAACAAATGTTTCTTTCATACGGGTTAACGTGTTATAGATTTGCAGTGCCATAGGGTATCATCTCAATCCTTTCATTCCATCGCTTATTATTCCTTCACGGCTTACGCGCTTACTCTTCTTTGACCGAAGACACAGCAGCCTCGGGTACCATGCCTTGAGGCTGGTTTCGTTTGCTCTCATGAAGCTCCGCCCGGAGCTGATCGATCTCCTTCTGCATCGAACGGAGCATATCCACAATCGGATCGGGCAGATTCGTGTGATCCAGCCGGTCGCGCACCCGCTCCCCGTTCTGTTTCACAATTTTCCCCGGATTGCCGACAACGGTGCTGTTTTGGGGAACAGGCCTTAATACGACTGCATTGGAACCAATGTTACAGTTATCCCCAATCGTAAAGGAACCTAGCACTTTCGCCCCCGATCCGATGACCACGTTGTTACCGATGGTTGGGTGCCGCTTGCCTTTTTCCTTACCGGTTCCACCGAGGGTAACCCCCTGGTAGATCACCACGTCATCCCCAATCTCACAGGTCTCTCCAATGACAACCCCCATCCCATGGTCAATGAACAGCCGATGCCCGATACGGGCTCCCGGATGAATCTCGATCCCTGTCATAAACCGGCTGAACTGGGATATCAACCGGGCCAGCGTATACCATCGCCGCTTAAATAATGCATGAGCTACCCGGTGCGCCCACAGTGCGTGAAGCCCCGAGTAGGTGAATACCACTTCAAAAAGTCCCCGGGCAGCCGGGTCATTCTCGAACACTGTCCGAATATCCGATTTCATCTGTTTAAACATGAACGCTCCCTCTTTCCCCTCTTCCAATCGCGCATGCAACTTGCTATCCATCGTTATTCCTGTAAATAAAAAACGCCCCTGCAGCTTATCGCTGCAGAGGCGCTAGACCGCGGTTCCACTCTGCTTAGAACCGGCACAAGCTTCCTCCCTTCGTCAGGGACGGATTCTACCGATTCTCTTCATGTCATTAACGGCAGACGACCGGCATGATCTAACGATTGTGTTCGCTTCAACCATGCAGCTCACAGGTGCATTTCCGCTGCAGGCGACGGGACAACTCTCAGCCGGCAAATTCAAGTGGTCCTTGTCTTCTGCCGATTGTCCTCTCTGGAACGTGCCTGTTTTACGCGTACTTCTCCTGATCGTAGCTTTTAATACGTTTTATATTTGTTGATCTAGGTTTCATAAATGACCGCGTTGCTCACTAGGGACGCTGCGCTGACGGATCGTGCTTCCGATCGCTGTTGCCTTCCGATTTTTTTAACGATATCACATAGGTGGAAATCGGAAGACAAAGGCGAACGCTTCGCTTCTACAGCACAATTCCGTCCTCTCCGCTGCTTCTCCGTAGTTGCTACCTAACCTAGATCAAAGAATATTTCACTTATAGTTTGGTGTAATTATAACTGATCATATACGGGCTGACAAGGAACGTTTATCGGTGAAGCCGCCCGAATTATGCGCCTTTGATCTGAGAGCGCAAACGGTCAAGCACGCGATCCCTGCCCAGCAGCCAGATCGTCTGGTTCAGGTCGCGGCCATGGGTTTGTCCCGTCAAGGCTACCCGGATCGGCATAAAGAGCTGTTTGCCCTTAAATCCGGTCTCTTTCTGGACTTCCTTGATCAGCGCCGCAATCTTCGGAGCGTTAAACTCATCACTCTGCTCGATCTTCGCAAGGAATGCCGACAATACGGCTGGCACCTGCTCGCCGCCCATCACTTCAATCCCTTCGGCGTCCAGTTCCAGATGCGTACGGAAGAACACTTCCGACAGATCCACGATATCCGAAACAGCGGTCATCTGCTCCTGATAGAGCGCGACGAGCGCGCGCGCCCATTCCTCTTGCTCGGCCGTAAGCTCGGACGGCAAGCGGCTGGCTTTCTGCAAGTGCGGAATGGCTAGATCCGCAATCCGATCCGGATCCGCATTCTTGATGTACGTGTTGTTGAGATGAGCCAGCTTGTTCGTATCGAATACCGCCGGGCTCTTGGATAGACGTTGCTCATCAAAGATCGAGATCAGCTGCTCTTGGGAGAACACTTCCTCTTCCCCTTCCGGAGACCAGCCAAGCAGCGAGATGAAGTTGAACAGCGCTTCAGGCAAATAGCCAAGCTGGTCATACTGCTCAATGAACTGGATGATCGATTCATTACGCTTGCTCAGCTTCTTGTGATCCTCGCCTACGATCAGGGTCATATGTCCAAACTGAGGCGGCTCCCAGCCAAAAGCTTCATAGATCATCAGCTGACGCGGCGTATTGGAGATATGGTCCTCCCCACGGAGCACATGGCTGATCTTCATCAGATGATCGTCTAATGCTACCGCGAAATTGTAGGTAGGAATGCCGTCTTTTTTGACGATGACGAAGTCGCCCGTCTCTTTGCTGTTAAACGAAATCGTGCCCTTCACCATGTCATCGAACGTGTAGATACGATCTTCCGGAACGCGGAAGCGGATGCTCGCCACACGGCCTTCAGCCTCAAGCGCTTGCTGCTGCTCTTCCGTCAAATCCCGGTGCTTTCCGGAATAGCGCGGCGTTTCGCCGCGAGCCATCTGCTCTTCCCGCTCCTGCTCCAGCTCTTCCTCCGTGCAGTAGCAGCGGTAAGCAAGCCCTCGATCCAAGAGATCCTGCCAATATTCTTTATAAATATCAAGACGCTCGGTCTGGCGATAGGGTCCGTACTCGCCTCCGACATCCACGCTCTCATCCCAGTCCATGCCCAGCCATTTCAAGTATTTCAACTGGCTTTGCTCTCCGCCTTCTACGTTGCGTTTTACATCCGTATCCTCGATGCGGATAATGAATTTCCCGTTGTTCTTGCGGGCGAATAAATAATTGAATAATGCCGTTCTGGCATTGCCGATATGTAAATGTCCCGTTGGACTCGGTGCATAGCGCACGCGGACTTCTCCGGTCATTGTAACCCCTCCGCTTCCCTATTCTTTCAAAATTCCCAGCTCAAAAAACTCCCTTATTGAACACATACTTCAAGATGATAGCATACCTTTTACGAGGCAGACAACCGATTGCGCGGCGATTCCTTCGCCCCTACCGGTAAACCCGAGCTGCTCGGTTGTGGTCGCCTTCACGTTAACCTGCTCCACATCGGCATCCAGCGCTTTGGCGATCACTTCCGCCATTTGCGGAATATAGGGTGCCATCTTCGGCTTCTGTGCAATTATCGTAGAATCGATATTACCAAGTGTATACCCGCGTTCCTTCGCCATGATCCATACCTGTTCCAAAAGCTTCAGGCTGTCGGCGTCTTTAAAGGCAGGATCGTTATCGGGAAAGTGACGACCAATGTCGCCAAGCCCAAGAGCCCCCAGGATCGCGTCCGTTACGGCGTGCAGCAGCACGTCAGCGTCGGAGTGCCCGAGAAGCCCCTTGTCATAAGGAATAGTAACGCCTCCAATGATGCACGGCCTTCCTTCTACGAGCTGATGTACGTCAAACCCCTGTCCTACTCGAATCATCCCATGTCCTCTCCCTTACGATTCTGTAAAAAAGCTGCATATTCCAGATCCTCCGGTGTGGTGATCTTAATATTGCTGTATTTCCCCTCCACCACGGTTACCGGATGTCCTGCTCGCTCCATCAGCATGGCATCGTCAGTGCCTGTAAACCCATCCTTCGCTGCAGCCTCATGTGCAGACAGCAGATCGGAAAGACGAAAAGCCTGTGGGGTCTGGACGGCCCACAGACTTTGACGGTCCGGGGTTCCTGTAATCAACCCCTCACCGTTCACCTGTTTAATCGTATCCTTCACGGGAACCCCAAGTACCGAGGCGCCCTCACGGATTGCCGCATCGCGGCAGGCTTCAATTTCCTCTTGCGTTACAAACGGCCTTACGCCGTCATGTATCATTACCCACTCTGAAGAAATTTGCTTGATGCCTTGGTATACGGACTGCTGCCTCTCGCTTCCCCCCGGAATTACAGCGGACACCTTGTCCAAACCGTATTCCTGAATCCAGGATTCGCAGCGAGGGACATCCTCCATCCCCGTCACAAGCACAATTTCCTGCAGCCATGGTATCCGGCTGAATGCTTCAAGCGTATGAACGATAATGGGCTTTCCGTTCAGAGCCAGGTACTGCTTGCTCTCCCGGGTGCCCATTCTCGTTCCTTTTCCCGCCGCTACAATGACAGCGCCAAAGTTACTCATCAAGCACCAAACTCCTGTCTCACCCAACACGTCACAAACGGACGAATAGCGGATATGTATATCCCCATCATACCCCTTTACTGGGCTTTTTCCAACAGTTTTGGTTTCGCGAAGATCATCCGGCCCGCCGAGGTTTGCAGTACGCTGGTAACGAGCACCTCCATCATCGTGCCGATGTACTCGCGACCGCCCTCCACGACGATCATCGTGCCGTCATCCAAATAAGCGACGCCTTGACCATGTTCCTTGCCGTCCTTGATAATCTGCACCAAAATTTCTTCCCCTGGCAGGACCACCGGTTTCACTGCGTTGGCGAGATCATTAATGTTCAACACCGACACGCCCTGCAGCTCACAAACCTTATTCAAGTTAAAATCATTCGTAACTACTTTGCCTTGAAGCACTTTGGCCAGTTTCACCAGCTTGCTGTCGACTTCGGATATTTCCTCAAAGTCGCCTTCATAAATGAGTACCTTGACGTCCAGCTCTTTCTGGATTTTGTTCAAAATATCAAGGCCGCGCCGGCCGCGGTTTCGCTTAAGAAGGTCGGAAGAATCCGCAATATGCTGAAGCTCCTCCAGAACAAACTCAGGAATGACAATCGTTCCTTCGATAAATCCGGTTTTGCAAATATCTGCAATTCTCCCGTCAATAATGACACTCGTATCCAAAATTTTATGTTCCTCTATGCGCCGGCCCTCAGGCTCAGCAGCTTGACTCCACTTGCCCGACATCCACAGGGAAGCCAGTTCATCCTTCTTCTCCAGTCCAATGCGAAACCCGATATAACCGCCGAGCAGCGTAATGCCAACCTGCAGCAGCTGCCCAGCCTGTCCTAGCAAGGACAAACCTGGTGACAGCAATAGAGACAGCAGCAGGCCGCTCAACAGTCCGGCAGTACCCGCAGCCAGCTCATTCATCGGAATTCGGGAGAACGAAGTGATCAGGCTGTGCAGCCATCTCGTGACCCGATCCGCTGACAGCACGCCGATCATGCCAAACAATAATCCTCCAAGCACCGCGAAGGCTCCGCTTCCCGCTGCAAATAAACCTTGTCCAAATATAGGCGAGAGCCCTGAGAAAGATCGTTCCATTGTATGATATAACGTATACCCGCCCCATGCTCCGCATAATACTGTAAATGCTAAAATAGCTTTTTTTACCATGAGCTTCCGCACACCTCCTTTTTATACCTGAATATCCTTGCTTCTATTTTCCAGTATGGTCCAATTTATAAAGTCGTAATCGTGCCGGCCCATCTTTTTTTAAGATTATCGAATGTAAAAGTGTTCAGTGAAACCAAATAAATTGGATAATCGGATGATAAACGTCTTCCAAAATGCGGTATGTCTTCTGTACAAAATGCGCTGATTGACGTTTTTTTATTATATTTCCATATCCCCATATCCTACCGGTTTCGCCTACCCCCATCAGGCTTTGACGTGTACTGACATCCACCTCACGAATGGAATTGACCGCCTTCAGACACCTGAAATTGGTTGAAATCGCCTGAAGTAGTGGAATATAATGAACTCAATTCATAATATCGAGGTGGATGTATAAATGAGCGCTCCTAGTTTACAGGCTTTTCAGGACCAAGTTTCCGAATTGTTGCTCCGTCACCGCAGTCTCTTGGATGTTCTGTCTAAAAATGGTCAAAGCAATGCTTCAGTCAACCGGGCCGTAACCAAGGCCATCACAGAATGCGGATGCATCGAGCTCCACGCCACGAAGCAAACCTTCGATATCGGCGCTGATCTCGAATCAGCCCGGGAATTAGCCGGCACGCACGTCGAAGGCCATCTGTGCGAGAATTGCCGTGAAGCGGTAAGCACCGAGCTTGGCCGCAACCTGTTTTATATGTCTGCTCTTGCGAATCTTCTGGACATTCAACTGGATGAGGTTGTTGTCAAGGAGTCGCAGAAATGCTCCACATTGGGTATTTTTAACCTGTCGTAAAGCCGCTAGCATGATGACGGTTCGAAACGGCAAGGTACTCACATGCATACAAAAAAAGCATTTATCTCGCTGCAATAGCAGGGAAATAAATGCTTTTTATTTGGATATATGACCGAAATTGGCTTATCGGTCAGAGGATTGATAGGCCTCATCTGAATTGGAGTCATCCTTTTTACGCCGTTTTTTGCGGTTCAGCCTGCGAAAATTCTGCTGCAAGCCATACCCTGCATACAGGACCAATGGCAAGAATATCAGCATGGAGGTCTGCTCCGGAAAGAACACGGCAACCATGACTGCGCCAATGATGACGAGCGGGGTAAATTTAATCGCTGTTTTCGGAATGCCAATCTTCTTGAAGTTCGGGTACTTGACTGCGCTAACCATGAGGTAAGAAAGCAGTAATACGGCAATAATCATATAAGGTGCTGTAATCTCTTCATGGAATAACGCCAAGGTTGCCAGCACGCCTCCCGCAGCGGGGATCGGCAGGCCGATAAAATAACCCGGTATGCCCGGACGAACATTAAATCTTGCAAGCCGCAGTGCGCCGCACATCGGAAATATGGCGGTCACTGTCCAAGCCAGTGCGGTATTGATATCCGTAAATGCTACGGTATACATAATGAGTGCCGGCGCTACGCCAAAAGAAATTACATCGGATAAGGAGTCAAGTTCCTTACCGAATTCGCTCTGGCAATTCAAGGCCCGAGCTACCCGACCGTCCAGTCCGTCAAGGAGCATGGCAATGATAATCATAATGGCGGCCATACTCGTTCGACCTTCCGTCGCCAAGATGATACCAATCATTCCGAGAAACAGATTACCTAAAGTAAACATGTTCGGAATTGATTTCGTCATTTTTATATTCACCTCGTTAATGTACGTTCGAACATCGATTGTAGGGCTTTTAGATTTGTCTGTCAATGAATACTTGTTCTTGCAAACGTTTCAGGCCTTCTTTTATGGTGCGTGCGCGAACCTCGCCGATCCCGTCAACTTCATCAAGCTCATGGATGGAAGCGGTCATAATGCTGGATAAGTCATGGAACTGGTCCACCAGGTTGCGAATGATCACATTCGGAAGGCGCGGGATTTTGTTCAAAATCCGGTAACCGCGCGGCAGTATTTCTTCCTCCGAAGCAGCGGCGGAAGCCGGGTAACCAAGAAGCCGCACAATATGGTGAATGTCCAGCAGCTCCTCATCCGTTGAACGCTTGAGCGCCAGAATGATCTCGCGGATCTTCTCCTCGCTGTACTCCCGGGCATAGTCTGCATACAGCAGCCAAGCCTCCTCCTCCATATTGCTCACAAGCTCATCCATCTGCATGCTGATCAAACGGCCTTCGTTGCCAAGCTCGTTGATATAGCGCTTGATCTCCTTCTTGATGCGGAGCACCATCTCCACTCGCTGAATCACGTTCACGACTTCCGGAATGGTGACCAGCTCTTCAAATTCAGATGCCGAAAGGTTGGTGAGCGATTGATTAAGCACCACGCGGTATCGCTCCAGCGTCTGTATCGCCTGATTGGCCTTGGTTAGGATGACGCCGATTTCCTTCAATGCATATCGCAGCGATCCTTGATACAGCGTAATAATGTTACGCCGCTGCGAGATGGATACAACCAGCTTGCCTGTCTGTTTCGCTACCCGTTCCGCTGTTCTGTGCCGTATCCCTGTCTCGATGGAAGAGATCGAGGAATCCGGAATCAGCTGGGTATTCGCATATAAGATCCGTTTCAAGTCTTCACTCAGGATGATGGCGCCGTCCATCTTGGCCAGCTCGTATAAATAGTTTGGCGAAAAATCGCAGTTAATGGAGAAGCCGCCGTCGACAACTTCCATTACCTCCGGGCTGTAGCCCACAACGATCAGGGCGCCCGTCTTCGCCCGCAGCACGTTCTCCAGTCCGTCGCGAAACGGCGTTCCCGGTGCTACCAGCTTTAGCAAATCATTCATTTTGTCCAGTTGGCTCGTTTCTTTCACCTTCGTATGCCCCCTAATCTAACGCAACCGCTAATGCATCTGCAACGGTGTTTACTCCTATAATTTGTATTCCTTTCGGATGCTTCCATCCCTTCAAACTCTTCTCCGGCATGAGTACGCGCTTAAAGCCCAGCTTCTCGGCTTCCCTTACTCTTTGTTCCGCTCTGGAAACGGCGCGAACCTCGCCGGTCAGACCAACCTCGCCAAAGATAACATCATACGGCTTGGTCGGAATGTCTCGGAAGCTGGATGCAATGCTAACCGCTATGGCCAAATCTACCGCTGGTTCATCAAGCTTCACGCCGCCAGCTACATTCAGATAGGCGTCTTGGGTTTGCAGGTACATGCCCATCCGTTTCTCCAGCACGGCAATGATCAGGTTCATGCGGTGGTGGTCCACCCCTGTACCCATCCGGCGCGGTGACGGGAAGTGGGTTGTGGAGATGAGCGCCTGCAGCTCGACCAGAACCGGGCGCGTTCCCTCCATGCTTGCAACAACGGTCGATCCCGCTACCCCTAAAGGCCGTTCAGATAAAAACAGTTCCGATGGATTCCCGACTTCGCGAAGCCCATCCTCACCCATCTCAAAAATGCCAATCTCATTCGTCGAACCGAAACGGTTCTTCACCGCGCGAAGCAAACGGTAAGTGTGGTGACGCTCTCCTTCAAAATAAAGCACACAGTCCACCATGTGCTCCAGCATCCTTGGGCCTGCAATAGCGCCTTCCTTGGTCACATGACCAACCAGAACGGTCGCTATGCCCTTCACCTTCGCCAATCGCATGAAGCGTGCCGTACACTCCCGTACCTGGGATACGCTTCCCGGCGCACTGGTTACCTCCGGCAAATACACCGTCTGAATGGAGTCAATGACAACAAAGCCAGGCTGCACGTTCTCAATGGCTTCCTCGATCGATTCCAGATTGGTTTCACAGAGGACAAACAGCTCCGGGGACAGCGCCCCGAGCCGATCTGCACGCAGTTTGGTCTGGCGTACGGATTCCTCACCGGAAATGTACAGAACGCGAATGCCGTTCTGGGCCAATCGGTTGGAGGCTTGCAGCAGCAGCGTGGATTTGCCGATGCCGGGGTCACCGCCGACTAACACCAGCGAGCCCGGGACAAGCCCGCCCCCGAGCACACGGTTCAATTCCGCAATGCCCGTCTGGATTCTGGGTTCTTTACCGCTTTCTATATTTATGATCGAAAGGGGTTTTTCTTTACTATGAAAAAGAGGGGAATTCATCCCCTGCGTCTTGATTACCGTCTCGGTCTCTTCTACCATGGAATTCCATGATTGGCAGCCCGGACATTTTCCGAACCATTTGGGCGCTTCATAGCCGCATTCGGTACAGAAAAATTTCGTTTTAGTTTTTGCCATGTGAGTCTCCTTTATGTCGCACATCATTTGTCGGATTCCGTAAAACCCTGCAAAATCAGGCATTACTCAAAGTTTACCATTTCTTATAATTCAACGTAAAGGCTAATCGGAAACTTTACGCGGGATGAGAAGGATTTGTTTCAAATTTGAAGGGTCGGGGGCAGATCGACATTATTTTTGCTGCAATTTATCAAAATAAATACATGTAAACCATACATGTCCGCATTGCTGTCGGATCGTTCTTACGATCGCTGTTAAAACCAGGAAACTGGAATTGGAATCATGGTCGTTTCCCCGTTTTAAAGGCGAACGCTGTCGCTTCTTCAGAACGATTCCGTCCTTTCCGCTAGGTTGATACATGAGGATCTGTTCTCCTAATTCGCTAATCATCCCTTTGCCTAATTAATTTACCGATTTAAACAGCCCCGATCATTTCATTTACATAACTTCTGAGCATCCAAATTTGTGCCCCATACAAAACCTTCATCTTCCATTAATATCAAAATCAAAAACCCCGCCGGATTTAAATCCAGCGGGGCGGTGTTGTTGTTCCAACTTATTCAGTTTCGGCTGCTGATGCGGCAGTGACACTTTCGTTCTTGTTCACAACCAGTTCGCCATTCGCTTCATCGATGACGAGCGAGTCGCCCTTGGCCACAGTACCTTTCAACAGCTCCTCGGAGAGACGATCCTCGATGTGCTTCTGGATAGCCCGGCGCAGTGGGCGAGCACCGAAGGCCGGATCGTATCCTTCCTTGGCGATGAAGGCCTTCGCCTTGTCGGTGAGCTCGAAATGCACCTCGAATTCCTTCAGACGCTTACGCAGCTCGTCGGACATCAAAGTCACGATCTCGGCAATGTGTTTCTCTTCCAGAGAGTGGAACACGATGATCTCATCAATCCGGTTCAAGAACTCTGGACGGAAGCTCTTCTTGAGTTCATCCATCACTTTGCCTTTCATGTTGTTATAATCGCGGCCTGCATCCGTCACCGCAGTAAAGCCAAGCGTAGAGTTCTTCTTGATTGCTTCCGCTCCCACGTTGGAGGTAAGAATGATCAGTGTGTTGCGGAAGTCCACCACGCGGCCCTTGGAATCGGTCAAACGTCCGTCTTCCAGCACTTGAAGCAAGATGTTGAATACCTCAGGGTGCGCCTTCTCGATTTCATCGAGCAGCACAACGGAATAAGGTTTGCGGCGTACCTTCTCGGTCAGCTGACCGCCTTCTTCGTAGCCGACATATCCCGGAGGCGCTCCGACGAGACGTGATGTGGAATGCTTCTCCATGTACTCGGACATATCGATCCGTACAACCGCATTCTCGTCTCCGAACATCGCCTCCGCAAGGGCGCGTGCCAGCTCGGTTTTACCTACCCCGGTAGGACCCAGGAAGATGAAGGAGCCCATTGGACGCTTCGGATCTTTCAGGCCTGCACGTGCCCGGCGAACGGCACGGCTCACTGCTTTGACCGCTTCCTCTTGACCGATGACGCGGCTGTGCAGAATTTCTTCCAGATTCAGAAGACGCTCGGTCTCTTCTTCTTTCAGTTTATTTACAGGAATACCGGTCCAGTTGGCTACAACGTCGGCAATATCCTCCGGAGTTACCTCGGAATCGGTACGTCCTTGTTTTTCTTTCCATTGATTCTTCGTGATTTCAAGTTCTTCACGAAGCTTCTGCTCCGTATCGCGCAGCGCTGCAGCTTTCTCGAATTCCTGGCTTTGGACAGCTGCGTCTTTCTCTTTGCGGATGTCCTCCAGATGCGCTTCCTGATCTTTCAGATTCGGCGGTATGGTATACGTATGAAGGCGAACTTTCGAACCGGCCTCATCAATCAGGTCAATCGCTTTATCCGGCAGGAAGCGGTCCGTAATGTAGCGGTCGGACAATTTCACGGCCTGCTCGATCGCTTCATCCGTAATTTTTACGCGGTGATGCGCTTCGTAACGGTCACGCAATCCATACAGAATCTGAATGGCTTCCTCCGGCGATGGTTGATCCACCGTAATCGGTTGGAAACGGCGCTCGAGAGCAGCGTCTTTTTCAATATATTTGCGGTATTCGTCCAGTGTGGTTGCCCCGATGCACTGAAGTTCTCCGCGTGCCAATGATGGCTTAAGGATGTTGGAAGCGTCAATCGCACCTTCTGCACCGCCTGCACCGATCAAGGTATGCAGCTCATCGATGAACAGAACAATGTTACCCGCTTGACGAATCTCATCCATAATTTTTTTCAAGCGATCCTCAAACTCGCCGCGGTATTTCGTTCCAGCAACAACCGAGCCCATATCCAGCGTCATGACGCGTTTGTCACGCAGTGTCTCTGGAATTTCATTGTTAATGATGCGTTGGGCCAGGCCTTCCGCAATCGCCGTCTTACCTACCCCTGGTTCACCAATCAACACCGGGTTGTTCTTCGTACGGCGGCTCAGTACCTGAATCACGCGCTCGATTTCTTTGCTGCGGCCAATGACCGGATCCAGATTGCCTTCCTTGGCAATGGCGGTCAGATCGCGAGCGAGACTGTCCAGTGTAGGCGTGCTTACGTTTTGCGGCGTGCCATGATGGCTCGATACCGCTTCGCTGCTGCCGAGCAGCTGCAGCACCTGCTGCCGGGCTTTGTTCAGACTAATGCCAAGGTTGTTCAGCACACGTGCGGCAACCCCTTCGCCTTCACGAATCAGCCCCAGCAGAATATGCTCCGTACCTACGTAGGTATGACCAAGCTTACGAGCTTCGTCCATGGAGAGCTCAATTACCTTTTTCGCTCTAGGCGTATAAGCAATGTTGGTAGGCTGCTCCTGTCCGCGTCCGATTAATGTTTCGACTTCATCCTGAATTTTTTCAAGACCAAGTCCAAGTCCGATCAGCGCTTTGGCTGCAATGCCGTCTCCTTCACGAATAAGTCCTAGCAGGATATGTTCTGTGCCGATATTGTTGTGCCCCAGACGTACCGCTTCTTCCTGAGCCAATGCAAGCACCTTTTGTGCACGTTCCGTAAATCTGCCAAACATCATAGTATTGCACCTCCACGTTTCAATTAATATATTGAACCTCGCGGATTTCGGTGTATCGTCAGCTATAGGACGCTTAAACCGTCATCCATCTGTAAAACGAGTATAGATCCTTAATCGTTACCCAATGTTTCTCTGATGAGCTTAGCCCTGTACATGTCGCGTTCGGAAGGAGTCATACCCTCTCCATAGGTCTTCTGCAGAAAGCCCGGCTGCGTCTTCACATTCAGTTCATTCATGACCGGGATTTCCGGGCCTTCCAGAAGGCCGAGATCCACACCAAGCCGAACATCCGACAATCGCTGGGCCGCTTCCTTCGAATCCATCACCGCTGCATAGGACAGTATGCCATAGGAGCGCATCACCCGATCCGTAATACGGAGCTTGGATTCACCCAAGAGCCGGGCTCTGGCATTCTTCTCATGCTCGATGATTTGCAAGGCGACGCTGTGAAGATTCTCAATGATCTCGGACTCGGTTTGACCGAGCGTAATCTGATTCGAGATTTGAAACAGGTTGCCTAACGCTTCGCTGCCTTCACCGTAAATCCCTCTTACGGTCAAGCCTACCTGCGATACAGCCGAGAGAATCCGGTTAATCTGCTGTGTCATAACAAGAGCGGGCAGATGCATCATGACCGATGCGCGAAGGCCGGTGCCGACATTCGTCGGACAACTCGTAAGATAACCTCGTTTGTCATCAAACGCATAATCGATCTCGGATTCAAAAACGTCATCCAGCGCCGTCGCACGTGCCCATGCCTCACGAACCTGAAATCCGGGATATAAACACTGTATGCGCAGGTGATCCTCTTCATTGATCATAATGCTGACGGATTCATCTTCAGTAAGGATGACGGCACCGTTTCGGGACTCATTCGCCAGATTGGGGCTGATTAGATGCTTCTCAACAAGAACCTTCTTATCCAGCTCATCAATCTCACTTAATTTAATTACATGTAAATCCCCGAAATCCTGCAAATCGTCCTTATTCTTCAGCACATTCGTCAGGCGCTCTAGCACTTCTCCCGACTGCTGATCCGTTGCCAGCAGCGGGAAAGGAAGATGCTGCAGATTGCGCGCCACCCTGACACGGGTGCTGATGACAATGTCGGAATCCTGACCGTTCCCGCGCATCCACTCGCTCAGCGCCGAATCGGTAAACCGGAGATTAGACATCACGCATTCCTCCTACTAAAGTGCAAAATCTTACCATCTTATCCCTGAGCCATATTTCGCTCCAGCTCACGGATTTGGTCCCGGATCTCGGCAGCCGTTTCAAACTCTTCCTGCACGATCCGAATTTGAAGCTCCTTCTTAAGCTCATCAATCTGGCGTTTGATCTGAATACGGCCACCCGTACGCTTCGGCACTTTGCCGACATGGGAAGTCCCCCCATGGACTCGCTTAAACAATGGATCCAATCGATCCGAGAAATATTTATAACACGAGCTGCAGCCGAACCGGCCAAGCTTGCTGAACTGGGAATACGTCATACCGCATTCTTCGCACTGCAGCGTTTGGGCCGTTTTTGCGCCGGGACTCTGGCCCTTGCCTGAAGGATCCAGATCCAGAAGACCTGACAGCAAACTGTGTATAGAAAAACCATTCGACGTGCCGGGGATCAATTCCCCTTTTTCACGGGCACAGGTTTCACAAAAATGAAACTCCGTTTTCTCCCCGTTCACAATTTTGGTGAAATGAAGTGTCGCCGGCCGTTTACCGCATTCTTGGCATAACATAATCCGATGCCCCCTTACACAGACTCACTTACCTAATAAAGAAATAAGCATCGCCTTCATAATCCTTGCACGCAGCTCATCCCGATAAGGAAGCTTCACATTGAGGCACTCCCTTGAAATGGCGGCCCGCATCAGGCTGGCCTCCCGCTTGGTTAAAAACCGGGATTCCTCCAGCTGGTAAATCAATCCTTCAGCCACCGTCTGGTCAATCATGCTGCCAATGGTATGATGAAGATGCTGCTGGAGTGCAGTATGCTGGGGAAGCTCGATACGCTGGATGCGTATGTACCCGCCCCCGCCGCGCTTGCTCTCGACAAGAAAGCCCTTCTCCAGCGTGAACCGTGTACTGATCACGTAGTTAATCTGGGAAGGAACGCAAGAAAATTGCTCTGCCAGATCGTTCCGTTGAATTTCAACGGTACCCTCCGGACTTTCCTGCAGTATGCTCTTCAGGTATTGTTCGATAATATCAGAGATATTACGCATTGGTCTGTTCATCCTCCACTGTTTGAAACGTTAAGACGGATAGTGATCTTACACGTCCGCACAGAGCCTTGCATATACGTTAATTTTAACCACAATCAAAATCGGCGAACCCTCTCGTTGACTTTGACTTTCTTTGACTTTGATATCATTATAGCACATTTTTTCATTTTGCCAAGAGGGTTCTTCTCAAATGTTCGCGCTTTGCATTTATTCTTATTGTACCCAGTTCTTTGATCGCTTATAGCCTCTTTCCGAAGAACAATTCATATAAGGCAACAAAAAAAAGAAGCAGTCCCCATGCCGGGTGAATACCGGTTCGAGGCCACTTCTTCATATCATGCTCTTGTATAGTCTAAACCCTTAGGCATCATAACTGATCAAGTAGTGCTGTAACTCCGTATTGTAATAGCCGATGCTGTATTCAATGATGCTGCCTGTCCCGTCATAAGAGGATCTGAGCCGTTTTAGTAACGGCGTGCCTATGCTTACTTCAAGCAAGGAGGCAATCTCCTCATTTGCCACGGTCGCCAGAAAACGGTCCCGGAAATTCTCCAGCGTAATTTGACTCTCCTCGATGCGGTCATAGAGAGACGGTAGTTCGGTGGAACCGAACTCTTCACCCATATCCACTTGGGATGACACGTAGTGAGTGTAGTAAATAAAAGGACTCCCGTCCAGTAAATACAATCGTTCAATAAGCAGGCACCGCTCCCCGAATTTTAAGAACAATTCGCTATCCGGCTCATTAAGCACCCATTCCGTCTTCAGGTGACGCTTCCGAATCTGGTGTCCTTCTTCGACCAGAATCTCGGTAAACAGCTTGCCTTTGGAAAGCTTGGAGAAGGACGTGTTCCGGGTCACAATCGTTCCTACCCCGCTCCGCTTCTCTACATACCCTTCCTGATACAACTCCTGGATCGCATTGCGGACCGTCATTTTGCTAACGTTAAATTCCTGCTCCAGCTGCGGCTCGGAAGGAATATGGGAGCCAAGTGGATATTCCCCATGCAGAATCCGATCTTTTATGATCTTCTTGATTTGCAAGTATAACGGACCGTTCTTCCGCGTGATCGACATGCTTCTCCTACCTTTCCACGTCAGACATATGATGACTCATTGCCTGAAGCACTTCGCGTTCGTTCGCCGTCGGCGTATCCCCTGTTACGGTATGAGCAAGCATCGCCGCAGCTGCGGCAAAGTCAACCGTCCGATTCGGTTCAAAACCCTCCGAGATCCCGTGGATCACCCCGCTGGCGTAAGCATCACCCGCGCCGATACGGTCATGGACGGAAAACGTCAAGGTTTTGGAAAAATGAAACGCTCCATCCGTGTAGAGATAGCCTTGCAGGGAATGGGTGTTATCCCCGTTGATCTTGCGGTGAGTACCCGACGCAACCGTAATATTATACTTCGCTGCCACCTTCGGAATCAACTCCTGCAGCTGTTCATTCCGATCCTCACGGGTCGTCTCCATGCCAAGGATATAGATAGCATCCTTCTCATTCATAAAGACGATATCCGCAAGTGACAGCATTTCCTCATAGTGCGGCTTGGCAAACTCATAGCGGTCTGTCCCCCATAAAGAGGGACGATAATTGCAATCGAACACAACGGTTCCCCCGTTAGCCTTAACTTCACGAGCCAGCGTCTTCATTTGGCCCCGTACCGTGTCGTTCATGGAAAGGGTTATGCCGCAAAAATGGATCATGTCTATCTTTTGAGCAATCGCACCGAAATCGTACATGGCATCCTCTGCCGTATTAAAGCTGCTGCCCAGTCGGTCCGTATAAGTTACACGTCCGGGTCTTACGCCAAAGCCATTCTCCAGAAAGTACATGCCGACATATTTGCCTCCGCGGCTAATGAGCGAAGTGTCGATGCCAAGCTTGCGCAGGTAGGAAATCGCTGCTTCGCCAAGCGGGTTATCCGGCAGCGTGCTGACCAGATAGCCGTTATGACCGAACCTTGCCACAGCCGAGGCGATGTTTACACCCGTGCCGGAGAAGGAGTAATTCAGATGACTCTCTTGAGCCAAGGAAGCATATCCCGGTACTTGAAGACGCATCATCACTTCGCCATATGCGGCAATCGTCTTAGGCATATTGATCAACCAGCGCTTTTAGCTTGCGGTGCAGCTCTTGAACATCGCTAATGATCGTATCTCCGCTTGCCGAGTCGATAATCGAGGAGTACACGTGCGGGATGACCTGCTGCACTCCCGCTTCGAATGCGATGCGCACGATGGCTTCAAAATTCTCTTTATCAATCCCGCCTGTTGGTTCAAGCGCAAATCCTTCCTCCGCACATGCCTTCGCTACCGCGCGGTATTCATCCTCCAGCTTCAAGCCCTGCATCGGGAAGTACTTCAGTGCATTACCGCCCATGTCGCGCACAAGCGCAATGGCCGCTTTTACAGGTACGATGGCTTTGTCCGACCCGGCAGCACTCATCGGTCCGGTTGAGATATTCACGTAGCCCACTTGACCCGAAGGAGACACAAGGCTGTTAATCCAGCTTTCTTTGCCATCCAGATTGGCACGTGTAGCACCGACCGCCGGGAACACCTGATTGATATGCGTACCTGGGTAGCTTTTCACAATCTCGGCTACCACCGCAGCTTGACGGTTATCGCCGGCACCCAATCCGATCGATACCGCATCCTCGATAACGGCGCCGTATTCCTTCATTGCAATAACGGCCTCTTGCGCGTTCGGGTAATTTTTGGACAATACGCCGACCAGCACATGCCCTTCCGAAGCTTCAAAAATGTCCTTCGCATTCTGAATGCTGCCTGCAAGTACGTTCAGTGCCGCGCGATTTCTGTAAAGACGTTTCTCCATATTTGCCATCTTAGTTTCCCCCTGCAATCTGTTGTATTCTTGTGATAATGACTTGCAAATCATCCCCGGAAAGCGAGCGAGGATCGATATCGAAATATCCCTGACGTACGCCGTAATCCCGGGTGTATACAGCAATATCGCCTTCGCGAAGCTGATCGTTCATAGCCTTGGCACTGATCCCCGCCGTATTTTCATCGACTTTCACTCGCCCTCGGAAGATCGCTCTTCCCGCTTCGTCCTGAACGATGCTGACCTCAATGCCCGGCAATTTGGATAGAGCCTTCATTTCCTCCAGCGCTGCTTTCTCCTGTTCACTCTTAGCTTCCTTCACCATATACTCGTCCAGCGCCTGGAGCAATCCAAACGTCGTTTCCTTGCCGACCTTCATGCTGCGCCCAATACCATGCAGCTGCGCCTTCACCCACTCCACATATTGACGTTTGCCGCCGACAATGCCGGAGGTTGGGCCTTCAATTGCCTTGGATCCGCTGTATATGGCCAGGTCCCCGTATTTCACATATTTCTGAATATCCTCTTCGGCAGCAGCATCGACGATCAGCGGAAGTCCATGTGCCTGGGCCACTTCTGCCGCTTCTTCCACCGAAATCATATTTTTCTGTACGCAGTGATGGGATTTCACGTACAAAATGGCGGCTGTACGCTCATTAATTGCTTCCGCGATATGCTCCTTACGCCCTTCGTTGGCGTACCCTACCTCTACGACCTTGCCGCCTCCAAGATAAACCATGGTTTCAACGGGGGCCCCATACTGCACATTATGTCCCTTAAACATGATAATCTCGTTCTTCGCGATCGGCTCCTGGTGCAATCGGTCACTGCGCCTGCGATTGCCTTCGGTGACGATTCCAGCCACGGAAAGAGCGATACCGCTGGAGGCAGAATTGACAACGACCGCAGCCTCGGAACCGAGGATGCGTGCCATGTAATCACCCGCTTTATCTACCAGATCCGCAATTTCCACGTAACTTTGCCCACCGATCCGCATCGCTTCCATGACGGTATCTGTCGGTGCCGACACGCCAAGAATACTCATGCGCCCGCTGGCATTTACCACGCGTTTCAACCCGTATTTAGCATGTAATGAATGATCCATTGACTACCACTCCTCTAGGTTCGATATATCGATCAGCGATTCGGGTCTCCCCTTCGGAATCCGTTAAACTCATAGCACCCTGCCGCAGGGCAAACAACGTCAGGTGAGCGGCATCGCCGACTTCAATTCGGCCAAGCTCCGGACGGCGCAACCATCCTGCTGCATGGTCCGTTACCGCTGAGATCACCTCCTGCAAGCTGTACCCCAAATACAGGAACTTTGTCATGACATTAGCCAGGCTGTACACCGGGCCATTGATGCGATTTCCGCGATAAATATCGGTGCTGATCGTGTCAGGTTTAATCCCTTGGACTTTCGCATACTCCGCCACCAAGAACGAAAAGCTTGCTGTTCCATGACCCACATCCAGATGAACGCCGCGAGCTATCGCTTCCACCAGGGCAGGGATCGGCTTCCCGTCCGAATCAAATAAATTGTTGGCTTTCCCGTTCAAATAATGAGTGATAATGTCGTCCTTCTGAAGCAGCTCCAATACTTCCTTAATCGGCGGTGGCCCTGACCCGATATGTACCATCAGCGGCAGTGACGTTTTCCCGGACAATTTTCTTGCGAGTCGAAGCGGTTCTACCCCATTATCCTTGACTACGCTTTTGCTGATTCTGGCCTTGAGTCCAATGATCAAATCCGGATACGTGCATACCGCCTTTGTTACCTTCTCAGCATCGATCCATTCCAGACTGGACAACTCGTCAACCCGCTGCAGACCGATATGGGAAATATTCAAAAAAGCAAATACATTCGTCTTGGCCCTTGCAACCTCGGCTGCCAATTCTCCAATCGTATCCGCGCCGCAGCTCCCTGCGTCGATAATGGTGGCAACCCCTTGCTTAACGCCGATCTCGTCGATGGCATCTCCGTAGGGCTCCAGCTTGGCGACCGCATGGACGTGCATATCGATCCAGCCGCTGGACACGTATAATCCCGTACCATCGAAACTGTTGGCACCGTGTGCCGGGTTCGCATTCGCATCCGTTATTTCGGTTATAAATCCGTTCTCCATGACAATGTCAAAGGGTTTATCATCATGTACCGTCTTTACATTGCGTATAATAAAACGCTGTTCCAATATCTTCATAGCTTCACTCCTTCAGCCTTGCCGTACCAGCCTTGGATCCTCTTATCGGTCGGTTTACATTGTGTAATGAGTATCGTGGTTATAGCATAGCACAGAACGTGCGTTACGTGAATATAACGTTATAATGTTTAAAATACATTTCCGTATTTTATCCTCATCTTACATGATGTAAGGAAGGGTTCCACTCTCGCGGAGTACGAGTACGGTTATGCTTCTAGTTCTGTTTTACCCGTGTATCTCCTTCCAAACGCAAAAAAACTGCCCTGGGATAGGCAGTTTCTTTGTTCGTTCTATAGCTTAGACCTTGTTCATTCGTCTTACCGATTTCCAATCATCTCTTTTGGTTAAACCTCAACCTTGCGGTCAATGAGGTACACCGTTGCATACAAGATCAAGGCGGCCAATACCACTTCAAAAGCAAGTGCCCCCCATGCTAATGTATATTGCACTGTCGATACCGTAATGTCTGCTTCTTTCTCGTAAAATGAAATGCTGGCCATAGGTCCGACCCACGCTGCCTCTTCTCCGAAAAGGACTTGGCTAAGCCAGCCAAGAACGTATTGCAATACGAAGAACACCAGAATGCCGATCCAGGTACTGCCCTTCTTCGTGATGCTGCTGGCCACGGTAATTGCAAAAAATATCGCAATCATCAAATAGATGAATTTCCATACCATCAGCAGGGCAAGCCCGACATAATACGAAACGGGAACATCCGCGAAATTGATATTTCCCCAAATGCCCGCCGAGCTCCAGTAGTACCATAAATGCGCAGCCATCAATATGCCAAGTACCAGCAAGCTTACACATGCCAGTATAAGTGATGAAGCAACATTCCACACGGAACGTACGGGGAGTAAACGCCGGTGATATGCCTTTATGTTATAGCCGAAGTTCTTGCCAGCGACCACCAGCAGCAGGACGCCCACAGAGCCGTACGCCAGCATGCTTAAACCAAACATAACGCCAAGCTCCCAGTCTCTGATCGAGCCTGTCACCGTGATCGCAATCTGCACGATGAGTAGAATCGCGAAAGCGCCGAGCAGCGTAGTCGAATTTCTCTTCCAGTCGTATTTCAACAGTCTCATCATTCCGCATACACCTCTTTAAACATCTCATCCACACTTTTTCCGTGTCTTAGGCGGATGTTCTCCACTTCCTCATGCATGACAATTTCGCCGCCCTGAATAAAGATCACTTCATCAAATATCCGTTCGATATCCCGGACCAGATGGGTCGAAATGATAATGCTGCTGTCCTCGTTATAGAATTCAACGATCGCGTCCAAAATTTTCCCCCGGGCTACCGGATCCACTCCGCCAATCGGTTCATCCAGCATATACAGCTGGGCTTCACGGGACAAGGCCAGTGATAACTGCAGGCGCTCATTCATTCCTTTGGACAAGGAACTGATGCGATCATGGGTCTTTAAATTCATGAATTCCAGCATGTTGCGGGCCTTCTCCACATTAAAGTCCTCATAAAAATCTTTAAAATATGCCACCGCATCCGATACCTTCATCCAGGATTCCGTCACGGGCCGATCCGGCATGAAGGAAACGACGGCTTTGGTTTCCAGGCCGACCGGTTTGCCATTCACGTAAGCGCCGCCCGTTGTCGGCTGGATCAACCCAGCGGCAATTTTCATAAGCGTGCTCTTTCCGCTGCCGTTGGTGCCCAGCAAACCAATGATTTTCCCACCGTTAATATCCAGATTAACTTCATGTAACGCTCTGCGGCCACCGGCATACGTTTTGGTCACGTTCCTTACCTGCAACAGATTCTCCACCATGATTTCACCTCCGCTATGGATCATGGCTGCTTCACAGCATCTTCCACGATCGATATGATATCCTGATCTTTAAAGCCAAGCTCCTGCATGCCGCGAATAAAGCGTTCCAGCAGATCGCCTGCCATTTCTTTTTTGATTTCCATAATTTTAGGTTCCTCGCTTGTCACGTATCGGCCCAATCCCCGCCGCGTCTCCACAATACCCTCACGCTCCAATTCCTGAAAAGTTCGCTGCACCGTGTTTGGATTTATTTGAAGCTCACTCGCTAATTCTCGAACCGATGGGATTTTATCACCGGGCTGCAGTTTACCGATGATGATTTCTTTCTTTAAATACGTCATGATCTGTAAATAGATCGGCAGATTATTGTCGAATTCTATACTCACTGTCGGGTTGCTCCTTTCCGCCGCTCTACCTCGAACTCAGGTCCCTTATGCGACATCCCGTTTTTTAAACGTAACAAAGCCTATCGCAAGAAACAAGAGGAGATATGCAGCGAGCATCATCATTGAGAATGTTAAACTCATGCCTGGAATCGGGGAGCCTGCGCCTCCGCTGTACATGGAAAGATCCACGTTTAGGAACAGCAGGTATTTAGACCAGGAATAACGCGCAAGCAGCTGTACCACCATACTTTCCATAATGACCATGAACATGCCGATGCCGATTGCAGGACCGGTAGATCTCGTTAGAATGCCTACCATAAAGGTTAGCGTTACATAAACGATCGTATACACCAGATTGTTCACTGCTCCAATGAGCACATCGCCAAGCGTAACGGAGCCGACATCCATACCGAACGTAATTTGACCCGTCAGCACGGCTACAGCAAACATGAAGGCCACTAGTGTTAAGATGTAAATCAATACGGCAACGTATTTCGATGCCAAAATCTTGGTGCGGCTCTGTGCACGTATAAGCAGCAATTTGATCGTGCCCATGCTGTGCTCCTTCGCTACGGCTCCGGCCGTCACGACAATGGCAAGCAGGGTCAGCACTTGCCCCATTCCCTTGGTTGTTACAGCTATCTCGGCAAATTCATAACCGGTACTGCCCCCACCAGAAAACTTATAGAGCAAGAACGCCGTGAAGACCACCATTCCGGCCAAAAGTGCATATGGCAGGAAAAAGCTGCGTTTCTTAAACATTTTGAGCCATTCATTCCAGACGAGATTTCCAAAGCTACGCAATGCGGTTGCCTCCTGTCCATTTTAAGAATTCTTCTTCAAGTGACGATTTGATCTCTTCCACCCGGTAAATCCGTACCCGTGCATCACACAGTGACTGGATCAGCGAAGGAATATCTTCTTCCTGAAGTTGAAGGGTAATGATTCCCTCCTCCAGTTGGGTGTTGAGCAATGTGATGTCTTTCAGATGCCTAATGGTCTGTTCAGCCATGGCCACGTCATTCACGCGGAAGCTTACCGTGGTTAACTCTTCATTAATGACCGTCCCTCCGATAGAACGCTCGGTTACGAGTTTACCTTCCTGGATAACGACCACACGGCTGCACATCAGTTCCATCTCCGACAACAGGTGACTGGAGACAAGAATGGCAATTCCCTCATCCTTGGCGATTTGCTTCAAGTAATCCCGCATCTCGCGGATACCGGCTGGATCCAGGCCGTTCGTCGGCTCGTCAAGAATGAGGATGGATGGATTATGCAGCAAGGCCTGCGCTATTCCAAGCCGTTGGCGCATCCCCAAGGAATACGCACGCACCTTCTTGTGAATGGCATCCTGGAGTCCAACAAGCTTGACAACCTCCATGATTCTGGTGATGGTCACTCCCTCGGACATCCGCTGGTACTGTCTCAGGTTGTCATAACCGCTCATATACGGATAAAATTCCGGGTTCTCGATGATGCCCCCGATATGGCGAACGGCTTGAACGAAGTCCTTCTTGATGCTGTGTCCTTTCACCTGTACATCGCCCTGGGTCATCTCGATCAGCCCTACAATCATCCGAATGGTCGTTGTTTTGCCGGCGCCGTTCGGTCCAAGCAAACCAACGATTTCACCGCGATGAATGTCAAAGGATAATCCATCAACGATATTCTTCTTTCCAATCGTTTTGGTGACTTGTTCAACGGTAAGAACGACTGGACCATTATTAGACTTCTTATCCGAAGAGCTTGAAGATTGTATCTTATCCTGTAAGTCGGTTGAGGCGTTCTCTATATTGGTTGTTGCTTCATTTGAACCGTTCCCGTTCATACTTTGCTCCCACTCCTTATTGTATCGGTGTCATAGTTAAATAGTACACTAGTGTTTTGGTTCTGTAAAGCCTAATTTTTATTTGAAAGCTCGTTTGATATCCAACGTTATGATGAGCTGGAGGATAAGACCACATCGTTGAAGCCTGGCGAGCAGATTGTGATGGGGTTTATCCGCCACAGTGAACCTATCAGCGTTCCACGTACAGCGCTGCCTTATGAACAGAGGCATGTTAGGAACCTGGTTGAAGCATAAGTCATGAAGTATATAGGGTTGGCAGCTATCCATGAGTGCCCGGACACACCACTGCTCGCAGAGATAACGGAGTGCGCATGATGTACCAATAGGGATATAAGGCAATATAAAGGTCACAAAGGAAAATATCGCTCATGATTTTATTGTTGGTTCCTGAAACAAAAACAAAAAAGACGATCTCGGCGGAATCGTCTTTTTAAGTATTGAATCTGTTGTTCGAAGAATGCGGCAACTTCCAATCATACAGCTTAATAGCTGGTACCTAACTTAGCGCCTGCGTGGAGTAGAACCATCGCTGATCAAGGGGCAACATAATAAGTTACCTCCATATAGGAAAAGGCCGCTATCGATTGCTCGATAACGGCCTTTATGGTTGTTCGCTTGGCGACGTCCTACTCTCCCGGGACCCTTCGGTCCAAGTACCATCGGCGCTGGAAGGCTTAACGGTCGTGTTCGGTATGGGAACGCGTGGAACCCTTCCGCCATCGCCACCAAACGGCTTCAGATGCTTGATCACCTGAAAACTAGATACGAAACGAAATTTGCAGCACATTGAAATATGTTGGATAAGCCCTCGACCGATTAGTATTGGTCAGCTCCATGCATTGCTGCACTTCCACCTCCAACCTATCTACCTCGTCGTCTTCAAGGGGTCTTACTAGTTGGGAAATCTCATCTTGAGGGGGGCT
>NZ_JBHDJG010000008.1:0-73448 GCF_043195395.1 Paenibacillus ilasis
CGTCAGGCTTTCGCCCATTGCGGAAGATTCCCTACTGCTGCCTCCCGTAGGAGTCTGGGCCGTGTCTCAGTCCCAGTGTGGCCGTTCACCCTCTCAGGTCGGCTACGCATCGTCGCCTTGGTGAGCCATTACCCCACCAACTAGCTAATGCGCCGCAGGCCCATCCCCAAGTGACAGATTGCTCCGTCTTTCATTATTCCACAATGCTGTGAAATAAATTATCCGGTATTAGCTACCGTTTCCGGTAGTTATCCCAGTCTTGAGGGCAGGTTGCCTACGTGTTACTCACCCGTCCGCCGCTAACCTTCAGGAGTGCAAGCACTCCATCAAGTCCGCTCGACTTGCATGTATTAGGCACGCCGCCAGCGTTCGTCCTGAGCCAGGATCAAACTCTCCAATAAAGTTTGACTTGCTCATTTCTTAACTGACGAGAATTTGTTCAATTCTCTTTATGATCCACCATCCAACAAACCAAGGCTTGTACATGATGGTTTCACAATGGATTTCACTAGTGAAATCCTCACTCACTCGTTGTTCAGTTTTCAAAGATCAATCATTTTCGTTTGTCATCCGCATCTCAGCGGCGACTTTTATAATATATCATACTAGCTTGCTGTTGGTCAAGAGGTTTTTTTGATTATTTTTTCAACCATTTTTCCACCTGACCAGTGAATCTCTATCACCCAGAATCAAACGGGCGAACATTAATGTATCATAGAATATAAGCTTGCGTCAACTACCTAATATCGTTATTTTCAGACCAACTAGTAGAGCCACGCCCGGCAAGCCCAGAACCATAACGGTTCCTATGGTCATCGGATTCAGAGGAATATACGTTTCAGCTGCTAAGCCCGTGAAATTCACAACATAGATAGCTACAGCCGAGAGGGCCAAATGCGCACCGAATACGGTTAACCATCCCAGCCCGAGCTTCTTTCTAAACACAACATAGATAAGCAGCAAAAGCGATATGCATAACACGCCCAGAACAATCATTTTCATAGATACTCCTCCTTCATTAGGAATCCTTGCAGCTCTCGTTTAACCGTTCTCCCTTTTTTGCTCGATATATTGCATCCTTGCTCCATCCAGGTTGAGCTGCTTGGCCTGTTTGAGGTTCATTTGGTATTTGCGCTCCGCTGCCTCCAGCATGTAGATCGCATAATCGATCTGATCCTGTCCCGTCGCCTCTTGAAACAGCAAATGCGCTCGCTCCCACTCCATTTGGGATCTCTGAACGTCCAGGAAGACATGCCACATCCGTTCCTGGTCCTCTGCCGTGATATACGTTTCCTCTTCTTTTTTCCTCGACTGCTTCCACCATATCTTCATTCCGTTCACTCCCTATGAATATGAATGTTAAGACACTGCCCTTAAATAAGACTGTCTGTAACATTCATATCGAGAGAGGGACAAACTTAGAACCAAAAGAGCTCTTCCAGCCTCTACTTTCTGCGCGATGTAGTAAATAAAGAAAAAACGAGCCCTCAGAATTGCTTCCGATGCTCGTTCTCGTATATATGCTTTCAATCTCAAACCGATGTTGCAGGAATCACAAAATATCAGTTCAGTTCTCGTCGGCCCTCTAGCGCCTTGGATAAAGTCACTTCATCTGCATACTCCAAGTCACCGCCAACAGGCAGTCCATGGGCAATTCGGGTCACCTTAATGTCAAAAGGACGGACCAGACGCGATATGTACATCGCCGTTGCCTCTCCTTCTATATTGGCATTCGTGGCCAGAATCAGCTCTTTCACTCTCTCGTCGCTAAGACGCGTCAGCAGCTCCTTCAGACGGATTTCATCCGGTCCGATCCCCTCCATTGGAGAGATGGCTCCATGGAGGACATGATAGTAGCCATCGAATTCCTTCGTACGCTCCATCGCCACGAGATCCTTGGCATCCTGAACAACGCAGATGGTCGAAGCATCCCGGGTTTTGTCCTGACATACCCGGCATGGATCCGTATCGGTGATGTTGCAGCAGACGGAGCAGTAGTGCAGATTCCTTTTGACACTGACTAGCGCTTTGGCAAAATCAATAACGTCATCTTCCTTCATGTTCAGAACATGAAAAGCCAGGCGGGCAGCCGTCTTCGGCCCCACACCCGGCAGTCGCGTAAAGGCGTCGATGAGCTTCGCGATCGGTTCAGGATAGTACAAATGTAACTACTCCTTCTAGGTTAGATTAGAACAAGCCCGGAATTTTCATGCCGCCTGTGAATTTGCCCATATCAGCATTTGCGATTTCTTCAGCCTTGGCAAGTGCATCGTTAACCGCAGTCAATACCAAATCCTGCAGCATTTCCACATCATCCGGGTCAACCGCCTCAGGTTTGATGTTGATGGACAGAATTTGTTTATGACCATTCGCTTCCACGGTAACCACGCCACCGCCGGAAGTTCCTTCAACGGTTTTCGTAGCGAGCTCTTCCTGAGCCTTAAGCATTTGCTCCTGCATCTTTTTCACTTGCTTCATCATTTGGTTCATATTATTCATTGATTCATCTCTCCTTATAATAGGGTGCACGTAGGGACGTGCTAGTCTTTTATGACAACGAGGTCTTCTCCAAACAATTGGATCGCCTCATCAATCCATGGTTTTTCCCCACCGGCATCCGCTTCTTCATGCTCCAGCTTAAGCTCTTCTGCCTGAGGCTTGCCCACTCCTTCTACCGCGTCACTCCAGTCACGAAGCATCATGGTAACCAGATGATACGGTTTGCCAAGCGTAGACTCAAGAACCCCTTCAATCACCTGTTTGTTGGCAGGTTTCTCCGTGGTTTCCCGGTGGATGTTGTTTTTAAAAGCGACAAGAACCTTGTCTTCCCATACGGACACGGGTTCTCCATCCATCAGCCATGCATGGACCGTTACCTTCTCCTCTTTTACATTCTGCAGAATTTGGGCCCACTGCCGATGAACAGAGATATAATCCTCCCCGGATCGGCAAGATACATACTGATCCATATGCTGCGGGATCTTAGCTGATGAAGCTGCTTTCGGTGCCGGCGTACGGGTAGACTTGGCCGGTTCACGTTGACTCGATGCAGGAACACCGTTTTGTATCAGTCGCTCCAGCTTTTTCTCAAGTGAGGCTACATGCTGCTTCAGCTGAGCGAGTTCCCCCGCATCGGCCGTACTATGGGCAGCTGTGGCCCCACCCGCAGATTGGGTTATACCGGAAAGCTTGAGCAATGCTACCTCAAACAAGGTTTGCGGCTGCGAGGCATATTTCATCTCACTCTGATACCGATTCAGCGTATCAATCATTTGAAATAATTCATCTCGACTGAAGGCATTCGCCATCTCCTGAAACTCTGCCGGATTCAAAACCCGATCGGTCAGCTTGTCGGCGCCAGGAACCATCTTGATCATTAGCAAATCGCGGAAATAATACAGGAGATTCTCCATGCATTTATCAGCACTTTTCCCCTCCTGCATGAACTGCTCCACGATCTGCAGCACAAGTCCGGCATCCCCTTGTTTCACGGCACTGGCCAGACGGCCAAACTGCTCCGAGGCAATACCGCCCGTCATGTCCATGACCTGCTGGTAAGATACCGTGCCTCTAGTGAAGGAAGCAATCTGATCCAAAATGCTCAATGCATCCCGCATACCGCCATCGGATAGACGTGCGATATACTGCAGCGCTTCATGCTCTGCCGTAATGCCTTCTTCTCCGCAAATCTGCTCCAGACGCCCGGTTTGTTCGTCCAAGGAAACCCTTCGGAAGTCAAACCGTTGACAGCGTGAGATGATTGTTGCCGGAAGCCTGTGCGGCTCTGTTGTCGCTAGTATAAACATCACGTGTGCCGGCGGTTCCTCCAGCGTTTTCAATAAGGCATTGAACGCTTCCGTCGTCAGCATGTGTACTTCATCGATAATATAAACCTTACGCCGCACCTCGGTCGGTGCGTATTTGACTTTCTCCCGCAAATCACGGATTTCTTCGACACCGCGGTTGGATGCAGCATCAATCTCCTGAACATCCATGACGGCGCCGGACGTAATACGCCGGCAGGCCTCGCATTCATTGCAGGGTTCCTCAGCCGGACCATGCTCGCAGTTCACGGCTTTGGCCAAAATTTTAGCGGCACTGGTCTTACCCGTACCCCGTGGACCGCTGAACAGGTAGGCATGGGAAACCCGCTGCTCGCGAATGGCATTCTGCAGGGTCTGGATAATATGCTGCTGGCCCACCATGTCGCCGAACGACTGTGGTCGCCAAGCACGATATAACGCGATATGTTCCACTGTGCTTTACCCTCTTTCAACTTCCACTTCACGAGATCGAGAAAACCAAAAGTTTATACTATGCCCGATTCTCGCGTGCTTTACTGTGCATTCATGGTCAACCCAGCCGAAAAGGCATGAGTTTAACGGTTATATTATACTACATTCTATACTACTTTCCCCTGCCTTAGCAAAACGTTTACTTGGAAAACTTTATCCAAAGTACACATGAAGGATTAGCTTGAATATATAGCCATCTCGACAAAAAACACCCTTGCCAATATGGCAAAGGTGTTATGTGCAGATATGTATACCGTGCACCTGTTATTGATAATTGCGATCCGAGCGGCAATCCTGAGCAACAACTCGGGCTAGGCACCCCTCCGGCACAAAAGCGATCTTGCTTATGGCTGCTTCCTTCCGGACCTGACCAGGTTCACAAGTGCTCATTGCGGAGGACCCAACCGTCAACGTTGAGCGCAGGGACCAGCCTCACATCGACAATACCTCTAACAGGAATTCAACCTCGCTACAGCGGATTGCGAGTTACAGGGCACCGCTACCTCCCCGTCTAGCACGGCGAACTTTAGTATATCGCATGGCTATCAAAAAAGCAACCGACGGAAGAAGTTGCATACTCCGCCAGCCTTATAAACAGACAAAAACCCTTCGACCACAAAGGGGAAGGGTTTGTTTATTAGATACCGTATTTCTTCTTGAATCTATCAACACGACCGCCAGCATCCAGGAATTTCTGTTTACCTGTGAAGAACGGATGACAGTTCGAGCAAATCTCTACACGAAGATCTGGTTTTACAGAACCTGTTTCAAACGTATTACCGCAAGCACAAGTAACTGTAGTAACGTGATATTTCGGTTGAATATCTTGTTTCATTGTAGCTTTCACCTCTTTCCGCCCTGAGCCTCATGCGGACCCAGAGTTATATGGACACATAAATGGAGTATATCACGAGCATATTGAATGCGCAATAGCCCATACACAAATCATCAGGCAAGACCACAATTGGAATTTCAACCTGTTTTTAACACATGCGATATCAGTACGGTTCTGTTAGATAATCGAAGGTCTCTTCTTCGGTCTTGCCTGTCCTGCAGGCGGCACATGCGTGTAGGAGCCAATCACCACATCCGGCAGCTCCTCCTGCATAATCTCAATAGCCTGCTTCATCCCCAGAATCTCGCCTTGCGCAGGCGGAATAAGCTCAAGATAGCTCTCAGGGTCAATATTGAGATTACGCAGCTGGATTAACTTAAGACCCGTGCGGCGGGCAAACTCAATCATGGCTTCCAGCTCTTCCTCGCGATCGGTCACGCCTGGGAAGATCAGATAATTGATGGATGTATACACCCCTTGATCGGTTGCATAACGAAGAGATTTCTCCACATTGGCCAGCGTATAGCCCCTTGGCTTGTAGTATGCGTTATAATGATCATCCAATGCACTGATGGTACTGACTCTCATCAGATCAAGACCCGCATCGACGATGCCGCGGATAAAATCGGTCAGTCCCGCATTGGTATTAATATTAATGTATCCCATATCGGTCTGTGCCCGGACTTCTCTCATGGCTTCTATAATGATCTTCGCCTGCGTGGAGGGTTCTCCCTCACAGCCTTGGCCAAAGCTGATGATCGACTCCGGTGTCTTCAGATGCTCCAGCATGACCTGCACCAGCTCATCCACTCTCGGACGGAAGTTCATGCGGGTCTGAGGCGAGACAAAGCCGCTGTCATCCGGCTGTTCCGAAATACAACCGAAGCATCCGGCATTGCAGGAGTAAGACACGGGAACGGCGCCCTCCCAGCGATTCAGGAAGGTGTTGGATGCCGTCAGGCATTCATATCCTAATGCACAGTTAGACAGATGTTCATAGAGCCGATTCTCCGGATACTTCTCCTTCAGCGTCTTGACTCCAAGCTCAAGATCGTTCAGATCGCAGTTCACAGGGTTCCACTTCTCAGGGTCATCGGATAAACGCGCCGTCGTATAGAAAGCGCCATCCTTCCATACGACCGCCGAGTAACCAAATAGCGGCAGCTTATATTCCTTGTCCGACTTCACGTACCCCGGCAAGCAGAGCCGGGTGTAGCCTTGCGGCAGAAGCGCTCCGACAGCGGTATACCCGTCTTCAAGCGGCATCATTTCACCGGTCTCCGGATCCATTCCGATCGCTCGGGTGCTTGGCAGTCCGACTAGTGTAGCTCCTTCCGGCAAAGGTATCAATTCATCATCCAATATCTCAACGATCATATCTCCGCTGCGGGCCAGCCCAAACAGTTCGGAATGATCGTATACGTTCCCTTGTTCATCTGCATAAACCAAATACATGTTGATCTCCTATTCTCCGGTTGATTCAGGGCTTAGCTCTGAGGGGCCGTCGCCGCAGATGCACGCGATGGACGTCTGGCTGTCTGGCCCTGAGCCCCGGTTCCGCTACCGTTATTGGCATTAACATCAAATGATGCCAAGAACTCCGCGTTATTCTTGCTGTCACGCATTTTTTTGAGGAAGCCTTCCACAAAGTCAGCAGAGTCATTCATATTTTTACGGATCGCCCAAATGGTATCCAATTCATCCTTATTCAGCAGCACCTCTTCACGCCGGGTGCCGGAGCGGCGAATGTCGATCGCCGGAAAAATACGGCGTTCCGCGAAGCGGCGGTCCAGATGCAGCTCCATGTTGCCCGTACCTTTAAATTCCTCATAAATAATATCATCCATCCGCGACCCGGTTTCAACCAAGGCCGTAGCCAGAATCGTCAAGCTTCCGCCTTCCTCCACGTTGCGCGCCGATCCAAAGAAACGCTTCGGACGATGGAATGCCGCAGGATCAATACCGCCGCTCAGCGTTCTCCCGGACGGAGGGATGACCAGGTTATACGCGCGGGCAAGACGGGTGATGCTGTCCAGCAATATAACAACGTCCTTCTTATGCTCCACCAGCCGCAAGGCACGGGACAATACCAGTTCCGCCACTTTAATATGGTTCTCCGGAAGCTCGTCAAAAGTAGAAGCAACCACCTCGCCCTTAACGGAACGCTGCATATCCGTCACTTCTTCAGGCCGTTCATCGATGAGTAAAACAAACAGTTCAATCTCTGGATTGTTGGTTGAGATGCTGTTGGCGATTTCTTTTAAGAGGAGCGTTTTCCCTGCTTTTGGCGGCGCTACGATCAAACCGCGTTGTCCTAAACCTACAGGTGCAAGCAGATCCATGATTCGGGTTGACAACTGATTAGGGGATGTTTCAAGAACAAGCTTTTCTTGCGGATAAAGAGGAGTCAAGGCTGGGAAGTGCAATCGTTCCGCTGCGACGGCAGGATTCTCACCATTCACGGCGTTAACCTGCAGCAGCCCGAAGTAACGTTCGTTCTCTTTAGGTGTCCGGCATTTGCCCGAAACCAAATCTCCGGTTCTTAAATCAAATTTGCGAATCTGGGAGGCCGAAATGTAGATGTCCTCCGTGCTCGGCAAATAGTTGATCGGCCTAAGAAAACCGTAACCCTCCGGCAAAATCTCGAGTACACCCTCCATGAACATCAAGCCGCTCTGTTCAGCCTGCGCCCGGAGAATGGCAAATATCAATTCTTTTTTCTTCAACTGGCCATAATAAGGAATCTGATACTTTTTGGCCAGCTTATACAGATCCGTCAGCTTCATGCCTTCCAAATCGGCTATTTGTAAATCCATTCAATAACCACCTATTCAATTATTTGTTTCTGTCACAGCAGATCCCTGCTGTCATGTAGTCTATTATTCTATGAGAGCTTTACTAGGAGCATTACCCAAATCAGAGGGAGATATGCAGTTTTAACTGCATATTTCCCTCATTTTGGTAAAAAAATCACTCTTCCTCCGTCTCACGCCATACGTCTGCACCCAGCATACGCAGATTGGATACCAGATGGTCATAGCCGCGATCAATGAATTCTACGCCGCTTACCTCTGTTACCCCTTCGGGTACGGTTAGTCCCGCAATGACAAGAGCCGCGCCTGCGCGCAGGTCAGTCGCTTTGACTTTAGCTGCGTTCAGCGGACCGCCTTCTATAATGGCAGAGCGTCCCTCCACGCGGATTTTGGCCCCCATGCGAACGAGCTCCGGGACATGTTTAAATCGGTTGCTATATACAAAATCACTAAGGACACTGACGCCTTCCGCTTGCGTAAGCAGGCTGGTCATCGGTGATTGCAAATCCGTTGCAAATCCAGGATATATAAGCGCCTTCACATCCACATGCTGGTACCGGTCCTTACCGATCACGCGAATGCTTTCGTCCAGCTCCTCAATACCAACACCCATCTCGATCAGCTTGGCCGTAAGGGCTTCAAGATGTTTCGGGATGACGTTGTCAATCAGAACATCGCCGCGTGTAGCTGCGGCAGCAATCATATATGTACCGGCCTGAATCCGGTCTGGAATAATGGAATGTCGGCAGCCATGCATCTCGGTTACGCCTTCAATCCGGATCGTTTCCGTTCCGGCGCCCTTAATGACAGCTCCCATGGAATTCAAAAGTGTTGCAACATCTATAATTTCAGGCTCTTTCGCCGCATTTTCAATAATTGTGGAGCCTTTGGCCTTAGCAGCCGCCAGCATAATATTAATCGTTGCACCCACACTGCTCACATCCAGATAGATCTTCGCGCCTCGCAGCTCTTTGGCATGCAGATGAATCGAACCGTGTTCATTGGTGACGGTTGCGCCGAGCGCTTCAAAACCCTTGATGTGCTGGTCGATGGGACGAGGTTCAAAATTACAGCCGCCCGGCAGGCCGATCACGGCTTCTTTAAATCTTCCAAGCATGGCGCCCATCATATAGTAGGACGCGCGCAGTTTCTTGACGGGTCCGTTAGGCATCGGAATAGATTTGATATCAGAAGGGTCAATTCTCATCTGATTGCCTTCCCATGAAACTTGCCCGCCCAATTCTTCCAAGATCTCAGCATAAACAGCCACATCGCTGAGAAGCGGCAAATTATCAAGTACGACTTCCGATTCCGCCAGGATTGCGGCGGGAATTAACGCAATGGCACTGTTCTTGGCACCACTGATGGTTACAGTGCCTCGCAGTGGGCGTCCACCGCTGATCATCAATTTTTCCATAAGCTTTCGGGTCCCCCTACATCACTTCGCAGCCGGAAATGGTTCTGATGGCCGTCATACAAGAAAAACGTCTTAGCGACGTTCCTTAGGATGACAGACCGCATTTAGCGTTCTTTTTTTGTTCTCGATTATCCGGTTGTGAAGCTCACAACCCGCTTGTTCTTTGATATCTTAATAAATGAAATGGAAAAACACCGGCTATGCGGTGTGCTTTCCATTTCATTGTATGCAGCATAAGACAGCCTAAAATCTTAGGTGATTCCAATCGTCATGTTGTGGCCACTAGGACTACGAGCGATTTAATTACAAGTAATGATTACGCTTGATTGTTGGAACCGAACTCACGGATTTTGCCAACAACCGTTTCCTTAATCGCCTCACGGCCCGGTTTCAGGAATGTGCGCGGATCGTAAGCTTCTGGTTTAGCAGCAAGCACTTCACGAACAACTTTGGAGAACGAGATTTGGTTCTCGGTGTTCACGTTGATTTTGGACGTACCCAAAGAGATTGCTTTCTTGATGTCATGCGTCGGGATGCCTGTACCACCATGAAGCACCAACGGAAGTTTCACAGCATTGCGAATCTCTTCCATCTCTTTGAAACCAAGATTTGGTTCGCCTTTGTAAGGACCATGAACAGAACCAAGCGCAGGTGCCAATGTGTCGATGCCTGTTTCGTTCACGATGCGAACGCAATCGTCAAGCTTCGCGTACATTACGTCACCGATGACGTCATCTTCTTGTCCGCCGACCATGCCGACTTCAGCTTCAACGGAAACGCCTTTGGCATGAGCATACTCAACGACTTGTTTCGTTGTTGCAATATTCGTCTCAATCGGGCTGTGGGAATCATCGATCATAACCGAAGTGAATCCAGCGTCGATTGCCTCTTTACATTTCTCAACACTTGAACCGTGGTCAAGGTGAATGGCAACAGGAACTGTAACTTTCAGGTCCTCCATCAAACCTTTTACCATGTGTACGACGGTGCTGAATCCACCCATATAACGAGCTGCGCCTTCGGAAACTCCGAGAATTACCGGGGATTTCTCTTGCTCAGCCGCTTCAAGAATCGCATATGTCCACTCCAGGTTGTTGATGTTGTATTGACCAACAGCATATTTACCTTCGAGTGCTTTGTTCAGCATGTCTGTCATTGATACTAATGGCATGGTTTCATCCTCCTATAGATGCTTAGTTTGTCTATGGTTTTTAGCCGATATAACATACGGACTTATTATACCACATCGCGTCATAAATACTAAACAAGCATTTCCTAAAATGCTGCGAAGGACCTCACATTCTGGCAAAAAAAAGAATTCCGCCCTTTGAGCAGAATTCATCATTCAACCGATATTATTGGCGGTCCCTTTCAGCTGCATATTGACGGCTTGCCGCATCTCATCAATATCAAAGGGTTTGGTAAAATGCATCAACGCACCAAGATCGGTTGCTTCCTTGATCATGTCAAGCTCTCCATAGGCTGTCATCATGATCACCTTAATGTCCGGATTCATCTGTTTAATATGCTTCAAAATCTCAAGCCCGTCCATTCCAGGAATTTTCATATCCAGCAGCACCAAATCCGGGGCATGCATCTTCACAATTTCAAGCGCTACCTTGCCGTTCGCCGCTTGAAACGTCTCATATCCTTCACTGCTGAACACTTCCACAAGCAGGATGCGGATACCATTCTGGTCATCCACAATCAGCACTTTGTGTTTGCTTTCTTTGCTCATCCTTCCAACCTCCCCGATACTTAAATCGTACAATGAGTATATGCAAACTCGAAAGTTCCTAACTTTCCCATAAACCGACCATTATTTGTATTCGCCTGTAGATGTCGAATTCCTTCCTATCCTAAAAAAAGTAAGAAAAAAAGATGTACAAATTTGTTGTATACGAAATCGACAGCTCCGGACATCCGATTTGAACGTTTAGCTTGTTCCCGTCCGTAGTGAGGACGACGGATTTGTACACAAAAAAGAGCCTCTTCAAAAGAGGCTCTTCTCATTATGCCTGATGCTGGATCGAGGCTTTTACAAATTCACGGAACAGCGGCTGCGGACGGTTCGGACGGGAAGTGAATTCCGGATGGAATTGCACGGCGAGGAACCAAGGGTGTCCTGGCAGCTCTACAATTTCAACCAGACGTCCATCCGGAGAAGTACCGGATATACGCAGGCCTGCTTTTTCAATATCTTCGCGGTATTGGTTGTTAAACTCATACCGGTGGCGATGTCTTTCATATACCAGCTCGTCCTGGTAGCAGGACTCGGCAAGCGATCCTGGAACCAGCTTGCATGGATACAGACCCAGGCGCATGGTTCCGCCAAGATCCTCAATATCCTTTTGCTCCGGCAGCAGATCGATGACTGGATATTCGGTAGCCGGATCGATCTCCGAGCTGTTCGCGCCGTTCAGACCGACAATCGAACGGGCATATTCAATAACGGACACTTGCATCCCAAGGCAAATGCCGAAGAACGGAATGTTGCGTTCGCGAGCATAGCGGATCGCGCTGATCTTGCCTTCGATACCCCGATCACCAAATCCACCCGGTACAAGAATACCGCCAATGCCACTCAACGCCTCTTCCACATTGTCTGCCGTAATTTCTTCGGCATTCACCCAGCGGATCTTCACGTCGGCATTAGCATCAAAGCCTGCATGAGACAAGGATTCAACAACACTGAGGTAGGCATCGTGCAGTGCGACATACTTACCGACGATCGCAATCTCAACGGTCTTCTCCAGCTTGGATACACGCTCCACCAGATCTTCCCACTCGCTCATATCAGGCGCAGGTGTGGTCAATTTCAAATGATTGACAACAATTTCATCAAGGCCTTCTTCACGCAGATTCAGCGGTACCTCATACAGCGAGGAGGCATCGCGACATTCTACAACCGCATTCGGGTCGATGTCGCAGAAGAGCGCGATTTTTGCTTTCATCTCGGTTGAAAGCTCATGCTCCGTACGGCACACGATAACATTCGGCTGAATGCCAATACTGCGGAGTTCTTTTACACTGTGCTGGGTCGGCTTTGTTTTCACTTCACCGGCTGCCTTAATATATGGAATGAGGGTTACATGAATATACATCACGTTCTCACGGCCAACGTCGCTCTTAATCTGACGGATCGCCTCAAGGAAAGGAAGACTTTCGATATCGCCAACCGTACCGCCGATTTCGGTAATGACCACATCCGATCCCGCTTCACGGCCTGCACGGAACACGCGCTCCTTGATTTCGTTCGTAATATGAGGGATCACCTGCACGGTACCGCCTAAATATTCGCCCCGACGTTCCTTGCTGATAACAGAAGAGTATACTTTCCCTGTTGTCACATTGCTGTTCTTCGACAGGTTAATATCGATGAAGCGCTCATAGTGTCCCAGGTCCAGGTCGGTTTCCGCACCGTCATCCGTAACGAATACTTCGCCATGCTGGTAAGGACTCATGGTGCCCGGATCTATATTAATGTACGGATCGAATTTCTGAATCGTTACCTTGAGCCCTCTGTTCTTAAGCAATCTACCGAGCGAAGCGGCGGTAATTCCCTTACCAAGAGATGACACGACCCCGCCTGTTACAAAAATATACTTTGTCACTGTTAAAAACCCTCCTATATAATCTCCATAACTTCAGGCGACATATGATGTTTATCCTAACCCGTTTTCCCCTGATTCATCAGAGGGACCAACAAAAAGCATCGCTCGCTTCCAAAAATGGTGAGCGAGCTGACCTCCGACCTATTACAAACCGCATATATTGACGCTTAAATGATCCTCATACCGAGCTGCTAAACACGGCATACGTTATGAGGCATCCAAACGAGCGGTTCCCATACCTCATCTTAAACAACTGCAAACCTAAGTCTTAGTCGACATAAGGTTTAAACAGAAGATCTCCCCCACCGGCGGAATAATCACTGCAAGAGACCATGGAAGTCCAGTCCCTACAGGAAGGATGCCTCCACAGCCCAAAGAAAAAATGTCTATCGACAAACTTCCAGAAGCAGACCGCTTTTGATAAGGTAGTTTCTCTTGCATTATTAGGTCCAGAAGCTAGCGTCGTTTACACTTTCTGAGCCTTATAAACAAAAAAAGTGACCCCGAATAAATAACGGGGCACTTTTATATTAAACATATTTAATCCACAATCATAAGCCCAAGCAATAGTTTACTCTGTGCCTTGTCTGCTTGTCAAGAGAAGAAGCAACCTCAAAATTCCCCAATGGCCTGACACTGTAAAACACAGTCATAATCAGCGTAGACAAGTCCTAAAGCCCCTGCTGCCTGACGGATTAATCCTTATCGTCTTCCTCAAATGCTTCATCTTCCAGATCGTCTTCCTCTTCGGATTCCGAATCCTCGTCATCCAATTCGTCATCATCCAGAACAACCTCTTCATCTACATCATCGTCGGCATCATCATCATCCGGGAAGAGATCGTCGTGATCATCATCTTCCTCATCGATGCTGTCGAAATCCTCCTCGGCATCGTCACCGCTATAAGTATCCTCTTCATCGGTGAAATCATCGTCATCATCATCTTCATCGTTGATGATCCGCGGACGCTTGGCGTTCGCAATCGGATCCTCGGACTTCTCCAGCGGATACCAGCGCTTCAGTCCCCACAGATTCGTTCCTACACATGCGAAACGTCCGTCTATATTGATCTCGGTATATAACTGGGCAATCGTTTCGTTAATTTCCTGTTCCGTAAAGCCGCGAAGCTTGGCCACCTCATTCATAAGGTCACGGTAATAATACGGCGTATTCGCCGCTTTCAGAACCATAAAAGCCAGGTCAACCATGGGGATTTCCTGAATCTTCTCCGGATCGATCTTTAAATTGAGCGGATTACTCACTAACGCACACTTCCTCTCACACAATCTTCACGTTATACCCTCAACATATCCATTATCAAAACTAAGTAAAACCTATTTGGAAATAAAAATCAAGTTTTTATGCACCATTACCCATCAGATACCAAAAGGAAAAAGACGGAGAGGATTCCTCTCCGTCTTCTGACTGTATCCGCCCCAAGGATCGACTCCTTACGGGATTAGATAAGAGAACCTTGATGTTCTCTCCATGTATCTTATGTTAGCCCTGCTGCTTTGACACGGTAAACAGGGCCTATTTCCCGGAAAAAGGGCAACATCCCATTCGGGCACTCTCCCCGGTTCATACAATACTGAAGCAACGGTTCATCGGGAAGGGAGATTGCCACACATGGATTACACCCGGATCATGCAATCACTACTTACAGAGACGAACCCTATGCGGAACGTCCGGGAAATGAACCGGCGGCTCCTTACGTTTCATGACCCTCAGCTGTACCAGGAATGTATCCGCGAATGGAATCGACTTGTCGGGAAAAGGCGTTTTCCGAGTTCGGTCAGCTATTCGCCGCTTACCCGCACCATCATCGCTCCAGCTCCCCAAACCGCGAAGTTTGAGTCGGAGTTTCGGAATGAACTGATGGTTGAAGAGGATGAACAGGTTCATATCCATGCCATACAGGGGACAATTGGAACGTTAACCGGGATCCCATGGGGTATCAAGCAAATCAAAGCCCCTCAAGCCTGGTCGGTCTCGACAGGACACCGCATGAAGATTGCCGTTATCGACACGGGGGTGGATTTCGCTCACCCCGATCTGAAGTATTCGCTGACTCGAGGTGTTAACCTTGTCCACCGGAACATCCCGCCATATGATGACAACGGACACGGAACACATATTTCGGGTACCATCGCTGCTGCCAACAGCACGCAGGGAATGATTGGCGTTGCTCCAAGATCTGTGGTGTATCCAGTCAAAGCCTTTGATCACAACGGATCCGCCTTTGTGTCGGATATCATTCTAGCCATCGACTGGTGCGTGCGGTCCGAGATCGATATCATCAATATGAGTTTCGGTATGCAAACCCGAAGTCGCACGCTGCTGGATATAGTAGGCAAGGCCAACCAAGCAGGTGTCATTATTGTTGCCTCCTCCGGTAACGACGGCAAACGCCGTACCGCGGACTATCCTGCCCGTTATCCTCAAACCATATCCGTCGGAGCTACCGACCGCAACCGGAAAATCCCTGCCTTTAGCAATCGCGGGCAATTTGTCGATATTTATGCACCTGGAGATAAAATCGTGTCCGCGTGGCTGCAAGGAAAATACCACGAGATGAGCGGCACCTCCATGGCGACTTCACACGTTAGCGGAGCGATTGCCCTACTGCTTGCACAAAAGCCTGACCTAAAAAAAACGGCTACCATTAAGGCCCTGCTGCGACGCACCTCCTCTCCCCTTAAGCTCAAAAAAGGATACAGCGTCTCCGATGGAGAGGTAAATGCCTTGAAATTTTTGCGCGAGGGCATGAAATTATAAACTGATTCTTCATCAACAATAAAAGAAAGTCCGTTTATCAATTAAAAACAGCCGCCTTTCCACGGAAAGACGGCTGTTGTCACATAGTAAAAGGCAAAATCCCTTACATCCGTTCCGGAGCCGATACGCCCATCAGGCGAAGCACGTTAGCGATGACCGTGCGAACTGCTCGAAGCAAAGCAAGGCGAGCCTGCGTTTGATCCGCATCCTCGGTGATCACGCGTTCGGCTCGATAGTAGCTGTGGAACAAGGAAGCCAGCTCATATACATACCGGATGAGTCGGTGCGGAGCATAGTTCTCTGCGGCAAGCGACACTTCCTGCGGAAGCTCTCCTATTTTGCGCAAAATGTCGTATTCATGCTCGGTTGTAAGAACGCTCAGGTTCACTTCGGAAAGCGGCAGGAGGTTAACACCCTGCTCCTCAGCTTGGCGGAATACGCTGCATATACGTGCGTGAGCATACTGCACATAGAAGACAGGATTCTCATTGGACGTAGACACCGCCAGATCCATATCGAAATCCAGATGCGAATCCATACTGCGCATGGTGAAGAAATAGCGAATCGCGTCCACGCCGACTTCATCCATCAGATCTTCCATCGTGACCGCTTTACCGGTACGCTTGGACATCTTCACTTTCTCGCCATCCTGGAACAAGCTGACCATCTGGGCGATCAATACAATCAGTTTGTCCGGATCATTGCCGAGCGCCTCCATGGCAGCCCTCATCCGCGGAATATAGCCATGGTGATCGGCTCCCCAAATATTAAGGATCTTGTCATAGCCGCGCTCGTATTTATTACGGTGGTACGCAATATCCGGCGTCAGGTAAGTATAGGTTCCGTCATTCTTCACGAGGACGCGGTCTTTGTCATCCCCATAGTCGGTTGTGCGAAGCCAGGTTGCCCCATCCTTCTCATAAGCTTCGCCCTTCGATTTCAGCTCTTCCAGGGATTTCTCCACGAGTCCGTTCTCATACAGGGATGTCTCACTAAACCATTCGTCAAAATGAACGCGGAATCGATTCAAATCGCGTTTGATTTTATCCAGTTCCTTCTCAAGTCCGAACTGACGAAGGAATGCCGTTCTCTCGCCTGGATCCATGGATAGCAAAGAGTCGCCCTTCTCGGCTACAAGCTCTTTGGCAAACCCTTTGATATCTTCGCCATGGTATCCATCTTCCGGCATTTCGGCATCCTGTCCGAGCTCCTGCAAGTAACGGGCTTCGAGGGATTTAATCAGGTTGACCACTTGGTTGCCCGCATCATTGATGTAGTATTCGCGCGTAACTTCGTAGCCTGCAAAATCAAGCACATTGCAGAGGGCATCGCCTACCGCCGCTCCGCGGGCATGTCCCAGATGCAGACTTCCGGTGGGGTTAGCGCTGACAAACTCCATCTGAACCTTTTGCCCCTTACCCGCAGCAATCCGCCCGTAGTTGTCGCCCTGTTCTTCTACCAATGCAACGATCGGATAGAGATACCCCTTGTCCAAGGTAAAGTTAATGAATCCAGGCCCGGCTATTTCCGCCTTTTCAATGGAAGCTTTCGCCATGTCCAAATGCTCCAAGATAGCCTCCGCAATTTGCCGCGGGTTCTTCTTGGCGATTCGTGTCAACTGCATCGCTACGTTCGTAGCCAAGTCGCCATGCGACTTATCCTTGGGAACTTCCAGCGTAATGCCCGGCAGTTCCTCACGGGAAACCAGCCCTGCAGCTACGGCAGCGTCCGCCACCGCTTCAGCAACCAGCCCGTTAATGTGATCTAATGGATTCATTGTCATGATTCATGTGCCTCCTGAATAGTCAAACTGATCGAAAAGTGTCCCGAAAACTCGTCAAACACATATAAATCATACGCCCAAGCCGCTCGTCCGGACACGCCTTCAAGCGCTAGCTCCAGACGCTGGGTGTGCGTAGACAGATTAAATGAAGTGAACGGGGAGCGGTAATACCCCGGCAATCGCTGACCCAGCTTAAATGCCTGCTCGGACTCCACCTCGCCGTGACGGATCAGCTTCAGCTCGTCCTCCGTCAGCTTGAGCATCGCCCGGGTTTCCCCTTGATGCGGTCCAAGCGCTGGTTCTGTATAGCGAACATACAGGACATTCCCTTTGATAAACGCCTCTGCCGGAAGCTCCTGTATCGTATTCTCCCCTTCGTGAAGGCTTTGAAGACGGATGCTCACTTGTTTTCGGTCGTTCATGTACGTTCCTCTTTTCCTTACCTATTGTATTACTATATCCAGTATAGCCTTGCAATTCAAATGAGGATTTTAGCAAATGTGAAGAAAAAGTTGATCCACGTGCTTACACGAAAGACCAACCGCATCCTCAATCTCCGTATTTCACGGCCCATTAATTTGCCACTCACTATAACCTACACCTGTGATTTCCTTGCCAAAATGGGCTGCCGGATCATGGCTCTGCACGCTCCATCTCTGAATATAAGGGGGACCGTCATTCTACGAATAGAATACCAAATTAGCACATGCTATAGGCATAACCAGAAAAAAATATGCCTGATCCATAACGAATCAGGCATGATCCACACTATAGATTACAACGGCAGCAGAGATACCTTCTCCCGCGCTTCCAGCTTGGCGACCATGTCGTTCCAGGCCTGCGGCTTCTCAGGCAGTACCGAATAGTATCGTTTCAGGAAGCTCACGATCAGCTCTGCAGGCAATTCATTGACAGCATCATCGCCCGGCATGAAGCAGAAGTCGAGCCCGCTCACGGCTTCGCCATCATTATTCCAGGATGGATGCACGTAGGCGATATCCGTGCGTTTGTAGCCAAGATGCGACAGCACCTCGCGGCGAACGAACGGATCCATCGGCTTTACCCCGCCGAACGCATAGTCCTGTACCCGATATGGATCGTAGATCTCGGCGAACATGCCGAACAGCTCCTTGCCGTTCGCTGCCGCCAGTTGATTCAGATCCTTCAAGCGATGCTGTGCCAGAAATCGGCCGATGCCAAGCCCTTCGCGGCCAATAATGGTGAAATCGGTCATCGCGACGTTCCAATCCTCGTAATAGCGGTATTCCGTCGTACCCACCACTTCATCCTCATGCAGGGCAACAAACACCCGAATACCCGGATCCTCCAATGGTTCTTTCCATAGACTGAATTCCAGCACCTCTTCCGGAGGGAACACTTCCTTCATCAGATTGTGCATTTTGCGGAACAAGGGATCGTCGATGCTGGTAATACGGATATATTCCATTAAATAAAAGCCTCCTTATATATGTAATCAAAAAATCCACTTTATATATGAAGCCAATTCATTATCATTCACGCAAAACTACTTCACCCACTGAACGGATTCTTCCATTCCATTAGAGCCCCATAATTGCAGGAATCCTCATCCTCCAAATACTCCGCTGCCACCCCAACGGGCGTCCGGCCGCAACGCAGCAGGAAAGTAATCACCGGATCCTTGAGGTCACCCCGGATCACAGCGTCCAGATATTCCGCAGCCGACATTTCATGGGCATGCCGATGATAGCCGGGCATCCGTCCGCCGCCAAGCAGTCGGTCCAGTCCCCGATTCACCGTCACATGGTACAGCGACTGGATCAGCCATTTGCCGAGTCCGAGCTTACGAAAGCGCGGCCTGACGCAAATGTCGGCAATGTATAGCGTATTCCCGTCCGGCTTGTGCGTCCGGATATACCCGTTATCCGTGGTACCCGCCCAGGAGTGGGCAGGCTCTCGCGGATCGTAATCCACAATGAGCGAGGTGATCGACCCGGCGAGCATCCCGCTCACTTCAACGCACAGAGCACCCTCAGGGAACAAGGTGACATGCTGCTTCAGCTGCTCCTTGTTCCACAATTGCTCCGGCGGATACGGGGGAGGGAACGTCTCGGATTGAATGACGATCAGCTCGTCAAAATCCGCTTCCGTGTAGCTTCGTATGACAACCGGCACCGGCCGGGTGTCGTCAAATACATAAAACTGTTGATGAAACCGGGCCATTTCCTCTGCACCGCCTTTGTCCTATTTTCCTCAAGTGATGATAAACGGCTTATTTCCAATCCGGATACAAATCCGTGCGGCGATCGCGCCATGTCGTGACGGATCCTTTCTCCCGCACTTGGTACAATAAATCCAGATTGAGATCGGCTGTAATGATCATGTCGTTGTTGAGCTCTCCCTCGGCCAGCAGGCCCTGCGGAGGAAACGGGATATCGTTCGGGGTAATGATGGCCGCCTGTCCGAAGTTGGCACGCATCAGATCCACGGTTGGCAGCGAGCCAACGGTACCTGTCAGCACCACATAGATTTGATTCTCAATGGCGCGGGCATGGCTGGTGTAACGAACGCGGTGGAATCCGTGACGATCATCCGTACAGGATGGACAGAAAATGACGTCGGCCCCTTTAGCCTTGGCCATGCGCACGATCTCAGGGAATTCAATGTCATAACAGGTCAGCATCGCAATGGTGCCTTTTTCCGTCTCGAACACTTCGAGCCCTTCGCCTGCTCCCATATTCCATCCGCTAATCTCCGAAGGCGTGATATGAATCTTGGCCTGCTCCGCAATGCGGCCGTCCGGATAGAACAGATGCGCGACATTGTACAGCTTCCCTTCCCGGCGAATGACGTGCGTACCGCCAATGATATGCATGTTATATTGCTTCGCAAAGCCTTGAAACAGCTCGCGGTAACGGTCTGTGAAATCCGGAAGATCATTGATCGTCAACGCCTTGCCCTGATCATCCCCGATGGACATCAGCTGGGTCGTGAAAAATTCCGGAAACAGCACAAAATCGGCTTCAAATTCCTCCGCCGCCCGGATATAATGCTCCGACTGACGGGCAAAATCGTCAAAGGATTGAATGGTGTGCAGATGATATTGCACGGCAGAAACGCGAAATTTCATGCTTCTCCTCCTTAGGCATAGTTAGATGCTTTCATTATATCGGATTCCGGGCTCCGAGAACATGGGAACATGAAGTCATCATCCCTTGGAAACCATAATCTTGTGAGGCGTGCTTCCAACACGCTCAAACGGTTAGCCCTCAACTCATGTGTGAGAAAGAAAGATCAAATTATGAAAAAATACATGTCATTCATACCCACGCTTAACAATTCTCCTGTATACTGTCGTATGTAAGCCTCTTGTCTACACTTTGAATCTCGGCCCTTACAAGCATATATCCTCAGCCTGATTGAACTTTGGGCTGACAGCTTACAAAATTATAATGTGAGGTGTTCTGTTCACAATGATTACTCGTTCGATGGATTGGCTTCAGCAACATGACCACCTTATCTTCCGCTGGTTAAACCGCAAGATCAGCAACAAAACGGTGGATTCGATGCTCGCGCTGGTCACCCATATGGGGGGTGCTATCTTTACCATTGTGCTGACACTTTCGATAGCGTTTTTTGCACCTGAGCCGTGGGATGCGATGGGGTGGCAGAGCTTTTTGGCGCTTTCCCTCAGCTTCCTGATTACGGCCCTCATCAAAAGGAAGATGCGGCGCATCAGGCCCTATCTGGCACTGGAAAAGGTACGGTTCGAACAAAAACCGATGAAGGACCATTCGTTTCCTTCCGGTCACTCGACGGCCATCTTTTCCATTATCACGCCGTTTCTGTTCATAACGCCTTGGCTGTCGTTGCTCTTGATCCTGCTGGCCCTTACGGTCAGCCTGTCACGCATCTATCTGGGCTTTCACTATCCTTCGGATTGTTTGGCCGGCTGTTTCGTCGGAACCACCTCGGCGCTGCTTATCGTACTTAGTTAAAAAAACAGGCATTCCCCTAATGGCTTCACGGCTATGAATGGGATGCCTGTTTTTTTCACTTTTCGCTTTCCCTCACTTGTTATTTCCCTGCCCCTCGATCCCCGCTGCGACAAGGAATTATCGCTATCTTCCCATACGTATCCATCATCATTTCACAGAAATATGAAAAAAGATTGAACCATTCCAGCTGGTAAATCGTACTAATAGTACATTCATAATAAGGAGGTATTTATTCATTGAAGAAAAGACTATCACGTATGCTCGTAACCCTTCTCGCAGTCACACTGGTTCTTCCAGCTGGGGTAATGGCAGCAGATAACAGCCAAGCTGCCGCTGGAGGAAGCCTTGAGAAAACCGCTGCAGAGAAAGCCAAGCTGCTCACCGGGACGTATGGAACGACAAGCGTCCAATATGCCCTGATCGACAACGGCAAGATTACCGTGTCCGGGCAAGCGGGCGTCAATGATGCCGAAGGAAAGATCCCGCTGACCGAAGATACGATGTATGGCATCGGCTCCACGAGTAAAGTGTTCACCGCCGCTGCGGTAATGAAAATGGTGGATGAGGGGAAAATCAATCTGGATACGCCTCTGGTTCAGTACATACCCGAATTCACGATGAAAGACGAACGTTACAAAAAAATCACGCCGCGCATGCTGCTCAACCATTCCTCCGGACTGCAAGGCTCAAGCCTGAACAATGCATTTTTGTTCGAGGATAATGACCCTCATGCACATGACACGCTGCTGAAGCAGCTGTCCACCCAGAATCTGAAGGCAGACCCGGGTGCATTCTCCGTTTATTGTAATGATGGGTTCACGCTAGCTGAAATACTGGTAGAGAAAGTGAGCGGCAAGGATTTTACCGCATTCATTCATCAATATTTTACCGAGCCGTTAGATTTGGACCACACGAAGACATCCCAAGATACGTTGGAATTAAGCCAAATGGCAGGTCTGTACTATCCTACTCACCAAGGACAGCTTCCTAACGAGACGATCAATGTAATCGGAACCGGCGGCATCTATTCTACGGCTGAAGACCTGGTGCAGTTCGCGCAGATCTTCACCGGGGAAGCCGAAGGCATTCTTTCCGACAAATCCGTTAAAGCCATGGAGCAGGAAGAATATAAAAAAGGTCTGTGGCCCGAAGACGCCGATAACTCGTTCGATTACGGACTCGGCTGGGACAGCGTGAGACTGTTCCCGTTCAACCAATATGACATGAAGGCCGTAACTAAAGGCGGAGACACGATCCTGTATCACGCTTCGCTCGTAGTTCTTCCTGAGCAGAATATGGCTGCCGCTGTATTATCTTCCGGAGGTTCCAGCTCAACCAACCAATTGTTGGCCAACGACATTCTGCTGCAAGCGCTCAAGGAGAAAGGCACCATCAAGGAATTCAAGCCGGAAAAATCATTCGGCAAACCGGTGAAGGCTGATATGCCAAGCGACATCACGAAATTTGCCGGTTACTATGGCGTGACGAATCAACAGATGAAAGTCGACATCAAGGACGGCGAACTGTCCATTACCGTACCCATGATTCCGGAGTATCCTGCGGAGAAATATGTATACACCGCGGATGGAACATTTGTCAGCGCGGATGGCAGTACGAAGGTCAGCTTTGTCAAAGAAAAGAATGACCGTATCTACTTATGGGTAAGACAATATGTTTCGATTCCTGGACTGGGACAGATGGCTTTATCGCAATATTCGGCCGAAAAAATGGAAGCGAACCCGCTGTCCAAGGAGACCGCTGCCGCATGGGCCAAGCGGGAAGGCGAAACGTTCTATCCATTGAACGAGAAATTCACATCGCTGATGTACTTCATCACGAAACCGACGGTCGAGATTAACAGCAAGAGCGGTCTGGAAGGATATCTGATCGACAAGAAGATCATCGACCCGGATACCGCAGTAAGCCAGCATCAGGTTCCCGCGATCGGCAGCCGGGATACGTCCGAATTCCGTTTCTATAAGGAAAAGGGCGTAGAGTATCTGGAAGGGGCAGGATCCCTGTTTGTGAGCGGTAAGGACGTTAAGCCGCTTTATAAAGGAAAAAAATCAACCGTCACCCTGCAAGCCGATGGCTATGCCAAATGGTACACCGTCCCTAAACAAGCTGCAGGCAAAACGATGACCGTCTCCCTGCCGGCACAAGGCGCATTCGCCGTGTATGACGAAAAAGGTGCCGTTGTGAACTACAGCATCGTCAGCGGCAGTAATGAAGTGAAGCTCCCTGCCAATGGGGCTGTCGTATTTGCCGGTGCCCCAGGCTCGGCATTCGGTATCACCCTGCAGCCGTAATGAAGGTGGGCAGCGGGGGTACATGATCCCTTGTCAAGCCCAGATATAAAACAGAAGCACCTCAACCAACGGCTCATGCCCATGGTTGAGGTGTTTTTTTGCAATGAAATGGTCTTCGGCCAATTTCAGTTTCGAGGTCCGCTTACGTCTGCTTCGACTTGCGGGCTGCAATCGATCAGCAGCTGTGACCCCGGGCGCAGACGGACCGCATGAAAAAGGGGCCCTAGCGTTGATGGCTGGACGGAGGCTCCCTGGCCGGACATGGAACATTCCCCTGCCCAAGGCGGCAGGGAAACGAGGATGTCCGTCTCCCGTTCAGCCTCAAGCTTGGCGTGGAACATACCGGCATCCCGGTCCCATTCCACGGTGATCCGACCGGTATGGTATCTCCAGCCTGAGAGTCGGCCACTACGCCAGCGCTCCGGCAACCCTGGCAGGAGTTTCACCATATCCGGCGACACCTGCAGCAGCATCTCCTGTACGGCATTCACCCATCCCATGTTTGCATCGAGCTGTATCGGCGCTGCCGGCATATCCATGCATATCCCCATCCCCCTCCAATCATTATGGAGGGTAAACAGATTCGGCAGCAGACATGATTGCGCCAATGTATCAAGACACTCCAGCGCACGATCGCCTGCCCCCAGCCGCGCGTATATGGAAGCCATATGGGCAAGTGACCAACCGCTTTGGGCTCCGAGTCGGCGCAGACGCACCGCCTTCTCAAAAGCGACGTACAACTCTGGTGCTGATTCCCGAGTCACTTCATCACCCGGGAACAAGGGATAGATATGGGAGAGATGACGGTGATCGTATCGGTCCTCAAACGCGGGATCCAGCCATTCCGCAACGGCTCCGTCCCTATTCGTCCGGTAAGGCGGAATGCGTTCCAGCATTCGCTTCCACCGTTCTTCCTCCGAACCTGGGCCTCCGACTAGCCGATTCGCTTGGATCAGATGGGCAAGCAGTTCTTTCATAATTGCAATATCCATCGTGGCATTGACGGTTGTCGGCATCGGGTGAGCCAGCTGCCTTCCGTCCTCCGGCATGAAATTGAGCGGCGTGTTCTCCGGCGAAACCGAAGGATACAGACGGTAGGTGCCGTCCTCACCAACGACTGCGAAGTCCTCGTAGAATTGAAGAGCTTCACGCATGAACGGCAGCGCCTCCTCCCGTAAAAACCGGATATCGCCCGTATACAAAAAATGCTCATAATAATGCCGGGCCAGCCACCCGGCCGCTCCCGTCCAGTTTAGAATGACGGGTACGATTTGATTCGGCGTTCCGATCCCTGGCGTAGTGCCAGCCGGGATGTAGATTCCGCGACAACCATACAAGTTGCGGGCATTGCCGCGGAAATCGTCCATTAGGCTCCCGTAGTAGCGGAACAAAGGGGGTACTAGTTCTCCCAAGCCTCCAACATGCGCGTGCCAATACATCATTTGAATATTCTCATTCGCCATATGGTGGCACCAGACAAGCCGGTAGTCTCCGCCCCACAGGCCATATAGTCCGAACGGCCCCGATTCGGCCGCCGTCCCGCTAATAAACAAATACCTTCCATAAGCCCACATTTTACGAACAAGCGAATCGGGCGCCTCGCCCTCGTAGGCCTCCAGCAGCAGTTCCTCGTTCGAACGCACGTCCCCGCTGGTCACGTTCAGCTCCAGGGATGCGGAATGGAACAATGGACCATGAAGCTCGGCGTGGCGCTTGAGAAGCAGGTCATATTCGCAATTTTCAGGGAAATCACTGAGCTCACGCTCAAGCTGCTCCCATTCCTGTTCACGCTTGCCACGGATAAATACTTTCACCAGTGCCAGCGCCCGTCGGGCCTTAACAAAACTTAACATCGTTCCTTCCTTGGTTGACTGTAAACTTCCGCCTTCACAAATAAGCCGCAGCACGGCCCCGAAATCTGTACCGTCATCATTGCGGCCGGCGTACCGGATAAATGTCCCTTTCGCCGAAGTGACCACGGATTCGGCCAGTTCCTTGAATTCCGGCGTATCCCCCAATCGGTCGCTCGGGTAGAGCGCCAGTCCAATCTCTCCCGAAATACAGTGACTCGTCCCGGCTTGAACCTCGATATGCTTACCGATCCCTTTCCTGCCTTCTGGTTTTATTTCTTGGTTAGCACATCCCTCGGAGCCAATCTCGTAAACGATGGCCCTATCTGCACGGGAGACGAACAACCGCCTTACGTATCGGATCGAACCGTCCGTCCAGCCAACCGAAACCTCACCGGTCTCCATATTGAGGGTTCTTCGGTAATGGCGGAACGCCCGTGTACAGGGCATGAACAGCTTAATCGCCGCGAGCGGGAAGCGGGAGGCCAGCCTCGTCCCGTATCCCCGCTCCCGTAAAGCGTTCGCCAAGTTCCAGCTGCCCTCCGCATAGTGTCCTTCATCCATCAGCCTGCGCGTTTCGGCAAGCGTCATGCTCACGTCCGGCAGCGGATCCTTCCGACCCCAATGCCACAACCCCTCATGATTCAGCAGCACCGTCTCTTCCTGCACGCCCCCGAATACCGAGGCCCCGACCATTCCATTGCCTGAGGGTAACCCCTCACGCCACATATTACGCCACCAAGATGCGGGATACCTCATGGTCAACAAGTTCTCTTGACTCATCCTCGATGCCCGCCCCCGTCTCCCGCCTGCAGCCTCTCCATTTCGATGCTGGCCAGCAGGAGCGGTGCGACGCCCATGAGCGAGTCACTGACTACCTTTTCACTCAAATAATACTCGTACGATCCGTCACGGTATTTCCGCCCGCCCAATCCGGCGCCGTGGCATATGCCGTGAAGGTGCAGTCCTTCGGCATCGACGGTGAGAAAACGTTTCTTGATGCCGTCATAGGCACGTTCGACCACCCCGATGTCGATCTCGGCCAAATAATGAAGCCGAATGCCTTTGGCCAAGGCATAGGTCAACATGCAGGAGCCCGAAGCCTCCAAATAATTGCCCTGCCGTCCGTTGCAGTCCATCACCTGATACCACAGCCCGCTGTCTTGATCCTGGACGCGTACGAGCGCATTGGCCGTTCGTTCGAAAATGCCCATCAGCTGGCCTCGCTGCGGATGCCTTACGGGGAAATGCTCCAGTGAGTCCACTAGGGCCATCGCATACCAGCCCATAGCCCGCCCCCATACATGGCGCGAGCGGCCCGTTTCCTTGTCACACCAGCGCTGATCCCGGCTCTCATCATAAGCATGATGCAGCAGGCCCGTCTGCGGATTCCGCGTGCGCCGCTCGATGAGCAGCAGCTGACGGGCCGCTTCGTCGAACCATTCCGGCGCATCAAACGTTTCTGCGTACTCCGCCATAAACGGTGACGACATATAGAGGCCGTCCAGCCACATCTGAAACGGATAGATTTTCTTATGCCAAAATCCGCCTTCGTCTGTCCGCGGCTGTCCAACCAGCTGAGATGCCAGCAGCTCGGCAGCCCTGCGGTATTTCTCTTCTCCCGTCGTGCGCCACAAGGGCAGCAGATTCTTGCCTTTATTGATGTGATCGAGGTTATAGTCCTCCAGTGTATAGCCTGCTATCGTCCCGTCTTCTTGTATGAAGACGTCCATATGGCGCTTGACTGCTTCATTGAAGCGCTTCTCGCCCGTCCATTCGGCCAGGCGGCCCAGTGCACTCAAAGCCATGCCGGCCACGTAGCCCCATTTGTTGGCTATATTCGGATGGTATCCGTCCACGCAAGCGGACAAGATCGTTTCTGCCACCCGGACCGGTATTCGTTCCAGGACCGTTGCTTCAGCCACGGTTGACCCCTCCCCTCTCCTTCGCTTTAGACCGATTGCAGCGGCAGCGAATCGAAATCTTCCGGCATGTCGACCAGATACAGATTGCCATAACCATTTTTATCGCTTGTAAACAAGAGTCGTTTACCGTCCGGATCAAAACGCGGATGCGCATGCACCTTCTGGGAATGAAAACTGCATCGGAGCTCGCACAGCATCCTCGGCCCTTGATAGACTCCTTTGGCGTCTTTACGCCATACGGAGAGCGTTTTGACCGACCCTTTGCCGTCGACAACGGCCTGACCGAGGCCATCCGCATACGCATGCCACGTATCAAACCCGAAATCCGTCTCTTCCATGGCCGTATTGTCATACCGGATATTTCCGAAGAAATTGGTTCCATCCGTACGGAAGCCATGGTAACCGATGGTAACGCCGTCAGGATAAAAAAATTCATGGCCGACCTTTTCTCCGGGTTCAAGGCGCTGGCGAATTCTCCAGGCCTCTCCGTTCCGAAGATCCAGTCCCCATATCCGGTGATCGACCAAATGCCACGGCCCTTCGTGGCAAAAGGTGATCAACCATGGTTCGACGGGTGATGCATTTATATGGGTTATAAAGCGATGGGCTTCATACAGGGTTTCCGGCTGCGTCTGCCCTTCCGAATCGATCCGCACGATCCGGCTGTGAGGAGCAGCCTCCATCAACTCCCTATGGCCGACATAGCCATTGCCGAGGTCTAGCTGCATGCGATGGGACAGATCCTCCTGTATGCAGGTGACGACCGAACGACCATCGGCAGGACAGCTCAGGTTGCCGATGTTGTACCCCTCCGGGGCTTCGTAGACAAGCTCTTCCTCCAATGTTGCCAGATCGAGGCGGCGTACGCTCCGACCCGTTTTGACGAAGGCGGCCCGGCCATCCGGTAACAGACAGGCATCCACATCATCATTGTCCGGGTAATCCGTCAGCTGGAGCATTTCACCGCTGTTGACATCCATGCTGTACAAGTTCGAACTGTTTTGCCTATCCGATACGAACAACAGCCGCTTGCCGCCGTCATACCATCCGGTCTCCGTAAAATATAGATGATGACTATGAGCCTTATAGTCGGTCAGCTGCACCACTTCGACTCCGGTCAATCGGTCGCGATACTGCTTACGTTCCGGCTTCCACACCGTTCCCTTGGCCATATTCAGCCCTCCTGTCCGCTAGTTGTACAAGCCGAATCCGAATCTAAAGCCACGGCTTCAGCCCCTCCCACTGCACCATCCAGCCGCTTGCCGGAAATCCCGGACAGCACACATCCTCTTCTCCTTCCCAGCCGCAGGCCATCATGGCCACCGCCGTCAGCAGTCCGCCGTTACCCGGCAAATAAGCGGTCAGACCTGGTCGCTGATAGTTATGCCCGTTCGGCAAATACGTGTTTTTCATTTCATCCATTAACAGAAAATCGACAGCCAGATCTTGCTCGCCGAGCCGAGCAGCGGTCATGGCGCATACGGGAAAATCCCATCCCCAGGCCGATTCCCATTTCCAATCGTCCTTGACCTTCCACAATGTACGCCGCATGGTTTCCCGGTCGACAAGCTTGCCGGGAAGCACGCCTAATGCGCAGAGCATGGACGGATGGTCATGGTTCTTCTCCGTAAACGTATCCGGCGCCAACTCATGCGCCAGGTAAACGCCGTCCAGCCGGGGCGGCGTTGCCAGATGACTCGCCACCTCAACCCAGCGCGGATTCGGCTGGACACCCAATCGATCAGCCCACTTTATAGCGATATCCAGGCCATATTTCCAATACTCCAGCTCGTAAGGCGGGTTCGCGCTAGCGTTCATCGGATGGCATTCTTGCGCCGGAATGAGCGGCGGTCCGAGATCGAAGGCATCTTTAGACTCATTCCAGTGGGCATAGGAAACCATAAAGTCAGCCGATTCAAAGACGATGTCACGGAACCGGCGCAGCGTTTCTTGTGCCGGGTCGGCCTTGTAGCACAGCTCCGCCATGGCGATCGGGTGCGGCTGCTGCCAGATCAAGCCCGGAGCGACCGGCGAGGGGCACGGAATGCCGTCGAAACCGACCATTTTCGGCCAGCGCGCTCCCTCGTATCCCTGCGATAGCGCCAGTTCGCGGGCGACCGGCAGTATACCGTTATACCAGTCCATGCTTCTCCGCAATATGGGGGCCCGGCCCCACAGCGCGAAATGGGCGGCATGCCACCAATGCATCTCCAAATGCGATTTGCCAAACCAGCTGTTGTACATAAGACCGGTCTCCTGGGGGGGCATCGAGCCCCCGCTGTGAATGGCGCATAACCATTGCGACAAGACGACGCGGCGCTCCAGCTCAAAAGCTCGCGGATCGGAGCTGCCTGCGAAGCTGACTGCACCGCCGCTCTGCCAAAACGATTCCCAATGCCGGGCGCTGGCCGAAACGATAGCTTCAAAGTCAGCCACACCGGGCGACCCGGCCGCAAAGCCGACGGAAAACGTCAGCTCCTCCCGTGATTCATTCGGGGGTTCATCCGAAGACTCGCCGGGATACAGCGTAAATTCGTGTGTTTCCGTTTGTTCCAACCGGCCAATATTCCAATGCCAGCGAACCGCATAACGCTCCTCATCCAGCGTCCGCTCCATCAAGGCCGTTCCTTTCTCCTGCCGAACGAGAACGGTATCATGTCGATGATCGCTTTCCCAATCGGGAAACACCGATTTTGCCCAAGCCGAATGAGTCATATCCGGTGCGGGGAAGCGGATGAATACCTGAAGCCTCCCTTCCCGGATAAGGGGCGAGATCACCCGCACGCCCAAAATATCGGCTTCGGGGTGGCATGCCGTCATCACTTCAATCGGCACGCCCCGAATTTCGAACTTGCTCGATAGAATGCCCGTCCACAGATCGAGCTTTTGACGGAATTGGCCTGCATCGCTGTAACCGAGCTCTTCTCCCGCTTCGTCCAGAAATCGGAACGACAGCCGGCCTAGCTGAAGACGGTGGGGATTTTGCCGCAGCCATTGGTAAGCTTCCGGCTTATCCCCCGGCTTCATCGGATAGCCGACCTGCCGGCCGTGGGTCTCGAACATCTGCAACGCTGCATCCTTTGCGGAGAACCTTCCGCGCCCCCCTGTAAAATGCCAGCCCCAGTTCGACTGGGTGCCAAGCGGCACCTCATATTGTTCAGGAAATGTCTGCAGCCCGGTAATATCGGCGGTAAACGCGAATTCCCCGTTGCCTACCGACAGTGGCGAAAGTGGATCCAGCCTGTCGAATTCAGGATTATGCCGCCAAACAATCTGCTTTCTCTCCATCTCCATAGCTCCTCCCTTCCCGGCCCCTTCATTCAAACAAGGCGTCTATCCGGGTTCTCATCATATCCCGGTATTTGCCCGGGGTGATATCCTTGAATTTGCGGAAGCTGCGAATGAAGCTGTTTTCATGCTGGTAGCCCACCATTTGAGCGATATCGGATATTTTGCGGTCGGTTTTGACCAGCAGCTCGCTAGCCCGCTCCATCCGCAGCCGGGTTAAGTAGTTATAGATCGTTTCGTTTGTCTCCTGCTTGAACAGCTGGCTGGCCAAGCTGCTGCTGATGCCGGTCGATTCTGCAATTTCCGGAATGCCGATCGGATCGCCGAGGTGCTGCTCCATGAATTCGATCATCCGCTGGCACATCAAGAAATCCTTGCTGCCGATTAAACGGCGGTAGCGGTCGGCCAAGACCGAAATCAGGCCGGAAAGCTCCGCCTCGATATCTTCAATGTACAGCGTCCCCAGCCGACCGGCCGGGTCCCCCTCGGGACCTTCGCCCTCTGGGCATATCCCTTTAAGACGTTCCAGCAGCGCCTGAAGCAAGGCAAGCCCCTCCGAAGGATACCAGTAACGGCTGCGGATATCGCCAATAATACGCCCAAGCAGCTCTATAGCCCGCTCCCCTTCACCGGTCTCCACAGCAGTCATCAACTCTCGTACGCCATCTTCCTGCGGCTGCATATCCGTCACTTCGTGACTGGATACATCCTGAAACGGCACGAGCTGACCGTACCCTTTATATAAACGGTAGGTTAACGCGTTCTCCGCTTCCAGCATGGACTGCTTTAACCGGCAAACCTCACTCTGCGGCATGCTCACGCCGGCGGACACACTGAATTTCAGCAAACGGGACACCGTTTCGATCGCCTCGGCCAGCGGAGGCCGAGTTTCGCCGCTCCGCGGTTGAAACAGGATAGCCATCCGGTCCGCTCCGAAATCGGCACAGGCCACCCTCCATTCGGGCTCATGCAGCTCTGCCATGATATTGGCCAGGGCAAACTTCAGCAGCGAGTGGTCACTGGCCGGAAACCTGCGCGACCACGAATCATAGCGGTCGATCGACAGCACCGCTACCGTGACGGGCGCATCCGTCCATTCCGCAAAATACCGTCTCCACTTCTCGCGGATTTCACGTCTGCCGCTCATATGACCCGAGTGAATGTCATACAGAAACTTGGAAGCCGCATCGGATATCGTCTCGCGGATCAGCTGAGATAGATGCGCATGATTGCTGAGCAGTTCGCCGGCCAGCTTTTCCAGATCGATGCGATCCGGGCTGGTCGCCTTTCCGTCGTAGGCGCTGAACAGCTGCTTAAGCCTGCGCACCGGCCGGAAGGCCGCGGAGTTTACATACAGAATGGTCAGCACGCCGAGCGCAAGGGCCGCCACCGATACATACAGCACCGTGTCTCGCACCTTTTTGGACTGTGCAAGCAAACTGTCTTGGGAGACGATGGATACGTATTTCCATCCGGTCAGCGGCGATTCGATCTGATTGACCAGCAGCTTCCGTCCCTCATGGAAAAAATCGCCGAAGTGGTCTTCCTTCAGCTCGTGCAGCGCCTGCCTCACCGCTTCCGGTTGGAATTCCGAATTCGAAACCGAATAAAGAATGTTATTATGCTGGTCCACGATGTACCGCATGCTGTCCAACTGGGACAGCGCCGGCGGATTCAATTTTGCGAACAGTTCAGCATCCAGCAAATTGACCGCCACGACGCCTCTTAATCGGCCCTGGATCATGATTTTGCGGAACAGCGTCAGCTCCGATCCTTTATTGCCCGCCCCCTCGGGGACATGCCTTTTGCGGATCATCATCATGTCGTCTCCGAATTCATCAGCGATACCGGTCCACTCGGAATCCACAAATGTGAGCTTGCTCGAGCTGTATCCCTGCGGAAGCGAAATAAAGCTTCCCCGCTCGACATCGTATACGTATATGCTGTTAATGTATTTTGAATTGCCGATCCAGGTTGAGAGCAGTCGGTACAATGTCGATATATTGGACACCGAGTTCTGATTCTCGCTCGTCAGAAAATCGTAGATATAGTCATTCACCGCGACTTGGACCGCAATCTTGTCGCTCTCCCGGATCAAATCGTCGATATATTTCATACTGATCTGCAGCATTTGGTGCTGCGGCTCGCTGAGCTCTTCCTGAAGCACCGATTTGGAGGTGTAATATGATGTCAGGCTGACGGCCAAAATGATCATAAAAACGGAAACGGTCAAAATGAGCACCAGCCGCGCTTGCGTATGGGCCAGCGTGTATTTCAGCCACTTGCCGATCGATAGGAACATATCAACCCCCGCTTTACTACCAGAATGGTTCCATTATAGCTCACGTTCCGCTCCTGCCGTCACGCAAGTTTAAGCGTTTACAATCGGGCTGGCCCGCATCAGTCCGAGCAGCTCGACTCCGGCCAACAGCACGATGCCGATTCCGTGCGTATCATTCAAGTTCCACGATAAATCGTGCTTGTAGTAAGCATGCGAGGTCGACCAGCTGCTGCCCTTGCACACGCCATACACATTTCCCCGGCGGTCGATGGCCCTGCTGGTTAAACCTTCCCACCCCGCAGCGGCGGATTGCAAGTACGGATCCGGGTCCTCCAGCCAGCCGTGGCGAATCCCCCGCGCCATACCGAAAATAAACATTGCGGTACACGAGGCTTCTTCATAGGACTCAGGGTCTGTCAGCACTTGGTGCCATAACCCGTTTACTCCCTGCACACGAAGGTCCCCTTCCGCCAGCGCGCGATAAAAAAGCAGCAGTTCCTCATAGTCGGGATGGCCAAACGGAAGCACGGCAAGCAGCTCTGACAGCGAGAAAAACACCCATCCGTTGCCTCGTCCCCAAACCGTCCGGGAAGGCTGACCATGACGTACATCGTATACATGCGACATCAGCTGCAGGTCGGGCAGGTATAGGTAGGACTTATACAGCAGAAGCTGGCGTGCTGCCTCGTCCAGATAGCGGGAATCGCCGGACAGCTCGGCGTATCGGCACAGGAACGGTACGCTCATGTACATATCGTCGCACCACATCGTAAGGTGCATGCTCGGGGAAACGCCGACTTCGCGATAAAGCGCCCCATCCTCAAGACGTGATTGCTTATCCATGATGTACCGGGCGATGTCGTCCGCTGCCTTGCGCACCCCTTTCAAGGATCGAATTCGGTCTGCAAGAATGGCTAGCGCCCCGAAGGATCCGCAATCGTCGAGACTGTCGATGTCGGACAGCTGATTGTTCAGCCCTGCTGCACCGAATTCCTCCCGGTCCCATAAGGAATATTCGTAATGCCCCGCTGCATACTCGACATGGCGGAGCACATATTCCTGGATGTCCGGGCGATTCAGCAGCCTACCCGACTCCAGCAAGCCGTACAGCGTGACACCAAGCGGATAATTCCAGCGGCCGAAAAGCTCATTCTCCAAAAACGGCCTCACACAGGCTCCCGGTTCGCTTCCTGTCCAGAACAGCGTCTGTCCGCCGTCAACAGCAACCGTATCCAGTCCGAAATAGTCGGACAGCTCAAGTTCTGCTTCCGCACGGATCGGACCCAGATAAAGCCACTCGCCGGTCAGGCCGTGCACCCTGCGCGGTGCGGTCAGCATCCCTTCAGGCGAGGCTTCGCTGACCTCGAATCCCCAGCCCTCTTGAATGCATTCGCTGCGTGCGGTAAGCTCCCCGCGGCCCGGAGGCACATCGATGGCAATACGGAATGTGCCTGCCTCCCGACTTGTGTAAACCTCCCTGCCGTTCCATTCAAACCGAACCGGACCATAAGAGGTTCCCGACAAGGTCACCTTCTTGGCCGTTAAGGTCCGGTTGACCACGGCAGTCCAGGCGTAAGCGGCATACCCCGGCTTCCGCCCGTACATTCTCAACATCGGGCCACCCTCTGCTTCCCCACCGTGCTTTGCTGGCACGGGCAGCCACTGTGCACCCGTCCATGATTCACTTTCTATTGAATCGGGGATGCGGGCAAGCGCCCCGTCCAGCGGCACCGTCACAATCCATCCTTCCTCGCCCTCCCGCTCCATGGATGGAGCCAGAAAGTGAAACGGCTTGTTCTTGCGGTTGCTTGTGCCAAATACCGCTCCGCAGCCGTTTGGGCTCCGGCGGAATTCCAGGACGAAGTGATTCCATCCCTTGGTAAGCTGAATCCCAAGCTTCAGAGGCAATTCGCCTGCTGTCGCTTCTTCCCCTGGCGCCGAACCGAACCGCTTCCGGCCGTTATGGTAAAGCCGAACGTGCCCCGTCCACTCCATCAGAAAGGGGAAGCTCTGCGGGTCGGCAGCCCACAGCTTCGTCCAGGCGTAAACCACCTGGCTCCCCGTCATTTCGGGGAACATATCCGCGATGGGGAGTTGATAGCAGTGGTCGGCCCGCTTGCGGATCGGACTCTTGCGCGTCACCCGGTAAACCGGGGCATGAGGCGGATTTTCACCGATATAACGCTGGGCAATGACCGTTAGCGCATGCTCGATGTTACTGCCCTCTGTTTGGGAAGCCAGGCTTTCCGCCGGGTCAAAGTATCCTTTATCGTTCAATAGGCTCACTCTCCTTCCACCCGCCCAGAACATCCGCTATCGCCACCGGACGGTGTTCCTTCACGGAACGCCACACGGCTTCCCCCGTTGCCACGGAATAGGCGCCATCCACAGCCCCGGACAAAATCGGGAACGGCCTTTCCCGGTTCTCACCGAGAAACAGGTCGTTCAGCAGAAGCGGGTCGCCTCCTCCATGGCCGCCTTCCCGATGGACGACATGGATGGTTTCCTTGGAGCCGAACAACGGGAAGTAGTCGATCGTCTGGATCGGTGTTGGAAAAGGGGTTCGGGATGGTGCATGATATTCGATCGTCTCCAGCCGGCCTTTCGTACCGTTGATCGCCAAGCGATACCCTTCATATGGCAGCGAAAAGTTGACGGAATAACTGAGCAGTGCGCCTCCGCTGTATTTGACGGTGGCCGCATACGTATCCTCAATATCGATCTCATCATCAAAAATACACCGGTCCGGGCGGTAGCCTGTATAAGGAAATTGCTGTCCCCCGCTATCCAGCTGGCCAAGATGATCGTCCTGCACATGACGTGCGTTCCAGCGAGAATGATAGGCGCAGCGGCTGGCTGAGAGGCAGGTTCCGCAATGGCGACCGTCTTCTTTGCCCGGATTCAGCTCCCCTTGGGCACCGTAATAATGGAGCGCCCCGTAGGCGAAGGCTTCGACCGGCTTTTGCCCGATCCACCAGTTCACGAGGTCGAAATGATGCGTGCTCTTATGGATGGAGAGACCTCCTGACATCTCGCGCCGGCGGTTCCACCGTTTGAAGTAGCTGGAGCCGTGATACGTGTCCAAATACCAGTTGAGATCGACGGATGTAATCCGGCCGAGCTTGCCCTCCCACACCATTTCCTTGATTTTGGCGTGAATCGGGGCATAGCGGTAATTAAACGTGACCGTCACCGAGCCTTTGCTCACCCGCTCCGCATCCAACACGCGCCGAGCGTCCTTACCCGTCGTGACCATCGGCTTTTCCGTGATGACATCCAGATCCCGTTCAAGCGCGGCAACAATATAACGCGCATGCGTATCGTCGCGCCCCGCCACGATGACCACATCCGGCCGAGTCTCGTCAATCATCTTCCCGAATTCCTCTTCACCGTACGTTCCGACGGCCGTATGCTCCGGGAAGCGGGAGCGGTACAGCTCGAAGCGGGCCGGATCGCAGTCCAGTATGGCAACCAGGTCGCAGCGCCGTGCATGCGTCGTCAGAATCGGTTTGGCGAACATGCCGAGCGCACGACCGCTCACACCGCATATGGCATATTTCTTTTTCACTGTATGATCACATCCTTGAGTACCATTCCTCCACCCTCTTCGTTACTTCGTCTCCCCCTGCCTTATGCCAGCGGTCAACGAATTCATCGAACTTCTCCAGCGGCCATTCGCCGATAACAATCTTGGTTACATATTCCTGAAACAGCTTATGCGACTGAATATCCGGGAAGCCTTCATACACGGTACTCGGAAGTCCATCCCCGGCGATCCGCTTCGCGTCCGCGGTACTCACCTCAAATATATCCTTCACCATCTGCTGCATGTCTTCCGGGATCGTCTCCTGAATCCGGATGTCCATATCCTCCTTTGTCGTCAGGTTGCGCATGCCGAGCGCCAACGGACGGCTGTCCTCGGCCGGAAGCAGCACTTTTTTGCCATCAACAACTTCATGCTGCAATCCTTCGATGCCAAAGCGGGTAAATTCATCATTCGACCGATCATAGAAGAAATCGAGCAGCTTCAAGGCGGCCGGGGCTTTATCCTGGGCCTTTGCCGGAATGATCCACTCCGGTTCGCCCATGCTCTTCTGCGTGACAAAGCCCTCAAACCCATCGGCCTTTGGAAGCGGCATGCCAACGATATAAGCATCCGGTGCTTTTTGCTGCATGGCCGTGAACCGATCGCGCAGGTTGGCGGGAAGGTGGTACCAGCTGCCGACCAGATTGTTATTGATTTTAGCTGTCCATACATCGCCTTTGTTCAGAAACGTCTCGTTGTCCAGCAGCTTCTCGTCATATAACTCACGGGCAAACGCAATGGCAGCCTTCATATTGTCCGTTACGCCGGCATACTGGATTTTTCCGTCATAGACGTCCCATTCCGGATTCCCCTCCCACATCGCGACGCCGAACATGGCGAACAAATGGTCCATCCATTTGCCGAATTCGCGGCCCGTTGTAGGCAGTTCGTCCTTCAGACCGTTCCCGTTCGGGTCTTCGTTGAGGAAGGCGCGCAGCACCTCCTTGTATTCCTCCGTTGTCTTCGGCATGGACATCCCCACCTTGTCAAGCCAATCCTGGCGGATCAGCGGCGCTCTTTCCGGCACCAGGAACACTTTAGGCACATAATAGATTTTGCCGTCCGGCGAAGCGGATCGAACGACATCCCATGCCTCCTGCGGGATATTGTTCCAGACGTTCGGGGCATACTGGGGCAGCAAATCATCCAGTGCCAGCGCTCCTCCCTGGCGAATAAGGGTCTGCTCGATCCCGCCGATGGGCCGAAGAATATCGGGCAAGTCGTCGGATGCAATCATCAGATTGAGATATTCGGTCGGCTCCGATCCCGGCGGGGTCGTCACCAGCTGATATTCCACACCGGTCCGCTCCGCCACATACTGGACATGCGGATTATCCACGCCCGGAATCGTGCCGACGCCCATGTGGCTTTTGAACACCTTTACTTGTGTAAGTTCTTCATTTCCCTCCCCGCCCTGGCCCGCTTGCGATTCGTTGTCGCCCTTGCCGCCGCAGCCAAACAGCATGACTGCCGCAAGTGTCGCCGTGAGCGCCGGTTTCCATGCCCCTTTTTGGAAAAACCATTTCGACATAAGTAAATCCTCCCCTTTTTTCGGATGGGTTGTTATATCAAACCGGCTGCAAGGCCGATTTCATATCGCCTGCCTCTCTTTGCCTTATTCCTTTAACGAACCCAGCATGGATCCTTTGACAAAATATTTTTGCAGATACGGGTACACCAGAATGATCGGGATGGTGGCAAACAGGATGGTTGCCGCTTTCAAGGTTGTCGTGTTGAAATCGTAATCCCCAAGAAACAGATTGACCGCAGCCAGCTCCTCAGGAGACTGCAGGTACGCTCTCAGCTTCATTTGAAGCGGCCATTTCTCCGGATCCCTTATAAACAGCACGGCACGGGAGAAGGTGTTCCAGTATCCGACCGCGTAAAACAGACTGACCGTCGCCATCACCGGTTTGGATAAAGGCAAATACATGCGGAACAATATGCCGAACTCGCTGCATCCGTCGATTCGCGCTGAATCGTCCAGTTCACTGGGAATGCCCATGAAAAAGGTCCGGATAATGATCATGTTGAATGTGCCAACGAGACCGGGAATGATGAGCGCCCACAAGGAGTTCATCATGCCAAGCTCGCGAACAGTCAAAAAAAACGGGATCATCGGCGCGTTGAAAATCATCGTGAGCACAATGCCGAACATGACTTGTTTGCGAATCAGAAATTCCCGTCGTGAAAGCGGGTATGCCGTCATGACCGAAAACAGCATGCTGAGCAGCGTCCCGGCGATCGTAATATATACGGTAATCCCGAATGATGTCCACAGGCCTTTATTTTTTAATACGTGCTCCCAAGAAGCGGTCGTAAACTCCACGGGCAGCAGGAATACTTCCTTCGAATCGGCAGCTACCGGGGAGCTGAGCGATACGGCAAGCAGCTGAAGAAGCGGGAACAGCATCGTCACCGCAGCAGCGAACAGAAACACATAATTCAGCGTCTGAAACATTTTTTCTCCGAATGTCGCTTTCATCACCACAACCCCTGATCCGTTTTTCTGGCCAACCGGTTAAAAATCCACAGCAGTATAAACCCAATGACGGACTGGAACAGCCCGATGGCTGTTGTCATGCTGTATTGTCCCTGAAGCACACCCGCACGATAGACGTACGTCTCGATGATATCCCCTACCGAATACGTCATCGGCGTCAGCAAATTGTAAATCTGATCAAAGCCGAGCTCCAGGAAATTACCGATCTGCAGCAGGAACAGCACCAGAATCGTCGGAAACATCGTGGGCAGCGTAATATAAATCGTTTGTTTCCACCGGCTCGCTCCATCCATGACGGCTGCTTCATATAAATTCGGATTGATGCCGGCGATGGCAGCCAAATAAATAATCGTTCCCCAGCCGACTTCCTTCCAGATCGAGGACAGCACGACAATCCCTCGGAAATACCGCTCCTCCTGCATGAACAGAATCGGTTCGTAGCCGAACCAGTCTCGAACCGCATTCACAACCCCTTGGTTGGACAACAGCTCGAAGACGATCCCGCCGACAACAACCCACGATAAAAAGTGCGGAAGATAGAACATGCTTTGCACGACCCGTTTTGCCAGCATGATGCGAATCTCATTGAATAGGAGAGCCAGCACGATCGGGGCCGGAAAACCAAAAACAAGCTGATAGAAAGCGATGACCGCCGTATTGCGCAGCACGTTGTAGAAATCCTGGTAGGAAAAAATAAATCCGAAATTGTCCAGGCCCACCCATGGGCTGCCAAGGGTGCCTTTGAAAATCTGATAGTCCTGAAATGCGATGACACTGCCCGCCAGCGGCACATATTTGAACACAATATAGTAGAGAATTCCGGGAATAATCATGACATACAGCATCCAATGCTTGCGGATATTGGTTATGTACCGGTTGCAAGATGTCCCTGGTTGCCTGGCGGTTATCAAATCCTCGCGTTTTATATTGGGTGACTGGGCTGCCATCGTATGTGTACCTCCTTCCGTCGATATGGTCGATGTAACGCCAATATTAACGGCTTCCGGTTATCGGCACAATCAATCAATCCGACACACAATGAGCAGATCGCCGATTCTCCCCAAACTACGCGTACCTTGAACCAATGCGTGGACTTGAAATAGAACTTAAGATTAGAAGAGTGGACAAGCAAATTGAGGAGTGGCATAAAGGATTTGTTGATGGGCTGGAGGATGGGTTGGGTTTCATAATTGTTAAGTTGGCTGATTATCCGGTAAACATATCCGGTTTCCCCCCTTTTCCGTAGCATCTACGCCCACCATTTACGTCAGTAAAAAAAGGAAGCTTTCCCCGATAGCCGCAGGCTTAGGCAAGGGAAGCTTCCTTTTTTCTTGGCAGCTGAGACGCGAAAAAGCAAGCCGACACCGTTAGCCGAAGGCTTAGGTGGGGGAGGCTTGCTTTTTCTTCATAAGGCCGAGGTGAAACCTCGGCTTACACGCACTTAAGCGCCGGCCCACAAGCAAACCCGCCAGGGGAGCTGACCGAGGGGGCCGCGCTCACGCGAAAAAGCAAGCCGACACCGTTAGCCAAAGGCTTAGGTGGGGGAGGCTTGCTTTTTCTTTATAAGGCCGAGAGGTGAAACCTCGGCTGATACGCACTTGAGCCGGCCCGCGAGTAACCCGTCAGGGGAGCTGACCGAGGGGGCCGCGCTCACGCGAAAAAGCAAGCCGACACCGTTAGCCAAGGGCTTAGGTGGGGGAGGCTTGCTTTTTCTTCATAAGGCCGAGGTGAAACCTCGGCTGATACGCACTTGAGCCGGCCCGCGAGCAACCCGTCAGGGGAGCTGACCGAGGGGGCCGCGCTCACGCGAAAAAGCAAGCCGACACCGTTAGCCAAGGGCTTAGGTAGGGACGGCTTGCTTTTTCTTCATAAGGCCGAGAGGCAAATAGCCTCGGCTATATATGGGCGCACAAAAGGCCACGAGGACGTCCCCGCAGGGGAGACCGAGCGGTGGCCGGGCACAAGCACCAGCCCCGCTCATATCCTCATACCAACTCCGAACACCAAAGTTCCGGGTGTCCAGAGGGCAGCGCCCTTGGGGCCCTCCCTGGCAGGGAGGGTTTGGGTGGGTGGACTATTTTACGAATCCCAACAACATCTCACGAATCAGCTTCGCAGCTACGATCTGGGTCTGCTCGGTCGGATCATAGATCGGCGCCACTTCCACGAGATCGCAGCCGACCACATTCACGTCGGAGCCCGCAATGAGGTGCACGGCTTCCAGCAGCTCCTTCGATGTGATGCCGCCCGCTTCTGCAGTACCGGTGCCCGGTGCGGCAGACGGGTCAAGCACATCGATGTCGATGGTCACGTAGACCGGACGGTTGCCCATGGAAGGCAAGGCTTCCTTAAGAGGCGCCGCCACTTCGAACGGATAGAAATTAATGTTCTCGCGTCCATATTGGAACTCCTCGCGGGAGCCGGAACGGATACCGAACTGATAAATGTTCTTGCCGCCCATAATGCCCGCTGCTTTGCGGACCGGCGTGGAGTGGGACAGCGGCTCTCCCTCATAATGCTCGCGCAGGTCAGCATGGGCATCGATATGGATCAGAATGAGGTCCGGGTACTTTTCGTACACCTTCTGAATGATCGGCCAGGATACGAGGTGCTCGCCGCCAAGTCCGATCGGGAATTTCCCGTCATCCAGCAGTTTGCCAACATAATCGCCAATCACTTCAAGACTGCGGCCCGCATTGCCGAAAGGCAGCATCAGGTCACCTGCATCGAAATACGTCATGTCTTCAATGCTTTTATCCAAGTACGGGCTGTACTCCTCCAAGCCAACGGACGCCTGGCGAATACGAGCCGGACCGAAACGGGAGCCGGGACGGTAGCTAACCGTGAAATCCATCGGCATACCGTAAATGACAGCCTTGGACCCTTCATAATCCTCGGAGCTCAAAATAAACACGTTGCCGGAATAACCTTGATCCAGTTTCATCAGTTTATACGCTCCTCCTTATTTCACCAGGTCTTCAACAAATTTAGGCAGCACGAATGCGGCTTTGTGCAGGCGAGGCGAATAGTATTTCGTATCCATCTCATCAATCGTGGACTCGTCCACTTCAAGCGGATCATACGTTTTGCTGCCCATCGTAAAGGTCCACAGACCGCTTGGGTAGGTTGGAATGTTCGCTCCATACACACGGACAATCGGGAAGATTTCCTTCACGTCTTTGTTGACCTGCTGAATCAGGTCTGCTTTAAACCACGGGTTGTCCGTTTGCGCCACGAAAATACCGTCTTCCTTCAGCGCTTCGTAGATCCCTTGGTAGAATCCGCGCTCAAACAACGGAGCAGCCGGGCCCACAGGCTCTGTGGAGTCTACCATAATGACGTCGTATTCGTTCTTATGCTCAATGATGTGCATATATCCATCGTTAACCAGCACTTCGACCTTCGGATCATCCAGCTTGCCGGCGATCTCAGGCAAATACTGCTTCGAATATTCAATGACTTTCCCATCAATTTCAACGAGTACGGCTTTCTCTACGCCCGGATGCTTGATCACTTCGCGAATGACGCCACCGTCTCCTCCGCCGACAACAAGTACCTTCTTCGGATTTGGATGCGTGTTCAGCGCGGGGTGAGCGACCATCTCATGATAGACGAATTCATCCTTAATCGTAGTCATAACCATACCGTCCAGAACGAGCATGCGCCCGAATTCCTCAGTATCGATCATATCCAGTTGTTGAAACTCCGTCTTCTCATGTACAAAAGTCTCCCGGATTTTAGCCGTAATGCCAAAAGTCGGGGTTTGCTTCTCTGTGTACCATAATTCCATCGTCACTACCTTCTTTCCGCTAGAATAATGTTCAGCCGTCCAGATCCAAGCCGTAAAACTTTATTCGGGGCAGATGCCTTTAGCTTACAGTTTCACACTTTTCCTATTGTACCAAACAAATTAGATTATATTAAATCAAGCCCAAATTGCAACCAAAACTTCCGGTACAGACGAATGGAAGCAAAAACATCATCGTTTCCGATGAATATCCTGCCTTCTGCAGCCCCATACTATATAGAAAAAGAAGGCAGCCAAGGGGAATTTGAGCATATCTCCGTTTTGGCAGCGTGAAAGACTCGATTCTACAAAGAGGACTGGAAGGAGAACCACTGATGCCGGGACAAAAAAAATCACCTAAGCGCAAACGTCGTTTCGTCCGGCTTGCTACATTTCTGTTCGTACTCTTATGCATTTCCATCATCGCCGGCGGCATTCTGCTCGCCTATTTATTTATAACGCCACTGCCCGTCGCGGAAACATCCCGCTACTCCCGTCTGCTCGACAGCCAAGGCGATTTAATCGCCACCTTCTCCACCACGGGACATACATCTGAGCAAGTGAGCTTGACCGACATATCTCCCCTCCTGATCCAGGCCACCTTGGCGGTGGAGGACCGGAAATTCTATGATCATCCGGGGTTTGATATGAAGGGCATGGCCCGAGCCGTATTGGTCAACCTGCAGCATATGGATCGCAAACAAGGCGCAAGCACATTAACCCAGCAGCTTGCTCGAAACTTATACCTATCTCATGAAAAAACATGGACACGCAAACTCAAGGAGGCCAAATTCACCGCCCAGCTTGAGATGAAATATACGAAAGATCAAATACTTGAAATGTACCTGAACGAAATTTATTACGGCCATGGAGCTTACGGTATCGAATCGGCGTCCCTGCTCTACTTCGGAAAGTCTTCAAAAAACCTGACTTTGGCCGAAAGCGCGATGCTGGCCGGCATTCCAAAGGGCCCGACGTATTATTCGCCCTACAATCATATGGACAATGCGCTTAAAAGACAGCAGATTGTCCTGAATGCCATGGCGGAGACCGGGTTCATTACCGAGGCCGAGGCCGATAAAGCCGCCTCGGCCAAGCTCGCCCTGCTTCCTCAGGACCGGCAGGAGAATAAGGTGATTGCCTCCTATTTCCGGGACTATGTCCGGAGCCTCGTTACTAAACAGCTGAACATTTCGGATCAGCAGCTCGAACAGGGTGGCTTAAACATCTATACGACACTGGACCCTCGGGCCCAGAAAGCAGCCGAAGAGGCTGTATCCGAGGGCATGGACAGCAAGAGCGAGCTGGAGACGGCGCTTGTATCCATCGACCCGCGTAACGGGCACATCAAAGCCATGGTTGGCGGAAAGAACTACCGTGAGAATCAATACAACCACGCGTTAGCCAAAACAAGGCAGCCCGGGTCCTCGTTTAAGCCGATTATGTACCTTACGGCTATAGCATCCAAGGAAATGACGAGCACCAGCGTGTTCAACAGCCAGCCCACCCTGTTTCATTACGATAACAACCGCAAAACGTATCAGCCCAGCAACTTCGGCGATAAATATTTAGGGGAAATTCCCATGCGGGAAGCCATCGCCGCTTCGGATAATATTTATGCCGTGAATACCATCATGAAGATCGGCGCGGATAAAGTAGCCGACATGGCGAAAAAGATGGGCATCACAAGCCCGCTGGAGCCTGTCCCCTCGCTGGCGCTGGGAACCTCCCCCGTCAGTCCGCTGGAGATGGCCTCCGCTTACGCCGTTATGGCGAATAACGGTAAACGGGTCTTGCCTGTCGCCGTACTGAGTATCACCGATGCCGCCGGTCGCAGCTTGTATACAGCGCCGGAAGACGCAGGGGAACAAGTAGTCGAGCCTGCTGCCGCTTACGTGATGACACGTATGATGGAGGGGGTATTCGAGACAGGCGGCACGGGCAACCGGGTCTCTACCCTGATGAAACGACCGGTTGCCGGGAAGACAGGTACCACCGACTCCGACGCTTGGCTCGTGGGCTATACACCGGAGCTGTCGACGGCGGTCTGGGTTGGATATGATAAAGGGCGGGAAATCAGCAAAGTCGACGGGCGGCGGGCAGCGCCGATTTTCGCGCAGTACACGGAGAAAGCGCTGGAGAATGTACCGCCCAAGATTTTTCCGATCCCGGATGAAGTCGTCAGTGCTTATGTGGATCCCAAGACCGGAAAGCTTGCGGGAGCCGACTGTCCTGGCAAAGTTCTGGAGGTCTTCGTCAAGGGTACGGAGCCTACGGAATATTGTGACGAACACGGAAACGGCGAGCCCGTGAAGAAGGCTGACCCTGCAGATGCGGCCGAGAAACAGGAAGAGCGTTCCTGGTGGAAGGATTTCAAACGATGGTGGGTCGAGTAACTCGGATCGAACCCGTCACATCAAAAAAACAGCAAGCTCCTTTAACGGGATTTCCCCGCAAGAGGGCCTGCTGTTTTTCTTTTTTTCACGATATGTTATGTAGATGGCTTCATTATAAAACGGTTATATATTCAATCATGGAACTACCAAGAGTCACGATCACGAGCATCAGTGCAACGTAAACCAGCAGGATCGCATACAGCGGATCCAGGCCACCAACCATTCTTCTCTTGTAGCTGGTCATGACGAATAACGGCACGGTCATCACGGTGCTGATGAACGACAAAAGGATGATAACCTTCGATATATCCCCATTCAGGAACAGGAACACAAAACTGACGATATACAACACGAGGAATAAAGGCAGCAAAGCGCCGAATCTTGCCATCACTTCTTTTAGCTTCGCAGCCGGGTTGAAGGACAGCTTGACCGCAGCGAAAGTAAAGACGTTCAGCAAGAATAAGAAAATCGCAGTCCAAACGATTGGCTTTAGGACAAGATCTGCAAACGCCCCCTCGGGCAGCCCTTGCAGTTCATGATGAAGCGCTGCGTACAGCGCGAGTGGAAAAAGAACAACATAGAGCACCATGGACACGATCGCGTTGAAGAACTGGCTGCTCTCAGTTCCGGCAGCTGCGCCAAAGGGATGTCTTAGTCCCTTCAGAAAATAATCCCCGTAGAGCTGTCCGTACAATTTTAAGCTGGTCCAATAAGGATTGGGTTCCTCATCTTCATCGGAATGCTGCCGGCCTGCCGTTGAGAAGGGAATATCCGGCGGGGTATACACCGGCAAAGCAGGTTCAATCTGGCGTGCATGAGGTATCTCCCCTCTACTGCTGGCACTTCGTCTAGTGACACTGTATACCTCCGACGTTGCTGCTTGCTCTTTCATGGCGGCAAATACGGGTGAGTCCTCGATAATCAGCCTTGCCCCGCATTTCTTGCAATACTTCCCATCTCCCGTTTCATATCGACATATTGGACAAGTCATACTCTCGCCTCCCCTGTTCATACACATCCGTAAATCGAAGGATAGGTATTAGATAATGTACACATTCGAGTCGAAACGTTTGGCCCGTGCAAGGGTGTTATGTAGTGCATGAGGCGCCTTGGGCCCAATATTCTTCCTATGCGAATTTTATATCTTTTTGCTAATAGTATAAGTTGGCGTGATATGAAATGGAAGGATTTTCTGAGGGGCGACACTGCGCCTAACCATTGGAATTGGTTAATACTATATGACTTATCGATTCATCCTTGGACTGTGAAATGCTTGTGAACAATCAAATATCCGTTTGAATATTGTGTGTAAATCGGGTATATTATGACTAACAATCAAATCAACGTTTGAATATATAGAATAAAGAGCGCTTATTGCTCCTAATCCAAGGAGGTTGTTCTTATGAATGCCCGGACGATGAACGAAGAAGTCTCCCTTGAGCTGTGCGAAACGGAATGTCCTTCAACCGAAGGGATTGCTTTGTTAAAAGAAACGATCTCCGATGATGATATGATCGGCATGGCGGAAATCTTCAAGGCATTGGCCGACCCGACGCGGGTCAAGGTAGCTTATATGCTGGACCGTGGCGGCGAGCTGTGTGTTTGCGATGTAGCTGAAGTACTCGGAAGCTCAACGGCAACGGCCTCCCATCATCTGCGTACGCTGAAGAACAAAGATATCGCCAAATCGCGCAAGGCCGGAAAGAATGTATACTACTCCCTCAAAGATGACCATATCCGAACATTGCTTCACATGACGCTGGAGCACCAGAAGGAGAAGATGTAGATGAGTACGGATAACCATCAACGTTCCAAATCATCTCCGGAGGCAGGCGGCGAACTTATTGAATACCGGGTACAGGGGCTCTCCTGCCCGAACTGTACACGTGAAATGCAGGAAGAGATCCAGAAGCTGGAGCATGGGAACAATGCCCGACTGAGTTACAACAGCGGGAAGCTTACCCTCTCTCCTCATGTGAATCTAAGCCGGGTAGAAACCATTCTGAAAAGTGACGGTGCGCGCATCGTTCATGCTCCGCAGACAGCGTTATCGGCCGCCGGTGCTGCTCTACATGCCCCTTCATCGCATTCTCATGGATCGGCACAAGGACGGGACGAAGAACATGACCATGATCACGGTCAGGCTCATGAGCACCGTAACGGCAGCGAAGGAAAAATGAAGTGGCTGTTGTCCATCTCGGCTGTTTTCTATGTGCTAACCTTTCTATTAGAAGGAAAAGTCGCCGGACCGGTTGTGATCGCATTATATGCAGGTGCTATGATTCTGAGCGGGTACACCACATTCTTGCGCGGACTGCGTAACCTGACCCGCTTCAAATTCAATATGGATACCCTGATGACCGTTGCGCTCGTGGGCGCCGTCATTATCGGGGAATGGCGGGAAGCCACGCTGGTTGCCATTCTGTTTGGTCTTAACGAGCTGCTGGAAGGCTACGGCATGAATCGAGCCCGGCAATCGATGGAAGCGCTGCTGGCCGCAGCACCGAAGGAAGCGGAGCTATGGAAAGACGGTCAAACCCAGCGCGTGCCGATCGAGAGCCTCTCTCCCGGAGACGTTGTCCGGGTAAGACCGGGCGAGAAGATTCCTTCGGACGGAGCGATAACCCAAGGAACTGGCTCGGTGAACGAAGCTGCCATAACCGGGGAATCGGTGCCTGTTACGAAACGGGAGGGCGACACCGTATTTGGCGGCAGCGTAAGCACCGACGGCGTGCTTTATATCGCCATCTCGAAGGTTTATGAGGATTCCTCCCTGGCCAAGATCATGCATCTTGTACAGGAGGCACAGGACAGCAAGACGCCGACAGAGCTCTTTATCGATAAATTCGCGAAATACTATACTCCCGCTATTATGATCATCGCGCTGGCAGTTACGCTGATTCCTCCGCTGCTGCTCCATCAGCCCTGGATGACCTGGATCTATCAGGGGCTGTCCATACTCATTGTCGGGTGCCCTTGCTCGCTCGTGCTTTCTTCTCCGATTGCACTGGTCAGCGGGATGACCCGCGCGGCACGCAACGGCATTCTGATCAAAGGCGGGGTCCACCTGGAGCAGCTTGGCCGACTGGAAGCCATCGCTTTTGACAAGACGGGAACCTTGACCAAAGGTGAGCCTGCCGTCTATGCGGAGACGGTATATGATGAAACAACATTTTATGCCGTTGTAGGCGCACTGGAGCAATCCTCTCTCCATCCGTTGGCTAAAGCGGTCATGAAGCATCTGGAGATCAAGAATCCGCAGTGCATGTTTAATGAACCTCAACAGATAACGGTACTGCCCGGCGAAGGCATTCGGGCTGAGATCGGAGGGAAGCTGTTCTGGGTCGGAAGCGAGGAAGTGCTGCAGCATGTGAACGGCCCGCAAGACCATATCAGCTCCGTGGAGGAAGACATCCGGAGAATGAAGGCCCAGGGTTATACGATCGTTGCTGCCGTAAGCGAGGATCGCGTATTAGGCCAATTCGGTCTTGCCGATGAGATCAGACCGGAGACGGCAACCGTCGTCAGCAAGCTTCATGAGGCCGGTATCACGGATACGGTCATGCTGACAGGCGACCACGAGCAGTCCGCACAGGCGATAGCGAAGCAATCCGGTGTATCTCGGGTATTCGCAAGTCTCCTGCCTGAACAGAAGGTTGCCAAGATCAAGGAGCTTTCTTCCCGCAAAAAAACCGGCATGGTTGGTGATGGCATTAACGATGCCCCTGCATTGGCCGCTGCCGATCTGGGCATCGCGATGGGGAAAGGGACGGATAGTGCCATTGAAACGGCCGACGTTGTATTGATGCAGGATCACCTTGGCAAGCTGCCAGGGGCCATCCAAACGGCAAGACGGGTCAATCAGATTATCAAGTGGAATATCGGGCTCTCCTTGTCGCTGAAAGCCATTGCTTTACTGCTTACGATCCCGGGATGGCTGACCCTGTGGATTGCAATCATATCGGACATGGGCGCAACCATTATCGTGACCTTGCTTGGTCTCACCATTCTGCTTGGCAAGGATCAGGAGCTAAAATCAGGATATTGATATAACCGGAGCTTCGCCCTTTCAGGGCAGCTCCGGTTTTTTTAGTTCGTCCTTTGGCGCGCCAGCTCCAATCTCGCCATCGCATATCTCATTTTTTACATGATTTCGTGATTTAGGTGAAACATTTCCCATTATTTAGTCGTTTATATAGGCGGGAGTGAAAACCAGAAGGAGGAAATGATATGAAGTCCGTACAAATTATCAAATTAGCAGGTACCGCATCCATAGCCATGTCTTTATTGCTTACGTCCTCATCGCTCACAACGATTCCTGCCCATGCGGCAGCAGCCTCCACATCACAGAGCAAGGCAACATGGAGCACTCTGGATGTGAAACATAAACCTTATACGAATAAAGGCGTTGTATTCATTCCATTGAAGGAAGTTTCCGAACAGCTGCAGCTGCAGTTGACGATCCCCGGAAAAAAAGAGCTGTACATTAACAGCCCGACACAGTCTGTCCGCATTATCATCGGACAGTCGCGTGCAGTCAATGCCAAGGGGACCGCTCTAAAGCTCGAGGCGGCTCCGGTCGTGAAGAAAGGCGTGACTTATGTTCCCGCCAGTCTGATTACCAAAGCCTTCGGCATCCCTCTGAAGTATGACAGCAAATCCGGACTTAGAACGACCTTTGATTCTTGGTCAAAATACGCCTATGCTTCCACGGCCAATATGCTCTTCTGGGTAAATCGCGAGAATGGTATGCTGTCCATGGGTAAAGCCGGATCCACCCCAGCCCAAGTCGGCATGATCCCGGTGGAGGAAATCGATCAAGTCGGCTTAAGCGCACATCGCATCAACAGCAATACCTATGTCGTCGACTTGTCCAATTATTACGGCGAACCTCATATTCATGAGGGAAGATACCGGCTGCTCATTCAGGACAAGAAAATCCTGAAGCTATCCAAAACCAAACATTCCAATTTTGCCGGAATTAACTACAAACCGGACCAACTCAGCTACAAAGGCAATATTGCCATGATGAACGGCAGCACGCTGGAGCTGGTTCATCCGACGGGCAAAACGGTCAAAACTTATGACCTGGCCGCGCTCACGGGAGTAAAGGATCATTTTGTTGTAGAAGCGATCGAACAGGACTTCCTGCTCGTCCGACCATACACGAAGGCGACCCTGTATATCGTTCATCCGACAGGCAAGACAGCCGAGCTTATCTATCCTGAACTTCTGGACGAGGAAACCATCAAGGTCATTGAGGAAATGCCGCCGAACGAGGTGGGCTTCATTGGTGACGGTCTTACGTATATCGGATATGCCGGCGGCAAGCTGACGCTCCAATACAAAAATCCGTTTCTCGATCAAAAAGAAAAACTGACCTACGCTCTTCCATTCTAACCATACGCAATTACAAAAAGACCGGCAGGATTCGATCACGAATCCAACCGGTCTTTTCACTTGCGCATCTAGAACAATGCTTTCATTTATTGTATTATTCCTCGGTTCGAAGGGCTTCCTTAATTTCCTCTGGGGATGCATTCCACCATTCCTCGTTACGCGAAATCAGCAGCTCACGCAGCGCTCTCTTCTCCACGTCGCCAAGCCCATCCAGAATAATCTTGCGCTTCATCGCCGCATCCATTTTATTCACATGATCGGCGAGGATCTTCCAGCCGCGGCGGGCCTCGTGGTCAATCCACATTTCACAGGCGGTCATGCCTGCATAATGCTGTCCCTCCGCGGTACGATCTACAGCTACCCACACGATCCACACCTGGCGTCCGTTGGGTACTTCATCCCGGTTCATGCTGAAACGGATGCCCTTCTCCACCTTACTCTTGGCGTGCATGGCTCCAATGTCCACTCGGGCTTCGCCATTGTCGATAATGACGGGCGACAAACTGTTCAGATCGATGGAGCCTGATCCAAACCCCTTATGTTTACTCTTGCTATTAATAATATTCAAAGCAATCGGTTTCTTCGCACCCTGCTTCTGCTCTTCATTCTCCACTGCTGCCGACCTCCTATATCAGAGCCGATTCATACGTATCAGCTGCTAAATTGATAACCCATGTCCCAATAATTTTATTTTAACTAATAATCCCCCAAAAGCAAACATATACATGCACTAGATGCTTGTCAACGGGAGGTTGTTCGATATGGTCCCACCACGTGCCAAAGTCTTTCTATCATCCCTGCTTGCCATAGGTTTGCTTGCAGGATCGATGCCGATATTTCTGAATCCAGGGTCCTCAGCGTCTGCTCTTGCCCCAAATGCGGGCAAGCCCTCCGCCTCTGCCGTGGAGAAGGCCCCGCTCTCACCGCCTAAGGTGCAGCCTAATATTCCCGCTCCGGCCTTAAGCGACCGGCTGGTGGAATATCATATGGATGTTCGGTACGAGCCTGAGGAGAACAAGCTTAAGGGCAAACAGACACTCACTTGGACTCATCCAGGCAAAAAAAGCGTAAACGAGCTGTACTTTCATCTGTATCCCAATGCATTTGCTTCCAATGACACGACCTTTATGAAGGAATCGGGCGGCAGGCTTCGTTCCGATCCCATGCCAGACGACGGATACGGCTCCATGGCCATTACCAGCGTGAAAACAACCGAAGGACTGGCCCTGACCCATCGCCTTCAATTTGTTCAACCGGATGACGGCAACATCAAGGATCACAGCCTTGCCAAGCTCCGGCTGCCTAAACCCATCAAGAGCGGGGAGAGTGTTACCATTCACTTGGAGTTCGAGGTCGAACTTCCCAAAATATTTGCTCGCATGGGAACCACCGAGAATTTTATTATGGCCGGCCAATGGTTTCCTAAACTTTCGGTCTATGAACCCGCTGGTCTTCGCGGAAGAACAGAGGAAGGCTGGAATCTTCATCAATACCATGGCAACTCCGAATTCTATTCGAACTTCGGCATCTACAGCGTTCGCATCCGAGTGCCCGAAAATTACATTGTCGCGGCGACCGGATTCCCTACCAAGCCTGCCCAAAAATCAAACGGGGAAAAAATTTATCAATTCTATGCGGATGATGTGCATGATTTTGCCTGGTCGGCATCGCCAAACTTTGTCACGGCAGAAGAAGCATTCTCCGCACCAGGCGTACCGGGGGTCCGCATCAAGCTGTATCTCGATCCGGCCCATAAAGACTTAAAGGAGCGTTACTTTGATGCCGCCAAGTCGGCACTCGCTTCGTTTGGAAAATGGTACGGAACCTATCCGTATTCCACGTTGTCCATCGTCGTTCCGCCGGAATCGGGCAACGGGGCAGGCGGCATGGAATACCCGACGCTGGTCACGGCCTTCGGTGCCAAAAACGATTCGCCGGGATATGAGCTGGAGCGGACCGTCATTCATGAGATCGCCCATCAATATTTTTACGGAATGATCGCAAGTAATGAATTTGAGGAAGCGTGGCTGGACGAGGCCTTTGCAACCTATGCTGAAGAACGAGTGATGGAAAAAGAATACGGTATTACCTCCAATACGGCAGCTCAGGGAGCATCCATTACTTCCCCTGCACCGCTGAAGATGGAATCCTGGAAATACAGCTCCCACGAAAACTACGCACTGAATGTTTACACGAGGGGCAAGCTGGTGCTGCAAGGCATCGAACGGCAGGTCGGTCCGCAGATGATGGAGAAGATTCTTCATACGTATGCCCAGAAATACCGGTTCAAGCATCCGACCACGTCCGACTTCCAGAAAGTTGTAGAGCAAGTAAGCAAAACGTCCTGGCAGCCGTATTTTGACCAATATGTATATGGAAGCCAGATGGCGGATGTCGCCATCGACGTGATCAAAACCAAAAATAAAGGCACGGCGGAACATCCTCGTTATGAGTCTACGGTCAAGATTACGAGCAAGGACGGGGATATAACCAATGTGCCGATCGTGTTCGCCTTTGAGGATGGCAAAACGGTGGAGCGGACCTGGAGCGGCAAGGACGGCAAAGTTACTTACACCCTGGAGTACAGCACTCCGCTCGCCTGGGCCATGGTTGATCCCAAATACTCCATCGTCCTGGAGAACAAACACATCAATAACTATATGAAGGCAGGAATGGATCCGAAGGTGGTTACACGCTGGAATCTCAGTATTACCAAGCTTGTGGAGACGCTGTTCGGCAGCCTGTCATGGTGAGGGGGGAGCACATGAAAAGTTACGCAGGCCAAGGGTGGACCAGTGTTAAAGACCAGCTATACGTCTCGATTCTGCTCTTCTTATACCGTTTGCTGTGGGGATACTGCCTGTACCGACTCGTAAAATCGGCAGTCGTTCCCCTTCTGATGCGATATCCGGATTCTGCCCCTAACGAGCTCAGCCGTCTGTTATTCTTCTATGAGGGCGAGATGAGCCTAACCCTGAGCAGCACGGTCCACACCTACGGATGGCTTCTGGCCGGTTTGCTCCTGATCCGGATGGTTCTCACCCCGCTCATTCGGGCCGGCATCTTCTACAACCTTCACCAGGAAGCCAAGGGCGAGCGTGGTTTATTCTTCTTCACTGGCATGCGCAAACTGTGGAAACCTGTAACGCTATTCTATCTGATTGAGCTTATTCTCACCTTTGTGCCCGGTTACTGGCTTCTGCCCAAAATTCTTCCGATTCTGCTAAATGGGATTCAGGAGCCTGTTCTGCCCCTTCATGCACTGCCGTATGCCGTTGGCTGGTTCTTGTACGCCTATCTAATCCGCCTGTTATTGCTCTATATGCAGTTCGGGCGCACGGGAGACTTTGGTATGATCAGCTCTCTCCATGCGCTCTTCCGCCGCTTGGGCACGGCAGTGCTGTTATCCATCACCATCGGCGGATCCGCCTGTGTCATTCTGTTGCTCCTGAGCTCGGCTTCGCTCTTCTGGGCCGGGTTGATCGGCTTAATTATTCAGCAGGCCTCTTATTTTCTGAATGGACTTTTCCAAATTTGGGTAATTTCCGCTCAATATCATTTGTGGAGAGATTCCTCCTCATCGCATCCTTAATCGTTACAATTCGTTACCCTGAAATGATGAAACATGCTCGCGAATAAGCTGTAATCCGAAGTGACACGTTTCTATCCGGGTCTTGATTTTACAAAGAATAAGAGTTCATTTATCCTCTATATTACAAATTTCTGAGCGCCAAATTACAAAAAAACCTGTTTCCCCAAGATGGGGACAGGTTTTTTTGTTTAAAAATGATCTTTCCTCGTTTGCCAAATTGTTAATACTCTGCTAAAATAACGAATATGTTAGTAACAACTTTGTCATCTTTACTGTAACTTTTTGTTGGAACGATGTAAATTCGTTATCTATGTTGGAACGTCAGACGTCAATGAATGGGTTCATCAACATTTTAAGGAGCCGAATTCCCATAACGATATGGGAAGCGGGGGATCCGTTTTGGGTGAATTGATCTCGCAAGAGAGGGATCATAGGGGACCTTCAACCGAACCCTTAAGCTAACCTCGCAGGCAATGGAAGGAGCTTTTGTTTTGAAAAAGAAGTTAACGGCTGTTTCTCTAGGCCTCGCACTCGCACTCACATTAGGGACCGGAAGCGCTTTCGCCGATTCCAAATTAAATACTGCAATCAAACCAGCCATTGGTGTCTCTTATAAAACAGGCGGAACCACAACGAATGGTTTTGACTGCTCCGGATTCACCAGCTATGTTTACAAGAAGCTTGGCCTTAGCCTGCCGCGTACATCTGCAGCTCAATACAAAGTAGGTACGGCAGTATCCAAGAGCAACCTGAAAGCTGGCGATCTCGTGTTCTTCAACACATCCGGTAGAGGTGTATCTCATGTGGGTATATATGTTGGGAGCGGCAAATTCGCTCATTCCTCATCTTCGCGTGGTGTCATTATCAGTCCGCTAAGCCAGAGCTATTATGCCAACCGATATGTAGGCGCTAAGAGAATTATGAGTCAAAATACGTACAAATCTGTAGCTGTGAACTACAATTAATGTTGGAACTTTATTGATTTACTCTTACAAGAAAGCCCTGGGCTTATGAGATTGTGCCGATCTCATCCAGCGGCTTTTTTCTTTTGTTTATTCTGTCTATACCTTTATAACGTTCAGGACAACGGAAAAGTTCCCGCTTTTCGAAAAAAAATGAAATTTATTCTACAAGTTCACTTCACTTCGCCATGTCTTCACATCTTCTACCCTTTATATACCCTTCTCTCCCTTCATTAAACACCCATTTTGGAAAAATATTGATTTTATCCGATGCTTCGACGGCTAATGCTATTGAAAAATAGCGAAATTCACCAAGAAATAATTGCCAATCTCGCTTGCTGTCTGATAGAATGGACGCAGTAACAACTTTGTCATTAATGTAAGTGCTTTAATCATAGATTGCTATGCCGAATTCCCGGCCGAACGGGAAGCGGGGGAACCAACCCACGGGTGAATTGATCTTGCCGTCAAGAGATCATAGGGAACCTTCAACCGAACCCTCAAGCTAACCTCGCAGGCAACGAAAAGGAGCTTTCCATGCTGAAGAAAACATTATCGACAGCAGCCCTGAGTATCACGCTGTTGTTCACTTTGGGCGTTGGCAGCGTGTTTGCGGATCGTGCGCTGGATCACGAAATCGATAAGGTGCTAGGTACAAAATACAGCTACGGCGGCACGACCACGAGCGGATTTGACTGTTCCGGCTTCACCATGTATGTATATGCTAAACTCGGTCTGAAGCTACCGCATCAATCCGGCTCTCAATTCGACATGGGGACAAGTGTATCCCGTAAGGAGCTGCGCGCTGGCGATTTAGTGTTTTTCAACACATCGGGCCAGGGCATCTCCCACGTCGGCATTTATGTCGGCGATGACAAATTTGCCCATGCCTCCTCCAACCGCGGCGTGGTAATTAACCGCCTTTCAGAGGAGTACTATGATCAGCGATACGTGGGTGCGAAGCGTATTATGAGCAATGATAAGTATGAAGAGTCAACCGGTGAAACATCCTAAGTTATAGAGGCTAATCATCCTATACATACTGCTTGCCCGTTAAAGGAGCCCTTACCTCTCTTTGACGGGCTTTTTGATGTGACTTGAATATTCGTAAAATGGTTATTATTCATGCATACGATAGGAGGATTTCGCAAATGGATGCAACACCGATTTCATTTCACACTGTAATCATGCGTGAAGAGCACGCGGAAGAAATATGCGCCTGGACCTATCCTCCTCCCTATAATATCTATGGCTTTCTTCCCTGGGAGCAGATGAAAGGGCTTGAGGTGGAGTTTGGCGATCCGGACATTCGCCAGAGGCAGTACATCTCGATTCTGGATGAATGGGAGGCCCTTTGGGGGTTTGCCCAACTGTTTCCGATGCATGAGGTTACACGAATCGGACTTGGCATGCGGCCTGATTGGTGCGGGCGTGGAATGGGTAAACGGTTTATGCAGACGATTGTCCGGGAAGCCAGGCGGAGGCGCCCTGCCGACGAAATTGACCTGGAGGTGTTGACCTGGAATGAGCGTGCGATTCGCGCTTATCAAAGGGCGGGCTTTCACATCACCGATACGTACGAGCGGCTTACGCCAACGGGTAACGCCCTTTTCCATTGTATGGTGTATGAGCCCCCGGCAAATGAGGAATAGTAATCTTTGTCTATATGAAAAAGCACAATTTTGTGTACTTTTTATGAAGCCACGCCGTATAGTTGCTTTTTTTGTCACAACTGGCTATGCTGTCTATGGATGTTGGTTTATAATGGAGACAAGTGCAAAAGTGCAGTATACATAGAAGGGACGATATGACGATGCAAAAATGGATCATGAGCGGATTGTTCTTCGTCGCATGTGCGTTGGCTATTGCGCTGATGTTTACGCTCCCAGGTAAGGAACAGGTAGCTCAGGAAGAGAAGCCGACCATGCCGGAAGTGACTCTCGATGCTGCCGCAGCGGAAGCTACACTGAAAGCAAGCTGCATTAGCTGTCACGGCGACCAACTTCAAGGCGGCGCTGGACCGGCTTTGAATCAAGTGGGCGGACACATGGATGCGGACGCGATCTTCAACGTTGTAACCAAAGGTCGTAAGGGAATGCCTTCCTTTAAAGATCAACTTAAGCCTGAAGAAATCGCAAACATCGCGCTGTACCTTGCTGAGAAAAAATAAATCAGCTTATACGCAAAACACGCCTGCACCTGGAGTTCTTCCTGGGGCAAGCGTGTTTTTACATATTCGGGACCTCCAAGGGGACTTACCGTCTTCCCCTTCTATTGTCCCGACTTGCCGTCCTTCGAACGACTCTTCTCATAGGCTTCGTTAAACTGCTGCGCTTCCTTAATATCCACAGCCGTAATGCCACCGTCGTCCCAAGAAGTGAGACGAAGTGTAACGACTTTATAATCTATGGTGATGTAGGGGTGATGTCCGAAAGCTTCCGAAATAGCTGCCACTTCATCAACAAAAGCAATTCCCTTCATGAAGGAGGAGAAGGTATACTTCCGTACGATCCATCTCCCTTGTTCAAATTCCCAACCCTCAAGCTTTTCCAGATGAGCCTCTACTTCTTGCTGCGTATAAAGCATCTTTTATCTTCCTCCCCGAAAAAAACCTATCTTAAAGCCGACTGACACGTAATATGGGCTATCTGTCATCTATTCTATTCTGCCCTGTATCCGTTGATAACTGGAGTGATTACACAAGGGCCACAAAAGCCAACTCTTCTTCACCGATCAAAATATGTATTCGATGGTTCGTCTGATCATGCATGACCACGCCGCTGCCAACGTTAATCACCGGCTCTGTGCCCAGCGCATAAAACAAATCCTCTGCCAGCGCCTCATGAACCTCATTTTGCTCGGCTACACCCAGATTGCCCCAATCCTCAGCTTCCATTTCAAAGAAGACATAGCTGTCGGAAATTCGCCCGACCGCCTCGGTTAGTTCTGCCAGAATTTCGCCATAATCCCTTCCGTGCTTAACGCCCATCTTAATCACTCCTTTCCTTGCCGTACTTAGCTTCGTTTCCCTTCCTTCCATTATACCGGAAATTACAACTAAAAAAAAAAGCCCGACCTGACGATAAATAGGATAACGCCCCACATAAGGGGCCCGGTTCTCCATGAGAGCCGTTCTGACGAATGGATTCGTTATTTTATTTCTCACGGATGAGGTGTGGTATGGAAATTTCAACAATTATAGGCTTAATAATCGGTATCGTCGCGGTACTGGTGGGCATGATCCTGAAAGGTGCCTCCCTTCTCGCTTTGTATAATCCGGCAGCCTATCTAATCATTCTTGGCGGTACGGCAGCAACTTTATTCATCGGATTTCCGCTAGTCGAGCTGAAAAAGATTCCGAAGCTGGTCAAGATGACCTTCGTGAAACAGAATCTGATGGACAAAACGGATATGATCAAGCTGTTTATGGAATGGGCTTCGATCACACGCCGTGAAGGACTGCTGGCTCTGGAAACCAAAGTCGATGAGATTGATGACAGCTTCCTGCGTAATGGGATGCGCATGATCATTGACGGCAACGATCAGGAATTCGTACGTGATGTATTAATGGAAGATATTAATGCCACCGAAGAGCGCCATCGTTCCGGCTCATTGATCTTCTCCCAGGCCGGTATGTATGCACCTTCCCTCGGGGTACTTGGAGCCGTTATCGGTTTGATCGCTGCACTATCCCACATGGAAGATATGGGCGAACTCGCCCATGCCATCGGGGCTGCATTTATTGCTACCCTGCTCGGTATCTTCACTGGTTATGTCATCTGTCACCCGATTGCGAATAAACTCAAGCGTCTATCCAAACGTGAGGTTGAAATCCGCCTGATGATGGTAGAAGGCTTGCTGTCCATTCAATCCGGTGTATCCACCATTGCAATCAATCAAAAGCTCTCCGTGTTCCTGACACCGTCCGAACGGGCTGAGCTCAGCGAGAGGGAGGCTGGTGCTAGTGAGCAAAAAGACTAGACACGAGCCGCATGAGGAGCATGCCGACGAATCCTGGCTTCTTCCTTACGCAGACCTACTGACCTTGCTTCTGGCCCTGTTCCTGGTGCTGTACGCCATGAGCGCGACGGATGCACGCAAATTTCAAGAAATGAGCGAAGCCTTCAGCGTTGCTCTTACCGGCGGAACCGGGGTGCTGGACTACAGCAAAACGGAATCCAGCGATGATCCGCCTAATATTAAGGATCATAAAGCGACATCACCTTCCGTTCCCGCAACAACACCTGACCAACGACGTGCAGAACTGATGCGTCAGGAGCAACAGGATCTGGAGAAGCTGAAGAAGCAGCTCGATAATTATATTAAGAATAACGGTTTAACCTCGGAGCTCAGCACCAAGTTGAACCACTCCCAGCTTGTCATTACGATACGGGATAACGCCCTGTTCCCTTCCGGTGAGGCCGTTGTGAAGCCGGAGGCCCGTAAACTGGCGAAGGCCATCTCGCAAATGCTTCACAAGTTCCCGGACTATGAAATCATTGTATCCGGTCATACGGATAATGTGCCAATCTCGAACAGCCGATATCCATCGAACTGGGATTTAAGCTCGGATCGGGCCTTGCAGTTCATGAAGATTTTGCTAACCAACTCGGAGCTGGACCCTAAACGGTTCATGCCGATCGGTTATGGTGAATACCATCCGATTGCCGATAACAATACCGCTGCTGGACGAGCGAAGAACCGCAGAGTCGAGGTATCCATTATACGTAAATACCAGGATAGCGCGACCTTTACAAGCGTGAATGAATAACCCAAAAGGGAACGGTCCCTACAGACTATAACACACAATAAACAACCGATGCATCTGGTCTCCAGATCCCATCGGTTGTTTTTGTTTAAGGTAATAAGAGTATTCCAGCCAGCTACTCGAGCCTGTAGTTCAGCAGCCGGCCAAGCTCTTCCTTTTCCTTCTCGTTAAGATCGCGCCATGAGCCGATACGTTGACTGCCAAGACGGATATTCATAATCCGGATTCGCTGTAACTTTCGGACCTCATAACCAAAAGCGCTGCACATTCTGCGGATTTGACGATTCTTACCCTCTGTCAGAATGATTCGGAATACACGCTCGGACATTCGAGTGACCTTACAGGGCAGCGTCATCTCACCTAAAATTTTTACGCCGCTGGACATCCCGCTAAGGAAGGATTCCGTTACCGGGCGATCCACCGTCACAATGTATTCTTTCTCATGTTTCCCCTCGGAGCGAAGGATCTTATTGACGATATCCCCATCATTCGTCAGCAAAATCAGTCCCTCGGAGTCCTTATCCAATCGTCCTATAGGAAAAATACGCTCGTTATGACCTACGAAGTCTACAATATTGCCCTTAATATGCGGTTCGGTGGTGCTTGTAATCCCGACCGGCTTATTAAGAGCAATATACACATGTTGCTTCTTCTTATCCTGAAGCGGCTTTCCCTGGATACGCACATCGTCGCCTTCCTCTGCCTGGCTTCCCAGGACTGCCACCACGCCATTAATGGTAACTTTCCCGCTCTCCACCAACTTGTCCGCTTCACGACGTGAGCAATATCCCGTTTCACTGATAAATTTATTGATTCTCAAGATGCCATCCCCTTATCTGTAACTACTTCTTGCTTAACCCTCAATTGCATTCCGCTGAACCGCAGGCAGAACCATGCTCACCTTGGTTCCTACTCCCACTTCACTCTCGATTTCCATCATACCCCGGTGGCCCTGAATAATACGCTGGCTTACCATCAATCCTAGTCCTGTGCCCGTCTCTTTATTTGTAATAAAAGGCTCGCCAAGATGCGGCATCAGATCCTCCGGAATGCCTTGACCTTCATCCCGAATATCGATTTGTACCCATTCGCCCTTCGGTCTTGAAAGCTCAATCCAGATACTGCCGCCATCCGGCATCGCTTCAATCGCATTTTTGAGCAAATTGATAAACACCTGCTTGAGCTGGTTCTCCTCACAGTGTACGTACGTTGGTTCATCAGTAAATTTCAATTTGAATTCGATACCGTACAAATGGGCTTGGCTGTCAAGGAATGAAATGACATCTCCCATGATGACTCGGACATCCCTCTCTTGGAAATGAATCGCCTGCGGCTTCGCTAATATCAGAAATTCACTGACAATGAGGTTAATTCGATCCAGCTCCGACAGCATTAGATCAATATGGTCCGGATTAACTTTGTGGGTCTGCTGCTGAAGCTGCAGAAATCCACGGAGCGTCGTAAGCGGATTTCGGATCTCATGAGCAACGCCGGCAGCCAACTGGCCAACGGTATTGAGCTTCTCCGAACGACGCAGCAGCTCCTCGATCCGATTGCGTTCCGTCACATCCCGAGACACGCTAATCATGGAGGTAACCTCACCGTTCTCGTCGTGCACCAGCGAGGTGCTGATACTGACCTCGATCGTGCTTCCATCTTTGCGAAGACGGACCGTCTCCACCGGAGGAAGCCGTTCACCGGCCCGCAGGCGGCGGATGCGTTCCTTTTCTTCTTCCTCTTTGGCCGGAGGCACAAGTGCAAGCTTCCGTCCAACCACTTCGTGCGCCTTCCAACCATACAATTGCTCAAACGCTTTATTCACACTAATAACCCGTTCATAGGTATCGGTTGTATGAATGGCATCGGCTGTCTGATTAATGACCGACTCCAGATATTCCTTAACGGATTGATTCTCATCGACCATTTGCTTCAACTGGCTCGTATAGTTACCCAAATTACGTGTCATCGCATTGATTCGACCCGCAAGCTGCCCCAGCTCGTCCCGGCTGCTTACCTCCAGCCTTCGATCAAAGTGACCATCCGAGACATCGTTTACCGTCCCCAGGATGGCCTGAATCGGCTTGGTAAAATACCCCGCAACAATATAACTGCCGAATATCACGATTTCCAATAAAACCAATGAGATGGCCACAAGACTGATCATCTGCTCCCTCATTACGGAGGAGATGGCTTCATAATCCATGACAACACTGATGACACTGGTCGGTTTATTTTCAGATACGATGGGGATGAAGCTTTTTAGCACCTTCTTATTATTGATGGTACTGACAAACACCACATTATCGCTGGTAGAAACAGCCCTCTTCACAGCTTCCGCATCTTGGTCCAGGCTTCCATAGTCGTAGGTGCCGAATGTAATGGGGCGATTGCGAAGCTTGTGATGAACGTCATCCGTTCCATCTTCTCTCATATATTCATTGCCAAACGTTTCAGGGTTGATGCCTGTTACTTCCAATATTCGCGGATTCGACTTCAACGTTTCCTTCACAACCGTATCCGGGCTTGTTATCTTCACAAAGTCCTTGATATTCGAATTCCTTATGTAGGGATCAATAATATAATTGCGCTTGCTATCGTAATAGTATCCCCATTTATCAATGAACTCCGGATTGGATGTGGAGAACTCAAACGGTCCTGACCAAAAATGATCGGCGCGCTGACCCTCGGAAACGGATACGACTTTACCATACTGGAACAATTCTTGAAAAGCCGTATGCCAGTACCCCCAGTTCTTTGTGGAAAGGCCGATTTCATCTTGAGAGGAGGATCGGGCAACAACGATATCATCATTCGTCCGGACCAATAGCGAAATGTGGGTGACGCCGATCTCCTTACTCAATTCCACCAATTGCGAATTGGTTATATTGTTAATATCCGGATCCAAAGCTTTTGCCGCATTGACCGCGGCCACCTTCAGCATATCACCGAATATGTTATCCACATATGCAGAACTAAAGCCGGTTTGCTGGACCGTGATGGCAATCTGCGTAGCAGCCATCACCATTTTGGTTTCACTATCCTGCTGCAAATTTTCCTGGGTCGTGTAATAGTTCAGCGTAATGTTGAGCAGAAGAATAAATAATACCGATATGGACATGATCATCGATAATTTCGTCTTAATCGACAAGTGGCATCTTCACCTTTCTGCTGTCACATAGACGACTTGCGAATCTAATACCCTCATGATACCTTGATCAGGAACGTTTGAAAAGACAAGCGACTTGATGACTATATGCTTTTTTCCACAATCGCATTGCTATTGAAATAGGGAATCCTTACAATATAAGAGGCCATTCCCGGTAAAACAAACAACGTATCCACAGATTGCGCACAAATACACAACTTATCTGGGGATAATGTGTATAACCTTGTGTATAATATTTTAGTTATCCACAATTTTGTCCACAACATGTTAACAAACGAATAAATGTTCGTTGAACATTGGGTATAAATACAGGGTTTTAACGGGCTGTGAAAGGAGACTTTAGTTTGATATCAAATTCAATAGACCCACTGGCTGTGGATAACGATAATCATGAACGCTGGATGAGAGAAGCCATCAAGGAAGCACGGAAAGCCGAAGAACTCGGTGAAGTTCCAATCGGCGCTGTCATCGTGCGGGGTGATGAGATTATTGGCCGTGGTTACAATTTGCGTGAAACGACTCATGATGGTACGGCCCATGCCGAGATGGTAGCGATCCGTGAAGCAAGCAAACATCTTGGAGCTTGGCGGCTGCTCGACTGCCGGTTGTACGTGACGCTGGAGCCCTGTCCCATGTGTGCAGGAGCTATCGTCCAATCCCGGGTCCCACAGCTGATCTATGGCACTGGCGATCCCAAAGCCGGTTGTGCCGGCACACTGATGAATTTGCTTCAAGAGCCGCGTTTTAATCACCGGACTCACGTGGTTGAGGGCGTGCTGCAGGAAGAATGCGCATCCCTACTCACCCAGTTCTTCCGACGTTTGCGCGGGAAAATATAATCCTTATGTAGAGAAATATGTATAGAAACGTAAAAAAACCCGGCCATGACGGCCGGGTTTTGGTGTCTGTGATGAGATAATATTAATAAGTGCCCATTTGGCTCATGGATTCCTCAAATTGCTCCATCGTGATGACATCAGCTTCTTTTGGAATACCGATTTTGAACTCTTGTTTTGCGTTGATGTTGTTGTATTGGGTGCTACCCTTCACAGCCAACTTCACGTTTTCATTGGTTTCTGGATCATTGAAATCAACGTTCAATACAACATCCTGATAAGCAGGGAAATCCTTTTTATCAATAGCCGTGTTGATGTTGAATGTGTTGATCTTCAGATATTTCTGCATCTCTTCCAGGCCCGCTTTGAATTCGTCTTGATTAACGTTGGATACTTCAGCTTTGGCAGCGTCGATATCTTCCTGGGTCAGACCCAGCAATTCGCGGTACTCGTCTTTAGCTGCAATGTCAACAACCTTAGGTGCAACCTTGTTTACCATAATATCCAATGCTTCATTCAGGTTATCATTGGTTACAAAGAATTGAACCACTTGTTTTGCATCCACGCCTTCTGGAAGGCCAGCATCTTTAACATTGATCTCTTTGAAGTATTTCGCTTGATCATATTCGCTCAGCAAAGCTTCAAGGATCTCGTTCACGAATTTCTGCGATTTCTCGGTATCCAGGCTTTCTGGGCTAAACGTTTCACCGGATTGCTCAGCAAGCTCTTTCATGTCCATCATGAGGAACTTGCCAACAACGTCCTCTGGGAATGGCAGCATTGGAATGCTTGGAACTTTAATGTAGATTTTCTCTTTCGTCATGACCATATCAATGTTGAAGGACATCGCCATGTCACCCTTCAGATTGATACCCATGTTCATTTCGGTTTGCATTGGCTCAGCTTGGTAGATACCATCCAGCGTAACCTCAGCATTCTTCAGCATGGTCATCGCTTGAGTTACACTTGGATCGCCTTCAACTGCAGGTATGTTAACTTGAAGGTCTTCAATGACAAATTTACTCTTCATTTCGTAGGATGTCATCTTCATCGCGTTCGTAGCAGCGTTGGTCATTGCTGCCTTAGGCTCTTCTTTTTTGGCGCAGCCGGATAATACAACTGTCACTGTGAGCAACAGTGTCAGCATAATAGCTGCAAACTTCTTGTTCATTAAAATTTCTCTCCCCTCTAACAGTCAAAAAAATAACAGACCTTCTAATCATAAACCATTTAACCAAAATGAGAAACACTTTCTGGAATATTTGCTGAAAATTTATTTCCTTTCTTTTTCCATCCATCTTAATTTCAAACTTCTTAACATGCGAATAAGGTGGGGCCCCAAAATATTACACTTGAACACTAATACGCAGGTTGGACGCAAAAGGTTTCATAACGAAAAAAAGAACTTCCTGTCGTATTACAGGAAGTTCCCTCGATTCTTGCTTTCTAGCCTCTCCGTATTTGCTCCTACAGGCTTCTAGCCCTCCGGATTGAAATGTCCATCCTGCTTACGGATCTTCGCTCTGTGCGAGCCTGACAGCGGCTCCTGGCCACCACGGTCATGGTCCTTGCGCTGCTTCGGCTGCTCTTGTGCTTCCGGTACCGGAATCGCTTTCGGTTTGCTCATCTGATAGCCCTCCATTTCATGGATCAAACGATGTCTACGCTATCCTGCTTTGATGTCCATATCATGAAGAGACAGTATGGAAACCGTCTCACCCATTCATGGAACTAGTGGTGCGTGATTTGCTGCAGCGTTTGGGCACACTCATGGATATGGCGCGTATAATCGCCCACCATGCCCTGAATGTTCTCATTACGCTCATCGGTCGTCGCGCCCCCACGCTCTACATCGACCAGATCGACCTTCACTTCCCGCGAATCCACATACGTGCATTGAAAATCAAATGAATACTCCTGGCGACCTGCTGCATCAATATGAATGCGGATGGCATTCGGATCCCCTTCGTCTGCAGCCACTTCTGCGCGATCTCCCGGCTTTAATATGATGGGCAGTCTTTCCTGCCAGGCATTGACCAGCGTCGACTGATCCACATTCAGTTCTGAGTTCATGTTCACACCTCCCCTTCTCTATAAATTGCGATAACAGGGGATGTTTTATACAGCAGCCTCCATAAAGCAGAGAACCTATTGAATGGAAGAACATGCAATGAATCCTCTTATATAAAAGGAGCAATAAAAAAACCGTTTCCCTAAGGAAACGGTTTGGGTTTGATTATGTATGGCGGAGAGGATGGGATTCGAACCCATGTGGGCTTGCACCCTAACGGTTTTCAAGACCGCCCCGTTATGACCGCTTCGGTACCTCTCCACGTGGTAATGATCCATGCAAAATGAATCACGTGCAAAAATCATTATACCACAAGACAAACTGTTTTATCAACTTATTTTTTCTGTTCGATGATACTAACGTTCCCCATGTACGGGCGAAGTGCTTCAGGAATAACGACGGATCCGTCAGCCTGTTGATAGTTTTCCAGAATGGCAGCGACGGTACGCCCTACCGCGAGCCCGGAACCATTCAGGGTGTGGACAAATTCGGGCTTGCTCTTCGGTTCCGGACGGAAGCGAATGTTGGCACGGCGAGCCTGGAAGTCCCCGATATTCGAACATGAGGAGATTTCACGATAGACGCCGCTCTCTGGAAGCCAAACCTCCAGATCATAAGTCTTCATGGATCCAAAGCCCATATCCCCGGTACAAAGAGCCATGACGCGATAAGGAAGATTCAGCAGCTGAAGCACTCGCTCCGCATCCGCCGTCATCTTCTCAAGCTCATCAAACGATGTTTCCGGATGTACAATCTTCACCATCTCAACCTTGTTGAACTGATGCTGACGAATAAGTCCCCGTGTGTCGCGGCCTGCCGCGCCGGCTTCCGAACGGAAACAGGAGCTGTATGCCACGTAATATTTAGGCAGATCCTCACTATTTAAGATTTCCTCGCGATGGTAGTTCGTTACAGGAACCTCAGCGGTTGGGATCAGATAGTAGTCGGTATCGCTAATTTTAAATAAATCCTCTTCGAATTTAGGCAGCTGTCCTGTTCCGTACAAACTGTCCCGGTTGACGATATATGGAGGCAGCATTTCCTCATAGCCGTGTTTGTCGCTGTGCAGATCCATCATGAAACTGATCAAGGCACGCTCAAGGCGAGCACCCAAACCTTTGTAGAACGTAAACCGTGAACCCGTTACCTTCGCACCTGCTTCAAAATCCAAAATACTCAGGTTCTGAGCAAGCTCCCAGTGTGCCTTAGGCTCGAAATCGAAAGCTTTCGGCTCCGCCCAGCGGCGGATTTCCACGTTCTCCTCCTCCGAGGCGCCTACCGGCACACTCTCATGAGGGATATTCGGAATCGCCAAAGTAAGCTCGGATATGCTGGCTTCCAGCTCACGAACTTCCTCATCCATCGCTTTAATCTGGTCTGACACTTGGCGCATTTCCAGAATCAGATCATCTGCATTCTCACGATTCTTCTTCAGTTTGGCTACTTCAGCCGACACGGTGTTGCGGCGATTCTTCAAACTTTCGCTTTCCTGCAGCAATTCCCGGCGCCGGGCGTCAAGCTTAGGAAACTCCGCAATCAGATCGAGCGATTTGCCTCGATTCTTCAGCGCTTCTTCTACACGACTGTACTCGCTGCGCAATATTTTTACGTCTAACACGGGAAACCCTCCTAAAGTAAAACATCCATCAAGTATATCGAAGCAGCTGCCCTATATGTTGATAAAAAGCCTTGGGACAAGGCTGCATTATACGTTATTACATACGATACATCTTATTGCATTTCAGCGAAAAAGACAACTTGACTCCCACATACTGCCAAAGAGTCAAGATGTCTTCTACTGTAACTATTACATCTGTGGTGCCGTAGACTGGGATCGAACCATCTCCACAAAATATTGATGAAGTCGATAATCGTCCGTCAGCTCCGGATGATAAGAAGCTGCGAGCAGATGCCCCTGTCTGGCTGTAACAATCTCATCCTTATAAGTGGAAAGGACCTCAACGCCCGCACCCACTTCCAGAATGAGCGGCGCACGAATGAAGACAGCCCGTACCGTTTCTTCGATTCCTTTTACAGGCAAATCGGTCTCGAAGCTTTCACGCTGACGTCCAAATGCGTTCCGCGCCACCGTGATGTCCATCAGCTTCAGATGAGCCTCTTCGTCGCCTTGAATTCGCTCTGCCAGTACGATCAGTCCGGCGCATGTTCCGAATATCGGTTTGCCCTGGGCTGAGAACTGACGAATTGCATCCATAAAATCATACTTCCGCATCAGCTTGCCGATGGTGGTGCTCTCGCCGCCAGGGATAATCAAGCCGTCAATGCTGTCCAACTGCTCAACCTTCTTAATCGGCACCCCTTCGGCACCAGCAAGCGTAATGCTCCGAATATGCTCTGCAACGGCACCCTGAAGTGCCAGTACGCCGACCTTCATGTTACCCCTTCTCTCTTACCAGCCGCGATCCTGCATGCGCTCAGCGGGACTAAGCTTGGATATCTCGATGCCTTTCATCGGAGCACCCAGGTTCTTGGATACTTCAGCAATCAATTTATAATCATCATAATGCGTCGTTGCTTCAACAATCGCACGAGCGAACTTCTCAGGGTTGTCCGATTTGAAAATGCCGGATCCAACAAAGACGCCGTCAGCGCCCAGATGCATCATCAATGCTGCATCAGCAGGTGTTGCCACACCGCCAGCTGCAAAGTTAACGACAGGCAGCTTGCCCGTCTCATGAACGCCCTTCAGGAGGTCATAGGAAACACCGAGGTTTTTCGCTTCGGCATACAGCTCGTCCTTCGACATGTTGCGAACTTTACGGATTTGGCTGTTGATCAAACGCATGTGGCGAACAGCTTCCACGATGTTGCCCGTTCCCGGCTCACCCTTCGTGCGGATCATGGATGCACCTTCGCCGATACGACGCAGCGCTTCGCCAATGTCTTTGGCGCCACATACGAACGGTACGGTGAAATCCCACTTGTCGATATGGAACACTTCATCCGCCGGCGTCAGCACTTCACTCTCATCGAGGTAATCCACGCCGAGTGATTCAAGCACTTTCGCCTCGACATAATGACCGATACGAGCCTTGGCCATAACTGGAATGGATACAACTTTCATGACTTCCTCAACGATGGTTGGATCAGCCATACGTGCTACTCCCCCAGCAGCGCGAATATCGGAAGGAACGCGCTCCAGCGCCATAACTGCCGTAGCACCGGCAGCTTCAGCGATTTTCGCTTGTTCCGCATTCATGACGTCCATAATGACGCCGCCTTTTTGCATTTCCGCCATACCTCTTTTTACAGTTGATGTTCCTGTTTCCATGTCCCCTAGCCTCCCGATTATATGTTGTATCTCATCGCCATAACAGCATTCCCTGGCGATATGGTCTGTACCCGTATAGGTGCATGCTTGCAATGAATCTAACTTGATATTTTACCGCATCAAAATCAAATACACAACCCAATTACTCGGAATTTATCGGCTGTTAGAAAAGATTTTTGATGGAATCAAATAAATCGGCGAAAAAGTCTCCAATCGCCCGCAGGAACAAACTGAACCAGCCTGCCTTCTCAACTTCCTCCGCAGTGATTAGATTCACCGTTTCGGTTTGGGCTTCCTTCATGCCTTCTATTTTATATGTGTAGGTTACCGTGCCCACCTTCGTATCCTTAGCGACAGGAGCTGTCATGCTGGAGGAGTCCAGTTTGGCTTCAAAGGTAATATTCTTGCCGCTTGAACCTTTCGGTACAACAAAAGTAAGAGCTTTATCCGTTACGAGCGCAGCTTCTTTGCCTTTGCCCTTCTTCACTTCGACGGTTTCAAAGCCTTGCACGGTTGCACCGGCAGCTTGGACTTCCTTCACTTCAAAGTTGTCAAAGCCGTAATCAAGAACTTTTTTGGTCTCTTTAAAACGGGCGCCTTCAGATTTCGTACCCATTACAACGCTAATCAAACGCATGCCGTCACGTTCAGCAGTACCGGCAAAGCAATAACCCGCCGCATTGGTATGACCGGTTTTTAAACCGTCCAAACCTTCATAAGCGTAGGACTTAAAGTTCGTAATACTCTTGTTGGCCTCAAGCATCCAGTTGTAGTTGATAATCGGATTCGTGTCTCTCTGCCGGAACTTGTGGGATTGAATAGCCGTGAATCTTGCAAAATCAGGATGATCCTCGACAATATATTTCGCAAGTAAAGCGGTATCCATTGCCGACATTACCGTTTCTTTATCCTCTGCAGGGCGATATTTCTCTGGCATATCAGCACGGCTGAGGCCAGTTGAATTAATGAAGAAAGCCGTCTTCAGCCCCATCTTCTTCGCCGTATCGTTCATCATGGTAACAAACTCTGCCTCGGAACCAGCCACATGCTCAGCCAATGCTACCGTCGCATCATTCGCCGAACCGACAGCCATCGCTATGTAGAGCTCTTCCACTGTATGTTGGTCGCCTTCCGCCAAAAATATCCGCGATCCGACAGTTTTTGCTGCATTTTCCCCCACGGTAACCATGTCATCCCAAGCTAAGTCGCCTTGTTTCACTTTTTCTGCAACGATGTATTCCGTCATCATCTTCGTCATACTCGCCGGTGGCAATGCTTCATCCGCATTAATAGATAATAGGACCTGTCCTGTTGATGGCTCGATCAGAACAGCGGAGCTTACATCCAATCCAAGCTGATCAATCGATGGCACTTTATCCGGTTTCTCAGCATTGGTTGTGGCTTTCTCGGTTGTCGCTTTATCCTCTGTGGCTTTCGTTGTATCCGCTGTTGCCAGCATAGTAGGTGCCGCGAATGAAACCGCAGGCGCAGCAGAGAAACACAGTATATTAAACAGCATCAAGGATGCCAGCGTTCTTTGAATTCGTTGCCGCTTATTCTTCTTTACAGACTTGTCTATCAATGGAATTACTCCCCTCTAATTCTCAATAAGTCATTAACTTGTTCTATTCTATCATAGGGGGGGTATCAAAAAAAGACAAGCTGGATGATAATTCATCCAGCTTGTCCAGGAAATAAATGACATATATTGTTCGTCCTTGTTCTTTCAGTGAATTACAAGGAATAGTTAGGTGCTTCTTTGGTAATTTGAATATCATGCGGATGGCTCTCGCGGAGTCCTGCACCAGAGATACGGATAAACTGAGTGTCATTCCGCAGTTCCTCCAGGTTTTGCGTACCGCAATAGCCCATGCCGGAGCGCAATCCACCGATCAGCTGATGGATGGTATCTGCCAAAGGCCCTTTGTAAGCAACACGACCCTCGATGCCTTCCGGAACCAATTTCTTGTCGTCATCTTGGAAATAACGGTCTTTACTGCCTTGTTTCATGGCTGCAAGGGAACCCATACCGCGATAAGCCTTGAAACGGCGTCCTTGATAGATCTCAGCTTCGCCTGGGCTCTCCTCCGTACCGGCAAACATGCTGCCCAGCATAACGGCACTTGCGCCTGCCGCGATGGCTTTCGTAATTTCCCCGGAGTATTTGATACCGCCATCTGCGATAATTGGCACGCCGTATTCTTTAGCAACCGTTGCACAGTCATATATCGCTGTGATTTGCGGTACGCCAATCCCAGCAATGACGCGGGTGGTGCAGATCGATCCTGGGCCGATTCCGACTTTAACGACGGATGCACCAGCTTCGATAAGCTCTCGTGTGCCTTCGCCTGTGGCCACGTTACCAGCGATAATCGTCAGATCCGGATACACTTCGCGCAGTTTGCGAACGGAATCAATGATATTGATGTGATGACCGTGGGCAGAGTCAACGGTAATAACGTCAACGCCAGCTTTCACAAGCGCCTCTGCTCTTTCGAAGGTATCCTTGGAGATTCCGATGGCTGCACCTACAAGCAGGCGGCCCTGAGCGTCCTTCGCTGCTCTAGGGAACTGAATCGCTTTCTCAATGTCTTTAATGGTGATAAGTCCTTTAAGGACATTATCCTCGTCTACCAAAGGCAGTTTCTCAATCTTATGCTTCTGCAAGATCATTTCGGCATCCTGAAGGGTCGTTCCGACCGGAGCTGTCACCAAATTCTCGCTGGTCATCACTTCACTGATGACCGTATTGTAATCATGAACAAAACGAAGATCACGATTCGTCAAAATCCCGATCAGCTTATTGTTCTCATCTACGATCGGTACGCCGGAAATCCGGAACTTACCCATGAGTTTCTCTGCATCGGATACAAGATGATCAGCATGGAGCGAGAACGGATTCGTAATAACACCACTTTCCGAACGTTTAACCCGATCTACCTCTTCTGCCTGTTGTTCAACCGTCATATTTTTATGAATAATGCCGATTCCGCCTTCTCTAGCAATGGCAATTGCCAAAGGAGCTTCCGTTACGGTGTCCATTCCTGCACTGATGAGCGGGATGTTCAATTTCACATGCTCGCTCAATTTGGTGCTAACATCCACTTCTTTTGGAAGTACCTCGGATTTTCTAGGAACCAACAATACATCGTCAAAAGTGAAGCCTTCCTTGCTAAACTTATCTTCCCACACCTGGGTTATTCCTCCTTTTTGTCGTCTTCCTGCGGACTACAACTACTGTCAGAGCTGGACCGGACGGCATTTTCAAGTATTTTCAGAAATATATTATTGCCATCTTAGCAAAGGGCCCATAGGCTGTCAAGGATTGAAATTCGTCCTTTGCCGGAAGTTCGCAAGTATCCATCCAGCGCGTTATCCTGTCTCTTTGGAATGGACAAACGAACCGGGTTTCTTCTATTAAATGGAGACTCACCCACGTTTAAGCCTGGTCTGCCAAAATGCTAAGTCCTTAAGGCATTATCCTGGGGTTCAATGAATCGCTGTCGTTTAGTATCACCCAACCCGGTATGGGATAGTCTCGAATTCGTAAATACTTGTTTTTGAATATAGGAAAAGACCGCTATCGATCACTCGATAACGGCCTTTATGGTTGTTCGCTTGGCGACGTCCTACTCTCCCGGGACCCTTCGGTCCAAGTACCATCGGCGCTGGAAGGCTTAACGGTCGTGTTCGGTATGGGTACGCGTGGAACCCTTCCGCCATCGCCACCAAACGGCTCAGATGCTTGATCACCTGAAAACTAGATACGAAACGAATTTGCAGCACATTGAAATATGTTGGATAAGCCCTCGACCGATTAGTATTGGTCAGCTCCATGCATTGCTGCACTTCCACCTCCAACCTATCTACCTCGTCGTCTTCAAGGGGTCTTACTAGTTGGGAAATCTCATCTTGAGGGGGGCT
>NZ_JBHDJG010000009.1:0-64217 GCF_043195395.1 Paenibacillus ilasis
CGTTCACCCTCTCAGGTCGGCTACGCATCGTCGCCTTGGTGAGCCGTTACCCCACCAACTAGCTAATGCGCCGCAGGCCCATCCCCAAGTGACAGATTGCTCCGTCTTTCATTATTCCACAATGCTGTGAAATAAATTATCCGGTATTAGCTACCGTTTCCGGTAGTTATCCCAGTCTTGAGGGCAGGTTGCCTACGTGTTACTCACCCGTCCGCCGCTAACCTTCAGGAGTGCAAGCACTCCATCAAGTCCGCTCGACTTGCATGTATTAGGCACGCCGCCAGCGTTCGTCCTGAGCCAGGATCAAACTCTCCAATAAAGCTTGACTTGCTCATTTCTTAAACTGACGAGAATTTGTTCAATTCTCTATTTCAACGTCCCACCAAAGTGGTTCGTTTTACTCACTCGTTGTTCAGTTTTCAAAGATCAACTTCTTCGTTTGTTGCCAACAGTTTATCTCGTTAGCAACTCTTATATCTTATCACATCGGCTCGATCATTGCAAGCTTTTTTTGAATTTATTTTTCAAATTCATTTCGGCTTGTTATCTCAAGCGTTTGTTTCGACCGTATTTCTTGGCCGGAAATATAATATACCATGGCATTCGCCAATATGCAACCCTTTTGAGTTAATTAGTAATAAGGTAAAATAATACATTCACTTGCTTACTATATACTAGATATTCATTGCCTCCATTTATCCCGCCTGCTTCTTAGGCCAGAAGGTATAGCTGAAGCTATATATGAAATCAATTCCCAGGATCACTGCCCATTGTAAAGCCATTGCCTTTAGCTGCTCCGTTCGTGCCGGTTCCCCAACCACAAGAATCATAACGCCAAGTAATATAGCTCCTATCACCCACGCCAACACATGGCGATACCATCCCTGGCGCTCACGCTTGGCGCGAGCTGCTCCATATTTCGGCGCCGATCCCGGTTTTTCGCCACCTGCAAATCGGTGAGCAAACCGTGCGTCCGCCCATTGGATCATCTGATGCCCAAAAGCAATCGTCACCCCGATATATATACAGCCGCCAGCCCATGCATGAATCCGGCTTCCGCCCCGCCACGGAGATCTATAATGGTTACGGCTATCAATAATAAGTCGATGATCGGCGTACACAGCAGCAGTATTCCGCCCGTTCTTTTCATGCCGAGCAGATACCTTACGCTTAACCCAGCTAGAACAAATACCCAGAATAAAATTTCACATCCAATAATAAAAGCTCCAATCATTACGCCAGCCCCTTTTTAATACAAGTGTACCAAATAAATTTATCATAGCTTTCTTCTCTAAACAAGAGGCAATCGAGAAGCCCATGCAAAAAAGGCAGCCGACTATAGAGATCTATAGTCAACTGCCTCTTCAACCATCAATGGAGCAAATTCTATTCCTTATTACGCATATGTGGGAACAGCAATACATCGCGAATGGACGGGGAATTCGTAAGAAGCATGATCAAACGATCGATCCCGATACCAAGTCCGCCTGTTGGCGGCATACCGTACTCCAGCGCACGCAAGAAATCCTCATCCATCTCGTGCGCTTCGTCATTGCCCTGTTCCTTTTCCTTCATCTGCGCTTCAAAACGCTGACGCTGGTCGATCGGATCATTGAGCTCCGAGAAGGCGTTCGCGTGCTCACGCGCCACGATAAACAGCTCAAAGCGATCCGTGAACCGCGGATCCACATCGTTCTTCTTCGCAAGCGGCGAAATTTCAACCGGATGACCGGTTATGAACGTCGGCTGAATCAGCGTCTCTTCAACAAACTGCTCAAAGAACGCGTTCAAGATGTGGCCGAATGTCATATGCGGCTCTACCGGAACTTTATGTTCTTTTGCAAGGCGATGCGCTTCCTCGTTGGACATTTCCACACTAAAGTCAACGCCGACCACTTCTTTTACGGCATCAACCATGGATACACGACGCCATTGTGGCGTCAGGTCAACCTCGTGCCCTTGATAGGAAATCACTTGTGTACCCAGCACCTCTTGGGCAATATGGGCGATCATATTCTCGGTCAGTGCCATAATATCTTTATAGTCTGCATAGGCTTCATAAAGCTCAATCATCGTGAACTCCGGGTTATGACGGGTAGAGATTCCTTCATTACGGTATACGCGGCCAATCTCGTACACTTTTTCCAGGCCGCCCACGATCAGGCGCTTCAGGTGAAGCTCAATCGCGATCCGCATATACAGCTCCATATCCAGCGCATTATGATGCGTAATGAACGGACGTGCCGCCGCACCACCAGCGATCGAATGCAAAGTCGGGGTTTCCACTTCAAGATAGCCTTGGGAATCCAGGTAACGGCGCATCGATTGGATAATACGGGAACGGGCAATGAAGGTCTTCTGCACATCGGGATTGATAATCAGGTCGACATAACGCTGACGGTAACGGAGTTCCACATCCTTCAAACCATGGAATTTCTCAGGGAGCGGATACAACGACTTAGAAAGAACCTCCAGCTCCTTCACCTTAATGGTGGTTTCACCGGTTTTGGTCTTGAACAAGACCCCTTTCACTCCGATGATGTCACCAAGATCAAGGATGCTGAATGCTTCATATTGCGCTTCTGCAATCGAATCCTGGCGAACATAGATCTGAATCCGGCCGCTCAAATCCTGAATATGAGCAAAAGAAGCCTTGCCCATGCCGCGTTTAGCCATAATCCGGCCGGCCAGGTTCACTTCCACCTGCTTCTCTTCCAGATCTTCCTTGGAGAGCTCGTCGTACTGTTTCAGAATATCACCTGCGTGATGTTCTCTTTCGTATTTTCCGCCAAACGGATCGATACCCAGCTTGCGAAGCTCGTCCAATTTATTGCGGCGGATTTGCAAAAGCTCACTTAACTCCTGTTCTTGTTCCTGGTTATTCATTTCTTCCGTCATCGTCATTCATCTCCTTCATTTCACTTCCATCGTAAATCCCCAACAGCACAAACGCCGCCACCCATTACATGATCCGGACAGCCCTTGAACAACTTGTACACATTCGGTTAGGACTTAACGGAAGGGCAGCCATTTCAAGACATACCATTCACCCATTAAGCCCTCAACACAGCCTTGCCTATTTAAAAAAGCCCCCCGAAGGAAGCTTTCTACACCACATTCCGACTTACTTCTTAATGTCTACAATTTTATATTGAATAACGCCCGCAGGAACGTTAACATCTACAACCGATCCTTTTTGCTTGCCAATGATCGCTTTGCCGACAGGACTCTCGTTAGAGATCTTGTTGTTCAGCGGATCCGACTCAGCCGTACCTACAATGGTATATTCCATCGTATCGCCGAATTCCAAATCCTCTACGATCACCGTGTTGCCCACACCGACGACATCGGTATTGATATCATCATTGTTGATGATGCGCGCATTGCGGAGCATTTTCTCCAGCGTGATAATCCGGCCTTCGATAAAGGCTTGCTCGTTCTTGGCGTCTTCATATTCGGAGTTTTCACTAATATCACCGTAACCGATGGCAACTTTAATCCGCTCAGCCACTTCACGGCGTTTTACAGACTTTAGATTTTCAAGTTCGTCCTCCAGTTTCTTCAGACCGTCCTGGGTAAGAATGACTTCTTTATCGCTCATTAACCGATTCTCCTGTCATGTAAATAATTTAAACCACGGTATCAACATACTATATGCGAATTCTTGGGGATCAGAACTTCCCTCTGATGCCTGCTCAATTTCTTGAATTTATACTGAAAGATTATATGGGAACCATTTCAAAAAGTCAATGCGCGCAAAGGCTGTCACGAATGTCGCATACACGCACCCATTAACAGCCTGTACCCCAAATTATCCCATTGCCGCAGCGGCTTGAGGATATACACTTTTTGTCGATTCTTCTTGGGCCTCTTGATTGTTCACAAAGTTGTTCAGAAGGCTCACCATTTCGTCGCGCTTCGTTTCTTCCATAATAATATCTTTAATGCGGGCGGAGCCTTTCAGCCCTTTCAAATACCAGGAAAGATGCTTGCGCATTTCCCGTACCGCAACCGCTTCGCCGCGCAGAGCGATCAGCCGGTCCATATGCAAAATGGCAATCCGGATTTTCTCCTGCGGAGCCGGGTCCGGCAGCAGCTGGCCTGTCTTCAGATATTCCACGGTACGATACAGCATCCATGGGTTCCCCAGCGCTCCGCGGCCGATCATGACACCATCGCAGCCTGTCGTATCCAGCATCCGGCGAGCATCCTCCGGCGTCACCACATCGCCGTTACCGATAACCGGAATGGAGACGGCTTCTTTCACTTGGCGAATGATGTCCCAATCCGCGTGCCCGGTGTAGAGCTGCTCGCGCGTACGTCCGTGAACGCTGACCGCTTGACCGCCCGCGCGTTCGACAGCCTGTGCATTTTCGACAGCATAGATGTGATCGCTGTCCCAGCCTGTACGCATCTTCACCGTGACCGGTTTGTTCACGGCATCGACAACCGCCGCTACCATTTCATAGATTTTGTTCGAATCCAGAAGCCAGCGTGCACCTGCATCCACCTTCGTTACCTTCGGCGCAGGGCAGCCCATGTTAATGTCGATGATGTCGGCATTGGTCTGCTGATCGACAACTTTGGCCGCTTCCACCAGGGAGTCGCGGTCACCTCCAAAAATTTGCAGGCTCAACGGCTTCTCCCGCTCGTCAACGAAGAGCATCTCCCGGGTGCGCTTGTTGCCGTGAACAATGGCCTTGCCGCTAACCATTTCAGCGCAAACCAATCCGGTACCGAATTCCTTAGCAATCAATCGGAACGCGGGGTTGCACACGCCTGCCATAGGCGCCAGAACCACTTGGTTCTTCATCTCGATGTTTCCGATTTTCAATGCATCCATTTTATGTGTCACTCCTTTCTATTCGGATATTTATAGTCGAAAGATCCCGGTTCTCGTGCAAGGGATCCCTGAGTTTCAAACCAAACCATCATACTCATTCATCGTATTATCGTCCAGTCCGCAAAAATTACTTTCGCATCCAGATCATCTTCCTATATTAATGGCTAGGTTTGATAAAAAATAAACCTGCACCAGCTTCCTATTCAGATGATCTAGCTCCGTTCCTTAAGCTCCTGCAATGTAATCTCCAGCACGTCTGCAATCTGAGCCAGCATCTGCTCCTCGGCACGGCGGTTCCCCCGCTCAATCGCACCAAGCACAGCCAAGGAAATACCGGTTCGCTCGGCGAGCTCTTGCTGGGTCAAACCCTTTAGTTTTCGGAAAGCGCGGATACGCTGCGCCAGCTGCTTGTTTTCCAAAGCTGTATTCCTTCCTTTCCTTCCAGGTTCTCAAGTGCTGTCTTGACCACATGGTACAGACCCGAAGGTTCAAACTCAAATACGATATCGGCCAGCGGTCTAAGAACGAAAGCCCGCTCCTGCATACGGGGATGCGGTAGAACCAGGTCCGGCGTATCCAGACGGCGTCCATCCATCCACAACAGGTCAAGGTCAACTGTCCGAGGTCCCCAGTGGATATGACGAACCCGTCCAAGCTGTTTCTCAATGCGCTGCATTTCGGCAAGCAGTTCATGAGGACTGAGCGATGTCGACACGGCTGCAGCCATATTAAGAAACATCGGTTGGTCCACATATCCGACCGGCTCGGTCTCATACAAGTTGGATACGCGCTCTACCGTAATCCCGGGTACTTCATCCAACCGTTCCAAAGCCTCCATCAGGTTACCTTCACGGTCTCCCAAATTGGCCCCTAAAGCAATATAAGCCTCTGAACACTCAGAGGTGGCGTGTGAATTCATGATCGTCTCACTTCCTGGTCCGGTGCAGCTCAATGGTCACACCTTCAAAATGAATGTCAAAAGGCGGGTGCGGCTTCGTCAATCGGACCGTTAAAGCATCGATAATAGTATAAGTGTCCAATACCTTAGATGCAATATGCTCCGCTAAAGCTTCAATCAGGCGGAACGACTCCGTCCGCATAATATCCAGCAAGAGATCATGAATCTCGGCATAATTTACCGTTAACGTCAGGTCGTCCGTCTTCGCGGCTTTGCTCAAATCCATCTCCAGCTCAAGATCCACATAGAATCGTTGTCCCAGCTTGCGCTCTTCCTCAAACACACCATGATAGCCGTAGTATTCCATGCGGCTCAGTATCATTTTATCCATCTCTACTCCGCCCTTCCATCCTTTGTCCCGAAAAAAATTATATGCGTGTAAGCTCCATCGAAGCGTAAGTCATGGCATCACACATCTTCGCTGTCCGTTTCATATGCAACACGTCATGCACACGAACGATCTGGCAGCCTTGCGCAATCCCGTAAGCCACCGTGGCGGCCGTTCCTTCCAGCACATCTTGTGCCGGGGCGCCAAGTGCGGTCTGGATGAACCTTTTGCGGGAGGTGGCCAGCAGTACCGGAAACCCAAGCCCCACGAGCTGATCGAGGGATGCCATCACTTTCATGTTCTCGTCATAGTCCTTGGCAAACCCGATACCCGGATCAAGCAAAATATGGCGATCCTGCACACCTGCAGCTCGCGCAATCTCGACACTTTCCAGCAAATCGCGCTTTACGTCCTCGATGAGATTGGTGTAATTCCGATCACGGCGATTGTGCATCAAAATCACGGGGCATCCAAGCTCTGCCGCTGTCTTGGGCATATCCGCGTCGTCTTTAAACCCCCAAATATCATTAATGATATGAGCTCCCGCTCCAATCGCCTGACGCGCAACTTCCGCTTTATACGTGTCAATCGACAACGGAATATGCGGCGCATGCCGGTGAATAGCTTCAATAACCGGGATAACGCGGGCGAGCTCCTCTGCGGCTCCAACCGGCTCGTGGCCTGGACGCGTCGATTCTCCGCCGATATCGATGATGTCGGCTCCCTCTTCTACCAGCTGAAGGGCGTGCTCAACCGCCCGGTCCGTGTCGTTATAACGACCTCCGTCCGAGAACGAATCCGGCGTCACATTCAATATACCCATAATGAGCGTGGATTGACCGAGCTTTAACACAGCATCCTTGCTCAGACGATATTCACGTTCGTAAATCGTTGTTTTCATGCCTTTTGCCCTGCTTTCCTTCTATATGCGCTCAGTAATGTACGGGTTATCGGACCGACCAAACCTTGTCCAATAACTAGAGTCTCGCCTTCAGCTCCAATCAACGTCGTGACCGGAAGAATCTCCTGAACAGAGCCTGTCGTAAATATTTCATCCGCTCCGGTAAAGAACTCCCAGCTGTAACGGCCTTCTTCGGCTTCAATACCAAGATCGGCAGCCAATTCCAGCACCACGGCCCGGGTAATCCCCGGCAAAATGCCCGTGCCAATGTCAGGCGTATATAACCGATTCGCTTTGACAAAAAAAACATTGCTGACAATACCCTCTGCCACTTCCCCGGTCGCCGTTAGCATCAGCCCCTCTGTCGAACCATCCGAGTGGCTGGGATATCCGGCCAATTCCCGTTTTGCGAGTATATTGTTCATATAATGCAGAGATTTCAGCCGAACCGCTGATTCCGGAGTGTTCCGCGGAAGGGACAGCCGCCGCATGGCTCTGCCTTTCTCGTAAAGCATTTCATTTGCGGCCGGCAGCTCTTTGGCGAATAAAATCTCGGAAGGCTTCAGATAGTCCCCAGCAGGCAGACCGAGCAATCCCTCTCCTGCCGTTACGGTATACCGGATATAAGCATCCTGTAGGCCATTGGCCTCCATCAGTTCCGATATCCAGCGACTTATCCTATTGGCATCCGCCCTGTGGGCGATTCCGAGCTCCCGGCAGCTGTCCATGAGCCGGTTCAAGTGTCGCTCTATTAAAAAAGGCTTCCCCTCATAAGTACGGAAGGTCTCGAATAACCCCATCCCGTACAGAAGGCCGTGATCCATTACAGGTAAAACAGCCTCGGCAGCTTCAACGATGCCGCCGTTCATGCCAATATATTTCATGCTTTGGCGCCAGCTGTACGCTTCAGGAAATTGCGCAGCATCTGATGGCCATGATCCGTAATGATGGATTCCGGGTGGAACTGCACCCCTTCTACGGGATATTGTTTATGCCGAAGTCCCATGATTTCGCCCTCTTCTGTCCAGGCGGTAATCTCCAACTCATCCGGCAAGGTTTCCTTCTCAACGATCAGCGAGTGATAGCGCGTTGCGGTGAACGGAACCGGCAAGCCTTCGAAGACCGAGCCGCCCGTATGCTGGATCTCTGATGTTTTCCCGTGCATGAGGCGCTCCGCACGAATCACGTTGCCGCCAAAGGCTTGCCCGATCGCCTGATGGCCGAGGCAGACGCCGAAGATCGGAATCACACCCTTGAAATGCGAAATCACATCCAGGCTGATGCCGGCTTCATTCGGCGTGCACGGTCCCGGCGATATCAGGATGTGGTCCGGGGCCAACGCCTCGATGCCGGCGATGTCGATCTCATCATTCCGGTAAACCTTCACTTCCTCGCCGAGCTCACCCAAATATTGAACCAGGTTATACGTAAACGAATCATAATTGTCGATGACAAGTATCATGTTATTTCCCCCCTATATTCGCAGCCACCGCTGCCGCTTCTTCTTCACTGCACTTCAGTGCCGCTATCAAAGCTTTTGCCTTGTTATGGCACTCCCTGTATTCCCGGTAAGGATCGGAATCAATGACAATCCCCGCGCCCGTCTGAATATAGCCAACGCCATCCTTCACGGCGAGGGTCCGAATAATAATGTTAAGCTCCATATCACCATTATAATCGATCCAGCCCATGGAGCCGGTATAAGGCCCCCGTGTCACGGGCTCCAGCTCTTCGATGATCTCTATGGTCCGGATTTTGGGTGCGCCTGTAATGGTGCCGCCAGGGAACGCTGCCGCAATGACATCATACGCATGGTTCCCTTCTGCAATCCGTCCTTCCACTTGTGACACCAAATGCATCACGTGAGAGTATCTCTCGACGGTCATCAGCTCCGGAACATGAACCGTCCCGTATGCGGCAATGCGGCCAATATCATTACGCTCCAGATCGACCAGCATAATATGTTCCGCCCGTTCCTTCTCGCTGCCAAGCAGCTCCGTTTCCATTGCCGCGTCCTCTTCCGGATTGCTTCCCCGACGCCGGGTTCCCGCAATCGGCCGAGCAGACACGACATCGCCATCCAGCTTCACCAGCAATTCCGGCGAGCCGCTGGCCAAGCTGAAGCCCGGTGAAGATATATACCCCATATATGGCGACGGATTCAGGATACGCAGCCACTCATAAATATCGGCAGGTTCCGCATGCAGCTGCATATGCCGGCGCAGAGACAAATTGACCTGAAATACGTCGCCCTGTCGAATATATTCTTGGATCGAGAGAACCGCCTGCTCGAACGCTTCCTGCGAAAAATCAATCTCCAGCCGATCCCAGATCTCGACATTCGGCCCTGACAGCTCCTGCGCTTTCTTCCATCGTTCCTGCCGTACGCGCTCATCTTCGGGACTCGAGCCGTTCCCTGAGCCTGTTTCGAACATTTGATTCCATTGGGACCACATCGATTCAGCCTTTAGGACAGCCCCATCATATAACTCTTGCAATAACTTCTCTTGGTCGGTTGAACGTTCCGAGCCTTTGGATGCATCCATTGAATCCTCGAACGCCGTCACTTCTTCCGAATTTCCTCCGGTCCCGAATGCCCAAGGCAGAGGGACATGCACCGAGCAGTAGATGCTGTCATCTGTATGATCATAAATCCAGATTTCTTCCATGCGCATCCACATATAATCCGGGAACCCCGGTTCATCCTTGGCTATCGTGGGGAGCTGCTCAATCGATCGGATCACATCGTAGCTTAGGAAACCGGCGCAGCCTCCGCGAAAGTCCGGCCACTCCGGTACACGGGGAGACCGCCATTCTTTCATCCACTGCTCTAACAGATGCAGCGGCTCTCCTGTCACCTGCGTTCGTAAATCGCCGGACAGCTCGATGATCTCGCCATGGCTCCCCTTCCCCTGCAGAATGGACACCGGCCGCAATCCAAGATACGTATAGCGTCCGCCCTTACCGCTCTCCAGCACAAAGGCATATGGCGATGCCGCATTCCATGCATGCCTCCATGACAGAGGTAAACCTCTTGTTGCTCCTTTATATTGAACCAGATAGGGAACGACGGACCAGCCCTCTTTAGCCCATGCCTGCCACTGGGCCAGCTCCACTCTTCTCTCCATGCCGATCCTCCCTTAATCATCAAAAGCCTTACTGTTGCCTGTCAGTATACTGTATCCCGCTTCTCTTGAAAACCCTAAATAGAAGCTCGTCCAACAATATTTTTTGGAGCGGTCATTCCGTGGATTCCCATAAAGCGTTATCTTAGAGAGTAGTATACACAAAAAGCCCTCAATGCTATAAAAACACATTGAGGGCTCCTTCCTTGTCACGTATTACCTCAACCAAATAGGTGAGAAAATGCGCGCATATTACGAAATCATCTTACTCGAAGTTATAAAGCGGCGTGCTCAGATAACGTTCTCCGTTACTTGGAATCACGGCTACCACCCGCTTGCCTTTACCAAGCTCTTTGGCAACCTTCAAAGCTGCATATACAGCCGCACCGGAGGAAATGCCGCCAAGAACGCCTTCTTCCTTCGCCACGCGGCGGGAAGTTTCAAAAGCATCGTCATTCTCAACATGAACGATTTCATCGTAGACTTCTTGATTCAAAATTTCGGGAATGAAGTTTGCGCCGATGCCCTGGATTTTGTGAGGGCCCGGTTTGCCTCCGGCAAGGATTGGCGATGCAGCAGGTTCAACCGCAATAACCTTAATGTTAGGGAATTGCTCTTTCAACACTTCGCCCGCACCTGTAATCGTTCCGCCTGTTCCGATACCAGCAACGAATGCATCCAGGGAACCACCGATGGATTCGATCGCTTCAACGATTTCCGGACCTGTCGTTTCACGGTGGATCTTCACGTTGGCTTGGTTCTTGAATTGCTCGGCCATAAAGAATCCGGCATTTTCCTGCAGAATTTCTTCTGCCTTCTTAACCGCGCCGTTCATTCCTTCCGATCCCGGTGTCAGTACCAGTTCCGCGCCATAGGCACGCAGCAGGTTGCGGCGCTCCAAGCTCATGGTTTCAGGCATAACGATAACCGCTTTGTAGCCTTTGGCAGCTGCCACCATAGCTAAACCAATGCCGGTATTACCGCTTGTTGCTTCAATAATGGTATCGCCCGGCTTCAAACGTCCGTCCTTCTCCGCTTCTTCCACAATGCTGATCGCGATCCGGTCTTTAACGCTTGCGCCCGGGTTCTGGTATTCCAGCTTCAGATAGATTTCTGCGCTATCCTCCGGTACGATCCGGTTCAAACGGACGAGTGGAGTTCCACCGATTAATTCTGTCACATTATTTACGACTTTTGCCATGAATGAAGCCCTCCTCTAAATATGAATCTGGATTAACTAGTCATAATGGTGTTATACATTCTAATGTCGAATCATTAAATTTGTAGTGTCTGGATGTTGAAAAAATGTGGAGCCATTATATAGACCCAAATTGTTGATTATTGAGGCTCCTAATATCCGAGTAAAAAGGTAGGTTTTTATACCTTCATCTTAACAACGTTACGAGTCATTGTCAATATCCCGCACCTCGAAAATCAACATTTCTAGGTGGTTTTTCCTGCGCCTCCCGAACGAGGAAAGACGAATTCGCCTCTAAGACTGCATACTCAGGTAATCATCATTCCCGGAAAATGGGATCCCTTGAATACTTTGGCACAAAAAAAGCTCCTGCAGCCGAGTCTTACACCGCCACAGCGAGCTTTCCCCTATGTTCTTCCTCTACTTACAGCGTGACCGTACCCGCACTAATCCGTGCCTCATATTTCTCGCGAAGCTGACGCTCCAGTTCCGATAAGGACACCGACTGCTCCAGGGCCAGCTGCTTGCGAACGGCCTTGCGGACACTTTCCTCGCTAGGGGCCTGAGGTTCGATAATTTCCTTCACATATACAATGGCATAGGTGTCTGTGAGTGTGATCGGCCCCGCAATATCCCCGGGCTCAAGTGTTGAAGCTGCATCCAGCACTGCCGGGGGCAAAAAGGGATCATCCTCCTCGACCAAGCCGATCTGCCCGCCGTCTTCGCGAGTATACTCATCGAGAGACACCTGGGCTGCGAGATCCGCAAAAGCCTCTCCATTCTCCAGCCGATCCATGACCCGTTCCGCCTCATCTTTCGAAGCGACTTCGATTATGGATAAATTGAACTGCTTCTTGGGGCGAAATTGGTCTGGGTACTGTTCCAGATACGAATCGATCTGCTGCTCTTCGATGTGTACGTCGGAAGTCGCAATTTTTTCAAGCAGCAGCCGATACGTTGTCTCTGTCTTTAATTCACTCTCCGTAATGCCAAGCTGATTTTCCATTTCCGATAAGAAACGTTCCTTGGAACCGTAGCTGCGGCTCATGACTTCGATTTCCGCATCAACTTCCGCCGGCGTAACATCAATATCCTTCGCTTTGGCCTCCAGCGCTACGGCGTGCCGATTCAGCATAGTCATCAGCATTTCCCGGCCATAACGCTTCTTTAGCTCGTCAACCCACTCGTCTTCGGTAATCGCCCTGTCCTGGATGGATGCAACTGGTTGGGAGCCTTCTTTCCACGGTGGTGAAGCCTCTTGCGACAAATTCCCGGAAAACAGCATCCAGCCGCCCATACCCAATACGCATGCTGTCAAGACAATGACGGTCGCCCACAATCCCTTCTCTTGTCTCGTCATCACGGTCGCTCATCCCAACGTTAAGATTTGGCCCGCTCTAGCACGGATTTTAGCTGTTCCTTATCGAACCTATATTTTTCGTTGCAAAAATGACAGGAAACTTCAGCCTTGCCATCCTCTTCGATCATCTGCTCAAGCTCTTCCTGCCCCAAACTGATCAACGCGCGCTCTACCCGCTCATGCGAGCAGTCACAGCTGAAGTACACTTCCGTTTCCTCCAAAATGGTCACGTCCGGAACGACTCGTTTCAGGATGTCTTCCAGTTCCAGTCCTTCTTCCAGCATCTCGGTGATCGGAGGAATCTTGCTTAGCGCAAGCTCGAGCTCCTTGATCTCATCCTCGGTAACGCCGGGGAGAAGCTGGATGATGAAGCCGCCGGCATTCGCCACGGAATAATCGGGTGAAACCAGCACACCCAGGCTAACCGCCGAGTTGGTCTGTTCGGAGACGGCAAAATAGTATGTGAAGTCTTCAGCCAGCTCGCCCGAAATAATCGGTACGCTGCCACGGTAAGGCTCCTTCAACCCGAAATCCTTGATCACATCAATATGACCGGTGGTCCCTACAGCGGCGGCTACATCCATCTTGCCTGGACGGATATTCGTCAGCTCCACATGCGGATTTTTGACATATCCGCGTACCTCGCCGTTGGCATTACTCTCCGCCGCAATCAAACCGATCGGTCCGTCGCCGCGCACTTGAATGCTAAGACGCTCGTCTCCTTTCAGCATAGCTCCCATCATCGCTGCTGCTGACACGGTTCGGCCCAAAGCGGCTGTGACGACAGGAAACGTATCATGTCTTTGGCGAAGCTCTTCGACCAAATCGGTTGTCCGAACGGCAAATGCCCGCACTTTCCCGTTTAATGCCGTTCCCCGCAGCAAACGGTCTTTTTGATTACCCATCTTGAGGCCTCCTTGTCTTTCTAGTTGTTTGTAATATCTAACGGTTTTATATCGGTTCTAGTTACGCTCATAAATAATACGCAAGCCTTCCAAAGTCAGAAGGGGAGAAATCTCTTCAATGGACTCCGTTTCGCCGGCAATCAGCTCGGCCATTCCCCCCGTAGCGATAACCTTAACATTGTCCGTACCCATCTCGGCTTTTATACGCTTGACCAGGCCATCGACCTGTCCGGCATAGCCAAAAACGATACCGGCCTGCATGGCATGCACGGTATTACGCCCAATCACCTTTTTCGGCTTTTCAAGCTCTACGCGAGGAAGTTTGGAAGCACGCTGTACAAGAGCCTCCGTGGCAATGCCAATACCAGGCACAATCACTCCGCCAAGATAATTGCCTGCCTCATCGATGCAATCAAACGTCGTCGCCGTACCGAAATCCACCACAATCAGCGGCCCCCCGTACTGCTCGACGGCTGCAACTGCATTCACGATCCGGTCAGCGCCAACCTCGCGCGGATTCTCATACCGCAGATTAAGTCCTGTTTTGATCCCCGGTCCTACGATCAGGGGCGCTTTGCCAATATATTTATTGCACATCTCCTCGACCACACGTACAAGAGGAGGAACTACGGAAGAAACAATAACACCTTCTATTTGGCTTACCAATATATTGGACATTTGAAACAAATTGTGAATCAATACACCGTATTCATCCACGGTAGACTGACGCGATGTACTGATTCGAAAATCATGCAGCAGCTTCTTTCCCTGATACACACCCAATACAATGTTGGTATTCCCTACATCCACAACCAGAATCAACCTTCTGTCCCTCCTTTCTTCGCATTCAGATCCAGACTGATATCGAGACTATGGAAAGAATAAGTCAGCCGTCCAACGGATATCACATCGACCCCGGTCTCGGCAATCCCGCGTACGGTCTCCAGCGTCACGTTCCCCGAGGCTTCCACGCGAACATGAGGAGCCTTGGCCTTGATTCTTCGAACAGACTCCGCCATCATGTCATGACTCATGTTATCCAGCATAATAATATCTGCGCCTGCAGCCAGTGCTTCCTCCACCTGCGCCAAGCTCTCAGTTTCAACTTCTATAGTCATGGTATGTGGAATATGGGCTCTTGCCCGGCTGACCGCTTGCGCGATGCCGCCTGCGCCCTTGATGTGATTATCCTTGATCATAACGGCATCGTACAGACCGAACCGATGGTTCGCCCCGCCGCCAACCCGAACGGCATACTTCTCCAGCATTCGGTGGCCTGGTGTCGTTTTGCGGGTGTCCACCAATCTTGTCGGCAATCCCTCAAGTACATCAACAAAAGAACGTGTTCTTGTTGCAATACCCGAAAGACGCTGAAGCAAATTCAAAGCGAGACGCTCGCCTGTCAAAATACGGTGAGTGCTGCCTTCCACTTCGGCGAGAACCGTCCCCTTTTCAACCTCGTCCCCATCACGAACCAATGCCGTAAACGTCAGCGACGGATCAACCGTTTCGAATACCAGCTCTGCTACCGGCATCCCTGCCACGATTCCCGCCTCCTTGGCATGAATAACGCCCTTGGATTCATGACCCGGCTCAATGGTGGTGAGGGTGGTGATATCCCCCGACCCAATATCCTCCTGCAGCCAAGTCCGTATACTCTGGAGTAGGCCATCGTTGTATCCGTTAAACATCATCGCTTAATTCCTCCGTCATTTCTTGATCCCGTGTATGGACAATATGTTTCTGCCATACGCTGTCATTCCGCTCCGGGAAATCCTCACGGTAGTGGGCTCCCCGGCTTTCTTCACGACCCAGCGCACCTTGAACCACGAGCAGGGATGCTGTGAGCATGTTGGCAAACTCGTATTCCTCACGCTTGGAGAGAACCGAATGGAACAATGGCAGCTGACGGCCGAGCTCTTCCGCTGCTCTTAATAGAGTATCCCGATTTCTCCGAAGTCCTGCATAACGTACCATCACCTTCTGAAGCTTCAAGCGTTTTTCCACCATCGCCTGGGACGGAGCGTCCTTGCGACCGAGATGGAATGATACATGAAGTGGATCTCCTGAGGGTTCCGGCAGGCTCTTAATACGTTCAACAATACGGCTGCCGTACACAATCGCCTCCGACAGCGAATTGCTGGCCAAACGGTTCGCCCCGTGGACACCGGTAGACGATACCTCTCCGCAAGCAAATAAACGCTTCACGCTGCTCTCGCCGTGCAGACTGGTTTTAATGCCCCCCATCATATAATGCGCTGCCGGGGAGACCGGAATCCAATCTGAGGATAAATCGAGTCCATACTGCATGCAGGTTTCATAAATCGTTGGGAATCGATGTTTGACCATCTCCGGCGACTCATGGGTAATATCCAGATAAACAAAGGTAGACCCCGTTGCTTCCATCTCACTGACAATGGCCCGTGCAACAATATCCCGCGGCGCCAGCTCCAGCAAATCATGGTATTTGGGCATGAACCGTTCTCCTCGTATATTCCGAAGAACAGCACCTTCACCGCGAACCGCCTCTGATATAAGGAATCGGGGCGCACCCGGATAGCTAAGCGCCGTCGGGTGGAACTGAATAAACTCCATATCCCGAATTTCTGCGCCTGCCCGGTAAGCCATGGCAACGCCATCCGCTGTAGCAACCTCCGGATTGGTTGTATACCGGTACAATTGGCCGGCGCCGCCGGCACACATAACCGTCGCCCGTCCACGTACGAATACCCGTTTTCCGTCCGGCATTTGTACCAAAGCGCCATGACACTCTCCCTGATCGGTAATCAGGTCAATGACAAAATGATCGTCCCACACCTCTATATTGTGAAGCATTTCAACCTGAATGGAAAGGGCACGCACAATTTCATACCCGGTAGCATCCCCGTTGGCATGAAGGATCCGGCGGTGACTGTGGGCGCCTTCTTGGGTCAGTGCGAGCTCGCCATTCTCCACATCAAACATCGTACCGAGTCGAATCAGCTCTTGAACGCCGACCGGACCCTCGTTTACAAGCACATCCACCGCGGCAGATGAACATAGACCCGCCCCTGCCAGGAGGGTGTCCTGACGGTGGTAGGCCGGAGAGTCATCCTCAGCTGTTACGGCTGCAATCCCTCCCTGCGCATAACGCGTGTTGCTTTCGAGCAGCGATTTTTTCGTAATCAGCAGTACATTCTGAGTCGCACTTGCCATGATCGCCGTATATAAACCCGCAATGCCTGAACCGATCACGATGACATCCGTCTGGACAACCGGAAGATCGTTCAGCTCAAAATCAATTAAATACTGCGGTATCACGATACCTCACCTGTCTTTTCACGAAAGAGTAGCGCATGCTACTTAACTTGTAACATGCGCTCTAATGAAGTTCTGGCTTTCTCTGCAACGACCGGCGGCACATAAATTTGCGGCTTCATCGTTTCCAACGCTTTAACCAGTTTTTTGAGGTTATTCACTTTCATATTCGGACACACCAGGAATTTCGTAGCGAAGTGGAACGATTTATCCGGGCTATCCAATCGAAGCTGATAACCGGTTCCGTCCTCCGTGCCCACGATAAACTCCTTGGCAGATGAATTTTTGCAATACTCTAGAATGGCGGTGGTACTCCCTACAAAATCCCCCATCGCAACAACCTCTGGACGGCATTCCGGATGCACCACAAATTCAGCATGAGGATATTTAGCCTTCATCTCGACGACATCCTTCACCGTCAGCATGTCATGCGTGTTACAGTACCCTTCCCAGATAATGAGCTTCTTGTCGGTATGCTGCTGAACATAATGTCCCAGGTTTTTATCAGGTACCCATATAATTTCATCCGAATCCACCGACTGAATCACTTTCACGGCATTGGATGAAGTACAGCAGATATCCGTTTCGGCTTTGATCTCAGCCGATGAATTGATGTACGTGACCACTTTTGCATTCGGATGCTGCGCTTTCAACTTTCGCAGTCCGTCAACGTTCACCATATCCGCCATTGGGCAACCGGCCCGCTCATCCGGTATAAGAACCGTCTTGCCCGGAGCCAGGATTTTGGCGCTCTCGCCCATAAAATGCACACCGCAAAATACGATAACCTCGGCATCCGTTTGTGCTGCCTTCTGCGCGAGCAGGAAGGAATCCCCCCGGAAATCAGCGACCTCTTGTATTTCATCCCGTTGATAATAATGTGCCAAAATGATTGCGTTACGTTCCTTCTTCAATTGCATTAATCGCTCACGCAGTTCACGGTTCTGTTCTGCCTTACGCTCCAGTGCCAAAGCTTCCATGATCGACCCTCTCCCTTTGTATAGTCCGGCGGTTCGCCGCTGATGACCATGTGACTTTCAGGATGGTTTCCACCTTTGTGAAAGGATGCGCATCCTTATTTAACAACTAATGTACACGTTCATTCTGCCCCCTGTCAATGTGATAGAAAGCACAAAAAGAACCGGAAAACGAATTATCGTTCTCCGGTTCTTCAATTTTATTCGGTATTCGATGTTTTATCAGCGAATATTACGTTAAGCTGCTATTACCGTTGTCCGATCCGCCTGGAGGATCCTTGCGCTCGGAATCTTTGCGTTCTGGCCCTGGATCATTCGAATCCATCGGGTTATTCGGAATTTCTTCCGTGGAAGTCGGCTGCTCGCCGTCTTCTTTCCCTTGGATGCGAACTTTCACGTCGCCAATGTTGTCGATGATCGGTTCACCATTCTCGGAAGAACCTTCACCTTCGCCACTGCCGTTGCCTTCAGCTGATCCGGTCTCAATGAGATTCTTGATTTGCTCAAGCTCCAGCGTTTCCATCTCGAGGAGCGTGTTCGCAATCAGGTGAACCTCTTTGGCATGCTTATTCAGGATCTCTTTACATTTCTCATAGCAATCATTAATGAATCGCTGCATTTCCTGATCGATCTCATAAGCGATTTGATCACTATAGTTCTGCTCATGTCCGATATCACGTCCCAGGAACACTTGTCCTTGGGATGTACCGAACTGCATCGGTCCGAGCTTCTCACTCATACCGTATTCCACAACCATGCTGCGGATAATGCCTGTCGCTTGTTGGAAGTCACTGTAAGCGCCGGTCCCGATTTCACCGATGAACAGCTCCTCAGCAACACGCCCGCCAAGCAAACCGGTTACGCGATCCAGCAACTCCTGCTTCGTCACGAGCATCCGATCTTCCTTCGGCATCATAATGACATATCCACCGGCACGGCCACGAGGAATAATCGTTACCTTATGCACCGTATCCGCATGCTCGAGGAAATAACCCACAATCGTGTGGCCTGCTTCATGGTAAGCTACGATGCGTTTCTCGCGGTCACTGATCACGCGGCTGCGTTTCTCCGTACCGACGATAACACGGTCAATCGCCTCATCCACTTCTCGCATGGAGATATCTTTACGGTTGCGGCGAGCCGCAAGCAAGGCAGCCTCGTTCAGGAGATTCTCCAGATCAGCGCCTGTAAAACCGGTTGTACGTTTGGCGATGATGTCAAGTTTAACATCCTTCGTCAATGGTTTGTTGCGTGCATGAACCTTCAGTACGGCTTCACGGCCCTTCACATCCGGGCGATCTACGGTAATCTGACGGTCAAAACGTCCCGGACGAAGCAGCGCCGGGTCCAAAATGTCCGGGCGGTTGGTGGCAGCAACGATGATAATGCCTTCGTTCGCTCCGAAACCGTCCATCTCAACCAGCAACTGGTTGAGTGTCTGCTCACGCTCGTCATGACCGCCGCCAAGTCCGGCGCCACGCTGACGACCTACAGCATCAATTTCATCGATGAAAATGATACATGGTGCATTCTTCTTCGCGTTCTCGAACAAGTCACGTACACGAGAAGCACCGACACCGACAAACATCTCAACGAAGTCGGAACCGGAAATACTGAAGAACGGCACGCCTGCTTCACCGGCAACGGCACGAGCCAGGAGCGTCTTACCTGTTCCCGGAGGTCCGACAAGCAGAACGCCCTTCGGAATGCGAGCGCCAACCGTGTTGAACTTGCGCGGATCCTTCAAGAAGTCAACAACCTCAACAAGTTCCTGCTTCTCTTCATCTGCTCCAGCTACATCTTCAAATGTAATCCGTTTCTTCTCTTCATTATATAAGCGGGCTTTGCTCTTACCAAAGTTCATCACTTTGCCGCCGCCGCCTTGGGCCTGATTAAACAGGAAGAAGAACAGAACAAACATAATGATGAGCGGAATAAAGGATGAAAGCAATGTCAGCCAAATGCTTTGGCCTTCCATTGGCACCACGGACAGTTTGACATTGTTGCTCTCACTGGCTGCAGTCAGCTCTTGCATCGCTGCATCCGTGGCAGGAATATAGGTTGAGAAATTCTCCGATTTTTTCTCTTCGGAAATCTCCCTATACTTACCGGTCACCAGATAAGCGTAACCGTCAAATTGTACCGTCATTTCCTCTATGTTGTTAGCTTTGACTTCCTGCCGCAGTTGATTATAACTAGGGGCATCGGCTTGCTCGCCGCCATTAGTGACGAATTGTACTATGCCCACCACGACTAAAAATAGAATCAAATAAAAACCAGAATTCCGGATGAACCGACTCATCCCCTACCTCCTCTCAAGACACATAAGATATTTTACCACAGCCTGTCTGGCCATCTCAACAAAGGGCCCTCAACTGTGATAGCAGCCCATTGGCGCGGTTTAACTGCTGTAGATTTCCGGCTTCAAAATCCCGATGTAGGGGAGGTTCCGGTAATGCTCGGCATAATCGAGTCCGTATCCGACAACAAAAGCATCCGGCAGCACGAATCCGGTATAATCGGCCTGCAAATCCACCGTACGGCGTGCCGGCTTGTCAAACAGCGTGACGACGCACACCGAGTTTGCCTTGCGGCTCTTCAGAAGCTCAATCAAATGACTCAGCGTAAGACCACTGTCGATAATATCCTCCACAATCAACACATCCCTGCCTTCAACGGATGCGTCCAGATCTTTAATGATCTTCACCACGCCAGAGGATTTGGTTGATGCCCCATAGCTGGATACAGCCATGAAATCCAACTCAAGAGGGACTGTTATGGATTTAACCAAGTCGGCCATAAAAATAAACGCACCTTTAAGAACGCAAATAACGAGTGGATTGCGTCCCACATATTCGGCGCTGAGTTTGGAACCAAGTTCCTTAATCTTTGCGTGAATCTCTTCTTCACTGATGAGTATTTCCTGAATGTCATTCTGCAACTTAAGTGGACCTCCTACGTTTATACTATGAAAGCGTGAAACGGGCCATTCTTCGTTTTACACTTGCCTTAAGCATCCGATAGCTCCATCCGGAGAACTCGTGATGTGTGCCGCCCGCAAGCGGCGTGAACGGAACGTCGTACACCTGGAATCCACACGATGCTGCCTGAACCGTCACAAAGAATAGGAATCCGGGCACGGACAGACGGTGGGATTTTCTCATCAATGAGAATATCTTTCACCTTTTTGCTTCCGTTTAATCCCATGATCTTCATCTTGTCCCCCGGCTGTCTGTTGCGCACGGTTAAAGGAAACCTCAGCTCATCCGCATCAAAATCCGCCACAAAGGCCGATGGTTTGGAGCCGCTCCGGCTTTCGCTTCCTGTCATTAACGACAATTTCAGCATTTTTCCGATTTCCTTAACATACTGCTGCACAACATCAGGAGAATCAAGAATGTATATGTACTGTCCCTGTTCTTCCGGAGGCTTAGGCCAAAACTGGATCACTCCGTACTCACGAACACAGGTAATGCCGTCACCCAGATCCAGACGCCAGTTACTGCGCTGATCGTTAAGAATGCCATGGCGCACCGTTTCAATCTTGACAAAATCGGTGTTTTCCTGGTCTGAGGGCAGGTAATTTAATATTAGTTTAATCAAACGCCGTTGTAAAGCGACATGTAAGCCCAAAAAGGAAGGCGCGTCGAAAGCGAGCCTCCCATCGTTCTCCTGTACCATACTCCGAAATTGCTTCGCAGCTTCAAGCTCCACAAAATCATCCTCCTGCTGGACAATCTCGGCCAGCTGATTGAGTGAGGAGGAGAACTGCCCATTGTATCGTTCCAGAAAAGGCAATACTTCCAGGCGAATCGCATTGCGGCGGTACTTCGTCTGCAGATTGCTGTTATCCACGACATACTGAAATCCGCATGCGCGGCACAGCTCCACGATATCCGCCTTGTACATACGAAGGAACGGGCGGATAAGTTCCACTTTTTTTTCCGTGCGCTTAAATTTTATTCCGGCAAGTCCGGACAAGCCGCTCCCGCGCAGAAGCCTCATGAGCACCGTCTCGGCTTGATCGTCAGCATGATGAGCCAGGGCCACGGCGCGCGCATTGTATTTATGGGCCGTTTGCAGCAGAAATTCATAACGCTTCTCTCTTGCAGCCTCCTGCCCACCCTTGCCGCTCTCTTCCATATAAGCGGGAATATCGATGAACGCCGTTTCTAATGGAAGTCCGAGCCGTTCCGCCAGTTCGCGCACCATCTCCGCCTCTTGGTCCGATTCTTTCCGGAACCCGTGATGTACATGGGCACAGATCAAGCGGAGCGGCGTCCGGTGCAAAGAAATTTCATGAAGCACGTGCAGGAGCGCAACGGAATCAGGCCCGCCGGAAATGGCGACCACGATGCTATCACCTTCTGACCACAGATCAAACTCTGCGGCTGTACGCTCGACATGGTTGACGAATGTTCGTAAATAATCCTGTTTCACTTCCAGGTCCCCTTTAGAGGTTGTTCAAAAAGCCCGCTTTTGATAAGAAAACCTCTATCGAGGCCACTTCAAGGATGAGCGACCGCGATGCATAGGTAGGTTTTCTTGCGATATAGAATTCCATCAGTTCCACTGATAACTCATAAATTCTATATCTAACACGAAGTGAATCAGGAAGCCACTCGGCATCGAATCTTGAATTCAGCCGGGCCTAAGCGGATGCTTACGAAGTCATGTTTCCTGCGGAAACATCTTAGGTGCTCACGTACCCAAAACAGCAGATGCTTTCGACGGTGTTTTCTGCGAAAACGTGTAGCTCCTCTCCTGACGTCCCTAGCTTCATCCGCGTTTGAAAAAACGCACTCGGAAGCATAAGCTTCGGTGCTGAAAACCGACCTTTTTGAACTCGCACCTTTATGAACTCCCAGTAACAAGGTAACAACTTCATGAGCGGAAGAAAAAATAAACAGTAAGGGCCATGATGACTAACGACAAACCGAACGCGTTCTTCAGCCACCGCGGAGTTCGTCCCGGATGAGGACGCACGTTCCTGCCCGAACCTTCATATATTCGTTTTCTCCACTCGTTCAACGCTTCCCGTGAATCCGCGAAATCTCCCGATAAAGCCTTGTTCAGCCAAACAGCGTATGGCTTGAAGATGAGGTTTCTTCGCAGTACCAGCTGCAGATCTGCAACACTGCGGGTCTGGGGAAGCTGACAAGACGCCTCCCGTAATGATTTCTCATCCAGCAGGCCGATACACATCACGGCAAACGAGAACAAATCATAGGCTACGTCGCCAGTCCGGCTCCCGGCATTCCAGTATCCCCGATCATACCATTCCGTAAACTGCTTTACGCTGCGTCCGAAAGGACTGACGCCTCCATAATCGATCAGTTCCACTCTTCCGTATGCCGAGACCATCACATTATCGGGCTTCAAATCACCGAATGCATAACCGGATGCATGCAGAACGGTCAGCTTCTCGAGCAGCTTCAGTCCGAGCAATCCGATCCAGTCGGCACCGCGTTTGCGAATAAAATGATGCAGCGGACTCCCTTCAATGTAACGCATGACATAAAAGGATACTTCGCCGCTGCCGTCATGATGATCGTCCGCCTCCACGAGATAAGGGTCCGGCATCTGTTCTTTCAACGCATTCAGCACATTAATTTCGGATTGAAGATCCAGAGCGTCATACCCAACTTTTAAAGCATAACGCTCGCGTACTCCTGCCCGGTGGACCAGATACACCTTGCCGTTAGCCCCTTTGCCGAGCATACGTTCCACGATGTACCGGCTGTTCCGCCACTTGCCTTTAATTACGGTTCCTGGCGGATAACCCGGGTTAGACAACGTAGTCACCGAGCATCCCTTCCTCTTGGCTGGAATGACCCTGCCATGATTGATTACCCTCTAGTGTACCATATCGGTAAAATTCAATCACCTTTAACAAAGCAGGTCCAGTCGGCGTTGCCCCTCTCATCTGCAGGCGGCTGAACATTCCCCGGGCGCCGTCAAGATCTGAGGTCCAATTCACGTCCATCACGATGTCCTCGCCGCTGTGTTTGCCAGGAAAATGGAATACCGATAGTTCGCTTGAGCCTGCGCGCGCTTTCAAACTCAGCATCAAATCGCGTATCGCTTCCTCAACCGCAGCCAGCTTGGGTTTCATGCTTGCACTTGCATCGATTAACAGGGCGACCTGCAGGGATGACGTCTCAGCGAGCTCATCCACAACTTCAACGACCTGCGAACGCTTGTCCGGCGGAAGCTCCTCCAGCGACCCGCCCCCCAAAATATGCTGTATCTCCTTATTTACCGCTTGTTGGATCGTCTGAACCACCGTTTTCCGAGTCATCATCTGTATCGTCTGCGCAAGCTGCGGTGTGCCTACGATCCGGTGTATGCCTCCTCCCGCTTTGGCTATCTCCTGAATTTCCAATCCCCCAAGTTCACCGATCGTCCCGTAATCAAGGACCCCCACCACATTCACAACAATACCATCCTGGAGCGCATGGGCTGCGGCCAGAACCGGACTGGCCCCAACATTCGAGCAGCCGTCCGTTATCAGTAGAATTTGCTTCATAATAAATGATCGCCTCCGTCTCATCCATTTCTATCGATTTGACTTCTATCTCTATCATTTCCACATTCAAGAGAGTTCAAACGATAAATAGGAAGAATTGACGGAAAAGATTTACCATTTCCGGGGTCCTCCATTTCCCGGGTAATCGCTTGGTTTATCTAACGCATCAGCTAACCGTTCGCGGCCGCTCCATTCGGGCGAAGCCTGGTACATGCACATTCGACCATTCCGGATGGAAGTGATCCACTCGCCCGACCACCACCGTCATATCATCATGAATTTGATTCTGTTGATAGCGAATCACCTTTTCCAGCAAACAGTCGGCAATTTCCTGCGGATCCTCACTGTTCACTTCCTGAATCATTCGTTTCATCCATAGCTCCTTGTTTACCGCGTAACCCGGCGCATCATATATGCCATCCGTCATCATGATGAGAACATCACCGGCCTGCAGCTGTAATGACACCAGGTCCACTTCGATATCCTGAATAATCCCAATCGGAAGATTGCTGGCCGAGACCGGTATGACATCATTGCCCCGTTTGATAAAGCTCGGCGTCGAACCGATCTTCATAAAGGTGGTCTGAGCCGTATATTGATCAATTAGGGCCATATCGACCGTGGCGTAGATTTCATCCGGCGAGCGCAGCATCAGAATCGAGTTGACCGATTTAATCGCCAGCTTCTCATCCATCCCGGATTGAAGCAGCTGTTCTAATATATTCAGAGCCGAGCTGCTCTCAAGCCGAGCCCTTTCCCCATTGCCCATGCCATCACTAAGCGCTACCGCAAACGTCCCGTTGCCCAGCTCAACCGTACTGAAGCTGTCGCCTGATAAAATATCCCCTCCCTTAGCCGCTGCGGCTACACCCGTCATAATTTCATATGTTTTCGCTGAACCGAAACGTACGGTGGCCAATCCATCCCTCGGATGGGTCAGGGTCTCTTCCATGACCGCGATATGCTCCCCGAGAATGTCGGACAGCAGTGGTCCAATAATCTTCCTGCATTCGTCATAACCCCGGGTATACGCATGAACGATCTCAATCTCGACCTGCCCGGAGTCCAGGCTGATGATATCGATGCCTTGAATCGATAAGCCGAGCTGCTGAAGCGCTTCCCGAATCTGTTCTTCTTGAATGTGCATCGTCTGGCTTTCCCGCTTAATCTCTCGGGCCAAGTCTTCCATAACCTGCGAAACCCCGGATAATTGTTCCGCTACCAGATGGCGGCTATCGTATATTTGGCGTTTCCACTGCATATCATGTTGGTAGAGATGATACTGCTGCTTCAGGATGCCGAGCACCTCCTCCTTCTTGGCACAGATCCGGCTCCATTCCGGCGGCAGATCGTCTGCATCCATCTCAGGATTCTCCTCGATGGAGGTCATCATATCGGTCATATATTTATAAGTCTGGTAAAACTTCATGTCCCAGCACTGATTCCGTTTATAGCATGTGGCACAGCTTCCTTCGGCCACGGCATTCATGAAATGATTCATCTCCTCCGCCTGTTTGCCTGGAGGCTGTATGACCCCTGACGTTTGTCCGAAACTTTGCGAGAGCTGACGGAATACCTTGGAGAATTGGGTAACACGATCCGCTGTAAGATCCCGAACCCGCTTAGCGTATTCATGCTGGGAACGGGTATGATCCTGCGTGCCCGGCACATATTTGCCTATAGCCTGCATTACGCTCTTGGGTGTGATGAGGAACAGCACAATAGCCGCGCAGGTTTCCCATGTGGAGATCATCACTTCTCCAGGATTGCTGAAATAGATGGAGAGAATGGTTGCCCCCAGCAGCATGCCCAGTGAAACACCGCCTTTCTTCCCTTCTTTCAGCATACCGGCGAGCATCCCGGAAAAGGCGAGTAGACTCATCTGGGAGAAGGCCGAAATGTTGGCAAGACTGAGGATGAGGCCTGTAACCACGCCAACCGAGGCGCCTAGCGGAGCTCCCCCGACCAGAGCAAACAGCAGAATTAAGTAACGGGATAAGATATGTTCTACCGACAGGGATTGGATCGTCCAGCCAACGGCACCTGTCATGACCGACGCCAGCAAAATGATGATACATAGAATTTCTTCATTTCGAAGAACATGCGTTTTTTTACGAAGCGTCAGCACCGGAATCGCCTGGATAAAGACCAAGGTCAGGACAAAGCTGAGCACCGCGTTCAGGGTGAGCATCATCATGGAATACCAGGTAATGCTCGGTCCGATGAGAACACTGAACAGATTCACGAAGAAGGTGGAGACAAATACCATCAGCGGCGCATATGACAATTCTGCCCGATCATACGTCTCCAATCCCCGCATCATAAAGTAAAAGATCAAGATTTCTGCCGGTACCATCCATGCTACCGGAAAGGACGCAAATAAACTTCCTGCAACGATCGCTGCGCCTACCGGCAGCAAATAATCGCGACGCATAAAGGCAATGACTGCAAAATAAGCTACGGCAAAGGGAGACAGCTCTCCCAGGATCATAGCTCGTCCGAGCAGAAAACCCATGAAGGTTAGCAAGATCATCCACTTCTTAGCGGCCAGGAAGTGGATGGGACGCTGAAGAAAAGGCAGCTGCCCTAATCGTTCTGTTACACGGGCACGAATGGAACCCGCTCCCCCTTTAACTGCCTCAGTACCCGGAAACATCACCAGATTTCTTTTATCCATTACGCTGGCACCCCATTCTCACGAATTTGTTGGTCCCATTATAAAACCCCTGTTCAGGAAAGTTTGTCAGAACACCGGACAAGCCCCAAAGAAATTTCCGACAAAATCAACGTGCCTTGCGAACGTTCGGGAAAAGAGCGCTCATCCCCCGCGCCCAGCGGTATTTACACGAGTCAAGCCTATAGTATTCTTGTGGATCATTTCCCGAATTGAGGCGGACATCCTGCGCTCATTCCACACGGTATCGCCGTAAATTGCGTAGGAACCTGTCGTACCCTTGGATGCAACGACAAAAAAACCGCAGAAGGCGATTTCCCTCTGCGGTCAGTTTATATTTTATCGAATTACATACGTTTGGCTCCGCGTCCACCGCGTTTGCCTTCCGTATTCTTCTTAAGCGAAGAGATTCGTTCTTCACTGTCTTTCAGGAAGCGTGACATTTTATCCTCAAATGAAGGCTTGTTGGCCGCAGGCTTAAACGGGCGTCCGCCGCGTTCACGGTTGAATCCTCCACCACCGCCACCTCCGAATCGTTCTCCGCCGCCGCCTCCACTGCGTTCCGGTCTCGGTGCGCGGGGTGGACGACTTTCGGAAGCCGGCTTGTCGACAGCCTGCTTGATCGAAAGACCGATCTTGCCGTCCTTGTCGACATTAATCACCTTCACGGTAACGACATCGTTGATCTTCAAATGATCGTTGACATCCTTAACGTAATTGTCGGCGATCTCCGAGATGTGAACGAGACCCGTGACACCTCCTGACAGATCCACAAATGCTCCAAAATGCGTTATGCCTGTCACCTTGCCCTCTAACTTGGTGCCCACTTCAATTGCCATAGAATAAAATGATCCTCCCTTAAAAATATACAGTCCGATTTAGAAATCGCGCTGCGGTGATTTGATTATACGATAATGACCTAAACAAGGTCAACAGACGTGTGTCCTGCCTAATTACGGCTCTTCGCCCGAATTTTGGGGCTGAATGATCGGCGTCTCATTTGGCAGATACAGTCCAAACTTCTTGCGGGCAATCTGCCCGATATATTCAGGGTCCTTCAATCGCTCCACTTCATGAGTAATCTGGATTAGCGACTGTTCAACGGACTTATAATCCTCTTGCTTTTGAGCTAGCGCTTCGTTTTGATTACGGATGCGGTCATTCTGGGACCAGAGCGTTGAACCTGCCCAGATCAAAAACAGCGCCATCATCGCCACAAACATTCTTTTACGTCGGCGTGCGCCTTTGTTCTTTGTCTTGGTTTGTTGGGGAGCCTGCTTCGATGGATCAGCAAATCTTCCCATGACCATACCTCCTAAAACCAGCGCTTCCACGCCTTAATAACCTTGTCCGCGAATTGCTTGCACCATGCCGGCAGCCTGACTCTGGATGTGATCGGTCTCAGCATCCATTTCAAAAGTCGCCAAAAAGGCATGAGGCATTTAAGAACTAAACGCAACAGCGACAGGAGAAACTTCCATAGAAACCTTAACAATCCCAAGATGAGCATCAGGATTCCTTTGATCGGATTCCACAATAACATACGGAACAGCTTGTACAAAAAGGACAGTAAGCCTTTTGTCACTTGAATTAACATTACCACAAAACGTTGGGTTATGACACTCCATAATAAAAAATAGATCCAAACCCCTATAAACAGGCCCACAAACACATAAAAACGCAGTTGACCGTCATTGGTCACATACAACATGCGAAAAATGAAGAAGGCTGCCGCAATCCAGTAAAGGAAGTCCAGGGTATGCTTGGACCATTGCGGGAAGCGGAGCTGCCCTGCCAGCACCCGGTAGCTGTCGAAGGCGACTCCCATCGCTGCTCCGGAGAAGAGCATCCAGAGCAGCGTGATCCATTGTACGCTGGGGTTCATTTAAACAGCTTACCCAGCAGACTCTTGTTCTTGGTCTGCGAACCGGGATTCAAGTAAATCAGAGAATGCACCTGACCTTCAATCGACAAAAGCCCCTCTTCCAGGCTGAGATTTTTAATATGTAAATTTTGCCCCCGAATGGTGAGATGCCCAAGCTCGGTTTGAAGCAGAAATTCTTCACTGTCAAAGCTCTCCACATTTTGGACACCCGTAATGTCCAGCAGCTTCCGGTTCTGCATCCGCAGGTCATGAAACTTACCCTTCCCTTGGTCGATCATGGCATGTACCCCTCCTTTTAACAATAGCTTATGGGAAGGTGCCTGTCTTTAGAACCGGAAGAAGAACAACCGCTTCAGGAATGATCGTGACGCTGCGAGGATTGCCAGGTGAATGAAAGAGAGCAGGAACTCCACTTGTTTATACATCCAAGATAAACATAAAAACGCCCCCCGCACCATAGGGTGAGAGGGACGTTTGATGGAACGGCTCGGGCTGCTTACCAGTCCAATCCGCGATCTTTAACGATCGGTTCTTCCTTGACCAAGGTATAGAGGCTGGTTGCCTCATCTTTACGGGTTGTCTCGGTAAGACGCTCGACCCGGACGGTCACCAGCTTCTGGCCAAATTGGACGGTGATCTCATCGCCCAATTTAACCGTGCTGCTCGGCTTGGCCTCGCGGCCATTGATCAGCACCCGGCCTTGATCCGATACATCTTTCGCTACGGTACGCCGCTTGATTAACCTCGATACTTTCAGGAATTTATCGACGCGCATTATTTTACGGCTTCTTTAAGCTTGTTGCCTGCCTTGAACGCAGGAACGTTGGATTCTGGAATTTCGATCGTGTTGCCTGTTTGCGGGTTGCGGCCAGTACGTCCAGCGCGCTTACGAGTTTCGAAAGTACCAAAGCCGATCAATTGAACTTTATCGCCATTAGCCAAAGCTTCAGTAATTTCACCAAGGAAGCCGTTCAAGACGTTCTCTACGTCTTTTTTTGTCAATCCACTTTTACCGGAAATGTTGTTGATCAGATCTGTTTTGTTCATGAATTAAATCCTCCCAATTATCAGAAAAATATAAGATTTTACGGTTATTCGGTTAAACCGCCTTGCAATCTGCAAGATTTCACCATTAATGATTATTCTGGATGCCTTGCGGAATTCCTGCCGCAAATCCCTATTTTTTTAATTTTTACGTGAAAAAATGCCTTTTTCACTCATCGATACTGCCGTATTGTGCCGATCCCGATTTAGCTGCTTGCCATAGGGCTTCCATCTCGTCCAGGGTACTTTCCTGCAAGGTTTTCCCCTGGGCGGCAAGCTGCTCCTCTATGTAGCTGAAGCGACTGACAAACTTCCGGTTCGTTCTCGAAAGGGCCTCTTCCGGGTCCGCTCCGATAAATCTTGCCGCATTGGAGACCGCGAACAACAGATCACCGAGCTCGAGTGCCGTATCCTCATCAGACTGACCCTCGGTCACCGCCTGCCTCAGTTCACCGAGTTCCTCTTCAATCTTCTGGAACACGCCTTCGATGTTATCCCAATCGAAACCAACCTTGGATGCCTTCTTCTGGAGCTTGTACGCCTTCATCAATGCGGGAAGATCCCGCGGGATGCCATCCAGTGCCGAGGCCTTCTCTGGTGAGAGCCCCTTGCGGCGCTTCTCTTCCGCTTTCATCTGCTCCCAGTTCTGCAGGGCAGATTCTGCGTCTTTGGCGCTGCCCTCACCAAAGACATGCGGGTGACGGAAGATCAGCTTGTCATTCAGCGCTTGAATGACATCATACACCGTAAAGGTACCGAGCTCCTCTTCCATCTGAGAATGCAGCATAATCTGCAGCAGCAGATCCCCAAGTTCCTCCTGCATATGCTCAGGATCATCCTCATCAATCGTCTCTAATACCTCGTAGGTTTCTTCGATCAAATTTTTGCGGATGGATTCATGGGTCTGCTCACGGTCCCATGGACAGCCCTCAGGGCTGCGCAGAATGCCAACGATCTCATGGAGTCTGGCAAACGTTCGCTGCCGAAGCATGCTGTCTTCGCTTCGAGGTACGTAGACCAGCGACAGATTCCCATATCCGTCGATGCGATCGAGCTCGTAGAGCGGCACGCGCTGGATCACTTCCTCGCCCTCAACGCCCAGCGCATGGCCGACGATGACCGGATAATCGTCCGGATACAGTTCCATCAGCGCCAGTTTAACTTCCGAAGCGGTAAACATGTCATACACCTGGCCGATCAGGGTATGCAGCTGCGGCTGGATGGCGCTTGCCCGAAGCTCAGCCGCATCGAGAAGCTGGAAGCCCTCAATGGGATCGAAACCAAGGCGAACGAAGGCCTCGTCCAGAAAGCTCTCACCGCCGAGCACCGTAAGCGTCACATTCTCTCCCGGGCAGCGCTCCCGTAATAACCGAACGGTTGCCTCCGCTACCATCGGATGCCCAGGCACCGCATAAACGAGCTCGCGATCCTCCTCGGCAGCTTTGGCCAAGTTGATTAGCGCGGATGCAATGGATTCGTACACCTCGGGAAAGGTGTCATGCGCCTCATACACATGGTCAAACGATTCCGGGTGAATCTGGAACTCATTCAACGCAGTGATGACGGGATGAGATAATGTACGCACATACACCTTCGATGCCCGCTGCATGGTTTTTATGATACCTATCGTCAATCGATCCGGATTGCCAGAACCCAAGCCGACCACCGTAATGGATGCACTCATACGCTACTTCCTTTCGTCTTCGTCCGCCTTGTCGACGTCATTATCGTACACTACTATATCACAGAAGATCAAACATCTCACAATTCGGCCCGGTTCAGCGCAGCACACGCAGGGCCCGCAAGAAGGCCGCCAGCGGTCTTCCGACCTTCGGCAGCATCCGAAGCTCCTCTTCGGTGAGGAGCTTCATGAGGGCGGCGCCGATAAGGAAGGCGCCGCAGCCGGCCGCGACGCCGCTCAGGCTCGCAGCCGCGTGGGTGAGGCGGCCTGAGGCGAAGCCGGCCGCCGTCAGGATGCCGCCGGAGGCCTCACCTGCGCCCCAGGCGGCCAGCGACACCGCTGCGAGGACCGGCAGCGTCCTCGCCAGCATGCCGCCGGCGTCAAGGCGGGCGCCGGCGCTTCGCGAGAGCAGCGCGAGGTTGAGCGCGGCGGCGGTCAGATGCGCAGCCACGCCGGCGATGGCTGCGCCGGTAATACCAAACTGCGGCACCAGCAGCAGGTTGAGCAGCAGCTTGAGCCCAGCCGCAGCCAGCAGATGAACCGCCGGGGCTTTGACAATGCCTATCCCCTGAAGCAGTGCAGCCGTTATCGTGCTCAGTGTACCCCCGGCAGCTGTAAAAGCAATCACCTGCATCGTCGCCGTCCCTGCGGCGTCTTCGTACAGCATGATGTTAATCGGCTCAGCCAGCACCGCCAAGCCTACGGAGGCCGTCATTCCGATCAGCCAGAACCAGCGGAGGGCCATACGGGTTTGGCCTGCAACCCGGCTGGATTCCCCCTTGAACTTGGCCTCCGCCAGTGCAGGGATGAACAGAACCGACAACGAGGTGGCCAGCATCGTAACCAACTGGACGAGCGGCAGTCCGCGGTTATAGACCCCAAACTCCGCCATGGCCATTGCTTCGCCCAGTCCGCCGGATGTCAATAAACGGGGCACCGTGAAGGTATCCACCAGTCCAATCAGCGGAACAGCGAGCAGACTAAGACAGACCGGAATTCCATAAGCAAGCAGGCGGCCTAGCAGAACACCCGCTCCCTCTCTAGTTACATCGGCACGCAGCCCCGTTTCGTTCATACCCGCTGCTTCGAATCCGTGATCAGCTTCTCCTTGAATTTTACTCCGAGTTGCCCGGATATGCTTGCGCCAGTATAGTCCCATCACCAACAGACCGGCGGCACCACCGGCAGCAGATCCGAGCAGCGCCCCGGCGGCAATCACGTCGGGATCGGAACCGGCACGGATCATGTAGAGCAGCAGCACAATCATGACCCCGACACGGACAATCTGCTCCGTAATCTGGGAGATGGCCGTCGGCACCATATTGTGCAGCCCTTGAAAATAACCGCGCAGCACCGACATCCAAGGCACGAATGCCAGCGCCAACGCACCTGCGCGGAGGGCCGGTACAACCTGACTGCTTCCAATCCACATCCCGATTCTCGGAGCGCAGACGTACATCAGGAAGCCGAGAATCAGACCAAACAGCACCAATGCGGCGGAAGACAGGCGGAGCAGGCGATGACCGTCCTCGGTGCGCCCTTCGGCCTCGTATTCAGCCACATATTTGGAGACCGCCGCGGGAAAGCCAACCGCCGCTATCGTAATGATCATCATATAGAACGGATAAACCGTATTGTAGATGCCAAAGACGGCATCCCCACCCATATTTTGCAGCGGTATTTTTTGCAGTGTGCCAATCAGCTTGGACAGAAGCGCGGCCGCACTAAGGATAAAAGCTCCCTGCAGCAGCCTCGCCCCTGTTTGATCTGGTTTCATATCCTCTTCCAATCCCCTAGTTCCGTATCACAGACTAACCATCATGCAGATGCTGATGCTGCCATGTGTACCTCCATTATAACCAAGGGCGGGAGAGTGGTACAAAAAAGGAACCGGACAACAAAAACTCCCAGCTGCCGATTGACCCTGTGATCAACGTTCAGCGGGAGTCTCCATCCAAGGATTCATGTCCTCGTCTTACTGTTCCATTTGCTTGCCGAGGAAGCCTGCGGCGGTTTCAGACATCTTCACTTCCATCTCACCCATGTTCACGGATTCGTCCTTGTTCAGCAGTACGACACTGCCAATCGGGTCTCCTCCAGCAATGATAGGCGCAGCGACAAAAGCGGACAAAGCCTCCGGATTGTCTTTGCTGATCTCATACGTACCACTGTTGCTTTCCAGCACCGTCTTGCGGTTTTCCATGCAGTTTTCCAGAAGGTTGCCGATCGGCTTGTCCAAATATTCCTTCTTGGAGCCGCCTGCTACGGCGATAAATGTATCACGGTCCGATATGATCGTGATGTGACCTGTGCTCTCATAAAGGGACTCTGCATATTCCTTCGCAAAATCACCCAATTCACCGATCGGTGAATATTTCTTCAGAATGACTTCTCCATCCCGGTCAACGAAAATTTCCAGCGGGTCGCCTTCGCGAATCCGCAGTGTGCGTCTAATTTCTTTTGGAATGACCACGCGCCCGAGGTCATCAATACGGCGGACGATACCAGTAGCTTTCATGTCACTTGTTGCCCCACTTTCATAAGAAGATTTTTCAACTACTGTTCCATTCGGGAAGAGGATGTCCCCAGGTATATAAGAGTTAATGTCTGACCATAGTATTCATCCATTCCCAATTCCTTATACATCATCTACCCTCTGTTGGTTGCGAAATCCAAAAATAAATATCATCCGAAAGGGACTGATGTCTGGGGAGAAAAAATCCATAACGCGCGATTTCGCACGTTATGGATTCGAAGATCCCACCATTTCATCCATGCGCTAGCCATCATATCCGGCATTACCCGCAGCGCATCACAAATATCATGCCCGATCGCTTGTCCACGGCTTATTTACCCGTGTCTTCCTTGCCTGCATCCGGTGTTTGATCACCTTCCGCCGGTTTGTCGGTGGTGCCGTCTGTCTTCTGGTCACCCGTGCCTTCGGCAGGCTTGTCCGCATTCTCGCTCTTCGGAAGATTCATGCTCTCAATCAGGTCGTTGAGCTCATTCTGCATAAAGTTGTCGATCTTCGCCGAAGCAAGCTCATTTCGAATGCCTTCCTTTTGATCGGCTGGAAGCTTGTCATAAGCCACTTCCTCGCGCTTCTCCACTTTCATGACATGGTAGCCGTAATCGGTTTCTACCGGATCGCTGATCTTGTTAAGCTCAAGCGTCAGAGCTTTTTCCTTGAATTGCGGTACCCAACTGCCTGCCGGTTTGTTCTCATACAGGCCTCCACTGCCCTTGGTGCCCGGATCCTGGGAGTATTCCTTCGCAACTGCGGCAAAATCCTCGCCTTTGTTCAGCTTGGACTGTACTTCCTTGGCAATTTTGAGCGCCTCGCCTTCCGGTCTTTCCTTGCCTTCCGTATCTTGAAAAGCAATCAGGACATGACGAACACTGATGTTGGTGTAATCCTTCTTATTCGCCTCGAATTCCTTCTTGATATCCTCTTCAGTTACCTGATTCTTCTCATGTTCCATAACGGTCATGACGCGAAGCATATAATTTTTGAGGTCATCCTCCGTCAATTTCTGCGATTCAAGAGCAGCCTTAAACTGCTCCTCGCCCATCCCGCTCTTCTGCTGCTTTAACAAATCACCCGCTTGCTTCTCGGCAGCTTCCTTCGCTTTATCGTCAGCTTTGGCGTACAGGTATTCATAGGCTACCCCCTGTTTCGCCAAATACTCTTTAAATTCATCCATTTGTAAAAATTGGGCGTATTCCGGGGACATGAACTGAATCATACGCTGTTCCAGGTCAAATTCCTTCTCGGTAATTTCTCCACCCTTATATTTGACGATCACTTTGCTATTATCATCTTCGGTTCCCTTAGTCTTGTCGTTTCCGCACGCAGCGATCATCGACATGGATAGAACAGCTGTGATGGATACAATAAACGTCTTCCATGCCTTGTTATTTCTTGACGGCATTTTGTAGTTCTCCCTTCAGGTTGAATGGCCCTTTTGCGGCCTCCAGGAATTGCTCCAGCAATTCTAACAGTTGTTGATCGGAAAGTCCCTTGCCTTTGATTCGAATGGCCATAGCAGGCCCTTGTTCAAATTGTACACGTCTTTCGAACTTATTTCCAATTTGCGCAAGTCCAGCTGTATCAACCGCCTTATCCTGCCCTTCATAAAACTGCAGCAGCACATCATCGCCGCGCTGGATAATGGAGTCGATCCCGTACGTACGACCATATACCTTCAAGCGGGAGACGGCAAGCAGGTTACTTACCGCAAGCGGCAGCTCGCCAAAGCGGTCAAGCAGCTCATCCTCAAGCTCAGCCGATTCGTCGATAGTCGATACGACAGCCACCTTTTTATAAATTTCGATCTTCTGGATGCTGTCATAAATGTAATCAGACGGCAAGTAAGCGTCAATCCCCAGATCGATGGAGGTGTTCCAGTCCTTCGATGGCAATGGCGGCTCACCCAGCATGCTGACTTTGCGTTTCTGTATCTCCTCGGCCAGCATCTGTGAATACAGGTCGAACCCGACGGAAGCAATAAAGCCATGCTGCTCCGCTCCGAGCAGGTTGCCCGCTCCTCGAATCGACAGGTCTCGCATCGCAATCTTGAATCCGGAGCCCAGCTCCGTAAATTCTTTAATGGACTGCAGCCGCTTCTCGGCCACCTCCGTCAGCACCTTATCGCGCTGGTACGTGAAATAAGCATATGCGATCCGGTTGGAACGTCCGACGCGTCCGCGCAGCTGATACAGCTGGGAGAGACCCATTTTGTCCGCATCATGCACGATGAGCGTATTTACATTCGGAATATCCACACCCGTCTCAATAATGCTCGTGCTAACCAATACGTCATATTCGCCGTCCAGGAAGTCGAGAATGGTCTTCTCCAGTTCCGTTTCCGACATTTGACCGTGTCCCACACCCACTCGGGCCTCCGGTACCAGCATGGATATTTGGGCTGCCATCTCCTGAATGCCCTGAACCCGATTGTAGAGGTAGTAAACTTGACCGCCCCGAGCCAGTTCTCGCTCGATCGCCTCCCGCACCAGGGTCTGGCTATGCTCTACGACATAGGTCTGCACTGGAAAGCGATTCTCCGGCGGTGTCTCGATCACGGACAAATCCCGAACGCCGAGCATCGACATATGCAGCGTGCGCGGAATCGGCGTTGCCGTCAGCGTCAGCACGTCGACATTGGTCTTCAGCTTCTTCAATTTCTCCTTGTGCGTAACACCAAACCGCTGCTCCTCATCCACGATCAGCAATCCCAGATCTTTGAACACAATATCCTGCGACAGCAGTCGATGTGTTCCGATCAGAATATCGACGGAGCCCTGCTTTACTTTCTTGATCGTCTCATTCTGCTCCTTACGGCTCCGGAAACGGCTCAGCACCTGAATGTTGATCGGATAATTGGCAAAACGCTCCCGGAACGTCTCGTAATGCTGCTGGGCCAAAATCGTCGTCGGAACCAGTACCGCAACCTGCTTTCCTTCGATCGCTGCTTTAAAGGCAGCGCGAACCGCCACTTCCGTTTTCCCATAACCGACATCACCGCACAGCAGCCGGTCCATCGGCCGGTTCTGCTCCATGTCTTTTTTGATTTCGGTAATGGCTCGAAGCTGATCGGGTGTTTCATCATATGGGAACATGTCCTCGAATTCCTGCTGCTCCGACGTATCTTTCTCAAACCCGTACCCCGGCGCAGACTGACGCTCGGCATACAGCTTGATCAGATCGTCGGCGATATCCTGAACGGAAGAACGGACCTTGTTCTTAACCCGCGTCCATTCGTTTCCGCCCAGCTTGTAAACCTTCGGCTCCTTATCTTCGGAACCGACATATTTCTGGATGAGATCGATCTGCTCAATCGGAACGGACAGCTTATCGCCCCCGGCATACAAAATATGCATGTAGTCCTTATGGATTCCGTTGATTTCGAGCGTCCCGATCCCCATATATTTCCCGATACCGTGGTTTTGATGCACCACATAGTCGCCGACCTTGAGCTCTGTATAACTCTTGATGCGCTCAGCGTTGTCCATATTCTTCGTGGTTTTGCGTGTTTTGCGCTGCTTCGAGGAGAACATCTCGCTCTCTGTAATAATGGCAGCATGAACCGAAGGCATCTCGAAGCCATTCTGCAGATGCCCCTCGAACATAACCGGCTCTTCGATTCCATAGTCCATCAGTACCCGCCGCATGCGATCCATCCGCTCTGCATCGCCTGCCAGCATCATGACCTGAACGCCCGACTTCTTCCAGCGCTCCATCTCTGCCTTGAGCACGTTCATCTGACCGTGGAAGTCCTGCATGCCGCGCGTAATCACATTGACGATATTCTGCGGCTGCATTCTTGGCACCTGACGCAGGAAGATGGAGATCAACAGACTCTGATAGGGATGCTGATAGATCAGTTCTTCCGTATCCAGCGACAACGGCAGATCCGGCAGCGATTTGCCATTCTGCATCAGATGCAAATTCCATTCCGCTTCATCCCGCTCCAGCTGCTTGGCTGTTTCCAGCAGACGTGCAGGCTCATCCATAATCAGAATCGTATCCTTTGGCATGTAATCATACAGATTGGTCTTCTCCGGATACAACAGGGAGATATATTTATAGATTTCAGGGAAATATATCCGCTCGCGCAGCATCTCAACTTCCCGGTGTATTTCATCCCGCAGACGGAGCTTGGCCTGACGATCACTCATGCGTTCTAGCTGGGTCTCCAGCAGACGGACCACGGTATCTGCTGTACGGCTGAGCCGCTCCGAATCTGCGATAATTTCCTTGCATGGTGTAATGGTGACTTCCCGAACCTTGTCAATCGAGCGCTGATCCGCCGGATCGAAGGTACGAATGGAGTCGATATCCTCATCAAACAGTTCTACGCGGTACGCCATGGTCGTTGTCATCGGATAAAAATCGATAATACCGCCGCGGACACTCATCTCACCGCGGCTCTCGACGCGCTCCACCCGTTCATATCCCATCTCGATCATCTGGTTCAGGAAGGAATCCAGCACGAGTGTCCCGCCGTCATGGAGCACAATTCGGGCATCGGACATCACTTCGGGAGCGGGAAGCAGGCGACGCACGCCGGAAAATGGCGCAACGACAATACCCCGGAAGCCTCTGGCACAACGGACGAGTACATCAATCCGCTGCGCCAGAGTCTCGGGGCTTGAAACGGCCGATTCGGCCGCTACCAGTTCATTCGCCGGGTATAACAATACTTGATCCGATGAGAGCGCTTCCTGTAAATCATCCGCAATTTTCTGAGCTGAAAACATATTATGAGTGACAACGAGCAGCGGGCGCTGCTGGTCTTGGTGCAATGCAGCCATTAAGATCTGCCTGGACGACCCGGAAAGACCGGAGATCAATTGCTCCCTCATGCCGGCATGGACGCCAGCCGTTATGGATTTGAAGTCCGAATCTTTCGAAAATACATCAATAAGTGCTTGTAACAAAAGGGGGCACCTCTCTTATGCAAAAGAAATGAATTTCCTAGACTCTATTTCTCATGGAATTTTAGACGATTGCCAAAAAATTATAACCGAAAAGAAGCCTTGAGCAAAACTGCCAAGGCTAGAGCAGCGGCAGAGCCTGCCGCTGTATGTCTTCTACCAAAAAACGTCGTGTACCCCATTATACTCTCATTGCAGGGGATTTGCCAAAAGGCTAAGTTCCGGATGGGCTTCAAGAGCTTCTCTGCAATGATCGCAGGTTACCCGGACCATCACTTCTCCGTCAAAATCATAGGCTATTATATCCTTGCGTTCCTCAGGGGTCAAGGAATCAAATCCAAGACGGGCTTCGGATACGTGATTGGAGTCGATGCGGCCCTGAAACGCCCGACAGTGTCTACAAACATAGGTTATCGCCATCATATGCCTCCTGAAGGTCGTATATACCTTCAGTATGCCCGGATTTCCCTCGTTTAAGACTTCGATCTTCCGGTTCTTATGCCTTTGGAATCATCTCTCGAATACTTCCATCCTATGATGCTTTCTAGGATTTGTTAAACTTCGCCATCGTCTGTTCAAAGGTGTGGTCCAGACTGAATTCCAGCGCGTCACAGGTCTCCTCCACCATGCTCTGCAGCTGTTCGCGTTCCTTCTTCGGAAAAGTGCCGAGCACATAATCCACAATGGCATAACCCGGCTCTGGCCTCGATATGCCCATACGGACGCGGTTGAAGCTCTGAGTCCCGGTATGCTGAATAATGGATTTAATGCCATTATGTCCTCCGGCACTGCCCTGATATCGCAGGCGGATCTTACCGACGACGGTATCCAAATCATCATAGACCACAATCATGTCCTCAAGACTCACTTTATAATAATCCATATAAGCACGTACCGCCTCGCCCGAAAGATTCATGAACGTCATCGGTTTGATCAGGACGGTTTTGGTGCCGCCAATCACTCCCTCGGCGATGACCGATTTGCATTTATTCTGATTGAACTTCATGCCGTGTCGCTCTGCCAGAGCATCCAGCGCCATGAACCCAACATTATGGCGTGTCTTCTCATAATTTGAACCGGGGTTGCCCAGTCCGACAATCCATTTCATCACAGGTTGATTCCTTTCACGATTTATACTTTCTTCTTTGCGCATTTCTGAGTACAATATGAACAAAACCTATCGGCGTTATGCCCTCATAAGAAGGTGAATCGGCATTGAAAGCTTTCGAACAGAAGTTAACGCACCACAGCCATTTTCAATACCATATGAAGCATGGCATCCCTGTTCAAGTCTATGAACTGGGTTGTCACATAGACGTGGGTCTGATCACTGCAGTCGACGCCTATTTTGTCGAGCTTGAGGGGACGCTGTACAACCGGAATACCTTCACTTTCATCTCCAGGCCCGGATATTGACACATGCCTGTGCCGCATTAACAGGCTGAAATTATGAAAACGTTTTCTTTCTGGCTGTTCACCTGCTCTTGCTAAACCCCTAAGCAGCAAAGTCGCCATAGCCGACAAGGGTTACATCTCCTCATGAGGAGATGTAACCCTGCCTTTACACGGTTTATTATTCTATTTCAAACAATTTACTAATCGACAATTCCTCATGAACCCGGATGATGGCTTCACCCATTAACGGAGCAACCGACAACACTGTCAGCTTGCTGCTAGGGTTCGGATTGGTGATCGGAATGGTGTCTGTTACAACAACTTCCTTCAGCGGGGAGTTTTCCAGTCGCTCATGGGCAGGGCCCGAGAGAACCGGATGTGTACAGCACGCGTAGACTTCCTTTACGCCACCTTCCATCAACGCATTGGCACCCAGCACAATCGTACCGGCGGTATCGATAATGTCATCGATTAGAATGGCGGTCTTGCCTTCGATATTCCCGATAATGTTCATGACTTCACTGACATTCGGCTCCGGGCGGCGTTTATCAATAATCGCCAGCGGCGCATTCAGGAAATCAGCAAGCTTTCTCGCGCGAACCACACCGCCGTGATCCGGAGATACGACGACCGGGTTCTCGATCTGCTTTGAACGGAAATATTGGGCAAGAATCGGCACGCCGAGCAGATGATCCACCGGAATATCGAAAAATCCCTGAATCTGCATCGCATGCAGGTCCATCGTAATGACGCGATGAGCTCCTGCTTTTTCGATCAGGTTCGCAACCAGCTTAGCGGTGATCGGATCCCGCGAACGCGCTTTGCGGTCTTGACGAGCATATCCGTAATACGGAATAACCACGTTGATGCTCTTCGCAGATGCCCGCTTGAGCGCATCCACCATAACCAGCAGTTCCATCAGGTTATCATTCACCGGCAAACAAGTAGACTGCACAATATAAACGTGGCAGCCCCGCACGCTCTCGGAGAGCTTTACTTGAATCTCGCCGTCGCTAAAGCTGGTTGTATGCGATTCCCCCATCGGAATGCCGATATAATCGGCGATTTGATGGGCAAGTTTAGGATTGGAATTACACGTGAATATTTTTAATTTAGAATCAAGATAAGTCATAGAATAAAAACCCTCCGTGCTGGTTCGTTGAATTAGGTATCCGATCACCGCTTCATATCTTGGTTAAAGGAAGCAGGGATAATTACGATTTCTTGTTCTTCTTGGCGATGGCGCGTGCCCGGATCTTCTCTGCATACCCTGGCTTGTTCTCCTGACGCTGTCTGGCGATGGCCAGATCATTGTCCGAAACGGAATGCGTAATGGTAGAGCCTGCAACAATAAATGCGCCCTTGCCCACTTTCACCGGTGCAATCAAATTCACATTACTGCCGATAAATGCATCATCTTCAATTTCGGTAATGGACTTATTATAACCATCATAGTTGACTGTAATCGCACCACAGCCGATATTAACGTTTTTGCCGACTTTGGCATCACCAACATAACTGAGATGGGATACTTTAGAGCCGTTATCAATCGTGGCGTTCTTCACTTCGACGAAGTCGCCCACCTTTACATCATCCCCCAGCTTGGCGCCTGGACGAAGATAAGCAAACGGTCCTACCGAGGTCCGAGAGCCGACTTCAGCGCTGCTGAGCACCGAATGTTTGACGCTGGCACCATCCGCGATAACGGAGTCCTCGATATCGGTATCCGGTCCGATCACGCAATCTTCACCGATCACCGTGTTCCCTTTCAGGATGGTACCGGGATAGAGCACCGTATCTGAACCAATCTTAACATCGGCTCCGATATAGGTTGAAGCCGGATCAATGATCGTAACACCGTTCAACATGTGCGTGCGGTTGATACGCTCTCTCATGAAGCCTTCGGCTTCGGACAGCGCCAGGCGGTCGTTGACGCCAATCGATTCCGCGTAATCATCCGTCTGATAAGCAAGCACGGTCTCGCCGGCTTGTTTCAAAATACCGATGCAATCGGTCAGGTAATATTCCTGCTGCGCATTCTGGTTGGTTACATTGTCCAGTGCAGCGAATAGCTTTTTATTGTCAAAACAATAGGTACCGGTATTAATTTCAGTGACTGCGTCCTCTTCCGGACTGCAATCTTTCTGCTCAACAATCCGAAGTGCGCTGCCATCCTCGCCTCGAATGACCCGGCCGTAGCCTTTCGGGTTATCCATATGCGCGGTAAGCACCGTAGCGGCAGCATTGTTGCTTTCATGAAGCTTCAAAAGATTCTCCAGTGTCTCGGACGTCACCAGCGGAGTATCCCCGCAAATGACAATCGTGGATCCCTCTTCGCCGCCAAGTAATTCCTTGGCTTGCTTCACAGCGTGACCCGTTCCGAGCTGCTGCTCCTGCAGTACATACTCGGCTGCGTCTTGCAGATAGGTGCGAACCGCTTCCGCGCCGTGGCCTACGACCACAACACTCCGTTCACAGTTTACCTGCTGTACGGTTTGTAATACATGTCCGACCATCGGCTTGCCACAAACAGGATGCAGCACTTTATATAGTTTGGATTTCATACGTTTGCCCTGCCCAGCGGCGAGCACAATAGCAAATCTTTTCAAGGGCCATGCCTCCTCCTCTTGAACTCACTACTGAATATATATCATTCTACAAAAAAAGAAAAGAGAGCCACAGGTATGGCTCTCTTTTCCTTGAACCCCAATTGTAAATCTTAAGCGCCTTCTTCAATCACTTCTTCTTCAGTAGCCGCTCGCTCATACTCGGCCAAGACAGCCGATTGAATTTTCTCGCGAGTACCGGAAGAAATGGGATGGGCAATGTCGCGGAATTCTCCATCAGGAGTGCGTTTGCTCGGCATTGCAACAAACATTCCATTGTTTCCGTCGATGACGCGAATGTCGTGAACGACAAATTCATTATCGATGGTAATGGATGCGATTGCCTTCATTCTCCCCTCAGAGTTAACACGGCGGAGTCTGACATCCGTAATTTGCATATGTGTTCACCACCTTTTTCCATCAGAGACTTGGTGTATAATTCCACACAGCAAACCAGAAATCCTTCTTTTTTCTAATACAAAATGTCCTAAAAACAGGAATTTTTTTTAGAATGTGATATTTTCGACAGACTTCGGGCTAATTCGAATGAAAACGCTATTATATCGACAAATATCGCGACTCTATTATTCGAAATAATTACCAGGGTTGACGGTAATTCTCTTCGTTTTGGAGTCCACATCACTTAAGATGGCCAGTGAAATATAGTCCTCCAGTAGTCTTTCCTCGGTTTCCACCGCTCCCGACTCCACCAGCACACCGACACCTGCGACTTCGGCATTAAATTCACCCAGCAGATCGACCATTCCTTGAATGGTACCGCCTGCCTTCATGAAATCATCCACAATCAGCACGCGGGAGCGCTCCTTGAGCGCCCGGCGGGATAATGACATGGTATGGATGCTCTTGTGTGAGCCCGATACATAATTGATGCTTACGGCCGATCCTTCCGTCACTTGATGGTCCCGGCGAACTAGTACGACCGGCAAGTTCAATTGCGCCGCTGTCGCATAGGCCAGCGGAATTCCTTTGGTTTCCACGGTCATGACCACATCGATATCCCGGTCAGAGAACGCCGTGGCAATGATCTTGCCCGCCTCGTTCATCAGCGAAGGTTGTCCGAGCAGATCAGACATGTATAAATAACCGCCCGGCAGAATCCGATCCGATTGCTGAAGCTGCTGGCACAGCTCCTCCGCAAACCGCAAGGCATGATCTTTGCGCAGCTTCGGAATGTATCTGACTCCTCCCGCTGCGCCGGCCAGCGTCTGAAGCTCTCCGAGTCCCTCGCTCTCGAACACGTCCTTAATGATCGCCAAATCCTCACTGATGGATGACTTGGCTGCTCCATATCGCTCGGCGAACGTTGTCAGCGGAATCAGCGTATGCGGTTTAGATAGTAAATATTGGGTCATATCAACCAATCGTTCGCTTCGTTTTAATTTTTTCACCTAGGGTTCCTCGCTAAATCCGAATATTATATGTTAAATATAACACCTTTGTACGTATTTATACAACTTTGTTTGAAATTCGACCCCGAATTGTCAAACATAACCGTTTCTAAGTCAGCAGGCGAACGGCATATACTTCCTTGCAGAATCCCCGCAGGCCGTTATAAATCCGGGCTACTTTGGATTCCTTGGAGACCAGGCCGAAGACGGTAGGGCCGCTTCCGGACATGAGCGCACCGTCAGCTCCCAATTTCAGCATTCCTTCCTTCAGCTGCTGAACTTCCGGGTGCATCCTCAAGGTAACTTCCTCCAGCACGTTACCCAGCGATTGGCACATCTGCTGGAAACTTCCTTGCGTGAGCGCTTCTACCATGCGCTCTGCCGATGGATGGCGCTGAATTTGCTCGCTGCGCAAACGGCCGTACACTTCCGCCGTCGACACATTGATCGGCGGCTTCGCCACGATCACCCAGCACTGCGGCGGGTTCGGGATCGGCGTGAGTATCTCGCCGCGCCCCGTAGCCAGTGCGGTGCCGCCCGTTACGCAGAACGGCACATCCGAGCCAAGCTCTGCGCCGAGTGCGAGCAGCTCCTGCTGGGGAATGCCCAGTCCCCAGAGGCGGTTCAAGCCTCGCAGTGTTGCCGCTGCATCACTGCTGCCTCCTGCGAGTCCCGCGGCAACGGGGATTTTTTTGTCCAGGTGAATATGCACACCCTTTTTCACGTCGTAGCGCTCTTTGATTAGTCTTGCTGCCTGAAAGGCCAAATTCTTCTCGTCCAGCGGTATGTACCCTGCCTGTGAGGTGATGATGATGGTGTCCCGCTTCTGTTCGGACATTTCGAGCCGATCGGCGAGGTCGATCATCGTCATGACCATCTCTACCTCATGGAAGCCGTCAGGACGTTTATGAAGTACATCCAGCATCAAATTGATTTTGGCCGGTGCTTTTTCGTATATTTTCAAGAACGTTCACCTATCCTTAGCTTTTCCCATATGCTTGAACTTAACATATTCGAGGAAAAACATCTAATGCCTCTATATTAACAAACTCAGGCTTTGAAGTCATGGGACCGTTTGATGGGGGTAAACAAACAGGGGCTCCCGCTTAACCGGAAGCCCCTGCCGCGTTATGGTCTTTCTGTTACAGATCGGATTTGCGGGCTGCCCGCTCGGCGAGCTCAATCGCCCGTTTTACCATGTTGCCGGCATCCTTGGCCTTAATGCCTCCCCAGCCTTCTTTTTCCACGGTATCGTAGAATCCCAATTCCTTAGCCAATTCGGTCTTCAATTGATCGGACATGATGCTTCGTCTTCTCCTGCTCATCAATCCCGCCTCCTTGGAAAATGTATTGAGTATGGCATGAACAGCATCCGGCGCGATGCAGTGGCTTTTTTTAAGAACCCTGCAAGCTTAACCTCCATCACCGCATATGGAACGGATGAAGAAGCCTTCGCGCAGCCTTAGTATGTGTTCAACCCCCTCTTGTCATTCCCCCCGGATCGATGGCAACAAAAAACAGCCTCCCTGTAAGTGGAGACTGCTCTCTCATGACATATCGTTATGACTTGATATAGGTGATTCGCATCTCGTTGTCATCACCGGTTACCATGATTTCCACGGTTTCGGTCAGAATATCGGCATAACTGTAGGACACACGTTTAAAAGTTTGCTGGTCTTGATCCAGCTTCACAATGAAAACAGAAGGGTACGTTTCTTCCAAAACACCAGTACGCTCGACGGTCTTCCGACGGCCACCGTTAGCCCGAAGCGTAATTTTTTGCCCTAAATGGGCATCGAGACTGCGTTTGATTTCCAACAGCGCGTTTTTAGCCATTGTCGACGACCACCTCTTTCCTTGTCCATTATACAAAAGATTCAGTCATTTGTCAATTCAAAAACATTAATTATATCAGCATCAAAAATATATTGTCAACGTATTTTTTTTGACCCTGTATTTCTCGTGTGCATTTGCTTTAATATGCGCTAAATTGACAAGCTTTATGTATTTTTTTTGACAACTTTCTTAAAGAATTGAAACAAAAAATAAAAAACCCCAGCTTGTGGGGTTCTTCTCGGGTCTTTCTCCAATGGCCGATACGCCACCTTCAGAACACAGTACGGACTTAACTAACCGAAGGCGTAACCTTCAACGTGGACAAATCCTGAAGCTTGGGCAGGCCGATCCGATAGCTGCCTCTCGTCTCGATTCCGCCCACGCCCTGGCTGCCGCTGATCGTATGATGAACGACATCATGGATGTTCACGGTATCCCTGACCGACGTATAGGCTGCCTTGGCGGCGACGTAGACGGGATCCAGCGCATGGATGAGGATTCGCCCTGGTGAGCTGGCAAAATTGGCTCCAGCCTGCAGCAGCGCTTCAAAATGCGATTGGCACGCCCCGGCTACAATGACCAGGGAATCCAGATTGCGCTCATATTGACGAGCTACCTGAATGGCCGTAACGAAGTTGTGTGAATTCTTATAGCTGTCCAGGCTAAATAAATCGTATGGCTGTCGTCTCTTCAGAACACCATCATGACCTGTAATTACAACGATATCAGGTCTTACCCGCGGAAGAAGACGATATAATGAATCGGCCATCCCCGACTCATTGATATAATGGCCTTCCGCTGGGACCCGAAGCTGATTGTACAAGGTCAAACTCTTTTTCAGGTATTGGGGATCTCCATCCAAATGCAGCACCTTGCCCGGCACGTCAAAATAACCTTTATCCGCAAGCTGTCCGCCTTCAATATTGCGCAGGCTCGCCAGTTGACGCTCGCCCTGCTCCTGTCTGTGCTTCTGCAGGCGGTCCAGCGACTCATTGGCTTTGATCTGTGCCTGCTTTGTTCGTTCGCTTAAGGTGGGATGCGGGACCGTGACCAGATCATCAGCGGGAGCATCGGCCAGTAACCGGAATTCCGTCCCTTTGATGACAATATTATTATTTTGCCGCATGCCTTCTACCCGGAACGTTACATCGCCGCCGTAGGATTTACGAACGACCAAGTCTCCCAAGTTCATCACAACATCACCCCTACCCTATGGTATGGGCTACTGTGACTATTGGTTCTTACGAAACATCAATTTATCGCGTTGAGACCTCGACGGGTCTTATGGGCTCTCTAATGGCTGTATTAACGTATATCCGCATTGTACAATATGTTGCTAAGCCGGGCATACTCTTCAATACTCAGGGTCTCACCGCGCCGTGAGGGCTCGATGCCCGCTTGCTGGAGCAATTGTTCCAGCCGTTCACGACCTTCCCCTGGAAAAAACCGGCTCTTCAGATTGTTGGCAATCGTCTTCCTCCGCTGTGCGAAAGAAGCCTGGACCACCTCGAAGAAGAACCCTTCGTCTTCTACGCTGACAGGAGGCTGTTCCCGGACCGCCAGGCGGATAACCGCCGATGCGACATTCGGCTGCGGGATAAACACCGTGTGCGGCACAATACAGACCAGCTTAGGTTCGCTGTAATATTGAACGGCAATACTAAGGCTGCCGTAATCCTTGCTTCCCGGTGCCGCTGCCATCCGCTCTGCCACTTCTTTCTGAATCATCACCACAATATTCTCCAACGGCAGCTTTTCCTCCAGCAGCTTCATGAGAATCGGCGTCGTAACATAATACGGCAGATTGGCAACCACACTTACCTTCGATACGTCCGCGAAATCCTGACGGAACAGCTCATGAAGATCGACCTTCAGTACATCCCCATGATGCACCTTCACATTCTCATAGGGCTCCAGGACCTCCCTCAGGATGGGAATCAGGCGCTGATCAATTTCGACCGCGGTGACGGTTCCTGCCGTCTGTGCCAGCTTCTCGGTTAATGCACCGATACCAGGACCGATCTCAAGAGCTCCCTTATCTTCATCCAGTCCTGCAGCTTCCACAATTTTATACAGAATATTCTGATCAATGAGAAAGTTTTGACCCAGACTCTTCTTGAAGGAGAATCCATGCCGTGAGATGATCTCCTTCGTCCGTCTTGGTGTTGATATATCCTCGATCCGATTCATTGGCTTACGCCCCCTTCTTCCAGTTGTGCAAGTGCGGCCAGAAATTCTTCACGCGATATTTGAAACATGGCCAATCGTTTATGGAATTGCTTGCTGTTGCAATATCCGATCCCCAGCAGATTTCCCATCGCCATACGTCTTGCCGCCGCCTCCGGGTGCGCTGATAATCCAGCCTCCAGCATGTCCTCCAAGCTGATCAGGCTCTCTCCACCCTCAAAGGAGGTATGAACCCGATCCAGCGCACGCCGTATCGCCTCTGGCGAGGCATTCTCCACGCCGATATCCCCTTTGCGGGTAGCATCTGCTTCGGGAATAAAGGCATGCTTGCAGCCAGGCACCCCCTGATCCACGATTTTGCGGATCCGCTCCCCTGCATGGTCAGGATCTGTCAATATAATAACGCCTCTGCGCTCCTGGGCAAGCGCTATGCGTTTCAGGATTTGCTTGTTGATCGCTGAACCGCCCGTTTCGATCGTATCGGCGTCTACGGCCCGTTTAATGGCAACGGTATCGTCTCTGCCTTCCACAACAATCACTTCTTTAATCATGCGTTCGTTCTCTTCCTTCCCAAGCAAAGCAGGCCTGTACAACTTTAAGGTTCAACCAACTTGGCCTTAAATACTCCGTTCTTAACAAAACAAAAGAAGAGGAAATATTCCCTCTTCTTGATCATCATATATTATAAGCTAAATAGTATAGCATTAGAATGGCAATGTAAATTGGAATTCATGCGTCTAGTTCAATTCAGGCTTAACCGGACCGATCACGTAAACGGTGCGGCCGCTCTTCCGGCCGAAATTCATGGCCGATTTCAACGAATCGTAATAAACATCGATTTTGTTGCCTTTGATGGCACCGCCCGTATCTTCAGCACGACGGAAGCCAATGCCTTCGATATAGACCCACCATCCGATTGGGATGATGTTAGGGTCAACGGCGATGGTGCGCCCTTCAGTAACGCGTGTGCCGGATGCAGTGCGCGTACCGATTCCTTGCTGCTCGGCGGAATACGCCGTCATCGACACGTTGTTCAATACCTTCTTGTATTTAAAATCAACGCCTGCGCGGGAGACTACATTGTTCTCCACAGCCTTGGCGGTCGTTACTTTTTTCGTGCCCGACAATTTAGCCGGTGTAGCTTTTACATCGGTGGCTGCCGCCTGAACGATAACAGGCTTCTCCACTTTTTTCGTGCCTACGGCAATGATTTTATCCTTCGTTCTGCGCTCAATCTCTTGGGAGACCTTCGTCTTGGAAACCAGCTTGCCATTGTGGTAGACCTTCTCGTAATGGTTCACCATGAGACCAGGCTCGCCCCGCTGAATGACGCGGTTATCGCCCTTTTCAAGCGATGGGTCGGCTGTCTTGATCACGCGGAATTCGCGGTCTTCCGTCTCCTTGACTTTTTGTTTCGTGACGCGAACGACATGGATATTCATATTGCTGGTCAGCTTCGTGTCTTGCGACGGTTGTACTATATCTTCACCCTGGATCGTAACGCCAGCCTCTTTGAGTACATGATCAACCGTATCCTGGGATGTAAATATGGTTTTGGTTGTGCTGCCTACCGTAACTTTGACTGGAATTGCCCGTTCAATGATAATTCGGTCTCCGTCCTGGATCGCGCCGTTCAGAGGCATCGAAATCTGATCCTGGGGACTCAACGTGATCGCTTGCTCATCCAGCAATTCCTGCAGCAACGATCCACGTGTTTCCACCGTAGTGACCCGGCCGTCGACGACAAGCTGAACCTCCTTGCCTGCCTGATCATGTACAACCAACGATATGAGAAGTGATACCGTAACGGCACCCATGGCGCCGAGCAACATCAGTTGACGCAAATTGTCATGCTTCCATCTCAATGCGTAAGACATGCTGGATGATTGTGATTCATGGGTTTCTTCAGGTTGAAAAATGCCCACTATTCCATCCTCCTTCATAGTCCCGCCGTCTAGGTAAACGCATGAATGCATTTGACGTGACTATAGCAATTTTTCTCACAGGGCATCCTGCTATCTATCTACACCCTGCGTCAATTCCCGTCTTCCGTCCATCTGCCATCACCTCCTGTTTACCAAGAGTATGATGATCCCTTCTCCATTATTCAAAAATAAAAGAAAGCCATTGAAAGAGTACTAGAGGCTCTAACGTGGCTTCCTGATGAATGAAATCATGGAAATGGTATGCACGAGATTTCCCCTCTTATTTCGCTTACGGAGTTAGCTGTCGGGTTCGGACGTAAGAGAGACGCCCTATATCCGGATACCCGCTCATGGCGAGATCCTTCAAATTCACCCCAAAGACCCGAAAAAGAAATCAAATACAGCTTCGTGCATTCAGACCAGTATGCACTGCAGTATCGGTTCCCCCGTTCTCCAGAATTTCGGAGATTAAGCGAGACGGTTCATGAAATATTCGGCTGCGATCTGCACATCACAGCTTCTTATCACTGAAAAGATGATATCCTGTTTACATGCAGGTTGTAAAGCAACATTCAACCACATTTTCTCATGTAAAAGGTTAAAATATTGTAATATCAACGCCTTTTCTGATTAAAAAACTTTAATTAATCGCGATTGCTCTCTTTTTCATCACTTTTGCTCTCGTTTTCGTTAAATGCCAAATCGTTCCAGCGCATTTTTGGTGGTAATTTGGGCCAATTCCTCATAGGACAACCCTCGAATTTCGGCTGCCGCCTCCGCCACCAATTTTACATATGCGGTCTCATTTCGTTTTCCGCGGAAGGGATGGGGTGTCAGGTAAGGCGCGTCCGTTTCGATCAATAATCGATCAAGCGGAACCTGTGCCAAAACCTCTTTGGGCTGCTTCGCATTCTTGAACGTAATCGGCCCGCCAAATGAGATATGGAATCCCATATCCAAGCACATTTTGGCCGTTTCCCAGCTTCCGGAGAAGGAATGCATGACACCGCCGACTTCGGAGGCCTTTTCCTCCCGCAAAATGTTAACGATATCTTCATGCGCATCCCGATTATGAATGACAATGGGCATGTTCAACTCCCGGGCAAGTCCGATCTGACGTCGAAGCACACGGTGCTGGACTTCTTTCGGGGATGTATCCCAATAATAATCCAAACCGATCTCGCCGATTGCCACCACTTTCTCATGACTGCATAAAGCAGCGATCCAATCGAGATCCTGATCCTCCATGGTAATCGCATCTACAGGATGCCAGCCCACCGCCGCGTAAATAAAATCATAAGTCTCTGCCAGCTTCATCGTGGTCGGGATCGTCTCCCGGTTAAATCCGATATTGATCATCCTGGTGACGCCGGCTTCAAGCGCCCGCTGGATAGCCGCTTCCCGGTCTTCGTCGAATTGGGGAGCGTCCATATGAGTGTGCGTGTCGAACAGCATAATAATCACACTCTCCTTCCTGTCGTTTCTGTGTCGTATATCTTCCATTAGTTGGGTAAATTACAAATGCACCAAGCGTTATTATTCCCACTGGGTTAATGTTGTTGTTTGAAAACACCGGCTATCTTCTCCGGCATTTGAGCCAGCAGCGGACCCACCTTCTCCTCCGGATAATAAAGATGGTATCGTCCTTTATGAATGCCGCTGATCGAGCGTACAATATCGGATACCTCCGAGATTTCCTTCAGCTCATCATGCCGATCTAGAAGCAGAATCTGTTTCTCGTTAAGCGGCATATCGGAATGAACTTTATCATAAGGAAGATCGGTTGGAAAATCAATCTCCAGGTCATATTCCGGATGTAATCCCACGGTACGGAACGCTTGGCGTATCCCGTCGATGGTTTCCAGATCGATATTGTCGATTTCTACATATTTGTAGAGCTTTCGGTGCATGAAACGGCCGCATAATTCGCTAAGAAGCTTGTCTTCTTCCTCCGTCCATTGCAGAAAGGAGGTTTGAATCAGGGCTTCATCAAGACGCAGGTATTGATTCACGTCAATATGGCCTGCAAACAACGCAGGAAGCGGCTCTACCATGAACCGGAAAGCATACCCGCTGTCATGCAGTTCTTTTGCCCGGCGGAAGATTTGGCGCAGGATGATCTCGGAGCTTCGCGTGACGGGATGAAAATATACCTGCCAGTACATCTGATACCGTGACATCAGGTAATCCTCCACGGCGTGCATGCCTGATTCCTTTACAACGACCCGATCCCGGTATGGCCGCAGCATCCGCAAGATCCGGTCAATATCAATCGTTCCATAATTAACCCCCGTATAATACGCATCCCTTAGCAAATAATCCATCCGGTCTGCATCCAGCGGACTAGTGACCAGGTTTATCACGATCGGTTTATCGTAGGTTTTGTTAATAACCGAAGCCACTTTCTCGGGGAAATCCGCTCCGAGCTCCCGCAGTACCTGATTGACGCAAGTATCCCCAAGCAGAATTCGGCATGTCCAATCCTCGTGATTCATATGAAAGGCTTCTTCTATAGAATGGGAAAAAGGTCCATGCCCCACATCATGCAGCAGGGCCGCGCAGAGCGCAACCTGCCTTTCCTCGACTGGCCAATCGGAGTATCCCCTTCGTTCAAATTGAGAGATGATTCTTCTCGTAATTTCATAGACTCCCAGTGAATGGGAGAATCGGCTGTGTTCAGCCCCGTGAAAGGTCAGAAATGAGGTCCCAAGCTGCCTCACCCGGCGGAGCCGCTGGAATTCCGGGGTATCAATTAATCGCCATATGATATCGTCTTGCACATGAATATAATTGTGGACGGGATCCTTAAACACTTTTTCTTCCGAAATTGGTGAATGCATTCCATCTCAACTCCTTATCGTTTCGATTTGGGTATTAACCGATAAACACTTCTTTTGACATCTAATGTCGAACCATGTCGAATAAGGTAAAATTACGCTTTCCAAATCGACAAATCGAAAATCACAGTAAAAATTGGATCGATTATGGTAATTACGTTGCTATACAAGGGTTCTGTTCACTATACTTTCGTAAATAGGTTCCGATTTTTCAAAAATATAGGTTGACTGTTTTGGGAATCGTTGGTACTATAAATAACATAAAAACTAGAACTATGTCGAATTATGACTTTTTTAAATTATGGCGAGAGGGGCATTTATAAGTTATGATGAAATCAACAGGAATTGTAAGGAAAGTCGATGAGCTTGGACGGGTCGTCATTCCGATCGAGTTACGCCGTACGCTTGGAATTGGTGAGAAAGATGCATTGGAGATTTATGTAGACGGCGAACGCATCATGCTTAAGAAATATGAGCCTGCCTGCATCTTCTGTGGTAACGCTGAGAATGTCACTTACTTCAAAGGTAAAATTGTTTGCCATGAATGTATCTCGGAAATCCCTACACCTGTGACAAATTAAGATTTTTAGTATATAATAGCATTATTACATTTTGTTAATTCTAACCTTTTTCATATCTCCTTGGTGCCTTCCTCGGCTATGAACCCGGCCGCAGGAGGGTCTTTTTTTTGAGATTAAAGTGTATAAGTTTACAGCGAAGCGTAAGCAATTCTTTAATCGCATTTATATGTTTTGGGGTCCCCGCAAAGTAATTGGAATACGCATCGAAGCATAGGCCCCACTTTGTGGGGCTATTTTGTTATCCCCCTGCGCCAAGTTATTTTATTACGACTCCGTCAGGAGCGCGTTATATATATCCCGCTTCGATACACCGCGATCACCCGCGGTTTTTTTCATGGCATCCTTGCGGCTTAGTCCTTCCCGCTCATAATGTTCCATATGCTCCTCCAGCGAAAGCTCCTGCCACCAGGCATTTTTCTCTCTAAGCTCCTCTTCTGCACTGCCGGCTTCAACCACCAAACAATATTCTCCCAATGGCGGATGCTCCGCGAGCCAGTCCAGACATTCGGAGATGCTTCCACGCAAGAATTCCTCATAGCGCTTGGTCAGTTCACGAGCCAAGGTCACCTTCCGATTTCCCAGTACCTCCTGAAGGATCTCCAGGGTCTTTTTCACGCGATGCGGAGATTCATAAAATAATAACGTTCCCTGCGCCGATTGCAATGCTTGCAGCTGCTGGATAATATCTTTACGCTCCCGCGGCAAAAAGCCGATAAACGTAAACCGTTCGGTCGGCAAACCCGACACGATTAAGGCGGAAAGGGCGGCATTGGCCCCCGGGATCGGAATAACCGAAATTCCTGCTTCAATCGCAAGTGAAACCAGATCACTGCCAGGGTCCGAAATCGCCGGCAGACCGGCGTCGCTGACGAGTGCCACATTTTTTCCTTCTATTATATAACGTATGATTTCGGGTCCGCTGGCCGCCTTATTATGCTCGTGATAACTAAACAGCGGTTTAGCCGGAATTTCGAAATGGGTCAGCAGCTTTCGTGACTGCCGTGTATCCTCTGCCGCGATAATATCGCATTCCTGTAGGATGCGCACGGCGCGATAGGTCATATCCTCCAAATTACCGATCGGCGTTGCCACCAAATACAGGGAACCCGGACTTCCCTCTCCCTGATCGGCATAACTTTGCTGCACAAGATTTCTCATTCTTTCGTCTCATCCTTATGTGTTCCGTAGTAAATTTCCATAAAATCCGGTCCGTAGTTTCCTTGCTCATCATACACGATTAGCGGGGGCTTCAGCCGAACCTCAGGCTTCCCGTCCCGAATCCCCTCGATAAGCACCATGTTCGCTTCCATATTCACGCGCGGATGGACAAATCGGATGACTTTGGGCTCAATCCGGTATTTGCTCATCAGCGTAATGATCTCCGCCAACCGTAGAGGCTTGTGGACCATGCTCATCTTCCCGCCTTGGCGAAGCAGCCTTGCACAGGATTCCATCACTTCCTCAAGCGTACAGTGAATTTCATGCCTGGCAATCGCCTGGTGCTCATTGAGCTTCAAATCGCTGCCATTCATCGGCATATAAGGCGGGTTGACCGTAATCAGGTCGTACGCTCCATAACCTTTTTCCTTGTACAGTTCCCGCAGATCGCCCTCATGGATCGTGATCTGATCCTGGAGATCATTCATCTCGACGCTCCGCCTGGCCATGTCCGCAAGTCTGGGCTGAATCTCAATCCCCTCGATCGGGGCGCCTGTACGAGTCGACAGCAGGATCGGAACAACCCCGTTCCCCGTGCACATATCCAAAATACGCCCCCTGCGCGGAATGCTGGCAAACCTGGCGAGCAGGACGGCGTCCATGGAAAAGCTGAATACCTCCTCACTCTGGATAATGCCAAGCTCATGGGTAAGCAGATCATCAATTCGCTCGGATGGATGCAATAACACTTCTTTCAAGTTCATAGTTTCAACCCTTTATCTCCATAATTCCAAACACGCGCTTTTGGTGTATCGGCTCTCTACATAGTACCCGATAAAATGAATACACAAAAGGCTGCTCTTCACATTGCATGACAAGCAGCCGTATGGTATTTTTCAATCGCGATCCTTACAGTATAACCTTTCCATTCTAGAAAAAAACCGTAGGCAGTTTCTCCTACGGCTTCTTATTTATTCAAAAATGACAAGCAGAACAGGCAATCCCCTTCCGTCCGCAGATGTCCATAATAGACATTGCAGATGTGGAAGCCTTCATGATACAGTCGAGCCAGGTTGTCATACCCCTCGCCGACCACATCTTCATGTTCCTCATCCTTCACATGAGGCTGAGGTTGTAAAGCCACTGGGTTTTCCAATTCTGCCGGATTGACTTCCCGCTTTAAAATTTTCCGGAGCTGTTCATTTTCAAGACTGAGGCGATGGTTCTCTTCCAGCAGTTCCTTGATGACCAGCTTAAGTCCACCCAGTTCACTGTGTATATGTCCCATCTGTGTTTCCAACTCTTGAATGAGCACAAAAATGTTTTTCTTCTCCAAGTCTACACCCCGAAAATAAACATTCTATTGGACTATTTGATGACAACGTCATCCATTGGAAGTTCTTTCACCTTTCCAATTTCAAACAGCTGAACATGAACCGTCCGCTTATCCGCATTCAGTCCGACTACTTTGCCTTCTCCAAGCGAAGTGACGACCATTTTCCCAGCGGATGGAAGCTCTTCTTTCACGCTTTCATAATTATCATGCTCAAACTTCAGGCAGCACATCAATCTTCCGCATAGCCCGGAAATTTTGGTCGGATTGAGCGATAGGCTTTGATCCTTTGCCATCTTGATCGATACCGGCTCAAAATCACCAAGCCATGAGGAACAGCACAGTACGCGTCCGCAAGGTCCAAGACCGCCGAGCATTTTCGCTTCATCGCGAACTCCAATCTGGCGAAGTTCGATTCTTGTACGGAATATACTGGCAAGATCCTTGACCAGCTCACGGAAATCCACACGGCCTTCCGCCGTGAAGTAGAAAATGATTTTGTTGCGGTCAAAGGTAAATTCCACATCAACCAGCTTCATTTTCAGTTCGTGATCCCGAATTTTATTTAAACAGGTGGTGAATGCATCCTTTGCCGCTTGTTTATTCTCTTCAACCACACGGGCATCAGAATCACCAGCGATCCGAATGACCTTCTTAAGCGGAAGGACAACGTCTGATTCACCGACCTCCTTCTTTCCTATCACAACTTGACCATACTCAATGCCTCTCGCGGTTTCCACAATGACGGATTGTTCCTTCTCCACGGGCAGGTCGAGCGGATCAAAGTAATATATTTTGCCCGCTTTCTTAAAGCGGACACCTACTACACTGTACAAAAATAAACCCCCTTGTGCCTGTACATAATGGCCATTCTGCGGACCTGGGGGTGTGCTCACGCCGGAGTGTTACCGCCCAAACCCATCAATAACTGCTCTAAACTGAGCTGTCCATTGACATTATAGCGTAACTTCTTCTGACACTCTGCGGCCAAATCCATGTATGACACCCACTGTGCTGTGCTGCGGGTTGATGCATGACCAGAGATATACTCTGCCTGATCTATGAAAACGAGAGACTCTTTCCTTCCATACTGGACATGGATCATGTCCTTAAACCATAAATGAAACATACTGAACAATAGGTCCAGATGATCTGAGAGCTCGGTTTTGAACACTTTTTGACTCGCTGTGATGATCGCAGAGCCACTGCGGTTCAAAGACTCCTTCCCTAATTGTAACACTACGTTTCTAATTTCTGCAAACCAATTCTCACTCAATATTTTCCTGCACTCATCAAGTCCTGACGAAAGATGAACTGCGCAGCGTACAAGTGCGGCAGGATAACCCTCCCCTACAAGAACCTTCTCCATCATCTGAGGATCTAAAGCCCGGAATGGAACCTGCTGGGATCTCGATTGAATGGTGGGCAGAAGGGCTTGTCCGTTCTCGGCAATCAGAATAGCTACAGCCGGTGCTTGCGGTTCCTCCAGAAATTTTAGCAGGCTGTTGGCTGCCTGGGTGGTCATCTTCTCCGCCCGGTCAATGATATAAACCTTAGGATTGCGGTTCTCCGATCGATAGGAGAATATACGCTGAAGATCACGAATCTGATCGATCTTAATGCTGGCTCCATCAGGCTCAACCAACGTAAGGTCGGGATGGTTGCCATGATCTACCTTGCGGCATTCCAAACACTGACCGCAGGCATCGTCCTCAAGTTCCGTACAAAACAAAGCCTTGGCAAACGTAAGCGCCGTCTGCATCTGTCCGGCACCACTCGGGCCGCTAAACAGATAGGCATGACTGACCGCATTACGGCGCAAGGCATTTTGCAGCAGTTGCTTCGCAGTCTCTTGACCTACGATATCATTAAAAGACATAAGTCCTCACTTTCTATCAATCCCTCATGACCCTCCATTACGGAGCAATCATGAATCACGATACGATCCCTTGCTTCTTGCGGCTAGAATACAAGATTGATCAGCATGCCGCGAATTTCACCAACTCGGTTCAGCAGATCGATTCTCCCCTGCTCCGTATCCAGCAGTTCATCCGCCATCGCAAGCAGCGCAGAATCGACTTCATCGATTACATTATAACGCTTGCCGCGTCCCCGGCGGTCCCAGCCGCGCGTTTCCTTCATTTTCACACCGCGGCGTACCGTCTCCTCCAGGAATCGGCGAACCATCAATTTATACGCTTTTAGCTCGCGAACGGTCATCGCCTTTGCCAAACGATCCCCTTGCATTGCAATTTCACGCATTTGACGACTCAGCTCTTCATGGGTTGCACGATCTCCCTGCTGCTGCATCATATCCGAGAACGATCGCTTCTGAATCGGTCTGGCGTTGCCATCCGGCACCGTGAGTTCACTTTTCATGGGCCGAAAGCCCGGATTGATCTTCACCTGAATCCACCGCCTATTGCGTTATTCTTTGCATCTAATAAAACGGAGGCATCCGGTACGTTCATATCGAACAAACCTGTGCCTCACGTGAACGTACCTTGAAATGGACTACTTGTCAAGCGATTCACTGACAATTATCAATAAATGGGACGATTATCCGGAATCCATCCAATTCATCCATCTATTAAGATCATCTCCCGAGTGCGGCGATCTACGGTAACTATTTTTATTATGATACAGAAGTGGTTCAGAAGACTTTGGTTATAGGAGAACACAGCCGTCAAATATCCCAATAAAAACATCCGTTACGTATCTATCGCAGATCCAGAAAATGAATTTAGAAATGCTCGAATCGTTCTACAGGGAGAACAAACACCGTTGCGCCACCAACCTGAACTTCGACAGGAAGCGGCAAGTAGGAATCGGTTGTACCACTCATAGGGGTTACCGGAGTGACCAGCTGTTCACGAACCTTACAGCTTGTGCGAATGACGCTGAGCACACTTTCAACCTGTGAATCGTCTACCCCGATCATAAAGGTGGTGTTCCCCGCCTTCAGGAAGCCGCCTGTACTTGCAAGCTTTGTTGCCCGAAAATTAGCTTTGACCAATGCGGCGGAGAGACGGTTGCTATCTTTATCCTGGACAATCGCAACAATCAATTTCATGGTAAACCCTCCTTGTTTATTTGGACATCGTATGTCCTTAACACTACTTATTTGACAAACAACCTCAAAAATCCTTTAATATCGCGTCTTCCAAGTGACGAATCATTTCTCTTTCCACCTGAGCCGGCGTCTTGGAAGCATCCACGATGCGAATTCGATCCGGATTACGCTCTGCTACCAATAGATAGCCTTCCCTAACTTTCTCATGAAATGCCATGGTCTCCATATCCAGCCGATTCATTTCCCGGTTTGCATTCGCCGTGATCCGTGACATGCCAATCTTCGGCTCCACATCAAACAACAGCGTTAGATCCGGCATGCGGGTATCGATCGCAAATTGATTGATGTCCCATACCTCCTCCATGCCCAGTCCGCGTGCATATCCCTGGTAAACCAGACTGCTGTCCACGAATCGGTCACACAGAACAGTCAAGCCCTGACTCAAAGCCGGCTCCACCTTCTCCACAAGATGCTGGCGGCGGGCTGCCGCATACAACAATGCTTCTGTCCGTGCATCCATCGCGGTATGCTCCGGATCGAGAATAATGGAGCGGATCTTCTCCGCAATCTCAATACCGCCGGGTTCGCGTGTGATTAGATACGGAATCGAATGATTCTGCATAAAGGCGGCGAGTCTGCCCATCATGGTCGTTTTACCGGATCCGTCTCCTCCTTCGATGGTAATAAATAGTGGTCTGCGATTATTCATAGCGTATCCTGCTTTCATCATTTGTTGATCATGGAGCTCAAAGTTATACGCTCCGGTAGATATACCAACGTATAGTGGAGTCCCTTCCTTCACGTTTCCTTATAAACGACAATGGTTTCCAGCGTCGGATCGGATATCCCCTGGCATTTTGCCCCCGCATTCCTTAATCCCATAAGCCTCTGTTCCATTCCCACTGAGATGTCTTCACCGGAGTATAAGATCGGTATACCTGGTGGATAGGGAATAACCATCTCTGCTGCCTTTCGACCAGCACTCTTCTCTAAGGGCACCGATTCCAACCTCTCCCTCTCAATCGGCCTAAGTGAGAAAGGAATTGGGGCCGAATAAGGAATCTCCGAGGACAAATTGTTCCACGTGGAAACATCGAAAATCCGTTTTGCTTCAGTTAACAAGTTAGCACCGACATCCGAATCATTGGAATCCATATTCCCGTGGGCCATTAGCGGCTCATAACTCGTGAAATCCCCCTGATCCCGCAATGTCCGGATCAGGAATTCCGTGCTCTCTGCCGTAGTGCCTGGTTCGGTTCCGATCCCTTCTGTCTTCTCCCCCTGCTCTACAATATGCACAAGAGCCCATAAGACGTGATTCGCATCTTCCCGAGTCGATCCCAGCGTAAACAATAAGACGACGTGCAGCTCGTCGCTCATCTCCGGCACACAGCCGCGCGCCTCTAGTGCGCGCTGGAGTGCATACCCGCTCAGGGACCCGGTGCGGTCATAAATGACCGCCTTGAACGGGTCCTGGTGGGTATACGCCGCAGCGGCTGTGCCCGCGGCGCGTTCCCCGGGCTGCAGCGGCTGCAGCAGCCCGAAGCGCGGCAGCTTCGCGAGGCCGCGCCGGAAGGCCTCCACGGCGGCCAGGCCAGCCGTGAAGGCGCCAGCGCCCTGCGTGTGCAGCAGGCGCCGCGCCAGATCCAGCGAAGCCATGAGCGGGTACGAGGGGCTGGAGCTCTGCACCATAGCCAGCCGCTGGCGCAGCAGGCTCCGGTCGAGCAGCCCGCCCTGTACATGCAGCATGGCTCCCATCGTCATCGCGGCTAACATCTTGTGCGTGGATTGGACCACGCCGTCCGCGCCGCATGACAAAGCATTCATCGGCAGCTGGGGATGCTGTCCGTAATGAGCTCCATGCGCTTCATCCACGAGCAGTGGAATGCCTCGCTCATGGCAAGCATCCGTGAGCGGTCTTAAGTCGCTCCCCATCCCGTAGTAGTTCGGCATCGTAATGATCGCGCCCCGGGCCTCAGGGTAGGCCTCAAGAGCCGCTGCCAGTGTAGCTGCAGATGGAGCAACGGCTAAACCGCTCTGCTTGTCCATCTCCGGCTGAAGAAATACCGCCTGTGCACCGGCCAGCATCAATCCGTTCAAGACGGACTTATGTACGTTCCGCTGAACGAGCAGAATATCCCCCGGTTCGCGGCATACTGTCAGGATCAGCGCCAGATTGCCGGCCGTACTCCCGCCCACCAGGAAGAAGCTTTCCTCTGCGCCAAAACAATCTGCCGCCAGCTCCTGTGCTTCCTGAATAACGCCTTCAGGATGAAATAAATCATCGGTCCCTGTAATTTCCGTCACATCAATGCGCATGGCCTCTCGCAGCATCTCCGTAGCATTACCTTCTCCCGCATATGCCCTGCCATTTTTATGACCAGGTACGTGAAACGATGAAGCCCCACGTTCCCGATACCCCATTAAAGCCTCTGCAAGTGGGGCACGCTCTCTATGTGTAGTCATCGACATATCCCTTCGGATTACATTCTCTAACCTATTTTAACGCAATTTGAAACCTACGCCTACGTCTCCATGAACGGAAAATCCCCTCTAAACAAAAAAAGGCCTCTCATTCAGGCCCATTTGACGCGTGTACCGGCATCTATGCATTTTTTGGCATGGCAATCTGTTTTAATTGACGGATGAAAAAATGATATTTGGCATCTTCCGCGCTGGTATGAACGATTTCGGATTCACATTCCTCGCATACGAATTGCGATACAATGGTAATCCCCTCTGTCTTCGTTTGATTGCATATGATACACACGTGTTCGGTCAATTCTTCCATAACCATCCCACCTTGATCCTTTTCCTATTAGTATGACACAGTTTCTATTATTTTAAACCTTTTCATAGGATATCGGTCTACGCTTTATTTATATGTACCCCTTGGTGGCCTTGTGTCTGTACCTTTTTTTTCAGCTTAATAAAAATATGATTTTGTCCGATAAAAACATAAAAGACTTAAACTTCTCGTCTATCGAAATTCACTTCTACTTAAAGGGGGACGGCATAGCCCAATGGCAGATCCACATGGTCAAGCCACCTTTTATCACTATCGATTAATTAAGAAAATCCAAATTTCCAAAAGCTTGCTCATCCTCTACTTAAGTCTGCCTTGGCTTGCTGCGGCTGCAGGGACATTTTGGGTATCACCGTATTTCCTGCTTTATCTGCTAATCGCCTTTCCGCTTATGTTATGGATCCAGTATGTCGTTGGGCATACCGTGCTCATCCTATTGGGAACAAGCTACCGGAAACGTTGGCGCTTCCGTCTGAGGTTGCCTTGGCTTGGTTATATACCGGATCAACACGTCAGCCGTCGCGTATTTAATTTGGTGCAGTTCTATACCTGTTGGGTAGGGATTGTCTTAAGCGCTATCATGGCCTTCTGGTCACCGCTGCCTTTTGCGATCACACTTCTGTTCTGGCATCTGTGGTTCCTTCTCCCACGCGGCTATACCATGCTGCGTTTGAGCGGCCAGCGTAAAGATGGCATGTTGAAAATGAATGAACAGGACATCTCCTACTACCTGCAATAATATTAGAATTCTGCGTCCATCACTACATAGCATTATAAATCCTTTTTCGTTTCATAATTAAATAAAGACCTCATTCCGAAGTCGGAAAGAGGTCTTTATTCATTTGCTTTATTGCTTTCCAATCCTTGTATGACTTGTTTTTTAAGCTGAGTCGGAACCGTGATTATAAGGAAATCGTCATGCACCGATAGGTGGACGATACTTTTGCCTTTTTCAAATACTAACGAAGCACCGTTATCTTCAACTTCCTTCTGCTTCCATCCCCATGACTCAATCTCTTCCAGGTAAGCTTCAGGAATGCTGTCGTCTTCCTTCAAGCCAGGAAGCGCATACCGTACATAATCCAAGTCACTATTACCTGTGGTTTGCTCCGTTTTATTCGCTTCCTTCGGAACCGGGAATGACTTCACATTCGCCGCGCCGTCAAAGGTTTTCCAGCTTGGTTCTGTGGATGCCCCACATCCGGATCCGATCAACAATATCGTAACCGCACAGATCATCCCTGCCACATGCAAACCACTTTTACACAACATGTAATTGTCCTCCTTCCCCCACAATAACCGGTCTCCAGATGAGTATTCATAGTTGGTTGGTTAATGGAGAACCTTCCAATCAGGCCTTATTTCCTACAGCCTGCGCAAATCGGTAATCACTTACCCGTTTATGCCTAATTCTATTATACTGATTTTTGGCATGGTATCGGTAACAAAATCTTCATCTGTTTACGTCAATTTTATGATCATGTTATATAACAGAGATGCTGCTGACAACACGCTGCAGCAAATATCATTAGTCGGACAATCTCTAACTCTACATTTCATCTAAACTTCAATAAAAACAAATAAAAACCACCATCGATTACATCGACAGTGGTTTTTCGCTTGGCGACGTCCTACTCTCCCGGGACCCTTCGGTCCAAGTACCATCGGCGCTGGAAGGCTTAACGGTCGTGTTCGGTATGGGTACGCGTGGAACCCTTCCGCCATCGCCACCAAACGGCTCAGATGCTTGATCACCTGAAAACTAGATACGAAACGAATTTGCAGCACATTGAAATATGTTGGATAAGCCCTCGACCGATTAGTATTGGTCAGCTCCATGCATTGCTGCACTTCCACCTCCAACCTATCTACCTCGTCGTCTTCAAGGGGTCTTACTAGTTGGGAAATCTCATCTTGAGGGGGGCT